>NZ_JAUUDS010000009.1 GCF_030678875.1 Sphingomonas aurea | reverse complement strand
GCGCCGCCGTGCCCGCCCGCGCCACGCCCAGCCGAGCGCGAGCAGCGCCAGCGTCGCCAGTGCCGCGACGATCGCGGCATTGCGGGCCGGTGCGTCGATCGCCTGCGTGGTCGGCATCGCCAGCGCCACGCGCCAGCCGGACGCATCGGGCGGCGTCGTCGCGATCATCGCCGGCGCCGCGCTGCCCGCCACGCGCACCCGGCCGTCGTCGCGGGCGGTAAAGGGCGCAGGCTTCAGCGCGGCGACGCCGATCTCCGCCCGCGCCCGTGCGGCAAGGGCGGGCGCGATCGACCGGGTCGCGGCGAAGCGCCATTCGGGGCGACTGGTGACCAGCACGATGCCGGCGCGATCGGTGACGAAGGTGATCCCGCCCGCTGCCTGCCACTGCCGCTCGACGCGCCCGAACTCCAGCTTCACCACCACGACGCCGCCGCCTCGCGTGCGCCGCGACAGATAGAGGCCGGGCTGGCCGCTGACGGTGCCGAGCGCGAACTGTTCGGCGATGCCGTTACGCTCCGCCTCGGCGAAATAGCGGCGGAAGCGATAGTCGCGGCCGACGAAGCTGCGCGCCTGTCGCCAGTTGCTCGCCGCGATCGTCCGCCCGCCCGGCGCGATGGCATAGATCGCCGCGGCGCCGGTTTCGCGCGCCAGCATCTCCAGCTTCAGGTTCAGCGCCTGCGCCGCGCCCGGCTTCGCCGCCAGCGCCGCGACCAGATCGCGGTCATCGGCGATCGCCAGCGGCAACAGGCGAAAACGCGCCACTTCGCTCGCCAGCAGCGCCTGTCGCAGCCGCGCGTCTGCCGCCAACGCGGCGGCAAAGCGCGTCCGCGCATTCCGCTCCGCCACCTGCGCCACCGCCAGCGCGACGAGCAGCGCCACGATCGCCGCGGCGAGCAGCCAGCCGAGTCGGCGCAGGCGGGGCGATACGGTCACAGGGCAAAGTATCGGGGAGGAGCAGCTTGTGCAACTTTCGACACTCGCGCCCACACGTGTCTGGCAATCGGCACATGATGCAGTCGTCCGCTGCCGGTAAGTCATTAAAGAAACAAGAGAATGCCGAAACCGCATCCGCCTTTGCGCCGCATGCAGCGATCGGTGATCCTGCTTGCGGCACGAACCCGCCAACAGCGGGCGTGCGCCTTGAGAGGAGGCTTGAGTGAAGTTCGACACCGCCCAACCCCATGCCGCGACCCCGCCGTCCGCGAAGCCGTGGTACGCCCATCTCTATTTGCAGGTCCTGGTCGCGATCGTCGCGGGCGTGCTGCTCGGCCATTTCGCGCCGACGACGGGCGAGGCGCTGAAGCCGATCGGCGACGCCTTCATCAAGCTGGTCAAGATGGTCATCGCGCCGGTGATCTTCCTGACCATCGTCACCGGCATCGCCGGCATGCGCGACCTCGCCTCGGTCGGGCGGGTCGCGGGCAAGGCGTTCCTGTACTTCTTCTTCTTCTCCACGCTGGCGCTGATCGTCGGCATGATCGTCGCCAATGTCGTCCAGCCGGGCGCAGGGCTGAACATCGACCCCGCCTCGCTCGACGCATCCAAGGTCAGCGAGTTCGCCGCGAAGGCGCATGACAGCACGATCACCGGTTTCCTGACCGGCATCATCCCCGACACCTTCATGTCCTCGCTGACCGAGGGCAACATCCTGCAGGTGCTGTTCGTGTCGATCCTGTTCGGGATCAGCCTGGCGATGATCGGCGACCGTGGTGCAAAGGTGCTCGACCTGCTCGACGACGTGTCGATCGCCTTCTTCAAGCTGGTCGGCATCGTCATGAAGGCGGCACCGCTCGGCGCGTTCGGCGCGATGGCCTTCACCATCGGCAAATACGGGGTCGGCACGCTCGCCAACCTCGCCTTCCTGGTCGGCACCTTCTACTTCACCGCGCTGCTGTTCGTAATCGTCGTGCTGGGCGTGGTGGCGAAGCTGGCCGGCTTCTCGATCTTCAAGCTGATCGCATACCTGAAGGCCGAGCTGCTGCTGGTGCTCGGCACCTCCTCGTCGGAGAGCGCGCTGCCCTCGCTGATCGAGAAGATGGAGCGCGCGGGTTGCCCCAAGTCGATCGTCGGGCTGGTCGTGCCGACCGGCTATTCGTTCAACCTCGACGGCACCAACATCTACATGACGCTGGCGGCGCTGTTCATCGCGCAGGCGTGCAACGTCGACCTGACGATCGGGCAGCAGCTGCTCCTGCTCGGTGTCGCGATGCTGTCGTCCAAGGGTGCGGCGGGGGTGACCGGCGCGGGCTTCATCACGCTGGCGGCGACGCTGTCGATCGTACCGTCGGTGCCGGTGGCGGGTATGGCGCTGATCCTGGGCGTCGACCGGTTCATGTCGGAGTGCCGCAGCCTGACCAACTTCATCGGCAACGCGGTGGCGACGGTGGTCGTCTCGCGCTGGGAGGGGAAGCTCGACAAGGCGCAGTTCGACGCGGCGCTGCGCGGCGACCTGCCGCGGGTGGAGGATCTGCCCCAGGGTGTGGTCGCCGCCGAGTAGGGCGCCCATTGCCCTCCTGCCCCCAGCCCGAAGGACCTGTGATGACCATGACGACGCTGCGGCCGCTGGCGGCCGCCACCCTGCTGCTCGCCGCCGCCCCGACCGCGCTTGCCGCGCAGACCAAGGCGCCCGCGCCGAGCGAGGCCGGCGAGACGCGCAACCCGGCGACCCCGACCGTCACCTCCTATCCCGCTGCGGCCGCAGGGGACGGGGCGACCGCCAACGGCTTCAACCTGTCGCGCTGGGCCGAGGACTGGAGCAGCTATCGCGACCCGGCGAAGCGCGACGACGTGCTCGACCGGCTGAAGTACCTGCCGATCGCCGGGGATGGCGACGTCTACCTGACGCTGTCGGGCGAGCTGCGGCTGCGGGTCAACCACACCACCAACCCCAATCTGCGCGAGCTGCGCGCGCAACGGCAGGACATCAACCGCATCGTTGCCGGCGCCGACCTGCATGTCGGCCCGCACCTGCGCGCCTTTGCAGAGATCGCGCATGGCGGCATCGGCGGGGTGGAGCTGGGCGTGCCGGCGGCGACGCTGCGCAACGACCTGGTGCTGCAACAGGCGTTCGTGGAGGGCAATGTCGATGCCGCCGGGGTGGCGTTCGGCGTCCGTTACGGGCGGCAGGAGTTCACCGACGGGCCCAACCTGCTCGTCTCGCAGCGCGACAACAACACGATCCGCTACACGCTGAACGGCTGGCGCGCCTGGGCACGCAGCGCGACGCTGCGCGCCGATCTGTTCGACATGAAGCCCACCGCTTACGGCGATCTCGGCACCGAGGACGATGTCAGCGATCCGGCGCGCCGCTTCTCCGGCGTCACGCTGGGCATCGTCGTGCCGCCCGACTGGTTCGGCGGGTCGAAGCTGTACGTCGATCCGTTCTTCTGGCGGCGACGCAACGACGTTGGCGCGTGGGGCGGGCGGATCGGGCCGGCGGAGCGCTTCTACGCCGGCACGCGCATCTGGGGCGATGCCGGGCCGCTGACCATCGACTGGTCGGTTAACCACCAGTTCGGCACCTATATCGATCAGGACATCGACGCGTGGCAGGTCTTCCTCGCCCAGACGTACCGACTGGGCAAGGCGAAGACCGCGCCGCGTGCGGGCTTCCATTTCGACTATGCGAGCGGCGGCGGCGGCTATGGCGAGGGCAAGCTGCGCAACGCCTATGCACCGTTCGGCAACAACATCTATTACAGCTACCAGCTGTTCCTGACCCCATCGAACCTGATTACCGCGGCGCCGAATCTCACCTTCTCGCCGGTCCGCAACCTGCGGCTGACCGCAGAATATCAGTTCGCGTGGCGCGACGACGTGCGTGACGCCGTGTACCGTGCCAACGGCCAGCCCTTTGCCGGCACGCAGAATTTCCGCTCGCACAAGATCGCCGAGGTCGCCCGGTTGCAGGCGGTATGGTCGATCACGCCACGCCTGTCGGTCACCGGCCGCTATGAGCATCTGGCCGCCGGGCCGGCGCTGACCGATGCCGGGTACAAGAGTTCGGACTTCCTCGCCGGCTGGATCAGCTTTCGCTTCTGAAAAGGACCATCGCCATCTCTCCCGCCTTCCACGCCGCGGCGCGCGCGCTGCTCGCCGATCCGCTGACCAACAAGGGCACCGCTTTTACCGCGGCGGAGCGTGATGCGCTCGGGCTGCACGGCCTGTTGCCGCCGCATGTCGGCACGCTCGACAGCCAGATCGCGCGGCGCAGGCGGGTGCTGGACGGGATGGCGGACGATTTCCACCGCTATGCCTTCCTGCGCGAGTTGCAGGATTCGAACGAAGTGCTGTTCCACGCGCTCGTTCAGGCCGACCTGCCGCGGCTGCTGCCCTTGGTATACACCCCGACGGTGGGCGAGGGATGCGAGCGGTTCAGCGAGATCTGGCGCCGGCCGCGCGGGCTGTTCCTGAGCTACCCGAACCGGACGCGGATCGCCGACATCCTGGCCGATCCCGCGCTCGACCGGGTCAAGGTGATCGTGGTCAGCGACGGCGAGCGCATCCTGGGGCTGGGCGACCAGGGGGCGGGCGGCATGGGTATCCCGATCGGCAAGCTGGCACTCTATACCGCCTGCGCCGGCATCCACCCGGCCGAGGTGCTGCCGATCCTGCTCGACGTCGGCACCGACAATGCCGCGCGGCGCGACGATCCGCTCTATGTCGGCTGGCGCAACCCGCGGATCAGGGGAGCGGAATATGACGCGTTCGTCGAGGACTTCGTCGCCGCGGTGCATGCCCGGTTCCCCGGCGTGCTGCTGCAATGGGAGGATTTCGCCGGCAAGAATGCGTATGATCTGCTGGAGCGGTATCGCGGCCGGCTGCTGAGCTTCAACGACGATATCCAGGGCACCGCCGCGACCGCGACGGGTACGCTGCTGGCGGCGATCCGGCGGACGGGGCAACCGCTGACCGATCAGCGCATCGTCCTGTTCGGCGCCGGTGCGGCGGGCAGCGGCATCGCCGAGATGCTGGTCCGGGCGCTGATCGCCGCGGGGCTGGACGAGGCGGCGGCGCGGCAGCGCATCTGGGCGGTCGACCGCGACGGGCTGGTCCTGTCGGACATCCCGCGCCTGCCGCCGCAACAGGCGGCGCTGGCCCGCGATCCCACCGAGCTTGCCGGCTGGACCATGGCGCCCGGGCGGATCGGGCTGCTGGAGACGGTGGTCAACGTGCGGCCGACCGTGCTGATCGGCGCGTCGGGCCAGATGGGCGCGTTCGGCGAACCCGTGATCCGGGCGATGGCGGCAGGGTGCGAGCGGCCGGTGATCTTCCCACTGTCGAACCCCATCAGCCGCGCCGAGGCGCACCCGGCCGACCTGCTCGCCTGGACCGGGGGTCGCGCGCTGGTCGGCACCGGCAGTCCGTTCGGCGTGGCCGGCGTCACCCAGGTCAACAACGTCTACATCTTTCCCGGCGTCGGCCTCGGCGCCCTGGCGGCGGGAGCGACGGCGGTGACCGACGGCATGTTCATGGCGGCGGCGGAAACGCTGGGAAGCCTGGGCGATGCCGGCGACGGATCGCTGCTGCCGCCGATCACCGCGCTGCGCGCGGTGGCGCTCCGCATCGCGGTCGCGGTGGCGGCGCAGGCGGTGCGCGACGGCGTGGCGACGATGCCCGCCGACGCGCTGGCGGCGGAGCGGATCGCCGCGCAGATGTGGCTGCCGGTCTATGATTGAGACGGCGGCGCCCGCGCGGTAGAGCGCGGGCGAACCCGCCGAAAGGACCGCGCATGACCCGAACCGCCCTCATCACCGGCGCCACCGCCGGCATCGGCGCCGCCGCGGTGCGCGCCTTCGTGAACGCAGGGTGGCAGGTGATCGCCACCGGCCGCCGCGCCGACCGGCTGGAAGCGTTGCAGGCGGAGCTGGGCGACCATGTCCACATCGCCGCGTTCGACGTGCGCGACGAGGTCGCGCGCGATGCGGCACTCGATACCTTGCCCGGGCGGTTCCGCGGCATCGACCTGCTGGTCAACAATGCCGGCCTCGCGCTCGGCACCGCGCCCGCGCAGAGCGCCGACCTCGACCAGTGGCGGACGATGATCGACACCAATGTCGTGGCGCTGGTGTCGCTGACGCGCAAACTGCTGCCGCAGCTGATCGAGCGCAAGGGCGCGATCATCAACCTGTCCTCGGTCGCGGCCTCCTATCCGTACACCGGCGGCAATGTGTATGGCGGCACCAAGGCGTTCGTGAAGCAGTTCTCGCTGGGGCTGCGATCGGACCTGGCGGGCACCGGCGTGCGCGTCACCTCCATCGAGCCGGGCATGGTCGAGACCGAGTTCACCCTGATCCGCACCGGCGGCGATCAGGCTGCGTCCGACACGCTATATGGCGGCGCCGACCCGATGACCGGCGAGGACATCGCGAACACGCTGCTGTGGGTGGCCGAGCTGCCCGCGCACCTGAACATCAACCGGCTGGAATTGATGCCGGTGCGCCAGTCGTTCGCCGGGTTTCAGGTGGCGCGGGGGTAGGGGTGACGGAAGCGATCGGATTTTGGAACAGCGCCCTATGCCGCTGGATCAGCTCGAAGCTGGCGAGCAAGCTTGGTCAGCAAATCGTCATCCGCACGCTCAAAATCATGCGACGATATGTAGCCTTCATAATGATCGAAATATTTTGAGACGTTCGACTTGTGTTGCGTCCACTCCGACGCCTTAGTCCCGTGCATGGGGAACAGCTTGGCATGCAGATGGTCTACACCAAAGCCCTCGAAAATCATTCCTGTCCGGCCTACGTCGGTCAGTCGGCTGTCGAGCAGCTTCGCGACCTGTCCGCTTGCCAATACCAGATCGGAGATTACTTCAGCCGACTGGGCGAAAAGGTAGCTCGAATAATGAGCCTTGGGGATTACGACCGAAAATCCCTCAGTGTTCGGAAATATGGACAAGAAGGCGAGATGCTTTTCGTCTTCCCAAATGACATGCGAGGGCGCTGTGCGCGCAACAATTTTGCAGAAAATGCAATCATGTAATGCGGGCACGGTGCTCTGCCTTCGACCTAATCCAAGCGTATGGGTCGGCTTCTAACCGGCCTCGATCCAGACCCAAGAGACATTTCCACAAACGAATCTTAACGGAAAGCATCCCACCGCCCGAAGGGGGCCATCGCTTGAGGATACGGCTTTCCCGAGATGCGTTCCCGATTGCACTTTCCCGAAATGTCGAGGCGACATGGGGAAACGGGAATGTGTCGGGCCGGGGAGGGGTGACAGCGAAACCGCCGACGCCCCCGACGCCCCCGTGTCCGTAGATCCCGGCTTTCGACGGGTCGGGGGAAGGCGCATCGGCACATCCCCCCATCCCTCACGCCGTGCGCGTGCCGTTCATCGGAAAGCTGCCGAACGCGCCGGCGCCGACGCTGCCGGTCAGGGTGTCACCGGCGATCGTCGCGGTGCAGTCGAGCGTCATCGGCATCGGCACGGTCATCTGCTGCTTCCAGCTGATCTGGTCGCCGGCGACTTCGCCGTTCACATCCATCGCGCCCATCGCGCCCGAGACGCTGCCGGTGAAGGTTGAGCCGTCGCTGTTGACCGTCAGCGTCATCTTCTGGTCGCCCAGCGGCGACTTCACCGTGCAGTCGTAGCTGCCGTCCACATCCGCCATCGTCACTCTCCCGATCGGGCGGCGGCGGGCGGCGTGGCGCCGCCAGCGACCGCGCTCGCCGGTACGACCTCGACCGGCAGCCCCAGCGTGTCAAGCTGGCCGCGCACCTTCGACGCATCGCCCACGACGATCCAGAAGGCTCGGCTAGGGTCGATCGCGCCCTGGATGGCGGTGTTCAGCTGCGGCAGGGTCAGCCCGCGATAGCGCTGGGCGATGGTGGCGTAATAGTCGTCGGGCCGCTTGTAGAGGTCGTTCGACTGCATCGCGCCGAGCACCGCGCCGCTCGTCTCGAAACTGCCGGGCAGGGCGTTGATGCCGCCGGTCACCGCGCGGTCGAACTCGACCCGGGTCATCGGCTCCTTGCCCAGATAGGCGAGCACGTCGTCGCGCGCCGAGGCGAGCGAGGGGCCGGTCTTGTCGGCCTGCACGGGGGCGGACAGCACATAGGGCGCGGCGAACTCCGATTGCTGGAAGCCGCCGCGGGCGCCGTAGGACCAGTGGCGCCGCTCGCGCAGGTCCATGTTGATCCGCGACAGGAAACTGCCGCCGAGCGCGTCGTTGGCGGTGCCGACCGGCAGCAGGTCCTCGGTGCCGACCAGCCCGTTGGGGAAGGCGCCGACGATCAGCGACTGCGGGCTGTCGGGCCGGTCGACCAGCACGATGCGCGGCGCGGCGGGGCGCGGCGGCGTGGCGACCGCCTTGGTCCCGGCGGGACCGGTGGCGCGCCAGTCACCGAACGCGCCGTCGAGCGCGGCGCGGATCTCGGCCAGCGGACGGTCGCTGACGACGAAGATCTTCGCCTTGTCCGGCCGCAGCCATGCCTGCTGGAAGGCGATCAGGTCGGCGCGGGTCAGCGCCGCCACCGCCTGCGGGTCGCCGCCGCCCTGCGCCTTGGCATAGGGATGCTGCGGTCCGTAGAGGAGCGGCGGCAGGACGCGGCCGACCAGGCCGTTGGGGCTGGTCAGCTCCTGCGCGATGCCGGCGAGCTGCTGGTTCTTGACGCGGGCCAGCTCGCTGTCCGGGAAGGCGGGCGTGCGGGCGATTTTCGCGAACAGGTCGAGCGCGGGGGTCAGGTTGGCGCTCGGCACCGACATGCTGAGCCCGGTGCGGTCGGCGCTGCTGCCGCCGCCGACATCCATGCCCAGCCGCTCGCGCGCCTCGGCCAGCTTGATCGAATCGAGGCCGGCGACCCCCTCGTCCATCATCGCCAGGGTCAGGTTCTGGGTGCCGAGCTTGCCGGGCACGTCCGCCGCCACGCCGGCATCGAACGACAGCGCGATCTGGGTGACGGGCACCGCGTCGCGCCGGGCAAAGACCAGCTCGATCCCGTTCGACAGGCGAACCCGCTCGACCTTGGGGAAGCTGAGGCCCGCGATCGCGCCGACCGCCGGCAGCGGCCCGCGCGTGCCCTTCACCGGCGTCTCCGGCGCGGCCGCGACCGGGGTCGCGGGCGGCACCACCGCCTCGGCATAGGCGCCGCGCGGGCCCTGGTTGACGGTCAGCGCATAGGCGGGACGCGACAGCCACTTGTCGGCCGCCGCCTTGACAGTGGCGGGCGTCTGCGCGGCGAGGCGCTGCAGCTCCTTCTTGTAGAAGCCGGGGTCGTTGGAAAAGAGCGCGCCCTGCGCGAGCGCCACCGCCTTGCCGCCGAAGCCGCCGACCGACTCCAGCCCGCGGATCGTGCCGGCGGAGCTGGTGGTGACGACGCGCGTCACCTCATCCTGGGTCGGGCCGTTCTTCAGGAAGTCGGCGACGATCTCGTCGATCCGCCGCCCGACCAGCGCCGGATCGACGCCGGGACGCACGATCGCCCGGATGCCGAAGGTGCCCGCCTGCGCGCCCGACTGGTTATAGGTGCCGACCTGGACGGCGAGCTTCTCCTGCTTGACCAGCGCATTGTCGAGGCGCGAGCTGTCGAGGCCGCCGAGGACCCCCGACACGACATCGAGTGCCGAGGCATCGGGATCGTTGACGCCGGGCACCGCCCAGTTGCGCGTGACCATGACGGCGGCAACGCGGTCGGTGATCGCCTCCGACTTGGGCGCGGACAGGGTGGGGATGGGGGCGGGGCGGGCGACGCTCTTCGGACCGGGCTTGATCGCGCCGAAATATTTCTCGACCAGCGGGCGGGCGGTGGCGAGGTCGATGTCGCCGGCCAGCACCAGCACCGCGTTGTTGGGGCCGTAATGGCCGGTGAACCAGTCCTTCACCGTCTGGAGCGAGGCGGCGTCGAGATCGGCCATCGAGCCGATCGTGTCGTGGCCATACGGGTGATCCGACGGGTAGAGCCCCTCGGTGATCTTGTAGCGGGCCAGGCCATAGGGCTGGTTGTCGTTCTGCCGCTTCTCGTTCTGGACGACGCCGCGCTGCTCGTCGAGCTTGGCCTGCGTCACCGCGCCGAGCAGGTAGCCCATCCGGTCGGACTCGAGGAACAGCGCGCGGTCGAGCGCGGCGGTCGGCACCGTCTCGAAATAGTTGGTACGGTCGAGATTGGTGGTGCCGTTGTAATCCGTCGCGCCGACCGTCTTCAGCGGCTCGAAGAAATCGTCGGGCGCGTTCTCCGAGCCGTTGAACATCAGATGCTCGAACAGGTGCGCGAAGCCGGTCTTGCCCTTCGGCTCGTGCTTGGCGCCGACATCGTACCAGACGCTGACCGCCACCACCGGCGCCTTGCGGTCGGTATGGACGATGACGCGCAGGCCGTTCTTCAGCGTGAACGTCTGATAGGGAATGTCGACCTGCGCGACGAGGGCAGAGACGGGCGCCGCCTTGGGAGCCTGCGCGTAGACAGGCGCCGCCAGCGTGGCCAGCGCTGCGCCCGAAAGCGCCAAAATCTTGATGTTCATGGAGAAAGTCGTTCCCATCGATACTGCGATGAACCGAGCCTAGCCCGCGGCCGACGGTTTTCGCAACATCGCTCCTGCGCACCTCTTGTGTTGCTGAAATACCACACTACCTTCACCGGGGTATCGAGGGGTGTTGAAGCTCATGAATATCGACAAATTTACCGACCGCGCGCGCGGCTTCCTCCAGTCCGCGCAGACCGTCGCGATCCGCATGAACCATCAGCGGATCGCGCTGGAGCATGTGCTCAAGGCGCTGCTGGAGGACGAACAGGGCATGGCCGCCGGATTGATCCAGGCGGCCGGCGGCGATCCGAAGCGCGCGGTGGCAGAGACCGACGCGGCGCTGGCGAAGATCCCGGCGGTCAGCGGATCGGGCGCGCAGCAGACGCCGGGGCTCGACAATGACACCGTCCGCGTCCTCGACCAGGCCGAACAGATCGCGCAGAAGGCCGGCGACAGCTTCGTCACGGTCGAGCGGTTGCTGGTCGCGCTTGCCCTGTCGCTCAACACCGCGGCGGGCAAGGCGCTGAAGGCGGCGGGCGCGACCCCGGATGCGCTGAACGCCGCGATTAACCAGCTGCGCCAGGGCCGCAGCGCCGATACAGCAGGGGCCGAGGACCGCTATGACGCGCTGAAGAAGTTCGCGCGCGACCTCACGCAAGCGGCGCGCGACGGCAAGCTGGATCCCGTCATCGGCCGCGACGAGGAAATCCGCCGCACCATCCAGATCCTGGCGCGCCGCACCAAGAACAATCCCGCGCTGATCGGCGAGCCTGGCGTCGGCAAGACCGCGATCGCCGAGGGGCTGGCGCTGCGTATCGCCAATGGCGACGTGCCCGACACGCTCAAGGACCGCCGCCTGATGGCGCTCGACATGGGCGCGCTGATCGCGGGCGCGAAATACCGTGGCGAGTTCGAGGAGCGGCTGAAGGGGGTGCTCGACGAGGTGAAGGCCGGTGAGGGCGACATCATCCTGTTCATCGACGAGATGCACACCCTGATCGGCGCGGGCAAATCCGAAGGGGCGATGGATGCGGGCAACCTCTTGAAGCCCGCCCTGGCGCGCGGCGAGCTGCACTGCGTCGGCGCGACCACGCTCGACGAGTATCGCAAATATGTCGAGAAGGATCCCGCGCTCCAGCGGCGCTTCCAGCCGGTCTTCGTCGGCGAGCCGACCGTCGAGGACACGATCAGCATCCTGCGCGGCCTGAAGGACGTGTACGAGCTGCATCACGGCGTCCGCATCACCGATGGTGCGATCGTGGCGGCGGCGACGCTGTCGAACCGCTACATCTCCGACCGCTTCCTGCCCGACAAGGCGATCGACCTGATGGACGAGGCCGCCAGCCGCATCCGCATGGAGGTGGAGAGCAAGCCCGAGGAGATCGAGACCCTCGACCGCCGCATCATCCAGCTGAAGATCGAGCGCGAGGCGCTGAAGAAGGAAACCGACGCGGCCAGCCGCGATCGGCTGGCGACGCTGGAGGGCGAACTCGCCAATCTGGAAGAACAGTCGGCCGCGCTGACCCAGCGCTGGCAGGCCGAAAAGGACAAGATCGGTGCCGAGGCCAAGCTGAAGGAACAGCTGGACGCGGCGCGGCTGGCGCTCGACCAGGCGCAGCGGCAGGGCGACCTCGCCCGCGCGGGCGAGCTGTCCTACGGCACGATCCCGCAGCTGACCAAGCAGCTGGAGGAGGCGCAGGGTCAGGCGGCGGGCGCGATGCTGCGCGAGGAGGTGACGGCGGACGACATCGCCGGCGTCGTCAGCCGCTGGACCGGCGTGCCGGTCGACCGGATGCTGGAGGGCGAGCGCGACAAGCTGCTGCGGATGGAGGAAATGCTGGGCAAGCGCGTGATCGGGCAGGCCGATGCGGTGCGCGCCGTCTCCACCGCGGTGCGCCGCGCGCGCGCCGGCTTGCAGGATCCGGGACGGCCGCTGGGCTCGTTCCTGTTCCTGGGGCCGACCGGCGTGGGCAAGACCGAGCTGACCAAGGCGCTGGCCGAATTCCTGTTCGACGATCCCAGCGCGATGGTGCGGATCGACATGAGCGAGTTCATGGAGAAGCACGCGGTCGCGCGGCTGATCGGGGCTCCTCCGGGCTATGTCGGCTATGAGGAAGGCGGCGTGCTGACCGAAGCGGTGCGGCGCCGGCCCTATCAGGTGGTGTTGTTCGACGAGGTCGAGAAGGCGCATGGCGACGTGTTCAACGTGCTGCTCCAGGTGCTCGACGACGGGCGGCTGACCGACGGCCAGGGGCGGACGGTCGATTTCAGCAACACGCTGATCGTGCTGACCTCGAACCTGGGCAGCCAGTTCCTCGCGAACATGGCCGACGATCAGGACGTCGCGACCGTCGAGCCGCAGGTGATGGAGATCGTCCGCGCGCATTTCCGCCCGGAATTCCTCAACCGGCTGGACGAGATCATCCTGTTCCACCGGCTGGGCCAGGCGCATATGGCGCCGATCGTCGACATCCAGGTCGCGCGCGTCGGCCGGCTGCTCGCCGACCGCAAGATCACGCTGGACCTGACCGACGCCGCCCGCGCCTGGCTCGGCCGGGTGGGATATGACCCCGTCTACGGCGCCCGGCCGCTGCGCCGCGCAGTGCAGCGCTACCTGCAAGACCCCCTGGCCGAAGCCATCCTCCGCGGCGACGTGCGCGACGGCACGACGGTACGGGTGGACGAGGGGGAGGGGCAGCTGGTGCTGGGGTGAGGCATAGGAAACGGCCGCGGCAGAGCCGCGGCCGTTCCGATCTGCGATCGACAGGTCTCGACGCGTTTTCCGGCCGACCTGAGTCGTAAGTGGCTCACATCGACGCGCTGATCTGATCTGCGGTGTTGGCTGAATGAACCGCGTCGCGAGCTGGGTTAGGCGGGCGCGATGGTGGCGATCATCTCGACCCTTACCTCCAGCGATGGGCGCCCGGCGCGGTTCTCGATCACCAGATGATTTCGCGACCACCAGCCGTGCTGAACGCCGATCCATAAGCATCCGGTCGGAGACGCGGATCGCCCGTCGGTGCCGCCGGGCTTTCGCTGGCGGATTACACCTGCTTAGATCGCGGGATGCGTAAAATTCTCGTTCTCGCTCTGATGCTTTCCGCGACCGCGGTCGCGGGGGCCGGCGTTCCGGCACCGATCGATGCCGTCGATCCGATGATCGGCACTGGCGGCGAGGGCCATGTCTTTCCGGGCGCGACCGCGCCGTTCGGCATGGTGCAACTGTCGCCGGACACCGACACGGGGTGCCAGCTGCGCGAGTGTTACGGCCATGCCGCGGGCTATCGCTACGAAGATCCGACGATCCAGGGGTTCAGCCACACCCATTTCTCCGGCGCGGGTCATTCCGACCTGGGCGATGTGCTGGTCATGCCGCAGGCGGGGAGCGAGGTGCGCCTCGACCCCGGCGATCCGCGACGACCGGGTTCGGGCTACCGCTCGCGCTTCGACCATAGGTCGGAGGTGGCGCGACCCGGCTATTACGCGGTGACGCTGGCCGACACGAACGTGCGGGCCGAGCTGACGGCGGGGACGCGCATCGGCGTGCACCGCTATACCTTTCCCGCCGGACAGGCGGCGCATCTGGTCGTCGATCTCCGCTCGTCGCTCTACGATTATCCGGGCAAGATCCTGTGGTCGGGGCTGCACCTGCGCGCCGACGGCACGGTGACCGGCTTTCGCGAGACGCGCGGCTGGGCGCCGGGGCGCAAGCTGTATTTCGCGATGCGCTTCTCCAGTCCGCTGAAGGGACACGGTTTCGTCGATCGCGATGCAGCGGTGCCGTACAAGGGGTTCCAGGGCCCGGGCCGGGGCAGCGATGCGGTGGCCGAGAAGCTCGGCCGTGCGCTGGAGGCGCGGCTCGACTTCGGCGTGCTCGACGCTCCGCTGGAGGTGCGGGTGGCGCTGTCCGGGGTGGACGAAGCGGGCGCCGTCGCCAACCTCGATGCCGAGCCGGGCGGCTTCGACGCGGTCCGCGCGCGTACTGCGGCGGCGTGGGCACAGGCGCTGGGCGCGGTCGAGATCGACGCACCGGCGCCGATGCGCCGGACGGTCTACACCGCGCTCTACCACAGCCTGCTTGCGCCGAGCGTCTGGAGCGACGCCGACGGACGCTATCGCGGTCCGGACGATCAGGTCCATGTGGCCAACGGCTTCACCTTCCGCTCGACCTTCTCGCTCTGGGATACGTTTCGCGCCGAACATCCGCTGCTGACGCTGGTGCAGCCGGCGGAGACGACGGCGGACATCGTCCGCTCGCTGATCGAGAGCCGGGAGCACAGCCCGTACGGCATCCTGCCGATCTGGCAGTTCGCCGGGCGCGAGACGTGGACGATGATCGGCTATCACGCCGTGCCGGTGATCGCCGACGCCTATCTGAAGGGGATCCGCGGCTTCGACGCCGATGCCGCGCTGGCGGCCATGGTCGCGAGCGCCGACTACGCCCCCTATGGCGGGCTGGGCGAGTATATGCGCCTGGGATATGTGCCGATCGACAGGGAGCCGGAGGCCGCGTCGAAGACGGTCGAGTATGCCTATGACGACTGGACGATCGCCCGCATGGCGCGCGCGATGGGGCGCAAGGACATCGCCGACCGGTTTGAGCGGCGCGCCGGCAACTGGCGCAACAGCTTCGACGCGAAGACCGGCTGGCTGCGCGCGCGCCTGTCGACCGGTGCGTTCCGGACGCCGTTTGATCCCACCGCGATCAACTATGGCTCCGACTATACCGAGGGCAATGCCTGGCAATATAGCTGGTTCGTGCCGCAGGATCAGGCCGGCCTGATCCGGCTGCTCGGCGGCGACAGGGCGGCGGTCGCGAAGCTCGACGCGATGTTCGACTATGACATGTCGAAGCTCGACTACAGCCATGCGGAGGATATTGCCGGCCTGATCGGCCAGTATATCCACGGCAACGAACCCAGCCACCACGTTGCCTATCTCTACACCTATGCCGGCGCGCCGTGGCGGACGCAGGAGCGTCTCGGGCAGATCGTGACCTCGCAGTACAAGCCCACGCCCGACGGGCTCGCCGGCAACGACGATCTCGGCCAGATGTCGGCCTGGCTGGTCTTCACCGCGCTCGGCTTCTATCCGGTCGCGCCGGGATCGAACCAGTATGTCATCGGGCGGCCGTTCGTCGATCGCGCGGTGCTGAACCTGCCGGGCGGCAAACGCTTCACGGTGATCGCCGACGGCCTGTCCGATACCAACCGCTATATCCGCGGCGTGACGCTGAACGGGGTGGCGATCGATCGCAGCTATATCCGCGACGAGGAGCTGCGTGCCGGCGGCGAACTGCGGTTCGCGATGGACGCCCGGCCGAACACGCGCTGGGCGACCGACAGTGCAGCGCGGCCGTTCTCGATGTCGACCTCGCGGCGATAGGGCGGCGCGGTCATGTTGCAACGGCCGGGGAGAGCTTCTACCCGTTCGGCATCGTGGTGCGGGGTTCCCGGGACATGGCGGCGGAAGGCAAGGACGGCACGAGCCGTAAGCGAAAGGGCAGCTACGCCGCACCCGCGCTCGACAAGGCGTTCATGATCGTCGAATTGCTTGCCAGCCGGCCGCAGGGCATGCTGGCAAGCGAGATGGCGACGGCCCTGGGCCGCTCGCTGGGCGAGCTGTTCCGCATCGTGGTGGTGATGGAAGAGGCGGGCTATCTGACCAAGTCGCCCGTCGACGATCGATACCGGGTCACGTACAAGTTCCTGGACATCGCCTATCGCGCGACACCGGCGCGTCGCCTGACCGCTGCGGCATTGCCGGAGATGGAGGCGATGGCGCTGGCGATCGGCCAGTCCTGCCATCTGGTCGTGATCGAGGGCGGCAGCGGCCTGGTCATCGCGCGCGAGGAAAATCCGGGCACGCGCGGCTTCGCGCTGCGGGTCGGCGCGTCGATCGACATCGTCAGGTCCTGCTCGGGCAAGGTGCTGCTCGCCTTCTCGCCACCGTTGCAGGTCGAACGGGTTCTGGACCGCGTCGAGGCCACTCGGCAGCAGCCGATCGCCCGCTCGCGCATCGCGGCGGATCTCGACTGCGTCCGGAGCAACGGCCATGACGTGCGCGAGAGCCCGATCACGCGCGGGGTCACCGATATCAGCTACCCCGTATTCGGCTTCGGCGGAGAGTGCATGGCGGCGCTGACGATCCCGTTCCTGCAACTGATCGACGGATCTCAGTCCGTGACGATCGAGGATGCGCGCCTGATCCTGGCCGGAACGGCACGGCGCATATCGGAGCAGCTGGGTTACAAGCCCGATCAATAGATGCGGCAGGCGGGGAGGGACTGATGATCCAGCGCGGACGGGCGGTGCTGAGGCGGATGCCTGCGCCGGGATGGATGATGGTGGCACTGGTCGCCGGCTTCGCGGCCGGCGCGTCGTTCGGAACCATTCCCGCCGCCCGCATCGTCGCCGAGCTGATCGGCGGCATCTGGCTCGACGCGCTGCGGATGACGATCGTGCCGCTCGTGTTCGCGCTGATCGTCACGGGCGTCGCCGGCCTGCGGCTGGGATCGAGGGGCGAGGCGATGCATCTCGGCCGCCGCCTGCCCGTCGTGCTGCTGGCGTTGCTGGCGATGTCGGCGATCGTCGCGGCGCTCCTGTCGCCTGTCCTGATCGGGCTGTTCACGATCCCGCAGGACAGCATCGCCGCGCTGCGGAGCGCGATCCCCGCCGCACCGCCGCCCGTCGTACCAGGCACGGTAGAGGCAGTGCGGGCGCTGATCCCGACCAACCCGGTCGCCTCTGCGGCGACGGGGGCGATCGTGCCGCTGGTGGTGTTCGCCCTGGTCCTGGGTCTGGCGATCGGTCGCGTCGAGGCCGAGCGAGCGCGGGCCCTTCTCCAGCCCCTGCACGGTCTTGCGGACGCGATGGTCGTGGTCGTCGGCTGGGTCCTGCGCATTGCCGCGATCGGCATCGGCGCGCTGGCCTTTACCGTCGGTGCAACCGCGGGAATTACGGTGGTCGCGATGCTCGGCCAGTATCTCGCCGCCTCGCTCGCCCTGTCGGCGATCATCATCGTGATCGGTTACGTGACCGCGCGTGTCGCGGGCGGCATCCCGGTCCGCCGGTTCACCCGCGCCGCCGGTCCGGCGCAGGCCGTTGCGGCGGGCACGCAGTCGTCGCTCGCCACGCTACCCGCGATGATGCTGAGCGCACAGGCGATGGGCATCGACGAGCGCGACGCATCGGTCGCCCTGCCGATCGCGGTCGCCGTCTTCAAGATCACCGCGCCGTCCAACACGCTGCTGGTCGCCCTGACCGTCGCGTGGATGGGCGGCGTCGCAGTGTCGCCTGTACAGATCATGCTGGCCATCCCGCTGGCGATCCTGTCTAGCCTGATGATCCTGAGCCTGCCCGGCGCGATCAGCATCTATGCGGGCACCGCGCCGACCATCATCGCGCTGGGCGCGCCGATCGAGCTGCTGCCGATCCTGGTCGCGGTGGACGTGATCCCTGACATGCTGAGGACCGTTGCCAACGTGACCTATGATCTGGTGGCCACGGCCATCATCGCGCGGCGTTGAGCGAGCGCGGCTCCTGTCCTCCGCCGCACAACGTCAATCCTGGCGCTCCTTCAGCAGGATCGACGCGTCGATCTCCGCGATGCTGCGGACGCCGGTCAGTGCCATGGCCACGCGCATCTCGCTCTCGATCATGGTCAGCAGCCGGGTGACGCCGGCCTGTCCGCCTACGGCCAGCGCATAGAGCCAGGCGCGGCCGAGCAGCACCCCGTCGGCGCCCAGCGCCAGCATCCGCACGACGTCGAGGCCCGACCGCACGCCCGAGTCCGCGAATATGGTCACCCGGTCCTTCACCGCCGCGGCGATCGCCGGCAGGGCGCGCGCGGTAGAGGATGCACCGTCCAGCTGCCGTCCGCCATGGTTGGACACGACGATCGCGTCCGCCCCGGCATCGGCGGCGGCGCGGGCGTCGTCCGGATCGAGGATACCCTTGATGACCAGCGGACCGTCCCATGCCGCCCGGAGCCAGCCGATATCGTCCCAGCGGATCGACGGATCGAAATTCGCGCCGAGCCAGCCCATGTAATCGTTCATGCCGGACGATGCGCCCAGCACCGGCAGCAGGTTGCCGAGCGCATGCGGTCGCCCTCGCACGCCGACGTCCCACGCCCAACGCGGCCGGGTCAGCGTCTGGACGGCGCGGCGGAGCGGTGCGCGCGGCCCTGCCATGCCCGAATGCGCGTCGCGATAGCGCGAGCCGGGAACCGGCATGTCGACGGTGAAGATCAGTGCTTCGGCCCCTTGCGCCTTCGCGGTGGCGATCAGGTCGGCCATGAAGGCGCGGTCGCGGATGACGTAGAGCTGGAACCACAGCGCATCCGGTGTCGCCGCGCGTACTTCGGCCAGCGAACAGAGCCCGACCGTCGACAGCGTGAACGGGATGCCGGCGGCCGCCGCGGCGCGCGCTGCCTGGATCTCGCCGCGCCGCCGGTACATGCCGGCGATGCCGATCGGCCCGAGTGCCAGCGGCAATGGTCGTCGCACGCCCAGCAGGTCGGCCGACAGGTCGATCGCCGCCACGTCGCGCAGCACGCGTTGCCGCAGTCCCAGCCGGGCGAGATCCTCGACATTGGCGCGCAGCGTCGCCTCCGACCCCGCACCGCCATCCGCATAGTCGAACAGAAAGCGAGGCAGCCGGGCCTTGGCGGCGTTGCGATAGTCCAGCGGCGAGGAGATGATCGTCATGCCGGCTTTCCGCCTCCCCCCCTCTCGCATGCAGCTCGACAACCGAATTACAGCCATGCAATGATATGATCTGAAATATCAGATTGATTGTCGCAGAGCGGTCGCGGCAAGACAAGCAGGCCGAAGCCGATCCAGGAAACGGGAGGGTGAAGATGGGCGATCGGCACGGCAGGGGTGCAGGGCTGCACCTGCCCCGGCTCGGCTTCGGTGGCTCGGTCATCGGCAATCTGGCGCAGCGCGTGGAAGCCGATACCGCCGCCGCGGCGGTCGCGGCGGCGATCGAAGGCGGCTTCACCTATTTCGACACCGCACCGCATTACGGACGCGGACTGAGCGAGCGCCGTCTGGGCGATGCCCTGCGCGGTCATCCCCAGCTGCTGGTGTCCACCAAGGTCGGTCGGCTGCTGCTGCCCGACGCATCGATCCGTGACGACGGCGAGCGCGACGGTTTCCGGTCGCCGATGCCCTTCGCCCCGCAGTATGACTATAGCGGCGACGGCATCCTTCGTTCGTTCGAGGCGAGCCTGCATCGGCTGGGGCTGGCACGCGTCGGGCTGTTGCTGGTCCACGACATTGGCCGGATGACGCATGGCGACCGCCACGATCACTATTGGCGCCAGCTGACCGACGGCGGCGGCTTTCGCGCACTGGAGCGGCTCCGCGACGAGGGCGTCATCCAGGGCATCGGGATCGGTGTCAACGAGGTCGCCGTGTGCCTCGACGCGTTGCAGGCCGCCCCGCTCGATGTGATCCTGCTGGCCGGACGCTACACGCTGCTGGAGCAGGAGCCGCTCGACACGCTGTTTCCCGCCTGCCTTGCCGCTGGCGTGCAGGTGATTCTGGGCGGTCCGTACAACAGTGGCATATTGGTGACCGGCACGCGTGATGCGGGTCACTATAATTATGCCCAGGCACCGGCCACGATCGTCGCGCGGGTGCGACGGATGGAGCACATCGCCACGACGCACGGCGTACCCTTGGCTGCCGCCGCGCTGCAATTCCCGCTCGCACACCCGGCGATCGCCTGCGTCCTGCCGGGGCTGCGCGATCCGGAGCAGGTCGCAAGGACGCTGGAATGGATCGATCGTCCCATTCCCGCCGCCTTCTGGGACGCGTTGCGGGCGGACGGGCTGCTGCGCGACGACGCCCCCACGCCGCGCGGGCCGGCCGCATGACCGGTGCCGCGTCCTCGCCCGAGCCGATGACCACAGCCATCATCGACTCGCACCTTCATTTCTGGTCGCTGGCGACGCCGGGGCATGAGTGGCCCACGGCCCAGACGCCGACGCTGCACCGCGATTTCGGACCGGACGACCTGCGCGCGGCGGCAGCCGGCACGCCGCTGGCCGGCGCGGTGCTGGTCCAGTCGCAGCCGACCGACATCGACACCGACTGGATGCTGGCGCTCGCCGCGCGCGAGCCGCTGGTGGCGGGCGTGGTCGGCTGGGTCGACCTCTCCTCGCCCGACGCGCCGCTCCGCATCGCCGCGCTCGCCGCCGATCCGAAGCTGCGGTCGCTCAGGCCGATGCTCCAGGCGATCGACGATACCGACTGGCTGCTGCGCGACGATCTGGCGCCGGCGCTGGAGGCGATGCTGGCTCATGGGCTGCGGCTGGACGCACTGGTGCAGCCGCGCCACCTGCCGATGCTCGTTCGCTTCGTCGATCGCTGGCCCGACCTGCCCGTGGTGATCGATCATGCCGCCAAACCCCATGCGGCTGTCGGCACACTCGACCCGTGGCGCAACCACATCGCAACACTGGCATCCCAAGGCACCCACTGCAAACTCTCGGGGCTGCGCACCGAACAGGCGCCGGGCCAGCCCGCCGACGAGCTGGCGCCATATGTTGATCATCTGGTCGCTACGTTCGGCGAGCGGCTGATGTGGGGCAGCGACTGGCCGGTCCTGACCTGGTTTGGTGACACCTACGCTCGGTGGATCGCCGATGCTCGGCGGCTGGCCGGGCTGTCGGGTACCGAGCAGGAGCAACTGTTCGCCGGCTGCGCACGGCGTTTCTACGCGCTGGATGGCTGCGATTTGGGAGCTCGAACAGCAGGCGAGCACGTCGAATGGTCCGACGCAGGGAATGTCGGCATCCGTGATGAATAAGGCACCACGCGCCCGCATCGCCCCCATTGCCGGTGGAGCAGCCCCGGAGGGTGGCCGGCGGCTCGGCGAACTCGCCTATCGGCGGATTTTGGAGGGGTTGTTTGACCGTCGGATATCCGCCGGGTCTTTCATCTCGCAGTCCGACCTGATGCACCTGCTCGACCTGCCGATTCAGCCCCTTCGCGACGCGTTGCGCGTGCTGGAAACTGAGGGAATACTGAAAATCCACGCGCGATCGGGCATCGAATTCCTGAAGGCGGACCTGGAGCTGGCGCGCTCCACCTATCAGTTCCGATCGATCATCGAGCGCTCGGCGGCACGCGTTTATGCGGAAACGGCGAGTTCGGCCGAGATCGCCACCCTGATCGCCGCGCATCTCGCCCTGCTGGAGCAGGTGCAGGCAGAGGGTGCGACCGGGGGGGTCAGCGACGAGATGGAGGCTTTGGAGCAGCGCTTCCACGGCAGCATGATCACGGCGTTGCGCAATCCGATGATCGAGACGACGGCGCGGCGACTGAAGACCTATGTCTCGGTGATCCGTCTCGACGTGACGTCTACCGCGCCGCGTGTGATCCGGACCCTGCGCGAGCATCTCGACGTGCTGGAGGCATGCGCGGCGCGCGATCCCGCGGCTGCGGAAGCGGCGCTGGCCTTTCACTTCCAGGCGGCCCTGCAACGTATCCTGGGCATGGTCTGACAACCGCGACACCCGTTGCGGAACACCGAAGGAAAGCCGGTCCGGTCCGGCAGCGATACCGAACATGCCAGCGATAGGAGCCAAGAGCATGAGACTGGAGGGAAAGACGGCGATCGTCACCGCGGCGGCGCAGGGGATCGGCCGCGCCACCGCCGAGCGCTTCCGCGATGCCGGCGCGCGGGTCTGGGCACTGGATCGCGATGCCGCCGCGCTGGATGCCGTGGCAGGGGTGGAGCGGGTCGCGATCGACCTGCGCGACGCGGCGGCCATTGCCGCGCTGCCGACGCGGATCGGCGCGGTCGATATCTTGGCGAACGTCGCCGGCTTCGTCCATGCCGGCACCATCCTGGAATGCGAGGAGGCGGACTGGGCGCTGTCGTTCGACCTCAGCGTCGATGCCTGTTACCGGATGATCCGTGCCTTTCTGCCGGGGATGCTGGCGCGCGGCGGCGGGTCGATCATCAACATGAGTTCGATCTGCTCCAGCCTGAAGGCGGTGCCCGGCCGCTTCGCCTATGGCGCCAGCAAGGCGGCGGTGATCGGGTTGACCAAGGGGGTGGCGGCCGATTTCGTCAGCCATGGCATCCGTTGCAACGCGGTCTGCCCCGGCACCGTCGAGACGCCGTCGCTGCACCAGCGTATCGCCGCACAGGCCGAAGCGCAGGGCAGCAGCGTCGACGAGGTCTATGCCGCCTTCGTCGCGCGCCAGCCGATGGGGCGCCTGGGTCGCGCGGAGGAGATCGCCGCGCTGTTCCTCTATCTGGCGAGCGACGAGGCCGCCTTCACCACCGGCACCGTCCACGTCATCGACGGTGGCTGGATCAATTAGGGAGATCGACCGATGAAATTGCTGCGCTATGGCGAGCCGGGCCGCGAGCGGGCCGGCCTGCTCGACGAGAATGGCCGCATCCGCGCCCTGCCGGACGCGCTGGGCGACCTGGCGGGCGACCGGCTGACGCCGGCCGGCCTGGCCGAGATCGCCGCGCTCGACCCCATGGCGCTGCCGGTGGTGGAGGGCGATCCGCGTCTTGGCTCATGCATCGCGCGGCCGGGCAAGTTCGTCTGCATCGGCCTGAACTACCGCGCCCATGCCGCCGAGAGCGACCTGCCGATCCCGGCCGAGCCGGTGGTGTTCGGCAAATGGTCGAGCGCCACCGTCGGCCCGAACGACGATGTCGAGATCCCGCGCGGGTCTGAGAAGACCGACTGGGAGGTCGAACTGGGCGTCGTCATCGGCACCCGTGCGCGCCACGTCGCGCGCGAGGAGGCGCTGTCCCATGTCGCAGGCTATTGCGTGGTCCATGACGTGTCCGAGCGCGCGTTCCAGCTCGAGCGCGGCGGCACCTGGGACAAGGGCAAGGGCTGCGACACGTTCGGCCCGACCGGCCCCTGGCTGGTCACCCCCGACGAGGTCGGCGACCCGCAGGCGCTGCGATTGTGGCTGGAGGTCGACGGCCACCGCTATCAGGACAGCACCACCGCCGACATGATCTTTTCGGTCGCTGAGCTGGTTTCCTATGTCAGCGGGTTCTGCACGCTGGAGCCCGGCGACATCATCTCGACGGGGACGCCGGAGGGCGTCGGCCTGGGCCAGCGGCCGCCGGTCTATCTCCGCGCCGGGCAGACGGTGCGGCTGGGTATCGACAGGCTGGGTGAGCAGTGCCAGCGGTTCGTCGCCGCCGCTTGAGCGTCGGGGTCGTGGCGGATGACAGACCGCGCTAGGGGAGCGAAACCCAAACCTCGCGGACGCGTCAGAAGCTGACGATCGCCTTCAGGACGTGATCGGCATTCTCGATCAACGCCGGTAGCCGGTCCGGCAGGTCGTTGGCCGAGAGGCTGTGGGTGTGGAGCGCGTCGACAGGAATGTCGGCGGCTCTGATCGCGGCGATCACGCGTGTGAAATCGTCGGCGAGGGCGTTGCGGCTGGTGATGACCGTGGCCTCGCGCTTGTGCAGTTCCGGATCCGGGAACACCAACTCGCCGGGCGCCACCCCGACCAGGACCAGCTTGCCGCCGTGCGCGACATAGCGGAGGCTTTCGGTCATCGCCGCCAGGACGCCGGTCGCGTCGAAGACGATGTCGAACATGTCGCCCGACGTCGCCGCGGCGAGCGTCTCGGGCAGGCGCTCGTCGGCAAGCGCGATCGCCTCGATGCCGAGCGCGTCGCGAGCATAACGAAGGCGCGGCAGGCGGGTGTCGACGAGCGTCACCGCGGCGCCATTCAGCCGGGCGAACAGCGCGGTCGCCACGCCGATCGGCCCCGCGCCCACGACGAGCACGCGCTCACCCGCAACAGGCGCGCCGCGGGCGACGGCATGCGCGCCGATGGCCAGAAACTCGACCATCGCCGCCTGGCTGAGCGACAGGCCGGTCGCATCGACGATGGCGGACTGAGGAACGACCAGACGTTCGCACATCCCGCCATCGGCATGGACGCCCAGCACGCTGATAGCGACGCAGGCGTTCGGTTTGCCCTTGCGGCACGCGACGCACCCGCCGCACGCCAGATAGGGGTTGATGGCGACGAACTGCCCAACGGCGAGGCCCGATCCCTCAAGCTCCGATCCTTCAGGCAATGCCTCGATCTCGCCGCCCAGCTCGTGTCCCATCACGCGCGGGTAGGTGAGGAACGGATGCCGCCCCTCGTAGATATGATAGTCCGTTCCGCACAGGCCGACGCGCCTGATCCGCACGACCACCGTTCCGGGCGCCAGATGCGGCTCCTCACGTTCGACCAGCGCGAGGTCGAACGGCTCGCGACATATTACGGCTTTCACTCGGCCCTCCCCGCTGCGGTCATGCGAAAACCCCCGGGCGGATCAACTAGACAGGCGATATCCTATATGCAAGTATGATCGCGCATATAAGATATTGGCATGTATGAACCGACAGCGGCGACCGTGCACGAGACAGGAGGGCAGCCCCGCATGATCGTGCAATTCGGCACCAGCCGGTTCCTGCAGGCGCATGTCGATCTGTTCGCGTCCGAGGCACGGGACGCCGGGCAGGCGGTGCCCGGCATTGTGGTGGTGCAGACGACGCGCGACCCGGCGCGCGCCAGGCGTCTCGCGGCGTTCGCCGATCCCGCCGGCTTTCCCGTGATCGTCCGCGGGATGGAAGCAGGACATCCGGTCGAGCGGACGGTTCAGGTGCGCAGCGTCGTGGGCGGGATGCAGGCGGCGATAGACTGGCACGCGCTGACCATGATCGTCCGCAACGCGGCGACGCACATCGTCTCAAACACCGGCGACACCGGCTATGATGTCGCGGCAGCCGACCGGATCGCGGGCAGGGCGGACGTGGCGCCGGCGAGCTTCCCCGCGATGCTGGTGGCGCTGCTCCACGCACGCTGGGCAGCCGGACGATCGGGGATCACGGTGCTGCCGTGCGAACTGGTCCAGCGTAACGCATCGGTGCTGCGCGACGTCGTGACCGGGCTGGCGCGGACACAGGGGCGCGAGGCCGCATTCGTCGCGTGGCTGGGCGAGACCTGCCTATGGGCGGATACGCTGGTCGATCGCATCGTCAGCAGCCCGCTGGACCCCGCCGGTGCGATCGCCGAGCCCTATGCCTTGTGGGCGATCCGGCGCGTACCGGGACTGGCGCTGCCGTTCGCGCATCCGGCGATCACCCTGACAGACGATCTGGTGCCGTTCGAGCGCCTCAAACTATATATCCTCAACCTGGGTCACAGCTGGCTGGCGGAGCGGTGGCGTCAGGCCGGCGGTGCGGCAGATGCAACGGTACGACAGGCACTGGCCGATCCGGGGACACGGGGCGCGTTGGAGAGAGTGATGAGGGACGAGATAGTAGCGGGCTTCGCCGCGCATGGCATGGCGGCAGCGGCAGGGGCGTATGTGGCGACGACGCTCGAGCGGTTCGCCAATCCCTTTCTCGACCATCTGATCGCCGACATCCACGTCCATCACGCGGCGAAGGTCGACAAGCGGGTCGGTGGATTCGTCCGCTGGGTGGACGAGGCGCCGGGCGATCCGCCGGCGATGCCCGAACTGCGCGCGTTGGCCGATCGCGTGATGGCGGCGGCATGACCGGCGCGCTCCATCTGTCCGACCGTGACGAGGTCGCAGTGCTGATCGACGCCGCCGCGCCGGGCGACGCGGTGCTGGGCGTCGCCGCGCGCGACGCGATCCCAAGCGGACACAAGATGGCGCTCCGGCCGATCGCGACGGGCGCCGTGGTGCACAAATACGGCCAGCCGATCGGTGTGGCCACGCGCGCAATCGGCCCGGGCGAGCATGTCCACAACCATAATCTGGCGCTGCCGATAGAGGGCATCCCCCATCCCGATATCGCGGCAGCGGTGGCCCGCCGGCGGGGCGGAGAAGCGTGGTTCGACGGTTATGTCCGGGCCGATGGCGGCGTCGGCACGCGCAATACGATCGGCATCATCGCCAGCGTCAACTGCTCCGCGACGGTCGTGCGCCGGATTGCCCGCACATTCGAGGACGCCGTACCGGCGGGGATCGACGCGGTCGTGCCGTTCACCCACTCGCGCGGTTGCGGCATGGCCAAGACCGGCGAGGGTATCGAGACGCTGGAACGGACGCTGACTGGCTATGCCCGCCATCCCAATTTCGGCGGCGTGCTGATGATCGGGCTGGGCTGCGAGGTCGCGCAGATCGAGGAGATGCTGGCGCGGTACGGGCTGGCGCCCGGCGAGCGGCTGCGGACGCTGACCATCCAGGGTGCGGGCGGCACGGCCGAGGCGATCGAGCGCGGCACCGCCATCGTCCACGAGCTGATCGAGATCGCGCGTACCGACCGGCGTCAGCGGCGACCGGCGAGCGACCTGGTGCTGGGGCTGCAATGCGGCGGTTCCGACGGCTGGTCCGGCGTCACCGCCAACCCTGCCCTGGGCGTAGCGAGCGACCTGCTGATCGCGGCCGGCGGCACCGCCTATCTGTCGGAGACGCCCGAGATCTATGGCGCCGAGCATCTGCTCTACGCCCGCGCGACCAGCCCGGCGGTGGCGGATGCCCTGGCCGAGCGGGTGGCATGGTGGGAAGCCTATGCTGCACGGCACGACGCCAGCCTCGACAATAATCCCTCGCCCGGCAACAAGGCGGGCGGGCTGACCACCATCTACGAAAAGTCGCTGGGCGCGGTCGCCAAGGCGGGCAACGCGCCGCTCG
Organism: Sphingomonas aurea; assembly: GCF_030678875.1. GTDB lineage: Bacteria > Pseudomonadota > Alphaproteobacteria > Sphingomonadales > Sphingomonadaceae > Sphingomonas > Sphingomonas aurea. The sequence continues at coordinate 111,964 of NZ_JAUUDS010000009.1, read as the reverse complement.
ACGGTGTCCTTGCCTATGCCGGGCAGCGCGACGGTACGCGCGGGCTGATCTTCATGGATTCCCCCGGCTACGATCCCTGTTCGGCGACGGGACAGATCGCGTCGGGCGCGAACCTGCTGGCGTTCACCACCGGTCGCGGATCGGTGTTCGGCGCGCAGCCGACGCCGTGCCTGAAGATCGCGTCCAATGCGCCGCTTGCACGGCGGATGAGCGGCGACATGGATATCGACTGCTCGCCGGTGCTGGACGGCTGGCCGCTCGAAGATGCGGGACGGGCGATCTTCGATGCATTGCTGGCGGTGGCGTCCGGCCGACCGACCAAGTCGGAGGCGCACGGCCTCGGCGATCATGAATTCGTGCCCTGGCAACTGGGCGCCTGGATGTAAGCGACGGGTCGACGCCGGCAGAGACCGGCGCGGCATGCAGGTTTGGAGGGGTCCGATGCGACAGGCTAAACAGGATTTCAGGGCCGCGATCGTGCTGACGACGTGCCTGTTCTTCCTATGGGGCATGGCGAACAACCTGAACGACATCCTGATCGCGCAGTTCAGGAAGGCGTTCGTCCTGTCGGACTTCGAGACGAGCTTCGTTCAGCAGGCCTTCTATCTCGGCTATTTCCTGCTCGCGGTGCCGGCGGCGATGGTGACGCGCACGCGCGGCTACAAGGCGGCGATCGTCACCGGGCTGCTGCTCTATGCGATCGGCGCGCTGCTCTTCTATCCGGCCGCGCATTTCGGCGAGTATCGCTATTTCCTCGCCGCGTTGTTCGTGATCGCGGCGGGGCTGGCGTTCCTCGAAACCTCGGCCAATCCGCTGATGACCGAGATCGGCGATCCGGCGGGTGCCGCGCGGCGGCTGAACTGGGCGCAGGCGGCCAATCCGGTCGGCACCGTCACCGGCGTGCTGATCGGTAAATATTTCATCCTGTCCGAGATCGCGCACGACGAGCGTGCGCTGTCCGCCATGGCGCCGGCCGCGCGCGACGCGCTGCTGCGGCAGGAGGTGGTGGCGGTGCAGGCGCCCTATCTGGTGATCGGGCTGGTCGTGCTGGGTTTCGCGATCGCGGCGGCGCTGATCCGCTTTCCCGGCCATGTCGAGGATGACGGACCGCGGGAGAGTGTGCCCTTCTCGGCGATATTCCGTCAGCCGCGCCTGCTGAAGGCGGCGGGCGCGCAATTCTTCTATGTCGGCGCGCAGGTCGGGTTGTGGAGCTACACCATCCGCTACGCGCAGGCGAACCTGCCCGGCACGAGCGAGCGGACCGCCGCCGACTGGCTGTTCGCCAGCCTGGTGCTGTTCGGGCTGGGCCGCTTCGTGGGTGCGTGGCTGATGGGGCGGGTCGCGCCGGCGCTGCTGCTGGCCGTGTTCGCCGGGATCAGCCTGCTGCTCGCGGTCGCGGCGACGATGCTGGGCGGCCAGGCCGGGCTGATCGCGCTGACCGCGGCGAGCTTCTTCATGTCGATCCAGTTCCCGACGATCTTCGCACTCGGCATGGCCGGGCTGGGGCCGCTCGCCCGCGCCGGCGCCTCGCTGATCGTGATGGCGATCATCGGCGGGGCGGTGCTGACCGCGGCGATGGGTGCGGTGTCCGACAGGGCGGGGATCAACGTGGCGATGCTGGTGCCGGCAGCGGCGTTCGTCGCGGTGCTGGCCTTTGCCCTGTCGATGCGGCGGGCGGGGGTGGCGGTCGATCTCACCGCGGCACCGGCGCACTGATGACCGTCGAACATGTCCTGCTGCTCGACCTGCGCGACGATGCCGAGCTGATCGCGGCGTATGAGCGGTATCACGCGCCCGGCGCCGGCCGGCCCGAGATCGCGGCATCGATCCGGCGTAGCGGGATCGAGGAGATGCGCATCTATCGGCTCGGCACCCGGCTGGTGATGGTGATGCGGGTCGACGAGACGTTCGACTTCGCTGCCAAGGCCGCCGCCGATGCCGCCGATCCGGCGGTGCAGCGCTGGGAGGCCCTGATGGCGCGGTTCCAGCAGACCGGCCCGAACGGCGAGAAGTGGCAGCGCGCCACGCAGATCTTCGATCTCGCCACCGCCATATCCCCGACGGACGCAGGCAGGGCCTAGGCCGAGGCAAAGACAGGGAGAATGACGTGAAGCCGACCAGACGCGAGATGATCGCCGGCAGCCTGGCGACAGCCGCCGTCGTGCCGGCTGCGGCGAAGGCGGTGACCACGCTGCCGACCCCCGCTGGCGCCGGGCGCGCGGTCAAGGTGCCGCCGCCCGCACGCTTCACACCCGACTGGGCCTCGCTGACCGCCGGCTATAGCGTGCCGGACTGGTTCCGCGACGCCAAGTTCGGCATGTGGGCGCACTGGACGGCCCAGTGCGTGCCCGAGGCGGGCGACTGGTACGCGCGCGAGATGTACCTGCCCGGATCGCGCGCCTATGCGCACCATCTGAAGCATTACGGCCACCCCGCCGATGTCGGGTTCATGGAGATCCAGAACCTGTGGAAGGCGGAGCGCTGGGACCCGGTCCGGCTGCTCGACCTCTACAAGCGGGCGGGCGCCCGATATTTCATGGCGCTGGCCAATCACCACGACAATCTTGATGCCTATGCCTCCAGCCATCATCCGTGGAACACCATGCGGGTCGGCCCGCGCAGGGATATCGTCGGCACCTGGGCCAAGCTGGCGCGCGAACGCGGTCTGCGGTTTGCGGTGTCGAACCACTCGGCGCATGCCTGGCACTGGAACCAGCCCGCCTATGGCTACGACCCCGAAGGTCCGCGCGCCGGGCAGCGCTATGACGCCTACACGCTGACCGCCGCGCAAGGGCGGGGCAAATGGTGGCAGGGGCTCGATCCGCAGCAGCTCTATACCGGTCGCTTCATGCCGATGCCGGACGGCATCCGCACGAACGCCCAGGCGGATCAGTGGCACGAGGCGACCGACCGGCTCTGGAGCGAGGGCGTGCCTGCCGACACCGATTTCGCGCGCACCTGGGTGCTACGCTGTCGCGAACTGGCGGAGAAATACCGGCCCGACATGATCTATTTCGACAATTTTGACCTGCCGCTCGAACAATATGGGCTGGATTTCACCGCCTGGTACTACAACCGGTCGATGCAGTGGAACGGTGGCCGGCTGGAGGCGGTGGTCACCGCCAAGATGACGCCGCCGCAGCGGCGCACCGGCATCGTCGACGACGTCGAACGCGGCGGGAAAAGCTATATCGAGCGGTTCCCGTGGCAGACCGATACCTGCATCGGCAACTGGCACTATGACGCCGACCTCTATGCCCGCAGCGGCTACAAGTCGGCAGCCACGGTGCTGCATACGCTGTGCGACGTGGTGTCGAAGAACGGCAATCTAATGGTCAACGTGCCGATGCGCGGCGACGGCACGATCGACGACAAGGCGGAGCGGATCGTCGAGGACATCGCCGGCTGGATGGAACGCTATGGCGAGGCGATCTACGCCACCCGCCCCTGGAAGATGTACGGCGAGGGGTCGACCGGCGGCGGCTCGGGCCTGTTCTCGGAAGGCGGCCCGACATCGCGCTATACCGCGCGCGACGTGCGCTACGTGACCAGGGGAGACGCGCTGCACGCGCTGGTGCTGGGCTGGCCGGACGACAATGTCGCCCGCCTGACGCTGCTCGGTCGCGACAGCCCGACCCTGCTCGGCGACGTCCACCGCGTGACCCTGCCGGGCGATCCGACCCCGCTGCGGTTCCGCCGGACCGGTCAGGCGCTGGAGGTGACGTTGCCAGAGGCATCACGCAACCCGATCGGCGTCGCGTTGATCCTGTCGGGGCAGGGGATAACGGCGTGATCGCTGCTCCGGCGTGGGGCGTCGGTCCTGCCTTCGTCCGACATCGCCATCGATCAGGCCGTGTCCCTTGCCGCTCCGGCGGATCAGTTAAGTCTGGCAGCGTCCGTTAAGGCATGGAAATCGGCCAAGGTGCGATCATGATAGTATAGCCGGGGCGCGCTGAACGTCGCCATGTAAAGCAGGCCGTCGACCAGGCTCGCCCGCCCCTCGCCGCGGCGTGGCAGATTGTCCTCATCGACATAGTCGAAGGTAAAGCGGATGCCGTCGCGGTCGAGGAACCGGTCCGGCCTGGCGCCCGAGACGGTGAAGGTCGCGATGTTCCGGCTGGCGCGATAGGTGCCCTCGAGCAGTTCGGGAATGTCGACCAGCAGCGTGTCGCGGGTGAATTTCGGCAGCGGCTTCCGCTTCTTGCTGACCTCGCGGATCAACGGTTTGCCAGGCTCTATACCGGCGAAGAAGGTGACGTCGTTCAGCTCCTCTCCATCGAGTGTCCAGACTTCGGTCTTCTTGCCCGGCGAGATGCCCAGCCGGTTCCAATCGCGCGTCGGCGTTATCGTCAACAGCGAGTCGGCGATGGTGCTGGCCTTGCCCCGCTCGCGAAAGGCATTGGCCGCGAAGCCCGGCACCGTCACCGCGGCGGACAGGGCGAGTGCCAGGAGGAGCGTGGTGGTTCCGGTACGACGCATCGTCAGAAATCCTTCGTCAACATGCCGATCATCGCGGCGTCGGGGGCCTCGGGCTTCAGCGCCAGATAACGGCCGAGCGCCGCCTGCCCCTCGGCACGATGCCCCGTTTTCAGGAGCGAAAGGCCAAGCCCGCGCTGTGCCTCTGCCAGCCGGGGATCGAGCGCGACGGCATGGGCGTAGAAATCGGCAGCGGCGACCAGGTCGCGCGGATTGCCGCGGACCCGGTAAAGGTCGCCGCGGGCCAGCCACAGGGGCGCGCTCCAGCCGCCGGCTGATAACAGGGTGATGATATATTCGCTGCCGCCGAAGTCGTTCAGCTTGATCTGGTCGTCCAGGAACAGCGGCAGCCACGGCGCCATCGCCTGCGCATAGCGCGCGGCGCCGTCTTCGCGCGCGGCGCCGTCGGGCACGGCAAGCGCATCGAGATAGGCGGCCCGCTCCGCATCCGGCGGGTGAGAGGCGGCAAAGGCGATCGCGTCGAAGCGCGGTTTCCGCAGACCGCGGGCGGCCGCGGAGGCGGTGGCCTCTGCCATGACGTTCTGCCATACCTGCGCCGCTGCCTGCGGGCGCAACCGGCTGGCGTTCAGATAGCCGATCCCGAGCAGGTCCGCCTCGCGCTCGCTGTCACGCTGATGGTGGAACAGCCCGCCATAGATCGAGGTCCGCATGCTGCTGAGGCTCGACTGCGCCTGATAGGTGCCGGCCATCGCGGTCAGCACGGTCGCCCAGCTGAGCAGATCGGTGCCGCCGCGCTGCGCCTTGAAGCGGCTCAGCCCGTGGCGCCTCTCGAAATGCCCGAACTCATGGCCGAGTACGGCGGCGAGTTCGGCTTCGTTGCGCATCCGCAGCAGCAGCCCGGTGAAGACCCGCATCGTGCCGTTAGGCGTCATGGTCGCGTTGAAGACCGGCGTGCGCAGGATATAGACGCGCGCCGCCTTGCAGCGGTCCGCGCCGACGGCGGCGCAGAGCACGCCTTTCACATAGCCGTTCAGCGCCTCGTCGCGGATGACCAGCGGCGAGTTGGCAAGCTGCCGCTCATCCTCGTCGGCGTCGCGCCACATCCCGATCTCGTCGACACCGTGCGGCTGATAGACACCCTCATAAGGCGGCGGGAGCGGTGCATATCTTATTGTCGCTGCGGGCGTCGCAGAAGGGAGCAGCATCGCCGCTGCCAACCAAGCCTTCACGGTGCGACCCCCGCGATCGGCGCCGGTGCCAGCTGGCTACCCGGAAACGCCTCGAGCAGCTGGCCGACCCGCTTGTCGGCGCCTTCCGCCGTGCGCACGTCGCCGCCCATCGCGCCATCGGCGTTCAGCCAGAGCAGGTCGCCGGTCCTGAGGTCGACCAGGCCCGCATAGCCGGCATGCTCTCCCGACTTGACCGCCATGCCCGGCCCCAGCAGCGCCACGACCTGCAACAGCTTGCGCCCGGTCGAACCGTAGGCATCCTTGTTGTAGATGAAGAGCGCATAATCGGCGTCCCTGGCGCCAGGCAGAGCAGCGACGCCGGAGCCGAGCGACCAGTCGAACACGTCGTCCCTGTTGTCGCGCTTCTTGGTGGGCAGACGATTGCCCTTGAAGAACTGATAGGTGATCGCCGATTGCGACACGGCGGCGAACAGCGCGGCATATTCCTCGGACAGCTGCGCGTCATCGCCATACGCTTCGGGCGCAGCGATCACCTTGTTGCCCAGCTTGCCCTGGATCTTGGCCAGGGCGACGTCGATGTTCTTGCGGGCCTGTTCGGTCCAGTCGCCATTCGGCTCGAACATGCCGCCCGTCGACTGCGCGCCGACCCGTACCGTCGGCCTCATCACGAGTATGGTCTTGCCGGTCGCCGTGGCCGGATCGAAACCGTTCCTGACCGCCGTCCGTTCCTGCGCACCTACAGGCACAGCGATTACGGCAGCTGCCAGAACGGCAGCGGTCAGCTTCCCGAACATCATGTCCCCCCGAACAGTCATCGCCGGCCCCCGCCGACATTGGCAGTCTGCACAGTGCCGACTGTGTTGCAAAGCCTGATAAACTCGAAAAGTGGGACGGTCGGTCGACCGATCGATGGCTTCCTTCCGACTGCGCCCCTATTCGCTCAGTTTAGGCGCGGCGCGGTCCCTGAAGGGACCGAGTCGTGGATGACGATGCCGAGTCGCATGCCCGATAAGAGAAAAATCGCATAATCATCCCGCCTTCCTGTCCCGAATCGGGCACATTTCGACCGATAACGATTGCCAATCCTGACGGCCCCGAGCTTCATCCATGCGTTACCAACGTCGCGAGAGGCGAGTAGATGAAGTCCAATATGTACCGGTCGGCCGTGGCCGCGATGATCCTGGGCGGAGCGACCATGCTCGGCGGCTGCGCTACCAAGGGCTATGTCAACGAGCAGATCGCGACGGTCAACTCACGCATCGACGGCATGGACGGCCGCCTGCGGACGGTCGAGGGTACGTCGGGCGAGGCGCTGAGCCAGGCACAGGCCGCCGCCGGTCAGGCGCAGCAGAATGGCCAGCGCCTTGACCAGCTGACCGGGCGCGTCGACGGGATCGACCAGCGGGTCCAGCAGCAGGCGCAGCAGCGCCAGCGTCGCCCGCGCGGCTGAACGCGGCGTGGCGCAACGGGCTTGCATCGGCGATTAGGTCCGTCGAAAAGGCCGTGGTGCCCACAAAGCTGTTCCGTTTCGATCGTCGCGCCTGCGTGACCGCGGCGCTGGCGCTGGTGCTCGTCGCACCAGCGCCGGCGCTCGCGGCCAATGCGGGCGCGACGTCGCGTCCGCCAAAGGCGGCGGCCCGGCCCACCGCTGCCCGCGTCAAGCCGGCCAAACCGGCCGACGCCCCGGTGGTGCCGGCGATAGAGCCATCGGCAGAGGCGAGCCGCCTGATCGCCTGGGTCGCGGCGGCGCGCGACAACGGCAAGCTGCCCTATGCCGTGATCGACAAGCAGACCGCCTCGCTCCTCCTGTTCGATGCCGACAGCACGCTGCTCGGCACCACACCAGTGCTGCTGGGCATGGGCGTGGGCGACGACTCGTCACCGGGCGTGGGCGCGAAGAAGCTGTCCGATATCGGCCCGGCGGAGCGGACGACGCCGGCGGGACGCTTCGTCGCCAAATTCGGGCGGGCGTTCGGCAACCAGCGCGTGATCTGGGTGGATTATGCCAACTCGGTGGCGCTCCACGCGGTCATCACCACCAACAAGAGCGAACACCGGGTCGAACGGCTGCTGACGCCGACGCCGGACGACAATCGCGTCACCTTCGGGTGCATCAATGTCGGCACCCGTTTCTACACCGGGACGTTGCGGCCGGTGTTCCAGAAGCATGGCGGCGTGGTCTATATCCTGCCCGACACCAGGCCGGTCGACGACGTGTTCCCGCGGCTACGGCTGCTGCCGTATCTGACGACCGCGTCGGCCGGGCGATGACCTGACCCGTTTCCCGAAGCCGGAGGAGTGAACATGCTCGTGCTGCTGCTCGCCGCGCTGGCGGCCAAGGAGCCGCCGGTGGTGGTAAGCGCCCTCCAGACGCCGCAGCTTGTCCAGCAGTGTCGCGGCAAGGACGCCGATCCGGCGGCGACCTTCTGCACCGGCTATATCCTCGGCATCTTCGATGGCCTGTCGCTGGCGCACCAGATCTGCCCCTCGCCGACCCGGTCCTCGAACATCGAGGTGGTCGCCGCCGTGCGCAGGTATCTGCGCAAGAAGGGCAGGAAGTCCGACAGCGCGCCCTCCTTCGTGGTGCGCGACGCGCTGCGCGCCAGCTTTCCCTGCAAGACGCGGCGCTAGCCTAACCGTCCGCCATTCGGGCGGCGAGCGCGCGCGCGGCCTGCTCCGCGCGGCGCCAGGTGTCATGCTCGCCCATGGCATCGGCCAGGGCGCGGTGCGCGGGCGTGGCGGTCTTGGCGGCGCTCGCCCGCGCGACGATATTGTGCACCTCGATCTTCAGCCGTGCGGGATCGAGGACCGGTTGCAGGATCGCGGTGCAGCTGTCCCGCAGCGCCTCGTCGGTGTCGCGCAGCCTCAGGCTGTGGCGTGGCAGACCGGCGGTGCGGAGCAGGTGGCTCAGCCACTTGCCGTCCCACGAGGGGGCACTGGCGAACAGGTCGTGGCCGGTCAGCGCCTCGACCATCCGGTGCGCGACGCGGTCGTGCGGGGTGCCATCGCGGACCAGCTGCTCGCGGGCGATGCCGTGGATCGACTGGGCGACCGGGTCCCAGTCGTCCCAGTCCGTTGCGGGGGCGATCAGGTGGCTTTCCGACCCGCCATCCTCGAGCACCCAGGCGACCTCGACCGGATAGCTGCGGTCGGACAGCGACGACGCCTCGAAATCGAGAAAGACCTTCATCGCCGCAGGATCGGCGGATTTCGTCCGATGCGCCAGCGGATTTGCGCGGATGGCTTGGCGACGGCCCACAACGCGCGCAGGGTGGCGCCATGCTCTCGACGCTATTGCTTCTCCTCGCCCAGGCCGCCCCGGTGCCGCCGCTCGCGCCCGCCACGACTCCCGTGGCGGCCGCGTCGCGGTGGCCGGCGCGCGATGCGCAGTTCGTCATCCGCGACTTCCGCTTCCGGTCGGGCCAGTCGCTGCCGGCGCTCAGGATCAACTACACGACCCTCGGCAAGCCGCATCGCGACGCGCACGGCGAGATCGACAATGCGGTGATGATCCTGCACGGGACCGGCGGCACCGGCCGCCAGTTCCTGGCGCCGTCCTTCGCCGACGAGCTGTACGGGCCGGGGCAGCCGCTCGACCTGGCGCGCTACTGGATCATCCTGCCCGATGGCATCGGCCACGGGAAATCGTCGAAGCCGTCGGACGGGCTGCGCATGCGCTTTCCGGCCTATGACTATGACGACATGGTCGAGGCGCAGTACCGGCTGCTGAAGGACGGGCTGGGCATCCGGCGCATGCGCCTCATCATGGGCACGTCGATGGGCTGCATGCACAGCTTCGTCTGGGGCGAGACGCATCCCGATTTCGCCCGCGCGCTGATGCCGCTCGCCTGCGAACCGGTCGAGATCGCCGGGTTGAACCGGATGTGGCGACAGCTCGCGATCGACGGGATCAGGGCCGATCCCGCCTGGGCGGCGGGCGAGTACCGGTCGCCGCCGGTGCAGGGTATCCGCACCGCCGCCAGCCTGTTGTTCGTCGCCGGCGCCGCGCCGCTCTATTACCAGGCGCAATATCCCACGCGGGAGACCGCGGCGGCGTTCGCGCGCCAGCGGGTGGCGGCATCGATGGCGCAGATCGACGCCAACGACCTGCTCTATCAGATCGACGCGTCGCGCACCTATGATCCCTGGCCGCGGCTGGAGGCGATCACCGCGCCGACCAGCTGGATCAACTCCGCCGACGACTTCATCAATCCACGTGGGCTGGACTATCCGCGCCAAGCGATCGCGCGGATGAAGGATGCCAGTTTCCGCCTGATCCCGGAAACGGACGACACGCGCGGGCACGGCACCCACACCGCTGCCCGCTTCTGGAAGCAGGATCTGGCTGCGCTGCTGCGGCGGACCGACTGAGCGGCAGCGTCGGCGATCCATCATGGCCAGGCGGAGGACGGGCAGGCGGCGCGGGGGAAACGGCCGCCGACAGCGTGCCGGTGCGGCCGAATACTGGCTGCTGCTGCTCGGCATCACCGTCTTCATCGTCGCGGGTGTCGGCATCCTCGGCCCGTGGCGCTTCGCCGCCGCACCGCCGCCGAACGTCGCGCGGCCGATGACGATGGCGGAGGCGCGCGCGTCGAATGCGAAGGTCGCCGTGCAGTGGCGCCGCCGCAGCCGAGCCGAACCTTACCGGTTCCGCGGCGGTCCGGCGGCGCGGGCACAGGCGGTCGACTGCCTCGCCACCGCCGCGCTCTATGAGATCGGCGGCGACGCGCGCGGGCAGCGGGCGGTGATGCAGGTGATCCTGAACCGCGTCCGCGCACCGGGCTTTCCCCGCACGATCTGCGGCGTGGTGTATCAGGGTGCGGCGCGGGCGACCGGCTGCCAGTTCTCGTTCACCTGCGACGGCTCGGTGCGGCGCCGGCCGATACGGCTCGGCTGGGCGGCGGCGCGGCGTGCGGCCAACCGCGCACTGTCAGGCCGCGTCTTCGCGCCGGTGGGGCGGGCCACCCACTACCACGCCGACTGGGTGGTGCCCTATTGGCGGCCGACCCTGACCAAGGTCGCCCGCGTCGGGCCGCACCTGTTCTACCAGCGACGCTGAGGCGGGTGCGGTTCGATCGTCATGCCGGGACGCGCCCGGCATGACGGCCTTCTCCCTATGCGCCCGCCTTCAGCCCCTTGACCGCGTGGTCGGCGGCACGGGCGGTCAGCGCCATGAAGGTCAGCGACGGGTTCACGCACGAGATCGACGCCATCTGCGCACCGTCGGTAACGTAGAGGTTGCTCGCGTCGTGCGCCTGGCTCCAGCTGTTCAGCACGGACTTGCGCGGGTCGCGACCCATGCGCGCGCCGCCCATCTCGTGGATCGCGTCGCCGGGGACGTGCTCGTCCTCGTTGCTGGTGACGTTGGCCAGACCCGCGGCCCTCAGCATCGCCTCGCCCTGGCGACGCGCGTCGGCCATCATCCGCAGCTCGTTGTCGCGGAAGGTCACGTCGAAGCGCATCAACGGCATGCCGAAACGGTCGACCTTGCTGGCGTGAAGCGACACGCGGTTGTCGGCATAGGGCAAACATTCGCCGAACGCGCCCATGCTGAACCGCCACGGACCATAGCGGCGCATGCCGTGCTTCATCGTCGCGCCGAAGCCGACCGGCTCGGCCGGTGAGCGATAGGCGCCGCCTTGATAACCATAGCCGCGCTTGAACCCGACCCCCTCGTCGCCGCCGATGTTGCGGAAGCGGGGGATGTAGACGGCGCCCGGTCGGCGGCCATATTCGATCAGATCCTCCATCCCGGGGATCTCGCCCTGGATGCCGACGCGGAAGATGTGGTCCATCACATAGCGGCCGAGCGTGCCGCTGGTGTCGAAGTAGCTGCGCCCGGTCGCCGGATCGCGCGAGTTCATCAGGATCTGGGTCGACGCCATCGCCGAGGCGCACAGGAAGACCAGGTCGGCCTCCACCGTCTCTGCCTGCCCGGTCTTCGCGTCGACCAGCCGCACGCCCGTCACCCGCTTGCGCCGCGTGTCATAGGTCAGGTTGGTGACCACCGCGTCGGAGCGCAGCGTCAGCCGCCCGGTCGCGCGTGCCGCCGGCAGGGTCACCGCCTGGGTCGAGAAATAGGCGCCGAACGAGCAGCCGTTGCTGCACTGGTTGCGGAACTGGCACTTGGTGCGGTTCTGGTCCGGCTTGTCCTCGGTCATGTTGGACAGGCGGGTGTGGATCAGCTTGCGGCCGGGAAACTGCTGCTCCAGCCGCGGCTTCAGCCACTGCTCGGCGACGTTCATCGGGATCGGCGGCTGGAACTCGCTGTCGGGCAGATAGGGCAGGTTCTCGCGCGAGCCCGACACGCCGATATATTTCTCGACACAGGAGTACCAGGGCGCGACGTCGTCATAGCCGATCGGCCACTCGCCATCGATGCCGTCGCGCTTGTTGGCGGCGAAATCGTCCGGGCTCCAGCGGAACGACCAGCGGCCCCAGATCAGCGACTTGCCGCCGACCGCGGCGGGGCGGATCCAGTAGAATTTCTCCCCCTCGTCATAGGCATAAGGGTTCAGCCGGTCGTCATTGTAGAAGCTGCGGTTGCTAGGCGCGACATAGCCGTGCTTGGCGATGAAGTAATCGCTCTCGGTGAGCGGCTTGGGCATGATGTTGCGCGCCGGCACCTCATAGGCGGGCTTGCCGTCATACGGATAGCCTTCGCCATGCTCGACCATAATGCCGCGATCGAGCATCAGGACGCGCAGTCCCTTTTCGGTCAGTTCCTTGGCGGCGAACCCGCCGCTGACGCCGGAGCCGATGACGATCGCGTCGAACCTGTTGGTGGCAGCCATTATTCGCCCTCTCCGGCGTTATAGTTCAGAAACGGAGCGCGCGGAGCGTCCGGAAGCTGGTGGTGATGTCGGGCAGATAGGGCGCGGGCGCCTGATCGTTCTCGACGTAGAAATGGCGCACGCCGGCCCCCGCCTTCAGCTTGAACAGCTTGGCGAAGTCGGTCTGGCCGGCGCCCACCGCGGCCATACTGCCGTCGGCGCGGGTGTCCTTGACGTGATAGGCGTAGAGCCGGCTTCCCAGTCGATCGATCAGCACCGCCGGATCGACCCCGGCATGCTTGACCCAGTAGAGATCCAGCTCGACCTTCACCAGCGCGGGGTCGGTTTCCTTCAGGAACCGGTCGTACAGGCTGACGCCGCCGGGGCGATTGGTGAACTCGAAGTCGTGGTTGTGATAGGCGAAGCCGAGCCCGGCCTTTTTCAGGTCGGCGGCGAAGCGGTTGAAATTGGGCAGCGCCGCCTGCCAGCCCTGCTCGGTCCGATGCTCGTCGGTCATATAGGGCAGGACGACGGTGTCAGCGCCGAGCGTCTTCGCCATCGCCACCGACTTGTCGAACTGGCCGAGCAGCGCGTCATAGCCGATATGGACGGACGGCGCGCGCAGGCCGAACCGGTCCATCGTCCGGCGCAGCATCGCCGGGTCCATCGCCTCGTAACCGCCGCCGCCGAACTCGACCTCACGATAGCCGATCTTCGCCACCGCCTGCAGCGTGGCGACGGGATCCTTCTCGAAGGTCTCGCGCACCGTGTAGAGCTGCAACCCGATCGCGCCCAGCCGCGCGGCGAACGCGGTGCCGGTGAGACCGAGCGCGGCGACGCCGCCTGCGCCGGCTAGCAGATGCCTGCGATTGACGATCATGAGCTGTAGACCTTGTTCACGCGGGAATAGGGGAAGGCACCGTTATATTCGCCGGGCACCGGCAGATATTCGCGCTCCTGCGTCACGCCGATCTCCGACGTGAAATAGCCGGTGATGACGAGTTGGCGGAACGCCTCGAAGAAATCGCCGCCGCCGGGGATCAGGTTCGTCATCGCCAGGGTCAGCAGCGCGTCCTGCTGCGCCGGCGTCGCGCGGCTGGCCGACAGCTTATAGTCCTGCATGCTGCGCGCCTCGATCGCGTCAAGCCCGGCCAGGATCGGCAGGCGATCGGCCGGCAGCGCCCAGTCGGCGAGCAGCTTCTCGATAAAGGCCGGAACGCCTGCCGCGATCGCGCCGGGCGTGTCGGTGGTGGGCAGGATGCGCTCGCTGAGCCCGGTCATCAGCGCGCGCTGGGGCGCGCTGAACACGGCGGTGCTGGGTGGTCCCTCGCTGATCGTCGGTATGGTGCCGGCAGGCGCCATGCCTGCCGCGCGCGCGATCGGCGCGTAGAGCGCGGTGCCGAACATCGCCGCGATGCCGGCCAGAGCAGTTCTCCGATGAATCACTTGGCGTCGTTCCTCAAATCCTGCGCGATGGCGGCCTCGGTCAGCGGGCGAACCCAGATGTTGCGGAAACTGACCGGAGAGTCATGGTCCTGCAACTGGAGCGGCGCGGCGTCGGCATGGGCTTCGTAATGGGCGACCTTGCGCCAGATCGTCGTGCCCAGCATCTCCTGATGGTTCTGGACGAGCACGCCGTTCAGAAACGCGGTGACATAGGCCGGGCGCTGGAGCGACCCGTCGGCGGCGAAGCGGGGTCGTTCGAACACGATGTCGTAGCTCTGCCACTCGCCGGGCTTGCGCGCGGCGTTCACCAGCGGCGGCTTCCAGCCATAGACCGCGCCGACCGTGCCGTCGGCATAGGTCGGGTTCTGATAGCCGTCGAGGATCTGCACCTCGTAGCGTTGCATGAACCAGATGCCGCTGTTGCCGCGGTCCTGCGACGTCTTGGTCGGCGGGTTGGGTGAGCGGAATTCCAGGTGGAGCTGGACGTCGCCGAAGCTGCGCTTCGACACCAGCGCGTTCTCGCCGCCGCTGCTGGCGCGCGACGGCACCGTCATCACGCCGCCGCTGACCGGCCAGGGTGTACGCTGCGCCTGCCACTGGTCCGTCGAGCGGCCGTCGAACAGCACTACCGCGTCGCTGGGCGCGGCGCCGGGAGCGGCGGCGGGGGTGACGACACTGGGGGCAGGGCGGTCGGCGTCGTGGACCCGCCACTGCCCGCCGGGCAGCATCGGCGTGTCGCGGAAGCCCGGCTTGTCCGCCGGCCTATCTTGGGCCACCCCGGGCGCCGCCAGCAAGGGTGCCGTGGCCGCGAGCAGCGCGGCGATCATCCGTCCCGTCATCCCTGTTCCCCTCATGCCTGATCGATCATGCGGTAGGCGGCGATCAGGCGATCCTCGCCCGCACGCCCGTCGACCGAATTGCCGTGTTCCATGCCGATCACCCCGGCATAGCGTTTCGCGCGCAGCCATCTCACCACGTTTGCGAAGTTGATCTCGCCGGTCCCCGGTTCCTTGCGGCCGGGATTGTCGCCGAACTGGATATAGCCGATCTCGTCCCAGCAGGTGCCGAGCGTCGGGATCAGGTTCCCCGACTGAATCTGCTCGTGATACACGTCGGCCAGGATCTTCACCGCCGGGCTGTTCACCCCGCGCGCCACGGCATAGCCCTGCGCGATCGACTGCATATAGACGCCGGGATGGTTGGTGCGGGTGTTCAGCGGCTCCATCACCATCGCGAGGCCCGGATGCGCGGCGACGATGTCGGCGGCGCGACGCATCACGTCGATGACGCGCGCGGTCTGGATGTCGAGCGGCAGCTTGGCATCCAGAAATCCGGTCACCACCGTCATCCGCGTCGCCGACAGCCGCTTGGCGACATCGATCGACTGGCGGATATCGGCCAGGAATGCTTCCCGATCGGCATCGTCGTTGGCGCCGAGGATCGGGCGCGACTGCGACCATCTCGGCATGCTGGCGACGAACACGCCCATCGTCATGCCGCGCTGTTGCAGCGCCCTGGCCATCGCCTCCTGCTCGGCGACGGTGCGGCCTGCGGCTTCGTTATCTTCCCAGGCGGTGAAACCCTGGTCGGCGGCATAGGCGATCTGCTCCAGCCGTCCGCCGCGGCTGGCGAAGCTGCCCTCGTGCGGGGCGAAGCCGAGCGAGAAGCGCGCCGCGTTCGACCCGCGCCGCCGCTGCGCGGCGACCAGCCCCGACGCGACCGTTGCCGCCGCCGCGCCCGACGCGATGACCGCCCGCCGCGACATCGTCAAAGGACCGCGCGCCATGGGGCCGTTCCCGTCATTTTGCGCCTTCGCCCTTCAGATAGGCGATGATCGCCGCGCGCTTGGCGGGATCGGGAGTGGCGATCGGCATGCGGGTGCCCGGCACCTTCTTCGACGGTGCCGCCAGATACGCATCGAGCGTCTTCTCGTCCCAGCGCAGCTTCGACGCCTTCAGCGCGGGCGAATAGTTGAAGCCTGCGACCGACGCCGCCGGCCGGCCGACCACGCCGTAGAGGTTGGGACCGATGCCGTTGCGGTCGCCCTGGTTGACGGTGTGGCACGCACGGCACGCGGCGAAGGCGGCCGGAGCTGCGGGGGCGGTCTGCGCGATGGTGGGCACCGCGACCGCGAGCAGCGCCGCTGCGCCGACACCTGCGGCACCCAGACCGATGACCAGCTTCATTCACTCTCTCCCAAATCCACCGGGGTCCATTTCCGGTCGGACTGCGCGTCGGCGATCACCGCTTCGATGAAGGCCATGGTGCGCAGCCCGTCGGCGACTCCCGGAAACCAGCGTCCGTCATCGGCCGCACCGTCGATTTTGGCGGCGAAGGCACGGTAAAGGTTCGCAAATGCCTCGATATACCCTTCCGGATGACCCGCGGGTGTACGGAGCAGTGCCGTCGTACGCGGGTCGAGGCCGGGGCCGCCCGCCCGCACCACCTCGGCCGGACGGTCGAGCCAGCGCAGGGTCAGCGTGTTGGGCTCCATCTGCGACCATTCCAGCCCGCCCCTGCTGCCATGGACGCGCAGCCTCAGCCCGTTCTCCTCGCCTGCCGCGACCTGGCTCGCCTTCAGCGTGCCGCGCGCGCCGCCGACGAAGCGCAGCAGCGCCGACACGTCGTCATCCAGTCGCCGCCCCTCGACATGGGTGGTCAGGTCCGCCGATACCGCTTCGACCCGCAGGCCCGAGACATGCTCGGCCAGCTGGAAGGCGTGGGTCCCGATATCGCCCAGGCAGCCGCCGAGCCCCGCCTGCGCCGGATCGGTGCGCCACGCCGCCTGCTTGTTGCCGTCGGTATCGATCGGCAGGCTGAGCCAGCCTTGGAGATACTCGACCTGCACCAGCCGGATCGTGCCCAGGTCGCCGCGCGCGACGCGGACCCGCGCCTCCTCAACGAGCGGATAGCCGCTATAGGTGAAGGCGAGCGCGAACAGCCGCCCGCTCGCCCGGGCCGTGGCGGCGATCGCGCGCGCCTCGGCCGCGCTCATCGCCATCGGCTTCTCGCAGAAGACGTGGAAACCCGCCTCCAGCGCCGCGATCGCCATCGGCGCGTGGAGGTGGTTGGGCGTCACGATCGCCAGCGCGTCCATCCGCTCGCCCGTCGGCAGCGCCCGCTCGCCCGCGATCAGCGCGTCGAACGCGGCATAGGACCGGTCGGCTGCGATGCCGAGCGCCGCGCCGCTGCGGCGGCTGCGCTCCGCATCGGTGCTGAACGCGCCCGCAACCAGCCGCCAGTCGCCGTCGAGCGCGGCGGCCTTGCGGTGGACGGCGCCGATGAACGCGCCCTCGCCGCCGCCGGCCATACCGAGCTGAAGGGGTTGCCGCACCGTCACTTCAGGCCGCGCCATCGGACAGGCCGAGGAGCTTGCGGATCGCTGCCTGGTCGACTCCGCTGCGGGCGAAGTCGTCGAAGGCGTGGTCGGTCACCCGGATGATATGGGCGTCGATAAAGGGTGCCCCCTCGCGCGCGCCGTCCTCTGCCCGCTTCAGCGCGCATTCCCATTCCAGCACCGCCCAGCCGTCATAGCCATATTGGGCCATCTTGCTGAAAATCGACGAGAAGTCGACCTGTCCGTCGCCCAACGAGCGGAACCGGCCGGCGCGGTCGACCCAATTCTCATACCCGCCATAGACGCCCGTGCGCCCGCTCGGGTTGAACTCGGCATCCTTGACGTGGAAGCAGGAGATGCGGTCGTGATAGCGGTCGATGAAGTCGAGATAGTCGAGCTGTTGCAGCACGAAATGCGACGGATCGAACAGCAGCCGCGCGCGGGGATGCTCGCCGACCGCGGCCAGGAACCGCTCCCATGTCGCGCCGTCGTGCAGGTCCTCGCCCGGGTGCACCTCGAACGCGCAGTCGACCCCGGCTTCCTCGAACGTGTCGAGGATCGGCAGCCAGCGCCGCGCCAGTTCGGCGAACGCCTCCTCGACCAGCCCGGCGGGGCGCTGCGGCCAGGGATAGACATAGGGCCAGGCGAGCGCGCCCGAGAAGGTGGCATGCGCCTTCAGCCCCAGATTGGCGCTGGCGCGGGCGGCCAGCTTAACCTGCTCGACCGCCCAGGCTTGGCGCTCGGCGGGCCTGCCGTGCACCTCTGGCGGGGCGAAGCCGTCGAACAGCGTGTCATAGGCGGGGTGGACCGCGACGAGCTGTCCCTGAAGGTGCGTCGAGAGTTCGGTCACCTGGATGCCGTGCCGGTCGAGCATCCCGCGCAGATCGTCGCAGTAGCTGCGACTTTCCGCTGCCTGCTTCAGGTCGATCAGCCGGTCGTTGCAGGGGATCTGGACGCCGACATAGCCCAGCCCTGCCGCCCATTCGGCCATGTGATCGAGCGTGTCGAACGGCGCGGTGTCGCCCATGAACTGGGCGAGGAAGATGCCGGGACCCTTCATGCCGGTGCTCATGCCGCCACCTCCGCGCGACGATCGTCGCGGAAGGTCAGCTGGAACAGCAGCGCGATCGCCGCGGCGGCGATCGCCGGATACCACCACATCGCGTGCCAGTCGGCGATGCTCGGGTTGGCGGGCAGCTGCGCGTAGAGGAGCGCGCCGATCTGCGAGCCCAGCAGCATGCCGACGCCATAGGTGAACAGCGTCAGCATCCCCTGCGCCTGCGCGTTCACGCCCTTGGGCGTCGCGATCGTGCCGGTGTAGATCGCGCCGGCGACGAAGAAGAAGTCGTAGCAGACGCCGTGCAGCGCGACGCCCAGATAGACCGCCCACAGCCCCGCGCCGCCGTCGCCGATCGCGAACAGGGCATAGCGCAGCGCCCAGGCCGCCATGCCGACCAGCAGCAGCGGCTTTACCCCGAAGCGGCGATAGAGCCACGGCATCGAGAACATGAAGACCAGTTCCGACATCTGCCCGATTGCCAGCGTGCCGCCGACATTCTCGATCCCCGCCGCGCCGACATAGGGCGAGGCATAGGCGTAATACATCGCTAGCGGGATCGAGATCAGGGTCGCGCAGAGGATGAAGATCAGGAACGAGCGCTGCTTCAGCAGGCCGAACGCCTCGACGCAGAAGACCTGTGCGGCGATGCTGCCGCCCTGCGGCGCGTCGGCCGCGACGCTCGGCAGGGTGAAGCTGTAGAGGCCGAGTGCGACCGAGACGACCGCGGCGACGCGGAAGATCTCGGGACTGGCGGACAGGCCGGCCCAGCCGATGATGAGTCCGGCCGCGATCCAGCCGAGCGTGCCGAACGCGCGGACGAAGGGGAAATTGTCGGTCCGCTCGCCGAAGCTCTTCAGCGCTATGGTGTTCGCCAGGCCGACGGTCGGCATGTAGAGGATCATGTAGCCGAGCAGCACCCAGACGAAGGTCGTGCCGTTCTCCGGCGTGACCAGCCCGGGCATGACGAACAGGATCGCGCCACCGACCAGGTGCAGGATCACCATCAGCATCTTGGGGCTGACATAGCGTGCCGCCGCCATGCCGAGCAGGAACGATCCCGCGATCGACGCGATCGGCCCCATCGAGAAGGCGTTGCCGATCAGCTCGCCGATGCCGACCGTCTGCATCGCCAGCCCCAGCGTGACGTTCCAGGCGCCCCAGACGAAGAACTGCATGAACATCAGCGCGCTCAGCCGGCCGGTCAGCCAACCGTCCGCCGGGCGCAGGTCCGCGCCGATCGCCTTGTCCGCAATGGCCATTTGCCCACCCTCTCACCGCGCAGTTTGCCTGCCTGATACCCCAAAGGCTAGGCAGGTCCGTCGATGATGTAAAGGATTACATCGACAGCGCCGCCGTTTCGATCCATGACCCCGCGATGCCGACGATCATCGACGTCGCCGCAAGGGCAGGGGTATCGACCGCGACCGTGTCGCGGGTGCTGAGCCGGCCCGAGCGCGTCGCGGAGCAGACCCGGCGGCGGGTGCTGGAGGTGGTCGACGTGCTCGGCTATCGCCCCAACGTCGCGGCGCGCACGCTGCGCACGCTGCGCGCGGCCAAGATCCTGCTGACCGTCCCCGACATCTCAAACCCCTTTTTCGCCAGCGTAATCCGCGGCGCGGAGGAGGCGGCGCGCGACGCTGGCTATGCGGTGGTGGTCGGCGACACCCGCCACGATCCGGACGTGGAGGATCAATATGCCGAGATGCTGTCGCGGCGCGAGGTCGACGGGCTGATCTTCCTTGGCCACCGCCTGCCCGACAGCCTGTCCCCGTTGCTGTCCCGCCACGGGCCGGCCGCGCCGATCGTCAACGGCTGCGAGTACAGCCCCGAGCTGGGCGTGCCGAGCGTCCATATCGACAATGCCGCCGCCAGCGGCGACGCGGTCGCGCACCTGATCGCACTCGGCCACCGCAACATCGGCGTCGTCACCGGGCCGACGATCAGCCCGATCAGCCGCGACCGGCTGGCGGGCGCAGAGGCGGCGGCGCGGCGCCACGGGCTTGCCGACCGGCTGCGGACGCGGATCGGCGACTATTCGGCGGGCTCCGCCTTCGCCCATGCGCGCGACCTGATCGCAGAGGGCGCGACCGCGCTGTTCTGCTTCAGCGACGAGATGGCGCTGGGCGCGATCAGCGCAGTCGGCGCGGCGGGACTGTCATGCCCCGCCGACGTGTCGGTGGTCGGCTTCGACGATCTGCCCTTCGCCCGCTATTTCCAGCCCGGATTGACGACCGTCGCCCAGCCCAAGGCGATGATCGGCCGCCGCACCGTGGAACTGCTCGTCGATATCCTGCGCAGCGTCGAGAGCCCGGTGCGGCAGGTGACGCTGCGCCACGAACTGATCGTCCGCGGCAGCACGGCACCGTATCGCGTCACCGCATAGGCCACGGCGTCCAGCCGCCCGGTGGCGCGGAGCAGCGCCGCCTGTGCGACCAGCGTGTCCGACCGTGCCGCCGCCAGTGCCAGCTGCGCCGCGCGCAGGCTCTGATCGGCGACGAGGATGTCGATCGTCGAGCGCAGGCCGAAGCCATATTCCGCGCGCACGCCCTGAAGCGCCAGGTCGGCGGCGGCGAGCCCCTCGGTCGCCGCCCGCCCGCGTGCCTGCGCCGCGGCCAGCGAAGCCCAGGCGGCGTCGGCGGACCGCACCGCCTCGCGCGCGGCGGCATCGGCCTGGAACCGCTCGGCGCGGTAGCTTGCCTCGGCCTGGCGGATGCGCGACGGCACCAGCCCGCCGGTCAGCAGCGGCACGCGCAGCGCCAGCCCCACGCTCGCGGCCGTCTCGAACCCCCGCCAGTCGCCATCGACGAAGCGCCCGCCGCGCCCATAGCCGCCGGCCAAGTCGATGGCGGGCGCGCGGTCGGCGCGGGCCTGATCGATCCGCGCCGCCGATGCCTCCACCAAGCGGCGCTGCTGGAGGAGGAGCGGGTTTGCCGCCTCGGCCGCGCGGCGCGCGCCATCGCGGTCGGCGGGCAGGGTGTCGGGTGGCGTGATGGCGGCGGACAGCGTGCCGGCATCCTGCCCCACCGCCGCGCGATAGGCCGCGGCCGCCGTCGCCAGCGCGCCCTCCGCATCGGCCAGATTGGCGACCACGCTGGCGCGCTGCGCCTCCAGCTGGGCGACGTCGGTGCGGGTCGCCTGCCCCAGTCCGAAGCGCGACTGCGCCTCCGCCACCTGCCGGTCGAGCCGCTCGATCCCGACCCGCGCCACCTCGACCGCCTGCTGGTTGTAGAGCAGGTCGGCATAGGCGATGACGACGCCCTCCAGGATCGCCGCCTCGGTATCGCGCAGCCCCTCCGCGCCTGCCAGCACGTCACCGCTGGCGGCGCGCACCGCCGAGGAGACGCGACCCCCTGTCCAGATCGGCAGGCTGACCGTCGCTGCCGCCGACGCGGCGCGCCCGGCGCCGAGTTCGTCATAGCCCGCGCCGCCGCTCGCCGACACGGTTGGCCGGCCGAGCGCGCGTGCCTGTTCCGGCGTCTCGGCCAGCGCCTCTTGCCGGGCGCGGGCGGCGGCGAGCTGCGGATTGGTGCGGTATGCCGCCGCGATCGCCTCGCCCAGCGTTTCCGCCGGGGCGGGCGCGGCGAGCAGCAGCGTCGCCGCCGCCGCGAGCCACCTATTCATGGCGCAGCGCCCAGGCTGGTGCCGCACGGCTGGCGCGGAGCGACTGGCCGAGCACGGTCAGCACCGCGATCGCCGTGGCGAGCAGGCTGGCCCCGACGAAATAGAGCGGCGACAGCGCGATCCGGTCGTCGAACCCCGCCAGCCACGTCCGCATCGCGACGAAGGCGAGCGGCCAGGCGACCAGGTTCGCGATCAGCACCGGGCGCAGGAACTGCCCGACCAGCAGCCTGACGATATCCGCCGACGACGCACCCAGCGTCTTGCGGATGCCGATCTCCTTGATCCGCCGCGCCGTGTTGAACGACGCGAGACCCCATAATCCGACGCAGCCGATCAGCACGGCGAGGCCGGCACCGATCCCGAACAGCCGGGTGGCGCGATCGTCGTCCTCGTAGAATTTGGCGAGCGCCTGATTGCCGGTGTCGGCCATGAACGGCACCTGCGGCGCCATCTTCTGCCACAGTGTCTGCACGGCGGCCTTGAACGGCCGCGGATCGCCGGTGAAGCGCAGCGTGACGATCGGATAAGGAGCGAGATCGCCGTAATAGGTGTAGTAAGTGGGATCGTCCGGCAGACGCGGGGAGAAGAAGCGAAGCTGGTCGACGACGCCGATGATGGTGCGCTGAGAACCGCCGCCGACCGTCTTGCCGATGGCGTCCTGCGGCGAGGCATAGCCGAGCTTGGCGACGGCGAGGCGGTTGATGACGATGTTGCGCGTGCTTCCCTTCGCCAGTGCCCCCGCATCGTCGGCGGGGTGCGCGTCGTCGAACACACGTCCGGCGATCAATCGCGTGCCATAGGTCTCGAAGAAATTTCGTCCGACCTCGATCTCGCGAAGCGACGGCCCGGGCTTGGGTTTGCCCGGCACGTCGAGATTGTCGAAATTGTTGGTGTCGGTGTTGCCGACGGCGCTGTTGGCCGTCGTAACCGCCTCCACCCCCGGCAGGCGCCGCAGCGCTGCCACCAGCGCCAGTCGCCGACCCTTGTCGAGGCTGTCGTCGCTCAACCCGCGCAGGACCAGCAACCCCTCACGCCGAAAGCCCAGGTCGGTGCTGCGGATATGGCGCGTCTGTGCGACCAGCACCGTCGTACCGACGAGGAAGGTGATCGCGAGCGCGAACTGGAACACCACCAGCGCCTCCCGCACGCGCGTGCCCGCTCGCCCCCCGCCGGGCGCCCGCGCCGACGACAGCACCTGGCTCGCGGGCCATCGCGCGAGGAGCAGCGCCGGATAGATGCCAGCCAGCGTCCCGATGACGAGCGCGAGTATCACGAGTGCCGGCACGACCACGGCGTAGGGGATGCCAAGCGTCAGGCCGCCCGCAGCGTTGACCAGTGGCAGTCCCAGTTCCGCGAGGATCAGGCCCGCCAGCGCCGCCAGCGCGACCGTCATCACCGCCTCGCCCAGGAACTGGCGCACCAGCATTCCGTGATCGGCGCCGAGCACCTTGCGCATCGCCACCTCCCGCGCGCGCAGCCCGGCGCGCGCAGTGGCCAGGTTGACGTAATTGACCACCGCGATGAGCAGCGTCAGCACGCCAACGATGCCGAGCGTGATGATCGTCATCTTCTTGGCGGCAACCGCCTTGCCCGCGGGCTGGAGATGCGCGTCGGCGAGCGGCAGCAGAGGCAGGCCGATCTGCTCGACGACCTTGTCACCCATGTCGGGGGTGCCGCGCCGCTTGATGAAAGCCGGCATGCGCTGCTCGAACGCGCGCGCTGCGGCGGGCGTGTCGAAGCGGAGATAGGTGTAGAGCGACGTCGATCCCCAGTGATACCACCAGGAGCTGAAATCCTTGCCCTGCCGCGCGATGATCGACACCTTGAAATCCGAGTTCCGCGGCAGATCCTCGAACACGCCGGTGACGTGATAGGTCGCGGGCTTGTCGAACGAGAGCGTCAGCGTCCGCCCGACCGGATCGACGTCGCCGAAATAGCGCCGCGCCGCCGATCGGCTCAGGATGATCGCAGTCGGATCGGAAAGCGCGGATGCCTTGTCGCCGACGACCATCGGCAGGTCGAACACCTTGAAGAAATCGGCATCGACGCGCGCGATGTCTTCCTCCCTCGCCGTGCCGTCGCGAAGGACGGTGCCGCTGCCGCTGTTGAACCGCGTGCCGACGATATCGGGGAAGTCCTGCTTCATCTGCTCCAGCAGGCCACCCATCGTGTTGGGATAGGTGCCGGTGAACGGGCTATCGATGCCCTTGTTCTCGGTCTGCACCAGATAGATGCCGTCATAACCCGGCAGCCATCGCTCGAAACTCGTCTCGAACCGGACGTAGAGCGACAGGATCAGGAATACCGCGATTCCCACCGCCAGGCCGCCGATGTTGAGCGCGGCATACAGCTTGTGGCGGGTGAGCGAGCGGTAGAGCGACAGGAGCGCGAAGCTGTTCATCGGTGCGGTCCCTTCAGATCGCGCGCATGGCGCTGGCGACGATGCGGCCGTCAAGCATGTCGATGCGGCGCTTCGCCATGTCGGCGTGGCTGGGCGAGTGGGTGACCATCACGATCGTCGCGCCCTCTGCGTTCAGGCCGGCGAGGATGTTCATGACCTGCTCGCCATTCGCGGTGTCGAGGTTGCCGGTCGGCTCGTCGGCCAGGATCAGCCTGGGATCGCCGACGATCGCACGGGCGATGGCGGCGCGCTGCTGCTGGCCGCCCGACAACTGGTGCGGGAAATGGCGCGCGCGGTGGGCGATGCCGACCTTGTCCATCGCGGCGGCAACGCGGCCCCGCCGGTCGCCCGCATCCTTGCGATAGGCGAGGCCGAGCGCGATATTCTCCTCGATCGTCAATTCGTCGATCAGGTTGAAGCTCTGGAAGACGAAGCCCAGGGTGCTGCCCCGGAACTGCGCCAGCGCCTTCTCGTCCAGCGCCGCCAGGTCGCGCTCGCCGAACAGATAGCGGCCCCCGGTCGGCCGGTCGACGGTGCCCAGCGTGTTGAGCAGCGTCGACTTGCCGCAGCCCGACGGGCCCATGATGGCGACGAACTCGCCCGCCTGGACGTGCAGGTCGATGTCGTGGAGCGCGGTCGTCTCCACCTCGTCGGAGACATAGCGGCGCTGGATGTTTTCGAGACGGATCATGGCCTGGCCCTATCGGATGTTGAGGATGTCGCCCTTCACGGACGCGGTGTTGCTGGTGACGATGCGCTCGCCGGCGGTCAGGCCGGACTGGATCTCGACCTGTTCGGGATTGCGCCGGCCGGTCTTCACCGCGCGGCGGCGGGCATGGCTGCCATCGGCGTCGAGGACGAAGGCCGATGTGCCGCCGCCCGCCTCCAGCCAGCCGCCGACCGGCGCGACCAGTGCGGGCGCGGTGCTGCCGAGCGTGATGCGGATGTCGAGCGCCTGGCCCCGGTTCAGCCCGGCTGGCGCGGCGTCGAAGGTCAGCTCGACGCGAAAGCGGCCGTCCTTTACCGCCGGCAGCACCTTGGACACGGTCAGCACCGCGCCGTCCGCGCTCGCCTTCTGCCCGACGCGGACACGGCCGAGGTAATATTCGTCGACATCGGCGGTCAGCTTCCACGACCCTTCGCTGTCAACCTGGCCGGCGGGGTCGCCGGGCTTCAGCGTCTGGCCCGGCTGGATGGTGAAGTTGGTCAGCCGCCCCGCCATCGGCGCGCGGATGGTGAGCGCGTCGAGCCCGGCGCGCACCGCGGCCAGGTTGCGCTCGAGCCGCCCGCGCGTGTCGTCCAGCCGTGCCCCTTGTGTCGCGGTGATCCGCGCCTCCGCCGCGCCGCCGGTCTGCAACTGGGCGAGGCGCTTTTCCTGATAGGCGGCCTCCTCGGCATAGCTCTTGACCCCGGCATCCGACAGGAAGCCCTTGTCGTGGAGCTGCTGGCGGATGCCGAGATCCCGGCGCGCCTTGATGAGGTCGTAATTGGCCTGCGCGATCTGCGCCGCCCGATCGAGCCGGTTGCGCTCGATGCCCAGATTCTCGCCCGCGACGCTGCCCAGCTGGCTGGCGATCTGCGCCTCGCGGGTCAGCACGTCGAGCTTGAGCGTCGGATTGGCGAGCGTCGCCAGCGGCTGCCCCGCCGCGACCATCGCGCCGTCCTGCACGATCAGCGTCTCGACCTGCCCGCCCGATAGCACGCCGACCAGCGTCGTCACCCGCGGCGCGACGGTGGCACGCACCGGCAGGTAATCGGCGAAGGGGGCACGGGTCACCTCGCCCGTCTCGATGTCGGCGGCGGCGATGTCGGTCGATCCGCTTGCCGGGAGCATCCGCCACACCAGTATCGCGGCGAGCGCGAGGATCACCGCGACGAGCGTCGCGCGCCGTCGCCACCAGGGCGCGCGTGGGCGCTCCACCCGGCGGTCCATCGCGGCGCCAGGCTGTGCGGTTGCGTGTTCGGGCTGTTCGGTCATCATGGCGCCAGTGTCGCGGATCCCGACCGGAAAGACGAAAGCGTTATGATTGAACAGCTTGAGCCAACAGCGCCACGCGGTGACCGTCCATCGCCGGACGCACCGTCCACGAATGGACAGCCGAACACGGCGTCAATCCTCCTCGTGGACGACAATCCGGCGGTGGCGCAGGCGATGGGCATCGCCTTTCGACTGGCGGGACACGGGCTCGACACCGCGGGCGGGGCGGAGGAGGCGTATTCGTGCCTCGCCGCGCGCCGCTACGACGCGATCCTGCTCGACATGAACTTCACCGCTGGGCGTGCCGATGGCGAGGAGGGGCTGGCCTGCCTGGCGCGGATCGTCGCCGACGATCCTGGCGCCTGCGTGGTCGTCATCACCGCGCATAGCGGCATCCGCATCGCGGTCGCGGCGATGCAGGCAGGCGCGCGCGATTTCCTGATGAAGCCGTGGCGCAATGCCGAGCTGATCGCCAAGGTCGAGGCAGCGATGGCGCGCGGCGGCGCCGCGCCGGCCGGCGATGCGAGTGAGGAGCCGGCCCGGCTGCTGGGCGAAAGCGCGGCGATGCAGCGGCTGCGCGATCTGGTCCGCCGGGTCGGCCCGACCCCGGCCGGCGTCACCGTCACCGGTCCGCCCGGCAGCGGCCGGGGGCTGACCGCGTCGGCGATCCACGCCGCCTCGCAAGGGGCCGGCGAGCCGCCGCTGCGCGTCGACCTGCGCGACGATGCCGCCTGGGCGCCGCTGGCCGGCGCGCGCGGCACCGCGATCCTGCGCCATCCCGACCGGCTGGATGCGGTGGCGCAGGCGCGGCTGCTCGACCGGCTGCCGGCCGCGCTGCGCTGCATCGCCATCGCCGACGATTGCGCGCCGTTGTCGCCGGCGCTGCGGCGGCGGCTGGCGACGGTCGAAGTCGCGGTGCCGCCGCTCGCCGCGCGTGACGACGATGCGGTGCTGCTCGCCCGCCATTTCGCCCGCACCGCCGCGGCGCGTTTCGGCCGGGCGGCGGTGCGGCTGACGCCCGCTGCCGAGGCCGCGGTGCGCGCGACGCGCTGGGCCGACGAGGTGCGCGGACTGGCGCTGGCGATCGAGCGGGCGGTGCTGCTCGCCGACCAGGCGGTGATCGACGCCGCCGCACTCGCGCTGCCGGTCGCCGCGCCGCTGCCCGTAGCGGCGGAGATCGATTTCGACCTGACCGGCGCGGAGCGGACGATGATCGAGGCCGCGTTGCGCGAGCATCGCCATAACGTCACCCACGCCGCCGCCGCGCTGGGACTCAGTCGCGGTGCGCTCTATCGACGGATGGCGCGCTATGAACTCTAGCCGCGGTTCGATCCTCGTCGGCCTGTGCCTGGTCGCCTGCGGTTTCGCCGGCGGTGCGGCGTGGCGTTATGGACTGTGGGGGCTGCTGACCGGTGCGTTGCTGGTCGCCCTGTGGCTGGGTGTGCTGAACTGGTGGGCGGCGGTCTGGCCCCGGCCGCCCGTCCGGATGACCGCCGCGACGGTGGCGGCGGGGGAACTGACTGCGCAGCGCGTGCTGCTCGACGCCGCGCCGACGCCGATGCTGGGGATCGAAGCCGGGGCGGCGCGCGCGCTGAACCGCGCCGCGCGGCGGCTGTTCGCCACCGACGACCGCGTACTGCCGCTGCCACCAGCGCTCGCCGATCCGGCGGCGACCCACTTCGCGTATGAGGGCAGCAACTGGCGGCTCGACCGGGTCATGCTGCCCGGCGCCGGGCGCATGGTCGTCGCGCTGATCGACATCGCGCGCGAGGAGCGCGCCGCCGAGGCACGCGCCACCGCCGAGCTGATCCACGTCCTCGGCCATGAGCTGCTGAACGGCCTCGCCCCGATCGTCTCGCTGGCGGAAAGCGGGCTGGCGGCGGTCGAGCGCCCCGATCCCGACCCGGCGCTGCTGCGCGAGGTGCTCGGCACGCTCGCCCGGCGGGCCGAGGGATTGCAGCGCTTCACCGAGGCGTATCGCGCGCTCGCTCGTTTGCCAGAGCCGGCGCTTCGCCCAGTGCCGGTCGCCGTGCTGGCCGACGACCTTGCCCGCCTGTTCGCGGGGCGTTTTCCCCATATCGCGTTGGCGGTCGAGGTGGCGGACGTGCCGCCCTGGCCGATCGACCGCGACCAGTTGACCCAGGCGCTCTGGGCGCTGCTCCAGAATGCGGCCGAGGCGGACGGCGCGACGCGAGTTGCTCTGGCGGTCCGCATGACCGATGGCGGGCTGGCGATCGACGTCGCCGATGACGGTGCCGGCATCGACGCCGACGATGCCGCGCGCATCTTTCGCCCGTTCCACACCACCAAGCCAGAGGGGACCGGCGTCGGCCTCAGCCTCGCGCGCCAGATCGCGCACGCGCATGGCGGCACGCTGACGCTGGAGCCGGGCGCGGGGACCATGTTCCGGCTGCTGCTGCCGTCCGTGCCGGTTTAAATTGTTCGCGCTAAGGCGCTAAGGCGCGACGATGTCTCGTGCGCGGCAGCGCACCTGACCCTTCACGATCGCAGATTGCGAGCCGCTGGCGCGGCGGGACGCACCATCTTCGCGCCTTAGCGCCTTAGCGCGAACCCGATCAGCCTCCGCCCGGAGAACTCAACGTTCGCCGCACCGCGTCGTGCCATCCCTCCGCCAGCCGCGCCCGGTCGTCGCCCGGCATCGTCGGCTCGAAGCACCGCTCGCGCGACCACAGCCCGGCGAGATGGTCCAGGCTGGGCCACACCCCCGTCGCCAACCCGGCATGGAATGCCGCGCCGCGCGCCGTCGTCTCCAGTTCCGCCGGCCGCTCGACAGGCGTGTCGACCATGTCCGCCAGGAAACCGCACAGCCAGTCGTTCGCCGCCATTCCGCCGTCGACGCGCAAGGTCGCCGGCCGGCCGCCGCCATCGGCCGCCATCGCATCCGCCAGGTCCATCGTCTGGAACGCCACCGCCTCCAGCGCCGCGCGCGCCAGATGCGCGGCGCCGGCGCCCAGCGTCAGGCCATAGATCGCGCCGCGCGCCTCCGCGTCCCAGTGCGGCGCGCCCAGTCCGACGAACGCCGGCACCATATAGACGCCGTGATTGTCGGGCACGCGGGTCGCCAGATCGTCGGTCTGGCTGGCATGGGTGATGACGCCGATGCCGTCGCGCAGCCACTTCACCGCCGCGCCGGCGATGAAGATCGAACCCTCCAGCGCATAGGTCATCCGCCCATCCTGCCGGTAGGCGGGCGTGGTCAGCAGCCGGTTGGCCGAGGCGATCGGCGTCTCGCCGGTGTTGAGCAGCAGGAAACAGCCGGTGCCATAGGTCGACTTCGCGCTGCCCGCCGCGAAGCACGCCTGCCCGAACAGCGCCGCCTGCTGGTCGCCCGCGATCCCCGCCACCGGGATCGCCGCGCCGAGCAGGTCGGGCAGCGTCGTGCCATAGACATGGGCATTGTCGTGCACCTGTGGCAGCATCGCCATCGGCACGCGCAGCAGCCGGCACAGCTCCGCGTCCCAGCACTGTCGGTGGATGTCGTAGAGCAAGGTACGCGACGCATTGGTCACATCGGTCGCGTGGACCGCGCCACCGGTCAGCCGCCACAGCAGGAAGCTGTCGATCGTGCCGAACGCCAGCTCGCCCCGCTCCGCCCGCGCGCGGGCGCCAGCGACCTCGTCCAATATCCAGGCGATCTTGGTGGCGGAGAAATAGGGATCGAGGAGCAGCCCGGTTCGCGCCCGCACCAGCTCCTCCGCGCCGTCGCTGCGCAGTTCGGCGCAGCGCCCTGCACCGCGCCGGTCCTGCCACACGATCGCGCGGTGGATCGGATCGCCGGTGGCGCGGTCCCACACCACCGCCGTCTCGCGCTGGTTGGTAATGCCGATCGCGGCGATGTCGCGCGCCGCGACGCCGCTCTTCGCCAGCGCCTCGCGCGCGGTGGCCAGCGTGTCGCGCCAGATATCCTCCGGGTCGTGCTCGACCCAGCCGGGGCGGGGATAATGCTGGGCGAATTCGGTCTGGGCCATGGCCACGCGGTGCGCGTGCCCGTCGAAGACGATGCTGCGCGTCGAGGTGGTGCCCTGGTCGACGACCAGGATATGCTTGGCCGCCATGACGCTCCCTCGCTGTTCCGATCGTGAGGCTCATGCGTTTTTGCGTCGGCGTCAATGACAGGAGCAGCGCACAGCATGGACCGGTACGACCTGCTGATCGTCGGCGGCGGCATCAACGGCGCCGGGATCGCGCGCGACGCGGCCGGGCGGTGGCTGTCGGTGCTGCTGGTCGAGCAGGACGATCTGGCCGGCCACACCTCCTCGGCGTCGACCAAGCTGATCCATGGCGGGCTGCGCTATCTGGAATATGGCGAGTTCCGGCTGGTCCACGAGGCGCTGGCCGAGCGCGAGCGGCTGTGGGCGATGGCACCGCACATCATCTGGCCGCTGCGCTTCGTCCTGCCGCAGACCCGCTCGCCGCGCCCGGCCTGGATGGTGCGGCTGGGGCTGTTCCTCTACGATCATCTCGGCGGGCGCAGGCGGCTGCCGGGTACCGAGACGGTGCCGCTGTCGGCCGGTCTGGGCGAGGGGCTGGCGGATCGCGCGGGCAGGGCGTTCGTCTATTCGGACTGCTGGGTCGAGGACAGCCGGCTCGTCGTGCTGAACGCGCTCGACGCGGCGGAGCGGGGCGCCACGATCCGCACCCGCACGCGATTGATCGCCGCGCGGCGCGAAGGCGAGGGCTGGACCGTCACGATCGAGGATGCGGCCGGCACCCATGCCGTCGCCGCCCGCGCGCTGGTCAACGCCGCCGGCCCCTGGGTCGCGGACGTGCTGGGGCGCAGCGGCGGCGCGGCGCACGATCATGGCATAAGGCTGGTGAAGGGCAGCCACATCGTCGTGCCGCGCCTCTATCCGGGCGATCACGCCTTCATGCTCCAGAACCCGGACCGGCGCATCGTGTTCGCCATCCCCTATGAGGGCGCGTTCACGCTGGTCGGCACCACCGACCAGCCCTGGACCGCCGCGCCCGGCCCGGCCGCGATCGACGCGGGCGAGACCGAGTATCTGCTCGCCACCATCGCCCGCTATTTCACCCGCGACCTAACCGCGGCCGACATCGTCTGGAGCTATGCCGGCATCCGCCCGCTCCACGACGACAAGGCGAAGAGCGCGTCGGCGGTGACGCGCGACTATGTGCTCGACCTGGATGCCGGCGTGGGCCGCGCGCCGCTGCTGAGCATCTATGGCGGCAAGATCACCACCTATCGCCGGCTCGCCGAACATGCGCTGGCGGAGCTGGCGCCGCTCGTGCCGATGGCGCCGGCATGGACCGCGGGCGCGGCGCTGCCGGGCGGCGACATGGCGGATTTCGACGCCTTCCTGCGCGGCGTGGAGGCGGAGCATCCGGACGTGCCACGCCCGCTGCTCCGCCGCCTGTGCCGCGCCTATGGCACGCGGGTTTCGGCGATCCTCGACGGCGATCTGGGGCCGGACCTCGGCGGCGGGCTGCACACCGCCGAACTGGACTATCTCGTCGCGAAAGAGTGGGCGCGGACCGCGGAGGATGTGCTGTGGCGGCGTAGCAAATTGGGACTGCATGTCCCGCCCGGCACCGCCGAGCGGCTCGCCGACTGCCTCGCCACCTATCCACTGTCATCGAGTCATCATAAATCCGACATATCCGCGAGCTGACCGACTTGCGACCGATGGCGGTCGGGGTCGGGCCGGAGGAACGATGTCCAGTACCGCGGTGATCGCTGATGCACCCCTTTCGAAAGGACCGGCGCTCGACGCGCCGACGCATCCGGCCGGCCGCTGGCTGTTCGCGGCGCTGATCGTCGGCGGCCTCGCCTATGCCGGGATCAGCATCGTTGCCGACACCGCGCAGGTCGGCGAGCAGCTGGCGACCGGCGTCTTCCTGTTCCTGGGCCTCGCACTGCTGATCGCGCTGGGGTTCGAGTTCGTCAACGGCTTCCACGATACCGCCAACGCGGTGGCGACGGTGATCTATACCCACTCGATGCCGGCGCCGCTGGCGGTGGTGTGGTCGGGGGCGTTCAACTTCCTGGGCGTGCTGCTGTCGTCGGGGACGGTCGCCTATGCGATCGTCACGCTGCTGCCCGTCGACCTGGTCCTGCACGTCGGCAGCGCCGGCGGCTATGCGATGATCTTCGCGCTGTTGCTGGCGGCGGTGACGTGGAATCTGGCGACCTGGTGGGTCGGTCTGCCCAATTCGTCGAGCCACGCGCTGATCGGATCGATCCTAGGCGTCGGTGTCGCCAACCAGCTGCTGTCGGGCCGCGGCGGGACCGCCGGCGTCGACTGGACGCAGGCGGAAAAGGTGCTGGCCGCGCTGCTGTTCAGCCCGCTGGTCGGCTTCGCCGCCGCATTCGTGCTGCTGCTCGTCATGAAGCGGCTGGCCCCCGACCCCGCGCTCTACCGCGAGCCGCGCGGCAACCAGCCGCCGCCGCGCGGCATCCGCGCGCTCTTGGTCTTCACCTGCACCGCGGTCAGCTTCGCGCATGGCAGCAACGACGGGCAGAAGGGCATGGGTCTCATCATGCTGATCCTGATCGGCTGCGCGCCCACCGCCTACGCGCTCAATCGCACCGTGCCCGATGCCGCGACCCCCGCCTTCGTCGCATCGGCGCAGGCGGCGGGCAGCGCCTTTGCGCGGCAGGCCGGATCGGTCAGGGTGACGCCTGCGGAGGCGCGCACCGCCCTGACCGACGCGATCCGCGTCCGCCGGGTCGAGCGGCCGCGCGACTTCGCCGCGCTCGCGGCACTGACCGGCAATGTCGCGGCGCGGATCGACGATTATGGTTCGCTGCGCGCGGTGCCCGCCGCCGAGACGCCGAACCTGCGCAACGACATGTACCTGGTGCTCGACGCCGCCCGGCTGGCCAAGGAGGACGAGGCGGTGCGGGCGCGGCTGACCGCGACCGAGATCGACGCGGTCGACGCCTATGCCGGCCGGCTGGAGGATGGCACCCGCTATATCCCCGGCTGGGTCAAGCTGACCGTCGCGCTGGCGCTCGGCCTCGGCACCATGGTCGGCTGGCGGCGCATCGTCGTGACCGTCGGCGAGCGGATCGGCAAGACCCACCTGACCTATGGCATGGGCGCCTCGGCCGAGCTGGTCGCGGCGGGCACGATCCTGCTGGCGGTGCGGTTCGGCATGCCGGTGTCGACCACGCACATCCTGTCCTCGGGCGTCGCCGGCGCCTCCGTCGCCAACGGCGCCGGATTGCAGGCGCGCACGGTGCGCAACATGGCGCTCGCCTGGGTGATGACGCTGCCGGTGGCGATGCTGCTGTCAGGCGGGCTGTACCTGCTGCTGCTCACCGTCCTGCGCATGGCGGGTTTTGACTGACAAATAGATCGGTGGCCGCTAACCCTCTCCCGATAACGATCGGGAGCGGAATGATGAAGGCTATCAAGGCGTTGGCGTTACTGGCATTGGCGGCTGCCGGCGGCGCCCCAGCCGTGGCGGACATGGTGCAGGCGCCGGCCGCCGCCCGCCGGATCGCCATCGTCGCCGACGCCGTTCGCCCCCGCGACGCGCGCGTTCCGGCAGAGGCGAAGCGGAGCGCCTATCTGCTGGTCTATTTCAAGGACGAGACCCACTCGCTCTATTTCGCGACCTCGCGCGACGGGTACAGCTTCACCGACGTGAATGGTGGCCAGCCGATCGCACTGGGCCGCGACCTCGCCGACCAGAAGGGCATTCGCGATCCATACATCATGCGCGGGCCCGACGGCGCCTTCTACATGGCGATGACCGACCTCCACATCTTCGCCCAGCGCGAGGGGCTGCGCGCCACCGAGTGGGAGCGGCCGGGCGACCAGTATAGCTGGGGCAACAACCGCAACATGATCTTCATGAAGTCCTGGGACTTGGTCCACTGGACCCATGCCAAAGTCGCGATCTCGGCCGAGTTCCCCGCCTTTGCCGATGCCGGCTGCGCCTGGGCGCCAGAGGTGATCTGGGATGCGGCGAAGAAGGCGCCGATGGTCTATTTCACCACCCGCCACGGCGCGGGTCCGAACTTCATGGTCTATTCCCATGCCGACCCGGCGTTCCGCCGCCTGACCGCGACGCCGCGCCAGCTGCTCCATCATCCCGATCCCAAGGTGAACGTACTCGACGCCGACATCACCCGCGTCGGCGGCAAGTACCGCATGTTCTACGTCGCGCACGAGAAGCCGGGCAATATCCGCCAAGCCGTGTCGACCACGCTGACGAGCGGCTACGTTCCCCAGCCGGCCAAGGTCGATCCGGAAACGAAGGCGGCCGAAGCACCGAACCTGTGGCACCGCCACGGCACGAAGACCTGGGTGCTGATGTACGACGTGTTCGGGATCACGCCCAACAATATGGGCTTCGCCGAGACGAGCGACTTCAAGACCTTCCGCAACATCGGCCGCTTCAACGAGGCGGGATCGCGGATGAAGGCCACCAATTTCGAGCGGCCCAAGCACGGCGCGGTGATGGCGATCACCCCGGACGAGGCGACGAAGCTGGAGGGATGGTTCGGGCAGAAGGAATAACGCGATTCGTCATGCCGGGCTCGTCCCGGCATCCACGGCTCCGCTAACACCCAATCGGATGCTCCTGCGGCACGGTGGATGCCGGGACAAGCCCGGCATGACGAAGGTGGCAAGACATGGATCCTGGCAACCAACCGTCCAGCGAGCGAAGTAGACCAGGGTCATGCGGGTGACGCTCGGTGTGCCCCACCCGCTCTGACCCTTCGCTCAGGCCGCCTGCGCCAGTGCGCTGAACGGCGTCAGCCCGTCGAGGAACTGGCCGGTGCAGCGCGCCCAGTCGAACTGCCGACCCGCCTCCGCCACCCTGGCGCGATCGAGCCGCAGCGCGCCCGCGATGGCCACGGCCAGATCCGCGTCCAGCACGCCGCTGTCCGCCTCCACGACGTCGAGGGGCCCCGCCACCGGATAGGCGGCGACGGCCGTGCCGCTGGCGATCGCCTCGGCCATCACCAGTCCGAACGTGTCGGTGCGGCTGGGGAAGACGAACGCGTCCGCGCTGCGATACGCAGCCGCCAGTCGCTCACCATGCAGCGCGCCGAGGAACAGCGCGTCGGGGTAGCGCCGGCGCAGCGTCGCCAGCGCGGGTCCGTCGCCGACGATCACCTTGGTGCCGGAAACGTTGGTGGTCAGGAACGCCTCGATATTCTTCTCCGGTGCGATCCGGCCGACATGGAGGAGGATCGGCCCCGCCACTCCGGCCAGTTCGGGCAACCGCTCGCCCTCTGGCCGGAACAGCGCCAGGTCGACGCCGCGACCCCAAAGATGCGTGTGCGGCAACCCGCGCGCGCGCAGCTCTGCCGCCAGCATCGGCGTCGCGACGAACACCCGCGCCGCCCGCCCGTGAAACCGCCGCAGCGACGCCCAGAACAGGTCGGCCGGCAGCCCGGTTCGCACCGCCAGGTAATCAGGAAAGCGGGTGTGGAACGAGGTGGTGAAGGGCAGACCCGCGCCCGTGCACCAGCGCCGCGCCGCCCAGCCGAGCGGCCCCTCGGTCGCGATGTGCACCGCGTCGGGCGCGAACGCCTCCAGCCGCCGTCGCACGCCGCGCCCGGCCGCGATCGCCAGCCGGATCTCGGGATAGCTGGGGCAGGGGACGGTGGTGAAACCGTCGGGCGTGATCGTCTCGACCGCATGCTCCTGCCGGCGCAGCTCGGCGACGGTGGTGGTCAGCGTGCGGACGACGCCGTTGACCTGCGGGCTCCACGCATCGCTGACCAGCGCGATCCTCACGCCGGCTCACTCGCCGACAGGGGCTCTGTCACCACCAGCCGGGGGCGGGCGCGCTCCTGCATCTGTTCGGCGCGCACCGTCTCTGCCCAATCGATGATCCGCATCGCGCCGCACGCTTCCTCGACCAGCGCGGTGCAGCTCTCCACCCAGTCGCCGTCATTGTAATAGGTGACGTCGCCGAACTGGCGGATCTCGGCGGAATGGATGTGGCCGCAAACGACCCCGTCGACGCCGCGCTCGGCGGCGGC
This sequence comes from Sphingomonas aurea, assembly GCF_030678875.1. Lineage (GTDB taxonomy): Bacteria > Pseudomonadota > Alphaproteobacteria > Sphingomonadales > Sphingomonadaceae > Sphingomonas > Sphingomonas aurea. The sequence goes on along the minus strand of NZ_JAUUDS010000009.1, from coordinate 75,733 downwards.
GTGGGCGACGACCTCCTCGAAGCGCGAGATGAACTGGACGGCGTTCTTCACCCGCTTCTTCATGTGCGCGGCGAGCGACCAATAGGGCAGGCCGAACAGCCGCCGGCAGCGGTTCACCCAGCGATTGCTCCTGAGCAGCAGCGTGTAGGCACCATCGCCCAGAAAGGCGAGCCAGCGGTGGTAGAGGACGACATTGTCGAACTGGTCGCCATGGATCACCAGCAGCCGCCGTCCGTCGGCGGTGACGTGGACGTCGCTGTCGATCAGCTCGATCCCGCCAAAATCCAGCCCGACATAGTCCCGGAAATGCTCGTCATGGTTGCCGGGGACATAGATCACGCGGGTGCCGTGCTTGGCCATCTTCAGCACGGCGCGGACGACATCGTTGTGCGCCTGCGGCCAGTACCAGCCCTTGCGCAGCTGCCACCCGTCGACAATGTCGCCGACCAGGTACAGCGTCTCGCACTCGTGCCGCTTCAGGAAATCGAGCAGCAGCTGCGCGTTGGCGCCCGCCGTGCCCAGGTGCGAGTCCGAGATGAAGATGGTGCGGTAACGGGTCCGCTCCACCGGTGCGGTGCCGTCGTCGCCATCGTGCTGCAGCCATGCCGGCAACTGCCGGGCAAGACGGTGGACCGGATCGGACCCGCGCAGCCGCGCGGTCGGCAGTATCGGCAGCGAAGCCATGAACTCTTCTCCCCATCAGAGCGGGATGCGCTTCCTCGACTGCCGGTGCCCATTAAACGACGATCAAGTCAGTACGGCAAAATGTACGTGACGGATCGGTGGCAATAGTGTGTCACCCCGTCATCGTGGCGACCCGAAACTGCAATCAGCCGCTGCGAATACGGGCGATATCCGAAACGTGGCGGAGCGGAGCGCGATGGCAACGCAGATGAGTACGGCCGGGGTGACCCGTGCCTATGACCGATGGGCGCCGGTCTACGACCTGGTGTTCGGCCCGGTGTTCAAACGCGGGCGATCGGCGGCGATCACCGCGGCGGAGCGGATCGGCGGGCGGATCATCGAGGTCGGGGTCGGCACCGGCATCTCGCTGCCCCAATATGCGCCCGGCAACCGCATCGTCGCGGTCGACCTGTCCGACGCGATGCTCGACAAGGCGCGCGCCCGCGTCCGCGAACAGCGGCTGGACCATGTCGAGCTGATCGCGGTCGGCGACGCGGAAAACCTGCAATTCGCCACCGACAGTTTCGACGTGGTCGTCGCGCAATATGTCGTCACCGCCTGCCCGCACCCGGAACGGGCGCTCGACGAGTTCGTCCGCGTCTGTCGGCCGGGCGGCGAGATCATCATCACCACCCGCGTCGGTGCGGGGCAGGGCCTGCGCGGCGCGATCGAGCGGGCGCTGATGCCGGTGACCAGCCGGCTGGGCTTCCGCGTCGAATTCCCGTGGAGCCGCTACACCGATTGGGCGGCGACCCGCGGCGACGTGCGGCTGGTCGAGCACCGCCCGCTGCCGCCGCTCGGCCATTTCTCACTCGTCCGTTATGCAAAGATCAGTGCAGAGGTAACCGCCCGATGACCGCCTTTCGCGCCCAGCTCGCCGAACAACGGTGGGACGATCACCGTTTCTATCACCACAGCCTGGTCAACCAGAGCCTGCACTTCGTCAGCGCCTGCACCTTCATCACCGCCTATCTGATCGTGTGGATCGACCCGGCGGTCGCCAGCCTGCTGGCATGGGGCGTGGCGATGACCAGCCGGCAGGCGGGGCATTTCTTCTTCGAGCCCAAAGGCTACGACCATGTCAACGACGCGACCCACGCGCACAAGGAAGACATCAAGATCGGCTATAACCTGTTCCGCAAATGGGTGCTGATGAGCCTGTGGGCGTCGGTGCCGGTCGTGCTGCTGATTGAGCCGACATTATTCGGCACGCTGGTCCGGCCGGACGGGTGGGAGGCGTATCTGCGCCATGTCGGCATCGGCTGGCTGGTCCTGGGTCTGGGCGCGATCGCGTTCCGGTCGATCCAGCTGTTCTTCATCCGCGACGTGGAGACCGGGCTGGTCTGGGCGACCAAGATCATGACCGACCCGTTCAGCGACTTTCGCCTCTACAAGGGCGCGCCGCGCCGGTTGCTGAAGGGCGAGCGGATGGACGACCACGCCACCGCCTGACGCTTACCGTCCCAGCCGCATCCGTATCGCGCCGCGCAGCATCGCGCGGCGCAGCGCCTTGTCGGTCAGCCCGGCCGGCGTGTCCCACCAGCCGTCCGCCTTCATCGCGCTGGCTGCGGCGGCGAAGCGGCGGACGATCTCGGCGAACAGCATGTCATCGATGTCCAAACTGAAGATCAGCCGCCCGGTCCCCACCCAGCTGAGCGCCAGCCCCTCCGCGCGGAGATAATATTGCAGCATCCAGTTATAGGCCGCGGGCCGGGTGTAGAGGATCGTCCAGATCGTCTGGAGATGCGCGACGCGAACCGGCACGCCAGCCGCGTCCAGCGCGGTGTTCAACTGCGCGGCGCGTGCATCCCAGCGCGCGTCGAGCCCGTCGTACAGCGCGCGCGTTTCTCGCGTCTCCAGCCGACGCAGGAACGCGTCCATCGCGCCCATGACATAGGGGTGCGCGTTGAAGGTGCCGCGCGCGAAGCAGATGTCCAGCGGCCGGTCGTCGCGCCACCGCTTCATCAGCTCCGCGCGTCCCGCCAGCACCCCGACCGGCAGCCCGCCGCCCAATGTCTTCCCATAGGTGACGAGGTCCGGCCGCACCCCGAAATACTCCGCCGCCCCGCCGGGCGCGAGGCGGAAGCCGACGAACACCTCGTCCATGATCAGGACGATGCCGGCCTTGCGGCACGTATCCGCCAGCCGGTGCAGCCAGTCGCGATAGGCGGCCAGGTCGGTACCCGCGCGGCGGCTGCTGTCGACCAGCTGGCTGTCCGACGGCGCGCCGCCATTGGGATGCAGCGCCTGGAGCGGGTTGACCAGCACGCAGGCGATGTCCTTGCGGCTGGCCAGCACCTTCAACGTCCGCTCCGACTGGTCGGCCAGCGTCAGCGTGCGGTCGGCGGGCACGGGGTTGCCGATGCCGGGCTGCACCTCGCCCCACCAGCCGTGGTACGCGCCGGCGAAACGCACGATCCGCTTGCGCCGCGTGTGATAGCGGGCCAGCCGGACCGCCTGCATCACCGCCTCGGTGCCCGACATGTGGAAGCTGACCTCGTCCATCCCCGACAGCGCGCAGAGCCGCCGCGCGTTGCCCAGGACGAGCGGGTGATAGCTGCCCAGCACCGGCCCCAGCTCGCCGACCGCCGCCGCGCCCTCGGCGATCATCGCCTTGTACGCCTCGTACCCGAACAGGTTGACGCCGTAGGATCCGGTCAGGTCGATCAGCTGGTTGCCGTCGAGATCGATCACCACCGGCCCCTCCGACCGCTGGAGGAACGCCCCGGTGCCCAGCGTCTGCCGCACCCGGCCTGCGAAGGGGAAGGGGACGCGGTAGGCGCCGGTGAATTGCAGGTCGGACAGCAGCGTGCGCGCCTCGCGCGTCATCGCCAGCGTCTTTGCGAAGCGCCCTGCATACAGCGCCTCCAGCCGCGCGAAGCCCGCCGCGCGCCGCGCCGCGACTGTGTCGTCGGCGCCGTCGACCTGAAAGAAACGGTCCGCGGCATGCGCCAGCGCCGGGATCTGCCCCGCCACCCGTTTCGCCATGCGGACATGCCCGCCGAGCGACGGGTGCTTGGCGCGCGACAGGGTCAGCCGCTGATGGCCTTTGGCGGCGACCAGCAAGGCGGCAGAGGCGCCGAGCGCGCCAGTCAGTATCGGGTTCATGCCGCTTCTCACCGCGCGCGGGTGACGCCGTCATGACAGTCGCCAAGGCACTGATGCGCGTGCTGATGCAGGAGGACCTGAACTTCCTCCTGACCAACCGCCTGCCGCGGCGTTTCGCGACGCGGCTGGTCGGCCACATCGCCGCGGTCGAACATCCGCTGGTCGCGCGCCCGGCGGTGGCATTGTGGCGGTTCTTCGCAGGCGTCGACCTGTCGGACGCGGCAACCACCCGGTTCCGCAGCCTGCGCGACGGCTTCACCCGCGCGCTGGTGCCCGGAGCGCGATCCTTCGCCGCCGGTCCCGATGTGATCGCCGCCCCGTGCGACGCGATCGTCGGCGCGCATGGCCGGGTGGAGGACGGCGCGCTCTATCAGGTGAAGGGGTTTCCGTACCGGCTGGACGAGCTGGTCCCGGATCCGGCCCTGGCGGCGCCCTTCGTCGACGGATCGTTCGTCACGCTGCGGCTGACCGCGGGCATGTACCACCGCTTCCACGCGCCCGCCGACCTGATCGTCGACAGTGTCACCTATCTGTCGGGCGACTGCTGGAACGTGAACCCGATCGCGCTGAAGCGGGTCGAGCGGCTGTTCTGCCGCAACGAGCGCGCGGTGATCGCCGCGCATCTGGCGGACGGCACCCCGCTGATGCTGGTGCCGGTTGCCGCGATCCTGGTGGCGAGCATCCGGCTCACCTTTCTCGATACCCCCGCGCTGCTGCGCGAACAGGGGCCGGCGAAGCGGCGCTGCGACGTCGCCTTGGCACGCGGCGCCGAGATGGGCTGGTTCGAGCACGGCTCGACGATCATCGTCTTCCTGCCGCCGGCTGCGACGCTGAACCCGGCGCTGATCGAGGGGCAGGCGATCCGGGCGGGGCAGGCGCTAGCACGGACGGTCAGTGCGTAGGCCGCGTCTCGCCGTCCAGTTCGGTCGCCTCGCGCACCACCTCGACCCGGTCGCCCAGGTCGCGCATTGCATAGAGCTTGCCGCGCGCATTGTTGAACGGGCGGTGCAGCACCATCATCAGCGCGCCATCGAGCCGGCGGAACAGCATGCCGTGCCCGCTGTCGGCGCGCACCAACGGTGGCAGCTGCTCCCACGGCCCCTCGATCCGGCCGCTCCGCGATCGCGCCTGCGCCTGGACGTACCCGTCCTTGTCATAGCTCGACCAGAGCATCAGCAGCGTACCGGTCCGGGTCCGGAACAGCTCCGGCCCGTCGGTGACGTTGCCCGCCTTGGGATCGGTCAGATCCTCGTGCTTGGCCCAGTCCGCGTCGGACGCCCTGAACAGCAGGCGCGGCGGGCCGGCGGCGGCGAGCGTATCGGTCAGCGGCACGGCCTCGATCGTGCCGTCGCCGATCTGCACCCACTCATGCGCATAGACCATCCACGGCTTGCCGGCGGGATCGACATGGAGCGTCCCGTCGAGCGTCATCGTGCCCGGATCGACCACCGGCGCGGCATTTCGCACCACCTCGAACGGCCCGCCCAGCGTGTCCGCTACCGCCAGGATCGTGCCGCGCCGTACCGCCTGCCGCCCGCTGACCGGGGACAGCTTCGCCGCGTCGTTGTAGAAGGTCGCGAACAGGTACCAGCGCCCGCGCCAGCGATGCACCTCCGGCGCCCAGGCACCGTCATTCGCCCAGGTGCCCGGCGGCAGCGCGAAGACGATGCGCGGCCGCGTCCAATGCTTCAGGTCGCGGCTGGTATAGGCCATGATGCCCAGCCGCGCGTCCTTGGTCATCGCCCGCTCGTTGCGGGTGAACAGGTGATAAGTGCCGGTCGCCCGGTCGGTGACGATCCACGGATCGTGGAGCGGCATGTCGGGCATCAGCAGCGGCGCGGGCGGCGTCGGCGGCGCCGGCTTCGCGGCGACGGCGACGGGCGCGAGCAGCGCTGCGGCGAGCGCGATCAGTCGACGGAACATGGGCTCTCCTTCGCAGGTCCGCGGGTCAGCACGATCGTCGCGATCGATCGCGACGGCACGGTGGTGCCGGGCACGCAGGCGGCCTGGTGCGCGGCGTCGGTGACCACCAGCTGCGCGCGCCACCCGGCCGGCAGCACCAGCCGGCGCGGGGTGATGCCGCCATTGACATGGACCAGTGCCAGCGTCCGCCCGTCCGCCGACAGCGCGCCGGCGGTGTCCATGTCGTCGACCGGCACCAGCCGGTAACCAGGACGGATGTAGCGGCTGAACTGCGCCATCGCCCAGTATTTGGCGGTGACGTGGATCGCATGCGGCCCCGCCGCCGGGCTGCGCAGGTCCGCCTTGACCAGCCCCCAGTTCGATCCCTTGCTACCGTCGCGCGCGCTCAGGTCCTCGACCGCCTGCCAGAACACCCAGGCGGCGGGCTCCAGCCGCTTCAGGTCGGCCACGACATGCTCGGCAAAGGCGAGGGCGGAGGGCATGGCCGCGAAATCCTCCGGGTCCTTGTCGAGCGGCGTGTCGTTCTCGCTCATCCACAGCCGGATGCCCGCGGCGCGCGCGATGTCGCGCACGCCGGTCTGGTGCAGCGTGCCGTAGCTGTGAACGTTCAGCTGCCCGATCCGCGCCCGTGTCGCCGCCGGATACCCGGCCCAGTCGAGGGCGAAGATCTGAGAGTTGGTTTCATCCGGCGCCGCGATCACCGTCTTCAGCCCACGCGCCTTCAGCGCCGCGTCGGTCGCGTCGATCATCGCCGCCTGCCGCGCCGGCGACCAGTGCGCGCCCTCCTGCTTGTTCGCAGCGTACCAGTAATCGGTGTTCGGCTCGTTCACCGGCGACAGGGTGCGGAAGGTGATGCGGTGGCGCCGCTGCAACTCCTCGACGCTGCGCGCCAGATAGGCCGCGAACGGTGCCTCGAAGCCGGGGCGGAGGTTGTCGTCGGTCGCCTTCTCCGCGCCCGATACCCGGCCCGACACGGTCATGAACCAGGGCGGCGAGTTGGAGAACGCCTCGAAGATCGGGCGCGACACGCGGTCGCGCACCGCATCCAGCCACCAGCGCTGGTTGGCGTCCTGCGACCAGTCCCACATGCCTGCATCGTCGGCACGCCACCAGTCGCGCCCGGTGGTGCCCGGCGGCTGCCGCCAGAACCCCGGCACCGCGCCGCCGACCCGCAGATAGGGCGGGGTGCCCGCCGCGTTGCCGCCGCCGATATTGTAGCGTGCGATCGTCCAGCCCAGTCCGCGCCGGCCATAGAACAGGTCGGCCAGCCGCTCGCGTTCTGCCGCCGGCCAGCCGCCGGTCACGTCGGCGAACCAGGCGAGCGCGGTGCCCCAGCCCTCGAACGCCGTCGAGGGGCGGTCGATCGCGGGACGCAGCGTCACCTCGACCGCAGGTTCCTGCGCTGCGACCGGGGAGGCGGCGAGGGCCAGGGTGAGCAGCGCCTTCACTTGTTCACCTGCACAGTCACCATCAGCGAGCGGCCCTCGCCCGGCAGGATCAGCCCGAACGCGGTCTCGTCCCCGTTCAGCAGCCGCTCGCGCACCCAGCGCCCGTCCTCGAAATGGCCCTGCTCGACCGTGACCAGCTGCACCGATCCGGGCTGGCCCAGCTTGGTCGCGAACTTCAGATTGGCCGATGCGCCGGTCAGCAGGAACCGGTCCGGCGCCGCCTGCGCCACGATCACCCGCCCCGACAGGTCGCGATTGCCTTGGCCGCGCGGGCCGCCATAGCCGTCGCGCACGTCGCCGAAGCGGGCGACCAGATCGACGCCGTCGAACGCCATCGGCACGTTCGCCATGCCGTCCTCCTCCACCGCCGCACGCACCTTGCCGGCGTCGCGCAGGGGGATCAGGACGGGTGCGGCACCGGCCAGCAGGCGGTAATCGAGCGCAATCGGCTCCTCGGCCTCCTTCCCGTCGCGCATTCCGAAATCCTCGCCGATCCCGAACTTGGCGATGCCCAGCGCGTGCGGGCGGGCGATCGTCCAGAACGCGTGGCGGGCATGCGCCATGCTGCCCCCGGTTTCCGGCACGAACAGCGGGTTGCCGGGCACGTCATACGCCTCGGCGATCGCGGTATAGGGCGCGACGTTGGTATCGTAATTGTCGACCCCGATCACGTCGATCGCCGGCGCCAGCGCCCGCCACTGCGGCAACAGCCACGACACCGCCCCGCCCGAGGGCGAGCTGTCGCCGGGGCGCAGCAGCCCCGGCTGCTCGCGCGGCCAGACATTGGCGTAGAGCGGCAGGTCGTATGCCCGCTTCCCCGCCGCCGCGACCGCACCGATATAGCGTGCGGTGTGGTACGCCATGAACGCCTCGGGGGCGTCGGCGCCATAACTGGCGGTCCAGCTGCCCGGCTTCGCACCCGGCATGTCGGCCGGCACCGCCGCCCGGAACAGCGCCTCCGCGGCGGGAGAATGATCGCGGTCGGCACCCAGCGTGCCCGCCTCATTCTGCACCTGCACCATCACCACCGTGCGCTGGCGCCCGTCAATCGCCTTCAGGTGCGCCATCAGCGCGGCGAAGGCGCGGGCGTCGGCATCGCGGCTGGCGGCTGCGATCGGGCTCAGCACCTCGATCGGCTTGCCCTCGGCCGTCATCACCCGTGGGAAGCGCGCGGTGTCGCGCTTCACCCAGGCGGGGGTGTAGCTCATGTTCGCGTTCTTCCAGGTGCCGAACCACAGCAGCGCCAGCCGCACCTTCTGCGCGCGCGCCTCCGCGATCAGCCCATCGACCACCGCCCAGTCGAACCGCCCCTCCTCGGGTTCGATCGTCTCCCAACCGATCGGCGCCATCACGACATTGGCGTGGCTGCGCGCGATTGCGGGGGCCAGGCGGCGTAATTCGGTGGGAAAGCCGCTGGAGTTGTTCAGCTGAATGCCGAGCACCAGGAACGGTTTGCCGTCGACCTGCAGCGCAGGCTTGCCCGCGGGCGTCGGCACGAAGCGGCTGTCCTGCGCGGCGAGTGGCGATGCCGCCGCGCCCAGCAACAGCGCGAACATCATGCAACGGGCACGACGACGGTCCATCCACACTCTCCAGACGCGCTCGGCCGATCGATCCGGCCGATTATTAAGTCTGACTTATATGCCGATTAATCGGTGGTCAACGCGCGTTGGATTTAGGATTATCTTGTGGCCGCCGCGTCCTCGACCGGGCGTGCGCCGGCACGATGCGCCTCGGCCGCCAGCACTGCCTCTGTATCGATCTGCGCCTGGCGGACCAGCGCGGCGGTGGCGTCGCGGGCGGCGTTCGCGTTGCTGTTGGCGATCGCCTCGAACAGCGCCTGATGTTGTGGCATCGGGTCGCGCGGCTTGCGGGTGCTGCGATACTTGAAGAAGGTGGTCCAGCGTACCGCCGCCGAGATGCTCGCCGACAGGCTGACGAGCAGCTCGTTGCCCGTCGCCTCCAGGATCAGCGCGTGGAAACGCTGGTCGGCGGCGCGGCCCAGTTCGCTGGTCAGGCCGTGCTTGCCCATCTCCTCCAGCGCGTGGCCCATGCGCGACAATTGCCGCGCGGTGCGGCCGGCGGCGGCGAGTTCGGCGGCGGCCGGCTCGACGATCAGACGCAACTGGAACAGGCTGTGGACGAAGTCGAGCGGCGGTGCGCCCTCGAACATCCATTTCAGCAGCTGCGGATCGAGCATGTTCCACGCCTGCCGGTCGCGGATCTTCGTGCCCGCCTTGGGTCGGCTCTCGACCAGCCCCTTGGCGGACAGCATGCGCAACGATTCCCGGATCACGCTGCGCGACACGCCGAACGTCTCTGCCAGTTCGATCTCGCCGGGCAGGGTGGATCCGGGTGCCCGCTGCCCGGTGACGATCGCCACGCCCAACTGCTCCGCCAGCGCGACATGCGCGGGCTGCCCGCGCTTGGCCGTCGTCATGCTATTCTCTCCTGATCGGAAGAGACTAGGGCGACGAACAGGCGCGGGCAATGTCCGCCGGCTCGGGGCTGGCTCAATCGCGTGCCCAGTCGCCATGCCCGTGGCCGGTGGTCAGCGTCGCGCCGGTGCTGCGCCCGCCATTCGCACCCTCCCACCAATAGGGCTTGCGCTTGAAGCTGCCGGTCGCGACCTCGTTCAGCGTCGCCGCGTCGTACAGCCGCCCGCCCAGCATCACCTGATGCACCTTCTCGGTATTGCGGATGTCGGTAGTCGGATCGGCGTCGAGCACGACCAGGTCGGCGAGCTTGCCGACCTCCAGCGAGCCCACGTCCCTGGCATAGCCGAGCGAGGTCGCCGGCATGATCGTGCCCGCGCGCAGTGCCTCGACCGGCGACCAGCCGCCGCGCACGAAGCTCCACATCTCCCAGTGCGCGCCCAGCCCCGGCTGCTGGCCGTGCGCGCCGATCGACACCTGCACGCCCTTGTCGACCAGCTTCTTGGCCTCGCGCGCGCTCTCGCCGTCGACATAGTCGCCCTCGGGCGCGATCTCGCGGCGGGCGTTCTGCGCCGCCAGTGCGGCGGGCGGGGCGTGGCGGGTGAGGAGCGGGTGGCGCCACACGTCGGTATGCGCCCGCCAGTACGGATCGCCTGCCGGCCCGCCATAGGTGACGACCAGAGTCGGCGTGTAGTTAGTCTTGGTCTGGGTCCAGAACTGGACGAGGTCGCCGTAGAAATGCTCGAGCGGGACATTATGCTCGACGGTCGAATTGCCGTCCTGCACCAGCGTGACGTCCATGGTGTAGAGCGAGCCGCCCTCCGGCACGACCTCCATCCCCTCGGCCTGCGCGGCGGCGACGACCATCTGGCGCTGCTCGCGGCGCGGCTGGTTGTAGTTCTTCACCGAATGCGCGCCCTGCGCCTTCAGCCGGCGGACGTCGGACAGCGCGTCCTCGTACTTGTTGATCTCGGCGTACACGTCCGCCGCCTTGGCGCCGTAGATGATCTCGCCGGTCGAGAAGGTGCGCGGTTGCAGGCGCATGCCGGCGCGCTGCATCTCTGCCGCCGGGAAGATCTCCGCCGAGCGTGCGGACGGATCGTGGATCGTGGTGGTGCCAAAGGCCAGGTTGGACATCGCGTTCCAGTTCTGCTCGGGCACCAGCTCGTCCTCGCCCTGGCTGCCGTGCGCGTGCGCGTCGACCAGGCCGGGGATGATCGTCTTGCCCGTCGCATCGACCCGGATCGCCCCCGCCGGGATCGCGACCTGCGCGCGCGGGCCGACCGCGACGATGCGGTCGCCGCGGATCAGGATCGTCGCGTCGTCGACGATGCCGCCATCGGCGCTCGCCATCGTCACCACCCGCGCGCCGGTCAGCGCCACGGTGGCGGTCGGCTTCGCCGCGGGCACGGTCATCGACAGCGACACGCCGCTGCGCGGAGTCGGGAAGGTCGGCGCCTCCTGCCCCTCGGCGACCTTGACCGGCGCGGACGCGAACAGCTGCGCGGTGTCGGCGGAATAGAGCGTCGGCCCCATGCTCCAGTGCAACCGCTTGCCGTCGTCGGACCAGTTGATGAAGTCCGCGCCCTCCGCGCTGACCCGCGTGACGGGCAGGGGGCCACCCTTCTTGTCGACCTCGACCGACTGCTTTCCGGGCAGCAGCGGCATCACGAACGCCTCGTAGTTCTGGCGGAACGCGACATAGTCGCCGCGCGGAGACAGCTGGTAATCGCTGACCAGCTCGCCGGCCGCGTGCACCCGCTGCGCCTCGCCGTTCAGGTCGGTGCTGACCAGCTGGCGCTTGTCCTTGTCGGTGGTGATGAGGAAGACGCGGTCCGACGTCGCGCCGAACTGCGGGGCCGCCGCATCCTTGGCGATCCTGACCGGCGCGCCGCCCGATGCGGCTACGCGGTACGCGCCGCTGCCGGGATTGCCGCGCGCGGCGGTCAGCTCGCCGCCCTGGCCCTGCTCGAACACGATCGTCCTGGCGTCGGGCGAGAAGCGCGGGCGGCGGTAATGGCCTGGCACCGTCGTCACCGCCTTGGCCGCACCGCCGCCCGCCGCGACCGTCTTCACCTGGCCCAGGCCGGCGTCGGTCCAGCCGATGAAGACGACCTGGCGTCCGTCGCGCGACCAGCTCGGCCACAATTCCATCTCGTCGGTCCCGCGGGTCAGCCGCCGTGCGGTGCCGCCCGCCATCGGCTTGACCCACAATTTGCCCAGCGTCTCGAACACCACCTGCCGGCCGTCGGGCGACACGCTTGCCCAGCGCGGCATCTTCGTCACCACCGTGGCCGGCGCGACCTCGACTGCCGGGTGCGTCGCGTCGATCACCACGCGGGTGTCGGCGACGCGGAACGGGATCACCGCCGCGCCCGACCCGTCCGCGCCGACCCGGCGCAGCTTGCCGCCCGCCCAGAACACGATCGCCTTGTCGTCACCGGTCCAGGCCATGTCGGGATAGACGCCGGTGATCGCCCAGGTTTCCTGCACGTCGCGGTCGAGATCGTCATAGACGACCCGCTCGACACCGGTGGCGAAATCCTTGACCCACAACTTGGTCTTGTTCGCCTCGCGCCGGACGAAGGCGATGCGCTTGCCGTCGCGCGAGGGGGTCGGCCGCACCGATCCGCCGACGCCGGTGACCGCCGTCTCCACCTCGCCGGACTCCATGTCGTACCGCTCGATATCGAACAGGTCGGTGCGCGAGTTCTGCGCATATTCGAAGATCGGGCCGGGCGTGACGTTGCGGGTATAGAAGATGCTCTTGCCGTCCGGCGCGTAGATCGGCTCGCCCAGCTCCTTCTGCAGCTGCTCGCTGGCGCGCTTGACCAGCTGGACGCCGTCGCCGCCGGTGACGTGATACAGCCACACCTCGCCCGTCCCCAGGCTGCGGCCGGTGGTGAAGTGCTTCTTGGCGGCGATGAAGCGGCCGTCCGGGCTCCAGCTCGGCTGGTTGAGCAGGCGGAAATCCTCCTTGGTCACCTGCCTTTTGTCGCTGCCGTCGGCGTTCATCACCCAGATATTGTCGCCGCCGCCCCGATCACTGGTGAAGGCGATCCGCCTGCCATCCGGAGAGAAGCGCGGCTGATGCTCGTAGGGCAGCCCCTCCGCGATCCGTGTCGGCGTGCCGCCGGCTACGGGCATGGTGTAGATGTCGCCGAGCAGGTCGAACGCCAGCATCCGCCCGTCCGGCGAGACGTCGACGTTCATCCAGCTGCCCTCGTCCGTGTCGATCCGGATCTCGCGCGTGCGCATGCCCGGCGGTGCCGACACGTCCCATTTCGGCGGCTTGGCTGCGGCAGTCGGCGTGGCGGCGGGGGCAGAGGGCGTCGTGGGTGGCGTGGCGGGCGGCGCGGTCGGGGGCAGTGGCGAGCCGACGTCGGGCTGCGGCTGGGTCGCCTCGTTCTCCGGCGCCTGGGTCTGCTCGACCGGCTTGTCGACCGGCGGCGTGACCTGCGCGGTCGTGGCAGTGGCGTAGAGGCAGAGTGCGATGGCCGTGGCCGTGCGAGCGATCATGAATATCCCCTTGGTCTGGCGCGGACTGTAGCCGAAGCAACGGGGGACGCACGGGAAAAGCGCGGCGTGAAAACGGAGCCGGCCTTCGCCGGGGTACAGGCGCCTCGCAAAAACCGCTCCCCGCCAGACGCTTGCCGCCCGCCCGCTTTGCCGCGACTATGGCGCATCTCCGGAGAACCAAGCCCATGCGCCGCCGCACCTTCCTCGCCAGCCTGCCCGCCGCCGCCCTCGCACCCTCGCTCGCCGCCGCGCAGCAGGGCACGACGGCACCCGAGCGCGGCACCGCCGGCCCCGGCCAGGGCGGCGCGCCGCAGCCCGCCACCGCGACGGAGGCCCCGCTGCCCGGCCGCTGGGCACCCGGCGCCGACCGCTTCATCCGTCCCGACGTCCATGCCGGCGACCGCCCGGTCGGCGCCAGCTTCGCCTCGCGCACCGCGGTCTACGGCCTGAACGGCGCCGCCGGCACCGCGCACCCGCTGGCGACGCAGGCGGGCATCGACATCCTCCGCCGCGGCGGCTCCGCGGTCGATGCGGCGATCGCGATCAACGCGTGCCTCGGCCTGCTGGAGCCGACGAGCAGCGGCATCGGCGGCGACGTCTACGCGATGATCTGGGACCCCAAGGCGCGCAAGGTTGTCGGCCTCGCCGGCTCGGGCGCGAGCCCCCGCGGTCTGTCGCTGGAGACGGTGCGGGCGCGGGCGAAGAACGGCGCGCTGCCGCCGCTCGGCGCGGTCACCGTGTCGGTGCCGGGCGCGGTCGACGGCTGGTGGACGATGCACAAGCGCTACGGCAAGCTGCCCTGGGCGACGCTGTTCGAGCCGGCGATCGCGATGGCCGAGGCGGGGACGCCGGTGCCCGACATGATCGCCTATTACATCCGCCGCAGCATGGCCGCCTTCGCCCGGCCCGGCAACGGCGTCGAGGAAACCGCCAACGCCATCCGCACCTGGGGCATGGCCGATGGCAAGGGGCCGCAGGCAGGGCAGGTATTCCGCAACCCCGACCTCGCGCGCACCTATCGCGCCATCGCCGCGGGTGGGCGCGACGCCTTCTACACCGGCGAGATCGCCGCCACGATCGACCGCTATTTCAAGAAGATCGGCGGCTGGCTGCGCCGCGAGGATCTGGCCGCACACCGGTCGGAGTGGATCGAGCCGAACCGCACCGACTATCGCGGAACCACCGTCCACGCGCTTGGCGCCAATACGCAGGGCATCGCGACGCTCCAGATGCTCAACATCCTCGAGCATTTCGACCTGGGTGCCGCCGGCTTCCAGTCCGCCCGCTCGATCCACCTCCAGGCGGAGGCCAAGCGCCTCGCGTACGAGGATCGCGCCCGCTACTATGCCGACTCGCATTTCGCAAAGGTGCCGGTCGAGTGGCTGGTGTCGAAGGACTATGCCGCCCAGCGCGCGAAGCTGATCCGGCCCGACCGCATCCTGACCCCGGTCCATCCGGGGCAGGCCCCGTCGAAGGGCGACACCACCTATTTCTCCTGCGCCGACGCCGATGGGATGATGGTGTCGATGATCCAGTCGAACTTCCGCGGCATGGGATCGGGGCTGGTCGCAGACGGGCTGGGCTTCATGTTCCAGGATCGCGGCCAGCTGTTCAGCCTGAAGGACGGCCATCCCAACATCTATGCGCCGGGCAAGCGCCCGTTCCAGACGATCATCCCCGGTTTCGCGACGCGCGGGGCCGATCCGTGGATGAGCTTCGGCGTGATGGGCGGCGACATGCAGCCGCAGGGGCAGACCCAGATCATCGTCAACCGCGTCGATTACGGGCTGGAGATCCAGTCCGCCGGCGACGCGCCGCGCTGGCACCATGAGGGATCGTCGCAGTCGATGGGCGAGGACTCGCCGGGCTTGGGCGCCACTGGTCTGCTTCGGCTGGAGAGCGGCGTGCCGATGGCGACGCGCCGGCAGCTGGCGGAGATCGGCTGGACGATCGGCGACCCGGACGGCGGTTTCGGCAGGTACGAGTGCGTCGAGCACCGCATGGACGGCGCCACCCGCGTCTACGCCGCCGCCAGCGAGATGCGCGCCGACGGGTGTGCGCTGGCGTATTGATGTACCGGGCCCGTTCCTTTCCGGAGAGGGGAGTTGAGGTGATTGCGTAGGCGTGATCGCTTGACTTTTCGCCCCTCATGGGCAAGCGCCGGAGAGCCCGCGCGCGCATGGGTGCGCCTCGTTTTCGGACAACTGCATGCCCTTCGCCGATCTCGGCCTTTCCGACGAACTCCTGCAGGCGGTCACCGACGCTGGCTATACCGAGCCGACGCCGATCCAGGCCGCCGCGATCCCGCCGGTGCTGATGATGCGCGACATCATCGGCATCGCCCAGACGGGGACGGGCAAGACCGCCAGCTTCGTGCTGCCGATGATCGACATCCTGGCGCACGGGCGCAGCCGCGCACGCATGCCGCGCAGCCTGATCCTTGAGCCGACGCGCGAACTCGCCGCGCAGGTCGCCGAGAATTTCGAGAAGTACGGCAAGCGGCACAAGCTCTCGATGGCCCTCCTGATCGGCGGCGTGTCGATGGGCGACCAGATCAAGGCGCTGGAAAAGGGCGTCGACGTCCTGATCGCGACGCCGGGCCGGCTGATGGACCTGTTCGGGCGCGGCAATATCCTGCTCACCGGCTGCTCGCTGCTGGTGATCGACGAGGCGGACCGGATGCTCGACATGGGGTTCATCCCCGATATCGAGGAGATCTGCACCAAGCTGCCCAAGCAGCGCCAGACCCTGCTGTTCTCGGCGACGATGCCGCCGCCGATCAAGAAGCTGGCCGACAAGTTCCTCGACAATCCCAAGCAGATCGAGGTCGCGCGCCCCGCCTCGACCAACACCAACATCACCCAGTGGCTGGTGCCGGTAAAGGCATCGGCGTTCGAGAAGCGTGATCGGCTGCGGCAGCTGCTTGCCCAGCCCGAGGTGACCAACGCGATCATCTTCTGCAACCGCAAGACGACGGTGCGCGAGCTGAACAAGTCGCTGAAGAGCCACGGGTTCAAGTCGGGCGAGATCCATGGCGACATGGAACAGCCGCAGCGCCTGGCCGAGCTGGACCTGTTCAAGCGTGGCGACGTGACCATTCTGGTCGCCTCCGACGTTGCGGCGCGCGGGCTGGACATCAAGGGCGTCAGCCACGTCTTCAACTTCGACGCGCCCTGGCACCCGGACGACTATGTCCACCGGATCGGCCGGACCGGCCGGGCGGGCGCGACCGGCACCGCCTATACCTTCGTCGCTCCCGACGATGTCGAGAATATCGACAATATCGAGAAGCTGACCGGCCAGAAGATCCCCCGGCTCGAGGCGGCGCCCACGCCCGCTGCGGACGCGGCCGAGCCCGAGCAGCGCCCCCGTCGCGAACGGCGCGACCGTCGTCCCGCCCGCGCCGAGGCGCCTGCCGCGCAGCCCGTGCCCCGCCGCGAGGAGGCAGCCCGCCGCGAGGAGGCACGTCCGCCGCGCGACGACCGCCGCCCCCGCCGCGACGTGCCGCAGGACGGCCCGGACGAGGGCTGGAACGGCCCGATCCCCGACTTCCTGACCGTGAAGCTCGTCATCCAGCCGTGATCGAATATGTCCAGGTCGAGCCCGCCGACACGGCGAGCCCCTGCGTCAACATCTGCGAGGTCGACCCCGCTACCGGCTGGTGCCGCGGCTGCGCGCGCACGATCGACGAGATCGCGGGCTGGGGCGCCCGCCCCGCCGACGAGAAGCGCGCGATCCGTGCGCAACTGCCCGCGCGGCTGAAGGCGATGCGCGGGTAGAGCGTGATCCCGCGAAATCGAAGCACCTCGCCGAGGCAGGCGGGAGCTTTGCAAAAGTCCGTGCCCGTGCCTCTCCTCCCGTCATGCCGGGCTCGTCCCGGCATCCACTGTTTCGCAAAGACCGCGGCTTGAGGGAGTGTGGCTCGGTGGATGCCGGGACAGGCCCGGCATGACGAGGTGAGTTTTGCAAAGCTCCCGAGCCGGTCAGGGTCCAGTTGGGGGCGTTGATGATGAGCATCGCCCTTCGTCACGCCGGCCTTCGTCGGGGAGGCAAAGTGGCTGGTTCGAACCGCGTGGATCAAGCGTCCGAACGCTACCAGGCGCCGCTGCCGGTCGCGCCGCGGCGATACTCCGCCACCCGCCGTCCGGTCGCCGCCGACAGGGAGGCGGGCAGCGTGTCGAGCGGGAACCAGCCGGCCTGCGCGATCTCCATCAGGTCGGCGCGCGCCAGGTCATCGCCGCGCGATCGCGTGCGGCAGACGTAGATGACGACATGGTCGTCCTTCCCCTCGGCCCGACTGTGATAGATGCCAAGCACCCGCTCGATCGCCGCATCGGCGACCGCGACCTCTTCGCGCAATTCGCGGAACAGTGCGGCCTCGACGCTTTCGCCCTTCTTCACGCCGCCACCGGGCAGGTACCAGGCGTCGGTATAGGTGTGCCGCACCAGCGCGACGCGGTCGTCCTGATCGAGCAGCACCGCGCGCACCCCGATCGTCCGCGGCCGTGTGACCCGCCACACCAGCCGCGCCGCCCTGCCGATCAGCCGATGATGTAGAGCCACGCAGTGTCCTCCTGTTTCTCTGGAGAATGATGCACGGCGGTGGGCAGGGGAGCAATCGCGTCCCCCACCTTGTGCTCCCGCCTTCGCGGGAACACGGAAAGGGATCGCGTTACCGAAACGGCTTGCTGAGGAACCGCGATCCCGCCAGTCCGAACCGCCACGGCTCCGCCACCGCCTTGGTGATCCCGATCCGCGGACCGACCAGCACCGCCGGCGCCTCGCCCTCGCACGGCAGCAGAGAAAAGGGCGGTGCGTCCAGCGCCGCGCCGTCGAGCGCGTCGGTGATGCCCAGCGCCTGGCACAGCCGCCCCGGCCCGGCGCACAGCAGCCGCGGATCAGACAGGCCCCGCCGCGCGATCATCGCCGCCACCCCATCGGTCGGTTCGATCGCCCGCAGCAGCACCGCTGCCGCCATCTCCGCCCCGCCGACCACGTTCATGCACCAGTGCAGGCCATAGCTGCGATAGACGTAGGCGCGTCCCTTCGCCCCGAACATCGCCGCCGTGCGTGGCCGCGGGCCGGCGAAGCTGTGCGACGCGGCGTCGCCCGCGTGATACGCCTCCGTCTCGACGATCGTGCCGCCGACCCCGTCGACCAGCAGCCGGCACCCGATCAGCGCGCGCGCCAGATCCACCACCGGCTGCGCGTAGAAACCGGGTGACACTTCAGCCGGCCGCGACCGGCCCTGCCCCGGCAACCGCGCGTGCGACCATGATCTCGGGCGGTTCGCCTGCGGGCGTGCGATACCGGGTGCGCAGGCCCTCAACCACCGCCGCCGTCGCATCGTCGGGCACGACGGCGACCACCGCGCCGCCGAAGCCGCCACCGGTCATCCGCGCGCCGCCCCGGCCGCCAGCATGTTGGTCGATCAACGCCTGCGCCGTCGCGGCGAGTTCGTCGACCTTGGGCACGGTGATCCGGAACAGGTCGCGCATCGACGCGTGGCTCTCCGCCATTAGCCGGCCGAGCGTCGGCAGGTCGTCTGCCGCCAGCGCCTCGGCGGCGGCGAGGACGCGCGCATTCTCGCCGATGACGTGGCGTGCGCGGTCCGCCGCCTCGGCGCTCATCCTGCCCGCGTCGAGCATCGCCATGTCGGCATCGCGCAGCTTGGCGATGCCCAGCGCGGCGGCGGCCTCCTCGCACTCGGCGCGGCGGCGGTTGTAATGGCCCTCGACCAGCCCGCGCACCACGCCCGAATGGACGATCAGTACCGCCGTGCCCGCGGGGATCGGGATCGCGCGCGTTTCCAGCGAGCGGCAGTCGATCAGCAGCGCCGCGCCCTCGACGCTGGCGGACGAGGCGAGCTGGTCCATCACCCCGCACTTCATGCCGACGAAGTCGTTTTCGGCGGTCTGCGCCTGCACCGCGATCCGTGTCGCATCGACCGGGGCGCCGACCGCCGCCAGCATCGCATGGCCGACCGCCACCTCCAGCGACGCGGAGGAGGACAGGCCGGTCCCGCGCGGAATGTCGCCGACGATCGCCAGCTCAACGCCGCGCAGGGTCGCGCCCTCGGCGATCAGCGTCGCGACCATGCCCCGCACATACTCGCGCCAGCCCTCGGCATGGGCGATCGGTGCCGACAGCGCGAAGTCGTCGGTCTCGTCGCCGAACTCGCACGCCACCACCCGCACCCGGTCGCCACCGGTCGCGCGCCAGGCGATCCGCGTCTCGACCGGGATCGCGCAGGGCAGGACGAAGCCGTCATTATAGTCGGTATGCTCGCCGATCAGGTTCACCCGGCCGGGCGCACGAACGACCCCATCGGGAGCGCCACCGAACGCGCGGGCGAAGCCCTCCAGTACGCGCGCCTGCAACCCGCTCATGCTCTCGTCTCCAGTATCGGGCTTGCCGCGCGTAGCCGTTCGGCCGCCTGCTCGGGGGTCAGGTCGCGCTGCGGCTCGCCCAGCATCTCGAAGCCGACCATGAACTTGCGCACCGTCGCCGAGCGCAGCAGCGGCGGATAGACATGCGCGTGCAGCCGCCATGGCTTGGTATCGGCGATGCCGTGCGGACAGCCGTGCCAGCCAAAGGAATAGGGGAAGCTGACCCCGAACAGATTGTCGTACCGCGCCATCAGCCGCCCGAGCAGCTGCGCCAGCGCGTCGCGTGCGGCGTCGGACAGCTCCTCCATCCGCACGACGGGATCGCGCGCGACGATCAGCGTCTCGAACGGCCACGCCGCCCACCACGGCACGATCGCCAGCCAGTGGGCGTTCGCCTCGACCTCGCGCACCCCGCCCGCCTCGCGCGCGGCGACCGCGTCGAGCAGCACCTCGCCCGTTTCCGCCAGCCACGCGCGCTGGCACTCGTCCTCGCGCGCGACGTGCTGCGGCACGAAGTCGCTCGCCCAGACCTGCCCGTGCGGATGCGGGCTGGAACAGCCCATCATCGCGCCCTTGTTCTCGAACAGCTGGACATGGCTCCAGCGCGCGCCCAGCTCCGCCGACTGCGCCGCCCAGGTATCGACGATCGCGCGCCGCGCGGCATCGTCCAGCTCGGGCAGGGTACGCGAATGGTCGGGCGAGAAGCAGATCACCCGCGCCTCGCCCCACGCGCCCTCGGCCGGGAACAGCGGGTCGGAGGGGGGCGGGGGCGTATCGGGCAGCATCGCGGCGAAGTCGTTGGCGAAGACGAAGGTGCCGGCATAATCCGGGTTGCGCGCGCCACCCATGCGGACATTGCCCGCGCACAGATAGCAGGACGGATCGTGCGACGGCCCGCGCGGCGGGGCGGGCGGCGCCTCCTCCCCCTGCCACGGCCGGCGCGCGCGGTGCGGGGACACGAGCACCCATTCATCGGTCAGCAGGTTGCGGCGGCGGTGCGGGTGGTCGGTCGCGTCGAACGTCATCGGGCCCTCTCGTCCGGCGCTCCTACGCGGGCGGGCCGGGCGCTGCAACGACGCGACGCGAACCCGTCTTCCCGTCACGTGCCGTTCCGGCCTAAGCCACGCGCCGAGGAGACACACATGGCCCGCGTTCCCGACCCCTACCGCCCCGACCCGCAGCGCTATGACGGACGCATGCCGTATCGCCGGGTCGGCCGCAGCGGGCTCGACCTGCCGGCCATCTCGCTTGGCCTCTGGCAGAATTTCGGCGGCGACGACGTGTTCGAGACGGGGCGCGCGCTGCTCCGCCGCGCCTTCGACCGCGGCGTCACCCATTTCGACCTCGCCAACAATTACGGGCCGCCCTACGGCTCGGCCGAGGAGAATTTCGGCCGCTGGATGGCGTCGGATTTCGCGCCGTTCCGCGACGAGCTGATCGTGTCGACCAAGGCCGGATTCGACATGTGGCCCGGCCCCTATGGCGGCCCCTCGGGCAGCCGCAAATACATCATCGCCAGCTGCGACCAGAGCCTTGCCCGCATGGGCCTGGACTATGTCGATATCTTCTACTCGCACCGCATGGACGAGACGGTGCCGCTGGAGGAAACCTGCGCGGCGCTCGCCCAGCTGCACCGCCAGGGCAAGGCGCTCTATATCGGCATATCGAGCTACACGCCCGAAGCGACCCGCCGGGCCGCCCGACTGCTGGCGGAGGAGCGCGTGCCGCTGACCATCCACCAGCCGCGCTACTCGATGCTCGACCGCGGGATCGAGGACGGGCTGCTGGGTGCGCTGGAAGAGGTCGGCGCGGGCTGCATCGTCTTCTCGCCGCTGGCGCAGGGCCTGTTGACCGACAAATATCTGGGGGAGGGGGCGCCCGCCGCCGGTACCCGGCTGGCCAAGGCGCGGACGCTGACCCCCGACCGGCTGACCGACGCCCTGCGCGACCAGCTGCGCGCGCTCGACGCGATCGCCCGGAAACGTGGGCAGCGGCTGGCACAGCTGGCGCTCGGCTGGACGCTGCGCGACCGTCGCGTCACCTCGACCCTGGTCGGCGCGCGGACGGTGGAGCAGCTCGACCAGCTGCTCGACGCCGCCGCCGCGCCGCCGCTGACCGAGGACGAGGTCGCCGCGATCGACGCGGTACTCGCCTGATCGCGGCGTTCGCGATCAGCGGCAGCGACGGTCCATGAGCGCCAGCGCGGCGATCGTCGTCGCGTCCTTGATCGCGCCCGCGTCGATCATCGCCTCGACCTCGGCGCGGGTGAAGCGGCGCGCGATCAATCCCTGCTCCTCCACCTCCAGCGCCGTCTCGGTCCGCGACGGGTCCTCGGCCAGGAACACGTCATAGCCCTGCGTCGCCAGGCCGGGCGCCAGCAGCAGGTGGCCGAGGTGCGTCATCCGCCCCGCGACCAGCCCGGTTTCCTCCTGCAACTCGCCGCGCGCCAGCGTCGCGGGCTCGACCCCCGGCCGATCCTCCCACGCGCCCTGCGGCAATTCCCAATATCGTCCGCCGACCGGGTAGCGATACTGTTCGACCAGATGCAGCGACCCGTCCGCCTCCAGCGGGACGATCACCGCGAAGTCGGCGCGCTCGACCACGCCGTAGAGCCCGGTCGAGCCGTCCGCCCGCCGGATCTCGTCCTCGCGCACCCGGATCCAGCGGTTGCGATAGGCGATGCGCGACGACAGCGTCTCGATCTCGGCCGTCATCCGCCCTTCGCTGTGACTGCGACCGAAGCCGCGACGGCCGGGTCGTCGCGCAGCGTCAGCGCCAGCCGCGCGTCCTTCGCCGCCTCCGTCGGCAGGGTCAGCGTCTCGCCGGTAAAGCCCTCCGGCACCGTCACCGGTCCCGCCGCGCTCAGCAGGAACAGGTCGCGCCCGCTCAGCGTGCAGCGATCCGCGCAGGCGGCGGCGCGCAGCACCGGTACCCGCACCAGCGTGCCGAGCGGCTGCCAGTCCCCGGCCGCGTCACCCTGCACCACCCGGAAGCGCAGCGGCCCCGCCGTGCCCGCGCCCAGTGCCTCGCCCGGCGCCAGGCTGGCGATCGCGACGCCCGCGTCTTGCAGGCGCAGCGGCACGGTCGCGGTCGCGTCGCCGGCCGCCACCTCCACCCGGTCGCCCGGCGCGAACCGCGTCGCCTCGCCCGCGCGGACCGAGAAGGTCAGCCGGTCGCGCTGGGACACGACGCCATCCGGTAAAGCTACCGTCAGCGCACCGTCGGGCGGCGTCACCGTCCGCGCGATCAGCGTCGCCGCAGGCCGCGCCGGCGCCAGCGTCACCTTGACCGCCGCGGTCCGCCCATCGGCCAGCGTCACCCGCCCGCTCTTGCCGTCCGCCAGCGCCGGCACCGCGTCGGCCGTCATGGTCAGCCGGTCGCCCCCTGCCACCCGCACCAGCGCGCCCGGCCGGAACGTCTTGCCGTCGACGCTCAAGCCCTTGACCATGTCGAGCCGCGCGCCGGTCAGCACTCCGTCGCGGTCGCCGGCGTGGAGGGTGAAGCCGTCGATCCGCCCCGCCTCGGCATAGGCGGTGAGCGGGATCGTCGCCGGCTCGGTCATGCCGGCCAGCTGGACGCGCAGGCTCATGTCGCCCGGCGCCACCCCGGCAAGCGGCAGCGTCGCGATCACGCCGCCGCCCTTCTTCGCCTCCCACGCGACCGGCCGGGTGGTGCCGTTCGCCAGCTTCAGCGTCATCGCATCGACGCAGGCGCCGCCCGCGCCCGCCAGCGGCAGCGGGTTGTCGCGCCCGACCACCAGCTCGCCCGACCCGTCCCCGGCCTTGTCGGGCGCGCGCCAGTTCGAGCCTTGCGGATTCTGGAGCGCGAAGCGCGGCCCCTCGAACGGCTCGAACCCCCAGCGGCCGTGCAGCCGTCCGGTCAGCTCGGCATCGAACCTGTCGGGCTTCAGCGCGTCGGTGCGGACTCGCACGCCGCCCTGCTCGGCATCGGGCACCAGCGGCAGGTCGACCTCGCGCCCGTCCTTCGCCGTCACCCTGAGCGCCAGGTCGCGGGCATAGGCGGTGGCGTGGATCAGCGGCGCGCCCTCTACCGGCAGCACCAGCCCCGGCCGCGTCAGGCAATAGGCGACACCCGGATGCGTCGCGCGCAGCGGCGGCGGGCTGGGCGGAGCGACCGCGGGCAGGGCGGCGACCAGCACCGACTTGGGCTTGCCGAACGACGGCACCGCGTTCAGCAACAGCTTCAGCCCGTCGCCGTCATGCGTCGCCAGTGCCGGGATATACTGGTAGTTCGCGGTGCGGAACGCGCCCAGGATGCGCGCGACGTCGCGCACCACGCCGATATAGGGGCTGTAATAGCCGTAACCGCCCTGCGGCGTCGCGCTCAGCTGATAGGCCAGGTCGGTCGGCGTGCCGGTCAGCGCCTCGGCGATCGAGCTGCTGTGCCCGTCGCTCAGCACCAGCGCGTCGCTGCCGCCGGTCAGGCAGCCGGCCTGCAGTTCGGCCGGCTTGGTCAGGCAATCGTCCTTCAGCCGGATCGACAGGCTGCGCGCCAGGAGCGGCGACACCTGCTCCAGCCGCACGCCGCCTTCGGTATCGCGCGCGTTGATCCCGGCGACATAGGCGTCGAGCCGGGCGCGATCGAGCGAGGCCTGGTTCAGGTCCTGCGACGCGCGCACGAACGCGCCCGGCCGGCCGCGCACCGCGTCGACCACCGTGCCGAAATCGCCGCCGGTCGCCGGCGCCAGGAACGCGATCGCCTGCTGCGCGCCATCGGGCACGGTGATGCGCAGCGTGCGGCCCTTCGCCTTCCACGTCTCGCCCTCGAAGAACCATTTCTTCGGCGGCGGATTGGTCGCGCCGCGCAGGAAGGCGACGACCAGCAGGTAATGGGCGGACTGGTCCTGGGGCAGGTCGGCGGTGATCGTCAGCCGGTCGCCGGCGGTCAGATTGGGCACCGCCGCGATCGGCAGCGTCGTTGCGCCCTGGCCATCGCCATGCGTCACGGTGACGTTCAGCCGGGGCCCGGCCAGGTCATAGGGCGCGACCTGCGCGGCGACCGCCGTCGCCAGCGCGCTCGCCGCGACCATGCCGGCGCGAAGGATCATGCGGGCTTTCACGCCCGCTGCCGTAGCGTCCGGGGCGGTGGCGCGGCAACCCCCCGCCTCTACAGCCCCTTGCGAATGCGCGCGCCTCCGGTACGGAGCGGCGATGGCCAAGCAGCGCGCCGACCAGATGCTCGTCGATCGCGGGCTCGCCGAGTCGCGGTCGCGCGCGCAGGCGCTCATCATGGCGGGCCTGGTCTTTGCCGGCGACCGCAAGGTCGACAAGCCCGGCCAGCAGCTGCCCGACGACACCGTGCTCGACGTGCGCGGCCGCGACCACCCCTGGGTTTCGCGCGGCGGCATCAAGCTGGCGCACGGGCTCGACCATGTCGGCTGGGACGTGACCGGGGCGGTGGCGATCGATGTCGGCTCGTCGACCGGCGGCTTCACCGACGTGCTGCTGACCCGCGGCGCCGCGCGCGTCTATGCGGTCGACAGCGGCACCAACCAGCTGGCGTGGAAGCTGCGCCAGGATCCGCGCGTCGTCGTCCACGAACAGACCAGCGCCCGCATCCTGACCGCCGATCATATCCCGGAACCGGTCGACCTGATCGTCTGCGACGCCAGCTTCATCGGGCTGGCCAAGGTGCTGGAGCGCCCGCTGACCTTCGCCGCGCCGTCCGCGCGGCTGCTCGCCCTCATCAAACCACAGTTCGAGGCGGGGCGGGAAGAGGTCGGCAAGGGGGGCGTCGTCCGCGACCCGGCAGTCCATGACCGCGTCTGCCGCGTGGTGGCGGACTGGGTCG
Organism: Sphingomonas aurea; assembly: GCF_030678875.1. Lineage (GTDB taxonomy): Bacteria > Pseudomonadota > Alphaproteobacteria > Sphingomonadales > Sphingomonadaceae > Sphingomonas > Sphingomonas aurea. The sequence goes on along the minus strand of NZ_JAUUDS010000009.1, from coordinate 50,416 downwards.
AGGCGCAGGGCTGGTCCGTAGCGGCGCTCACCGCCAGCCCGATCACCGGCCCCGAAGGCAATGTCGAGTTCCTGATCGCGGCGGTGCGCGGGGAATAGACGCGATGTCCCCCGCCGTCATCCCGGCGTTCGCGCGGGTGACGATTGGGGGAGTGGGCAATGCGAGCAGCGCCCGCCCCGAGACAGATCACCGTCCCGAAACAAGTCACCGTCCCACGACGACACGCGCAACCCGTTGCCGCGTGGCGCGTCATGCGGCAGGAAGATCTGCGAGGTCGTCGAATGGACGGACGGATAGGAGCATCTGTGGGCGGTATCGCGTCGAAGGGTCAGCTCAGAATGTCGTTCCTGCGCTGGGCGGTCGTCACCGTGCCGCTGGTGCTGTTGCTCGGCTTCGCGTCCGGCCGCGCTGTCGTCGCGGGGGGTGACAATGCCTGGTACGCCGCGCTGGTGAAGCCGGCGCAGACCCCGCCCGACTGGCTGTTCCCGGTCGCCTGGACGACGCTCTACATCCTGCTCGGCCTCGCCGTCGCGATCGTGCTCAACGCACGCGGCGCCCGCGGGCGCGCGGCGGCGATCCTGGCGTTCGTCGTCAGTTTCGGCCTGTCGCTCGGCTGGACGCCCCTGTTCTTCGGCGCGCACCGGATCGATGCGGCGTTCTGGCTGATCGTCGCGATGCTCGCCAGCGGCATCGTCGCCACCGTCCTGTTCGCGCGCGTCCGCACCGTCGCGGCGTGGCTGGTGGTTCCCTATCTGGTGTGGATCAGCTTTGCCGGGGTGCTGACCTGGCGGATCGGCCAGCTCAATCCCGACGGCGTAGGGGTTGCGTCGCCTCCGCACACATCCCAGATGCTGTAGCAACAGGCGGGCTGTCCCCGCCCATCCGGGAACCCCCATGCAGTCCGACAATCGCATCTTCGACGATTTCGCCAAGGTCATCAACGGCTTCGCCGGCACCGTCGCCGGCATGGGCCGCGAGGCCGAGCAGAGCGCCCGCGGCCGCGCCCGCGAGTGGATCGGCGGCCTCGACTTCGTCAGCCGCGAGGAGTTCGAGACGGTGAAGGCGATGGCCGTCGCCGCCCGCGACGAGGCCGACGCGCTCCGCGCCCGGCTCGACGCGCTGGAGGCAAAGGCGGACGCACCGTCTTCGGTGTGACTTTTGTGACTTTCCGCCGGGTCCGCTCCCGTGCGACAAGACGCCATGCTGGATCATAGCGACCACGATCAGGAAGACGCCGCGCCGATCGACATGCTCGAGGCGTACTACGCCGCGCATGGCTGGGATCACGAGCGGCAGGACGACGAGATCGTCGCCACGATGAAGGGCAGCTGGGCGACCTACGAACTGCGCGCGCTGTGGCGGGACGAGGATAGCGTGCTGCAATTCCTCGCCTTTCCGGACATCAAGGTCACCGACGATCGCAAGCAGGCGATCTACGAGGCGATCGGGCTGGTCAATGAACAGCTGTGGATCGGTCATTTCGAGCTGTGGTCGTCGAGCGGCATCCTGCTGTTCCGCCACGCCGCGATGATCGATGGCGACGAGGACACCACCCTGTCGCTGTCCGCCGCCGAGCTGCTGGTCGAGTCGGCGATCGAGGAGTGCGAGCGCTTCTACCCCGTGTTCCAGTTCGTCCTTTGGGGCGGCAAGACCCCGCGCGAGGCACTGGCCGCCGCACTGGTCGAAACCCAGGGCGAGGCATGAGCGGCGCGAACGGCACGACCATGGCGGCCGAGGGCGCAGACTTCTCCGCCGGTCCACTGTGGATGATCGGCTGCGGCAACATGGGCGGGGCGATGCTGCGCCGCTGGGTTGCCGCCGGGCTCGATCCCGCCAGCGTGACCGTCATCACCCGCAGCGGTCGCGAACCGTTGCCCGGCGTCCGCGCGCTCGTCGGCCTGCCGCTCGACGAGGAACCGGCGACGCTGGTGCTGGCGCTGAAGCCGCAGCAGATCGACCAGGTCGATCTGCGCCACCTGCATCCCGCACTCCTCCTGTCGATCCTGGCCGGTGTCGAGGAAGCGGCGCTCGCCGCGCGCGTGCCGGGGGCCGGCGCGATCGTTCGTGCCATGCCCAACCTGCCCGTCGCGATCGGCCAGGGCGTGACCGCGCTCTATTCAGCCGGTGCCGATGACGCTGCGCGCACCGCTGCCGCCGCGTTCGCCACGCCGCTCGGCCATGTCGAGTGGATCGACGACGAGGAGGCATTCGGCGCCGTCACCGCGCTTGCCGGCTGTGGCCCCGGCTTCGTCTTCCGCTTCGCCGATGCGCTGGCGGGAGCAGGGATCGCGCTCGGCCTGCCGCAGGACCAGGCGCGCCGGCTCGCGCTCGCCACGCTCGCCGGCTCTGCGGCGATGGCAGTCGATGCCGACGTCTCGCCCGCGATCCTCGCCGACCGTGTCGCCAGCCCCGGCGGCTCGACGCGCGAGGGGCTGAACGTCCTCGACGCCGACGACGCACTCGCCCGCCTGCTGGTCGAAACGCTCGCCGCATCCGCCCGCCGCAACGCCGAGATGGCCGCGGCGGCGCGCGGCTAAATCAGTCGCGCAGGCCCACCACCTGCGCCCGGTCCTCGACCGGGATCAGTCCCTCCAGTACCGCCCAATATCCCGCCACCGCGCTCTGCCCGGCCGCGGCATAGGCGGCCGACATGCGCTGGCGCACCTCGTCGAACAGCTCGCTTTCCAGCGCCTCACCCGCCGCGGTCAGCCGCAGCAGCCGCTGCCGCCGGTCGCGGTCCCCCGGCCGCCCCTCGACCAGCCCGCGATCGGTCAGCTCGTTCAGCACCCGGCCGAGCGACTGTTTGGTGATCGCCAGCAGCGACAACAGCTCGCTGACCGTCAGGTCCGGCTTGCGCGCCACGAAATACAGCGCGCGGTGATGCGCGCGGCCCAGCCCCTTGCGGGCCAGCTTCTCGTCGGTCGAGCGCATCAGGTGGCTGTGGCCGAAATACAGGAGCTCCATGCCGCGGCGCAATTCGGGCTCGCGAAGGAACAGGGCGGGTGCGGAAGGTGCTGCGGCAGCCATGTTGACCCGTTTAGCCAGCCGCCCTACGCGTCGGCAACCCGCCACGAGACGAGTTGACGACGAATGTCCGCGCCCGCACCCGCTTTCCGCTTCGATCCGCACCAAGCCCCCGTCGCGGCGACCGAGCGTGCCGAGCGCCTGATCGATCCCGGCTTCGGCCGCGTCTTCACCGATCACATGGCGCTGATCCGCTTCTCGGACGAGAAGGGCTGGCACGATGCGCAGATCACCGCCCGCGGGCCTCTCCCGATCGATCCCGCCTCGTCGGTCCTCCACTACGCGCAGGAAATTTTCGAGGGGCTGAAGGCGTATCGCCTCGCCGATGGCGGCACCGCGCTGTTCCGGCCCGACGCCAACGCCCGCCGCTTTCGCGACAGCGCGCAGCGGCTGGCGATGCCCGAGCTGCCCGAGGCGCTGTTCGTCGAATCGATCGAGCGGCTGGTCGCCGCCGACGCCGACTGGATCCCGGGCGGCGAGGGGGCGCTCTACCTGCGTCCGTTCATGTTCGCGTCCGAGGTGTTCCTGGGCGTCAAGCCCGCGGCCGAATATCTCTACATGGTCATCGCCTCGTCGGTCGGCGCCTATTGGAAGGGCGGAATGCGCCCGATCTCGGTCTGGGTCAGCCGCGAGCACACCCGCGCCGCGCCCGGCGGCACCGGTGCGGCCAAGTGCGGCGGCAACTACGCCGCCAGCCTGATCGCGCAGAAGGCGGCGATCGCCCAAGGCTGCGACCAGGTCGTCTTCCTCGACGCCGCCGAGCGCCGCTGGATCGAGGAACTGGGCGGCATGAACCTGTTCTTCGTCATGGACGACGGCAGCCTCGTCACCCCGCCGCTGACCGGCACCATCCTGCCCGGCATCACCCGCGACTCGCTGATCGCGCTCGCCCGCAATCAGGGGCTGACCGTACGCGAGGAGCCCTATGCGATCGACCAGTGGCGCGAAGACGCCCGGAGCGGTCGCCTGGTCGAGGCGTTCGCATGCGGCACCGCGGCAGTGGTGACCCCGGTCGGCCGCGTCGCCGACACCGCCGGCGACTTCACCATCGGCACCGGCGGCACGGGCCAGACGACCCAGCGCCTGCACCAGGCACTGAACGCCATCCAGCGCGGCCAGGCTCCCGATCCGCACGGCTGGCTCCACCGCCTGACCTGATCGCAGCCGTCGCACGGAACAGGGTTTCCAAGCGGGTCCGGACGACTATAAGCCGGTCCGCTGTTGGGGCGTCGCCAAGTGGTAAGGCAGCGGCTTTTGGTGCCGCCATTCGCAGGTTCGAATCCTGCCGCCCCAGCCAGTTTCAAAAAATCGTACAATTACAAACAGTTGGTTAGATATTGCCGCCGCCTGTAGGGCAGGTCTGTGGGGCAGCTTTGTTCGGCAGGCGTCGGCAGGCGTCGGCAGGCGTCGGCAGGCGTCGGCAGGCGTCGGCAGGCGTCGGCAGGCGTCGGCAGGCTCGACAACGGTTTGGCGCTGGTCAATTATAAAGCATGAACATCATCACCAATTTTCTGAACCCTCCGAAGCTGAATGAGGTTTTCACGCCGGGCGGACAGCCGTCCGTCACTTACAACGACCGGTCGGAACTTGGGCTCGAACCCGCTCTTCGGAAGGCGGTTGCCCTCGGCACGACTATTGTCTCCCTCACTGGTGCCACGAAGGCCGGAAAAACGGTGCTGTGTCGCAGTGTCATGAACACGTATGAGTACGTCTGGATTGATGGCGGACAGGTGAAGTCCGAAGCAGATTTGTGGGCAAAGGTTGTTTCGGAGTTGCGTCTGCCGCTGGAGCATGAGGAGGCGGAGGGAAGCGAGAAAGAGGGGAGGGCAGAAGCCAAGATTGGCGGTGATGCGGGTCTCTTAGGAACTGGCGTTAAGTTCGAGTTCTCCGCTGGAGGTTCGAGGCTTCGCAGCTATGACAGCTCACGAACTTATCGGCTTGATGGTCCGTCAGCCGCTATCGAGCATATGCTTGCCAACAGCATCGTCCTGATCCTTGACGATTTTCACTATCTTGATGATGCAGCGCGAGTTGGCACAATCAAATCCCTCAAGGGCGCGGTCTTTCGCGGGCTCAAGGTTATTCTGCTTTCTACGCCCTACTGGGCATTTGAGGCCATAAAGGCCGAGCCGGAGATTACGGGACGCTTCAAGCATGTGACCGTACCCGACTGGTCACGAGAGGACCTTCGAAAGATTGCGGAGGCGGGCTTCGATGCGCTGAACGTTCTCTGCCCCCGCAGGATCATTGAGGAGTTCGCAAAGGAGGCGGAGGGAAGCCCACTGCTCATGCAGCAATTCTGCTGGAACCTGTGCTACGACAATGGGATTGAGGCGGCGAAGGTCTCGAAACATGTCATCGATCCCAGCTTCCCTACCGACCGAATTTACAGGGAAGTTGCTACCGATGCCGGTCTGCCGGTCTATGAGAAACTAAAAAAGGGCCCCCAGACTAGGACAGAGCGCATCCCAAGACCGCTGATCGCTGGCGGGTCGGTCGACATCTACCAAGCGATACTTCTGGCGATTGCCGCGACAGGGCCGAAGGAAAAGCTTTCGTATGACCAAATTCGCAGCAGTCTGAACGGCCTTCTCTCTGATAAGGTGCCGCAAAAGCTCGAGGTCTCAAATGCGCTGAACCACCTTTCCGCCATTGACGCTGAAAGCAATCGAGGTCCCCGCGCTCTCGATTGGAACGCTGACGACCTAGAGCTTGTGCTGGTAGACCCATTCTTCCGCTTCTATCTTCGGTGGGAAGTTGCGAAGGCCGTCAGCTAGGTCGAAAGAAAAAAGCAGGGCCTCGGCCGCGTTTGCGCAATCTATCAGCTCCTCCGCTCGGCCCGCTGGATCGCGGCGCGGCTAACTCCGTACTCTTTCGCCAGCACCCCTAGTGACACCCCGGCGGCCCGCCGTGCCCTCACGGCCTCCTGCTGTTCTCCGGAGAGCGCCGAGGGACGCCCCAGGACCTTCCCCTTCGCCCTTGCGCGGAACAAGCCCGCTTGGGTCCGCTCGATCAATAGGTCCCGCTCGAACTCTGCCACGGCTGATAAGACGCCCATGGTCATCTTCCCGGCCGCGCTGGTCAGGTCGACGCCCCCCAGGGCGAGGCAGTGAAAGCGGACCCCGTCCGCTGCCAGCCGCTCGACGGTGGTGCGCACGTCCATCGCATTGCGCCCCAGGCGGTCCAGCTTCGTGACGATGAGGACGTCCCCCGCCTCCAGGCGGTCGACAAGGCGGGCGAACCCGGCACGTTCCATGGCTGCCACGGAACCGGAGACGGTCTCTTCCACCACGCGCTTGGGCTCGACAGCGAACCCGGCGGCGGCAATCTCGCGGACCTGATTGTCGGTGGCCTGGTCGGCGGTGGAGACGCGGCAGTAGGCGAACGTGCGAGCCATGGATGATCCTCTGTAACGAAACCGTGGCTCGTTAGTAGAGGTGGATCGGAATGGCTGTTAACCTACTTTCCGATACAGGTGCCGAGGCTGCACTGAAACCGCTCGATTTCGATACGGCTTGATCCTTATCCGGCAGAGCGGGGCAACACGACAAGGCACGCCGCAGCCTCCCGACGCCGCGCGGCGCGCAGGTGGTGTCGATGCACATGCGGGCGGCGGTCGCCCTTGCGGACGGAAGCGGCTCGCTGGTCATACTCGGTGCGCTGTAGGGCGTGCCATCGCTCGATCAGGGTCACCGCTTCGGCTCCGATCCCTGCCGCCGCATCCTCTCCATCAAAGAACCGGTCGAGCCGCTGGCGGATGGCGACAATCCGTAGCGATGGGTACCCGGCCCTCGCGCTCGATAGATGCGCGGTCGTTGAGTTCGAGACGCTTGTTCCGTTCGCGCTCCGCTGCTTGGCGGAGGCGCTCTGCGCTCTCGCGTTCCAGCTGGGACCGTTCATGCCGCACGGCCTGGAGGTGATCCGCGCGACCCTGCCGGGTCTCTAGAGCAAAGCGGTACACTGGCGGCAATAGGTTCGCCCGCATCATCGGTGGCGGCGGAGTAGCCAGTCACCTCGTCAATATCGGGCTGGGTGCGTGCCATCGGGAGCGCTCACGCACGCTTCTCGCCCGCTTACCTGCGGCGAGCAAGCCACAAACCCTTAGTTCCCAAAGCGAAGTTTCGGCTGCGAGGATCGAAGAGCCGATGGTGGAGCGGAAGGACGCGCGGCAGCCTACCTCCGGCGGGACGCAAATTTCGTTGTGGCTGGCCGACGTTCCTCTGGCGGAGGCGGATACCGGCGATGAGGCCAAAGGCGCGGGGAACGGCTCGCATCTTGTCGGGGGCAGGAGATGGCATTGGCCGTCGCCCTTGCCGCTCTTGCCGCAGTCAGCGTCGTCCTCGCAGCACTCCTTCTTCGCGCAGCCATCCGGCCCGCTAATGCGTTGTCGCGACGTGATTGCCCGATCGTGCACATGAACGAACGGCAGAACGCAGGATGCATCTGAGTGGCCGTGCAAGTCCGCAAACGGGTCGACCTGCCGATCAGTGCGCGAAGGGGACTTAACGATCTTGGTGTCGGCTGGGTGACCGGGTTGGCCGAGCGGACCGTGGGCTTCAGCCCGCCTGTGCGTCAAGTTGCCTTGGTTGCCGCGATGTAGCGGTTGACCTGTTCCTCGAGCACCGCGAGCGGCAGGGCGCCCTGGCTCAGGACCGCTTCGTGGAAGTCGCGGATATCGAATCTGGGGCCGAGTTCCTGTTCCGCCCGCTTGCGCAATTCGGCGATCTTGAGCTGGCCGACCATGTAGCTGGTCGCCTGGCCCGGCCAGTTGAAATAGCGGTCGACTTCGCGCCCGATGTCCTTCTCCGATACCGAACTGTTGGCCTTGAAGTAGGCCACCGCCTGGTCGCGCGTCCATCGCTTGGAATGGATCCCTGTGTCGAGCACCAGCCGGATCGCGCGCCACACCTGAAGCGAGAGCATGCCGAACCGCGCATAGGGGTCCTTGTACACGCCCATCTCGTTCGCCAGCCGCTCCGAATACAGGCCCCAACCCTCGACATAGGCACCGTAGCCGCCGAACTTGCGGAACTTGGGGATGTCGGTCATCTCCTGCTGGCGCGCGATCTGGAAATGATGGCCTGGCGCGCCCTCATGCGCGGCGATGCCGGCGACCTGCACCTTCTGCGTCTGGTTCATGTCGACGAGGTTGACGTAATAGATCCCCGGCCGCGACCCGTCGGCCGAGGGCGGGTTGTAGAACGCGGTCGAGGCCGTGCCCTCCCGCCACTTCTCCACCGCACGCACCTCGAGAGGGGCCTTGGGCAGGACGCGGAAATATCGTGGGGCGGCGACCATCACCGACGCGATCACCGCGCGGGCGTCCCCCAGATATTCCTCGCGGCCGGCGCTGGTGTTCGGGTATTTGAACTTCGGATCGGTGCGGATGCTGTCGAAGAATTGCTCCAGCGTGCCGGTGAAGCCGACCTCCTGCTTGACCGCCTCCATCTCCTGACGGATCGCCACGACCTGACGCAGCCCCAGTTGGTGGATCTGGTCCGCGGTCAGGTCGGTGGTCGTCGAACTCTTCAGCCGGTCCGCGTAATAGGCGGCACCGTTCGGCAGGCTCCAGGCACCGAAATTGCCCTTGGACAGCGGCTCGATCGCGTCCAGCGCCGAGAACAGCATGTCGTAGCCGCGGCGGAACGGACCGGTCAGCGCCGCGCTCGCGTCCGCCAGCAGCCTGGCCTTCGTCGCCTCGGGCGCCTTCAGGGTGGTCACCTTCTTGCGGAAATCGGCCATGACGGTCGAATCGGATCCCTCGTCGAACGGTGCGCCGACGAGCACGGCCTTCGCATCCGCGCGGGCGGGGGCGAAATTGACCTTGTTGGGAATGATCCCCGCCGCCGCCTGCTCGCGCATCGTCGCCGCGACTTCGCGCATCACCCGCTCGGTATCGCGCAGGCGGGAGATATAGGCCTCGGCATCGGCGACGCTGTCGACCTTGTGATTGTTGATGAGCAGCACCGGGATGTCGCCGGCCGGGCTGCCGTTGGTCGACACCGGAAAGCGCAGCTTGCGGAACTTGAAGGACTCACCTTCGCGCGCGACCTGATATTCGAACAGGCGATAGCTGACGCGTGCGCTCTCGCCCAGCTGCTCGGGTCGGAACTGCGCCCGCATCGCCTTCAGCTGCCGCTCGGCCAGCGCCCGTGCCCGCACCGCCGCAGCGTCGGTATAGTCGTCGAGCTTGCCGTAGTTGGTCTTGAACCCGAGTTGCGTCTGGCTTTCCGGGCTGAGCGCCAGCTGTTCGTCATAGGCGCGGTCGAGGAACGCCAGCAGCGCGGCGTCCTGCGCCTGGGTGGCGGCAGCGGCTGGAGCGGCCTGGAGCGGTACGGACACGCTCGCCTCGATCAGCGGCGTCAGGGGCAGGATCATGAGGGCGAAGGCAAGACGCATCAGATACTCCTGGGCGAGACCAGACTTATGGTTGCTCTCCGGCGTCTTGAAGGCGAACGAGCCGGACACGACCGCTTATACGGACCATCCGTATTTGGTCGAGGTCCCGAAAGCCCTCAATCATCAACGGACGACATCGCGGCTGTAGTCCGTGCAACGGGTTACCCTTGTTCGAGCGTCTGCGATGGCCTCGTCACGTCATCATCTGGATTCTGTCACTGTTGACGGGCAATCGATCGAGCGGCATAAGTGTGACACGTAATAACATTACATATATATCGGAAATCAGCGTGTCCAATCTCGCAATCCGCTCGCCGCGTCGGCGGGCGGTGCCGGCCGTGCGTCGGCTTCTCGTTCTGCCCGCGCTGTTGAGCGTCCCGGCCGTGGCGCAAGAGGCGACGGACGAAGAGCGGGAAGAGATCGTGGTGCTCGGTACGCGAGCGAGGCGTGATCCGGCGCTGTCCGCCGATCGCGCGACCGAGCGTATGTCGCAGTCGAGCCGATCGCTCCAACAGGATCTACTGCAGGCCGCCGGCACCTATCGTCTCGGTGACGCGCTGGAACTGGTCAGCGGCAGCAGCCAGCAGAACAATCGCGGCGGCTTCGCGGATAACTTCGCGATCCGCGGCTTCCTGAGCACGGCGGACGGCGGTGGAGAATATTATGTCGATGGCTTCGTCGCCAATCGCGGTAGCGCACCCGCGCGCGATCCCGCGACGATCGAGCGGATTGAAATCCTGAAAGGTCCCGCGGGCGCCGTCTTCGGCGACATCGACCCGGCCGGCCGGGTCAACATGGTGACGAAGACGCCGCGCTTCGCACCGGCAGCGTCGGCTCGGCTCGTCTACGGTTCGTTCGACACGCGTCGGATCGAGATTGATGCCACCGGGCCGCTCGTTGGCAACCTGGCCGGTCGCATCGTCGTCGCGGCAGAGGACAGCGACGGGTTTCGCGACTTCGTGCGGCTGAGACGCCGGACAGTGGCGCCGTCGCTGACCTTTCGTCCGTCAGAGGCGCTGCAAATGACCTATGTCGGGCAGATCATCCGATATGCGTCGCCGTTCGACCGCGGTGTCGTCGCGGTGGCGGGAAATCCGTTGGCACTGCCCGCCTCCCGGTTTCTCGGCGAGCCGTCGAACGGCGACACGCGGGCGAGCGACACACGACACCAACTGACGGGAGAATGGCGGGTGGGCGCCGGCTGGTCATTTATCGGCGGGCTTGCCTATCGGACTGGATCGCTACGCGGAAGCTCGGCCGATCAATCGCGATTGGTGGGCGGACGGATGCTGTGGCGGCAACGGCGAGAGCGAGGCTATGAGGTGAACGATCTCGCCGCTCGCCTCGAGTTACGCGGAGAGTTGGACGCGTTGGGGCGCCACCGCCCGGCGTTGGGCGTCAAGGCGTATCGCCTCGACTATCTGGAACTGCTGCGACGGCGCAATCCATCGGCGGCGGCTCCCTATGCCATCGATATCGTCGATCCTGTCTATGGCGTGGCGCAGGCGCTGCCGCTTCTGCCCAGCCTCGACCAGCGCGAGAAGCGCGATGCGTTGGCGATCTATGCGCAGGACTTGTGGGACGTGACGGAGCGCCTGTCGTTTGTCGGTGGAATGCGGCTGGACACCTATCGACAGGAACTGCGCCGAAACCTGACGGGTGCCGTATCACGGGCGAAAGGGGCCCCGGTCACGTTCCGTATGGGCGCGCGCTACCTGATTACCAGCACCGTGTCGGTTCACGGAAACTGGGGTGAGTCCAACCTGCTAAATTCCGGCAGCGGTCGCGACGGTGCGGCCTTCGCGCCGGAGCGCGGCCATGGTTACGAAGCGGGCTTGAGCGGTCGGTGGGCCGACATCGACGCCGGCATTACCTGGTTCGACATCGCCAAGTCGGGCGTGCTCACCACCGATCCGATCGATGCCAATTTCCTGGCCCCGGTTGGCTCGCTCAGAAGCCGGGGGATCGATCTCGACATCGCGCTTCGACTGGGGAGCCGATGGCAGGCGGTGGTCAACTACGCGTGGACGCGAGCGCGTTACGACGATCGCACCTTCGCCACGACCCGCGCCTTGAACGTGCCCGATCATGCGGGATCGGTGTTCGTCATGTATCGATCGGAGGACCATGGCTGGTCGCTCAACGGGGGTGTGACCTATGTCGGCAAGCGTTCGGGCGCGACGGACACCAGCGGCCTGACATTGCCAGCCTATCTGAAGCTGAAGGCCGCCGCCGAAGTGCCATTCGGGCGGTTCGCGACTGTAAGGGTTGAAGCGGACAATCTATTGGATCGCCGCTATGCGCTGAGTTCGTATAACAGCTTCTGGATCTATCCGGGAATGCCGCGCACCATACGCATCTCGCTCGCCAACCGCCTGTAAGGATGCGTCGCGCCCGACGAGCCGCCGCGTTCGGGGCGGATGAACGAGTGGCCGGAGATCAATCCAGCTACTCATGGCACGAGCGACCGGATGTGTTTCTTTATAGCTAATCCCGACCTGTTGTGACTGGCTCCAGAAGATGGAAAAAATCCCGAAATCGGCCCGATCTGACGCTGCCGACTGGTTTCTATCGATCAACGCCGATCTACTACCGGGTTGGTAGATCGGCAGGATACAGCCGAAGCAAATCAGCTGATAGTCGTGAACATGGCCACCCTCGTACGTGAGTGCGTCGAACGCCAGCGCGTGGGCCGGACCGTCGCCCACTACGTCGAGCAACACCCACAGGTCGTTGTTGCTCCCGGCGTAGCCCCTCGACTTCGCAATGATCTGGAATCGCAACGTCGATACCGCGATCCTGCGGCGGATGAGCTTCGTGCTGCGACTCGACCTGCCGTCACGTGGTGCGGCGGCGGCGATGCTCGATCGGGTGGCGCAGGAGGAGAACGTAACGCCCGGCCCCGGCTCCGCGACCTTGCTCGACGCCGCGCCGGAAGCGGCGACTGTCCTGCGGATGGCGACCCGCGCGGGCAAGCTCGCCGGTGAAGCGGATGGTGGCACCGTCGCAGCTGAGGCGCTGGTGCGGGCGCTGCGCGGTGGCACCTTGCCACCGCCAGGACCGGCGGCGTTCGACCTCGACCTGTTCGAGACCGATCGGCCGGTCGACCGTCTGTTCTCGGCTATGGCCGGCGGCGGCGCGAGCGACGTGTCGCTGCTGCTGACCGGACCACCCGGCACCGGCAAGACGGCGTTCGCGCATCACCTCGCACGGGCGCTCGACCGACCGCTGCTGGTCAAGCGTGCGTCCGACCTGTTGTCCAAATGGGTCGGCGAGACCGAGGCACAGATCGCCGATGCCTTCGCCGAAGCGCGGCGGCGGGAGGCGGTGCTGTTGTTCGACGAGGCGGACTCGCTGCTGTTCGATCGCAGCACGGCACGGACCAGTTGGGAGGTAGGGCAGGTCAATGAACTGCTGACATGGCTGGACCTGCATCCGCTGCCGGTTGTCGCGGCAACCAACCACGAAGCCGCGCTGGACCCGGCAACGTTGCGGCGGTTCGTCTTCAAGTTGCGACTGAAGCCGCTCGGGACCGAGCGGGCCATCGCCGCCTTCCAGCGTTTCTTCGGCGAGCCCGCACCGGACTGCCTCCACACCGTAGAAGGGCTGACGCCCGGCGACTTCGCGGTGGTCGCGCGACAGTTACGGCATTGGCCCGCCGTCGACGCGACGGATCTCGTAGCGCGATTGAGGGCCGAGGTGGCGGCTCGGCCCGGCATGTCGGTCCGGCTGGGCTTTTGATCGGTCGACGCGTGGCCGCCTTCCGCGGCCACCGACTTTTTTTGCAATGCTTTTTCGTACGGCGAATGCGTGCCGATCCCGGTAAATGAGCCTCAGATGATCTAACGTCACAACGCGCATAGATGGTTGAAGTGTTGGCGTAACGGTCCTGCCGCCCCAGCCAAAACGATCCGGTCACAGCTCCCCCGTCCGGTCCGGTCGAGCGGTTCTGGCGACTGTTATGAAGCTGCGGCGAGTGCGGCGGTCTGCTTTATCACAAGCTAGGCGAGTGTGACGACGCGAGGTCTACTGGCTGTTCCGGCACAGCGTTTATGATCGTTGACGAGGCGTTGTAAGCGGGTCGGAAGCGTCGGGGCGGCCGCGGGTCACACGGTACAGGTCCGTACCGCCTGCTGGAGTGCCGACAGCGGATCGCCTTGGGGCACGAACTCGTGCGCGAAATAGCCCTGGAAGCCGAGGTCGGCGATGCTGCTCGCGACTGCCCGCCAGTTGACCTCTTGGGTCGCGTCGAGATTGTGGCGTCCGGGAACGCCGCCGGTGTGGAAGTGACCGAGCCAGCGGATGTTCTTCCGGATCGTGTCCATCAGGTCGCCCTCCATGATCTGCATATGGTAGATGTCGTAGAGAAGTTTGACCCGCGGCGAGTTGACTTCCTTGGCGACGCTCACGCCCCAATCGGTATGGTCGGCCATGTAGTCGGGGTGATCGACCTTGCTGTTGAGCAGCTCGATGCAGATCGTCACGCCATTGTCCTCGGCGATACGCTTGACCCGGTTCAGGCCGGCGATCGCGTTGGCTGCACCCTCTTCGTCGGACATGCCGCGGCGGTTGCCCGAGAAAGCGATGACGTTGGGCACGCCGGCCTTGGCAGCTTGCGGAATGCCGGTTCGGAATGCCTGCTCGATCGCCGCATGGTTTTCCCGTCGGTTCAGGCCGTTGGGGATCGTCATGTTGTCCGCGGCATAGCCCATGGTGCAGCGCAGCCCGTATTTTCGTGGCGTTTCATAGTCGGCCGGCTGCAGCAGATCGATGCCTTGCAACCCCATCCTTGCTGCGGCGGCGCACAGCTTGTCGAGGGGAATGTCGTTGTAGCACCAGCGGCTTACCGATTGTCTCAGCCGTCCGGCAGGGGAGGGTGACGCGGCGATGCCTGCCGACGCGCAGGCGAGAAGAGAAGAGCCGATTGCTTGACGTCGTGTAATCATGCCCGGTTCCTATGTGAGACGCCTCTCGGCCCAAAATCTTTCCGATTATCGTTACCAGCCGCTCGTCGGCGGTCGAGACGCACGTTCCTCTCAGCGCCCGCAACCACCGTCGGTGGCGATTGCGTCGTGCGCTGCCTTTTGCAGCGCGACCGTCTCCGCCTGCGAGAAGCCGAGTTCGTCGGCGGCGCGTTCGGTCGGTCCCAGCGCGCGGGGATCGACGCCGGTGACCTGCGCGAAGACCACCAGTGCCTCGAGATAATAGCCGTAGCTGCTGGCGTGATAATGGTCGTAGGACCAGAGCGGCACGCGGCCGAAGTCGATCCCGTTATAAGGATTTGCGTCCGCCACCCCGGCGCGGATCGCGCAGGTAAAGGCTTGCCCGACCGGCGCTACCTTCGCCCTGGCGCCCGCCGCCGCCTGATCGGTCGCGCGGCGCAGGTCATCGGCCATCGTCTGTATCGGCGTGCCGGACCAGCGCTTGTCCGGGCGGAAGACCAGATCGGGCCGCGTCCAGGTCGCAGTGAGGGTCAGGGCGACGCGCGGGTTACGGGCACGAAACAGCTGGGCCAGCCGGCGTGCGTCGGCGGCGAAGGCGGCACCGTCGCCGGGGCGCGCGGGATCGAGCGTGCTGTATTCCTGCAGCACGACCTGATCCCAGGCGCGGTCGATCCGCTCGCGCCGCTCGGCAAGGTGCCAGCCCAGGGTGCGACCCGGCGCGGTTTCCAGCGACACCTGCCAGTCGAGCCCGGCCTGCTCGGCGAAACGTTTGAACAGGCCGGGGACGCCACCGATCCGCTCGCCGTTCAGGTCGGTCACCTGGTCGGCATTCAGCACCCGGACCGGCGCATTGGCGCCGAAGGTGAAGCTGTTGCCGACGAACAGGATCGTCTTCGCCTGCGCCGGAGCGACAGCGAGCGCACACGCGGCGATCAGGCGGGCAGCGAGCGCGGGCAGGAGCTTGATCATCGGATCACGCGCCCTTGGTCAGGGTGGAGAGGCTGGCGGCCAGTTCGGCATTCCGGAATGGCTTGGTCAGTCGCGGAATGTCGGGATCGATGCCATCCTCCTCGGCATAGCCGGAGACGATCAGCACGGGCAGTTCGGGCCGTGCGACCTTCAGCTCGCGGGCCAGCTGCGCGCCGCTCATGCCGGGCATCAGATGGTCGGTGACGAGCAGGTCGGGTTCCAGCCCATCGCCGATCAGGCGCAGGGCCTCTTCGGCCGAACCCGCCTCGACCACGTCGTAGTTGAGATCGGCGAGCATGTCGGCGGTGCTCATCCGGACGAGGTCCTCGTCGTCGATCAACAGCGCGGTGCCACGCCCCTTGACCGCCGGCGTGGTTTCCACCGGGCGTTCCTCGCCGTCCGGTGCGACGGCGCTGATCGGCAGCCACAGTCCGATCGTCGTTCCCCGGCCCGGCGCGCTGTCGATGGTCAGGCCGCCGCCCAGCTGCGCGACCAGGCCATGGACCATGGACAGGCCGAGCCCGGTGCCCTTGCCGACGCCCTTGGTCGAGAAGAACGGCTCGACCGCACGGCCGACCGTGTCGGCATCCATGCCGACACCGGAATCGCCGACGCTGAGACGGACATAATGGCCCCGGGGCAGGTCGCCCCGGCCGCGAACGCTCTCACGCCGGGCGGTGATGGTGAGTTCACCGCCGTCGGGCATCGCGTCGCGCGCGTTCACGGCGAGGTTCAGCAGCGCCATCTCCAGCTGATTCAGGTCGGCGCGGGCGGGCGGCAGGTCGGCGGCGAGGTCGACGCGCACGTCGATCGTCGGGCCGAGCGTGGAGCCGATCAGTCCCGCCATGCCGTCGACGATCCGCGCCACATCGACCGCGGTCGGCTGAAGCGGCTGGCGCCGGGCAAATGCGAGCAGCCGCTGGACCAGCGTCTTGGCCCGTTCCGCCGATTGCAGCGCGCCGCCGATCAGCCGCCGCTCCCGCTCGCTGCCGATCCCCTTGCGCACCAGCATGTCCAGCGAGCCGATGATGGGGGTCAGCAGATTGTTGAAATCATGCGCGACACCGCCGGTCAGGCTGCCCATCGCCTCCATCTTCTGGCTCTGGCGCAGTGCTTCCTGCGCAGCACCGAGCGCATCCTCACGCGCCTTGGCATCGCTCAGGTCGCGGCCGACCGCGATGAAGTTGTCGCCGTCCGGCTCGGGCGCGACGATCCACTCGATCGGCTTCCAGCCGCCGTCGCTCGTGGCAATGCGGTTCTCGAACCGGGTCGGGCGGCGCGTATTCGCCATCCGCGCGATCGCTGCCAATGTCCCCGGCATATCGTCGGGATGCATGAAGGTGGCATAGCCGCGGCTGAGCAGTTCCGCCTCCGTCCAGCCGAGTACCTGCATCCAGGCCGGGCTGACCGCCGACATCATGCCGCTGTAATCGGCACGCGCGAACATATCCTGTGACAGCGTCCAGAGCCGGTCGCGCTCCGCCGAGCGGGCAGCGACCTGTTCCTCCAGCGTGTCGTTCAGGTCGCGCAGTTCCTCTTCCGCACGGGCGCGCTCGATCGCGGACCAGGCATGTGCCGCCACCTCGCGGACCAGCGCTTCCTCCTCGTCGGTCCAGACCCGCGGCCGGGTCTGGTGGACGTGGAGACCGGCCGCCCAGCGGTCGTCGCGGCGCAGCGGCACCGAAAGCACGGCGGCCATGCCGGCTGCCGCATAGGCTTCCAGCCCCTCGACATCGTGGGTCTTGTCGAGCCGCAGGATCTCGCCCCGGCGCATCCGATCGGTCGTACCGGCGCCGTAGGCCGATACGGAATGGGTGCCGAGCATGCTGGAGCTGGCGGCGGTGCGCCACTCGCCCGTAACGGTGAAATGGTCCCCGTCGATGTCATAGTAATTGGCCTGGTCGACACCCAGATGCGCGCCCAGCCGCCGTGCGACCGCCATCATGATCGCCGATGACGAGGTCAGCGTGCGCAGTTCGTCGCCCAGCTGGACGCGAAAACGATGGCGCGCCTCGCTCTCGCGCACCGCGACTTCGGCGCGGGCGCGCTCTACCGCCGTCTTGACCCGCTCACCGACCTCCTGGACCAGGCTCTCCTCCGCCGATGTCCAGACGCGCGGCGTCGCGCTCTGCACCGCGAGCAGGCCGACCCACTCCTTTTCCTCGAACAGGACGACGTCGACGAACGCGCCCACGTGGCGATCGGTCAGACCAGCGCGCGCGTCGTCGCTCAGCCGCTCGTCCGCGGCGACATCGCGGACCACGACCGGTTCGCCGGCGCGATAGGCGCCGAGCAGGTCGGGGCCGAACGCCTGGAGCGAATGCTCGCCGACGATCGACGGCACGCCGCGCGCGTGATCGCTTTCGACGGTCATCCGCCCGCTCGCGATCTCGGCGTAGAAGACCCGGCTGGCGTCGAGCCAGTCGCCAAGCCGCGCCGAGGCGAGGCTGGTGATGGCAAGCGGCGTATCGAGGGCGCGCAGCGCGTCCGACAGCGACAGGAGGAACGCGGTGCGCCGCTCGGCCGCGACGCGCTCCGTCGTTTCGGCCAGGATGCAGATGACGCCGGCGGGCTCGCCGCGCTCGTCGAGGACCGGCGAATAGTCGAGGTCCATCCACACCCGCTCGGGCCGGCCGTGGCGATAGAGCGTCAGCTCCTGATCCTGATAGTGCAGGGTGTCGCCGGCCAGCCCGACCTTCATGACATTGTCGTTGAAGTCGGCGACCTCGGGCCATCCCTCCCGAACCCGCGAGCCGAGCAGTTCGGGATGACGCCCGCCCGCGAACAGCGAATAGGCATCGTTGTAGAGCATGACGCCGTCCTCGCCCCACAGCATCACGATCGGCACAGGCGAGCGCAGCAGGATGGCGATGGCAGTGCGCAGGCTCTGCGGCCAGCGGGCGATCGGACCGAGCGACGTGGTCGCCCAGTCCTTTGCCGCGATCAGGTCGGCGCATTCCCCGCCGTCGGTGAGAAAACCCGGCACGCTGGTGGCGGAGAAATCGTCGTGCGCTGAAACGTCCGCCATGATGACGTCCATCTCGCACGCCGCCGAAAAAGCCGCAACCTGGACCGGGCGGCGTATGTCCGGGAGATGCCTGCCGACTTTTGCCCGACGTTCTCCTCCCTTTTCCGGGCAGCGGCGAACGAGGGCCTATGCCTTGGGCGCGCTTTCCTTCATCGCCTCGATCAGTTTCTTGATCTCTTGGCTGCGGCCGCGCGGCAGGATCAGGACGTCGTTGCCGCTCGCCACCACCACCAGGTCGGACACGCCGACCATCGCGACGCGCACTCCGTCAGAGCGGACGAGGCAGTTGGTCGTCTCCAGCGCGATCACCTCGCCCCCCTGGGCGCGGTGCGCGTTGCCGGACGGGTCGGTCTCGCTGATCGCGTGGAGCGCGTCCCAGCTGCCGACGTCGCTCCACCCCATCGCGACCGGCACCACCGCGACCCGGTCCGCCTTCTCCATCACCGCATAGTCGATCGAGTCCGACGGCGATGCGGCGAAGGCATCCGCGTCGGGATAGTGGCAGATGCCCTCGACCTGCGCCTGGCGCATCGCGGTCTGGGTCGCGTGCAGCATTTCGGGCGCATGAGCCGCGAGCGCGCCGAGGTACATGTCGGCGCGGAACAGGAAGATACCGCCATTCCAGGCATGGCCGCCCGCCGCCAGCATCGCCTCCGCCCGGTCGAGCGGCGGCTTCTCGACGAAGCGCGCGACGCGGTGGACGCCGGGCGCGATCGGCTCGCCGGTCTGGATCCAGCCATAGCCCGTTTCCGGCGCATCGGGCGCGATCCCGAACGTCACCAGCCAACCCTCGCCGACCAGCGGCAGGGCGGCGGCGATCGCGGCATGGAAGGCGTCGACGTCGGCGATGACATGGTCCGACGGCATCACCAGCAGCGCCGATTCCGGATGCGGCGCGGCCAGCGCGGCGAGCGCGATCGCCGGCGCGGTGTTGCGCCCCGCCGGCTCTAGGATCACCGCCGCCGGCGTTATCCCGATCGTTGCCAGCTGATCCTGGACCTGCCCTACATGGGCGGCGTTGGCGACGACGATCGGCGCGCCGTAGCGCTCGCCGACGGCGCGACGGGCGGTAAGCTGCAGCATCGTCTCGTCCGCGGTCAGCGGCAGGAACTGCTTGGGTCGCTCAGGCCGGGACATTGGCCACAGGCGGGTGCCGGACCCGCCGGAGAGGATCACGGGAACGATAGTGCTGGCAGTCATGGATCCTCCTGATGCCGCTTCTATATCGGCACCAGCGCGTAAATCCCAAGACCGTAGTTCGGGTGCGACGATCGTTCAGATTTTCTTGGGATTTCGCGGCCTAATCCCTGTCGGAGATCCTTACAGCGAAAGATGTACGCGGGCGAGATGGCGGCGACCTTGATCCTTTGGGGCCACGCGCTCGCCGCGCTGCTGTTCGGGGCTCTCGCGCAAGGCGAGCGGGGGCGGGTGGCCGAAGCCGGGCGACCGCGTGCCGCGCTGATCGCCGCGCTGGCGATCACGGCCCTGTGGGCGCTGGCCGTGGCGGGGATCGACGCCGACGATGTCAGCACGCATGTCGCGCAGTCGGCGCGCAGCGTCGCGTGGCTGTACCTCGTCATCGTGCTGTCGCGGCGGGAGGGGGCGGCGGGTCGGTCGGTGATCGGCCTGGCCGCCGTCGTCGTCGCGGTGCTGACGGTAGAGGCGATCCTGTCGCTGGTCGCGATCCAGCCCGGCGGGGCGGTGCATGGCCGGGTGGCGGCGACCCGCGCGCTACTGGCGGCGATGACCACCACCGGCGCGCTGGTGCTGCTGAGCCATTTCGCGCAAACCTCTGCGGCGCGCCGATCCGGCCAGCGGCGGATGCTGGTCTATGCGCTGGCGGTGATGTGGAGCGCCGATCTGGCGGTCGCCGTCGCCGCGGCGCTTCGCCCGTCGCTGATCCTGCCGGCGACGGTGCTGCGTGGGCCGCTGATGGCGGTGTCGGCGCTGCTGATGGCGGCGGCAGGGGCGGACCGCGGGGTGGCGCCACCGTCGGTCTCGCGCTCGCTGGTGATGCGACTGCTCGTGCTGGCGGCGCTCGCCGCCTATGCCGGGGTGACGGCGATGGCCGCCGATCTGGCCGCGACCTTTGCCGGCGGCGCGGCGCGAGCGGCGCAGACGGTGGTGGTGTTCGGCTTCACCGCGGCACTGCTCGCCTTCGCCTCGACCCCGTGGCTGCGCGCGTGGATGCGGGTGACGGTTGCCAAGCACCTGTTCGGCCACCGTTACGACTACCGCGTCGAGTGGCAGCGCTTCACCGCGACGCTGGGCCTGCCGGGCGAACAAGCGGCGCCGCTCGGCACGCGCATCGTCAAGGCGGTGGCCGACCTGACCGACTCGCCCGCGGGGCTGCTCCTGTCGCTCGACGACGCGAGTGCGTCGACCGTGGCCGCGTGGCACTGGGCGGAGGCCGATCGCGAGCGGCTGATCGATCCGGGCTTCGTTCGCCACCTGACCGCGACCGGGCGCATCCTGTCGCTCGACGCCCTGCGCGCCGGGCAGGGTGTCGCCGAGGAGGCCGCGGTGGTGCCCCGCTGGCTGCTCGACGATCAGGATGCCTGGGCGGTGGTGCCACTGCTGCACGGCGGTACCCTGATCGGTGCGATCGTGCTGGCGCGGCCGCCGGTCGACCGGGCCTTGGACTGGGAGGATTTCGACCTGCTGCGCATCGTCGGCCGCCAGACCGCGAGCTATCTGGCCGAGGAGCGCGCCCATGCCGCGCTCGCCGACGCGCAGCGTTTCGACGAGTTCAACCGTCGCTTCGCCTTCCTGATGCACGACATCAAGAACGTCGCCAGCCAGCTGACCCTGGTCGCGCGCAATGCCGAGCGGCACGCCGACAATCCCGACTTCCGCGCCGACATGCTGGCGACGCTGCGCGATTCGGCAGGGCGGATGACGACGCTGCTCGCACGCCTGGGGCAGCACGACGGCGGCCGACCGGAGGCGTTGCAGGCGACCGACGTGGCCGCGCTCGCCGCCCGCGCCACCGGACTGCGGCGGGCGCAGCATGCGATCAGGCTCGACGCGCCGGCCGCCTGCCTGGCCCATGCCCATCCGGCGCGGCTGGAACAGGCGCTGGGCCACCTGCTGCAGAACGCGGTCGAGGCGAGCGCGGACGGCGAGCCGGTCGTCGTCACCGTGCGCGCAGAGGCGGCGGGCGTGCTGATCGCCATCGCCGATCGCGGCTGCGGCATGTCCGCCGGCTTCGTGCGCGACCAGCTGTTCCGCCCCTTCGCCTCGTCCAAGCCGACCGGCTTCGGGATCGGCGCTTATGAGGCGCGGCAGCTGATCCATGCGATGGGCGGCCGCATCGAGGTCGTCAGCCAGGAAGGCGCGGGCACGGAGTTCCGCATCCTGCTGCCTGCCGCTGCGCCCGTCTCCCTGCCCGACGCATCCCTGGAGATAGCGGCATGACCCGTCCCGTGCTGCTCGTCGTCGAGGATGACGAGGGCCTCGCCCGGCAGTTGCGCTGGGCCTATGAGGATTATGAGGTGGTGGTCGCCGGCGACCGCGCCGCCGCGCTCGACGCGCTGCGCCTGCACGAGCCGGCGGTCGTGACGCTCGACCTGGGCCTGCCGCCCGATCCGGACGGGACGGCAGAGGGCTTTGCGACCCTGCGCGAGATGCTGGCGCTGGCCCCGGCGACGCGGATCATCGTCGCCTCCGGCCACGGCGCGCGCGAGAGCGCGTTGCAGGCGATCGCCGACGGCGCCTGGGACTTCTATGCCAAGCCGATCGAGATCGACACGCTGGGGCTGATCGTCGCGCGCGCCTTTCACGTCCACGCGCTGGAGGCGGAGAACCGGCGGCTGGCGGCGCGCTGTGGCGGGGGTGGGTTCGGCGGGCTGCTCTATGCCTCGCCCGAGATGACGCGGGTGGCGCGGACGCTGGAACGCGTGGCGCCGGCCGATGTGTCGGTGATGCTGCTGGGCGCGAGCGGCACCGGCAAGGAATTGCTGGCGCGCGGCCTGCACGACGCCTCGCCGCGCAGCACCGGGCGGTTCGTCGCGATCAACTGCGCCGCGATCCCCGAGACTTTGCTCGAGGCCGAGCTGTTCGGGTATGAGAAGGGTGCCTTCACCGGCGCGGCGAAGACCACCGAGGGCAAGATCGAGCTGGCGGCCGGCGGCACGCTGTTCCTCGACGAGATCGGCGACGTGCCCCTGCAACTCCAGGTCAAGCTGCTGCGGTTCCTGCAGGAACGGGTGATCGAGCGAATCGGCGGACGGCGCGCGATCGCGGTCGACACCCGCATCGTTTGCGCGACCCATCAGGACGTCGACGCGATGGTCGCCGAGGGGCGGTTCCGCGAGGATCTCTATTACCGCCTCGCCGAGATCGTCGTGCGGATCCCCGCCCTGGCGGAGCGGACCGGCGACGCGGCGCTGCTCGCGCGGCACTTCGTCAGCCGCTGTGCCGCCACGCTGAACCCGGTGGTCACCGGCCTGTCGTCGGATGCGCGCGCGGCCGTCGACGCGTGGCGCTGGCCGGGCAATGTCCGCGAACTGGAAAACCGGGTGAAGCGCGCGGTCATCATGGCGGAGGGCAAGCTGGTCACCGCAGCCGACCTCGACCTTGCCGCGCCAGACGAGGCGGCGGGGCTGAACCTGCGCGCGGCGCGCGAAGCGGCCGACCGGCGTGCGATCGGGCGGGCGCTGGCGCAGGCGGAGGGCAATATCTCGGGCGCGTCGCGGCTGCTGGGGATCAGCCGGCCAACCCTCTACGACCTGCTGAAGGCGTACGACCTGCAAGGGTGACGGCTTGCCTGTCTGGTACGGCTGGACCAAGGCCGGGGAATGGACCCGCTCGATCGCATCGCCGCTGCCTTGGAACGCCTGTCACCGCCGCCACTGCCCGCGGCCGATGCGGGCGCGCATCCCGCCTATCGCTGGGCGGGCGGCAGGCTGGCGGCGACACGCGATTTCGCACCGGTGCCGCTCGACCGGCTGATCGGAATCGATCGGCAGAAAGCCGTCCTGGTCGAGAATCTCGAACGGCTGGCGCAGGGCTTCGCGGCACATGACGTGCTGCTGTGGGGCGCGCGCGGGACCGGCAAGTCGGCGCTGGTGAAGAGCGCGGTCGCGGCGGTGCAGGCGAAGGGCGGGGCGCTGGCGCTGGTCGAGGTCGCGGCGCTCGGCGACCTGCCCGCGCTGTTCGCGGCGCTTGCCGTCGAGAAGCGGGGATTTGCGGTGTTCGTCGATGACCTGGGGATCGATGCGCCGGCGGAGGCGCGCGCGTTGCGGTCGGTGCTGGAGGGCGGTGCAGAGCCCCGGCCGGGCAATGTTCGGCTGCTGGTCACCGCCAATCGCCGCCACCTGCAACCGCGCGACATCGCCGAGCAGGAAAGCGCGATCAACCCGCGCGACTCGGTCGACGATCATCTGGCGCTTGCCGACCGGTTCGGGCTGAGCCTGGGCTTTCACGCGCTCGACCAGGATGGTTATCTGGCGATCGTAAGGGCCTATGCGGACGCTTACGGATTGCCGGTCGACCCCGACCTCGCGATCCGCTGGTCGACGCAGCGCGGCAGCCGGTCGGGCCGGGTCGCGTGGCAATATATCGTCGACCTGGCCGGCCGGCACGGCAAGAATATCTAGCCCAGCGCCTCGGCCTGTTCGGCGAGATCCAGCCAGCGCATCTCGGCTGCGTCCTTCTCGGCACGGGCCTTCTCGATCGCCGCAGTCAGGCGGGAGAAGCGGTCGAAGTCGCGGGTGTAGAGGTCGGGGTCGGCGAGCACGGCCTCGTCGCGGGCGATCGCAGCCTCGATCTCCTCGATGCGCGCCGGCAGCAGGTCATAGTCGCGCTGGTCCTTGTAGGACAGTTTTCGGGCCGGAGCGGCGGGCGGCGGCGGGGCCGCCGCCTTGGGCTTCTTTGCGTCGACCCGGGGTTTGCGGCGGCGTTCCCAATCCTCATAGCCGCCCGCGACGACGTCGACCGTCCCCTGGCCGTCGACATAGAGCGTCACGGTCACCGTCCTGTCGAGGAAATCGCGGTCGTGACTGACGATCAGCACCGTGCCGTCGTAATCGCCGATCACCTCCTGCAACAGGTCGAGCGTTTCGAGGTCGAGGTCGTTGGTCGGCTCGTCGAGCACGATCAGGTTCGACGGCCGCGCGAACTCGCGCGCCAACAGCAGCCGCGATCGCTCGCCGCCCGACAGGGTGCCGACCTTCGCCTCGGCCAGCGACGGGTCGAACAGGAATTCCTTGAGATAGCCGTGAATGTGCTTGCGGGTGCCCAGCACGTCGATCCAGTCGCCGCCATCGGCCAGTACGTCGCGCACCGTCTTCTCGGGCGCCATCAGCTTGCGCTGCTGGTCGATGACGATGCCGTCGAGCGTCTTCGCCAGCTTCACGGTGCCGGTATCGGGCTGCAACTCGCCGGTCAGCAGGCGGAGCAGCGTGGTCTTGCCCGCGCCGTTGTTGCCAACGATGCCGATGCGGTCGCCGCGCGTGATGCGCAGGGTGAGGTCGCGGATGATCGTGCGGTCGCCATAGGATTTGCCGACATGCTCGGCGTCGATCACCACCTTCGAGCGGCCGTCCTCGTGCCCGATCGCGATGGCGGCAGTGCCCTGCGGCCCCTCCATCGCGGCGCGCTCGGCGCGCATCTCCTTCAGCTTGGCGAGGCGGCCCTGGTTGCGGCGGCGGCGACCGGTGACGCCGCGCTGGAGCCAGTGCTCCTCGATCTTCAGCTTGGCGTCGAGCCGCTCGGCATTGCGCGCCTCCTCGGCATGGACCTGCTCGGTCCACGCCTCGAACCCGCCGAAGCCGATCTCGGCGCGGCGTACGGTGCCGCGGTCGAGCCACAGCGTCTGGCGGGTCAGCCGCGTGAGGAAGGTGCGATCGTGGCTGATGACGACAAAGGCGCCGTTGAAGCGGCCGAGCCATTGTTCCAGCCAGTCGATCGCGGCGATGTCCAGATGGTTGGTCGGCTCGTCGAGCAGCAGCACGTCGGGCTCCAGCGCTAGCGCACGGACGATCGCCGCGCGCCGCCGCTCGCCTCCCGAGGCCGATTGCGCATCGCGATCGAGGTCGATGCCGAGCTGGTCGGCGATCGCCGCCGCCTCGTGCGCGGCGGGCGCGGCGTCGCCGTCCAGAACATAGTCGCGCAGCGTCGTGAAGCGCGACACGTCCGGGTCCTGCTCGAGCATCACCACCCGCGTCCCGGGCACGACGGTGCGGCGGCCCTCGTCGGGCTCGATCTGCGCGGCGAGGAGGCGCAGCAGCGTGCTTTTCCCCGCGCCGTTGCGGCCGATCAGCGCCAACCGGTCGCGCTGGCCGACATTGATGTCGAGCCCGCGGAACAGCCAGCCGGAGCCTTGGACGAGGCCGAGATTTTCATAGGCGAGGATGGGTGCGGCCATGGTGCGGGAGCAACTAGGGGTGCAACGCACCATTCACAACCGGTTCAATGCCCTTTAGCTATCGGCGCGTTCATGAAGAGTCCCGCCCTCCTCACGCTGCTGCTGATCGGCCTGTCCCCAACGGGACCGGGAGCGGCGGCCGCGCAGAAGCGTCCCGACCAGATGCAGGCGTTCGACGGACGCCGCAACGGGCGGCTGGTGCCCCTGCGCGAGATCGAGCGACGGGTGGTGCCGGCGATGGGCGGAGCGGAATATCTCGGCTCCGACTTCGATGGGGCAAGCGGTATCTATACGCTGAAGTTCCTGCGCAACGGCAACGTCATCTGGGTCGATGTCGACGGGCGGTCGGGGCAGATCGTGGGGCGAACGGGCAATTAGGACGCACTTCACGTCTTCTCCCGTCCCAAAAGGTTTTTCGACTCATTGCGGCACAGCTGCCGGGCGACATGTTCGTTTCCCGACCACGCGCACCGTGTTAACGGTTTGTTAACCGGATCGTGGAAGATCGCGTTAACCGTTCGAGGTTCGGTCAACAGGGGATAGGCATGAAGAAGATTCTTGGCGCGCTGGTCGCGGCGGTGATGACGATGGCACCGCAGGTTGCCTCTGCCGTCACCACGTTCAGTTTCTCGTTCTCGGGCGTGTCGGCAGGCGGCGGTGCGTTCAACGCGTCGGGCTTCCTGTTCGCGGATGATGGCGTTCCGTCGGACGGCAACTCCACGCTGTTCACGCTGACGGGTGCCAAGGGAACGCTGAACCTGCCGACCGCCGGCACCTCGCTCGCGATCACCGGCGTCGGTACGCTGACCAACGATGCTGGCGTGCCGCAGAACGTCAACCAGATCGTCAGCCTGGGCGATCAGTCGCTGCTGGCGCAGGTTGCCTTCACCTTCGCCGATCCTGACAACGTCGCGCTCTTCACGTTGACCCAGATGGGCTACATCGCCGACGCGATCATCGCGGGAAATCAGGAGTCGGCCGAGAACGTGCAGTTCGACGTGGCCGCAGTGCCGGAGCCGGCGACCTGGGCGATGATGGTCCTGGGCTTCGCCGCGGTCGGCGCGACGATGCGCCGGCGCCGGGTAGCGGTTTCGTTCGCAGCCTGAATTTCGTTAAGCCGCGGGACAGCGGCATTTCCGTACCGGCCGGCTCCGTGGTAGCGGATGCCGGCCGTTTTCGTGTCGGTTGAGGAGAGACAATGCGCGTTCTGATCGTCGAGGACGAACCGAATCTGGGCCAGCAACTGCGCAACACGCTGGAGGGCGCCGGCTATGCCGTCGATCTGGCGACCGATGGCGAGGAGGGTCACTATCTGGGCTCCACCGAAAGCTATGACGCGATCGTGCTGGACCTGGGCCTGCCCGAGATCGACGGGCTGACCGTGCTGGACCGCTGGCGCAAGGAGGGGCGGACCGCGCCGGTGCTGGTGCTGACCGCGCGCGACAGCTGGTCCGACAAAGTCGCCGGGCTGGACGCGGGCGCCGACGATTACGTCGCCAAGCCGTTCCAGACCGAGGAGCTGATCGCCCGTCTGCGCGCGCTGATCCGCCGCGCGTCGGGTAACGCCTCGTCCGAGCTGACGGCGGGCGACGTGCGGCTCGACACCCGTTCGGGCAAGGTGACGCGGGCGGGCGAGCCGGTGAAGCTGACTGCACAGGAGTACAAGCTGCTCAGCTATCTGCTCCACCACAAGGGCAAGGTGGTCAGCCGCACCGAACTAATCGAGCATATCTATGACCAGGATTTCGATCGTGACTCGAACACAATCGAAGTGTTCGTGACGCGCATCCGCAAGAAGCTGGGTCAGGACGTCATCACCACCATCCGCGGCCTGGGCTATAGCCTGGAAGATCCGGACGCCTGATGCTGCCAATCCGCGACGATCGGCGGGCATGACGATGAAGGCCGTGCGGCCGCGGATGGCGGCGACGGGATCGCTGTCGCGGCGGATGATCCTGATTGCCGCCGGCTGGATCACCGTGCTGCTGGCGGGCGGCGGCTTCGCGCTCGACCGGGTGCTGGTGTCGGCGGTGACGCGCAATTTCGACGACCAGCTCGAATATGTGATGAAGGCGCTGATCCTGTCGGCCGAGATCGGTCCCGAGGGCGAGGTCATCTTCACGCGCGAGGCCGCGGACCAGCAGTTCCTCGAGCCGAATTCGGGCCTGTACTGGCAGGTTTCGGCGCCTAACCGTGAGCCGTTCCCGTCGCGCTCGCTATGGGATCGCCGCCTGTCGTACGGCAGCCAGCATACCGATCGCCTGGTCCATAACTACGACAGCAAGCAGTTCGCGGGCGAGGAGTTGCGCATTGCCGAGCGCGACGTGCGCCTGCCCGGATCGCCGGTGCGCTGGCGATTCCAGGTGGCGCAGAGCCGCGATGGATTGAACGGCCAGATCGCGGTGCTGCGACGGACGCTGGTGCGCTCGTTCGCACTGCTGGCGATCGGACTGCTCGCGCTGGCGGCGCTGCAGACCTTCTACGGGCTGTGGCCGCTGAGGAAGGTGCGTGCCGAGATCGCGCGGATGCGGGCAGGGCAGTCGACCCGCGTGTCGGACGCGATGCCCGACGAAGTCAGTCCCATGGTCGAGGAGCTGAACGCGCTGGTCGAGCATAACGAGAGGCAGGCCGAGGAGGCGCGCCGCCATGCCGGCAACCTGGCACACGCGCTGAAGACGCCGCTGACCGTCATCATGAACGCCGCGACCGCACAGGCCGACGACCTTGCCGACACGGTCATCCGCGAGGCGAGGACGATGCGGCGGCAGGTCGACCACCACCTCGCGCGGGCGCGCGCGGTCGGTCGGCGCGGCTCGGCGCACAGCCGGGCGGCCGTGTGGCCGAGCGTCGAATCGGTCGAGCGGGCGGTCGCGCGCCTCTATCGCCACGTCCGCATCGATGTCGCCGGGCCCAAGGACCTGTCGGTCCATGTCGAGCGACAGGATCTGGACGAGATGCTGGGCAACCTGATCGAGAACGCGGCCAAATATGGCGGCGGCAGCGTGTTCGTGACGGTCGCGGCGGAGGCCGGCTTCGTCGAGATCCTGGTCGAGGACGACGGCACCGGCATCCCCGAGGAGGATCGGGTGCGGATCTTCGACCGGGGTGTGCGGCTGGACACCGGCAAGCCCGGAACCGGCCTGGGCCTGGCGATCGTGCGCGACGTCGCCGAGATCTACGAGGGCACGGTGACGCTGGAAGAGAGCGAGGATCTGGGCGGGCTGCTGGTGCGCCTGCGGCTGCCGGCAGCCTCCTGAACCCTCCCTTTGTAAGGGGAGGTGGCAGGTCGCAGGCGTGTCACCCCCTCGATAGCGCGGACACCCCTCCACCACCGCTTTCTAGGGGGGGATTCTTGCGCGACTTACGCCGCCTCTGCCAGTTCCTTCACCGCTTCCATCGTCAGGGTCAGGCTGCGCTTGCGGGCGTCCTGGTCGTAGATCGCGCTGGTTATCATGACCTCGTCGACACCGGTGCGGCGGACGAAGGCATGGATGCCGGCGGCGACGGTGGCCGGGCTGCCGATCGCCGAGCAGGACAGGACATGGTCGAGGATCGCCGCGCCCTGCGCACCCAGCGACGCGCGATAGCCGGCGACGGGCGGGGGCAGCTGGCGCGGGTTGCCGGTGCGCAGCGCGACGAAAGACTGTTGTTGCGACGAGGCAAGCAGCTCACCCTCCGCGTCGGTGTCGGCGGCGAAGACGTTGAAGCCGGCCATGGCATAGGGCCGATCGAGCACCGCTGAAGGGCGGAACTGGCTGCGGTACGTGTCGAGCGCCTGGTCGAGCGCGTCGGGCGCGAAATGCGAGGCGAAGGCGTAGGGCAGGCCGAGCGCGGCGGCGACCTGCGCGCCGTAGAGGCTCGACCCCAGGATCCACAGCGCCGGCTTCGCGCCCGCGCCGGGGGTGGCGACGATGCCGGTGCGGCCGTCGTTGGCGAAATAGCTCTGCAGCTCCATCACGTCCTGCGGGAAGGCGTTGGGGTCGCTGTCGAGGGTTCGGCGCAGCGCGCGGGCGACGCGCTGGTCGCTGCCCGGCGCGCGGCCCAGCCCCAGGTCGATGCGCCCCGGATAGAGCGCGTCGAGCGTGCCGAACTGTTCCGCTATGACGAGTGGCGCATGGTTGGGGAGCATGATCCCGCCGGCGCCGACGCGAATGGCGCGGGTGGCGGCGGTGATATGGGCGATGACGACGGCGGTCGCCGCCGAGGCGATGCCGGTCATGCCATGGTGCTCGGCCACCCAGTAGCGGCCGAAGCCGACCCGCTCGGCATGGGCGGCGAGGTCGGCCGCGCGGGCGAGCGCGTCGGCGACGCTGCCCCCTTCGACGACGGGGACGAGATCGAGGAAAGAGAACTGGGTCATGGGCACAAGATGGGGGCGCGCCACCGAAATCCCAGCAACGGAAATTTGCCCGGCTAGAAGCCCAGTGCGTAGCGCAGCGCCAGCCCGTAATCGTCGGGCAGGTCGGCGATGTTGCCGGGATCGCGGCGCCAGTAGAGATTGGTCTGGACCGTGCCTGGGCCGAGGAGGAGGGCGTAGCGCGCCTCCATGTCCAGCTCCCGGCCCTGCGGCGCAAGGT
This sequence comes from Sphingomonas aurea, assembly GCF_030678875.1. Taxonomy (GTDB): domain Bacteria; phylum Pseudomonadota; class Alphaproteobacteria; order Sphingomonadales; family Sphingomonadaceae; genus Sphingomonas; species Sphingomonas aurea. The sequence goes on along the minus strand of NZ_JAUUDS010000009.1, from coordinate 20,107 downwards.
TCAGCCGCTGGGTTGTGTAGGTCGCCACCGAGCGGGTGTCATAGTCCCACAGCGTCGGCAGCGCGATGTCGAGGCCGCCGCGCGAGACACGCAAGGGTTGCGACAGGCGCAGGCCGAAGCTGTCGCCGCCGAACACGCCGTCCCTGCCCAGGTCGACCGCATAGGCCGCTGTGCGGATCAGGCCATCGCCCGCCAGCCCGGCGCGCAGCGTGCCGCGCGTCCAGCCCTGGCGCAACGAGCCGCCGAGCGTCCAGCCAGCCCCCGCATCGAGCCGGGCGGCGACGGTGCCGAACCAGCTGGTCGCGCGCGCCGCGCCGAGCCCAGCGTCGAAGCTGGCGCCGAGCAGCGTGTCGCGTTCCGCCAGCCGCTCGGCGGCGAGTTGCAGGTCGACGGCGCCGAGGCGGCGGTCGAGGGTCAGCGACAATCGGTCGAAGCGCGGCTCGGGCCGAAGCGACAGGTCGACGGAGCGGCGGACCACCCCCTGCTCGATCGCGGCGGTCACGCCAAAGGCGCCGAAACGCTGGCGCATCGCGCCGGCGGTCTGCGCGGCGCCGTCGAAACCCAGCCGCTGCGGATCGGCGACGAGAAAGGCCGGCTGGCGCTGCCCCGCCAGCTGCGCGACCAGCGTGCCGGCGCCTTGCGAGAAGGCGAAGCCGAACGACAGGGTGGTGCCGAGCCGCTGCGTCACCGTGCCGGCGATCGCGCGGGCGGCGGTCGCGTCCTGCATCGTGAGCCGCGTCGGCTCGGCGGTGAGGAGCCCGGTGTCGCCGATGCGGCGCGGCGCGAGAGTCAGCGAGACGCTGGTGCCGCCGACCTGCGCGGCGACCTGGCGGCCGCTGAGCCGGAGCGCACCGGCGAGGGTGGGCACCGGCCCGGTACGCGCGATGGTGCCGGCAAGGTCGATCGCGAACGCGCGGTCGAATCCATCGAGGATCACCGCCCCCAGTCCCGCGGTCCGCGCGTCGCCCATCGGCGCCGACAGCGTCGCGTTGCTCTGCATCGAGATCGCCGCGGTCGTGCCCGCGACCGAGATCGTGCCGACCGGCTGGAACGCGCGGGTCAGATCGAGCACGCCGTTGCCATAGACGGCGTCGACGCCAGTCGCCCCGGCATCGCGCGCGGTGCGGAACAGCAGCTCGACGATCTGCGCGCCCGACAAGTTGGGAAAGGCCTGCGCCAGCAGCGCCACCGCGCCCGAGATCTGCGGCGCGGCAAAGGAGGTGCCGGACCAGAGATAGGGGGTGTTGTTCTCGTCCGGCGCACGCACCCGCTCACCGACCGCGGTCAGGTAATAGGCGGCGGACGCACCGGCACGGTCGCTGAACGACGACAGGATGTCGGTCGATCCGACGGAGCCGGCGACGATCACCTGCCCGCGCGACACGGCCATGTTGGTCGCCACCGCGGCGAAACTGTCGGGATTGTCAGTGCCGTCGTTGCCGGCGGAGATAACGACGACGATGCCCGCGGCGGTCGCCCGCCCGATCGCGTTCTGCAACTGCGCGGGCATACTGGTGCCGCCGAGCGAGAGGTTGATGACCCGCGCGCCGGCGGTGCGGGCGGCGTCGACGCCGCGTGCGATCGCATCCGATCCGAATTTGCAGCCGGTCGTGTCGTCGCCCGCCACCTCGGTCGCGCAGCTGCCCGGGCGGTCGGCGCGCAGCGCGATGACGGTCGCGTCGAAGGCGACGCCGTGCGACCCCCCGCCGTTGCGCCGACCGGCGGCGGTGAAAGCGACGGCAGTGCCGTGCCCATCCTCATCGTCGACGCTGGTGTTGCCCGCGAAGTCGGCGGATGCGGAGGAAATACGACTGCCGAACTCGTCGCTCTGCAGGTCGATGCCGCTGTCGACGATGCCGATGCCGATGCCGCTGCCGGTGGCGCCGCGCGAATAGGCGGACAGCGCGTTCATCGACACCGCGCCGACGGTCGCGCGATATTCGGCGGTGTCATAGTTGGTCGCGGTGGGGGTCGGCGTCGGTGCTGGCGTCGGCGCCGGTGTCGGGGTCGGGGCGGGGGTGGTGATCGGATCGGGAATCTGCGCGCTGGGCGGGGTCGGCGTGCTGCCGACACCTCCGCCGCCACTGCCGCCACACGCGACGAGCAGGAGCGGCCCGACGAGAGCGATGCCGCGCAGCAGGATGGGTCGGGAGGTCATCTGCGCGTCTTTAGCTCATCGGTCCTAACCGGTCCTTATCGGTAATACATGCAACGTCAAAGCGCATTGCGGCGACTGGGTGGCTTGCCTACAGGCCATCGCCGATGATCGCGCGTCTTGCCCATGTCCGCACCTGGATCTTCGATCTCGACAATACGCTGTATCCGGCGAGCGCCAACCTGTTCGCGCGAATCGACGCGCGGATGACGACGTTCATCGCCGAACTGCTGGACGTGGATGCGGTCGAGGCACACCGGGTGCAGAAGGCCTATTTCATGGGGCATGGCACGACCCTTGCCGGGCTCATGGCAGAGCATGAGGTCGATCCGCACCGGTTCCTCGATTATGTCCACGACATCGAGATGGACGTGCTGGAGCAGGACGCACCGCTCGCCGCCGCGCTCGCCCGGCTGCCGGGGCGCAAGCTGGTCTTCACCAACGGCGACAGGCCCTATGCGCTGAAGGTGCTCGACCGGCTGGGCCTGGGCGGCAGTTTCGAGGCGGTGCACGACATCCATGCGATGGATCTGGTGCCCAAGCCTCATCCCGCCGCCTATGCGGGGCTGTGCCAGGCCTTCGCCATCGATCCGGCCACCGCACTGTTCGTCGAGGACATGGCGCGCAACCTGCAACCCGCCAAGGCGATCGGCATGACCACCGTGTGGGTCGACAACGGGTCCGAGCAGGCGCCTGACACGGCCCGCGATTACGTCGATTTCCATGTCCACGCGCTGGTGCCGTGGCTCGAATCCATCCTGGAGACATCATGACCGACCTGTCCACGATCATCGACGCCGCATGGGAGGATCGCGCGAGCCTGGGCTTCGAGACCGGCGGCGAGGTGCGCGATGCGGTCGAGCGCGCACTGGCGCTGCTCGACGCGGGCGAGGCGCGGGTGGCGGAACCGGCCCCTGATTCCGATGGGGATGCAGGCGGCTGGCGGGTCAACCAGTGGCTGAAGAAGGCGGTGCTGCTGTCGTTCCGGCTGAACGACAATGTCGTGATGGGCGGCGACGGCACGCTGCCGGGGTTCGACAAGGTGCCGTCCAAGTTCGCCGGCTGGAGCGAGGAGGCGTTCCGCGCCGCGGGCTTCCGCGCGGTGCCGGGCAGCGTCGTGCGACGCGGAGCGTTCATCGGCAAGGGCGCGATCCTGATGCCGAGCTTCGTCAACATCGGCGCGCATGTCGGCGAGGGGACGATGGTCGATACCTGGGCGACGGTGGGATCGTGCGCGCAGATCGGCAAGAACGTCCATCTGTCGGGCGGGGCCGGGATCGGCGGCGTGCTGGAGCCGCTGCAGGCCGATCCGGTCATCATCGGCGACGGCGCCTTCATCGGCGCGCGCGCGGAAGTGGCGGAGGGCGTTCGCGTCGGCGAGGGCGCGGTGCTGTCGATGGGCGTGTATCTGGGCGCGTCGACCAAGATCATCGACCGCGAGACGGGCGAGGTGTTCAAGGGCGAGGTGCCGCCGTACGCGGTCGTCGTGCCGGGATCGACCGGGGGTGGCGAGGGGAAGCCGGCGCTGTACTGCGCGGTGATCGTCAAGCGGGTGGACGCACAGACGCGGTCGAAGACCAGCATCAACGAATTGCTGCGGGATTGAGTTGGGAGAGGGGGCAGCTGATTGGCTGCCTCTCCCGTCATTCCCGCGCAGGCGGGAATCCATAGATGCTGACCTTTCGGCTCCTTCTCGAAGGTAGCGCGTCTGGATCCCCGCCTGCGCGGGGATGACGGCCGAGGGGCGGCTTCTGCTCAGATCCTCCCCCGGCGGGGGAGGGGGACCGCGCGCGCAGCGCGTGGTGGAGGGGTGTCGCCATTCGCGAGCGGGGATACCGGAAGCGCTCGGCGTCAAGGCGTTGGAGGACCGGGTGTCGCCATTCGCGAGCGGGGATACCCCTCCACCACCAAGCTACGCTTGCGGCTCCCCTCCCCTTGCAGGGGAGGATCGAGTTTGGCGTCTTGCTCCTGTCATCGCACCGGCGTATCGCCCGTGTTTAACACGTTCAACGCGCCGGAGAGTCCCCATGACCACTACCGTCAGCAACATCCTCGACCGCGTCCTCGTCCTCGAGATGGTACGCGTGACCGAGGCGGCGGCGATCGCGTGCTCGACGATGGTCGGGCGTGGCGACGAGAAGGCGGCGGATGCCGCGGCGGTCGAGGCGATGCGCGCCGCGCTGAACGAGCTGGACATGGACGGCACCGTCGTGATCGGCGAGGGCGAGCGCGACGAGGCGCCGATGCTGTTCATCGGCGAGAAGGTCGGTACCGGGCAGGGCCCGGCGATCGACATTGCGCTCGACCCGCTGGAAGGCACGACGATCTGCGCCACTGCCGGACCCAACAGCCTGGCGGTGCTGGCGATCGCGGAGAAGGGCGGTCTGCTGAACGCGCCGGACGTCTATATGGACAAGATCGCGGTCGGGCCGGGCTATCCGGAGAACATCATCGACCTCGACAAGTCGCCGACCGAGAACGTCCGCGCGGTCGCCGCCGCCAAGGGGGTCGACCCGTCGGAGATCATCGCCTGCGTGCTGAACCGCCCGCGCCACGAGGCGCTGATCGCGGAGTTGCGCGCGCTCGGCTGTGGCGTGATGCTAATCGGCGACGGCGACGTCGCGGGGGTGATCGCGACGACGGACCCGGACACGACCATTGATATCTATATGGGTTCGGGCGGCGCGCCGGAGGGGGTGCTGGCCTGCGCGGCGCTGCGCTGCGTCGGCGGGCAGTTCAAGGGACGGCTGCTGTTCCGCAACGACGACGAGCGCGCGCGGGCGGCCAAGTGGGGCGTCACCGACCTCGACAAGCAGTACGACCTGACCGAGCTGGCGCGCGGCGACTGCATCTTCGCGGCGACCGGCGTGACCGACGGATCGCTGCTGGAGGGCGTGAAGCGCAAGGGCACGAAGATGACCACCGAGAGCGTGGTGATGCGCGCCTCGTCCGGCACGGTGCGCTGGGTGAAAGGCGAGCACCGGCTGGGGTGAGCGCGGGCGCGGCGCTGCTGCTGGCAGGCGCGCTGGGCGCGGCGTGGTGGTTCCTGCGCGGGGGCGGACTGCCCCTGCGGAGCGGCAACCGCTTCGTGCGGTGGATGGCAAGGGCGGCGCTCGCGTTCGTGCTGCCGGTCGGGGTGGCGCTGGCGCTGCTCGGCCGGATCGAGGCGCTGTGGGTGATGCCGGCGGAGTTCGCGGGTTTGCGCGACAGGTTGCCGATGATGGCGCCGGACAATCTGGTGTTCGGGACCGTCGCGGGCGTGGTGATCGGGCTGGCCGTGGCGGCATTTCGCGCGCGGCGGGGTGCGCGGCCGATCGGGCGGCCGGGCGCGCTGATGCCGCGGAATCGGCGCGAGCTGGGCTGGGGTGCGGCGGTCGCCCTCGTCGCGGGGGTGACGGAGGAGCCGTTCTTCCGCCTGCTGCTGCCGCTGCTGATCGCGCTTGCCACGGGCAATGCGCTGCTGGGATTCGGAGTGGCGGCGCTGATCTTCGGGGCGATGCACGCCTATCAGGGCTGGCGCGGGGTCGTCGCGACGACCCTGTTCGGCGGGGTGATGGCGGCGGTGTATCTGGTCAGCGGCGCGCTGTGGCTGGTCATGCTGCTCCACGCGCTGATCGACCTGAACGGACTGGTGGTGTGGCCGGCGTTGCGACCGGTCAGCCGATGAGCGTCCAGCCGATCGCCAGCGCCAGGGCGGCGAGCGTCGGGTAAAAGGTCAGTGCGAAGCCGAAGGCGCGGGCCGCGGCGCCTTTGGCATAGCCTAGCGCGAAGCAGAGCCGACCGACCGCGAGCAGCGCCGCGAGGATCGCGAGCAGCGTCGCGGGGCGCGGCATCGCGATGGCGAGCGCGACATGGACGGGCACGGCGAGCGCGACCTGCTCCAGCGTGTTCTGCAGGAAGGCAGAGGCGGGTGCGATCCGCGGGCTGGACGGGCCGGCGGCGCTGCCGGCGATGTCGGCGGGCGAGAGGAAGCGGAGGCGGGCGACGTTGCCGATCGCGACGGCCAGCCAGATGACCACGAACAGGTCGGTGCGGATCGCCAGCATCGCCCGCTCGGCGGGTGGCAGGGACGGACCCGGATGGAGGAGGCCGATCGCGACGGCCACCGCGGTGACCGCGAGGGCGGCGGCCATGCGGATCGCGACGCGCCGCTGCTCGGCGGGAAAGCCGCTCAGCTCTTCAGCCGCCAGCCGGTGCGGAAGATCCAGCCGATCCACGTCAGGCACAGCGCCAGGAAGATCACGGTGACGCCCAGGCTGATGCCTAAGCCGACGTCGCTCGTCCCGAAAAAGGTCCAGCGGAAGCCGTTGATGAGGTAGACTACGGGATTGAACAGGGTGATCGTCCGCCACGGCTCGGGCAGGATCGTGACCGAGTAGAAGGCGCCGCCGAGGAAGGTCATCGGCGTGACCACGAGAAGCGGGATGACCTGCAACTGCTCGAACCCGCGCGCCCAGATGCCGATCGCGAAGCCGAACAGGCAAAAGGTGGCGGCGATCAGCACCAGGTAGCCGGCGGCGGCGAAGGGGTGGGCGACCGGCAGGTCGACGAACAGGTGCGCGGTGGCGAAGATGACGAGGCCGATGATGACCGACTTGGTCGTCGCCGCGCCGACATAGCCCAGCACCGTCTCCAAAGGCGACAGCGGCGCGGACAGCAGCTCGTAGATCGTGCCGGTGAATTTGGGCATGTAGATGCCGAGCGACGCGTTCAGGATCGATTCCGAGAAGATGGCGAGCAACATCAGCCCCGGCACGATGAACGCGCCATAGGGGACGCCGGATACCTGGCTCATCTGGCTGCCGATCGCGGTGCCGAATACGACGAAATACAGCGAGGTGGTGATGACCGGGACCAGCAGGCTGGTCCAGACGGTGCGGCCGAAGCGCGCCATCTCGAAGCGGTAGATCGCCCAGATGCCGTGAAGGTTCATGGCCTGTATCCTCCCCGCTTGCGGGGAGGGGGACCGCGGCGCGCAGCGGCGTGGTGGAGGGGGCGTGCGGCAGGCGAGGCGCTCGTGGCGATCCCCCTCCACCATGCTTCGCATGGTCCCCCTCCCCGTGCCGGGGAAGATTTCATTGTTTCTCCCCCACTAGGTCGACGAAGATGTCCTCGAGGCTCGATTTCGACGTCTCCAGGTCCTTGAAGGCGATGCCCAGCTCCTGCACGCGGCGCAGGAAGGAGGGGATGCCGGTGCGCTCCCCAGTCGCGTCGAAGACGTAGCGGAGCGTGTGGCCGTCATGCTCGAGCGTTGGTTTCCACTCGGCGAGTTCGGCGGGCACCGCGGCCAGTGGCTCGACCAGCGCCAGGTCCAGCTCGCGCTTGCCGAGCTTCTTCATCAGCGCGGCCTTCTCGTCGACCAGCAGCAGCTTGCCCTTGGCGATCACCCCGACGCGGTCGGCCATTTCCTCGGCCTCCTCGATATAATGGGTGGTCAGGATGATCGTCACGCCGCGCTCACGCAGCGACAGGACCAGCTTCCACATGTCCCGGCGCAGCGCCACGTCGACCCCGGCGGAGGGTTCGTCGAGGAACAGGATCTCGGGCTCGTGCGCCAGCGCCTTGGCGATCAGCACGCGACGCTTCATGCCGCCGGACAGCTCCATGATCCGCGCGTGGCGCTTGTCCCATAGCGCCAGGTCGCGGAGCAGTTGCTCGATATAGGCGGAATGACCCGAGCGGCCGAACAGCCGGCGCGAGAAGGTGACGGTGGCGAGCACGCTCTCGAAAGCGTCGGTCGACAGCTCCTGCGGGACGAGGCCGATGCGACGGCGCGCCTGCTTGTAATCGGCCAGCGCGTCGTGGCCGTCGACGGTGATCGTGCCGGCCGAGGGGGTAACGATGCCGCAGATGATCGAGATGAGGGTCGTCTTGCCGGCCCCGTTGGGGCCGAGCAGCGCGAAGATCTCGCCGCGGCGGATGTCGAGGTCGACGGGCTGGAGCGCGGTGACCTCACCCTGCTTGCCGCGGGCGGCATAAGTCTTGGCGACGCCCGCCAGCGAGAGGATCGCGTCGGTCATGACGGCCGCGCCTCGGCGATGGCGCGCTCCAGCTCCTCGATCGGCAGCGCGCCCGACAGGACACGGTCGCCGACCACCCAGCTGGGGGTGCCGGAGACGCCGAGCTTGGCGGCGACCTCCATGTTGCGGGCGATCTCCGCATCGATGCGGGGGGCGAGTGCCGGCAGGGCGGCGGTGTCGATGCCGGCGGTGCGGGCGGCGGCGGCGATGCTGTCGTCGGAGACGCGGCCGGCGGCGTAGAGTGCGTCGTGGAAGGCGTTGAACTTGCCCTGCGCGGCGGCGGCGAGGCTGATCCGCGCGGCGCTGCGGCTCGACTCCGCCAGGATCGGCAGCTCGCGGAAGACGACCTTCAGCTTGGGGTCGCGCTCGATCAGTTGGCGGATCATCGGCAGGCTGGCGCGGCAATAACCGCAATTATAGTCGTAATATTCGACCAGCGTGACGTCTCCCCGCGGATTGCCGGCCCAGGCGCTGCCGAAGGGGGTGACGATCGCGGCGCGGTTGGCGGCGACGACGCTGCCCGCCTCCTTCTGCTGGAGGCGCTGCATCGCCTCCGGAATCACCTCGGGATGGGTAAGGAGATAGGTGCGGACGTCGCCGCTCCCGGCGCCGCGCGTATCGGCATAGGCGAGCATCGCGCCCGCGCCGATCGCCCCGCCGAGCAGTGCCGCCGCGGCGGGAACCAGCCATGATCTCATCGGCGCTTCTTCTTCTTCCGGTCGGCCGCCGCCGCGTCGCCGGCGGTCATCGCGATGTCCTGCGCACGGATCCAGTCGGCGGTGTTGGCGGGGATGTTGGCCATGGCATATTGTGCGGAGATGACGGCGGTGCGCGCGTCGCCGGTCATCTGCGCGCGCTCCGCCGTCGCCAGCGCGGCGCGGGCAGTGTCGCCGCTCTGCTCGTACGCGGTGCCGAGCTGCATCCACGCCCAGGGATTGTCGTCGTCGCGCTGGGTGGCGACGCGCAGCACGCGGATCGCCTCGGGCACGTTCGCTTTGTCCTCGGTCGCGATCAGTGCGTGGCCGAAGGTGGTGGCGATCAGCGGGTTGGAGCGCGAGCCCTCGGTCGCCGCGCGCAAGGGGACGAGCGCCGCCTTAGGTTCGCCGGATTCAAGCAGGATCTGACCCTTCATCTCGAGGAAATAGGGGTCGTCGGGCTTGGCCGCCACCAGCGCGTCGGTTTCCGCCGCAGCTTTCTCCGGATAGCCGGCCTTGTGATAGGCATAGGCGCGGGCATAGTGGGCGTAGATCGACTGGTTGCTGGGCGGGAAGTCGGCCAGCGTCTTCTCGGGCGGGGCGACATAGCCCTCCAGCTTGGCCTTCACCCGGCGGAACCGCTCCTCCATCGCCGGGTCGGAGGGCTTGGACCAGGTCGGCGCGCCCTGCATCGTGTCGGTCAGGTTGGCGATCCGCTCGCCCGAGACGGGGTGGTCGAGCATGAAGCCGACCTTGCGGGTGATGCCGTAGCGATATTCGAGCTGCTGCATCTTCTTGAAGAATGACAGATAGCCCTTGCCGCTGACCCCGGCGTCGTTGAGGAAGCGCGCGCCGGCGGCGTCGGCGGCGGTTTCCTGCGCGCGCGAGAAGGCGAGGTAGCTGCCCTGCGCGGCCTGTTGGCCGGCGGCGATCATGCCCATGCCCGCCTCCGCTCCACCGACCGCCATCGCCGCGACCCCGGCCAGGAGCGAGAGCAGGCTGATCCCCATCGGTCCGCGCGCGGCACGGTCGGCCAGCGCGACATGGCCGCCGACGATATGGCCGATCTCGTGCGCGATCACGCCCTGCACCTCGTTGGCGCTGTCGGCCGCCTGGATGGTGCCCGAATGGACATAGACGATCTGGCCGCCGGCGACGAAGGCGTTGACCGAGTCGTCGTTGACCAGCACCACCTTCACGTCGCGGGGGTCGAGCCCGGCGGCCTTGACCAGCGGGGTGGTCATTTCCTGGAACAGCGCCTCCGTCTCGGCATCACGCAGGATCGACTGCGCGGCGGCGGGCTGCGTCGACAGCAGCAGCGCAGCGGCAAGCGCAACGGCCAGGCGGGCGACGGGACGCTTCATGGGGGCTGCTATCCGCTAAAAGGCCGGTGGGATCAACGGCGGTGGCGGAGGAGGGGTGAACCGGCGGTGAAGCGCGCCTTGCTCCCTTTCCCGTCAGGGGAGGGGCTTGAACAGCCTAGACCGCGACCGGCGCCTTGATGTGCGGCTGGGGGGCATAGTCGTGGAGGACGAAATCCTCCAGCGCGTAGCCGTCGATCGCGTCCGGGCGGCGGACGATCTCCAGCCGGGGCAGGGGGCCGGGCTGGCGGACCAGCTGGGTGCGGGCCTGCTCCAGATGGTTGGTGTAGAGGTGGCAGTCGCCGCCGGTCCAGATGAAGTCGCCGACATCCAGATCGCACTGCTGTGCGATCATGTGGGTGAGGAGCGCGTAGCTGGCGATGTTGAACGGTACCCCAAGGAAGATGTCGGCCGAGCGCTGGTAGAGCTGGAGCGACAGCCGGCCGTTCGCGACATGGGTCTGGAACAGGCAGTGGCAGGGCGACAGCGCCATGGCATGCAGCTCTCCAGGGTTCCAGGCGGTGACGATCTGGCGACGCGAGGCGGGATCACGGCGGATCGTGTCGATCAGCTGGGCGATCTGGTCGATATGGCGGCCATCGGCGGCGACCCAGTCGCGCCACTGCTTGCCATAGACGGGGCCGAGATCGCCCTGTTCGTCGGCCCACTCGTCCCAGATGCTGACGCGCTGCTCCTGCAACCAGCGGACATTGGTGTCGCCGCGCAGGAACCAGAGCAGTTCGACGATGATCGAGCGCAGGTGCAGCTTCTTGGTGGTCAGGACCGGGAAGCCCTGCGCCAGGTCGAAGCGCATCTGGTGGCCGAAGACCGACAGGGTGCCGGTGCCGGTGCGGTCGTCCTGCCGGGCGCCGTTCGCCAGCACATGGTCCATCAGGTCGAGATACTGGCGCATCGGATCAGCCGAGCCGGCAGGGCTTGATCGCAGCCGGTTCGGGGCGGGGCCCCTCGGCACGGAAGGTGGCGAGATAACCGCCGGCGGACGGCATCGGCTGCATCGACACCTGGCGATAGCCGACCGCGGCGAACTCGCAGCGGAGCAGCGCAGGCGGGGTGCCATGGTCCTGGGTGCGACGGTTGGCGTCGACGACGACGACGAGGCCATCGGGCTTCAGCGAGGGGCGCAGCCGCCAGAGGAACTCATAGGGCTGGGCGATCTCGTGATACATATGGACCATCAGCACGCGGTCGAAGCTGTCGTCGGGCAGCTTGGGATCGGCCGGCTCGCCCAGGCGGACGCTGACATTCTCCAGCCGCTCACGCGAGACGCGCTCGGCAAGCTGGTCGCGGACGGCGGGGACGACGTCCTCGGCGAGCACGCGGCCCTCCTTGCCGACACGGGCGGCAAGGCGGATCGTGTAGTAACCCTCGCCCGCGCCGATATCGGCGATGGTCATGCCCGGGCGGATCGCCGCCCCGTCCATCACCGACTTCGCCTCGCGCAGGCGGTCGCGCGCGTCCTCGTTCGACCAGCGCGACGAGACGATCCGGGCGACCGGGCGGTCGGCGGCGGGAAAGGGGCCGGGCTTGTCGGGCTCGTGCTTGATGAGCGGCTTGGTACCGTCGCAGGCGGCGAGGGTCAGGGTGAGGGCGAGGAGGGTGGGGACGAGCCACCTTCCGTCATTCCCGCGCAGGCGGGAATCCAGACACGCAAGCGTTCGCGATGGAGGCGAGAGGTCAGCGCGTCTGGATCCCCGCCTGCGCGGGGATGACGACGAAAGGAAGGCTGCGCGGTCCCGCATCGGATTAATCGACATCCTCCACCGCCACCGCCTCACCGGTCACGCGCTGCGACAGGGCGGCGGCCATGAAGGGATCGAGCTCGCCGTCGAGCACGTCGCCGGGCGCGGTCGAGGTGACGCCGGTGCGCAGGTCCTTCACCAGCTGGTACGGCTGGAGGACGTAGCTGCGGATCTGGTGGCCCCAGCCGATGTCGGTCTTCGACGCGTTCTCGGCATTCGCCGCCTGCTCGCGGATGGCGAGTTCGCGCTCGTAGAGACGCGCGCGGAGCTGGTTGTACGCCTCTGCCTTGTTCTTGTGCTGCGAGCGCTGGTTCTGGCACTGCACGACGATGCCGGTCGGAATGTGGGTGATACGCACCGCCGAATCGGTGGTGTTGATGTGCTGACCGCCGGCGCCGGACGCGCGGTAGGTGTCGATGCGCAGGTCGCTCTCGTTATACTCGACCTCGATATTGTCGTCGACGACCGGGTAGACCCACACGCTGGCGAACGAGGTGTGGCGCCGCGCTGCCGAGTCGTACGGGCTGATGCGGACCAGCCGGTGCACGCCCGACTCGGTCTTCGCATAGCCATAGGCGTTCTCGCCCTTCAGCAGCAGCGTCGCCGACTTGATGCCCGCCTGCTCGCCCGAATGCTGGTCGACCAGCTCGACCTTCAGCCCGTGGCGCTCGGCCCAGCGGGTGTACATGCGGCTGAGCATGCCTGCCCAGTCCTGGCTCTCGGTACCGCCGGCGCCGGCGTTCACCTCGATATAGGTGTCGTTGCCGTCGGCCTCGCCGGCGAGCAGCGCCTTGACCTTGTCGCGGTCGGCGCGGGCGGCGAGTTCGGCCAGGCTGGCGACACCCTCGTCGGCCAGTTCGGCATCGCCCTCGGCATCGGCCAGCTCGATCAGCTCGACCGTGCCGTTCAGCTCGCTCTCGATCGCACGGGTGGCGGTGATCGCCTCGTCCAGGCGGCGACGCTCGCGCATCACCTCCTGCGCGGCCTTGGGATCGTTCCACAGTTCCTGATCCTCGACGCGCGCGTTCAACTCGTCCAGGCGGCGCAGCGCGCGGTCCCAGTCGAGGAAGCGGCGCAGGAGCGCCAGCGCGTCGTTGATGGTGTCGACATGGGCCTGCGCTTCGGCGCGCATCGTACTTCTCCAAAACTCGTCCGTCATGCCAGCGCCGCTGGCATCTCTCGCCGCAGATTCCGTCCTCGCGGCACGAGATCCCGGCCTTCGCCGGAATGACGATATAGGGCGGCTAGTAGATTCCGCCTTCCCTTTGCAAGAATTCGCTGTCCCGCGGTGCAGCGGGAGCGGCGGTCGCGGCGGTGGTCGGCCCGGTCGCGGGGCCGGCATGGCGGGCGGCGCGGCGCGGTTCGGTCTCGGGCTTGAACGCTTCCCAGATCACCGCGGGCTTGGGATCGCTGTCGTCGGGGAAGGTGCCGAAGACAGGCTTGCCGCTCATCCGGTCGATCCGCACCATGCGGATGCCGGCGGGTGCGCGGAAGGGGAGCTTGTCGAGCCCCTCATACGCCTTGACCGCGAACTGCTTGAAGATCGGCGCCGCCACGGTGCCGCCCTCCGCCGCGCCCAACCGGCGGGGATTGTCGTAGCCGATATAGAGGCCGCCGATGAACTGCGGCGTGCCGCCGATGAACCAGACGTCGGTCGGGCCGGTGGTGGTGCCGGTCTTGCCGAACATCGGCCGGTCGAGGTCGCGCAGCACGGTGGCGGTGCCGCGCTGGATCACGCCCTCGGTGATGTGGACCATCTGATAGGCCGACTGCGCGTCGATCGCCTGGCGCATCCGCACCGGCGGGCGCGGCATCGGGCCGCCGTTCCAGGCCGGGGCGTTGCAGCCGTCGCAGGGGCGCCAGTTCTCCGGCCAGATCACCTTGCCGTGGCGGTCCTGGACGAAATCGACCAGGCTGCCCTCGTTCAGGCCGCGGCCCTGGTTGGCGAGCATCGCATAGGCATTGACCATGCGCGCCACCGTCGTCTCGCCGGCGCCGAGCGCGATGGCGAGATAGGGGGAATAGTCGCCCACCCCCATCCGCTTCATCGTGTCGACGACGCGCGGCATGCCGATCTGCGCGGCGGTGCGCACCGTCATCAGGTTGCGCGACTGCTCGATCCCCCAGCGCATCGTGCGCGGGCCGGCGGAGCGCATATTGGCGAAGTTGCGAAAGCATTTCTGCCCCAGCCGCGCGCCCTGATAGACGCAGAACGGGCCGTCGACGATGATCGAGGCGGGCGACATGCCGTTCTCCAGCGCGGCGGAATAGACGATCGGCTTGATCGTCGAGCCGGGCTGGCGCTGCGCCTGGGTGGCGCGGTTGAACGCCTGCAGCCGGCTGTCGAAGCCGCCCTGCATCGCCAGGATGCGGCCGGTCGCCGGCTCCTGCACCACGAACCCGCCCGAGATGCGCGGCACCGAGCGGAGCGACCACTGGCTGCCCGAGGGCGCGACGGCGATCACGTCGCCCGGCTCGATCGCGCCGAAGGCGGCGCTGGTGGTGCCCCGGCGCGGCATCTGGGCCAGCGCGGCGGGCAGCGTGCCGGTGCGGCCGTCGGCGAAGCCGATCGACCAACCGCTGCCCTCTCGGGCGATCGCAACGGCGGCGCGCCAGTCCTGATAGTCGATGCCGATATTGGTGTTGAGCAGCGCCTGCTGCCAGTTGCCGCCCTCGACCTGCCCGTCGATATCGAGGTGGCGGATCGGGCCGGACCAGCCGCGCCCGCCCTCGTAGCGGATCAGCCCGGCGCGCAGCGCCTCGGCGGCCAGCCGCTGGAGCCGGTCGTCGAGCGAGGTGCGGACCCATAAGCCGCCCTCGTAGACGCTGTTGGGGGTCGCCTTCGCCGTCTCGCCGAAGCGGGCGATCAGCTGGCGGCGCACCTCCTCGACGAAATAGCCGCCCGACGGATCGACGCGCGGGGTGCGGCGGAGCACGGTGCCGAGCGGCTCCGCACTCGCCTCGGCATATTGCGCCTGGGTGATGAAGTCGTTCTTCAGCATCTCGCGCAGCACATAGCCGCGGCGCTCCAGCGCGCGGTCAGCGTGGCGGACGGGATCGTAGTTCGCCGGCCCCTTGGGCAGGATCGCGAGATACGCCATCTGCGCGAGGGTCAGCTGGTTGAGTTCCTTGTCGAAATAGGCGTGGGCCGCGGCCTCCACTCCGAACGCGTTGCGGCCGAGCGCGATCTGGTTGAGGTAGAGTTCGAGGATCTGTTCCTTGGAGAGCGTATCCTCGATCTTCCAGGCGAGGATCGCCTCCTTCAGCTTGCGCGCATAGCTCGCCTCGTTGCCGACGAGCAGATTCTTGGCGACCTGCTGGGTGATCGTCGACGTGCCACGCGGGGTGTTGCCGCTGGTCAGCCCCTGCCATGCGGCGCGGACGAGGCCGGGATAGTCGAGGCCGTGATGATCGAAAAAGGTGCGGTCCTCGGCGGCGAGGAACGCCTTGACCAGGAGCGGCGGATATTCGGCGAAGGACAGCTCGACCCGGCGTTCGCGGGCGTAGGACTGGACGGGGTTGCCGTCGCCGCCGCGGACATGGGTGGGGAGCGGCGGCTCATAGGTGCGCAGCTGCTCGACCGAGGGCAGGCCGCGGATCACCAGCAGCCACAGGAGGAACACCGCCAGGGCGGCGAGCGCGACCAGCCCGACCAGCGCCTTGCCCCACCAGCGCGCCCAGACGAAGCGCGCGCCGCCGCCGATGCGGGCTGGGACGGAGGACAGGCGGGCGGCGATGGCGGTCATGGAAAGCCGGGTGCTTCTAGCAGGTTCACGGGGCAGCGCCAGCCGCCTGCGGGGGAATGACGGTGGTGGGCAGACAGGCGTGTGCGCCTGCGAACGGGGCTACCGCTTGAGGGTGGAGCGCCGCGTTTCGGTCAGCGCGCCGCCATGCGGCGGGCGAAATGGGCTTCCACCGCGCGGCGGACGCTTTCGGCGATGCGGGTGCGGCCGGTGTTCGAATCGAGGAAGGCGGCGTCGGCGGGGTTGGAGATGTAACCCGTCTCGAACAGGATCGAGGGCATGTCGGGCGCCTTCAGCACCATCAGGCTGGCCATGCGGTGGAAGTTCGCCTTCATCGGCACCAGCGGCTTGGCCTCGCGCCCCAGCAGCCGGGCGAAAGTCGCCGAGCTGTTCATCGTCTCGCGCCGGGCGAGATCGATCAGGATCGACGAGACGTCGGCGCCGGTGTCGCCCAAGTCGACGCCGGCGATCACGTCGGCCTTGTTCTCGCGCGCGGCCAGCCGTGCCGCCTCCTTGTCGGAGGCGACCTCGGACAGGGTGTAGACGCTGGCGCCGGTCGCGCCCTCGGCACCGGCGCTGTCGCAGTGGATCGAGATGAACAGGTCCGCCTTCAGCCGGCGGGCGATGCCGTAGCGCTCGCGCAGAACCAGATAGCGGTCGTCGTTGCGGGTCAGCGCCACCCGCACTCGCCCGCCGGCGAGCAGTCGGTCGCGGATCGCGCGGGCAACCTTCAGCGTCAGGTCCTTCTCGCGCAGGCCCATCGCAGTGTTGATCGCGCCGGGATCGACCCCGCCATGGCCGGCGTCGATGACGACCAGCGGCCGGCTATCGTCGCCGCGAACGCGGGGCAGGGGTGCGGCCTTGGCGGTGGCGGGGATCGGCACCGTCACGCGGTAGCGGTCGGCGGCGCCGAACGAGACGTCGAACGGGATCAGCGACAAGGGGCCGGCCATGCTCGCCTGGCGGAACGCGGCGGCGTCGGCGGGGGCGAGGCTGAGCGTCAGGGTGCGGCCGCTGCGGTCGAAGCCGCCATCGGCGACGACGGCGGGGCGCGACAGGTCGAACACCAGCCTGGTGCCGCCGGGCACCGGCTGGCGCCGCACGCCCGCGACCGGGCCGCCGACCGTCACCCGCGCATCGGCGGCGACGCCCGGCACCTCCACCGCGATGCGGCGCGGGCCGTCGAGCAGCGTGGCGCTGGCATCGGCGGCCTTGCCGTCGAAGCGGATGACGATCTGGCGCGCGCTCGCGACCACGCTGGCGACGTCGGCCGCATATAGCGGGCTGGCCGGCAGCAGGGCGAACAGGCAGGCAAGGAAGGACAGCACTGCGCCTCCATGCCGCGCCCGGCCCGCATGGGTCCAGCGGAAAGCCACCCGGTGTTGGGCGGCGTGCGCGGCGGCGCGGGTGGCAGGTGCTTCCGTCATGGTTAACACCGGGACGTACCATGAAATGGTTGACGAAATCTTACCTGCGCGGCCCGGATGCAGCAAGGCGCGCGCGTAAACGGCAACGCACCGTGGCGGCTTTGTCACACCGGTTGCGATAGGTGCGCGGGGATGCTAGCGAAGGCATGCGCCCGTGCGTCGTCGCCATTCGTGGTGGCCGCCGCCGGGATCGCCCGCCCCTCGCGATCAGCCTCCTGCTGGCGCGACGGGTCAATCCAGGTTGACGCACGCAATGACGCTTTCCCCGCTCCCGCTCCACCGCCAGGCCTCGGCCGGCGGCGTCGCGGGCGTCCGGGCGCCGCAGGGCCTTCTGCCCCGGCACGTCGTGCGCGCAGACGCGAATTTCCGCCACCCCGCGCCCGCCGTCCGGCCGGGCGCCCATTATCATCGCGCGCGAGGGCTCCTCTCGAGGATCGACCCGACGCGCGCGTGGAGACCGTTTGATGACCACGCGTATGCTGATCGACGCACGCCACCGGGAGGAAACCCGGGTCGCCGTCGTACAAGGTAACCGGATCGAGGAGTTCGACTTCGAGTCCGCCGAGCGCAAGCAGCTCAAGGGCAATATCTATCTCGCCAAGGTGACCCGCGTGGAGCCATCGCTCCAGGCGGCGTTCATCGAATATGGCGGCAACCGGCACGGCTTCCTCGCCTTCTCGGAAATCCACCCCGACTATTACCAGATCCCCAAGGAGGATCGCGACGCGCTGCTGCGTGAAGAGGCCGAGCACGCCGCCGAAGAGGCCGCGCTGCGCGCCGAGCAGGACGACGAGGACGATCACGACGAGGGTGACGATCACGACGACCAGGATCACGACGATCTGGACGCCGACGATCACGATCACAATCACGACGACGAGGACGCCGGCGACGATGTCGGGGGGGGCGACGAGACCGTCGCGCAGGCCGGGCCGCGCCGTCGCAAGCGCTCGTCGGGCAATGACGACCAAGTCGAGGCGCTGCGCCAGCGGCGCCAGAACCTGCGCCGCCGCTACAAGATTCAGGACGTCATCCGCCGCCGTCAGGTGCTGCTGGTCCAGGTCGTCAAGGAAGAGCGCGGCAACAAGGGTGCGGCGCTGACCACCTATCTGTCGCTGGCCGGCCGCTACTGCGTGCTGATGCCCAACACGTCGCATGGCGGCGGGATCAGCCGCAAGATTTCGAACGCGGGTGATCGCAAGCGGCTGAAGACGATCATGGCCGACCTGGCGCTGCCGTCTTCGATGGGCTGCATCGTCCGGACCGCGGGGCTGCAGCGCACCAAGGTCGAGATCAAGCGCGACTTCGACTATCTTGCGCGACTGTGGGACGAGATCCGCGAGAAGACGCTGACCTCTGCCGCGCCGGCGCTGATCTATGGCGACAGCGACCTGATGAAGCGGGCGATCCGCGACATCTACAACGCCAGCGTCGACGAGGTGATCGTCGAGGGCGAGGAAGGCTATCGCCACGCCAAGGACTTCATGCGGCTGCTGATGCCCAGCCACGCCAAGAAGGTGAAGCAGTACGCCGACGCCGTGCCGCTGTTCCAGCGCGCGCATGTCGAGGACCAGCTGGCGGCGATGTACAACCCGGTCGTCCAGCTGAAGTCGGGCGGTTACCTGGTCATCAACCCGACCGAGGCGCTGGTGTCGATCGACATTAACTCAGGGCGGTCGACCCGCGAGCACAATATCGAGCAGACCGCGACCGCGACCAACCTGGAAGCCGCGCAGGAGATCGCGCGCCAGCTGCGCCTGCGAGACATGGCGGGTCTGGTCGTGATCGACTTCATCGACATGGATCACTCGTCGAACGTCCGTAAGGTCGAGAAGGCGATGAAGGAGGCGCTGAAGAACGATCGCGCCCGCATCCAGGTCGGCCGCATCTCGTCGTTCGGGCTGATGGAAATGAGCCGCCAGCGGCTGCGCACCGGCGTGCTGGAGGCGTCGACCCGCGCCTGTCCGCATTGCGAGGGCACCGGGCTGGTCCGCACCGCCTCGTCGTCGGGCCTGTCGGCGCTGCGCCTGATCGAGGACGAGGCGGCGCGCGGTCGCGGCTCGCTGATTACGCTGCGCGCGTCGCAGGAAGCGGCGATCTACGTCCTCAATCGCAAGCGCGGCGACATCGCCGAGATCGAGGACCGTTACGGCGTATCGGTCGAGGTGATCCCCGACCGCGAGGAGGAGGGCGCGCGCATGTCGGTCGAGGCGAGCGGCCCGCCACCCGCCCATGCGCCGAAGATCGACGAACTCGTCATCGAGGACGAAGAGGACGATTACGTCGAGGAGATCGACGTCGAGGAAGAGGAGATCGAGGCCGAGCGCGCCGAGGCCGCGCCGCGCCGCGACGGCGGACAGGACGGGGAAGAGGGCGAGGGCGGTCGCAGCAAGCGCCGCCGCCGCCGCCGTGGTCGTCGCGGTCGCGACGGCGGCGAGCAGGGCGCGGCCGAGGCTGTGACCGAGGGTGAGGGCGAGGTCGACGGCGATGCCGAGACGGGCGACGAGCCCGCCGAGTTCGTCGGCGAGCAGCCGACCGACGAGGAAGGCGATTCGGGTCGTCGCCGCCGTCGCGGTCGCCGCGGTCGTCGCGGCGGGCGCCGCGCCGAGGGCGGGGCCGAGGCCGGTACCGATGCGGTCGAGACGACCGAGGTCGAGGAAGCGGCCGATGCCGGCGACTCGGGTCCGGTGACCGATCCGATCGCACTGGCGGTGCCGGAGGTCGAGGCGGAGCCCGCGCCTGCCGAGGCCGCGCCCAAGACGCGGCGTCGTCCGCGGGCCCGTGCCGCCGCGCCGGAGGTTGCGGCCCCCGAGCCGGTGGCTGCGGAGCCGGTAGCCGCCGAGCCGGTCGCCGAGGCGTCGGCCGCCGAGGAGGAGGCACCGGCCAAGCCGCGCCGCACCCGCCGCAAGGCGACGCCCGCCGCCGAGGCGGTGGCCGAGCCGGCAG
>NZ_JAUUDS010000008.1 GCF_030678875.1 Sphingomonas aurea | reverse complement strand
GGCGGTGGCCGAGCCGGCACCGGTCACGGAGCCCGTCGCCGAGGCGGAGCCGGCCAAGAAGCCGCGCCGCCCGCGGCGCAAGGCAGCCGACGTCGCGGCCGAGGCGGCGGCGGAGCCCGCTCCCGCGCCGGAGCCCGAGCCGGTCGCGGCAGAGGCACCGGCGGAGGCGGCTGCGGAGGGTGAGGCGGACGCCGACTCGCCGCGCCGCGGCTGGTGGCAGCGCACCTTCGGCGCCTGACCCTAAACGCTCCCTCCGGTGACAGCCGGAGGGAGCGATTTCCGTCGCGCGATCGCCCGTGAAGGGGCATGGGCGGCGGATGATAAGCTTCCACCTCGCGCGCGCCGATAACGGCGTAATCGGCGTAGACGGGCGCCTGCCTTGGCACCTGCCGGCCGACCTGAAGCGGTTCAAGGCGCAGACCCTGGGCCGCGCGATGGTGATGGGGCGCAAGACCTTCGACAGCTTTCCCGCGCCGCTGCCGGGCCGCCGCCACATCGTCCTGACCCGCGATCCGCACTGGTTTGCGCCGGGTGCGGAGGTCGCGCACAGTCCCGCCGAGGCGCTGGCGCTGGCGGGCGACGACGTGGCGGTGATCGGCGGCGCAGAGGTGTTCGCGCTGTTCACGCCGGACCGGATCGAATTGACCGAGGTCCATGCCGCGCCGGAAGGGGATGCGGTGGTGCCCGCCTTCACCGGCTGGCGCGAGGTGGCGCGGGAGGATCACCCGGGCGCCGAGGGGCGACCGGCCTATAGTTTCGTGACGCTGGTGGCACCGCTTCTCAGGCCGGATCGACATTCAGCGTAACGGGCTATGTTTCGTCATCCCCGCGAAGGCGGGGATCCAGAACCGCCTACGTCCCGGCTCGACAAGCAGCCTGTGCGCGTCTGGATTTCCGCCTTCGCGGGAATGACGACAGGGCGTTGCTTCGCACCGCCTCGGAACGCGAGCTTTCAAACGGGCTCTTCCATAAGCTCCGCTCGCACTGGTGGCGGTGCTTCGGCTTCGCCCCGTACGCACGGGTCGGGAAGTGGGGGCCTTGCGGCCATTGCGTCGACCTGCGACCTTTCTCTCGGCAACTCGGGGGGACGTGGATGCGGCGGGTCGCGCTGATAGTGGCGGCGGTGGTTGCGGTGCTGCTGGCGGTGGCGGCGGGGCTGTTCGCCTGGCACCTCTATGGCGCGCGGCCGCGACTGGAAGGCGAGGTGCGGGTCGCCGGCCTGTCGGCACCGGTGACGATCGTCCGCGACGCGGCAGGCGTGCCGACGATCACCGCCGCGACCCGTGCCGATGCGGGGTTCGCGCTCGGCTATCTCCACGCGCAGGAGCGGTTCTTCGAGATGGACGGGCTGCGCCGCGCGGCCGCGGGCGAGCTGTCGGCGCTGTTCGGCCCCGCGACCGCGGCGGCGGACCGGCGGGTGCTGCTCCACCGGTTCCGCAGCCGCGCGCGCGCGATCGTCGCGGCGGCGACGCCGGGCGAGCGGGCGATGCTGGCGCGCTATGCCGCCGGCGTGAACTGGGGGTTGGACGACCTGGCGGCGACGCCGTTCGAATATCTGCTGCTCCGTGCGACGCCGGTACGCTGGCGGCCGGAGGACACGGTGTTGGCGGTATTCGCCATGTATATCGACCTGCAATCGACCGTGCCGCGGATCGAGCTGTTCCGCGCCACCGCCGAGCGGCGCGGCGGGCGGGGACTGGCCGACCTGCTCTATCCATCCGCGACCCCGCTCGACACGCCGATCGACGGGTCCACGCTGCCGCCGGTGGCGCTGCCGGCGCGGCTGGTGCCGCAGCGGGCGCCCGCCGCCATTCCCGCCGCCGCCGAGGCGGCGGTGCCGGGCAGCAACAACTGGGCGGTTGCCGGGCGGCTATCGACGAGCGGCGGGGCGCTGGTCGCCAACGACATGCATCTGGCGATCCGCGTGCCGGGGATCTGGTATCGCGCGCGCATCCGTGTGCCGGCGGCGGGGCTGGACGTGACCGGCGTAACGCTGCCGGGCAATCCGACGATGGTGGCGGGCAGCAACGGGCGGATCGCCTGGGGCTTCACCAACAGCTATATCGATACCAGCGATGCTGTGGTGGTCGAGCCGGTTGCAGGAAGGCCGGGATATTATCGCACGCCGCAGGGCCCGCGGCCGATCCAGCGGGTCGCGCAATCCTGGTGCGTCCATGCGGATTGCCGGCGCTTCACCATCGACGAGACGATCTGGGGTCCGATCGTGGCGCACGACGCGTTCGGGCGGCGGATCGCGATGCGCTGGACCGCGCATGATCCCGGCGCGGTCCGGCTCGCCCCCGCCTTCGCGCTGGAGGCGGCGGGATCGGTGGCGGAGGCGCTGCAGATCGCGCACCGCTCGGGCATCCCGCAGCAGAACCTGGTGGTGGGCGATCGCAGCGGCGCGATCGGCTGGACGATTGCGGGGCAGGTACCGCGCCGCTTCGGCTTCGACGGGCGCGATGCGACCAGCTGGGCGGACGGACGGCGCGGCTGGCGTGGCCATCTGGACGCGGGGGAGGTGCCGACGATCGTGAACCCGCCGGCCGGGCGGCTGTGGACCGCGAATGCGCGGGTGGTCGGCGGGGCGGAGTATGCGCGGCTGGGCGACGGGGGCTATGACACGGGATCTCGGGCAGGGCGGATCCGGGAGCGGCTGTTCGCGGCCGACCGGTTCGGACCACGCGATTTCCTGGCGATCCAGCTCGATACGACCAGCCTGCGCAACCGCTGGTGGCAGCGGCTGATGCTGGGCGAGCTGCGCGCGCGGGCGAGCGATCCGCGGCTGGCGGCGATGATCGCGCCGATCGCAGCGTGGGACGGGCGGGCGGAGACTGCGTCGGTCGGCTATCGCCTGATCGCGCGGTTCCGGCGGGCGGCGCTGGGCGATGCCTATGGCCGGTACATGGGGGGCAAGCCGCCCTTTGCCGCCGACTATACCATCCCGGCGGCGGAGGGGACGCTGCGCGCACTGCTGACCGCGCGGCCGGCGGCGCTGGTGCCGCCGGGCCGGCGCGACTGGGCCGGCTTCGTCGATGCGGCGCTACGTAACGTCGCCGAGGCGGTGACGGCGGACGCAGGCGGCGATCTCGACGCGTTCACCTGGGGCGTGGTGTCGCCGGCCGACGTGCATCATCCGCTGGCGCGGTCCGTGCCGGGGCTGGGGTGGCTGACCGACCCGGCCGACCAGGCGATGCCAGGGGACAGCGGCGTGGTGCGGGCGCAGGGACCGGGCTTCGGCGCCAGCGAGCGGTTCGCGGTGTCGCCCGGGCATGAGGCGGAGGGGCTGTTCCACATGCCGTCCGGGCAGTCGGGTAACCCGGTCAGCCCCTATTATCTCAGCGGGCATCGCGACTGGGTGGAGGGGCGGGCGGCGCCCTTCTTGCCCGCGGCGGGGCGATGGACGCTGCGGATGGTGCCGTGAGGATCTATGCTCCTCTTGCCTGACAGACGTCTGATGCATCGCGTTGCACATCCCCGGCGAAGGCGGGTGTCCAGATGGACCGTGGTGACGAAGCGCAACGTCCTTCATCAGCGTCCCCCAACTGGGCCCCGGCCTCCGCCGGGGAGGTTATCGGGCTGAGACATACCGTGAAGGGCTTGACGGAGGGAACCGGCTACGCGGCCCGCGCCAGCTGCCACGCCTCGGCCTTGGCCAGGGCGGCGGGGTCGTCGACGTCGATCCAGTCGAGATCGCTGCAGTCGACCACCCGCGCTCTAGCCTCGCCGGCCAGCAGCCGCATGCCGTCGGTGAGCGAGGGGGCGCCGAAGCTGCCGAGCGCGGCGAACAGTGCCGGGCCGATCGCGAAGACGCCGGTGTCGTAGCAGTCGGCGCCGGCCAGCCCCTTGCCGATGTCGACGATCAGATCATCCTCGGTCCGCACCCAGGTGACGTCGTCGGGATCGACCCAGGGGTGGCCGACGCGGCGGTCGATGCCCAGCGTCGCGCCGTCGCCCGCCCCGGTGCACGCCAGCCGGGTGTAGAGGGCGGGCGCGACCAGATGGTCGCACATCGCCAGCACCGCCGGCTCGCCGGCGAGCAGCGGTGCCGCGGCGAGGACCGAGACGCCATTGGGCTCATGATGGTCGCGGGTCATCACCGTCTCGACCGCCAGCGGCCAGCGGCGACGGGCGAGATGGTCGGCGATCGCCTCTGCGCCATAGCCGAGCACGACGATCGCGCGGGTCAGCCCCGCCTCCGCCATGCCGCACAGCGCGTGGTCGATCAGCGGGCGGCCGGCGACCGGGCAGAGCGGCTTGTACGGCGCCGAGGCGCGTAGCCGGCTGCCATGGCCGGCGGCGAGGAGGACCGCCGACCGGATCACCTCAGGCCGCCGCGATGAACTTCTCGACCTCGATCTGGGCGAGGTCGTCGGTCATCTGGGTGCGCGGGTGCTTGCAGAAATAGGCGGAGGCCGGGTCGATCACGCCGCCGATGCCGCGGTCGCGCGCGATCTTGGCGCAGCGGACCATGTCGATCGCGACACCCGCCGAATTGGGCGAATCCTCGACCGACAGGCGCAGCTCGAGGTTCATCGGCACGCCGCCGAACAGCTGGCCCTCCATCCGCAGGAAGCACACCTTGTTGTCGTTCTGCCACGGCACGTAATCGGACGGGCCGATATGGACGTTCTCGTCCTCCAGCCGCTCGGCCGCGACCGACTGCACCGCCTCGGTCTTGGAGATCTTCTTCGACTCGAGGCGGCGGTGGTTCGACATGTTGAGGAAGTCGGTGTTGCCGCCGGTGTTCAGCTGATAGGTGCGATCGAGCTTCACGCCGCGCTTGGCGAACAGGTCGGTCAGCACGCGGTGGACGATGGTCGCGCCCAGCTGCGCCTTGATGTCGTCGCCGATGATCGGCACGCCGGCATCCTCGAACTTCTTGGCCCATTCGGGATTGGACGCGATGAAGACGGGGATGTTGTTGACGAAGGCGACGCCGGCTTCCAGCGCGCATTCGGCGTAGAATTCGGTCGCCTGCTGGCTGCCGACCGGCAGATAGTTCATCAGCACGTCGGCGCCCGACGCCTTCAGCTCGGCCACCACCTGCGCCTTGTCGGGCTGGATATCGTTGGCGACGACGAAGGTCCGCTCGTCCTTGTAATCGGCCATATGGTCGGCGACGCCGTCCATCACCGCGCCCATCTTCACGATGGTGCCGGTCGACGGGATGTTGGCGGCGAAGACGGCGGTGCAGTTGGGCTTGGCGAAGATCGCCTCGGCCACGTCCTTGCCGACCTTGCGCGCGTCGACGTCCCACGCGGCCACGACCTTGATGTCGGCGGGGCGATAGCCGCCCACCTCCCAGTGCATCAGGCCGACGGCGTCGTTGCTGCCCTCGCCATAATATTCCAGCCCCTGCACGAGGCTCGACGCGCAATTGCCGATGCCGACGATGGCGATGCGGATGCTGCCCATTACTGTCCCTGTTCCTTGACGAAGAGCCCTGACGGCGCGTCGGCCGGGGCGAAGTGCGTGGAATGAATGAAGTGCCGCTCGACCCGGCGATGCCAGGCGAGGCCGATGACGGCGGCGAGCGTCAGCGGCCCGATCTCGAACCACCAGAACAGCCGCGGTTCGGCGAGGAGGCAGGCGAGGAAGATCGCCAGCACGCGCACGTTCGCGGTCTGGAGTGCCAGCAGCCGCATCGGCGCGACCGCGCGCGCGGCGTAGCGGGCGCCAAGGCCCTTGCGATCGGCGCTGCTCGCCAGCCGCCGCTCGAACGCCATCGCCAGCCGCTCGGGCGTACCGGCCAGCCAGTCATAGGCGCGCACGATCGGGCCGGTGGCGGCGGCGGTGCCGTCGAGCCGGGCGATCCCCTTCGCGCGGCGGTGATAGCGGGCGCGCTCCCCCTCGTAGAGGTTGGACTGCATCGCGTGCGCCGCACCGGCGACGACCGCAAGTGCCCAGCCCTGCGCGGTGCCGACCGCCAGCGCCATCGCGACGTAGATCAGGATGAAGACGCCGTGGTCGCACACCCCGTCCAGCGCGCGACCGAGCGGGCTGGCCGTGCCGGTGGCCCGCGCGATCATGCCGTCGAGCCCGTCGGCGACCAGCCACGCGACCGAGAGGACCAGGCCGAGCACGGCGAAAGGCCACGCGTCGAACCGGGCATAGCACAGCGCGGCGGCCGTCCCGATCAGCAGGCCGGTGATCGACACCATGTTGGCGGAAATGCGGTACGCGACCGCATGGGGCAGCAGCCGGCGGCCAAGCGGATGGATCAACCAGAGGTTGGATGGGTCCTCGATCCGGCGATCGCGCGATCCATCCGGTGGAGGCCTTGTCATAGGGTCGTCACAATGCCCGGACACTGGTGATTTATCAAGGTGGCAGAATTGTCACGAATGCCGATTTGCGGTGGACCGCGCCGGGTTGATCCACGGCAAGATTTGGGGGGCGCTTCCCATCCGTCATCCCCGCCTGCCTCGGAATGACGAAGTCAGGAGTCTACGGCATGTTCGCCGCGATCTCCTCCAGCCACAGGCGCGCGGTGCCGTCGGACGGGGCGCGCCAGTCGCCGCGGGGGGATACCGCGCCGCCCGCCGACACCTTCGGGCCGTTGGGCAGGGCGGAGCGCTTGAACTGACTGGTCTGGAAGAAGCGGTGGCAGAACCGCTCCAACCAGTGACGGATTACGGGCAGGTCATAGGCGACGCGCGCGTCCCCGGGGAAATCCGCCGGCCAGCGCCCCGCCGCCGCATCGCGCCACGCGTGCCACGCGAGAAACGCGATCTTCGATGGCGGGAGGCCGTGGCGCAGCACGTAGTGGGCGAAGAAGTCGTTCAGCGCATAGGGGCCGATCATGTCCTCGGTCGATTGCAACGCGCCGGTCTCCGCGTTGGCGGGGACCAGTTCGGGGCTGATCTCCTGTGCCAGGATCGCGGACAGGATCTGATCGGTTTCGGCGTCATACTGGTTCGTGCGGATGCACCAGCGGATCAGGAACTGGATCAGTGTCTTGGGCACGCCCGCGTTGACTGCGTAATGGCTCATCTGGTCGCCGACGCCGTAGGTGCACCAGCCGAGCGCCAGTTCGCTGAGGTCGCCGGTGCCCAGCACCAGCCCGCCGCGCTGGTTCGCGAGGCGGAACAGATAGTCGGTGCGCAGCCCCGCCTGCACGTTCTCGAACGTCACGTCGTACACCGGCTCGCCGCGGCCGAACGGGTGGTCCATGTCGGCGAGCATCTGGCGCGCGGCGGGGCGGATGTCGATCTCCGCCGCGGTCACGCCCAGCGCGCGCATCAGTGCCCAGGCGCTCGCCTTCGTCGTCTCGCCGGTGGCGAAGCCGGGCATGGTGAAGCCCAGGATCGTGTCGCGCCCGCGACCCAGCCGGTCCATCGCCTTGGCCGCGACGATCAGCGCGTGGGTCGAGTCGAGCCCGCCCGACACGCCGATCACCAGCGTCTCGGCGCGCGCCGCCTCAAGCCGCTTGGCCAGCCCCTCGACCTGGATATTGAACGCTTCGTAGCAGTCGGCGTCGCGCTTGCCGGGGTCGTTGGGAACGAAGGGGAAGCGGCGGATGGTGCGCGCCAGCCCGCGGTCGGCCAGGTCGACGCCGTGGGTGAAGCCGATGCGGCGGAAGCGGGTCTCGGGATGCCCCGCCTCGCGCGCGGCGTCGTTGAAGGTGCCGAAGCGGGTCCGCTCCTGGATCAGCCGCTCGCAGTCGATATCCGCGACGACGAGGCGGGGGGCCAGTTCCGGCCCGCGCACGAACCGCTCCGACTGGACCAGCAGTTCGCCCAGTTCATAGATCATGCCCTGTCCGTCCCAGGCGAGGTCGGTGGTGCTCTCGCCGATCCCGGCGGCGGAATAGACATAGGCGCTTGCCGTCCGCGCCGACTGCGCCGCGCACAGCATCGCCCGCTCGCGCGCCTTGCCGATGACGATGTTCGACGCCGACAGGTTGCAGCAGATCAGCGCTCCCGCCAGCGCGCCGACGGTCGAGGGCGGGGTGGGGGCCCAGTAATCCTCGCAGATCTCGGCATGGAAGGTGAAGAAGGGCAGGTCGTCCGCCGCGAACAGCTGGTCGGTGCCGAACGGGACCGTGCCGATTCCCTCGCCCAGGTCGATGGCGAGGCCGGTCAGGCCGGCGCCGCTGGCGAACCAGCGTTTCTCGTAATATTCGCGGTAGTTGGGCAGGAAGGTCTTGGGCACGACGCCCAACACCCGGCCACCCGCGATGGCGAGCGCGCAATTGTACAGGCGCCCGCTGCGCTCCAGCGCGGCGCCGACCAGCAGCACGGGCTTGCAGTCGGCCGAGGCCGCGGCGACCGCGCGGATCGCGGCCAGCGTCCCCGCCTGCTGCGCCGATTGCAGGTGCAGGTCGTCGATGGCGTAGCCGGTCAGGCTCAGTTCCGGGAACACGATCAGGTCACAGCCGCGCGCGTCGGCCTCCCGCATCAGCGCGATCGCCGCCTCCGCATTGGCGCGGGTATCACCGACGCTGGCAGGCGGCGTCGCCGCCGCGACGCGGATCATGCGCTGGCGGTGGAGCGAGAAGAAGGGGTGGGCCATGGCCTCTCTAACCACTCAGTGCGTTGATTTGCACCACCTGCGGTTTCAGGTGTGAGCGTAAGCATGGTGCTAAGGTTGTTGGCAGATGTTGGTGGTCAGTTGACATTGAGGCAGGCAGGGCCTGAGTCGGAGACGGCTTCCGCCAAACGTGTGAGCGCCTGCTCGCCTGCCTCAACAATCGGACCTTCCTTGGAAGGTACATACAGACGCAATTCATATTTTGCGCCGCCCATAAAGTTAACTGCCTCAACCTCATATTCCTCACTAATAAGCCGGAACGCTATTACGTCGTTCGCTCGATTGTGACCGACGTGGAGGCTTAGCGCCGTCTGCTGAGCCGCTACCTGCATTCGACAGATCACTTGCTCCGGCGCTCCGGATATGGCGACTTCCATAGTTTGAATAGGAAGGTCGGTTTTTGGAGCGCAGCCAACGAGCAACGCCATCGATACCGCGATCAGGTGCGCTGGTGTTCTCATAAGCCCGCTTACCGCACGCCGCGAATGTCCGCTATTGGGGCGACAGCGGACGGGCTGCTTTCGCGATCCCAAGCCGCTATCGGCCATCCGAAAGCTCCACAAGGTGACAATGGCGTTGACGATCTATGGCATCCCCAACTGCGACACGGTGAAGAAGGCGCAGACCTGGCTCGATCAGGCGGGCATCGCCTATGCCTTTCACGACTATAAGAAGGCCGGCATCGACGAAGCGACGCTGCGGGGCTGGGTGGAGCGGCTCGGCTGGGAGGCGGTGCTGAACCGGGCCGGCACCACGTTCCGCAAGCTGCCCGATGCGGACAAGGCGGGGCTCGACGCGGACAAGGCGGTGGCGCTGATGCTGGCGCAGCCGTCGATGATAAAGCGGCCTATGCTGGCGCACGGCGAGGTGCTGGAGGCGGGGTTCAAGCCCGAGCGATATGCAGCGTTGCTGGCGCCGGAGGGTGCCGCGGGCTAGAACCCGCTCCATGTCCACCACCTACACCATCGACACCGCCACCAGCCGCGCCAATCCCACGCCTGCGCCGCTGAAGCGGCTGACCGTTCCGGCGCTGCGGGCGCGCAAGGCGGACGGGGTCACCGCCGAGCCGCTGGTGATGCTGACCGCCTATACGGTGCGGACCGCGCAGCTGCTCGACGCGCATTGCGACCTGCTGCTGGTCGGGGACAGTCTGGGGCAGGTGGTCTATGGCTTGCCCTCGACCGTGCCGGTGACGCTCGAGATGATGGCGGCGCACGGAGCGGCGGTGGTGCGGGGCAGCTGGCATGCGGTGGTCGTCGTCGACATGCCGTTCGGCAGCTACGAGACCTCGCCCGAAAAGGCGTTCGAGAGCGCGGCGTGGCTGCTGAAGCAGACCGGCGCTGCCGCGGTGAAGCTGGAAGGGGGCGAGGCGATGGCGCCGACCGTCCGCTTCCTGTCGGAGCGCGGCATTCCGGTGATGGGCCATGTCGGGCTGACGCCGCAGGCGGTGAACGTGCTGGGCGGCTATGGCGCGCGCGGGCGCAGCGCGGCGGAGGCGGACAAGATCGTCGGCGACGCGCGCGCGCTGGCCGAGGCGGGTGCCTTCGCGATCGTGGTCGAGGGGGTGGTCGAGCCGATCGCGGTCGCGAT
The DNA here is from genome assembly GCF_030678875.1 of Sphingomonas aurea. Classification (GTDB taxonomy): domain Bacteria; phylum Pseudomonadota; class Alphaproteobacteria; order Sphingomonadales; family Sphingomonadaceae; genus Sphingomonas; species Sphingomonas aurea. The sequence continues at coordinate 135,411 of NZ_JAUUDS010000008.1, read as the reverse complement.
CACCGAGGCCGTCGCCTGCCCGATCATCGGCATCGGTGCGTCGGCGCGGTGCGACGGGCAGGTGCTGGTGGCGGAGGATATGCTCGGCCTGTTCGACCGGGTGCCGCGCTTCGTGAAGAAGTATGACGATCTCGGCACGCGGATCGGCGAGGCGGCGGCGCGCTATGCCGCCGAGGTGCGCGAGCGGGCGTTTCCCGGGGCGGCGCAGACCTATGCGCCGCGCGATTGACCCGCTTCCGTTTCGGCCCGGCCGGGGCTAAAGGCGCTGGTCGCCCTTTTCCGATCCTGATCGATCCTTTGCCCGGAGCCGTTCCTTGGCGCTGTCGCCCGAATCCAACGAAGCCTTTCTCCGCGAGGTCGATGACGAGGTCCGCCGCGACCAGCTGACCGATTTCTGGAAGCGCTGGGGCCTGTGGGTCGGCGTCGCGGTCGTCGCCGGGCTGGCGGCGTTCGGCGGCTGGCTGTTCTGGCAGCATCGCCAGGCCGAGGTCGCGGGGCAGGAGGGCGAGCAGTTGCAGGCCGCCTATGATGCCCTCGCCAATGGCCAGGCCGCCAAGGCCGGGCCGATGCTGACCGACCTAGCCGGATCCAGCCGCGGCGGATACCGTGCGCTGGCGAAGTTCAGCCAGGCCGATGTCCTGCTGCGCAACAACGACCTGAAGGCCGCCGCCGCCAAGTTCGCCGAGATCGCAGGCGATACCGGGCTGGCCCAGCCCTTCCGCGACCTGGCGCTGGTCCGCCAGACCGCCGCCGAGTTCGACACGCTGAAGCCGCAGGTGGTCGTCGACCGGCTGCGGCCGCTGGCGGTGCCGGGCAATCCGTGGCTGGGCAGCGCGGGCGAGATGGTGGCGCTGGCGCAGCTGCGGCTCGGCCAGCGCGGACCCGCCGGCCAGATGTTCGGCCAGATCGCGCGGGATGAGGGCGTGCCCGATTCGATCCGTCAACGTGCGGTTCAGATGGCGTCGGTACTTGGCGTCGACGCGGCCCCCGCCAATCAGGACAAGTCTGCGCAATGATGAAGCATTTCCGCGCGCCGGTGATGGTGGCGGCGCTGATGGCGCTCAGCGCCTGCGGCATCTTCAAGGGCGGTGGCCCCAAGAAGACCCCGACCGTCGGTCAGCGCGTGCCGATCCTGGCGGCGGAGAACGGCGTCGAGACCGATCCGGCGATGGCGACGATGGCGGTGACACTGCCCGCGCCCGAGGTGAACGCCGCCTGGGCGCAGCCCGGCGGCAACGCGGCCAAGTCGATGGGGCAGCTGGCACTCGGCCAGAGCCCGGCGCGGCTGTGGCAGGCGGTGATCGCCGGCGGCTCCCCGCGCGAGCGGCTGGCGGCGGCACCGGTGATGGCGGACGGCAAGCTGTTCGTGGTCGATGTCGAGGCGGTGCTCCACGCCTTCTCTGCCGATACCGGCGCCGTGCTGTGGACCGCCAATCTGGCAGCGGCCGGCAGCAACCGGCCGGCGCGCTTCGGCGGCGGCGTCAGCTATGACGAGGGCAAGGTCTTCGCCACCGACGGGCTGGGCGACGTGGTCGCGCTGGACGCGGCGGACGGCAAGGAGCTCTGGCGCGGCAAGCCCGGCGGTCCGCTGCGCGGCGCGCCGTCGATCGATGCGGGCAACGGCGTGCTCTATGTCCTCAGCCAGGACAATCAGATTTTCGCGCTGAGCCAGGCCGACGGGAAGGTGCAGTGGGCGCAGTCTGGCACGCTGGAGGCGCAAGGCGTGTTCGGTGTCGCCGCCCCCGCAGTCAGCCAGGGATCGGTGGTCGCGGGCTTCTCGTCGGGCGAGCTGTCGGCCTATCGGTACGAGAATGGCCGTGTGCTGTGGCAGGACGCTCTGTCGCGCAGCTCGACCACGACGGCGGTCGGCAGCCTGGCCGACATCGATGCGTCGCCGGTTATCGACGCCGGCCGCGTCTATGCGGTCGGGCAGGGCGGGCGCATGGTGTCGCTGGAACTGTCGACCGGCCAGCGGCTGTGGGAGCAGAACCTGGCCGGCATCTCCACGCCGTGGATTGCGGGCGACTGGCTGTTCGTGATGACCGACGACGCGCGGCTCGCCTGCCTGTCGCGCGCCAGTGGCAAGGCGCGCTGGATTGCGCAGCTGCCGCGGTTCCGCAAGGAAAAGAAAAAGAGCGGCCCGATCACCTGGTTCGGCCCGGTGCTGGCGGGCGGGCGGCTGGTGCTGACCAACTCGCTCGGCCAGATCGTCTCCGCCTCGCCGACCGACGGCAGCGTGGTGCAGACGGTGGACACGAAGGTGCCCTTCGCGCTGCCGCCGATCGTGGCGAACCAGATCCTCTATACGCTGGACCAGAAGGGGCGCGTGACGGCGTACCGGTGACGGATCCTCGATCTGTCGTTGGCCCGGCCTTGAGCTAGGCCCTCTTCTGCTGCGATCGGGAAACTAGAGCCGATCGACATTCAGTATTGCAGTCTTTGGAAATTCCTGTCGTCATTCCCGCGAAGGCGGGAATCCAGACGCGCTGAGGCGGCTTATAGAGCCGCGACGTCATAGGTTCTGGATCCCCGCCTGCGCGGGGATGACGAAAAATGGGCTACCGCGCTGCATGTCGATCGGCCTTAGCGGGATCCCGGTCCAAGGCCGGGATGACAGGGGGGAAATATGGCCGGGTGACGGCGGCGGCGGGGTCCGGTAGAGGCCGGCCATGCCCAAGCTCCCCGTGGTCGCGATCGTCGGCCGGCCGAATGTCGGCAAATCGACCCTGTTCAACCGTCTCGTCGGCAAGAAGCTGGCGCTGGTCGACGACCGCCCCGGCGTGACGCGCGACCGGCGGGAGGGCGATGCGCACCTGATCGGTCTCGATTTCCGCGTGATCGACACCGCCGGCTACGAGGATCACGACGCCCAGACCCTGCCGGGCCGGATGCGCCTGCAGACCGAGGCGGCGATCGCGCAGGCGGATGTCGCGCTGTTCCTGTTCGACGCGCGCGCCGGCATCGTGCCGCTGGACGAGGAGATCGCCCGCTGGCTGCGCCAGTCCTCCACCCCCGTCGTCCTCGCCGCCAACAAGACGGAGGGGAAGAGTGGCGAGCAGGGCATCCTCGAATCGCTCGCGCTCGGCTTCGGCGATCCCGTCCAGCTGTCGGCCGAGCATGGCGAGGGCATGGGCGACCTGTTCGAGGCGCTGCTGCCCTATTTGGAGGGCCGCGCCGAGGAGGACGAGGAGGACGACGACCGCCCCGATGCGCCGCTGAAGCTGGCGATCGTCGGACGGCCGAACGCCGGCAAGTCGACGCTCATCAACCGGATGCTGGGCGAGGATCGCCTGATTACCGGGCCGGAGGCGGGGATCACCCGCGATTCGATCGCGGTCGACTGGGTCTGGACCGATCTGGGCGGCGGCACCCATCCGGTGCGGCTGATCGACACGGCGGGCATGCGCAAGCGCGCCAAGGTGCAGGACAAGCTGGAGAAATTGTCGGTCGCCGACGCGCTCCACGCGGTCGACTTCGCCGAGGTGGTGGTGTTGCTGCTCGACGCAACGCTGGGGCTGGAGGCGCAGGACCTGCGCATCGCCGACCGGGTGCTGCAGGAAGGCCGCGCGCTGGTCATCGCCCTGAACAAATGGGACATCGCCGAGAATGCCTCGTCGCTGTTCAACGGCGTGAAGAAGGCGCTGGAGGATGGCCTCAGCCAGGTAAAGGGCGTCACCGTCATCACCGTGTCGGCGGCGACCGGCAAGGGCATCGACCAGCTGATGGGTGCGGCGTTCGAGGTGCGCGACGCCTGGTCGAAGCGCGTCGGCACCGGCGAGCTGAACCGCTGGTTCGAGCGAGCGATCGAGGCCAACCCGCCGCCCGCACCCGGCGGCAAGCGGGTAAAGATGCGTTACGTCACCCAGGTGAAGACGCGGCCGCCGAGTTTCGTGATCTTCGGCACGCGGGTCGACCAGCTGCCGGCGAGCTATGAACGCTATCTGGTCAATTCGATGCGCAAGGAGCTGGGCTTCGGCGCGGTGCCGGTGCGGGTGACGATGCGCGCCCCTAAGAATCCGTTCGACACGCGCGACTGATCGGCGGCATCGATTTTGTCGGACAGGCAACGGCCTGTTTACCTCCGCCGGATAGGACGCACTCTGCATTGAGAGTTACCCGGAGTTGCGCCGTGTCGTTCGAGGGAAGCACATTGGTGGATTGGACGGCGTACAACGCCGCCCGTGCCGAACTGGGCAGCGGCTTCGTCCGCATCCTGGGCTATTTCCGCGAAGACGGAGTGAAGTCGGTCGCGGCGATCGAGGCGGCGATGCGCGCCGGGCAGGCGGCAGCGCTGGTCATCCCCGCCCACACGCTGAAGGGCGAGGCGCGGCAGTTCGGGGCGGAGCCGCTGGCGATGCTGGCCGAGACGATCGAGGTGATCGCGCGCGACTGCGTCGAGCGACAGGACACGCCCGAGCAGGCGCTGGAAGACGTGACCAAGCTGCGCCCCCTGTTCGAGGAGACGCTGGCGCTGCTGGAGCGCGAGGCGAGCCCGCTGGTCACCACGCGCCGGCCGGTCGCGCCGGGGGTCGGCGGCTTCGGGCGCCGCGCGGTGCCCTCCGGTCAGTGAAGGCGACGTAGCGGCTGCCACGCGGCGCGCGACAGGCTGCGCCACAGCCACTCGAATGGACCATAGCGGAAGCGGGCGAGCCACGGCGCGCTCCACGCCAGCATGACCGCCCAGGCGAGCGGCGCCAGAAGGTAGAGCGCGGCGCGGCTCCACATCGCATATTGCCCCAGGCCCCAGCCGAAGACGCAGGTCATCATGATGCTGGTGCCGAGATAGTTGGTGAAGGCGACCCGGCCCGCCGCGGCGATGCGCGCGGTGAGCGCACCGCCCGGTCGCAGCAGCAGGATGACGAGCGCGGCGTAACCGATCGTGCCGATCACCCGCAGCGGCTGCGAGACGACCATCGATCCCGCATAGACCCAGGGCAGCGCGAAGCCGTGGCGGATCGTCTCCACCCCCAGCCAGGCATAGCCGCCGAGCGACAGCGCGAGGCAGGCGATCGCCCAGCGACGATAGCGCGCGCGCGGCCAGCCGCCGGTCAGGAAGCCGGTGCGGTACGCAGCCATGCCGATCAGCATCGTGCCGAGCGTCTGCGGACCGATGAGCCACAATGCCTCCAGCGGCCCCATCGCGTGATGCCAGCGCCATGCTACCCTCGCCAGATAGCCGGCGCGATGGGCGGCGATCTCCTGCGCCAGATCGGCGGCGGGAGGGATGCCGAACGCGACCGCGAAGCTGTTCCACGTCGCCACCGCCTGCGGCGTGTCGCGCGCGGCGCTGGCGACCAGCATTTCCAGCCCCGCGCCCATCTCGACCATGCCGAGGAGCGACAGGGCGATGCCGATCAGGACCAGCGGACGGGGCGACAGGCGGGTCAGGGGATAGGCGATCACACCGCACAGCGCATAGTGCGCCAGGATATCACCCCACCAGATCAGGTAGAGGTGGATCAGGCCGATGACGAACAGCACCGCCATCCGCGCCATGTGGGTCGCCGCCGGCCGGTCGCCCTGCGCGCGGGCGCGATCAATCACCAGTAGCATCGACGCGCCGAACAGCAGCGAGAAGAGGCCGCGCATCCTGCCCTCGACGAGAACGAGGTTCGCCAGCCACAGCGCGATATCGGCGGGCGCGGTGCCGCCGGCCGCCATCGGCGAGAAATAGGCCGCCTCGGGCAGGGCGAAGGCGGGCAGGTTCGCGGCCAAAATGCCCATCACCGCGACGCCGCGGATCACGTCGAGCGACACCAGCCGGTCGCGCCCGGCGCCGCCGGGATCGGGAGAGGAGACGGTCATGCCCGCGTTACTGTCACGCCATTGTGGCGACCGGGCGGCACGGCTTCCGAAAGCCGGCCGCCCGGTGGCGCGTCGCTCAGGCGGCGATCGCCCGTGACGCGGCGCGGCGGCGACGCAGGCTATAGCCCATCATGCCGAAGCCGCTCAGCATCATCGCCCAGGTCGAGGGCTCCGGCACCGCCATCACGCTGGAGATCCAGCTTGAATGGATCGCGGTCGAGACAAAGCCGCCATATTCGCCGAAGCTGCTGTTATAGCTGCGGTCGATATCGCCGTAATCGTAATAGGTCAGCCCGAACGAGGTGACGGTCGCAATCTTGCCGTTGATGAAGCCGGGCCCGCCCGAATCGCCCGGAGCGATGCTCGCCTCCGACGCGCCGCGGCCCAGGTCGCAGAATTTGTAGCTCTGCAGGCCGATCGCGCCGGTAATCAGGCAGGCGGCGTCGTTGGCGCGACGGCCATTGTCGAAATCGGCGAGATAGACGTTGGAATAGTTGGCAGCGGGCTTGTCCGGATCGTCCAGCGCGCCGTCGAACGCGCCGTCCAGCTCGGGATCGCCGAGGCGGAACTCGTAACGATTGTCGCCCTGGCGGCGGCGGCCGACGCCCGCATCCACGCCCAGATCGCCGCCCACTGTCGAGCGGCGGCCATAGCCAGCGACGTTGAAGTCCTGCAGCGTCAGGTCACCGCCATCGTACAGATCGTAACTGGTGGCGAACAGCGGCGCCGCCTCTGACAGGCGGACGATCGCGATGTCGTTCTGGTCGATGACCTGCCCGGTATAGGCGGCATTGACGAAATAGTCGCTGACGGTGACCGCCGTTCCCGCCGAGTCGAGGTGCGGAACCACGTCGGGATCGGAGCCGCCGTAGAAATAGGCGGTGGTCGAGATCGGGTTGGCGGTGCCCGCGCCGTCGCTGACGCAGTGGCCGGCGGTCAGGACCGAGCGGCGATCGGCGAGCAGCGAGCCCGAGCAGATGAAGCTGCCGGCGGCGCCGCGGTCCATGATGAGCGACACGACGCCGCTATACTTGGGTGCGGTCGCGAAATACCGGGGGTCGCCGCCAAAGGCGACCGAGGCGGTGGAGGTGGTGCCGACGATGGTGTTCGATGCCTCGAACTTCATCCCGTTAGCCATGGTACCGGTGAGGACGGCGGCCTGGCAGGGTGCGGCAGAGGCCATCAGAAGCGCGGCTAATACGCCGTGAACAGGGCGGATTGTCATAGCTGGTCCCCTTTCCACCCGGTCGGACCCTGATGCCGGGTCCTGGCTGCTCCCCGGTGGCGTGACGAAGCTATCATCAACGAAATCATGGTAAACGCACGCAAGGTAGAATTCTTTAGCACTTGCGGCAGGTCGGCGGGTCCGGGTGCCGCCGTCCCCGCGCAACGGGCGGGAACGGCGGCACCGGATCAGACAGCGATTTCCGATCCCATCAGCCGGGGAAAGAAGCCCTCATGCGCGGTTCGCAGCGCGTCGAGGGCGATCACGTCGTCGCGATCGGGCCGCTCGAAGATCAGGCGCCTGCCCCCGGTGCGGCCCTGCGGCTCCACCTCGACCCCGGCGGCATGGGCGGCGCCCAGGAAGTCGAGCAGCGCGTGGTCGTGGACGGTGACGATGTAGACGCCCTGATCCTCGGCGAAGAAGCTGCGCGCGCAGTCATAAGGTTGCTTGCGGTCGATCATCGCGCCGACGTCGCCGGCGAGTGCCATCTCGGCGATCGCCACCGCGACGCCGCCGTCGGACACGTCGTGGCAGGCGGTGACCTGACCGCTGCGGATCGCGCTGCGAACGAAGTCGCCGGTGCGGCGCTCGGCGGCGAGGTCGACGGGCGGGGGCGGGCCTTCCTCGCGGCCGTGGCACTCGCGCAGCCACAGCGACTGGCCGAGATGGCCGCCGCGGGTGCCGACCGCCAGGATGATGTCGCCGGTGCCCTTGAAGGCGATCGTCACGTTCTTCTGCCAGTCGGGCAGGAGGCCGATCGCGCCGATCGCCGGGGTCGGCAGGATCGCCGAGCCGCCGCCGGTCGCCTTGCTCTCGTTATAGAGCGATACGTTGCCCGACACGATCGGGAAGTCGAGCGTGCGGCACGCGTCCGACATGCCCTCCAGGCAGCCGACGATCTGGCCCATGATCTCGGGCCGTTGCGGGTTGGCGAAGTTCAGGCAGTTGGTGACGGCGAGCGGGTCGGCGCCGACCGCGGTCAGGTTGCGCCACGCCTCCGCTACCGCCTGGCGGCCGCCCTCGACCGGATCGGCGAAGCAGTAGCGGGGCGTGCAGTCGGTGGTGATCGCCAGCGCCTTGGTCGTCCCGTGGACGCGGACCACTGCCGCGTCGCCGCCGGGGCGCTGGACGGTGTCGGCGCCGACCATGTGGTCGTACTGCTCCCAGATCCAGCGGCGCGAGGCGATGTCGGGCGAGCCCATCAGCTTCAGCAGGTCACCGGCGATGTCGCTGCTATAGGGGCGATCCGCCAGCTCGGCCGGCTTCGGCGTCGGGACGTGCGGCCGGTCGTAGAGCGGTGCCTCGTCGGCGAGGGGGCCGAGCGGGATGTCGCAGACCGTCTCGCCCTTCCACGTCAGAACCATGCGGCCGGTATCGGTGACGCGGCCGATGACAGCGAAGTCGAGTTCCCACTTGCGGAAGATCGCCTCCGCCTCGGCCTCGCGGCCGGGCTTCAGCACCATCAGCATCCGCTCCTGCGATTCGGACAGCATCATCTCATAGGGGGTCATGCCCTCCTCGCGTTGGGGGACGTCGTCCATCACCAGCTCGATGCCGACGCCGCCCTTCGATGCCATCTCGACACTGGAGGAGGTCAGGCCGGCGGCGCCCATGTCCTGAATGGCGACGATCACGTCGGTCGCCATCAGCTCCAGGCACGCCTCGATCAGCAGCTTCTCGGTAAAGGGGTCGCCGACCTGCACGGTCGGGCGCTTGGCATCGGCATCCTCGCCGAAATCGGCCGAGGCCATGGTCGCGCCGTGGATACCGTCGCGGCCGGTCTTCGACCCGACATAGACGATCGGATTGCCGATGCCGGACGCGGCCGAATAGAAGATCCTGTCGGTGTCGGCGATGCCCACAGTCATCGCGTTGACCAGGATGTTGCCGTCATAGGCGGGATGGAAGTTCACCTCGCCCCCCACCGTCGGCACGCCGACGCAATTGCCATATCCGCCGATCCCGGAGACGACGCCGCTGATGAGGTGGCGCATCTTAGGATGGTCGGGCCGGCCGAAGCGCAACGCGTTCATGTTGGCGATCGGCCGCGCCCCCATCGTGAACACATCGCGCAGGATGCCGCCGACCCCGGTCGCCGCCCCCTGATAGGGCTCGATGTAGCTGGGGTGGTTGTGCGACTCCATCTTGAAGATCGCCGCCTGACCGTCGCCGATATCGACCACGCCGGCATTCTCGCCAGGGCCGCAGATCACCTGCGGGCCGGTGGTCGGCAGCTTCTTCAGGTGGATGCGGCTGGATTTGTAGCTGCAATGCTCGGACCACATGACCGAGAAGATGCCGAGTTCGACCAAGTTCGGCTCCCGGCCGAGCGCGTGGAGGACGCGCTCATATTCTTCCGCGGACAGGCCGTGCTCGGCGACGATTTCGGGCGTGATCTGGGGCGCGGGCTGAGTCATGCGCGCGCCATAGCGAGGTGGGGCCGGCACGTCACCCCGAACGGTCGTCAGGCATGTGGCGGCAGCATGTCCGGAGCAAAAAGCAGTTTTCGACGATCTTATTAAGACAAATATGAGTGATGTCGCATTGTGAAACGAATTGAGCGGCGGGATGTACCTTTTCGAGGCTAGCTTAACCAAACAAGCCCTTCAATAATCACGTAGTACTGGTGCGCGCATCGATTTGGATGACTGAAAATAGCCGTGTCATTTCTCCCGTTCATCTTCGCGAAAGTTTTGGCATTAGACGTCCAGGGATCAACACCCGGTAATCATTCCGCTAAAGGGTTGGGGAAAATGAAGAAGATCTTTTCAATCGCAGTTCTGGCCGCTTCCGTTGCGGCTTCGCCGGCTCTCGCCGCAAACAACGTCACCGGCACCACGACGGCGACCTTCGTCGATGCCAAGCCGACGACGGGCACGTCGACCGGCACCGGCACCAACCACCTCACCTGGGGCGTTGCTGCCGACGGCGGCAAGGTCAACGAGATGACCTTCGCGGCCAACACGCCGTTCTCGGCGACGGTCGGTCAGCAGTTCAAGATCGGCTCGATCTCCTACTACAACGGCACGATCAACAACGGCACCGAGCTGACCAGCATCGGCCTGAACCTGGCGTTCAACTTCTCGGACCCCGCGATCGGCGCCTTCACCAAGAGCTTCATCCTGGGCCTGAACAGCACGCCGAACACCGGCACCGCTGACGAGAACGCCGACTACATCACCTTCCCGTCGCTGCAGACCGCGGACACCTTCACCGTCAACGGCCAGGCCTATACCTTCAAGCTGCTCGGCCTGACCAACGTCGTGGGTGACGGCTTCCTGAACTCGGGCGCCAACGAGTTCCACGTCCGTGAGGGCGGCAACGCCTCGGCCGACGTGTTCGGCGTCCTGAACGTCGCCGCGGTGCCGGAGCCCGCCACCTGGGCGATGATGCTCGTCGGCTTCGGCATGGTCGGCGCCAGCGCCCGCTATCGCCGCCGCAGCACCAAGGCGGTCATCGCCTGATCTGCTTCTTCGGATAGACATGAAGGGTTGTCGGAGCGATCCGGCAGCCCTTTGTCGTTGCGGCGAAGCTGATGCGACCGACGCGGTCATGCCGCGACAACGGCGCGTCTTGCCGGCACCCGGCCGCACCGGCCAGACGATCGTCTGGCGGTCACGCGACGGCGGGTTCGATCCGGCCCGCTCGCATGCTTGCACATCCGATCCTGGGTCTCGGTGCGGACGTCGCCCACGGGTGAGATGATGGCGGCAGGCAGATGCGAGGCGCGCGCTCCTCGCATCGTGGCCGACACATCACGCCGCCGCCGACTCCACTTCGGCGGGCAGGCGGATCAGATAGTCGAACGCCGACAGCGACGCCTTCGAGCCCTCGCCCATCGCGATCACGATCTGCTTGAACGGCACGGTCGTCACGTCGCCGGCGGCGAAGATGCCGGCGGCGCTGGTTTCGCCGCGCGCATCGACCTCGATCTCGCCGTGAAGGGTCAGGGCGATGCTGTCCTTCAGCCACTCGGTGTTGGGGACGAGGCCGATCTGGACGAACACCCCCTCCAGCGGGATCTCGTGCGCGGCACCGGTGGTGCGGTCCTTGTAGTGGAGCGCGGTGACGCGGGTGCCGTCGCCGACCACCTCGGTGGTCAGCGCCGAGGTGACGACGGTGACGTTGGGCAGGCTGGCGAGCTTGCGCTGGAGCACCGCGTCGGCCTTCAGGTCGGCGGCATACTCGATCAGCGTGACGTGCGCGACCAGGCCGGCGAGGTCGATCGCCGCCTCGACACCCGAATTGCCGCCGCCGATCACCGCGACGCGCTTGCCGCGGAACAGCGGGCCGTCGCAGTGCGGGCAATAGGTCACGCCCTTGTTCCGGTACGCGTCCTCGCCGGGCACGTTCATGCTGCGCCAGCGCGCGCCGGTCGACAGGATCACCGTGCGCGCCTTCAGCGTCGCACCGCCGGCGAGGCGCACCTCGTGCAGCCCGCCGGGGCTGCGCGCGGGCACCAGCTTCTCGGCGCGCTGGAGGTTCATCATGTCGACGCCGTACTGGTCGACATGCGCCTCCAGCTGCTGGGCGAGCTTCGGCCCCTCGGTGTGCTGGACAGAGATGAAGTTCTCGATCGCCATGGTGTCGAGCACCTGCCCGCCGAACCGCTCTGCGACGAGGCCGGTGCGGATGCCCTTGCGCGCGGCATAGATCGCCGCCGACGCGCCGGCCGGGCCGCCGCCGACGACGAGGACGTCGAACGGATCCTTCGCCGCGATCGCCGCGGCGGTGCGGGCGCCGGCGCCGGTGTCGAGTTTGGCCAGGATCTGCTCCACCTCCATGCGCCCCTGCGCGAACGGCTCGCCGTTCAGGAAGATGGCCGGGACCGACAGGATGTTGCGGGCGGCGACCTCGTCCTGGAACAGCCCGCCCTCGATCGCGGTGTGGCGGATGCGCGGGTTGACGACGCTCATCACGTTCAGCGCCTGCACCACGTCGGGGCAGTTCTGGCAGGTGAGCGAGAAATAGGTCTCGAATTCATAGTCACCGTCGAGGGCAGCGATCTGCTCGATCATCTCGGGTGCCAGCCTGGGCGGATGGCCGCCGACCTGGAGCAGGGCGAGGATCAGCGAGGTGAATTCATGGCCCAGCGGAATGCCGGCGAAGCGCACCGCGACGTCGGTGCCGATGCGGCGGATCAGGAAGGAGGGGCGGCGCGCGTCGTCGTCACCGTGCACGATCGTGACCTTGTCCGACAGCGCGGCGATGTCCGACAGCAGCTGCATCATCTCGCGCGACTTCGACGAATCGTCGGCGGCGGCGGCCAGTTCGATCGGCGTGCGGATGTTGGCGAGGTAGGTCTTCAGCTGGGTCTTGAGATTGACGTCAAGCACGGTGCGGGCTCCTTGAGACAATCCTCCCCCATAGGGGGAGGGGGACCGCCGCGAAGCGGTGGTGGAGGGGTGTCGCGCTATCGAGAGGGTGACACCCCTCCGTCAGGCCTGCGGCCTGCCACCTCCCCTTGTAGGGGAGGAGCTAGGTCGTCAGATCTTGCCGACGAGGTCGAGCGACGGGGCCAGCGTGGTCTCGCCCTCTTCCCACTTGGCGGGGCAGACCTCGCCCGGATGGGCGGCGATGTACTGGGCCGCCTTGATCTTGCGCAGCAGCTCCATCGCGTTGCGGCCGACGCCCTCGCTGGTGATCTCCATCAGCTGGATCACGCCGTCCGGATCGACGACGAAGGTGCCGCGGTCGGCCAGGCCCTGACCCTCGCGCATCACGCCGAAATTGTTGGTCACGACGCCGGCGGGGTCACCGAGCATGGTGTAGGCGATCTTGCCGATCGCGGGCGAGCTGTCGTGCCAAGCCTTGTGGCTGAAATGCGTGTCGGTCGACACCGAGTAGACCTCGACACCCATCTTCTGGAAGGTGGCGTAGTTGTCGGCCAGGTCCTCCAGCTCGGTCGGGCAGACGAAGGTGAAGTCGGCCGGGTAGAAGAAGAACACCGCCCATTTGCCGAGCACGTCGGCCTCGGACACGGTGATGAACTTGCCAGCCTTATAGGCCTGGGCGGTGAACGGCTTCAGCGTGGTGCCGATGATCGACATGAGGGGAACTCCCGTTTGTGCAGTGCGAAACGGGAGCCCTGTAGGGTGCTGCGGTGCAGCAATAAAGGCGATTATTCCGATGCGACCGATCGGGTGAGGCGATTAGAGTGGGGGTGGACCTGTACCAATCCGTCATCCCCGCCTTCGCGGCAATGACCGACCCAGGATCAGGCGTAGGGCGGCTGGTGATGGCCCGCCGGGCTAAGCGTGAAGATCTCGCAGCCCGTCTCGGTGATGCCGATCGAATGCTCGAACTGCGCCGAGAGCGAGCGGTCGCGGGTCACCGCCGTCCAGCCATCGTCGAGCAGCTTCACGTCGGGGCGGCCGATGTTCACCATCGGCTCGATCGTGAAGATCATGCCCGGCTTCAGCTCCGGCCCGGTGCCGGGGCGGCCGACATGGACGACCTCAGGCGCGTCGTGGAACAGGCGGCCGAGGCCGTGGCCGCAGAAGTCGCGGACCACGCCGTAGCGGTGGCGCTCGGCATGGATCTGGATGGCGTGGGCCACGTCGCCCATGCGGTTGCCGGGCTTCGCCTGTTCGATGCCGAGCATCAGGCACTCGTAGGTCACCTCGACCAGCCGGCGTGCCTTCAGCGGCACGTCGCCGATAAGGTACATGCGGCTGGAATCGCCGTGCCAGCCATCGACGATCGGGGTAACGTCGACATTGACGATGTCGCCCGATTTCAGCGTCTTCTCCGACGGAATGCCGTGGCAGACGACGTGATTGATCGAGATGCAGGTCGAGTGGGTGTAGCCGCGATAGCCGAGCGTCGCCGGCACGCCGCCGTTCGCCGTCACGAAATCGTAGATCAGCCGGTCCAGCTCCGCCGTGGTCACGCCGGGCACCATGTGCGGCACCAGCATGTCGAGCGTCTCGGCGGCGAGGCGCCCGGCCTTGTGCATGCCCGCAAAGGCGGCGGGGCCGTGGAGCTTGATCGCGCCGGTGCGCGCGAGGGGGGCATCGGAGGTCACGGTCACGTAATCGGTCATCACCGTCATATAGCGTGGCGGCGGCGATTTGGCGAGGCTATGGCACGGACATGACAGAGGCCGGCATGACACGGGACGAACGCATCTGGACCGCGGCGCTGGTGGTGATCGGCGACGAGATCCTGTCGGGGCGGACGCAGGACCGGAACGTCGCGCAGATCGCCGCCTGGCTGAACGTGCAGGGCATCCGCCTGGCCGAGGTGCGTGTGGTCGGTGACCGCGAGGACGCGATCGTCGAGGCGGTGAACCAGCTTCGCGCCCGTAACGATTACCTGTTCACCACCGGCGGGATCGGGCCGACCCACGACGACATTACCGTTGATGCGATTGCGGCGGCGCTGGGGGTCGAGGTGGTGCATCACCCGCAGGCGATGGCGGTGCTGGAGGCGTATTACGCGACGCGCGGCGGGCTGACCGAGGCGCGAGCGCGGATGGCACGGGTGCCGGCGGGGGCCGGGCTGATCGAGAACCGCGTGTCGGGCGCGCCCGGCATCCGCATCGGCAACGTCTTCATCATGGCTGGCGTGCCGCACATCACCGCCGGGATGCTCGACGCGCTGACGGGCACGCTCCCAGGCGGGCGCCCGGTGGTGTCGAAGTCGATCGGCTGCTGGGTCGCCGAGAGTGAGGTTGCCGACCTGCTGCGGACGACAGAGAAGGCGCATCCTGGGGTGGCGATCGGCAGCTACCCCTTCTTTCGTGAAGGGCGGACCGGCGCGAACTTCGTCGCGCGCAGCCCTAACGAGGCGGTGGTCGACGCGTGCCTGGCGGAGCTGACCGCCGCACTGGTAGCGGATGGTCGCGCGGTGACGGCGGGCGGGATCTAGCACCGTCACCACCTCTTGTGTCCCGGCAAAGGCGGGGACCCGGTACTGGCTCCCGCGTTCGCGGGAGCGCGGGGGTTATGCGGTGGTGTCCTCTTCCTCCTTCTCCAACTCCTCCGCCAGCGGATCGTCGTCGATCCCCTCCAGCGGCGCGCCCGAGAGATAGCTGGCGCGGCCGAGCAGCTGGGCGCCGAGCGGTAGCGTCAGCAGCAGGAACAGGATCGTCAGGATGCCGGTCGAGGGCCGGGCGACATCGCCGATCGCCAGCACGCCGACCACCACCAGCGCGGTGCCGAGCGTACCGGCCTTGGTCGCGCTGTGCATCCGCTGGAGCGGATCGGACAGGCGGATCAGCCCGATCGCGGCGATCAGCAGGAAGGCGACGCCCAGTGTGATGAGGGCGACGCCGAAGATGGGGCCGATCATCGCGCCGTCCCCTCGCGCCGGCTCTTGCGCTCGAGGAACAGCGCGAAAGCGGCGGTGGCGACGAAGTTGATGAGCGACAGGCCGAGCGCGATGTCGAGAAAGGCGCTGCGCCCGGTCGCGACCGCGGTCAGCGCGGCGAATGCGACCGCGACCGCAGTCAGCATGTCGAGCGCGACGAACCGGTCGGCGAAGCTCGGCCCCTTCACCATCCGCCACCCGGCGAGCGCGAGCGCGACGCACAGTGGCACGGCCAGAACGGCGGCTGCCGTGGAGAGATCGATCATCGTTCCAGCTCCATCAGCCGCCGCTCGTAGATGCGCGCGAACCTGGCGCGCGTCGCCTCGGGATCGCGACCGTCGAGGATGTGGAGGTAGAGCCGCCGCCGGTCGGCCGAGATGTGGAGGCAGGTCGATCCCGGCGTCAGCGAGGTGCAATAGGCATAGAGCACCACCGCCCAGTCGCGCCGCAGGTGCACGGGCACGACCAGGATCGCCGGTCTTGTGTCGACCCGGCGACCCAGCACGATGCGCGCGACCAGCAGCGACGAGACAAGCAGGTCCCACAGGAACCCGCCGGCCAGCGCAAGGGCGGCGACGAGCTTCCTCATGCGCCGCCCCCCATTCGGGCGATGGCGGCGGCCGACAGGCGGGCGACGCGCAGCACCGGCTCCGGCATCAGCCCGATCGCGAGCGTCGCGGCGGAAAGCACGCCCATGCCGGCCAGCATCGCGGGCGGCACCCGGCGGACGCGGCGCCCGCGCAGCGATTTCCAGCACGCCTCCGACCACAGGATCGCGACCGAGGTGATGGTGATGAGCGCCGACAGCAACGCCGCCACCGCCAGCCACGGCGCTGCGTCCAGCCCGGCGCGCACCACCAGCAGCTTGGCCCAGAAGCCCGACAGCGGCGGGATACCGGCCAGCGACAGCATCGGCACCGCGAACAGGAAGGCGAAGAGCGGGTTCGACCGGATCATGCCGCCGGTATGCGCCAGGTTCCAGCTGCCGGTCGCGCGCCGGATCGCGCCGATGCCGAGGAACAGGTTGGCCTGCACGATCATCGAGTGGATCATGTAGAACACCGCCGCCGTCACGCCCTGTGCGGTACCGGTGGCGAGGCCGGCGGCCATGTAGCCCACTTGCGCCGCGACGTGATAGCCGAGCAGCCGGCGCATATCGGTCTGGGTCAAGGCCGACAGCGCGGCCAGCACCATCGTCGCCGCCGCGATCAGGCCGAGCGGGAGGAGCAGCGTCGTGCCGCCCCACAGCCCGGCGAGGACCACAGCCAACGCGTAGAAACCCATCTTGGTCAGCAGCCCGGCGAACACCGCCGCCGCCGTCACCGGCGCGGCGGCGTAGGAGGAGGGCAGCCACTGGTGGAAGGGGAACAGCCCCGACTTCAGCGCCAGCCCGCCGAGCAGCAGCGCGGCGGCGGCAGCGGTCGCGACGCTCGGCGGTGTCGTGCGCAGCAGGCGGCCGAGGGTAGCGAGGTCGAGGGTGCCGGTGACGCCATAGAGGAGCGCGATGCCGGCCAGGATCGCGGTCGCGCCCAGCATCGCAAAGGCGGCGTAGCGCAACGCGCCGCCGATCTGCGCCTCGCGCCGGTCGAGCGTTATCAGGCCGAGGGCGGCGACCAGGGCCAGCTCGAACCAGACATAGAGGTTGAACAGGTCGGTGGTCAGGAACGCGCCGTTCACCGCCGCGAGCATGGCGAGCGACAGCGCGTCATAGCCGCCGGCGCGGCGGCGCGCACCGATATCGGCGACGGCGTAGAGCGCGGCGGCAAAGGCGATCAGCGCCGCGACGACGACCAGCACGGCGCCCGGCAGCCGCGCGGCGAAGCCGACGCCGATGCCCGTGGGCCAGCCGCCGAAGATGGTGACCGCCAGCGGCTCGGCCGACAGCGCGCGGACGAGCAGCGCCACGGCACCCGCCAGGATCGCGGCATGGGCGGCGATCGACAACCCCGCGACCGCGCGTGGCCGATGGCGCAGCAGCGCGGCGACCGCGGCGACGAGCAGCGGCAGGACGACGGGCAGGACGAGGAGGACGGGATCAGTCAGCGTCCGGCCCTCGCAGTTCGGGATCGTCGGGCTGCTCGGGCGCGTCGGGGCGGCGCACGTCGAGCGATCCGGTCGCCCGCCAGCCGCGCATCACGATCGTCGCCAGCACGACGGTCAGGGCGAAGCCAATGACGATCGCGGTCAGGATCAGCGCCTGCGCCAGCGGGTCGGCGGCTTCGTCCAGCACCTGCTGCCCCTCGCGGATCAGCGGCGGCTGGCGGCTCGAAAAGTCGCCGGCGAGGAAAATCATCAGGTTGACGCCGGTCGACAGCAGGGCGAGGCCCAGCAGGATGCGGATCATGTTGCGCGACAGGATCATGTAGAGCGCCGCACCCATGATCGCGGCGGCGGTGAGCGCATAGAGGATGGTCACCGTGCCGCCTCCCGCTGCAACCCGAACAGGAAGGTCAGGACGGCACCCAGGACGACCGCGTAGACGCCAAGGTCGAACAGGATGGTGGTGCCGAGCTTGGGCAGGCCGCCGCCCGGTTCCCACCACAGATGCGTCAGGAACGGTGCGCCGCCGATCATCGATGGCAGGCCGCTCGCCACCGCAAGGCCCAGGCCGATCGCGACCAGCATGACCGGCGAACTGCGCAGCGCCCGCGCCGCCTCTCCGACCCCGCGCGCGAGCGACAGGACGGCAAAGGCAAGGGCGGCGACCAGCCCGCCGACGAAGCCGCCGCCCGGCTGGTCGTGCCCGCGCCACAGGATCACCACCGACGCGGCGAGCAGCAGCCAGAACAGCGGCCGGCTGGCGGCGTGGAAGCTGAAATGGACCGAACGCGCCGCGACGGGATCGGGCCGGGTGCGTGCGTGGAGCAGTGACGCGCCGAGCAGCGCCGCGACCGCGATCACGCTCGTCTCGCCCAGCGTGTCGAAGCCGCGGAAATCGACGAGGATGACGTTGACGACATTGTGCCCCTTGCCCGCGACATAGCTCATCCGGCCGAACCAGTCGGCGGCCGGGGTGGCGTTGGTCGCGCCGGCCATGTCGAGCATGACGACGAACATCACGGCGGCGAAGCTGGCGGCGATCGCCATGTGGCCGACGCGCCTGGACCGTTCGCGCGTCGTCGGCGCGTCGAGCGGCACGACGAGGAGGAGCGCGGTCAGCAGGACGACGATCAGCGCCTCGACCGTGAACTGGGTGATCGACAGGTCGGGCGCGCCGTTCAGCATGAAGGTGATCGCGACCGCGAAGCCGGTCAGCCCGACCGCGATCATCGCCGCCAGCAGGTTGCGCGCGCGCGCCGCCGCCAGCGCGCCGGCAACGCCGACCAGCGCCACCGCCGCCTCGGCCAGCCGCACCGGATCGTCGCCGGGCAGGCGGAGCGGCGCGCCCGCCTGCCACAGCGCCCAGACGACCAGCGTGACGAAGCCGGCGATGGCGGTCGCGAGATACCCGCTGAGGTCGCCATGCTCGACCCGCGCGGTAAGGCCCGCGGACAGGCGGAGCGTGGCGCGGACCGACCGCTCCCACAGCCGTTCCAGGCCGAACTGCTCGATCGGCGCGTGGCGGCGCAGGACGACGTGGAGCGGCCGCCACCAGATGACGATCGCTGCGCCGATCGCGACCACCACCGCGCTCAGCGCCAGCATCGGCGTCGGCCCGTGCCACACCGCCACGTCGACCGCGACCGGGCGGCCGAACACCGCGGCGACCGCGGGGCGGATTGCGACGCGGGTGATCCAGTCCGGCTCGAGGCTGATGACCAGCCCGGCGAGGGCGAGGAGCAGCGGCGGGGCGACCAGCGAGAAGCTCTCGCCGTGCTCGATCCGCACCTCGCTTTGCGGGGCGAGGAAGAAAGGACGGAGCGTGATGACCCCGGCGACGCCGACCATCACCGCATTGACCAGCACGGCGACTGCGAGCGGCGCGAGTTCCCAGCTGCTCTCCAGCTGCGCCTCGAACAGGAATTCCTTGCTGATGAAACCCAGGAAGGGCGGGATGCCGGCCATCGACAGGCTGGCAAGCGTGCAGGCGAGCGCGGTGAAGGGCAGGGTGCGGCGCAGGCCCCCCAGCGCGCGCAGCGTGCCGGTGCCGGTCGCGTGCAATACTGACCCGGCACAGAAGAACAGCGCCGCCTTGTAGAGCGCGTGGGCGAGCAGGAAGCCGATCATCGCGACGCTCGCCGCCGGCCCGTCCAGCCCGACCAGCAGCACCAGGATGCCGAGCGAGGCGATGGTGGAATAGGCGAGCGCCGACTTGAAGCTCTCCGCGCGCAACGCCTGGAGCGCGGCGACGAGCATGGTGATGCAAGCCACGATTATCAGCGTGTTGCGGCCCCAGGCGGTGCCGGCGATCACCGGCTCGAACCGGGCGAGGAGGTAGATGCCGAGCTTCACCATCGTCGCCGAATGGAGGTACGCACTGGCCGGGGTCGGCGCCTGCATCGCGTTGGGCAGCCAGAAGTGGAAGGGGAACTGCGCGGACTTGGTGAAGGCGGCGATCATAATGCACGCGACGATCGGTGCGCCCCAGTTGCTGGCGAGCAGCTCCGGCCCGCGCCGCACCGCCTCCGCCATCGAATAGGTGCCGAGCACCTGCCCGATCATCGCGGTGGCGGCGATCAGGGCAAGGCCGCCGCCTGCCGTCACCTGCAGCGCCATGATCGCGGCGCGACGCGAGCGCGGGCTGCGGCTGTCGAACCCGATCAGGAGGAACGACAACACGCTCGTCGCCTCCCAGAACAGGATCATCAGCAGCATGTTCTCGGCGAGCACGGTGCCGAGCATCGCGACCATGAACAGCAGGATCAGCGTCAGGAAGCGCGACCGCTCATGGCGCGGCTTGTCGGTCAGGTAACCGCCCGAATAGATCGTCACCAAGCCGCCGATGCCCGTGATGAGCAGGCAGAACAGGAACGAGAAACCGTCCAGCCGAAAGGTCAGGTCCAGCCCCAGCGACGGCGCCCAGCGCCAGCCCTCGCTGCGCACCCAGCCGCGCTCGACGATCGAGGCGAAGGCGACGAACGCGCCGAGCAGCGCGAACGGCACCACCGCGACGATCAGCCCCGCCCCCTTGCCCACGACGCGCGCGACCAGCGGAACCAGGCAGGCGGCGATCAGGGCCAGGACGAGAAGCATCAGCATTACCCCGGCTAACGCCCGATCGGGCGATTGCGAGCCATGAGAATCGTATCGGCGGCGAAATGGGTATCAGGCGGCCGTGCTGACCGGGTGCGCTCCCGCCTGATCGGGAAAGGCGAGCGTCACTTCCAGCCCGTCGGTTCGCCAGTCGATCGCGATCGATCCGCCGCGGGTATGGGCGATGCGCTGCATCAGGCGGATGCCCTGGCCGCCGCGGCGCGAGTGATGGGTGACGGCACGCAGCGACTGTTCCGCCCAGGTGATCGTCAGGAGCGCTCCGGATAGGGAGGAGCCGACCTCGACCTCGCCGCCATGACCGAAGGCGCCGTGCTTGGCGGAGTTCACCGACAGTTCGCCCAGCACCAGCGCGATCGCATCCGCAACCCCCTGGTCGACGACGGCCGCTGCCTGGTGGCCGATCACCACCGGACAGTTGGGGCTGTCGAACGGGGTCAGCAGCGCCGGGATCAGGCGCGCGATCTCGCAATCGGCCTCGTTCGACAGGAACAGCGACTGCGCCGTCGCCAGCGCACCGAGCCGGTCGGTCATGGTGCGGGCGAATCCCTCGTTGCCCGCATCGCCGCGCGCAAAGGCGGTCAGCAGGCTGCCGATCATCGTATAGGTGTTCTTCAGCCGATGCTTCACCTCGGTCGATGCGATCTCCAGCGCCTCGCGCGCGTTCTGCGCGTCGGTGACGTCGCGGGTGACGCACAGGTAGCCGCTGTGCATGCCGCTGGCGTCGGTGACGGCCGAGATGGTGACGTCCCACCAGCGTGGCACGCCTGCCCGGCTGGGGCATAAGGCGCGGAACCGGGTCGAGCAGCCATCGGCGGCGCTGGTATAGGCGGCGGCGATCGCCTGGTTGGTGACGTCGGGCCACAGGCTGGCCCAGGAGCGGCCGGCGACGTCGGCGAACGACTCGACCTCCATCATCCGCAGGCCGCTGTGATTGATGTACTGGAGCGTGCCGTCCAGGCCGATCAGCTTGACGCAGTCGATGCTCTGCTCGAGCACCGCCGCCAGCGCAGCCGGCGACAGCGCGTCGACGATCGCCCGTCCCGGCTTCGGTGCCTGCTCCACCCCACGGCCCCCCGCGGTCCGGGTGCCCCACGCACCCATGCTCCCGCTTGGATAATAGCCGATTGTCAGGCGATTAGAAAGAATTGGTTAGCAGTAAATAAGAGTAATCGCCGCAATTAGACTAAACTCGATCAATTTTGGTATCGGTTTCGGCCTGCGGCGGGCACGGGGCATGCGGTGAGGATGCACGCCGATCCGCAAAAAGCGATGCAACCGCAACCCCCACCGTCCGTTCCAACGGTGCTTGCCATGCCTGAGCGGTTCGCCAACAACCGGGTGCGCAAGAGAAGGAGGAGCCGACAATGTCCGATGACCGCCACGAAGCCGTCAGCCGCCGCGCCTATGAGCTGTGGGAGAAGGAAGGCGGGGGACATGGCCGTCACGAGGATCACTGGCATCAGGCCGCCAGCGAGTTGGGCGACGGGCAGGACGCGGCTCCCGCGCCCGACGGAACGACGCTGGACGCGGCGCCTGCCGACCAGACGCCGGTCGATGCACCGGCCGCGCCACCAGTGAAGAAGGCAGCGGCCAAGGCGGCGGGCAGCCGTACGCCGGCCGACCAGACCCCGGTCGACGGCCAGACCGCGCCGCCCGCGCGTGCCGCGGCGGCAAAGCCGCGCAAGCCCAAGACGACCAAGTAAGCGGAGTTCATCATGGCCGACACCCCCGGCGCCGCGCGCGCGGACATCATCCGACACGCGCCGCCCCCGGGGGCGGACGCCGCGCGCGACTGGCCGCGCCTGGTCGTCGAGGACGTGACGCCGCGCGTCGATGGCGGCACCTTCGCGGTAAAGCGCATCGTCGGCGAGACGGTGGTGGTGGAGGCGACGGTCTTCACCGACGGGCACGAGCAACTGGCCGCGGAGCTGCTGTGGCGCGCGGTGGACGAGGAAAGGTGGCGGCGCGTGCCGATGGCGCCGCTGCCGACCGACCGCTGGACCGCGTCGTTCACGCCCGATCGGCTGGGGCGGCACGAGTTCGCGGTCGAGGGCTGGCTGGACCTGTGGGGCGGTTTCCGCCGCGACTTCGCCAAGAAGCGCGATGCCGGCGTCGCGCAGGACGTCGATGCGATGGAGGGTCGCGGGCTCGTCGCCGAGGCGGCGGCGCGCGCGACCGGCGAATTGAAGGCGACGCTGGCCGGCTGGCAGGCGCGGCTGGAGGCGGCGCCGCAGGACACGGCGCTGCTGCTCGATCCCGATCTGGCGACCGCGATGGCGGCGGCGGACGCGCGGCCGTTCGCGCTGCGCTCGGACCCGCAGCTGCTCGACGCGGAGCGGATCGCGGCGCGTTTTTCCAGCTGGTACGAGCTGTTCCCGCGCTCCATTACCCCCGATGCGGCGCGGCACGGCACGTTCGACGACGTGATCGGTCGCCTGCCGCAGATCCGCGACATGGGGTTCGACACGCTCTATTTTCCGCCGATCCATCCGATCGGCAAGACCAACCGCAAGGGGCCGAACAACACGCTGACGCCGGGACCGGACGATCCCGGCAGCCCCTATGCGATCGGCTCGGCCGATGGCGGGCACGACGCGGTGCATCCCGAACTGGGCGGGTTCGAGAGCTTCGCCCGGCTGGTCGAGGCGGCGCGCGGGCATGGACTGGAGATCGCGCTCGATTTCGCGATCCAGTGCTCGCCCGACCATCCCTGGCTGACCGAGCATCCCGGCTGGTTCGCGTGGCGGCCCGATGGCTCGATGAAATATGCGGAGAACCCGCCGAAGAAGTATCAGGACATCGTCAATGTCGACTTCTACGGCCCCGACGCGGTGCCCGGCCTGTGGGTCGCGCTGCGCGACGTGATCCTGCTGTGGATCGAGCATGGCGTGAAGACCTTCCGCGTCGACAATCCCCACACCAAACCGCTGCCCTTCTGGGAATGGATGATCGCCGACGTTCGCGCGCGGCATCCCGACACGATCTTCCTGGCGGAAGCATTCACCCGGCCGACGATGATGTACCGGCTGGCCAAGGTCGGCTTCTCGCAGAGCTATACCTATTTCACCTGGCGCGACACCAAGGCGGAGCTGACCGATTACATTGTCGAACTGACGAGCGAGGCGCCGAGGGACTTCTATCGCCCGCATTTCTTCGTCAACACGCCCGACATCAACCCGGTCTTCCTACAGACCTCCGGCCGGCCAGGCTTCCGCATCCGCGCGGTGCTGGCGGCGACGCTGTCGGGGCTGTTCGGCGTCTATTCGGGGTTCGAGCTGTGCGAAGCCGACCCGGTGCCGGGCAAGGAAGAGTATAACGACAGCGAGAAATACATCGTCAAGCCGCGCGACTGGAATGCGCCCGGCAACATCATTCAGGACATCGCGATGCTCAACCGTATCCGGCGGCAGTATCCGGCGCTCCAGACGCACCTGAACACGAAGTTCTTCGTCGCCGGCAACGACAGCATCATCTGGTACGGCAAGCCCGATCCCGACGGTGCGGGAATGATCTGCGTGATGGTCAACATGGACCCGCATCAGGGCCAGGAATGCACCTTCCAGGTGCCGCTGTGGGAATTCGGAATGGACGACAATGGCAGCGTCGCGGTCGAGGATCTGGCCGAAGGTTACCGCTTCCGCTGGTATGGGAAGGATCAGTTCATCCGGATCGAGCCCGACCAGCCCTATCGCATCTGGCGGCTGACCGCGGAGCAGGCGGCATGAGCATGAGTGAGGGCGAGACGGCGACGACCCACGCCAACACGGTCGGGGCGGACCCGCTGTGGTACAAGGATGCGGTGATCTATCAGGTCCACATCAAGTCCTTCTACGATTCGAACAATGACGGGATCGGCGACTTCAAGGGGCTGATCCAGAAGCTGGACTACATCGCCGACTTGGGCGTCACCTGTATCTGGCTGCTGCCCTTCTATCCCAGTCCGCGGCGCGACGACGGGTACGACATCGCTGAATATCGCGAGGTGTCGCCCGATTACGGCACGATGGAGGACGCCACCGCCTTCATCGCCGCCGCGCACGCGCGCGGCATCCGCGTGGTGTTCGAGCTGGTTATCAACCACACCTCGGACCAGCATCCCTGGTTCCAGGCCGCGCGCCGCGCGCCGCCGGGTAGTCCGGAGCGGAACTTCTACGTCTGGTCGGACGACGACAAGCTCTACTCGGGCACGCGCATCATCTTCCTCGACACCGAGAAGTCGAACTGGACCTGGGACGAGGAGGCGGGCGCCTATTTCTGGCACCGCTTCTACAGCCACCAGCCCGACCTGAACTTCGACAATCCGGCGGTGCTGGAAGAGGTGCTGCAGGTCATGCGCTTCTGGCTCGACATGGGGGTCGACGGGCTGCGGCTCGACGCGATCCCCTATCTGATCGAGCGGGACGGGACGTCGAACGAGAACCTGTCCGAAACGCACGATGTGCTGAAGAAGATACGCGCCGCGCTCGACGCGGAATATCCCGACCGGATGCTGCTGGCCGAGGCGAATATGTGGCCGGAGGACACGCAGCAATATTTCGGCGATGGCGCCGACGGGCGCGGCGACGAGTGCCACATGGCGTTCCACTTCCCGCTGATGCCGCGCATGTACATGGCGGTGGCTCAGGAGGATCGCTTCCCGATCACCGACATCATGCGCCAGACGCCGGACATTCCGGAGAATTGCCAATGGGCGATCTTCCTGCGCAACCATGACGAGCTGACGCTCGAAATGGTGACCGACGCCGAGCGGGACTATCTGTGGAACACCTATGCCGCCGACCGGCGCGCGCGGATCAATCTGGGCATCCGCCGGCGGCTGGCGCCGCTGATGGAGCGGGACCGGCGGCGGGTCGAGCTGATGAACGCGCTGCTCCTGACGATGCCGGGCACCCCGGTGCTCTATTATGGCGACGAGATCGGGATGGGGGACAATATCCATCTCGGCGACCGCGACGGTGTCCGCACCCCCATGCAATGGTCGCCCGACCGCAACGGCGGGTTCAGCCGCTGCGACCCGCCGAGCCTGACGCTGCCGGTGATCCAGGACCCGCTCTACGGGTACGAGGCGGTGAATGTCGAGGCGCAGGAGCGCGACCGCCATTCGATGCTGAACGCCGTCAAGCGGATGCTGGCGGTTCGGCGCGAGCATCCCGCCTTCGGCCGTGGCACCCAGACCTTCCTGCGGCCCGCCAATCGCAAGATCCTGGCCTATGTCCGCGAGCATGAGGGCGACACGATCCTGTGCGTCTTCAATCTCGGCCGCACCGCGCAGGCGGTCGAGCTGGACCTGCCCGACCATGTCGGCCGCACCCCGATCGAACTGACCGGCGGCACGCCGTTTCCGCCGATCGGGATCAATCCCTATGTGCTGACGCTGCCGCCCTATGGCTTCCTGTGGTTCGCGCTGTCGACCGAAGCCGACGCGCCGAGCTGGGCCTCCGCACCGACACCGCTTGAGGCGGAGCGCTTCACCTTCGTGCTGCGACCCGGCTTCGGCGACATCGCGGTCGGATCGAACCGGTCCGTGCTGGAGCGGGACGTGCTGCCCGCCTATGTCGCGCAGCGCCGCTGGTTCGGTGCGAAGGACGAGAGCATCGCGGCGGTGCGGATCGTACGGCTCGACGCGCTGCCGGACATCGACGACCTGCTGCTCGCCGAGATCGAGGTCGAGACGGACAAGGCCACCCACCGTTACGCCCTGCCACTGGGTATCGTGTGGGAGGGAGAGGCGCAGAGCCGCTTCGCCGGCGCCCTTGCGCTGGCGCGGGTGCGGCGCGGGCGGCAGGTCGGGCTGCTGACCGATGGCTTCACCGTCGCCGAGTTCGCCCGCTCGGTGATCGCGGCAATGCAGGGTGGCGCGACGCTGGGCGAGGGGGAAGAGGCGATCGCCTGTTCCGCCGACGGCCTCGATGTCGAGCCGGATGCCGAGATCGACTGGCTGACCGCCGAACAGTCGAACAGCTCGCTGGTGATCGGCCAGTCGGTGGTGCTGAAGCTGCTCCGCCGCCTGGAGAGTGGCGTCCACCCCGATGCCGAGATGGTGCGTCATCTGGTCGCGGGCGGGTTCGAGGCGGTGCCGCCGGTCCTGGGCGAGGTGCGGCGCACGGCCGACGACACACTGCTGATGCTGGCGCAGCGCTTCGTCCATAATCAGGGCGATGCGTGGAACTGGACGCTGGGCGTGCTGGAGCGGCTGGCGACCGAGGATAACACGACCTTCGCCAACTACCGCAATTTCGCCGAAACGCTGGGCCGGCGGTTGGCCGAGATGCACGGCGTGCTGGCACGGCCTACCGACGATGCGGCCTTCGCGCCGGAGCCGATGGACGCAGCCGGTACGGAGCGGCTTGCCGGGCAGGTGCTGGCGGACGTCGACAATGCGCTGGCGCAGATCGATGCGGCCGGGCTGGCCGGCGAGGCGGCCGAGTGGCTGGCGACGAACGGCGACGCGTTGCGCGCGAAGGTGCGCGACGTGGCGGCGGCGACGGTCGGTCAGCAGCGCACCCGCATTCACGGCGACCTGCATCTGGGGCAGGTGTTGGTGACCGGCGGCGACGTGATGCTGATCGATTTCGAGGGGCAGCCCGCGCAGCCGCTGGCCGAGCGCCGGGCCAAGGACCTGCCGCTGCGCGACGTGGCGGGCATATTGCGCTCGTTCGATTACGCGACGGCGGTCGCCGATCGCTCGCGCCCGCCCGGGCCGGAGACGGAGGCGCTGCGCGCCGAGCATCGCTACGCCCGGTTCTGCCACGGCGCGCGCGAGGCTTTTCTCGACGCGTACACCGCCGCCAGTGATGCCAAGCCGGATGCCGCGCTGCTCGACCTGCTGCTGGTGGCGAAGGCGGCATATGAGGTGGGGTATGAGGCGGCGAACCGGCCCGACTGGCTGGAGGTGCCGGTGGATGGCCTGTTCCGGGCGGGGCGGCGGTTGGTGGGGTGAGGGAGCTCACTTCCATACTCGTCATCCCCGCGCAGGCGGGGATCCAGAACCGCTGACGTCGGTGGCCTACGCGATGGTTGCGCGTCTGGATTCTCGCCTTCGCGAGAATGACGACTGAAGCGGTTGGGGGGCGGACTTCCCCTAGAGGTCCGGCAGTACCTGGTCGGCCACGCCCCAACCGGCAAGCGACCGGCCGTTCGCGCGGTTCAGCAGTTCGCCCACGTCTCGCACGCCCCACCGTGCGGCGGTGTCGAGGTCGCGCAGCTCGGTCCATAATACCGGCGCGGCCACCGGTGCGCCGGCGCGGGCGCGGGCGGAATAGGGCATGATCGCGGTGCTTCCGCGCTGGTTGCGCAGCCAGTCGATGAAGATCCGGCCCTTGCGCTTCGCCTTGGCCATGGTCGCGACGAAGCGGTCGGGCTCTGCTTGGGCCAGCGCCTGGGCGAAGCGGCTGGCGAAGTCCTTGACCGCGGGCCATTCCGCCTGCGGAGTCAGCGGCACGACGACGTGGACGCCCTTGCCGCCCGACAGCAGCGGGAAGCTGGTCAGCCCCAGTTCGGCGAGCTGTTCCTTCAGATGCTCGGCCGCCTTTTTCGTCTCGGCGAAGCCCAGTCCCTCGTCGGGGTCGAGATCGAAGACGAGGCGGTCGGGCCGTTCCAGCGTCTCGACGCGCGAGCCCCAGCCGTGGAACTCGATCGAGCCCATCTGGACGCAGGCGACCAGCCCGTCGGCATCGTCGACCCACAGGTAATTCTCGGTCGATCCGTCCTTCTCGCGCACGGGCACCTGATGCACGGCCGTGCCGAAGCTGCCGGCATCGTGCTTCTGGAAGAAACAGGCGCGGGCGCGACCTTGGGGACAGCGGACCAGGCTGACCGGGCGGTGGCCGGTGACCGGCAGCATGATGCCGGCGACCGCGGCGTAATAGTCGGCCAGTTCTCCCTTGGTGACGTCCGACTCCGGGAAGATCACCCGGTCGCGGCTGCTGACCTTGATCGTGACGGCGGGAGCGGGCGTGTCGGCGGTGCGCTCGTCGACCACCTCGTCTGCCGGCTTGTCGCCACGCAGGCCGATGAAGCTGGCGTGGCGCAGCATCCCGTCGGGCGTGATCTCGGCATAGGCGATCTCGGCGACCAGCTTCGGCGTGACCCAACGGGCGCCGCGAACCGCCGCGCGGGGGGCCTCGACCGGCGCCGTCTTGCGGGCGAGCCGGTCGAGCCGGGGCGTCAGGTCGTCGAAGATCGCCTGGGTGAAGCCGGTGCCGACCTTGCCGCGATAGACATAAGTGCCGCCCTCCCGAACGCCGACCAGCAGCGAGGCGAAGCCGCGGCGCTTGGTTGAGGGTTGCCAGCCGAGGATGACGAACTCCTGCCGGGCGATGCACTTGGCCTTGAGCCACGCCTTGCTGCGCCCGCTGCGATAGGGCGCGTCCGCGCGCTTCGAGACGATGCCCTCCAGCCCCTCGGCGCACATCTGCTCGAAGAGCGCCTCGCCCGAGCCGGTGACGTGCTCGGAGAAGCGAACGGCGTCGCGATCATCGCCGAGCAGCGCGCGCAGCCGCTCCTTGCGGGCGGTGAGCGGCAGGTCGGTCAGATCCTCGCCGTTCTGGTGGAGCAGGTCGAAGGCGAAGAACGTCATCGCGCCGCCGGTGCTGATCGCGTCCTTCAGTGTGGCGAAGTCGGGCTTGTCGTTCTTGAACGCGACGATCTCGCCGTCGATCAGCGCGCTGCCGGGCAGGGTGCCGATAGCGGCAGCGATGTGGGCGAACTTGTCGGTCCAGTCGAGGCCGTTGCGGGTGAAGACCTTCGCCTTGCCATCCGCGAGAGCGATGATGGCGCGGTAGCCGTCGTATTTGATCTCGTGGAGCCAGTTGCTGCCGGTGGGGACCGAGTCGACCAGCGTGCAGAGCTGGGGTGGGATGAAGTCCGCTAAAGATCTTCCCCCGGAGGGGGAGGGGGACCGCCGCGCGTCGCGCGGTGGTGGAGGGGTATCCCGGCTCGCGAGGGGAGACACCCCTCCACCACCAGCCTTCGGCCGGCGGTCCCCCTCCCCTTGCAGGGGAGGATCTTTACCCTCCGCGATCTCGGCCATGGTCCGACCCGTCGCAATGCTGGTCAGGGCCTCCTCGACCAGCGTGTCGGTGCCGCCAGCCTCGGCGTCGTCGATCTTGCGGAGCAGCCAGTTCTCGCGCTTCTCCCTGGGGCGGCCCTTCAGGCGGATCAGCAGCCACTCGCCCCTCATCCGCTCGCCGTTCAGGACGAAGTGGAGATGGCCTTTCTCCAGGTCCTTCGCGCTCTTGCCCGCAATGGGGGCCCAAGTGCCGCGATCCCACAGCATTACCGTGCCGCCGCCATATTCGCCGGCGGGGATCACTCCCTCGAACGTCGCGTAGGACAGCGGGTGGTCCTCGGTCCGCACCGCCAGCCGTTTCTCGGCGGGATCGAGGCTGGGGCCGCGGGTGACCGCCCAGCTCTTCAGCACGCCATCGATCTCGAGGCGGAAGTCCCAGTGGAGGCGGGTGGCGTAGTGCTTCTGGACCATGAAGCTGTTGCCCTTGCCGGGGGCGAGCGTGCCGGCGGGTTCGGCGGTCCTGGTGAAGTCGCGCTTGGCATTATAGCGGGCGAGGGGGTCGGTCATCGCGCTCCGTCACCCCAGCGCAGGCTGGGGCCTCTCCCCGCAAGCACGCGCCTTTCTACCGGGAGGCCCCTGCCCGTGCAGGGGCGAAGAGTGTGGCGGTCAGGCACGTTTCTTCGCCGCCGGCTTGCGCGCTGGCGCCTTCTTCGCGGGCGTTTTCGCCGCGGCCTTGGGCTTGTCGCCCATCGATTTGCGCAGCGCCGCCATCAGGTCGACGACGTTGGAGGATTTCGGCTCGGCGCCGCCCTTGTCCTCGATGACCTTCTTGCCGTTCGCCTTGCGCTTGCGCTCGATCAGACCCTTCAGCGCGTCGACATAGCGGTCGTGGAACTCTTGGGGGTGGAAGGCGGCGGTCTTGCGGTCGATCAGCGCCTCGGCCAGGTCGAGCAGCTCGGCATCGGGCTTGTCGTCGGGGATCTCGCGGAAATAACCCTGCGCCTTGTGCACCTCGTCGGCATAGCGGAGCGTCTCCAGCACCATGCCGCGCCCGCACGGTTTCAGGCTGACGACATATTCGCGGCCGCGCATCGCCAGTTGGCCGAGTCCGACCTTCTTGGTGCGGCGCAGCGCCTCGCGCAGAACGATGAACGCCTCTTCGGCCAGATCATCGGCAGGGACGACGAAATAGGGCTTCTCGTAATAGAGGACGTCGATCTCGGAGGCGTCGACGAACTGCGTCAGCTCCAGCGTCTTCTTCGATTCGAGCTTTACCGCGTCGATCTCGTCCTGGTCGAGCAGGACGTACTCGCCCTTCGACACCTCGTAACCCTTGACGATGTCGTCCAGGTCGACCGGGCCGACGCCGGTCACGACCTTCTCGTAGCTGATCGGCTTGCCGGTCGGCTCGTGGATCTGGCGGAACTGGACCGCGGCGCCGCTGCGGGTCGCCGAGTAGATCTCGACCGGGATCGACACCAGCGCCAGCCTGATCTGCCCCTGCCAATATGCCCGTGCGGCCATCGCAAATCCCTCGTTTCGCGGGCGATTCAATGCAGGCCGCGCGGACTCGTTCCGTTCGCCGACCGAATGCTCTATGGGGCAGGTCATGGACGATCCCCTGGCCCTGTTCGACGCCTGGTTCGCCGAGGCCAAGGCGTCGGAGCCCAACGACCCCAATGCGATGGCGCTGGCCACCGCCGATGCACATGGCCGCCCGTCGGTGCGCATGGTGCTGCTGAAGGGACACGGGGCCGACGGGTTCGTGTTCTACACCAATCGCGAGGGGCGCAAGGCGGGCGATCTGGCTGCCAATCCCAACGCCGCGCTGCTGTTCCACTGGAAATCGCTGCGCCGGCAGGTGCGGATCGAGGGCAAGGTTCAATGGACAACCGAGCCGGAGTCCGACGCTTATTTCGCTACCCGCAGCCGCGACTCACAGCTCGGTGCATGGGCGTCGGACCAGTCGCGCCCGCTGGACAAGCGCGAAACGTTCGAGGCGCGCTTCAGAGCGATGGAGGAGCGGTTCAAAGACGGCGATGTACCTCGACCACCACAGTGGGGCGGGTATCGCGTCATTCCCGATCGCATCGAGTTTTGGCAGGATCGCGCCCACCGGCTTCACGAACGACGTTTGTTCGTCTGGGCTGACGGCTGGCACGAAGGGCTTCTCTATCCATGACGCAGGACGAACGCCGTCGCCTTATCCCCGTAGCGATCCGTGCCGCGCTGGCGAGCGTCGCGACCGCGCTGTTCCTGCTGGCGCTGAAGGGGTTCGCCGCCTGGCACACAGGGTCGGTGGCGATGCTGGGCTCGCTGGCGGATACCGCGCTCGACCTGCTCGCCTCGCTGGTGACGCTGTACGGCGTGAAGCTGGCGGGGGAGCCGGCCGACCATGACCACCGTTTCGGGCACGGGAAGGCGGAGGCGCTGGCGGCGCTGTTCCAGGTCGCGCTCATCACCGCGTCGGCCGCGGGGATCGGCTGGCGCGCGGTGCAGGCGCTCGGCGACCCGGCGGCAACGCAGGACGCGGAATTCGGCATCGGCGTGTCGGTCGTCGCAATGGTCGCGACGGTGGCGCTGCTCTGGTACCAGCGCCGTGCGATCCGCCAGACCGGGTCGGTCGCGATCATGGCCGACAACGTCCATTACCAGTCGGACGTGCTGCTGAACGGATCGGTGATCGCGGCGCTGGTGCTCGACCAATATGTCGGCTGGCACGGTGCCGACGCGCTGTTCGGCATCGCCATCGCGCTGTGGCTGGCCTGGGGCGCGTTCCAGGCGTCGTCGAACGCGATCGACCAGCTGATGGACAAGGAGTGGCCCGAGGATCAGCGCGCCGCGTTCCTCGACGTCGCGGCGCGCCAGCCCGGCCTGCGCGGCATCCATGATTTCCGCACCCGCCGGTCGGGCAGCCACGACTTCGCGCAGTTCCATATGGAGGTCGACCCGGCGATTACCGTGGCGCGCGCACACGATCTGGTCGAGGCGGTCGAGCGCAACCTGAAGCAGCGTTTCCCCAAGGTCGAGGTGCTGATCCACCTCGATCCCGAGGGGCATGTCGACACCGACAATCCGCTGGTCGAGGCGGACGTGACGCCGCACTGGTTCGCCAAGCGGATCTAGCCGCGCTGGACCTGCCATTCGCCCGGGTCGACGCCTTCGTCGACGGGCCGTTTTCCGGCAATCCGGCGGCGGTGCTGCGGTTGGACGCCTGGCCAGACGATGCGACGCTGCTGGCGATCGCCACCCAGATCGGTTTACCTGCCACGGCGTTCGTCACGCCTGCCGCGAAGGACGGAGCCGAGCTGGACCTGCGCTGGTTCTCGGGCCGTGGCGAGATCGCGCTCTGCGGCCATGCGACGCTGGCGAGCGGGCATGTCATGCTCGACGCGGAGCCGGCCCGCAATCGGGTACGCTTCGCCACGCGGCGCGCCGGCGTGTTGGCGGTTGAGCGCGCAGAGCATGGCTACAGGCTCGACGTGCCGGCGCTGGTGCCGGTTTCCAGGCCGCTGCCCGCGATTGTTGCGGCACTGGGTGCAGGCGCGCCGGTCGCGACGTTGTGGCACGATCGGGGTTATGCGGTGGTCGTACTGCCTGATGAAGCGGCGGTGGCGGCGGTCCAGCCCGACTTCGCTGCGCTGACAAAGGCCGGTAACATCTCGGTGATCGTTACCGCACCCGGGCGCGACACCGACATCGTCAGCCGCGTCTTCGTGCCGGAGCATGGCGGCGAGGACGCGGTTACCGGGTCGGCGCATGCTGTGATCGCAACCTATTGGACGCACCGTCTCGGCTCGCCGGCCTTCACTGCCCGACAGGCGAGTCCGCGCGGGGGCAGGCTGCACTGCCGGCTGGACGGTGAGCGGGTAGAACTGACCGGATCATGCGTGACCGTTATGGAGGGGCATTTTCACCTGTCCTGATGTCGGACAATTGCGTTTGATGCATCTGTGCGGACTTACGTTGCACTTGCGAACAGATGCGCTGCGGTGCACAACGACTGTGCCTTTCAGGCATCCTCTCCTAAAAACTTCACAGGCCGGCTCGTCCGGCCTTTTTTTTCGTCCGGCGCTCGTCTACCGACCTGCCACTGTCGCAGCGCCGTCAATCATAAAAGACGAATTGCGGAGCGGAGCCGCCGGTCAAACCGGCAGCGGCGACGCGATGGTGCGGGAGATCGAGTGCGCGGCCGCGCTCTCTCCCGCCATTTCTTGCGTTATATGGCTCAGGCGGCGACCAGCGCTGCTTCGGTCTCGGCGATCCAGCCGCCGCCCAGCACGCGCTCGCCGGCATAGAGCACCGCGGCCTGCCCCGGAGCGACGCCGTACTCCGGCACCTCGAACACCAGCCGGTCGCCGTCGAGCCGCGCCGGCACCGGCCGCGCCATTGAGCGGACCTTGACCGTGACCGCCCCGACATGGGTGCCGCCGATCCAGTTGGCGTCGGTCAGCCGGATCGCCGCCACGGCCAGTGCGCGGCGCGGCCCGACGACGACGCGGCGGCTGTCGGGCTCGATCCGGACGACGTAGAGCGGCTCGGCCTGGCCGCCGACCTCCAGTCCCTTGCGCTGGCCGACGGTGAAATGGACCAGTCCGCGATGCTCGCCCAGCTTGGCGCCGGACAGGTCGACGATGTCGCCCCCGGTCGCCGCTTCCGGCCGCAGCTTCTTGACCAGCCCGGCATAATCGCCGTCCGGCACGAAGCAGATGTCCTGGCTGTCGGGCTTGGCGGCGACGCCCAGCCCCAGTTCGGCAGCGATGGCACGGACCCGGTCCTTGGGCAGGCCACCCAGGGGGAAGCGCAGGAAATCGAGCTGCGCGGTGGTTGTGGCGAACAGGAAATAGCTCTGGTCGCGCGCCGGATCGCTGCCCCGGTGCAGCTGCACGCCGTCCGCCGCCGGCACCCGGCGGACATAGTGGCCGGTGGCGAGGCAGTCGGCGCCCAGGTCGCGCGCGAGCGCGAACAGGTCGGTGAACTTCGGCCCCATATTGCACTGGACGCACGGGATCGGGGTGCGTCCGGCGAGATATTCGTCGGCGAAGCGATCGACCACGGCGCTGCGAAAGGCGCTCTCGTGATCGAAGACGTAATGCGCGATGCCCAGCCGGTCGCACACCGCGCGCGCATCGCGAATGTCGCGGCCGGCGCAGCAGGCGCCCGGCCGCGCCGTCGCCTCGCCATGATCGTAGAGCTGCAGCGTCGCGCCGATCACCTCGGCACCGGTCCGCGCGGCGAGCGCCGCCACCACCGAGCTGTCGACGCCGCCCGACATGGCGACGACGATGCGCTTGCCGGCGGCGCCACCCTTCAGCTGGAAATCGATCATCTGGTCCACGACCGCGCACATAGGCGCGGCGGCGGCCGGGCAAAAGCGCTTTACCTCGCCTTCACCTAAACTGGTTACGTCGACGGCTCGCATGGGTTTCGACGGGGGTCGCGTTGCATCAGAGCCGGATAGAGCGCGGGCAAGACGCCATCGAGACGACATCGGAACCCGATGTGGCGGTGGTGGTCGCGGCGCTGGCCGACACCCTTTCCGTCGCATCCGGCAGCGTCGCGTCGCACGCGGGTAGCGGCTGTTTCAACGCCGGCGTGGCCCGAATGCTAACGCATTGGAAGGAGAGTTGAAGTCCCCGTTTACCGCGGCGTTTCAGGCGATCTTCAAGCCCAGCCTGTACGCAGCTTGTACGCGTTTCGAGGGGACCTCGCGTCCCGACAGAGGTTGAAGAATGATCCAGAACGAAAAAATTCGTCCCGCCAAGGTCATCGGTCCGCTCGGTGAGCCGCTGACCATCGACACGCTGCCGCCGCCCTCGACCACGCGCTGGGTCGTACGCCGCAAGGCAGAGGTGGTCGCCGCGGTCAATGGCGGGCTGCTGTCGGTCGACGAAGTGTGCGACCGCTACAGCCTGACGGTGGAGGAGTTCGCCGGCTGGCAGCGCGCGATCGACCGGTCAGGAATGCCGGGACTGCGCGTCACCCGTATCCAGCACTATCGCTCGCTGTACGAGCGGCAGCAGAAATACTGATCGAAGGGATTAGGATCGGCCCCGGAACAAGTCGGCCGCATTTCGGTTCTTCCGGCAACGCCCGCGCCGTTCGCGGGCTGCAACGGAGGGAACGGAAATGGGCATCATTCTGTGGCTTATCATCGGCGGCGTTATCGGCTGGCTGGCGAGCATCATCATGCGCACCGACGCGCAGCAGGGCATCTTCCTGAACATCGTCGTCGGCATCGTGGGCGCCTTCATCGGCGGGCTCATCATCTCGGGCGGCTCGATCAACAACGCGCCGCTGACGGTCACCTCGTTCCTGGTGTCGCTGCTCGGCGCGATCGTCCTGCTGGCGATCGTGAACTTGGTGCGTCGCGGCAGCGTTCGCTGATCGCACACCCGGTCGTCTGACCGGGTAGAGGAAGGGGCCGTCCGGCGATGCCGGGCGGCCCCTTCGTCGTTACTGGTCCAGCAGGAAGCGAACCTGCAGCGTCGCGGTGATGTCCTTCTCGCCCGGCGCGACGACCGTCTTGGCGTCTGCCGCCATCGCGCGGGCGTAGAACACGGGCGGGCGATCCGGGCCGCCGGCGTCCTGCCCCGCCTCTCCGATCGAGACGATTCGCACCACCCGCAGTCCCGCCGCCTTCGCATAGAGATCGGCACGCGCGCGGGCGCGGCGCAGGGCATCGGTGCGTGCCTCGTCCAGCGCCGCCTCTGGTTCGGCGACCGACAGGTTGGGACCATCGATCTGGTTCGCCCCCTGCGCGACCAGCGCGTCCAGGATCGCGCCAGAGGTCGCAACGTCGCGGAAGCGGATCGAGACGGTGTTGGTTGCCTGATAACCGGTGACGACCGGCGGCTGGTTATCGGCATAGCGATACTGCGGCGACAGCTGCACCGTGGCGGTCGTCAGATCGCGCGCCGCGACCCCGGCACGGCGCAGCGCGGCCATCACCTTCGTCATCGATGCGGCATTGTCGCCCAGTGCCTGCGCGGCGGTCGGCGCCGTCGAGACGACACCGGCGCGGATCGTCGCCAGATCGGGCACGCGCGTCGTCTTTCCCTCTGCCACGACATCGAGCACGGTTCCGGCCGCCGCCACCATCGGCACGACCGAGGCGGGGCCGGTCTGGGCGGCGGCGACTGCGGGCAGCACGGCGGTGGCGGTCAGGATGGCAAGAACGGCATGACGCATGATAGTCTCCTGTTATCGTCGCCTGTGCCTTTGCCGGCCGACGGATCAACGCCGCCTGAACGGTCCCGATCAGGACTTACCGTCGCCGCAATAGCGCGATACGCACGGCCTGTGATGAATCGGTCTGCGGGTCTTGAGCCTGGTGACCTATTTGTATAACACAGCAAGAATGGGGTGCGCGCCGAAGGGTTGCGCGAGTGGGACGGGATCGGGCACGGCATGAACTACGAACCGGGAGTGATGGCGCCAGAGCGGCTGACGGGTCCAGAGGCACCGGGTTCGCGCCGACGCTGGATCGTCGCGGCGGCGGTCGTCGCCGTGCTGGCGGTCGCGATCGCGCTGTGGGCCTTTGCCGGCAAGAAGCCGGACGCACCCGCTGCGGGCGGCGGCGAGCAATTGTCTCCTGTGACTGTCGTCGTGCCCGGCCGCAAGGCGGCGGAGCGCACGCTGTCGGCGACCGGATCGATCGCCGCACGCCGCGAGATGCCGGTCGGCGTCGCGGGCGAGGGCGGGATCGTCACGCGCGTGCTGGTCGAGCCGGGCCAGTGGGTGAAGGCGGGTCAGGTGCTCGCGACCGTCGACCGCTCCGTCCAGACACAGACCGCCGCCTCGCTGGGCGCGCAGGTCAATGTCGCACGTGCGGACCTGACCTTGGCGCAGGCGGAACTCGACCGGGCGAACGCGCTGGTCGATCGCGGCTTCATCTCCAAGGCGGACCTGCAGCGCCGCACCGCCACGCGCGATGCCGCGGCGGCGCGGGTCAAGGTCGCCGGTGCCAGCTTCAAGGAAGCGCAGGCGCGCAACGGCCGGCTGGACATTCGTGCGCCGGCCGAGGGGCTGGTGCTGACCCGCGGGGTCGAGGCGGGGCAGATCGTCAGCTCGGGCAGCGGCATGCTGTTCCGCATCGCGCAGGGCGGGCAGATGGAGCTGAGGGCGCAGCTGAGCGAGGGTGATCTTGCCGGGTTGCATGTTGGCGCTCCGGCCAAGGTGACGCCGATCGGTGCCGACCGCAGCTATTCGGGAGAGGTCTGGCAGATCTCGCCGGTCGTCGATCCCTCGACGCGCCAGGGCATCGCGCGCATCGCGCTGCGCTATGATCCGGCGCTACGGCCGGGCGGCTTCGGCACGGCGGCGATCGTCTCGGGATCGAGCGCGCTGCCGCTGCTGCCCGAATCGGCGGTGATGACCGACGGCAAGGGCAGCTTCGTCTACGTCGTCGGCAAGGACGACAAGGTGGAGCGCCGGGCGATCAAGATCGGCGAGGTGTCCGATTCGGGCATCGCCGTCGCCGAAGGGCTGAACGGGACGGAGCGGGTCGTGCTGTCGGCCGGCGCCTTCCTGAATCCGGGGCAGAAGGTGAAGCCGATCCGCCAGGCGCAGAAGGGCTGACGACCATGGGTTTCCGCAACATGTCGGCCTGGGCGATCCGGAACCCGGTACCGCCCATCGTCCTGTTCATCGCGCTGACGATCGCCGGCATCATCTCGTTCAACCGCATGTCGGTGAACGACAGCCCGGAGATCACCTTCCCGGCGGTCTATGTCCGCATCGCCCAGCCGGGCGCGGCACCGACGGAGATCGAGACGCAGATCACCCAGCGGGTCGAGGCGGCGATCCGGTCGCTGGAGGGCGTCGACGAGATCAACTCGACGATCAGCGAGGGGTCGAGCGGCACCTTCGTCCAGTTCGATTTCAACACCCCTGTCGACCGCGCCGTCACCGACGTCCGCGACGCGATCAGCACGATTCGCGGCGAACTGCCCGACGGCGTGATCGAGCCGGTGGTCGAGCGCGTCATCATCAACAACGGCTCCGTCGCGACCTGGTCGGTCGAGGGCGACGACATGACGCTGGAACAGCTGTCGCAATATGTCGACCGGGTCGTGCGCAAGCGGCTGCTCGCCATTCCGGGGATGCAGAATATCGAGCTGACCGGCGGCGTCGACCGCGCGATCCGCGTAATCCTCGACCCCGCCAAGATGCAGTCGCTGGGGATCACCGCCAGCCAGGTGAACCAGTCGCTGCGCGCCGCCAACATCAATGCCGCGGGTGGCCGGGCCGAGGTGGGCGGGGGCGAGCAGTCGCTGCGCATCGTCGGCAACGCGCAGGACGCCTATACGCTGGGCCAGACCCAGATACCCATTTCCGGCAACATCGCGGCGGCCGGCGGCATCGGCATGACGACCAGCCGCACCGTGCGCCTGTCCGACATCGCCGAGGTGCGCGACGGATCGCTGGAGCAGCGCGCCTTTGCCAAGGTGAACGGCCGCCAGGTCGTTGGCTTCGGCATCCAGCGCGCGCGCGGCGCATCCGAGGTCAGCCTCTACGACGCGACGGTGAAGGAGCTGGCGGCGCTCCAGAAGGACAATCCGAACATCCGCTTCGTCGAGCAGTTCTCGAGCGTCGGCTATACCAAGAACCAGTACAAGTCCGCGATCCATGCCCTGATCGAGGGCGCGGTGCTGGCGGTCATCGTCGTCTATCTGTTCCTGCGCGACAAGCGGGCGACGATCATCTCCGCGCTCGCCATCCCGTTGTCGGCGATCCCGACCTTCTGGATCATGTCGCTGATGGGGTTCAGCCTGAACTTCATGACGCTGCTGGGCCTCAGCCTGGTGGCGGGCGTGCTGGTCGACGATGCGATCGTCGAGATCGAGAATATCGTGCGCCACATGCGGATGGGCAAATCCGCGTACCAGGCGTCGATCGACGCCGCCGACGAGATCGGGCTGGCGGTGGTCGCCACCACCTTCTCGATCGTCGCGGTGTTCCTGCCGGTCGGGCTGATGCCGGGCATCGCCGGCCAATTCTTCAAGAATTTCGGCATCACTGTGGTCGTCGCGGTGCTGATGTCGCTGCTGGTCGCGCGGCTCATCACGCCGATGGTCGCCGCCTATTTTCTGAAGGCGCAGGGGCATCAGGAGCATGGCGGCGGCTGGGCGATGGACCGCTACATGGACGTGCTCGGCTGGACGCTGCGGAACCGGTGGAAGACGGTCGGGCTGGGGGCGATATCGTTCCTGGCGACGATCGCCGCCTTCGCCACGCTGCCCTTCACCTTCCAGCCGCCGCAGGACGTCGACTTCAGCACCCTGTCGATCGCGATGACGCCGGGTACCACGCTGGAGCAGACCGAGGCGGTCGCCGACCGCGCCAACGCGATCCTGCGTGCCCAGCCCGAGGTGAAGGCCGCGGTCGAGAAGGTGAAGGTCGGCAGCGCGACGATCGACATCACCCTGCGCAAGGACCGCGCCCGTTCCTCGATCGATTTCGAGCGGCAGACATCGGTCCTGCTGAACGCGATCCCCGATGCGCGGATCAGCTTCGCGTCCAACGACGGCGGTGGTGGCAGCAGCCGGCCGGTGTCGGTGATGCTGGCGGGCGACGATCCGCAGGCGCTGCTGACCGCGGCCAACCGCGTCGCCGAGGAGATGAAGACGCTGCCCAACCTGCGCAGCCCGCGGGTCGAGGGTGACCTGCCGCGGCCCGAGCTCATCATCACGCCGCGGCTCGACCTGGCCGCCGACATGGGGATCAGCACCGCGGCGCTCAGCCAGACGATCCGCATCGCCACCCAGGGCGAGATCGACCAGAACGCGGCGAAATTCTCACTGCCCGACCGGCAGATCCCGATCGGCGTCGCGCTCGACCCGTACAGCCGGCGCAACCTGTCGACGATCCAGAACCTGCCGGTCCAGCTGCAGCGCGGCGGCACCGTGCCGCTGCGCGTCGTCGCGAACATCAGCTATGGTGCCGGGCCGTCCGAGATCCGCCGCTTCAACCAGGAGCGCCGCATCATCGTCGACGCCGACCTCGCCCCCGGCGCGGTCAGCGGCGAGGAGCGGGCCAAGGTGATGAAGCTGCCGGTGATGAACGACCTGCCGCAGGGCGTTCACTATGCGGCTTCCGGATCGGCCAAGTGGCAGGCGGAGATGATCCAGAACTTCGTCATCGCGGTGATGGCCGGCGTCATGCTGGTGCTGGCGGTGCTGATCCTGCTGTACCGCCGCGCGATGCCGCCGTTCGTCAATCTCGGCTCGCTGCTGCTGGCGCCGCTGGGCGGGGCGCTGGCGCTCCACATCTGCGGGATGCCGGTGTCGCTGCCGGTGCTGATCGGGCTGCTGATGCTGCTGGGCATCGTTGCCAAGAACTCGATCCTGCTGATCGACTTCGCGCTGGAGGAGATGCGCGTCGGCGTGCCGGCGATGGCGGCGATCCTGGATGCGGGGCACAAGCGCGCGCAGCCGATCGTGATGACCACGGTGGCGATGGTCGCGGGCATGATCCCGACCGCGCTGTCGCTGGGCGGCGACGGCTCGTTCAACCAGCCGATGGCAGTGACCGTGATCGGCGGCCTGATCCTGTCGACGATGCTGACGCTGGTGATCGTGCCCGCGACCTTCAGCCTGTCGATCGGGATCGAGGAATGGGTCGGGCCGCGTCTCGGCAAGCGGCTGCTGACCTATCGCCCCGGCGACGAGGGCGGGCCGCTGATCGAGCAGGGTGCACCGCCGCGGCTGGGTCCGGCGGAGTGACGATCTCCACGCGCTCTTGAACAAAGCGGGCCGTCGGTCATTGATCGTGCGATGACCGGCTTCACCGCGCGCCCCGAGACTGCTCCGCCCGGGCTGGTGCGCATGCGGCAGGTCGCGTTCGCGCTGCTGGTAATGATGGCGGCGCTGTTTCTCGTCAGCCGCGCGCTGGCCGAGCGGCATCCGGCATGGGGCTTCGTGCGCAGCTTCGCCGAGGCGGCGATGATCGGCGGGCTGGCCGACTGGTTCGCGGTGACCGCGCTGTTCCGCCACCCGCTCGGCCTGCCGATCCCGCACACCGCGATCGTGCCGCGCAACAAGGACCGGATCGGCGACCAGCTTGCCCTGTTCCTGCGCGCCAATTTCCTGATCCCGCGCGTGGTCGCGCGCCGGATGCGGCGTGTCGACGTCGCGAGTGCGGTCGCGCGCTGGCTGACCGATCCGCCGGAAGGGGCGGGGGGGCAGTTCCGCCAGGGCGCATCGAAGCTGGTGGCGCAGGTGCTGGAGGGGCTCGACCCTGCGCGA
Organism: Sphingomonas aurea; assembly: GCF_030678875.1. GTDB lineage: Bacteria > Pseudomonadota > Alphaproteobacteria > Sphingomonadales > Sphingomonadaceae > Sphingomonas > Sphingomonas aurea. Next base: position 93,656 of record NZ_JAUUDS010000008.1, on the reverse strand, counting down.
CTCGGCGGCATGGTGAAGGCCGCGGTCGCCGGCCGGCTGCGCGAGACTCAGGTCGCGCCGATCGCCGGACAGCTGCTGAAGGCGACGATGGCCGAGGGGCGGCACAAGCCGCTGCTCGATGCGGCGATCCGCTGGGCCGCCGACGCGCTCGCCTCCAACGACGCGCTGGTCCGCCAGATGGTGCAGCAGCGTGCCGGCGCGATCCTGCGCTGGACCGGACTGGACGAGACGCTCGCCGACAAGCTGATCGGCGGCCTCGACAAGCTGCTCGCCGACATGGCCGACGATCCCGAGCATCCGCTGCGGCTGAAGGCGGAGGAGGGGCTCGACCGGCTCGCCTGGGATCTGCAGTTCGATCCTGCCACCCGTGACCGCGTCGAGTCGGCCAAGGACGAGCTGATCGCCAACCCGGCGATGGCGCGCTGGATGGACGGGCTGTGGGAGCAGGCGCGCGCCGCGCTGCTGCGGATCGCCAATGATCCGGAGGCGGCGATGCAGGGGCAGTTGGGCGACGTGCTGCGCCAGCTGGGCGGCACGCTGCGCGACGATCCGCGGTTGGCGCGGACCGTCAACCGCTTCGTGCGGCGGACGGCGGTGGCGATCGCGGCGGATTATGGCGACGGCATCGTCCGGCTGGTGTCGGAAACGGTGCGCAGCTGGGACAGCGGCACGATCACCGCGCGGCTGGAGAATGCGGTGGGACGCGACCTGCAATATATCCGCATCAACGGCACGCTGGTCGGCGGGCTCGTCGGGCTGGCGATCCACGCGGTCGACGTGCTGCTGTGAACGGGTCATGAGCACATCCGCGTCATCACTGCATTTCGCCGCGCGCGCGTATCGGCTTGCCGTGGTCGCCGGTTTCGCCCAAGGAAGAGGCCGATGAGCGCTACCGCCGACTTCCAGGAGGAACAGGGCACCGTCCGCTTCACCGGCGACCTGTCGCTGGCGCGGCTCGGCACCCTGCCCGATCGCCTCGACCGGGTCGACGGGCAGGTGTCGCGAGTCGACCTGAGCGGGGTCGACCGGATCGACACGGTCGGCGCCTGGGTCGTCCACCGCTTCGCCGCACGTCACGACGCCGCGGTCGAGGGGCTGGACGACGATAGCCGCCAGCTGTTCGAGCAGGTCGTGAAGGCCGACGAGCCCGTCGTCGCGCGCGACCGCTCGACCAGCCCGTTGATGCGGGTGCTGGGCGAGATCGGCGATGCCGTCGTGCTGACCGGGCGGACCCTGCTGGGACTGCTCGGTTTCCTGGGCGCGACGACCCTGGCGTTCCTCCACGTCATCCGCCACCCCCGCCGCTTCCGCTTCAACGCGGTGGTGCATGAGTTCGAGACGGTCGGCGTGTCGGCGCTGGCGATCGTCGGGCTGATGAGCTTCCTGATCGGGATCGTGATCGCGCAACAGGGCGCGGTGCAGCTGCGCCAGTTCGGCGCCGAGGTGTTCACGATCAACCTGGTCGGACGGCTGACCCTGCGCGAGCTGGGCGTGCTGATGACCGCGATCATGGTCGCGGGCCGCTCGGGCTCGGCCTTCGCCGCGCAGCTCGGCACGATGAAGCTGACCGAGGAGATCGACGCGATGCGGACCATCGGCGTGTCGCCGATGGAGGCGCTGGTGCTGCCGCGCACGCTGGCGGCGGTGATCCTGATGCCGCTGCTGGGCTTCTACGCTAGTCTGATCGCGATGATCGGCGGCTGCCTGCTCGCCTGGGCGTCGCTGGAGATCCCGCCGGTGACGTTCATCGCCCGCATTCGCGAGGTGGTGCCGATCACCGACCTGTATGTCGGCCTCATCAAGGCGCCGGTGTTCGGGGCGATCATCGCCATCGCCGGCTGTTTCCAGGGCATGCAGGTCGAGGCGGATGCCGAGCAGGTCGGCCTGCGCACCACATCGGCCGTGGTGCAGGGCATCTTCCTGGTCATCGTGCTCGATGCGTTCTTCGCGGTGTTCTTCACCTGGGTGGGGTGGAACTGATGGCGCGCGATCGCAACGAGGTCGTCGTCGAGGTCAAGGGGCTGCGCAACAGCTTCGGCGAGCAGGTGATCCATGACGGGCTGGACCTGCAGGTTCGCCGCGGTGAGATCCTGGGCGTGGTCGGCGGCTCGGGCACCGGCAAGTCGGTGCTGATGCGCTCGATCATCGGGCTCCAGACGCCCGATGCCGGCGAGATCACCGTGTTCGGCCAGCCGACCATCGGCCGTGACGAGACCGAGGCGACCGATATCCGCAAGCGCTGGGGCGTGCTGTTCCAGGGCGGGGCGCTGTTCTCGACCCTGACGGTGGCCGAGAACGTGCAGGTGCCGATCAAGGAATTCTACCGCCACCTGCCGGCCGCGCTGATCGACGAGATCGCGGCGTACAAGGTGGTGATGACCGGCCTGCCCGCCGATGCCGGGCCGAAATACCCGGCCGAGCTGTCGGGCGGCATGAAGAAGCGGGCCGGGCTGGCGCGGGCGCTGGCGCTCGACCCCGAACTGCTGTTCCTGGACGAGCCGACCGCGGGGCTGGACCCGATCGGCGCCGCCGCGTTCGACGAGCTGATCCGCCAGCTGAGCCGCACGCTGGGGCTGACCGTGTTCCTCATCACCCACGATCTGGATACGCTGTACGCGATCTGCGACCGGGTGGCGGTGCTGGCCGAGAAGAAGGTGATCGCGGTCGGCACGATCGACGAGCTGATCGCCACCGACCATCCCTGGATCCAGGAATATTTCGAGGGGCCGCGTGGACGCGCCGCCGCCTCTACCAGGGAGTTCGGCGATCCCGCCTCTGCCGACGCGCAGGCCGATCGTCATCCCACCGAGGTTCGAACCAACGCGGCCGACGCGCCGTCGCAGGGCGGCTCTGCCGACAACCACGCCCGCGATGCCGCCGAGACGCAGACAGGAACACGCTGATGGAAACCCGCTCCAACCACGTCCTGGTCGGCGCCGTCGTGCTGATCCTGCTGGCCGTGCTCGCGCTCTTCACCGTCTGGATCGCCCGGCTGGGTGGCACGTCGGAGAAGGAATATGACATCTTCTTCCGCCAGTCGGTCGACGGGCTCGCGCGCGGGTCGGCGGTCACCTATTCGGGTGTGCCGTCGGGGCAGGTGAAGCAGATCGCGCTGTGGCCGGTCGACCCGCAGTTCGTGCGGGTGCGGATCAGCGTCAACGACGATACCCCGGTGCTGGCGGGCACGACCGCGACCGTGGTCGGCAGCTTCACCGGCACCAGCACCGTTTCGCTCGACGGCGCGCGAAAGGGCGCCGCGCCGATCGTCTGCCCGGACGGTAACGCCACAAGCGTCTGTCCGTACGGCGTGCCGGTGATCCCAACCAAGCAGGGCGGCCTGGGCGCGATCCTGAACTCCGCGCCGCAGCTGCTGGAGCGACTGTCGACGCTGACCGAGCGGCTGACCGGCCTGCTGACCGATCGCAACCAGGCATCGATCGCCGGCATCCTGGAGAATACCAACCGACTGACCGACGCGCTGGCCGATCGCGGGCCCGAGATCGCGGCGACGCTGGCGCAGACCCGCATCGCCATCCAGCAGGCGGGCGAGGCGTCGCAACAGATCGGCCAGCTGGCCGCGACCACCAACGGCGTGCTGGCCAACGACATCCAGCCGACGATCCAGAACCTGAACAAGGCGATCACCTCTGCCCAGAAATCGGCAGAGACGCTGAACGCGGCGATCGGCGACGCGCGGCCGGGCCTCCAGACCTTCTCGCGCCAGACGATTCCGGAGGCGAACCGGCTGGTGCGCGACCTGCGCACCACCGCCGCCGCGCTGTCGTCGGTCGCGGAGAAGGTCGATCAGGGCGGCGCCGGGTCGCTGATCGGGTCGCAGAAGCTGCCGGATTACAAGGGTAAGTGAGGACCGCCATGAAGAAGCCTGCCCTCCGTCGTTCGGCCGTCCTGCTGGCGGTGCTGCCGCTGGCCGGCTGCATCAGCTTCGGCGCCAAGCCGCCCAGCACGCTGCTGACGCTCAGCCCGACCGCGACGGTGCCGGTCGGACAGGACCAGAGCAGCGCGACCGCCAAGGCGATCGTGGTGACGGTGCCCGTCGTCCCGGCGGCACTGGCGGTGGCGCGGGTGCCGGTGCGGACCAGCGCGACGAGCCTGGCCTATGTCAAGGACGCGCAGTGGTCGGAGCCGCCGGCGCGGCTGTTCGCGCGACTGATGTCCGACACGCTGGCTGCCAAGACCGGCCGCGTCGTCGTCAGTCAGGTTCAGGCGGTCGGCGAGAGCAACGACCAGCTCGACGGCGAGCTGCGCAACTTCGGGCTCGACGCGACGGCGCGCGAGGCGGTGGTGACGTTCGACGCATCGCTGTCGCGCACGGGCACGCCGACGACCGAGAAGCGCCGGTTCGAGGCCCGCGTGCCCGTGCCTGCGATCGACGCCGCCAGCGTCGGCCCGGCGATCAACCAAGCGGCCAATCAGGTCGCCGGCGAGGTCGCCGACTGGGTTGGCCGCTGATCCAGATTAAGTCACTCTGAAATAGAGAGGTTTCTCCGCCTTTGCCGGGAACGGTCGTCACCGTCGCGCGCTTGTCGCGCGTGGCCGGGGGGCGAACAGGAGAGACCGACTATGAACCGATTCCTTGCGCCGATCGCCATCGTCGCCGCCGTCGTGGTGGCCGGTCCGGCCGCCGCCCAGCCGATGGCTGCCAAGACCTATGTCGCCAAGGCGGGCGCCAGCGACCTGTACGAGCGGCAGTCGAGCCAGCTGGTGCTGGCGACCACGCAGAATGCAGGACTGCGCGACTTCGCCAACCAGATGATCGCCGATCACACCAAGAGCACGGCCGACGTGAAGGCCGCCGCCAAGCAGGCCGGCATCATGGTGCCGCCGCCCAAGCTGGAGCCGATGCAGGCCCGCAACATCGCCGCGCTGCGCGCCGCCAAGGGAGAGGCACGCGACCGGCTGTACGTCCAGCAGCAGAAGACCGCCCACCAGATGGCGTTGCAGCTGCACCAGAGCTACTCGGCCAACGGCACCTCGGCGCCGCTGAAGGCGGTCGCGACGAGCATCGTGCCGGTGGTGCAGGGGCATCTGCAGCACGTCGAAGGTATGTAATCGCGTAGGGGGCGGCCAGCGGTCGTCGTGCCGCTCCCTCGCATGCCTTCATGGTGTCCGCTCCCGCGTGTTCCCGCGAAAGCGGGAACCCATGATTTCCCCGTCGTGCGCTGACGCCGCGTCGAAGCACCGCAAGGACGCTCTCGAACCCTGGCTGCACAACTACAGCTGGCATCGCCCGCATGGCAGCCGACACTCCAAAACACCCATCAGTCGGCTCAGTCAGCCGGACTAAAAACGTGTTGAGGCTCCACAGCTAGGACGTGATTCACCGAAACTGGAGCCCTCCCCGGCGGAGGCCGGGGCCCAGTTGGGAGGATGGTGATGAAGCGCGTTGCACGTCGTCACGACGGCTTTCCCAACTGGGCCCCGGCCTGCGCCGGGGAGCCAAAGTGGCTGGTTCAATCCGAGTGGATCAGACGCTAGCCGTCCGCCATCGCCACGATCCGCTCGGCCTGCTCCAGGTGAAGCCGCTCGACCATCGCCCCGTCCATCGCGACCGCGCCGCGATCAGCAGTGGCAGGGTCGGCAAAGAGGGCGATGACGCGGCGCGCCCATTCCAGCGTTTCGGGGTCTGGCCCGAACGCCGTGTTGGCGGTGGCGATCTGGGCGGGGTGGATCAGGGTCTTGCCATCGAAGCCCCACATCGCCCCTTGTGCACACTCAGCGGCGAGCCGCTCGGCGTCGTCGGTGACGTTGAGCACGCCGTCCAGCGCCGCCATGCCGCCCGCCCGCGCGCCGGCGACGATCTGCGCCAGCGCAGGCAGCAGTGGCGTCCGCGCCGTATCCGGCCGGCAGCTGAGATCGATCGCGAGGTCGTTAGTGCCGGCGACCAGTGCGGTCAGCCCAAGCCCTTCGGCGGCATCCGCCAGCGCCGGTAGCGCGAGCAGCCCGCGGGCGCTCTCGATCATTGCCCAGAGCGCTGGACCATCCGCGCCGATCCGCGCGCGCGCGGTCGCCACGTCGGCGACGCTGCCGACCTTGGGCAGCAGGACCGCATCGACCGGCGCGGCGGCGAGCGCGGCGAGATCGGCCGCCGCCCATACCGTGTCGCCGGCATTGACCCGCACGACCAGCTCGCGCCCGCCAAAGCCGCCCGCAGCCAGTGCGGCGACCGCCGTATCGCGCGCCGCCACCTTGCGATCGGGCGCGACCGCATCTTCCAGGTCGAGGATCACGACGTCGCAGGGCAGCTGCCGCGCCTTCTCGACCGCACGCGGGTTCGAGGCAGGCATGAACAGCGCGCTTCGGCGTCTGCGCGGGAGGGGGCGGAGCAGAGTGGCGTCGGCGGTCATCGCGGCATGTGGCGGGGGTCGCGGCCCGGCTGCAACCCAAATCGCTATCGCGCCAATTCGCGATGGCCTGTCCCTGCGAGAGCGCGTAGCGTCCGCGCTGTGACCAGGCTTCGCTTCCGCCTCATTCTCCTTGCCGCGCTGGCGCTTGCCGGCTGTTCGGCGGGCGTACTCGATCCGGCCGGGCCGGTGGCGGCGGGTGAGCGGACCATCCTGCTCAACGCGCTGGTCATCATGCTGGGCATCGTCGTGCCGACGATCGTCGTCGCGCTTGCCACCGCCTGGTGGTTCCGGGCTGGGAACAAACGCGCGACCTATCTGCCCGAATGGTCCTATTCGGGGCGGCTGGAATTGCTGGTGTGGTCGATCCCGGCGCTGGTCGTGATTTTCATCGGCGGCATCACCTGGATCGGCAGCCACCAGCTGGCGCCCGAGCGGCCGCTCGATTCGCGGGTGAAGCCAGTGACGGTGCAGGTGGTCGCGCTCGACTGGAAATGGCTGTTCATCTATCCCGAACAGGGCGTGGCGACGGTCAACCGGCTGGTCATCCCCGCGGGCACGCCGATCGCCTTTCGCATCACCAGCGGCACGGTGATGAACAGCTTCTTCGTGCCGCAGCTCGGCAGCCAGATCTACGCGATGGCGGGAATGGATTCGAAGCTGCACCTGCAGGCGGACCGGCCCGGCCAGTTCAGGGGCCTGTCCGCGCATTATAGCGGCGAGGGGTTCGCCGACATGGGATTCGCGGTCGACGCGGTGCCGCCGGCGCAGTTCGCCGCCTGGGTGGGCGCCACGCGTGGCGGCGGCGGGCTAGTGCTCGACGGACCCGGCTTCATGCAATTGGCCCGGGCGAAGGGCAACGTGACGCCCATCGCCTACCGCGCCGTGTTGCCGGGATTGTACGACCGCGTCGTCGCCCAATCGGGCGTGCCGGCGCACAAAGAGACTCAGGCCGCTGGCCGGGAGAACAAGTGATGCTCGGCAAGCTCGGCTGGGACTCGATTCCTTTGGCCAACCCGCTGCCGATCATCGCGTCGGGCGTGGTCGCGCTGGTGATCTGCGGCGTGCTCGGCTGGACCTGGCGACGGGGTTATTTCCCCTATCTGTGGCGCGAGTGGATCACGTCCGTCGACCACAAGCGGATCGGCGTGATGTACTGCGTGCTGGCGGCGGTGATGCTGCTGCGCGGCTTTTCCGATGCGATCCTGATGCGGACGCAGCAGGCGATCGCGTATAATTCGCCCGGATACCTGCCGCCCGAGCATTACGACCAGATCTTCACCGCGCACGGCGTCATCATGATCTTCTTCGTGGCGATGCCTTTCATGATCGGGCTGATGAACTTCGCGCTGCCGCTGCAGCTGGGCGTGCGCGACGTGGCGTTTCCGACGCTCAATTCGGTCAGCTTCTGGCTGACCGCGGTCGGCGCGCTGCTGGTCAATATGAGCCTGGTGATCGGCGAATTCGCCAAGACGGGATGGGTCGTCTACCCGCCGCTGTCCGAGTTGCGCTTCTCGCCCGGTGTCGGCGTCGATTACTATCTGTGGGCGCTACAGATTTCGGGTGTGGGAACGCTCTTGTCGGGCGTCAATCTCGTCACGACCATCCTGAAGATGCGGGCGCCTGGCATGGGCTATACCCGGATGCCGATGTTCTGCTGGACGTCGCTGGCGACCAACCTGCTGATCGTCGCCGCCTTTCCGATCCTGACTGCGACCCTGGCGATGCTGACGCTGGACCGCTACCTCGGCTTCCACTTCTTCACGAACGAGGCTGGCGGCAACCAGATGATGTTCGTGAACCTGATCTGGGCCTGGGGCCATCCGGAAGTCTATATCCTGGTGCTGCCGGTGTTCGGCGTGTTCAGCGAGGTGATCTCGACCTTTTCGGGCAAGCCGCTGTTCGGATACCGGTCGATGATCGTCGCGACGATGGCGATCTGCCTGTTGTCTTTCATGGTGTGGCTCCACCATTTCTTCACCATGGGGGCGGGCGCCGACGTCAACGGCTTCTTCGGCATAACGACGATGATTATCGCGGTGCCGACGGGGGTGAAGGTCTTCAACTGGATCTTCACCATGTATGGCGGGCGCATCCGCTACACCTCGATGATGCTGTGGTCGCTGGGGTTCGTCGTCACCTTCGTGATTGGCGGAATGACCGGCGTGCTGCTGGCGGTGCCGCCGGCCGACTTCGTGCTGCACAACTCGTTGTTCCTGGTCGCGCATTTCCACAACATCGTCATCCCGGCCGTGCTGTTCGGCGCGTTCGCGGGGGTGACCTATTGGTGGCCCAAGGCGTTCGGCTTCACGCTGGACGAGACGTGGGGCAAGCGGAGCTTCTGGTTCTGGATCACCGGCTTCTATCTCGCCTTCATGCCGCTCTACGTGCTCGGGCTGATGGGAATGACGCGGCGGCTGGGTCATTACGACGTGCCCGAATGGCAGCCTTGGCTGATCGCCGCGGCCGGGGGGGCCGCGCTGATCGCCTGCGGCATCCTATGCCAGATCATCATGTTCACCGTGTCGATCCGCAACCGGCATGCGCTGGCCGATACCACCGGCGACCCGTGGGACGGACGCACGCTGGAATGGGCGACGACCTCGCCGCCGCCGGTATTCAACTTCGCGGTACTGCCCGACGTGCGCGGCGAGGAAGCCTATTGGGGGCTGAAATCGACCGCGCGCGAGAACCGGCGGCTGTCCGACCTGCCCGACTATGTCGATATCGAGATGCCGAAGAATTCGCCCACCGGGATCGTCTCCGCCTTCTTCGCGACCGTCATGGGCTTCGCGCTGATCTGGCACATCTGGTGGATGGTGATCCTGGGATTCCTGGGCGCCTGGGCGACCTTCGTCGTCTTCGCCTGGCGTGACGAGGCGGAATACCACATCCACGCGAGCGAGCTGGAAGAGGGCGACCGCCGTCGCCGCGAGGCAAAGGCCAAGCTGCTCGACCTGCCGCCCGAGGCGCTGGCATGAGCGGCGGCCACAAGGCGGGGGGCAGCAAGCACGGCGACCCCAACAAGCTGGGGCACGGCGAGGTGCCGGCCGACGAGCAGGGGCCGGCGCCCAAGCGGATCGTCGTCGCCTACGGCTTCTGGATCTTCCTGCTGTCGGACTTCATCATGTTCGCCGGCTTCTTCGCGGCGTACGCGGTGCTGGTCGGCGAGACGGCGGGCGGCCCCGCCGGGCGCGACGTGTTCGAGCTGCCGCTGGTCGCGTGGGAAACCGCGTTCCTGCTGCTGTCGTCCTTCGCATGCGGCATGGCGGGGATCGCAGCGTTCGCGCGCAATGTCCGCTGGTTCCAGGTGGCGATGGCCGCCACCGCGCTGCTCGGCGCGGCGTTCCTGAGCCTCGAGCTCTACGAGTTCACCCACCTGATCGGTGAGGGCGCGGGGCCGAGCCGCTCGGCGTTCCTGTCCGCCTTCTTCGCGCTCGTCGGCTGCCACGGCCTTCACGTCACGCTGGGGCTGATCTGGCTGACGACCATGATGGCGCAGGTCTGGGCCAAGGGGTTTCGCGAGGATATCCTTCGCCGCATCGCCTGTTTCAGCCTGTTCTGGCACGCGCTCGACATCATCTGGGTGGCGCTGTTCACCGTCGTCTATCTGCTGGGAGCCGGCGCATGACCGAAAGCCGCGATCTCGACAATGTCTCCGACGACACGGCACCCGGTGAGGAGTCCGAACGCGAGTCGATCGCCGGCGGCATCCGCGGTTACGCGATCGGGCTGGGATTGGCGGCATTATTGACGGTGGCGTCGTTCTGGGCGGTGCAGACCAACCTGATCTATGGCCCTGGCATCCCGGTCGCGCTGATCGCGCTGGCGGTGGCGCAGATGGGCGTGCACTTGGTCTTCTTCCTGCACATCACCACCGGGCCAGACAATACCAACAACACGCTGGCGCTGGCGTTCGGCGTGCTGATCGTGGCGCTGGTGCTGATCGGGTCGATCTGGATCATGGCGCACCTGCACCATAACCTGATGCCGATGGGCGAGATGCTGATGCGGCAGCGATAGGGCTCGAAAGCCCCTCCCTGAGGAGGAGGGGAGAAAAGGGGTCACTTCTCCGCCAGCAGCATCCGTGTCACGCCGTTGGTCCAGCCGAACCCGTCCTGGTTCGGATATTCGCCACCACCGCCGGGCCGACGCTCGATCACGTCGTATTTCTCGAGCAGCTTGCCCGACGCGTTATACTCACGCGTGACGCTGCCCAGCCAGCCGGTGCGGATGCGACTCGCCAGCGCCATTTCGCCATAGCCACGTAAGCCCTGGATCGCGACCCACTGGAGCGGCGCCCAGCCATTGGGCTCGTCCCATTGCTGGCCACTATGCACCCGCGTTGCCGACAGCCCGCCCTCGCCGATCAGGGGCTCTAGCGCCGCGGCGGTGGCGCGCGCCTGATCGGGGGTGGCGACGCGGGAAAACAGCGCGAACGCCATCGCCGCGGTCGGACGGTCGTTGGCCTTGCCGGTGTCGAGGTCAAAGTCGGCGAAGAAGCGCCCGTTCCACAGGTGCCGCCGCATCGCCGTGATCCGCGCCTCGGCGCGCGCGGTATAGTCGGCGGCGCAGGCGCGGTCGCCCAGCGTCCGGCAATTGCCCGCGATCGCCCGTTCCATCCCGACCATCAGGCTGTTGAGGTCGACCGGCACCAGCCGTGTCGTGCGGATCGTCGCCAGCGTGCGCCCGTCGGCGAACCAGCGCGACGAGAAGTCCCAGCCGCTCTCCGCCGCCGCGCGCAGGTCGCGGAACAGCTGGTGCCGGTCGCGATCCGGCGTCGCGTCGGCGAGCATCACGTCCTCGCGATAGCTCTCGTCGCGCGGGTCGTCGCGATCGTCCCAATAACGGTTGAGGAGCGACCCGTCGGCCAGCCGCACGACGCGACGGTGCTGCGCGCCGGGCTTCAGCGCGTCGGCGCCCGCCATCCAGAAGTCGTGCTCCGCGCGCATCTGCCGCGTCCGCGTCGCCAGCGTCTTCGCGTCGCGCGACATGCCGGCCATCAGGTAGAAGAAAGGCGGCTGCGAGCGGCTGAGATAATAGGTGCGCGTGCCGTTGGGGATATGGCCGTAGCGGTCGATCAGGCTGCCGAAATCGACGACCATGTTCTCGACCAGATCCTGCCGCCCGGCGATCGGCAGGCCGAGCATCGAGAACCAGCTGTCCCAGTAATACATCTCGCGGAACCGCCCGCCGGGCACGACATAGGGGCGCGGCAGGGTCAGCGCCGACGATCCCGCCGGCACCCTGGTGGTGGTGCGGGTCAGGTGCGGCCAGAGCTGGTCGATATGCTCGACCAGCGCACGGCGCGGCTGCTGCCGGGGCGAGGCGCTCTCAGGCACGGTGAAGTGGGCCAGCACGAAGCGGCGCAGTGCGGCAGTGTCCTCGCCGCAGCCGCATCGCTTCCACGCGGCCATGATCTCGGCATCGGGCGCCTTGGGCACGGCATCGACGAAGGTCTTTCCGTCCGGAAAGACGCTGCGCATCTGCACCGCGTGGAACAGGTCGCCGAAGCGCTGTTGCGGAGAGGGCGGATAAGGGGTGGCGGCGATCAGCATAAGGGCGGCGAGCAGCAGGCGGACGGTCATGGGCGGCTCTCCAACATATCGGCCAGCGCGAGGGTGACGCGCCGCTCGCCGCGGTCGATGCGGATATACACCATCCGCTCGCCATCGGGCAGGCGCAGCAGGAAACCGCCCATCCCGGCCCAGCGCTCCGCGGTCATCGGGCGGTCGGTCATGTCGCGCCAGTCCGCGGCCTCCAGCCAGTGCTGGTCGGCAAGCGCGCCGGCGCGGCGGAAGCGCGACAGCCGGGCGACGAAATCCTCCAGCGCGGTGTCGCGGCCCTGCCAGTCGAGCCAGCTGGTCTCGTTGTCCTGGGCATAGGCATTGTTGTTGCCGCCCTGACTACGGCCGAATTCGTCGCCGGCGGTCAGCATCGGCGTGCCGCGCGCGGCGAACAGAATGGCGAGCAGCGCGCGGACGTCGCCGTCGCGGCGGCGACGGACCTCGGCGTCGTCGCTGGGGCCTTCGACGCCGTTGTTCCAGCAGACCTCGTCGGCATGGCCATCGCGGTTGTTCTCGCCATTGGCCAGGTTGTGGCGGCCGGCATAGGCGACGACATCGGCGAGCGCGAAGCCGTCATGCGCGGCGATGAAATTGACGCTGCGCGTCACGGAGATCGAGGCGGCGAAAACGTCGGACGATCCGGCCAGCCGCGTCGCCAGCGTCCCCGCCGCACCATCGCCGCGCCAGAAGCGGCGGACATCGTCGCGGAACCTGTCGTTCCATTCCAGCCAGTCGGGCGGAAAATGACCGAGCTGATAGCCGCCGGGGCCGATGTCCCATGGCTCGGCGATCATCTGGCGGGTCGACAGGATCGGGTCGGCGGCGATCGCGGCGAAGATCGGCGCGGCAGCGTCGAACCCCGGACCGCGTGCCATGACCGGCGCCAGGTCGAAGCGGAAGCCCTCCACCCCCAGTCGCGCGAAATGACGCAGGGTATCGAGCGCGAGGTCGCGGACATGGGCCTGCGCGAAATCGAGCATGTTGCCGGTGCCGGCATCGTTGATGAGCCGACCGTCGCCGCCCCGCGCGTAGCTGGCGGGGTCGAGGCCGCGGAAGCACAGGGTCGGACCACCCTCGTCGCTCTCGCCGGTGTGGTTGAACACCACGTCCAGGATCACGCCGATGCCGGCCGAGCGAAGGGTGGCGAGCGTCGCGCGCAGCTCCTCGGTGCCGCCGGGGGCGAGGCGGGGGTCGAGCGCCATCATCGTGACGGGATTATAACCCCAGGCGTTGCGAAGGCCGGCGGCGTGGAGGTGGCGCTCGTCGATCCAGGCGGCGATCGGCATCAGCTCGACCGCGGCGACGCCGAGCTTCTGCAGGTGCGCGATCACCGCCGGGTGGGCGAGCGCGGCGATCGTGCCGCGCTGCTCGGCGGGCACGTCCGGATGGCGCATGGTGAAGCCGCGGACGTTCAGCTCGTAGATCAGCTGCCCCGGCTGGAACAGGCGTGGGGGGACGGGATCGTCGGTCCAGGGTACCGGCACCACTGCCTTGGGCATCAGCGCGGCGGTGTCCTCGCCCCGCACGCCGAGCCGCGGGTCATAGGCGAACGGGCCATCGAGTTCGACCGCATAAGGATCGACCAGCAGCTTGGCCGGATCGAAGCCGCGCGCGACCGGTCCCTCCGCGCGGTAACCGTAGCGTTGGCCGGGACCGACGCCGGCAACCTGGGTGATCCAGAGGTCGCCGCTGCGGGCCATCGCTACCCGTCGCTCGGCGATTCCATCGAACAGGCAGAGCCACACCGCGCTCGCCTCCGGTGCGCGGACGGCGAAGCTGGTGGCACCCTCGCTCGGATGCGCGCCCAGCGTGCCGGGCGGGACGGGAGCAGGCCACAGGAACGCGCCGACCCGCTGGCCGACCCGGCCGAACAGGCTCACGTCACGACGTCGGGCTGGTCGCGACCGGTGTGGCGGACGATGCCGGCGATCGCGTCGGCCGCGGCGGCGATGTCGGCGAGCATTTCGGTCGTGTCCTCGTCGATCCGCTCCGCGTCGAAGCGCTCCAGATAGACGCGCAGCGTCGCGCCGCTGGTGCCGGTACCCGACAGGCGGAACACGACGCGGCTGCCGCCGGCGAACAGCACGCGCACGCCCTGGTTGCGGCTGACCGAGCCGTCGGTCGGGTCTTCATAGGCGAAATCGTCCGCCGCCTCGACGGTCAGGTCGCCGAAGCGCTCGCCGGGCAGGGTCGCCAATCGCCCGCGCAGCTCGGCCATCAGCGCGTCGGCGCGGTCGCTCTCGACGCCCTCGTAATCGTGGCGCGCATAATAGTTGCGGCCATAGGTCGCCCAGTGATCGCGGGCGATCTGGTCGACCGACTTGCCCGTCGCCGCGAGGATGTTGAGCCAGAGGAGCACCGCCCACAGCCCGTCCTTCTCGCGGACATGGTCGCTGCCGGTGCCGGCGCTCTCCTCGCCGCAGATCGTCGCCATGCCGGCGTCGAGCAGATTGCCGAAGAACTTCCAGCCCGTCGGCGTTTCATAGGCGGGGATGCCGAGCTTCGCCGCGACCCGATCGGCGGCGGCGCTTGTCGGCATCGAGCGGGCGATGCCCTTCAGTCCTTGCGCATACCCCGGCGCGAGGTGCGCGTTGGCGGCGAGCATCGCCAGGCTGTCCGACGGGGTGACGAAGCGCCCGCGCCCGATGATGAGGTTGCGGTCGCCGTCGCCGTCCGACGCCGCGCCGAAATCGGGCGCATCGGGCGCCATCATCGTCTCGTACAGTTCGTGCGCGTGGACGAGGTTGGGGTCGGGATGATGGCCGCCGAAGTCGGGCAGCGGCGTGCCGTTGCGGACCGTGCCCCGGGCGAAGCCGAGGCGGTTCTCGAGGATCTCGGTTGCGTAGGGGCCGGTGACCGCGCTCATCGCGTCGAACGCCATGGTCAGCTTCGCCGCGCGGATCGCGTCGAAGTCGAACAGCTTTTCCATCAGCACCGCATAGTCGGCGACCGGGTCGACGATCTCGACGACCATGTCGCCGACCTGCACCTCGCCCAGCCGGTCGAGGTCGATGTCGTCCGCTTCTACGTCGCGCCAGACGGTGATCGTGGTGGTGCGCGCGTGGATCGCCTCGGTCACCTTCTCGGGTGCCGGGCCGCCATTGGCGATGTTGTACTTGATCCCGAAATCCTCGTCCGGGCCGCCGGGATTGTGGCTGGCCGACAGGACGAGGCCGCCGAGCGCGCCGCGGATGCGGATCAGGTTGCTGGCGGCGGGGGTCGACAGGATGCCGCCCTGCCCGACGATGACCCGACCGAAACCGGCTGCGGCGGCCATGCGGATCGCGACCTGGATGACCTCGCGGTTGAGGAATCGGCCATCGCCGCCGATGACCAGCGTCGCGCCGTCTTTTCCGTCGATCGCGTCGAACACCGACTGCACGAAGTTCTCGGCATAGTTAGGCTGCTGGAACACGCGCACCTTCTTGCGCAGGCCCGAGGTGCCTGGCTTCTGGTCGGTGAACGGCGTGGTCGGATGCTCGCGGATCATGGTCGTTCCAGCAGGTTATGGTAGAGATCGGCATAGCGACGGCCGCTCTCGTTCCAGGAGAAGTCGGCGGCCATGCCGCTCAACTGCATCCGCCGCCAGCGCGGCTGGTCGGCATGCAGCGCGACGGCGCGGGCGATGGCGTGGGTCAGCGCATCGGGGGTGACGCCGTCATGGACGATGCCGGTCGCGACCCCGGCGGCAAGCGCGGCCTGATTGGCGTCGATGACCGTATCGGCGAGCCCGCCGGTGCGGGCGACCACGGGGACGCAGCCATAGGCGAGGCCGTAGAGCTGGGTCAGGCCGCACGGCTCGAACCGGCTGGGGATCAGGATCGCGTCGGCCCCACCCTGGAGCAGGTGGGACAGCGCCTCGTCGTAGCCGATCCGCACGCCGATCCGGCCGGGATGGCGCGCAGCGGCGGCGATGAAGGCGGCCTCCAGCGGCTTGTCGCCCGAGCCGAGCAGCGCGAGCCGCCCGCCCATGGCGACCAGAGCGTCGAGGCAGTCGGCGAGGACGTCCATGCCCTTCTGCCAGGTCAGCCGGCTGACCACGGTAAAGATCGGACCGCTACCGGGCGCCAGCCCGAACGCCGCCTCGACCGCGGCACGGTTGGCGGCGCGGGCGTCGAGCGTGTCGGCGTCGTAGCGGGCGGGCAGGGCGGCGTCGTTCGCCGGGCTCCACACCGCCGGGTCGATGCCATTGACGATGCCGGACACCATATCGGCGCGGTCGACGATCAGCCCCTCCAGTCCCATGCCGAACTCGGGAACGCGGATCTCGCGCGCGTAGGTCGGCGAGACGGTGGTGATCGCGTCGGCGGCCTCCAGCCCCGCCTTCAGATAGCCGAGCGCGCCGTAATATTCGACGCCGTGGATCGAGTTCATCCAGTCGGGCAGGCCGAGCGCGGCGAAGTGCGCGCGGTCGAACCGGCCCTGGAACGCGATGTTGTGGACGGTCATAACCGTCTTTGCCCGCCCGCCGAGCGCACGAACATAGGCGGGGGCGAGCCCGGCCTGCCAGTCATGCGCGTGGAGCAGGGCAAAGCGCTGGCCGGCGACGTGCCCGCTTGTCAGTTCTCCGCCGGCACGGGCAAGCGCGGCGAAGCGCCGCCAATTGTCGTCCCAGTCACGGCCGGTCGTGTCGCCGTACGGGCCGCCGGCGCGGGCGAACAGGGCGGGAGCATCGAGGACCAGCAGCGGGTGCTCGCCGAGCTGTGCGGCGACCAGCCGCGCCTCGACGCCGAGCAGGTCAGGCCAGCGATGCACTGTCTCGCCCTGCGCGATCAGGTCGGCAAGGGCCGGATAGCCGGGCAGCAGCGTGGTCGTCGCGAAGCCATGCGGGGTGAGCGCGTCGGGCAGGGCGCCGACGACGTCGGCGAGGCCGCCGGTCTTGACGAGGGGGTACGCCTCCGACGCAACCGAGAGGATGGGGGTCACTGCAAATCCTCCCCCGGAGGGGGAGGGGGACCGCCGGCGCAGCCGGTGGTGGAGGGGTGTCCCCCTTCAACGGACCGCGACACCCCTCCGTCACGCCTTCGGCGTGCCACCTCCCCTTTCAGGGGAGGAGCGACGTGCGGCATCCTCACACCGTCAGCCGGTCGATCATCGGCTGGGTAATCAGGCAGATGCCGCGGTCGGTCCGGCGGAAGCGGTGGGCGTCCAGTTCCGGGTCGTCGCCGACCACCAGCCCGTTGGGGATATGGACGCCGGCATCGATCACCACCCGGCGCAGCCGCGCGCCGCGGCCGATATGGCAGTTGGGCAGGACCACCGCCTCGTCGAGCATCGCGAAGCTGTGCGCGCGGGTGCCGGTCGACAGCAGCGAGCGGTTGATCGACGCGCCGGAGACGATGCAGTTGCCCGACACCAGGCTGGCGACCGCCGACCCGCGCCGCCCGTCGATGTCGTGGACGAACTTGGCCGGGGGCGTGATCTCCGAATAGGTCCAGAGCGGCCAGCTATGCTCGTAGAGATCCAGCTCCGGCACCACGTCGGTCAGGTCGATATTGGCTTCCCAATAGGCATCGATCGTGCCGACGTCGCGCCAATAGGCCTTGGGTTCCTCGGCCGAGCGGACGCAGCTGTCGCCGAAGCGGTGCGCCTGCGCCTTCCCGTGCTTGACGAGATAGGGGATGATGTCCTTGCCGAAGTCGCGGCTCGACCCCTCGGTCGCGGCGTCGCGGCGCAGCTCCTCGATCAGAAAGCGGGTGGCGAAGACGTAGATGCCCAGGCTGGCGAGCGCGATGTCGGGATTGCCGGGGATGGCGGGCGGGTCCTTAGGCTTCTCTACGAAATCGACGATCCGGTCCTGCTCGTCGACATGCATCACGCCGAAGCCGGTGGCCTCCATCCGCGGCACTTCCATGCACGCGACGGTCACGTCCGCACCGCTGTCGCAGTGCTGCTGGAGCATGATCTCGTAGTCCATCTTGTAGATATGGTCACCGGCCAGGATGACCATGAACTCGGGACCATAGCTCTCGATGATGTCGATGTTCTGGAAGACGGCGTCGGCCGTACCCTCGTACCACTGGAACTCGCTGACCCGCTGTGAGGCGGGAAGGATGTCGAAGCTCTCGTTGCGTTCGGGGCGCAGGAAGTTCCAGCCGCGCTGCAGGTGGCGGATCAGGCTGTGCGCCTTGTACTGGGTCGCGACGCCGATGCGGCGGATGCCCGAGTTGAGCGCGTTGGACAGGGCGAAGTCGATGATCCGGCTCTTGCCGCCGAAGTACACCGCCGGCTTGGCGCGAGTGTCGGTCATCTCGAACAACCGGCTGCCGCGCCCGCCCGCCAGCACATAGGCCATCGCGTCACGGGCCAGCGGCTGCCCCCTGCGGTGTTCAATCATCGCCACTCCTTCCCCCCTATATCCGCCGCGTCCGCAGATGCGGCGGGCGTGTTGCAATCGAGTGTGGGCCAGCACGAAAACGGGGGCAAGTGCGTGCACGCACCGCCGCGCATTAAATCAGCCCTCATATTCCAGCATGATGGTGGCCAGCGGCGGCAGGGTGACCCAGGCCGCGCCGTCCTTTGCCTCGACCCCGCCGAGATTGCCCAGGCCCGAGCCCCAGTAATCCTGCGCGTCCGAATTCACGATCTCGCGCCAGCGGCCGTCGTGCGGCAGCGGGACGCGGTACGGTGCGCGGGCGATCGGCGTCATGTTGACGATCACCGCCACCGGCTTCTCGCCCGGCGCCTTGCGCAGCCAGGCGAAGACCGAGTTGTGCGCGTCGTCGCCGATCAGCCACTCGAACCCCTCGGGCTCGCAGTCGCGGGCGTGGAGGGCAGGCGTGTCGCGATAGACGCGGTTCAGGTCGCGGACGAGGTTGCGCACGCCCTCATGCGCGTGACTGCACCGCAGGCCCCAGTCGAGCGCGCGTTCCTCGGACCATTCGGCACGCTGTCCGAATTCCTGGCCCATGAACAGCAGCTTCTTGCCCGGATAGCCCCACATGAACGCGTAGTAGAGCCGCAGATTGGCGAATTTCTGCCAGTCGTCGCCGGGCATCTTTTCGAGCAGCGACCCCTTGCCGTGGACCACCTCGTCATGGCTGAGCGGCAGCACGAAATTCTCGGAATAGGCATAGACGAGGCCGAAGGTGATCTCGCCATGATGGTGCTGCCGGTGGATCGGCTCGCGCGCCATGTACTGGAGCGTGTCGTGCATCCAGCCCATGTTCCACTTGAAGCCGAAGCCGAGCCCTCCGTTGCGCTCGCCGGGGGGCGGGGCGGGGTGGCTGACGCCCGGCCAGCTGGTCGACTCCTCGGCGACGGTGAAGACGCCGGGGTTCTCGCGATAGACCGCGCGGTTGGTGGCGCGCAGGAACTCCACCGCCTCCCAATTCTCGCGCCCGCCATCCTCGTTGGGGATCCACTCGCCGGCGTTGCGGCTATAGTCGCGGTAGAGCATCGAGGCGACCGCATCGACGCGCAGCCCGTCGACATGATAGCGCTCGGCCCAGAACAGCGCGTTGTTGACGAGATAGCTCGACACCTCGCGCCGCCCGAAATTGTAGATCGCGGTGTTCCAGTCGGGGTGATAGCCGAGCCGCGGATCCTCATGCTCGTAGAGCGCGGTGCCGTCGAACCGGACGAGGCCGTGCTTGTCCATCGGGAAATGCGCGGGCACCCAGTCGAGCAGGACGCCGATCCCGGCCTGGTGCGCGCCGTCGACGAAACGGGCGAACCCCTCGTGATCGCCGAAACGCGACGAGGGGGCGTAGAGCCCGGTCGTCTGATAGCCCCATGACGGATCATAGGGATGCTCGGTGATCGGCATGAACTCGATATGGGTGAATCCCATCTCGACGACATAGGGGATCAGCCGGTCGGCGAGCTGGTCCCAGCTGAGGAACCAGCCATTGTCGTCACGGTCCCACGATCCGGCATGAACCTCGTAGATCGACATCGGCACGCGGCGCGGATCGACCGATGCCCAATGCTCCCGGTGGCCGTCGTCCTGCCACTGGTGGCGGAACGGGCCGGTAGTCAGCGAGGCGGTGCGCGGGCGCAACTCGGCCGCGAAGGCGAAGGGGTCTGCTTTCTGCGGCTGAAGGTTGCCGTCATGGCCGAGCAGCTCGAACTTGTACGCCTCTCCGGCGGGCAGGTCGGGCAGGAAGATCTCCCACACGCCGACGTCGTTGCGGCGGCGCATGACGTGGCGGCGCCCGTCCCAGCCGTTGAAATTGCCGACCACCGAGACGCGCCGGGCATTGGGCGCCCACACCGCGAAGTGGATGCCGGATACGCCCTGATGCTCGATCAGGTGTGCACCCATCTTGTCCCACAGGCGCAGGTGCGTGCCTTCGCCCATCAGATAATCGTCGATCGACCCCAGCACGGGTCCGAAGCTGTAGGGATCGACCACCGTCCAGCTGCTGTCACCCGCCTTTGCGCGGTAGCGCACCGGCTGGGGATCGCCCGACACCGCCCCCTCGAACACGCCGTCGCGGTCGTGGGTCAGCGTGCCGAGCGGCGTGCCCGTCAGGCTCTCCGCCTCGACGGTGTCGGCGCCCGGTATCCAGGTGCGTGCAAAGCTGCCCCCCGGTCCCGGAAAGATGCCGAGGAGCGAGAAGGGATCGTCGTGACGCCCTTCCAGCAGGGCGGAGATGGCGTCACTTGGTGGCTTCACAGGACTCCCCAGATGTCCTTTGCGTATTCGCGGATGGTGCGATCAGAGGAGAACCAACCGACACGCGCGACGTTCCGGATCGTCGCCGCATTCCAGCGGGTTCGATCTTCCCACCACCGATCGACCCGGCGCTGCGCGGCGGCGTAGCTGTCGAAATCGGCGGCGAGCATGAACCAGTCGCCGTCGTATAGGCCGCCGACCAGACCCTTGTACCGGTCGGGATCGTCCGGCGAGAAGACGCCGGACGCGATTGCCGACAGCGCCTGCGCCAGTTCCGGCGAGCCCTCGATAATGGCGCGCGGGTTGTAGCCGTCGGCGCGGCGGGCCGCGACCTCGTCGGCGGTCAGGCCGAAGATCACGATATTGTCCTCACCGACATGGTCGCGGATCTCGACATTCGCGCCGTCGAGCGTGCCGATGGTCAGCGCGCCGTTCAGCGCGAACTTCATGTTGCCGGTGCCCGACGCCTCCATGCCGGCGGTACTGATCTGCTCGGACAGGTCGGCGGCGGGGATGATCTTCTCGGCGAGCGAGACATTGTAGTTGGGGACGAACGCGACCTTCAGCAGCCCGCCGATCGCCGGGTCGGCATTGACCCGGCGCGCGACGTCGCCCGCCAGTTTGATGATGAGCTTGGCATTGTGATAGCTCGACGCCGCCTTGCCCGCGAACAGCTTGACCCGCGGCACCCAGTCGCGCTCCGGATGGCTGCGGATCTGGTCGTAGAGTGCCACCGTCTCGACGATGTTGAGCAGCTGGCGCTTATATTCGTGGATGCGCTTGATCTGCACGTCGAACAGCGCGTCGGGGTCGACCCGCAGGCCCATCAGCTCCTTCAGGTGCTGGGACAGGGCGACCTTGTTGTCGCGCTTCACCGCGGCGAAGCGGGCCTGGAACGCCGCGTCGTCGGCATGGGCGGCCAGCGCGTCCAGCTTCTGCGTGTCGTCGAGGAACGCGTCGCCGATTGCCTCGCGGATCAGGTCGGTCAGCGCCGGGTTGCACTGCTGCAGCCAGCGGCGGGGGGTAATGCCATTGGTCTTGTTGTTGATCCGGTCCGGGTAGAGGCGGTGGAGGTCGGCGAACACCGTCTGCTTCATCAGATCGGTGTGGAGCGCCGCGACGCCGTTGATGCTGTGCGAGCCCGCGAACGCCAGGTTGGCCATGCGAACGCGGCGCGATCCGCCCTCGTCGATCAGGCTGATCGCCTTGATCGCGTCGTCGCCAGACCCCGCCGCCCGCGCCTCGCGCAGCAGCCGGGCGTTGATCGCGTAGACCAGCTGCATGTGGCGCGGCAGCAGCCGCTCGAACAGCGGCAGCGGCCAGCTTTCGAGCGCTTCGGGCAGCAGCGTGTGGTTGGTGTAGCCGAAGGTGCGCTTGGTGATCTCCCACGCCTCGTCGAAGCCGAGGTCGTGGAAGTCGACCAGCAGCCGCATCAGCTCCGCGACCGAGACCGCGGGGTGGGTGTCGTTCAGCTGGATCGCCGCCTTGTCGGGCAGGGTGCGGATGTCGCCGAAATACTGGATGTGGCGGCGGACGATGTCCTGGATCGAGGCGGACGAGAAGAAATATTCCTGCCGCAGCCGCAGCTCCTGCCCCGCCGCAGTGGAATCATTGGGATAGAGGACGCGGGTCAGCGTCTCGGCGCGCAGCTGGCCGGCGAGCGCGCCGGTGAAGTCGCCCTCGTTGAACCGGTCGAGCCGGAGCGGATCGATCGCGCGCGCGGTCCAGAGGCGCAGCGTGTTGACCCGCTTGCCGCGCCAGCCGACCATCGGCGTGTCGACCGCCATCGCCTCGACCGCCTCGCCGACCTTCCAGTGGACCTGGCCGGTCTCGGTCCCGATCACCTCGCCGCCGAAGCCGACGAAATAGGCGCTCTCGCGTCGCTCGAACTCCCAGGGGTTGCCGTATTGCAGCCAGTTCTCGGGCAGCTCGACCTGGAAGCCGTCGTCGATCCGCTGGCGGAACATGCCGTTCACATAACGGATGCCATAGCCATAGGCGGGCAGGTCGAGGCTGGCCATGCTCTCCATGAAGCAGGCCGCCAGCCGCCCGAGGCCGCCATTGCCGAGCGCGGCGTCGGGCTCGATCTCCTCGATCGTCGCCAGGTCGACGCCCAGCGACGACAGGGCACCGGCGATGTCGTGGGTCATCGACAGGTTCGACAGCGCGTCGCGCAGCAGCCGGCCGATCAGGAATTCCAGGCTGAGATAATAGACCCGCTTGGCGCCCTTGGCATGGGCGTCGCGGGTCGATTCCATCCAGCGTTCGATGATGTGGTTGCGGACGGTCAGGATGGTCGCGGCAAGCCAGTCGTGCGGGCGCGCGGCCTTCTGATCCTTGCCGATGCGGTGGACCAGCGTATCGAGGATGGCTTCGGCGAGCGGGTTCGCGGGCGCGGTCTGCGCCGGAAGGGAAGTGGCCAAGGAACGCCCCGAAAAAATTGATCCAAGTGTAGGTGTAACCGCGGCGATGCCGATGTCACGCGCCATACGTATTCGGGGGCGTCACAACATTCCGTAAAGCAGCGTGGCGTTCAGCGCGATGATGACGCCGGTGACGATCCACGCCAGCGCGCGCAGCCAGACGGGGCTGGCGAAATCGCCCATGATCCTGCGCGATCCGGTGAACATCACCAGCGGCACCACCGCGAAGGGCAGCTGCAGGCTGAGGATCACCTGGCTGAGCACCAGCAGCTGGGTGGCGCCGGCATCGCCGCTCGCCCCCACCACCAGCACCGCCGGAATGATGGCGAGGCCGCGGGTGATGACGCGCCGCGCCCACACCGGCAGGCGCAGGTTCAGGAACCCCTCCATCACGATCTGTCCGGCGAGCGTGCCGGTGACCGTCGAGTTCTGCCCCGATGCGAGCAGCGCGACCGCGAAGACCACGCTCGCCGCGCCCATGCCGAGCGAGGGGGCGAGCAGCCGGTACGCCTCGTCGATCTCGGCCACGTCGGTGCGGCCGGCGGTGTGGAAGGTCGAAGCCGCCAGGATCAGGATCGCGGCGTTGATGAAGAAGGCCAGGCCGAGCGCGACGGTGCCGTCGATCGTCGCCAGCTTCGCCGCCTCGCGCCGGCCGACGCCGTCCTGCGCGAAGGCGCGGGTCTGGACGATCGAGGAATGGAGGTACAGGTTATGCGGCATCACCGTCGCGCCGAGGATGCCGATCGCCAGATAGAGCATGGTCGGGTCAGTCAGGATGCGCGTCGTCGGCACCAGCCCGCGCGCGACCGCGCCCGGATCGGGCCGGGCGAGCATCAGCTCGAACGCGAAGCAGCCGGCGATCACCAGCAGGAGCGCGATGATGAACGCCTCCAGCCGGCGAAAGCCATAGCGTTGCAGGGCCAGGATCAGGAACACGTCGACCGCGGTGACGACCACGCCCCAGGTCAGCGGAATGCCGAACAGCAGCTTCAGCGCGATGGCGGTGCCCAGCACCTCTGCCAGGTCGCAGGCGACGATCGCGATCTCGCACAGCACCCACAGGGCAAGAGTGACGGGGCGCGAGTAATGCGCGCGGCACGCCTGCGCCAGGTCGAGCCCAGACGCGACGCCCAGCCGCACCGCCAGCGCCTGAAGCACGATCGCCATCAGGTTGGACAGCAGGATGACCGAGAGGAGCGCATAGCCGAACGCCGAGCCACCGGCGATGTCGGTCGCCCAATTGCCCGGATCCATATAGCCGACCGCGACCAGATAGCCCGGCCCCGCGAACGCCATGAACCGCCGCCAGCGGCTGCCCCCGACCGGCAACGTCACGCTGCGATGGCTGTCGGCGAGCGAGCGTGAAGTATCGGTCATCGCGCTCGGTCCTGCCGGATGGCGGGCGCGGGGGCAAGCGGGGTCGACGCCGCTAAATGCGAACCGCCAAAGGAAAACCGGTCAGTCCGCGCCCGTGTCGGCGAGCGTCGTTGCCGCGGATCGTCCGGCGTTCGCCGGTTTGCCGTCATCGGGCGCGAGGCCGATCAGCTTCAGCCGGCGCGCGACCTCTTCGCCGATCTTCTTCTCGGCGACCTCTCGCTCGGCCTCGGGCATCGCCTTCAGATCGTCCTCGGTCAGCTTCATGTCCTTCAGCACGTCGCGGCGGATGCGCTGCGCCGGGGTGAGGGCGGCTTCCTTCCTGAACGCGGTGATGGCGGCCTTCAGCTTGGTGTTCGCCTCTTCCGCGGTCATGGCGCGCGGGGCGGTGGGGTAATTGTCGTCATAGGCAATCGGCACGCCGCTGCCCGATTGCACCCGTGTCAGCACCGCGAGCGAGGCGCGCTGGCCGAACGCGGTGCTCATGCCGCCGGGGGCCTTCTCGTTGGCGCCGGCCTGCTGGTTCAGATAGGCGAAGAAGTTGACCGGCGTGTCCGCCGCCTGGGTCTGCTCGGCGAGGGTCATCGCCCCGGCGATCCCGGGCGCGGACACCGCGTCGCCCGACACCAGCGCCCGCCCGACGACCAGCATCTGCCGCGGCGAGATGCGGGTGAAGTCGTAGCTGCCGTTCGGCAGACCCTGCGCCGCGCTGACCAGCCCGGCGGCGGCGACATCCTCGGCGCGCGGGTCGGTGTCGGTCGCGGTCGCGGCGTCCATCGTATCGGCGAAGTCGGTGGAGGTGGCGTCAGTCTTTTTCGCCGCCGTGTTCGGCCATGTGCCGCCGATGCTGCCGATTGCCCCGATGGTCACGCGTGTTCCTCTCTGAAGGATGCGAGCGGGTTAGAATCATATGGTTAACAATTACTTGTTTCGATGCGAAGCCTGCATGTCCGCAAGTCTGCCGGAAAACGGATATCGAACATGACGACAGTGAAATAGAGTAGCTGATGGAAAGGTCGGGACTCGCCAATGCCATACTATGTGCTGATACCTTTCGCAGTCTTTTTCATATGTTGCCTGTCTCAGTTTTGGTTCATCGGAAAAGTGCGGAACGTGCTGATCGAACGGCATCCTGAAACGTACTTGAACATAGAGAAATTGTGCATATTCCCCCAGCAAAGTCTGTGGCGGTTCACCCGTGGCGGCAGGTATAAGGCGTTGCAGGACAATGAGTTGAACCGGCACGTCCGGAACCTCAAGCGACTGAACGCCGTCGCCATCGTTGCTTGGCTGGTTTTCGGCATCGGCGTCTTCACCGCGCCAATGAGCTGATATTCTGCCTGCCGTCCGGTGAATAGCCAAGGGCCTGCTTCAAACCGGCGCGGCATCCGGCCCGGCACCGTAATGATGCCATGTGAAGATCGCCGCCGCGCCGCGATGCGGGCGCCATGCCTCCGCCAGCTGCCGCGTCAGCTTTTCCGACGGTCGCGCGTCGTGGCCGAGGATGCGGCCGACCTCGATCTGCACGGCCAGGTCGCCGGCCGGCCAGATATCGGGGCGGCCCTCGGCGAAGAGCAGGTAGACCTCTGCCGACCAGCGGCCGATCCCCTTGACGCGGACGAGCTGGGCGATCGCCTCCTCGTCGTCTTCGGCGAGAGCGTCGAGGGGGAGGCGGCCGGTGGTCACCTCCTCGGCCAGGCTGCGGGCATAGCCGGTCTTCTGGCGCGAGAAGCCGGCGGCGCGCAGCGTCTCGTCGCTGGCGGCGGCGATGACGTGCGGGTCGCTGGGGTCGCCGACCATCGCCTCCAGCTTGCGCCACACGGCGTTGGCGGCGTGGACGCTGACCTGCTGGCCGACGATCGTGCGCAGCAGCGTGGCATAGCCCCGCTCGCGGATGCGTGGCTCGGGATAGCCGACGCGGGCGATGGCGGCGGCGAAGGCAGGCTCGATCCCGCCCAGCGCGTCGAGCCCGGCACGCAGGTGTTCGGCGTTCAGCCCCATGGCGCTTGATCCGGGCGGCGGTGCCCGCCATGGCGCGGGGCAAAGAGCGGAGATTGCATTGTGCCCAAGCTTATCGTCATGACGCGCGAAGGGGAAGAACGCACGCTGGAGGGGGAAACCGGCCTGTCGGTGATGGAGGTGATCCGCGACGGCGGCATCGACGAGCTGCTGGCGCTGTGCGGCGGCTGCTGCAGCTGCGCGACCTGCCACGTCCATGTCGACCCCGATTTCGCCGACCGCCTGCCGCCGATGGGCCCGGACGAGGACGACCTGCTCGATTCGACCAGCGACCGCGACGCGACCAGCCGCCTGTCGTGCCAGATCGCATTCGGGCCGGCGCTGGACGGGATGCGGGTCAGGATCGCGGCGGAGGACTGACGGGCGAAGGCGCGGGTAACGCGCCCGTGCCGCGCGGCGGCATCGCCCGGCACGGCCGGCGGGTCGTCCCAGGCCGAACCCGTCCGACGCGGGCTATGCCCGCGGCCCTCCTAAAACCCTCTCTTTGCAGGGGAGGTGGCATGGCGTAGCCATGACGAAGAGGTGTCGCCGTCGATGATGGTCGGACCGATCGCCAGCGGGGACACCCCTCCACCATCCTGCGGATGCTCCTTGCAAGGGCGGATCGGGTTACCCCCGCGCCGCTGCCGCGTAGAGCGCGATGGCGGCGGCGTTGGAGACGTTCAGGCTTTCCACCTTGCCGCTGATCGGCAGGCGGGCCAGCTCGTCGCAATGGACCTCGGTGTTCTGGCGCATGCCTTCGCCCTCGGCGCCCAGCACGATGGCGACGCGTTGCGCGCCCATCGTCTCGGCCAGGGTACGTGGTGCATGGCCGGTCAGGCCGATCCGCCAGAAGCCCGCCTCCGCGATCTCGTCGAGCGCGCGGGCGAGGTTGACGACACGCACCCACGGCACCGTCTCCAGCGCGCCCGAGGCGGCGCGGGCGATCGTGCCCGATTCGGGCGGCGAGTGCCGATCCTGCGTGACGATGCCGAGCGCGTCGAACGCGGCGGCCGAGCGCAGGATCGCACCGACATTGTGCGGGTCCGTGACCTGGTCGAGCACCACCAGCGGCCGGCGATCGTCGCGGCCCAGCTCCAGCAGGTCGGCCAGCCACATGTCCTCGAGCGGATCGACCTCCGCCACCACGCCCTGATGCGGCGCGTCGGCGGGGACGAGGCGGCCGAGATCGGCGACATCGGCATAGGTCACCGGGATCACCGGCGGTACGGCGAGCGCGGCGGCGGCCTCTCGCGTCATCCACAGCTTGCGGACGGTGCGATCGGGATTGGCGAGCGCCGCGGTCACCGCGTGGCGGCCCCAGAGCCGCGGCCGGTTGCCGGTGCCCGTCGACGGACGATGTCCGCGCCGGGCCATCAGCGCACGCTCCGGCAGGGCAGGGTGGTGAGGAAGTTCGTCATGCCCGGCGGGCTATGCGCGCGAAAGGATCGGCGCAAGCATTGATCGGCAGGCGTTGACAGGCCGTCCCCGCTTCGCCATTGAGCCGCCTCGCCGTTGGCGGCCCATCTGGACAGGTGGCCGAGTGGTTAAAGGCAGCAGACTGTAAATCTGCCCGTGCAAGCGTACGCTGGTTCGAATCCAGCCCTGTCCACCACCCCCTCATCTCCGTTCACCTCGACGGGCTTTCGGCTTGACTCTCCGTCGCCGCCGCGTCGTTGACTTTGTCCCGTTGCTGGACAGGATCTGGTGGGCATGGCTCATCGGGTCGCCAAAAGGGAGATTGGCATGGCTTTCGGTTTCAGGCGGGCGCTCTGCGCCGCAGCGCTCGCGTGCGGCGGACTTGCCGGTCCCGCGCAGGCGGCGCGCGTGCTGATCGTGAACATGGAGGCGGTCGGCACCGGATCGGGTGTGGACGGCAGCCGGACGAGCAGCACGATACGATATTACAACTTCACCAACCTGTACCTGACCGCCATCTTCCCGCTGGAGGGCATTTTCGCGCCCACGCCGAACGGCAGCGGCTACAACATCGGCGGGGTCGACGGCCCACTGGCCCTGAGCGGGAAGATCGGGTCGGGGTTCGACTTCGCCGCCCGCTATCCGCTCCAGACCTTCGTCACCTATGCCGCGAGCGGCAGTGCCTGCTTCAGCAGCGCCGATCCGTCGGTCATTCCGAGCGGCGGCGACCAGCCGGTCGATCCGAACTGCGGCAGCCTGCATGCGGAATTCAGCGATGGGTTCGCGGTGCGCGGCTATACCTTCGACGGTGCGATCACCTCGCTCCAGTTCTTCGTGGGCGAGGGCGGCAACACGCCGTCGATCGTTTTCGCGATCCCGGAGCCGTCAACCTGGGCGCTGATGCTCGCCGGGTTCGGCCTTGTCGGCTACGCGCTGCGTCGTCGCCGGATGGACGTCGCCGTCGCCTGACACGAGAGGCCGCCGGCCGGACGCCGGCGGCCTCCGATGGTCAGGCGATCGCGGCGGTCACGCGGCGGCTGCGATAGCGGGCGGCGCCGGCAACCATGCCGAAGCCGACCAGCATCATCGCCCAGGTCGATGCCTCCGGCACCGGGCTGATCGCGATGCCGAACAAGGCCCGCCCGGTCGTGCCGACCTGCGAGAAGGCGCCGCTGTTCAGGTCGACCCGGTAGAGCGTCGACCCGTTGAACGCGAACGCGTCCGACCCTGCGATGTCGAAGCTGGTGCGCGAGCCGAGATCGACGCCGGTGGCGCCCACCGTCGTCAGCGTGCCGGCGCTGTTCGCCTGCCGCACCAGCACGTCGAGCGCGGTGTCGATGCCGTAGAGTTGGGTCGTGCCGGCCGCCGCCCCGAGGGTGGAACTGGTATAGGCGCCGCCGGTCACGTCGGCGTCTCGGCCAGCATTGACGTCCCCCTCGGCATAGAAGACCGAAGTGGCCGTGGTCAGCCCGCCCGTGTTGGGGTCGAAGACGTAGTTCTGGTTGGTATTGCTGACGATGCGCAGCCGGTCGATCGTGGGGTTGAAGTCGAACGCGAACTCCGTGCCGGTGATCGCCAGCGCGCCGCCGACGGCGGTCGCGGCACCCGTGCCCGTGTCGATCATGTAAACGGTCTTATCCGACCCCAGTCCGTACAGTGCGCCGTTCACCGGGCGAAAGTCGAGCGCCTGGATGCTGTTGGTCAGGCCGGTGATCTTGACGCTGGACGAGAAGGTCGACGGGTTCGCCGAATCGAAACTCACCAGATTGTTGGTTTCGTCGACCCCGTAGATCGTCGCGGCCTGTGCTCCGCTTGCGCTCAGTGCGACGCCGATGGCGAGCGCCCATAATGCCGGCTTCATCCCATTTCTCCCTGTCATGTTGGTTAACCAACATGACAGAAACGTCAGAAAAGCCGGAGCGGACGCGCAATGGTTAAAAAAATGTTAATATGCGCGGCTAGGCCGCGCACGGGAGCGTCGATGGCAGGGGATGGAGCGGGTAACGGGAATCGAACCCGTGTATTCAGCTTGGAAGGCTGCTGCACTACCATTGTGCTATACCCGCCCGCTCGACATTGCCGGTAACCGCCCGCGACGCGACGCGCAAGCGTCGGCGCGTATTCGGGGCCGTCAGACGAGGGCGGCAGCGCCGATCCGTCGGCGCGCGCGCGCGACGAAGCCGATCGTGCCAAAGCCCAGCACCATCATCATCCAGCTCGCCGGTTCCGGCACGGCTGCCAGCACTGCGCCGCGATCGGTCGCCGACTCCAGGTTTCGCGTCAGGTCGGCGCGCGTTTCTGCCGACAGGTCGTCGCCCAGCCGGGTGGTGAACGTCCCGCTGCTGTCCGCGAAACCCCCGCGATTGACCGGCAGCTGGAGTCCGGCGACGACCAGTACCTCCTGCCCGGGTTGCAGGAACAGCGATCCGGAGGGCGAGCATCCGGTGGTCGTGGTGGTCGCCGCGATGCCGTTCCCGCCGGTCAGGGTGCCGCCCGAGAAGCCGCTCGCCAGCACACCCTCCGTACCGCAGTCGGCGTAGAACAGGTTGGCGTTAAGCTCCTGCGCCGTGGTGAGGCCGTTCAGGATCGAGGGATCCCAGATGCCGACATATTGCGAGAAGATCGCCCCGTCCGGCAGCGCCCCGCCCAGCGCGCTCGCCGAGGAGCCGACCATGTGCAGTGCGCCGGTGATCGAGAATTCGATCGGCGCGGTGCCGTTGTAGACGAAGGACTGGAAGGCGAAGGTGTTGATGTTGACGCGCGACTGGTCGTTTGCACGGGTATAGGCGCGGATCGTCGGCAGGTCGCTGCCCGGATCGAAGGAGACGGTCGACCAGGACTGGTTGCCGTTGCCGGGATCATAGGAGTTGGTGCCGGCGACCCCGACGCCGCCGCCATATTGGCGGAAGGTGATGCCCTGCCGAGGCCCCAGTCCGTCGCACGCGGCATCGGTCGCCGTCGCCCCGCAGCCGCGCACCGTCACCAGCGACGCCGAGCCGACCGTCTGTGCAGCCGCCGGTACGGCCACGCCGCACGCCACCGCCGCGATCACGCCGAGCAGAACTGCATTCTTCATCGCCAATCTCCCCACCGGTCGGCAGCGGCCAGGAATGGACGCTTTCGACTTCACGATCGTCGCGGGGGTAGGGTCATCCGATCGGTGGCACATACTGCGTTTGGGGGAGAATCCCGATCCGGGATCAGAAACTCTCCTCGGCATAGACTTGGGTGATGTCGCCACCCCATGCGCCGTCATAGCGGTCGAGCAGCTGTTGCGCGGGGACCTTGCCGGTCCGTACGATCTCGCGCAGCGGATCGAGGAAACCCGTCTCGTCGTCGCCGGCGCCGTTGTGGCGCGCGCGTGCGGCGAGGCCGGCATGGGCGATGTCGAGCACCTGGCCGGCGATGTCGGCCAGAGTGCCGCCGCCGGGCAGCGGCGCCCCGAGCGCCAGCCGCGGTACCGCGTCGCGCAGCGCCTGCCGCTCGTCGAGCGTCCAGCCCTTCACCAGATCCCAGGCCGCATCAAGTGCGCCCTGGTCGTAGAGCAGGCCGACCCACAGCGCCGGCAGCGCGCAGATGCGGTTCCACGGCCCGCCATCGGCACCGCGCATTTCGAGGAAGGTCTTCAGCCGCACCTCTGGGAAGGCGGTCGACAGATGGTCGTTCCAGTCGTCGAGCGTCGGCTTCTCGCCCGGCAGCACCGACAGCTCGCCGCGCAGGAAGTCGCGGAAGCTGAGGCCGGCGGCGTCGATGTAGCGGCCGTCGCGATAGACGAAGTACATCGGCACATCGAGCATATAGTCGGCGTAGCGCTCGTAGCCGAAGCCGTCCTCGAAGACGAAGGGCAGCATGCCGGTGCGCGCGGGATCGGTGTCGGACCAGATATGGCTGCGGTACGACAACATGCCGTTGGGCTTGCCCTCCGTGAAGGGCGAGTTGGCGAACAGCGCGGTGGCGAGCGGTTGCAGCGCCAGGCCGACGCGGAACTTCTGCACCATGTCCGCCTCGCTGGCATAGTCCAGGTTCACCTGGATCGTGCAGGTGCGCAGCATCATGTCGAGGCCGAGACTGCCGACGCGCGGCATGTGGCGGCGCATGATGTCGTAGCGGCCCTTGGGCATCACCGACAGCTGGTCGCGGCGCTTGTCCGGCCACATGCCGAGGCCGAGGAAACCGAGGCCAAGCCGCTCGCCCGCCTCCTTCACCTGGGCCAGGTGGCGGCCGGTTTCGGCGCAGGTCTGGTGGAGGTTTTCCAGCGGCGCGCCCGACAGCTCGAACTGGCCGGCGGGCTCCAGGCTGACGCTGCCGTCGGCGCCGGTCAGCGCGATGACGTTGCCGCCCTCCTCGACCGGGCGCCAGCCATGGCGGGTCAGGTCGGCGAGCAGGTCGCGGATGCCGCCCGGCTCGTCATAGGAAGGGGCGCCATGGTCGGTCAGGCGATAGACGAACTTCTCGTGCTCGGTACCGATCCGCCACCGCTCCGCCGGCTTCTCGCCGCGCGCGAAGCTGGCGATCAGCTGATCGCGCGACTCGATGGGAGCGGAGGCGGCCGGGGCGGCGGTCTTGGTGGTCATCGCGGCCCCTTACGCGGGCGTGAACGGGCGCGCCAGCATAGCATGGCTAACCCGTGCTAAAGCGGGATCACCAGTCCCCGGCCGCCGCCATCCACAGGGTGACCGCTGCCGCCGCCGCCGTTTCGGCACGCAGGATGCGCGGCCCCAGTCCGATCGCCACGGCTTGGGCGTGGGCGCGGACAGCCGCGCGCTCCTCGTCGTCGAAGCCGCCCTCGGGGCCGATCAGGATCGCCGCCGGCCCCCGGTGATCGCGCATCGCCGCCAGGGCGGCCGTGCCGCCCGTCTCGTCGGCGAAGAACAGCGCGCGGTCGGCCGGCCAGTCGCGCAGCAGCGCGGGGAGCTTCACCGGGTCGGCGAGTTCGGGCAGGGCGGTGCGGTCGCACTGCTCGGCCGCCTCGATCAGGTGGGCGCGCAGCCGCTCGGGATTGGGCTTGTCGACGATGGTGCGGCGGGTGACGACCGGCACCAGCCGCGCGACGCCCAGCTCGCACGCCTTTTCCGCCAGCCAGTCGACCCGGCCCTTCTTCAGGGGCGCGGCGCAGAGCCACAGGTCGGGCGCCGGCTCGCGCGGGCGGAGCAGTTCGGCGACGTCCAGGATCAGGTCGCGCTTGCCGGCGGCGGAGACGGTCGCCAGCCACTCGCCGGTGCGGTCGTCGAACAGCTTGACCGGATCGCCCGGCTTGGCGCGCATGACCGTCGCCAGGTAATGGGCGGGCGGGCCGTCCAGCCGCAGCGGGCCGGGCGCGAGCGGCTGGTCGACGAACAGGCGCGGGGTGGAGCGGGGCGGCCAGGCGGGGGTGGCGATCATCGCCGCCGCCTGTGCCTGACCCAGCGGCGCGCGAAAACCCCCACCAGCGCCAGCACCGCCAAGCCCAGCACGACCGCCATCGCCACCGTCCCGGCAACGCGGAAGATCGCCCAGAACAGCGCCTCGACGAACCGCGCGACGGCGACGGACAGGCCGATCATCGCTGAAGCTCCGGCAGCATCGTCCGGCGATAGCCGCCGGAAGGGCCGGGGTCTATTGATCGAAGTCGTTGACGTCCTTGCCGGTGCCGTGGAGCTGCGACCAGAGCGCGCGCGTGCCCGCCTCCTGCGCGCGGTTCACATATTGCGACGCGACCAGCCAGCCCTTGATTGGCCGCAGCGGCAGCAGCGTGCCCGCCGCCATCACCGGCAGCGAGGTGACGAGATGGACCCAGGCGGGCGGGTCGAACGCGACCTGCAGCCACACCACGAACGCGGTCAGCGGCAGCGCGATGATGCACAGCGAGAAGAAGGCCGGGCCGTCGTCGGGCGCGGCGAAGCGGTAGTCGAGCCCGCACGCCTCGCACCGGTCGACGATCTTGAGGGCGGAGCGGAACATCCGCCCCTCGCCGCAGCGCGGGCAGCGCCCCTTCCACCCGCAACGCAGGATCCAGCGCAGCTTCTCGCCGTCGGGCGCATCGGGGGCGGGCGTGCGATCGGTGACCATGATCCGCCATGTGGGACGCCGGGTCAGGCGGCGCGATTGGACAGATTGTCCAAGCGTCGTCAGGCCGCGACCTGCCGCCGCGCATAGCGATAGAGGAGCGCCACAAGCACCAGGAACAGCAGCGTGCCGCCGATCAGCGCCGCCGTCTCGAATTCCGGCCCGACGATCGCCAGCGGCGCGTCGGAACCGGTGGCGTAGACGATGCCGGCGAAGCCGACGCCCCACAGGCTCTCGCCGACGATCATGCCGGTCGCCGCGAGCACGCCCATCCGCTCCGCCGCCTCTGGATCGGACTGGCGGCGCGCCCAGCGGTCGTAGAAGGCGCCGATCACCGCGCCGAGCACCACCGGCAGCGTCACCGCCATCGGTAGATACACGCCCAAGCCCACGCCGAGCGGCGGCAGGCGCAGCTTGCCGGCCCGGCCGAGCAGTTCGTCGACCAGGATGATCGCTGCGCCGGCCAGCGCGCCATAGCCGATCATCGCCCAGTTCAGGTCGCCGCCCAGCACGCCCTTGGCCAGGGCCGAGATCAGCGCCGCCTGCGGCGCGGCCAGCGCGTTGGGGCCGGCGCCCGGCATGCCGACGAAGCCCAGCGTCGAGCCGAGCAGGTTCAGCACCGGCGGCACCACGATCGACCCGAAGATGACGCCGAACACCAGCGCCACCTGCTGCTTCCACGGCGTCGCACCGACCAGCTGGCCGGTCTTCAGGTCCTGGAGATTGTCGTTGGAGATGGTGGCGACGCCGAACACGATGCCGGTGACGATCAGCGCATAGGCGACCAGCGCCTGCGTCGTTTCCGGCGGGGTGCCGCGCCCGAACAGGCCGACGAGCATCAGGCTGGCGGCGAGCACCGACAGGATGCCGATGCCCGATACGGGCGAGTTGGACGCGCCGATCAGCCCGGCCATGTAGCCGCACACCGCCGCGATCACGAGGCCGATGACGAGGATGAAGGCGAGCGCCCCGCCGATCAGCGCGACCTCCGACCCGGCCAGCGGCCCGCCGCGGATCACCGTCCAGAGGAGGATGCCGATCGGCAGCAGCATGCCGACCGCCACCAGCCCGACCAGACCGATCGGCAGGTCGCGCTCGCCGACCGCGATCGCGGCGCCGCCACGCTTGGCGGCAGACGCGTCGATGGCGGAACGGATACCGCGCACCACGGGGCCGATGATGCGGAACAGCGTCCAGATCGCCGCCACGCCGATCACGCCCGCGCCGAAGAAGCGCACGTCGCTGCGAAATACGGTGCCGGCCCAGGTGGCGACGTCGGCCCCCGCCATGGGTGCGGCGGCGGTCAGGATCGGCAGCAGGATCCACCAGCCGATCACGATGCCCGCCAGCATCGCCATGCCGACCGACAGGCCGACCAGATGCCCCGCGCCGATCAGTGCGAACGACAGGCCGCCGGCGATGCCGGTCGCGCCGCCACCGGCGCGGAACCACAGCGCCGCCTCTGCGGTGGCGAGCCGGGTCTGGGTCAGGATGGCGAAGGCGGCGGAGGTCACTGCGCTCCACACGATCATCCACAGTCCGCGTGCGCTCTCCGCCGCGCCCTCGCGACTGCCGGCGCCGATCTTCAGCACCTCGGCGGCGGCGCGCCCCTCGGGATAGGGCAGGGGGGTGTCGACGACCAGCGCGCGGCGCAGCGGCACCGAGAACATCACCCCCAATATGCCGCCGAACGCGGTGATCGCCGCGGTCGTCAGATAGGGAAAGCCCTGCCACCAGCCGATCATGACCAGCCCGGGCAGGACGAAGATGATCGCCGCCAGCGTCCCCGCCGCCGAGGCGACGGTCTGGACGATGTTGTTTTCCAGGATCGTCGCGCCGGGCAGATAGCGCAGGATCGCCATCGAGATCACCGCCGCGGGGATCGAGGTGGCAAAGGTCAGCCCGACCTTCAGTCCCAGATAGACGTTGGCGGCGGTGAACAGCAGCGTGATGAGCCCGCCGAGCAGCACGCCGCGGACGGTGAGTTCGGCGATGGGGCGGTCGGACGGAAGCGGGGATGTGGCCATGCGGGGGAGCATGGCGGATAGGGATCGCTTTGCAAAGCGGCAGCCGATCGTCACCCCGGACTTGTTCCGGGGTCCACTGTTCCGCATACGCACCTGCGACCGTTTGTGCGGCACGGGGATGCCGGGACGAGCCCGGCATGGCGGTCGAGACGGGGCGAAGGAACGACACGATGGCGGACGCATTGCGGGTGGCACTGGCGGGTCTGGGTACGGTCGGCGGCGGCGTCGTCCGGCTGCTCGATGCGAACCGCGAGCTGATCGCCCGTCGCGCCGGCCGGCCGATCGAAGTGGTCGCCGTCTCTGCCCGCGACCGCACGCGCGACCGGGGCATCGACCTGGGTCGGTTCGACTGGGTTGACGATACCTCCGCGCTCGCCACGCATGAGCGCGTCGACGTGGTCGCCGAGGTCATCGGCGGCTCCGACGGGCCGGCGCTGACGCTGGCGCGCTCGACGCTGGGCGGCGGGCGCGGCTTCGTCACCGCGAACAAGGCGATGCTGGCCCATCATGGCCAGGAGCTGGCCGAGCTGGCCGAGGCGAATGGCGCCGCGCTGAAGTTCGAGGCGGCGGTCGCGGGCGGCATCCCGGTCATCAAGGGCCTGCGCGAGGGGACGGCGGCGAACGCGATCGCGCGCGTCTATGGCATCCTGAACGGCACCTGCAATTTCATCCTGTCGAAGATGGAGGCGGAAGGCCGCGACTTCGCCGAGGTGCTCGCCGAGGCGCAGGCGCTGGGCTACGCGGAGGCAGACCCGACCTTCGACATCGACGGCATCGACGCCGCGCACAAGCTGGCGATCCTGGCCACTATCGCCTTCGGCACGCGGCCCGCGTTCGGCGAGGTCGCGGTGCAGGGCATCCGCCATGTGCTGGGCGCCGACATCGCCGAGGCGGCGGCACTGGGCCACCGCGTCCGGCTGGTCGGGCTGGCCGAGGCGGGTGCGAACGGACTGTTCCAGCGCGTCCACCCGCATCTGGTGCCGTTCGATCATCCGCTGGCGCACGTCACCGGATCGACCAACGCGGTGGTGGCGGAGGGCGACCATGTCGGCCGGCTGCTGTTCCAGGGGCCAGGGGCGGGCGAGGGGCCGACCGCAAGCGCCGTCGTCGCCGACCTGATCGACATCGCGCGCGGCGTCGCCGGACCACCGTTCGCCATGCCCGCCGCGCTGCTGGCGACGCCGACCGCGGCGGACAGCGGTGAGCGGCGCGGCCGTGCCTATGTCCGCTTCATGGTCGAGGACCGGGTCGGCGTACTGGCCGAGATCGCCGCGGCGATGCGCGACGCGGGCGTGTCGATCGAGAGCCTGATCCAGCGCGGCGTGTCGGCCGATGGCCACGCGCTGGTCGCGATCGTGACCCATGAGGGGCCGGAGCGGTGCGTCGCGCAGGCGCTGGAGCGGCTGCGCGGCTCGCAGAGCCTCGCCGGCCAGCCGCTATGGATGCCGATCCTAGGGTGACAGCCGCCCGGCGGTAGAGGGCGGCGGCGCGTCGAGCGCGATGGCGATGCGGCCGGTCTTGTCCGGCTTCTTGCGAAAGGCCTTTGCCACGTCGCCGATCAGCGCGCCGACATTGGTCGCCTCACCCGGCGTGTCGCAGCAGCTGTCCGGATCGATCAGCTTGCCGACCAGCCGGACTGCGGCGGTGCCCATGCCGAACAGGTCGACGCCGACCTGACATCCGCCCTGGCGTGCGGCGCAGACCGGATCGGCGGCGGCCAGCGCGCCGATGCCGGTCACCTCCGGGTTGGACGGCATCGGCCGGTCGGGCGGGCCGCTATCGTCGGGTAGCGGCAGGCGCTGCGTCTCCGGCGCGCCGCAGACGACGATCTCGTCGCCGACCGGTTGCGGGCAGTTGGTCAGATAGATGCGCTGCGGCGGCTGTCCGGCGCTCGGCAGCGGCGTGGCCGCCGCCTGTACGGCGAGGAGCAGGGCGGCGATCATGGCGCCAGCTTCCGGTTGCCCATCACATTGGTGCCGCTGCCGTTGGTGGTCATGTGGAGCCCGAACGATCCGCAGCCGACCATGATCGCCCGCTTCTCCTGACACGCGTCGGTGCGGCCGAGCAGCCGCAGCCGTTCCGCCGCCACGCCTTCGCCACGGGGATCACCGGGCTCGTAACCGACGAAAGGGACGCGGAAGCGGTCGGCGTTGCGCAGCCCGCAGACAGTGATGTCGGTCGCATCGGCATCATAGACGCAGGCGCGCTCCGCCGCGGTCTTCTCGCGCGCCGTCGCAAGCAGCGCGGCCGGATCGACGGCCGTCAGGATCAGCAACGCCAGCATCCACCGTCTCCCGAAACCGCACCGAGACTGGCAGATCGCCGACCCGCCGTAAACTCGGGATCACTGCGTAATCGGCGCGACGCCCAGCCGGGGAATGTCGATCGCGGGACAGCGGTCCATCACCACCTGCAAGCCCGCCGCCTCGGCGCGCGCGGCGGCCTCGTGGTTCACCACGCCCAGCTGCATCCACACCGCCTTCGCACCGACCGCGATCGCCTGGTCCACCGCCTCGCCGGCGGCGGCGGGCTGGCGGAAGATGTCGACGATGTCGATCGGGTCGCCCAGCTGCGCCAGCTCGCGGAAGACGAACTCGCCATGGACATGCTCGCCGGTGATCTGCGGATTGACCGGGATCACGCGGTAGCCGTGGCGCTGGAGCATCGCCATCACCCCGTAGGAGGGGCGGTTCGGTCGGTCGGACGCGCCGACCATGGCGATGGTCCGCGCCGATTCGAGCAGCGCCTTGATCTCGGCATCGGACGTCAGCGGCATGAGGTGTCTCCTTCTGACGTGCCGAACGCGCCGCCCCGAGCGGCGGTTTCCCGGAACCCTAGCGCGTCTCCAGCCAGTCCGCGACCTTCGCTGCCAGCGGCGCGAATACCGTGTCGTCCGGCGATGCGGCAGGCGGGTCGCCCGCATCCGACGCGGTGCGGATCGCCAGGGTCAGCGGCACGCGGCCGAGGAAGGGGATGTCGAGCTTCGCCGCCGCCGCCTCCGCGCCGCCATGGCCGAACGGGTCGGATGCCTGGCCGCAATGGGGGCAGACATAGCCGGCCATGTTCTCGACCAGCCCGATGATCGGCACGCCCGCCTTCTGGAACAGGTCGATCGCGCGGGTCGCGTCGATCAGGGCGAGATCCTGCGGCGTCGAGACGATCACCGCGCCCGCCGGCCGGTATTTCTGCACCATCGTCAGCTGCACGTCGCCGGTGCCGGGCGGCAGGTCGAGCACCAGCGTGTCGGCGGCGCCCCATGCCCCCTCGACCAGCTGGCCCAGCGCCCCCGCCGTCATGGGGCCGCGCCAGGCGATGGCGCGGCCGGGCTCGACCAGCTGGCCCATCGACAGGAGCGGCACGCCCCAGGGGGTGGCGACCGGGATCAGCTGCTTCTCCAGCGCCTCGGGCCGGGTGCCCTCGACGCCGAGCAGGCGCGGCTGCGAGGGGCCATAGATGTCGGCGTCGACCAGCCCGACGCGCCGGCCAGCGCGGGCGAGGGCGATCGCCAGGTTGGCGGCGAGCGTCGACTTGCCGACCCCGCCCTTGCCGCTGGCGACCGCGATCAGCGCGCGGGCCTGACGCTCGGCCGTGACGATGACGCGGGCGCCCGGCGCGGCGGCGCGGACCGCCTGTTCCATCGCGTCGCGCGCGCCGGGGGCCAGCCCGGTCGCGTCGAGCACGATGCCGACCCGCTCGCCATCGGCACGCACGGTCGCGCGGTCGCCCGCGATGGCGGCGACGGCCGCGGCAAGTGTTCCATTCAAGGCCATGCCGGCGCAGATAGGGCCGCGGTCGGTGCTTGCCACTGTTTTTCGTCGGCGCGCCTTCCTATAGAGGGGGCATGACCATCCTGCCGCGCTGGGGGAAGCGCCCGATTATCCTCGCCGCCGACAATTCCGACGGAGCCGGGCCGAAGGGCCCATGGGGCGGCGGAGGGAGCGGCGACGGCGAAGGCCCACGCAACCCCTGGTCGCTGCCGCCCGCCGGCCGGCGCGGCGCGAGCAAGCCCACCGCACTCGACGAGTTCCTGAAGAAGGCGCGCGGCAGCGGTGGCGGCAATGGCGGGGGCGGCGGCTTTCCGGGCCTGCCCACGGGCGCCAATCCGCGGGTGCTGTGGGCGATCGGCACGGCGCTGCTGGTCGGCGCGTGGCTGGTCCTGACCTCGTTCCATCAGATCGGGCCGCAGCAGCGCGGCATCGTCACCTATTTCGGGCGCTATGCGGGCACGCTGCTGCCCGGCATCCAGCTGACCCCGCCGGCACCGATCGCGCGCGTCCAGACGGTCGACGTGCAGCGGTTCCGGACCGAGAATTTCCCCCGCGGCGAGGGCGTCAACCTGACGCTGACCGGCGACCAGAACATCGTCGACCTGACCTATTCGGTGCGCTGGAACATCCAGAACCCGCGCGACTATGTCTTCCAGCTCGCCCAGCCCGAGGAGACGGTGCGTGCCGCCGCCGAGAGCGCGATGCGTGCGGTGATCGCGACCACCACGCTCGACCAGGCGCTGGGCGCCGGCCGCACCACGATCGAGCAGCGGGTGGCGGAAACGACGCAGAACATCCTGAACAGCTATCGCTCGGGCGTCCGCATCCAGGGCGTATCGATCAACCGCGCCGCCGCGCCGCAGCAGATCGTCGACGATTTCAACAAGGTGACCGCGGCGCAGCAGGAGGCGGTCGGCGCCGTGAACAAGGCACGATCCTACGCGCAGCAGGTCGTTGCCGGCGCGCAGGGCGAGGCGGCGGCGTTCGACCGCGTGTACGAGCAGTACCGCCTGGCGCCCGAAGTGACGCGTCGCCGCATGTATTACGAGACCATGGAGGCCGTGCTGGCCAAGTCCGACAAGACCATCGTCGAGCCGCAGAACGTGGTGCCCTATCTCCCGCTGCCGACCGCGAAGCGGGCGCCGGACCCAGAGGTGAACGCGGCCGCGGCCCAGCCCGCGCAGCAGGCGGGAGGCGGCCAGTGAACCCCGCGCTGCTCCGCAACCCGGTGGCGCTCGGCATCGCCGCGCTGCTGCTCGTGATCCTCGCCGCCGCGACCTTCGCGATCGTGCCCGAGACGCAGCAGGCGGTGGTCTATCGCCTTGCCCAGCCGATCCGCGTCGTGAACCAGTACCAGCCGGACCAGCAACAGGGGCAGAGCGGCGCCGGGCTCATCATGCGGGTGCCGTTCCTCGACCGCATCACCTGGGTCGACAAGCGCGTTCTCGACCTGGACCTGGAGAATACGCAGGTCCTGTCGACCGATCAGCTGCGACTGAACGTCGACGCCTTCGCGCGCTTCCGGGTCATCAACCCGCGGCTGATGCTGGCGACGGCGGGCAGCGAGGAGGGCGTCGCCAACCAGCTGCGCCCGCTGTTCGGGTCGACGCTGCGCAACGAGCTGGGCAAGGTGCCCTTCACCGCGCTGCTCAGTCCGGAGCGGACGCAGGTGATGGACGCGATCCAGACCGGTCTCGACGCGCGCGCGCGCCAGTACGGCGTCGAGATCGTCGACGTCCGCATCAAGGAGGCCGAGCTGCCCGAGGGTACGCCGCTCGACAGCGCTTTGCGCCGGATGCAGACCGCGCGCCAGCAGGAGGCGATCACCATCACCGCCGAGGGCCAGCGCCAGGCGCGGATCGTCCAGGCCGATGCCGATGCCGCGGCCTCGCGCATCTATGCGCAGAGTTTCGGCAAGGACGCCGAGTTCTACGACTTCTACCGCGCGATGCAGTCGTATCGGCGGACGTTCGGCGCGGACGGCAGCGGCGAGGGGCGCGGTGCGACGTCTATCATCTTGTCGCCGAACAATTCGTATCTACGTGAGTTCGAGGGGCGGGCACGCTGAAACTCGGTGTTGCCCGCCGTTCATATTCAACCATCGTTCAGCCGATTTCGGCGATGAACCGCCGGGTTCGAACGACGAACGAGAGGAATTGATACACGTGCGCTACGCCTACGCTATCACTGGTGCGCTTCTGCTTGGCGGGGCGACCGCGACGCTCGCGCTGCAGCCCACGTCCGCGCAGACCGCGCAGAACGAGCCGGGGACGATCCAGGCCGCTGCCCCGCGCCCGGGTGCGCCGATGAGCTTCGCCGACATGGTCGCCAAGCTGCAGCCGGCCGTCGTCAACATTTCGACCAAGCAGAGCATCCAGGCGCCGCGCCAGCAGGCGAACCCCTTTGCCGGCACGCCGTTCGAGAACTTCTTCGGCCAGATGCCGGGGCAGGGCGGCGGCCAGCCGCAGCGCCGCGAGGGTCAGTCGCTGGGCTCGGGCTTCATCATCTCGGCCGACGGCTATGTGGTGACCAACAACCATGTCGTCGCCCCGGCGCAGGGTGCGACGGTGGAGTCGATCACCGTCACGCTGCCCGACCGCAAGGAATATACCGCACGCCTGATCGGCCGTGACGAGGCGTCGGACCTCGCGCTGCTGAAGATCGACGCGAAGGACCTGCCTTACGTCAAGTTCGGCGACTCGGCCCGCGCCCGTGCCGGCGACTGGGTGGTGGCGATCGGCAACCCGTTCGGGCTGGGCGGCACGGTGACCGCCGGTATCGTCTCGGCGGTGCACCGCGTCACCGGCCAGGGCGGCGCCTATGACCGGTTCATCCAGACCGACGCCTCGATCAACCAGGGCAATTCCGGCGGCCCGATGTTCAACCTGAACGGCGACGTGATCGGCATCAACAGCCAGATCTTCTCGCAGTCGGGCGGCAATATCGGCATCGGCTTCGCCATCCCCGCCGAAGAGGCCAAGCCGATCATCGCCAAGCTGATGAGCGGCCAGAAGATCCAGCGCGGCTATCTGGGCGTGACGCTGGGCGGACCGGTCGACGACGATGCCGCCGCGGCGCTCGGCATCCCCAAGAACCAGGGCGAGCTGATCGCCGGCGTGACGCCGGACGGCCCGGCCGGCAAGGGCGGCCTGCGTCCCGGCGACGTCGTGACCAGGGTCAACGGCAAGCCGGTGACGCCCGACAACACGCTGTCCTACCTGGTCGCCAATGTGCAGCCGGGCGAGACCGCGAAGCTCGACGTGCTGCGCAATGGTCGTGCCCAGTCGCTGAACGTCACCGTCGCGGCTCGCCCCACCGACCAGCAGCTCGCGGCGCTGACCGGACAGGGAGACAATTTCGGTGACGACAGCTCCGACGACACGCCCGGCGCCGCGGTGCCGGCGGCCAGCCCGCTCGGCCTGACCGTCCAGCCGCTGACCCCGCAGATCGCGCGACAGGTCGGTGTCGACTCGACGGTACAGGGTGTTGTCGTCGCGCAGGTCGATCCGGCGAGCGATGCCGGCAGCAAGCTGCGCCGCGGCGACGTCGTGTCGGCGATCAACGGCACGCCGGTGCGGACCGCTGCAGAGGTCGCCTCGATCGTCCAGGCCGCCAAGGCCGCGGGACGTCCGCAGGTGCTGATGCTGGTGCAGCGCGGCCGGGGCAACCCGACCTTCGTGCCGGTGCGCGTGAAGAGCTGACCGGTCGTTGAGGTGACCGAAAAGGGGCATCGCTTCATCCGAAGCGGTGCCCCTTTTCTTTTGGCAGGCGACGCCTAAAACCCGGCGGATGACCGACGCTATCTTCATCGGGCTCGGCGGCGGCAAGCCGCAGGCGATCGAGCTCCGCCGCGCCAACCGTCACGGGCTGATCGCGGGGGCGACCGGCACCGGCAAGACGGTGACGTTGCAGGGGATCGTCGAGGGCTTCTCGGCGGCAGGCGTGCCCAGCTTCGTGTCCGACGTGAAGGGCGACCTGTCGGGGCTCGCCATGGCGGGGTCGCCGATGGGCAAGATGC
The DNA here is from genome assembly GCF_030678875.1 of Sphingomonas aurea. Lineage (GTDB taxonomy): Bacteria > Pseudomonadota > Alphaproteobacteria > Sphingomonadales > Sphingomonadaceae > Sphingomonas > Sphingomonas aurea. The sequence continues at coordinate 50,036 of NZ_JAUUDS010000008.1, read as the reverse complement.
ACGCGACCTTCGCGGCCCGCGCGGCAGAGGTGGGCGAAACCGACTGGGCATATCGCGATAATCCGGTGCAGTTCTGGGACCTGTTCGGCGAGCAGGGGCATCCGGTGCGCGCCACGGTCAGCGAGATGGGGCCGCTGCTCCTCGCCCGACTTATGGCGCTGAACGAGGTGCAGGAGGGGGTGCTGACCATCGCCTTCCACCTCGCCGACAAGGAGGGGCTGCTGCTCCTCGACCTGGACGACCTCCAGGCGCTGCTCGCTCACTGCGCGGAGCGGGCGGACGAGCTGACCACGACATACGGCAACGTCTCGAAACAGTCGGTCGGCGCGATCCAGCGTTCGCTGCTCCAGCTGCGCAGTCAGGGCGGCGAGCATTTCTTCGGCGAGCCGGCGCTGGAACTGGCCGACATGATCCGCACCGACGATAGCGGGCGCGGCATCGTCAACGTCCTGGCCGCCGACAAGCTGATGGCCAGCCCCAAGCTCTACGCCACCTTCCTGCTGTGGCTGCTGAGCGAGCTGTTCGAGCAGCTGCCCGAGGTCGGCGACCCCGACAAGCCGGTCATGGCCTTCTTCTTCGACGAGGCGCACCTGCTGTTCAGCGAGGCGCCCGACGCGCTGCTGGAGAAGATCGAGCAGGTCGTGCGGCTGATCCGGTCGAAGGGGGTGGGCGTCTATTTCATCACCCAGAACCCGCTCGACATTCCCGACAAGGTGGCGGGGCAGCTCGGCAACCGGGTGCAGCACGCGCTGCGCGCCTTCACCCCGCGCGACCAGGCGGCGGTGCGCGCGGCGGCGGAGACGTTCCGCGCCAATCCGGGCGTCGATGTCGCGACCGCCATCACCGAGCTGAAGGTCGGCGAGGCGCTGGTCTCGTTGCTCCAGCCCGACGGTGCGCCGTCGCCGGTCGAGCGGACGCTCATCAAGCCGCCGCAGAGCCGCGTCGGTCCGGTGACGCCCGAGGAGCGCAGGACGCTGATCCAGACCGACGCGGTCGGCGACAAGTACGACACCGCGGTCGATCGCGAGTCGGCCGAGGAGATCCTGGCCGCCAAGACGCAGGAGGCCGCCGCCGCTGCGGCCGCCGCCCGGGCGAGCGACGATGCCGAAAAGGCCGCCGCCTTGAAGGCGAAGGACGATGCCCGCGCGGCGAAGGAGGCCGCGCGCGCCCAGGCCGCGCAGGCTAAAGTCGACGCACAGGCACAGCGTGCCGCCGAGCGCGAGCAGGCCAACTCGCCGTGGAGCAAGGCGATGACCTCCGCCACCCGCGCCGCCAGTTCCTCGATCGGCCGACAGGTCGCCAACGAGATCGGCAAGCAGGTGTTCGGCGCCGGCTCGCGGCGCTCGTCCTCGGGTGGCGGGCTGGTCGGCACGGTGCTGCGCAGCGTGCTCGGCAACCTGATGCGATAGGACGCGGCTCGACATCCCGGCGCGGGAGGCGCACATCGCGTCCGAAGGCCCAAGTGGGTGTAAAGGAGCGAAAACATGTCCCTCGATCTCGGCACGCCCGACTGGTCCGGCAGTGACTGGTCCGATGCGGTGGGCAGCGTGCTCGACGACACGGTCGCACTCCGCCGGGCGATCCATGCCGAGCCGGAGATCGGGCTTCACTGTCCGATGACCACCGCCAAGATCAAGGCGGCGCTCGCCGGCCTGCCGCTGGAGTTCCGCGAGGGGCCGTCGACGACCGGGCTGATCGCCATCCTGCGCGGGCAATCGGGCGACAATGGCCGCACGGTGCTGCTGCGTGGCGACATGGACGCGCTGCCGATGCAGGAGGAGACCGGGCTGCCCTTCGCCAGCACGATCGCCGGGCGCATGCATGCCTGCGGCCACGACTCGCACACCGCGATGCTGGTCGGTGCGGCCAAGGCGCTGTGCGCGCGGGCGGAGACGTTGCCGGGCACCGTCGTCTTCATGTTCCAGCCGGGCGAGGAGGGATATCACGGCGCCCGCTTCATGCTGGATGACGGGCTGCTCGCCGATCCGGCGCCCGATGTTGCCTTTGCGCTCCACATCTCCCCCAACATGCCATCAGGCGTAGTAGTAACCCGCCCCGGCCCACTACTCGCGTCGGCGGAGACGATCCACGCGCGCATCCATGGTCGCGGCGGCCATGCGGCGATGCCGCACGAGAATATCGATCCGACCCCGATCGCCTGCGAGATCGTGCTGGCGCTGCAGAGCTTCATCGCGCGGCGTATCCCGGTGCAGGATCCGGCGGTGCTGTCGGTCACCTCTCTCCATGCCGGCGGGACGGCGCACAACATCATCCCCGACACCGCCGAACTGCTCGGCACGCTGCGCACCCTGTCGGAGGAGACGCGGACGGCGATGCACGGCGCGTTCAAGCGGATCGTCGAGCATGTCGCGGCGGCGCACGGGGCGACCGGGGAGGCTTGGATTGATGTCGGTTATCCGGTCACGATGAACGATCCGCGCGCCGCCGCGATGTTCCGCCGCACCGCCATCGACCTTGGCGGCGAGGGCGCGTACCAGATGATGAAGGCGCCGATGATGGGGGGCGAGGACTTCGCCTATGTCCTGCGCGAGATCCCCGGCGCGATGGCCTTCATCGGCGCGGCGCCCGCCGGCAGCGACCCGGCGAGCAACCCGCCGCTCCATAATACCCGCATGACCATCGACGAGAGCGTGATGGCCAAGGGGATCGCGCTCCACTGCGCGATGGCGACCGGGTTCCTGGAGCGCGGGTTCGACTGAACGCGCCGTACCCGCACCCCAGCCTGGCCTGGGGTGCGGGGGTGGAACCTACTTCTTCACCAGCCCGATCTCGACCAGCCGCTCGTGCAAATAGTCATGCGCGGTGATCGGGGTCGGATAGCGGTTGGCGTTCTCCGCGGTGACCGTCTGCGGCAGCGTCTCGATCAGGAAATCGGGCGCGGGGTGGAGGAAGAAGGGCATCGAGTAGCGCGAGTGACCGCGCCGCTCGGGCGGCGGGTTGACGACGCGGTGGGTGGTCGACGGCAGGACGTGGTTGGTCAGCCGCTGGAGCATGTCGCCGACGTTCACGACCATCGCGCCCTCGGGCGGCTTGATCGCCAGCCAGCGGCCACTGGCCCGGTCGAGCAGCTCCAGCCCCGCCTCTTCGGCGCCGAGGAGCAGGGTGATGAGGTTGATGTCCTCGTGCGCGCCGGCCCGCACGCCTTCCGCGTCGGCGGGAATGGGCGGATAGTGGAGCAGGCGCAGCACGCTGTTGCCGTCGCGGACCGCCGGGTCGAACCAGTGGGACGCCAGCCCCAGATAGCGCGCGATCGCCGACAGCAGCCGGTCACCGGCCCGATCGAAGGCGGCGAACAGCTCGACGAAGGTGTCGCGGAACCCCTCCGGCCGGGTCGGCCAGACATTGGGCGACATCTGTTCGGCGAAGCGGTGCCCCTGCGGCAGTTCGCGGCCGACGTGCCAGAACTCCTTCAGGTCGACCGCGGAGGCGCCCTTGGCGATCTCGGTTTTGAACGGAGTGTAGCCGCGTGCGCCGCCGCCACCGGGGACGTGATAGCCGCGCTTCTCCTCCTCGGGCAGCGCGAACAGCGCCTGCGTCTCGGCCCAGGCGCGGTCGATCAGCGGCTGCGGCACGCCATGGTCGGCAACGATCGCGAAACCGAAGCGCTGGAAGGACTGGCCGAACGCGGCGGCGAACCCTTCCGGATCGTTGTCCTGCTGCGCCAGGCTCAGCGTCGGTACGTCTGCGGTGTCGGGGGTCTGGGGGGTAGCGAGCATCACCGTCTATCCTGTTGAATACGTCGTCATACCGCCTGCGCCGGAGCGATGATAGGGTGACGGCGGGACGCGCGCGCGGGTAAGGGCGGCGCATCATGACAGACGCGGACCACCCGACGCCGGACCTGCCCGGCGCACCGATCGGCTTCGTCGAGTTCGTGTGCCTGGTCGCGGCGCTCATGGCGCTGGGGGCACTGGGCACCGACGCGATGCTGCCGGCGCTGCCCGCGATCGGCGAGGCGCTGGGCGTCGCGGACGAGAACCGGCGGCAGTTCGTCGTCTCCGCCTTCCTGGGCGGGTTCGGCATCGCGCACCTGATCCACGGGCCGCTGGTCGACCGGTTCGGACGGCGGCGAGTGCTGTTATGGGCAATCGGCGCCTATGTCGTGGCGAGCGTGCTGGCGGCGGTGTCGGCCAGCTTCACCCTGCTGCTGGCCGCGCGCGTCGCCGGCGGCGCGACGGTGGCGGCGACGCGGATCGCGACGGTGGCACTGGTGCGCGACTGCTACCACGGCCGGGCCATGGCGCGGGTGATGTCGATCGCGTTCATGGTGTTCATGGTCGTGCCGATCCTGGCGCCCAGCGTCGGGCAGCTGGTGCTGGTGTTCGGCGACTGGCGGACGATCTTCTGGGTGATCGCGGGTACCGCCGCGGCGCTGCTCGCCTGGATCGCGGTGCGCCTGCCCGAGACGCTGCGGCCGGAGGCGGTGCTGCCGATCGCGCCGGCGCGGATCGTCGCGGGCTGGCGCATCGCACTGACCGACCGGCTGTCGCTGGGCTACACGCTGGCGTCGACGATGCTGATGGGCGGGCTGTACGGGTATCTGAACTCGATCCAGCAGATCATGTTCGACATCTTCCAGCGGCCGCACCTGCTGGCCGCGGTGTTCGCCGGTACGGCGGCGACGATGGCGGCGGCGAACCTGCTCAATGCGCGAATCGTCATGCGGCTGGGGACGCGACGGATCGCGCACAGCGCGGTCGTCGGCATGATCGCGGTCGCCGGGCTGCACCTGACACTGGCGGCGAGCGGGCGCGACGGGCTGGTCGTCTTCGCGGTGTTGCAGGCGCTGACCATGGCATGTTTCGGCCTGGCGACCTCCAACTTCTCGGCCATGGCGATGGAGAATATGGGCGCGATCGCCGGCACCGCCTCCAGCGTGCAGGGGTTCCTGAGCATCACCGCCGGCGTTGCGATCGGGGCGGTGATCGGGTTGGCATTCGACGGGACGACGATGCCGATGGTCGGCGGCTTCCTGGTGGTCGGCATCCTGTCGCTGGGTGCGGTCGCCCTGACCGAGCGAGGGCGGCTGTTCGGCCGCTGAGAGTCCGTTTGAAAACTCGCGTAAAGAGCGAGTTTGGAGGCTGCGCCGGCCCGCTCCCCCCAACCCGCCCCCCATCGAGGATACGGTGTGGGAGGCAAGGTGGGGGAGCGGGCCGACGCCGCAAAATGAGCCTTCAGCGCATTTTCAACCAGGCGCTAAGCCGCGAGGCGGCGGAACCCGAGCGCCCCGCCTGCCGTTCGCGCCCTGACAATAGAGGAGTGCGCGCGATGGGTGGTCATCAGGTGCCGGGCATGGGTTCGGGCGACGACGGATATGACGAGGAAGGCTATGACGAAAGCCAGCGCGCCGAGATACTCGAGGCGACGCGCAACGGCCCCAGCGACGGGCTGGTCCTGACCGATCTCGACCCCGATCTGGGCGACGACGACGCGGAGGACGAGGCGATCGACGACCTCGACATGGACAGCGAGGAGGTCGGCGAGACCGACGCCAGCGTCACCATGGACGAAGACGACATGGACGAGGACGACGTCCAGGACGATTTCGACGCTGGCGAGGTGGACGAGGACGAACTCGACGATCCCGACGACGTCGCCCTCCGGCCGTGAGGGCGGCCGCGGCGCTGGGGCTGGGCCTGCTGGCCGGCTGTTCCCAGCCCGCGGCGCTCGATCGCAACGCCGCCGCGCCGTCTGCCATGCCGACCGGGACGTCGTCGGCGCGAACACCTGCCAAGCCGCTCGATCCGACCTCGCCCGCAGCGGCCGGGCTGGTGGCGCGCCGGTTCCTGACCAGCGCGGTGGCGGGCGACAAGGCCGCGGCGCTGCGCGAGTGGCGCGGCGATCCGGCAAGCGAGCAGGCCGCGCTTTCCGCCATCACAACCTATGGCGCGGCACCGGTCCGGGTCGGGCGACCGGGCGACGAGGATGCGGGGATGGGACAGCGCTATGTCACCGTGCCGTTCCGCATCGGCGACACCGCCGGCACGCTGGTGATCCACCGCGTGGCCGAGGGGGTCGAGTCCGACGATCCCCATGCGCACCAGTGGCGGGTGCGCTCGATCGACCTGCCGCCATCGGCGGCAGCCGGAATGGCGCGGGTGGTCGCGGCAGGGCAGGTGCCGGCCGAGACATCTGCGACCTATCAGTGCGACGGCGGAGCCGTGCTGACGGTCCGCTTCGACAACCGCGCCGACACTGCGACGCTCGCCATGAAGGGGCAGTCGGTGACACTGGCCGGACAGCGCGCCGCGTCCGGCATCTGGTACGCAGGCGCGGGCTATGACCTGCGCGGCAAAGGTCGGAACGCGCGCCTGGCGGCGCCCAATGGTTTGGCCAAGGATTGTGTCGCCCGTTGAAATCGTTGCACCGCAGCGCCGTCTTTGTGCCCGAATCTTGCCTGCATTCATTCAGCAAAACGACAGAAACCGTGGCGTTCCGGCCACAGGATGAAGTTTGTGATGGTTAAACGCTGCTGCGGTGCAACCATCGCGACGCTGGCGACTTCTGCGTGGCCTGGATCGGGCGGCTCGCCGTCACAATCCGACCGTTGAAGCAGATCAAGGTAACATCCTATGCGTAAGATCCTCCTCGCCGCCGCAGCCCTGACCACCGTCGCCGTCGCAGCGCCGGCCATGGCGCAGGACAGCTATCCGGCCGACACCGCCGCCACGACGGACGCTCCCGCCACGACCACGACCGGCGCCCCCGACGGCACCGGCGCGTTCGGGTTCGAGCCCTACGTCGCCGTGATGGGCGGCTGGGAAGGGTTCGACCGCAACCCCGGCCACGGCATCCCCTCCACCCCGATCGGCGGCAGCAAGCTGCAGGGCGGCACCGTGACCGGCATCGTCGGCGCGAACGTTCCGCTCGGCCCGGTGTTCGTCGGCGCCGAGGGTGAAGTGACCAAGGGCGTCGACGGCGCGATCGACTGGGGCTACGGCGCCGCCGGCCGCTTCGGCTTCCGCGCCGGCGAGAGCGGCCTGTTCTACGGCAAGGTCGGCTATCGCTGGGTCAATTTCGACCGCTATGGCCCGAACAGCCCGGACTTCCACGCCGTCACTTACGGCGTCGGTGCAGAGGTCGGTCCGAAGGACATCGGCCTGGGCGGCCTGACCGGCAACTCGGGCGTGCGCCTGCGCTTCGAGGTGTCGACCTTCGGCGACGCGAAGAGCTTCCGTCCGCAGGCCGGCCTGGTTGCGCACTTCTAAGCTGCGCCTAACCTGACGACCGGATGGGGCGGGGTGGCCGATGGGCCGCCCCGCCCTTTTCCTTGTGTATCACACTGATGGCGAAAGGGCTTTCGTGGCTCGTCCGCCTACCCATATCGGCCTGGATGACGGGTCGGGTGAAGCGCAAGGCGGGACTGGCAGCGGCGGCCGCGCGGGCCGAGGCTGCCGCCGCGCCGCCGCAGGTATGCGCCCTGTGCGAGCGGCCGCTAGGCCGGCGGGTCGAGTGGCACCATCTGGTGCCCAAGAGCGAGGGCGGTCGCGTTACCGCACCGGTACACCCGATCTGCCACCGCACGATCCACGCGACCCTGCCCAATGCCGAGCTGGCGCGGATCTATGCGGAGGTCGAGGTGCTGCGCGCACACCCGGCGATCGCGCGGTTCCTGCGCTGGGTGGCGGACAAGCCGGCGGACTTTTCGGTGCCGGTGCGGCGGGGGCGGTGAGTGGTAGAAAAGCTGGCCTTATAGCTTTACAAAGCTTGGCTTCGGACTGATGATCTTGGGAGCAAGTTGCTTTATGTGCAACCAGTCTGGAGCGTTTACGCCAACGAGGCGGTTGTCTATGCCAATCAAATCCTGCTGTGCTGCTGCGTCCAACGCGTTCTCTATTTCAAGAACCTTCGCTCCCTCAAATTTCATCATTTGGTCTAGCAGTCTTTGAGCTTTTGCGCTTGGTTTAATCCAATATGGAGGAGGGTTTTGCTTACCTATAGCAACCATTGCTCTCATAACGGCATGGTAAGCGTCATTAAACATTCCCATGAAGCCATTTGGATCAGAAAGGCTTGCGATCCACAGTCCAGTCTTTGAGTCATACTGAATGCCGGCGCGATTCCCAACGTGGGTTGACTCAGGTACAATGCCGATGCGCAGTCCTCTACCGCCTTCGAGATGAGAAAAGTTGCTCTTGATAGTCGCAGCTAAGTTCCGACTATCCGATACGGTGCTTAGAAATACGTCGGTCTTCCAGATTTGTCGGATACGTTCGGGCAGTATCGGTTCGGCAGCTTTACCCTGCGCAGCTGTTGGGATGTGGCGGGCAAACTGAAATGGCCTTCCACTTCCTTGCGCAAGTAAAAATGCCTGATCTCCGCCCGCCTCATCTACCATAGCTTCAAGAAAACCGAGATATTTTGCTCTCTCTTGACCAAACATAAGAGAAGTAGGTGCTTCATCTCGCATAGTTGGTGCTGCGCGCTTCATAGCTCGATGCACCAACTCTGTTACAGTTGGTTCGCCTCCTACCAGAGCCTCATGTACAGCCCATTCAAAACCATCGCCACGCATGCCTTTGTCTAAGTCAACGCGCGCGATTTTTGCAAGCTGTCGAAGATTTACATCGGATAATGGTGTATTTAAATCGGTTAAATCCTCAGCGGATAGCGAGTCAATTAACGCTCTAAGTACAGAGCGGGCAACTGCATATAGGGCTCGCCCGTAGTCATCTATTGGAGCTTTTTGTTCAATAAATGTGACTATAGGGCGTAACTTGCTCATTCCGCCGCCACCCCAGCCCGTGAGAACATGTCCGCCATGCCGCCCGTGATCCCCAGATCCTCGTTCGCCGGCTTCGTCACCTTCGCCTTCTGGCGCTTGTCGAACGAGTCCCAGACGTCGTTCCACTGGCCCTTCGTCGCGGCCTTCGAATATTCGGTGGCGCGGGTCTCGAAGAAGTTGGCGTGCTCGACGCCGTTCAGCATCGGGGCGAGCCAGGGCAGGGGATGCTCGTCGATCATGTAGATCGGCTTCAGGCCCAGCTGGCCCATCCGCCAGTCGGCGATGAAGCGGATATACTTCTTGATCTCCTTGGCGGTCATGCCGTTCACCGGCCCCATCTCGAAGGCGAGGTCGATGAAATTGTCCTCCAGCCGGATCGTCGTCTGGCAGACATCGGCGATGTCGTCCTTCACCGCCTTGGTCAGGCACTGGCGCTCCTGGCAGAAGGTGTGGAACATCTTGATGATGCCCTCGCAGTGCAGGGACTCGTCGCGGATCGACCAGGTGACGATCTGGCCCATGCCCTTCATCTTGTTGAAGCGCGGGAAGTTCATCAGCATCGCGAAGCTGGCGAACAGCTGCACGCCCTCGGTGAAGCCGCCGAACATGGCGAGCGTGCGGGCGATGTCCTCGTCGCTGTCGACGCCGAAGTTCTGCATGTAATCATGCTTCTCCTTCATCTCGGCATATTCGAGGAAGGCGCCATACTCGCTCTCGGGCATGCCGATCGTGTCGAGCAGGTGGCTGTAGGCGGCGATGTGGACCGTCTCCATGTTGCTGAAGGCGGTCAGCATCATCTTGATCTCGGTCGGCTTGAACACGCGGCCGTATTTCTCGTGGTAGCAGTCCTGCACCTCGACATCGGCCTGGGTGAAGAAGCGGAAGATTTGGGTGAGCAGGTTGCGCTCGTGATCGGTCAGCTTCTGCGCCCAGTCGCGGCAATCTTCGCCCAGCGGCACCTCTTCGGGGAGCCAGTGGAGCTGCTGCTGACGCTTCCAGAACTCGAACGCCCAAGGGTATTCGAACGGCTTGTACTGCTTGGACGCTTGGAGGAGAGACATGGGATTACTCCGGTGAACTGCTTCAATAGCCGAGGAAATGAAGGATGGTGCCGCCGGCCAGTCCGATGGCGACCAGCAGGTAGGCGAGGATGGTGCAGGCTCGCCCGCGCGCTGGCGTGTACCAGCTGTTGCGATGGAGCATGACGTTGCGGTCGATCAGCCACCACAGGACAATCGCGACGGCGACGCTACCGGTATAGGTCATCAGCAAGCTGCCAAGCCGAGGTACGATCAGATAGCGCTTCAGCACCGCGTTAACGGCAAATCCCCCAACCCACTGGTGTAAGTAGAGCGGATAGGAAATGCCGCCAAAGAAGATGCTTACTCGATTGCGTCGACCCGGTGTCGTCAATGTAAGTACGGCCGCTATGGAAAACAGGGCGCGGAACGGCTGCACGTTCCACTGCCACGAGCAGGCCATGAACAGCAAGGCCGCCAGTGCCGAGATCCACCGTGCTCGCGCGCTCCCGATCAGGGCGCCACCGCGGTTCAGCACCGCCGCCGCCACGCCGAACGCGATCGGTGTGAACATCGATTGCATGATCGTCAGGACCAGCGCCACGGCGATCCAGGCGCCGATCGATTTACCCCATCGCGTGAAGATCATCAGAAGCGGGGCGGCGAGGTAGAATTGTTCCTCGACCGAGATGCTCCAGAAATGATTTCCGGTGCCCTGCAGAGGCATTTCCTGCAGAGCGCGGGGGAAGACTGTGAAGGTGTAGTGCGTGAACGTGACGTCGTAGAACAGGTATTTGAACCAATTGCCGTCGATGCCCCGCGCAACTGCGGCCACCCCGTACAACAGGAGGATGGCGGTGAAATACGGTGCCCAAATCCGCGTCGACCGATTGAAGAAGAAGCGTGGCAGGTCCGAACGGTCGCTCTTGAGCAGGATGCCGCCGATCAGCCAGCCGCTGAGGGCGAGGAATACGGACACCGCCAGGCCCGCATCGAGCGGGTGAGGCATCCACACACCCGAATGATCCAGCAGGACGATTGAGGCCAAGACATAGCGCAGCCAGTCGAGCAGCGGATATGCGTCGAGCTTGGCCGCCTCCGGATTACCGGTCGCCTTGTCGCTGCCAAGATAAGTCGCGACATCCCGATTGGTCAGAGTGCCAGTCATTCCTACTCCGTTAGGCTCCACTGCCACATCGCGGTCGCCGACATCGCCAGCACGATCGCGGCGGAGGCGGCCATGATGCCGACCATGCGATAGGCATAGACCTGACGCTCGGTAACGCGCGGGCTGCGCAGGCGAAGGAGCATCAGCAGCCCCGCCACGCCGAGCACCGCGGCGACCAGATACATGATGGCGACGCCATATGTCATGCGACCAACTCCTGTCCCGTGCGTTCGGTGGCCGGACTTACAGGAGAATGACGATGGTCGACGCCACCCAGATCAAGGAACATGCCGAAGTCATCGGCGCGGACGGCGTGCATGTCGGCACCGTCGACCATGTCGACGGCGACCGCATCAAGCTGACCAAGACCGACTCGCCCTCGACCGAGGACGGGCAGGGGCAGAAGCACCATTACCTGCCGCTCGGCCTGGTCGCCGAGGTCGAGGGTGACACGGTGCGGCTGTCCGCGACCGGGCAGAACGCGGTGGACCTGTTCGAAGAGGCGGAGTGAGGTGTAGGCGCGCCCGGATCGCGCAAGCGATCCGGGATGTGCCACGGTTTCCAAAGGGGCGGTGCCGGTCATGCGGTGCCGCCCCTTTCTTTTCAGCTTTCCTCTCACCCTTCGACGTCCGCAGCACTCGCTCCCTTTTCCGCAGGGAGCGACCGGGAGCCGTACAGGCTGCGAAGATGTTGGGATGATCGCTTCGTTCATCGTCGTCGCCCGTTTCCGCCACGCCGTCAGACGGGATGGCTGCGCCACCCCGCTACCCGCCGTGGCAAGTCTTCGGATCGCTCAGGCGATCCGAAGCCGCCCGCGCCTCACTGACACGCCAGGCACTCGTCGTAATCCGTGCTTTCCAGCTCGTATTTCGGCTTTTCCAACGTGTTGTCGTTCTCGACCCCGCCGGCGAAGCCGGCGCGCTGCACCGACTTGGAGCGGAGATAATAGAGCGACTTGATGCCCAGTTCCCACGCGCGGAAGTGGAGCATCAGCAGGTCCCACTTCTCGACGTCGGCCGGGATGAACAGGTTCAGCGACTGCGCCTGGTCGATATAGGGCGTGCGGTCGCCGGCCAGTTCCAGCAGCCAGCGCTGGTCGATCTCGAAGCTGGTCTTGTAGCAGTCCTTCTCGTCCTGGCTGAGGAAGTCGAGATGCTGGACCGAGCCGCCCTGTTCCAGGATCGAGTTCCACACCGCGTCGCTGTTCTTGGACTTCTCGATCAGGATCTTTTCCAGATACGGGTTCTTGACCGAGAAGCTGCCCGACAGCGTCTTGTGGGTATAGATATTGGCCGGGATCGGCTCGATACAGGCGCTGGTGCCGCCGCAGATGATGCTGATCGACGCAGTCGGCGCGATCGCCATCTTGCAGCTGAACCGCTCCATCACGCCGACGTCGGCGGCGTCGGGGCAGGGGCCGCGCTCGACCGCCAGCTGCATCGACGCTTCGTTCACCTGCGCGTTGATGTGCTTGAAGATGCGCAGGTTCCACGACTTGGCCATCGCCCCCTCGAACGGCAGGCCGCGCGCCTGGAGGAAGGAGTGGAAGCCCATGACGCCCAGGCCCACCGACCGCTCGCGCCCCGCCGAATAGGCGGCGCGCTCCATGCCGGGTTCGTGCCGGTCGATATAGTCCTGCAGGACATTGTCGAGGAAGCGCATCACGTCCTCGATGAACTGCCTGTCGTCCTTCCACTGGTCCCACGTCTCGAGGTTGAGCGAGGACAGGCAGCAGACCGCGGTGCGATCATTGCCCAGATGATCGCGGCCGGTCGGCAGCGTGATCTCCGAACACAGGTTCGAGGTCGATACCTTCAGCCCCAGATCGCGATGATGCTTGGGCATGGTCGAGTTCACATGATCGGCGAAGACGATGTACGGCTCGCCGGTCGCCAGCCGGGTCTCGACCAGCTTCTGGAACAGTGCGCGCGCATCGACCTTGCCGCGCTCAGACTGGTCCTTGGGGCTGCGCAGGATCCACTCCTGCCCGTCGCGCACCGCTTCCATGAACGCGTCGGGGATGAGGACGCCGTGGTGCAGGTTCAGCGCTTTGCGGTTGAAGTCGCCCGAGGGTTTGCGGATCTCGAGGAACTCTTCGATCTCCGGGTGCGAGATGTCGAGATAGCAGGCGGCCGAGCCGCGACGCAGCGACCCCTGGCTGATCGCCAGCGTCAGCGAGTCCATCACGCGCACGAAGGGGATGATGCCGCTGGTCTTGCCGTTCAGGCCCACCGGCTCGCCGATGCCGCGGACATTGCCCCAATAGGTACCGATGCCGCCGCCGCGCGACGCCAGCCAGACATTCTCGTTCCAGGTGTCGACGATGCCGTTCAGGCTGTCGGGCACCGAATTGAGGTAGCAGCTGATCGGCAGGCCGCGCCCGGTGCCGCCGTTCGACAGCACCGGCGTCGCCGGCATGAACCACAGCCGGCTGATATAGTCGTAGATGCGCTGCGCATGCGCGGCATCGTCGGCATAGGCCGATGCGACGCGGACGAACAGGTCCTGATAGCTTTCGCCCGGCAGCAGGTAGCGGTCGTTCAGCGTTTCCTTGCCGAAATCGGTGAGGAGCGCGTCGCGCGAGTGATCCACGTCTAGCGCATAGGGCTGCGGCGCGACCGACTTGCTGTCGAGCGCGGCGGGCTTTGTGGCCGGGCTTCCGGTCGTCTCGGGGGCGGTTTCGATCGTCTCGGTCGTCATGCCATCGTTCCTGAAATCCATCGCCGAAAGGCTCCTGCCGTTCCCAGTTCGTTCGAATCGGGCTCCCGGTCGGTTTAGCACGCAACAGGCTGCGCGTGCAGAACAAACGGAGGCCATCGGTGATGCGTCGCAACACGCATGCACCGGCGACTTGTCAACGAACACACTATCTATTGGGTTCGTTGCCGACCCCTGACCCTACTGATTGTGCAATCGGCCGGATGGGGCAAGTGCCTATTTGCAGCGGCAGCGATGATCGCCGTCCGACACGGGGCAGCGAAGCGGCGCGACGCACGCTTCGCCGCCGCTTCTGCGGATCGCAAGAGAACGTAGAAGGAACGCGAAATAAAAAGCCGGCGGATGGATGCCCGCCGTGCCGCTCGGCCGGCTGCGCCGCTTACCCGGCGCGGCGGTTCGTCCGGACGCCGGACGACGCGGCGACGGTGGCGACGTCGATCGCTTCGGCGAAGTGAAGACCGGCGCGGCCGCCCTGGGCCCAGCGGACCTGGGCGGCAATCATGCGGTCCTCGACCAGCTCGATCAGCAGGTCCAGCCCGACCGATCGCGCGTCCAGCTTCGTCCCGTCAATCATCGCTCCGGTCGCGGAGATGTCGCGGATGCGGACATCGCCTTCGCGGCCGCGGGCGACGATCCGGGCCGAGCGGAGCATGCGGGTGCGCGGCGCGCGGCTGACCTTGAAACCGATCGGCCGGGCGTGAAGCTCGCCCCCATCGAGCCGGCCGGCGATATGCTCGGCACGGGTGGGGCGGCCATAGACATAGCCCTGGATGTGGCTGCACCCCAGTTCGCGGACCAGGTCGATCTCGTCCTGCACCTCGACGCCTTCGGCGGTGGTTTCCATCCCCAGCGTCTCGGCGAGGGTGACGATTGCCTTGATGATCGCGGCGTTGCGGTTGCCGGGCTGGGCGATGCCGCGGACGAAGGACTGGTCGATCTTGATCTTGTCGAACGGTGCCGAGCGCAGATAGCCAAGCGAGGAATAGCCGGTGCCGAAATCGTCGAGCGCCAGCCGCACGCCCAGCCCCTTCAGTGCGCGGAACATCTGGTCGGTGGCGGTGCTGTCGTTCAGGAAGACGCCTTCGGTGATCTCCAGCTCCAGCCGGTCGGGTGCGAGCCCGGCATGGGCGAGTGCGCTGGCGACGATGCCGGGCAGCTGCGGATTGGCGAACTGCACCGGCGAGACGTTGACCGCGACGCGGACGGAGCCGGGCCAGCGCGCGGCCTCCTCGCAGGCGGTACGCAGGACCCACTCGCCCAGCGCCTCGATCAGTCCGCACTCCTCGGCGACCGGCACGAAATCGGCCGGGGATACCAGGCCGCGGACCGGGTGTTCCCAGCGCACCAGCGCCTCGTAGCCGACGATGCGCGCGTCGGCGGTGCCGACCACCGGCTGATAGCAGAGGTGGAAATCGCCGGCACCCAGCGCGGTGCGCAGGTCGTCTTCCAGCTGCTGGCGGTGCTTGGCGCCGGCCAGCATTTCCTCGGCATAGAATCGGTGGACGCCGCGGCCGTCGCCCTTGGCGGCATAGAGGGCGAGGTCGGCGTTGCGGATCAGCGTCTCGGCATCCTCGCCGTGCTGGGGCGCGATGGCGATGCCGATCGAGCAGCCGATGCTGACCTGGGTACCGGTGATGAGATAGGGCTGGGACAGCGCGTCGATCAGCGCGCGGGCGAGCGTTGCCAGCCCCTCGCGCCCGTCGGTGCCGGGCAGCAGCACCTGGAACTCGTCGCCGCCCAGCCGCCCGACCAGCCCCGCCTCGCCGACCACGCGCTGGAGGCGCTGGGCGACCATCTTCAGCAGCGCGTCGCCGGCCTGGTGGCCCAGCGTGTCGTTGACCGCCTTGAACCGGTCGAGGTCCATCAGGAACAGGCTGGCCGGGCGATGCTGGCCGGCGGCCTGCGCCAGGGTCTTGTCGAGCGAGAGCCGCATCCGCTGGCGGTTGGCGAGCCCGGTGAGCCCGTCGAACAGGGCGAGGCGGGTGATCTCCGCCTCGGACTTGCGCTTCTCGGTCAGGTCGGCGCCCGAGCCGATAAAGCCTTGGAATCGGCCGAGGCTGTCGACGACCGGCCGGCCCGAGATGGACCACCAGCGCGCGCCCTCCCGATCGGCGGCGGCGCAGACCGAATAGTCGGAGAAGGAGGTGCGTGACGACAGGTGGAAGGCGAGCGTGCGCTCCGTTCCCGGCGCAGCGGAGTCCATGCGGAAGATATCGGTCAGCAGCCGGCCGATCGGGGTGGCGTCGGCGGCGGCGATCTCGTCGGCGACCTTTGCGGACAGATAGATGACGCGGCCGTGGCGGTCCGCCTCCCAGAACCAGCCGGTGCCCTGCCCCTCGAACTCTGCCATCATCTTGACGGCGTGGCGGCCCTCGTCGGCGCGCTCGGCCAGGGCCAGGCTGGCGGCGCGGTCGAGATGCGCGAGCCGGAGCGTGGCGAGGCCGAGCGCGCCGAGCAAGACCGTCGCCTCCAGGATCACCAGGGGCGCGCTGACCAGCACCGCCATCGCCGCGACCAGCCCGACGCCGAAGCTGAGGATCGCTGCACGGACCGAATGGACCGCCAGCCCCGACAGGCCGGTCGCACCGGCGAGCATCACCGTGGCGCCCAGCTGGATGCCGTTCGGCGGCGCGTCGGCGGTGCTCCAGATCAGCGGCAGCAGCGCCGCAGCCGTCGCCGCGGAGGCGATCGCCAGCAGCTGCGCGCGGCGATGCGGCGGCCAGCCGAACAGCGGCGCGCGTACCAGCAGCATCGTCGCGATCGAGGCGATCGCCAGCAGCCCGCCCAGCCAGATCGTCAGCGCCGCGCCGCGCGTGGCGATCGCGGCGGCGATCACCGCCACCAGCTGCACGCCGGCGGCCATCGGCCAGGCGGCGGCGACCTGCGCGAGGTGGTCGAGCGACTGGCCCGTGGCGTCCTGGCGATCCTCGGTAATACCCAGCAGCATCGCCAGGGTGGGACGATCTTGCTCGACGGAGGTGCGGGTGCGTAGGTACATGGTGCGGAGGCTTAGCGGGCGGTGATTTACGATCGCGCCAGCGAGTCTGGTGAATGTCGCGTTAGGGTCCGTTTCGGATTGATCCAGGCGAGCGTCGCACGGGCGTTGCGTTAAGATTGGGGCTGGCGCAAAGCGTCCCGCCATGACCACGATCATCCGCGACACCGACCTGATCGAGAGCGTCGCCGACGCGCTCCAGTTCATCAGCTACTATCACCCGATGGATTATATCCGCGCACTCGGCGAAGCGTACGAGGCCGAGCAGAGTCCGGCGGCCAAGGACGCGATCGCGCAGATCCTGACCAACAGCCGGATGTGCGCCGAGGGGCACCGGCCGATCTGCCAGGATACCGGCATCGTCACCGTCTTCGTCAAATGGGGGCAGGATTGTCGCCTGTCGGGCGACCGCTCGCTGCAGGAGGTCGTCGACGAGGGGG
Source organism: Sphingomonas aurea (assembly GCF_030678875.1). Classification (GTDB taxonomy): domain Bacteria; phylum Pseudomonadota; class Alphaproteobacteria; order Sphingomonadales; family Sphingomonadaceae; genus Sphingomonas; species Sphingomonas aurea. The sequence goes on along the minus strand of NZ_JAUUDS010000008.1, from coordinate 32,950 downwards.
TGCGCCGCGCCTATCTGCACCCCGAGAACAAGCTGCGCGCCTCGATCCTGGCCGACCCGGCCTTCACCCGCCGCAACACCCGCGACAACACGCCCTCTGTCCTGCACGTCGAGATGGTGCCCGGTGCGAAGGTCACGGTCGACGTCGCGGCCAAGGGCGGCGGGTCGGAGAACAAGTCCAAGTTCAAGATGATGAACCCGTCGGACTCGATCGTCGACTGGGTGTTGGAGACGGTGCCGCAGATGGGCGCCGGCTGGTGCCCGCCCGGCATGCTGGGCATCGGCATCGGGGGCACCGCGGAGAAGGCGATGCTGCTCGCCAAGGAATCGCTGATGGGCGCGATCGACATGGGGCAGCTGAAGGCGCGCGGGCCCCGGACCGACGTCGAGGCGCTGCGCATCGAGCTGTTCGACAAGGTCAATGCGCTGGGCATCGGTGCGCAGGGGCTGGGCGGCCTGTCGACCATCCTCGACGTCAAGATCCTCGACTGGCCGACGCATGCCGCGTCGAAGCCGGTGGCGATGATCCCGAACTGCGCCGCGACCCGCCACGCGCATTTCACCCTCGACGGCTCGGGACCGGTCTATCTGGAAGCGCCCAAGCTGGCCGAGTGGCCGCAGGTCGACTGGAAGCCCGACGTGGCGGCCAAGCGCGTCGACCTCGACACGCTGACGCCGGAAGTGGTGCAGAGCTGGAAGCATGGCGACCGGCTGCTGCTGAACGGCAAGATGCTGACCGGGCGCGACGCCGCGCACAAGCGGATCGCCGACATGCTGGCGAAGGGCGAGGAGCTGCCGGTCAGCTTCCGCGGTCGGGTGATCTACTATGTCGGCCCGGTCGATCCGGTGGGCGAGGAGGTGGTCGGCCCGGCCGGTCCCACCACCGCGACGCGGATGGACAAGTTCACCCGGATGATGCTCGATCAGGGGCTGCTGGCAATGGTCGGCAAGGCCGAGCGCGGGCCGGCGGCGACCGACGCGATTCGCGAGGCCAGGAGCGCCTACCTGATGGCAGTCGGTGGCGCCGCCTATCTGGTCGCGCGTGCGATCAAGGGATCGAAGGTCGTCGGCTTCGAGGATCTGGGCATGGAGGCGATCTACGAGTTCGAGGTCGCCGATTTCCCGGTGACGGTCGCCGTTGATGCCGAGGGGCAGAACGTCCACACGCTCGCCCCGCTGGTCTGGCGGGAGAAGATCGCGAGAGAGGGGCTGCTCCAGCCGGCGTGATCGCCGTCTCTTGAGCTGCGCAGGCGGGTACCGAACCGGTCGCGTCGTGCGTATGTTTTCCCGTGTTCAGCCGTAGCGGAGCAGCGCGGCCGGATCGATCCGCGCGGCGCTGCGGGCGGGCAGTAGCGCCGCAAGTAGCGCGCCTGCCGTCACGGCGACGAGGATGGTTGCGATCGCGCCCGGCGAGATGGTCAGCGGCAGGTCGAGAAAGGCGTCATATTCCGGTGATCCGGCCAGCCACGGCCGCAGTGCTGCGGTGAGCGGGTCCTTTGCCGCTTTCAGTCCCAGGCCGATGATTAGCCCTGCGATCTCGCCGACTATGCCGATCGTGGCGCCGACCGCGACAAAGATGCGGGCCACCGAGCCGGCGGTCGCGCCCATGGTGCGGATGATGGCGATCTCGCGCGCCTTGAAGCGTACCAGCATTCCCAGCGACGACAGGATGTTGGCCAGCGCGATCATCGTGACCACGGAAATGATCGCGGTCATGGCCATCCGCTCCTGCGCAAGCGCGCCGACGAGGGCGGCGTTCAACTCCCGCCAGTCGCGGACCCGGATGCCTTGGCCGAGTTCCGCGCGCAGCCGGACGGCAAGCGGCACCGCCGCCTGCTCGTCATGGGCGGTGACGTCGATCCGCGAGGCGACGTCGCCTCGGGAGAAAAGGCGCTGGACGTCGGCCATCGGCAGGATGACCCGCTTGTCGTCCAGATCGGAATTGTCGGTGCGATAAATGCCGGCGATCGTCAGCGCGCTGTTCTGTACCTGCAACGTGCCTTCGGCATCGACCGAGGCCGAGGTGACCGTCAGCGGTTCGCCGGCGACGACGCCGAGCCGCTCGGCCAAGCCGATGCCGATCGCTACGTTGCCGCGCGCCGTGGGCAAATGGCCGGCGAGTAGCGTGCCCCGCTGTGCGAAGGCGGGGAGGCGCGCGATGTCGGCGGAGCGGAGGCCGTGCAGCATCGCCGGTTGCACCCGCCCGGCGACGGTGACCAGTCCGGCCTGCGCCAGCACCGGCGTGGCGCGGACGACCCCCGGCGTGGCCGCGATGCGGCGGGTAAGGTCGCGCCAGTCGGGCAAATCGTGACCGACCCGGGTCACCGCCAGATGGCCGTCGACCGAGCCGATCTGGCCAGCGAGCCGCGCTTCTGCGCCGTTCATGAAGCTGACCACCAAAATCAGTGCCGCGACACCGATCGTAACCCCGGCACACCCGATGGCGGCTACCAGCAGCATCAGCCGCCCGCCTGGCCCCGGCAACAGATACCGACGCGCGAGCATGCGTTCATGCGCCGTCAGCACCGAAGCATTCTCCCCCGATTGCAGCCAGATCGCCCGGCCCGGAAATGAGAAGAGGTTGCCGGGCGTCTCCCGACGACCCGACAACCCCTAAACATGGTCAGCGGCCGGAGAGCTCCAGCCCGGGAGACCATGAGGCCTCTTCGATCCCGGCCACGTCGTTGATTGGGGGAGGATACCCCCCGACGCCGCCGATCCGGATCTTAGAAGCCGATCCCCCGAACGAACTGAACCGACCCCACTGCTGAACCATGAGACATCGGATCACCTCCTTTCGCTTGTTGATAGCCAAGATGCCGCCGTGACCGGCGACATCTGCAATGTGTGCGATCGGGACGGTGCTTACAAGGCTTGTATTGCATGCGATTTCGGACGAGCATCACCGCCCCTCGACCGACCGCATCGTCCGTCAGCGGCAATCCTCGATCACCCGGCCGACCTCTGCCCAGGCAGGCAATACCAGCGGCGGGCGGCTTGCCTGTTCCAGCACGAAGGTGCCGCGGCTGAACGCCATCGCGTCGAGCAGCCGGTCGTCGGCGGGCAGCGTCGCGTCCAGCATGACGAGCGGCGCGGCGTCGGCCGGCGCGCGGGCCTGGACCGGCAGCGCGCGGACGGTGCTGGTCGTGCGGATGGTGAGCGCGGTCGCGACCGCCGGCGAGGGGCGGGTCAGGACGATACGCCGTGCGGCCCGGTCGCACGAGAGGGTCGCGAGCGGCTGGCCGTCGGCCCCGGCATAGCGGGCGATCCCGCCGCCGGGCAGCGGAGTGTAGCGCCAGTCGCCCGGCGTCCGCGGCCAGTCGCGCCAGTCCGCCGCCAGCGGCGCGGGCGGGGGCAGCGCGACCGCGGTCGAGCTCGGCGCGGGAGTGGGCACCGGGGGCGGCGTGACCTGGGGGACGCAGCCGGCCAGGATCAGCGCCAGGGCGGCGATCGTCGGGCGGGTGGCGGGGCGGGGCGGGAGGGCGGACATGGTGCTCGCTTAGGGTGTCGGGCCACCCGCCTCAACCCGCCAGCGCGATGGAACCGGCGGGCTGCATCGCCGGTTCGACGGACAGCAACGGGAGCAACGAATGTCCACCGATCAAGCGCCGACCCAGATCCTTGCCCAGTCCAACGTCGCCCATACCGTAAAGGTCGAGAGCCGCGACGGCGACATCGTCGGGTCGGTCTATTCCTTCATGGTGCACAAGCGGTCGGGCCGGGTGACGCACGCGGTACTGTCGCTGGGCGGGTTCCTGGGCATGGGCAAGAGCTTCTATCCCGTGCCCTTCTCGCTGTTGCAGTTCGATCCGGTGCGCGACCTGTATGTCATCACGGTCGATCGCCGCCTGCTGGAAGGCGGGCCGAGCTGGTCGAACAACGCGCCGGTCTTCGATCAGGCCTATGCCGACCGGGTGGCGAGCTACTACGGCGCCGCGGGCGAGGATCTGACGGCGGGCTGACCGCGATTTCTGGAGAGAGACATGAGCATCTTCGGCAAGATCAAATCCGCCATCTTCGGCGAGAACGGTCCGCTAGGCGGCCAGTTCGGCGGCGGTGCCAAGCCTGCACCCGCGTCTCCACCGCCGGCGGCCCATCCGCCGACCACCGCCAATGAAACGCCAGCCCCGCCCGCGCCGCCGCCCGCCGCCTCCGTGCCTGCTGCGGCTCAACCGGTAGACGTCGAGCAGGTGTTGACCGACATCGCCCAGCGCAAGGGCAACCCCGACCTGAACTGGCGCACCTCGATCGTCGATCTGATGAAGCTGCTCGACCTCGACTCCTCGCTCGACAACCGCAAGGAATTGGCGACCGAACTCGGCTATTCGGGTGCCAAGGACGGATCGGCCGAGATGAACATCTGGCTCCACAAGGCCGTGATGCGCGAGCTGGAGAAGAATGGCGGCACGGTGCCGGCGGGGTTGAAGGATTGACGCCGCGCCCTCGCCGCCCGGCCATTATCGGCGGCGGGCGGCGAGGGCCAGCGTCAGCAGCAGCGCGACGGCCAGCGCGATGACGGCCGCGAACCACCCGACGATGACCGCGAAGCTCGCTCCTCCGCCCGGATCGAGCCGCGTGTCGCAATAGACGACATAAACCCAGCCCACCGCCAGAATCGCCGCCGTGACGGACCAGACCGAAGTGCGGCGTGAGGGTGCCAGACTGGCAACGATCAGGGGCAGCGCGATCGGCCCGGCGATGAAGGCCAGTTGCATCGGCAGCGTGGCGGCATTCCTGTAATATCCACACGCGATCATGATCGCGGCCGTCGAGACGGCCGCCGCGGCCAGACTCGTTCCTACGGCCGCCGCGCGCGATCCGAGTAGGTTCGGCATCACCGCCCGCCGCGTCGACCGCCCATTCGCATCTTGCTCTCCTTGCCGTAGCGGGTCTTGCGCGTGCCCGGCTTGCCCTCGTTCGAGCGGCCCATGATCGGCGCCTTGTGCTGCTCGACCGGCAGGCCGAGTTCCTCGTTTTCCAGCTGACGGATCTCGTCGCGCAGTCGGCCGGCCTCCTCGAATTCCAGGTCGGCGGCGGCCTTGCGCATCTTCTTCTCGAGATCCTCGATATAGGCGCGCAGGTTGTGGCCGACCATGTGCGGGCGCTGGTCGTCGATCTCGACCGTCACCTGATCCTTCGACGCGACGTGCGCGATGATGTCGCCGATGTTGCGGCGGATCGTGGTCGGGGTGATGCCGTGCTCGGTATTGTACGCCTCCTGCTTCTCGCGGCGGCGCGCCGTCTCGTTCATCGCCCGCTCCATCGAGCCGGTGATGCGGTCGGCGTAGAGGATGACACGCCCGTCGACGTTGCGCGCGGCGCGGCCGATCGTCTGGATCAGCGAGGTTTCGGAGCGGAGAAAGCCTTCCTTGTCCGCGTCGAGGATCGCGACCAGCCCGCACTCGGGAATGTCGAGCCCCTCGCGCAGCAGGTTGATGCCGATCAGCACGTCGTAGACGCCCAGCCGCAGGTCGCGGATCAGCTCGATACGCTCCAGCGTCTCGACGTCGGAATGCATGTAGCGGACCTTGATCCCCGCCTCGTGCATATATTCGGTCAGATCCTCCGCCATCCGCTTGGTCAGCGTGGTGACGAGGGTGCGATAGCCCGCCTCGGTCGTCTTGCGGCACTCGACGATCAGGTCCTGCACCTGCTCCTCGACCGGCTTGATCTCGACCGGCGGGTCGATCAGGCCGGTGGGGCGGATCACCTGCTCGGCGAAGACGCCGCCGGTCTGCTCCATCTCCCACCCGCCCGGCGTCGCCGAGACGCAGACGGTCTGCGGGCGCATCGCATCCCACTCGTTGAAGCGCAGCGGCCGGTTGTCGATCGCGGACGGCAGGCGAAAGCCATATTCGGCCAGCGTGATCTTGCGGCGGTGATCGCCGCGCGACATGCCGTTGATCTGGCCGATCGTCTGGTGGCTCTCGTCGACGAAGAGCAGCGCGTTCTCTGGCAGGTACTCGAACAGGGTGGGCGGCGGCTCGCCGGGCAGGCGACCGGTCAGGAAGCGGCTGTAATTCTCGATGCCGTTGCAGCTGCCGGTGGCGTGGATCATCTCCAGGTCGAAATTGGTGCGCTGTTCCAGCCGCTGATGCTCGATCAGCTTGCCCTCCGCCTCCAGCTCCTTCAGCCGCTCGGTCAGTTCGTGGCGGATCGCCTCGGTCGCCTGCTTCATCGTCGGACCCGGCGTGACATAGTGCGAGTTGGCATAGACGCGGACGCTGTTCAGGCTGGCGACCTTGCTGCCGGTCAGCGGATCGAATTCGACGATATCCTCGATCTCGTCGCCGAAGAACGAGATACGCCAGGCCGAATCCTCGTAGTGCGAGGGGAAGAGTTCGAGATTGTCGCCGCGCACGCGAAAATTGCCGCGGACGAAGGCGGCGTCGTTGCGCTTGTATTGCAGCGCGACCAGCTTGCGCACGATCTCGCGCTGGTCGACGGTCTGGCCCTTCTTCAGGTCGAAGATCATCGCCGAATAGGTCTCGACCGAGCCGATGCCATAGAGGCACGATACCGAAGCGACGATGATGACGTCGTCGCGCTCCAGGAGCGACCGGGTGGCGGAGTGGCGCATCCGGTCGATCGCCTCGTTGATCGAGGATTCCTTCTCGATGTACGTGTCCGACCGGGGCACATACGCCTCTGGCTGGTAATAGTCGTAATAGCTGACGAAATACTCGACCGCGTTGTTGGGGAAGAACGACTTGAACTCGCCGTACAGCTGCGCGGCCAGGATCTTGTTGGGGGCGAGGATCAGGGCGGGCCGCTGCATCTCCTCGATCACCCGGGCCATGGTGAAGGTCTTGCCCGAGCCGGTGACGCCGAGCAGCACCTGATCCTTCTCGCCGGCCTTCGCCGTGGCGACCAGTTCCGCGATCGCGGTCGGCTGATCGCCCGAAGCGGTATATTCGCTGACCAGCTCGAACCGCTTGCCGCCCTCGACCTTGGGCGGGCGGGCCGGGCGATGGGGGACGAAGGACTCGCCGGTTTCCGGCTCGGCGAGGTTGGTGCGGATCTGGATGGCCATGGGCGCGAATATGGGGAACGGGGGCGGAACAGGCAACGTGCGGCCACCTGCCTTATCGCCCCCAAGCAGACCTATGGTTGACCCCCCGTCACCCGGAACTTACTGCGCGCCATTCGCAAGAAAGCTGTCGGAACCCATGACTGTCACGACCGAAACCCGCGCGCCCGCGCTGCTGCCCGATAATCCGGCCTTCCTGACCGCCAAGGTGCTGTGGGTGCGGCACTGGAACGAGCATCTGTTCTCGTTCGCCATCGAGCGGCCGGCGAGCTTCCGCTTCCGCTCGGGCGAGTTCGTGATGATCGGGCTGGCGGGCGAGAAGAAGCCGCTGGTCCGCGCCTATTCGATCGCGTCGCCCCACTACGCGGAGGAGCTGGAATTCCTGTCGATCAAGGTACAGGACGGCCCGCTGACCAGCCGGTTGCAGCTGATCCAGCCGGGCGACGACATCTATCTGGGCAAGAAGCCGACCGGCACGCTGGTGCTCGACGCGCTGCTCGGCGGCAAGCGGCTGTTCATGCTGTCGACCGGCACCGGCCTGGCGCCGTTCCTGTCGCTGATGCGCGATCCGGACGTCTATAGCGCGTATGACGATGTGATCGTGGTGCACAGCGTGCGACGGGTCAGCGACCTCGCCTATCACGACGAGATGGACGGCCGGCTGGCCGAGGACCCGCTGGTCGCGGATGAGGCGGGCGCGCAGTTCCACTATGTCCCGACCGTGACGCGCGAGCCGTTCCGCAACACGGCGCGGATCGGCGCGCTGATCGACGACGGTACGTTGTTCAGCGGGCTGACCGGCACGGCTGCGCTCGATCCGGAGACCGACCGGGTGATGCTGTGCGGCTCGACCGAGATGATCCGCGACTTCGCGCAGCTGCTGGAGGCGAAAGGGTTCGTCGAAGGATCGAACGCCAATCCTGGCACCTTCGTGATCGAGCGCGCCTTCGTCGGCTGATCGTCGTTCCTTCTCGTGCGCACCGGTGTAGGATGCGGGGACACGAGAGGGAGCGGATGATGATCGGTTACGTGACGGTGGGGACCAACGACCATGCACGGGCGCTGGCGTTCTACGACGCGCTGATTGGCGAGATCGGCGGGCGGCGCCTGTCGACCCTGCCGGGCGAGCGCGGCTTCACCCTGTACGGTACCGGCTTCGACGCGCCGATGCTGGCGGTCACCCGGCCGTATGACGGCGGGACGGCCGATACCGGCAATGGCGGGATGGTCGCGCTGGTGCTGGAGAGCCGCGACCGGGTCGACGCGGTCCATGCGCGCGCACTGGCACTGGGTGCGAGCGATGAAGGTGCGCCGGGGCTGCGCGCGCCGGAGTCGATGGGTTTCTACGGTGCCTATGTCCGCGATCCGGACGGCAACAAGCTCTGCTTCTACAAGATCGGCTGACCGCGTCTTACTGCCAGGCGCGTGTGGCGGGGGTGTCGATGCAGCGGGTCAGCGCCCCCGCATCGGCCGGCACCGGCCGGGCATTCCCCGCAATCGGCGCTATGTCGACCGGACGGCCGATCGCAACCGGGGCGAAGCGGCTGGTCAAGCCGGAGCAAGCCATCGCCGCACGCAGCAGCCGGGCGGGGGCGCGATACCCCTCATAGGACAGGCGGAACGTGCCCCAGTGGATCGGGATCGCCGTCGCCGCGCCCAGGCCGGCAAAGACCTGTACTGCCTGTGCCGGACCGATATGGCTGCCGCTCGCCATCTGGCCCGCGGCGAAGCGGAACGCGCCGATCGGGATCAGCGCCAGCCGGATCGGCCCCAGCGCGGCCGCCTCGGCCGCCCAGCGGCCATCGCCCAGTCCGGTGTCGCCGGCAAAGAACAGGTTGCCGCCGGGCAGCGTCACGACGAAGCTGCTCCACAGCGCGCGGTTGCGGTCGGCGAACCAGCGGCTGCCCCAATGGTGGTTGCGGGTGACGTGGACGCGGACCGGGCGGCTCCAGAACCGGTCGCGGGCGACGCGCGGGCGACCCATCACGGTCACCGCATGGTGCCAATCGGCCGCCTGTGCGGGGATGCCGGCATCGCGCAGGATCGCGTCGTTGCCCAGGCTGGTGACGATCAGCGGCCGGTCGCGCGCCCAGATCCGCTTCAGTGTCGGAAGGTCGAGATGGTCGTAGTGATTGTGGCTGATGAGGATCAGGTCGATCCGCGGCAGGTCGTCCATCGCGATGCCGGGTGCCGCGACCCGGCGCGGACCGAAGCCGAACGGTCCGGTATGCTCGCTCCATACAGGATCGGTCAGGATGTTGAGGTCGGGCGTCTGCACCAGCACGCTGGCATGGCCGATCCAGGTCGCGCGCATCGGCGTCGCCGCCGCCTCGTCCGGGGTCGCGGGCGCGCTGACGATCGGCACCGGCAGGCGCTGCATCAGCTCGGCGGGGGGGGCGGGGTGTACCGGCACGGTGTCGGGCCAGGCCGGGCGTCCGTCGTCGCCGAGCAGGTAGCGCCAGAAGAAGCCGGCGCGGCTGCCGCCGGTCGGCGGCGCGGCGGTGTCGGCATCGCCGTCCGGATTGGCGAAGCGCTGGCTGTCGAAATGGTCGGTCACGGGTCCGCGATAGTAGCGGCGGTCAAGGAAGCGCGGAACGATCGTGACCGCCAGACAGGCCACCACGACCAGCCAGAGCAGGATTTTGCCGAGCAAGGTTGCGATGGCGGCCACGTCGGCTCCCGAAAGGGCAGGGAGTGCGATAACGCAGGTTAGTGTGGGTAGTTCATTCCCGCCGCTGCCCGCTCGACCCGCCACTGCCACAGCATCAGCAGCGGTACGACGATCGTTTCCATACCCAGCCCCAGCACATGCCCGGTCGAGGGGGCACCGACCGCCAGCAGCGACACGCCCCGCGCCAGCCCGCCGACCACGATCAGCGCGCCGAGCAGGCGGAACCGCGCGCCTTGCCGCTCGATGCCAGGAATGCAGGACAGGAAGCCGAGGCCGGTGGCGAAGAAGATGCCCGATATGTAGCGGAAGTGGCTGTCGAGATCGCGTGGCACCTCCGCCAGATGACCGAAGGCGGCCGGTCCTCTTACGATCCCCGCGCCGCCTGCCAGCAGCGGCAGCAGACAGGCGATGGCGACCACCAGCTGCAATGCGCGCTGCTCGATCACTTCAGCAAATCCTCGCGGACATGGATCGAGAGGAGCGACACCCGCACCTCGATCATGAACCCGACCAGCGAGGCGATCAGCAGCAGCATCGCCAGGATGAACGCGACCGCGACGGCGCTGGCGAAGTGCAGCTTGGCCAGGGTCGCGACGAACAGGCTGGCGACGACGATGGCGGTCATCACCGCGCTCGACACCGCCAGGAACAGTGCCGCGTTGATGATCGAGATGCGGCGGTCCAGCCGGCGCAGTTCCCAGATGTAGCGCGTCAGTTCCGCCCCGGTCGCACCCGAATGCAGCTCCTCCAGCGCGCGCACCCGGTCGACGACGCGGCTCAGCCGGCCGGCGAGGACGTTCAGCAGCTGGCCGATCGCGGTCAGCATGAAGATCGGCGTCAGCGACAGGGTGATCGTCTGCGCAACGGTGGCAATGCCAGGGATCAGCGGGATCATCGCGCCGGTATTAACGCCGACAATAGCGGAAATACCAGACCTCGTGGCCCTGTCGGCGCGCCTTTCGCTCGTAGCGGGTCTCCGGCCAGTCGTCGGGGCGGGTCAGGAAGTCGTGCGCCGAGGTCGCCAGCCAGTCGAAATCGCTGCGCTGGTTCATCACCATCATCGACCAGCGGCAATAGGTCGGGTCGTCGGTGCCCAGCCGGAACTCCGCGCCCGGCATCAGCTTGGCGGCGATCAGGTCGAGCGGGCCGTGATTGACCATGCGCCGCTTCGCATGACGCGCCTTGGGCCAGGGATCGGGGTGGAGCAGATAGACGCGCGACAGGCTGGCATCGGGCAGTCGCTCGATCACCTCCAGCGCGTCGCCCATGTGCAGGCGGACGTTGGTCAGCCCGCCCTCGCGGATATGGCCGAGCGCGCCGACAACGCCGTTCAGGAACGGCTCGCAACCGATGAAGCCGGTATCGGGATGCGCCGCGGCCTGCCCCGCCAGATGCTCGCCCGCGCCGAAGCCGATCTCGACGTGCAGCGGCCGGTCGTCGCCGAACAGCGTCGCGGCATCGAGCGGACCGTGGCCAGGCACCGACACGGCGGGCAACATTTCCTCGACCAGCGCGGCCTGGCCGGCGCGCAGCTTGTGCCCCTGGCTGCGGCCGTAGAGGCGGCGGATCGTCATGGGATCGTTCATCGCGTCGCCTCTAGCCGTGGTGCCGGCCGGAGCAAAGCGCCGTGCCGGCCGTTGGGCGGCGATGGCCGATGCTGAGGACGAGGATGTCGACGACCTGAAGGCGGCGGACGCGCGCGAACTGCACCGCACGGTGCGCGAGGAGGGGGAGGAGGAGCTGAACCGCCCCGCCGCCGCGCTCTTCTGGTCGGGACTGGCGGCAGGGTTGGCGATCAACACCTCGCTGATCGCGGAGGCGGCGCTGCACCGCGACCTGCCCGATACCCAGTGGCGGGACCTGGTGGTCGCGCTGGGCTATCCGATCGGGTTCGTGATGGTCATTCTGGGACGGATGCAGCTGTTCACCGAGAGCACGATAACTGCGATGCTGCCGCTGGCGACCCGGCCGTCACGCTGGGCACTGGGTCGCACGCTGAGGCTGTGGGGCATCGTGCTGGGCGCGAATCTGGCCGGTACCGCCATCGCGGCGGCGCTGATCGATGCCGGCCTGCTGGGTGACCCCGAATTGCGCCGGGCGGCACTGGAAGTTTCCGGTCGGATCCTCGAACTGGGGCCGTGGGGCACGTTCCTGAACGCGATCCCTGCCGGGTTCCTGATCGCGGTGATCGCCTGGTCGCTGCCCAACGCGCGCGAACAGGCGTTCCTGGTCATCGTCGCGATCACCTATGTCGTCGCCATTGCGGGATTCAGCCACTCGGTCGTCGGGTCGGACGAGGCGTTCCTGCTGCTGTTCGACGGGCAGGTCGGGGTGATGCAGGCGCTGTTCGCACTGATCGCACCGGCAGTATTGGGCAATCTGGTCGGCGGCGCGGGGCTGTTCGCGGTGCTGGCGCACGCGCAGGTCCGCAGCGATGTGCAGGACGGTGGCGACAATGGGTAAGGCGAAGGTGTTGGTCCGGCGCGCCGCCGAGCAAGACAGGCAAGCGACTCATCGCGCCGCCCGCCGCCGCGATGGCGCACTCGTCCGCCTGTCGGGCAAGGCGAGCGAGGTGGCCGACCAGCCGCCGCTGATCGCCCTGTCCACCGCGACGATCCTGATGGGCGCGGTGCTGCGCCGCCCGGCGGTCGCCCGCGCCGGCGTGCGGATGCTCGCCAGCCACCTGATCGCGACCGCCGCCAAGACGGTATTGAAGACCAGCATCGACCGCACCCGCCCGGCCCGTGCGCTGCGCGAGGGACACCGGGTCGGCAAGGGCACGGGCGGGGACGACCCGTCGCTGAACTCCTTCCCCTCCGGCCACACGGCCGGGGCGGTCGCGGTGGCGCAGGCGGTGGCGACGGAGGACCCGCTCGCCGGCCTGCCGCTCCAGGCCGCGGCGGTGGCCATCGCCGCACTCCAGCCGAGCCGTGGCAAACATTACCTCAGCGACGTGATCGCGGGTGCTGCGATCGGCTGGGCCGCCGAACGCCTCGCCCGCCCGCTGGTGCGGACGGGCGAGACATGGTTGCGGCGGTTCATTTCCGCGGAAGGGTGAACTCGACTCGGCCCGGGCGGGTCTGACGGCTGCCGATCGGCTTGCCGTGCTCGATCATCGTCATGACCTGCGCCGGCCTGGGCAGGGCAGAGAAGGTGCCGAAGGTCAGGATGGTGCCGTCGACATCGTCGAGCGTGACCAGCATCTGCCCCGCCTTGCCGGCATCGATCTGCCCGGACAGGCTGAGCGACACGTCGACGACCCGACCGGCATCGCCGAGCGCCATACGATAGCCGGTGCCTTCGCCATGATAGATGCCGTAGCGAATCGTGCTCGACGGGTCGCGGCACAGCGGCGTGGCCGCCGGGACCGGTGCCGGCTGGGACGCCTGTTTCGCTTGCTCGGACGCGGCGGCGATGCCCATCAGCGAGCCGAGCAACGCGTCGCCCATGTCGGCCTTCACCGGCTTGGCGTGACCGAAGGCGAGCGGGGTCGCGCAGTCCGCCACTGGCGTCGAGGCAGGCTGCGGCGGGACCGGCTTGGCCGGCCGGCCAATGGCGGCGACCACCCGGTCCATCGCCGTGTCGAGCATCGCGGGATCCAGCGTCTTGGCACTCAGCCGGATCGCCAGCAGCCACCCGTCCAGCGGGATCATCGCCACCGACGTGGCACGATATGCGCCGCCGCCAGTGCGATAGGTCTGGCGCAGCCCCGATGCCGCGCCACCGAACGGCGGCACGAAAGCCACCGGCGCTGGCGTGGTCGGCGTCGCACCGGCGAATAGGTCACGCTGGCGGATCGCGACGTCGGAACGATCCAGCCAGATCGCGGCGTTGGGCAGGGCGGAGCGGAAGATGAAGACGGTGCCGAGCAGCGTGTGATCGTCGCTCTCGTACCCGATCGTGACGTCGGCCTCAGTATCGGTGGTGTCGGTCAGCTTCAGCCGCGCCATCGTCTCCAGTCGCGGCGGCAGCGTCACGCCGGTTTCGGCATGACGCCAGCGGGCGGTGGCCGGCACGTCCAGCGTGCGCTGCGCGGCGGCGGGCGCGATCACCAGCGCCGCTACCGTTATCGCAATCAGGGCCGCACCCCGCATCGTCATCCTCCCCCACGCTTCGCCCGTCAGTCTATGGCGAGCGGCGCGTTTGTCGATGGGGGAGGGCGGCTCCTTTCCGGTCAGCCCCGCTGACGCGCCTTGCGGGCGGCGTAGCGGGCGTCGCGGGCCGCCTTCATCTCTGCCTCGGTCGGCATGACGGGAGCATATTTCTTGGCGGCGGCGGCAGCCTCTTCGGCGGCCTGGAGGGCGCGGGCCTTCTTCTCGGCGGCGGCCTGCTCGCGGGCCTCGCGCTTCTCGATGCTCGCCTGGATCTTGGCGGCTTCCTTCGCTTCGGCCGCGGCGCGGCGGGCGGCGACGACCGCTTCGTCGACGGGCGGCTTGGCGCGCAGTTTTTCCAGCGCAGCCTGCTTGGCCTTGGCGGAAAGCGCGGCGCGCTCCTGAAAACTCTGTTCCTTGAACGACATGTGTGTCGGAGATTCCTGTTCGTTATCGGTGGGCGGCGGCCGGGTTCGGCACGCGACGCGGCACCCATTAGAGCAAAACGCGCGATTCGACAAAATCGCCGCACGCCAATCGCGTGCCATGGCGATACAGCGACCCCCGGATAGCAGCGGAACGAGGCACAGGATGGTACCCAGAGAGCTGATCGGCACCGCACAGGTGCCGGGTGGCGAGCCGCTGCGGCTGTTCCGGCGCGGCGGCGATTTCATGATCGTGCTCGACCGCAACGAGCTGATGAACAGCCGAATGAGCGGGTCGGAGGAGGCGCTGGCGACGATGAGCTGCGCCCGGCTGAAAGCACGCAAGGCGCCGCACCTGCTGGTCGGCGGTTACGGCATGGGCTTCACGTTGCGTGCGGCGCTGAAGGTGCTGGCAGCGGATGCGCGGGTGACGGTGGCGGAGCTGGTGCCCGAGATCATCGCCTGGGCGCGTGGGCCGATGGCGGAGCTGACCGCGGGCTGCCTCGACGATCTCCGCGTGGATATGGTCGAGCGCGACGTCGCCGAGGTGATCGCTGCCGGGCGGGGGCAGTATGACGCGATCCTGCTCGACGTCGATAACGGCCCGGACGGGCTGGTGCGGGCAGCGAACGACCGCCTCTATTCGGCGCGCGGGCTGGCCCATGCGCGGGACGCGCTGGCGCCCGGCGGGGTGCTGGCGGTGTGGTCGGCGGCACCCGATGCCGCATTCGGCCGGCGGCTGGCACAGGCGGGCTTCGCGGTCGACGAGGTGACGGTGCGGGCGCGGAGCAACGGCAAGGGCGCGCTCCACACGATCTGGTTCGCGGTGGAGCGCTGATGCGTCACCCCGGCACCAGGCCGGGGTGACGATGGAGGGATCAGGCCACAGCCGCCTTCAGCTGATCGACCAGGTCCGTCTTCTCCCAGGTGAACAGATCACCCTCCGGCTCGCGGCCGAAATGGCCGTAAGCCGCCGACTTTACATAGATCGGGGCGTTCAGCTTCAGGTGCTGGCGAATGCCCTTCGGCGTCAGGCGGACCAGCTGGGGCAGGACCTGCTCCAGCTTCGCCTCGTCGACCGTGCCGGTGCCGTGGGTATCGACATAGACCGACAGCGGCTCGGCGATGCCGATCGCGTAGGACAGCTGGATCGTGCAGCGCTTGGCGAGGCCCGCCGCGACGACGTTCTTGGCGAGGTAACGCGCGACATAGGCGGCCGAGCGGTCGACCTTGGTCGGGTCCTTGCCGCTGAACGCACCGCCGCCGTGCGGCGCGGCGCCGCCATAGGTGTCGACGATGATCTTGCGGCCGGTCAGCCCGGCGTCGCCGTCGGGGCCGCCGATCTCGAACGCGCCGGTCGGATTGATATAGAGCTTGGTCTCTTCGGTGACGAAGCCTTCGGGCAGCACGGCCTTCAGCACGCCGGTGACGTAATCCTTCAGCACGTCGTACTTGGCGGCATCGGCATTCTCGCCCTGCAGGCAATAGCCGGCCTTATGCTGGGTCGACACGACCAGCGCGGTCGCGCGGACGGGCACGCCGTTCTCGTACTGGAGCGTCACCTGGCTCTTGGCGTCGGGCTCGAGGAACGGCGCCTTGCCCGAGTGGCGGTCTGCGGCCATCGTCTCGAGGATCTTGTGGCTGTAATACAGGGTCGCGGGCATCAGCCCCGGCGTCTCGTCGGTCGCATAGCCGAACATGATGCCCTGGTCGCCGGCACCCTCGTCCTTGTTCGAGCCCTCGTCGACGCCCATCGCGATTTCCGCCGACTGGCCGTGGAGGTTGTTCTCGAAGGTGAAGGTTTCCCAGTGGAAGCCCGACTGCTCGTAGCCGATGCGCTTCACGGTCGCGCGGACCGCCGCCTCGATCTCGGCTAGCGCGCCCTCGGCCCACTGACCGTTCTCGTACACGCCCTTGCAGCGGATCTCGCCGGCCAGCACGACCAGGTTGGTGGTGGTCAGCGTCTCGCAGGCGATGCGCGCCTCGGCGTCCTTGGACAGGAACAGGTCGACGATCGTGTCGCTGATCTGGTCGGCGACCTTGTCGGGGTGCCCCTCTGAAACCGACTCGGACGTGAAGATGTACGAAGAGCGCATCGCAGCCTCATAAAGATATAAAGATAGCTTTATATGGAGCCCTAGCGGGCACGTCGCCTGATGGCAATCGCGAGTGCGAACAGCAGCGCGGCAACGATCGCGGCCGCGGCGTTGCCGGTCCGCGCGAACAGGGTGGGTGGCAGGGCGGGCGGCATCGGCAACTCGATCGCGCCGGCGGTCTCGTGCGGGACGGTGGCGAGCAGCGTGCCGTCGGCGGCGATGATCGCGGAGATGCCGGTGGGGGTGGAGCGGACGACGGGCAGCCCCTCCTCGATCGCGCGCAGCCGCGCCTGCGCCAGGAACTGCGGCGACCCCCATTTGCCGAACCACGCGTCGTTCGACGGGTTCAGGATGATGCGCGGGCGGCGCGCCTCGTCGACCACTTCCCCCGAGAAGATGATCTCGTAGCAGACCTGCAGGCCGACCGGGCCGAAGCCGGGCCAGTCGATCGCGCGGGGTCCGGGGCCGGGGCTGAAGTCCATGTCGCCGGGCACCAGCCGGGCAAGGCCCAGCGGCCTCAGCAGCCACGGCATCGGCAGATACTCGCCATAGGGTACCAAGTGCGCCTTGTCGTAGGTGCCGCGGATCTGCGCGTCCGGGCCGATCGCCAGCACCGAATTGGCCGCGCTGGCAATGTCGTTGTCGGCGTCGAAGCCGAGCCGCGGCGCGTTGGTCAGCAGCAGGTCGCGCGGGCCGAGCACGTCGGCGATCCGCGACCGCAGCCAGAACGGGCGGCGGTCGGCATAGATGTAATCGGGATAGCCGCTCTCCAAGAAGTCGACGATCAATCCCTCCGGCCAGACGATCAGCCGGGGCACCGGGCCGGGCCGACCCGACAGGCGGATCAGCGCCTGGAGCGAGCGCTCGCCAGCGCCGGTGCGCGCCTCGTTACCGATATTGGGCTGGACGACACGAACGCGCGGCGCGTCCGGCGCGGCGGCGGGGGCGTGGGTCCACAGCGCCGACAGGGCGGCGAGCGCGGTCACCGGCAGCACGATCGCGGGCAGCGTCCAGCGCCGTTTCGCCAGCATCAGCAGCGATCCGGCGACGACGATCGTCAGCCCCGACAGCGCATAGGTACCGACAAGGGTCGACACCCGTGCCACCCCGATCGCCGGCAGCCACAGCACGCCCAATGGGTCCCAGGCATAGCCGGTGAACAGCACGGCGCGCAGATACTCGGTTGCGATCCACGCCGCCGCGAAGACCAGCACATAGGCCGTGTCCGGGGCCGCATCCGCCGCCCGCCCGCGAAAGCGCCACGCGATCCCCGCCGCCGCCATCGGATAGACCGCCAGATAGAGCGCCAGCGCCACGGCGGCGAAATAGCCGAGCACTGGCGGCATCTTGTCCTGGAAATCGAACGCGTGCTGGAACCAGTTGTTGTTGATCGTGAAGTGGCCCAGCCCGAACAGCCAGCCCCGCCACAGCGCCGCGCGCAACGTCGACGCGGCATGGACCAGCGCCAGCCACGCCGCCAGACAGGCGAGCGCGACCGGCCACAGGTCGAGCGGCGCGAACCCGCACGCAGCGACCGCGCCGAGGATCAGCGAGAGGAGGGCGGGATGGCGTGTCACGGGCGTTCCTATGGGTGGCGGGCGGCGGCTTCGCAATCCTTCCCGGTGCCGCGGCGATCGTGTAGCAGGGGGATATGACGCTTCGGCCCTTTCACCTCGCCTTTCCGGTCCACGACCTTGCCGCCGCGCGCGCCTTCTATGGCGGGGTGCTGGGCTGTGCGGAGGGGCGGTCGAGCGACCAGTGGATCGACTTCGACCTGGGCGGGCACCAGATCGTCGCGCACCTCGATCCCGCCGCGAAGCCGGTGGCGGTGGCGAACGCGGTCGACGGCCACCATGTGCCGGTGCCGCATTTCGGCGTCGTCCTGACCATGGCGGACTGGCAGGCACTGGCCGAGCGCGTCGGCGCCGCCGGCATCCGCTTCGGCATCGAGCCGCATGTCCGCTTCAAGGGGCAGGCCGGCGAGCAGGCCACGATGTTCTTCTACGACCCCAGCGGCAACGCGCTGGAGTTCAAGGCGTTCGCCGACGACGCCGCCCTGTTCGCAAAGGATTGAACCATCATGGGCCAGCCCATCTCGCTCGACATTCCCCATTCGCTCGGCAAGGCCGGCGTCCGCCAGCGCCTGGACGGCGGCATCAGCCGCATCGGCGAGAAGATTCCGGGCGGCGGCACCGTCCAGCACCGCTGGGAGGGCGACACGATGCACTTCATCGTCAGCGCCATGGGCCAGCAGATCGCCTCCACCGCGACGGTGTTCGAGGACAAGGTGCATGCGGTGGTCGACCTGCCGGCGTTCCTGGGTCTGTTCGCCGGGCAGGTAAAGGCGGTGATCGAGCGCGAGGCGCCGAAGCTGCTGAAGTGAGGGTGCGTCGTTCCATCTACCCAACGGATCAGTCCCGCATTCACGGTGAGCAAGCGTAGATGGCACACGCCTGCGTCATTCCCGCGAAGGCGGGAATCCAGAGACGCGAACTTTACCCCTCTTGCTTCGACCTGCGTGTCTGGATTCCCGCCTGCGCGGGAATGACGAGGATTGGTGGGGAGCAGATAGGCCGTGTTTGGTATTCACCAACCTATAGCCACTGTAGGATGCACGAATTTATAAACGGTTTGCCTACATCAACGGCCAATGAGAGAGTTCCTGCTCGCGATCTGGTTCACATGGCAGGCCGTAACATCTTCATTTTTCCCGGATCCCGCTTTGAAGGTCAACGAAGCTCGACAATGGCTTAACGAGCGCCTGCGTGTCGGCGATCGGCTTGATCGTCAGCTGCTTCGGGATATGGAGGCCGCTGGTTTCAAGACGGGCCGCACATCGTCGGAAATGAAGCGGGATATCCTTCGCGCCAGACCTTGGCGCGACTTGCCGTTGGTCCATGTGTATTCGTGCGAGAAAACGATATCGGCTCGGCCAGCGGTGACCATAACGGATGTTCGCGCCCTGATCGCTCTCGACGCGCGCAACACGATCATCCACCGTGACATCATAGTTCTGCGGACATCACTTTAAGACAAAGTCACGCCGTAAAAGACTGACAAAGGCAAAATCGGTGTTGCCGACCGATGGTTGAACGTCCGCTGATAGCGATAGTGGACTTCCCCGGTTCTGGTGGTTTGCAGTCACGGTTGGGCAGCAGGCAGATCGACCTTCACCGCATGCGTCTGGATCGGCGTCATCAGGAATACGACGGCGCTTAGCAGGCCTGCAATCCCCCAGCCGTACCTACCCGCACGAAGGTCAAGCACAGCCTTGGCTATGCAGTAAGTGGCGGCAGCTACAGCTGCGAAGTTCCACAAGAAAAAAGCCCACATAGAGAAAGGCTACTCCGGTCGTTTCGGCTTATGCAATGTCCGCAACTAACGATGATCCCTGCCTAATTGCCCACACTCACCCGCCACACCTTGTTCCCCACGTCGTCCGCCACCAGCAGCGCGCCGGTCTTGTCGCCGATCACCCCGACCGGGCGGCCCATCGCCTTGCCGTCGGTGTCGAGGAAGCCGGTCAGTACGTCGACCGGCTTGACCGCCTTCTCCGGGTAGCCGTTGCCGGCGAAGGGGACGTAGACGACCTTGTAGCCGGATACCGGCTTGCGGTTCCACGAGCCGTGTTCGCCGACGAACGCGCCGCTCGCCCAGCGGTCGCCCAGCTTCACGTCGCCTGCAAAGGTCAGGCCGAGCGCTGCGACGTGCGGGCCCAGCGCATAGTCGGGGCGCTTGGAATATTCCTGGAGCGCAGGGTTGCGCGGCTCGACGCGGTCGTCGCGGTAGCCGCCCCAGTAATACCAGGGCCAGCCGAAATGGTCGCCGAACTCGACCTGGGTCAGATAGTCGGGCGCCAGGTCGGAGCCGAGCATGTCGCGCTCGTTGACGACGGTCCACAGATTGCCGGTGACCGGGTTCAGCGCCATGCCGACCGGGTTGCGCAGCCCGGCGGCGAAGATCCGCCAGCCGCCATCGGGCGTCACCTGCAGGATGTTGGCGCGGTATTTCTCGGCGGCCATGCCGTTCTCGGCGATGTTGCTCGACGAGCCGACGCTGACGAACAGCGACTTGCCGTCGCGCGCGGCGATGACGTTGCGCGCCCAATGGTTGCCGGCGGGGTTCAGCTTGACCAGCGTCTCGGGCTTCGCATCGATGCGGGTCTGGCCGTCGCGGTACGGGACGCGGACCAGCGCGTCGGTGTTGGCGATGTAGAGTTGCCCGTCCATCAGCGCCATGCCGAAGGGCGAGTTGAGCCCGGTCATGAACACGCTGCGCTGCTCGGCCACGCCGTCGCCGTTCGCGTCACGGAGCAGGGTGATGCGGTTGGCGGAGGGGATGCCGGCGCCCGCCTTGCCCATCAGCAGGTTCATCACCCAACCTTGGATGCCACCGCCCTCGCGCGGAGGACTGTTGGTCTCGGCGACCAGCACGTCGCCATTGGGCAGGCGATAGAGCCAGCGGGGATGGTCCAGCCCCTCGGCAAAGGCGGCGACCTTCAGCCCGGCGGCGGCGACCGGGGTCTTGCCCGCCGGCCAGCCGATCGCGTCGGCGACCTTGATGGTGGGAAAGGTCTGCGTGCGCGGCGCCGTGATGTCGGGCCGGGTGCCGGCGACCGCCTCGACCGGCAGCTTCGCCGTATCGGGCCAGGCCAGCCACAGAACGAACACGCCGACGATGACGGCGAGCAGGAGGAGGACGCGCAGTGCGATCTTGAGCATGGCGGCACGGTAGGCGGGGTCACGCGGCCGGGCAAGATAAAGGCCGCCGGCATCGCTGCCGACGGCCTCCAGGCTCCCAGGGAGGGACTCTGAACGAACCCGCTGTCACGAGCGACCGGATTCGACGTCACGGTATGGAACGGCGACCGCTGAAATCCGCGACCGTTCCGAGGTCGGCGTCACTCTTTCCCGTTTTTCGAACGATCGGCAAGAGTCCGTCCGACGTTTGTCGCATCGGTTGGTCGCATCGCCGCGTCAGCCGTGCAGGTCGTAGCGGTCGGCGTTCATCACCTTGACCCACGCCTTGGCGAAATCGCGGACGAACACCGCGCCGGCATCGTCACAGGCATAGACCTCCGACAGGGCGCGCAGCTGCGAGTTGGAGCCGAACACCAGGTCGGTGCGCGACGCCGTCCAGCGATGCGCGTGCGTCTCGCGATCGGTGCCGACGAACTCCTGGTCGCTCTCGTCGCTGACCTGCTTCCATGCCGTACCCATGTCGAGCAGGTTGACGAAGAAGTCGTTGGTCAGCTGGCCCGGGCGATCGGTGAAGACGCCGTGCTGCTTCGCCTTGGCATGGTTGGCGCCCAGCACGCGCAGGCCACCGACCAGCACCGTCATCTCCGGCGCGCTAAGGCCGAGCAACTGGGCGCGATCGACCATCAGCTCCTCGGTCGGCACGTTGAACTGGACTTGGAGATAGTTGCGGAACGCATCGGCGCGCGGCTCCAGCACGTCGAAGCCCTCGGCATCGGTCTGCTCGGCCGATGCATCGGTGCGGCCGGGGGTGAAGGGCACCTCGATCGCATGACCCGCCGCCTTCGCCGCCGCCTCGACGCCGACCGAGCCGCCGAGCACGATCAGGTCGGCGATCGACACCTTCTTCGCGCCCTTTCCGTCGAAGTCGGCCTTGATGCCCTCATAGACTGCCAGCACGCGGGCGAGTTGCTCGGGCTGATTGACCTCCCAATCCTTTTGCGGGGCGAGACGGATGCGCGCGCCGTTGGCGCCGCCGCGATGGTCCGATCCGCGCCAGGTCGAGGCAGAGGCCCAGGCGGTGGTCACCAAATCCTCGATCGACAGATCCGAACCGGCGATCGCCGCCTTCAGGTCGGCGATGTCGGCCGCTTCCACCTGCGGATAGTCGGCCTTGGGGATCGGATCCTGCCAGATCAGATCCTCCTGCGGCACCTCCGGCCCGAGCAGGCGGATCTTTGGGCCCATGTCGCGGTGGGTCAGCTTGAACCAGGCACGCGCCCACGTGTCGGCGAAATAGGCCGGGTCGGCGCGGAACTTCTGGCAGATCGCGTTATAGGCAGGGTCGACCTTCAGCGCCATGTCGGCGGTGGTCATCATCGTCGGCACGCGCTTGCCCGCGGTGTGCGCGGCGGGTGCCAGCGTCTCGTCGGGGTTGCCGACCGGCTGCCACTGGTGCGCGCCCGCCGGGCTCTTCACCAGCTCATACTCATGGTCGAAGAGCATGTCGAAATAGCTCATGTCCCAGGTCGTCGGCGTCGGGGTCCACGCGCCTTCGATGCCGCTGGTGATGGTGTGGTCGCCCATGCCCGTCTCGTGGGTCGAGGCCCAGCCCAGGCCCTGCGACGCGATGTCGGCGCCCTCCGGCTCCTTGCCGACCAGCTTGGGATCGCCGGCGCCATGTGCCTTGCCGAAGGTGTGGCCGCCGGCGGTGAGCGCCACCGTCTCCTCGTCGTTCATGCCCATCCGCGCGAAGGTCTCCTTCATGTCGCGCGCCGAGCCCTGCGGATGCGGGCAGCCGCCCGGCCCTTCCGGGTTCACGTAGATCAGGCCGTGCTGGATCGCGGCCAGCGGGCTTTCCAGCGCCAGGCCAGCCTCTTCATCGATCCGCGTCTGGCCGAGCCACTCTTCCTCGGTGCCCCAGTACACGTCCTTCTCGGGCTCGAACACGTCCGCCCGGCCGCCGCCGAAGCCGAAGGTCGGGCCGCCCATCGACTCGATCGCGACATTGCCGGTCAGGATGAACAGGTCGGCCCAGCTGAGCGCGCGGCCGTATTTCTGCTTGATCGGCCAGAGCAGGCGGCGCGCCTTGTCGAGATTGCCGTTGTCGGGCCAGCTGTTGAGCGGGGCGAAGCGCTGCTGCCCGGCCGACGAGCCGCCGCGCCCGTCACCGGTGCGATAGGTGCCGGCCGAGTGCCAGGCCATGCGGATGAAGAAGGGGCCATAATGCCCGTAATCGGCCGGCCACCACGGCTTGCTGTCGGTCATCAGCGCGGTCAGGTCCGCCTTCACCGCCGCCAGGTCGAGCTTCAGGAACTCCGCCGCATAATCGAAGTCGTCGCCCATCGGATTGCCGCTGACGCCCTTCTGGTGAAGGATGTCGATCGACAGCGATTCCGGCCACCAGTCCTTGGCGGTGCGGCCGAGCAGGGTGCGCAGGGCGGCGGGCTGCTTGCCCGGATCGTTGATCGGGCTGCCCTGGGTGATGGCGTCCATCTTTTACTCTCCTCGGTTCGATGCGCGGAATGCCGGCAGCGGCAACGCACCGCGTCACCGCCTTGTTGCCCCATGGCTATCGCAGCGCGCCTGATCGGAGAAGCGCGAAATCGTCGGCGGAGTGATCGGCTCAGTCGATCACTCGTCATCCGTGGACGGTACTGGCGGGTGGAGGCGCAGGCGGTTGACGCGGCGCTCGTCGGCATCGGTCACCTCCAGCTTCCAGCCCGAGGGATGGTCGACGCACTCGCCCGGCGCGGGAACGCGGCCGGCGAGTACCGCGGTCAATCCGCCGAGCGTGTCGACGTCGTGATCGGCGGCGTCGAGCCGCGCGTCGACGACCTCGCCGACATCCTCCAGCGGCACGCGCGCGTCCGCGTCCCAGCCGCCGCCGTCGAGCGGGATCAGCAGCGCGGTCGGCGCCTCGTCATGCTCGTCCTCGATATCGCCGGTGATCTCCTCGATCAGGTCCTCGATCGTCACCAACCCCTCGGTGCCCGAATATTCGTCGAGCACCACCGCCAGGTGCACCCGCTTCGACCGCATATCGGCGAGCAGGTCGAGCGCGCCGCGCGACATGGGGACATAGAGCGGCTCGCGGATCAGCCCCGCGATGGAGTCGGGATGTGCAGCGCCGGTCGCCAGGATCGAGAAGACGTCCTTGATATGGACCATGCCGATGATCGTATCGAGCTTCTCGCGATAGACCGGCAGGCGGCTGTGCCCCGCTTCCGCAAAGATCTGGACGAGATGGTCGAAGCTGGTCCGCTCCTCGACCGCGATGATGTCGGCCCGCGGCACGCCGACATCGCCCGCGTCGCGCTCGCCGAAATGCAGCAGGTTGCGGACCATCTGTCGTTCCAGCGGCGACAGGTCGCCCTTGGCATCGGGCGCGGGATCGTCTTCGTGCCGGTCGATCGCCTCTTCCAGCTGGTCGCGCAGGGATTCCTCGGCCGGCCCGAAGATCATCGTCTTCAGGCTGCGCCAGATGCTGTCGCCGTCGCCGCCGACGGCGCTACTTCGGTCTTCCGCCAATTCAGTCCTCGCGTATCAGATAGGGGTCGGCAATGCCGAGTTGGCCGAGCGCCTGCCGCTCGATCTCCTCCATCGCCTCCGCCTCGTCGTCGTCCAGATGGTCATAGCCTAGCAGGTGGAGCGTGCCGTGCACCAGTAGATGCGTGGCGTGCGCCTCCACGGCGATGCCACGCTCCGCCGCCTCGGCGACGCAGACGCCGTGCGCCAGCACGATGTCGCCGAGCAGCAGTTCGCCATCGTCGGAATTCTGGCTGACCGTGTCGATCAGGTCGGGCTGGACCATCGGAAAGGAGAGGACGTTGGTCGCCTTGTCCTTGCCGCGATACTGATGGTTGAGGGTGCGGACCTCTTCGTCCGAGGTCAGCCGCACGCTGATCTCGACGCTCGCTGACGTGTTCAGGAGCGGGCCGTGCGGGGTCAGCCCGATCGCGGCCCGGGCGGCACGCTCGGCCAGCGCCTCCCATGCGCCCTCGGGCCAGGGGGCTTCGCGGGAGAGTTCGATCTGGATCATCGGCCAAGGTCCGTGTGCAGGAAGTCGTCGCCCTTATAAAGCAGACGCGCGTGATTGGTTCGCGCACAGGCATAGGCGAAGCAATCGCCCATGTTGAGGCCGGCTTTGTGGCCGGTGCCCTTGCCGTAAAGCGCGTGGGCGCGGATCGCCTCATCGGCGACGGTCAGGTCGATCGGCTCGACACCGATGCCGAGCGTTACCAGAAAACGCTCGACCTCGCGCCGCCCGAGGTCGAGCGGCACCTGCTTGATCCGCGCCACGGCGAGCGTCGTTTCCCAGAGTGCGACAGGACTGGTGATGCGGGGCGTGAAGTCCTGCAATCGCTCGGTCAGGTCATCCGCATCCTTTTCACCCACCACGATCGAGGTCAGTGCCGACGCATCGACGAACATGGCGCTCACTGGTCGTAGAGATCGTCGAAGAACGCCTTGTCGGCGATGCCGCTGTTTTCCCGGGGCAGGGTAGAGGTGCGACGCAGCTCGCGCGCGGCCTCGACCAGGGAGGGCCGATGACGATCCCGCGCCAGTTCATTGGCCAGCGCCAGCTTCACCGCGGCCGCCTTGGTCAGGCCGCGTTTCTCCGCCAGTTCCTGCGCCATCGCGAACGCTTCGTGATCCTTGACGTACAGCGCGCCCATCACCGGCTCCATCGAATATCCTTCAGGCTAGGAGAGGATATTCGCCGCGTCAACCAGCCCCCTCATACGCCTCGACGATGCGCCCGACAATCGGATGGCGCACCACGTCGGCGGCGGTGAAGCGGCTCATGCTGATGCCCTCGACCCCTTCCAGTCGCCTGACCGCGTCGGCGAGCCCCGACGCGGCGACGCCGCCGGGCAGGTCGACCTGATTGGGATCGCCGCACACCACCATGCGGCTGTTCTGGCCGAAGCGGGTCAGGAACATCTTCATCTGCGCCGGCGTCGTGTTCTGCGCCTCGTCGAGGATGACAAAGGCGTCCGCCAGCGTGCGGCCGCGCATGAAGGCAATCGGTGCGATCTCGATCTCGCCGCTGGCGATCCGCCGTTCCACCTGCTCGGCGGGCAGGCAGTCGTAGAGCGCGTCGTAGAGCGGGCGGAGATAGGGATCGACCTTCTCCTTCATGTCCCCGGGCAGGAAGCCGAGCTTCTCGCCCGCCTCGACCGCCGGGCGCGACAGGATCAGCCGCTGGACGCTGCCGGTGATGAGCTGCGCCACCGCCTGGGCGACTGCGATATAGGTCTTGCCGGTACCCGCCGGCCCCAGCGCGAAGATCATGTCGTGCGACACCAATTCGCGCATATAGTGCGCCTGGGCGGGCGTGCGCGGCACGATCGTCTTCTTGCGGGTGCGGATCATGATGCCCGGCCCCTGGCCGCGCTCGGCCGAGACGATGCCGTCGAGCGTCGGCTCGGATGCCATCGCGATCGAGGCGTCGACCAGCCCGGTATCGACCTGCTCGCCGCGCTGGATGCGGTGGTACAGGTCGTGCAGCACGTCGCGCGCCAGCGCCACCTGCTCGGCCGTGCCCTCCAGCCCGACCTTGTTGCCGCGCGCGGTGATGTAGACGCCCAGCCGGTTTTCCAGCGCCACCAGGTTCTGGTCATATTGGCCGAACAGCTGCGCCAGCGCCTGCGGTCGGTCGAACAGCACCTCGACCCGGGATCGTTCACCCGCCCGGGCGGGGAGTGGCTTACGGCTCATGCGGTCCTTTCGCGTCCACGATTCGTCCAGCGAATGTGGGGTGCGCGCGGGCGAAAGGGAAGCGCGATCAGGCGGCTTGGGACACGCGGGCGACGCCGGTCAGCGAAACGGGCCCGGCGGCGGTCAGTTCGACCTCTACCAGGTCGCCGATCGCATGAGGGCCGATGACATGGACCGACTGGAGCCAGGGCGACTTGCCGAGCATCTGGCCGGGCAGCTTGCCCGGCCGCTCGACCAGAATCGTGCAGGTCCGCCCGACGCTCGCGCGGTTGAACGCCTGCTGGTCGCGGCCGAGCGCGGCCTGGAGCCGCTGGAGCCGCTCGTCCATGATCGCCGCGGGCACCTCGTCCGCCATCGTCGCGGCGGGGGTGCCGGGGCGGGGGCTGTACTTGAAGCTGAACGCCTGGGCATAGCCGACCGCGTCGACCAGGCTGAGCGTGTCGGCGAAGTCCCGCTCGCTCTCGCCGGGGAAGCCGACGATGAAGTCGCCCGACAGGGCGATGTCGGGCCGGACCGCGCGGACGCGGTCGAGCAGGCGGAGATAATCGTCGCGGCCGTGGCTGCGGTTCATCGCCTTCAAAATGCCGGTCGAGCCCGACTGCACCGGCAGGTGCAGATAGGGCATCAGGCTTTCGACATCGCCGTGCGCGTCGATCAGCCCCTGCGTCATGTCGTTGGGATGGCTGGTGGTGTAGCGGATGCGGGCAAGGCCGGGGATGCGATCGATCGCGCGGATCAGGTCGTGCAGCCCGCGTGCGTCGTCGCTCCACGCGTTGACGTTCTGGCCGAGCAGCGTGATCTCGCGTGCGCCGGCATCGACCAGCGCCCGCGCCTCGTCGACGATCGCATCGAAGGGCCGGCTGATCTCGGCGCCCCGGGTATAGGGCACGACGCAGTAGGTGCAGAACTTGTCGCACCCCTCCTGCACGGTCAGGAACGCGGATGGGCCGACCCGGCGCCGCGCGGGCAGGTGCCCGAACTTCGAGGCGAGCGGCATATCGGTGTCGAGCGCCGGCGCCCCCGCCGCGGCCTTCGCCACCAGTTCGGGCAGGTTGTGATAGGCCTGCGGGCCGACCACAACGTCGACCTTGGCGCGGGCGACGATCTCTTCCCCTTCCGCCTGCGCGACGCAGCCGGCGACCGCGATCATCGGCGACCGCCCGCCCTTGCGGAGCCGGCCGATGTCCGAATAGACCTTGTCGGTGGCCTTCTCGCGGATGTGGCAGGTGTTGAGGACAACCAGATCGGCCTCACCCGCATCCGTCGTGGCGGTCAGTCCCTGCGCGGTCATCAGTTCGGCCATGCGCTCGCCGTCATAGACGTTCATCTGGCAGCCGAACGACTTGACGTGAAAGGTCTTGGGGGCGGGCTTCATCCGCGCGCCTTACCGCAGCCGGCCGTCTGCCGCCAGTCCGCGGGCTCTGGCGGCGTTGCGCCTTTGGTGTATCGTGCGGGAATGACTCGTCTTATTCGCGGCGCCTGCGCCCCGCTGATCCTCGCCCTGACGGCGACCCCGGCCCTGGCGCAGCAGGACGACGATGCGCCCAAGCTGCCGCACCGGACGCGGGTGATGCTGGGGCCGCAGATCGCGCCGCGCTATCCGGGCGCCGACAGCAGCAGCGTGTTCCCGATCATCAACGTCGATCGCATCCGCGGCGATGCGCCCTTCACCTTCGAGGCACCGGACGAGAGCGGCGGCTTCTCGATCCTGCGTCGCAACGGCTTCACCCTCGGCCCGGCCTACACGCTGCAGGGCAGCCGGCGGCGGCGCGACACCGACGGGGCGCTGCCGCGGGTGGGCTTCACGGTCGAATTGGGCGCGGCGGTCGGGTATATGGTCAGCCCGAACCTGCGCGTGCGCGCCGAGGCCCGCCAGGGTATCGGCGGGCACAAGGGGCTGATCGGGGTGGTGAGCGCCGACTATATCGCGCGCGACGCCGATCGCTGGCTCTTCTCGGTCGGGCCGCGCCTGACCCTGTCCAACGCGAAGTACAACCGTGCCTATTACGGGGTCGCGCCGAGCGATGCAGCGGCGGCGGGCATTCCCGCCTATGATCCCCGGGGCGGCGCGCAGGCGATCGGCGGCGCGGCCAGCGTGCTGCGCCAGCTCGGCGGACGCTGGGGGGTGTACGGCTTCGCCAAATACGATCGGCTGATCGACGATTCCGGCCGCTCGCCGGTGGTGCGCGACTATGGCTCGCGCAACCAGATCTCGGGCGGCGTCGCGCTGACCTATACGTTCGGCTGAACGACCAGCGCCTCGATCCGACGCCGCGCCTCGGCGGCGATGACCTTGCGATCGCCAGCGGGGTGGAAGGGTTCGGCGAAGCGGAGGGTCGCCACGAAGCTGCCGCGCCGCCGCAGGACGCGGCGGGCATGGTCGATGCCGCGCTCGGCCCCCACCCAGGCGAGTTCGCCCGTCGCCGCGCCGTAATCGATCCGCACCGGCTGGACCTGCAATCCCGGCACCGGCGGGTCGAGCGCGGCGAGCAGCGCGGGCTTGAACGGGAGCAGTCGGGCGCCATCGCCGGTCGTCCCCTCCGGAAAGATCGCCACCGGGCGCGGGCCGAGCGCTGCGCGCACTGCCGCCACCTGATCCCCGACGCCCATGCGGTTGCCGCGCGCGACGAAGATCGTCGCGTTCAGCGAGGCGAGCCAGCCGACCAGCGGCGCCCGGCGCAGATCGTCGGTCGCGACGAAGGTCGCGCCGGTGCTGCCGGCCAAGAGCAGGATGTCCATCCAGCTGAGATGGTTGGCGAGGATCACCGTGTCGCGGGTCAGCGGCGTGCCGACCACCCGCGCCCGTGCGCCCATGATCCGCGCCGAAGCAGCGAGGAACCGGCGCGGCCAGGGAGAGGGCAGGCGGAACAGCCGCCACAGGCCATGCAGCGGCAGCAGCGCGAGGAGCAGCGTCGCCAGCAGCGATAGGCGGGCGGCCAGCCGCATCACCGGAGCGGGACCGCGCGCGCGACCGTCAGTTCTTGCGGTCGAGGCTGACGCCGTAGAGTTCCATCCGGTGGTCGACCAAGCGGAAGCCCAGACGCTCGGCGATCGCCTTTTGCAGCTGCTCCAGCTCCGGGTCGACGAATTCGAGCACGCGGCCCGTCTCGACGTCGATCAGATGGTCGTGATGCGCCTCGGGCGAGGGTTCGTAGCGCGCGCGGCCGTCACCGAAATCGTGGCGGTCGAGGATGCCCGCCTCCTCGAACAGGCGGACGGTGCGATAGACGGTGGCGATCGAGATGCCCTTGTCGATGGCGGAGGCGCGTTCATACACCTTCTCGACGTCGGGATGATCCTCCGCCTCGGACAGGACGCGCGCGATCACGCGGCGCTGCTCGGTGATGCGCAGCCCCTTTTGATTGCACAATGCTTCCAGATCGATCTTGCGCGCCATGGGCCGTCCCCTTCTCGTCCGCCCCATGTAGGCGCGATCGCTTGTTGCGAAAAGGGATACCGACTCGCAATAAGCGTTTTGGCGGATCCGCATTGTCATGACGGGACATCATAGTCGTCCGTCAGCGTCGGCGACGAAGCGGAAGGCGCTACAGCGCCCGCGAATAGGTGTGGGCGTCGTACTGCTTGCCGTCGCGCCCGCGATAATAGCCGCGGCGCTCGCCGACCTTTTCGAAACCGGCGCCTTCGTACAGCTGCGCAGCCGGATTGCCCCCGCGCACCTCGAGATGCAGCTTGGCCGCGCCGACGTCGCGGCAGTCGGCGATGACCGAGCGGAGCAGCGCGCCGCCGACGCCGCGGCGGCGATGCTCCGGCGCGACGGCGAGCAGCAGCAGCTCCGCCTCGTCCATGATCGTGCGGGTCAGCGCGAAGCCGGCGGGATCGTCGGCGTCATAGGCGAGGAGCAGTTGCACGCCCGGCATGGCGAGCACGCCCAGGCACTGGCTGCGCGTCCACGCCTCGCCATATCGCGCGTCGAACGCGGCGGCCATCAGTGCATCGACGACCGCGACGTTGCGCGCGTCGCCGGGGCGCAGCATCAGGCTGCGCGTGCTCATGCCCGCGCCGCCTTCGCCGCCGGCAGCTTTGCGTCGGGTGCGCGGCCGTAGAGCGGGCGGGGGTCGAGATCGATGAGGGCAGGGGGCAACAGGGCGATGTCGCGCGCGTCGGGCAGTGCGTCCTCGCCCGGCGGCAGCAGCCCGGCGAGCCGGTCCGACCCGCTGCCGACCAGCGCCGTCGCACCGATCCGCGCCGCCGCCATCGCCGGCGGCAGCGAGACAGGGTCGCAGAGCGGGGTCAGGGCGGCGTCGAAGATCTGCATGAACAGCTCGCCATGCCCTGCTTCCAGCACCGCCGCAATCGCGTCCCGCGGGGTGCGGGCGAGCGCGGCGGCGGCAACCAGCGCGAGCGACGAGAAGCCGCGGACCGGCACCGCCCAGCCCAGCGCCAGTCCGCGCGCCGCGGCAATGCCGACCCGCACGCCGGTGAAGCTGCCGGGGCCGATATCGACCAGCAGCCGGTCGGCCCGGCCGCCGTTCGGCAGCTCTGCGATCATCGGCACCAGCCGCTCGGCATGGCCACGCCCGACGACCTCGTGGCGCGCCGCGATCACGCGCCCGTCCTCAACCAGCGCGACCGAGCAGGCGGCGGTGGCGGTGTCGATGACCAGCGTGCGCACGGGGCTTCGGTGCCGGTCAGACGATGCGGTTGAACGTCTCGAACGCGGGCCGCGGCGAACGGTCGTGCAGCTTGGCGGTGTCGCCATGGCCGAGCGTGGCGATGAAATTGGTCCGCACCGACGGCTGGTCGGCGAAGAACGCCTTGTCCACCGCGCCCGCGTCGAAGCCCGACATCGGCCCGGTGCCGAACCCCAGCGCGCGCGCCGCGAGAATGAAATAGCCGCCCTGAAGCGACGAGTTGCGAAAGGCGGATGCCTCGCGCAGCTCGCGATTGCCGTCGAACCAGCTCTTGGCATCGGCATGCGGGAAGAGCTGCGGCAAATATTCGTGGAACTCGGTGTCCATGCCGATCACCAAAGAGACGGGCGCGGCGCGGATCTTGTCGGCGTTGCTGTCGCTGGCACAGAGGGCGAGCCGCTCCTTCGCCTCCGGGCTGGTGCACCAGACGAAGCGCGCCGGCAGCTGGTTGGCCGAGGTCGGCCCCATCTTCGTCAGGTCCCAGATCGCGCGCAGGTCCGCCTCCGACACGGGGCGGTCGGTATAGTGGTTGAAGGTCCGCGCCTCCACGAACAGCTGGTCGAGCGCCGCCTGGTCAAGCGGGGTGTCGAATGCCGTAGCCATCAGACGGCCCTCACTTCGGTGACTTCGGGAACATAATAGCGCAGCAGCTGCTCGATGCCGTTCTTCAGCGTCGCGCTGGACGAGGGGCAGCCGGCGCACGCGCCCTGCATCCGCAGGTACACCTTGCCCTTGTCGAAGCCGCGATAGACGATGTCGCCGCCGTCGTTCGCCACCGCGGGCCGCACGCGCGTGTCGATCAGCTCGCGGATCTGGGCGACGATCTCCGCATCGGCAGGATCGTCGGTCGGCACGTCCTCGTCGGCAGGGGGGACCGAGAAGCCGGCGCCGGTCTGGCGGAACAGCGGCATATGGGCGCTGAAATGGTCGAGCAGCACCGACAGCACGTCCGGCTTCAGGTCGCGCCAGTCGCTGCCCGGTCCGGCGGTGACCGAGATGAAGTCGCGGCCGAAGAACACGCCGGTCACGTCGCCCAGCCCGAACAGCGCCTCGGCCAGCGGGCTCGCCTCCGCCTCTTCGGGCGTCGCGAAGTCGCGGGTGCCGGCGTCCATCACGGTGCGGCCCGGCAGGAATTTGAGCGTCGCCGGGTTGGGCGTGGTTTCTGTCTCGATCAGCATGGCCGCCATGTGGAGGATGGGGGGCGGGGGATCAAGGCGCGTGAGGGGAAACGATGCGTCGCGTTTGCGCTCCCGTCCGGCATGACGACGAGCCGGCGGGACCGGGAGAACTGGCGGCCACGCATCCGGCACGCTACATGGCGGCGCATGGCGTCTGTATCGCGCGCGTTTCGCGTTTCCCTGATCCCCCTCCTCCTGCTGTCGACCGCGCCGCTTCACGGCCGGCCGGTCGCACCGCCGCCCAAGGCGAAGGTCGCGCCCGCCAAGCCGGCACCGGCACCGGCACCGGTCGCTCCGGCGCCGGTGCCGCTCGACACCAGCGCCTGGCTGTACAAGGGCAGCGATATCGAGCCCGATGCGGCGTGGAGCTTCGGCACCCTGCCCAAC
>NZ_JAUUDS010000007.1 GCF_030678875.1 Sphingomonas aurea | reverse complement strand
CTTCGGCGAGGCGGCGGCGACCGCGGTGCGGCGCCTGTCGGGGGAGAGCGTCGGCGCGCCCCTCGCCCCGCGCCGCGTCCAGGCGCCGGTCGCGGTCGAGCGCCGCTTCGCCGAGCCGGTCGCCCGCACCGAGTTCGCGCTGACCGTGATCGGCGAGCTGGCGGCGGAGGCGGCGGCGCTGCTCGCCGAGCGGCACGAGGGCGGTCGCCGCTGGCAGGTGCGACTGTTCCGCGCGGACGGCGCGGTGCATGGCTTGCGCGTCGAGACGGGGCGGCCGACCCGCGACGTGGCGCTGCTGCTGCGGCTGCTGCGCGAGCGGATCGACGCGCTGGCCGACCCGCTCGACCCCGGTTTCGGCTATGACCTGATCCGGCTCGACGTGGTGCTGGCCGAGCGGCTCGACGCGGCGCAGCTGCGGCTGGAGGGCGGCACCGCGCGCGAGCGGAGCGCGGACAACTCGGTGGCGGAGCTGGTCGACCGCCTGTCCACCCGGCTCGGCCGCGGGCGGGTACGCCGCTTCGCCGCGCGCGACAGCCACATTCCCGAGCAGGCGGAACTGATGCTGCCCGCCGCCGCCCCCGCGCCGCCCTCTGCCCCCGCCTGGCCCGCAGCCGAGCCGGGCGAGCCGCCGCTGCGCCCGATCTACCTGTTCGACCCGCCCCAGCCGATCGACAACGTCGTCGCCGAGGTGCCGGACGGTCCCCCTGCCCGCTTCCGCTGGCGCCGCACCCTGCACGAGGTCGCGCGCGCCGAGGGGCCGGAACGGATCGCGGGCGAGTGGTGGCGCCGCCACGACAGCGCGGTCCCGACGCGCGATTACTACCGCATCGAGGACCGCCGCGGCCGCCGCTTCTGGATCTTCCGCCACGGCCTGTTCGGCGAGGTCGAGGCACCGCGCTGGTACATCCACGGGCTGTTCGCGTGATGTCTGGTGGGTTCACGCAAAGACGCAAAGACGCGGAGGAACGTCGCGCTTGGGGTCGGGTCCGTTCGCGACAGCGAACCTCGGATCATTCGGCGGCCGGATACCGGAAGTTCTCGCTGACGCGAGAGGGCGCCGAGCCCGCAAAATTCTCCGCGCCTCCGCGCCTCCGCGTGAATCACCTTCTCTTGGCGTCTTCGCGGCTTCGCGCGAACTCAATCCTTCTTCCCTGCACGCCTCTGCACGAACCCGATCGGCGCCACGCGCCATGACCGGGTTCGCCGAGATGGTCGCCGCGACCAGCTTCTCCTTTCTCGACGGTGCCAGCCAGCCCAGCGACATGGTGGCGCGTGCGGTAGAGCTGGGCCATGCCGGGATCGGCATCGCCGACCGCAACACCGTTTCCGGCGTCGTCCGCGCGTACGACGCAATGAAGCGCGCGTGCGCCGGACAGCTCGGCGTCCACCTGCCGCCGATCGACTTCAAGCTGGCGGTCGGCGCGCGGCTGGTGTTCGCCGACGGCACGCCCGACATCGTCGCCTATCCGTCCACACGGACAGGCTGGGGGCGGCTGACGCGGCTGCTGACGGTCGGCAATCGGCGCGCGGAGAAGGGCGGCTGCATCCTGGGGCTGGGCGACCTGATCGCGCTGCACCGCGACCTGCTGCTGGTCGTGCTGCCAGCCTCGACCGCGCGTCCGCATGTGCCGGTCGTCAGCACCGATCTGCCGCCACCGCGCGAGGATGCCGGGCTGGCAGCGACGCTGGCGGCAGTACGGCGGCTGGACGCGGACGCGGTGTGGCTGGGGGTGACGATGCCGCGCGGCGGTCGCGACCGGCGGCGGCTGGCCGCACTGGCGGCGACCGCAGACGCCGCGGGGGTGCCGCTGCTGGCCACCTGCGACGCGCTCTACGCCTATTCCGAGGATCGTGACCTCCACGACATCGTCACCTGCATTCGCGAGGGCGTGACCGTGCAGCACGCCGGCCGTCTGCTCGCCGCCAATGGCGAGCGCCACCTGAAGGACGCCGCCGAGATGGCCCGCCTGTTCCGCGACCGGCCGGACGCGGTGGCGGAGAGCGGGCGACTGCTGGGCCGGATCGGCTTCTCGCTCGACCAGCTGCGCTACGAATATCCGCACGAGCCGGTGCCGGCGGGCTGGGAGGCGCAGGCGTGGCTGGAGCATCTCGTCTGGCAGACCGCGCTCGACCGTTACGACGACCGCGTGCCGGAGCGTGTCCGCGCCCTGCTCCACGAGGAGCTGACGCTGATCGCCCGGCAGAATTACGCCAATTACTTCCTGACCGTCCACGACGTGGTCCGCTTTGCGCGCGGGTGTAAGCCGCCGATCCTGTGCCAGGGGCGCGGCTCGGCGGCCAACTCGGTGGTCTGCTTCCTCCTGAAGATCACCTCGGTCGATCCGATGAAGCACGACCTGCTCTTTTCCCGCTTCGTGTCCGAGGAGCGCGACGAGCCGCCCGACATCGACGTCGATTTCGAGCATGAACGGCGCGAGGAGGTGTTGCAGCACATCTACGCCCGTTACGGCCGCCACCGGGCGGCGATCGCGGCGACCGTCATCCACTATCGCCCGCGCAGCACGGTGCGCGAGGTTGGCCGTGCGCTCGGTCTGACCGAGGATGTGACCCAGCGGCTGACCAGCACGGTGTGGGGCAGCTTCTCCGACCGGTTCGATGAGGAGCGGTTCCGCGACACCGGCTTCGACGCGGACAATCCGGAGATGGCGCGACTGTCCGGGCTGGTGAACCGCCTGCTGCAATTCCCCCGCCACCTGTCGCAGCATGTCGGCGGCTTCGTCCTGACCGAGGGTCGGCTCGACGAGATGGTGCCGATCCACAACGGCGCGATGGCCAACCGGACCTTCATCGAGTGGGACAAGGACGACATCGACTGCCTGGGCCTGATGAAGGTCGATATCCTGGCGCTCGGCATGCTGACCTGCATCCGCAAGGCGTTCGACCTGATGGAGCGGTACGACATGGGCCGCCCCGAGCTGGATGCGGTAGCCGTCGAAGAGGATGACCGCGTCTATGCCATGTTGCAGAAGGGCGACAGCATCGGCGTGTTCCAGGTGGAGAGCCGCGCCCAGATCAACATGCTGCCGCGTCTGAAGCCGCGCGAACTCTACGATCTGGTCGTGCAGGTCGCGATCGTCCGGCCCGGCCCGATCGAGGGCGACATGGTCCACCCCTATCTGCGCCGCCGCGCCGGCAAGGAGCCGGTCGAGTTTCCCTCTCCCGACCCGCGCTTCGGCCCGCCCGATGAATTGCGGACGCTGCTAAAGGACACGTACGGCGTCCCGCTGTTCCAGGAACAGGCGATGAAGCTGGCGATCGTCGCAGCCGGCTTCACGCCAATGGAGGCAAACCAGCTGCGCCGCGCCATGGCGACGTTCCGCCATGTGGGCGGCATGCACAATTTTCACGCCAAGCTGGTCGGCGGCATGGTCCGCCGGGGCTATCCGGAGGACTTCGCCGAGCGCTGCTACAAGCAGATCGAGGGGTTCGGCAGCTACGGCTTCCCTGAGAGCCACGCCTTGTCCTTCGCGCGGCTGGTCTATGTGTCGTCCTGGATCAAATGCTTCCACCCGGCGGTGTTCGGCTGTGCGATCCTCAATTCGCAGCCGATGGGCTTCTACGCGCCCGCCCAGCTGGTCCGCGACGCGATCGAGCACGGCGTGACGGTGCTGCCGGTCGATGTGAACCGGTCCGGGTGGGACAATGATCTCGAACTGGTCGAAGACGGCTCGCTCGGCATTCGGCTGGGCTTCCGACAGGTCGACGGCTTCCGTCAGGACTGGGCCGATCGCATCATCGCGAACGCGCCCTATGCCGGTATCGAGGATCTCGCCCGCCGCGCGACCCTGCCCCCGCGTGCGCTGCGGCTGCTTGCCGATGCGGACGCCTGCCGCTCGCTGGGGCAGGACCGCCGCGCCGCCGGGTGGGAGGTGCGGCGCACCCCACCCGCGCAGCTGCCGCTGTTCGCCGCCGCCGACGCGCCCGAATTGGGCCGTGAGCCCGACATGGCGCTGCCGCCGATGCCGCTCAGCGAACAGGTCGCCGCCGACTATCAGATGACGCGCCTGTCGCTGAAGGATCATCCGATGACCTTCCTGCGCCCGCTGTTCCGCAGCGAGGGGGTGCTATCGAGCGCGGAGGCCGGCGCGGCGCTGGACGGTCGCCGCGCCAGCGTCGCGGGCGTGGTGCTGGTCCGACAGCGCCCGGGCAAGGGCAATGCCATCTTCGTCACCATCGAGGACGAGACCGGCATCACCAACGCGTTGATGTGGGCGCGCGATTTCGAGGCGAACCGGCGCGCGGTGATGGCGTCGCGGCTGATGGTGCTGCACGGCGTGATCCAGCGCAGCGAGGAGGGTGTCGTCCACCTGATGACCGCCCGCGTCGACGACCGCACCCACGAGCTGCGCCGCCTGTCTGAGGACCATCAGCCTACCTTAACCCTGTCGCGCGCCGACGAATTCCTCCACCCGCAGCATCCGCGGGGTCGCAATGTCGGACCGGAACAGACCCCCGAGCGCGTTGCGGCACGGCACCACAACACGCCCCGCCACGGCCATCCGCGAGACGTGCGGGTCCTGCCGAAATCGCGGGACTTCCATTGAGCGGCCGTTCCCCCCACATAGCCCCCGATCATCAAACGGGAGCAGCACTTGGCCACCTTGGGAATGTCGCCTGCCGAGAAGGACGCGGTCGCCGCCTTCCGCCGCGACGTCGTCGAGCCATCGATGACGAGCCTCGTCATCATCGATTTCTGGGCGGAGTGGTGCGGGCCGTGCAAGGCGCTGGCACCGGTGCTGGACAAGGTTGCCGCCGCCTATGCCGACAAGGGCGTGGTGTTGGCCAAGGTCGACACCGATAAGAACCAGTTCATCGCCGCGCAATTCCAGATCAAGTCGATCCCGACCGTCTACGCGATGTTCCAGGGCCAGCTGGTCGCCGACCTGACCCCGGCCCGTACCGAGAGCGCGCTGCGCACGATGCTCGACCAGTTGCTCCGCCAGCTGCCGATCCAGTCGGAGGCGACTTCGCAGGAAGCGGAGCTGGAACCGCTGATCGCGATGGGCGAGGAGGTGTTGGCGGAGGGCGATCACGAGCGTGCGCTCGGCATCTTCGCGCAGCTGGTCGAGATGGCGCCCGATCACCCCGCCGTCCTGTCGGGCCATATCCGGGCGCTGGTCGCCGCCGGCCAGACCGGGGAGGCGCAGGCCGCGATCGAGGCGCTGCCGGCCGACCTGAAGGATGCCGGGATCGAGCGGGCGAAGGCCGCCCTCGCGCTGGCGCAGGCCGCGCCCGCGATGGACGACCTGTCGCCGCTGCTCGCCGCGGTCGCGGCCGCACCCGACGACCACGAAGCCCGTTTCGCGCTGGCCAATGCGCAGGCGGCTGCCGGCGACCGCGACGGGGCGGCCGACAACCTGCTCCACATCGTCGCCGCCGACCGCGCGTGGAACGAGGGCGCCGCCCGCCAGCAGCTGCTCACCCTGTTCGAGGTGGTCGGGCTGATGGACCCCTGGGTTTCCGCCCAGCGGCGGCGGCTGTCCGCGATCCTGTTCGGATAATGGAGCGGTTCGGATGACGACCCGCCTGTCGATCTTCCCATTGCCGGGGGCATTGCTATTCCCGGCGATGCACCTGCCGCTGCACATCTTCGAGCCGCGTTATCGCGCGATGGTGTCCGATGCGATGGCGCGCGACCGGCGGATCGGCATGATCCAGCCGAGCGGTGCCCAGCCGACCGACCGCAGCGAGCGGCCGCCGCTCTACTCGGTCGGCTGCGTCGGCCGCATCGCCGAGGTCGAGGCGCTGGAAGATGGACGCTACAATCTGGTGCTGGAGGGGCTGTCGCTGTTCCGCGTGGTCCGCGAGCTGGAGGTCGCCACCGCCTTTCGTCAGATCGAGGCGGAGCTGATCGCGACACCGCAGGACGAGACGCTGTCGCTCGGCCGCCGCTCGTCGCTGGAGATCGAGTCAAAGCGCTTCGCCGAGCGACAGGGCTATGCCGTCGACTGGAAGGCGGTCGGTCGGCTCGACGATCAGAGCCTGGTCAACGGCATCGCCCAGATCGCCCCGTTCGACGTCGCCGCCAAACAGGCGCTGCTGGAAGCGCCCGATATCGAAACGCGCGCGGAGCTTACCATTCAGCTGATGCAGTTCTTCGGCCGCCACGACGGCGACGATCGGGTTACGCTGCAGTGAGCGCGACCGATAACGAGCCGGGGATGATCGATCCTTGGCTGCTCGAACGGCTGGTCTGCCCCGCCACCCGCACGCCGCTGCGCTACGACCCGGTGGCCGGCGAACTGATCTCCGACGCCGCCGGCCTCGCCTATCCGATCCGCGACGGCATCCCGGTGATGCTGGTCGAGGAAGCGCGACGGCTGGAGAGTTGAGGGCGGCAGCGATGCGCGCATGCGAACCGCTCACCCAGCGAAAGATGGCGCTCTATAAATATTCCCCGAACGAGGAGAGCGATGGCCTGCCCTACCGCGCCTTGCGATAGGCGTTGTTGATGTCGGTCATCCAGCCGGTCTGTGCCTTGCCGGCTCCACGCGGCACCCGTGCCTCGTCGGTGTCGATCGGCTCGTCGAAGCGGATGCCGGCCAGCTTGTCGGTGACCCACATCACCTCCGCGTCCAGATCGTGGAGGCGCCCCATCGCCAGCTGGATGCGCGCACCCTTTACCATCTCGCCATCGTGATCCAGGCAGGCACCGGTCGTCGACAGGTTGCGCACGCGCCGCTCCATCCGTCGCTCGCCGATCAGGACGTCGGCACGAATGATGACCCCGCTGCGCTTGGCTCGATCCTGGTTGATGGCGTCACTCATGCCGTCGCAATCTCACTAAACTGTGATGGTTTTATTAACCCGATCAGCCGGTCGCCGCATCAGATCGCGACACCCTGGAGCAGGCGGGGCAGCTGCCCGCTTTCTCCCCGTGCTTCGGCCATGAAGCGGTCCTTCAGCGGCGCCAGCGCGTCGACCGCGGAGATGCCCAGCCGTCGCACCGCGCTGGCCGTGCGGCCCGGCACCCCGAACAGGCGGGTCAGGCTGTCGGTGGCGGCGGCGACCATCAGCGTGTCGAGCCCGCGCCACCGCTCGTACCGCGCCAGCAGCTGCGCGTCGCCCAGGTCCAGCCCCAGCCGCTTTCCCTCGACCAGCACCTCGGCCAGGGTCGCGACGTCGCGAAAACCCAGGTTGAGCCCCTGCCCCGCGATCGGATGGATGCCATGTGCCGCGTCCCCCACCAGCGCCAGCCGCGGCGCGGTGATCCGCGCGGCGTGGTGGAACCCGAGCGGATAGGAGGCGCGCGGACTCGGTGCCGACAGCGTGCCCAGGAACCCGCCCATCCGCTTCTCGGCCTCTGCCAAGAAGGCGCGGTCGGACAGTTTCGCCAGTCCTGGCCCGTGCTCTCCCCTCACCGACCAGACGATCGCCGAGCGGTGGCCGATCTCGTCATCGGGCAGCGGGAGCAGCGCGAACGGGCCGGCCGGGTAGAAGATCTCATAGGCGACGTTGCCGTGCGGGTGCTGGTGGTGGAACGCGCCGACGATCGCGGCATGATCGTAGGACCAGCGTGCGACCTTGATCCCCGCCGCCTCGCGCGTCGGCGAGTTGCGCCCCTCCGCCGCGATCATCAGGCCAGCACGCACGGTGGTGCCGTCACTCAGCGTCGCGGTCACGCCGGCCGCACCGCGGTCGACCGCGACGGCGCGGGTCTGCATGCGCAGGTCGATCGCCGCCGCCGCGCCCGCCGCCTCGAACAGGGCGCGACGGATCAGCTTGTTCTCGTACATGGTCCCCAGCCGGCCGTCCTCGGCATCGGGGGTGAAGTCGAGCGCACCGGGGCGCAGGCCATCGCTGACCCGAATGCGCTCGATCGCGCAGCCCCGCCCGCCCAGCGCCGCGCCCAGCCCGATCGCGTCGAGCATTCGGCCGCTGGCACTGGCGATCGCCGAGGCGCGGCCGTCGAAGCCGGGTGCCAGCGTGACCGCCGGGTCGGCCGGGTCGATCACGATCGAGGTTACCCCGTGCGCCGCCAGCGCCAGCGCCAGCGTGGTGCCGACCAGGCCGCCGCCCAGGATGACGACGTCGGCGCTCTGCGTAGATCCGTTCATGGCGGCTTCCTACCCGCCCGGCCGGTCGCGGCCAAGCTTGACGTACTAAACGAGAACGCCGATGCTTTGGGCGCAGCGGAATTTCGGGGATTTGTCATGGCGAGCCAGGCGCAGCCTGCCTTGTGGCGCGAGACGGTGAAGGCGGGCGCGGTGCGCAGCGGTGCGGTGATCGCCGCGGTCGGGATCTTCGCCCTCACGCTGGCGCTGGCCCTCGCACTCGCCAGCTATCATCCCGGCGATCCGGCGATCAACACCGCCTCGGGACAAGGCCCCGCGAACCTGCTCGGCTTTCCGGGCGCGTGGCTGGCCGACCTGCTGCTGACGCTGTTCGGACCGGCGGTGGCGCTGCTGCTGCCGATCGGGCCGATCATCGGCGCACGGCTGTGGCGCGATCAGCCGGCGGGGCGCTGGGGACGGATGCTGGGCGGCGGCGCCCTTGGTGTGGCGCTGATGGCGAGTGCGCTGGCCTTTGTCTCGACCTCTGCGGTCCTCGCGCTGCCCGCGGGCTGGGGCGGCCTGATCGGTATGGCCGTCGCCGGCGCGGTGCGCAGCCTGCTTGGGTTGGCCGGCGAACCGCTGGTCGCGCTGTGGGGCGGGCGCGTGATCGGCCTGATCGCGGCGGTCGGCGGCGCGATCGTCTGGGGCAAGACGCTCAACATCGATCTCGGTGAGCGCCGCTGGCGCCTGCGCCGGACCGCCGTCGCCGATGCGGAAGCCGGCGACGATGACGGCTATTATGATGACGAAGAGGACGAGGAGGAAGAGCCCCTCCAGCTCGCCCGCCGCGCGGTGCCACCGCGTGCGGTCGCCGAGCCGGACCCCCGCCCCGCCCCCGTCATCGCCGACCGGCAGCTCGCACCCTCGATCGCCGCGCCGAAGCGCCAGCAGCAGCTCGACCTGCGTGACAATTACACGCTGCCCGGGCTGGACCTGCTGGTTCCCTCGCCGCCTTCGAACGCCGGGCCGGTCGACAAGGCGGCACTGGAGCGCAACGCCCGCCTGCTGGAAACCGTGCTTGACGACTTCAAGGTGCAGGGCGCGATCACCGAGGTACGCCCCGGCCCGGTCGTCACCATGTACGAGCTGGAACCGGCACCGGGCATCAAGGCAAGCCGCGTCATCGCGCTGGCCGACGACATCGCCCGCAACATGAGCGCCATCTCCGCCCGTGTCGCGGTGATCCCCGGCCGCAACGTCATCGGCATAGAGCTGCCCAATGCGCGGCGCGAGTCGGTGTCGCTCCATGAACTGGTCGCCAGCCAGAGCTTCGAGGATCAGGCCGCGCAGCTGCCGATCATCCTGGGCAAGAATATCGCGGGCGATCCGGTCATCACCGATCTTGCTCCGATGCCGCATCTGCTGGTCGCGGGCACCACCGGCTCGGGCAAGTCGGTCGGCCTCAACTGCATGATCCTGTCGCTGCTCTATCGCCTGACGCCCAGCCAGTGCCGGATGATTATGATCGATCCGAAGATGCTGGAACTCAGCATGTACGACGACATCCCGCACCTGCTCTCACCGGTGGTGACCGATCCGGCCAAGGCGGTGCGGGCGCTGAAATGGGCGGTCGAGACGATGGAGGACCGCTATCGCCAGATGTCCTCGGTCGGCGTGCGCAGCCTGGCGGGCTTCAACGACAAGGTGCGGGCGGCGAAGGCGAAGGGCCAGCCGCTCGGCCGCAAGGTCCAGACCGGCTATCATCCCGACACCGGCCAGCCGGTGTACGAGGAGGAGAAGCTCGAATACGATCCACTGCCCCAGATCGTCGTCATCGTCGACGAGCTGGCCGACCTGATGATGACCGCCGGCAAGGAGGTCGAGTTCCTGATCCAGCGGCTGGCGCAAAAGGCGCGCGCGGCGGGCATCCACCTCATCATGGCGACGCAGCGCCCCTCGGTCGACGTCATCACCGGCGTCATCAAGGCGAACCTGCCGACGCGCATCAGCTTCCACGTCACCTCGAAGATCGACAGCCGCACCATCCTGGGCGAACAGGGTGCCGAGCAGCTGCTGGGCAAGGGCGACATGCTCTACATGCCGGGCGGCAAGGGCATCGTC
Organism: Sphingomonas aurea; assembly: GCF_030678875.1. GTDB lineage: Bacteria > Pseudomonadota > Alphaproteobacteria > Sphingomonadales > Sphingomonadaceae > Sphingomonas > Sphingomonas aurea. The sequence goes on along the minus strand of NZ_JAUUDS010000007.1, from coordinate 171,290 downwards.
CGCGTCCACGGCCCCTTCACCAGCGACGACGAGGTTCGCGCCGTCGCCGACCATTGGCGCGCGCAGGGGCAGCCGGATTACATCAGCTCGGTCACCGAGGAGCCAGAGGAGAGCTTCGCCCTCGAGGGCGCGCCGACCGGCGAGGATTCGGCCGAGGACCAGCAGTACCGCCAGGCGATCCAGCTGGTCTGCGAGAGCCAGAAGGCGTCGACCAGCTGGCTCCAGCGCCAATTGCGCATCGGCTACAACTCCGCCGCGCGCCTGATCGAGAAGATGGAGAAGGACGGCATCGTCGGCCGCCCCGACCATGTCGGCCGCCGCGAGGTGCTGCGCGACGCGGAGGGCCACGCGATCTGATCCGATACGGAACCGGGACGAACCGGTTGCGTAATGGTCCTCGCGACACGGATCGATCCGATGCCGCATCGATCGGGGGAGGATGAGTGTCCGCGTCATCATGGATCGCCGCCGCGGCGGCGCTGTTCGCCGTGCCGGCCGCCGCGCAGCAGGCGACGCCGACCACCGGCCAGGCTTCCCCGATCGATCCGCAGGGCGACACGCAGAGCCAGCCCGCGACCGGCGCCGGTGATGCACCTGCGCCAGAGGAGCCGAACCCCTCGGCGCTCACCGCCGACACGCGCCGGCCGCCGCCGCCGGGGCTGATCGGCGACTGGCTGGAGATCCGCACCCGCCTCGCCCGGCGCGGTATCGGCCTGACCGCGCGCTACGCGTCGGAAAGTGCCTATAACTTCACCGGTGGCGAGCGGCGGCTGTTCCGCGAGACAGGGCAGCTCGACGCCGGTGTGCTGCTCGACCTGAACAAGGTCATGGGGCTGAAGGGCGGCGCGTTCCAGGGCACCGTCACGTTCCGCCGCGGCCGCGACCTGACCACCGATGCCGGGCTCGGCGCGCTCCAGCAGGTGCAGGAGGTCTATGGCCGGGGCCAGACGCTGCGCGTGACGCAGTTGTGGTACGAGCAGGTGTTGGGCGAGAAGCTGGAGGTGAAGCTCGGCCTGACCAATCCGGGCGAGGATTTCGCCGCCTTCTCGTGCCAGTTCATGAACCTCAGCTTCTGTGGGGCACAGCCGGGCAATCTGGCGGGGGATTACTGGTACAACTGGCCGGTCAGCCAGCTGGGCGCACGGGTGCGGGTGAAGCTCGACGACACGCACTATGTCACCGGCGCGGTGTACCAGATCAATCCGCGCAACCTGAACGATCGCTTCTTCGTCGCGCATGTCGATGGCGGCACCGGCGTGCTGGTGCCGGTCGAGGCGGGATGGACGCGAAAAGATGCGACCGGCCGCGTCGGCACCTACAAGTTCGGCGGCTGGATCGGAACGGCGGACGGCGACGACGTGTTCCTCGACATCAACCGACGACCCGCCGTCGTCACCGGCCTGTCGCCGCTGCGCCGCTCGTCGCGATACGGTGTCTACGTCAATGCCGAGCAGCAGCTGACCGGTCGCAGTCGCGACGGTGCGGCGGTCAGCGGGCTGTCGGTGTTCGCCAACGTCACCCAGACCGACCGGCAGACCAGCGTCACCGACAATCAGGTGTCGATCGGCCTCTTCTATCGCGGGCTGTATCCCAAGCTGCGCGGCGAGGTGCTGGGCGTGGCGCTGGCCCGTACCAACGTCAATGGCCGCGTCGCGCGGGCGCAGCGGTTGGACCAGGCGATGCCCACCGTGCAGGACTCGGCCGAATATGCCGCGGAGGTCTATTACTCGGTCCAGCCGCTCGAGGGGTTGGAGCTGCGCCCCAACGTCCAGTGGATCCACCATCCCGGCGGTGTCCGGTCGGCCGACGATGTCGGCGTGATCGGACTGAAGGCGGCGGTGACCTTGTAGGCGATTCAGTCGCGGTTCAATCCGGCCGCGCCAGGGATCGCGGTCGCCAAGGAGAAGTCGATGTTCCGTTACCTGTCCACCGCCCTCGCCGCCTGTGCGGTCGCGGCCGCGCCTGCCGCTGCCCAGGGCAACGACCTTTCCGCGGTCCAGCGCCATCTTCAGGGCGTGACGACGATGACTGCCGACTTCTCGCAGACCGACCGCAACGGACAGGTACTGACCGGCACGCTGACCTGGAAACAGCCGGGCAATATCCGGTTCCAGTATCAGAAGGGCGTGCCGCTGCTGATCGTCGCGGAGGGCGGCGCGCTGACCTTCGTCGATTATTCGGTGAAGCAGGTGCAGCGCTGGCCGATCCGCAACTCACCGCTCGGCGTGCTGCTCGACCCCAGCCGCGACCTGTCGCAGTTCGCCAAGGTCGTGCCCGACGCCGACCCGCGGCTGGTCTCGGTCGAGGCGCGCGATCCCAAGCATCCCGAATATGGCCGCATCACGCTCGTCTTCGCGCGACAGGCGGACGCGCCGGCTGGACTGATGCTGCAGGGCTGGGTGGCGCTCGACAGCCAGAACAATCGCACCACGATCCGCCTCTCGAACCAGCGGTACGGAGTGCCTGTCGCCGGCAATGCGTTCAAGTGGGTGGATCCGCGGCGAACCGCTGGCCGCAAATAACGATTTCATTCATCGGTGCGACAGGTTCGCGCGGCTAGTACGGTTTTCGCGGATGTGGGGCGTTCGGGATTTCCCCCCTGTTGCCCGGACCGGTACTCACTTCCCGCCTGCGTGACGAACGCTAGGTCGGCCCTCGCTCCATGCCCCCGGAGCGGGGGCCTTTCTGCGTGAGGCGCACAAAGGCCCCCGCTCGGCCGGCGGGCAGAGCCCGTCCGACGACGCGGGCTTTGCCCGCGGCGCGTCCGCAGATATGAGCGGGCGCGTGAAGATCGTCTCCTGGAACATCAACTCGGTGCGGTTCCGCATCGACATCGTCGAACGCTTCCTGCGCGAGGTGAAGCCCGACATCCTGTGCCTTCAGGAAACCAAGGTGCTCGACCAGGATTTCCCGCACCAGCCGTTCAAGTCGCTCGGCTACAAGCACATCCTGATCCACGGACAGAAGATGCATCACGGCGTCGCGATCATCAGCCGGGTGCCGATCGTCGAGGACGACCGGCTCGACTGGCAGGCCAATCGCGAGGCGCGGCACCTGGGCGTACGGCTGCCGAACGGCGTGCGGCTGGAGAATGTCTACGTGCCCGCCGGTGGCGACGTGCCCGACCGCGAGGTCAACCCGAAATTCGGGCAGAAGCTCGACTTTCTCGACCGGATGACACGCTGGTCGGAGGGGCTGGCGTGTCCCACCCTGCTGGTCGGCGACTTCAACATCGCGCCGCTGCCCGAGGATGTCTGGAGCCACAAGCAGTTGCTCGACGTGGTCAGCCATACTCCGATCGAGGTCGAGACGCTCGCACGGCTGCGCGATGCCGGCGACTGGGTCGATCTCGGCCGCCACTTCCATCCGGCCCCTGCCCGGCTGCACACCTGGTGGAGCTACCGTGCCAAGGACTGGGCGGCATCGGACCGCGGCCGGCGGCTCGACCATATGTGGGCGACGCGCGACGTGGCGGTACAGGCGGTCGGCCACACGGTGTTCGAGGATTGCCGCAGCTGGCTGAAACCGTCCGACCACATCCCGATCATGACCGAGTTCGCCTGGTGAACGCAGCCGGATCGGGACCGCGCGACGTGTCGCGGGCGATCGATGCGCTGCGTCGGGGCTGGCCGATCGCGATCCACGCTGCCGGCGAGGACCCGCTGGTGCTGCTGGCGGTGGAGACGGCGGACCCGCGCTCGCTCGATACCTTCGCGCCTGCTGGCCGGTATCCGGTCCTGATCTCGAGCGGACGCGCGGCGACGCTGAAGCTGACCAACCAGCTCGCCGCCGCCGATCCGGACCTGCCGGTGGTCGTTGAGCCGGCGCCGTGGCTCGACTTCGACACCGCGGTCGCGCTCGCCGATCCGGCTCTCGACCTGGCGACCCCGCTGAAGGGTCCGTTCCGCACCGAGGAGGTCGACCGGCCGCGCGCCTCGCTGGCCGCGATCCGGCTGGCGCGGATCGCGGGGCTGCTGCCCGCCTTCTTCATCGACGGCATCGATCCGGAGGTCGTGATCGCGCCCGAGGCGATCGACCGGCATCAGGATGCCCGCACGCTGCGCATGGCCACACGCGCGCGCCTCCCGGTCGAGGGGGCCGAGGATGCGGAGATCGTCGCCTTCCGCGCGCCCGATTCCGCCGACGAGCATGTCGCGCTGCTGATCGGCCGGCCGGACGAACGGCCGCCGCTGGTCCGGCTGCACAGCGAGTGCCTGACCGGCGACGTGCTCGGCAGCCTGAAATGCGACTGCGGCCCGCAGCTGCGCGCCGCGATCGCCGCGATCCGGGCGCATGGCTGGGGCATATTGCTCTATTTGCGGCAGGAGGGGCGCGGGATCGGGCTGGTCAACAAGCTGCGCGCGTACCGGTTGCAGGACCAGGGTTTCGACACGGTCGACGCCAATACGCGGCTGGGCTTCGCGGTCGACGCGCGCGACTTCGGCGTGGCGGCGCGGATGCTCGACCTGCTCGGCCAGCGGCAGGTGCGGCTGCTGACCAACAATCCGGCCAAGGTCGCGAGCCTGGAGGCGGCCGGGGTCGCGGTGGCCGAGCGTGTGCCCCACGCGCTGCCCGCCAACCCGCACAACGAGCGGTATCTGGCGACCAAGCGCGACCGGACCGGGCACCAGCTATAACAGGGTTTCACCCGTCATGCCGCGCTCGTTCCGGCATGACGGTGAGGGGAACTTACGCTGCGGTCGCCGTCGCCCAGGCCGCGGCGATCTCCGCCAGGTTGTCGGCCGCCGCGCGGAACGGCGCCGGGTCGGTCCCGATCGACGCGTCGACGATCGAGCGGCGGGCGCCGGCATAGATGCGCGACAGCGTCTTCGACAGCTCGCCGCCCTGTTCGTAGTCGAGCCCGGATTCGAGCGCGAACAGTATCGCGGTCGCGCGCGTCACCCGCTCGCTCTTGACGCGGTAATGGCCCTGTTCGGTCGCGCAGGCTGCCGCACGCAGCGCCGCCAGCAGTTCGGTATAGAGCAGCTGGACGAGCTGCGGCCCGCTCGCGGCCTGGCTGGTGCGGCCGGCGGCGTCGATCTCGCGATAGGTCGCCCAGGGATCGCGCAGGAGGGTGGATGCATAGGCCATCAGCTGTCGCTCTTCGTCCAGACCTTGATCTGCTGTTCGAGGAAGGTCTGCGACGCCTTGTAGGCGGCGACACGGGTATCCATGGCGGCGTATTGCTGCGTCAGCCGCGTCGACATCGCCGTGGCGTCGGTGCCGGCCTTCGTCTGCTGATCGGCGATCGTCTTCTGCGCCTTGGTGTAACGGGTGGTCGCCGCATCGAGGCCATAGGTCTTGTCGGTCGCCGTCGCCGTGATCGCCGACAGTGCGCCCGACAGGCCGCCCTTGCCGTCGGTGCCGGTCGCGAAGATCGCCTCCACCCCCGCGGGATCCCTGGCCATCACCGCCGCCAGCTTGGCGGTATCGAGGGTCAGCGATCCGTCGCGCTGGGTCGCGATGCCCAGGTCGGCGAGCGTCTGCGGCCCGCCGGTCGTCGAGGTCGCCAGCTTTTTGGTGGTCAGCGTCGACAGGGCGCGGGTCAGCGCCGTCGCGGTCGTATCGGTGCGCAGCACGCCATCGACGCTGTTGGTTTCTTCCGAGATCAGGCTCTTCAGCTCGTTGAAGGTCGCGACGACATCCTGCACCGCCTGGGTCAGCGCCGATCCGGGCGCGGTGGTGCCCAACGTCACCGACGGGGTCGTCGCCGAGGTGGTCGATACCAGGTCCAGCTTCACGCCTGTCAGCAGGTCGGAGATGGAGTTGGTGGGGCGCGAGAAACTAGCGCCGTCCAGCGTCAGCAGCGCGTCCTTCGCGGTCGCGCCGATGGTGGTGCCGGTCGCACCTGCGCCGACCGACAACGTCGCCAGCCCCTGCCCCGCATCGGAGGCGTTGTCATCCGTGCCGACGATCTCGAACGCCTGTGCCGCGCCGGTCGAACCCTTGATGGTCAGGCGGACGCCGCCATTGTCGTTGACCAGCGTGGTCTGCAGCCCGGTCTTCGCCTTGATCTGCGCGGCGATCTGATCGAGCGTCGCATTCGGCGCGATGGTGATCGGCACGCTCTTGGTCGGCGACAGCGTCGTCGTGCCGTTGGTCGTGACATAGCTGCCGATATTCACGGTCAGCGTGCCACCACGGAACGCCTGCGTCGCGGGTATGGCAGTCTTGGTGGTGGCGGCCTGCGCCCCCGCCAGCTGCTCCACGGTCATCTGGGCCGACAGACCGGCGACGTTCGCACCGGCGATCGCCGACACGTTCACCACGCCGGTGCTGGAGCTGTAGGGCTGGGTGGTCAGCGTCCCGCCGTTCACCAGCGACTTCAGCGCACTGTCGAATCCGGTGATCCCCGCCTTCAGCTTGGCAACGCCCGAGATCTGCGCGGTCAGCGCGTCCGACTTTTTGGTGAACTGGCTGTTCTTGGCCGAGAATTGTGCATCGACCAGGCTCGACACCAGCGACTTGATGTCGATGCCCGATCCTGCGCCCAGCGTCTGCGCGATCGACGTGCTGCTGCTCGAGCTGCTGGTACTGCTCACCGTGGTCATGACGCGTTCTCCGGCATGTCTGGGTTAACGACCGGATGGCGCGGATATTAAGCGCGAATCGGTCGGCGATCAGGCGGTTTTCTGGCCATTCTCGTCGAAGCGCGCGGTCGGCGGCACGTCGACCGGCGGGGCGCTGCCGCCCGCCTGGACGTTGACGCCGAACACGAACGCCAGCACCGTCGCGATCGGCAGGTACAGGTCGTCGCGAACCTCCTGCCCCTCGCGGCTGGTATAGTAGACGGCGCGGGCGAGCTGCGGATATTCCAGCACCGGCACCGCGATCTCGCCGGCCAGCTCGCGGATCGCCAGCGCGGTGGCGCCGCGACCCTTGGCGACCACCACCGGCACCTGGTCCCTGCCCCGGTCATAGCGCAGCGCGACCGCGAAATGGGTCGGGTTGGTAAGCACGACATGCGCCTCCTGCACCGCCTTGCGCATGCCGCCCGACAGGATCTCGCGCATCTTGGCACGCTGGTGGCCCTTCGCTTCCGGGTTACCCTCGCTCTCCTTGTGCTCGTCGCGGACCTCCTGCTTGGTCATACGCATCTGGCCCATGCGGCGGATGATCTGGATCGGCACGTCGATGCCGGCGATGGCGACGAGACCCATGGCCATCGCGATCATGATCCCGGTGAAGGTGCCGCCGACCTGCTGCAACGCATCGTCGAGGTTCGACTGGGCAAGGCCCAGTGTCGAACGCGACGCCTTCCACAGCATCCAGCCGCCGACGCTGCCGAGCAGGACGACCTTCAGCAGCGACTTGCCCAGCTCGATCCAGCCGTTCATCCCCAGGATGCGCTGGAGGCCGGAGGCGGGATTGATCCGCTTGAACTTGGGCGCCATCAGCCCGCCGTTGAAGCTCGCCCCTCCCAGCATGACGCCGCTGACCACCGCCGCGACCAGACTGATCGCGAGCAGCGAGCCGACCGGCATCGCCAGCCGCCAGCCCGCCTGCGCCAGCGGACGCCAGGGCGAGAAGCTCTCGACATCGCCACGCCCGAACTGGAAGCTCGCCGCCATCACCTCGCGGCAGGCGGCCAGCAGAGCCGGGCCCATGAACACCAGCCAGGCGACACCCGCCAGCACGACCAGCGCCGTCGCCAGATCGCGCGAGCGCAGGACGTTGCCGTCGTCGGCCGCCTGTTGCTTGCGCTTGGCTGTCGGGGCTTCTGTCTTTTCGCCGCCTCCCTCGGACATGGCGCGTCAGCCCAGGATGATGGTCTGGAGCGCGCCCAGACTCTCGCGGATGATGACGAGCATGTAGTCGCCCATCGCCGGGAAGGCGACGGCAAGCGCGATCACGCCGACGGCAAGGCTGGCCGGCATGCCGACCGAGAACAGGTTGAGCGCCGGCGCCGCCCGGCTCATCATCCCGACGACCAGGTTCAAACACAGCAGCAGGAACCCCACGGGCAGAGCCAGCAGCAGTCCGGCGAGGAAGGCATAGCCGCCGAAGAAGGCGATCGCCCGCAGCCGGTCCGCGCCCAGCCAGGCGGCACCGGGGGGCAGCGCCTCGTAGCTCTTCACCAGCATGTCGACCAGGACGAGGTGACCGTCGACGGACAGGAACAACAGGGTCAGCATCACCGACATGAACTGGCCGAGCGCGGGCGACGAGCGGCCGTTCTGCGGGTCGATCGACGAGGCGAAGCCGATCCCCATCGTGCCGCCGATCATCTCGCTGGCGATCAGCGGCGCGGCGAACGCGGTCTGGAGGATGAAGCCCATCGCGAGGCCCACCAGCGCTTCGGCGGCGACCGACACGAAGGTGCCGACCGCGAAGACATTGGGCGGCGGCACGATGCTGTGCGTCGACAGGACCAGGATGCCGATCGCCCCGGACAGCGACACGCGCACGGTCAGCGGCAACGACACCGCGCCGAACACCGGCGCCGCGACGAACGCCGCCCCGATCCGGACCATGACAAAAACCAAGGCCCAGATCTGCGGTTCGATGGCAAGGCCCAGCCCCAGCATCGTCCGGCTACTTCACCAGGTCTGGAATACGCTCGAACATCCCGATCGTGAAATCGCTCAGCAGCCCAAGGATCAGGCTACCGAAGATCAGGATGGAGAATGCCACCACGACCAGTTTCGGCACGAAGGTGAGCGTCTGCTCGTTGATCGAGGTGGCGGCCTGGATCATGCCCAGGATCAGCCCGGCGAGCAGCGCCGGCACCAGGATCGGCGCGCTGGCGAGCGCCAGCACCCACATCGTCTGGTTGGCGACGGTCAGGAAATAATCGGCGTCCATCGTCTCTTCCTAGATCCTCCCCCGGCGGGGGAGGTGGCAGGGCGCAGCCCTGACGGAGGGGTGTCCCCCGGTTGTGGCATCTCCGGACGGCGACACCCCTCCACCACCGCTTCGCGGCGGTCCCCCTCCCCTTTCAGGGGAGGAGTGATCGGCTTCACGTCACGAACGAGTTGGCAAGACTGCCCATGGTCAGTGCCCAGCCGTCGACCAGCACGAACAAGAGGAGCTTGAACGGCAGCGAGATGATCGTCGGCGACAGCATCGCCATGCCCAGGCTCATCAGCACGGTCGCGACCACCAGGTCGATGACGATGAACGGCAGGAAGATCAGGAAGCCGATCTGAAACGCCGTCTTCAATTCCGAGGTGATGAAGGCCGGCAGCAGGACCGAGAAGGGAATGTCCTTGGCACTGGCGAACGGCCCGGTTTTCGCCATGTCGGAGAACATCTTCAGGTCCTTGATCCGCGTCTGCTTGGTCATGAAGTCATGCAGCGGCGCGCCGGCGGTCGAGATCATCTGCGTGCCGGCCAGCTGCCCGGCGGCATAGGGCTGAATCGCGGTCGTGTTGATCTGGTTGATCGTCGGCGCCATGATGAACAGGCTGAGGAACAGCGACAGGCCGATCAGCACCTGGTTGGGCGGCGTCTGCTGAAGGCCAAGTGCCTGGCGCAGCACCGCGAGCACGATGATGATCCGGGTAAAGCTGGTCATCATCAACAGGATGCCCGGCAGGATCGTCAGCAGGCCCATGATGATGAGGACCTGGAGCGACAGCGACAAGGGCGCCGACTGGCCCTGCTGCCCGCCCAGCTGCCCCAGCGCGCGGTCGACCGCGTCGCCGACGCCCGGCACCGGCGCGCCCGGCGCACCGAGCGGCGTGGCTTGCGCGAAGGCGGGCGCCGCGACGATGACCGCCAGCAGCACGGCCAGCACGATCCACACCAGCGTCGCCATCGGCGAGCGGGCGGGCCGTGCGGGTTCGCGCGCGCGGACCAGCGCGGGGCCGCTGCCCCGCCGTGTCACGGAAATGCTCACTGGTCGGCCCCGATGCCGGTCTTGTCGATCAGCGCGACACCGCCGCGACCGACAGAGACGAGCAGCCGCTTGCCCTCGAAATCCAGCACCGCGAGGCGCAGGCCGGGCGAGATCATCATCGTCTCGCGCACCGCGATCAGCCGGTTGGACTGTTTGCCGGGCATCCGCCCCTCCAGCTTGCGCCACAGATACAGGCACCCGATCATCAGGCCGCAGACTAGCGGCAGCAGCACGACCAGCTTCAGGATGTAGGACCAGAGCATCGGATCAGCCGCGCTTCTCTGGCGAGACCAGCTCGGTCATGCGCACGCCGAAACGCTCGCCCACCGTCACCACCTCGCCCCGGCCGATCAGCGTGCCATTGACGAACACGTCGAGCAGTTCGCCCGCCTGCCGGTCCAGCTCGATCACGCTGCCCTCGCCCAGCGCGAGGAGTTCGCGCAGCGTCAGGTTGGTCGAGCCGATCTCGACCGTCAGCTTGACGTCGACATCCTGCAGCAGCCGGAAATTGTTGGCGACGCCACCGGGCACGGCGGGATCGGTCGTGAAACCGCCGGTCATGTCGTTCATGGATTCAGTCCTTCATCGGATTCGGGTTGGGCAAGCGAGGTCAGGCGGATCGCCGCCCGGCCATTGGAGGTGCCGACGGTGCCGCAGCCCAGCCGGTCACGGCCGACCATCACCGGCACGTCGGGGGCGATCGCGATCGGGATCACGTCACCGGCCTTCAGCTCCATCAGCATCGACAAGGGCACGACCGGCTCGGCGAGGACGGAGCGGACCGGGAAGCGGACGCCCATCGTCGCGCGCGCCAGCGCATTGCGCCATGCCGGATCGGGTTCCGCCTTGTCGACGACCTTGCCGGTCAGGGTGGCACCGTGCGGCTTCAGCGCGAGAACGGGATAGAGGATGTCGACGAACATCGGCTTGGCCGTGGTGTCGACGCCGACGCGGGTGACGATCACGGCGTCCTCGCCGTCGATATCGGCCGCCTGTTCCAGCCTGCCTGCCTCGAACGAGACCCGGGCCAGCGGTTCCCAGGCCGTGCCGAGCGCGTCGGCGAACATACCCGCCACCCGCACCGCCATCGCATCGGCAGCGGGCGAGAACTCCGCCGGCATCGGCAGCGGCGCGACGCCGGCCCCGCCAAAGAACAGGTCGAGCATCTCGATCAGGAAACGGCCGTCGATCACCAGCCAGGCATGGGTCGGTCCGCCCGCCGTCCCGGGTGTCATCGCCAGTGGCAGCCAGCCCGTCAGCAGGTCGCCACGCTCGGCCCGGTAATCGGCGAAGCGCTGCACGCTCAACGGCTCGGCGAACGAGCGCACCTCGCGCCGCAGCAGCGTCTCCCACACCGGCCGCAAGCCCCGCGCGAGCCGCGCGGACAGATGCTGAAGCGTGTGGAGGTCGCCGAACGGATTCAGCTTCTGTGCGCCCAGCACTGCCGCCTCGGCAGCCGCACTGTCCCCGACGCGGGGACGGGTGCGTCGATCGGTTGTTGGCTGGGCGTTAACCATGCCTCACTGAACAACGAAACTGGTAAAGTAAACGTTACTGATGCCGCCGAATCCTTCCTTCTGCTGCAACGTATCGTTGATTGCCTTGACCAGTCGCTGCTGGAGCGCGCGCTTGCCCTGCGACGAGAAAACCGCCTCCTCGCTGGTCTCGCCCAGCGCCATCAGCACCGCCGAGCGGACGGCGATGTCGTTGGTCTTCAGGTTGGTGATGACCTTTTCGTCATAGGGCGTGGACACCGCTACGCCGACCTGGACGAAATGGACCGAGTCCTGCAGGTTCGCGGTGAACTCCTTGTCCATCGCGTAATAGTTGGACGCGTAGGGGTCGCCGCCATGGCCCTCGGGCGTCGGTGCGCCCTCGACCTTGGCCGCGCCGCCTTCCTCGCCGCCGCCATGGCCACCGCCCTCGCCGCCTTCGCCGCCCTCGCCCGCGTGCTTCTGCTCGCTCTTGGGCACCAGCTTGGGCTTGTTCGGGTCTTCCTTCTCGGCCGCGGCATGGCCGCCGCCGCCGATCATGCCGGACTGCGCGGCATAGACGCCCGCGCCGACGCCGCCGCCGACCAGCACGACCAGCGCGACGACGCCGATCAGGATCTTCTTCATGCCGCCCTTCTTCTTCGGCGGCGTCTCGTCCTTGGTATCCTTCGCGTCACTCATCGGTATTTTCCTTCAGATCAGGCGATGCGGGCATCGTCGGCCTCTGCGGCCATGGTGGTCGGGCGGGCGCCGGCGGGGCGGGCCGGGGCGGCGGGCTGGCGGCCCTGCCCCTGCGGCTGGCCGGATTGGGCGCTGTTGCCCTGCGACTGGGTCTGCGCCTGCAAACCGGAGCCGGTCGACGCCTGATAGGCGGACGAGCTAGACGAGGATGAACCCTGCGGCTGCCCCTGCGGCTGCTGGCCGGTCTGCGCGGACGGCGCTGCCGCCTCGACGCTGGTCTGGCCCAGCTTCAGCCCGCGCTGGTCGGCAACCTCGGCCAGGCGCGGCTGCGCCTCCTGCAACAGGGCGCGGGTCTGCGCCTGCTCGGCGGTGAAGCGGACATGGATCGTGTCGCCGTCGCGCGTCAGCCCGATCTCGATCGCGCCGAGCGCGTCGGGGACCAGCCGGATACGAGTGTCGGCGGCATTGGCGGCATCGGCAGCGGCGTCGCGCAGCGTCTCGATCCGCTCGACCATCGCCTGTGGCCAGCGTGGCTGGGTCATGTCGAGCGGCGGCTGCTGCACCGTGTTCGCGGCGACTGGCGCGGCGGTGGCGGCAACAGGCTGAGGCGTGGCGATCGGATCGGCCGGCGCCGCCGCGTCGTTCGGGACGGCGCGCCGCTCCTGCTCGTCGGCGGCGGCGATGGCCGGCGCGAAGACAGCGGCGGCTGGCGCGGTGATGCGGACTGGGGCCGCGGCGGGCGTTGCCACGGGTATCGGCGGAGCGGCCTGATGCGGCGTGGCCGGTGCGGGCGCAACCGGAGCGGCCATGTCCGCGACGATCGGACCGACGGGATCGGCCGGCGGCGCCGCTGCGGGCTGCACGACAGGCGCGGGCTGAACGACCGGGGCCGCGGCAAAACGCCAGGGGACGCTCGGCTCGACGGGCTGCGGCGCGACGGCGGCGCGCAGCGTGACCGCACCGCTATCGGCAAGCAAGGTCGCGGTGGAGCTTGCCGGCGCCTGGGTCCGGCGCGGCGCCGCCGGTGCCACGACCGGGGCGGCGGCTGCGATGATCGGTGCGATCTGTTCGGACAGGACGGCAGGAACCGGCGCCCCATCGGTCGCCGGCATCGCGGCAGGTGCCGACGCCGTGCCGGCCGGAAGCGTCGCAGCCATGGCCGGTGCGGCGCGCTCGGTGGCGCGCTCGATCGCCGGAGTTGTCGTCTGCGCCCGTGCGGGCAGCGGGGCCGTTATGACGGCGGACGGCTGGTCGGGCATCACCATCGGCTGGGCGAGAGGAACCGCGTCCGGCGCCGGCGGTGCGGTAAGGACCACTTGCGGCGTCGATGCCGTCATCGGCTCTCGAGCGGGTGCGACAGAGACGCGTTCGGCCTTCGCGTCGGGAACCGGATCATCGGCGGCGGCTTTCCCGCGAACCGGGGCCGCCTTGCCGATAATGGATCGGGGTTCCTGCGCTACGTGCAGGGTTGGGTCGGCGATCACGGCCGGCTGATCCGTAACCACCAGCGCGGCGTCCTGCTTGGCCTGCGGCGTGACGAGGGTCGAGAGCACGGCCGGAGGTGTCGCAGCTTCGATTGTCGTTGCCGGCACTGCATCCGCAACGGCCGGCAGATCCGCCTCCTCGCTCGTCGGGGCGGGCTCGTCCCCGGTCGTCTCCCGCTTGACCGGCCGTTCCGCCACCTCACGGCGAACCGGCTTGGCGGCGAGCTTGGGCGGTGGCAGCTGCTCGGGAAGGACCGGCCGGGGCATCTCGGCGGCAGCGGGTTCCGCGGCGGCCGTTTCGGTCTCGGGCACTACGGCGTCAAGCTTGGCGACCATGCGCGGCAGCGCCTTGGGTGTCGGTGCGGCGGCGATGTCCGGCGTGCGGACCTCAGCCGCAACGGGCGCCTTCTCGAGGGTCGGGGATGACGGCGGGGCGAAGCGCGGGTCGACCGGTAGCAGCGTCGTCGCCGGCAGCACCGGTGCCGCGACCGGTTCGACGCTCATGTCCGCCAGCATCACCGGCGCGGCGATCGCGTCCGGCAGCGTCGGCAGTGTCGCGTCGGCCACCGGCAAGATCTGGCCGGAACCGGCAGGCGCCTGCCGGACGGGTGCGGCGATCGCCTCTACGCCCACGCCCAGATCCGGCAGGACAAACGCGATCGGCGACCCGGCACCGGCTCCGGCGGGAGCGGTGCCGCGCGGGGCGACGACGGCGTTGGGCAGAGAGGCGGCGAGGCTAATCATCAGGTGCTCGGGCATCCGGTCGTTACGGTCGACCGTCGATCAGCAAGGATCGTGCCGTTTGCGTGCCTGGGGCGGGGCGTTCTGCAGATCGCGCGCCTCGCGGTACAGCGCGTCGAGGCGCGCGCGCTCCATCAGCTTCTCGACCGCGCTCTGGTCGCGGTGCGCGGCGCGGCTGGTTTCGGCGGCGCGGAGCGACCGCTGCTCGGCATTCTGGACGCGGAATGCCGCGGCATCGGCGGACTGGTTCAGCCGCTCGCGGAACAGCGCGGTGCCCGCCATCGCATAGGCGCCGGTCGCGGTCGGCGTCGGCGCCACCGCCTCGACCAGCGCGGCGATGCGCTGGGTCATCAGGGTTTCGTTCGCCAGCGCGGCGGCGGCGCGCGCCTCGTCGGCGCGGGCCAGGTTCAGCTGTGCGGTGCGGACACGGTGGATGCGTGCCAGCGTCTTGCCCTGCATTGGTTCAGCCCCCCGCTTCAGCCGTCGCCGAACACGCCGGTCAGTTCGGCCGCGGCGACGTGCAGCGGCACGACCTCGTCGGCGTCCTGGCGGACATAGTCGGTGATCGCGGGATGATAGGCGATGGCCGCATCGATCGCTGGGTCGGCGCCAGCGCGATAGGCGCCCATCAGCACCAGGTCGCGATTTTCCTCATAGGTCGCCAGATGGCGGCGCAGCACGCGCGCGGCGAGGACATGGTCGCGCCCGACGATGTCGTTCATGACGCGGCTGACCGAGGGGCCGACGTCGATCGCCGGATAGACACCGCGCTCGGCCAGCGCGCGGCTCAGCACGATATGCCCGTCGAGGATCGAGCGGGCGGAGTCGACCACCGGGTCGTTGCCGTCGTCGCCATCGGCCAGCACCGTGTAGATCGCGGTGATCGAACCCGATCCGTGCGCGTCGGCGCCGGCGCGCTCGATTAGATTGGGCAGCATCGCGATGGCGGACGGCGGATAGCCGCGCGCCGACGCCGGCTCGCCCAGTGCCAGCCCGATCTCGCGGCCCGCATGGGCGACGCGGGTCAGCGAGTCCATGATGAGCAGCACGCGCTTGCCCTCGGCCCGGAACGCCTCGGCGATCGCGTGAGTGCGCAGCGCGCCGCGGATGCGCAGCACCGGGGAGTGGTTGGCCGGCACCGCGACCACGACCGAGCGTGCGCGCGCCTCGCCTGCGACCTTGGTGTCGAGGAAGTCGGCGACCTCGCGGCTGCGCTCGCCGATCAGGCCGATCACGACCACATCCGCCTGCGCGGCGCGGACCATCATGCCGAGCAGCACCGACTTGCCGACGCCAGAACCGGCCATGATGCCGATCCGCTGCCCCTGCCCCACAGTCAGCAGCCCGTTGATCGCGCGCACGCCCACGTCGAGCGGCTGGAGCACCCGCCCCCGGTCGAGCGGCCCCTGCAACTTGCCGGCCAGCGGCCAGCGGCCAGCGCCACGGATGGGACCGAGCCCGTCGATCGGCTTGCCGGCGCCGTCGACCACCCGGCCGAGCATCGCCGCGCCGACCTCCGCCTCCCCCGGTGCGCCGACCGGGCGCACCGCGGCCTTGGGCAGCAACGGCGCGGGGCCGCCAAGGTTCATCAGCAGCGTGCGGTCGCCGCGAAAGCCGATCACCTCGGCATCCACCGTGTCGCCGATCCGGCAGACGGTGCCGACCGGCAGGGTCAGCCCGACCGCCTCCATCAGCAGCCCGTCATAGGACGCCAGCCGCCCCGACACGGTCGGCGTCGGGCGGAAATCGGCATCGGCCAGCGTGTCGAGATAGTCGGCGGTGAAGCGGTTCAGCATGGTCGGAGTCAGGCAGCCAGCGCAGTGGGGAGCGGCACGCGGTCGATCGCAGCGGCGAGTTGTTCGAGCCACATCGCCGGGCCGTCCTCGACCACGGTCGAGGCGCTCTCCAGCACGAAGCTGCCGCGGTCGACGCTCGCGTCGCCGACGGCGAAGATGGTCGCGGGCAGTCGCCCGTCGAGCAGCGCGACGTCGTCGGGATGGACGCGCAGCATCGCCGATTCGGCAGCGTCGGCGAGCATGCCGGCCGCCGCGTCGATCCGCGCCGCCAGCCGGTCCGCCGCGACGCCGACATCGCCGACGACGCGCGTGACGAGCATCAGTACGGTCTGGCGCAGCCGCGCCGCCATCGCCTCGCGGTCGAGCCGGTCGGCGCCCAGCGACCCGGCGATCCCGGTCAGCAGGTCCGCGTCGCGCGACTGGGCGGCGTTGGCGGCGGCAGCGGCAGCGGCCACCCCCTCGGCATAGCCGGCGGCATGCGCCGCCTCGACGGGATCGACGAACGGGGTCGGCTCGGCCGTGGCGTCCAGCGGGTTCCAGCCGGCGGTCGGGTTCTCGGCACGATTGGCGGGGCTGAAATGCTTCGGCCCGGCTTCGCCGCCCATCCCGGCCGCACCCGCAGCCATCGGCGCGACGCGCGCGCGCGGATCGACCGCCGCGAAGCCGGTGGGCGCCGGCGCGAAGGCGGCGCGCAGCAGCCCGGCGGCAACCTCGTGACGGGCGGCGAAGCCGGCGACGAACTCAGACATAGTCGTCCTCGCCCGCGCCCATCTGAATCGTACCGTCCTTGGCCAGATTGCGTGCAATGGCGATCATCGCCTTCTGCGCCTCCAGCACCTCGGCCAGCTTCATCGGGCCGCGTGCCTCCATCTCGTCGCGGATGCCGTCGGCGGCGCGCGCCGACATGCAGCCCAGGAAACGGTTGCGAATCGCCTCGTCCACGCCCTTCAGCGACTTGACCAGCACCTCGCCGTCGACGTTGCGGATCAGCGTGCCCAGGTTCTTGTCGTCCATCTCCAGCAGGTTGTCGAAGACGAACAGCGCCTCCTCGATCGCCTTGGCGACGTCGCGGTCGATCTTGAACAGCTTGGGCATCACCCGCTGTTCGACCGACTTGCGCGCGCCCGACAGGATCTTTGCTGCCTCGCGCGCGCCGCCCAGCGTCACCTGCTGGCCACCGCCGGCACTGCTGCGCTGGGCCAGCAGCGCCTTCAGCGTCTCTACCGCCTCGGGCGTGATCGGCCCCAGCTTGGCGATGCGGTGAAGGATGTCGGGCTGCATATATTCGGGCAGTATCTCGAGCACCTGGCCGCCGACCGTCGGATCCAGATTGGCGATCAGGACGGCGGCGATCTGCGGATGCTCCTTCTCGATCATCGCGGCGATGTCGGTCGGCTCCATCCAGTCGAGCAGTTCCAGCTCACACGCTGCTTCCGCCGGGGTGATGCGGGCGAGCACGCTCTCCGCCTTCTCGGCGCCGAGCGCGCGGTTCATCACCGCCTCGACCTTGTGCCGGGGATCGAAGGTGATGCCGGTCCGCTCGCGCGCGCGGCCGACGAAATCGTCCAGCACGTCCTCGACCTCTTCCTCGGACACGTCGGCGACCGAGAACATCGCCGCGCCCAGCTGGCGCACCTCGTCGGGTTCCAGCTTCTGGAGGATCGCGGCGGCCTCTTCCTCGCCGACGATCATCATCAGCACGGCGGCCTTTTCGATGCCCGTGTACGTACGCGCGGCAGCGGTGGTCACTTGGCGTCGGCCTTTATCATGTCGCGCACGGCCAGTGCGGCGCGCGCGGGATTGTCGCGGGTGAAGCCGCGGACGGCGCCGATCCGCTCGTCATAGCCTTGCGTGTTCTGCATCTGGTCGAGGCTGACCGCAGGAGCGACCATCGGCAGCGGACCCGTGGGCTGCCCGTCCGGGCCGATCGCGGGAGCGCCGGTGGCGAGACGCGGCGCCTCCGCCTCGTCCTTCTTCTTCATCAGGGCCTTCGCCAGGGGGCGGACACCCAGCAGCAGCACCAGCAGCGCGATCAGGATCGCGGTCAGGTTGCGCGCCAGCATCGGCAGCCAGCTATTGTCGTACCATGGCGCCTTGTCGGCCATGTCGGTCGCGCTACCGGCGAACTGGCGGCTGATGACCGTGACGTTGTCCTGGCGCTGCTGGTCGTAACCGACCGCGCTCTTCACCAGGTCGGTGATCTGGTTGATCTCCATCGCGGTACGGCGACCCTTTTCGGGCTCGCGCAACACCACCGCGACCGACAGCCGCTTGACGGATCCGGGCGCCGCGCGCGTCACCGACACCTCGCGGCCCAGGTCATAGGCGCGCTGATAGCTGTCGGACTGTTTGGCGGGATCGGGCGCGGGACCACCGGCGACCGGCTGCGGGCTGCCGCTGGCACCGACCGCCGGGGTCGGCACCTGCAACATGCTGGCGGGCGGCGGCGTGTTCGACAGCGCGCCGGGGATGCCGCCGGGGCCGCCGCCGGTCTTCTGGTCGCCGGTCCACTGCCCGGTCTCGGCGCGCAGCGTGCCCTGCTTCTCATAGCTCTCGCGCGTCGCCTGGGTCTCGTCGAGGTTGACGTCGGCCTGCACCTCGGCAGAGAAATTGCCGGTGCCGAGCAGCGGGGTCAGCAGCTGCGTCAGCTGCTGGCGGTACTTGTCCTCGACCCGGCGCTGGAAGTCGATGCGCTCGTCGCCCAGCGCGGCGGTGGCGTCGCGGCCGCCCGGCTTGGTCAGCAACGCGCCGGCCTGGTCGACGATGGTGACCGAATCGGGCTTCATCCCCGGCACCGACGAGGCGACGAGGTTGATGATCGACGAGACCTGCGCGTCCGACAGGCTGCGCCCGGCCGCCAGCTTGACGATCACCGACGCGGATGGCGCGGCATTGTCGCGCACGAAGACGCTGACTTCGGGGGTGGCGAGATGGACCCGCGCCTCGATCACCGCGTCGATGTCCTGGATCGAGCGGGCCAACTCGGTCTCGCGCGCCTGGCGCAACCGCTCACCCTCGACGGCGCGGCTGACGCCCATCGGCAGCTGGTCGAGGATCGCATAGCCGCCGGGCGCCTGCTTGGGCAGGCCCTGGCTGGCGAGCAGCATCCGCGCGCGGCTGTAGCTTTCCTCGTCGACGGTGATCGCGCCGGTGCCGTCGTCGACATGCGCGCCGATGTTCGCCTGTTCCAGCGACTGCATCACCGCCGCCTTGTCGGCATCGGCGAGGCCGGTGAACAGCGTCTTCTGCGACGGTGTCGACAGCGTCGCCCAGGCGAGCGCGGCGGCGCCGACCAGACCGACGAGCATCGCCATCGGCGCGGCACGGCGGACGGCGGGCTGCGCCATCACGCCCTTCATCTGCTGAAGCGGGTTGGCGAAACGCTCGGGGATCGCGCCAGAAACGGCGGGCGTGGTGGTGGTCAGGGCAGTGCTCATCGTCGATTACACCGGCATGCTCATGATGTCCTTGTAGGCGGACAGCAGTTTGTTGCGGACTTGCAGCGTCGCCTCGAAGCCGACACTCGCCTGCTGGCGGGCCAGCATGACCTTGGCGATGTCGACCGTCTCGCCCCGCTCGTAGCTCTCGCTGATCTTGGCGGCGGCGTTCTGGCCCTCGTTGACGCTCTTCAGCGCACCGTCGAGCGTGTCGGCGAAGCTGGTCGGCTTCGTCTCGGCCGGGCCGGTCGGAACCGGCGCGCTGCTGGCGCGGGCCAGCGCTTGGTTGCGCTCCAGGATCTGGGCGCGCAACTGCATCACCCGGTCGACACCGCCGACGCCGCCCACTCCACCGACGCTCATGCGCTGGCCTTCCAGTCATTGGCGGCGGGGACGATCTCCTCGCCCTGCTCGCGGGCCTTTGCCAGGCGATAGCGGAGCGTGCGCTCGGAAATGCCCAGCCGCCGCGCCGTCTCGATCCGGCTGCCGCCACAGGCGCGCAGCGTGTCGCGGATCGCGGCGAACTCGCTCATCTGCACGACCTTGCCGAGCGACTCCGGTGCGGCAGGCGCGGCGATCGGAGCGGGTGCAGCGGGCATGGTGCGCGCGAAGCTCATGGTGACCGGGCGGTCGAACACGATGTCGGTCGCCTCGATCGTGTCGCCGCCGGCGAACAGCAGCGCGCGCTGAATCACGTTCTCCAGCTCGCGGACGTTACCCGGCCAGTCATGCGCCTTCAGCTTCTCGATCGCGTCCGTGGTCGGCCAGGGCACCACCGCGCGGGCGCCGGCGTGGCGCAGGATCATCGTCGCGGCGAGCGCAGGCACGTCCTCCGGCCGGTCGGCCAGCGCCTTGGTGGTCAGCGGGAACACCGCGAGGCGATAGTAGAGATCGGCGCGGAAGCGGCCGGCGGCGACTTCGGCCTGCAGGTCGCGATTGGCGCAGGCGATGACGCGCACGTCGATCGGCTGCGGCACGGAAGCGCCGATCGGCACCACCTCGCGCTCCTGCAACACGCGCAGCAGCTTGGCCTGGAGCGACACCGGCATCTCGGCGATCTCGTCGAGCAGGATCGTGCCGCCATCGGCCGCGCGGAAGAAGCCCTCGCCGCCCGACGACGCGCCGGTGAAGGCGCCCTTCTGGTGGCCGAACAGCAGCGCCTCGAGCATCGTCTCCGGCAGCGCGGCGCAGTTGATCGCGATGAACGGCTTGTCCCGGCGATCCGAGTTCAGGTGGATGGTCCGCGCCAGCACTTCCTTGCCGGTGCCGGTCGGACCGTTGATGAGGACGGTTATGTCGGCCTGCGCCACCCGCTCGGCCAGCGCGAACAGCGCCAGCGTCTCGGGATCGGCGGCCGTCGGCAGGTCGGGACCGCCCAGCATCGCGCGGACAAAGGCATTGCCGACCGCCGCGTCATTGCCGCCGAACGCGATGCGGTGCGGGCCGCCATCGCGCGCCGGGGCGACGTGCCGCCCCTCGGCACCCTCTGCCTCGCCGACGATCAGCGTGCGCGCCGGCAGCAGCACCGATTCGCCCTCCGCGACGACGAACAGGTCGCCGACACGCGGCTGGGTATCGGCCGCGCCGATCGCGAAACCCTGCGCGCGCAGCGACGACATCATCGCGTAGCGGTTCCGGGTGATCGCGGCAGAGGGGAAGATCGTTCGCATGGTGGTCCTCGGGTTCGCCACTCGATTGCACCGATGAAGGTAAACCGCCGGTAAACTCCTGCCCCTTGCCGGCAGATATTTTCCGGGCGCGCGCGGGCCCGCCCATGCTCGTGCATGCGGGGCGAATCCCCGCCTGCACGAGGGATCGCCCAAAACGATTGCCGTGCGATTTTCCCGCTTAAGCCGCGCCGCGCCCGGCCGTTCCTTGCTGTGACGGCTCGGCCCTCCGCTCTGGGGGCGGCGGTAGAAGCCGTAGTGGACGGAGACCAGATATGACCGTTATTGCAACCAACACCTCGGCCATGCGCGCCGCCAATGCCTCGATGAGCGCCAGCTCGTCGCTGTCGACCGCCATGGAGCGCCTGGCGACCGGCAAGCGCATCAACTCCGCCAAGGACGACGCCGCCGGTTCGGCCATCGCCAACCGCATGGCCAGCCAGGCCCGCAGCATGTCAATGGCGATCCGCAACGCGAATGACGGCATGAGTCTGGCGCAGACCGCCGAAGGCGCGATGAGCGAGGTCACCTCGATGCTGCAGCGCATGAAGGAGCTGGCGACCCAGTCGGCCACCGGCACGCTGCAGGATTCGGACCGCACCGCGCTGCAGGCCGAAATGTCGCAGCTGACCAGCGAGATCAACAACGTTTCGAAGAACACCACCTTCAACGGCGTGAAGCTGCTCGACGGCAGCCAGAAGTCGGTGAAGCTGCAGACCGGCATCAACTCCGGCGAGACGATCGGCATGGCGATGGTCGACAGCCGCGCCGCGACCCTGGGCCTGACCGCACAGGTCGACGCCGGCGTCATCGTTCCGACCGGCCCGCTGGCCAACGGCGACCTGACCATCAACGGCCAGGCGGTCGCTGCCTCGGCCGCCGATGCCAAGACGATCGCCGCGGCGATCAACGCGACGACCCCCACATCGAACGTCACCGCGACCGCCAAGAACGTCGTCACCGCGACGGTCGGCACGATCGCAGCGAACAACACGCTCGTCATTAACGGCACCACCGTCACGATGACCGCGTCGGAAAAGAGCGCCGACTCGCTCGCCGCCAAGATCAACACCACGCTGAAGGCGGCCAACTCGACCGTCACCGCCAGCACCGACTCGAGCGGTTCGCTGGTCCTGACCGAGAAGGACGGCGGCAACATCACGCTGACCGACACCAACTCGATCCTCAGCGGCGTCAAGGATGTCGAGGGATCCGCGGTGACGATGTCGGGTGCCACGGCGATCCGCGGTTCGCTGACCCTCGAAGGTCAGGCCGGCACCGGCATCACCATCGGCGGCGCGACGCCCGGCAATGCCGGCCTGACCGCGACCAGCGTGTCGGCCGTGTCGATCGGCAGCCAGGCAGGCGCCTCCGCGGCGATGGCGGTCATCGACGCCGCACTGGACAAGATCTCGGCCGGTCGCGGCGATCTGGGCGCGGTGCAGAACCGCCTTCAGTCGACGGTCAACAACCTGACCACCACCACGACCAACCTGTCGGACGCCAAGAGCCGCATCGAGGACGCCGATTTCTCGACCGAATCGACCGCCCTCGCCAAGGCGCAGATCCTCAGCCAGGCCTCGACCGCGATGCTCGCCCAGGCGAACCAGTCGCAGCAGTCGGTGCTGAAGCTGCTCCAGTAATCCGGATCGGCGCCGGCACCTGCCCCCAAGGATCGGGGTGCCGGCGCCGGCCCTTCCTTCGGGCAAGGGCAGCGAGAACCCCGGCGGTTCCCGAACAGGGAGCCGCCGGGGTTTTTTCGTGTCAGAAGGAGAAGGACGTCAGCACGAGGATGCCGGTCTGGAGCGTCTCGCGGTAGCGGACCTCCGTCTCGTTCCCGGGAGGCGGCTGGTTTTCTCGAAAGCCGTCCCCGAGCACTCTGGTGTTTGGATCCAGCACGATCCCCACACCGATGTTGAAGCTCTGCGTGCTTTTTGTGTTGTGACGGAAGCCGATCATTACGCCCATTCCAATGGCTTCAATGATCTCGCTCGATCCGGGTTGAACGGCGATGAATGGGCCGACACCAGTTTTGGCAGAGTTCGACGCGAAGAAGTGGTGCCCCTCCAGCATGATCCGCGCGCGGCCGTTATTCTGGTGCGTCACACGCACTTTACCGTCGACGATGACCGCTTCGCTGATCCGGTCGAGCTTACCGACGTCCAAGGTAAACGACAGTCCCGCCCCTAACTTGAACTTGCTCCAGTCCGCATCTGTCGCTTGCTGTGCGACAGCCGGCGCAGAGACGAGCAGCCCCGCAATTGTCAGGACCGCAGAGATATAACGTCGCATAGGAACCCCTCCCTGTTATGCAGGGTGAGGTTCCGGCAGATTGACTGGATTTGTCGATCGGAACTCGGTCCGATCCGGCGCTAGCCGCGCGCCATCGCCTTCTTCAGCTTGGCGTGCGCGCTCGCCTTGATCTGGCAGATGCGGGCGGAGCCGACGCCGAAGACCTGGCCGATCTCTTCGAGGTTGAGTTCCTCGACATAGTAGAGCTGGATCACCTGCGCCTCGCGTTCGGGCAGCGCGGCAATCGCGGCGATCAGGCGGTCGCGGGTCTGGCCGTCGGACAGCTGCGCGAACGCGTCCGGCGTGTCGTCGGCGAACCAGGGCAGGTCGTCCGAATAGACCTCGTCGATCGGGTCGAAGCGGACCGCCTCGGCCGACTGGTACTCGGCGCGCAGCCGCTCGACCGACACGCCCAGCTGGGCCGCCAATGCGCCCTCTGCGGGCGGCTGGCCGGTCAGCGCGGTCAGCTTGTTCACCGCATCGGCATATTGCCGCCGCCGCCGCATAGCGCCGCGCGTGGTCGTCGCCTGGCGGCGCAGTTCGTCGATCATCGCACCGCGCAGGCGGGTGACCAGATACTGCTTGAACGTCACCTGCCCGCGATCCTCGAAGGCGGCGACCGCCTCGACCAGCGCGACCAGACCGACCTGGACCAGATCCTCGACCTCGACGATCGTCGACATCGATCCGTGGACATGCCACGCGATCTTGCGGACCAGCGGCAGGTGCTGGCGGATCAGCGCCTCGCCCTCGCCACGCGGCTTCTGCGCGGGCTTGTAGGTCAGCGGTCCGATCGGTTGCGCGCTCATGCGGCCAGCGCCTGCTGGTGGTGCGGCCCGCCGATCACGGCAACGACCTCGACCGCCTTCTCCTCGGGCACCTCGAAGAACGACAGGACCGGCGTGTCGGGCAGGCAGGTGCGCACCAGCTTGCGGATCGAGAGGCGAAGCGCCGGCTGGACGACCAGCGCGAACGGCTTGGCCTCGGCGATCAGCGGCTGCGCCGCCATCTGCAGCGCTTCGACGATGCGGCGGCCGAGATCGGGCTCGATGACGTGGCGGCGCGCGGTGTCGGCGCGGGCGGCCTGGCCCAGCAATGCTTCCAACTGTCCCTCCAGGGTCATGACGCGCAGGGGCTCGCGAACCCCGCACAGCTTCTGGATGATGAGCGGCCCCAAGGTCGGGCGGATCGCCTCGATAATGTCCTCGGGGTCCTGCGTGCGCGGCGCGACCGCGGCGATGGCGCCGGCGATGCGGCGGAATTCCTTGAGTGAGATGCCCTCGTTCAGCAGCCCCTTCAGCACCTGGGTCAGCTGGGTCAGCGGCAAGGGCTGCGGGCAGAGCGAGCCGACCAGGTGCGCCGCGCGCTCCTTCAGCTCGTCGAGCAGGCTCTGGACGTCGTCCGGCCCCAGCAGTTCGGCGGCATGCTGGCCAAGGACGTGGTTCAGGTGCGTCGCCATCACAGTGCCCGGATCGACCACCAGATAGCCGGCGCCGGTCGCCACATCGGCATCGGCGGTCGAGATCCAGGTTGCGTCCAGCCCGAAGGTCGGGTCCTTGGTCTGCTTGCCCTTCAGCGCGCCGAACGCCTGGCCGGTGTCGAGCGCCAGCATCTCGTCCGGCGACACCTGGTCCTCGCCGACGCAGACCCCGCCGACCATGATGCGATAGGTATAGGGCGCCAGGTTGATGTCGTCGCGAACCCGGCACTGCGGCACGACGAAGCCCAGTTCCTTGGACAGCTGGCGGCGCACGCCGGTGATCCGGCCCATCAGCGGCGCACCGCGGCGCTCGTCGACCAGCGGCACCAGGCCGTAGCCGATGTCGAGATTGACCTGCATCCCGTCGGTCACCTCGTCCCAGCCGATCTTTGACGGGTCGGCAGCCTCGGCGGCGGCGGGCGCGGCCTCGACGATGACCGGGCGGCGCTCGATCTGGCGCAGCTTCCATGCTGCGAAGCCGGACATGGCGGCGAACGGCAGGATGACGAGATGCGGCATGCCCGGGAACACGCCCAGCAGCGTCAGGATGACCGCCACCGGCATCCAGGTCCGCGACGAGCCGAACTGGCTGCCGATCTGGCCGGCGAGATCCTTTTCGGAGGACACGCGGGTCACGATCGACGCGGCGGCGATCGACAGCATCAGGCTGGGCAGCTGCGCGACCAGCGCGTCGCCGATGGCGAGCAGGATATAGCTCTTGGCGGCCGCGGCGATCGACATGCCGTGGCTGACCGGGCCCAGGATCAGGCCGCCGATCACGTTGGCCGCCAGGATCAGCATCGCGGCGACCGCGTCGCCCTTCACGAACTTGGACGAGCCGTCCATCGAGCCGTAGAAGTCCGCCTCGGTCGATACCTCGACACGGCGCTTCTTGGCGTCGTCGGGGGTGATGAGGCCGGCGTTCAGGTCGGCGTCGATCGCCATCTGCTTGCCGGGCAGCGCGTCCAGGGTGAAGCGCGCCGACACTTCGGACACGCGGCCCGCACCCTTGGTCACCACGATCAGGTTGATAATCATCAGGATCGCGAAGACGAAGATGCCGACGACGTAATCGCCGCCGATCAGGAACGTCCCGAACGCCTCGATGACGTGCCCCGCCGCGCTCTCTCCTTCATGCCCATGGACCAGCACGATGCGGGTCGAGGCGACGTTCAGGCCCAGGCGGAACAGCGTGGCGAACAGGAGGACGGTCGGGAAGGCCGAGAAGTCGAGCGGCTTCTGCGCGTTCAACGCCACCATCAGGACGGCGAGGCTGATCGCGATATTGGCGACGAAGAAGACGTCGAGCAGCGCCGCCGGGATCGGCACCACCATGACGACGACCAGCAGCAGGATGGCGAGCGGCAGCGCGCTGCCGCGAGCGTTGGCGAGCATCTTGCCCATCTCAGCCGGCCATCCGTGCGAGCATCATATAGGCGAGGCGTGCGGTGTCGGGGGTCGGGCGCATCAGGCTGGCGCGCGCGGCCCCCTGCTGACCGCCAAGCCGGCCAAGCGTCGACTGTGCCCAGGCCAGCGCATCGGACGCGCTCTCGTTGCTGCCAGTCACCACGGTGGTGTCGTCGCCCATCGCCAACGCCTGCGCGGCGAAGGACAGGTTGGCGGCCTTGGTCTCGGCGACGCTGTCGGCGCCCTGCCCCAGCTTGTCGGCGAAGCGGCGATAGATGTCGCCCAGCGACCGGGCCGACCCGTCATTCTCGTAGAAGACGCTGCGGTTGGCGTGCGCCGCGGCGGGGAACAGCGCCGCGCCGCTGGTGTTCGGGTTCGCCTCCATGGCCGACAGGAACTTGGTCGCCCCGCCCAGCCCCAGGAAATGCGCCATGTAGAGGTCGGTGCCGGTCGCGTCGCGGCCCAAGGCCTGGCCGATCGCCTGGCCGTTGTCGGACGCGTGGCTGGCCGCCATCAGGCTGGCGGCGGCGGGATCGTTGCGCAGCGACAGGATCTGCTGGCGCAGCGCCGGGCTCGACACGGTGTAGCGGCCCGAAGACGTCTGGCTGATCGCGTCGGCGGCCCAGCCCATGCCGTGCTCGGCGCCGTGCTTCTTCACGACCGCGAGCCAGCTCGACTCGATGAACTGGAAGAGGCCAGTCGCCGACGAGCTGCCGGCACGCGCGCTGGCGTTCAGCCCACTCTCGACCTTTGCCTGGCCCAGCAGATAGTCGAAGTCCACGCCGGTGCGATTGCTCGCATAGGCGATGGCCGACTTGATGCTGGAGGTGGCTATTGGATTGATGCTCACGAATACCGTCCCTGTTCGGGCTGGTATTAGCAAGCATCGTGCCAGATTTTTTCGCGTGAAATCCTCCTCTTCCCGGGGGGAGGATGAAAAGGTCAGGCGTAGCTGTTCCGCAGCACCGGCTGCGCACCGGCAAAGCTGTTGCCGGTCAAGGTTTGCAGGCGGCGGCGGGTATTTGCCGCCATCAGGTTGACGTAGATGCGGCAGGTCTCGTTCAGGCGGTTTGCTTCGTCGGCCAGCTCGCGCAGGTCGGGACCGGCCGGGCCGGTGCCGGTCGCGGCGATCGCGTCGATGCCGGCCAGCTTGTCGGCGGTGGCACGTTCCAGCGCCCGCACGTCGTTGGCCTTCAGCGCGGCGATCTCCGCGTGGAGCGCGTCGATGACGCGGATCAGGGCGTCACGCCTTGTCATGCGGGTTCCAGGCGAGCTTCAGCGCGATCATCTGGTCGGCGATGGTCGAGGGGAGCAGCGGAAAGGTTCCCTTGGCGATCGCGGCCTTGATCTGCGACACGCGGTCGGCGTCCACCGGCGGTGCTGCCGCCAGTGATTTGGCGAGAGCCGTCGGATCCGGGGCGGCGACGGGTGTCGTCGTCTCGGTCGTCGTGCTGCGCACTGGCGACACAGGGGCGGATGGCGCGATGCGCGCCACGCTTCCTGTTGCCTTGATCCCGATCGATTCCATCATCTCCGCACCTTACAGCTTGGCTGACAATCGGAGAAACGACCGGCTGCGCGGTTCTTTAAATCTTTTTTTTCAATCCCAGCCCGGCAGCACGGCGCGACCGCTGGAAACCGCCACCGCCTGCACCGGTTGCGCCGCGCCGTCGACCCGCACCGCGAAGCGCGCGCCGGGTGCGGCATCGCCGGCCGCCACCCCCTCACGCGTGATGGCGAAGCCGCCGGACGCCGCCTCAATCGTCACCGGGTCGCCGCGCCGGATCACCGGCTCGGCCTTGGCGACGGGCAGCGCCCGGACCGGGGCGGCGACCGCCGCGGGTGCCCCGGCGGGTCGGTTGACCGGCACGAACAGCCGCCAGTCGGGGCCGGTGCACGAGACGACGACGGCGTCGTGCGCCTCGGTCCGCCACGACAGCGCGACCATGTCGCAGCGCTGGAGCTTCAGCCGCGCGTCGATGCCGCCCCGCGGCCCGCCCTCCGCGCCCTGTGGCTTGCCGGTGAAGGCGACGACCGCGCGGTCGAGCGCGGCGATGTCCTGAAACGCGGGCGCCGCGGCGGCGGCGAGAAGGAGAAGCGGGATCATTGCGGAGTCCTGACGGGCTCGCCGGCAAAGGCGAGCGTGATGGTGACGGCGCCGGGGCCGGTCGCGGTGGCGATGGCGATGCGGGTCGGGGCAAGCGGCGCGAGTTCGGCCGCCACCGCGCGGGCGCGGTCGGTGGCGAGGATCGCGGCAGAGCGGGTCGCGGGATCGACGTCGTTGGCGGTCGCATCGGCACTGCCGGTGACGGTCAGCTGCACGCGCGGATCGCGCAGCTCCTCGCGCGCCCATGCGGTGATCGCCGCGGTGCCGGCGGGGAGCGCGGCGGAGCCGGATGCGAAGCCGGCGAGCCGGTTGGCGGCGACCGGCATTGGCGGCTCGACCGGCTTTATATCCGTAAAGCCGCTGCGCAGCGATCGGGCGAGCGTTCCCGGCTCGGCCCGGCTCGCCTGGATCAGCACGAAGAAGCCGACCATCAGCAGCGCCAGGTCGGCCAGCGTGATGAGCCATAACGGCCGGCTCGCCACCGGCTCGGGCCACTCGTCGGTCATGCGGCGCTCTGCAAACTGGGCTGGCGCGGCGCCTGGAGCGCGGCGAGCGCGACGAGCGGCGCGTCGAGCTGCGCACGCTCGGATGCCTCGATCCGTCCGGCAGCGCGCAACCGCGCAGCGATCGGTGCGAACACGAGATTGGCGAGCAGTGCGCCATAAAGCGTCGCCATCAGCGCCACCGCCATGCCGGCGCCGATCTTGCTGGTGTCCTCCATGTCCGCGAACATGCGGGCAAGGCCAATCAGCGTGCCGACCATGCCCATCGCCGGCGCGGTCTCGGCCGCCGCGGCCCACAGCTCGGCAGCGGCGACGTGGCGGTCGATGCGGGCGCGGCGGCGGTGACGGACCAGCGCCTCGACCTCGTCAGGCTCGGCCCCGTCGACGATCATCGCAACCGCGGCGGCAACGTCGCCGTCGGCGATGACCGCACGATCGAGCTGGAACACACCGTGGCGCCGGCTGATCCGGGTCAGCGCCGCGACCTGGCGCAGCAACCGCTCCGCGTCGAATGGCGTGCGCCACAATATGCGAAGTGCGCCAACGCCGCCGACCAGGTCACGGAACGGCGTGCGCAGGATCGTGACCAGCACGGTGCCCCCGCCGACAATGGCGAGCGCGACAGGATCGAGGAGCGTCATCAGCTGCATGCCCGCGTACCTGCAAGGTGCGGGCCAGTTGCACCCTTACCCGCTCACTCAACGTCATGCCAGCGAACGCCGGATGACGAAGGGGCAATACCCCGGCAACCCTTGCCGCTCACCCGGCAACATCTTGCCGCCCACCTTGCCGTCACCCGGCAAACCTCTCTCCCGCGGCACTTTTCCACCGTCCACGGGAAAACTGGCACGCCGGTTGCTTATGTCCCGGTGCACACAGGGTGCAGGAGGCCGTCATGGCAGGAGATACGCTTTTCGGGGTACACGGGGCCGCACTCGAGGTGCGCGCCCAGCGCATGGGCGTGCTGGCGTCGAATATCGCCAACGCGTCGACTCCGGGCTTCAAGGCACGCGACTTCGACTTCCAGTCCGCGCTCGCCAGTGCAGAGCGCAGCGGCGGCACCGGTAGCCTGGACGGCGCCCTGAAATATCGCGTCCCGCTCCAGACTTCGATGGACGGCAACACCGTCGAGCTGAACCAGGAGCAGACCGCCTTCGCCGAGAATGCCGTCCAGTATCAGACGACGCTGTCGTTCCTGAACGGGCGCATCGGCCAGATCACCCGCGCGCTGAAGGGCGAATAAGCATGGCTTCCAACCCCCTCACCATCTTCCAGGTCGCCGGCCGCGCCATGTCGGCGCAGCTGCTGCGGATGAACACGACCGCGTCGAACCTGGCGAATGCGGGCGACATCGCCAGCTCGCAGGAGACGGCATACAAGACGATGAAGCCGGTGTTCCGCACCAGCTTCGACGCCGCATCCGGCCTCGCCACCGTCGATGTCGAGAAGGTCGTCACCGCCGGCTCGGAGCCGACCAAGCGCTACGACCCGGCCAACCCGATGGCCGACAAGGACGGCAACATCTGGGAAGCCGCGGTCGACGAGACCCGCGAGCTGGTCGACATGATGGAGACCGCCCGCGGCTACCAGAACAACGTCGAGGTGATGCAGACCGCCAAGTCGCTCATCATCGACACCCTCAAGATGGGACGCTGATAGATGGCTACCGCCAGCACCGCCTTTGACTCGACGCTCGCCAATCTCGGCATCGCCCGCTCCGGCGCGAGCACCACGAAGGTGTCGACCACCGGCACCAAGACGACGCTCGACCAGTCCGACTTCCTCGCGCTGATGACCGCGCAGATGAAGAACCAGGACCCGTTCTCGCCCGTCGACAACACCCAGATGGTCGCCCAGATGGCGCAGTTCAGCAGCACCGCGGGCATCAGCCAGATGAACGCGACGCTGAACACCATCGCGACCAAGCTGAACGCCGCCAGCGCATCCGATGCGATGGGCTATGTCGGCAAGGCGGTGCTGACCGCGGGCTCCACCGCCTATGAGCGGACCGGCGGCGGCATCGCCGGTGCGGTCGAGCTGGACAGCGCCGCGACCGACGTCAACGTCACCATCGCCGACCAGAACGGCAGCGTCGTCAAGACCATGCAGCTGGGCACGCAGGCCGCCGGCACCGTCACCTTCGACTGGGACGGCAAGGACGACGCCGGCAACAAGATCGAGAACGGCCCGTACACGGTGTCGGTCGATGCGGCGAACCTGTCGAAGACGGTGACCGCGCGCGCGCTGGTCTGGGCGCCGGTCGAGTCCGCCTCGCTGCCCGCCGGCGGCGAGCCCACGCTGAAGGTGACCGGTGTCGGCAGCGTCAAGACTTCCGCCGTCCGCGGCGTCTCGTAACCCAACCCCTTTCCCCCATCCCCCAGGAGCCAACCCATGTCCTTCTTCACCTCGCTTTCCGGTCTTCAGGCCTCGCAGACCGATATGTCGACGATCAGCCACAACCTGGCCAACGTCTCGACCACCGGCTTCAAGAAGAGCCGCACCGAATTTGCCGACGTCATCGCGTCGAGCGTCGCGACTGATCCGCGCAAGATGGTCGGCTCGGGCGTGGTCGTGAAGGGCAACACCCAGCAGTTCAAGGAGGGCAACCTCCAGACCACGTCGAACGCGCTGGACCTGGCGCTGGTCGGCGAAGGCTTCTTCGTGATGAAGTCGACCGGCACCAGCGACTCGGTCACCTATACCCGCAACGGCAGCTTCTCGGTCGATTCGAACCGCAACGTCGTCGACGCGCAGGGCAGCTACCTGATGGTCTATCCGGTCGACAATGACGGCAACGTCACCGCGACCGGCAATGACGGCCTGACCAACCTGCAGATCCAGCAGACCTCCGGCACGCCCAAGGGTACCGAGAAGGTCGCGACCAACGTGCAGGTATCGGCCACCTCGACGGTGAAACCGGCCACCAACGTTTTCAAGCGCGCCGACACCACCACCTACACCAACTCGGTCGCGACCCGCATCTATGACGCGAACGGCAACCCGGCGACGATGACCAACTATTACGTCCGCACCGGCGGCGCGACCCCGGCGGTCGCCGCACAGGCCGGCCCGCCCCCGGTCGCCGCGCAGGCCGCGACCACCGGCACCTGGGACGTCTATACCTATGTCGGCGACCAGAAGATGACGGTGAACGGCGCCGACAAGGTGACGCTGCAGTTCGACTCGACCGGTTCGCTGGTCGGGACGCCGGCACAGCCGATCGCGTTCGATACCTACACCCCGACTTCGGGCGCGGCGCAGCAGACGCTGTCGCTGAACCTGACCGGATCGACCCAGCTGTCCTCGGCCTTCTCGGTCAATTCGAAGACGCAGGACGGTATCGCCGTCGGCCAGCTGGCAGGCGTCACGGTCACCGACGGCGGCCTGATCCAGGCGAGCTTCTCGAACGGCGACATCGTGCCGCTGGGCAAGGTGGCGCTGGCCAAGTTCTCGACCCCCACCGGCCTGCGCCAGATCGGCAACAGCTACTGGTCGGCGACCGGCGTGTCGGGTTCGGCGACGCTCGGCGCGGCCAGTGCGGACGGCTTCGGCTCGCTGATGAGCGGCACGATCGAGGGGTCGAACGTCGACATCACCGAGGAGCTGGTCAACCTGATCGCGGCGCAGCGCAACTTCCAGGCGAACGCCAAGGCGCTGGATACCGCCAGCCAGGTCTCGCAGACCATCTTCAACATCCGCTCGTGATCGAAAGCGGCGCGGAGGCATAGATGGACAAGCTCGTCTACACGGCGGCCACGGGGCTCAAGGCGCACATGGCGTCGCAGGCCGCGATCGCCAACAACATGGCGAACGCGTCCACCACGGGCTTTCGCGCCGACCGCGTCGTCTTCGACCGGATCGAGCTGAAGGGCGGCGGGCAGACCATCGAGGCGCGCGCGCCCACCTCGGAAGAGATCACCGACGCCGACCGGGCACCGGGTGCGATCCAGCAGACCGGTCGCCCGCTCGACGTTGCGATGAACGGCGACGCGTGGCTGGCGGTGCAGGCGGCCGACGGGACCGAGGCGTATACCCGCCGCGGCGACCTGGAGATCGCGCCGTCCGGCGTGCTCCAGACCGGGGACGGGCATATCGTGATGGGCTCGTCGGGCCCGATCACGCTGCCGCCGGCCAGCTCGATCAGCATCGCTGCGGACGGATCGATCGCGATCATCCCGATGGGCGGCGATGCGACCCAGACCCAGGTGATCGACAAGCTGAAGCTCGCCTCGACCAAGGGGTCGACGACGCTGAAGGGCCTCGACAACCTGCTGCGCGTCAAGGGCGGCGGCACCCTGCCCGAGGATCTGGACGCCACCGTCACCGGCGGCGCGCTGGAGGGGTCGAACGTCAACATGACTCAGGCGCTGGTCGACATGATCGAGAACCAGCGCAGCTACGAGGTTACGGCCAACCTGATGAAAACGGCCAAGGACATGGATGAAGGGGGCGCCTCGCTGATGCGCCTGCCGAGCTGAGGGATTAGACGATGACCACCGCAGCCATGCACATCGCGCGGACCGGGCTCGACGCCCAGGACATGCGCATGCGCGTTATCTCGAACAACCTCGCCAACGTGAACACCACGGGCTTCAAGCGCGACCGCGCGGCGTTCGAGACGCTGTCGTACCAGGTCGTGACCGCGCCCGGCGCCGCGTCGACCAGCGAGACGAAATACGCCACCGGCCTGAACCTCGGCACCGGCGTCCGTGTGCAGGGCACGGCCCGCATCGACACGCAAGGGTCGTCGCAGCAGACCGGCAACGCGCTCGACCTGATGCTCGACGGCGACGGTTACTTCCAGGTGCAGCTGCCCGGCGGCCAGCTGGGCTATACCCGCGCCGGCAATTTCTCGAAATCGGCCGAGGGGCTGCTCGTCACCTCGGAGGGGTATCAGGTGATGCCCGGCATCACCATTCCCGAGAACGCGTCCGCGATCACGATCGGGCTGGACGGCACCGTCTCGGCGACCGTGCCCGGCCAGAGCGAGGCCACCCAGCTCGGCCAGATCCAGGTCGCCAGCTTCGCCAACGGCGCCGGCCTCCAGTCCAAGGGCGACAATTACCTGCTGGAGACCGCGGCCAGCGGCGCCGCCAATCTGGGTGCCGCCAACCAGGACGGCCGTGCCGGCATCCGCCAGGGTTCGCTGGAGGCGTCCAACGTCAACGTCGTCGAGGAGCTGGTCGACATGATCGAGACCCAGCGCGCCTATGAGGTCAATTCCAAGATGATCTCGGCCACCGACGACATGCTCAAGTACGTGAACCAGAACCTGTCATGATCCGCCACACCCAGGTCAGCCACGCCGCCGTCGCCGTCTTCACGGCGCTCGCCGCGCTCGCCGCCGTCATCCCCGTACAGGCCCATGCCGGGCTGTTCGGCAGCAAGAAGCCGCCGGAGGATTTCTCCGCCGCCGCGCCGCTGCCGGTCGCCCAGCCGGTCGCGCAGCCCACGGGCTCGATCTTCCAGGTGTCGGACGGCTATGCCGCGCTTTACGAGGGCTGGCGCGCCCGCAAGGTCGGCGATCCGCTGACCATCGTGCTGGTCGAGCGGACCGCGGCGTCCAAGTCCGCCAGCTCCAAGCTCGATTCGTCGGGCGGGTTCGGGATCACCCCGCCCTCGATGGGACCTCTGAAGCTGTTCGACCCGGCAGAGGCCGCGGCCAGCGGCAAGCGCAACTTCGACGGCAAGGGACAGGCGGATCAGGCCAACAGCCTGTCGGGCGAGGTCTCCGTCACCGTCGCCGCCGTCTATCCCAACGGCACCATGCTGGTGCAGGGGCAGAAGCGCGTCACGCTGAACCGCGGCGACGAATATGTCCGGATCAAGGGCATCGTCCGCACCGCCGACGTCGACCGCGACAATCGCGTGCCGTCGACCCGCGTCGCGGATGCCCAGATCTCCTACACCGGCAAGGGCGACGTCGCCCGCGCCAGCCGCCAGGGCTGGCTCAGCCGCTTCTTCTCCGCCGTCAGCCCGTTCTGAGGGACTCGTCGATGTATCGCTACTTCCGCTTCCTCCTCGCCTTCTTCGACCTGCTCTGCATGGCGGCGCCCGCCCATGCCGACCGGATCAAGGACCTTGGCGGGTTCCAGGGCATCCGCACCAACCAGCTGACCGGTTACGGCGTGGTCGTCGGCCTGCCGGGCACCGGCGACGACAATCTGGAATATACCGTCCAGAGCGTGAAGGCCGCCACCTCGCGCTTCGGCCTGCAACTGCCGCCAGGCGCCAATCCGGGGCTGAAGAACGCCGCCGTGGTGATGATTACCGCCGAGCTGCCGCCCTTCGCCAAGCCGGGGCAGAAGCTGGACATCACCGTCGCCTCAATGGGCAAGGCCAAGTCGCTGCGCGGCGGATCGCTGATCCTCACGCCGCTGCTGGGCGCGGACGGCCAGATCTATGCGATGGCGCAGGGCAACTTGGCGGTCGGCGGGCTGGGTGCCGAGGGTGCGGACGGATCGAAGATCGTCATCAACATCCCCTCCACCGGCCGCATCCCCGAGGGCGCGACCGTCGAGCGTGCCGTCGCCACCGGGTTCGAGAATGCGCCGACCCTGACCTTCAACCTCCAGCGGGCCGACTTCACCACCGCGCAGAACGTCGCGGGTGCGATCAACCAGCGGTTGGGGCTCGGGACCGCGCAGGCGGTCGACGCCGTGTCGGTCGCGGTCCGCGCGCCGGTCGGCGCCGATGTGCGCGCCACGCTGATGTCGACGATCGAGAATCTCGACGTCACCTCCGCCGAGCCGCCCGCCAAGGTCATCGTCAACGCCCGCACCGGCACCGTCGTCATCTCGTCCGCCGTCCGTGTCGGCACCGCCGCGGTCACCCACGGCAAGCTGACCGTGCGGATCGACGAGAACCAGCGGATCAGCCAGCCCGCCCCCTTCTCCGGCGGCCAGACCGCGGTCGAGGACCGCTCGAACATCTCGGTCAATGAGGAGAAGAAGCCGATGTTCCTGCTCAGCCCCGGTCCCAAGCTGGCCGATGTGGTGAAGGCGGTGAACGCGATCGGCGCGAGCCCGGCCGACCTGGTCGCGATCCTCGAGGCGCTGAAGGAAGCCGGCGCGCTGAAGGCGGAGCTGGTGGTCCTGTGACGACGGTCGGCTCCACCCCCGCCGCCGTCCCGACCGCGACGCTCGCGACCGGCGGCATCTCGTCCGACTCGACGCGGCTGAAGTCCAAGGAGAACCTGGAAAAGGCCGGCAAGCAGTTCGAGGCGGTGTTCACCGGCATGATGCTGAAGTCGATGCGTCAGGCGAAGCTCGCTGATCCGCTGTTCGACAGCAAGGCGCTGGACACGTTCAAGGACATGCAGGACCAGAAGACCGTCGCCGCCATGGCCGAGCATACGCCGCTCGGCATCGGCAAGGCGATGACGGAGTTCCTGTCCAAATCTCAACCAGATCTTAACCCGACCTCCGGATAACGGCCGGTCATGAGCGATCTCCTGTCGATCGGCGCCTCGGGCGTGCGCGCTTACCAGACGGCGCTGAACGTCGTTGGCGAGAATATCGCCAATGTCGGCGTCGCCGGCTACACGCGCCGCACGACGACGATGACAGAGGTCGCGGCCGGCGTCGGCGCGGTCGAGAAGCAGGTCGCCGGCAACGGCGTCGCCATGACCGGCATCGGCCGCTCGACCGATGCCTATGCCAGCGCCGCAGTCCGCAGCGCCGGCGCCGACCTGGCCCGGACCGAGGCGAGCGCCACCTGGCTGGAGCGGATCGAGCAGTCGCTGACCGGCAACCAGCTGACGACGCGGGTCACCGGCTTCTTCACCAGCGCCACCGCGCTTGCCGCCGAGCCGACCTCGACCGCACTGCGCACCGGCATGCTCAGCGCCGCCCAGTCCGCGGCGATCGCGTTCAAGGCGACCGGCCAGTCGTTCGACCAGATGGCCACGGATCTTGACACTGCCGGCAAGCAGGCGGCCGACACGCTCAATTCGCTCAGCACCTCGCTGCTGCGCGTCAATGACGGCCTCGGCCGCACCACGCCGAACACCGCCGCCGCGGCGCAGCTCGCCGACCAGCGCGACTCGATCCTGGAGCAGATGAGCGCGATCACCGACATCGGCGTGTCGATGGATCAGCTGGGCCGCGCGACGGTGACGTCGGGCGGTGCGGCGCTGGTCGCGCGCGACGTGGCCAGCACGGTCAACTACGCTCGGACCGGCGCCAACGTCGCGCTGACCGTCGTCGGTGCGGGCGCGACCTCTTCGGTCATCACGCCCAATGGCGGCGCCCTGGCGGGTATCGTCGAGGCGGCCGAGCGGATCGCCTCGGCACGATCCACGCTGGACCAGGTCGCGACCGATTTCGTCACGCAGATCAACGCGGCGCAGGCGACCGGCGAGGATCTGACCGGCACCGCCGGCACCGACATCTTCGCGGCCTCGGCAACCAACCCGACCGACTTCAGCGTCATCCCGACCGACGGCAGCAAGATCGCCGCCTCGCTGCCCGGCAAGGGCGTGCGCAACGGCGGCAACCTGACCGCGTTCGAGGAGGCGCGCTTCGACGGCGCGTTCGAGGCGAAGCTGACCGCCGCGGTCAACGACAACGCCACCGCCTACAAGCAGAAGAGCGTCATCGCCGACGCCCAGACCGCGATCCGCAACGGTGCCTCGACCGCCCTCACCTCGAAGACCGGGGTCAATATCGACAGCGAGGCGATCGACCTGATGCGGTTCCAGCAGGCGTACCAAGCCTCCAGCCGCGTCATCCAGGCGGCACGCGACACCTTCCAATCGATCCTCGAGATCAGGTAACCGCCATGCAGGTGTCCACCTCCGCCTTCTATTCCGATACTGCCAAGCGGATGAGCGCGATGAACGCGCGCGCGCAGACGCTGCAGACGGAGATCGCGACCGGCAAGAAGATCCAGAACCCCTCCGATGCGCCCGGCGTGTCGCAGCAGCTGGCCGAGATCGCCCGCAAGGATGCCGACGCGGCGGTCTATTCGGACAATCTGAAGACGGCCGACTCGCTGCTCAGCCAGTCGGACGGCGTCCTGAAGCAGATCTACGCGCAGCTGACCCGTGCCAAGGAGCTGGCGACCAGCGCCGCCACCGGCACCCAGTCGGCCAGCGACCGCAAGA
This sequence comes from Sphingomonas aurea, assembly GCF_030678875.1. Lineage (GTDB taxonomy): Bacteria > Pseudomonadota > Alphaproteobacteria > Sphingomonadales > Sphingomonadaceae > Sphingomonas > Sphingomonas aurea. The sequence continues at coordinate 133,255 of NZ_JAUUDS010000007.1, read as the reverse complement.
TCAACGGCAACGAGCTGAAATCGGTGCTCGACGCGATCGTCGGGCTGGCGAATGTCGACAATATCCGCGGCGAGCCGCTGTTCGGCACCACGGCGAACGTGAAGGCGGTCGTCGACAATGGCGACGGCACCTTCACCTATGCGCCTACCAACGTCTCCGAGATTCCGATCGCCGACGGCCAGACCGTGCAGGCGACCGAAAGCGCGGCCAGCCTGTTCCAGCAGGACGCCGGCACCGACACGCTGTCCGTGCTCAGCAAGCTCGCGACCGCGCTGCGCGCCGGCGACGATACCGGCCAGCAGGCGGCCTCCGATTCGCTCGACAAGATCCAGGCCGCCCTCGACCAGCTCGGCGACGTCCAGGCCTCTGTCGGCGCGCGCGGCGCGCGGGTCGAGTTGCAGCAGTCGCTGATTCAGACCGCCGACACCGATCGCGCATCGCTCCGCTCGCAGCTGGAGGATACCGACATCACCTCTGCGATCGTCGAGTTGCAGCAGATGATGACCGCCCTGTCCGCGACGCAGGCCAGCTTCTCGAAGCTCGCCCAGCTGTCGCTGTTCGACTATATCCGCTGAGGTCGGCTGGCCGGTCTGCAAGGACCGGCGCATGTCTCATTGCCACCGGCAGCCCGAGTTCGTCCCAGCATTCCGGGCCACGCACGCGCCCGTCCGACGCACTGGCTGCCGGGACCGGCCCGGCATGACGACGGCGCGCTCCATTTTCCCTTGGCATCCACGCGCTTGGTAACGGGTTGTCGAGGAAATCGGGTTAATCGGGGAATCACGACGCCGGCTATCGCCGGCACATTGACCCGGGGATTGCCTTTACCATGTTTCCTGCGATCGGCCTCGTCGTCCTTTTCGGCATGGTGTTCGGCGGTTTCGCCATCACCGGCGGCGCGCTCGGCCCCGTGTTCGAGGCGATCCCGCACGAGATGCTCATCATCGGCGGCGCCGCGGTCGGCGCGCTCATCATCGGCAATTCCGGTGGCGAGCTGAAGGCGGTGGGCGGCGGCCTGGGCAAGGTGTTCAAGGGGCCGAAGTACAAGAAGCAGGATTACCTCGACACCATCTTCCTCGTCTCGAAGCTGATGAAGATGCTGCGCATGGAAGGCCCGATCGCGCTGGAGCCGCATGTCGAGGATCCGCAATCCTCCGCCGTCTTCGCCGAATATCCCAAGCTCCTGAAGGACCATACCCTCATCAACCTGATCGCCGACACGCTGCGCCTGGTCGTGGTGTCGTCGGGCACGCTCGACGTGCACGCGGTCGAGGAAGTGATGGACCATTCGATCAAGAGCCACCACCACGAGGTGGAGGGGCCGCACACCACGCTGACCAGCCTGGCCGATTCGCTGCCCGCGCTCGGCATCGTCGCGGCCGTGCTCGGCATCGTGAAGACGATGGGCTCGATCGACAAGCCGCCCTCGGTGCTGGGCGGCATGATCGGCTCGGCGCTGGTCGGCACGTTCATGGGCGTGCTGCTGGCGTACGGCGTCGTCAACCCGCTGGCCGGGCGGCTGAAGCAGGTGCTCGACGCCGATGCCGCGATCTACGACGTGGTCAAGCAGATCATCGTTGCCTCGCTCCACGGCCATCCGCAGCCGCTGGTCATCGAGGCCGCGCGCGCCGGCATCGCCCACAAGAACCAGCCCGGCTTCGCCGAGGTGTTCGACGGCCTCAGGGGCAAGTAAGTGGCGAAGGCTGCACCGCACGGGTCGAACGTCCCGCCCAAGGTCATCGTCAAGAAGGTCTATATCGAGGGCCATGGTGGCCATCACGGCGGCGCCTGGAAGGTCGCCTATGCCGATTTCGTGACCGCGATGATGGCGTTCTTCCTGCTCCTCTGGCTGCTCGGCGCGACGACCGAGAAGCAGCGCAAGGGCCTGGCCGATTATTTCGCGCCGACGCTGATGGATTCGAAGAAGCTCGGCATCGGCGGCTCCGGCCCGCTGGGCGGCGAATCGATCATGTCGAACAACAAGACCGGGCCGAAGGCGGCGGCGTCCGTCATCGCATCGATGGGCATGCCGACCAAGCAGGTGCAGGGCGGACCGGAGGTCGGCATGGGCCAGAAGGGCTCGCTGCGCTCCTCCCCCGCCGCGCGGGCCGAAGACGCGAAGAACTTCGCCAGGCTGCGCCAGCAGATCATGCAGCGCATGGCGGCGTCCGCCGACCTCGCGCGGCTGGCCAAGCATGTCCGCTTCGTGCCCACCGAGGCGGGACTGCGCATCGACCTGGTCGACGACGCCGATTATTCGATGTTCGCGCTCGGCACGACGATGCTCGACCCGCGCGCGTCGGAGCTGATCGCGATGATCGCCGGCTCGATCCGCGAGACCGCCAACCCGATCATGATTCGCGGCCACACCGATGCGGTCCCTTACGGCGATCCGCGCGCGATGAACAACTGGATGCTCGCGACCGGCCGTGCCGAGGCGACCCGCCGCCGGCTGGCGCTGGGCGGCATTCCGGAGAGCCGGTTCGAGCGGATCGAGGGCGTCGCCGACCGCGAGCCGATCATCGTCAAGGATCCGGGCGACCCGCGCAACCGCCGGGTGGCGATCACCCTGCTCTACCGCAAGGGCGTGTTCGGGCAGTAGGCGCCGCTACGCACGCTCCCGTGCTCCCGCGAAGGCGGGAGCCCAGTGAACCTTCTATCGCGGGTGGTTGGCCGCAGAGGAACTGGATCCCCGCTTTGGCGGGGAAACCGGTGACCGAGCGGACGCCGTGGTCACCCCGGCCCGGGCCGGGGTGACGAGCACGCCTACTCCGCCGCTTCGGCGGCCGGCTCGGGCAGCGCCTCGGTGACCTTGGCACCCCATAGCGCGTAGAACAGGATGTACAGCTCGCACACCGCGGTCAGCAGGAACGACGCCTGCAGGCCATAGGTGTCGGCCAGCTTGCCCTGCACCACCACCAGCGCGCCGCCGGCGATCGCCATGATGAGCAGGCCCGACCCTTCCTCGGTCAGCGGCCCCAGCCCCTTGATCCCCAGCGTGAAGATCGTCGGGAACATGATCGAGTGGAATAGCCCGACCGAGATCAGCGCCCACATCGCAACGGGACCGGAGGTGAACACGGTGATGAGCATCACCACGAACGCGCCGATCGAGAACACCGCCAGCACCGTTTCGGCCGGAATGCGCTGCATGATCGCCGAGCCCGCGAACCGGCCGACCATCATACCGCCCCACAGGAAGGTCAGGTAGCGCCCGGCCTGCTCGTGCGTCAGGTTGGCGATGTCGGGCTGGCTGACGAAGTTGACGAACAGGTTGGCGACCCCGATCTCGGCGATCAGGTAGATGAAGATCGCCGGGATGCCGAACACCAGGTTGCGATGCTTCCACAGCGAGTGGTTCTTGCGATCCTCCTTGGCCGCGCGGCTGATCGACGAGCCCATCGCCGGCAGCGGGAAGCGCGCGATGATGACCGCCAGCACGACCAGCACGACTGCCACCAGCACATAGGGCAGGATCACCGACTGCGCGTCGGCCAGCCGTTCCGCCTGGGTCAGCACCACGCCCGCCTCCGCCGTGCCGCCCTTCGAGCGGCCGAGGATCAGGTATGCGCCGAACAGCGGCGCCAGCATCGTCCCGGCCGAGTTCATCGCCTGCACCAGGTTCAGCCGCGACGACGCGGTTTCCGGCGGGCCGATGACCGCGACATAGGGATTGGCCGCGACCTGGAGCAGCGTGATGCCACTCGCGATCACGAACAGCATGACCAGCGTCACGCCGTAGGACGGCAGGCTGGCGGCCAGGATCATGCCGATCGCGCCCGCCGCCATGATGAGCAGCCCGGTCACCAGCGATTTCTGGTAGCCGATCCGCTCGATCAGCTTGGCCGAGGGGATCGACGCGAAGAAATAGGCGATGAACCACACGCTCTCGATCAGCGTCGTCTGGGTATAGTTCAGGTCGAACACGCTCTTCAGATGTGGCAGCAGCGTGTTGTTGATGACGGTGATGAAGCCCCACATGAAGAACAGCGAGGCGAGCAGGGTCAGCGCGCGGGTATAGCTCGCCCCCGCCACAGGTGTGGCCGTCACGCCCGGTGAACCGACTGGTGCCGGCATAATCCTCTCCTTTTTCGACGCCGCGTCGTCGAACGACGTCGGGAGCGTCTTGCACCCAATGAATATGTCAGACTATATTGCGCGACAATGATCGGTCAATGCGCAATTGTCGCGCGGCGGGCCGACTGGAGGGGCATGATGACGAAATCGATGGCGCTTCTCGGGACCGCCGCTGCGGTCGCTGCGCTGGGTCTGGCCGGGCAGGCGAATGCCGCGACGGCGAAACGCGCGGGCTTCGGCCAGTTGCCGGACGGCACCGCGATCGAGGCAGTGACGCTGACCGGCAGCAACGGCGTCAGCGCGCGGATCATGACGCTGGGCGCCACGCTCCAGTCGCTGAACGCGCCCGACCGGAACGGCAAGGTCGCCGACATCACGCTCGGCTATGACGACGCCGCCAGCTACGTCACCAACCCGAATTTCTGGGGCCAGACGGTCGGCCGCTATGCCAATCGCATCGCCGGCGGCAAGTTCGTGCTCGACGGCAAGACCTATCAGCTGCCGCTCAACGACAAGACCAATTCGCTGCACGGCGGCACCAAGGGCTTCGACAAGGCGGTCTGGCGGATCACCGACGTGAAGTCCGGTCCGCAGGCGAGCGTCACCATGGTGCTGACCAGCCCCGCGGGCGACCAGGGCTATCCCGGCAAGCTCGACGTCACCGTCACCTACTCGCTCGACGACAAGGGTTCGCTGACCATCGACATGGGGGCGACCACCGACGCGCCGACCATCGTCAACCTCACCAACCACGCGCTGTTCGATCTGGCCGGCGAGGGTTCGAGCGGCGGTATCTACGCGCAGCGACTGACTATCCCGGCGGCGCGCTACAACCCGGTCAATGCGGCCCTGATCCCCACCGGGACGCTGGCGCCGGTCGCGGGCACCGTGTTCGACTTCACCAAGGGCCGCGCCATCGGCCAGAGCGTGCGCGACGGCCGCGATCCGCAGATCGTCATAGGGCGCGGCTATGACCACAACTTCGCCCTCGACAAGGGCGCGACGAAGGAGCCGCAGCTCGCCGCTCGCGTCGAGGACACCGCCTCCGGCCGCGTGCTCGAGGTGCTGACGACCGAGCCGGGCGTGCAGTTCTACTCGGGTAACTTCATCGACGGCACCTATGTCGGCAAGCAGAAGCACGTCTATCGCATGGGTGACGGGCTGGCGCTGGAGCCGCAGAAGTTCCCGGATACGCCCAACCAGCCGGCGTTCGGGTCGGCGCGGGTCGATCCCGGCAAGCCCTATCACCATCGCATGATCTATCGCGTCTCGGTGGCGCGCTGACCCTTATTCCCGTGGAGCACGACGTGACCGCTTCGACCCCCAAGCTGCGCAGCCGCGCGTGGTTCGACAATCCCGCGAACATCGACATGACCGCGCTCTATCTGGAGCGCTATCTGAACTTCGGCCTGTCGCTGGACGAGCTGCGCTCGGGCAAGCCGATCATCGGCATCGCCCAGACCGGCAGCGACCTGTCGCCCTGCAACCGCCACCACCTGGTGCTGGCCGAGCGGGTGCGCGAGGGCGTGCGCGAGGCGGGCGGCATCGTGCTGGAATTCCCGGTCCATCCGATCCAGGAAACCGGCAAGCGCCCAACCGCCGGTCTTGACCGCAACCTCGCCTATCTGGGGCTGGTCGAGACGCTTTACGGCTACCCGCTTGATGGCGTTGTCCTGACGATTGGCTGCGACAAGACGACGCCGGCGTGCCTAATGGCCGCCGCCACCGTCAACCTGCCGTCGATCGCGCTGTCGGTCGGGCCGATGCTGAACGGCTGGCACAAGGGCGAGCGGACCGGTTCGGGCACGATCGTGTGGAAGGCGCGCCAGCTGCTGGCGGCCGGCGAGATCGACGATGCCGAGTTCATCCGCCTCGTCGCCTCCTCCGCCCCGTCGACCGGCTATTGCAACACGATGGGCACGGCGACGACGATGAACTCGCTGTGCGAGGCGCTCGGCATGTCGCTGCCCGGCTCGGCCGCGATCCCCGCCCCCTATCGCGACCGTCAGGAGGTCGCATACCTGACCGGCAAGCGCATCGTCGAGATGGTGGCCGAGGATCTGAAGCCCTCCGACATCCTGACCAGGGACGCGTTCCACAACGCGATCAAGGTCAACTCAGCGATCGGCGGGTCGACCAACGCGCCGATCCACCTGGCCGCGATCGCGCGCCATATCGGCGTCGACCTGCCGCTGAAGGATTGGGAGACGGAGGGACACAAGGTGCCGCTGCTCGTCAATCTCCAGCCCGCCGGCGAGTATCTGGGCGAGGATTACTACCGCGCCGGCGGCGTGCCGGCGGTCGTCAACCAGCTGATCGGCCAGGGTCTGATCGCCGAGGACGCGATGACCGTCAACGGCAAGACCATGGGCAACAATTGCCGCGGTATCGCGATCGAGGACGAGGCGGTGATCCGCCCCTATGATCGGCCGCTGGTCGCGGAGGCCGGCTTCATCGTCCTGTCGGGCAACCTGTTCGACGCGGCGGTGATGAAGACCAGCGTGATCTCGCCCGAGTTCCGCGCCCGCTACCTTTCCAACCCCGACGATCCCGACGCGTTCGAGGGGCCGGCGGTCGTGTTCGACGGGCCAGAGGACTATCACCATCGCATCGACGATCCCGCCACCGGCATCACCCCACAGACCCTGCTGTTCATGCGCGGCGCCGGTCCGGTCGGCTATCCGGGCGCGGCCGAGGTCGTGAACATGCGCCCGCCCGCGTACCTCATCACCGAGGGCGTCAACGCGCTGCCGTGCATCGGCGACGGCCGCCAGTCGGGGACGAGCGGCTCGCCCTCGATCCTCAACGCCAGCCCGGAAGCCGCGGCGATGGGTGGCCTCGCGCTGCTCCAGACCGGCGACCGGGTGCGGATCGACCTGAACAAGGGCACCGCGGACGTACTGTTGCCGCCAGAGGAGCTGGAGCGTCGTCGCGCCGAGCTGGTTGCTGCCGGTGGCTATGCCTATCCGGCCTCGCAGACGCCGTGGCAGGAGATCCAGCGCGCCGTCGTCGGTCAGATGAACACCGGCGCCATTCTGGAAGGCGCCGAGAAGTACCAGCGCATCGCCCAGACCAAGGGCCTGCCGCGCGACAATCACTGATACCCCCGCCCTCGTTCCCCCGCGCAGGCGGGGGTCCGGTGCCTTGTGGTGCGAAGGCACCGGGCTCCCGCCTGCGCGGGAGCACGACAGGGGCGGTGCGCCGTTATAGATACAGTCCGTCCGTGCCAGATTCCGATCGGCCCCTGGCTCGACGCACCCATGCCGATCGGCTATTATCCGATAAATAACGCATAACAGAGGGAGGCGCTGGTGAAGGGTTCGAGGATGCTGGTGGGCGTGGCAGCGCCGGCACTGGTGATCGCGGCATGGGCGGCAGCGGCCGTGGCGCAGGACGGTGGCCCGCGAGTCGAGCCGGTGCAGATCGATCCTTCCCGCCCCGATTGGGAGAACCCGGCGGTCTTCGCGCGGGGCAAGATGCCGGCCCACGCCACCGCCTTCCCCTTCGAGAACCGCGCCCGCGCGCTTGCCGGCCATCGCACCCAGTCCTCGCGCTTCCTCAGCCTGAACGGCGACTGGCACTTCGCGTTCAGCAAGTCGGTCGACGGCGCGCCCAAGGATTTCTGGGCACGCGACTATGACGTATCCGGCTGGAAGACGATCCCCGTGCCGTCGATGTGGCAGGCGCAGGGCTACGGCCAGGCCAAGTACAACAACATCACCTACCCTTTCCCCGCCAACCGGCCGCTGGTGCCGCACGACGACAACGAGACCGGCTCGTACCGCCGCGACGTCGATGTGCCGGCGAACTGGTCGGGACAGGACATCATCCTACATATCGGTGCCGCCGGCTCCGCCTACCGCGTATGGGTCAACGGGCAGGAGGTCGGCTACTCGGAGGATTCCAAGCTCCCCTCCGAGTTCGACGTCACGAAACTGGTGAAGCCCGGCCGCAACAGCGTGTCGATCCAGGTCCAGCGCTGGTCGGACGGCAGCTATCTGGAGGACCAGGATTTCTGGCGCGTCTCGGGCATCGAGCGCGAGGTGTTCCTGATGGCGGCGCCCAGGACGCGGATCAGCGACTTCTTCGTCCATGCCGGGCTCGACGACCAGTATCGCACCGGGAAGCTGGCGGTGGACATGACCGTCGCGCCGGGTGCCGCGGCCAGTGCCCGCTACGTGCTGATGGACGGCGACCGCGTCGTCGGCCAGGGCCGCGCGCCCATCGCCGCCGGGAACGCGCCGCGCACCCTGACCCTGTCGGGCAACGTGCCGGGCGTGAAGCCGTGGACCGCCGAGACGCCCGATCTCTACATGCTGCTGGTCGAGTTGTACGACGCGAAGGGCGCGATCCTGCAGTCGAGCTACGCGCGCATCGGTTTCCGCAATGTCGCGATCCTCGACGGGCGGGTGACGGTGAACGGCAAGCCGATCACCATCCGCGGCACCAACCGCCACGAACATGATCCCGAGACCTTCCACGTCGTCAGCCGCGCGTCGATGGAACACGACATCCAGCTGATGAAGCGGAACAACATCAACGCGATCCGCACCTCGCACTACCCCAACGACCCATATCTCTACGAACTCGCCGACCGGTACGGCCTCTACGTCATGGACGAGGCCAATATCGAGAGCCACGCGTACATGGATTATGCCAACCGGCATCCGGACGATCGCGCCAAATACCAGATCGGCTTCGACCCCGCGTGGAAGGCCGCGCATGTCAGCCGCGTGACCAACATGGTCGAGCGCGACAAGAACCACCCGTCGATCATCTTCTGGTCGCTGGGTAACGAGGCCGGCATCGGCCCCGATTTCGAGGCCGCCGCCGCCGCCGCGAAGGCGCGCGATCCGGGCCGGCTGATCTCGTACCTCGGCTGGGGCACCTGGGACGGCATTCACGACCATCGTCCCAACTGGTTCGCCGACATCTATGCGCCGATGTACGATCCGGCGGTGAAGATGGCCGATTACGCCACCAACTGGGTCTACAAGCAGCCGATGATCCAGTGCGAGTACGCGCACATGATGGGCCAGTCGGGCGGCAATCTGAAGGATTACTGGGATACGATCTACGCCCATCCCGAGAAGCTGCAGGGCGGCTTCGCCTGGGACTGGGTCGATCAGTCGATGTACCGCTATGCCAAGGACGGTCGCCGTTACTGGGGCGACGGGAGCGAATATGGTCCCAATCCGGGCGGCGACATCGAGTTCGGCGACGGCATGCTCCAGTCCGACCGCACGCCCAACCCGCAGCTGTACGAGCTGCGCAAGGTCTATGCGCCGGTCCAGTTCGACGGCTTCGACGCCGCGACTGGTCGCGTCACCGTGCGCAACCGCAACGACTTCACCGACCTGTCGGGCTACAGCTTCGACTGGGAAGTGGCGGAGAACGGCGTGCCGGTCGCCAGGGGCGCGCTGCCATCGCTGAGCACCGCGGCGCGGGGGGCAGAGGCGATCACGCTGCCGCTCGCCGGCGTCGCCCGCAAGCCGGGCGCCGAATATTTCGTGACCGTCAACGTCCGGGCGAAGGACGGCACGATCCCGCTCGTCCCCGCCGGCACGCTGATCGGGTTCGAGCAGTTCGCGCTCGCCACCGCCACCCCCGTCGTCGCCGCTGCGCCGGATGCCGCCAGCGGCAAGGTCAGCGTCGCCAATAGCGGCAGCGCGGTGACGCTGAAGGCCGCCGACGCGGAGCTACAGATCGATCGCGCCACCGGGCTGATCCGCCGCTACACTGCCGGCGGTCGCGCACTCGCGACGGGCGGCCAGCCGCATTTCTGGCGCGCGGTGACCGACAATGACCTGGGTATCGGCGTCGACAAGCAATTGGCGGTGTGGAAGGCGATGAGCGACACGCGCAAGGTCCGCTCGGTCCGCACCGATGGCGACGCGGTGACGGTGACCTATGACTTGGGCGATGGTGCCGCGACCTTCACCACCACCTATGCGATGGCACCCGACGGCAGCGTTGCGGTCACCGGCCAGCTCACCCCGGTTAAGGCGGACCTGCCGCCGCCGTTCCGCGTCGGCCTAGCCTTCGCCATGCCGACCGACATCACCACCGTCGAATGGTATGGCCGTGGCCCGCACGAGAGCTATGTCGACCGCAAGACCTCGGCGCCGATCGGCCTGTGGCGCGGTGCGATCGCGGCGCAGAACCATGATTTCATCCGCCCGCAGGAGACCGGCAACAAGATCGACGTGCGCTGGATGGAGCTGTCCGGCGCCGGCACCGGCGGCATGGGTGGTCTGCGCGTGCAGGGCGACACGCCGCTGATGATGAACGCGCTCGCCTTCCCCTATGCCGATCTCGACCGACATGAGCCGGGGACGTGGAAGTCGACCGACATCGTGCCGCACGGGCAGGTCACGTTGCTGGTCGATGGGGCGCAGTGGGGCGTCGGCGGAGACACCCAGTGGAGCGAGTTCGGCAAGCCGCTGCCCCAGTATCGCACCAAGGCGGAGCCGACCCGTGTCGCATTCCGCCTGACGCCCTTCACCGGCGCCGGCACCACGCCCGACAAGGCGCGCCCGGCGACGGCGACCGGGGAGGAGTAAGGCACGCCCGGCTGCCGCTTTCCGGCATGGGAAGCGGCAGCCGGGTAAGAAGAAGGTGGTTCACGCGGAGACGCGGAGCATGTCCCGTGCGTGTCAGCGCACTCTCACCATCACCGACCAATGATGAAAAGCCGCCGCAAGGCCGGATGCAACACCTCCGCGTCTCCGCGCCTCCGCGCGAACGACCTTCTTCTTCGCGCCTTCGCGATCATCATAGCCAGGAGCGGATACGATACCGCAAGACGGCGGGTGCCGCCCGTCCTACCCGCCCCCGCGCGACACCTGGTCGAGGTGCAGGTAGCGCGGGTTGAAATCGGCGATCTGGCTGATCGCCTGCCAGTCGTCGAAGCTGATCCGGCGTTTGTCGCGCTGGATCAGCCCCTCTGCCTCCAGCCCGCGCAACGTGCGGTTGACATGGACGGACGTCAGGCCGACCGCGTCGCCCAGCTCCTCCTGCGTCATCGGCAGGTCGCAGCGCCCGGCTTCGTCGGTCAGGCCGGACACCCGCATCCGCACCGCGAACTCGCACAGCAGGTGCGCGATCCGTGCGCGCGCGTTGCGGCGGCCGACATTGGTCACCCATTCGCGGAAGATCGACGCCTCGACCAGCGAGTCGATCCACAGCGCCTGCCCGACCATCGGCCGTTCGCGGATCAGCCGCTGGAGCGCGCCATGTTCGAGCTGCACGACCTCAAGATGACCGACCGCCTGCACGCTGTGATCCGCCACCCGCAGGAACAGGTGCTGCAGGTCGAGGAAGTCGCCCGGCAGATGCAGCGCCACGATCTGGCGTGCGCCGTCCGTGGTCAGCTTCTGCCGGAACGCCAGCCCCGACAGCGCGAACGCGCAGATGCCGCCGGCCAGGTCGCCTTCGCGGACGATATAGGCCTTGGGCCCATAGCTGGCGAGCGTGTGCGGCAGGGCGAGGATCGCGCGCCGATCGTCTTCGGACAGCGCGCACCGCATCTCCAGCTTCTCGATCATGGCGGTAAGAACGTTGGTCGCTGTCATCGTGCCGTCGATCGCGGCGTGCCTCCCTGAGCCTGAAAGCCGGCGTAGCGATGTGGCAGAAGTGCTGCTCCAACATTTGTTTCGATTGCGTGCGCAATTCAGCACGGCAGTACAGAGACTTGGGGGCACGCCGGTTGGCAGGATTGGCGTCCGGGCGCGCTGGACGCTAAAAGGGGCTGCGATGATCCGCCTGACCGAACTGTCCCTGCCCCTGCATCATGCCGACGAGGCGCTGCCCGCCGCGATCTGCCGCCGGCTGCGCATCACGCCGCGCGAACTGGTCCGCCATGTCGTCGCACGCCGCGCGCACGATGCGCGGGACAAGGGCGACATCAAGCTGGTCTATTCGGTGGACGTGAACGTCCGGGACGAAGCGGCCATTCTCAACCGCTTCCGCAAGGATCGCCAGGTCCAGCGCACCCCCGATACCCGCTACCGCTTCGTCGCGCAGGCGCCGGAGGATGCGGCCCGACCGGTGGTGATCGGCGCCGGTCCCTGCGGGCTGTTCGCCGGGCTGATCCTGGCGCAGATGGGCTATCGTCCGATCATCCTCGATCGCGGCAAGGTGGTGCGCGAGCGGACCAAGGACACCTGGGGCCTGTGGCGGCGCAGCGTCCTGAACCCGGAAAGCAACGTCCAGTTCGGCGAGGGCGGCGCTGGCACCTTCTCCGACGGCAAGCTCTACAGCCGGATCAAGGACGGCCGTCACCTCGACCGCAAGGTACTGACCGAGTTCGTGAAAGCCGGCGCCCCGCCCGAGATCCTGACCGAGGCGCATCCGCATATCGGCACCTTCCGCCTCGTCACCATGGTCGAGAGCATGCGCGCGACGATCGAGGAACTCGGCGGCGAATATCGCTTCTCCACCCGCGTCGACGGGCTCGATGTGGTCGAGGCGGCGGGCGAGCGCCGCATCCGCGGTCTGCACCTGCACGACGGCGGCTATCTGGCGGCCAGCCATGTCGTGCTGGCAATCGGCCACAGCGCGCGTGACAGCTTTGCCATGCTCCAGGCGGCGGGCGTCCATGTCGAGGCCAAGCCCTTCTCGATCGGCGTGCGGATCGAACATCCGCAGGGCTGGATTGACCGCGCCCGCTTCGGCGCCAATGCCGGCCATCCCATGCTGGGCGCGGCCGAATATCATATCTCGCACCACTGCTCGAACGGGCGCACCGTCTACAGCTTCTGCATGTGCCCCGGCGGCACCGTGGTGGCCGCCACCTCCGAAGAGGGGCGCGTTGCGACCAACGGCATGAGCCAGTATTCGCGCAACGAGCGCAACGCCAATTCCGGCTTTGTCGTCGCCATCGACCCGGCGCGCGACTATCCGGGCGACCCGCTCGCCGGCATCGCGCTCCAGCGCCACTGGGAAGAACGCGCCTTCGTCGCCGGCGGATCGTGCTACAAGGCACCGGCGCAGCGGCTCGGCGATTTCCTGGCGGGCCGCGCCTCGACCGCCCTCGGCAGCATCGTGCCCTCGTACAAGCCCGGCGTCACGCCGACCGATCTGGCGGAATGCCTGCCCGATTTCGCGGTGGCGGCGATGCGCGAGGCGGTGCCCGTCTTCGGTCGTCAGATCCCCGGATACGACCACCCGGACGTGGTAATGACCGGCGTGGAGACGCGCACCTCCTCCCCCGTCCGCTTCACTCGCGACGAGGCGTTCCAGAGCCTCAACACGCGCGGCCTGTTCCCGGCCGGCGAGGGTGCGGGATATGCCGGCGGCATCCTGTCCGCCGCGGTCGACGGCATCAAGGTCGCCGAGGCGGTGGCGCTCAGCATGGGCGCGAGCACGGCCGACGCGCAGAGCGCCGTCGCCGCCTAGATCTTCCCCCGCAAGGGGAGGATCGACTAAGGTTTCGACGTGCTCGTCCTCTTCAACAAGCCCTACGGCGTCCTGTCGCAGTTCACCGACGCGCGCAGCCCGTCGCCGCGCCCGATCCTGTCGGCCTATATCGACCGGCCCGGCATCTATCCCGCCGGCCGGCTGGACCAGGACAGCGAGGGGCTGCTGCTCCTCACCGATGACGGCGCGCTTCAGGTCCGGATCGCCGACCCGCGCTTCAAGCTGCCCAAGACCTATCTGGTCCAGGTCGAGGGCGAGCCGGACGAGGCCGCGCTCGACCGGCTTCGCCACGGCCTGATCCTGAAGGACGGGCCGACCCGCCCCGCACAGGCGGAGCGGATCGCCGCGCCCGATCTCTGGCCGCGCGACCCGCCGATCCGCGTCCGCCAGTCCATCCCGGACACCTGGCTGCGCGTTACCTTGCGCGAAGGCCGCAACCGCCAGGTCCGCCGCATGACCGCCGCGATCGGCCACCCGACGCTGCGGCTGGTGCGCTGGCAGATCGGCGACTGGTCGCTCGACGGGCTGGCGCCGGGTGAGTGGCGGGAAGCAGGCATCACCCCAAATCCGTCATCCCCGCGCAGGCGGGGATCCATAAACGCTGACCGTCGAACCTAGAGGCGCGACGTCGGCGCGTCTGGATCCTGGCCTGCGCGAGGATGACAGGGGAGCAGGGAGACACTTGCCCCGATCGACCCGCACCGACATGACACCGGCCGTGCACCACCCCGCTCCCTTCGCGGCGCAAGCCGCCGACCTCGCCGCGCTGCGCGATGCCGGCCGCCTGCGCAGCCTCGCCCCGCGCCGGGCGATCGACTTCTCCTCGAACGACTATCTCGGCCTCGCCCGCTCGCCCCGCCTGCGCGCCGCTGTCGCTGCCGCACTCGATCGCGGCGTATCGGTCGGCTCGGGCGGGTCGCGGTTGCTGCGCGGCAACGACCCGGAGCATGAGGCGCTGGAGGCGGAGGCTGCCGCCTTCTTCGGCAGCGAGGCGGCACTGTGGTTCTCCAGCGGCTATGCCGCTAACGCCGCGTTGCTCGCCACCCTGCCCCAGCGCGGCGACCTGATCGTCCATGACGCGCTGGTCCATGCCAGCGCGCACGAGGGAATGCGCCTGTCGCGCGCCGCCGCCCTCCCCGGCGGCCACAACGATGCCGGCCAGGTGCACGACACGATCGCGACGTGGCGCAAGACCGGCCACACGGGGCGCGTCTGGATCGCGGTCGAGAGCCTCTACAGCATGGACGGCGACCGTGCGCCGCTATCCGATCTGATCGCCGTCGCCGATCGCCACGACGCGGTGCTGCTCGTCGACGAGGCGCACGCCACCGGCGTGTTCGGTGACAGGGGCCGCGGGCTGGCCGAGCATCTCCACGGTCGCGCGAACCTCATCACGCTGGCCACCTGCGGCAAGGCGCTGGGGTGCGAGGGCGCGCTGGTCTGCGGCCCCGCCATCGTCCGCGACGCGCTCGTCAACCGCGGCCGTGCCTTCATCTTCTCCACCGCCCCCTCCCCGCTGATGGCCGCCGCGGTGCGCGAGAGCCTTCGCATCGTCGAGGGCGAGCCCGAGCGTCGCGCTGCCCTGACCGCATTGGTCGAGGAGGCCGCGCGGCTGTTCGCCCCGCTCGGCATCGCCGCGACCGGCAGCCAGATCGTGCCGGTGCCGGTCGGCGACGATGTCCGCGCCATGGCGATGGCCGCCGCGCTCCAGGCGCGCGGCTTCGACGTGCGCGGCATCCGCCCGCCGACCGTGCCGCCCGGCACCGCGCGGCTGCGCCTCTCGCTGACCCTGAACGCGACGCCGGCCGACCTGTCCGCCCTCGCCGAAGCGCTTGCCGAGGTATGGGCATGAGCCGCTATGTCGTCACCGGCACCGACACCGGCATCGGCAAGACCGTCTTCGCCGCCGCGCTGACCGCCGCCATTGATGCACATTATTGGAAGCCGATCCAGGCCGGGCTGGAGGATGGAGAGGGCGACGCCGACATCGTCGGCCGCCTCGCCGGTATTCCCCGCGACCGTGTCCTGCCCGAGGCATATCGCCTCGCCACCCCCTGTTCGCCGCACCGCGCGGCGGAGATCGACGGCGTCGCCATCGACCCCGCCAGCCTGATGCCGCCTATCCAGGCGCCGCTGGTGATTGAGGGCGCCGGCGGGGTGATGGTGCCCGTCACCCGCGACCTCGTCTTCGCCGACCTGTTCGCCCGCTGGCACCTGCCGGTGATCCTCGTCGCGCGCACCGCACTTGGCACGATCAACCACAGCCTGTTGTCGATCGAGGCGCTGCGCCGCCGAAACGTCGCCATCCACGGCATCGCCTTTGTCGGTGACGCGGTCGAGGACGGCGAAGCGACCATCGTCGCCATGGGCCAGGTCCGCCGCCTCGGCCGCCTGCCGCAGCTCGACCGCCTGGACGCCGCGACGCTCGCCGCCGCCTTTGCCACCCATTTCCGCGTGGAGGACTTCGCGTGACCGACAGCCCCGTCTGGCACCCCTTCACCCAGCACGGGCTGAACGAACCGATCCCGCTCGTCACCCATGCGGAAGGCGCGCTGCTCCATATCGAAGGCGGTGGGACCATCGTCGACGCGATCTCGTCCTGGTGGGTGACCACGCACGGCCATGGCGATCCCCGCATCGTCGCCGCGATCCGCGATCAGGCGGCGCGGCTCGACCAGATCATCTTCGCCGGCTGGACGCATGAGCCGGCCGAGACGCTGGCGGCGGGCCTGCGCCGGATCATGCCGCCGGCGCTGACCCGCGTCTTCTTCTCAGATTCGGGGTCGACCAGCGTCGAGGTCGCGTTGAAGATGGCGCTCGGCTACTGGGCGCACCGCGACGAGCCCCGCGCGCGCATCCTGGTGATGGAGCACAGCTATCACGGCGACACGATCGGCGCGATGTCGGTCGGCGCGCGCGGCGTGTTCAACGCGCCCTATACGCCGCTGCTGTTCGACGTTGACACCATCCCCTTCCCCGCTGCTGGCCGGGAACAGGCGACACTCGACGCGCTGGAGGCCGCATGCCGCGGGAAGCCGGCCGCCTTCATCGTCGAGCCGCTGATCCTGGGGGCCGGCGGGATGCTGGTCTATCCGGCCCATGTGCTGGCAGAGATGCGCGCGATCTGCGCCCGCCACGACGTGCTGTTCATCGCCGACGAGGTGATGACCGCCTGGGGCCGCACCGGCACGCTGCTGGCGTGCGAGCAGGCCGGCGTCGTGCCGGACATCCTCTGCCTGTCCAAGGGCCTGACCGGCGGCGCGGTGCCGCTCGCTGTCACGATGGCGACCGAGCCGATCTATGCCGCGCACCTGTCGAGCGACCGCGCGCGGATGTTCTTCCACTCGTCGAGCTACACCGCCAACCCGATCGCCTGCGCCGCCGCCAACGCCAATCTGGCGATCTGGCAGGACGAGCCGGTCGCCGATCGCCTCGCCGACCTGACGGCCCGCCAGACGACGCATCTTGCTGCGGTCGCCGCCCTCCCCGGCACCGCCAACCCGCGCCAGCTCGGCACCATCATCGCGATCGATCGCGCTGGCACAGAGGGCGGCTATCTCGCCGCCAGCGCACCCGCGATGATGGCGATGGCGCGCGAAGCCGGCGTGCTGCTGCGCCCGCTCGGCCCGACGCTCTACGTCATGCCGCCCTATTGCATCACCGACGACGAGCTGGCGCGCGTCTATGACGTGATCGCGACATTGGTCACCAGCTGACCCGAACCACTGCGCCCTCGGGTGCCGCCAACCCCGGTACCGCCACCTCCACACCGTCGATCAGCGCCACGCCTTCGCGCATCGCCCGTCCCGTCACTGCCCGCTCGGGCAGCAGCTCGGCGGGTGACCCCTGCGCCGTCACCAGGCCATCGGCGATCATCACCACATGGTCGCCGAGCAGCCGCGCCTCCTCGACCGCGTGGGTGACGTAGAGCATCGGCAGCCCGAACCGCGCCTTCAGCGCGCCGACGAAGGCCAGCACCTCCGCGCGCCGCGCGGCGTCCAGCGCCGATACCGGCTCGTCGAGCAGCAGCAGTTCGGGCTGGCTGAGCAGCGCCCGCCCGATCGCCACGCGCTGTCGCTCGCCCCCCGACAGGTCGCGCGGGGAGCGTAGCAGCAGGTGGCCGATCGCCAGCACCTCAACCACCGCGTCCCAGCCGATCCGGCGCTCGCCCCTTGCGCGGGTCAGGCCGTAACGCAGGTTCCGCTCGACGTTCAGGTGCGGGAACAGCCGCGCATCCTGATGAACCAGCCCGATCCGCCGCCGCTCCGCCGGCACAAAGCGACCGGTGGCGGTATCGGTCAGCACCCGCTCGCCCAGCATCACCCGTCCGCGCTCGGGCCGCGCCAGCCCGGCGACCACCGCCAGCGTCGCCGACTTGCCAGCGCCCGACGGCCCGAACAGTACCGTCACCCCATCTGCCGGCCCCTCGAACGCGAGGTCGAGCCGGAACGCGCCCAGCTGCCGCACCGCCTCGACGATCATCGGGCCGCCCGCCGCCGCCCGATCGCCAGCAGCAACTCCGACAGCAGCAGCCCGGCAAGCGCCGCCGCCAGCGAGATCGCGGACAGGCGCAGCGCCGCGCCCTCCCCACCCGGCACCTGCAACGCCGCATAGATCGCCAGCGGCAGCGTCTGCGTCTCGCCGGGAATGCTCGCGGCAAAGGTGATGACCGCGCCGAACTCGCCCAGCGCCGCCGCGAAGCCCACCACCGCCGCCGCCAGCAGCCCGGGCGCGGCGAGGGGCAGCACGATGGTCAGCGCGCGGTCGACCGGCCCCGCCCCCAGGCTGCGCGCCGCCTCTTCCAGCGCCGGATCGACCGCCTCGATCGCCTGCCGCGCCGCGCGCAGCATCAGCGGAAACGCGCACACCCCCGCCGCCAGCGCCGCACCCGCCGGGGTAAAGGCCAGCCGCACGCCCCAGGCGGCGTCCAGCCAACGCCCCACTGGCCCCTCGATCCCGAACACCAGCAGCAGCGCGAAACCGGTCACCACCGGCGGCAGGATCAGCGGCGCGTGGAGCAGCGCGTCGAGCAGCACCCGCCCTGGGAACCGGTGCCGCGCCAGCAACCACGCGAACGCCGTCGCCGCGATCAGCCCCCACAGCGTCGCCCAGCCGGCGACCCGCAGGCTCAGCGTCAAGGCCGTCCACTCCTCGGGCGTCAGCATGTCAGCCGCGAGCCCCATTATTGCTGCGCAGTGCTGGCAATGACGCCACGCTGCTAACCGATCGGCCGGAAGCGATAGCGGCGAAAGATCGCCTGCGCCTCCCGCCCGGCCAGGAAGCGGTAGAAGGCGGTCGCCCCCGGCCGCGCGTCGCGGAGCACCGCCGCCGGATAGACGATCGGCGCGTGGCTCGCCGCCGGGAACACACCGACGACCCGCACCGCCGGATCGGCGGCCGCGTCGGTCTCGTACACCACGCCGAGCGGCGCCTCCCCCCGCGCGACATAGGCGAGCGCGGCGCGCACGTCCTGCGCCGGGGCGAGCCGCGCCGCCACCTGCTGCCACACGCCCAGCCGCGTCAGCGCCTCCTGCGCGTAGCGGCCGGCCGGCACCGATTTCGGCTCACCGATCGCCAGCCTTCCCCCCGCACCCAGCGCCGCCGCCAGCGGAAAGCCCGGCCGGATTACCAGCCGCAGCCGGCTGCGCGCCGGCGCGACCAGCACCAGCCGCCCGCCGAGCAGGTCGCGCCGCGCGCCCGGCATCAGCCGCCCGGCCTGCTGCAAGCGGTCCATCCACTGCGCGTCGGCCGAGACGAACAGGTCCGACTGCGCCCCTGCCTCCACCTGCCGCGCGATCGTGCCGCTGGCCGCGAAGGAGAAGCGGACCGCCTGCCCGGTCCGCGCCGTATAGGCCTTGCCCACCGCGCCCAGCGCATCGGTCAGCGAGGCGGCGGCGAATACCGTCAGCGCCGGCTTGTCCTGCGCGGGGGCCGCGACCGGCAGCATCAGCAGGGGCAGCGCGGCCATCCAGCCGACCAGGCGGCGGCGAGCGGGGGAGAACATCATATCCGCCCGGATATACCGCCCACGGCGGGCGGGCAATGCTCCGGCTGGACAGGCGACCCGCCTTCCGCGACCGTGATCGCATGACCCATCCCATTCCAGACCTCGGCATCGTCGAGGGGTTCTTCGGCCCGCGCTGGTCCTGGGCGGAGCGGACCGCGGTGATCGATCACCTCGCCCCCTCCGGCTATCGCTTCTATCATTACGCGCCCAAGGCCGACGCCCATCTGCGTCGCGACTGGCGAACCCCCCATCCGGAGGCCGAAGCGCGGGCGATCGCGGCCTTCGCCGATCACTGCCGGGCGCGGGGCGTCCGCTTCGGCATCGGCCTGACTCCGTTCGAGTTGCACGCGGATTTCGACGCGGCCGGCCGCGGCGCCCTTGCCGAGCGGCTCGCCAGCCTCGACGCGCTGGGGCTCGACGATCTGGCGATCCTGTTCGACGACATGCGCGGCGACGTGCCCGAACTGGCCGAGCGGCAGGCGGCGATCACCGCCTTCTGCGCCGAACGGACCCGCGCGACCCGGCTGTTCATGTGCCCGACCTATTATTCCGACGACCGCGTTCTCGACCGCGTCTTCGGCGCACGGCCGGCCGACTATCTCCAGACGCTCGGCCGGCTGCTCGATCCGGCGATCCGCGTCTACTGGACCGGGGAGGAGGTCTGCGCGCGCGAGATCACGCCGGGTCACCTGCGCGACGTCGCCGAGCGGCTCGGCCGGCCGGTCTGCCTGTGGGACAATTACCCGGTCAACGATGGCCCGCGCATGTCCGATCACCTGCACCTGCGCGCCTTTACCGGGCGGTCCGCGGCGAACGCGGCCTGGCTGAGCGGCCACGCGATCAACCCCGCACTCCAGCCGCTGCTCGGCTGCATTCCCGCCGCGACCCTGCCGATTCTTTATCGGAAAGCAGAGGCTTACCGGTACATGGAGGCGTTCCGCAGTGCAGCAAAATCGATCGCCGGACCGGAACTGGCGGCGATGCTGGAGGCGAATATCCTGTCGTTTGATGATGCCGGGCTGACGCGGCTCACCACCGGATCGGCAGCGATGCGCGCGCGCTACGCCAAAATCGACCATGATTGCGCCCGGGAAGTGCTGAAATGGCTGGATTTCGGCTATCATGTGTCAGCCGAAAACGTGCAGACACAGTAGATCGCGCAAAACGTCCCACATCGGGACATGGCTCCTACATGGTAAAAATAATTTTTAGCATACGTCTGCTGCACTGCAACCTTTCCAGAGTGTTGTCGTTGGGCCGCTGAATGCTCGGAGGCGAAAATTTGACTGGCACGGTGCCGGTTGGATGACGACGGCATTCGCCCAAAGGGAGTATCAGTATGACGACCAAGTTCTTGGTAGCGGCCGGCCTGCTCGCCGGTTTTGCCACCCCCGCAACCGCCGCGACCCTGCTGCTGCAGAATGGCAGCACCGCCACGTTCGCCGCTCCGGCCGGAACCGTCATCGATTTCAGCTCGGCTCTCCCCGCCAGCTTCACCGCCAGCTACAGCAACGCCGCGATTGTGACCGGTGACCTGGTCAACGCCGCGGCCCAGCCCGCTTTCAGCGATGGCAGCGCCTATCTCGCGGTCGGCCAGGCCGGCAGCGCCACGCTCGCCAGCACCGGCCTCGGCTACCAGTCGGTCAGCTTCTTCATCGGGTCGATCGACTCGTTCAACTCGGTGCAGGTGCTCAGCACCACCGGCCAGTTGATCGCGTCCTATGCCGGCACCGCCTTCACCGCGACGCCGAACGGCAACCAGGAACTGTCGACCACCAACCGTCGCATCACCATCACCCGCGACGCGACCGACGCGCTGATCGGCGGCATCCGCTTCCTCAGCGACGGCAACGCGCTCGAGGTCGACAACGTCGTTTTCGCCGTGCCCGAGCCGTCGACCTGGGCGCTGATGCTGCTCGGCTTCGGCATGGTCGGCACCGCGACCCGCTATCGCCGTCGCAGCCGCCAGGTCGTGTACGGCTGATCTCAGCGTACCAGTAATGGCATGCCGTCGGACTCACCGGTCCGGCGGCATGTCAGCGTTTGGCGTCCTGCAACTGCCCCGCCACCATCGGCGCCATCCGGTCGGCGATCTTCGCGATCCCCTCGGCCGTCGGGTGGACATGGTCGGCCTGCATCAGCGCCGGCGTGCCGATCACGCCGTCGAGGATGAACGGGTAGAGCCCGGCATCATAGCGCTTCGCCAGATCCGGCCAGATCGGATCGAAGCGCGCGACGAAGTCCGGCCCCAGATTGGGCGGCGCGCGCATGCCGGTCAGCATGACCGGGATCTGCCGCTTCTTCAACTCGGCGAGCATCGCATCCAGATTGGCGCGCGTCTCCGCCGGCGAGATCTGGCGCAGCACGTCGTTGCCGCCCAGCCCCAGCATCACCAGGTCCGGCTTGCGCGGCAGATTGTCGAGCGCGAAACCCAGCCGCTGGCGCCCCGCCGCGGTGATGTCGCCCGACACGCCGGCATTCACCACGGTCGCGTTGATGCCCGCCGCCCACAGCCGCTTCTGCACCCGGTCGGGCAGGCTCAGCCCGCGTCCGACGCCATATCCGGCATAGAGGCTGTCGCCGAACGCCAGCACCAGCCGCTCCGGCCCCTGTGGCCGGACGACCGCGGCGTCGGCCGTCGCGCTCGGCGCCGGCGTCGCCGCATTCTCCGCCTGCGGCGCATCTGCGCGCCCGCAACCGCCCAGCAAGGCTGGCGCGGCCAGCAGCGCGGCGGCATAGCGACTTGCGTTTCCTATCCTCAATCCGGCAGCTCCCATCGATGACGATATCCGATATGGCCATCGCCGCCCGCGGTGTCACCCTGACGCTGGGCAGTGCGGGCGCGCCGACCACGATCCTGAAGGGTATCGACCTGTCCGTCCCCGCCGGCACCAGCGTCGCGCTGCTCGGTGCATCGGGGTCGGGCAAGTCGTCGCTGATGGCCGTCCTGTCGGGGCTGGAGCGCGCCACCGCCGGCGAGGTCCGCGTCGCCGGGCTCGACTTCACCGGGCTGGACGAGGACGCGCTTGCCCGCGCCCGGCGCGGTCGCATCGGCATCGTGTTGCAGGCGTTCCACCTCCTCCCCTCGATGACCGCGCACGAGAATGTCGCGGTGCCGATGGAGCTGGCCGGCATGGCGGACGCATGGCCCCGCGCCGCCGCCGAGCTGGAGGCGGTCGGCCTCGGCCATCGCCTCACCCACCTGCCGGCCCAGCTGTCCGGCGGCGAGCAGCAGCGCGTCGCCATCGCCCGAGCGCTCGGCCCCCGCCCACCGCTCGTCTTCGCCGACGAGCCGACCGGCAACCTCGACGTGACCACCGGCACCGCGATCATGGACCTGCTGTTCGAGCGCCGCGCCGCCACCGAAGCGACCTTGGTCGTCATCACCCATGACGCCGCGCTCGCCCGCCGCTGCGACCGCACGGTCGAGCTGTCGGACGGCCGCATCGTCGCCGACAGTAGCCCGGCATGAGCGGCTGGTCGCTCGCCTGGCGGCTGGCCCGGCGCGAGCTGGACGGGCGATTCCGCGGCCTGCGCCTGCTGCTCGCCTGCCTGATCCTCGGCGTCGGTGCGCTCGCCGCGATCGGCAGCCTGACCGACGCGATCGGGCGCGAGCTGGCGTCGCGCGGTGCGGTGATCCTGGGCGGCGACGTCGAGTTCGGTGCCTCGCAGCGCAGCGCCACGCTGGCCGAGCGCGCCGCTCTTGCCCGGCTCGGTACCGTGTCCGCGACGGTCCGGATGCAGTCGAGCGCGATCGGCGGCACCGCCGCTCAGCCGATCGTCGTGCCGATCGAACTGAAGGGCGTCGACGCCACCTACCCGCTCTATGGCCAGCTGCGCCTCGCCGACGGGCGATCCGCCCGCGCGCCCGATCCGGACGGCGTGTTCATCGTTCCCGCGCTCGCCGACCGGCTCGGCGTTCGCCCCGGCGGCACGCTCCGCCTTGGCGGCGCACGCTTCACCGTGCGCGGCATCATTGCCGACGAGCCGGACCGGCTGGGCGAGGGCTTCACCCTCGGCCCCGTTGCGATCGTCTCCATGGCGGGAATCGACCGCACCGGTCTGGTCCAGCCCGGCAGCCTCTACGAGAGCAAGTACCGCGTCCGCCTGTCGCCGCGCGCCAGTCCCGACACCGCCGTCAACCGCTTCCGCACCGCCTTCCCGACCGCCGGGTGGGAGACGCGCACCCGTGATCGCGCCGCGCCCGGGGCCGCGCGGCTGGTCGACCGGATGGGGGAGTTCCTGCTGCTGATCGGCCTGTCGGCGCTGGTCATCGCCGGCATCGGCGTCGGCGGCGGCGTGTCGTCCTACCTCGCCGCGCGCCGCCGCAGCATCGCCATGCTGAAGGTGATGGGCGCGACCGCCGACCTGATCCGTCGCGTCTACCTCCTTCAGGTCGGTGTGGTCGCCGGCGTCGGCATCGCCGCCGGGCTGGCCGTCGGCATCGCCGCGGTGCCGCTGCTGCTGTGGCTCGCCAGCGACGCGCTGCCGGTCGCGCCCGGCTTCGCGATCGAGCCGGTGCCACTGGCGCTCGCGGCTGCGCATGGCTTGCTGATCGCGCTCGCCTTCGCCCTGCCGCCGCTGATCGCCGCCGGCCATATTCCTGCGGCGGGGCTGCTGCGCGGGACGGTGCAGGCGGTGCCGGTGTCGCGTTGGCGCCTGCTGCCGCCGTCGCTCGCCGCACTCGCCCTGTCGGTGGCGCTGGCGCTCGGCAGCAGCACGCGGCCGGCGCTCGCCGCCGGCTTCCTCGCGGCGGTGGCGGGCGTGCTGGCGCTGCTGACCGGTTTCGGCTGGCTGGTCCGCCGCCTCGCCGCCGCCCTGCCCCGCCCACGCCGGCCGCTGCTGCGCCTCGCCATCGCCGGGCTGCACCGGCCCGGCGCGCAGACCGTTGCGCTCGTCGTCGCACTCGGGCTGGGGCTTACGCTGTTCGTCCTGCTCGCCGCGATCCGCACCGCGATCGACGCCAATATCCAGCGCACCGTTCCCGCCAGGGCGCCCGCGCTCTTCGCACTCGACGTACCCCCGCCCCGCGAGGCCGAGTTCCGCCGCACCGTCGCTGCCGTCGCACCGGCCGCCCGGATCGCCACCGTCCCGGCGATGCGCGGCACCATCACCGGCTATGCCACCATCCGCGTCGCCGACCTGAAGTCCATACCGGAGGGCGCCTGGGCGCTGCGCGGCGAGCGCGGCCTCACCTATTCGGCGACGGTGCCGGAGGGTAGCGAGGTCGTTGCCGGCCGCTGGTGGCCGCGCGACTATAGGGGGCCGCCGCTGGTGTCGGTCGACGAGCGCCTCGCCCGCGTGCTCGACCTGAAGCTGGGCGACCCGCTGACGATCAGCCTGCTGGGCGTCGAGCGCACCGCGCGCATCGCCTCGTTCCGACGGATCAACTGGGACACGCTGGGATTCAACTTCGTCCTCGTCTTCTCCCCCAACGCGATCGAGGACGCACCCCACAACCTCGTCGCGACGATCGACCTGCCGCCCGGCCGCGAGGCGCGCGTCGTCCGCGCGCTGCTCGCCCCCTTCCCCTCGGTATCGGTGATCGAGGTGCGCGGCGTGCTGGCGCAGGTGCGCGGGCTGGTGACGCAGATGGCCGCCGCCATCTCCGCCGCCGCCGCGGTCGCGGTGCTCGCCGGCATCGCCGTGCTGGTCGGCGCGATCGCCGCCGCGCGCGAGGTTCGAACCTATGACGGCGTCATCCTGCGCACCCTCGGCGCGACGCGCGCGCAGGTGCTGGGCAGCCAGGCGATCGAATTCGCGCTCCTCGCGCTCGCCGTCTCGGTGCTGGCGCTCGGCGTCGGACTGGGCGGGGCGTGGTACGTCGTGACGCAGGTTTTCAGCTTCCAGTGGCTGCCCGACTGGACCGCGGTCGGCCTGACGCTGGCGGTCGGCGCAGCGATCACGATGATCCTCGGTCTCGCCGGCGCGTGGCCCGTCCTGGGAGCCCGCCCGGCGGCGGCACTACGGACCGTCTGACGAACAATTCACTTGATACAATATAACATGATCGATAGGCGCACTCCGTTCAGGGTTCAGGAGTATCGACATGATCCGGTTTTCGATGGGCGTCGCGCTGGTCGCGCTCGCCACCGCGACGGCGGCACAGGCGCAGGATCGGGCGGCTCCCGCTCCCGCGGCTCAGCCGCCCGAGATCATCGTCACCGGCATCATCGACCAGACCGAGCAGGACGTGCTGCAGGGCACATCCGTCCTGTCCGGCGAGCAGCTGGCGCGTGACCTGCGCCCGACCATCGGCGAGACGCTGGCCCGCCTGCCCGGCGTGTCGGCCACCTCGTTCGGACCCAGCGCCTCGCGCCCGATCCTGCGCGGCTTCCAGGGCGAGCGCATCCGCGTCCTGACCGACGGCATCGGCTCGATCGACGTATCGAACACCAGCGTCGACCACGCGGTCATCATCGACCCGCTGCTCGCCGAGCGGGTCGAGGTGCTGCGCGGCCCCTCCGCCCTCCTGTTCGGCTCGTCGGCGGTCGGCGGCGTGGTCAATGTCATTGACACCCGCATCCCCCGCCGCATGCCCGCCAACGGCTATCGCTTCGACGCCATCGCCAATTACGGCTCGGCCGCCAACGAGCGGTCTGGCTCGGCGGCGGGCGATGTCGCGGTCGGCCAGCACCTGGTCCTCCACGCCGACGGGTCGTACCTGAAGACCGACGACCTGAAGATCGGCGGCTATGCCCTGTCGCCGGCGCAGCGCGCCGCCGCGCTCAGCCAGGTCGGCCTGCCGCAGAATACCGACGAGCCGATCGACTTCGCCGCCTCCGCCGCGATCCGCGATCGCCTGCCCAATAGCGCGAGCGAAACCTGGACCGCGGGCGTCGGTGCGACGATCATCACCGAGGGCGGCCAGCTCGGCATCTCCTATGGCCATTATGACAGCCTCTACGGCGTCCCCGTCCGCTACGCGACCGAGGTCGGGCAGGAGCAGGAGGCGCCGCGGCTCAGCGTGGTGCAGAACCGCTACGACCTGCGCGGCGAGGTGGACGTCGGCGGCCCGGTGATCGACAGCATCCGCATCCGCCTGGGCCATGCGGACTATCGCCATTTCGAGCTGGAGGAGGACGGCTCGGTCGGCACCGCCTTCTACAATAACGGCACCGAGGGCCGGTTCGAGATCCTCCAGGCGAACCGCGGCGGCTGGAAGGGCGCGAGCGGCGTCCAGTACCTCAACCGCCAGTTCGACGTGGTCGGGGACGAGGCATTCCTGCCCGCCAACGAGACCAACCAGACCGGCCTCTTCACCCTGCAGCAATATGACGCCGGCGCGTTCAAGCTGGCGGGCGGTGCCCGCTACGAGTGGAGCAGCCTCGCCGCCCGCCCCCTGCCCGGCCAGTCGCAGTTCTTCGCCGGCCAGCGCGATTTCGGCGCCTTCTCCGCCTCGCTCGGCGCCTCCTACGCGCTCACCGATGCGATCCGCATCGGCCTGAACGGCTCGCGGACCGAGCGCGCGCCGTCCGGCGAGGAACTGTTCGCCAACGGCCCGCACGCCGGCACCCAGGCCTATGAGCTGGGCAACGCGAACTTCGGGCTGGAGAAGAGCTGGGGGCTGGAGGCGACCTTCCACGCGCACAGCGACCGGTTCGACTTCGACGCCTCGGCCTATTACAACTGGTTCTCCAACTATATCTCGGAAAACCAGGTCGCGTCCTCGGTGTGCGAGGCACGCGCGGCGGGTGCGGTCGAACTGCCCTGCTTCCAGTACCAGCAAGCGGATGCGCGCTATTATGGCGTCGAGGCGGACCTGACCGCGCATCTGTTCACGCTCGGCACGACGCGGCTGAACGCCGACCTGCTCGGCGACTATGTCCGCGCGACGATCGTCGACCAGGGTCCGGTTCCGCGTATCCCGCCGATGCGCGTGCTCGGCGGGCTGGAAGCGCAGAACGACGCCTTCACCGCCCGCGCCGAGGTCGAGCATTTGTTCGAGCAGGACCGCATCACCGCGTTCGAGACGCCGACCCGCGACTATACGGTCGTCAACGCCAGCGTCTCGCTCAAGCCGTTCGGGCGCGACAGCAAGACGTCGCTGCTGCTGTCGGCCAACAACATCTTCGACGTGAACGTCCGCCGCCATGCCAGCTTCCTCAAAGACTTCGCCCCGCTGGCCGGCCGCGATCTCCGTGCGACCCTGCGGGTGGGCTTGTAAATCCTCCCCTGCAAGGGGAGGGGGACCGCCGCAAAGCGGTGGTGGAGGGGTGTCCCCGGCGGTGAGGACATGCACCGTCGCCAGCGGCGACACCCCTCCGTCATGGCTGTGCCATGCCACCTCCCCTTGCAGGGGAGGATTCGGACAGCCCCGCTCACTCCCGCCGGTGTGTTACAACATGACTTTACGCGCAGGCGCGCTACGATGACGCGGGTCTCGGCAGGCGGGGATTGATGGACGAGGCTTGGTTACCCCTGGGGTTCGGCGTGGCGGCGAGTGCGGCGACGCTACTCGGCGGCGCGATCGCGTTGCGCTTCCACCAGCGTATCTCGCTGGTGCTGGGGCTGGCGGCGGGGATCGTGCTGGGCGTGGCGCTGATCGACCTCATTCCGGAGGCGCTGTCGCTCGCCGCCGGCCTCTATCCGCCACGCATCATCCTGGCCTGCGTCGCGACGGGGTTCGCCGCCTATATGCTGCTCGACCGCGGCCTGGCCGCCTTCGGCCGAACCGC
Organism: Sphingomonas aurea; assembly: GCF_030678875.1. Classification (GTDB taxonomy): domain Bacteria; phylum Pseudomonadota; class Alphaproteobacteria; order Sphingomonadales; family Sphingomonadaceae; genus Sphingomonas; species Sphingomonas aurea. Next base: position 105,073 of record NZ_JAUUDS010000007.1, on the reverse strand, counting down.
CGCGCCGTGGCGCGACCATCTGGGCCCGGCCAGCCTGACGCTGCACAGCTTCCTCGACGGCATGGGCATCGGCCTCGCCTTCCAGATGTCGCCGGAGATCGGCTGGGTCTTGGCGCTCGCCGTGCTGACCCATGACCTTGCCGACGGCATCAACACCGTCAGCCTGTCGCTGACCGGCAGCCGACCCGGCCTCGCCCGCCGCTGGCTGGTGGTGAACGGGCTGGCACCGCTCGCCGGCGTCATCGTCGGACTGGTGGTGCAGGTGCCCGACGCGATGCTGGCGCCGCTGCTCGGTGGCTTCGCCGGCGTGTTCCTGTTCATCGGCGGCTGCGAGCTGGTGCCGCGCAGCCGGGTGCGCGATCCCCGCCTGCGGGCGACGGTGGCGACGGTTGGGGGAATGGTGCTGATGCTGATCGTGACGCAGTGGGCGCACTAGACACCGCCCGGCACAGGCGCACCCCGAGTGCCGCGTGATCCCGCTCGCCGCGTTCGCCGCGTTCGCCCATCCCGTTGCTGATGGCCAATACATGCTGTGCCGCCAAGGCATTGTCGATCGGCAGAGGCGGGACCTGTGAACAGCGCGTCGACGGGCAGGGTCCCGGCGAAGAAGTTCCCCAAAGATCCCGCAACTGCCCAAGAGGCCCTGCAGCCTCGCCGGACCAAACTCGATATGTTGCGGTCCGCGCGAACGGCAGGTGGTGCGCCCTATCTCCTCACGCCACCGCGTGCATCGGCGTCGCCAGCATCGTCGTTGCCGCACCGGCATCGACCGGGCGGCTGAACAGATAGCCCTGGATCGTCCCACACCCCTGCGCGCGCAATGCCGCCAGCTGCTCCTCGGTTTCCACGCCCTCGGCAGTGGTGTCGGTCTTCAGCGCGGCGGCCAGGTCGATGATCGCCTGGACGATGGCGGCGGCGCTCTTGTCCTCGGCGACGGGGATCACGAACGAGCGGTCGATCTTGATCTTGTCGAACGGGAAGCTCCGCAGATAGCTGAGCGAGGAATAGCCGGTGCCGAAATCGTCCAGCGCGATCCGCACGCCCATCGCGCGCAGCCGATGGAGCAGCGCCACCACCGGCCCCTCGCCGTCCAGGAACACGCTCTCGGTGATCTCCACCTCCAGCCGGCGCGGCTCCAGCCCGCTTGCCGCCAGCGCCTGCAGCACGACCGACTGGAAGCCGGGGCTGCGGAACTGGAGGGCCGACACGTTCACCGCGATGCGGACATGCTCTGGCCAGCGGATCGCGGTGCGGCACGCCTCGCGCATCACCCACTCGCCGATCGGCACGATCAGGCCGGTTTCCTCGGCGACCGGGATGAACTCGGTCGGCGACAGCCAGCCGCGGGTCGGGTGCTGCCAGCGGAGCAGCGCCTCGAAACCGCCGATCCGGTCCGCCTTCAGGTCGAAGATCGGCTGGAAGGCGAGCGTGAACTGGCCCTGTGCCACCGCTTCGCGCAGGTCCAGCTCCAGCTCGCGCCGCTGGCGCGCCGCCTCGTCCAGCGCCTGCTCGAAGAAGCGCAGCACGCCGCGTCCGTCGGTCTTGGCACGGTACAGCGCCAATCCGGCACTCTTCAGCAGCATGTCGGCGCTCGCCCCATCACCCGGGCCGACCGCGATGCCGATGCTGACCCCGATCGTGATGGGATGCTCCTCCACCACCAGCGGCATCGCCAGCCGGTCGAGGATCGCCTGCGCCAGCGCGCGCGGCCGGTCGGGTGCGGGCTCGGCCAGCACGATTGCGAACTCGTCCGCGCTCAGCCGGGCGATATAGCCGTCAGGCGCCATCGCCGGCAGCAGGTTGCCGACCTGACGCAGCAGCCCGTCGCCGATGTCATGGCCCAGCGTGTCGTTCACCGCCTTGAACCGGTCGAGGTCCAGGCACAGCACGACGACGCCGCCGTTCCGCCCCGCGGTGCGGGCAGAGCGCGCGATCAGCTGGTCCAGCGTCTCGCGCAGCGACACACGGTTGGGCAGGCCGGTCAGCGTGTCGTTGAACGCCAGGTCGGCGATGCGGTGCTCGCGCTCCGCGATGCCGGTCGCCATGCGGTTGAAGCTGGCCGCCAGCCGACCGATCTCGTCGCGGCCGACTACCTCGACCTCGGCATGCGCGCCCTCTTCCAGCAGCCGCGCCGCCTTGTCGAGCGCGGCGATCGGCCGGGCGATGCTGCGCGCCAGCCGGCCGCTGCCGACCATGACCAGCATCAGGCCGATCAGGCCGGCACCGCCGATGCCCAGCTCCAGCGGCCGGTACGGCGCGAGCGCCGCGGCATAGGGATAACGGATCAGCAGCGCCGCCTGCGCGCGCGCGCCGATCCCGGCCAGCGGCTTGGCCAGCGCCAGCGCGTCGCCGCTCGGCAGTTCCAGCGGTGCCGGACGACGGGCGACGGGCGCCTCGTCGACCAACCGGTCCAGCGCGGGATCGGGCGGCACGCTGCCGTCGAGCGAGGTCCAGCGGCCGTCGTCGGTCCGTCGCAGCATCGTCGCGATTAGCGGGATCGCCGACAGCCGTTCCAGGTTGCGCATCTCCGCCCCGTCCAGCGGCACCGCCAGGACGATCCAGCCGATCTCGGTCGGAGCCAGGATCGGCGACAGCACCAGCCGATGGACATGCCCCGCCACCACCACCACCGCGTCGCTGCGGCCGGCCGGCATCGCGAAGGGCGCGGCGGCGGCGGCCTTGGCCAGCGGTCCGGTCGCGCCGACCACCTTGCCATCCAGGTCGACCATCATCGCGGTCGGCACGCCGGCGCGCATGCGCAGGCTGTCGAGCGCGGAGGCGATCGTCGATGCGTCGCCGGACGCCACCGCACTGCGGAACCCGAAGTCGCGCGCGACCACGTCGGCGGCCCCCTTCAACGACGCCTCGCGCAGCGCCCAGAGGCGGTCGTACACCGTCCCGCTCGCCGCCAGTTCGGCGGTCACCGAGGCGCGGGCATTGCCGGCGATCACCAGATGCGCGACGCCGGCGACGCCGATCAGCGCCACCGCGAACAGCGCCGCATACAGCGTCGCCAGCCGGGTGCGCAGCGAATGGAACCGGGGCGAGCCGAAGCGCAGTGGACGCGCGGTCAGGAGGCGCATGTCAGCGGTGCAGCGACAGGGTGGTCGACAGCCCGGTGGCGGCGACCTGGGTCGGCTGCGACAGGCTGTTGCCGGCGGCGCGGATCGACGGATGCCATACGCGCAGCGTGGCGCCTCCCGCGGGCACCCCCGCGAAGGTCACCCGGCCAGCCGCATCGGTCTGCGCGGCAAAGGGCGTCGCGGTGACGAAGACGAACCCGCTCATCGAATCATGGATGTTGCAACCGAGCGCCACCACGCCAGGCTGATCGAAGGTGACGCTGCGCGTATCTTCCCGGCCATAGAGTTTCAGGTCGAACTTCTTGGGCTTGGAAAAGGAGTAGACGTGGTGGCGCACCTTGTCGCGGTTGGGGAAGGCGACGGTGGCGCCGACCGGCACGATCGCGACATGGGGCTGGAACTGGATGTCACGCTGCTCGACCGTGTAGGTGCCGTTCGGGTTCGGCGCGGCGGCGCCCGGCACCTCCAGCGTCACTACCGCACCCGGCAGCGGCGCACCGTCGACCCCGCGGACGGTAACGGACACGGGGGCCGCCGCCGCCATGGCGGGCAGACATGCGGCGAACAGGACAGCAGGACGGATCATGGCGCCAGCGATAGCCGCTGCGGCTTGCCGCACCGTAAACGCTTGTTTCACACAGTATAAACCATTGTCTCCATATCGGAGATACCATGCATTCGCTTGTACTTAGGATCGTCGCCGGCAGTGCTTTGGCCAGCCTGTGCGCTGCCGCACCGACCCTCGCCGCAGAGGGTCGTGCGGGCGGCAAGCTGCTGCTGACCGATGGCATCACCACGGTCGAGGGCTCGGCGGGTGGCGGCATCGCCAGCTGGGCGGTCATCGCCGGGCAGGAAACCAATGCCGGCGTCGGTGGCGCCGCCAGCGCCACGCTGATCGCGCTGCCCGACTTCACCCTGACCAGCCTGGGCGGCGCGATCGGTATTCGCGACCGGATCGAGCTGTCCTATGCCCGCCAGCGGTTCGACACGCGCGATGCCGGCGCGGCGCTGGGGCTTGGGAAGGGGTTTACCTTCGGCCAGCAGGTGTTCGGTGCGAAGTTGCGGCTGGTCGGCGACGCGGTGTGGGACCAGGACCGCTGGCTGCCGCAGATCAGCGTCGGCGTGCAGCACCGCCGCACGACGCAGGGCGCGGTGATCGCCGCGGTCGGCGGCCGTCACGATCGCGGCACCGACGTCTATGCCAGCGCGACCAAGCTGATCCTGTCGCGCGGACTGCTGCTGAACGGCACCGTCCGCCTGACCAAGGCCAACCAGTGGGGGCTGCTCGGCTTCGGCGGCGACCGCCGGGATCGCCACACCGCGCAGTTCGAAGGCTCGGCGGCGCTGCTGCTCAGCCCGCGACTGGCGATCGGCGGCGAGTATCGGACCAAGCCCGACAATCTCGGCTTCGCGGCAGAGAATGACGCGGTCGACCTGTTCGCCGCCTGGGCGCTGCACCGCCACCTCACCCTGACCGCCGCCTATGCCGATCTCGGCGCCATCGCCACCGTCCGCGGCCAGCGCGGGTTGTTCGTCCAACTGCGCTCCGCCTTCTAGCTTCTAGGGTCTGCCCATGCTCCTCCTCGCCCTCGCGCTCGCCCTTCAGACCCCGCCCGGCGAGGAGCCGGTCGATCCCTATCCGCAGTCCAACGCCAATGCCGGCGCGACGCCGGTCGCCGGCGATCGGTTGTGGCAGGCGTTCGGAGAAGCTCCGGGGGTCGCGCGCATCGTCGATCGGCTCGTCGCACTCAACGTCGCCGACCCGCGGATCAGCGACATCTTCAAGGGGCAGGACCTCGTCCGCCTGCGCCGCACGCTGAAGGAGCAGTTCTGCTACATCCTGGGCGGCGGCTGCACCTACACCGGCCGCGACATGAAGGCCGCGCACAAGGACATGGGCCTGCAGGCCGCCGACATGGGCGCGCTGGTCGAGAACCTCCAGGCGGCGATGCGCGCCGAGCACGTCCCCTTTGCCGCGCAGAACCGCCTGCTCGCCAAGCTCGCTCCGATGAAGCGGGAGGTGGTCACCCGGTAAGCCCGGCCCGGCCTAGCTGACAAAAAGTTCACGAACCATCGCTAATGCTAGTGACTCGCAGGAACGAGATCGCTAGGGAGCCCCCGACAACGAGTTTCGGGGGACGAAGAGTGCGCGTGTTTTCTATCTTGCTGGGCGGTGTCGCGATGCTGGGATACCCGGCGCTCGCCGCTGCCGAAGCGCCGGCCGATGGCGCGACGGATCAGGAGATCGTCGTCGTCGGCAAAAGCTATGGGCGAGAGGTCGGCAAGACGGTCACGCCGCTGAAGGACGTGCCCAACACCGTCACGGTCATCGATCGCGAGCAGATCGAGGCGCAGAACCTCTTCACCCTGGAAGACGCGCTGACCGCGACCAACGGCGTCACCGTCAACGGCGTCGGCAGCGAGGATCCGTCGTTCCTGTCGCGCGGCTTCGCGATCAACAACTACCTGATCGACGGGGTGCCGACCCTATCGCTCGGCTTTCCGTCCAACGTCCCGGACCTGTTCTTCTACGAGCGGCTGGAGGTGCTGCGCGGCCCGGCCGGGCTGTTCAGCGGCACCGGCAACCCGGCGGGCAGCATCAACCTGGTCCGCAAGCGCCCGCTTGATGCGGCTAAGATGCAGGCGAGTGCCGGTTACGGCAGCTACGACAATATCCGGCTGGAGCTGGACGTCTCGACGCCCCTGGGCACCGCCGGGGGCCTGCGCGCCGGCGTGATGGCGCAGGATCAGGACCAGTTCTTCGATGTCGGCCATCGCAACCGGCTGGATGCCTTCGTCGTCGGCTCGCTGCGGATCGGCGAGCGCACCACGCTGACCGCAGGGGTCAATTACGACCGGTTCCGCCCGGCCATCCAGTCGGGCCTGCCGGGTCTGCGCGGCGGCGCGGACGGTAGCGACGGGCAGCTGCTCGACGTCCGCCGCTCGACCTATCTCGGCGCCGACTGGAACCGCTTCGATGCGGAGACCTGGTCGGGCTTCGTCGAGCTGGCACACCGCGTGTCGGACCGCTGGACGCTGCGCGCGACCGGCCTCTACACCGATGTGAACCGGATCGACGTCTACTCCTATATCGGCGCGCAGCCGGTCACCCCGGCGAGCGGCGTCACCAACCACATCGCCTATCGCGGCGACAGCAAGCAGCAGAGCCGCTCGTTCGACATGAACGCGATCGGCAGCTTCCCGCTGTTCGGCCGCGACCAGACGCTGATCCTGGGTGCGGACTATCAGGCGACGTCGGGCAGTTCATACTTCACCCGCCTGTCCAACTATGCGCGGATCGACGTCTATAACCCCGTGTCGCCGGCCGAGCCGCCGCTGGACCCGTACGGCCCGCTGCCCTTCTACCCGGTGCAGGGCTCGGGCGCCGACTGTTCGCGCGCGACTGTCACCACCGCCACCTGCGTGCGCCAGGTCTATGGCGCCTCGTCCACCGATGTCGAGCAGTACGGCATCTACGGCCAGATGCGGCTCAGCCCGATCGCCGGGCTGACCCTGATCGGCGGCGGGCGGCTGACCTGGTACGATACCGACACGCAGACGCTGCTGCCGGTCCGCGGCATCCGCACCGGCTACACGATCGAGAACCGCTTCACCCCCTATGCCGGCATCGTCTGGGACGTGACACCGGCCCTCAACCTCTATGCCAGCTACGCCGACAGCTTCACGCCCCAGGCACAGCCGGTCGGCCGCCAGCGCGCCGATGGCGACGGCATCGATCCGATGGTCGGCGACCAGTACGAAGCCGGCAGCAAGCTGTCGCTGATGAACGACCGGCTGCTGCTGGCGCTCGCCGCATACCAGATCACCCAGAAGAACCGGCTGTTCAACGACCCCGTCGACACCACCCTCTACTACCAGCTCGGCAAGGTCCGCGCCCGCGGTATCGAAGCGGAGGTGACCGGCGAGATCCTGCCCGGCTGGCGGGTCAACGGCGGCTATACCTATACCAAGACCAAGCTACTCGAGGACATCAACCCTGCGGTCGAGGGGCGCTCGCTCGTCCCCGTCACGCCGGAACACATGGCCAAGGCCTTCACCAACTACGCCCCTGCCGGCGGGGTGCTGGCGGGCGCGAGCATCGGCGGCGGGCTGACCTGGTTCGGCCCGACCTTTGGCGGCACCCCGTCATCCGTCAATGCGGCGGGCGTGCGGACGCTGTCGACGATCGTGCGCCAGGGCAGCTATGCGGTGCTCGACATGCGTGCGGGCTACAAGTTCAACGACCGGCTGGGCGTGTCGGTCAACGTCAACAACGTGCTCGACCGCACCTATTACGCGCGCATCTTCTCGACCGCGCGCGGCAATTACTATGGCAGCCCGCGGACGGTGTTCGCGACGCTGCGGTACAGCTTCCAGTGACCGGCACCCGGGCAGAGCGCGCGGCGAACGCCGCGTGGCGGCGGCGCACCGACATGGTGCTGCGCGTCGTCGCGGCGGTGCCGCTCGGCTATGCCGTCGGCTCGGCCTGGGCGATGGCGCTCGCCCGGCTGCTGCCCGGTGACCGGGCCGAGGCGACGGTGGCGGCGACGCTCGTCGCCTTCGTCATCTGCGCGGTGGCCGCCATGTGGTCGTTCTTCGCGCGCAGCGGCTGGCGTGCGGTCTGGACGCTCGCCCTGATCGGCGGGGTCGCGGCGGCGATCACCTGGGCCTCGATCCTGAGTGGAGGGCGCCTGTCATGAGCAAGAGCCTGCGCCAGTCCCAGTCGTTCCTCCACACCTGGTCGGGGATGCTGCTGGGCTGGATCCTGTTCCTAGTCTTCGTCACCGGCACCATCGCCTTCTGGCGCGAGGGGATGAACCGCTGGATGCGCCCGGAACTGGCGCGGGTCGAGCAGCCGATGCAGGTGCTGGCGGCCACCCAGCGCTTCCTGGCGCGCAAGGCGCCCGACGCGCAGAGCTGGTTCATCACCATGCCCAGCGAACGGTCGCCCGGCGCGCAGACCTTCTGGATCCCGGCCGAAAAGAAGGGTGAGGCGCCGCGCGGTCGACGCGGCCGGCGCGGGCGCGGCGACACTCAGGCGCTGATCGGCGCCGACGGGCAGGTTTCGACCGCGCGCGAGACTCGCGGCGGCGACTTCTTCTACCGCTTCCACTTCGACCTCCACTACATGCCGGTGATCTGGGCGCGCTGGCTGGTCGGTGTCGCCGCGATGATGATGCTGGTCGCGATCCTGTCGGGCATCGTCACCCACAAGAAGATCTTCCGCGATTTCTTCACGCTGCGCCGGCACAAGGGGCAGCGTTCGTGGCTCGACGGGCACAACGCCAGCGCGGTGCTGGCGCTGCCCTTCCACTTGATGATGACCTATACCGGCCTCGTCACGCTGATGGCGCTGCTGATGCCCTGGGCGGTCGTCGCCAACTATACCGACCAGACGAAGGTCGCCGCGCACCTGTTCCCCACCGCGGGCGAGGTGACCCGCGCGAACCGCCCTGCCCCGCTGGTCCCCCTCACCCGCGTCGTCGCCGATGCGGAAGGCCGGCTGGGCGGACCGATCGGCTATATCGAGGTCAGCGATCCTGGCGACGCCGCCGCGCGCATCACGCTGGGCCAGAGCCCCGCCTCGACCCTGTCGGCCCGCTCGCCGCGCCTCGCCTATGACGGTGTCTCGGGCCGGCTGATCTGGCGTGCGCCCGATCCCGGCGCCGCCAGTGCCACTGCGGGCGTCATGGTCGGCCTTCACGCCGGGCGCTTCGCCGATACCGGGCTGCGCTGGATCTATTTCCTCTGCGGCGTCGCCGGCACGCTGATGGTCGCGAGCGGACTGGTGCTGTGGACGGTCAAGCGGCGCGAGAAACTGCCCGATCCCGCCCGCCCGCATCTCGGCTTCCGCATCGTCGACGGGCTGAACGTCGCGGTGATCGGCGGCTTCCCGTTTGGCATCGCCGCCTTTCTCTGGGCGAACCGGCTGCTGCCGGTCGGCTTGAAAGGTCGGGCGGAGTGGGAGGTGCACTGCCTCTTCATCGTCTGGGCGCTCGCCTTTGCGGTAACGCTGCTCGCGTCGCGCCGGGTGGCGTGGACCACGCTGCTCGCCGGCACCGGCGCGCTGCTGATCGGCCTGCCGGTCTATAACGCGCTGGCGACCCGGCACGGCCTCCTCACCTCGCTCGTCACCGGCGATTTCATGCTGGCCGGGATCGACACCGGGCTGCTCGTCTTCGGCCTCGGCTTCCTCTTGGTCGCGCGCCGCACCGCGCGCCACCGCGCCGCCATCCGCCCGGCCCGCCGGACCCGGGTCGCGAGCGCCGTCGCCGAGCCTGTGCTGGAGCCTGCAGAGTGACCCTCCTCGCCCTGCTGCTGGCGGTCGCCGCCCTCGCACTCCTCGCGCTCGCCACCGACGAGCATCACCGCCACCGCTTCGGCCACCGCCCTGCCCCGCGCACGGTTCGGCGGCTGCGCGGCATCGCCTGGGTGCTGCTCGCCGCCAGTTTCCCGGCCGCGATCGCTGCGCGCGGCTGGGTGTTCGGGCCGGTGGTCTGGACCGGTCTGGTCATGCTTGCCGCCGGGCTCGTCTTCCTCGCCCTCCACCTGATCCCCGCCCGCCACGCGAGCGGCAAAGGAGCCACCCGATGACCAAGCCCTTTCTGACCGCGCTGCTCCTCGTCCTGCCCGTCGCCGCACAGGCGCACGAGGTCTGGATCGAGCGCGACGGCAACGGCCCCGCACGCATCTATCTGGGCGAGCCGGCCGAGGTACCACCGCCCGGCGGCGATCCGGAGTTCGCCAAGCTGAAGGCGCCGATCATCCTCGGTCGCAGCGGCAAGGCGCCCGCCCGCCCCGTCCTGATCCGCCGGGCCGGCTATCTCGAAGCCGCCGTCCCCGTCGGCGACGTCCACGCCTGGGACGACCGCGTCTTCGCGCCCTGGGGCCCGGCCGGCAAGCAGGAGACGGTCGTCTACTACGCCCGCGCCGGCCGCACGACCGCAGCCACCCGCCTGCCGTTCGAGATCGCGCCCGAGGCGCCCGACGCCAGCCGCTTCGTCCTTCGGCGCGACGGCCGCCCCGTGCCGAACGCCGCCGTCACCCTCGTCACCCCCGCCCGCCGCGAGGTGAAGCTGACGACGGACGACCGGGGCGCGTTCGACGTGCCGACGCCGGACAAGGGCCGCTATCTCCTCACCGCCGCCCGGCAGGACGGCCCCGCGACCATCGCCGGCAATCCCGTCGCGGTGGTCCACCGGATCACCACTACGACGTTCGTGGCCCCGTAAACGTCCCGGCATGACCTGACGGCCACCAACTGGCCGTCGGTCTCACCGCCGTGTACGCCCCGTCCGATGACCGAACCGCACCGCCGCCGCCTGCCCCGCGAGCTTGCCGGCCTCGCCACGCTCGCGCTGGCGGCGATCGTCGTCCTCTGCCTCGGCGCCCTCGTCGACCGCATGCCCTTCGCCGCCGACCGGGCGATCATGACCGGGCTGCGCGCCTGGGGTGGTCCGCCGTGGCTGCCGCAGGTCGCGGTGAACCTGACCGCACTCGGCGGCGGCACGGTACTCACGCTGGTGGTCGCGCTGGTCGCCGGCTTCCTGCTGGTCCAGCGGCTGTGGCTGACCGCGACCATGCTGCTGCTGGCGACCGCATCGGGCGGCTATGCGGTGGACCTCGTCAAACAGTTCGTCGGGCGGGCCCGGCCGACACTGGTCGACCATCTGGTGCCGGTGTCGAGCGCCAGCTTCCCGTCCGGCCACGCCGCCTCCAGCGCGGTCGTCTACCTGACGCTCGCCGCGCTCGCCGCGCAGGTGGTGCGGCAGCGGCGGGCCCGCCGCTACCTGTTCGCCGCCGCCGTGTTCCTGACCGGCGCGGTCGGGTCGAGCCGCGTCTATCTCGGCGTCCACTGGCCGTCCGACGTGCTCGCCGGCTGGAGCTTCGGCACGCTCTGGGCGCTCGGCTGGTGGTGGGCCACCGCCTTTACCCGCGCCGCGATCGGTGGCGAGCGGGGTTAGCCCCGCTCGGCCAGCGTCCGCTCCCACGCCAGCGCGTCGCGCACGATCGTCTCCAGGTCGTCGCGTGCCGGCCGCCACGGCAGCGCCGCCAGGATCGCGCCGTTGTCGGCGATCAGCTCGGCCGGATCGCCCGCGCGCCGCCCCTCCAGCCGCCGCTCGATCGTCATGTTGGTCACGCGGTCGACCGCGTCGAGCACCTCGCTGACCGAGAATCCGCGCCCATAACCGGCGTTCAGCGTGTGGCTCCGCCCCGGCTCGGCGCGCAGCAGGTCGAGCGCCGCGACATGCGCCGCTGCCAGGTCCGAGACGTGGATATAGTCGCGCACCCCCGTCCCGTCGCGCGTCGGGAAGTCGGTGCCGAACACCGAGACATGGCTCCGCCGCCCGGTCGCCGCCTCGACCGCCACCTTGATGAGGTGCGTCGCCCCCGCGGTCGACTGGCCCGACCGACCCTGCGGATCGGCCCCCGCGACGTTGAAATAGCGCAGCGCCGCATAGTTGATCGGGTGCGCCGCCGCGACGTCGCGCAGCATCGCCTCGGTCATCAGCTTCGACATGCCGTACGGATTGATCGGCACGGTCGGGTCGCCCTCCGCCACCGGCACCCGCTCGGGCGTGCCATAGGTCGCGGCGGTCGAGGAGAAGATGAAGTGCGTCACCCCCTCCACCACCGCACTCTCGATCAGCGATCGCGAAGCTGCGGTGTTGTTGCGGTAATATTTGAGCGGAACGCTGACCGACTCCGGCACCACCACCGATCCGGCGAAGTGCATGATCGCGTCGACATGATGCCCCCGAATCGCCGCACGCACCCGCCCCTCGTCGGCCACATCGCATTCGACCAACGTCGCGCGCCCGTCGACCGCCCAGTCGAACCCGGTGACGAGATTGTCGACCACGACGACCTCGTGCCCCGCGTCGAGCAGCGCCAGCACCGCGTGGCTGCCGATATAGCCCGCCCCGCCCGTCACCATCACCGCCATGTCGCCGCCTCCGTTTGCAGCCGCCCTAGCCGCTTCCTACATCTGGGCAAAGGAGATCGACTTCATGACCGACTATTTAACCCTGGCCGGTGGCTGTTTCTGGTGCACCGAGGCGGTGTTCAAGGACGTGATCGGCGTCGAGAGCGTCGAGAGCGGCTATATCGGCGGCCACACCGAGGATCCCACCTATCGCGAGGTATGCAGCGGCGGCACCGGCCATGCCGAGGCGATCCGCGTCGGCTTCGATCCCGAACAGGTTTCGCTCGGCGACATCCTCGACATCTTCTTCGCGACCCATGATCCGACCCAGCTGAACCGCCAGGGCAATGACGTCGGCACCCAGTACCGCTCGGCGATCTTCCCGGCGACGGTGATGCAGGAGGAACAGGCCAATCAGGCGATCGCCCGCGCCCAGGCCGACCTCGACCAGCCGATCGTCACCACGATAGAGCAGGCCGACAACTGGTATCCGGCCGAGGATTACCACCAGGATTACTGGGAAACCTCGGGCCGCTCGAACCCCTATTGCATGGCGGTGATCCCGCCCAAGCTCCAGAAGCTGCGCAAGAGCTTCGCTGCCCGCGCGAAGTCGGTCGCCGCCTGATCCAAGCTCCTCCCCGCCGTGCGGGGAGGAACCCTTGGCCGCCGGGCCGGAGCGAGAGGCGCGTCGGCAGGCGAGGCGATGATGGTGGCAGTACCGGCCGCCGAATGGCTCGTCGACGCCACGCGCACGGGCCTGACACGATCGACCTGGATGATCTTCGGCCACCGCGCGATGCTGCGCGTGGGTCTAGATCAAGGGGCGCGTCACCGGAGCCGCAAGCACGACCATCGTCGACGTTTCGCCTACGCCCGGAATGCCCTGCAACACCTTCGATACGAAGTCGGCGAGCGCGGCGACGTCGGACAGCCAGATGCGCAGCAGGTAATCGTAGCTGCCGGTAACCAGCAGGCATTCGGTGATCTCCGGACGCTGCCGCACCGCATCGACAAATTGCGCATGGCCGTCCGGATGGTGCCGGTCGAGCCTGACCGAGACCATCACGCAGACCGTCAGTCCCAGAGCGGCTGAATCGAGGCGGGCAGCATAGCCCTCGATCACGCCCGCCTTTTCCAGCTCGCGGATTCGCCGACCACAGGGAGTCGGTGAAAGCCCGACGCGCTCGGCGACGTCCACCGTGGACAGGCGTCCCTCCACCGAGAGCACGCCAAGGATCCGCCGGTCGATCGCGTCGAGTCTGGGCATCGCAGAAAACTCCAAGAAACGATGATCGTGTGGCCGATTACGCTACCGTTAGTGCATTTCCTGCCGGAGAAAGATCGGAAATCGCGCATTGATGGGGGTATATGATGCCCCAGACGATGGGGATACTCGTGATGCAGGCCAGTAAGCTACCAGTCGCAGCGGCGGTCGCCTCGCTCGTCTCGCTTCAGATCGGCGCCGCGGTCGCCAAAACGATCTTCCCCTTGGTGGGGCCGGAGGGCGTGGCCGCGCTGCGCATTGGTATCGCGGCGATGCTGCTGACGGCGATGTTCCAGCCATGGACCCTGCGCTTGACCGCCTCGGACTGGCCCGGCCTGCTGCTCTACGGAGTCATGATCGGCGCGATGAACCTGCTGATCTATCGGGCCTTCGCGTACATTCCCGTCGGCATAGCGATATCGATCGAGGTGCTGGGCCCGCTCGCGGTCGCCATGATTACATCGCGCCGTGTCTTGGATCTGCTCTGGATCGGCTTTGCGGCGCTGGGGCTGGCATTGCTGCCGCTCGGCTCGGCGGCGGACGGGCTCGATCCACGCGGCGTCGCCTTCGCGCTTGCCGCCGCCCTGTGCTGGGGCCTCTACGTCGCTGTCGGGAGCAGGGTGGCCGGGCACGGTAATCGGGGTGTCGCGGTCGGCATGGTGATCGCGTCACTCGTCGTCCTGCCGTTCGGTATCGGTCATGCGGGGGCGGCGCTGCTCGAACCGCGTGTGCTGGCGTTCGGCCTGGTAGTGGCGGCGCTGTCGAGCGCGATGCCGTTCCTGCTCGACCTGTTCGCACTCCGGCATCTGCCACGCAGCGTCTTCGGTGTGCTGATGAGCGCGTCGCCAGCCGTCAGCGCGGTAGCCGGCATCATCATTCTTCACGAGCGGCTGAGCGTCACCCAATGGAGCGGCATTGCGGCAATCACCCTTGCCTGCGTCGGCACGACGACGCGCTCCGCGCGTGAGGCGCGACGTGCTGCGCTGGACGCCATTTAGTCCTGATAACGAGAACCCGGTGGCATTGGCTGAAGCACCGGAGGTCTGTGAATTGGCCCTTCCCGGAACATGCGCCCGACTGCATTTTCCAAACCGCGTGTCGGGCGCGGGGAGCCGAACGCCGCTTTCCTCTCCTCCGCGTGACGGCTCAGGCATCAGGCCAGCCAGCACCCCGTTTCGACCTAACGCGCTGCCGCCCGTTGCAACCGGTCGTTGATCGCGGCACCGACTCCCTCGTTCGGCACTGGAGCTACCGCAATTCCTGCTGCGCCGGAGGCATCCGCTCGGTGGAGCGCATCGAACAGCCGCGCCGCCGCTTCGTTCAGGTCGCCCGCCGCCGACAATGTATCATCGCCCGCGACCGCTCCGAAACCGATCAGCCACTCGTAACCGGCCCGCGCCGTCGCCTCCAGCCGCAGCGGCTTGGCCGGCGCGTAGTGGAGCGCCAGCTGCCCCGGCGCGACGATGCGGCCGTCCGCATCGACCGGCCCGGCCGCGCCGACCACCGCCGCCACCGCCTCCGCCGTCACCGGCCCCGGCCGCAGCACCTGCCGCCCCCGCACGATCGTCGATTCCACCCCCGCAGCACAGGGACCGTCGTCGATCACCAGCCCCGCCGCCGCGTCCAGGCTGGCGACGACATGCTCCGCCCGCGTCGGGCTCAATCCATTGCTGCGGTTGGCCGACGGCGCCGCCAGCGCCTGCCCGCTCGCGGCGATCAGCGCGCGCATCGCTCGCCCCGCCGGCACCCGGATCGCGATCGTATCGAGCCCCGCCGTCACCAGCGACGCCACGGGTGCTTCCGCGCGCAGCGGCAGCACCAGCGTCAGCGGCCCCGGCCAGAACGCCGTCGCCAGTGCGCGCGCCTCTGCGTCGAACACCGCCAGCGCCTCGGCCGCCGCCAGATCGCCGACATGGACGATCAGCGGGTTGAAGCCAGGCCGCCCCTTGGCCGCATAGATCCGCGCCACCGCCGCCGCATCGGCCGCGTCCGCGGCGAGGCCGTATACCGTCTCGGTCGGCACCGCGACGATACCGCCGGCACGAATCACCGCCGCTGCCTCTTCGATGGCGGCCGTGCCGTAGGGTCGAACGATAGGATTTGGCGCGCTCATGCGCTTGTGCCTATACCAGCCAAAATCCCGGAGAGAACCGTGCCTTTCACGCCCCCCGTCGCCGAGCAGCGCTTCGTCCTTGACCATGTTGTGCGCCTGGCCGATCTCGCCGCCACCGAGCGCTTCGCCGCCGCGAGCGAGGATGTCGTCGACGCGGTGCTGGAGGGCGTCGGCCAGTTTGCCGCCGGCGAATGGGCACCTCTGGCGCGGATCGGCGACACGGTCGGCGCGAAGTGGAGCCCGGACGGCGTCCATATGCCGGACGGCTACCGCCAGGCCTATCACGCCTATGTCGAGGGAGGCTGGGGCACGATCGGCGCGCCGGAGGACTGGGGTGGGCAGGGCCTGCCCTTCGCGCTCCAGACCGCGGTGCTCGACACGCTCGGCACCGCCAACATGGGCTTTGCGCTCTGCCCGACGCTGACGGTCGGCGCGATCGAGGCGCTCCAGCATCACGGCTCGCCGGAACAGCAGGCCGCATACCTGCCCCGTCTCGCCACCGGCGAATGGACCGGCACGATGAACCTGACCGAGCCGCAGGCGGGCAGCGACGTCGGCGCGCTGCGCGCCACCGCCACCCCGCTTGGTGACGGGAAATGGTCGATCAGGGGCACCAAGATCTTCATCTCGTTCGGCGACCACGACATGGCGCCCAACATCGTCCACCTCGTCCTCGCCCGCACGCCCGACGCGCCGGCCGGCACGCGCGGCATCTCGTTGTTCCTCGTACCCAAATATCGCCTGACCGATGCCGGCGAGCCCGGCATCTTCAACGATGTCCGCGTCGTGTCGATCGAACACAAGATGGGCCTCCACGCCTCCCCCACCTGCGTCCTGTCGTTCGGCGACCATGGCGATTGCGTCGGCGAGCTGATCGGGCCGGAGCATGGCGGCATACGCGCGATGTTCACGATGATGAACAACGCCCGCCTCAATGTCGGCCTGCAGGGCGTGCAGGTTGCGGAGGGCGCGACGCAAGGCGCGATCGCCTATGCGCTCGACCGCGTCCAGTCCGCCCGCGCCGGTGCCGCATCGCGTGACTCGGTGGCGATCGCCGAACATCCCGACGTCCGCCGCATGCTGATCCGGATGAAGGCGCAGACCCAGGCCGCCCGCGCGCTGGTCTACTACGCCGCCGGGCAGGTCGACCGCGCCGCGCTGGGCGACGCCGCCGCGCGCGACCGGCTGGAACTGGTCACTCCGCTCGCCAAGGCACACGGCACCGATCTGGGCAACGAGGTCGCCAGCCTCGGCATCCAGGTCCATGGCGGCATGGGCTATGTCGAGGAGACCGGCGCCGCCCAGTATTTCCGCGATGCCCGCATCACCCCGATCTACGAAGGCACCAACGGTATTCAGGCCGCCGATCTGGTCGGCCGCAAGCTGGGCCTGTCGGGCGGTACTGCTTTCGCGAGCCTTATTGCCGACCTGCGCGCCGAGGCCCAGCACCCCGCCCTGATCCGCCTGATCGGGGCGTGCGAAGCGGTCGGCACCCATCTGGCGAGCGCGAGCCACGACGATCGGCTGGCGGGCAGCTATCCCTTCCTGACGATGCTCTCGGTCGCGACCTGCGGCTGGCTGATGGAACGCCAGTCCCGCGCCGCCGCCGGCGAGGACGACTTCGCGCAGATGAAGCGCACGACGACCCGCTTCTACCTCGACCAGATCGTCCCCGAGGCGCTGGGGCTGGAGGCGGCGGCGATGGCCCCCGCGGACGTGCTGTACCAGGTGCCCGCCGCGGTGCTGGCGGCGTAGGTCACTTCCTCCCCTTCCCGCAAGGAAGGGGAGACGGCTCGCCACCCCGCGCCCGGCCCGCTAGTAACCTGCCATGTTCGACCTCGACGCCTACCTCGCCCGCATCGACCTGCCCGCCCGTCCGACGCTCGACGCGGCCGGGCTGGCCCGCCTGCAGCGCGCCCACCGTCTTGCCATTCCGTTCGAGAATCTCGACGTCATGCTCGGTCGCGCCATCGCGATCGACAGCGCGTCGGTCTTCGCCAAGCTCGTCACCGCACGGCGCGGCGGCTATTGTTTCGAGCAGAACCGGCTGTTCGGCGACGCGCTCGCCACCCTCGGCTTCGTCGCCCGGCCGATCCTCGCCCGTGTCTGGCTGGGTATCGACCGCGAGGCGGGGCCGGTACCGCCACTCACCCACACGTTCAGCCTGGTGGCGGTCGCTGGGCGCGAGTGGGTCGCCGACGCGGGCTTCGGCGGCACCTATGCCCCCGTCCTGCCGCTGGAGGACGGTGCCGAGGCGGAGGCGCCCGACGGCGCGCGGTTCCGCCTGACCCGCCATGATCGCGATGGCTGGCTGCTCGAACGCCACGGCGCGGCTGCCAGCACCGATGGCCGCGGTGCCGGTCCTGGCTGGCAGGCGCAGTTCAGTTTCACGCTGGACCGGGTGGCCGACGCAGACCTTGCGCTGGGCAACCACTGGTCGTCGACCGCCCCCGGCACCCGCTTCACCACGCTGCGGATCGTCAGTATCGTCCTGCCGCACGGTTTCGCCGCGCTCACCGACACGCAGTATCGCCGCATCGCCGCCGATCAGGAGACGGCGGGTACGATCACCGACCCGCGCGTCTACCGCATGCGATTGAGCCTGATGTTCGGGATCACCCTGTCGACCGAAGAGGTCGCGGCGCTGGAATTGTTCTGAGAGTTGCCTCCGTCATGCCGGGCTCATCCCGGCATGACGAAAGTTCTATACCCGCTCACGGTCCAGCAGCTCGTCCCACTCCAGCCCGAGCAGGTCGACCGCCTCGACGATCCGCGGCCAGTGCACCGTGCGAAACGTCTCGCGCTCTGCCGCGCGCAGCCGCTCGGCAGCGCCGGGCAGCACGAACATGCCGATTCCGCGCCGCACCTCGACATGGCCATCGTCCTGGAAACCCTGATAGGCCTTGGCCACCGTCAGCGGATTGGCGCCGTGTTCGGCGGCAAAGGCGCGAACCGAGGGCAGCTGGTCGCCCGGACGATAGTCACCGCGCAGGATGCCCGCGGTGATCGCGCGGCGCAGGCGCAGATATACGGGGCTATCCTCGTTGCTCAGGGCTGTCATGGTGCCTTAATACAGCAGTCGCGACGGAAGTCGACTCACCAGTGACAAACGATTTTGGCCATATCGGGACGCGGCCGTTCCTCCAGCGGTCGCCCCGGCGTACCGATGAAGACGAACCCGACGATGCGCTCGCCAGGCCGCCCCAATCCGTCGCGCACCGCGTCGCTGAACGCCGGCCAGCCGGTCAGCCAGCCGCCTGCGAACCCCAGCGCGCCTGCCGCATGGAGCAGGTTCATGCACGCTGCGCCCGCAGACATCTCCTGCTCGAACAGCGGGATATGGCTGTCGGGGCGTGGGCTCGACAGCACCACGACCAGCGTGGGCGCCTGTCGCGCGAATTGGTCGAGCGACGCGATCTCGGTCGCCGACGCGCCCGGCCGCTCGGCGCGATAGGCATCCAGGATCAGCGCCGACAGCCGGTCGCGGTCGTCGACCACCACGAACCGCCACGGCGCCAGCTTGCCGTGATCCGGCGTCCGCGCCGCCAGCTCCAGCATCTGCGCCAGTGTCGCCGCGTCAGGGCCGGGTGCGACCAGATCGCGCGGCTTGCCCGAGCGGCGGGTGGCGAGAAAGGCGGCGGGGCTGGACAGGTCGTTGAACATGCAGCGCCCTTACCGTCATGACCGAAACTTTACACCCGCCCCGTTGCCGCTACGGTCGCGCGCAACGATATTTCGGAGAGTGGCGTAACGATGGCGACAGTGAGTGAGGGCGGGGCCGCCCCGATCCGCGGCGGCGTGCCCGCACATGCGAAGATGTTTCTCGGCCATCCCCGCGGCCTGTTCATGCTGTTCTTCGTGGAGATGTGGGAGCGCTTCTCGTTCTACGGCATGCGCGCCATCCTGGTGCTCTATCTGACCAAGCATTTCCTGCTGGGCGAGCAGCCCGCCTATGCCACCTACGGCGCCTACACCTCGCTGGTCTACATCACCCCGATCATCGGCGGCTATCTGGCCGACAAATATCTCGGCGCACGCAAGGCGGTGTTCGCGGGCGCGATCTTCATCACCCTCGGCCACCTGCTGCTGGCGCTGGTCGAAGGGCCGCAAGGCGTGCAGGGCGCGACGCTCAGCGGCTTCCACGCCGGGCTCGGCCTCATCATCATCGGCACCGGATTTCTGAAGGGCAATATATCGGTGCTGGTCGGCGGACTCTACCCGCGCGACGACCTGCGCCGCGACGGTGCGTTCTCGATCTTCTACATGGGGATCAACACCGGCGCGTTCGTCGGCCCGCTGATCGTCGGCGCGCTGGGCGAGACGGTCGGCTGGGCCTGGGGCTTCGGCGCGGCCGGCATCGGCATGGCGCTGGGGCTGGTCGTCTTCACCCTGTTCCAACGCGAGCTGCACGGCGTTGGCGAGCCTCCGGCGCCCGCTCGCCTCACTGCGCGCACGAACCTGGGCGTATCGACCGAGTGGCTGATCTACCTGGGCGCAACCGCCGCAGTGCTGGTGTCGTGGTGGCTGGTCGGCAACCAGGGGGTGGTCGGCACCATGCTGATCGTCGCGTCGGTGGTAACGATCGGCTATATCCTGATGACCAGCTTTCGTGACCTGGGGCGTGAGGATCGCCACCGTATCTTCGCTGCCCTGTTCCTTATCGCGCTGTGCCCGCTGTTCTGGGCACTGTTCGAACAGACCGGGTCGTCGCTGAACATCTATACCGACCAGCGGGTCGATCGCTCGCTGTTCGGCCTGGCAATTCCGGCATCGGTCTTCCAGTCGGTCAATCCGTTCTTCATCATCACGCTGGCGCCGATTTTCGGTGCGCTGTGGATCAAGCTGGCCCGCCGCGGGCTGGAGCCGAGTGCGCCGTTCAAATTCGGCATCGGCCTGATCCTGATCGGCGCAGGCTTCTTCGTGCTGACCTGGGGGGCACCGACTGAGGGGCTGACCCCGGCGATCATCATCATCCTGCTCTATGCCTGTCACTCAATGGCAGAACTGTGCTTCTCGCCAGTCGGCCTATCGTCAATGACGCGGCTGTCGGTCGGCAGCATGACCGGGCTGATGATGGGCACCTGGTTCCTGTCGACTGCGGCGGGCAATTTCATCGCCGGCCTGATCGCGCAGGCGACCGGGGGCGAGGGTGCAGGGCCGGAACAGGTGCTGGAGGTCTATGGCCGGATCGGCTGGTTCGCGATCGGCGTCGGCGTCGTCGTGCTGGTGATCGCCCCCTTCGTCGCGAAGCTGATGCACCTCGGCACGCTGGGCGATACCGACGACCACGTCCTCGCCGGCGAACGCGAACTGGCCGAACCCGCCGCTCCGGGTCCGCATCCCGAGCTGACGCGGAAGGGCTGACCCCCTCTCTCCGTCACCCCAGCGCAGGCTGGGGTGACGTGCGGTGAGAAAGCAGCTGTTTTCGCGCGAAGACGCGAAGACGCGGAGGGTTCCGCGCGCGGTAGCGCGCTACTAATACCCCGGCCGGCGATGAAGAGCTGCCGCGCGGCTGGATGCGGCATCTCCGCGCCTCCGCGCCTCCGCGTGAACCCAATTTCCTCTCTTCGCGTCTTAGCGTCTTGGCGCGAACAACCCTCTTCCCCGCATCTTTGCGCGACCTATCCCCGCTCCACCCGCGCCACATAACCCGTGACGGCCACGTCCATCGTCACATTGCCGACCGTGCGGAACAGATCCGGGATCGTCTCCACCGCGACCAGCAGCGCCAGCGCTTCCAGCGGCACGCCCATCGCCAGCGCCACCGGTGCGACGCTGGCGAAGAAGCTGATCGTGCCCGGCAGCGATACCGACCCCATCGTCGTGATCGCCGCCGTCGCCACGCCTGCGGCCATGGCGCCCGCGCCGATCGGCGTGCCCGTCAGCGCCGCGACATAGAGGGCGACGGACAGGTTCATCGCCGGACTGGTCGCGCGGAACACCGCCACCGCCATCGGCAGCACGATGCCCGCGGTCGCCGGCGGCGCGCCCAGCCGCTCCGTGGCATTCAGCATCGCTGGCAGGCTTGCCAGCGACGACTGGGTCGACAGCGCCACCGCCTGCGCCGGCGCCACCGTCCGGGCGAAGCGCGCCACGCTGACCCGCGCCCCGATCGCGGCGACGGGATAGGCAAGCACCAGCACCACCAGCCCGATCGACGACACCATCGCGATATAGTGTGCCAGCGCTCCCACCGCGGCCGCGCCGGTCCGTGCGCCGACGCCGTACGCCAGCATGAACACGCCGATCGGCGCCAGCTTCAGCACCCAGCCGACGATCACCAGCATCGCCTCGACCAGCGCCTGGAACAGCCCGGTCAGCCGCTCGCGCGATACCGGCGCCAGCTGTGCCGTCGCAAAGCCCAGCACCAGTGCGAACACCGTCAGCGGCAGGAACGCGTCCGCCGCCGCTGCCGCGACGACGTTGCTCGGCACCACCGTGTCGAAAAATGCGGCGAGCCCCGGCACCTCGCCGCTCGGCCCCGCGCCGCTCAGGCTGCGCCGCAGCGCCGCCGCCCATGGTGGCGGCAGCGGAAAGGCGCGCAGCAGCATCGGCATCAGCACCGCCGCGATCAGCGTCGTGGTCCACAGCACCGCGACGAAGCTCGCCAGCGCCCGTGCCGCGATGCGCCCGGCGCGCGCTGCCTCGGCAGCGGCGGCGATGCCGGTGACGATCAGGCCCGTTACCAGCGGCACGATCACCATCTGCAAGCCGTGCAGCCAGGCCGAACCGATCGGCTGCGTCACCGCCGTCGCCGCGATCGCCCAGCCGGCGTGCCATTCCGCCGCGGCCATGCCGATCGCCAGCCCGGCGACCAGCGCGGTCAATATCCTCGTCGCCTGCGACATGCTCGCGCTCCCCGCCTCCTTGCGCTATCGCGCGCTCCAACGAGCAGCGGACGGGAAGCGGCAGGTGATGGCAAGGAAATATTTCGGCACCGACGGCATTCGCGGCGCCACCAACGCCGGCGCGATGACCGCGGCGATGGCGATGAAGGTCGGCATGGCGGCCGGTGCCTATTTCCTGCGGGGCGGGCACAAGCACCGCGTCGTCATCGGCAAGGACACGCGACTGTCGGGTTATATGCTGGAATCGGCGCTGGTCGCGGGCTTCACCTCGGTCGGCATGGACGTGGTGATGACCGGGCCGCTGCCCACCCCCGCCATCGCGATGCTGACCCAGTCGATGCGCGCCGATATCGGCGTGATGATCTCGGCCAGCCACAATCCCTTCGCCGACAACGGTATCAAGCTGTTCGGCCCCGACGGCTACAAGCTGTCCGACGAGGCGGAGGAGGCGATCGAGGCGCTGATTGACGGCGACGTTCCCCTCGCCCCGTCCGCCCAGATCGGCCGCGCCAAGCGGATCGACGATGCGCAGGGGCGCTACATCCACTTCGCCAAGTCCACCTTTCCGCCCAACCTCCGCCTCGACGGGATGCGCGTCGTGATCGACTGCGCGCATGGCGCCGCCTACAAGGTCGCACCTGCCGCCCTGTGGGAACTGGGTGCCGACATCATCGCGATCGGGGTCACGCCCGACGGCACCAACATCAACGACGGCGTCGGCTCCACCGCGCCGCAGGCACTGGGCGAGACGGTGGTAGCATCGGGCGCCGATATCGGCATCGCGCTCGACGGTGACGCCGACCGCCTGATCGTCGTCGACGAGCGCGGCCGGGTGGTCGACGGCGACCAGCTGATGGCGACGATCGCCGCCGCCTGGGCGCGCGCCGGTCGGCTGGCGGGCGGCGGGCTGGTCGCGACGGTCATGTCCAACCTCGGCCTGGAACGCCACCTCGCGACGCAGGGCCTGGACCTGATCCGCACCAAGGTCGGCGACCGCCATGTGCTGGAAGCGATGCGCGCGAAAGGCTATAATGTCGGCGGCGAGCAGTCGGGCCACATCATCCTGTCCGACTATGCGACCACCGGCGACGGGCTGGTCGCCGCGCTCCAGATCCTGGCCGAGGTGAAGCGTGCCGGCGCGCCCGCCAGCGAGGTGCTGCACCGCTTCGATCCGCTGCCCCAGCTGCTCCGCAACGTCCGCTTCGCCGGCGGCAAGCCGCTCGACGCCGCCCCGGTCAAGGCCAGCATCGCCGCCGCCGAGGCGCAGCTGGAGGGCCGTGGCCGCGTCCTGATCCGTCCCTCCGGCACCGAACCGGTGATCCGCGTCATGGCGGAGGGCGAGGACGCCGCCGAGGTCGAGCAGGTCGTGGCAAACATCTGCGACGCGATCCAGGCCGCCGCCTGATGCTGGCGATGCACCCGGAGTGCCAGCGCTGCGGCACCGACCTCCCCGCCGACGCGGGCGGCGCCTTCATCTGCTCGTTCGAGTGCACCTTCTGCGCCGACTGCGCCGACGAACTGGACGAGCGCTGCCCGAACTGCGGCGGCGAGCTGCTCGATCGTCCCACTCGCACCGCCGCCGCGCAGAAGCGCGCCGCCATCCGGTGACGCCACCTCGCATCCTCATCGTCGCCGGCTCCGATTCCGGCGGCGGCGCCGGCATCCAGGCCGATATCAAGACGGTGACGATGCTCGGCGGCTTCGCCATGACCGCAATCACCGCGATCACCGCGCAGAACACGCTCGGCGTCCAGGCGGTGCACCCGATCCCGCCCGAGATGGTCGTCGCGCAGATGCGCAGCGTCATCGACGATCTGGGCGTGGACGCGGTCAAGATCGGCATGATCGGCTCCGCCGAAACGGCCCACGCGGTCGCCGATGTGCTGGAGGGCCTGCCAGTCCCTCATCCCATCGTCTTCGATCCCGTCATGATCGCGACCAGCGGCGCCGTGCTGGCCGACGAGGCGACCGTCGCCGCCTTCACCCGCCTGATGAAGCTTGCCACGATCGTCACCCCCAACCTGCCCGAACTGGCCGCGCTCGGCGGCGAGGCGGCGATCCGCGCCCACGGCCCCGCGCTGCTGGTGAAGGGTGGCCACGGCGAGGGTCATCGCATCGAGGACCGCCTCGTCACTGCCGACGAGGAAACGCTCTGGTGGCATGACCGCATCGACACACCGCACAGCCACGGCACGGGCTGTACGCTGGCGAGTGCCATCGCCACCGGGCTTGGGCAGGGGCTGAACCTCACCGAGACCTGCGCGCGCGCCATCGGATATGTTCAGGCCACGCTCGCCGCCGCTCCCGGTTTCGGCCACGGCCACGGACCGATGGGGCACGCGCTTGGCGCCACCCCTTATGCCGTAATCGCGGCCGCCTGATGCCTCACCTCCGCCACGAGAAGCTCCACCCTACCCCCGTCGTCGGCGTCGACGAGGCCGGTCGCGGCCCGCTCGCCGGCCCGGTGGTTGCCGCCGCCGTCGTCCTCCCCGCCCGCGGCGTCCCGCGCGGCATCGACGATTCGAAGAAACTCTCCACCGCCGAGCGCGAGCGCCTGTTCGGCCGCCTCTCCGACTGCGCGCAGATCGGCATCGGCATCGTCGAACCTGACGAGATCGACCGCCTCAACATCTACTGGGCGACGATGAAGGCGATGACGCTGGCGGTCGACCGGCTGTGCGAAGGACTGGGCTGCCCGCCCGGCCATGTCCTGGTCGACGGCAACCGCCTGCCACGCTGGAGCTACACCGCCACCGCCATTGTCTCGGGCGACGCGCACAGCCTGTCGATCGCCGCCGCCTCGATCGTCGCCAAGCACACCCGCGACCGCATCATGCTCGCCCATGCCGAGGCGTATCCGCTCTACAACTGGCACTCGAACAAGGGCTATGGCTGCCGCCATCACCTCGCCGCCCTGCGTGAACACGGCCCCACACCGCTCCACCGGCGCAGCTTCGCGCCCGTCGCGGCGGCTTTCGCCGCGATGAGTCCTGCATGACACAGTCGCAACATCTTGCGTGCTCCCGCCCCATCGGGCCGCTACCCATACCGCTCCACCGCGCCCGCTCGTGGCGTTCATGGTTTCGCAAGGCTTGTCGTTAACCATTGTCCGCTTGACGGATTCCGCGTGCGCGGCACTGTAGGCGACCAGAAGGGGACGGGACTTGGGGGCAGTTCAGACGATCGCGCGGCCACGCGCAGCCGCGGACGACTCCGCCACGCTGCCGCTCGACACCATCCTGACCGCCGACTGCATCGCCGCGATGAAGGCGCTGCCCGCCGCGTCGGTCGACATGATCTTCGCCGACCCGCCCTATAACCTCCAGCTCGGCGGCGAGCTGTTTCGGCCCGACGGCACCCATGTCGACGCGGTGACCGACGACTGGGACAAGTTCGACAGCCTGAAGCATTACGACGCCTTCACCCGCGCCTGGCTGGCAGAGGCGCACCGCACCCTGAAGCCGAACGGCACGATCTGGGTGATCGGCAGCTATCACAACATCTTCCGCGTCGGCGCGACGGTGCAGGATCTTGGCTTCTGGATCCTCAACGACATCGTCTGGCGCAAATCGAACCCGATGCCCAATTTCCGCGGCACACGCTTCACCAACGCGCACGAGACGCTGATCTGGGCGTCGAAAGGCGAGAAGGCGAAATACACCTTCAACTACCGCGCGATGAAGACCCTGAACGACGAGTTGCAGATGCGCTCCGACTGGGAATTCCCGATCTGCGGGGGGCAGGAGCGGCTGAAGAAGGATGGCCACAAAGTCCACCCGACCCAGAAACCGGAGGCGCTGCTCTATCGCATCCTGCTCGCCTGCACGAAGCCGGGCGACGTGGTGCTCGACCCGTTCTTCGGCACCGGCACCACCGGCGCGGTCGCCAAGCGGCTTGGTCGCCACTGGATCGGGATCGAGCGCGAACGCGGCTACGTCGCTGCCGCGACGCAGCGGATCGAGGCGGCGCTGCCGCTCGACGAATCCGCCGTCGCCACGATGCAGAGCCCGCGCCAGCAGCCCAAGGTCGCCTTCGGCACTTTGGTCGAGAACGACTATCTGACCCCCGGTGCAATCCTGACCGACGCGAAGCGCCGCTACCGCGTCACCGTGCGGGCCGACGGATCCCTGGTCAGCGAGTGCGGTGCGGTCGGCTCGATCCACAAGCTCGGCGCGGCGCTTCAGGGCGCGCCCGCCTGCAACGGCTGGACCTTCTGGCACTACGAAGCCGACGGCGCCGGCCTCCGCCCGATCGATGCGCTGCGCCAGACATGGCTGCTCGCGACCCAGCCCTGACGGCCGCCACTTGGTCGACTATCTCCGCCCTGTCCGCTTCGTCGATACGCCCGTCGGCCTGCCGGACGGTGAGGTCGCGCGACTGGCCGGCGGGATGCTGTGGTTCTCCGCCTATGAGGTGACCGCCGGAGCCGATCGCATCACCGTGCCGGTCGCCGAGATCGACCGCCACGGCGTCCGCGCCGCCGCGCTCCACGCGCGCATCGTCGCGCCGCGTGCGCCGCTGGTGCTGGGCGACCGTACGTTGCGCTTCGACCAGCCCCAGGTCGCCGGCATCCTGAACGTCACGCCCGACAGCTTCTCGGACGGCGGTCGCCACGTGGACGATCCCGCCGCCGCCGCCGCGACCGGCACCGACATGCTCGCCGCGGGTGCCGCGCTGGTCGACCTGGGTGGTGAATCGACCCGCCCCGGCGCCACCACGGTCTGGGAGGGTGACGAGATCGCCCGCACCGTGCCGGTGATCGAGCGGCTGGCAGCCGGCGGCGCGCTGGTGTCGATCGACACGCGCAAGGCCGCGGTGATGGAGGCCGCGCTGGCGGCCGGCGCGCGCATCGTCAACGACGTCTCGGCGCTGTTGTGGGATGCGGGCGCGTTGGCGGTCGTGGCCCGCGCCGGCTGCCCGGTCGTGCTGATGCACTCGCCCGATCCAGACAAGGGCGGCCATGGCCGCGTCACCTACCGGGACGTGGTCGGCGACGTCTTCGCCTGGCTGGAAACGCGGATCGACGCCGTCGTAGCCGGCGGCGTCGCGCGCGAGCGGATCATGGTCGATCCCGGCATCGGCTTCGGCAAGTCGCTGGCCGACAATCTCGCACTGGTGAACGGCCTCGCAACGTTCCACGGACTCGGCTGCCCCGTGATGCTGGGGGCCAGCCGCAAGCGGATGATCGGCGCCCTGTCGAATGAAGCCCCGGTCGCCGAGCGCCTGGGCGGCAGCATCGCCCTTGCGCTCAGGGGCGCCGACGCCGGCGCCCAGTTGCTGCGCGTCCATGACGCGCCCGAGACGGTGCAGGCCCTGCGCATCTGGCGCGGCCTGCGAGATCGCGCGCTGGTTGGGCGGTAATTCCTACGACCTGTCGTCACGCCTCGGACATCTTCCCCTGATTGTCATTGGGGAATGGCCTGGTCCTCTTCTCCCGTCATCCCGCAGGCGGGGATGACGGACATGGGTGAAGCCGATGACGGCACACCACTCAACGATTGATCTGTATAAATCCCCGCCCCCTCGCTTAAAGAGCATCCATCGCACGCGCCGCGCGTTCGCCCGACTTGCCCCGATGGAGACAGCTGAATGATCGTCGACGCCGCACCGCGCATGAGCCAGATCGTGCGCGAGGTGTGGAAACCGCTGCTGGTGCTCGCGGTGTGGGACGTGATCGTCACGGTCACCTATTTCGTCCTACCGTTCAAGGCACCGTCGCTGCCGCTCACCCTGTTCGGCTCGGCCCTGGCGCTGTTCCTCGGCTTCCGCGACAATTCCGCCTATCAGCGCTGGTGGGAGGGCCGGGTCCTGTGGGGCGCGATGATCAACGCGTCGCGCAACATCGCCCGTGCTGCCCGCAACTTCCTGCCCGATCCCGACGCGCAGGACCTGAAGCGTTCGATCGTGCTGCGCCAGATCGCCTATGTGAACGCGCTGCGCTGCCAGTTGCGTCGGCAGGAGCGCGACGGCGAAGTGCTGCGCTTCCTGTCGCGGGGCGAGGCGGAGCCGGCGCTGGCCCGCGTCAACACCGCCAACGGGCTGCTCGACGGCACCGGCCGCCGCATCGACGATGCCCGGCGGAAAGGCTGGATCGACACCATCCAGCAGACCCAGATGGAGGCGGTACTGGTCGACATCGCCAATGCGCAGGGCGGGATGGAACGGCTGAAGAACACGCCGCTGCCCAACCAGTATCGCTTCTTCCCGACCTTCTTCACTCATTTGTTCTGCGTGCTGCTGCCGATCGGGCTGGTCGAATCGCTCGGTTTCGCGACGCCGCTCGGTTCGACCATCGCGGGGCTGATGTTCCTGGCAGTGCTCCAGATCGGCGACGACCTGGTTGATCCCTTTGCCGACACGGTGCACGACGTGCCGCTGTCGGCGATGTGCCGGACGATCGAGATCGATCTGCTCCAGGCGATCGGCGATGCCCCGCCCGAACCGCTGAAGCCGGTCGATGGGGTGCTGTGGTGAGATTGACCGCGGCCTTCCCCCACGACAGGACGATGGCATGAGCCAGCCACCCCTTCGTGCCGCGATCGTGCCCGTCACCCCGCTCCAGCAGAATTGCACGCTGATCTGGTGTACCGAGACGATGAAGGCGGCGGTGGTCGATCCGGGCGGCGACCTGCCCCGGATCAAGGCGGCGATCGCGAAAGAGGGGCTGACGGTCGAGAAGATCCTGCTGACCCACGGCCATATCGACCATGCCGGCGAGGCGAAGCCGCTGTCCGACGATCTGGGCGTGCCGATCGAGGGTCCGCACGAGGCCGATCGGTTCTGGCTGTCGCGGCTGGACGAGGATGGCCGCAACTACGGCATCCGCGGCGTGGTATTCGAGCCGGATCGCTGGCTGGACGATGGCGACACGGTAACAGTCGGCAACCTGACGCTTGATGTGTACCTGACGCCGGGGCACACGCCCGGCCACGTAATATTCCATCATGCGCCGTCGAACTTCGCGCAGGTCGGCGACGTGCTGTTCCAGGGCTCGATCGGCCGCACCGATTTTCCGCTCGGCAGCTTCGACGACCTCGTCCGCTCGGTCCGCGAAAAGCTGTGGCCGCTCGGTGACGTGGCCTTCGTGCCGGGTCATGGCCCCGCCAGCACCTTCGCGCACGAGCGCCGCACCAACCCGTTCGTGGGCGATGCGGTGCTCGGCAAGTAGCGGGATCAGCGGCTCTTTTCGCGGATCGCCCGAAATTCCGAACCGGGCCGCCACGTCGGCCACTCACTGCCGCTCGCCAGCCCGAAGCCGATCCGGCGGATGAGGTCGACGTCCGCAGCGGCCCCGGTCAGGTCCCAGTCCGCCGACCAGCTGTCGCAGGTCTGGTGATAGCAGCGCATGTAGTTGTCCAGCCACGCCTGCCCGGCCGTGCGCCCGCCCTTGACCAGGTCGGGCGCGCCGCTGATCGCCATCAGCAGCAGCGTTGGAACACCTTGACGCGCAAGTGAGAAATGGTCGGCGCGGTAGAACAGCCCGCGCTCCGGCAGCGCCTCGGGCGTCACCACCCGTCCCTGCGCCCGCGCGGCATCGGCGAGCAGATCCTCAAGCGAATTCTGCCCGTCGCCGACCAGCATTACATCGCGCGACGCACCGGCGGTCTGGAGGATGTCGAGCGTCAGGTTGGCGACCGTCTTCGCTGCCGGATAGACCGGATTGGCCGCGTACGTGGCCGATCCCAGAAGCCCCCGTTCCTCACCGGTCCACAGCGCGAACAGCTGCGTCCGCGCCGTCCGGGGCGCCTTGGCGGCCGCCCGCGCGATCGCGAGTACCCCCGCCACGCCCAGCGCATCGTCATTGGCGCCCGGCCGGATACGCCGCCCATCGGCATCGGGCGCGCCCTCGCCATAAGCGTCCCAGTGCGCGCCATACATGACGACCTCGTCCGGCCGGGCCCGGCCGGGCAGTTTGGCCAGCACGTTGCGGCTCTCCGCACGCGTCACCGCGACGGGCAGGTCGGCGGAAAAGCCGCTGCCTTTCAGCGCGACCGGCCTGAAGTCGGACCGCCGCGCCGCCGCTCGCAGCTGCGCCAGGTCCAGTCCGGCGGCAGCGAACAGCCGGGTCGCGGCCGCGCCTTCGATCCAGCCCTGCAGCAGCACGCGCGGCGCGGGCGGTGTGGCTACGTCGTAATTCTCGCCAGCCGGCGCCGTCACCGTCGCCCAGCCATAGCCCGCGCCGGCCGTGTCGTGGACGATCAGCGCGGCGATGGCGCCGCGCCGCGCCGCCTCTTCATATTTGTAGGTCCAGCGCCCGTAATAGGTCATGCGCCGGCCGCCGAACTTGCCGGTCGCGTCGTCACCCGCCGCCGCCTCGAAGTCGGGATCGTTGACCAGGAAGACCGCGACCTTGCCCTTTAAATCGACGCCCTTGAAGTCGTCCCAGCCACGTTCCGGCGCGGTCACGCCATAGCCGACGAACACCATCGGCGCCCCCGCCACCGTCGCGCGATCGACCGGGCGGACGGTGGAGAGATACACGTCGCGCCCGCTTGCCCAGCTAGTACCGTTGGCGGTGACATTGCCCTCGCCGAGCTGGGTACGAATCAGCGGCACCGCCTGCGTCCAGCTGCCGCCTGGCCCGCCGGGCTGGAGCCCCGCCGCCTTGAACTGCGCGACCAGCCAGTCGACCGTCTTCGCCTCTCCCGGCGTTCCCGGCGCCCGCCCGCCGAACGCATCCGACGCCAGCACCTTCACGTCCGCCGACAGCGCCGCGGGCGAAACGGGATCGGCGGCCGGCGCAGCGGCGATCAGCGGCAGGGCGGCAAGGGCGAGAAGGCGTTGCATCGGCGGCATTTCTCCGGAGGGCGGGCTCATATTAGTGATCAGTGACTGCGATGGCGAGATGCGCACTACAGCGGTGTCAGGGCCTGTCCTGCCGCATCGAAATTCGCGTCATTCAGCCAGGCTTCGAAGCGGTCACGCTGGGCTGGCCACTCGCTTTCCAAGATGGAATGCCAAGCCGTGTCGCGCCGTCTTCCCTTGACGATGCCATCCCCGCGCCACGTTCCTTCATAGGTGAACCCGAACCGCCGCGCAGCCCGCATGGACGCCGCATTCAACGCGTTGCAGCGCCAGACGACGTGATGATAGCCGAGCGCAAAGGCATGTTGGATCAAGAGGAATATCGCCTCAGTCGCGGGCGTGTGCCTGCGTGGCGCGGTGAAAACCAGATGCTGCCGATCTCGATCGCGGCGTCCGCCGGCGCGATGTCGCAAAAGGATGCCCATCCCTCGGCCTTGCCGCTCGATCTAGGGACGACCGCGAAAAATGGCTGCTGCTCCAGATCCTTGATGCGCTCGACGTGCGCTGCCATTGCCGCTTCGGTCGGGAACGGTCCGTACCGGAGGTAGGTCCAAGACGTATCTGCAGACCGCGCCGCGTCCCACAGATCGCCGACATGCGAGGAGGCGAGCGGCGCCAGAGCCACCGCTCTCCCGCTATGTAGCGCGAGTCCGGGCAGGGGCCGTGTGGCTTCGTGCACGATCGGGCCGAGGGGAACATCGCTCATCCTCACGCTATGCCGCGAAGAGGTTTGGGGGGCCAGCGGCTTCAGGGCAGCCCCTCTGCCAACCACCATCACGCGCCAATCGCTTGCGCATTTGCGCCGATCCGCTATAGGCCCGCGCTTCGCGATAGGTTCCGGATCGCTGGCGTGGCCGTCATGGCCCGGCGGCGGCCGTGCCTGTTTCCACCGGTTCACACGTACAAGGTGCCGCAATGGCCGTCCCCAAGAGAAAGACTTCGCCCTCCAAGCGTGGCATGCGCCGCGGTCACGACTCGCTGACCGTTGCTGCCTTCCAGGAGTGCCCGAACTGTGGTGAGCTGAAGCGTCCGCATGTCCTGTGCGGCGCCTGCGGCCATTACAACGGCCGTGAGGTCGTGTCGGTCGAGGCCTGAGCCCAGCACGAGATCGATCGACGATGACCGACCAGCCCTGCATCGCCGTCGACGCCATGGGCGGCGACGAAGGGCTGGCGGTGATGCTCGCCGGGGTCGCCAGCGCGCGACGCCGGATCGATGGCCTGCGCTTCCTGCTGGTCGGGGACGAGACGGCGATTCGCGCCGGGCTCGAATCGCACCCGAACCTCAGCCAGCATTCCGAGATCGTCCACGCGCCCGAGATCACGGGATCGAGCGAGAAGCCGAGCCAGGCGATCCGCCGCGCCAAGCGCACCTCGATGGGGATTGCCATCGATCTGGTGAAGCAGGGTCGCGCTCATGCCGCGGTGTCGGCGGGTAATACCGGCGCGCTGATGGCGATGGCGAAGCTGTCGCTGCGCATGCTGCCGGGGATCGACCGCCCTGCCCTCGCCGCCCCGCTGCCAACGCTGGGCGACAATGACGTGGTGATGCTCGACCTGGGTGCGAATACCGAGTGCGACGCGCGCAACCTGGTGCAGTTCGCGGTGATGGGCGCGGCCTATGCCCGCATCATCTTCGAGCTGGAGCGGCCGCGCGTGGCGCTGCTCAACATCGGGTCGGAAGACCAGAAGGGCACCGACGAGATCCGCGACGCGGCGGCGGTGCTGAAGGGGCAGACGCACCTGCCGCTCGCCTTCACCGGCTTCGTCGAGGGCAACCAGCTGGCCCGCGGACACCATGACGTGATCGTCTGCGACGGCTTTGCCGGCAACATCGCGCTGAAGACCGCCGAGGGCACCGCCCGCTTCGTCGCCGACCTGCTGAAGCGCGCCTTCACCAGCTCGGTCCGGTCCAAGGTCGGGTTCCTGATCTCCAAGCCGGCGACCCAGCTGCTGCGCGATCACCTCGATCCCAACAACCACAATGGCGCGATCTTCCTCGGCCTGAACGGCGTGGTGGTGAAGAGCCATGGCAGCGCCAACGAGACGGGCGTAGCGACCGCGATCGGCAACGCGGCCAAGCTGGTCCGCGCCGACCTGACCCGGCGCATCGCCGAGGACCTGAACGAGTTCGAGGCGGCGGCATGAAGCGCTCGGTGGTGATCGGCACCGGTTCGGCACTGCCGGTGCGGCGCGTGTCGAACGCCGAGCTGGCGAGGCAAGTCGACACCAGCGACGAGTGGATCGTCGAGCGCACCGGCATCCGCTTCCGCCACATCGCCGGGCCGGACGAGACGACGGCGACGCTGGCCCGCGATGCGGCGAGCGCGGCGATCGCCGCGGCGGGCCTGTCGGCGCAGGACATCGACCTGATCGTGCTGGCGACCGCGACGCCGGACCAGACCTTTCCCTCCACCGCGACCAAGGTTCAGGCGATGCTGGGCATCGACGACTGCGTCGCGTTCGACGTGGCGGCGGTATGCTCTGGCTTCCTCTATGCGGTGCAGGTCGCCGACGCGATGCTGCGCACCGGTGTCCAGACGCGCGCGCTGGTGATCGGCGCGGAGACGTTCAGCCGCATCCTCGACTGGCAGGATCGCACCACCTGCGTCCTGTTCGGCGACGGCGCCGGCGCGATCGTGCTGGAGGCGCAGGAGAGCGACGACGCCACCGGACGCGGCATCCTGGCGACGCGGCTGCACGCCGACGGGCGGCACAACGAGCTGCTCTACGTCGATGGCGGCCCCTCGACCACCGGCACGGTCGGCAAGCTCAGGATGAAGGGGCGCGAGGTGTTCCGCCACGCCGTCGTCAACCTGGCATCGGTGATGACCGAGTCGCTGGGGCTCGCCGGCCTCTCCGCCGAGCAGGTCGACTGGGTGGTGCCGCACCAGGCGAATGCCCGCATCCTCGATGCGACCGCGAGGAAGCTGGGGCTGGCACCGGAGAAGGTGGTCGTCACGGTCGACCAGCACGCCAATACCTCGGCCGCGTCGGTGCCGCTCGCGCTCGACACGGCGGTACGCGACGGGCGCGTAAAGAAGAACGACATCGTCGTGCTGGAGGCGATGGGTGGCGGGTTCACCTGGGGCGCCGCGGTCGTGCGATTCTGAGGCGCCTGGTATAACGATCGGGGCTTTTCAGCAGGCCATTCGATTGTATACCGAAGGGCGGGTGTAGGGGATGATGATGACGGACGTGGGTACGTTGACGCGGGCGGATCTGGCCGAGGCTTTGCACCGCGAGGTTGGGCTGAGCCGCGCCGATTCCGCGACGATCGTCGAGCAGATCCTGACCGAGATGTGCGAGTCGCTGTCGCGCGGCGAGAACGTCAAGATTTCCGGCTTCGGCACCTTCGTGCTACGCGACAAGGGCGAGCGGGTCGGCCGCAATCCCAAGACCGGGGTCGAGGTGCCGATCGCGCCGCGCCGCGTCCTGACCTTCCGCGCCAGCCAGATGATGCGCGACCGCATCGTCGCGGCCCCCGTCGCCTGACCGCGATGGCGCCCCCCACGCCGAAGGCGAGCGGGGCGCTCCGGACGATCGGTGAACTCTCGGCCGAAACCGGGCTGCCGCATCATGTGCTCCGCTACTGGGAGACGCGCTTCCCGGCGCTGAAGCCGCTGACACGCGCGGGCAATCGCCGCTACTACCGGCCAGAGGATGCCGCGCTGGTCCGTCGCATCGACGCGCTGCTGAACCGCGAGGGCTACACGATCCGTGGCGTGCAGCAGCTGCTGGCGGCGGAGAAGAAGGCAGTGCCCGCAGATGGGCCTGCCGCGGCCCTTCATGCGATCCGCGAGATGCTGGCCGCGGCATTGGCAGCGGACGAGCAGGGGTAGCCATCAACCGCCGTCATGCCGGGCTCGTCCCGGCATCCAGAGTATCGAACGCCTAGAGCCATTTGCGATCACGACTGCGCACCCCTCCCCTTCAGGGGAGGGGCCGGGGGTGGGGCATATCCGCAGGCGCGCCACCCAGGGAAGCGCCCCACCCCAACCCCTCCCCTGAAGGGGAGGGGCTCGATGCGTGCAGTCCTGATCGCATTCGCCTCTAGAGTGTGATCCGCCCGGATCGAACCAGCCACTTTGCCTACCCGGCGAAAGCCGGGGCCCAGTCGGGAAGGCCGTCGTGACGAGGTGCAACGCACTTCATCGACATCCTCCCAACTAGACCCCGGCTTTTGCCGGGTAGGTGCTTCAGTTTCGGTGGATCACGCTCCACGCCCGCGGCCCTGGATGCCGGGACAAGCCCGGCATGACGGGAAAAGAGGCGTCTTACACCCTCTACGGTCACCGCTCGCGCGTCGCGGCGAACTTCACCTTGGGATAGCGGTCGGCGACATAGCCGACTTCCCAGCTGCTCTTGGCGAGGAACACCGGATTGCCGTCGCGGTCCTTGGCCATGGCGGCACGGTTCAGGTCGGTGAAGGCCTTCAGGTCGGCGGGATCGGCGGCACTGATCCAGCGGGCGGTATCGAACGGCGCGGGCTCCAGTCCGGCGGCAACCTTGTATTCAGCGTCCAGTCGCGACAGCAGCACGTCGAGCTGGAGCTGGCCGACGACCCCGATGATCCAGTTCGATCCGATCTCCGGATAGAAGACCTGGGTCACCCCCTCCTCGGCCATGTCGTCCAGCGCCTTGCGCAACTGCTTGGTCTTGGTCGGGTCCTTCAACTGGACGCGGCGCAGGATCTCGGGCGCGAAGTTGGGCAGGCCGGTGAAGCGCACCGCGGCGCGTTCCGACAGCGTGTCGCCGACGCGCAGCGTGCCGTGGTTGGGGATGCCGATGATATCGCCCGGGAACGCCTCGTCGGCGATCTCGCGATCCTGCGCGAAGAACAGGATCGGCGAGTGGACCGCGATCGGCTTGCCATGCCCGGTCGGGGTCAGCTTCATGCCCCGTTTGAAGGTACCCGAGCATAGCCGCATGAAGGCGATGCGGTCGCGATGCTGCGGGTCCATGTTTGCCTGCACCTTGAAGATGAAGCCGGTCACCTCGCTGGTGTCGGGCGCGACCGGCGCCGGCTCGGCCGGCTGCGGGCGCGGCGGCGGCGCATAGGCGGCGAGCGCGGCGATCAGCTCGGCCGGGCCGAAGTCCTTCAGGGCGGAACCGAAATAGACCGGGGTCAGGTCGCCGTTGCGGTACGCCGTCTCGTCGAACGCGGCATAGCCACCCTGCGCCAGCTCCACTTCCTCGGCGAACCGGTCGGACAGCGGGTCGACGTCGCTCGTCCCCTGGAAGGTGCGGCTGTCACCTTCCGGCCGGCTGATCCGGCCGCTCGACAGGTCCATGATCCCCTCGAACTCGCCGCCCATGCCGATCGGCCAGTTCATCGGCGCGACGTCGAGCGCGAGGATATCGGCGATCTCGTCGAGCAGCTCGAACGGCGCGCGCCCCTCGCGATCGACCTTGTTGACGAAGGTGATGATCGGCACCGAGCGCAGGCGACACACCTCGAACAGCTTGCGCGTCTGCGCCTCGATCCCGCGCGCCGCGTCGATCACCATCACCGCCGAATCGACCGCGGTCAGCGTGCGATAGGTATCCTCGGAGAAATCCTCGTGCCCCGGCGTGTCGAGCAGGTTGAAGGTGACGCCGTCCTTCTCGAACGTCATCACCGAGGAGGTGACCGAGATGCCGCGCTGCTGCTCGATCTTCATCCAGTCCGACTTGGCGCGCCGGTTCGCCCCGCGCGCCTTCACCTCGCCGGCGAGGTGGATCGCTCCGCCGACATAGAGGAGCTTTTCGGTCAGCGTCGTCTTGCCCGCGTCGGGGTGGGAGATGATCGCGAAGGTACGGCGGGGAGAGGTCAAGGTCGGTCTCGATCGGGAAAGGCTGCGCCCTGCCAGAAGCGGGCGCGATAGGACAGAGGGATCGGTGGCGTCAGGCGGGGCTGGACAGCTTCATCAGCACCAGCCCGCCGACGATCAGCAGCGCGGCGAGGATGCGCAGCGGGGTCAGCGCCTCACCCAGCACCGCCGCCCCGACCAGGAACGCGCCGACCGCGCCGATCCCGGTCCAGACGGTATAGGCGGTGCCCAGCGGCAGGCTGCGCATCGATACCGACAACAGCCCGAAACTGACCAGCATCGCCGCGATCGTCAGCACCGACGGCCACAGCCGCGTAAAACCGGCCGACTGCTTCATCGCATAGGCCCAGACGACCTCGAACAGGCCGGCGACAAGGAGGATCAGCCAGGGCATCGGGGTCCTTTCTGTTGAGTCCCTTCCCTGACGGGGAAGGGCGCCGATCCTCAATCCCCCGTCACCTTCGCCGGGCCCAGGTCGCCCTGCCCCACCGTACCGCTCGCCATCGCCAGCATCGCATCGAGGCTCTTCTTGGCGCGGACGCGCAGCCCCTCGTCCATCTCGATGCGCGGCTCCAAGTCGCGGAGCGCCACGTAGAGCTTCTCCATCGTGTTGAGCGCCATGTACGGGCAGATGTTGCAGTTGCAGTTCCCGTCCGCCCCGGGCGCGCCGATGAAGCGCTTCCCCGGCATCGCCTTTTCCATCTGGTGGATGATGTGCGGCTCGGTCGCGACGATCAGCGTATCGCCGGCCATAGCGCCGGCATATTCGAGGATGCCGCGCGTCGAGCCGACATAATCGGCATGGTCGAGGATCACCGCCGGGCATTCGGGATGCGCGGCGATCGGTGCATCGGGATGCTGCGCGCGCAGCTTGAGCAGCTCGGTTTCCGAGAACGCCTCGTGGACGATGCACACCCCCGGCCACAGCAGCAGGTCGCGCCCCGTCTTGCGCGCCAGATAGCCACCCAGATTGCGGTCGGGGCCGAAGATGATCTTCTGCTCGGGCGGGATCTTGGCCAGGATCGTTTCCGCCGAGGACGAGGTGACGATGACGTCGGACAGCGCCTTCACCTCGGCCGAGCAGTTGATGTAGGTCAGTGCGATGTGATCGGGATGCGCCGCGCGAAAGGCGGCGAACTGGTCCGGCGGGCAGCTGTCCTCCAGCGAACAGCCGGCATCCATATCGGGCAACACGACGATCTTCTGCGGAGACAGGATCTTGGCCGTCTCCGCCATGAAACGCACGCCGCAGAAGGCGATCACGTCGGCATCGGTCGCCTGCGCCTTGCGGCTGAGGTCCAGGCTGTCGCCGACGAAATCGGCGAGATCCTGCAGCTCGGGCTTCTGATAATAGTGCGCCAGGATGACCGCGTTGCGCTCCTTGCGGAGGCGATCGATCTCGGCGCGCAGGTCGACACCGGCGAGGTTCATGGGCTGTTCCATGCCCGCGGAGATGGACCGCGCGGGCGCGGCGATCAAGGGTCCGTCTTCAGCGCCGGTTCGCCAGCACGTCCTCGACCGAGCGCGACACGTCCCACCGCTCGTCGCTGGCGACCGGTTCGTCGGCGAAGGCCACCTGCACCTTCGCCTCCACCCCCGCGGCGCGGAGCGGCAGGGCGAAGTTGTTCTCGACGGCGCGGCGCGTCGCGTCGCGGGCCAGGCGGATCATCGCCGGCTGGCTCGCCTGGCGCAGCAATTCGGTTTGGCCGGCGCGGCGATTGGCCTCGTCCAGCTGCTTCTCGGCATCGGTGAAGGTCGCCAGCACCCCGCCCGAGCCATATTCGCGGATCGCCGCCAGATCGACCTGCGGTCCGTCCAGCTCGACCGGGGGCAGCCGCACCGACAGGGTGTTGCTGGCCGCATCCCAGCGCACGTCGCGCGCGCCCAGCTTGGCCAGATCGACCTCGTAGCGGACCGAGCCGGGCATGATGAGCGTCTTCTGCGCCGAGAAACCGAGCTGCGACTGGCGCGAGGTGACGACCGCGACATAGCGCGCGGCAAAGGCCGACATGCGGTTCTGCTCGCGCAGGCCCGCCAGGCTGGCGGCGGCGATCGAGGTCGGGTCGGGCGCCAGCCGCTTGGTAACATAGCGCTGCACGCCCCAGAGCCCCAGCAGTAACGCCAGCAGCAGCAGGACGATCACCCCGCCCGCCTTGGCCAGGAAGGTGCCGATATTGCCGCGTGGCGCGGGCGCCGGCGCGGGCTGGTCCGGGGTCACGCCGCGATCCGCCATGTCTCTTCCTTGCCCCGTGGGTGATCGATGACGAGGCCGCGGCCCCGGAGATCGTAGAGGTGCGCCAGCACGGATCGCTCCGCGGCCCCGCGCAGCCGCGGGTCGATGCCGGCGTACATGCGCCCGACCATCGCCGGCACCGCCTGCTCCGCCTCGCGCAGCAGGCGCAGGATCTGGCCCTCGCGCTGCTTGCGATGACCCAGCATGCCGCGCACCAGCCGCTGCGGCGTGTCGACCGCGTCGCCGTGGCCTGGATAATAGACGCGGTCGTCGCGGCCGAGCAGCTTTTCCAGACTGGCCATATAGGCGCCCATGTCCCCGTCCGGCGGCGAGACGACGCTGGTCGCCCAGCCCATGACATGGTCGCCGGAAAAGAGCGCCCCGGTAGGCTCCAGCGCGAAACAGAGGTGGTTGGAGGTGTGGCCGGGGGTGGCGATCGCGGTTAGCGTCCAGCCGGCGCCGGCGACCTGCTCGCCCTCCGCCATTACGCGATCGGGGCGGTAGTCGGGATCGAAGGCGGCATCGGCGCGGGCGCCGCCGTCCTCGGGTTCGAAGGCCGCGGCCCCCATGATCGGCGCGCCGGTCGCGACGGCGAGTGGGCGGCTGGCCGGGCTGTGGTCGCGGTGATGATGGGTGACCAGGATCGCGCGTACAGCCCGCCCGGCGATCGCCGCCCGGAGCGCGGCGAGGTGCGCGGGATCGTCCGGTCCCGGATCGATCACCGCGACGTCGGTGTCGCCGACCAGATAGGACTGGGTGCCGGTGTAGGTATAGGCAGAGGCGTTCGGTGCCAGGATGCGGGTGACCAGTGGCTCCAGCCGCATCGGCACGCCGGTGGGAAGATCGGCCATTATCGGCAGATGGCGGCTGCGGGCGGCGCTGGCAAGGGCGGTCATATGCCGCCCCTGCCCTGCCCCATCAGTCCTGCCCGATCAGTCTTGCATCGCGTCGCGCACCTCGGCCATCGCATCGTCGAGGCCGGCGAGCGCGTCGCGGCGCTGGTCTGCGGTCAGGTTGCGGTTCGCCTCGATCGAGCGGCGGGCGAGCTGGATGCTGGCGGTGGCCTGCGCCAGACCGGCGCGGTTGGACATCCGGGCCTGACGCTCGGCATAATCTGCCTGCCGCTCCGCATAGGCCGCCTGACGCTCGGCCACGGCGACGCTCGCGTCGGCATCGACGACGACGCGGGCGGCAGTGTCCGCCATAGCGCGAACGCGGTTGCGGCACACGATCATGGCCCGCTTGCCGTCACGGTCCTGGCTGACGACCGACGGGCCCTGGTCGGGAT
The DNA here is from genome assembly GCF_030678875.1 of Sphingomonas aurea. Classification (GTDB taxonomy): domain Bacteria; phylum Pseudomonadota; class Alphaproteobacteria; order Sphingomonadales; family Sphingomonadaceae; genus Sphingomonas; species Sphingomonas aurea. The sequence continues at coordinate 64,701 of NZ_JAUUDS010000007.1, read as the reverse complement.
GGCAGTCGCCGTTCGACACGATCAGCTGGCCGCTCTCGCCGGTCACCACGACGCCGGGTGGCGGCGGCGGAGCGGCGGGTGCGATGGCAGCGGCGGCGGGCAGCGGCGGTACGGGCGGCACCGGTGCGAGCGGTACGGGATGCGCGGCGATGTAGCGCGCGGCGGCGTCGCCGTCATAGGTTACTGTCTTGCCGTCCTTGACGATCACGACGTGCTGCGGGGTCCGTACGGTGCGGGTGACAGGCGCGGGCGGGGCAGGTGGCGCGACGAGGCGGACGCCGGTCGCGTTCTCCACCTGCGCGGTGATCGCGGCGGCAGCCTGGGTACCGGAGGCGGTGACGAGCAGGCCGGTGCCGACCAGGGTGACGACCGCGGTCGCGCCGGCGGCAAGGCGGGTGCGCGAGACGCGCGCGATGGTGAGCATCCTCAATCTCCCCTTCAGGTCGGTGATGGTGTGGAGGTGACAGGTCGCGGCGATCGCGCCGCCATGTGCGGCCTTGACGATGGCGCAGGCATAGATGTGGCGGTCCGCCCGGCTGCGGCCGGCGAGGACGCGGGCATCGTTGGCCAGCTCCTGATCGGCGCGGAAGGCCCGAAAGGCGCGCCACGCCAGCGGGTTGAACCAGTGGAGCGCGAGCACCGCGAGCGCCGCCCAGTTGGCGAACAGGTCGCCGCGGGCGTGGTGGCCCAGCTCGTGCGCCAGCGCCAGCTCGCGCTCGTCGGCGTCGTAGCGGTCGGCGAAGTCGTCCGGGAAGGCGACGAAGCGGCGGCCCAGCCCCGCCAGCCGCAACCCGAAGGCGAGCGGCCCCGCGGCGGCCGGCGTCTCAACGACGCGGACGCCGTCGATCTCGTCGACCAGCCGCGCCTGGGCGAGCAGGTTGCGACAGAAATGGCGGTGGCGCAGGAAGTGCCAGACGAAGAAGGCGCTCGCCCCCAATGCCCAGGCGATCGCGACGATCATGCCCCAGGGCAGCGCCGCGGCAACGGGTGCCGCCTCCACCGCTGCGACGGCGACGGGCGCAGGCGCCGTGGCGGGCAGGACCAGCACCGTCACCGCCTCGCTGGCGCGGCTGATCGGCATCGCCGCCTGCTCGCGCCAGTCGGCGGGCAGCGGCGGCAGGAGCAGGCGCAGCGCCGGCAGCGACCACAGCGCATAGGCGATCTGCGGCCCGACCAGCCGGCGCACCGGCGCACGGACCAGCAGGACGACCAGCATCAGCAGCGATGAGGCGATCAGCGCCTCGGTGGCCCAGGCGATCATGCCTTCAGCTCCTTCAGCAGCGCCTCGATCTCGGCGATGTCGTGCGCGGTGAGTTCGTCGCGCTCCGCGAGGTGCGCGACCAGCGGGGTCAGCCGCCCGCCGAACAGCCGGTCGATCAGCCGACGGCTCTCGCCCGAGACATAGTCCTCCCGCGCGACGAGCGGGCGATAGAGGTAGCGGCGGCCATCCTCCTGGTGCGCAATGGCGGATTTGGCGAGCAGCCGGCCGAGCAGCGTCTTAACGGTATTGGCGCTCCAGCCGCGATCGGGATCGACCCGCTCGGCCACGTCCTGCGCGGTGAGCGGGGCTTCGTCCCACAGCACCTCCATTACGACATGCTCGGCATCGCTGATGCGTTCGGCCACGACTCGGCTCCTCTCTCGACTACGCCTGTAATTGCAGCGATTACGTTCGTAGTCAACAGGTGTCGTGGCGAGGCGGTCCGCCCTGCCCGGCCGGCGATTGCGCGCGAGGCAAAGCAGCGAAGGCGCGATCGGCGTCGGTGGACTTTACAGGTGCTGGATGGTGCCGAGGGGCGTTAACCAGCGTAGTGCGCGGAAATGCGTCGCGCTCGTCGGACTGGCACGCACCCTGCTAAGTTCCGGACAGCCGAAGCCTCAGCGCTTTCAGCAGGGTGGGCCGTGTGCTCGAACTGGTCTCGCGCCGGTCCACCCGCACCCGGCCTTTCGATCGAAATACGCGCAGAGCAGCATGGTCATGCCGGGACGAGCCCGGCATGACGTGGAGAGTTCAGGCCGCCGGTCGCTCGGCGCCGAACAGCTCGGCCAGTTCGCCGCTCTCGTACATCTCCATCATGATGTCCGATCCACCGACGAACTCGCCGTCGACGTAGAGCTGCGGGATGGTCGGCCAGTCCGAATACGCCTTGATCCCCTGGCGGATGCCCTGGTCCTGCAGCACGTCGACGCTCTCGAACTCGGCGCCGAGATGGTTGAGGATCGCGACGGCGCGGCTGGAGAAGCCGCACTGCGGAAAGAGCGGGCTGCCCTTCATGAACAGCACCGCCTTGTTGCTCTTGACCAGCGTGTCGATGCGGGCGGTGGCGTCGGTGTCGATCTGGTCAGTCATGCTATTCAATCCTTCAAGGGTGCGGCGGTGGTCAGCTGGAGCGCGTGGAGCACGCCCCCCATCCGGCCGCCCAGAGCCGCGTACACGGCCTGATGCTGCTTCACCCGCGACAGCCCGGCGAAACCGGGCGCGACGACGCGGGCGGCATAATGGTCGCCGTCGCCCGCCAGGTCGGTGATCTCGACCTCGGCGTCGGGAATGGCGGCGCGGATCATCGCGGCGATATCGTCGGCGGCCATCGGCATGGCGTCAGCGCGCCGCCATCAGCTGGCGCCGCGCTTCGACCGCCAGATCGTCGAGCGCGCGGCGGACGGTGGCATCGTCGGTGTCGATGCCCGCCGCGGTCAGGTCGCCGACCACCTTGCGGATCACGTCCTCGTCGCCGGCCTCTTCGAAATCGGCCTGGACCACCGCCTTGGCATAGGCGTCGGTTTCCTCCGGGGTCAGCCGCATCTGCTCCGCCGCCCACTGTCCGAGCAGGCGGTTACGGCGGGCGGTGACGCGAAACGCCATTTCGTCGTCGCGGGCGAACTTCGCCTCGAAGGCCCGCTCGCGATCGTCGAAGGTGGTCATGTGGAGGTTCCCCGCTGGTTCTTGCCCGAGATAGGCGCGGGGGGCCGGGGGCGCAACATGGGTGCGCCCTTTCCCACGGCCGTCATCCCGGCGTTCGCCGGGATGACGTGCGGAGCGCTTAACCCACCTCCACCACCAGCTTGCCGATTGCCCCGCGTCCGGCCATTTTGGCGATCGCGTCGCCGCCCCGCTCCAGCGAGAACGTCTCGGTCACGCGTGGGCCGATCCGCCCCTCCTCCCACAGGCGGAAGAGCCGGTCGACATGCGCGGCATTCGCCTGCGGATCGCGCGCGGCGAAGGCGCCCCAGAACACGCCGCACACGTCGCAGCTCTTCAGCAGCGTCAGGTTCAGCGGCAACCGGGGAATACCCGCGGGGAAGCCGACCACGAGGTAGCGCCCTTCCCACGCGATCGAGCGCAGCGCCGGCTCGGCATAGTCGCCGCCGACCGGATCGTAGATGACATCGAACCCGGCCCTGCCCCCCGCCGCCTTGAAGCGGTCGGCCAGCGCCTTGGACTGGTCCTTGTCGAAGGGCGCGCGAGGATAGACGATCGTCTCGTCGGCGCCGGCAGCCGTCGCCGCCGCCGCCTTCTCGTCCGACGATACCGCTGCGACGACATGCGCGCCGAATGCCTTGCCCAGCTCGATCGCGGCAAGGCCGACGCCGCCCGCCGCGCCCAGCACCAGCAGCCGCTGCCCGGCCTGCAACCGGCCCCGGTCGAGCAGCGCGTGAATGGTGGTGGCATAGGTCAGGATCAGCGACGCCCCCTCGGCGAAGCTGCGCCCCTCGGGCAGGCGATAGAGGCTGGCGGCGGGGACGAGCACCTGCTCGGCCAGGCCGCCATGCCCAACCATGCCGATCACCCGGTCGCCGACCTGCCAGCCGGTCACCCCCTCGCCCAGCGCAGCGACGGTGCCGGCGATCTCACCGCCCGGCGCGAAGGGACGTTCGGGCCGGAACTGGTACTTGTCCTCGATGATGAGGACATCCGGGTAGTTCATCGCGCAGGCACGCACGGCGACCGCGACCTGGCCGGCAGCGGGTGCCGGATCGGGCACCTCGGCCAGTTCCAGAGTTTCAGGTCCGCCCGGCGCCCTCGACAGCAATGCCCGCATAGCCGCGTCTCTCCTCGATCCAGGGGCGATCAGCGTTCATGCCGCCCTCAAATTTCGAAATCGCGGTATCCCGGGCCAATGTCAAACCGATCTCGTCCAGCCCCTCCATCAGGCACTGGCGGCGAAAGGGATCGAGGTCGAAGGGGAAGCGGTCCTGATAGGGGGTGGTGACCGTCATCGTCTCGAGATCGACGGTAACCGGCTGGTCTACCGCGGCGGCGAGCAGCCGGTCGACCGCCTCCTGCGGCAGCACGACCGGGACGATGCCATTCTTGAACGCATTGCCCGAGAAAATGTCGGAGAAGCTGGGCGCGATCACCGCGCGGATGCCCATGTCGGCGAGCGCCCAGGCGGCGTGCTCGCGGCTCGACCCGCAGCCGAAATTGTCGCCGGCGATCAGGATCGGCGCGCCGGCGTAGCGCGGGTCGTCGAAGATGTTGTCCGGTTGCGCGCGCACCGTCTCGAACGCGCCCTTGCCCAGGCCGGAGCGCTGGATGGTCTTCAGCCAGTGCGCCGGGATGATGACGTCGGTGTCGATGTTCTTGGCGCCCCAGGGATAGGCGGTGCCGGTAACGGTGGTGACGGGGTGCATGGCATTCCTGTGGATGATCGTCATCCCCGCGCAGGCGGGGATCCATAAACGCCGACGCTGCGGCTCCATCGCGACGTCCGCGCGTCTGGATCCCCGCCTGCGCGGGGATGACGAAGAATGGGTATCAGCGCTTCTCGATCGCCGCCGCGCTGCGCGCCACTCCCGCGGAATAAGCGGCGAAACCGCTGATGAGCGCGCCCGCCACCAACATGACCAATACCTTCTTCATCGTCCTGCTCCCATCAGATCACGGACATCCGCCAACCGCCCTGTCACCGCCGCCGCCGCCGCCATCGCCGGCGAGACGAGGTGCGTGCGCGCGCCCGGACCCTGCCGGCCGACGAAGTTGCGGTTGCTGGTCGACGCGCAGCGCTCGCCCGGCGGCACCTTGTCGGGGTTCATCGCCAGGCACATTGAGCAGCCGGGCTCGCGCCACTCGAAGCCGGCGGCGGTGAAGACGCGGTCGAGCCCCTCGGCCTCGGCCTGCCGCTTGACCAGCCCCGATCCGGGCACGACCAGCGCGCGCACACCGTCGGCGACGCGACGGCCGTCGGCGACCGCGGCGGCGGCGCGCAGGTCCTCGATCCGGCTGTTGGTGCAGCTGCCGATGAAGACGTGCTGGACGGGTACGTCCTGCATTGCGGTGCCCGGTGCCAGCCCCATGTAATCGAGCGACTTCTGCGCGGCGACGCGCTTGGCCGGGTCGGCGAAGCTGTCGGGATCGGGCACCGCACCGGTGATCGGCACCACGTCCTCGGGGCTGGTGCCCCAGGTCAGCGAGGGCGCGATGTCGGTGGCGTGGAGCGTCACGCTGCGGTCGTACACCGCGCCGGCATCGGTCGGCAGCGTTCGCCACCAGTCGACCGCCTTGTCCCAGGCAGCACCCTGCGGCGCCATCGGCCGGCCCTTGATATAGGCGAAGGTCGTCTCGTCCGGCGCGATCAGGCCGGCGCGCGCACCGCCCTCGATCGACATGTTGGCGACGGTCAGCCGCCCCTCGACCGACAGGGCGCGGATCACCTCGCCGGTATATTCGACGACATAGCCGGTGCCGCCGGCCGCGCCGATCCGGCCGATGATCGCCAGGATCACGTCCTTGGCCGACACACCGTAGCCGAGCGAGCCGTCGACGCGGATCTCCATCGTCTTCGACGGGGCGAGCAGCAGCGTCTGGGTGGCGAGCACATGCTCGACCTCCGACGTGCCGATCCCGAATGCCAGCGCGCCGAGCGCGCCGTGTGCGGAGGTGTGGCTGTCGCCGCAGACCAGCGTCGTGCCCGGCAGGGTGAAGCCCAGTTCCGGGCCGACGACATGGACGATGCCCTGCTCGGCGGCGGTCGCGTCGATATAGTCGATGCCGAACTCGGTCGTGTTCCGCCGCAGCGCCTCCAGCTGCGCCGCACTCTCGCGGTCGGCGATCGGCAACAGGCGGCCCGCTGCGTCGACACGCTGGGTCGTCGGCAGGTTGTGGTCGGGCACCGCCAGCGTCAGCTCGGGCCGGCGGACCCGACGACCGGCGGCGCGCAGCCCCTCGAACGCCTGCGGGCTGGTGACCTCGTGCAGGAGGTGGCGGTCGATATAGATCAGGCAGGTGCCGTCATCGCGCCGTTCGACGACGTGCGACGCCCAGATCTTCTCGTACAATGTCTGTGGACGGGTGGCCATGATCCGCGCGCGTTAACCGAAATGGCTCCTGATCGAAAGGGTGGGCGACATATTCTTGCCGAGCAGGGCCAATGAGGGAGCGGAGCGGACGGATGATCGTTCCGGAGCGGACCTTATCTGCATCAAGGACCGCCATGCCGCATCATCCCCCACGTTCGGGCGCACGGGCACTGGACGCGATGAACTTCTTCCTCGCCGACGTGCGTGACGGACTGGGGCCGTATCTGGCGATCTATCTGGTCAGCGTGCGCGGGCCGACGCATGGCTGGAACGAGGCGAGCGCGGGTCTGGTGATGACGATCGCCGGCATTGCCGGGCTGCTCGCCAACGCGCCTGCCGGCGCGCTGGTCGATCGTACCCATGCCAAACGCGCGGTGCTGGTCGCGGCGGCGGCAGCGGTGACGCTGGCGAGCGTGATCCTGCCGCTCACCCACGGCTTTGCCGCGGTGGTCGCGGGACAGTCGCTGGCGGCAGTGGCAGCGGCGGTGTTCGCGCCGGGCATCGCGGCGATCTCGCTCGGCATCGTCGGGCCCAGGGCATTCACCGCACGGGTCGGCCGCAACGAGGCGTTCAACCATGCCGGCAACGCGGTCGCCGCCGCGCTCGCCGGGCTGCTCGCCTGGCGGTTCGGGCCGGTGGTGGTGTTCTGGCTAATGGGCGGGTTGGCGGCGCTCAGCATCGCGGCGATCCTGCGGGTCGATCCGGCCACGATCGACCATGGCGTCGCGCGCGGCTGCCCCGATGCGGAGACCGCGCGCGACGACGATCCGCCAGAGACGCTGCGTCAGGTCCTGACGGGAACGCCGGCGCTGGGCGTGTTCGCGATCGCCTGTTTCCTGTTCCACCTCGCCAATGCGGCGATGCTGCCTGCGGTCGGGCAATTGCTCGCCCGCGAGGTCGGCGGCGGGCAGGCGACCTCGCTGACCGCCGCGTGCATCGTCGGCGCGCAGCTAGTGATGGTGCCGGTCGCGATCGTCGTCGGGCGATATGCCGACCGCTGGGGACACCGGCCGATCCTGCTCGCCGGGCTGGCGGTGCTGGTGCTGCGCGGGTTGCTCTATCCCCTGTCGGACGCGTCGGCATGGCTGCTGTTCGTTCAGCTGCTCGACGGGATCGGCGCCGGCATCTTCGGTGCGCTGTTTCCGGTGGTGATCGCCGCGATCATGCGGGGGACGGGACGGTTCAACGTGGCGCAGGGCGCGGTGGCGACGGTGCAGGGGCTTGGCGCGGCGCTCAGCACGACGCTGGCCGGAGCGGTGATCGTGGGGGCCGGCTATACGCCCGCCTTCCTGACACTGGCGGCGGTGGCAGCGGTCGGACTGGCGCTGGTCGCGTGGCGCATGCCGGAGACGGCGGGTGCGTGACCGTCAGGCGCGATAGTCGACGATCAGCGTGCCGCACGTGGCAAGTTCCTCCTCGTGCGATGCCTCCCGGAACGTCTCCGCCAGCGCCGCCGCCTCCCACTCGCGGATCGCAGGATGGGCGAGCAGCCGCTCGACCCATCCCGCACCGGCCGCACCGACGTCGATGCCATAGGTGCGGACGCGGAACGCGACCGGTGCGAAGAAGGCGTCGGCCGCGGTGAAGTCCGCACCCGCCAGCCACGGGCCGCCGAACCGCGCCAGCCCCTCACCCCAAAGCTCCGTCAGCCGCGCGACATCACGCTCGAGCGCCGGCGAACCCGGATGCGGATCGACGCGGGCGCCAACGTTCATCGTCCGCTCGCCGCGCAGCGCCGCGAAGCCGCCATGCATCTCCGCCACCGCGCACATCGCCCAGGCGCGGGCCGCCTCCTCCGCCGGCCAGATGCCGGGAAACCGCTCGGCGAGGTACAGGACGATACCGAGCGAGTCCCACACCGTCCGCTCGCCATCGATCAGTACTGGCACCTGCCCGGTCGGCGAGAAAGCGCGAAACGCCACCCAGTTGTTCATCGACTCGAACGGCTCGACCCGGTCGACGAAGGGAACGCCAAGCGCCCGCATCAGCACCCAGGGCCGCAGCGACCAGCTGGAATAGTTGCGGTTGGCGGTGACGAGGGTCAGTGTCATTCCAAATAGGTCGCCGTCGTCTTCGCCCGCACTTCCTCGGCGGTGACGCCGGGCGCGATTTCGGTCAGGCGGAAGGGGCTCGAATGTTCCGGCCGCTGGAAGACGCCCAGATCGGTGACGATCATGTCGACGACATTCTTGCCGGTCAGCGGCAGGGTGCAGGCGGGGATGAACTTCGGGCTGCCGTCCTTGGCATTGTGGTCCATCACCACGATGATCTTCTTCACCCCGGCGACCAGGTCCATCGCGCCGCCCATCCCCTTTATCATCTTGCCGGGGATCATCCAGTTGGCGATGTCGCCGCTCTCCGACACCTCCATCGCGCCGAGCACGGTCAGGTCGATATGACCGCCGCGGATCATCGCGAAGCTCTGCTCGCTGCCGAAATAGGCGCTCTGCGGCAGTTCGCTGATCGTCTGCTTACCGGCGTTGATGAGGTCAGGGTCGACCTGATCCTCATAGGGGAACGGCCCGATGCCGAGCATCCCGTTCTCCGACTGGAGCGTCACCGTCATCCCGGCGGGAATGTTGTTGGCGACCAGCGTCGGGATGCCGATACCGAGATTGACGTAATAGCCGTCCTGCAACTCCTGCGCGGCGCGCGCCGCCATCTGGTTGCGGTTCCAGCCTTTGGTTTCAGGGGCCATCATGCCGTCTCCCTCTGGCGGGTGGTGCGGAACTCGATCTTCTTGTCGTAGGGCGCGCCGACGATCATCCGCTTCACATAGATGCCGGGCAGGTGGATATGATCGGGGTCGAGGCTGCCGACCGGTACCACCTCCTCCACCTCCGCCACGCAGACGCGGCCGGCGGTCGCCATCGGCTGGTTGAAGTTGCGCGCGGTCTTGCGGAAGATCAGGTTGCCGCTCTCGTCCGCCTTCCACCCCTTAATGATCGACAGGTCGGCGCGAATGCCGCGTTCCAGGATGTAATCCTGCCCGTCGAACGTCTTGACCTCCTTGCCTTCGGCCACCTGGGTGCCGACGCCGGTCTTGGTATAGAAGCCGGGGATACCCGCGCCCCCTGCCCGGCAACGCTCGGCGAGCGTTCCCTGCGGGCAGAACTCCACCTCCAGCTCGCCCGACAGATACTGGCGCTCGAACTCCTTGTTCTCGCCGACATAGCTCGAGATCATCTTCCTGACCTGGCGCGAGCGGAGCAGCTTGCCGAGTCCCTCGCCGTCGATGCCGGCATTGTTGCTGGCGATCGTCAGCCCGGTCGTGCCGGCATCGCGGATCGCGTCGATCAGCCGCTCGGGGATGCCGCACAGGCCGAAGCCGCCCGCGCAGATAATCATCCCGTCATGGAGCAGCCCGTCCAGGGCGGCGGCGGCGTTCGGGTAAAGCTTCTGCATCGCATCCCTCCGTTTGACGGCGAGATAGGCGGCGCGGCGACCGAGGGTCAACGGTCACGCGAAGATTGACTTTCGCGCAGACGGCTTTAGTGGCGCGGGCCAAGTCAGGCAGGCTTTGCCCGCCCGACTCCGTCCTAGACAGTAGGTGCCGGGGATCTGCCCCGGCTTAATTTCCTGCCGAGACGGGGATAGAGATCCCATCTGCCGCATCTCCATGCGGCCGGTCCCCCTTTCCCCATCGCTGGACAAGCCGGATGGCGTCGCCGTCCGGTCGTAACCGGGCATGCCTTTCGGGGCATGTCCAGAATGTGGAGAATGGCATGGATCGTGCTCAAAAGGCCGCGGCCGTCGCCGAACTGAACCGCACCTTCTCCGAGGTCGGCGTGGTGGTCGTCACCCGCAACCTCGGCATGACCGTTGCACAGTCGACTGTGCTGCGGAACCGGATGCGGGACGCCGGCGCGACCTACAAGGTCTCGAAGAACAAGCTTGCCAGGATCGCCCTCGACGGGACCGACTACGGCTCGATCAGCGACATGCTGACCGGCCCGGTCGGCCTCGCCACCTCGACCGACCCGGTCGCCGCGGCCAAGATCGCGGTCGACTTCGCGAAGACGAACGACAAGTTCGAAATCGTGGGCGGCGCGATGGGCTCGACGCCCCTCGACGTCGCGGGCGTGCAGGCCCTCGCCACGCTGCCGTCGCTCGACGAGCTGCGGGCGAAGATCGTCGGCCTCATCGTGGCACCCGCCACGAAGCTCGCCACGATCACGCAGGCCCCGGCCGCGCAGATCGCGCGCGTGCTGTCGGCCTATGCGGAGAAGGAGGCGGCGTAAGCTGCCTTGGCATCCTGGATTTGAACTGAACCTTTGGGGCCATGGCGCCCCGCATGGAGAATACACATGGCAGACCTGAACGCGCTGGTTGACCAGCTGAGCGAACTGACCGTCCTCGAGGCCGCCGAGCTCTCGAAGCTGCTCGAAGAGAAGTGGGGCGTCTCGGCCGCCGCTGCGGTTGCGGCTCCTGCCGCCGGCGGCGCCGGCGCAGCGGCTCCGGCCGCCGAGGAGAAGACCGAGTTCGACGTGATCCTGACCGGCGACGGCGGCAAGAAGATCAACGTCATCAAGGAAGTCCGCGCCATCACCGGCCTGGGCCTGACCGAGGCGAAGGCTCTCGTCGAGGGCGCGCCGAAGGCCGTCAAGGAAGGCGTGAACAAGGACGAGGCCGAGAAGGTCAAGAAGCAGCTGGAAGAAGCCGGCGCGACCGTCGAGCTGAAGTAAGCCGCGGCGAGGGAGCAGGCTGGCAAGCCAGCCGCCCCCTCGCAAGGCCGGCCGGGCTCGGCCAAAGGCCGAGCTTCGACGTCATGGGATTTACTCCCATGACGGCCAGCGAGAGATTGGGCGGCCCTTCCACATGGAGGGGTCGCCCTTTTTCCTTATCGGCGGCGAGCGTTTATAGAGCCGCAGCTGAAGCGCTTGCAGCCCGGCCTGCCCCGCCGTCCACGGTCTCGCGCACGCAAGTTCCCACGGTGTTCGCGGAAGGGACGCCGGACGGGTCCGGATGACGGTTCAGTGCATCGTGCCACCCAGCCCCGCCACGTGATCCGCGCCCGCACACCGACCATCATCGCCGCGCCGACCAGCGCGGCGAGCAGGCCGACCGACAACGCATCGAACGTCATCAGCCCCCAAACTATCGGGGCCGGCCGGCCCAGCGCGAGCCAATGGTTCGCCATGTGGAGAAGCTGCGCGGGCGCGAAGGCGACGAGCAGGTAGAGGGTCAACAGGGCTGCCGAAGGCAGGTGCGTGGTGAACGCCGCCCGCCAGTCCAACGTCCGGTCCTCGATCAGCGTCGCGACGATCAGCAGCATCAGCCCGGACTGGAGCACGAGCGACACCGCACCCGTAACGCCGTTGAGGACCGCCGATCCGGTCATGGTTCCGACCCGGGCCAGACCCGCGCTGACGGCGGCGGTCAGCCCGACCAGCGCCATGGTCTTCAGCAGCGGCAAAGGCCGGATCATCAGCGCCGCCCTCACCGAACCCAACGCATGAAAACGAGCATAGGCCAGCATCGCGATCACGAAGCCGGCGATCTTCGCATAACCAAAGGCCCAGCGGCTCGGATCGTTCGACAGGGCGCGGAACACCTCACGCGACTGGAACATGCCCAGCTTGATCTCGACGACATGCTGCGCCGCCTCCGGCAGGATGGCGATGGCGGCGATCAGCGGCGCGGCCAGCACGCCCTTGCCGCCCCGGCGGTATACCTCCGCGACATCGCTCCCGATCCGGCGCGCGGCGCGGCGCAGCCAGCCCTCGCGCAGCCGCGGCGCGGCGCCTTCAGCCTCGTTCATGGTCACATCCGTCATTCCTCGTCCCCTTCCTCCGCAGGTCCCTCAACCCAGGTCAGTATGTCTCCCGGCTGGCAGTCGAGCGCGCGGCAGATCGCCTCCAGCGTCGAGAAGCGAACGGCTTTCGCCTTTCCCGTCTTCAGAATCGACAGATTGGCCAGCGTGATGCCCACCGCCTCGCTGAGGTCGGTCAGCGTCATGCGGCGGCGATAGAGCATCTCGTCTAGATGGACGCGAACCGGCATCAAACCGTGCCCTCGAGGTCGTCGCGCATCCGCGCGCCCGCCGCGAAGACGCGGGCAAGGACGAAGGCGACCGGCACGCAGATCCAGCCGGCCAGCGAGGGCTGCCAGCCAGCTACGTCCGCGCCGCTATGGGCGATCAGCCCGGTCAGCAGGCCCAGCGCCAGATCGAGCAGCTGCACGCCCAGCAGCCCCCAGCCGATCGTCATGACGCGGACGGCATTGGCCGGATCGAACGGCTCGCCCCGCCGCACGCTGCGCGCGACGTCGGCCAGCGGGCGCAGGCATCGATCGATCGGCCATACCGCGACCGCACCGAGCAGCAGCATCGCGCGCAACTCCCAGACGAGCGTCATCACCGGTGCCCCTGCCCCGTATTTGCGAACCAGCTGCGCAGCCAGCATCGCTTCGCCGGGAAAGGATGCCGCCAGACACAGGACCGCGATGACTCCGAAGGCGAAGTTTGCGATCACCAGCCATCGCAGCACCCGCTCCCCCCACCTCACCAGCCGCGATCCGTCCCGCATAGTCCTGCCCGCTCCTTATTGATAATCATGTGAGTGCATATTGCTTTTCGATATGTCAACACGCCTTAAGCTTGGACGCTTGTTCTCACCGGTTTGACACACCTGACCCGCTTCCCTATATCGCGGCCCTCACCACAGCCTCCGGGAAACGACGCGCCGTCGCGCAGCGCGTCGATCGAATGGGGGGCTGGCGGTTCCTGACGCTGAAAGCCGACGCACATGGCTGCGATCGGCTTTTTTGCGTCGGACTCTTGCGCTCGTAATTCTGGCTGACGAGGCAACATACTCCATGGCAACCAAGGCGATCGACGCGGGCAGGACCCGGCGGGCGGAGAGCGGCACCGCGAAGCGGCGCATCCGCAAGGTGTTCGGCAACATCCACGAAGTCGTGCAGATGCCGAACCTGATCGAGGTCCAGCGCGAGAGCTACGAGCAGTTCCTGCGCTCCGACAAGTCGACCGGCCATGTCTCCGGCCTGGAAAAGACGCTGCGCAGCGTCTTCCCGATTCAGGATTTCGCCGGCACGGCCTATCTCGACTTCGACGATTATGTCCTTGAGCCGCCGAAGTTCGACGTCGAGGAGTGCCGCCAGCGCGGGATCACCTATGCCGCGCCGATGCGCGTCACGCTGCGCCTGACCGCGTTCGAGGTCGATCCGGATACCGAGGCCAAGTCGGTCATCGATATCAAGGAGCAGGACGTCTACATGGGCGACATGCCGCTCATGACCGAGAACGGCACCTTCTTCATCAACGGCACCGAGCGCGTCATCGTGTCGCAGATGCACCGTTCGCCGGGCGTGCTGTTCGACCATGACCGCGGCAAGACGCACGCCTCGGGCAAGTATCTGTTCGCGGCGCGCGTGATCCCGTACCGCGGCTCGTGGCTCGACTTCGAGTTCGACGCCAAGGACATCGTCAACGTCCGTATCGACCGCAAGCGCAAGCTGCCGGTCACCGCCCTCCTCTACGCGCTCGGCATGAGCGGCGAGGAGATCCTGAATTATTTCTACAACCGCGTGACCTATGTTCGCGGTCAGGGCGGCTGGCAGATCCCGTTCGCGCCCGAGAACTGGCGCGGCGTGAAGCCGCTGTTCGACATCGTCGATGCCAAGTCGGGCGAGGTGGTGTTCGCCGCCGGCCAGAAGATTTCGCCGCGCGCTGCCAACAAGGCCGGCAAGGACGGCCTGACCGACCTGCTGATCCCGACCGAGGAAATCTACGGCCGCTACTCGGCCTACGACCTCATCAATGAGGCGACGGGCGAGATCTATGTCGAGGCGGGCGACGAGATCGGCCCGGACAACCTGGAGAAGCTCGACGCCGCCGGCATCTCGACCGTCGAGCTGCTCGACATCGACCATGTCTCGACCGGTCCGTGGATCCGCAACACGCTGAAGGCCGACAAGGCCGAGGAGCGCGAGCAGGCGCTGTCGGACATCTACCGCGTCATGCGCCCCGGCGAGCCGCCGACGCTGGAGACGGCCGAGGCGCTGTTCGCCGGCCTGTTCTTCGATCCCGACCGGTACGACCTGTCGGCGGTCGGCCGCGTCAAGCTGAACATGCGCCTGGACCTGGACGTCGAGGACACGGTCACGACGCTGCGTACCGAGGACATTCTCGAGGTCGTGAAGACCCTCGTGAATCTGAAGGACGGCAAGGGCGAGATCGACGACATCGACAATCTCGGCAACCGTCGCGTGCGTTCGGTCGGCGAGCTGCTGGAGAACCAGTACCGCGTCGGCCTGCTGCGTATGGAGCGCGCGGTGAAGGAGCGCATGTCGTCGGTCGATGTGTCCACCGTCATGCCGAACGACCTCATCAACGCCAAGCCGGCGGTGGCCGCGGTGCGCGAATTCTTCGGCTCGTCGCAGCTGTCGCAGTTCATGGACCAGACCAACCCGCTGTCCGAAGTGACGCACAAGCGTCGCGTCTCGGCGCTCGGGCCGGGCGGCCTGACGCGTGAACGTGCGGGCTTCGAGGTTCGCGACGTTCACCCGACCCACTATGGCCGCATCTGCCCGATCGAGACGCCGGAAGGTCCGAACATCGGCCTCATCAACTCGCTGGCGTCGTTCAGCCGGGTCAACAAGTACGGCTTCATCGAGACGCCGTACCGCAAGATCATCGACGGCAAGGTGACCAACGAGGTCGTCTATCTGTCGGCGATGGAAGAGGCCAAGCACACCATCGCGCAGGCGTCGGCCGAGCTGAAGGACGATGGCAGCTTCTCGGAAGAGCTGGTGTCAGCGCGTCAGGCGGGCGAGTTCCTGATGGCGCTGCCCGAGACGATCACGCTGATGGACGTGTCGCCCAAGCAGCTGGTGTCGGTCGCGGCCTCGCTGATCCCGTTCCTGGAGAACGACGACGCCAACCGCGCGCTGATGGGCTCGAACATGCAGCGCCAGGCGGTGCCGCTGGTCCGTGCCGAAGCGCCGTTCGTCGGCACCGGCATGGAAGAGACGGTGGCACGTGATTCGGGCGCCGCGATCTCGGCCAAGCGGGCGGGCGTAGTCGATCAGGTCGACGCCGCGCGCATCGTCGTGCGCGCGACCGGCGAGATCGACTCGGCCAAATCCGGCGTCGACATCTACACGCTGATGAAGTTCCAGCGTTCGAACCAGTCGACCTGCATCAACCAGCGTCCGCTGGTGAAAGTGGGCGATGTCGTGCGCGAGGGCGACGTGATCGCCGACGGCCCGTCGACCGAGTTCGGCGAGCTGGCGCTCGGCCGCAATGCGCTCGTCGCGTTCATGCCGTGGAACGGGTACAACTACGAGGACTCGATCCTCATCTCCGAGCGGATCGTGAAGGACGACGTGTTCACGTCGATCCATATCGACGAGTTCGAGGTGATGGCCCGCGACACCAAGCTGGGGCCGGAGGACATCACCCGCGACATCCCGAACGTGGGTGAAGAGGCGCTGCGCAACCTCGACGAGGCGGGCATCGTCTATATCGGCGCCGAAGTGGAGCCGGGCGACATCCTGGTCGGCAAGATCACGCCGAAGGGCGAGTCGCCGATGACGCCGGAGGAGAAGCTGCTCCGCGCGATCTTCGGCGAGAAGGCGTCGGACGTGCGCGACACTTCGCTGCGCCTGCCGCCGGGCGTGTCGGGCACGATCGTCGACGTCCGCGTCTTCAATCGCCACGGCATCGACAAGGACGAGCGCGCGATGGCGATCGAGCGCGAGGAGATCGAGCGCCTGAAGAAGGACTCGGACGACGAGCGCACGATCCTGAACCGCGCCACCTGGAGCCGCCTGCGCGAGATGCTGCTCGATCAGGTCGCGACGGCGGTGCCGAAGGGTCTGAAGAAGGGCGCGACGATCGACATGGAGCTGCTCGACAGCGTCGACCGTCACGAATGGTGGAAGTTCGCCGTGCAGGACGATGCGCGCCAGAGCGATCTGGAAGCGGTCAAGACCCAGTATGACGAGGCGGCCAAGCGGATCACGGACAAGTTCCACGACCGTCGCGAGAAGCTGGAGCGGGGCGACGAGCTGCCGCCCGGCGTGCTCAAGATGGTCAAGGTCTTCGTCGCGGTGAAGCGCAAGCTGCAGCCGGGCGACAAGATGGCCGGCCGTCACGGCAACAAGGGCGTCATCAGCCCCATCCTGCCGCAGGAGGACATGCCGTTCCTCGCCGACGGGACGCCGGTCGACCTGGTGCTCAACCCGCTGGGCGTGCCGAGCCGCATGAACGTCGGCCAGATCTTCGAGACGCATCTGGGCTGGGCTGCACGCGGCCTGGGCCAGCAGATCGCGGGGCAGCTGGAAGACTGGCGCGAGGCCAATCCCGACGCCAAGGCGGGCGCGATGCCCGACGCGGTCAAGACCCGGCTGATCGAGGTATACGGCGAGCATTATGCGGCCGATATCGAGGCCCGCGACGGGCAGGAGATCGTCGAGCTGGCGCAGAACCTGCGTGGCGGCGTGCCGATGGGCACCCCGGTGTTCGACGGCGCGGTGGAAGCCGACGTCGCCGCGATGCTGGAGCTGGCCGGACTCGATCCGTCGGGCCAGTCGGAGCTGTTCGACGGACGCACCGGCGACAAGTTCGACCGCAAGGTGACGGTGGGCATCATCTATATGCTGAAGCTGCACCATCTGGTGGACGACAAGATCCACGCCCGGTCGATCGGCCCCTACTCGCTCGTCACCCAGCAGCCGCTGGGCGGCAAGGCGCAGTTCGGCGGCCAGCGCTTCGGTGAGATGGAGGTCTGGGCGCTCCAGGCCTACGGCGCCGCGTACACGCTGCAGGAAATGCTGACGGTGAAGTCCGACGACGTGGTCGGCCGCACCAAGGTCTATGAGGCGATCGTCAAGGGCGACGACACGTTCGAGGCCGGCATTCCCGAAAGCTTCAACGTGCTGGTCAAGGAAATGCGCTCGCTGGGTCTGAACGTGGACCTGAAGAGCCAGGAACTGGACGAGGACGGCGTCGCGATCGCCGCGGAGTAACGGCCTTTGCTCCCTCTCCCGGCGGGAGAGGGAGGGAGCCGTCCGCAAGGACGGCGGAAGGGTGAGGACAGTCTACTGCCCTGCCCTCACCTTCCCACCGGCCGACGCCGGCGGGCCCCTTCCTCTCCCGATGGGAGAGGAGAGAGATTTGAAAGAGGTTCATACCCATGAACGAACTGACCAACTTCGCCAATCCGGTCGCCAAGCCGGAGACCTTCGACCAGATCCAGATCGGCATCGCCTCCCCGGACAAGATCCGCTCATGGTCGTTCGGCGAGATCAAGAAGCCCGAGACGATCAACTATCGCACGTTCAAGCCCGAGCGTGACGGCCTGTTCTGCGCGCGCATCTTCGGTCCGATCAAGGATTACGAGTGCCTGTGCGGCAAGTACAAGCGCATGAAGTACAAGGGCATCGTCTGCGAGAAGTGCGGCGTCGAGGTGACCGTGTCGAAGGTCCGCCGCGAGCGGATGGGCCATATCGAGCTGGCCGCACCGGTCGCCCACATCTGGTTCCTGAAGTCGCTGCCGAGCCGCATCGGCCTGCTCCTCGACATGCAGCTGAAGCAGCTGGAGCGCGTGCTGTACTTCGAGGCGTATATCGTCATCGAGCCGGGCCTGACCCCGCTCGAGAAGTATCAGCTGATGACCGAGGACGAACTCCTCGACGCGCAGGACCAGTATGGCGAGGACGCGTTCTCGGCCGGGATCGGCGCCGAGGCGGTCCGCATCATGCTCGAATCGCTCGACCTCGAGGGTGAGCGCAAGGAGCTGCTGGAAGAGCTGGCGACGACCAAGTCGGAGCTGAAGCCCAAGAAGATCATCAAGCGGCTGAAGGTCGTCGAGAGCTTCATCGACTCGGGCAATCGCCCCGAGTGGATGATCCTCGAGGTCGTGCCGGTCATCCCGCCCGAGCTGCGCCCGCTGGTGCCGCTGGACGGCGGCCGCTTCGCGACGTCGGACCTCAACGACCTGTATCGCCGCGTCATCAACCGCAACAACCGCCTGAAGCGGCTGATGGAGCTGCGCGCGCCGGACATCATCGTCCGCAACGAGAAGCGCATGTTGCAGGAGGCGGTCGACGCCCTGTTCGACAACGGCCGTCGCGGCCGCACGATCACGGGCGCCAACAAGCGTCCGCTGAAGTCGCTGTCCGACATGCTGAAGGGCAAGCAGGGCCGCTTCCGCCAGAACCTGCTCGGCAAGCGCGTCGACTATTCGGGCCGCTCGGTCATCGTGACGGGTCCGGAGCTGAAGCTGCACCAGTGCGGCCTGCCGAAGAAGATGGCGCTCGAGCTGTTCAAGCCGTTCATCTATGCGCGCCTCGACGCCAAGGGCCTCAGCATGACGCTGAAGCAGGCGAAGAAGTGGGTCGAGAAGGAGCGCAAGGAAGTCTGGGACATCCTCGACGAAGTCATTCGCGAGCACCCGGTCATGCTGAACCGCGCGCCGACGCTCCACCGTTTGGGCATCCAGGCGTTCGAGCCGGTGCTGATCGAGGGCAAGGCGATCCAGCTTCACCCGCTGGTCTGCTCCGCGTTCAACGCCGACTTCGACGGCGACCAGATGGCCGTGCACGTGCCCCTGTCGCTCGAAGCGCAGCTGGAAGCGCGCGTCCTGATGATGTCGACCAACAACATCCTGTCGCCCGCCAACGGCAAGCCGATCATCGTGCCGTCGCAGGACATGGTGCTGGGGCTCTACTACCTCTCGATGATGAAGGAGGGTGAGCCCGGCGAAGGCATGATGCTGGCCGACATGGAGGAGGTGCACCAGGCGCTGTTCGCCGGCGCGGTGACGCTGCACACCAAGATCGTCAGCCGCGTTCCGCAGACCGACGAGAGTGGTGCCCAGTATCTCAAGCGCTACGAGACGACGCCGGGCCGCATGCTGCTCGGCGAGACGCTGCCCAAGTCGCACAAGGTGCCGTTCGAAACCGTCAACCGCCTCCTCACCAAGAAGGACGTGGGCGACGTGATCGACGAGGTCTATCGCCACACCGGCCAGAAGGAGACGGTGCTGTTCGCCGATGCGATCATGGCACTCGGCTTCCGCCACGCGTTCCGCGCCGGCATCTCGTTCGGCAAGGACGACATGATCATCGCGCCGGACAAGGAGAAGCTGGTCGACGAGACGCGCGACCAGGTGAAGGACTTCGAGCAGCAGTATCAGGACGGCCTGATTACCCAGCAGGAGAAGTACAACAAGGTGGTCGACGCCTGGAGCCGCTGCGGCGACCAGGTCGCGAACTCGATGATGAACGAGATCAAGGCTGTCCGTCGCTACGACGACGGTCCCAACAAGGGCCGCGAGAAGGACATCAACTCGATCTACATGATGGCGCACTCGGGAGCCCGCGGCTCGCAGGCGCAGATCAAGCAGCTCGCCGGCATGCGCGGCCTGATGGCCAAGCCGTCGGGCGAGATCATCGAGACGCCGATCATCTCGAACTTCAAGGAAGGTCTGACCGTCCTCGAATACTTCAACTCCACCCACGGCGCCCGCAAGGGCCTGGCGGATACGGCATTGAAGACCGCAAACTCGGGTTACCTGACCCGCCGCCTGGTCGACGTGTCGCAGGACTGCGTCATCATCGAGGACGACTGCGGCACCGAGCGGGCGCTCGAGATGAAGGCGATCATGCAGGGCGGCTCGACCATCGCGTCGCTCGGCGAGCGCATCCTCGGCCGCACCACGGCCGAAGACGTGGTCGACGCCAAGACCGGCGAGGTCGTCATCCCGACGGGCACGCTGCTCGACGAGCCGATGGTCGCGCAGATCGAGGCACTTGGTGTCCAGGGCATGAAGATCCGCTCGCCGCTGGTCTGCGAATCGAAGATCGGCGTCTGCGGCACCTGCTACGGGCGCGACCTTGCCCGCGGTACGCCGGTGAACATCGGCGAGGCGGTCGGCGTCATCGCGGCGCAGTCGATCGGTGAGCCGGGCACGCAGCTGACGATGCGGACCTTCCACATCGGCGGTGCGGCGCAGCTGAACGAGCAGTCCAACCTGGAATCGCCGGTCGACGGCACTGCCCGGTACAAGGACCTGCGCATCATCGTCGACCAGCGTGGTCGCCGCGTGGTGCTCAGCCGCTCGGGCGAGATCGAGATCGTCGACATGGACGGTCGCGAGCTGTCGACCCACCGCATCCCGTACGGCGCCTATGTCCTGTTCGACGATGGCCATGTGCTGTCGAAGGGCGATCGCATGGCGGAGTGGGATCCGTTCACCATGCCGGTCATCACCGAGAACCCGGGCACGGTGAAGTTCGTCGACCTGATCGAGGGCAAGACCCTGACCGAGGTCACCGACGAAGCCACCGGTATCGCGCAGCGCGTCGTCACCGAGTACCGCACCTCGACCAAGTCGAAGGAGGATCTGCGTCCGCGCCTGACGCTCCTCGACGAGAATTCGGGTGAGGCCGGTCGCTACATGCTCGCGGTGGGCGCGACCCTGTCGGTCGAGGACGGTGCGCAGGTCCAGGGCGGCGACGTGATCGCGCGTGTCAGCCGCGAGTCGGCCAAGACCCGCGACATCACCGGCGGTCTGCCGCGCGTGGCGGAGCTGTTCGAGGCGCGCATCCCCAAGGAGGCGGCGATCATCGCCAAGGTCTCCGGCCGGGTCGTGTTCGGCAAGGACTATAAGGCGAAGCGCAAGATCGGCATCCAGCCCGAGGACGGCGGCGACGTCGTCGAGTATCTGGTGCCGAAGTCGAAGGTGATCGACGTTCAGGAGGGCGACTACGTCAAGCGTGGCGACAACCTGATCGGCGGTTCGCCGAACCCGCACGACATCCTGGAGACGATGGGGATCGAGCCGCTGGCCGAGTATCTCGTATCGGAAATCCAGGAAGTCTATCGACTGCAGGGCGTGAAGATCAACGACAAGCACATCGAGACGATCGTCCGTCAGATGCTGCAGAAGGTCGAGATCACCGACGGCGGCGACACCACGCTGCTGAAGGGCGAGCAGGTCGATCGCGAGGAAATGGACGCCACCAACGACAAGCTGGCGCCCAACGAGACGCGTGCGCAGGGCAAGCCCGTCCTGCTCGGCATCACCAAGGCGTCGCTGCAGACCCGCAGCTTCATCTCGGCGGCGTCGTTCCAGGAAACCACCCGCGTCCTCACCGAGGCGGCGGTCCAGGGCAAGCAGGACACGCTGATGGGCCTGAAGGAGAACGTGATCGTCGGGCGCCTGATCCCGGCCGGCACGGGTGCGGGCATGAACCGCCTCCGCGTCGCCGCGACCAGCCGCGACGCCGCGCTCCGGGCGCAGCAGCGCGCGCTGTCGGCGGCCTTGGTCGCGCCGGACTCGGCCGCGGAACTCCGCGCCGCCGAGGAACAGCGCAGCCGCCGCGACGACACCGGTACCGGTGACGATGCGCTGGCCGCGGTGGTCCCGTCGGGCACCGGTACCGACGCGGATGCGGGCGAGTATCTGAACGACTGATCGAACCCGATCGGGTTCGGTAAGGGGCCGTCGCCTGCATCCCGCAGGCGGCGGCCTTTTTTTGAGGCTGCGCCCTGCGGGCCTCCCGTATTGCCGTGCAGGTCTCCGCTATGCAGACGGGCGCTCGGGAGGCGAGCGACGTGCCGGATGTCCGGATCAGGAAGGGATGGGGCTGGCTGTTGCTGGCAGCCCTGACCGTGTCGACAATCGGGGACGAGATATCGCTCATCACCCTGATGTTCCGGACCGCCGGAGATCGGACGCCGCTGGCCGTACCTATGCTGCTGATCGCCGAGTTGCTGCCGGGACTGCTCGTGACGCCGCTGGCAGGCAGACTGGTCGACCGTCGCGACGCGGGCAAGATGCTCGTCGTCACCGCGATCGTCAACGCACAGTCATCGCGTGGATCGCATGGCGTCCGGATCTTGCGTCCACCCTGATCGGCGCCGGTCTTCTCAGCCTGTCGTTCGCGATCGGCGGCACGGCCAGTTTCGCGCTCATCCCTGTCCTGGCGGTCGGATTGGGCATGACACTGACCCGCGCAAATGCAGTGCTCGAATTCGTCCGCAGCGTGGGCATGCTCATCGGGCCGATCGCCGGCGGTATGCTGGTGGCATGGGGCGGCACGTCCAACGCGCTACTGCTCGACGCGGCAAGTTTCGTTGTTCTTGCCGTCATCGTGCTGGGCAGCGGATTGCGTCGTCCGGCTATGACGCCGGCAGAATCCGAGCGTGCGACCCTGTGGCGCGAATATCTCCCCTTCCTGCGCGACACCCGGATCACCGCGATGATCGGATCGCTCACACTGGCGGTCTATGGAACGGCGATCGCGGACGTCGCCTTCGTCTTCCTTGTCACCGTGTCGCTGGCAGCGGGACCCACCGCCTTCGGCGTCCTGACCGCCTGCTGGGCGGGCGGGATGATGGCCGGAGCTGCGGCTGCCGGCACGCTGAGGATGCCGCACTCCGTGCCGGTCGCCTTTGCCGCCGCGGTGGTGATGGGCGCCGCGACGCTTGCGATTGGTATCGTGGGCACGACGATGGCGCTGGGCATTGCGGTCATCGGCATCGCCTTCCTGTTCGGCGGTGCGGCCAACAGCGTCTACAACGTCGCCGTGCGGACGACGCTGCAACGCGAAGCGTCGGCCGGCGCGCATGGAAAGGTCGCTGCCCTCTACAGCGCGGCAACGAACGGCGCCGGCGTTTTCGGCTTCCTGACCGGCGGACTGTTCACGCCGGACCATGCCACCAGTGCCTATGTACTCGGCGGGAGCATCTGCATCATCGCCGGGCTGGGCGGATGGCTGATCTTCCCGCTGTCACGCGCCGGCTGGCGCTGACGCATGCCGACGGTCAGCCCTCGGCGGACGCGCCCTCGTCACCCTCGGCCGGGCGCTGGAACCACGCCTCGACCGGGCCGGAGAGCTTGATCGTCAGCGGGCGGCCGCGGCGGTCGACCTTCTTGCCCAGGGCGACGCGGACCCAGTTCTCGGATATCGAATATTCCTCCACGTCCTTGCGCTCGACACCCTTGAAACGGATGCCGATGCCACGCTCGAGCAGCGGCTGGTCGAAATACGGGCTGTCGGGATCGATCGAGAGGCGGTCGGGGGGCGTGTCGGTCATGTCCGCCGCTTAGCCGTCCGCTCGCACAGCGGCCACAAAAAACGGCGCGGACCGTGAAGCCCGCGCCGTCCCCCGTTGGCCGTTGCCGTTCTCGCGTCAGTTGCAGACGCGGACGGGAACCGGATAGCCGTCATAGTCGCGCCGATACTCGGTCCAGCAGCGCGGGCGATAGTCGTCGTAATAATAGCCGCGATCGCGATAGACCGGCGGTGGCGGTGGCGGCGCGTCGTAATAATAGCCGCGATCATAGTAGCGCGACCGGTTGTTCGACGCGATCGCCGCGCCGATCCCCAGCCCGACGATACCGCCCAGCACCGCACCTGCCGCCGCGTTGCCGCCACGATCATAGTGGCGGTAACGCCCCCAGCGCTGCGCATCGGCCGGCGCCGCTGCGGTGAGCGCGGTGGCCGCCAGTGCGATGCCCAGCCCTGCCTTTCTCATCAACCCGTTCATCTCGAACCTCCTACATGATACGCCCGGTCCGCCCGAATGAAACGCATGAAGGTGCGACCGTGTTGCGGCCCTATCAGGGCGCCGCTGAACGGCCGCGGAATGCGGTATTTAGAGGAGGTTCAGCCATGGCCCGCTGGCTGGTGAAGACAGAGCCCGACAGCTACGCCTTTGCCGACCTGTGCCGCGACGGCGGCACTGAGTGGGACGGCGTGCGCAACCATGCGGCCGCCCGCCACCTCCGCGCGATGGCGGTCGGCGATCCGGTACTGGTCTATCACAGCGGTGCGGCCAAGGCGGCGGTAGGCGTCGCGCGGGTCTGCCGCGTGGCACAGCCGGACGGCGACGAAGGCTGGGTGTCGGTAGCGCTGAAGCCCGATGGGCCGCTGCCGGCGCCGGTGACGCTGGCTATGATGAAGGCGGACCCGCGGCTGGCCGGGATGGCGATGCTGCGCCAGTCGCGGCTGTCGGTGTCGCCGGTCACGGATGCGGAGTGGGCGGTGATCGTGGAGTTGGCAGGGTAGCGGCTGAGTTCCCGCGGAGGCTGGCCGCCCCGTTGGTCATGCCGGGACAAGCCCGGCATGATGGGTAGTCTTTTCCCATAACTCCGCGGCGAAGCCGCGTCGTCGGTCCGCGCTTTCGGCGCGGCCGGCCGGACGAGCCTTGAGCCGCGGCGGAGCTTCGCTCCGCCTGGGCCGGCCCGCCTTACGCCGCGATCTTGGCGCGGCTGGCCTTCTTGCGCTCGTGCGGGTCGAGGTGGCGCTTGCGCAGGCGGATCGACTTGGGCGTCACCTCGACCATCTCGTCGTCGTCGATATAGGCGATCGCCTGCTCCAGCGTCATCTTCTTGGGCGGGGTCAGGCGAATGGCATCGTCCTTGCCGCCCGACGCGCGGAAGTTGGTCAGCTGCTTCGCCTTCATCGGATTGACCTCGAGGTCATCCGTCTTGGCGTTCTCGCCGATAATCATGCCCTCATAGAGCGCCTCGCCATGCCCGACGAACAGGATACCGCGATCCTCGAGCGGCCCGAGCGCATAGCCCTGCGCCTCGCCGGCGCCATTCGAGATCAGGACGCCGTTCTTGCGGCCCTCGATATTGCCCTTGTGCGGGCCGTACTTCTCGAACAGCCGGTTCATGATGCCGGTGCCGCGCGTATCCGACAGGAACTCGCCGTGGTAGCCGATCATGCCGCGGCTGGGCGCGGAGAAGGTGATGCGCGTCTTGCCGCCGGTCGACGGGCGCATGTCGGTCATCTCCGCCTTGCGCAGGTTCATCTTCTCGACGACCGTGCCCGAATATTCGTCGTCGACGTCGATGATGACCGTCTCGTACGGCTCGGTCTTCTTGCCGGTCTCGTCCTCGCCGAACAGCACGCGCGGGCGGCTGATGCCCAGCTCGAAGCCCTCGCGGCGCATCGTCTCGATCAGCACGCCGAGCTGAAGCTCGCCGCGGCCTGCCACCTCATAGCTGTCGCGGTCGGCCGCCTCGGTCACCTTGACGGCAACGTTCGACTCGGCCTCACGGAACAGGCGGTCGCGGATCATGCGGCTGGTCACCTTGGTGCCCTCGCGCCCCGCCATCGGCGAGTCGTTCACCGCGAAGCGCATCGACAGCGTCGGCGGATCGATCGGCTGGGCGTGCAGCGCCTCCGACACGGTGATGTCGGCAATGGTGTTGGCGACGGTCGCGGTGGTCAGGCCGGCCAGGCTGATGATGTCGCCTGCCTTCGCCTCGTCCACCGGCACGCGGTCGAGGCCGCGGAACGACAGGATCTTCGACGCGCGGCCGACCTCGACGACGTTACCGTCATTGTCGAGCGCGTGGATCTGCTGGTTGGTCTTGACCGTGCCCGAATTGACCCGGCCGGTCAGGATGCGACCGAGGAAATTGTCGCGGTCGAGCAGCGTGACGAGGAAGGTGAACGGCGCGTCGACATCGACCTTGGGCGCCGGGACGTGGCTGACGATCGTCTCGAACATCGGGATCAGCGTGCCCTCGCGCGCGTCCATGTCGGTCGAGGCATAGCCGTTCCGGCCCGACGCGTAGAGCACCGGGAAGTCGAGCTGCTCGTCATTCGCATCGAGCGACACGAACAGGTCGAACACCTCGTCGAGCACCTCCTGGATGCGCGCGTCGGGACGGTCGACCTTGTTGACGACGACGATCGGCTTCAGGCCCAGCGCCAGCGCCTTGCCGGTCACGAACTTGGTCTGCGGCATCGCGCCTTCCGACGAATCGACCAGCAGGACGACGCCGTCGACCATCGACAGGATTCGCTCCACCTCGCCGCCGAAATCGGCGTGGCCCGGCGTGTCGACGATGTTGATCCGCACGCTTTCGCTGGCGCCCGGCGGGGTCCAGTCGACCGAAGTCGGCTTGGCGAGAATGGTGATCCCGCGCTCCTTTTCCAGGTCGTTCGAGTCCATCGCCCGCTCTTCGACGCGCTGGTTGTCGCGGAAGGTGCCGGACTGGCGAAAGAGCTGATCGACCAGCGTCGTCTTGCCGTGATCGACGTGCGCGATGATCGCCACGTTGCGGAGGCTCATGGGGAATCCTGAATGTCTGGAGCTGTGGTTGCCGCGCCCCATAGCCGAAATGGTGCGCCGCGGGAAGGGCCGGCGCTTATGGCCCTCCATGAGGGGCGCGGCTGCGACCTGTCGAGGCGTATTATTAACATGATACACTTGATCGCCGGCACGACTACCGTCACATTGCCGCGGCCTGTTGGAGGACGATGATGGCGACGACGACCGAGACGATCACGGCGGATGGCACGGCCGACCGGGGGCTGGTGCTGACCCCGCCCGATCCGGTGCCGACCGTGCAGGCTGAGAAGGCCGCGGGCCTGGTGCCGGTCGACGACACCAAGAAGTCCGAGCTGGACACCCGCGTCGACAGTTTCGTCGCCGAACTCGTCGCGCAGGACGTGAACTCGCCCGAATTCGGCCGCCGGGTCGATGCGATCACCGCGATGGGCGCCAAGGAGATCCGCGAGGCTGCCGGCCAGTCGAACCGCTTCCTCGACCGGCCGGTCAAGGCGATGGATCAGGAGACGGGTGTCGGCAAGGACCTGGCCGAGCTGCGCCGCGTCGTCGAGGATCTCGACCCCGGCAAGAAGGGCAACCTGACCGCGCCACAGAAGCTGTTCGGGATCATCCCGTTCGGCAACAAGATGCGCAATTACTTCGACAGCTATAAATCGTCGCAGACGCACATCAGCTCGATCCTGAAGAGCCTGTCCTCGGGCAAGGACGAACTGCTGATGGACAATGCGGCGATCGATACCGAGCGGGCGAACCTGTGGACCGCGATGGGGCGGCTGGAGCAGATGATCCACCTGTCGCGCAGCATGGACGCCAAGCTGGAAGACAAGGCCAACGAACTCGACCACACCGACCCTGCCAAGGCGAAGGCGATCCGCGAGACGGCGCTGTTCTACACCCGCCAGCGCACGCAGGACCTGCTGACCCAGATGGCGGTCACGGTGCAGGGCTATCTGGCGCTCGACCTGGTCAAGAAGAACAATGTCGAGCTGGTGAAGGGCGTCGACCGGGCCTCCACCACCACCGTCGCCGCGCTGCGTACTGCGGTGACGGTTGCGCAGGCACTGACCAATCAGAAGCTGGTGCTGGAACAGATCACCCAGCTCAACACCACGACCGCCAACATCATCGATTCGACCGGCAAGCTGCTCGCCAGCAACACCGCGCGCATCCATGAACAGGCCGCCGCCTCGACGATCCCGCTGGAGACGCTGCAGCGCGCGTTCCAGAACATCTACGACACGATGGACGCGATCGACACGTTCAAGCTGAAGGCGCTCGATTCGATGAAGACGACGGTCAACACGCTGGGCAACGAGGTGGAGAAGTCGCGCGGCTATATCGCGCGGGCCGAGGGCGCGTCGCAGGGGGCGCTGAAGGGCCCGGGCACCGACCAGTTCCGGCTGGAGGCGCTGTAGCCGCATGAGCGAAGTCGACGACGCGATCGCCGCCGCGCGCGCCAGCTGGGCGCGGATCAGTGAGCCGGGCGCTGCCCCCCTGCCCCGCTCATCGGTCCGCAGCCGCGCCGCGGCCGGACGTCGGCTGAAGCGCATCGGCATGGCCGCCGTCGCCATTCTGATCGCCGGCTTGGTGGCCGGACTGGTCTTGCCCAGTGGAATCGGGATCATGGGGTTCTTCCTGATCCTGTGCGCAATGGTCGCGGCAACGGTCCTCTTGTCGGTCTGGCCCGCTACGACCGAGCGTGCCCCCCCGCCCCCCGACAAGCTGAGGACCGTCGATATCAAGGCGCTGCCCGCGCAGACCGAGCGCTGGCTGAACGCGCAGCGGATGATGCTGCCGGCACCGGCCCAGCATCTGGTCGACCGCATCGGCGACCGGCTCGGCACGCTGTCGCCGCAGCTCGCCCGCGTCGAGCCGGAGGGAGAGGCGGCGCAGGACATCCGCCGGCTGGTCGGCGAGCAGCTGCCCGCCTTCGTCGGCGACTATGCCCGCGTCCCCGAACCGCTGCGCCGCACCGAGCGCAACGGCCGCACGCCGGATGCGGCGCTGGTCGACGGCCTGGCCCTGATCGAACGGGAGATCGCCGGCATGACCGAGCGGCTGGCGCAGGGCGATCTCGACAGCCTGCAGACGCGCAGCCGCTATCTGGAGCTGAAATACAAGGGCGACAGCGAGGGCTGAACCGGTTTCGGTTCACGGAGATAAGATTGATTTTCGCACGAAGACGCTAAGACGCGAAGATGTTGCGTCCGGGTGCGCAGCAGCTCTCAATCTTCAGACGTGATGATGAAGGTGCGTCGCCACGCACAAGACATCTTAGCGTCTTCGCGCGAACCCAATCTTCTGCATTATTCGCACGCTCCGCGCGAACAACCTCTTAGCTAAACCAGCAAAGCTCCCCCCACGATCAGCTGCGACCGGCCGCCGACCCATGCCTGCCCATCGGCATCATAGTCGACATACACCCGCCCACGCCGGCCGAGTGCGGTGCCCTGCGCCGCGACATAGCCGGTATCGGCCCGGCCCGAAGCACGCAGCCACTGCGCAATCGAGGCGTTGAAGCTGCCGGTCACCGGGTCCTCGGTCAGTGCATGCTGCGCGTCGGTGAAGAAGGTCCGCACCTCCCACGCCGTATCCGACCCGGCCGGCTGCGGACCGATCAGCCCGATCTCGACCCGGCCCGGATGGTGGCGCATCGGCTGGACGTGGAGCACGTCATAGGCCGAGGCGAGCAGCACGCCAATCCAGCCGGGGCCGTTGTCGACCCACTCGCACGCCAGGATCGCCGCCGGATCGAGGTGGAGGACCCGCGCCACCGCAGCGCGGTGCGCGCGCTCGACAGGGCCGGAGCGGATCAGCGGCGGCGCGGCAAAGGCCAGCCGGTCGCCGTCGCGGCGGATCGACACCAAGCCGGCGCCGCACTGCTGGACGATGCGGTCTGGATCGCGCGGCGTGCCACCGGCTTCCAGCCACGCGTGGCAGCTGCCGAGCGTCGGGTGGCCGGCAAAGGGCAGCTCGCGCTCCAGCGTGAAGATGCGGACGCGATAGTCGGCGGCCGGGTCGGTCGGCGGCAGCAGGAAGGCGGTTTCCGACAGGTTGAACCAGCGCGTCATGCGCTGCATCGTGGCGGCGTCCAGCTCGGTATCGCTGGCGATCACCGCCAGCGGATTGCCGCTGAAGGCGCCGTCGTGGAACACATCGACCAGCCAGGTGCCGCGGTCCGCCATGCCCGATCCTCTTCCAGTTCGTTGTCGGGGAGCAGCGTGACGGGTCGTGCGGCTTACCGCAAGGCCCAGCGCATCAGATGGCCGACGCCGAGCGCGCCGAGCCGGATCGCCGGGCGTCCGGCGGCGGGCAGGTCGAGCCCGTGCAACCGCGCCGCCCAGCGTGGCATCAGCTCGATCCCCGCCTGCATCATCACTGCGTTTATCGGAGCATTGAGCCGGCTGGGCGAGGGTTGATCGATCAGCCGCCGTGCCACCTCGCGCGTGCGGTGATCGACGCGCAGCGCCGGCCGCATGGCGAGCAGATAGGCCGACAGCGCGGCGCGGCTGCGCGGCACGTCGCCCGCGCCCAGCCGCTCGGCAATCACCGCCATCTCGTCGACATAGGCGTCCTGCCGCACCATCGGCATCGCCGGGTCGCGATAGCGGAGATGCGCGCGCAGGAAGCTGTCGACCTCGACGCCGTGGACCCAGGCGAGCAGCGCGGGGTCGTTGGCGCTGTAGGGGGTGCCATCGGGCAGCGTCCCCCTCACCCGGTCGTGCACGCCGCGTACCCGCGCGATCATCCGCTCCGCCGCCTCGGTCGAGCCATAGCTGGTGACCGAGATGAACTGCGCCGTCCGCCGCAGGCGCCCGGTCATGTCGCGGCGAAAGTCGCTATGGTCCCACACGCCGGCGAGCGCGCCGGGATGGAGCATCTGCACCAGCAGCGAGGCGATGCCGCCGATCATCATGCTGGTGAAGTCGCCATGCACCGCCCAGGTCGCGGAGCCCGGACCGAACAGCCCGGCATCGCCCGCCGGGCGGCTCAGGTCCAACTCGCCCGAGCCCACCAGCCCGCGCACCCGGTCGCCGATCGCCTGCCGCATGTCCATGGCCGGCGATATGGGGATGGCGCCGTGTCAGCGAAAGGCGGCGGCGCGCGCCCTCACCGCGTCCCAGGCGGCGATTTCCGTTGGATAGCGATGGGTTACGACCCGATCGCTCGCGGTCCCGGCGGCGGGGTCGACGGTCACCTCCCCCTCCCACTCGAAAGTCGCGTTGCCGGCGATCGTCACCATCGCGTCCTCGGTCGCCATCGCGCGGACCAGCCCGCCGCGGTTCAGCACCGTCACCTCCGCGCCGAAGCGCCAGCGCCCAGTCAGGCAGGCGGCATAGGTGGAGGCGGCCATCGCGCTGCCGCAACTGTCGGTCAGGCCGACCCCCCGCTCGAAGGTGCGGACGAACAGGCTGTCCTCACCCACGACGACGAAGCTGACATTGGCGCGGCGCGGCAGCCAGTCGGGTGCCGACTCGCAGATCGTGCCCAGCCGCACCAGCTCCGCCTCGTCGACTGCCTCGACGAAGGTGACGAGGTGCGGGTTGGGGATCGCCACCGCGGTGAAGCGCCGGTCGCCGAGCGGCGGGACGGACGCGTCGACCACTCGGTCGACGCCGATCGCCATCGGCCAGGCGGCGACGTCGAGCGAGGCCGGGCCGGCGACCTCGCGCACGGTGTAGACGCCGGGCGCCAGGTCCGGATCGTGCGCCGCCTGCGCGACCGATCCTACCAGCCGTACCCCCGCCGCCTCGACCCCCAGTGCCGCGAAGCCCGCCCGCGCGACGCAGCGCACGCCGTTCAGGCAGGTCTCCGCCTCCGACCCATCGCTGTTGAACATGCGGAAGCCGATCGGGTGGGTCGCATCCCCCGTCAGCAACAGCAGCAGACCGTCGCCGCCGACCGGCCCCGCCCGATCCGCCAGCGCCCGCGCCACACCCGCCCATGCCATATCGTCCAGCGACAGGGTTCGCGCGTCGATCAGCGGGAAGTCGTTGCCCGATCCATGGCATTTGACGAACGACAGGCGCATCGCGGATTTCCTCTGTGACGGGGGTGCGGCTGCCACTCCGGCGGCGGGCATGTCAATGCAGCCCGTAATGCGCCGCCAGCCGGTCGAGCGCGAGCGTCAGCACCAGCCGGCCCGAGCGGCCGGGCCAGCCCAGCGCTTTCTCCGCCGCCGGCACTGCTTCGCCCGCGCAGGCGACGCGCCAGAGTATGTCGGTCAGGCCGGGGCCGACCGCGGCGATCGCCGCGTCGAAGCGGCGCTTGGCCGACAGCTGCGCCGCCGCCGGATCGACCGGCGCGCCACCGCCGTCGACGCGCGGCGCCCAGCGCATCGTCACCGACGCCGCCAGCTGCGCGCGCTCGTAATCCATCCGCAGCCGCTCTCCCGCCTCGCACTGGCGCGGCGTCAGCATGCCGCGGGAGGCCAGCCAGCCGAGCGGCGACTCGGCCGGATTGACCGTCACCCGCCGCCCGTGCGGCGCCGGGCGGCCCTGTTCGTCGATCATCCGTTCCACCAGTCCGCGCATGCGCCACTCCTTCGTTGCGGCCGGTCGCCTGCCACGAAGCGGGGCGTGTAGGACAGCCGTCTCGCCGCCACTGGCGTTCGGGCGACAACGGTGACACCGTATCCCCGGCATGAAACGAAGCGCAGGGATGGTGACATGATCGACCGTCGGACCCTCTTCGGCGTCGCCACGCTGGCCGGATTGACCGGCTTCGCCCGCGCGCAGGCTGCGCCGGACGCGGCGGCGAAGCGCCGGCCCGAGGACTGGGCGTGGACCGATCGCTACGCCGAGGACAATCGCCGCCGCATCGCCGCGGGTGAGCGCGCCGGCATCGTTTTCCTGGGCGACTCGATCACCGAAGGCTGGAGCGTTCGCCGCCCCGCCTTCTTCACCGCCGGCCGGGTGAACCGCGGCATCGGTGGACAGACGACGCCGCAGATGTTGGTGCGAACCATGCCCGACGTCGTCGCGCTGCGCCCGCGCGTGCTGCACCTGATGGGCGGCACCAACGACGTCGCCGGCAATACCGGGCCGATGACCGGGCTGGACACCGCGGGCAACCTGACCGCGATCTGCCAGGTCGCGCGCGCCAACGGCATCGCGGTGCTGCTCGCCTCCGTGCCGCCGGCGAGCGGCTTTCCATGGCGGCCGGGGCTCGACCCCGTCGCGCCGATCCGCGCGATCAACGCCTGGGCACGCGAGCATGCCAGGGCGCTCGGCGTGCGCTTCGTCGACTATACGCCGGTGCTGGCCACACCGGATGGCGCGATGAAGCCGGGCCTAGCCTATGACGGCGTCCATCCGACCGAGGGAGGATATGACGCGATGGCGAGCGTGCTGGAGCCGATCCTGCGCGCGATGAGGGTTTGACGGGATGGTGGGCGCTGACGGGCTCGAACCGCCGACCCTCTCGGTGTAAACGAGATGCTCTACCAACTGAGCTAAGCGCCCGCGCGATCGCCCTTAGCGAGGAAGCACCACGCGGCGCAAGCGATCACGCGAAGGGCAGCCCGGCCCGACGCAGCGCCGCGGCATAGCCGTCCATTCCGGTCAACGCCCGAAGCGACAGCGAGATGAAGGCACGGCGCCCGTCGGTGGGATCGCGGTGCCGCTCCAGCAGGCCGATATCGGTCAGCCGCCCCATCCAGCGTAGCGCCGTGGTCGGCGCGACCGCGGCGGCGATGCACAGGCTCGACACCGACACCCGCGCCCGCTCCAGATGCGCGGCGTAGAGGTCGAGCAGCATGTCCCAGGCCGGATCCTCGAACAGGCCGGACTGGAAGAAGGAGTCGCGCAGGCGGCGCGCGCGCAGCGCCTGCCGCACGGTCTGCGGATCGACCGCCGCCGGGGCGGGCGCGAAGCCGAAGCTCATGTGCCGGTCGCCGACCCCGCCCGGCCGACCCTCCGGATCGCCGCGCTCGCGATCGGCGAAATCGACGATGATCGCGGCGAGGCGCGCGATCTCCTCGTTCATCTGTCGCTCGCGGTCATCCTCGCGGACCCGGTCGGACAGGCCGCGACCGCCAGCAAGCTGGCCGGCGACGGCGATCGCCGCGATCTGCCGCGCCACGCTGGGCCGGCACAGCAGCTGCACGCCCGGCAGCAACAGCGTGCCCGCGACCAGATCGATCTGCGCATCGTCGAGGGCCACGACCGCGTGCAGGCCATCGGCCTCCACCAGCTTCGCCACCACCGGCAGCGCCGTCTCCAGCGTGGCGAGCGGCGCCCCCTCGGCCTCGATCGCCAGGACCGGGGCACTGCCGACATGGGCCGGCAGGCCGGACAGCTCCGCCCAGTCGAGCGCGGCGACGACGCGGCCACCTGCCTGCACCACCGCGTCGCTCGCCGCGGAATGCCGGACGGCCGCCGCGATCAGGACGACATCGAACCCCGCCATCAGCCGAGCGCCTTGACGATCTCCTCGACCATCTTCTTGGCGTCGGCGAGCAGCATCATGGTATTGTCGCGGTAGAACAGTTCGTTATCGACTCCGGCATAGCCGACGCCACCCATCGATCGCTTGATGAACAGCACCGTCCCCGCCTTCTCGACGTCGAGGACGGGCATGCCGTAGATGGGCGAGGTCTTGTCGGTCTTGGCCGCCGGGTTGGTCACGTCGTTGGCGCCGATAACGAAGGCGACGTCGGTCTGGGCGAAATCGGCGTTGATGTCCTCCAGCTCGAACACCTCGTCATAGGGGACGTTCGCCTCGGCCAGCAGCACGTTCATGTGGCCGGGCATCCGGCCGGCGACGGGATGGATCGCGTATTTCACGCGCACCCCCTCTTCCTTCAGCTTGTCGGCCATTTCGCGCAGTGCGTGCTGCGCCTGCGCCACCGCCATGCCGTAGCCGGGGACGATCACGACCTGGCTCGCCTGGCTCATCAGGAACGCGGCGTCCTCTGCCGAGCCGCGCTTCCACGGGCGATCGGTCGCCGCCGCCTCACCCGCCGGCCCGGCCACCGCGCCGAAGCCGCCGGCGATCACGCTGATGAAGCTGCGGTTCATCGCGCGGCACATGATGTACGACAGGATCGCGCCCGACGAGCCGACTAGCGCGCCGGTGATAATCATCGCCGAATTGCCGAGCGTGAAGCCCATCGCCGCTGCCGCCCAGCCCGAATAGCTGTTCAGCATCGACACCACGACCGGCATGTCGGCGCCGCCGATCGGGATGATGAGCAGGAACCCGATGGCAAAGGCGAGCACGGTCAACACCCAGAACGCCCAGCCGTCCTGCGTGTGCGCGAAATGCGCGACCAGCACCAGGATCGCGACCAGTGTGCCCAGGTTGATCGCGTGGCGGCCAGGCAGCAGGATCGGCTTGCCGCCCATGTTGCCGTTGAGCTTCAGGAAGGCGATGACCGAGCCGGAGAAGGTGATCGCACCGATCGCGACGCCCAGCCCCATCTCGACCTTGCTGGCCGGCTGGATGACGGTGAACGGGTCGCCGATCAGCGGCACGACCAGCTGGCCGATCCCGAATGCCTGCGGGTTCAGGTACGCGGCGAACCCGACCAGCACCGCGGCCAGGCCGACCAGCGAGTGGAAGGCGGCGACCAGCTGCGGCATCGCGGTCATCGCGATGCGCCGCGCGGTGGTGATGCCGATCGCCGCGCCGATGGCGATGGCCGCGAGGATTTCGAGGACGGCAACCGTGTCGATGCGGGCGAACAGCGGTCCGGTTGCCGCGATCGGACCGGCCGGCCCGTCCAGCACCAGCCCCACCGTCTGCACCGGCACATGCGTCACCAGCGTCGTCACGACCGCGATGGCCATGCCGATCATGCCCAGCCGGTTGCCGCGCTGGCTGGTCGACGGGCTCGACAGGCCGCGCAGCGCCAGGATGAAGCACACCCCCGCGACCAGATAGGCGAACGCCACCCAGGGGTTGACCGCTACCTCATGCATCCTGCTTCCCCCGGACCCGTTCGTCGAGCGTGCGCGTCACTTCGCGACCCGCTCCTTCTTCTTGTACATCGCCAGCATCCGCGCGGTGACCGCGAAGCCGCCGAAGATATTGATGCTCGCCAGCACCACCGCCGCCAGCCCCAGCCACTTCGCGGTCGGCGACCCCGCAGCGGCGGCCGCGACCAGCGCGCCGACGATGATGACCGACGAGATCGCGTTGGTGACCGCCATCAGCGGCGTATGCAGCGCCGGCGTCACCGACCAGACGACGTAATAGCCGACGAAGCAGGCGAGGACGAAGATCGACAGGATGGCGATGAAGGTCATTGGCGGCGTTGCTCCGCTGCTTGGGCGATGGCCGATATGGCACCATCGAGATTGGACAGAACATAGGCGGCAGGCAAGCGCAGGACGGTCAGACCCCGCTGTATGAACCAGCGATCCCGAACGTCGTCTCGCAACGGGCGGTCACCGCGGCCATGTACCTCGCCGTCCACCTCGACGATCAACCGTGACTCGTGACAGTAGAAATCGGCGATATACGGGCCGGAGGGATGCTGGCGCCGGAACTTGAAGCCGCCGGGACGCTGCTGCAACGCTCGCCACAGCACGATCTCCGGCAAGCTCATATCCTGCCGAAGCCGACGCGCCTGCCGACCTGTCTCCCCGACACCCTGCAGCATCAACTCCTCCCCTGTAAGGGGAGGTGGCAGGCGTCAGCCTGACGGAGGGGTGTCTCCGTCCACGAGGGCCCGCGACATAAGGACGGGCGACACCCCTCCGTCGCGCTGGCGCGCGCCACCTCCCCTTCCAGGGGAGGAGTTATCATGCGGTCAGCCTCGCGTTCACCACCTTGCCGCCCCTGGTCAGGCGGATCGCGTCGCCGATCTCGGCATCCAGCACGGGGCGGCCGGCGTCCTTGTCCCAGAAGGCGGACAGGAAATTATAGAGGTTGCGCGCGAACAGCGCCGATGCGTCCGCCGCCAGCCGGCTCGGCACGTTGCGGTGGCCGACGATCTTCACGCCGTGGCGCTCGACCACCTCGCCGGCGACCGCGCCCTCGACATTGCCGCCTTGCTCGACCGCCAGGTCGACGACGACGCTACCCGGCCGCATCGTCGCCAGCTGCGCGTCCGACACCAGCCGGGGTGCCGGGCGGCCGGGGATCAGCGCGGTGGTGATGACGATGTCCTGCTTGGCGATGTGCGCCGAAACCAATTCTGCCTGCGCGGCCTGGTATTCGGGGCTCATTTCGCCGGCATAGCCGCCCGTGCCCTCGCCCTCGATCCCCGCGACGTTCTCGACGAAGATCGGCTTGGCGCCCAACGACTGGATCTGCTCGCGCGTTGCCGAGCGGACGTCGGTGGCCGATACCTGCGCACCCAGCCGGCGGGCGGTGGCGATCGCCTGGAGCCCGGCGACGCCCACGCCCATCACGAACACGCGTGCTGCCGCGACGGTGCCGGCGGCGGTCATCATCATCGGAAAGGCGCGGCCATATTCGGCCGCGGCGTCGAGCACCGCCTTGTACCCCGACAGGTTCGACTGCGAGGACAGGATGTCCATCGACTGGGCGCGAGTGATGCGCGGCATCCACTCCATCGCCAGCGCCTCGACGCCTGCGGCGGCATAGGCGTCGATACGGGCGCGATCCCCGACCGGGTTGAGCCCCGCAACCAGCCACGCCCCCGGCACCACGCCGGCCAGTCCGGCCGGATCCGGCCCCTGCACGCCCAGCACGATGTCGGCGCCGGCCAGCACCGCGGCGCGATCGGCAACGGTCGCGCCAGCCTCCGCATAGGCGCTGTCGGCATAGCCCGCCGCCGTGCCCGCACCGCTCTCGACCGCGACGGTCGCGCCCAGTGCGGCGAATTTCTTCGCGGTCTCGGGCGTGGCGGCGACCCGCCGCTCCCCCTCGGCTTGCTCCCTCAGGACGGCGATCCGCATCCCGCCGCTCAGTGCGCGATGAGCCAGATCACCAGCGCGGCGAGCAGGAAGCACGCGACCCCGCCATATTTCATCATCGAGATCATACGGTCATAGGTCTTGACGTCGACCTTGGTGTCGCCGTGTCCGGCCATGGAGCGTCCCCTGAAATTAAACCTTGTTTCGGACCGACCCTAACCGCGCACCGTTCCCGCCTCAAGCCCCCGGCCCTAAACCCCGCCGGCGGCACCGCGTGCGGCGTTCGGGCCAGTCCGGTCACGAACGCGTCACGATCGCCGCATAACCGGCGGGGCGCTTAAGGCTGCCTTTACCTACGCGCCCCTATTGACCGTACCGAACCGGGACGGAAGACGACGAATGACGCGCAATGGACAGCGGCTGCTTCTGCTGATCGACGACGAACCCGCACAGCGCAGGCTGATCGCGGCGCTGGCAGCGCGCGGCGGCTGGCGGGCGATCTTCGCGGGTGACGAGGACACCGCGATCGCGACGCTCGGCACGCAGGACGGGATGCACCTCGACGCGGTGCTGATCGACCATTGGTCGGCCGATGCCGACGCCACCCACCTGATCGCCGAGCTGCGGCGCGAGCGGCCGCAGCTGCCGATCCTGGTGCTGACCGCCAACGGTTCGGCGACGCAGGCGGTGGCGGCGATGCGCAGCGGCGCGACCGACTTCCTGGTCAAGCCGCTCGCCCCCGACCGGCTGCTCGCCGCGCTGGAGGCGGCGGTCGGCGGCACGGTGGCGGGCGAGCTGCGCCCGCTGACCGAGAAGCTGCCCGCGCAGCTGGCGTTCGACGAGATCGTCGGCTCTTCCCCCGATTTCCGGGCCGCGCTGGCGATCGCGGCCAAGGCCGCCCGCTCGCGCGCGCCGGTGCTGATCGAGGGCGAGGGCGGCGTCGGCAAGGAAGTGATCGCCAAGGCGATCCACGCCGCATCGCCTCGCTCGAAGCGCCCGATGCTGACCATCAACTGCGGCGCGATCCCGGCCAATCTGGTCGAGAGCGAGCTGTTCGGGCACGAAATGGGCGCCTTTACCGGCGCGTTCGAGCGCAAGATCGGCAAATTCCAGGAGGTCGATGGCGGCACCATCTTCCTCGACGAGGTCGGCGAGATGCCGCCCGAGGCGCAGGTGAAGCTGCTGCGTATGCTCCAGACCGGCGAGGTCCAGCCGCTCGGCGCGCGCCACCCGCGCGAGGTCGACGTGCGCGTCATCGCCGCCAGCAACCGCCGCCTGAGCGAGGAGGTGGAGGCCGATCGCTTCCGCGAGGACCTGTTCTATCGCCTGAACACCGTGCAGGTCGCGATCCCGCCGCTGAGGGACCGGATCGGCGACGTGCCGGCGCTCGCGCGGCACCTGCTGGCGCGGATCGGGCGGCAGCCGGGCCTGCGCGCGCTGGGCATCACCGACGACGCGCTCGACCTGCTCGCCGGCTATGAGTGGCCGGGCAATGTCCGCCAGTTGCAGAACGCCCTCTTCCGCGCGGCGGTGCTGTGCGAGGGCGACGCGCTGACCCGCAGCGATTTCCCGCAGATCGCCGCGATGGGGCATCGCCGCTCGGCCACCGCGGCGGAAGCGGGCGGGGTCAGCCTGTTCCGCCCCGACGGCCATCTGCGCCCGCTGGAGGATATCGAGGCGGACGTGATCCGGCTGGCGATCGGCCATTATCGTGGTCGCATGACCGAGGTCGCGCGCCGACTGGGGATCGGCCGGTCGACATTGTACCGCAAGCTGGGCGAACTGGGCATCGACAGCGCGGCCTGATCGGCGCCCGCGACTCGGCGACGGAGCGAGCCGGCGGGCGCACACGCCTGCCAAAAAAATCGATCGGGGTCGGGGAGACAAGCCGCGACGGGCAGCGTAATCCGGCGGCATGGTTCCGCCCGATCGCGCCAGCCCTGATCGCGTCATTCTCGTCACCGGTGCCGCGTCCGGTATCGGCCTGGCCACCGCGATGCGGCTGGCGACCGAGGGCGCGGCGCGGCTGGTGCTGGTCGATCGCGACGCCGACGCGCTGGCGCGGATCGACATGCCGTGCAGCATCGACCTGCTGCCCGGCGATGTTGCGGACGAGGCGTTCTGGGACGCCGCCAGCCCCTATCTGGGCGGACTGACCGGCGCGGTCGTCAACGCCGGCGTCGCCGGCGGCGGCATGATCGCCGACCTGTCGCTGGCGGAGTGGCGGCGGGTGCTGTCGGTCAATCTGGACGGCGCGTTCCTGACCCTGCGCGCGGCGCTACGCGCGATGACCGGAGCCGGGGCGATCGTCGCGGTCGCGTCGGCCACTGCGCTGAAGGCCGAGGCGGGAACCGGTGCCTATGCGGCATCCAAGGCCGGGCTGATGCAGCTGGTCCGCGTCGCCGCGAAGGAAGGCGCCGCGCGCGGCCTGCGGGTCAATGCGGTCGCCCCCGGCGGGGTGGCGACACCGATCTGGGACAGCGCACCCTTTTTCGCGGCGCGCGCACGCAAGCTGGGGCGCGATGCCGCGCTGGCCGAGATGGCGGCGGCGTCCACCCCGCTCGGCCGATTCGCGACCGCAGAGGAGGTGGCGGGACAGATCGCCTTCCTGCTCTCCGATGCCGCCGCGTCGATGACCGGCAGCGTGCTGGTCGGCGATGGCGGCTACTCGCTCTGACATGCACGATGACGGCGACAGCGCAGGGCCGTTCGTCCTGCTCGACGATGCCCGCACTGGAGGAGAGGCACGGCTATACCGGGCGCCGGTCGACATCGTCGAGGCGGATCGGATCGAGGCGGTAGCCGCGGCACTCGACCGGCTGCGGGCCGGCACCGCGCGGGGGCTGCACGCGGCGGGGTTCCTGTCCTACGAGGTGGGCGCGGCGTTCGAGCCGGCGCTGCCCGCCCCTGCCCCGTCCGCGACCCCGCTCCTCTGGTTCGGGCTGTTCGACGGGTGGACACCGGTCGAAGCGGCGACGTGGCTGCCCGATCCGGCCGGCGCGTGGATCGGCGCGCCGGCGCCGCTCGTCGACATGGCGATGCATCAGGACCGCATCCGTGCACTGCTGGCGCTGATCGCGGCGGGCGACCTGTACCAGGCGAACCTCAGCGTGCCGGCCGCCGTGCCGTTCCAGGGCGATCCGCTGTCGCTCTACGCGCAGCTGCGCGGGACGGCGGGCGCGGGGTATGGCGCGGTGGCGTCGACCGGACGGCAGACGCTGCTCAGCTTCTCACCCGAATTGTTCTTCCGCCTCGACGGCGACCGGCTGACCTGCCGGCCGATGAAGGGCACCGCGCGGCGTGCCGATACTGCTGCGGACGACGCAGCGCAGGCTGCGACGCTGGCCGCCGATGCCAAGCAGCGCGCCGAGAACCTGATGATCGTCGACCTGATGCGCAACGACCTGTCGCGCGTCGCGGTGCCGGGCAGCGTCGCGGTGCCCGACCTGTTCGCGGTCGAGACCTATCCGACCGTCCACCAGATGACCTCGACCGTCACCGCGACGCTGGCGCCGGGCCACGACGCGGTCGACGTGCTGGCGGCAGCCTTCCCGTGCGGATCGATCACCGGCGCGCCAAAGGTCCGCGCGATGCAGGCGATCGCCGATCTGGAGCAGGCACCGCGCGGCGCCTATACCGGCGCGATCGGGCGGATCGACGCAGGCGGCGATGCGGCGTTCAACGTCGCGATCCGCACGCTGGTGCTGGACGCCGGGGCGTCCGCCGCCATGCTGGCGCTGGGATCGGGGATCGTCGCCGACTCGGACCCCGCCGCCGAGTGGGACGAGTGCCTGGCCAAGGGCGCGTTCGTCGGCGACGGCGTCGCGCGGTTCGACCTGATCGAGACGATGGTTTTCGACCCGGAAGAGGGCATATTGCGCCTCGACCTGCACCTCGCGCGGATGAAGGCGAGCGCGGACGCGCTGGGCTTCGCGTTCGACCGGCACGCCGCGCGCAACGAGTTGCAGGCCGCGACCTTTCGCCTGCGCGAGGGCCGGCGGGTGCGGCTGGTCCTGGCGCCATCGGGCATCGTCGCGATCGAAACGGGGCCGCTGCCCGCTCCCGCGCAGACACCGCTGACCGTCGCGATCGTGCCGCTGCCGGTTCGCCCCGACGACGTGCGGCTGCGGCACAAGACGTCCGCTCGCGGCTTCTATGACGCGGCGCGACGCGCGGCGGGCACCGACGAGGTGGTGTTCGAGCATGAGGGGCGGCTGACCGAGGGTAGCTTCACCTCGCTGTTCGTCGAGCGTGACGGGACATTGGTGACCCCGGCGGCGAGCGATCCGATGCTGCCGGGCGTGCTGCGCGCCGCGCTGATCGCCGAGGGACGGGCGGTCGAGGGCGTCGTCACCCGCGACGATCTGGCGGGGGGATTTTCGCTCGGCAATGCCGTGCGCGGGCTGATCCCGGCGCTTGTTGCAGGAGCGAAATAGGCTATAGCGCCGCCGCCCCCAAGAAGAAGGCCGCCCGATGAAGACCTCCGCCGCGCTCGACCGCATCAGCCCCTCGCCCACGCTGGCCGTCACCGCCCGCGTCGCCGAGCTGAAGCGCAGCGGCGTCGACGTGATCGGCCTGGGCGCCGGCGAGCCCGATTTCGAGACGCCCGACTTCATCAAGGACGCCGCGATCCGGGCGATCCGCGACGGGCAGACCCGCTACACGGTCGTCGACGGCACGCAGGTGCTGAAGGAGGCGATCGTCGCCAAGTTCCAGCGCGACAACGGCCTGGCCTATGCGACCAACCAGATCAGCGTGAACGTCGGCGGCAAGCACACGCTGTTCAACGCGCTGGTCGCGACGATCGACGCGGGCGACGAAGTGGTGATCCCGGCGCCGTACTGGGTCAGCTATCCGGACATCGTCCAGTTCGCCGGCGGTACGCCCGTCATCGCCAAGGCGGGAGCCGAGCAGAACTACAAGCTGTCGCCCGAGGCGCTGGACGCCGCGATCACGCCGCGCACCAAGTGGGTGATCCTGAACTCGCCGTCCAACCCGACCGGCGCGGCGTATAGCGCCGACGAGCTGAAGGCATTGGGCGCGGTGCTGGCACGGCACCCGCACGTCTGGATCCTGGCGGACGATATGTACGAGCATATCGTCTACGACGATTTCCGCTTCGCCACGATCGCCGAGGTGTGCCCGGACCTGTACGATCGCACGCTGACCGTGAATGGCTGTTCCAAGGCGTATTCGATGACCGGCTGGCGGATCGGCTTCGCCGGCGGCGCCCCCTGGCTCATCAAGGCGATGGCAAAGCTCCAGTCGCAGTCGACCAGCA
This sequence comes from Sphingomonas aurea, assembly GCF_030678875.1. GTDB lineage: Bacteria > Pseudomonadota > Alphaproteobacteria > Sphingomonadales > Sphingomonadaceae > Sphingomonas > Sphingomonas aurea. Next base: position 22,229 of record NZ_JAUUDS010000007.1, on the reverse strand, counting down.
ACCCCTGCTCGGTCGCGCAGGCGGCGGCGGTCGCGGCGCTGACCGGCGACCAGTCGTTTCTGGCGGAGCGCAATGCCGCGTTCAAGACGCGCCGCGACCTGGTGGTCGACGCGCTGAACGCCATCCCCGGCATCACCTGCCCCCGGCCCGAGGGCGCCTTCTATGTCTACCCGTCGGTCGCCGGCCTGATCGGCAAGACGACGCTCAAGGGCGTGACGATCGCCGATGACGAGGCGTTCGTGACCTACCTGCTCGACGAGGCGCGCGTCGCCGCGGTTCAGGGCGCGGCGTTCGGCCTCTCGCCAGCGATGCGGATCAGCTACGCAACCTCTGACGCGCTGCTGACCGAGGCGTGCGCGCGCATCGCGGAGGCGTGCGCGGCTCTGCGGTAAGGCTGTTCGATTTCCGGCGTCGCCCCAGCGTAGGCTGGGGCCTTCCGCGTGGCGAGCGGCACGCCGGCCGATCGGAAGACCCCAGCCTGCGATGGGGTGACGATGCTTGCCAGCGACAACCTCCGATGAACGCGTCGCCAAGCGATCGTTCATTCGGCAACGCTATGTTTCAGGACAGTCATCTTGTCGTGACGTGGTGCATCCACGACATGGCGGGCAACGTCTCTCCGTCGTCCCACGGCGGTTCAACAGGTTTCAGGATCATGCTCAACATCATCAAGTCCAGTGTCGTGTGGCAGTTCGCCGGTGGCTTCGTGCTCGGCGCAATCGGGCTCGTGGCGCTCCAGCCGGCCGATGCGACGCGCGAGCTGGTCAGCCGCTTCGTGCCGACGCACGAGGTCCGCTGAGGTGAAGCTGCTTTGGCCATTGGTCGCGACGGCGTCGCTGGCCTCTGCGGTGCTGATCGGCCGAGCGGATGCCGAGCGCGCGGTGCCGATCCCGGCCGCGCGCACCGACGTGCCCGCTGCTCCGGGCCTGCAGACCGCGGTGCTGGCCGGTGGCTGCTTCTGGGGCATGGATGCGGTGTTCTCGCACGTCAAGGGCGTGCGCGCGGTGACGTCCGGCTATGCCGGCGGCCGCGCCGGCACCGCGACCTATGACCAGGTCTCGACCGAGACGACCGGCCATGCCGAGGCGGTGCAGATCCGCTACGACCCGCGTCAGGTGAGCTATGCGACGCTGCTGCGCGTCTATTTCTCGGTCGCGCATGACCCCACCCAGGTCGATCGGCAGGGCCCCGATTCAGGCCCGAGCTATCGCTCGGCGATCTTCCCGCAGACGCCGCAGCAGGCGGCGGTGGCGCGCGCCTATATCGCACAGCTGACCGCGGCCAAGGCATTTCCGCGGCCGATCGCCACCCATGTCGAGCAGGGGCGCTTCTACCCGGCCGAAGCCTATCACCAGGACTTCTTCGCCAAGCACCCGACGCACCCGTATATCGTCGCGTGGGACAAGCCCAAGCTGGCGGCGTTCCGCGCCGGTTTCCCGACGCTAAGCCGCTGAGCCTTCAGGCCTCGGCCACGCGCCCCTGACGACGCCGGCTGCGGCGGACCGCGGCGGCGACGATGCCCATGCCGGTCAGCAGCATCATCCAGGTCGCAGGCTCCGGCACCGCGGTGACCGGCTCATCCGGCGTCGGGGTGACGATCGGCGGGAGCACAGGCGTCGGCTCCGGGATCGGCGTGGCCGTGGGCAGCGGCTCCGGCGTGGCGGTCGGTTCGGGCGCCGGCGTCGCGGTCGGCTGCGGCTCTGGCGTGGTGCCGGGGGTCGGCATCGCCTCGGGAGCCGGTGTGGCGCTCGGAGTCGGGGTCGGCGTCGCGCTGGGTGTCGGAGTCGGAGTTGCTTCCGGCGTCGGCGTCGCGCCGGGCTCCGGCGTGGTTGTGACCGGCGTCTCCGCAACCGGCGTTCCCGCCGTACCGCCGCTATTCAGGCCCGACGCACCCGGCGAGAAGGACGCAAACTGCAGCGCACCGCCGGGGAACACGCCGACCGGCGCCAGCGCGCCGGCATCGGCGACCAGCACCGGCGGACGCGCCTCGTCCGGTGAGGCGAAGAAGGGCTGCGCGTCGGGTGCGACGGCGGGGCTGGTCTCCGGCTGCTCGGTCACGGCATTGGGCGACCGGCGATCGGTGCGGAACGCGCGGGCGAACGGCTGCGGCGCCATATAGCCGAAGCGGCGAAGCACACCGACGGCGGGCGGCGCCTCGGGCACGACCGCGGCGAAGGCGAGCGGCAGGCGCCCGTTCTCGAACAACGCGCGCTCGGTATGCGGCGCCAGCGCCACGATCGCGACCAGCGCGACCAGCCCGCCGACGACGACGAACTGGAACCGACGCTCCTGCGTTGCTAGGGTCCAGGGTGGGGGTGACTTCATGATCCGTATCCTGCGTGCTGCCCATAGACGATCCCGAACGGGAGCGCGACGGCAGATCGATAAGGTGCGCTCGGCGCACATGATGTGTGTGCTGCCGGTACTGCTGGCCGGGTGCGCGACGCCGCCGGTCGGCGACGACGCGGCGATCGTGCGGGCGACGCTGGCACTGCTGGAGAGCGGCCGCTCATCAGGCGCCCCCGCCCTGTGCGTCGATTCCCGCCCGCGCGGCGAGCCGCTGGCGATCTATCGGACGATGCGCGTCAACAGCGAGCCCGACGAGCATCCGTGGCGCACGCCCGAGCCGCTGCGCGCCGAACCCAAGGTCGGTGGCCGCCAGCTGTTCGACGATGCGACCGACCGCCAGACGCTGCGCATTCGCGAGCCCGACGATGCCGCCGACGCGCTGCCGCGCGAGGAGCAGGCCAGGCTGGAGGCGGCGGCAAGGGCGCTGTCGCAGGACGGCCAGTCGACCGGCTTCACCCTCGACGGCAGTCTGGCGCCCGCGACGATGAAGGTGCGCTGGTGGCTGATGAACCGGGTGGCGGGTGGCTGCGGGCGGACGATCGTGCTGTCGCGGCTGGTCCATGACGCGCGCATCGGCTTCGTCACCGTGACCGTCGATCACTGGGGCACGACCTACGCGCTGGAACGGGCCGGCGGCGGCTGGCGCGTGGCGGCGCAGTGGGACAGCTGGCTCTACTGACCGGGCCGCCGATCGCGTCATAGCAGAGCGGCGCAGGCCGCACCGGCGATCACCCACGGCACCAGCAGCCCCGCAACGATGATCGGCCCGCGGAACTGGCGGATGCGCAGCTCGACGGCGTCGAGCGGCACGTCTTCCTGCGTGAAGAACGCGGCAGGCGATCCGCGGCCGAAATCGGCGGCGACGATGTTGCCGGAGGATGGGATCGCGTCGGCGCCGGAAATATCGACCGGAACGACGAACCGGCAGCCATAATAGGGCGCGGCCGAGCGGACGACGCGCGCGGTGTGGCGGCCCAGGCCGGCAATGCCGATCGTGACGGTCGAATCGAGCGTGAGCGGCTCACTGCACGACATCCGGAATCCGGTCGTCGACAGATCCTCGATCATCACGTCGAGCGGACGATGATCGTCCTGCTGACGGAGCGTGCCGTCCAGATTGACCGATTGCCGGTCCGATGCGCGTTCGTCGTCCGCGCGAAATAGCTGTGCAGTCAGCGCCATGACCCGCGTCTCCAACCCATCGTGCCGCGGGTTCTGCACCGGGGATCGTTAGGAGAGCGTAAATGGCGCGGAATTGATGTTGGGCCGCTGTCCCCACAAATGCCGAGAGCCCGCCCTTACGCGAGTTCTCACCGGACGTTCAATCGCCGGCGAATTCCAATGCCGTGCCACGCCGCTCGCGCTCGTTGACCAGTAGCGCGCGGCCGGTCGGCGGGTGGGAGCGCTGCCGGCAATCGGGGCGCAGGCAGGCGCGGCAGCCGAGCCCGATCGGGGTGGCGGGGCCGCCCGGATCGATGCCGCGGGCGGCAGCCAAGGCACCGATATGGCTGGCCTTCACGCCCAGGCCGACGGCGAAATCCGCCGGCACGTCCTCGGCGCGCCAGCCCTGCGGGCGAATGCTGCGGGAAAGGGTGAGCCAGCGTTCGCCGTCCTCCAGCTCGACGAGCTGGACCGCCGTGTCGCCCGGTCGCTCGAACGCATGGTGGAGGCGCCACAGCGGGCAGCGGTACGATGCGGCGATCAGGGGAGCGTCGCTGGCGCCGGCGTGGCGCTTGGAAAGCTGCCCGGCACGGTCGATGCGAACCATGAAGAAGGGAAGGCCGCGGGCACCGACACGGCCCAGCGTGGTCAGGCGGAAGGCAAGTGCCTCGAACCCCACGCCGAATCTGCGCTGAAGCAGGTCGAGGTCATAACCGCTCGCCTCGCACGCGCGCAGGAAGCGGGCATAGGGCATGAGGAGCGCGGCGGCGAAATAGCCGGTCAGGTGGCGGCGGAACAGGCGCTCGGCGACCCGGTCGGTAAAGCCGGCGCCGCGGGCCACGGCCTCGATCTCGCCGCGCGCTTCAAGTTGCGCGAGCTGGAATGCGACGGCGAACAGGCGGTCCTCATGTTTCAGCGTCTCGCTGAGTTGCAGCTGCCGGGCATGGAGATCGAGGCGGCGGAGCGTGTCCGGCAGTACGTCGATCGGCAGGATGCGCAGCGTCAGGTGATGCTTGACCGTCAACCTTTGGCCGATCGCGGCGTAAAGGTCGGTGCCGGTCAGCCGCAGTTCGTCGGCCAGGGTCTCGGCGGCGGCATCGAGGTCGGCGAAATGGCCGCGCCAGCGATCGATCGCGCGACGCACCTCGACGATGGGATCGGCGATATCGGCGATCATGCCCCCGCCCCCGCCCCCGCTGCGGTCGAAGGCGCGGGCGAACGCCTCCGCCCCGCCGGGCGCGGCCGCGAGCCACTCGTCGACCTCGGCGCGGTCGACTTCCAGATCGGCGAACAGCGGATCGGCGAGGCGGCGGCGAATCGCGTCGGCACCGCCGCCCGGCTCCGCGGCGGCAAGGGTTCGCGGATCGAAGTCGAACTGCTCGGCCAGCGCCACCAGCAGCGAGGCGGAAACGGGGCGATGGTTGCGCTCCACCAGGTTGAGATAGCTGGGCGAGATGCCGAGCATTTCGGCCATGGCCGCCTGGCTGAGGCCGTGGCGGCGGCGCAGGCGGCGGATCGGCGGGCCGGCGATGAGCTTGCGATCGGACATGGCCGATCATGTCAATGAATTTACAGGGTGACAAGATAAAGCCGCGCGGAGCACGACCCGATCACCGCGCTCGCTGCGCTTTTCGGTGAGCGCCGGCGCTCGCTGTGCGTAAACAGGCCCAACATTCACGACGGGCACAGAGGAGATTATCATGAGCACCGAGCCGCAGCGCAGCCGCGCCGTCTTCTCCACCGAAGACTTCGGCCTGATGAAGGAAGCAGTTGCGGATTACGTCCGCAAGATCGCCGACGATCCCCGGTCGGTCAAGTTCTCCAACCTCTACCATCGGCTGGGCCGACTGGGGTGACTATTCCTAGACTATCCCATTCCGTCATTCCCGCGCAGGCGGGATTCCATAGACGCTGACGTTCATGACTGAGATCGCGGCATCAGCGTGTCTGGATCCCCGCCTTCGCGGGGATGACGGTGTTGGGCGGGGACAATGGGAATAGCGAGCGCCAGCAATGGGGCAGTCCGCAGCGACCCGACCACGCAATCTGTAAGGATAACGACAATGGCATATCAGGATGGCATCGCGCAGGCGGCGCAGGTGATCGGGGAGCGGGGCGGCTGGGAGGGGATCGACCCCCAGGCGGTGGCGCGGATGCGGGCGCAGAACCGGTTCCGCACCGGGCTGGATATCGCACGCCATACCGCCGCGATCATGCGGCGCGACATGGCCGCCTATGATGCCGATCCGGCCGCCTACACCCAGTCGCTGGGTTGCTGGCACGGCTTTATCGGGCAGCAGAAGATCATCAGCATCAAGAAGCATTTCGGCACCACCAAGGGCCGCTATCTCTATCTGTCCGGCTGGATGATCGCGGCGCTGCGCAGCGAGTTCGGCCCCCTGCCCGACCAGTCGATGCACGAGAAGACCAGCGTGCCGGCGCTGATCGAGGAACTCTACACCTTCCTGCGCCAGGCCGACGCGCGTGAGCTGGGGATGCTGTTCCGCGACCTGGACAAGGCGCGCGAGGTGGGCAACGCGGTCGAGGCGCAGCGGCTGATCCACGCGATCGACGCGCATGAAACCCATGTCGTGCCGATCATCGCCGACATCGACGCCGGTTTCGGCAATGCCGAGGCGACGTACCTGCTGGCGAAGAAGATGATCGAGGCGGGCGCCTGCGCGCTCCAGATCGAGAATCAGGTGTCCGACGAGAAACAGTGCGGGCATCAGGACGGCAAGGTGACGGTGCCGCACGAGGACTTCCTCGCGAAGGTCCGCGCCTGCCGCTACGCCTTTCTGGAGCTGGGGGTCGAGGACGGGATCATCGTGACCCGCACCGATTCGCTCGGCGCCGGGCTGACCAAGCAGATCGCCTATTCCAAGGAGCCGGGCGATCTGGGCGACCAGTACAATGCCTTTCTCGACTGCGAGGAGGTGACCGACCTGGCATCGCTGCGCGGCGACGTGGTGATCGAACGGGACGGCCGGCTGGTGCGGCCCAAGCGGCTGGCGTCGAACCTGTTCCAGTTCCGCGCGGGAACGGGCGAGGATCGCTGCGTGCTCGACTGCATCACCTCGCTGCAGCACGGCGCCGACCTGTTGTGGATCGAGACGGAGAAGCCGCATATCGAGCAGATCGCCGGCATGGTCGACCGCATCCGCGCGGCGGTGCCCAACGCCAAGCTGGTCTACAACAACTCGCCGAGCTTCAACTGGACGCTGAACTTCCGCCAGCAGGTGTACGACGCCTGGGCTGCAGGGGGGCGCGACGTGTCCGCCTATGACCGGGCACGGCTGATGAGCGCGGATTACGACACGACCGCGCTCGGACAGGACGCGGACGAGAAGATCCGCACCTTCCAGCGGGATGCGAGCGCGCGGGCGGGCATCTTCCACCACCTCATCACCCTGCCGACCTACCACACGGCGGCCTTGTCTACCGACAATCTGGCGCGGGAGTATTTCGGCGATGCGGGGATGCTCGGCTATGTCGAGGGCGTGCAGCGCAAGGAGATCCGGCAGGGGATCGCGTGCGTGAAGCACCAGAACATGTCGGGCAGCGACATCGGCGACGACCACAAGGAGTATTTCGCGGGCGAGGCGGCGCTGAAGGCCGGCGGCGCGCACAACACGATGAACCAGTTCGCGGCGTGATTTCGGATCGAGCTACCCCGACGGAGGTCGGGGTGGCTCGCTTGTTTCGCCTGCAAATCGTCATTCCCGCAGAGGCGGGGATGACGGAAGAAGGTGGGTTCGCGCTAAGACGCCAAGAGAAGAAGCGGGTTCACGCGGAGCCGCGGAGACGCGGAGGGGTTTCGTGCGCAACAGCGCGCTTTTGCCATCACTGGAGGTTGGGGAAAGCTGCCGCTCGGCTGGATGCGACAACTCCGCGTCTCCGCGCTTCCGCGCTTCCGCGCGACTATTTCTTCTTCCCTTCGCGTCTTGGCGTCTTCGCGCGAAATCCACCGAATCCCGCCTTCGGGGAAACGGGTCAGCCCCGCGGCGTCAGCAGCTTGAACGTGTCGACCTGGCATTTTGCACCGGAGCGGATGCGGATCGCGTCGCGGTCGGCGCAGAGCTGGCCGTCGGGGCCAGGACGAATGTAGAGGCCCGCATAGAAATCGGCGGAGCGGCAGTCGCCCTCCAGCCGCGCCCGAACCCACCGGCCGTCGACGAGCAGCAGGTCGACCGCTGCCGGCACCGCGATCGCGGCGGCGGCGATGGCGCCCATCGGCAGGCATTTCGGGCCCTTATGCTCCTTCCAGTCGCGGCGCGGCGCGACGACCCGCTGCAGGGGGGCGGGCGACATGCGCGGCACGCGGATCGTGATCCGCTCGTGGATCGTCACCTGCGCGACCTGCGCGCCCGCCGCATCCGGCAGATCAGCCAGCACGGCCGCCGCCGACAGCGCGAGAATCGAGACGGGGATCGCGGGATGGGCCATGACCACGCCCGCGTTTGCCCGGAATCGTTGAACAATCGCTGAACCGGGCGTAGCGCGCCCGCATGACCCCCGCCCAGCAGGCGATGCTCGCCGACCTGTCGCACCGGCTCGACCGCGCCGGAATCGTCACCGATCCCGCCCTGATCGCGCCGTGGGAGCGGGACTGGCGCGGGCGCTGGCATGGCCGCTCGCCCGCGCTGCTGGCACCGGCGTCGACCGGCGATGTCGTCGCGATCGTCCAGGCGGCGGCACGGCACCGGGTGTCGCTGGTGCCGCAGGGGGGCAACAGCTCGATGGTCGCAGGCGCCACCCCGCCCGAGGACGGCAGCGCGCTGATCCTGTCGCTCAGGCGGATGAATCGCATCCGCGCGCTGGGCGAGGCGATGGTGGTGGCAGAGGCGGGGGTGGTGCTCCAGACGCTGCACACGGCGGCGCTGGAGACCGAACGGCGCTTTCCGCTGACGCTGGGTGCACGGGGCAGCGCGACGATCGGTGGGCTGGTGTCGACCAACGCCGGGGGTACGCAGGTGCTGCGCTTCGGCACGATGCGCGGGCTGGTGCTGGGGGTCGAGGCGGTGCTGGCCGACGGGTCGGTGCATGACGGGCTGGCCGCATTGGCCAAGGACAATCGCGGCTACAGCCTGGACCAGTTGCTGATCGGGGCGGAGGGGACGCTGGCCGTGGTCACCGCCGCCGCGCTGAAGCTGGTGCCCGCCGTCGCCGCGCGCGCGGTGGCCTGGGCCGGGGTGGCGGACCCCGAAGCGGCGCTGGCGCTGCTCCGCCGTTTCCAGCGCGCGGGCGACGGGGTGGAGAGCTTCGAGATCTTGCCGGCCGAGACGCTGGCCGCGGCGCTCGCCCATCGGCCGGGCGCGCGGGCGCCGCTGGCCGGCGCGCATCGCTGGCACCTGCTGATCGAGGCGACCGCCGCCAGCGCCGCGGCCGAGCCGCCTGCCGCCTTCGTCGAGCGGGTGCTGGGGCCGGCGCTGGCCGATGGGCTGGTCGAAGACGCGACGATCGCGGCTAGCGAGGCGCAGGCGGAGGCGTTCTGGGCGCTGCGCGATTCGCTGTCGGACGCGGAGCGGGCGACCGGGCCGGCGGCGCAGCACGACATCGCGGTGCCTGTCGACGCGATGCCGCGCTTCATGATCGAGGCAGCGGCGGCGTGCGAGGCGCGCTTTCCGGGAACCCACGCGTCGGGCTTCGGCCATCTGGGCGACGGCAACATCCACTTCCACGTCCGCGCGCCCGCCCATGTCCGGGACGCCGCCGACCGCGACCGCTGGTATGCCGAGGAGGCACCGGCGATCAGCCGCTTCGTCCACGACCTGGTGACGGCGGCGGGCGGCACCATCTCCGCCGAGCACGGCATCGGCCAGATGAAGCGCGCGGAGCTGGCGCGGCTCGCCCCGCCCGGCCGGCTGGCGGCGCTCGCCGCGATCAAGGTCGCGCTCGACCCGCTCGGCATCCTCAACCCCGGCAAGCTGCTTGCGCCCGTACCGCCCGCGCAATAGAGCCGGACGCCATCGCGCCTGGCCGGGGGGCCGCGCGCATTACAGATCTTAGGAAGGTTCCTGCCATGGCCAGCGCGCCGCAACTGCCCCTGTTCTACAACGGTCTCGAGCCGCTCTCCAGCCAGCAGCACGGCGACTGGAAGATCCGCGGGCAGGACACCGCCCCCTTCCTCGTCGGGCAGCACGCGATCCCGGTGACGGTCGAGGAATTCCCGCTGGTGCAGCGCTTCATGCCGATCGTCTTCTCGATGGGTGACGACGCGATCCCGCTGGCGCTGATGGGCCTGAACGAGGGCGTCAACGTGTTCGTCGACGACGCCGGCAAGCTGGGCGAGAACATCTACGTGCCGGCGTATATCCGCCGCTATCCGTTCATGCTCGCGCGGCTGCGGCCCGAGGCGGACGAGCTGTCGCTGTGCTTCGATCCGTCGGCCAACATGCTCGGCGCGTTCGACGAGGGCGAGCCGCTGTTCGCCGGCGACCAGCCGAGCGAGGCGACCAAGCAGATCCTGGGCTTCAACGAGACGTTCGAGCAGGCCGGCCTGCGCACCCAGCAGTTCATGCGCGAGCTGCGCGAGATGGACCTGCTGATGGACGGCGAGGTCACGATCGAGCTGCAGGGCGCGCCGCAGCCCTTCGTCTATCGCGGCTTCCAGATGGTGAATGAAGAGAAGCTGGCGAACCTGCGTGGCGACCAGCTGCGCAAGATCTCGCAGTCGGGGATGCTGCCGCTGATCTACGCGCACCTGTTCTCGCTGGCGCTGATGCGCGACATCTTCGCCCGCCAGGCCGAGCGCAGCGGCACGCCGGCGCCCGTCGAGCTGCCGACGTTCTGATCGTGCAAGGGCTGGCGGCGCACGCCGGCCCTTGCAAACATCCGGGTGGGTCATAGGCTGGAGGCTCCCGACAGGAGACCACCGGCATGACCACCCGCCCAGAACAGACCGCCCGCTACTCGACCGTCGCGATGTGGTTCCACTGGACCATCGCGGTACTGGTGATCGCCAACCTGACGATCGGCATCTTCCACGACGCGATCGGGTTCATGTCCGCGCACAAGGCGATCGGTCTGACCGTGCTGGCGCTGACCGCCGGCCGTGTCGCGTGGCGGATCACGCACCGCCCGCCGCCGCTGCCCGCGCGCACTCCGGGCTGGGAGCGGGGGCTGGCACATGCGACCCACTGGACGCTCTACCTGCTGATGATCGCGATGCCGGTGACCGGCTGGCTGATGGTGTCGGGCACTGCGACGCGGCGCCCGCTGACCTGGTTCGGGCTGTTCGACCTCCCCTATCTGCCGGTCGGCGAGGCGGCGGGCGGGTTCGGGCACGACGCGCACGGGCTGCTCGGCTGGCTGATGCTGGCGCTGGTCGTGCTCCACATCGCGGCGGCGCTGCGCCACCGCCTGATCCTGCGCGACGGCATATTGGGGCGGATGGCGCCGGCGCTCGACCGGTAGCGCAAATCGCGGTTAATTTTCGTCAAGGGGGTTGAACAATCGCGCGGCTCGCCCATTTATGTCCTGTACGGTTCGTGTCCCCCCTTTCGCGACACCGTACGACACGCTTTCAGCGTGTCTCCTCCCTGAACCTTGGCCACCCCGTGCGGATTACCCGCGGGGTGGTTTTTTTATGCGCTATTCGGCGGCGAGGGGAAGGCCGCCGACCTCATCGGCAAGGCCGTCGATGACCGCGCGGACCATCGCCGCCGTCGCGGCCAGCCCCGCCCCCGGCTGGTCGAGCCGCGCGTCGAGATAGAGGCTGCGATCCAGCTCCAGCTGCACCGCGTGGACGCCGCGTGCGGGCCGGCCGTGCCGCTCGACGATATGGCCACCGGCATAGGGGGCATTGACCGCCACCCGCACCCCCTGCCCAGCCGTCTTCAACACCGCCGCCATCCGCGTGACAAGGCGGGGCGCGGCGGCGTGGCCGAAGCGGTCGCCCAGCACGATCTGCGCTTGCCCGGACCCCAGCGACGGCATGGAGTGGAGGTCGAGCAGCACCGCGGTGCCGAAGCGCGCACGGGCGGCGCACAGCAGCGCCTCCAGCGCGGCGTGATAGGGACGATGGTCGGCCGCGATCCGCGCCTCGATATCGGTCGCCGCGAAGCGACGGCGCCACAGCTCGCTCGCCCCCGAAGCGCGGCGAGGGACCAGGCCAAGGCCGCTGCGCACCTTCACGGAGGCATGGGCATGGCCGGCGACGGCGCCGTCGTCGACGCGCGGGTCGCGCTCGTGCTCGCCGCGGTTCAGGTCGATCCAGGCGCGGGCGCGCCGCTGGATCAACATCGTCTCGTCGCGACGGGCAGCGAGCGCGACCGCGTCGACCCAGCGATCCTCCAGCGCGGTCAGCACCCCCGCCGGCACCCGCAACGCCGGCAGGAGCGCCGCCGGATAGTCGCGCCCGGCATGGGGCACCGACACGATCACCGGCGTGTCCGGCACCGAGGCACCCAGCCGCTCGAAACTCCCCATCTGTTCCACGCGTTTCAGCCTAGGACGGCCACGCGCGGTTTTCGACTGGTATTCCGGTCCCTGTGCGACATAAGCGGGAAGAGTAAAGCGAGGCGTTGTCATGATCCGAATATTGCTGGCCGAGGACGACCAGGTCATGCGCGAGTATCTGACCCGCGCGCTGCAGAAATCCGGCTATGCCGTCACCGCCGTGGATCGCGGCACCGCGGCGCTGCCGCTCCTGGAACGCGAGCATTTCGACCTGCTGCTGACCGACATCGTCATGCCCGAGATGGACGGCATCGAGCTGGCGCGCCGCGCCGGCGAGCTGGCCGCGGACATGCGGGTGATGTTCATCACCGGCTTCGCGGCGGTGACGCTGCGCGCCGGCGAGACGATGCCGAATGCGCGCATCCTGTCCAAACCCTTCCACCTGCGCGAGCTGGTGGCGGAGGTGGAACGCCTGTTCGAGACGGATTTGGCCACCGGCCTAAATTGACCGCTTGCACCGCCGCGAGAGCGCGGCTAGAGGCACCCTCCTCGTGGGCGTGTAGCTCAGTGGTAGAGCACTGTGTTGACATCGCAGGGGTCGCAAGTTCAATCCTTGCCACGCCCACCATTTTACAAAAGCCCCGGAAATCGATCGATTTCCGGGGCTTTTTGTCTGTTCGCGGGTTCCCGGCGCCTTGCGGATGCCGAGCAGGTGCGGAACCGCAGCGGGTTCCGGCATCATCTCTGACGACGGCACCATGCTGCCGTACCGTGTTGGCTATGCCGGCGCTCATCTCTGCAGTTGCCGGTAATCTCGACATATTAAGGCCACCGAATACTACCCAAACTTCCTCTTGAACCGCATAGTATACCGGATACGATTTTCCCTGAATCAAAAGGGGGAGGAATTGATGGACCGCGTAATGGCGTTGCTATGCAGCGTCGCTGTCATGCCGCTGATGGCGGGGGCCGCCAGCCGGGCAGAGGCCCAGGTGGCGCCGACACCAGCCGACGCAACAGCTGACCAGAATGTCACGAGCGCCGACGGCGCCGGGACGGATACGACGACCGACAAGAAAGCCGATACGAAGACGAAGCGCCCGGCGACATCGTCCGACGAGATCCTCGTCACGGGCAGCCGCATCCGGCGCACCGATCTGACGACGTCTGCACCGCTCGCCATCATCGACAAGGACATGATCGGCGATCGCGGGCTCGGCCGGCTGAGCGACGTGCTCAGCCTGATGCCGCAAATCGCGCCCATGACGGGCGATCGCGGCAGCAGCACCGACCCGCGCAAGGGCCCCGCGCGCATAAACCTGCGCGGCCTTGGCTCGGGTCGCACGCTCGTGCTGCTCAATGGTGATCGCATGGACAATGACGCCAACGTCATTCCGGCACCGATGCTGGAGCGCATCGACATCCTGACCGGCGGCGCCTCGGCAGTCTATGGATCGGACGCGATCGCGGGTGTCGTCAACTACATCGTCAAGCGCCGCTTCACCGGCGTTCAACTCAATTTCGAGGCGAGCGCACAGCAGAGCACGAACGACAATCAGTTCATGCTCAACCTGCTCGACGACGCCGGTTATCCGCGACCGCCCCGGCATGCCTTCGGCGGCGAAGCGTATTTCGGCAGCATCGCCGCTGGTCAGAATTTCGCAAAGGGTCGCGGCAACATCAGCGTGTTCGCCACCTATAATCGGCTGATGCCGATGAAGATCAGCATGTTCGACCATACCGGCTGCCCGGTATACCAGAATGCCCCGGATAGCGCGTTCCTGGCGAACGACACCTGGGCGTGCGGCTTCAACGAGGCGAACCCCTATAACTGGTTCGGCGCCGGTGGCGGTGACTGGACGAACGCCAAGGACGGGTCGCGCAACTTTCGCCCCTATGACGTCGACGACATCACGCGGACGCCCCAGAACGACTGGCTGCAACGCAGGGTCAACCGGGTCAACACCGGCGGTTTCCTGACCTTCGACATCACATCGTCGATGAAGCTGGATTCAAACTTCCTGTACAGCTCCGACAAGTCCGGCGGCGAGGTTCAGTTCAGCAACTGGTTCTACTCGCCGGGTTTCATGATGCCGTGCGACAACCCGTTCCTCAGCGCACAGCAGGCGCAGATCATCTGCGGTGATAATGCCGGCCAGGCCGGCCAGTCCGAAATGATGTGGATGAACGTGTATCGTCCCGACAATACGGGCCGATATACCTATGCCGTCAGCACGTGGCGGGCCGCTGCGCATTTATCGGGCAAGCTGGTCGATGACATGACCTTCGACCTGGGTTTCCAGCGTTCGAAGCGTGTCGAGAACTATGCCGGTACCAACATCTTCGATCAGGGCAAGGCGCCGCTGTTCATCCGGGCGATGCAGGTCGTCAACTTCAACGGCGTGCCGACCTGTCAATCGGTGGTCGACGGCACGGACCCGAACTGCATCCCGCTTGACGGCTTCACCTCCAACGGCCCCAATCCGGCGGTCTGGTCCTATCTGACCTCCTCGGGCTCGAGCCAGGTCAAGCAGGAGCAGATGGTCATCAACGGCTCCATCGCAGGCCGACTGGACAAGTACGGCATCAAGAGCCCGTTCGCTTCCGACGGCGTCGGCTTCGCCCTGGTTGCCGAGCATCGCTGGAACCGCGTATCCGAGCAGGGCTTCGGCGCGTTCTCCTGGTGGTCGAAATATTCCGGCGTCGACACCGTCGACGAACTTGGCGGCGAATTGTCGTTGCCGATCGTTCAGGCCAAGCCCCTGCTGGAGGACCTGACGATCAGCGGCGCGTATCGCGCGTCGAAGTACAAGTCGCTCGACAATCTGGTGCAGACCTGGAAGGCGGATTTCATCTATCGTCCGTTCGCCGGCCTTGGTTTCCGTGGCAGCATCAATCGGGCGGTACGGCGTGGCTTCCTCGAGCGTTTGCAGGGTTCGGTACCCTATCAGAACTATTTCGAAGATCGCTGCGCAATGCCTGGCAAGCCCCAGAAGGAAGGCGACCCGCAAAAGCAGCGCCTGACGTTCGAGCAATGCGCTCCTTCCGGCATCACGCAGCAGCAATATGATGCGTTGGCGGTGACGAACAATTGCGACCAGAACGGCTTCTGCCTCACCCAGTTCCGGCCCGGCGGCAATCCCAATCTTCGCCCCGAAACCTCGCGGAGCATCACCGCCGGCATCGTGACCCAGCCGCGCTTTCTGCCGGGCTTCTCGGCCTCGCTCGACTATTACTCGATCAAGATCCAGGGTGCGTTCGAGTGGGTGCGGACGGACCTGATCTCGGACCAGTGCTTCAACCAGCATACGGAATTCTTCTGCGGGCTTATCAGCCGGGATCCGAGCGATGGACGCGTGACGGAGATCAACGCGCGGTACAACAATTCCGGTTTCG
Organism: Sphingomonas aurea; assembly: GCF_030678875.1. GTDB lineage: Bacteria > Pseudomonadota > Alphaproteobacteria > Sphingomonadales > Sphingomonadaceae > Sphingomonas > Sphingomonas aurea. The sequence goes on along the minus strand of NZ_JAUUDS010000007.1, from coordinate 6,923 downwards.
TGAGGACCGACGGTATTGATTTCGGACTATACTATCCGATCAGACTGTCGAAGGATCGGATCGGCATCAATCTGGGTCAATTGAACCTGAGCCTGAACGGCACGGTCTTTCTGAAGAACGATCGCCAGTTCGCGCCCGGAACGCCCGTCTATTCATGCCTTGGCTATTTCGGCTTCTTCTGCAACGATCTGACCCCCCGGTATCGGCACTATGCCAATATCGGTTGGGACATGCCGTGGAAGGGTAACATCAACCTGACGTGGCGCTATGCCGCACCGACGATCAATGCCAAGCGGTCGTCCGATCCCGTACTGGCATCCAAGCCCACCAACTGGACCACGGACACCTATCCGCTGATCCCGCGCCTGCCGCCGCAGAACCTGTTCGATCTTTCGATCACGTACCCGCTGACCCGGAACGTCCAGGTCTGGTTCAACACCCAGAACCTGTTCGACAAGGATCCGCCGATCATCGGCTATGGAGCGAACGGGACGGGATCGTTCCAGAACACCTATCCCTGGTATTACAACAACTGGGGCCGAACCCTTCGCGTGGGTCTGCGCGCCAAGGTCTGGTGATCGGATCGGCGGCCGTCCCACCGGGATGGCCGCCTTTTCGCTCCGCCACGCTGCAGAGTGGTTGCGGTTGACCGCTTCGGTCGGTTCGCCCAAGCGGCGCCTATGTTCGAGAAGATCATCGCGGCCCTGGCGGGTTTCACCATCTGGGTCATCTCGTCGGGCGGATATGCCGGGATCGCGTTGCTGATGGCGATCGAGAGCGCGTGCGTGCCGCTGCCGTCGGAGATCATCATGCCGTTCGCGGGCTATCTGGTATCGACGGGACGGTTCGACCTGTTCCTGGCGGCGACGGCGGGGGCGCTGGGGTGCAACCTGGGCTCGATCGTCGCCTACGAGGTCGGCAAGCGCGGCGGCCGGCCGCTGGCGGAGCGCTGGGGACGGTATCTGCTGATCGGCGCGGACGAGCTGGACATGGCGGACCGCTTCTTCGCGCGCTGGGGGCCGGCGGCGGTGCTGATCGGGCGGCTGCTGCCGGTGATCCGCACCTTTATCGCCTTTCCGGCCGGCGTCGCGCGGATGAAGCTGGTGCCGTTCCACCTCTATACCTTCATCGGGTCGTGGCCGTTCTGCCTGGGACTGGCATGGATCGGCATGACGCTGGGCGACAAGTGGAACAGCGACCCGCGACTGAAGGCGTTCTTCCACCAGGCGGATCTGGCGATCGGGCTGGTGCTGGTCGCGGCGGTCGGCTTCTATGTCTGGCACCGGGTGCGCGGGATCAGGAAGAACCGCGCCTGACGCTGCGTACCAGCAGCAGCAGCAAAGGCAGCGCGACCGCTAGGTAGAGCTGGAAGCCGTGCCATGGCGTCCAGCCGAGCCACTCGCTGGGCCAGCTGCGCAGGTCGCCGCGGCTGAAGCGCAGCTCGTACACCGCGCTCCACAGTGGCCAGCGATATTCGGGCGGTGCGAAGATCTCGGCGGCGGCGATCATCAGGTTGATCGCCATCGACACGGGCAGCAGCACGGCGATGGCGAGGCGGGTCCAGCCGCCCGCCTGCCACGCCGCCGCCAGCCCGAGCGCGGCGAGGCCGACCAGCGGGACGGCGTGGCGCGGGCCGGTGGAATTGCCGCCGTCCCAGTAGAAATAGGCGGCGTTGACGAGGAGGACGATGGCGATCACCGCCGCGGCCACCGCGGCGAGGCCGCGGGTGCGCGGACGCTCGGCGATCAGGCTGAGGCCCATCGGCGCCAGTAGCAGCACCGGCGCACACCAGAACAGCCCGCGCCGGTCGCCGACAAGGATCTCGAGCAGCACGCGCGGGCGTGGCCAGGTGAGCCCGAACAGGCCCTGCTGCATGCCCTCGAACCCCTGCACCCCCGCATAGGCGATGCGGAACGGCGTACCGAAGGCGAGCTGGTTATAGGCGCCAAGCGGCAGCAGCGCGACCACCCCGCCCGCCGCTGCGAGGGCGAGCAGGCGGCGATGGTCGAGCCGGGTGCGCCACTGCCACGCCGCCCAGAAGGCAATGGCGAGGCCGGCGAGGACCGCCTGATACTCGACGACCACCGCCCAGCCGAGCGCCGCCCCGCCGAGCAGCGCATAACGCCCCCTGCCCTGCCATAGCGCCCACACCGCGATCACATAGAGCGCCGCCACCGCGGCATGGCCAGCGATCGTCGTCGACCAGCCCCAGGCCGGCGTGCCGAGCGCGTAGCCGAGCGCCGCGACCAGTGCCGCCGCCGCGCTGCCGGTGAGCGCGAGGGCAAGGTCGTAGAGCAACACCGCAGCGATCGCGGTGAGCAGCGCCGGGCCGCTCGCGGCGGCAAGGCGCAGGCGGAGCCGGAGGAAGCGACCGAGGGCGGGATCGTCGAAGCGCAGCGGCATCGCGGTCGACCGCTCGCCCGTGACTGCGGTGGCAAGCGCCACGGCGGGCAGGGCCATCAGCGTCATGCCCGGCGCCTTGTCGAGGAAGACGTGGCCGTCGAACTGCGCCTTGTCGATCGTCAGCGGGGCGAATTCGTCGATCCGCGCGTCGCCGTCCTCGACCAGGCTGATCGCGGCGAACAGGCGGGTGGCGTTGTTGGGGTTGAACTCCCACGATCCGAACCATGCGGCGGAGAGCCAGACGAGGAGGAAGAGGAGGATCTTGCGGGGTGCAGGGGTGGTCATGTCACGCCGACCCTATCCGTGTTCCCGCGAAGGCGGGAACCCGGTGTTTCGCTCATGCCCAGAACACTGGGCTCCCGCCTTCGCGGGAGCACGTGCTTGGGTGCGACCAACCGCCGCTCAGTCGGCCGGCGTCTCTTCGGCCTTGCGCGCCTTGTTAATCGCGCGGTTGGCGCGGGCGGCCTGGCCGAAGCAGCCGGTGGCGCCGCCAGGACCGACGGGCGAGCAGCTGCCGATGCCGTTGACGCCGACGCCTGCGCTCAGCGTGTCCTGCGCGCGGACCGCCCAGCTCTGGTTCTCGGGCGTGATCTGGAGGTCGCGCAGCTCCTTGGGGACACGATATTGTTCCTGCGCGCTGCGGTGTTCGCAGATCACGATCTCGTCGCCGTCGCTGTTGGTCGGGCATTTCTCGTTGCCGTAGAGGACGAGGACGCCGTTGACCGGGGCGCCGCGCCCGACGCCGGTCTGCTGCTGGACCGGGCGGGGCCGCTCCGCGCCGGGCAGCGCCGCCTGCTGCGCCACGGCAGGGGTCGCCAATCCCAGCGCCACGGCGAGAATCGCCAGTTTCTTCACACCTGCTCTCCCAACTCAGATACGCTTGGCGGCCGCGATCGCGACCTTACAGCCCAGCCGGATCACGCCCGACAGGATCGGATAGCCGAACGCGTTCTCCGCCCCTGCGGCCAGTGCATGGTCGCGGTGCTCCAGCTCCTCGGCCTGGAAATCGGCGATCGCCTCCGACAGCTCGGGATCGCTGTCGCCCAGTTCGGCGAGCTGTTCGGCATAGTGCTTGTCGATCTCGGTCTCGACCGCGGCGGTGCAGGCCATCGCCGCGTCCGGCCCCAGCGCCGCGGTCGCCGCGCCCAGTGCGAAACCGGCGACGTTCCAGAACGGCTGGAGCAGGGTCGGCCGCACGCCACGCTCGGCGATCATCCGGTCGAAGAAGGCGCGGTGGCGCTCTTCCTGCGCGGCCATGTGGTGGATCGCGCGCGATGCAGGGTGACGGTCGCCCAGCACCGCCAGCTGTCCGGCATAGATGCGGGTCGCGCCATACTCGCCGGCCTGGTCGACGCGGATCATCGCGTCGGTCGCCTCATGCCGGTCACCCGGTTGCCATGCCTTCATCGCGCTCTCCTCAACAGCGCCAAGATGGTGATCGCACCGCCGAGCGAGAAGAGGGCGTTGAACCCGGCCAGCGAGATGCCGAACAGCGTCCAGGCCGGACGGTCGCAGCGGATCAGCGGCGCTTTCATGATCGCGTCGAGCCGCTGGCTGGGCGCGAGGCCGGAAAAGTCGATCGTCGAGGTGCAGGCGGTGAAGCCGTGCCACCAGCCATATTCGACCCCGGCATGGGCGACCCCGATCGCCCCCGACACCGCGATGGCAACGGCAGCGAGCGCGACCAGCGCGCGGCGGGCGCGCGGCTGCGGCACCAGGAAGGCGAGCGCGGCGATGCCAAGTGCGGCATAATGCGGCCAGCGCTGCCAATGGCACATCTCGCACGGGTAGAGCCCGCCGATCAGCTGCGCGCCCCACACTCCGGCGAGAAGAGAGAGCGGCAGGAGGAAGGCGAGCCAGTGCGCCGGGCCGAAACGCCGCGTCATGGGGTCACTTCACCGCCGTGGGGGTGGCGACCGGCCGCGGCTTGGTCGCCGCCGCGACCTGCGCGGCGCCGCCGAGGCGGGCGATGGTCTTCAGCGCGTAGTTGAGCTGGAAGTCGTCGATGCCCTGCTTCTTCAGCTCCTCCGCGGTGGCGGTGAAGCGGGGATCGTCCTTGGTATCCGTCTCCAGCGTCTTGTCGTCGGCCTTGCCCTCGTTGACCAGGTGGCGGCGCAGGTCCGCCTCGCGGATGATCGGGCGATCCTTGTAATCGGGGTCGGACAGCTGGGGCACGCGGATATCGGGCTCGATCCCGCCCTCCTGCACCGAGTGGCCGGAGGGGGTGTAGTAGCGCGCCGTCGTGATCTTCAGCGCGCGGTTCGGCCCCAGCTCGATCACCGACTGGACCGAACCCTTGCCGAAGCTGCGCTCGCCCATCACCAGCGCGCGGTGATGGTCCTGCAGCGCACCGGCGACGATCTCCGAGGCCGAGGCGGTGCCCGCGTCGGTCAGCACCACCACCGGCAGCCCGCCGGTGACGTCACCGGGCACGCGGCTCTCGGCATAATAGCGGTCGATGTCGGTGCCGCGCCCGCGCTGCGACACGATCTCGCCCTTGTCGAGGAAGGTGTCGGCGACCGCGATCGCCTCGTCGAGCAGGCCGCCGCCATTGTTGCGGACATCGACGACATAGCCGAGCGGCTTGTGGCCGAGCGACTGGGTGATCGCCGCCACCGCCGCGCGCGTCTCGGCGCCGGTGTTCTTGGAGAAGGTGTTGATGTTGATATAGCCGACGTCGCCGCGCACCTCCCACTTCACCGGTTTCTGGACGATGCGCTCGCGCACCATCGTCACGTCGATCGGCTTGTCGCGGCCGGCGCGGACCAGCGACAGGGTGATCTTGCTGCCCGAGGGACCGCGCATCTTGCCGACCGCCTGGTCGAGCGTCAGGCCATAGGCCAGCTCGCCGTTGATGCGCAGGATCAGGTCGCCTGCCTTGATCCCGGCGCGGTCGGCCGGCGTATCCTCCTGCGGGGCGATCACCTTCACCGCGCCGTCCTGCATCCCGACCGTCAGGCCGAGGCCGCCATAGGCCCCCTCGGTCATGATGCGGAGATTGTCGTAGTCGACGCCGGTCTCATACACCGAATGCGGGTCGAGCGAGGCGAGCATCCCGTCGATCGCGCCCTTGATAAGGGTCTTGTCGTCGACCTGGTCGACATAGTTCGCCTTGATACGGTTGAAGACGTCGAGAAACTGGTCGAACTCGCGATAGGTGTCGGTATCCGCGGCCGCCATCGCGGCGGTGGCGAGCGGGATCGCGGACATCGCGGCGAGGATCGCGGTGGCAGTCAGGAGCGGACGACGCATGGCAGGCCTTGGGTTCGACATGAGCGACCGATCCTAGCCGCTTGTGCAGGCGGGAGCAAAGCCGGGTTCGGCTGAACGGGGGCTGACCCTGAATCCTTCCCTGCAAGGGGAGGTGGCATGGCATAGCCATGATGGAGGGGTGTCGCCGGCCGTTCTGGCGGGCCTTCACCGCGAGCGGCGACACCCCTCCACCACCGCTTCGCGGCGGTCCCCCTCTCCATGCAGGGAGGATTTGGGTCACCCCACCAGCGCCGCGGCATCGACGGGCCGACCGTTGCGGCGGAGTTCGACGGTGATGCGAGGGTCGTCGCCCACCCCCACCTGCCCCAGCGTGTCGCCGGCATGGACGATCTGGCCGAGCACGACCGTCAGCGGCCCCATGCCGGTGACCAGGCTGGTCCAGCCCTCGCCGTGATCGACGATGACGATCCGGCCATAGCCGCGAAAGGCGCCGGCGTAGCGGATCGTGCCGTCCGCCGGCGCGACGACGGGCGTATCGGCCGGCACGGCGATGGTCAGCCCGCGCGAGCGCACGCCCGCTTCGGATATCTCGCCGAAGCCCGTGACCAGCCGACCCTGCACGGGCAGCCGGTAGATGCCGGCCGGCGGCGGCGGCATCTCCGTACTGCCGGCGCGGGCGAGCGGGCCGGACAGGCGGGCGAGCGTGGCGAGCGTCGCCTGTCCCTTCCCCTCCTCCGCCATCTGGTCGAGCAGGTCGCGCGCCGCCTCGCCCAGCGCCAGCGCACGGTCCGATTCGGACAGGGCCCCGCGGCCCAGTTCTGCGGCGCGGCTGCGGTGCCGCGCCTCCGCGGCGGCGAGCGCCTGCTGTTCGGCGTCCAGCCGCTTGCGCCCCATGCGCAGCGCCTGCCCGGCCGCGTCCGCCCGCTCGCCCAGGACCCGCGTCGCCGCGACCTGCGCGCGGATCGCGCCGGTGCGGTTGCGGATCGCGGGGATCACGGTGGTCAGCACGGCGCGGAGATGGACGAGATCGTCGACCGACCCCGGCTGGGCGAGCGTCACCGCCGCCGGACGCAGGGTGAGCGACTGGAGCGCGGCGAGCAGGCCGGCGACCGGCGCCTGCTCGGCGGCGAGTGCGGCACGGCGCTGGGCAAGCAGGCGGGCGACGATCGCCGCCTGCGTCTCCGCCGCGACCAGTTCCGCCTGGGCGGCGTCGACCCGCGCCGACAGGCCCTGCCGCTCGGCCGCGGCGCGGGTTGCCGCGTCGCTCTCGGCCGCAGCGGCGATCAGCAGCCGCTCGGCCCGCGCAC
>NZ_JAUUDS010000006.1 GCF_030678875.1 Sphingomonas aurea | reverse complement strand
GATGGTCGCCGGGGAGTTCGGCAATGGCGGTGGGCGAGGGCAGGATGATCCAGTCGCCCACTTCCCTGTTCCCCGGCGAGGGCCGGGGCCCAGTTGGGCTGGTTCCAGCGATGGAAGCGCGCTCGTCTCCCAACTGGGCCCCGGCCTCCGCCGGTGAACAGTATGTGGTCGCCGTACTCAACACGACACGCTGCGGCGACCGGTCTTCCAGCCCCGCCAGCCGCACGTCCAGCCGCGGCGCATCCGCCGCCAGCGTCCCGCGCCCGACCAGGATCGCCTCATGCCGTGCCCGCTCCAGATGCGCGTGCGCCCGCGCCTCCGCACCGGTGATCCAGCGGCTCTCGCCGTCGCTGCGGGCGATGCACCCGTCGAGCGAGGTCGCCAGCTTCAGGGTCACGAACGGCCGCCCCAGCGCCGCCCGCGTCAGGAACCCCGCCATCGACCGCCGAGCCGCGTCCGCCTCGATCCCCGTCGTCACCGCAATCCCCGCCGCGCGCAGCCGCGCAAATCCCGCGCCCGCGGTCCGTGGATCGGGGTCCTCGATCGCCGCCACCACCCGCGCGACGCCTGCCGCCGCCAGCAGGTCGCTGCACGCCGGCCCGCGTTCGGAGCGATGCGCGCATGGCTCCAGCGTGACGTAGCAAGTCGCGCCGCGCGACTTCTCGCCCGCCTCGGCCAGCGCCATCGCCTCGGCATGGGGACGCCCGCCCGGCTGCGTCCAGCCGCGGCCGACCACGCGGCCGTCCGCCACGATCACGCATCCGACATTGGGATTGGGCACCGTCCGCCCGCGTCCGCGCTCGGCCAGCGCGAGCGCGGCGCGCATCCGGCGTGCATCGTCCATTATGGGGCTCAGAGCCCCCAGCGCGACATCGCGTCGTCCAGCTTCTTGAAGCCCCGCTGCCGCTCTTCCTGCGCCGCCTTCTGTTCGGCCAGCCGCTTTGCCTTGATCGGCGCGTCGACCGCCTGCTGCGCGCGGATCTGCGCGTCGGTGCGATCCGCCTTCCACTGCTCGACATAGACGATGTCGCGCTTGTACGCCGGCTCGATCGCGCTGTCCTTGGCGAAGGCGTAGATGAAGAAGCCGGTTATCGCCATCGCCGCTATCAGGAACCACAGTTCGTAAGGCTCACGCCCCGCGAAGAACACGCGAAGGTCCCGATACGCGCGCAGGGGCGACATGCGGCCGAAGAAGTTCATGTCGCTGAAAATAGGCGCTCGCCTGTCCGAGCGCCAGTGGGCAGTGTGGCGAAGCCTAGCCGTACGCCGGAAAGGCGGCGGAGGGTGGATGCTGTTCGCGCCAAGACGCTAAGACGCGAAGGTAGAAGAGGATCCGCGCCGAGCCGCGGAGGGTTCGCCCCCAGCCGCGCGGCAGCATTTCGACCGGTGCGGCGATCGGGCGGCCACGCTGCGGCAACCGAAACACCGTCGCGTCTTTGCGTCTTCGCGCGAACCCATTCTTCGTCAAGTCTCTGCGCGAACGCGGTTCAGCTATCCAGCACGAACCGCACCGTCATCGTCCGCCACGCCTCCTGCGCCACCCCGTCGCGCGTGCCGGGGCGGAAGCGCCAGCGGGACAGCGCCTGTCGCTCGGTCGCGCGGAAGAAGGCGTCGCTGGTCGCCGCCACCCGCTCGACCTGCTTCACGCGGCCATCGATGCCGATCAGCACCCGCACCGTCACCGTGCCGACATTGCCCAGCCGCTGCTCGGAGGGCGGATAGGCGGGCTGGAAATCGCCGGCGTAGCGCGGGTCCACCCCCGGTGCGACGATCACCGGCAGTGCGGGCACGGGTGTCGGCGTCCCTACCGGCCCGGTTCCGGTGCCCGCCATGGTGCCGTCGCCCGTCGGCTCATCGGGGATCGGCGGCAGCGGCTGTACCGTCCAGCGGTCGGTCGGAGGCAGCGGAAGGGGCGGCAACGGCGCCTCGATCCGGGTCGGCGCCTTCGCCTCGCGGCGCGGGGCGGGATCTGGTGGGGGCGGCGGTTCGATCGGCACGCGATAGGTTTCGAGTGGTCCGTCGGGCGCCGGCGCCTTGGTCACCAGCGGTGCCGCGACCATCAGCGCGCCGATCACCGCGGCGTTGATCCCGACCGCTGCCGCGAGCCCGCCGAGACTGAACCGGCGATCGCCGGTGTAACGTTCCGCATACATGCACCCGTCTCCTCTTCCAGAGTGAGCGAGTCGGCCGTTTCGCACCCGTGATGTTACGCTTTCCGTAGGGGAAGGCAAGTGCACCTGATCGACGCATGACGGGCGCAGAGAGTCGGCAGCTCGTCAGTCGCCTCGCAACCGTGCGACCGCCCGTTCGCGTCCGATCAGCGGCAGCAGCGCCGTCATGTCCGGCCCATGGTCCAGCCCGGTCAGCGCGCGGCGCAGCGGCAGGAACAGCGGCTTGCCCTTGCGCCCGGTCGCCTCCTTCAGCGTGGCGGTCAGTGCGTGCCAGGGATCGCCCGCCCAGTCGATCGCCGCCGCCGCCTCGGCCGCCTGCGCCAGATAGGCGACGTCATCTTCCGCCGGGGCGGGCGCCGCGACTGGCCCCTCGATCACCTGCCACCATGACGCCGCATCCGCGACCGTCGCCAGGTTCGGCCGCACCGCATCCCACTCCGCCGCACCCATGCCGGCGGGCAGCCGGTCGGCGACTGTGTCGTGGGGCAGCTGGTGGACGATGCGCGCGTTCAGCTGCGCCAGTTCCGCCTCGTCGAACCGCGCCGGCGCGCGGCCGAAATGGGCGAAAGCGAACCCCTCGACCAGCGGCGCCATATCGACCAGCGGCTCGACCGGATCGCTCGTCCCGATCCGGGCGAGGAGCGCGCGCACCGCAGCCGGTTCGATCCCGACATCGCGGAAATGATCGACGCCCAGCGAGCCCAGCCGCTTCGACAATTTCCCCTCGGCGCCGGTCAGCAGCGCCGTGTGCGCGAAGGCGGGCGGCGTCGCGCCCATCGCCGCGAACATCTGCAATTGCAGCGCGGTGTTCGACACATGGTCCTCGCCGCGCACGACATGGCTGATGCCCAGGTCGATATCGTCGATCGCCGAGGGCAGCATGTAGAGCCACGATCCGTCCGCGCGGCGCACGACCGGATCGCTCATCGTCGACGGATCGAAGTTCTGCGGTCCGCGCACCAGATCGTCCCACGCCAGCGGCATCGCGTGGTCCAGGCGAAAGCGCCAGTGCGGTCGGACGCCGTCTGCCTCGAGCGCCGCCTTCTGCGCGTCCGACAGTGCCAGCGCGGCGCGGTCGTACACCGGCGGCAGCCCGCGGCCGAGCAGCACCTTGCGCTTCAGGTCCAGTTCCTGTGCGCTTTCATAGGCCGGATAGATGCGGCCATCGGCGACCAGCGCGTCGAATCGCGCACCGTAGAGCGCGAACCGTTCCGACTGGCGTATCTCGGTGTCGGGGGTCAGGCCCAGCCAGTCGAGGTCGCGGCGGATCGCGTCGACGAAGCGCTCCTCGCTCCGCTCCGCGTCGGTGTCGTCGATGCGCAGCACGAAGCGTCCGCCGGTCTTCCTCGCCCACAGCCAGTTGTGGAGCGCGGCGCGGATGTTGCCGACGTGCAGCCGCCCGGTGGGCGACGGGGCGAAGCGGGTGGTGGTCATGATCCCGCCCTACGTGTCCGCACCCTCTTTCGCTACCCGCTCCCGGCCCCTAAGGGCGTGCGCGACGCGGGGAGTCACACAGATGAAACTGATTACCGGTAATTCGAACCTGCCGCTCGCGCGCGCGATCGCCCAGTATCTGGAAAGCCCGCTGACCGATGCGCTGGTCCGCCGCTTCGCCGACGAGGAGATCTTCGTCGAGATCCAGGAGAATGTCCGCGGCGAGGACGTGTTCGTCATCCAGTCGACCGGCTATCCCGCCAACGACAATCTGATGGAACTGCTCATCATCATCGACGCGCTGAAGCGCGCGTCGGCGCGGCGCATCACCGCGGTGATCCCGTATATGGGCTATGCGCGGCAGGACCGGAAACCGGGGCCGCGCACGCCGATCTCGGCCAAGCTGGTGGCCAACCTCATCACCGTGGCGGGCGCCGACCGCGTGCTGTCGGTCGATCTGCACGCCGGGCAGATCCAGGGCTTCTTCGACATCCCGACCGACAATCTCTACGCCGCACCGGTGATGTCAGCGGACATTCTGGCGCGGTTCCGCGACCGCAACCTGATGGTCGTGTCGCCCGACGTCGGCGGGGTGGTCCGCGCGCGCCAACTCGCCAAGCGACTCGACAATGCCCCGCTCGCCATCGTCGACAAGCGGCGCGAGCGTGCCGGCGAATCGGAGGTGATGAACATCATCGGCGATGTCGAGGGCCGGTTCTGCGTGCTGATCGACGACATCGTCGACTCGGCCGGCACGCTCTGCAACGCCGCGGCGGCGCTGCGCGAGGCGGGGGCGGAGGACGTCGTCGCCTATGTCACCCACGGCGTGCTGTCGGGCGGCGCGGTGGCGCGGGTGGCGGGATCGGCCTTGCGCGAGCTGGTCATCACCGACTCGATCGGCAACCACGAGTCGATCGGCACGACGGACAAGATCCGCCACCTGCCCATCGCCCCGCTGCTCGGCGAGGCGATCAAGCGGATCGCGGACGAGACGAGCGTGTCCAGCCTGTTCGATTGATCGCCGATCGATCGGACACGCCCTTACCGGGCGGCGGCGGCCTTGCTGTCGTCGCTAGTGGGACATGCCCACGATGTGATCGAACACCGCAGGGTGTAGCGGCCGCGCGAAGGTGCAGCCATAGTGATAGCGGTCGTGCCACGCGACCACCGCCTCGATCGGCGCGAGGCCGGGCAGGGTCAGCCACACGATCGTGCCGGGATAGAGGGTAAAGGCGGTCGCCGCGCGGAAGCCGGTCGTCGACAGGTCGCTGACGTCGATATCGAACCGTGTCTGACCCCGATCGCGCAGGTGCGCGTGCATCCGCACCGACCGCCGCGCGGTGTCGCGCCGATCGTGGGTCGCGCCGGGCGGCGGCGGAGCGGGCGCGAAGGGCGGGTTGAAGACCGGGCGTTCCATGGCCCGACCCTGAGGCAGGGACGGTTAAGGCCGCGTTGATGCGTCCGCCCCGGTCGTTTTAGGTGCGCGGACGCCGGCCCGCGACCGCCGCTTCAGCTCCGCCTTTAGCGACTCGGGCCGGGGCGCGACCAGGAACCCGAACGAGACGTTGCCCTCCTTCGTCTCGACGACATGGTGCAGCCGGTGCGCCTGGACGATCCGCTTCATGTAGCGCGACTTCGGCAGGTAGCGGGTGGGGATGCGCTGGTGGACGATCACGTCGTGGAACCCGAAATAGATCGCGCCATAGGCCGCGATCCCGGCGCCGATCCAGGCACAGCCCGGCCACCAGCCCCATTGCAACCCGCCCAGCAGCAGCACGATCGACGGCACCGCGAAGATCGCCGCATACAGGTCGTTCCACTCCCAGTTGCCGGGGCGCGCGCGGTGGTGGCTGGCGTGGAGGAACCAGCCGGGTCCGTGCATCAACCAGCGATGGGCGGCATAGGCAAAGCCTTCCATGCCGATCACGGTCAGGAGGAGGATCAGGGCGCCGAGCGGCCAGGGCATCGTAGTTCCATCTATTGCGTTGCACTCGCAATAACGATTTGCTCACGCTGTCCGGTTAGGGTGGATTCGCGTGCCCGCCTGTGCAAAGGGCGGTACGTTCCCGATAGCATCATAAGGCGAGGCCGCCCATGAACATCCACGAGTATCAGGCAAAGGAATTGCTGGCCAAGTTCGGCGTTCCCGTTCCCGCAGGCTTTGCCGCGATGAGCGTGGAGGAGGCGGTCGAGGCCTCGAAGAAGCTGCCGGGGCCGCTCTATGTCGTCAAGGCGCAGATCCACGCCGGCGGCCGCGGCAAGGGCAAGTTCAAGGAGCTGGGCCCCGACGCCAAGGGCGGCGTGCGGCTGGCGAAGACCGAGGACGAGGTGCGCGCCGCGGCGACCGACATGCTCGGCAACACGCTGGTGACGATCCAGACCGGTGATGCCGGCAAGCAGGTGAACCGCCTGTACGTGACCGACGGCGTCGACATCGCCAAGGAATTCTACCTGGCGCTGCTCGTCAACCGCGCGACCGGCCGCATCTCGATGGTCGCCTCGACCGAGGGCGGCATGGACATCGAGACGGTGGCGCATGACACGCCGGAGAAGATCCACTCGATCGACATCGACCCCGCCACCGGCTTCCAGGGCCATCACGGTCGCGCCGTCGCCGCCGCGCTGGAGCTGAAGGGCGATCTCGCCAAGCAGGCCGCCAACGTCGCGTCGAAGCTGTACGACGCGTTCCTGGGTACCGATGCCGAGCAGATCGAGATCAACCCGCTGGCCGTTACCGAGGACGGCAAGCTGATGGTGCTCGACGCCAAGGTCGGCTTCGACGGCAACGCCATGTTCCGTCACAAAGACCTGATGGAACTGCGCGACACCACCGAAGAGGACGCGATGGAGCTGGAGGCGTCGAAGTACGACCTGGCGTACATCAAGCTGGACGGTGATATCGGCTGCATGGTCAACGGCGCCGGCCTGGCCATGGCGACGATGGACATCATCAAGCTGAACGGCATGTTCCCGGCCAACTTCCTCGACGTAGGCGGCGGCGCCAACAAGGAGAAGGTGACCGCGGCGTTCAAGATCATCCTGTCCGATCCGGCGGTGAAGGGCATCCTGGTCAACATCTTCGGCGGCATCATGCGCTGCGACATCATCGCCGACGGCATCGTCGCGGCGGCGAAGGAAGTGAACCTGCAGGTTCCGCTGGTCGTCCGGCTGGAGGGCACCAACGTCCAGCAGGGCAAGGACATCCTGGCCAATTCGGGCCTCGCCATCGTTCCCGCCAACGATCTGGGCGACGCCGCCCGCAAGATCGTCGCCGAGGTGCAGAAGGCGGCGTAATCGTGCGGCGGATCTTCCGCTATGCCGAGGGGCTCGGACGGAAACGTCCGGGCCCTTCTTCGTTGTGAGATCGTTGGCGCGCGTCATGACGGGACCAGCCCGGCATGACGAGGCTGCCGAACCATACCGGACTTGCGAAAATGCCCTGTTCGTGACTAGTGCGACCCACGAACCGGATTGTTGACCCGAGAGGAGCCCCGATGAAGGTGCTGGTGCCGGTCAAGCGCGTGCTTGACTATAACGTGAAGCCGCGGGTGAAGGCGGACGGGACGGGTGTCGACCTGGCCAACGTCAAGATGTCGATGAACCCCTTCGACGAGATCGCCGTCGAGGAGGCGATCCGGCTGAAGGACCGCGCCGGCGTCACCGAGATCGTGGTCGTCTCGATCGGGGAGCAGAAGGCGCAGGAGACGATCCGCACCGCGCTCGCGATGGGCGCAGACCGCGGCATTCTCGTCACCAGCGACACGAAGGTCGAGCCGCTCGGCGTCGCCAAGATCCTGGCGAAGATCGTCGAGGAGGAGCAGCCGCAGCTGGTCATTCTGGGCAAGCAGGCGATCGACGACGACAACAACCAGACCGGGCAGATGCTCGCCGGCCTGCTCGGCTGGGCGCAGGGCACGTTCGCGTCGAAGGTCGAGATCGCGGGCGAAACCGCCAAGGTGACGCGCGAGGTCGACGGCGGGCTTGAAACTGATGACCTGAAGCTGCCGGCGATCGTCACGACCGACCTGCGCCTAAACGAGCCGCGCTATGCCTCGCTGCCCAACATCATGAAGGCCAAGTCCAAGCCCTTGGCGCAGAAGACCGCCGCCGATTTTGGCGTCGACGTGACCCCGCGCCTGACGACGCTGAAGGTCGCCGAGCCCAACAAGCGCTCGGCCGGCGTCAAGGTCGCCGATGTCGACGAGCTGGTGATGAAGCTGAAGGCGATGGGAGTGGCGAAGTGAAGACTCTGGTCTGGGTCGAGCATGACGGCTCGACGGTGAAGGACGCCACGCTCGCCGCGGTCACCGCCGCGTCGCAGCTGGGCGAGGTGCATCTGCTGGTTGCCGGTCAGGGCGTCGATGGCGTTGCGCAGGCGGCGGCGAAGATCGCCGGCGTGGGCAAGGTCCATGTCGCCGACGACGCGGCCTTTGCCCATGCGCTCGCCGAGAATGTTGCACCGCTGGTGGTCGAGCTGATGGGCCATCACGATGCGTTCGTCGTGCCCGCCACCACGACCGGCAAGAACATCGCGCCGCGCGTCGCCGCGCTGCTCGACGTGATGCAGATCTCCGAAGTGCTGTCGGTCGAGGGGCCGGACACCTTCACCCGGCCGATCTACGCCGGCAATGCGATCGCCACCGTTCAGACCGCAGACGCCAAGAAGGTCCTGACGATCCGCGGCACCGCGTTCGACAAGGCGGCGGCGGAGGGTGGTTCGGGTATCGTCGAGGCCGTCGCCTCGACCGGCGACACGGGATTGTCGACCTTCGCCGGGTCGGAGATCGCCGCAAATGCCCGGCCCGAGCTGACCAGCGCCAAGATCATCGTCTCTGGTGGCCGTGCGCTCGGCTCGGAAGAGCAGTTCCACGCGCTGATCGACCCGCTCGCCGACAAGCTGGGCGCCGGTGTCGGCGCCAGCCGCGCCGCGGTCGATGCGGGCTATGCTCCCAACGACTATCAGGTCGGCCAGACGGGCAAGATCGTGGCACCCGAGGTCTATGTCGCGGTTGGGATTTCCGGCGCGATCCAGCATTTGGCGGGCATGAAGGACAGCAAGACGATCATCGCGATCAACAAGGACGAGGACGCCCCGATCTTCCAGGTCGCCGACCTCGGCCTGGTCGGCGACCTGTTCAAGGTGGTGCCGGAGCTGACCGAAAAGCTGTAATCGACCGCTCTCTGCCTGTGTTCTCCCGCGAAGGCGGGAGCCCAGTATTACCTAGCCTCACCTCTGCGGCGAAGGCACTGGGCTCCCGCCTTTGCGAGAGCACAAAGAGAAGTTTGCAGCTCCGTTCTGACCGTCATCCTAGGGTTGTCCCGTCGTCCACTGCCCCGCACGGGACCGAGCTGCATTCGTGATGACATGGATGTCGGGGACTGCCGGTAGGGCTCGGTGCGGCGGAAAACTTAGCCCTCCAGCGCGCTCCGCAGCGCCTG
Organism: Sphingomonas aurea; assembly: GCF_030678875.1. Taxonomy (GTDB): domain Bacteria; phylum Pseudomonadota; class Alphaproteobacteria; order Sphingomonadales; family Sphingomonadaceae; genus Sphingomonas; species Sphingomonas aurea. Next base: position 208,833 of record NZ_JAUUDS010000006.1, on the reverse strand, counting down.
GACCTGGCGGTTCAGCGCCTGCAACTCCGCCATCGACCGCCCCGACCGTGCCACCAGCGCCTCGGCCAGGCAGCTGCACTCCTGCTGCAACGCCCGCCCCTCGGGGGTCAGCGCCACCCGTACCTGTCGCTCGTCCTGCGCATCGCGGGTGCGCGTCACCAGTCCCGCCGCCTCCAGCCGCTTGACGAGCGGCGTGATCGTGCTCGACTCGAGTGACAGCCGCGCGGCAATTCTCCCGACCGTCCGTCCATCCTCGTCCCACAAGGCGCCGAGCACCAGGAACTGCGGGTAGGTGATGCCGAGCCGGTCGAGCATCGGCTTGTAGAGGCGATTGACCGCGATGCTCGCCGCATAGAGCGAGAAGCAGAGCTGATGATCGAGCGGCAGCGGCGTGGGCATCGCCGATTTATATCGCGATAATAATTGGCTGGACAAGCCTCTGCGCACTCCCTAGATAGGTATCGCAGCAACATTTATAGCGATAAGGGCAATCGATGAGCGTCGACGTCAAGTACCGCACCACTGCCTATGCTACCGGGGGTCGCGACGGCCATGCCGCGGTCGAGGACGGTGGGTTCGAGGTCACGTTGTCGACGCCGCGCGAACTGGGCGGGGCGGGCGGTGACGGCGCCAATCCGGAACAGCTGTTCGCGGCGGGCTATTCGGCGTGTTTCGTTGGCGCGATGAAGGCTGTAGCCCCCTCGCTGAAGCTGAAGGTACCCGCCGATGCGAAGGTCACCGCGACCGTCGGTATCGGTCCGCGGTCCGAAGGCGGGTTCGGCATCACCGCCGACCTCAGCGTCGCGCTGCCCGGCCTCTCGCACGAGGATGCCGAGCGGCTGGTCGAGGCAGCGCACCAGGTGTGCCCCTATTCCAATGCGACGCGTGGCAATGTCGATGTCGGGCTGACCATCGCCTGATCGTTCAACCCGTTACCCTGGCGCAATCTCCTCCCCTTGCAGCCGGGTGATCCGCACGGGTCGGCTCCCTCCGCCGGCCCGTGCGTCGATCCTTCAGCCGCCCACCGTCAGCCGCCCGATCCGGGCCGCCTGTAATAGGCGAAGACGAACCAGCGCGCCGCCTCGGCCCAGCCGCCCGCCTCCATTTCCGCGGGATCGAGCGGATCGACGCTGCGATGATGCTCCCACACCCGATCGGTCTGGCGAAACAACAGCCGTGTCGCATCGACGCCGACCAGCTCGCGCCCCGCAGCCCCCTCTCGGTCGAGCAGCTCCTGCTCGGTGGCGCCGGTCGGGCCGGGCACCACCACGATCGTGCCGAACGGCGCGTCTGGCACCGGCTCACGCCCGTAGCGCTGTTGCGCCGCCTGTTTGCTGATGCCGACCAGCTCGCCGACATCCGTCCAGCTCATCCCTGCGCGCCGTGCCGCCTCCACCCAGCGGACGAGCGTCGCCTTCGCCTCGTCCGCGGCGACTTGCGCGGCTTCGATCATCGGTCGATACTGCCGGACATGGTTGCCCGAGAAGCGGCCCAGCGCCTCCTCTACGAACACGCGTGGCGCATCTGCGGTTTGGTCGCGTAGCTGTGTTTCGAGGTGAGGGGGCATGGATCCTCTCGGTCAATCTGCTCTGACTCTAGCGACAGCCGATTATGTCAACAAGATGCGACCGTCAGATTTCGTTGACGATATTGCCTGCCTTGACGGTCAGTAGCGCTAGATCGGCGTCAGCAGGATAAACAGCCACACGGGCGCGCCATAAATCATCGCCCAGCGCCGGACCGACCCGCCGCCTCGCCACCGAGGAAATTGTGTGGCCAGGACAGCGATCTTGGCGCTCGCGTCAGGCGCGGGCGAGCGCGTCGGCGATCAGCGCGCGGCTGTTGGCGATGCCGTAAAGCTTGATGAAGCTGCCCATCCGCGGCCCCTGCGACGAGCCGAGCAGCGTCTCGTACAGCGCCTTGAACCAGTCGCGCAGCTCGGCGAAATCGCCGGTCTTGCCGATCTCGTAAACGATGTTCTGGATGTCCTCGGCGCTTGCGTCCGCGGGCAACGCCGCCAGTTCGGTATCGAGCCGGCGGAGCGCCGCGACCTCCACGCCCTCCGGCGCACGCCGCTGCAATGTCGGTGCGACGAAATCGCGGGCATAGGCAAGTGCGTGGCCGATCAGCCGGTCGAGTGCCGGATAGCGTGCAGGGTCGGCATCCGGCACGTAATTGGCCAGATAGCCCCAGACCTGATCTTTGGACGCCTCTCCCATCACTCCGACCAGATTGAGCAGCAGGCCGAACGTGACCGGCAGCGCCTCCTCTGGCACCCGCCCGTCATGGATGTGGTGGACGGGGTTGCCGAGCCGCTGCTTCAGATCCTGCCCAGCATAGTTGCCGCGGAACTGCCAATATTCGTCGACCGCGCGCGGGATGACGCCCATGTGCAGCTGCTTGGCCTTTTTCGGTTCCCGATAGGCGAAGAAGGCGAGGCTCTCCTCTGGGCCATAGGTCAGCCAATCCTCGATCGACAGGCCGTTGCCCTTCGACTTCGAGATCTTCTGGCCATGCTCGTCGAGGAACATCTCGTAGTTGAAGCCTTCGGGCGGACGGGCGCCGAGGACACGGGCGATCTTGCCCGACTGAATGACCGAATCGATCAGGTCCTTGCCCGCCATCTCATAGTCGACGCCGAGTGCCACCCAGCGCATCGCCCAGTCGACCTTCCATTGCAGTTTCGATAGGCCGCCAAGCGCCGACTGGGTGATCCGCTGGCCATCCTCGTCGGTGAAGGCGATGGTGCCGGCGTCGGCATCCACCACCTCGACCGGCACCTGGAGCACGACGCCGGTGGTCGGCGAGATCGGCAACACGGGCGAGTAGGTGGCCGCGCGCTCGGCGCGCAACGTCGGCAGCATCACCGCCTGAATCGCGTCGAAGTTGCGCAAGACGACTTTCAGCGCGTCGTCGAACCGGCCGCCGGTGTAGTACTCGGTCGACGAGGCGAACTCATAGTCGAAGCCATATTGGTCGAGGAAGCTGCGCAGCCGCGCATTGTTGTGCGCGGCGAAGCTGTCGTGCGTACCGAACGGATCGGGGATGCGGGTCAGCGGCTTGCCGAGATGCTGGCGCAGCATGTCGCCATTGGGGACGTTGTCGGGCACCTTGCGCAGCCCGTCCATGTCGTCGCTGAACGCGATCAGCCGGGTCGGCCGGTCGGACAGCGCGTGAAAGGCGTTGCGGACCATGGTGGTGCGCAGCACCTCGTTGAACGTGCCGATGTGCGGCAGGCCGGATGGGCCATAGCCGGTCTCGAACAGGATCGGCGCGCCGTCTGGCTTCCCGTCCGGATAGCGGGCAAGAAGCTTCCTCGCCTCCTCATAGGGCCAGGCCTTGGATTCGAGGGCGGCGGTGCGCAGGTCGGTATCGGTCATCGGCCACGCATCTGGCGCTTTGGGGCGGGAAGCGCAAATGCTATGCGATCTTCCGCATCGCCGTTCATCACGTTCAGGACGAAGGCAGCAGCTTCGTCCGGATCCACTATTTCCGCCGCCTTCAAGGACCGCCATGATCCCGACCGACGCGACGCTGTTAACCGCGTCGACATACTGGATCGGTAGAGCCGTCCGCCATGGCTGAACCCCGACAGGAGCTGCACGCGTCGGTCGCGACCGATTTTGGCGAGGGTGGAGCCGCGCGGCGGATCATAGGCCGGCGGCGCACGGCGGATGCGCCACTGCTGATGACCAACATCCTGAACGGCGACAACAACGTCACCGTGGCGCGGCTGATGCTGGCGCTGATGGTGCTGTGGTCGCATTCCTTTGCCATCTACCTGGGCGACGAGGGCATCGAACCGATCGCGCAACTGACTCGCGGCCTCTACAACGCGGGCAATGTCGGAGTGGCCTGCTTCCTGATTCTTAGCGGCGCGCTGATCCTCCGCAGTTGGGAAAGCAGCAGTAGCGCCTGGCGTTTTACGGTGAAGCGGGCGCAGCGGTTGTACCCGGCCTATCTGGTCGCGGTGTTCGCCGGCGCGTACATCGTCGCCCCGATCTACGCGGGCCTCGATCCCTGGGGGCTGCTGCGCCAAAGCTTTCCGACTTGGCTGGGAGCCAATCTTGTGTTCCGTGGCTATGCGCCGGTCGATCAGGTGTTCGAGGGTGCACCGATTGCCGCAATCAACGGATCGCTATGGAGCATCTGGTACGAGGTGTTCTGCTATATCGGGCTGGTCGCAGGCGTTTCGCTGCTGCGACAGCGGTTCGTGGTGGGGTGCTGGGTGGTGCTGGCGATCCTGACGGCCGCGAAGATCTATGCCGATCTGACCGGATGGAATCCGGGGTTCGGGATCATCGGCGCGGTTGTAGGCTGGCCACTGCTGTGGTTCTCGGTCGCGGGATGGTTCGTGACCGGCATGTTGTTCCACGCCTATCGCACGGCCATTCCGCGCAGTCCGTTGATCCTGCTGGGTATTGCCGTGGCGTGGCTCGCGGCAACCTGGCTACCCTCGCAACAGCTGACCGCGCGCATTCTGATGGACGTGATCTACACGCCAGGCCTCGCGTATATTCTATTCTACGTCTGCTCGACACCGAAGACGTCGGTCGAGATGCGGGCGCGGGCCAATGACCTGTCCTATGGCATGTACCTTTATGCCTTTCCGACCCAGCAAATCATTCGAGCCGAGCTGGGGCCAGGACAGCCGTTTCTCGTCTACTTTGCCCTGTCGGCGACTTGCACGCTTGTGCTGTCTATCGTCAGCTGGAAATTGGTGGAGCGGCCCTTCATGGCAGGCGGTTATGCAAAAGCCGCTCAAAGGGCTAGGGACGCGCAGGCGAAGCTGCACCAGCGCTGACGGCGCGATCATTCCGGAACGGCAGACGCATGATCTACACTCTTAAAACCAGCATCGTAATCGCCGTCCTTTCGGTTATGGCAATCGCCCTGCTGACGATTTTCGTCCGGCGCAATCTGCGGACAGTAGCGCAGACTGCAATGTACGCGAATGCCTCCGCTTTCTTAGTGCTTTGCATCACGCAGATTTACGCGGCATTCGGGGCGGTGGCCGCCGTCACAGCCTTGTTCGCGCGCAAACGGTCGACAGCTGCCGGAACGGCGCTGTTTCTCATTATCGTGCTGCCGCAGATCGGAATTACCGTGATGGTGGGATCGCTGCAGCTCTTTAACATTTCTTCGACTGCCTGTGTCGGGCTGGGTCTGCTAGTCGGCAGCCTGTTCTGGACGGGGCGCAACGGCTCTGCGGCGTTCATCAGCGACATACCGGCCTGTGCAATCATCCTGGTCTTCACCTTCATCGGCGCCCGGGACTCGACGTTCACGAACCTGCTGCGTGTTGTAACCGAAAATCTGATAACGTTCGTGATTCCGTACATGCTCGTGAGGAAGGCGCTGGGTGACCCAGCCTGTGTCCGCAACGCGTTCCTATTAGTGATCGGGGCGGGACTCGCCCTGTCGGCGATCGCAATCTTCGAGAGTGTCAGGGTCTGGCCGATGTACCAGGTATATGGCCAGCAGTTCGGCACGCTGGTCAATGCCGGCGTGAAGATGCGGGGTGGGATGCTGCGCGCAGGCGGACCGATGATGAATCCGCCCCTATCGGGCACGATCCTTACACTCTGCGTAGTGACCGCGTTTGCGGCGCGCGATCTCTTCCCGAGCAGGATGGGCTTTCGGATCGTAATGGCGGTGCTGATCGTCGGGCTCTTCTGCATGCAGGCGCGTGGTGCGTGGCTAGGTGCGGTCTGCGGCAGTATCGGCGTCGTCTTTTCACGCCGTGGCGGGCGGGCGATTGCCGGCTACCTACCCACGATGTTGCTGGCCGGCGTGGTAGTCTATGGCGCGGCGCTGACCAGTCCGCGGGTCGCCAGTCTCGTTGGGTTCTCGTCCGATGCTAGGAGCAGCAACGAGTATCGCGACCGATTGAGCGATCTGGGCTTCGAAACGGTGAGAGCACATCCTCTGATCGGCCAGCCCATTGAGGCGGTCAAACAGCAGATGGTCAGCATGACACAGGGTGAAGGCATCATCGACTTCGTCAACGGCTATCTGGCGATAGCGCTATTTTCGGGGCTGATCGGTTTGTCGCTCTTCGTCGGTGCGCTGCTGCTGCAGGGAATAAACGCGTACACCGCGCGCAGGACCGTTCGGCAGCGTGGAGCAGGCAGTCTGGCCGATCTGGGGTTGGGTATCGTCTTCGCGGCGGCATCAATGTTCCCCTTCGTTCCAACCGAGCCACGTATCGTCAGCACGATCCTGCTCCTGTTCGCCCTCAGTAATTCGGTAAGTCATGCCTTTAAGTCCGAAACTGTGAAACCGGCACGAGCCTTACTGGCACGGCGCCTTGATACGCCGGTTGAAGAGCGATCCGCCCTAGCATGACCGCGGCGCATTGAACGCGGGTAGCGTTCCCCACTCGTTCCGCCCTACATAGGGGCGTGCTGCCCTATCCTGCCCTTCACGCCAGCCATGGCGGCATCTGGATCGCGACCGCTGACGGTACGCGGCGGGTGGGGCGGGGGGAGGCGATCCGGATTGCCGCCGATACGCCGGTCCTGCTGCTGAATGCGCCGCTGGTCGGACAGCGGCTGGGCTATGCCGAGCTGTCGGGGCTGGACCTGCTGGAGCTGTACGCGTTCCTCCATCCCGCGCGGTTCGCGGTGCCGACGCCGGCCGGGCTGGCGCGCGCGGTCGACCTTTCGCCGTCAGAGCGCGACGAGGATGTCGCGTCCTTCCTGCTGGAGGCGGCGGCGGCGCTGCTCGCGGTGCCCGCGGGGCACTGGCCCGAGCGCGAGGGGGCATGGGCGGCGGTGCAGGCGCTGGGCCGGCTGCGCTGGCCCTGGGCGCCGGTGGTGGCGCCGCACATCTCGCGGCCACGCAGCGACGAGCGGTGGCTGTTCTCGAAACTGCCCGAGTGGGAGGAGGCGGCGCCGCGACCCGCGCCGCGCCCCGTCGAGATCGCGCCGGGCGAGGCGGAGGCGCGGCTGGCGCTGCTGACGGGCGGTGCCGCGGAGGAGCGGCCGGGGCAGCGCGCCTATGCCGCCGCCGCCGCCGCCGCTTTTGCTCCCCGCGCGATCCGCGAGGCGCCCAACATGGTGCTGGCCGAGGCGGGGACGGGGATCGGCAAGACGCTGGGCTATCTGGCGCCGGCCAGCCTGTGGTCGGAGCGGGCGGGCGGGGCAGTGTGGATCTCGACCTATACCAAGGCGCTGCAACGGCAATTGGCGGCGGAGACGGCGCGGCTCTATCCCGACCCGGTGCTGCGGCGCGAGCGGGTGGTGACACGGAAGGGCCGCGAGAATTACCTGTGCCTGCTGAACCTGGAGGATGCGCTCCAGGGCGGCTTCGGCGGCCGCGCGGCGGTGCTGGCGCAGCTGGTGGCGCGCTGGGCGGCGTTCACCGCCGACGGCGACATGGTCGGCGGCGACCTGCCGGGCTGGCTGCCGACCCTGTTCCGGCGCAACGGACCGGCGGCGCTGACCGACCGGCGCGGCGAGTGCGTCTATGCCGGCTGCCCGCATTATCGGAAATGCTTCATCGAGCGGGCGGCGCGGGCGTCGGCCGAGGCGGACATCGTCATCGCCAACCACGCGCTGGTGATGGTAAACGCCGCGCGCGGGCGGGAGACGGCGACGCGGCCGACCCGCTACGTCTTCGACGAGGGGCACCACCTGTTCGATGCGGCAGACGCGATGTTCGGGGTGGCGCTGACCGGGGGCGAGACGATCGAACTCAGGCGCTGGGTGCTGGGCCCCGAGGCGGGCGGGCGCGGACGGCGGCGCGGACTGGCGGCGCGGCTGTCCGACGTGGCCAGCTACGACGAGGGCGGAGCACGGGCGATCGCCGATGCCGTGGCGGCGGCGCAGGCACTGGCGTCGGAGGGCTGGCTGGGGCGGCTGGGCGAGGGCGCGCCGTTCGGGCCGATCGAGACGCTGCTCGCCGCGGTGCGCGGCCTGACCTATGCGCGGGCCGAGCAGCCCGGAGATGCGGGGTACGGGCTGGAAACCGAACTGGCAGAGCCGACCCCGGCGCTGATCGAGGCGGCGGCACCGGCGGCGCACGCGCTCGATGCGCTGCTGCGACCGCTCCATGCACTGGGGCGGCGGTTGGAGGCGGTGCTGGCGGAGGCGCCCGACTGGCTCGACGGCGCGGCGCGAGCACGGGTGGAGGGGGCGATCGCCTCGCTCGGCTGGCGGGCGGAGACGGTGGCGGCGTGGCTGGCGCTGCTCGCCCGCATCGGCGGTCCGGCGGACCCAGAGGTGGTCGACTGGATGGCGGTCGACCGCGCCGAGGGGCGCGAGTACGATGTCGGGCTGCACCGCCGCTGGCTCGACCCGACGCGGCCGTTCGCGGAGGTGGTGCTGAAGCCCGCGCACGGCGTGCTGGTGACCTCTGCGACGCTGACCGGCGGCGGTGACTGGGACGTTGCCGAGGCGCGGACCGGGGCGCCGCATCTCGCGCGGGCACCGGCGCGGTTCGAGGCGGCGAGCCCGTTCGACTATCCGAGCCAGGCCGAGGTGCTGATCGTCACGGACGTGAAGCGCGGCGATGCGGCGGCGCTGGCCAATGCCTATGCGCGGCTGATCGTCGCGGCGGGGGGCGGCACGCTGGGCCTGTTCACCGCGATCCGGCGGCTGCGCGCGGTGCATGGCCGGATCGCCGACCGGCTGGCGCAGGAAGGGCTGCCGCTCCACGCGCAGCATGTCGATCCGATCGATACGGGCACGCTGGTCGATATCTTTCGCGACGATCCAACCGCCAGCCTGCTCGGCACGGATGCGCTGCGCGACGGGGTCGATGTGCCGGGGCGCTCGCTGAGGCTGGTGGTGATGGAGGGGGTGCCCTGGCCCAAGCCGACGGTGCTGCACGCGGCGCGGCGGCTGGCGGGGGGCGGGTCGGCCTATGACGACCGGATCGTGCGGGCGCGGCTGGCGCAGGCATTCGGCCGGCTGATCCGGCGCGCCGACGATTCCGGTGCGTTCGTGCTGCTGTCGGCAGCGATGCCGTCGCGGCTGCTGCCCGCCTTTCCGTCCGGCGTGCCGGTCGCGCGGGTGACCCTGGACGAGGCGGTGGCGCGGGTCGCAGCGCGGCTTTCTTCCGGAGCCAGGATCGGGCATGGGGAAAGCCTGCCGGTGCCCACGGAGAATCGATGAAGACGCTGACGCTGCTGCGCCACGCCAAATCCGGCTGGGACGATGGAGTCGCGCGCGATTTCGACCGGCCGCTGAACGCCAAGGGCAAGCGGGCCGGGGTGGAAATGGGGCGGCACCTGCGCGCCGAAGCCCGCGCCTTCGACCATGTCGTCGCCTCGCCGGCGTTGCGTGTGGTGGAGACGCTGGCGGCGGTCGAGCAGGGCTATGGCGCGGCGCTGACGCCGACGTGGGACCGGACCATCTATCTGGCGAGCGCGGCGACCTTGCTCGACCTGATCCGCGACTTGCCGGCGGAGGCGGGGCGGGTGCTGATGGTCGGGCACAATCCGGGGATCGAGGAACTGGTGCTGCTGCTGGTGGCCGATGATGGTGCCGCGCTGCGCGATCGGGTGGAGGCGAAATACCCGACCGGCGCGGTCGCGGAACTGGAACTGACGGACGGCTGGAGCGGGGCGGGTCGCGGCACGGCGCGGCTGACCCGGTTCGTGCGGCCGCGCGATCTGGACGCGACGCTGGGCCCCGACGCGGATTGAAGCGAAGTCCTCCTGCGAGGGAGGATTAGGTCACGTCATTCCAGCGCAGGCTGGGATCTTCTGCTTGGTGCGTGCTGCCGGTCCCACTGGGAGACCCCAGCCTGCGCTGGGGTGACGGGTGCGCGAGCGCGTGCCAATCCCCAAGTCCTGCTTGGGGCGGGGCAATGAACGCCTGCGCGTAATCGGACGGCGGCGTCGCTATCTGACGCTGCGACATTCCCCTCTCTCGCAGGACAGACACATGGCCGAAGCTGATGGCTTCGACATAGAGCGCATGATCGAACCGGTGCTGGCCGCCGGCGCGCGGACGTTGGTCCACCGGGCGGCGGGCGTGGTGGCGGATACCAAGGCGGATGCGTCGCCGGTGACGGTCGCCGACCGCGAGGCGGAGGCGATCCTGCTCGCCGCACTGGCCGCGCAGTGCCCCGACATCCCCGTCGTTGCCGAAGAAGAGGCGGCAGCGGGGCGGGTGCCGGACGTGGGCGGGCGCTGGTTCTTTCTGGTCGATCCGCTCGACGGCACCAAGGAATATGTCGGCGGCGGCACCGACTTCACCGTCAACGTCGCGCTGATCGATGGCGAGGCACCTGTGGCCGGCATCGTCTATGCGCCGGCGCGCGGGCAATTGTGGTGCGGCACGGTGGGGCGCGGCGCCTGGGCGACCGAGGTCGTGGACGGCGCGGTCGGCGCGCGCGCGCCGCTGAAGGTGCGCGACTGCGCCGGAGCGCCGGTGGCGGTGGCCTCCAAGTCGCACTGCACGCCGGCGACCGAGGCATGGCTGGCGGCAAGCGGCTGCGGCGCGCGGGTGTCGGTCGGCTCCAGCCTGAAGTTCGCGCTGATCGCGGCCGGCGAGGCCGACGTCTATCCGCGCGCCGGGCCGACGATGGAGTGGGACACGGCGGCGGGCGACGCGATCCTCCGCGCGGCGGGCGGGCGGACCCTGTGCCTGGACGGACAGCCGCTGACGTACCGCAAGGCGCGCTATTTCAATCCGGGGTTCGTGGCGTCGGGTGGGCATGCCTGCCTGCCGCTGCGCCCCTTCGTGGACGACGGCAAATGACCGACCTGACCCATCTGGAGCGGCTGGAGGCCGAGTCGATCCACATCCTGCGCGAGGTGGTGGCGGAGGCCGAGCGGCCGGTGATGCTCTACTCGGTCGGAAAGGATTCGGCGGTGATGCTGCATCTGGCGCGCAAAGCCTTCTATCCCGCGCCGCCGCCCTTTCCGTTGCTCCATGTCGACACGACGTGGAAGTTCCAGGCGATGTACGAACTGCGCGACCGCGCGGCGCGGGCGGCTGGCATGGAGCTGCTGGTCCATCGCAATCCGGAGGCGGAGGCGCGCGGGATCAACCCGTTCGACCATGGCGCGCTCCACACCGATCTGTGGAAGACCGAGGGGCTGAAACAGGCGCTGGACAAATACGGCTTCGACGTCGCGTTCGGCGGCGCACGGCGCGACGAGGAGAAGGCGCGAGCGAAGGAGCGGGTGTTCAGCTTCCGCTCGGCCAGCCATCGCTGGGACCCGAAGAACCAGCGGCCCGAATTGTGGCACCTCTACAATGCGAAGAAGGCGAAGGGAGAGAGCATCCGCGTCTTTCCGATCAGCAACTGGACCGAGCTGGATATCTGGCAGTACATCCAGATCGAGAAGATCCCGATCGTCCCGCTCTATTTCGCCGCGCCGCGCCCGACGGTGGAGCGCGACGGAATGATCCTGATGGTCGATGACGATCGCTTCCCGTTGCGCGACGGCGAGGTGCCGGTCGAACGCTCGATCCGGTTCCGCACGCTCGGCTGCTATCCGCTGACCGGCGCGGTGGAGAGCGAGGCGGCCGATCTGGGGGCGGTGATCCAGGAAATGCTGCTGACCACCACCTCCGAACGCCAGGGCCGCGCGATCGACAAGGACGAGGGCGGCGCGGGGATGGAGAAGAAGAAGCAGGAGGGGTATTTCTGATGTGGGCGCGTGTTTCTCAATTCCTCCCCGCTCGCGGGGAGGGGGACCATGCGCAGCATGGTGGAGGGGGATCGCCGCGAGCGGAGCGCTTGTGGATAACCCCCTCCACCACGCCGCTTCGCGTCGCGGTCCCCCTCCCCGTATCGGGGAGGATTTGAGCGTGACCGACCCCAGCTACACCCCCGACGCGCTGATCGGGCAGGACATCGCCGCCTATCTCGACGGGCACCGGCGCAAGACGCTGTTGCGCTTCATCACCTGCGGCTCCGTCGATGACGGCAAGTCGACGCTGATCGGGCGGCTGCTCTACGATTCGAAGATGATCTTCGAGGATCAGCTGGCGGCGTTGCAGGCGGATTCGAAGCGGGTCGGGACGCAGGGCGGCGAGATCGACTTCGCGCTGCTGGTCGACGGGCTTGCCGCCGAGCGCGAGCAGGGGATCACGATCGACGTCGCCTATCGCTTCTTCGCGACCGAGAAACGCAAGTTCATCGTCGCCGATACGCCTGGGCACGAGCAGTACACGCGCAACATGGTGACCGGCGCCTCGACCGCTGACCTTGCGGTGATCCTGATCGACGCGCGGAAGGGCGTGCTGACCCAGACGCGGCGGCACTCCTATCTCGCGCAGCTGGTCGGCATCCGCCACATCGTGCTGGCGGTGAACAAGATGGACCTGGTCGGGTATGACCGGGCGACCTTCGACGCGATCGTCGCCGATTATCGCGCCTTTGCCGCGTCGATCGGGATCGAGGCGTTCGTCGCCATCCCGATCTCCGGGTTCAAGGGCGATAACGTCGCGGGCCGTTCGGCGGCGATGGGGTGGTATGACGGCCCGACGCTGATGGAGCATCTGGAGACGGTCGAGGTCGACCAGACCGCGGCGCAGGCCAGGCCGTTCGAGATGCCGGTACAGTGGGTCAACCGGCCCGATCTGGACTTTCGCGGCTTTGCCGGCCTGATCGCGACCGGTAGCGTCGCGCCGGGCGACGCGGTGCGGGTGCTGCCGTCCGGGCGCACGTCGACGGTCGCGCGGATCGTGACCCTCGACGGGGACCTGAACCGGGCGGTCGCCGGTCAGTCCGTCACGCTGACGCTGGCTGACGAGATCGACTGTTCGCGCGGGGACGTGGTCGCCGCGGCGGGCGATCCGCCGCCGGTCGCCGACCAGTTCGAGGCGACAATCGTGTGGATGGCGGACGAGGCGCTGCTGCCCGGTCGCGCATACTGGCTGAAGCTCGGCACGCAGACGGTATCGGCGACGGTGCAGCCGCCAAAATACGTCATCAACGTCAATACGTTGGAGCATCTGGCGGCGAAGACGCTGGACCTGAACGCGATCGGCGTCGCGACGCTGGCGACCGACCGGCCGATCGTGTTCCGCCCATACGCCGAGGATCGGGAGCTGGGTGGCTTCATCCTGATCGACAAGCTGACCAACGCGACGGTCGGGGCGGGAATGCTCCACTTCGCGCTCAGGCGCGCGCAGAACGTCCACTGGCAGCCGACCGATATCGACCGCGCGCATCATGCGTCGCTCAAGAACCAGCGCCCGGCGGTGCTGTGGCTGACCGGGCTGTCGGGTGCGGGCAAGTCGACTATCGCCAATCTGGTCGAGAAGAAGCTGGCGCGGATGAACCGCCACACCTTCCTCCTCGACGGCGACAATGTCCGCCATGGCCTCAACCGCGACCTGGGCTTCACCGACGCAGACCGGGTCGAGAATATCCGGCGGGTCGGCGAGGTCGCCAAGCTGATGACCGATGCAGGCTTGATCGTCGTCACCGCCTTCATCTCCCCCTTCCGCGCGGAGCGGGAGATGGTGCGCGCGATGATGGCGCCGGGCGAGTTCGTCGAGGTGCATATCGACACGCCGCTGGCCGAGGCGGAAGCGCGCGACGTGAAGGGCCTCTATGCCAAGGCGCGGGCCGGGCAGCTGAAGAACTTCACCGGTATCGACAGCCCCTACGAGGCGCCGGTCGATCCGGAGATCCGCATCGATACTACCGCGATGACCGCGGAGGCGGCGGCGGAGGCGATCGTCGTGTATTTGATCGGGTGATCCGCCGCCTCCATCGGGCCGGGTTCGTCCCGGCCGGACGGGGGCGGGTTCGAGAGTTGCCCTCACACTGGCCTGTGCGGCTCTTCGACTATCCCGATCAACCCGAAAACGACGCAAAATTGCGAGTTTTCGCGCCGCATTGATCCCGCTGGCCGGCCATGCTTAGTCCCCGCCGAACGACCCGGCGGCGCCGGGCAGCAGGAGAGATGCGATGCGGACGATCGATCATGTGATCGCCGGCGGTGCGGGCGGCGGCGGCACCCGGTCGGGCGAGGTGTTCGACCCCAATACCGGCCAGGTGCAGGCGCGGGTCACGCTGGGCGTGCAGGCCGATCTCGACCGGGCGGTGGCCGCGGCGCAGGGCGCGCAGCCGGGCTGGGCGGCGGTCAACCCGCAGCGGCGCGCGCGGGTGATGTTCCGGTTCAAGGAGCTGGTCGAGGCGAACATGGACGCGCTCGCCCACCTGCTGTCGTCCGAGCATGGCAAGGTGATCGCCGACTCGAAGGGCGATATCCAGCGCGGGCTGGAGGTGATCGAGTTCTGCTGCGGTATCCCGCATGTGCTGAAAGGCGAATATACCCAGGGCGCGGGGCCGGGGATCGACGTCTATTCGATGCGCCAGCCGCTCGGCATCGGGGCGGGGATCACGCCGTTCAACTTTCCGGCGATGATCCCGATGTGGATGTTCGGCGTCGCGATCGCGACGGGCAACGCCTTCATCCTGAAACCGTCGGAGCGTGATCCCTCCGTGCCGGTGCGGCTCGCCGAGCTGATGCTGGAGGCTGGCGCGCCCGCGGGCATTCTCCAGGTGGTGCACGGCGACAAGGAGATGGTCGACGCGATCCTCGACCATCCGGCCATCGCCGCGGTCAGCTTCGTCGGCTCGTCCGACATCGCGCACTATGTCTATCGTCGCGGGGTCGAGGCGGGGAAGCGCGTGCAGGCGATGGGCGGCGCCAAGAACCACGGCATCGTCATGCCCGACGCCGACCTCGACCAGGTCGTCGCCGACCTGGCGGGTGCGGCGTTCGGTTCGGCGGGCGAGCGGTGCATGGCGCTGCCGGTGGTGGTGCCGGTCGGCGACAGGACCGCCGAGGCACTGCGCGAGAAGCTGATTCCCGCCATCGCGGCGCTGCGGGTGGGCGTGTCGACCGATGCGGAGGCGCATTACGGGCCGGTAGTGAACGCCGCGCACAAGAGCCGCGTGGAAAACTGGATCCAGACCGGCGTCGACGAAGGCGCCGAGCTGGTGGTCGACGGCCGCGGCTTCACCCTTCAGGGGCACGAGCAGGGCTTCTTCGTCGGGCCGAGCCTGTTCGACCGGGTCACACCACAGATGCAGTCGTACAAGGAGGAGATTTTCGGCCCGGTCCTCCAGATCGTCCGCGCGCCCGATTTCGAGACGGCGGTGCGCCTGCCCTCGGAGCACCAGTACGGCAACGGCGTCGCGATCTTCACCCGCAACGGCCATGCCGCGCGCGAGTTCGCCGCGCGGGTGAATGTCGGCATGGTCGGCATCAACGTGCCGATCCCGGTGCCCGTCGCCTATCACAGCTTCGGCGGGTGGAAGCGGTCTGCATTCGGCGACACCAACCAGCACGGCATGGAGGGGGTGAAGTTCTGGACCAAGGTCAAGACGATCACCCAGCGCTGGCCGGACGGCACAGCCGAACTGCCGCGCGGTGCCGAAGACGGCGGACCCGCCCGCGTGCAGGATGCGTTCGTCATCCCGACCATGGGGTAAGCATGATGATGATACGATGTGGTGCGCTCTTCCTTCCACTGGTGCTGATCGCGTGCAGCGGCGGTGGCGGCGAGGCGGGAAACAACGCGCAGGGCGATGCGAGCGCGGTGGTCGAAGAGGCGCCCGACAACCTCCAGGACGATCCGGTCAACAGCGTCGTGCCGATCGGTAACACGGCATCGGCGCTCCCCGCAGCGACGCCGGTGACGAGCATCCCGGTCGCGTTCCAGGGCCGCTGGGGCATGGTGCCCAACGACTGCGATCCGAAGATGGACTATGCCGCCAAGGGGCTGATGACGGTGACCGCCGATCGGCTGCGCTTCTACGAGTCGCGCGCGACGATCAGCGATGCGAAGCAGGCAGGCACGGTGCTGACCGCGACGCTGTCCTTCTCGGGCGAGGGACAGACGTGGCAGCAGCAGGCGCGCATGACCCTGCTCGACGACGGCAAGACGCTGGTCCGCGACGGCACCGGTGAGGGGATGGAAGGGGGTCCGTTCCGCTATTCCAAGTGCCCGGAGGTGGCGGCGTGAACCAGTTTGATCTTACGCCCCAGTTTGATTTGACTGGCGACCAGCGCGAGATTCAGGAGCTGGCGCGGCGCTTCACCGCCGATCGGATCACCCCCAATGCCGGCGAGTGGGACGAGAAGCACATCTTCCCGCGCGACACGATCAAGGCCGCCGCCGAGCTGGGCTTCGCGGCGATCTATGTCAGCGAAGAGAGCGGCGGCATCGCGCTCGGGCGGCTGGAGGCGGCGCTCATCATGGAGGCGATGGCCTATGGCTGTCCGTCCACCTCGGCGTTCATCTCGATCCACAACATGGCGTCGTGGATGATCGACCGGTTCGGCTCGCAGACGGTCAAGGACAAGTACCTGCCCGATCTGGTGACGATGAAGCGGCTGGCGAGCTATTGCCTAACCGAGCCGGGGTCAGGATCGGACGCGGCGGCGCTGAAGACGCGCGCGGTGCGCGACGGCGACCATTGGGTCGTGTCGGGATCGAAGCAGTTCATCTCGGGCGCCGGCGAGAACGAGGTGTACGTCACCATGGTCCGCACCGGCGGCGAGGGGCCGAAGGGCATCTCGGCGCTGGTGATCGAGAAGGACATGCCCGGCGTGTCGTTCGGCGCCAACGAGCGCAAGCTCGGCTGGCACTCGCAGCCGACGCGGCAGGTGACGTTCGATCAGGTCCGCGTCCCGGCCGAGAACATGGTCGGCGGCGAGGGCGAGGGGTTCCGCATCGCGATGATGGGGCTGGACGGCGGGCGGCTGAACATCGGCGCCTGCTCGCTGGGCGGGGCGCAGCGCTGCCTGGACGAGGCGGTGCGCTATACCAAGGATCGCAAGCAGTTCGGCACCGCGATCGCCGATTTCCAGAATACGCAGTTCACGCTGGCCGACATGGCGACCGAGCTGGAGGCGGCGCGCGCGCTCCTCTACATGGCCGCGGCGAAGGTGACGGCGAACGCCCCCGACAAGACCCGCTTCGCGGCGATGGCGAAGCGGCTGGCGACCGATACCGGATCGAGCGTGGTCGACCGGGCGCTGCAGCTCCACGGCGGCTATGGCTATCTGATGGACTATCCGATCGAGCGCTTCTGGCGCGACCTGCGCGTGCATTCGATCCTGGAAGGGACCAACCAGGTCATGCGGATGATCGTCGGGCGCGAGCTGGTGCGGCAGTGATCGTGATCCATCGTCATTCCCGCGCAGGCGGGAATCCAGACGCGCGGTCCTCGCTTGATCCGCAGCGTCAGCGGTTCTGGATCCGCGCCTTCACGGGGATGACGGGAGTGGGTGCGGGGATGACGGACGTGGTGGCGGCGTGACGGACGAACTGATCGTCACCACCGAGGGCGCTGTGGGCCGCATCCGGCTGAACCGGCCCAGGGCGCTCCACGCGCTGACCGTGGCGATGTGCGAGGGCGTGCTCGCCGCGCTGGAGGATTGGCGCGGCGACGACGCGGTCCGTGCGATCATCCTCGACCATGCACCCTCGCCGGATGGCGACCCGAAATACTCGCGCGGCTTCTGCGCGGGCGGCGACATCCGGCTGCTGGCCGAAAGCGGTGCTGGCGACGGCAGCGCGGCGCGGCATTTCTTCGCGACCGAATACCGGATGAACCACCGGCTGTTCACCTATGCCAAGCCGATCGTCGCGGTCATGGACGGGGTGACCATGGGCGGCGGCGTCGGCATTTCGCAGCCGGCGCGGTTCCGGGTGGCGACCGAGAATACGCGGCTCGCCATGCCGGAGACGGGGATCGGGCTGTTCCCCGATGTCGGCGGCGGCTGGTACCTGTCGCGGCTGCCGGGGCGGATCGGCCAATATCTGGCGCTGACCGGGCACCGGCTGGACGGGGCGGAGGCGCACGCGCTGGGGCTGGCGACGCATTATCTGGCGGCCGGGCGGGTCGAGGAGGCCAAGGCGGCGATCGTCGCCGATCCGACGGCGATCGAGATGGTGCTGGACGAGTTGGCAGCGCCCCCGCCCGCGGCGCGACTGCTGGCGGAGCGGCAGGCGATCGACCGGCTGTTCGCCTCGGACGAACTGGAAACGGTGTTCGCCGCGCTGGCAGCGGACGATAGCGACTTCGCCCGCACGACGCTGGCGACGCTCGCCACCAAGTCCCCGCAGACGATGAAGGTGTCGCTACGCCTGCTGAAGGAGGGCGCGGGGATGGCGAGCTTCGCCGACGAGATGCGGCAGGAATATGCGGTCGCGAGCCGTGTGGTGCAGCGGCACGACTTCCTCGAAGGCGTGCGCGCGGTCATCGTCGATAAGGACAATGCGCCGCGCTGGGACCCGGCGACGCCCGAAGCGGTGAGCGATCACGTGATCGATCAGATCTTCGCACCCCTGCCCGAGGGTGAGGCGTGGGTGCCCTGACCGCGTACGTCATCCCGGCGACGCTGGGATCATCTGCGGCAAGGCGCGTGCGTAGTGACGGAAAGGCCCCAGCCTGCGCCGGGGCGACGAATTGGAGAGTGTCGTGACCTACGAAACCATCATCGTCGAGCAGCGCGGGGCGGTGACCTTGGTCACGCTCAACCGGCCGCAGGCGCTGAATGCCCTCAACGGCCAGGTGCTGGACGAGCTGCTGGCCGCGATGGCGGCATTCGATGCGGATGCGTCGCAGGGCTGCGCCGTCGTCACGGGATCGGCCAAGGCGTTCGCGGCGGGTGCCGATATCAAGGAGATGCAGGCCCAAGGCTTCGCCGCGATGTACGGCCACGACTTCTTCGCCGGCTGGGACCGCTTTACCCGCACGCGCAAGCCGATCATCGCGGCGGTCGCCGGATACGCGCTTGGCGGCGGGTGCGAGCTGGCGATGATGTGCGACTTCATCCTGGCCGCCGACACCGCGAAGTTCGGCCAGCCCGAGGTGAAGCTGGCGGTGTCGCCGGGCATGGGCGGGTCGCAGCGGCTGGCCCGCGCGGTCGGCAAGGCCAAGGCGATGGAGATGTGCCTGACCGGCCGGATGATGGACGCCGCCGAGGCGGAGCGCGCCGGGCTGGTCAGCCGTATCGTGCCGGCCGACGAGCTGGTCGAGGAGGCGGTAAAGACCGCCGCGACCATCGCCGCGATGGCGCCGCTGGCGGTGCTGGCGAACAAGGAAATGGTCAACATGGCCTTCGAGTCGGGGTTGGCGGCGGGCGTGCAGTTCGAACGCCGGCTGTTCCACGGCCTGTTCGGCAGTGCCGACCAGAGCGAGGGCATGGCGGCCTTCGTCGAGAAGCGGGCCGGGGTCTGGACGGGGAAATAGGCCGCCCCATCGTCGTCCCGGTGGACGCCGGGATGACGGACAGCGGTGAAGGCAGGAGAGAGACATGACACGCATCGCATTCATCGGGCTGGGCAATATGGGCGGCGGCATGGCCGCGAACCTGGCGAAGGCGGGGCATGACGTGCGTGCGTTCGACCTTTCGGCCGAGGCGCTGGCGCGAGCGGAGGCGGCAGGGTGTCTGGTGGCGGACAGCGCAGCGGCGGCGGCGGATGGGGCAGAGGCGGTCGTCACCATGCTGCCCGCCGGCCGCCACGTCGCCGAGGTCTATGAAACGATCTTTGCCGGGCTGCCCGCCGGGGCGCTGTTGATCGACTGCTCGACGATCGACGTCGCCACCTCGCGGGCCGTGGCCGAGGCGGCGCAGGCACGCGGACTGGCGGCGGTGGACGCGCCGGTATCGGGCGGGATCGCGGCGGCAACGGCGGGCACGCTGACCTTCATGGTCGGTGGCAGCGAAGACGCGTTCGCGAGGAGCCAGCCGGTGCTGGCGGCGATGGGTAAGGCGGTCATCCACGCCGGCGCCAATGGCGCGGGGCAGGCGGCCAAGATCTGTAACAACATGATCCTGGGTGCGACGATGATCGCGACGTGCGAGGCGTTCGCGCTGGCGGACAAGCTGGGGCTGGACGCGCAGGCGTTCTACGACATCGCCAGCGTGTCGTCGGGGCAGAGCTGGTCGATGACGAGCTATTGCCCAGTGCCGGGGGTCGGCCCGACGACGCCGGCCGACAAGGACTATCAGGGCGGGTTCGCGACCGCGCTGATGCTGAAGGACCTGCGCCTCGCCATGGCGGCGGCCAAGGACGCCGGTGCCGACGTGCCGATGGGATCGCGCGCGGCAGAGCGGTACGAGGCGTTCGCAGCGGCGGGGAATGAGGGGCTGGATTTCTCCGCGATCATCCGGAGTTTGTGACCTGATCGTCGCCCCAGCGCAGGCTGGGGTCTTTCCTGGCGGGATCGACATCCGGCGTAACAGGCCATGTTTCGTCATCCCCGCGGAGGCGCGGATCCGAAACCTCTGACGTCGCGGCTCTGCAAGCAGCCTCCGCGCGTCTGGATGCTCGCCTTCGCGGGAAGGACGACAGGGCGTGTCAAAGGCCTGCGATGCTGAATGTCGATCGGCCCTCGAGTGTGATCCACGCGTTTGCCTCGCCGGCCTTCGCCGGGGAGGTGCTTCGGTTTCGGTGGATCACGCTCCAGGGCTGGTGTTTCGCTGTCCCATGGGGAGATCCCAGCTTTCGCTGGGGTGACGGTTCAGGCTTGAAGGGGAACTGCCGTGCAGCGGTCGTGGAGGGGTGTCGCGGATCATGGTGGCGCGTCTCCTCGTCAGCGGGGACACCCCTCCGTCAGCGCTGCAGGCTGCCACCTCCCCTTGCAGGGGAGGATCTACGCCCGTTGCTGCAGGCCCATGTCCTCGATCGCGAGGCGCAGTAGCTCGACCATCACCGACCGCGCCGTATCCGCGTCGCGTGCGACGATCGCCTCGTACACGCGGACATGGTCGGGCAGCGGGTTGCGCGGCAGCTGGCGGCGGCGCTGCTTGAACTCGGTGGTCCAGCGGACGGCGGCCCCGACGGTGCTGGCGAGCGCGGTCAGCGGTTCGTTGCGGGCGGCGGACAGGACCACGCGGTGGAAGCGCTGGTCGGCGGCGCGACCCTCCGGCGAGGCGAGGCCGGTCTTCTCCATGAGGTCGAGCGCCGCCTTCATTTCGGCGAGATCGTCGTCGGAGCGGCGACGCGCGGCGAAGGCGCAGGCGGCGGGCTCGATCACCGCGCGCAGCTCGAACAGGTCCTGGATGAAGTCGGGATCCGGCTCTCCCTCGAACGTCCAGGCGAGGACGTCGGGGTCGAGGAGGTTCCAGCGGTCGCGCGGGGTGACGCGGGTGCCGGCCTTGGGGCGGCTCTCGACCAGCCCCTTGGCAGCGAGGATGCGGATCGCCTCGCGATAGGCGGAGCGCGAGACGCCGAGCGCCTCGCTCGCCTCGATCTCGCCACCGAACACGGTGCCGGGACGGCGGCGGCCACCGACGATCTCAACGCCGATATCATGCGCGATGGTGCCGTGGATGCGGGGCGATACGATGCGACTGCCCTTCACTGATCCTCCCCTGCCCGCAGCGCGGCGTCGATTATGACCGCGATGCTACAAGACCCCCGCCGCGGGTGGAAGGGGGCCGGCACCACCCGATCAAACACGCATTCAGATGGTGCGGACGGTGGCGTTGCCCGCCGGCGCCACGGCCAGCGGATTGCGCACCGGCAGGGTGAAGGGAGCGGCCTCGACCTCGAACACGTCGCCCGGCTCGGTCTTGATCCCATCGCTGAACGACAGGGTGGCGGTGCCGAAGAAATGGACGTGCAGGTCGCCGGGGCGGCGGAAGCCGGCATATTTGAAGTGGTGATGCTCCAGATTGGCCAGCGCGTGCGACATGTTCGCCTCACCCGAGACGAACGGCTTTTCCCACAGCACCGTATCGCCACGGCGGATCCGGCTGGTGCCGCGAATGTCCTGCGGCAGGTCGCCGAGTAGCAGCTCCGGCCCCAGCGCGGCGGGGCGCAGCTTGCTGTGCGCGAGCCACAGATAATTGCCCCGCTCGGTGACATGGTCGCTGAACTCGTTGCCGAGCGCGAAGCCGATGCGGACCGGCGTGCCGGCATCGTCGATCAGGTAGATGCCGGCGATCTCCGGCTCCTCACCGCCGTCGAGCGCGAAGTCGGGCATGGCGAGCGGCTCGCCCGGCGCGACCAGGATCGCGCCGTCGCCCTTGTAGAACCATTCAGGCTGTGCGCCGATGCCGCCGTCCGCGGGCTTGCCGCCCTCGACGCCCATCAGGAACATCTTCATCGAGTCGGTCGGGGCCGGGTTCTCGGCCGCGCTGCGGTGCATCTTGTCACGCCCCTCGGCCGAGCCGAGATGGGTGAGGCCGGTACCCGAGACGAGCAGGTGCGCGGCGTCCGCATGGTCGATCGGCGAGAGCAGACGGAGCGCCGACAGGTCGACCGCGTCGCCCAGCCGTGCCCCGGCATGGGCGGCCAGCGTCTCGCCGGCGGCCATCGCTGCTTGTGCGAGCGCCAGCGTCGTGGTCGCAGCCGTCACGCGGCGAGCGCCGTCCGGGCCGATCGCGGCGACGCCGCGGGTGCCGTTCTCTTCGAACTGGACGAGGAGGGTCAATTTGGGACTGGTGATGCTCATCGCGGCGATCCTTCGCGCTGGCCCTCGACGCGCCGGGCGACGCCCCAGGGATTGGCCTCCGCGATCGCCGGCGGCAGCAGCGAATCGGGCAGGTTCTGGAAGCAGACGGGCCGCAGGAAGCGATAGATGGCAGCGGCGCCGACCGAGGTGCTGCGCCCGTCGCTGGTCGCCGGGAAGGGGCCGCCATGGACCATGGCGTGGCTGACCTCGACACCGGTCGGCCAGCCGTTCGCCAGGATGCGGCCGACGCGCGCGGCGACGATGGGGACGAGCGCGCGGGCGTCGTCCTGATCGCCCTCATCCATCTGGAAGGTCGCGGTCAGCTGCCCCTCCAGGCTGGCGACGACGCGGCCGATCTCGGCCATGTCGCGGCAGCGGACGACGATCGCCGACGATCCGAACACCTCGTGGCCCAGCGCGCGGTCGGCGAGGAACGCCTCCGCGTCCGCCTGGAACAGTGCGCCGACCGCCTGGTTCACGCCCTCGCCGACGCGACCGCGCGCGACGGTGGTGACGGCGTTGTGCCCGGCCAGCGCGTCGACGCCCTGCTCGAAGCTGGAATGGATGCCCGGCGTCAGCATGGTGGCGGGCTGGCTGTCGGTCAGTGCGGCGCCGGCGGCGGTGACGAAGGCGTCGAGCGCGGGCGAGCCGATCGCCAGCACCAGGCCGGGATTGGTGCAGAACTGGCCGGCGCCCATGGTCAGCGACTGGACGAAGGCGGTCGCCATCGCCTCTCCCCGTGCCTCCAGCGCGGCAGGGAAGAGGATCACGGGGTTGATGCTCGACATCTCGGCATAGACGGGGATCGGCTCCTCGCGGCCCGCGGCGATGCGGACGAGGGCGAGGCCGCCGCCGCGCGAGCCGGTGAAGCCGACCGCCTTGATCGCCGGATCGGCGACGATCGCCTCGCCCAGCGCGTTGGTTTCGCCCGGCAGGTAGGAGAAGACGCCGGCGGGCAGGCCAGAGGCGTCGACCGCGGCGCGGATCGCGCGGGCGACCAGCTCACCCGTGCCGGGATG
This sequence comes from Sphingomonas aurea, assembly GCF_030678875.1. GTDB lineage: Bacteria > Pseudomonadota > Alphaproteobacteria > Sphingomonadales > Sphingomonadaceae > Sphingomonas > Sphingomonas aurea. The sequence continues at coordinate 185,413 of NZ_JAUUDS010000006.1, read as the reverse complement.
CGCCGGGTGGCCCTTGACCACGACGGGGCAGCCCGCGGCGAGCGCCGAGGCGGTGTCGCCGCCAGCGACCGAGAAGGCGAGCGGGAAGTTGGACGCGCCGAACACCGCGACCGGGCCGATCGCCAGGTTGACGCGGCGCAGGTCGGGGCGGGGCAGCGGCGCGCGATCGGGCAGCGCCGGGTCGATCGTTGCGTCGAGCCAGTCGCCCTGGCGCACCACGCTGGCGAACAGGCGCAGCTGGCCGACGGTGCGACCGCGCTCACCCTCCAGCCGGGCGCGGGGCAGGCCGCTCTCGGCCATGGCACGCTCGATCAGCTCGTCGCCGATGGCCAGGATCTGCTCGGCAATCGCCTCGAGAAAGGCGGCGCGATCCTCTGGCGTGGTGGCGGAATAGGCGGGGAAGGCCGCCGCCGCCAACGCACAGGCATCAGCCGCCGCGGATGCGTCGGCAGAGGAGAAATCGGGGGTCAGCGTCTCCCCCGTGGCGGGGTTGACAGAGGTAAAGCGCGCCGTCGCCTGCCGTATCTCCGCACCGACTAGAATCGAGCCGTCGATCATGTGAATCCTCTCAGCAATTAACTCCGACATAATAGCCGGGGGCGGTGCTGGCAACCTCGTATGTTGCGCAGTACCACGAGAGGGGGCGTTTGTGACAAAACGGTCAGAACATCCTTGCAAAGCGCCAAATCCGAGATATTGTCGGACAAGAAGCGCGCCCGACGCGCCGGTATGAAGGGGAACTGTGGATGAGGCCGTTGCGCGTTTCGACCGCCCCCCGCTCGCCTGCCCCGGCATTTCCATGTCCCATCCCACCCGCGCGCCCTGTCGACGCCACGGAGAAGCATTGATGTTCAGGAAGATACTTGCCGCCGCGCTGCTGCTGACGGCGGCGCCCGTCATGGCGCAGGAGACGACCGATACTGTCACCGTCCATGGTGACCGGCCGGCGCCCAAGTTCGACAAGCGCATCTTCGGCCAGTTCGCCGAACATCTGGGCACCGGCATCTATGGAGGCATCTGGGTCGGCAAGAACAGCCGCATCCCGAACGTGAACGGCTATCGCCGCGACGTGCTGGACGCGCTGAAGGCGATCCGGGTGCCGGTGATCCGCTGGCCGGGCGGCTGCTTCGCCGACGAATATCACTGGCGCGAGGGGATCGGCGATCCCAAGTCGCGCAAGGTCAAGATCAACACCCATTGGGGTGGCGTGACCGAGGACAATGCGGTCGGCACCCACGAGTTCATGAACTATTCGGAGATGGTCGGCGCCGAGCCGTACGTATCGGGCAATCTCGGCAATGCACCGCCCTATGAGATGGCGGAGTGGGTCGAGTACATGACCTCGCCGACCGGATCGAGCCTGGCCAAGGAGCGTGCGGCGAACGGACGCAAGACGCCGTGGAAGCTGCCGCTGTTCGGGCTGGGCAACGAATTGTGGGGCTGCGGCGGCAACATGCAGCCCGAATATGCCGCCAACGAGACGCGCCGCTACAGCACCTTCGTCAAGATGCCGGCGGGTCAGCAGGTGATGAAGGTCGCAAGCGGCGCCAACGCCGACGACTATAACTGGACCGACGTGATGATGCGCGATGCGGGCGGTCATTTCGACGCGATCGGCGTGCATTACTACACCATCCCGTATGACTGGGGTCACAAGGGGTCGGCGACCGGCTTCGACGAGGATCAGTGGGCGCGCACGCTCGCCAAGACGTTGAAGATGGACGAGTATATCACCAAGCACGCCCAGCGTATGGACAAGCATGATCCGCAGAAGCGGGTCGCGATGTTCGTCGACGAGTGGGGCACCTGGTACGATCAGGAGCCGGGCAGCCATCCGGGCTTCCTGTACCAGCAGAACAGCTTGCGCGACGCGATGGTCGCCAGCCTGAACTTCGACATCTTCGCGCGCCACACCGATCGCCTGCGCGGCGCCAACATCGCGCAGATGGTCAACGTGCTGCAGGCGATGATGCTGACCGACGGCAACCGCATGGTGAAGACCCCGACCTATTGGGTGTTCGACCTGTACAAGGACTATCAGGACGGCATCGTCCTGCCGGTCGAGGTGCAGTCGCGCTGGTACAACAAGAACGAGTGGACGCTGAAGGCGGTCAGCGCCAGCGCGGTGCGCGGCACCGACGGGGCGGTCCATCTGGGCCTGACCAACGTCGATCCCAATCGCCCGACGACGGTGACGGTGAAGCTGGACGGGGTGACCGGTGCTGGCGTGACCGGCCGCATCCTGACTGCGCAGGCGATGGACGCGCACAACACCTTCGACGCGCCCGACACGGTGAAGCCGGCGGCGTTCACCGGGGCGACGCTGGCGGCGGGCACGCTGACGGTGACGCTGCCGGCCAAGTCGATCGTGATGCTCGACATCAAGTGATCCGCGCAGGCGTCGTCGCGGCGGCGATGGCCTCGGCAGCGACCCTGGCGGTCGCGGCCGAGGCGCCGACCCCGCGCTGGGACCAGCGCGGGGACCGCAATCCGCTGATCCCCGGCTATTTCGCCGACCCGTCGATCGTCCATGATGACGGGCGCTGGTACATCTTCGCGACGATCGACCCGTGGGGTGACGACCGGCTGGGGCTGTGGACCTCGACCAACGGGCGCGACTGGACCTTCTCGGCGCCGGAATGGCCGACCAAGGCGGCGGCGACCAGCCCGACCTCTGGCGATGCCAAGGTCTGGGCGCCATCGGTGGTCAAGGCGGCGAACGGCCGCTGGTACATGTACGTCTCGGTCGGGAACGAGGTGTGGGTCGGCACCGCGCCGGCACCGGCCGGGCCGTGGCGCGACGCGAACGGCGGCAAGCCGCTGATCGCCAAGGCGTTCGCCCCGGCATACCACATGATCGACGCAGAGGCGTTCGTCGACGCGGACGGCCAGGCCTATCTCTACTGGGGATCGGGCTGGAACTGGACCAACGGCCACTGCTTCGCGGTGAAGCTGAAGCCCGACATGGTGACGTTTGACGGCGTGCCGCGCGACGTGACGCCGCCCGGCTATTTCGAGGGGCCGTTCATGGTCCGATCGGGCGCGCACTACCTCCTGACCTTCAGCGACGGCAAGACGACCGAGGACAGCTACCGCGTAAACTACGCCATCGGCGATTCGCCGCTGGGGCCGTTCCGGGCCGGGCCGGGCAGCCCGATCCTGTCGACCGACGCGAAGCGCGATGTGGTCAGTCCTGGCCACCATGCGGTGTTCCGCTCGGGCGGGCAGCCGTACATCCTCTACCACCGGCAGGCGCTGCCCTGGCCGCGGAGTGGCGATGAGGTGCTGCGCCAGATCGCGGTGGACCCGCTGACGATCAACGCCGACGGCACCATCGCGCGCGTCGTGCCGAGCCATGGCAGTGCCGTGAACGGCTTCGCGGCCCAGCGCCAGGCGGGGTTGCGCTGGATGCCGGTAGGCGAGGGCGCGTCGGCGGCGGACGACAATTACGCGACGCTGTGGCGTGGATCGGGCGAGCGGCCGGCGCTGGTCGCCGACCTTGGACAGGTACGGCAGCTGCGCGAGAGCGAGCTGCGGCCGGAGTTTGCGACGAAGGGCTATCGGTTCGCGGTCGATGCTTCGGACGACGGGCGCCAGTGGCGGCCGGTCGCGGCGATGGCCACGGCCCAAGGTTCACCGATCCAGGTGCGGCACCCGGTCAGGGCGCGGTACCTGCGTGCGACGTTCGAGGGGCCGGCGGCGTTGTGGGAGTGGGTGATCCGATAGCTCCCTGATCCTCCCCTGCAAGGGGAGGTGGCATGGCGCAGCCATGACGGAGGGGTGTCACCGGCGGCCGGTCCGAGCCTCGCTCGCCGCGACACCCCTCCACCATCGCTTCGCGGCGATCCCCTCCCCTTGCAGGGGAAGGTTTCATTCACTCGACGAACGGCTCCACAGTCTCGCGCTTTCCGCGCAGGAAGGCGTCGGCGACGTGGCGCAGCGGGGCGACGTCGACATCGCTGGTCCCGGCACGGATCACCTCGGCGAAGCGGGCGTAGAGGCCGGGATATTCGCCGTGCAGCCCGTCCGCCTGGGTCGGCGTCTCCCCGGTCGGCAGCGTCAGGGTGGCGCCGCCATCGGCCAGCCGCAAAATGCCCTGGTCGGTCTCGACGACGATGTCCCAGTGCTGCGGCCCTTCCTGCCGCCAGTCGAAATCGGCGGCGATCGGCACGCCGGCATCGTCGCGGAAGTTCAGCCGCGCGGCGATCGGCGCCTGGCGGTTGGCGGGTACGTCGAGCACCGCATCCTCAAGGAAGAAGGGGCGCGGCAGGATACGGGTGACGATCGACAGCGCGTTGATCCCGGGATCGAACACGCCGAAGCCGCCCGCCGCCCAGATCCACTCCTGCCCCGGATGCCAGACGCGCACGTCCTCGCGCCAGGTCACGGTGACGCGCTGGATGGTGCGTGCCGCCAGCCACGCGCGCGCCGGCTCGACGCCGTGCGCGTAGCGCGAGTGCCAGCTGGCGAACAGGCTGGCGCCGGCCGCCTGCGCGGCATTCTCCAGCGTCACCACCTCGGCCAGCGTCGCGCCGGGCGGCTTCTCGAGGAAGACGTGCCACCCTTGCGCCAGCGCCGTTGCGGCGATGGCGCGGCGGACCTGGGGCGGGGTGCAGAGCGCGACCGCATCGACCACCGGGCCGCTGGCGATCAGCGCGTCGATATTGGGGAACAGCGGCAGGTCGCCGACAGGCTCGCCGCTGCGGCTGACCGTGGCGACAAGATCGAAATCGGGGTTGGCGGCGATCGCGGGCAGATGCTGGTCGTTGGCGATCTTGCCCATGCCGATGACGGCGAGACGGATGGGGGCGGTCATGCGCGCACCGCCTGGACGAAGGCGGCGGCATCGCGGCCGACATCGGCGGCGGGCTTGCCGGGCTTGTAGAGGTTGGAGCCGAGGCCATAGCCGTCGGCGCCCGCCGCGCGCCACGCCGGGATCGTCTCGGGCGAGACGCCGCCGACCGCCAGGACCTTCACGGTCTTGGGCAGCACGGCGCGCTGCGCCTTCAGCATCGCCGGGGTGGTGCCGTCCGCCGGGAAGAGCTTCAGCGCGTGGGCACCCGCCTTCAGCGCAGCGAATCCTTCGCTGGGGGTGAAATAGCCCGGCAGCGAGACGAGCCCGGCAGCGGCGCTCGCCGCGATCACGGTGGTGTCGGTGTTGGGCGAGACGATCAGCGTGCCGCCGGCGGCTTGGACCTGCTCGATCTGCGCGGTGGTCAGCACCGTGCCGGCACCGATCATCGCCCGCTCGCCGACCGCGGCGACCATGCGGGCGATGCTGTCATAGGGATCGGGTGAGTTCAGCGGCACCTCGATCAGGGTAAAGCCCGCCTCGACCAGCGCGACAGCGACCGGCTCCGCCTCGGCCGGGGTGATGCCGCGCAGGATCGCGACCAGCGGGCAGGCGGCGAACGCCTCGTCGAACCGCCGGAGCAACGCGCCCCCGCGGTCGGTATTGGACTCGGTCAAGAGATCAGCTCCCGAAGGTGATGGATGCCCGCCAGGAAGGCGGCGTGGCTGTCGACCCGAACCGCCGTCCCGCCCAGCGCGGCGATGGCGGCGGCGTAGAGATCGGCGAGGTTGCCGTCGGCGAGCAGGTGGACGGTGCCGATCGCACCCCCCGCCCCTTGCGAACCGACATCGGCGCCGATCAGGATGCCGCTGGCATAGGCGGCGGCGTCCTCGGCTGCGCGGCGACCGAGCAGCACGCCGGCACGCACCTCGAACAGCGCGACGGTCAGGTCGGCGGCACCGGCGCCGCGCGCCAGCCCGTCGCGGAAGGCGGGGCCGTCCGCGACCGACCCGCCGAGCATGCCGGCGAGGATGCCATGGTCGCGGAGCAGCGCGAACAGCTCGCCGGTCATCGCGGTGGCGAAGCCGGTGATCCGGCCGGCTTCCGTCCGCACCCACTTGTTGTGGGTGCCGGGCTGGCAGAACAGAGCGTCGGCGGGCGCGAGGCCGGCGGCGACGGCGCCTAGCACCTGCACCTCCTCACCGCGCATCACGTCGGCGCGGGTGTCGGTCAGCAGCGAGACGCCGGGGACGATGGTGAAGCGTTGATCGTCCAGCACCAGCGCCGCCGCGGCGAGTCCGGCGGCATCGACGGGCGCGGCGACATAGGGCGCCTCGTGCCAGCCGCGAGTCGAGCCGACCATGCCGGCGGCGATCACCGGCAGGTCGCCGTAGCGCGCGCGCAATGCCTCCAGCTCCGCCGGATACTCCTCGCGCCCCACCGCCAGCACGCCGCGGTCGTCGCGCATCGTGTCCAGCATCGCGCCATCATCGGCCATCAGATAGGCGCGACGGTTGGTGGTGCCCCAGTCGAGCGCGAGATAGGCGCCGCGGCTCATGCGCGCACCATGCCCGTCGCCCGGCCGAGGGGCGTGCCGCTGACTCTCCCGATCATGGCGAAATTGTAGGACAATAGGTGCGATGTCGCAAGCGGTGATCGGTGTTTAGTCGCGGCGCACGACCTCGCGGATCACGAAATGGGAGGCGAGGCGGGTGACGCCGGGCAGGCGCGACAAGGTTTCGCGATGGACGCGCTCGAACGTGTCGTCGCGGCGGATCTCGACGTGGAGGAGATAGTCGGCCTCGCCGCTCATCAGGAAGCACTCGCGCACCTCGGGACACTCGACGATGCAGCGCTCGAACGCGGCCATGGTCTGCTCGGTCTGGTCGCGCAGCGTGACGTTGACCAGCACCGATCCCGGATGGCCGCGTGCCGCCTTCGACAGGACGGCGCGGAAGCCGGTGATATAGCCGCGCTCGCGCAACTGCCCCAGCCGCCGGTGCGCGGCGCTCGGCGACAGGCCGACCCGCTCGCCGAGCGCGGCGCTGGTCAGGTCCGAGTCCGACGCCAGCTGGTCGAGGATGCGCGTGTCGAACGCGTCCAGTATCTCGTCCCGCTGATCGACCGTCATGCGGGATTATCTCTCGCCTTGTGGCAATGGGCAAGACGTGATCGCACACACTTCCCGCCCGATCGGAGCTATTCTCCCGCCATAATCTAGGAGGGTTGCATGAAGGTCGGTGTTCCGAAGGAGATCAAGAATCACGAGTATCGCGTCGGGCTGACCCCGCCGTCGGTGACCGAACTGGTCGCCGCGGGGCATGAGGTGGTCGTCCAGACCGGGGCGGGCATGGGCATCGACTTCTCCGACGAGGACTATGTCGCCGCCGGCGCCACGATCCTGTCGACCGCTGCCGAGGTGTTCAAGGCCGCCGACATGATCGTGAAGGTCAAGGAGCCGCAGCCGCAGGAGGTCGCGATGCTCGAGCCGCGCCACCTGCTATTCACCTATCTCCACCTCGCCGCCGACAAGCCGCAGGCCGAGGGGCTGATGAAGTCGGGCGCGACCTGCATCGCGTACGAGACGGTGACCGCGCCGCGCGGCGGCCTGCCGCTGCTGAAGCCGATGAGCGAGGTGGCGGGGCGCATGTCGGTGCAGGTCGGCGCGCATTATCTGGAGAAGGAGCAGGGCGGTCGCGGCATCCTGTTGGGTGGCGTGCCCGGCGTCGCGCCGGCCAAGGTCGCGATCCTGGGCGGCGGCGTCAGCGGCATCAATGCCGCGCAGATGGCGGTCGGCATGCGCGCCGACGTGACCATCTACGACATCAACAACGACCGGCTGGCCGAGCTGGACATGTTCTTCTCCAGCCAGATCAAGACCGCCTACGCGTCGAAGGCGGCGATCGCGGCGGCGGTGAAGAACGCGCATCTGGTGATCGGCGCGGTGCTGGTCCCCGGTGCCGCCGCGCCCAAGCTGGTCACGCGCGAGATGATCGGCACGATGAAGCGCGGCGCGGTGATGGTCGACATCGCGATCGACCAGGGCGGCTGTTTCGAGACGTCGCGCCCGACCACGCACGAGGACCCGGTGTTCGAGGTCGACGGCGTGATCCAGTATTGCGTCGCCAACATGCCGGGCGCGGTGGCGCGGACCAGCACCTTCGCGCTCAACAACGCGACTTTGCCCTTCGCGCTGAAGCTGGCCAATCTGGGGGCCGAGGCGGCGATGAAGGCCGACCCGCACCTGGCCAACGGCCTGAACGTGTCGGGCGGCAAGATCCGCCACGCCGCCGTCGCCGAGGCGCTGGACCTGCCGTTCGAGGCGGCCTGACGCCGGGACGTTATCCGGTCGAGGGCGCCCCTGCGATGCCCTCGACCGTCGCCCGATGCTCCGCCATCATCGCCAGCCAGCGGCGGCGCAGCACGGCGCGGCGTTCGGGATAGCGTTCGTCGAGGAAGGTGACGTCGCCGAGCCGGTCGGTGCGGAACATGCGAAAGTCGCCGCGCAGCTGACCGACGTGGAGTATGATCGGTATCAGGAATTCACGGGCAAGATCGCCAAGCCTCGCTTGGACGAGCTGGTGCAGACCGGTGATTGGCGCAGCATGTCCGACGAGGACAAGCAGGATGCGGTTAGCGGGCTGATGAAAGCGGCGCGCAAGGAAGCGAAGGAGTATCTGTTCGGTGCGCCAGCGAAGCAGCCCAAGCGTCTGCGGCGGTCACTCCCCGCGCTACCTGAAGGCTTTAAGGTGGACGAGATGCCGCCGCTTCCGGCCGGATTTACGATGGACTAGTACCGGATGGGCCGAACCGGCGGTATATGAAGCTGCCCCTCAAGCGGCATGCAACACGCCTCTACGCCCACGCTTGCTCCGATTAAGCATTGAGCTCGTGCGGGCACCCACCAACTGGTGGTATTCGGCTGCTTCGGCATCTGACCAACCTGGGTTGATCATGCGTGCTATGAGGGCGTCAATGCGACGATCAATCGTCGCTTCGCGGGCCAGTGTCCCACCGGGATTGTGCATGATGGTCACGTTGCCCTCCCACGGTTGAACATGCGATGAAGGATATTGGTAAAGCCGTTAGTGACCGCCTTGGTTCCTTCGTCGTCCTCTGTATCTGGCAGCGAAGGGGCAGTGCTGGCAAGTGTCGAAATGCGTGAGTACGCTGCTGCGGCCAGCGCGATGATGCCTGCCAATTCTTTTACAACCACGTCTGGACGCATCGCTGCAAATGCGTCTGCGTTGAAGTGTGCGAGCTGGTCGCTCGTAGCAACCACCACCCCCCAAGGATGGGAGCGCCCGTCTAAACGGACGGGGGACGCCGCCATTGAGCGGTACAGATCAAGGTCATCCTCCTTTGACGCATTCGCTTTGGTGCCGAAAAGCTCTTTCAAGCCTGGCCTGGTCAGATCGGGGATCACAACCTCGCAGCTATTGGCATAGCTTGCGCCTGCAATGCCTGTTCCCGCCTCCCATGAGCGGGCGTTATCCAACGAGCATTCAATCGCGCGGCTTGTAGCTACAGGCGTTAAGAATGTCCGATGTGCCGATGAAACAGCTTGATACACCGTGATGGTCCATCGGTGGCTTGACTGGAAGCCCATGGCCACACGGAGATTGCGAGAGCTGGCCTTCAGAAGAGCTTGCATGAATTGCACCTCAGTTCCAGCCGGCGCGACAAGCACGCTTTCAATCAACGCCCTCATCAACGATAGCGATTCAACGAGTTGGATCGCCTGCTCATGCTCCATTTCAAGGACGTCGATCTGTGTGAGGTCAGCTTGCGCAATGCGAGCCGCTTCGACCGCCTCATGCGCCTTCGCCAATTCATCAGCCCCGTCTTTATCCGCGAAGCCCAGAACGAACGATAGGACTGCCACGACGATTGAAGCGGAGATCCCGCAAACTTGCGCCGCGGTCGCCTTCCCGCTTTCAAAATCCGTGAACTGGCTTACGCCAGCAACACCAGCGAAGATGGGAACGAGGGCAACCTTACCCCAAAAACTAAGACCCGCCATTCGCTTGCCTCGATCGCGAAAAAGGCCGGACACCTCAGAAGACAATTGTTTTAGGTCAATCATGCGGTGTTTGACGCCTCCTCCGCTGCGCATACGCCGCTGCAGGAAGGGAAGCGTCAAGAGGTCGCTACATCTCCCAGCCGCATGGCAGCCAGCAGACCGCCGCTGTCCGGGGCAGCGGTCGCTAAGCCTAAGCGTGCCGGGCGTTCGCTGCGTGCGCTTCCGGAGGGAGTCGATAATGCCCCGCCTCTGCCTGAGGGGTTCAAGCTAGACCGTTAAGACGCGAGGGGTTGCAGCTTCTTTGATCGTCTGCCTCTATCGAGCAATGAAGATTGCAGATGCTGTAGGGGCGTATGGTGCAGCGCTAAGCACGTTTGTGGCTTACCGGCAGTGGCGCGCCGCTCGACCGCGCCTGACGATTACAACAGTACCCGCATACAACAGCCCGAGCTTTGACCCCCCTGGCCAATTTGTTCGTGCCAATGTAGCCAATCATGGAAGCGGGCCGGTCTATGTCAGGCACGCCTCACTTGCGCTGATTATGGATTGGGGGAACTGGCGTAAGCGCCTGGGCTCGTTCCTTCGAAGTGGGGATTGGCGGCGTTCAGAGCGCCTAGGTTTGGCGCTACCGGCCGGAACTATCGTATCGCCTGCACTGCCGGCTTCGATCGAGGCGGGGCAGTCGATCGTCATTTGGCTCCCCTTCAAGGAGTATGAACATTTGCGCTACGGGCCTCGGGTCCGTGGGCTCCAGTTCATGATGCAGGATCAAGTCGACAGAACGACCTACAGCAAGCCGGTTCCCGCATTTGGCGCGCCTGCGCTGCCTCGGGAAGACACGCCGCTTGGCTGATCTGCTGCAACTGCAGCGCTACAGGCGCGCCGGAACAGGATTCTGGTTGCCGGCCTTCTCCCGTCATTATCCGATTCGAAGGAGACCCCGTGTGGGGGTGAACCGTTTCCAGCTAAGTCTCTGAGAAGAAATGGTGCTGCCGGTGAGGATTGAACTCACGACCTCAGCCTTACCAAGGATGCGCTCTACCACTGAGCTACGGCAGCACTCGCCCAACGGCGGAAGCGCGCCTAGAGACGAGGTGGCGACGATTGTCAAGGCGATAGGCGAAGATGGGTGAGAAGGACGACCGGGCGGAACGGCTGGCGGCGCAGCTGCGCGCCAACCTGCGCCGGCGCAAGGCGCAGGCCCGCGCCGGCAGCCAGGGGAGCGATCAGGCGGCGGCGAGCGGCGCGCATTTGCCGGCCAGCCAGGAGGCGTCCTCGGCCGGCAACAGCGGCGAGAGTGCCGATGACACGGTGGCGTGATAGGCGTCGACCCAAGCGCGCTCGCTGTCGGTGAGGAGCGTGGGGTCGATCAGGGTGCGCTCGATCGGGGCCAGGGTCAGGGTGTCGAAGCCGAGCATGGTCCGGTCGGGATCGCCACCGGCGATGGCGCGCGGCACGGTCAGGACCAGATTTTCGATGCGGATGCCGTACGCGCCCGCCTTGTAATAGCCCGGCTCGTTCGACAGCATCATGCCCGCGCGCAGCGGCTCCAGTGCCTGGCCGCCGGGATAGTTGGGCGCGGCGATCCGCTGCGGCCCCTCATGCACCGAGAGATAGGCGCCGATGCCGTGGCCGGTGCCATGGCCGTAGTCGAGCCCCGCTTCCCATAGCGGCCGCCGGGCAAAGGCATCGATATGGCCGCCGACCGTACCGTCCGGAAACACCGCGGTGGCGATGGCGATATGGGCGCGCAGCACGCGGGTGAAGCGGTCGCGCATCTCTGCGGTCGGCGCGCCGATCGGCATCACCCGGGTCACGTCGGTGGTGCCATCGGCATATTGCCCGCCCGAATCGATCAGGAAGAGCTGGCCGGGCAGGATCGGCGCGTTCGATTCGGGCGTGACGTGATAGTGCGGGATCGCACCGTGCGCGCCGGTCGCCGAAATGGTCGCGAAGCTGGTGTCGCGCAGCAGCCCGCCCTCCTGCCGGAAGGCGAGCAGGCGGGCGGCGGCGGACAGCTCGGTCTCGGTGCCGGCGGGGCAGGTCGCCTCGACCCAGCGCAGGAAGCGGGTGAGGGCGGCGCCGTCGCGCAGCGAGGCGGCGCGGTGGCCGGCGACCTCGGCGGGGTTCTTGATCGCCTTGGCGAGGAGGATGGGGTCGCGCTCGGCGACCAGGGTCGCACCGCCGGCGGTGAGCGCGGCGGCGATCGCGGTGACCGCGCCCTTGGGATCGAGCGCGACGCGGCGGCCGGCGAAGCCGCCCAGCGCCGCCGCGAAGCCGGCGCGGTCATGGATGCGGACCGAGTTGCCGAGGTGCTGGCGCACCGCGTCGCGGACCTTTTCCGGTGCGACATACAGGTCGGTCGCGCCATCGGCGTGGAGGATCGCGAAGGACAGGGCGACCGGCGTATGGTCGACATCGCCGCCGCGGACGTTGAGCAGCCAGGCGATCGAGTCGAGCGCAGACACCACCACCGCATCGGCGCCGCGCCCCACGAGCCAGTCGGCGATCGCGGCGCGCTTGGAGGCCGAGGAGGCGCCGGCGACCGCATCGTCCTGCACCGCCAGCGGCGCGGGCGAGGGGGCAGGGCGGTCGGTCCAGATCGCGTCGACCGGGTTGGCATCGACGGCGACGAGTACGGCGTCGCGCCCGGCCAGCGCCCTGGCCGCCTCCTCTACCCATGCGGCGGTGTGGAGCCACGGATCGTAGCCGATCCGCGCGCCGGCGGGCGCGTGTTCGGCCAGCCAGTCGGCGGGTGATATTTCAGGGATGCCGACGAACTGCCAGTCGGCGGCGTCGACCTGCTCGCGCACCTGGATGGTGTAGCGGCCGTCGGTGAAGATCGCCGCGCGGTCGGCGAGGATGACGGCGGTGCCCGCCGATCCGCCGAACCCGGTCAGCCAGGCGAGACGCTGCGCGTAGCCGCCGACATATTCGCTCAGATGCTCGTCGGTGAGGGGGACGACGAAACCGTCCAGCCGCTGGCGGGCGAGCTGGTCGCGAAGGGCGGCGAGGCGGGCGCTATGGTCGGTCATGATCGCGACCATAGCCGCGCGCGGCGGGGCGCGACAGGTCAGCCGGCGGTCGCCTGCGGGTGATGAGGTTCGAGGATCAGGGTGTTGTCCTCGACCCGCCAGGATTTCAGCCGCGACAGAAAATTCATGCCGATGACGTCCATGTCGCCGAACGCGGGCGAGACGACGACCGACAGGTCGCGCGCGACGATATTGCCCAGGCGCAGTTCCGGCACGGTCGCGGTCTGCGCCTGGACCGATCCGTTGGCGGTGCGCAGGACGACCGGCACGATGCCGTCGCTCGGGGTCAGGCCCGCCGCCGCGGCGGTACCGGTGGAGATGGCGGTAACGGTCGCGCCGCTGTCGATCAGCATGCGCCGCTCGGTCCCGCCCAGTTTCACGCGCACCCAGAAATGGCCGTCCGAACTCATCCGGATACGCATCGTGTCGCCGACGACGCGCTGGTCGTCGAGCTTCAGGAAGGTGGCGATGCGGGCCAGATACGGGTCGACCATCGCCCGCTCTCCCAGCACCGTGACGAGGAGCAGCGCGAGCGCGCCCCAGGTGGCGAGGCGCACCAGCCCGCCGATCACCGGCACCCGCCGCGCGACCAGGATCACCACGACCAGCGCGGCGGCGAGGATATACGGGACGGGGGCGGACCCGGAGAGTGGGAACATGATGCCGTTGTAGCTGGGGCGGGCTGTATGGGATGTGAAGGGGTTGCGCCCGTTCCGTCATTCCCGCGCAGGCGAGAATGACGGTTTGCTCCTTATCGTCATCCCGGCGAATGCCGGGACCCATGGACACGGTGCCGCCAGCGTTTGCGCACAGGCAGCGGCAACATCGAACCCATGGATCCCGGCGTTCGCCGGGACGACGAGAAGGGACCGACCGGATTCAGCTGTCGCTAAGGCGCAGCCGCGCTATGGGCCTGGGGGATGAGCGAATCCCTTCAGCCCCCCGTTGCTCCGCGCAAGCCGCATGTCTTCACCGTCCATGGCACCCAGGTCGAGGACCCCTATGCCTGGCTGAAGGACCCGGCCTATCCCGAAGTCACCGACGCCGCGGTGCTGGACTACCTCAAGGCCGAGAACGCCTATTTCGAGGGGGTGATGGCGCCGCACCGGCCGCTGGTCGACCGGCTCTACGAGGAGATGAAGGCGCGGATCAAGGAGGACGATTCCTCCGTCCCGCAGAAGGATGGCGACTGGCTCTACTGGACCGCGTTCGAGACCGGCGGTCAGTACCGCAAATGGTGGCGCAAGCCGGTGGCGGGTGGCCCCGACCAGCTGCTGCTCGACGAACCGGCGCTGGCCGAAGGCAAGGAATATTTCCGCCTCGGCGCGTTCGCGGTCAGCAATGGCGGACACCTGCTCGCCTACGCCATCGACGATAACGGGTCCGAGCGGTTCACGGTGCGGGTCAAGGATCTGGCGACCGACCGGGATTTGCCCGAGACGATCCCGGACATGCTGTCCGACATCGTCTGGACCGCCGACGACAGCGGCTTCCTCTACGGCGTCGCCAACGACCAGTGGCGCACCGACAATGCACGGCTCCACCGCCTGGGCACACCCGTCGCCGACGATGTCGAGCTGTACCGCGAGGCGGACGAGGGTTTCCGCGTGTCGGTCGGCGAGACGAGCGCGCGCAACTGGATCGTCATCGCGACCGGCGACCACAATACCAGCGAGATCCGCCTGGTGCCGGCGAACGACCCGACCGCAACGCCGATCCTGGTCGCGCCCCGCAAGGAGGGCCGCGAGTATGATCTGGACGAGCATGACGGCACCCTGTTCATCCACACCAACGACACCGACCCGCAGTTCCGCCTGTGCACCGCGATGCTGGCGGCGCCCGGCGACTGGCACGAGCTGATCGCGCCGTCCCCGCATTTCTACATGACCGGGGTCGAGTGTTTCCGCGACTTCTTCGTGGTCGAGGGGCGCGAGGACGGGCTCGATCAGATCGCGATCCACCGCTACGACGCCCCTACCGCCGGGCACCGGATCGCGTTTCCGGAAGGAAGCTATGCCGCGGGCACCGGCGACAATCCCGAATATGCGATGGACGTGCTGCGCATCGGGTATGAATCGATGGTCACGCCGGGCACCGTCTATGACTATGACGTCGCCGCCGACACGCTGACCGTCCGCAAGGTGCAGGAGATCCCGTCGGGCTATGACGGGGCGAAGTACCGGACGGAGCGGGTGAAGATCGCCGCGCGCGACGGCACCGAGGTCCCGGTGTCGATCGTCTATCCGGCCGGGTTCCGGCGCAACGGGACGGCGCCGCTCTACCTCTATGCGTACGGCGCCTACGGCATGGCGATCCCGCCGGGCTTCTCGACCGGGCGGCTCAGCCTGCTCGACCGCGGCTTCGCCTTTGCCATCGCGCATATCCGGGGCGGCGACGACTTGGGCCAGCAATGGTATCATGACGGCAAGCTGGAAAAGCGCACCAACACCTTCAACGACTTCGTCGATGTCGCAAAGGGGCTGGTCGCCGCCGGCTGGACCGCCCCCGGGCGGATCGCGATCGCCGGCGGATCGGCGGGCGGCGAGCTGATGGGCGCGGTGGTCAATTCGGACCCAGAGCTGTGGGGCGCGGTGGTGGCGGACGTGCCGTTCGTCGACGTGCTCAACACCATGCTCGATGCCGACCTGCCGCTGACGCCGGGCGAGTGGCCCGAATGGGGTAACCCGATCGAGGACAAGGCGGCGTTCGACCTGATCCGATCGTACAGCCCGTACGACAATGTCGTCGCGCAGGACTATCCGCCGCTGTTCATCACCGGCGGCCTGAACGACCCGCGCGTGACCTATTGGGAACCGGCGAAATGGGCGGCAAAGCTGCGCAGCGTCAAGACCGATGCCAACCTGCTGCTGCTGAAGATCAACATGGGCGCCGGGCACGGCGGCAAGTCGGGCCGGTTCGAGTCCCTGCGCGAGATCGCCGAGGAGCACGCCTTCGTCCTGTGGCAGCTGGGTGTAGAGGAATAGGGTGACGGTCGAGTCGATCCTGTCGCAATACGGCCTGATCGCGCTGTTCTTCGGCGCAGGGCTGGAGGGCGAGACGGTGGTCGTCACGGGCGGCGTGCTGGCGCATCGCGGCATCGTGCCGCTGCCCGCCGCGATGGCGGTGGCGGTGGCGGGATCGTTCGTCGCGGATCAGCTCTTCTTCCTGCTCGGCCGCCGGTATCGCCAGCACCCGCGCGTGCAGCGGATCATGGCGCGCCCCGCCTTCGCCCGCGCACTGGCAACGTTCGAGCGGCATCCGACCGTGTTCATCCTCGGCTTCCGCTTCCTCTACGGCGTGCGGACGATCAGCCCGATCGCGATCGGCACCACATCGGTGGCGCAGCGGCGCTTCATGGCGCTGAACGCGGTGGCGGCGACGGTGTGGGGCGTGGGGTTCACCAGTGTCGGCTACTGGTTCGGCAGCGGCTTCGATGCGCTGGTCGACCGCTATCGGCCGAGCGGCACCACGCTGATCCTGACCGCAGCGGCGCTGGCCGCGGCGGTGCTGGCGGTCGGGCAGCTGCGACGCTGGCGGAGGAGCGCGTGAGCCATTTCCAGCAGCGCTTCGTCGCGGCGGCGGCCGATATCGACGAACTGGGGCACGTCAACAATGCCGTCTGGGTGCGCTGGATCCAGGATATCGCCACCGCGCACTGGGCGGCGGTGGCGCCGGCGGAGCATCAGGCCGCCTATGTCTGGGTCGTGACCCGGCACGAGGTCGATTATCGCGGCAATCTGGGCGAGGGCGAAGGGGTGACGGCGGAGACCTGGGCGGCCAGCCCGCGCGGCGCGCGGTTCGACCGCCACGTCCGCTTCACCGGAGACGACGGGCGGGTGAAGGTAGAGGCGGTGACGACCTGGGCGCTGATCGACCGCGCGACCGGGCGGCTGCTGCGCGTGCGCGACGACATCGCCGCGCCGTTCCTCGCATGAGCTTCGCCGTCATGGCCTCGCCAGTCGGCGCGCTGACGCTGGTCGCGACCGCGGCGGGGCTGGCGGCGGTGCTGTGGGAGTGCGACGACGGCGCCCGCGTGCGGCTGGACCATGGCGGCCATGATCCGGATCATCCGGTGCTGTCAGCGGCGACGGCGCAGCTAGCCCAGTATTTTGCCGGCCAGCGGCGCACGTTCGACCTTCCCCTCGCGCCCGCCGGCACGCCGTTCCAGCAGCAGGTCTGGGCGGCACTCCGCACGATTCCCTGGGGCGAGACGCGCAGCTACGCCGCGATCGCCACCGCGATCGGCCGACCGACCGCGATCCGCGCGGTGGGGGCGGCGAATGGCCGCAACCCGCTGTCGATCGTCGTCCCGTGCCACCGCGTCATCGGCAGCAACGGCGCGCTGACCGGCTTTGCCGGCGGGCTCGCAGCCAAGGACCTGCTGCTGGGGATCGAGGGGCGGCAGCGCGCACTGGTCTGAGCCGCACTCGGCGGTTCGCCGCAGGATCGCCACATTCCGACACAATCCGGCAAGGTTTTCGGGATAGGACGGTCTTGCAGCGGACGCCGTCCGCTGTACACATTCACGTGTGTCACTACGGGCTGGGGGCGGCGATCCATTCCGGATCGCCGCCCTTGGTTTTTCAGCCCGAGTTGCGCAGCGCGGTGGCGATCGCATTGATCGACAGCAATATGCCCTCGCCGATGCGCGCGTCGCTGTCCCCGGCGCGGTGGCGCTTCATCAGTTCGATCTGCAGCAGGTTGAGCGGCTCGATATAGGGCAGGCGCAGCCGGATCGAGGCGTCGAGCGCGGGGTGTTTCTCCAGCAGGCGCGACTGGCCGGTGATGCCAAGCAGCCCGTCATGCGTCTGCTGCCAACCGGTCTGGATCCGGTCGAAGAAGGGGTGCAGTTCGGCGTCGACCAGTCCGGCATAGCGTGCGGCGATCGCCATGTCGGACTTGGCGAGCACCATCTCCATGTTCGCCAGCGTCGCGGCGAACAGCGGCCAGCCCTCTGCCATTTCGGCGAGCAGCCCCTTGTCGGCGAATCGGTCGATCGCCTGCCCCACGCCGTACCAGCCGGGCAGCATGACGCGCGCCTGCGCCCAGCTGAATACCCAGGGGATGGCGCGCAGGTCCTCGATCCGGTCGGACTTGGTGCGGCTGGCCGGGCGGCTGCCGATCTTCAGGTTCGCGATCTCGGCGATCGGCGTCATCTGGCGAAAGAAGGTGCGGAACCGATCGTCGCCATAGACCAGGTCGCGATAGGCGGCGAAGGCATCCGTCGACAGCGCGTCCATCGCCGCGGCGAAGGCGGCATTCTCCGCATTCGACAGTCGCACCGGTTCCAGGCTGGCGAGGAGGGCGGCGGACGAGATCGCCTCCAGATTGGTCGCCGCACTCTCGCGCGTGCCGTATTTGGCGGCGATCACCTCGCCCTGCTCGGTGATGCGGATGCGGCCCTGCACGGTGCCGGGCGGCTGGGCGCGGATCGCGGCAAAGGCCGATCCGCCGCCGCGCCCGACCGCGCCGCCACGGCCGTGGAACAGCTGCATGCCGACGCCCGCCGCCTCGAACACCGGCGCCAGCGCGGTCGACCCCTTGGACAGGCCCCAGGTCGAGGTCAGGTAGCCGCCATCCTTGTTCGAGTCGGAATAACCGATCATCACCTCCTGATGGCCGCGCGCCCGTGCGATTGCGGCGACCTCTGGCAGGGCGAGCCAGCGTTCCATGATCGCAGGCGCGGCGTCGAGATCCTCGATCGTCTCGAACAGCGGTACCGCCATGATCGCGGCGTGCGGCGCGTCGCCAGAAGCCTGGCCCGGCCGGTAGAGACCCGCTTCCTTCAGCAGCAGGTTGACCTCGAGGAGGTCCGACACCGACTTGGCCATCGACACGATGTAGACGCGGATCGCGGCGGGGCCGTAGCGGACGTGCGCGGCGGCGGCGGCATCGACGATCGCCAGCTCGGACGCGGTTTCGGGGGTATAGTCGTGGAAGCGGCTGACCAGCGGGCGGGCATTGGCCAACTCGCGGCGGAGCAGCGCGATCCGTGCCTCCTCGTCCAGCGCGGCATAGTCCGCCTCGACCCCGGCGGCGGCGAGCAGTTCGGCGACCGCGCGCTCGTGCACCGCCGAATTCTGGCGCAGGTCGAGCGTCGCGAGATGGAAGCCGAAGACGTCGACCGCGCGGATCAGCCGGCCGAGCGCGCCGCTCGACCCCAGCGTGCCGCCGCCGCCCGCCGCCAGGCCCTTGGCGATCGTGACCAGGTCGGCGCGGAACGCCTGTGGGTCTGCATAGGGCTCGCCGTGCAGGCGGCCGGGGCGGGGCGGGGCCTTGCCGGTCAGCGCCTGGTGCGTGGCGGCGATGCGGGCGTAGATGCCGGAGATCGCGCGGCGGAACGGCTCGTCGCGGCGGCTGGCGGCATCGTCGCCGCTGGCCTCGGCCAGTGCCTCGACACCTTCGTCGACGCGCACCCGGGCCGAGGAGATCGACAGTTCGGCGCCCAGCGCATGGAGCGTGTCGCAGTAATGGGTCAGCACCGCCTCTGCCGAGCGCGACAGGGCGAAGGTCAGCGAGGCGGCGTCGACATGGGGGTTGCCGTCGCGGTCACCGCCGATCCAGCTGCCCGGCCGCAGGAAGCTGGGGCACCGGCGGCCCAGCGCGCGGTCCCAGCGTTGGTAGAGCGCCGGGATGGTCGGCAGGAAGACGTCGTTGAAGTAGGAGAGCGCGGTCTCGACCTCGTCCGCCACGCCCAGCCGTTCCTGGCGCAGCACGCGGGTCTGCCACAGGAGCGCGATCTGGCGGCGGATCGCCTCGTCCACCGCGTCGCCGTCGTCCGTCTCGGTCCGGCCCGCGTCGCGGCACGCCATCAGCGTGGCGATGCGGTTGCGGTGGTCGATCATGCTCTTGCGCCGCACCTCGGTCGGATGCGCGGTCAACACCGGCGCGACCAGCGCGCGGTCGAGAAGGGCGATCACCGCGTCGCGGTCGATACCCTCCGCCGCCAGCCGGTCGAGCGCGGAGGCGAGGTCGGCGCCGTCTTCGGCGGCGAACCCCTGACGATCCTCGGCCAGGTTGGCGAGCATCGAGAACAACATGAAGCCGCGAACGAAGTCGATCGTCTCGTCCAGATCCAGCTTCTCGAGCTGGAGATCGACGGTGCTGCCGTCGCCACGCCCACGGTGCCGCTCGACCGAGGCGCTGCGGATCGTCTCGGTCGCCTCGAACAGCGCGGTGCCGCCATAGTCGCGGATCACGTCGCCGAGCAGCGTGCCCAGGAAGCGAACGTCCGGGTTGTTGGCGATCGGCGGAAGGGAGGTGGGGGACTGGCTGGCCATGGCCGCGATGCTGCGCTGCGGCGCGGGCGGCGTCAATCTTAGGGTGGCGGGTCTACGTATGTTGGTGGGTGCGCGCGGCTCGCCCACCTCTTCGTCATCCCGGCGAACGCCGGGACCCATGGTTTCGGTGCGGCCGATGATGCGCGCTGACGCTGGCGGCACCGTGTCCATGGGTCCCGGCATCCGCCGGGATGACGCAAAGAGGGGTATGCTCTTCCCTTCGTCATTCCCGCGAAGGCGGGAATCCAGACACGCTGACGCTGCGGTGCAAGCCATAAACGTCAGCGTCTATGGATTCCCGCCTGCGCGGGAATGACGAAGAGGGGGTGAGTGTCACCCTTAGCGCAAACTCTATTCCTTTCGCGCCGCGCGCGCCGTCCGCCGCTCCTCCGAGGTCACGGTACCGTCCTGGTTCAGGTCCATCGCGTCGAACCGCTTCAGCATGCCTTCGGAAAACTCGCTCTCGGTGATCTCGCCATCCTTGTTGCGGTCGAGTTCCAGCAGGCGCGAATCGGCGCGGGGCATCTCGTCATGGCTGATGACGTCGTCACCGTCGCGGTCCAGCGTGCGGAACCGGCGTGCGGCGGCGCTGCCATAGTCGAGGCGCGAGGTGACGGAGGGCGGGGTGAAGGCGGCGGCGCGGGCGTCGGCCGCCTTGCTCTTTTCATCGTCGCCGGGGCCGCACGCCGCGGTCGCCAACCCCAACACCATCATCGCCACGCCTGCCCGCATCATCGACCCCTGTCTCACGCTTCCAGCTCAACGTCCCAGTAGAGCCAGTCGTGCCATGTGTCGTGCAGGTAGTTGGGCGGGAAGGACCGGCCATGCTCCTGCAGGTGCCAGTTGGTCGGGCGGATCGGTTCCAGGTGGAGCGGCATCGCCGCCTCGCGCGGGGTACGCCCGCCCTTCCTGAGGTTGCACGGCGCGCAGGCGGTGACGACATTCTCCCATGTCGTCCGCCCGCCCTGCGCGCGCGGCACGACATGGTCGAACGTCAGATCGCGCGACACGCCGCAATATTGGCAGGCGAAGCGGTCGCGCAGGAACAGGTTGAAGCGGGTGAAGGCGGGAAATTGCGAGGGCCGCACATATTGCTTCAGCGCGATGACGGAGGGCAGCTTCAGCGCGAAACTGGCGCTCCTCACCTCGCGCTCGTAATGGGCGACGATGTCGACCCGGTCGAGGAACACCGCCTTGACCGCGGTCTGCCACGGCCACAGGCTGAGTGGATAATAGGACAGCGGCGTATAGTCCGCGTTCAGGACGAGCGTCGGGCAGCTGTCGGGATGTCGGATCAAATCGGGATGAAACACACGCTTCCCCAATCAAGGCCGGAAGCGCTGTCGCCCACCGGCGTGACGGCAGCATGACAGCACGGCCGATGATTCGCGGTCAAGAGGAACAGGTGGTCAGCCGCTTCGCGCCGAGCCCGACCGGGCGGCTGCACCTGGGCCACGCCCTGTCGGCGATCCGCGCGCATGATCTGGCGAGCGCGGCGGGCGGGCGCTTCCTGCTCCGCATCGAGGATATCGACGGCACGCGCAGCCGGGCGGAGCATGTCGCGACGATCCTAGACGATCTGGCCTGGCTGGGTCTGCGCCACGAGCCGCCGGTGTTCCAGTCGGAACGGCTGGCGCTCTATGACACGGCACTGGCGGAGCTGCGGACGCGCGGGCTGGTCTATCCCTGCTTCTGCACCCGCGCCGAGATCGCGGCGAGCGCCAGCGCCCCGCACGGGCCGGTCGCGGCCTATCCGGGAACGTGCCGGCCGCTGGCGCCCGCGGCGGCGGCGGCCCGAATGGGGGAGGCGCATTGCTGGCGGCTGGATTTGGCGCGGGCGCTCGCGCAGCCCGGCATGGCGGACGAGGATCTCTGGTGGCATGACGCCGCCGCCGGTCGGGTCCGCGCGGACCCGGCTTCGCAGGGCGACGTCGTCCTCGCGCGCAAGGACGCGCCTGCCAGTTATCACCTTGCCGTGACCGTCGACGACGCGGCGCAGGGCGTGACCGACGTGGTCCGCGGCGTCGACCTGTTCGACGCGACGCATGTCCATCGCCTGCTCCAGGCGCTGCTCGGCCTGCCGACGCCGCGCTACCACCACCACCCGCTCCTGACCGGCGCCGACGGACAGCGGCTCGCCAAGCGGCACGGCAGCCCGACGCTGGCCGCGATGCGCGCGGCCGGGGTGGACGGAAAAAGCGTGGCGGATGACCTGCGTAACGGTCGTCTGCCCACTGGCTTTTCGGTCGCGAATGCCTAGATTGACGCCATGAACACGTTCCTCGTCATCCTGCTGATCGCCGCGATGATCGCGACGGTCGTGGCGCTCGTCCGCGGCATCGTCGCGTTTCTCCAGGAATCCACCGCCGAGGTGAAGGGCGATGGCCCCAGCCGCGCGGCGCTGAAGTCCAACCGCATGATGCAGCAGCGCATCTTCTTCCAGGCCGGCGCGATCCTGATCGTCGTGCTGATCCTGTTCGCCGCCGGCCGCACCTGACCGGCGGCAGGCGGCGTTGGTCCGGCTGACGAAGATCTACACGCGAACCGGCGACGACGGCTCGACCGGCCTCGTCGACGGGTCTCGCGTGTCCAAGGCGGCGGCGCGCATGGCCGCGATCGGCGACGTCGACGAGGCGAACAGCGCATTGGGCGTCGCCCTGACCGATATCGACGAGGGTACGATCCGCGACGCGCTGCTGGCGGTGCAGAACGACCTGTTCGACCTCGGCGCCGATCTGGCCACCCCCGGCGACGACTTCGCCCCCGGCGAGCTGGTGCTGCGCATCGTGCCCGAGCAGGTCGCGCGGCTGGAGCAGGAGATCGACCGGGTCAACGCGGACCTGTCGCCGCTGCGCAGCTTCATCCTGCCCGGCGGCAGTGCGGGCGCGGCGGCATTGCACTTGGCGCGCGCGGTGACCCGCCGGGCCGAACGGGCGATGGTCGCCGCGGCCGGGGACGCGGCGATCAATCCGCACGCATTATCCTATATCAACCGCCTTTCCGATTTCCTGTTCGTTGCCGCGCGGGCGCTGAACCAAAACGGGGCGGGGGACGTTCTGTGGGTTCCGGGGGGAACGCGTTGAGCCGATCGGCTCGTCTCGCGAACGGGCGAAGGGATGGGCGATCATGGCGAGCAGGCTGTCGGATGATCCGACCAGGGATCCGGCGGGCGATGCGCTTGCCGCTCGCTTCCGTGCCGTCCGGCGGCTGACGCTCGACCTCACCGCCCCCCTGTCTGACGCCGACGCGACCGTCCAGTCGATGCCCGACGCCTCCCCGGCGAAATGGCACCTGGCGCACACCACCTGGTTCTTCGAGACGTTCGTGCTGCGCGACCATGTCGGCGGCTACGTCCCCTACGACCCGCGCTTCGCCTTCCTATTCAACAGCTATTACGAGGCGGAGGGCCGCCGCCACGCGCGCGACCGGCGCGGCATGATTACCCGGCCGTCGCTGGACGAGGTGCGCGGTTACCGCGCGCATGTCGATGCCGCCCTGTCCGCTGCACTGCCCGACCTGCCGGAAGCCGCATGCGCGCTGGTCGAGCTTGGCTGCCATCATGAGGAGCAGCATCAGGAGCTGCTCGTCACCGACCTGATCCACCTGTTCGCGCAGAATCCGCTGGAACCCGCGCTGTTCGCCCCCGAGCGTGCCCGGCCGGTACAGGCGGCGGCGCCGCTCGGGTGGATCCAGCAGCCCGGCGGTATCGTCCGGATCGGCCATGACGGCACCGGCTTCGCGTTCGACTGCGAGGGGCCGCGTCACGACGCGCTGCTGCACCCGCATGCCATCGCCGACCGCACCGTGACCAATGGCGAATGGGCCGCGTTCATCGCGGACGGCGGCTATCGCGAGCCGCGCTGGTGGCTGGCGGACGGCTGGGCCTGGGTGAAGGCGGAGGGGATCACCGCACCGCTCTATTGGGAGGAAGGCGAGGGCGGCTGGACCCGCTTCGGCCTCGACGGGCGGCGCGCGGTCGATCCGGCGGCACCGGTGACCCATGTCAGCTTCTTCGAGGCGGACGCCTATGCCGCCTGGGCCGGCGCGCGCCTGCCGACCGAGGCGGAGTGGGAGGCGCTGGCCGCCGACGCCGATACCGCTGACGGCAACCTGCTCGATCGCGCCGGCGCGGTCGCGCCGCGGCCCGGCGGCGGCCTGTTCGGCGACGTCTGGGAATGGACCGGCAGCGCCTATCGCCCCTATCCCGGCTTCCACGCCGCCGAAGGTGCGGTGGGCGAGTATAACGGCAAGTTCATGAGCGGCCAGTTCGTGCTGCGCGGCGGCAGCTGCGCGACGCCGCGCGGCCATGCGCGCGCCAGCTATCGCAACTTCTTCTACCCGCACCAGCGCTGGCAGTTCACCGGCGTGCGCCTGGCCAAGGACGCCTGACATGCTGAAGCAGGAAGCGGCCGACGGCACGCGCAGCTTCGCCGACCCGCAGTTCCGCGCCGACGTGCTCGCCGGGCTGGCGCGCCGTCCGCGTGCGATCCCGGCACGCTGGTTCTACGACCGGCGCGGCTCGGAACTGTTCGAGGCGATCACCGATCTGCCCGAGTATTACCCGACCCGGACCGAGATCGGCATCCTCTCGCGCATCGGCGGCGACGTGCGTGCGCGCGTCGGGGCCGGCCGCGCGGTGGTGGAGTTCGGCTCGGGCTCCTCGACCAAGACACCGCTGCTGCTCGGCGCGATCGATCCGTCCGCCTATGTCCCGATCGACATATCGGGCGACTTCCTGCGCCAGTCCTCACGCGCGCTGTCCGCCGCCTTCCCCGACCTGCTGGTGCTGCCGTTCGAGGCGGATTTCATGCGGCCGCTGGCGCTGCCCCGCGCGATCGCCGACGCGCCCAAGCTCGGCTTCTTCCCCGGCTCGACCATCGGCAACATGACGCCGCTGATGGCGACCGACCTGCTGCGCGCGATGCGCGCCTCGCTGGGCGAGGGCGCGATGCTGCTGATCGGCATGGACCGGATCAAGGGTGCCGACGTGCTGGTTCCCGCCTATGACGACGCGGCCGGGGTGACCGCGGCGTTCAACCTGAACCTGCTGGAGCGGATCAACCGCGAGCTGGCCGGCACGGTGCCGGTCGATGCCTTTCGCCATGTCGCCCGCTGGAACGACGATCGCGCGCGGATCGAGATGCATCTCCAGGCGCAGCGCGACGTGGATTTCACCGTCGACGGCCGCCCGTTCCAGATGGCGGCGGGCGAGACGATCCATACCGAGAACAGCCACAAATATGGTGCTCGCGACGCCCGCATCCTGCTGCGCGCCGGCGGCTGGACGCCGGTGGCGGAGTGGACCGACCCGGACGGGCTGTTCGCCGTCTACCTTGCCGAAGCGCAGGCGGAACGCCCGGCGCCTTAGGAGATCCTCCCCTGCAAGGGGAGGGGGACCGCCGCGAAGCGGTGGTGGAGGGGTGTCCCCGGTTGCGAGGACACGCGACCGCACCAACGTCGATACCCCTCCGTCAGCCCTTCGGGCTGCCACCTCCCCTTTCAGGAGAGGATTTTAGAACGCCTACCCCCGCACCACCTGCGTTCGCCACGTCGTGATGTAGTTCGGGTTCCCCCGGCACTCGCCCATCTCGGCCTGGTCGGTCAGGCGCAGTCGGGTGCCGTCCCATACCAGCGTCTGGCTGACGCCGCAGTCACCCAGCCCGCGCCCCTTGGCATAGCTGGTCAGCTCGCCATCCTTCCACGTCCCGTTGACGACGCTCTCCAGCCTGTCGGTCCCGGCCGCCGGGGTAGGGCCAAAGCCGGTCGGCGCGTCGACGCGCGCCGGCGCGACCTTGCCGTCCTTCATGACGAACAGGGTCGACGACAGGTTGTAGGCGCCGGCCGAGCAGGGCAGCAGCACCAGGGTCGCTCCGCCACCCAGCGGATGCGTCTCGGGCTTCCAGATGTCGCTGTCGGCCATGCGGTCATCCTCGCATCCCGCGACCTGCCGCATCCGCGCGAGTTGCGTGGCTGTCGGTGTCGCAGCGATGCCGGTGGCGACCGGCGCGCGAACGACCGGGGCGGCGGTTGCCTCGGGTACGGTATCTGCCGGCTGCGCTCCCGTCGCCACCACGGCGGTGACGGTGCCGGCACGCCCCTGCTGCGCGTCGATATAGCGCAGCGCCGCTGAGGCGCCCGCCAGCGAGATCACTGCCCGCTGCCTGTCGCCTGCCTCCAGCACCGCCAGCGTCGTGCCGTTCGCCAGCGCGCGGACCACCGCCTGCGCGGCCGCGCCGTTCAGCGTCGCGAGCGGCAGGCGTTTGCCGTCGACCGAGACCGCGACGGGCGTTGTCGGCCGCCCCTCGCCCGGCACGTCGAACGACAGGTCGAACCCGCCCGCCGGCCCCGGCTGGCGCAGGATCGCCATCGTCACTTCGGGAAACAGCCCGCCATCCGGGCCGAGCGACGCCATGGTGCACAGGTGCGTGTTGTCACAGCCGACCGCCCAGTCGCCGAAGGTCTTCAGCGCGCCGGGCCGGACCGGCACGTCCGCCGCCGCAGCCGGCGTCGGCGATGCGACCGGGGTGGGGGAGGGCGTCGGCGACGCGGCATTGTCGGGTGCGACCTGCACCGAACAGGCGGCGAGAATCCCGAGCGTGGCGGCGGGCAAAGCGATACGCATCATCGGCATCAACGGCGCGGCTGGCAGCGGCGTTCCCCAGCCGCTACAGCCCGGCCCAAGGAGATACGTGATGCAGACGATTGGCGTGATCGGGGCGGGTCAGATGGGCGCGGGGATCGCGCAGGTATCGGCACAGGCCGGCTACCGCGTGCTGCTCGCCGATGTCTCGCGGGAGCAGGCGGACAAGGGCAGGGCGGGCATCGCCAGGCAGCTCGACCGGCTGGTCGCCAAGGAGAAGATCGCCGCCGACGCGCGCGATGCGGCGCTCGCGCTGATCGAGCCGGTCGACGGCGTCGCGGCGATGGGCGACTGCGCGCTGGTGATCGAGGCGGCGACCGAGCGCGAGGGTGTAAAGCGCCAGATCTTCGCCGATGTCGGCAAGGTGCTCGGCCCCGACGCGGTGCTGGCGTCGAACACCTCGTCGATCCCGATCACCCGGCTGGCGCAGGCGGCCCCCGATGCGGCGCGCTTCGTCGGGGTCCATTTCTTCAACCCGGTACCGGTCATGGGCCTGATCGAGCTGATCCGCGGCCTCGCCACCAGCGACGCGACGGTGGCGAAGGTGGAGGAGTATGCCCAGGCGCTCGGCAAGCGGGTGGTGCGTGCCAACGACGCCCCCGGCTTCATCGTCAACCGCGTGCTGATGCCGATGCTGAACGAGGCGTGCTTCGCCCTGGGCGAGGGGGTGGCCACCATCCCCGACATCGACGCCGCCTGCCAGCTCGGGCTGAACCATCCGATGGGGCCGCTGACGCTGGCCGACTTCATCGGGCTCGACACCTGCCTCGAGATCACCCGCGTCCTGTTCGAGGGCACCGGCGATCCCAAGTTCCGCCCCGCGCCGCTGCTGGTGAAATATGTCGAGGCGGGCTGGTACGGCCGCAAGACCGGTCGCGGCTTCTACGATTATTCGGGCGCGGAGCCGGTGCCGACGCGGTAATCCGCCGCGCGGACCCATGATTTCGCGCGAAGACGCCAAGACGCTAGAGGCGAGTGCGATCAGGACGGCACGCATCAAGCCCCTCCCCTTCAGGAGAGGAGTTGGGGTGGGGCGCTTCCCCGGGTGGCGCGCCTGCGGATACGCCCATCCCCGGCCCCTCCCCTGAAGGGGAGGGGTGCGCAGTCGTGATCGCAATTGGCCTCAAGACGACAAGGGTTCACGCGGAGGCGCGGAGGAGCGGAGGTGTCTCGCGCGGTCCCGCGGCAGCTCTTGATCTGCGGTCGGGGATGATGAGGGTGCGCTGCCGCGCCCGATACATCTCCGCGTCTCCGCGGCTCCGCGTGAACCCCACTTCCTTCTTTTATCTTGGCGTCTTCGCGTCTTAGCGCGAAAGCTTCTCCTGTGTCGAAACGACACGCCCGCAACCTGTCGCGAAACGGTCGCGGCTTCGTCACGGGCGCGTAACGCGATGCCTGTCTGGCACGATGGTAAACAGGGGAGTTACCATCATGCGTCCGTCGTTCCTGCTCGCCACCGCCGCCGCCTTGCTCGCGCCGCTGCCTGCCGCCGCTGTCACCCTCGTCTCGGCGCTGGCCGTGCCCAACGGCACCGACCTGTCGGGGCTGTCGGGCGTCGGCAACAACCGCTTCGGCGGCTTCGGGTCGGACCTGATCTACGATGCGGGCACGCAGACCTTCTGGAGCACGACCGATCGCGGTCCCGGCGGCGGCGTTCTGTCCTATGCGCCGCGGCTGCAGGGCTTCACGCTCGACATCAACCAGAACACCGGCGCGATTGGCGGCTTCACCCTGACCAACACCACGCTCTACACCGTGGCCGGCCAGAATTACGACGGCCAGAACCCGCAGCTGCTGAACGGCAATTCGGGCACCCTCGGCCGCTCGCTCGATCCGGAGGGGCTGGCGCGGCTGCCGAACGGCAATTTGCTCGTCTCCGACGAGTACGGCCCTTCCGTCTATGAGTTCACCAAGGGCGGCCAGTTCGTCCGCGCATTCGAGACGCCGTCGAACCTGCTGCCCCGTGACGCCAGCGGCAACGTCAACTATGTCGACGGCTATCCCACCTCGGCAAGCGGCCGGCAGGACAATCGCGGGTTCGAGGGGCTGACGATCAGCCCCGACGGCAAGACCGCCTATGCCATCCTCCAGGACCCGCTGCAGCAGGACGGCAAGCCCGCCAAGTCGAGCGATGCGCCGGGCATCTACAGCCGCAACACGCGCATCGTCGCCTTCGACGTCGCGACCGGCAAGCAGACCGCGCAATATGTCTATCAGCTCGAATCGCTGACCGACATCAACGACCGAATCCCCGGTACCTCGGACGATTTCAAGAGCGACAAGCAGGGCCGCTCGATCGGCGTGTCAGCGATCCAGGCGGTCGGCGACAAGACGCTGCTGGTGCTGGAGCGCGACAATCGCGGCTTCGGCGTCGACGATCCCAACGGCGCCAAGCCGGTCGGCAGCAAGCAGATCTTCAAGATCGACCTGACGAACGCGACCGACGTGAAGAATATCAGCGTGGCCGGCAGCAACGGCCTGCCCGCCGGCGTCACTCCGGTGGCGAAAAGCGCCACGCCGTTCCTCGACATCGCCGCCGCGCTGCGCGCGATGGGACAGCCGGTGCCCGAGAAGATCGAGGGCTTCGCCTTCGGCCCGCGGCTGGCGGACGGCAGCTACACGCTGATCGTCGTCACCGACAACGACTATTCGGTGACCCAGAACGGCAGCGGCACGCAGTTCGACGTGTGCACCAGCGGCGTGAACGGCAGCGGCACCAGCGTGCAGGTGGCGCTCGGCGCCGGCTGCCCGGCGGGCACCACGCTGCTGCCCAACATGGTCTACAGCTTTCGGCTGAGCGAGGCCGAATATGCCTCGCTGACCGCCGCGGTGCCCGAGCCCGCGACCTGGGCGCTGATGCTGACCGGCTTCGCCATGGTCGGTGCCGCCGCCCGCCGCCGCCGCAAGGTGGGCGTGCGCTTCGCCTGACGGCAGCCTATCCGCCGCGTCGCACCTCGCCGACGCGGCGGATGAAGGTCCAGACGTCGTGCGGGAACGGCGGCGCCTGTTCGTCCTGCCAATTCGGCATGTCGTCGTACATCCGCGTCACCCCGGCCATCATCGCCGGGGTGGCGACCTGGGTGAAGGGCGCGAGCAGCGCCTGCCACGCGTCGAACAACGCGCCTGCCTCCGCCGAGTGCGGGTCGAGCGGCAGCGCCGCCGCGATCCGCGCCGACAGGTCGGTCCACTGCGCGGCATATGCCGCCTGGTCGAAATCGGCAGGCATCGCCGCGTCGGCGAAGTCGGCCTCGGCCTGTGCGCTCAGATAGCGGTCGGACACCGCCTTCCAGTTCTGCTGTTCCATCGTCATGTCTCCGGTTCGAATGAGCGAGCACAGGGTCGCGACGTCGACCGGCTCGCGGCGGTCGAGGCGGGACTGGACGGCGCACAACAGGGTACGCGCGGCCGCGAGATCGGCGGCACGGGCGTCGATCGCCGCCAGCTGTGCGGCGACGAGGCGGGGCAGGTCGACCTGTCGGTCGCCGAGCAGCTCTGCGATTCGGGCGAGCGTGAAGCCCGCCCGCTTCAGCGCGACGACCGCGTGCAGCCGTGCGAGCTGCCCCGGCCCGTACAGCCGCCGCCCGCCGGCACTGCGCAACGGCCGCACCAGCCCGCGCCCCTCGTAGAAGCGCAGCGCCCGCGCCGTCAGCCCCGTGGCCCGCGCCACCTCCGCAATGTCGATCGCCTGTTCCATCGGACAGGGGATAGCGGTTGACGCTGCGTCAGCCGCAAGGGGGAAAATGGCGGGCTATTGTGATGCGGTGCCATACGCCCAGGGATCGACCAGCCGCACGCCGGTGCCGGCGAAATCGCGCACATTGCGGGTGGCGAGCATCAATCCGTGGACCAGTGCGGTGGCGGAGATCAGAGCATCGATCTCCGGGCGCGGGTCCGGGACATGAAGCCGCGCTGCAACGCGGGCGATCTCCGCGCCGACCGGCAGAATGCGTGCCGAGAAGCGTGGCAGGATCGCCGCCTCCCACCACAAACGTAGCCGCTGCCCCTGATCGGCATCGCGCCGCTCCAGCAGCAGCATGCCCCGCTCCAGTTCGAGCACGGTCATCGCCGAAAGGAACGTCGCTTCCTCATCCTGTTCGGTAAGCCACGCCATGACCTGCGGGTCGGGTCCACCCCGTCGCTGCCGCAGTTCAGACACGACGTTGGTATCGAGGAGGATCATTCCTCCGTATCGAACGCGAAAGGCGTCGCCATTGCCCGCGGGGCCAGGGTGAGTGCGATGTCCTCCGTGCCCGGCCAGGCCAGCAGGTCGACCAGCCCCCGCGCCTCACCCCCCAGCCGCCGATACTCGTCATAGCTCAGCAGCACATGCGCCGGCTGGCCGCGATCGGTGATGATGACCGGCCCCTCCCGCGCCGCGCGCTTGGCGCCGGCGATGTCCTGGTTGAACTCGCGGGCGGTGAAGTGGCGGGTCATGACAGCAATGTAGCATTGATGCTACATGGTCACAAGGATCAGCCGATCAGCAATCCCGCCAGCGCCGCCGACATCAGGTTCGCCAGGCTCCCCGCAATCAGCGCGCGGATGCCAAGGCGGGCGATCATCGGTCGCTGGTTGGGGGCAAGACTGCCGGTCACCGCCATCTGGATCGCGATCGACGAGAAATTGGCGAAGCCGCACAAGGCAAAGGTGATGACCGCCACCGTGCGCGGGCTGAGCACCGCCGCCTGCTTGCCGAGATCGATATAGGCGACGAACTCGTTCAGCACGATCTTCTGCCCGAACAGCCCGCCGGCGATCCCCGCCTCGCTCCACGGGATGTTGAGGAGCACCATGACCGGCGCGAAGACATAGCCGAGCAGCCCTTGGAACGACAGGTCGGCAATCCCGAACCAGCGCCCGACCCCGCCGAGCAGCCCATTGGCAAGCGCGACCAGGGCGACGAACGCCAGCACCATCGCGCCGACTGCCACGGCCAGCCGCACGCCGGTCTGCGCCCCTTGCGCCGCCGCCATGATGATGTTGGCGGGCTTCTCCTCGTCGTGCGTCGCCTCGGGCATCGGCTCGCCCGGCGTGCCACCCTCGGGCAGCAGCGCGGCTGGGCCCTGGCCGCTGATCCGGTGCTCGGCCAGCTGGATCACGCGGCCCTCATCGGGCTGGTCGCCCAGCGGCAGCTCGCCCTCGGGCGGCAGGCTGCGGTCGGGCATCACGATCTTGGCCATCAATATGCCGCCCGGCGCTGCCATGAAGCTCGCCGCCAGCAGATACTCGATGCGGATGCCCATCGACGCATATGCCGCCAGGATCGTGCCGGCCACGCCGGCCATGCCGCTGGTCATCACCGTGAACAGCTGCGGCGGGGTCAGCCCGGCCAGATAGGGGCGGATGACCAGCGGCGATTCGGACTGGCCGACGAAGATGTTCGCCGCCGCACACAGCGATTCGACCTTGGAGGTGCCGACCACCTTCTCGATCGCGCCGCCGACCCAGCGCACCACCAGCTGCATGACGCCCAGATAATAGAGGATCGACACCAAGCTGGCGAAGAAGATGATGACCGGCAGCGCCGCGATCGCGAAGCTGGTGCCGCCGACCGCCGGGCTGGCGAGGTTGCCGAACAGGAATTCGGTGCCGCGCTGCGAGTAACCGAGCAGCGCCGCCACCCCTTCCGACGCGGTCGCCAGCGCCGCGCGCCCCGGCCCCCAATAGAGCACCACCACGGCGATCACCGCCTGTAGCGCGAAGGCGGCGCCGACCACGCGCAGCCGGATCGCGCGCCGGTCGGTCGAGATCAGGACGGCGATGCCCAGGATGACGATGATGCCGGCAATGCCGATCAGCAGCCGGCTCACGCGTGCGGCCGCCCGTGAAAAGTCGCGAAGGTCACGCCCGTCATCCCATGCTCGCGGGCCCGCGGCCCGTCCCAATCCCGGTTTGCCGGGTTATCACCATAAATCGCGGCATTAGGACAGCCGATTGTGCGCGGCGGCATCAGACGTTAGCGTCCCGCGATGGATACCCGCCCCGCCGCCATCTCTCCTTCGCTGTTCGCCTTCTCGATCTTCTACGGCGGCATGGTGTGCATCGCCGGAGTGCTCGGCAACAAGCAGGTCGCGCTCGGACCACTCGCGGTCGAGGCGGGAATCTTCGCCTTCCTGCTGCTGGTCGTCACCTCCAGCGCGGTGGCGGAACTGCATGGGCCGCGCACCGCGACGCGGCTGGTGCGGATCGGCTTCGTGCCGCTGATCGTCTCGATCCTGCTTGCGATCGTCGTCCTGGCGGTGCCGGCCAGTCCGCAGATGGAGCCGGCGCGCGCCGATGCGTTCGCGCTGATGATGGGCGGCACGCCGCGGATCTGGGCGGGCGGGATCGTCGCCTATGGCATCTCGCAGACGCTGAACGTCACCATTTTCTCGTGGCTGAAGGGGCGTGAGGGCGCCAAGCTCCTCTGGCTGCGCGCCGGCATCGCCAGCATCCTGAGCCAGGTGGTAGACACCTTGCTGTTCGTCAGCATCGCATTCCTGGGCATCTTCCCGATAGGCGAGCTGCTGCTCGGCCAGATGCTCGCCAAGGTGGTGCTGTCCGCCGTGCTGGTGCCGCCCGCCATCTACCTGTTCGTGGCACTGGGCCGGCGGCTGGATCGGTAATCCACGCAAGCACCTGTATGAGAGACGCTTTTCACCTGCGCGATGTCGTGATACCGCTATCACAGATAAAGTGAGGGAGAGCGGGATGCGGGGCATGGCGAAGCGATGGGAGTGGCAGCTTGCCCTGGGCCTGGCGGGCGCGCTGCCGCTCGCGGCCCCGCCGGCACAGGCAGCCCCGACGGAGGTCGCCGCGGTCCGCGAGATCCGGGTCGACGCGCGTGCGCCGACCCGCCCGCGCGATCCGATGGCGCTGATGTCGGTCGGCTCCGACTATCCCGGCGTGCTCATCCGCGACGACAGCCTGGCGCAGCTCGCCATCGTCCAGCGCGAGCTGGGCTTTCGCTACATCCGCTTCCACGCGCTGTTCCACGACGCGCTCGGCACCTATCGCGAGGTGAACGGGCGGCCGGTCTATGACTGGACGCGGATCGACTATCTCTACGACCGGCTGCTGAAGCTGGGCATCCGGCCGTTCGTGGAGCTGGGCTTCACCCCGCACGCGATGCGCACGTCGGACCAGACCCTGTTCTACTGGAAGGGCAACACCTCGCACCCGCAGCCGGAGAAATGGTCCGCGCTGGTCGATGCCTTCGTTCGCCACGCCATCGCCCGCTATGGCGCGAACGAAGTGCGGCGCTGGTATTTCGAATTCTGGAACGAGCCCAATCTCGACGGGTTCTGGGAGGGCGCCGACAAGGCCGCCTATCTCGATTACTATGGCCGCACGGTGCGCGCGATCAAGGCGATCGACCCGCAATTGCGGGTCGGCGGCCCGGCCACGGCGGGCGCGGCCTGGGTGCCGGAGTTCCTGGCCTATGCCGATACGCACCGCCTGCCGGTCGATTTCATCGCCACCCACACCTACGGGGTCGAGGGCGGCTTCCTCGACGAGAGGGGCGAGGGCGACAACAAGCTGTCGCGCAATCCCGACGCGGTCGTCGCCGACGTACGCAAGGTGCGCGCCGAGATCGAGGCGTCGAAGCATCCCGGCCTCCCGCTGTTCTTCACCGAGTGGAGCACCAGCTACAATCCGCGCGACCCGATCCACGACGATTATCTGAGCGCCGCCTATATCCTCGCCAAGCTGCGCCGGACCGAGGGACTGGCCCAGGGCATGAGCTATTGGACGTTCAGCGACCTGTTCGAGGAGCCGGGGCCGCAGAAGCGGCCGTTCGAGGGCGGCTTCGGCCTCATGACGCCGCAGGGCGTGCGCAAGCCGGCCTGGTTCGCGTATAAATATCTCCATGAGCTGGGCGACCGCGAGCTGCCGACCGGCGATCCCGACAGCATCGCCGCGGTGAAGGGCAAGGCGATCCAGCTGCTGGCGTGGCGCGACGTGTTGCCCGATCAGCCGGTCAGCAACCGGCCCTTCTTCACCAGGGTGCGCCCGGCGGCGGCCGCCGCGCCGCTGCGGCTGCGCGTCGCCGGGCTGGCGCCGGGGCGCTATACGGTCCGCACGCGCCGGACGGGTTTCCGCCAGAACGACGCCTATACCGCCTATCTCGAAATGGGCCGACCGGAGACGCTGGATGCCGCGCAGCTGGCGACGCTCCAGTCGCTGACCCGCGACCGGCCGGTGGTGTCGACGGTGCGGGCCGGGCGCGACGGCACCGCGACGCTCGACCTGCCGATGCGCGATCATGACGTCGTGATGGTGGAACTGACGCGCGGGTAGCGGGCGGTAGCGCTTCCGCTCGCCGTCCGCCGCCGCTAAAGGCGCGCGCATGACCAGCCATGCACCCGATGCCGCCCTGCTCGCCAAGGCGGAGACGCTGACCGAGGCGCTGCCGTACCTGCAGCGCTATGCCGGCAAGACCTTCGTGGTGAAATATGGCGGCCACGCGATGGGCGACCCCGAGTTGCAGCGCGACTTCGCCGAGGATGTGGTGCTGCTGAAGGCGGTCGGGGTCAACCCGGTCGTCGTCCATGGCGGCGGCCCGCAGATCGGCGCGATGCTGAAGCGGCTGGGGGTCGAGTCGCAGTTCGTCAACGGCCTGCGCGTCACCGATGCCGAGACGGCGAAGGTCGCCGAGATGGTCCTGGCCGGATCGATCAACAAGGATATCGTCGGCTGGATCGGCCAGGCCGGCGGGCGCGCGGTCGGCATCTCGGGCAAGGATGCCGGGCTGGTGCTGGCGGAAAAGGTCGGGCGGATGGACGCCGACCCGCTCCAGGGCATCGAGCGCCACGTCGACCTGGGCTTCGTGGGTGAGCCGATCGCGGTCGACCGCCGCATCATCGACACGCTGTCCGCCGCCGACATCATCCCGGTCGTCGCACCGGTCGGCATCGGTGCGGACGGCCACACCTACAACATCAACGCCGACACGATGGCCGGCGCGATCGCCTCTGCGCTGGGCGCGGCGCGCTTCTTCCTCCTCACCGACGTCGCCGGGGTGCTGGACAAGCAGGGGCAGCTGCTCACCGCGCTTGATCCCGCCCGCGTCGCCGAGCTGCGCGCCGACGGCACCATCACCGGCGGCATGATCCCCAAGATCGAGACCTGCGTCGCCGCCGTCCAGTCGGGTGTCGACGCCGCGGTGATCCTGGACGGGCGCATCCCCCACGCCATGCTGCTGGAGATCTTCACCCGCGCGGGTGCCGGCACGCTGGTCAGCGCGACCGGGGTGGCGGGGCGCTAAGGGTCCGTTTGAAAACTCGCAAAACGTGCGCTCAGCACGTTTTCAAACAGCCTCTAAGGTAGCCCTTCTCCCGGCGCACCCGCGTCCCTATAGAACAGCGACATTCATCGGAGCCCCGCCTTGATCGCCATCCTCCAGATCGTCCAGCTGCTGCTCAACATCGTCTGGTGGATCATCGTCGTCCAGGCGATCCTGTCGTGGCTGATCGCGTTCAACGTCATCAACACCTATAACGACTTCGTCCGAACGGTGTGGAACGCGCTGGGTCGGATGACCGAGCCGATGTACCGTCCGATCCGCCGCATCCTGCCCGATTTCGGTGCGCTCGACCTATCGCCGCTCGTGGTGCTGCTGCTGATCTACATCCTGTCGAACATCGTCCTGCCCAACATCGCCGCGAACTATCTGGCCGCCAACCCCTATTGATGGCAGCCTGGCGGCAGCGGGACGACGGCATCGACCTGGCCGTCCGCGTCACGCCGCGCGGCGGCCGTGATATGCTGGCGGCGGGCACCGACGATCACCTTGCGGCGCGCCTCGCCGCCGCGCCGGTCGACGGGGCCGCCAATGTTGCGCTCGTCCGCCTGATCGCCGCGCATTTCGGCGTTGCCAGGCGCGACGTGACGCTGGTCGCCGGCGACACCGCGCGGCTGAAGCGGCTGCGCGTCGCCGGCGATCCCGCAGTGCTGGCGAAGACCGCCGCTGCCCTCTATGAGGCCGGGTCATGAGCGCGAAGATCATCGATGGAAAGGCGATCGCCGCGGACCTGCGTGCGCGGGTCGCGGGCGAGGTGGCGACATTCCGGGCGGCGGCAGGGCGCGCGCCGGGGCTCGCCGTCGTTCTGGTCGGCGAGGATCCGGCCTCCTCGGTCTATGTCCGCTCCAAGGGCCGCGCCACGCGCGAGGCGGGGATGGAGAGCATCGAGCATCGCCTGCCCGCCGATACCGACACCGCCACGCTGCTGGCGCTGGTCGCGCAGCTGAACGCCGATGCGGGCGTCGACGGCATCCTGGTCCAGCTGCCACTGCCCGCCGGCGTCGACACGCAGGCGGTGCTGCTGGCGATCGACCCGGACAAGGATGTCGACGGCTTCCATCCGGTCAATGCCGGGCGCCTGGCGACGGGGATGCCGGGCTTCGTCCCCTGCACCCCGCTCGGCTGCATCATGCTGCTCAAGTCGGTCCATCCGACGCTGTCGGGAATGGACGCGGTCGTCGTCGGTCGGTCGAACATCGTCGGCAAGCCGATGGCGCAGCTGCTGATCGCCGAGAGCTGCACCGTCACCGTCGCGCACAGCCGCACGCGCGACCTGCCGGCGGTGGTTCGCCGCGCCGACATCGTCGTGGCGGCGGTCGGCATCGCCGGGCTGGTCAAGGGCGACTGGATCAGGCCCGGCGCCACCGTGATCGACGTCGGCATCAACCGGACCGACACGGGGCTGGTCGGTGACGTCGACTTTGCCGGGGCGGTGCAGGTCGCCGGCGCGATCACCCCGGTGCCCGGCGGGGTCGGCCCGATGACGATCGCCTGCCTGCTCGCCAATACCCTCGACTCCGCGCGCCGGCGAGAGGGCGTCGCCTAGTGCTGGAGCTGTTCGTCTCCTCGCTCATCACCTTCTTCGTGGTGATCGATCCGCCCGGTTGCGCGCCGATCTATGCCGGGCTGTCGGCGGGGGCGACGCCGGCGCATCGGCGGTCGATGGCCGTGCGTGCGGTGCTGGTCGCCGCGGCGATCCTGCTGGTCTTCGCGCTGTTCGGCGAGGACCTGCTGCACGGCCTGGGCATCGAGCTGGCGTCGTTCCGCATCGCTGGCGGCATCATGCTGTTCCTGATTGCGCTCGAAATGGTGTTCGAGAAGCGCACCCAGCGCCGCGAGGATCGCGCCGCCAAGGTCGCCGAGCATCCGGAGGAGGCGGAGGACGTCTCGATCTTCCCCATGGCGATGCCGATGATCGCCGGGCCGGGATCGATCGCGTCGGTGATGCTGCTGATGAGCCGCAACGAAGGGCTGGAACGCTCGCTGGTGATCCTGGCCGCTCTCGGCACGATCCTGCTGCTGACGCTGGTCGCGCTGCTGGCGGCCGGGCCGCTGATGCGGCTGCTGGGCGCGAAGATCGAGGCGGTGATTACCCGTCTGCTCGGCGTGTTGCTGGCGGCGCTGGCGGTGCAGTTCGTGATCGACGGGGTCGAGGTGGCGCTGCGGTAGAGTTCTCAAGATCGCCATGCGCCCCAAATGGCGTGGATTGTCCACAATCCACCTACCAGCAATCCAGCCACGCCAATCTTTTGAACACTGTCAGTAAACAGGATTTTGGCCGGCATAGGAGCGTCCAGACAAAGCCACCTGACAGACCGATAGACCAGGCAGCCGCCGCCGATTGCGCCAATGTGCACGAGCAAACGTAATTCTAGACTTGAACGTTTTTGCCCCAAGACGATCGCGAACATACCGGCGGCTGCAAGGCAGACGATCAGCCAACCGAGTACCTCAGCGAGTCCACGCCAGCCGGTTGGGCCAACTCCGTCGGTCAGCCCGGCGAGCCCGATCGCCGTCCCAGGCGCTACGGTTAAGCAGCCCAAGCCCTTACGCATATTGGCATCCGACATGCAAAGCGCCCCCTTTAAGGCGGTCGCCGATATGGCATGTCCGTGAAGAGCAGATGCAGATGTCATCTGTTTATTGTCGATCACTCTCCGTCATCCCCGCGCAGGCGGGGTTTCAGAGGCGCTGACGTTGGCGGCCCTTGCGCAAACCTGCGCGTCTGGATCCCCGGCTCCGAGGGAATGACAGAGCAGGGGGCACTTGGCCCACCCGCTCACTTCATATTGGCGGACACCGCGTTGAAGGTCGTGTTCAGCTTGGTGCCCAGCCGCGACATGGCGCCGATCGCCGCGACCGCGATCAGGGCGGCGATCAGGCCATATTCGATCGCGGTCGCGCCGCGACAGTCGCGCAGAGCGCGGATAAGCAACATCATCAGAAATCTCCCTGCGTAAAAGTCCTAAACGACGGGGGAGAACAAATCCTTAATCGGACCTTCGCTCACGAGATCCGGTATAGCCGGTACGGCGACTTGCGCGGCAGCGGCAGCGGGGTCAGCCATGGGTATTTCGCCCCGTGCGCCATCCGGTCGTAGAAGCCACCGGGATTGCGGCTGCGATAGATGGTCGATTCCGCCATGTTCGGGCACAGCAGCAGCAGCGTCGCGCCGTGCCGCTTCATGATCGCCCGCGCCTGGTCGGGCGAGCGGCTGAAGGCGTGCTGCACGTCCAGGATCGCGTCGCCGTTGCGGTGATACGGCCCCGCGATCGCATCGTGGTGGGTAACCGTAATCAGCCGCGGCCCCAGGTCGACGAAGGTGAAGACGGTCGCCGCCGGATAGCGGTTCAGCGTCAGCAGGCGGCTGGTCCGCATGCACTCGCCGGTCGCGCCGTTGACGCGCCGTGTATAGGCGCTGGGCGGATCGATGTGCAGATACTGCACCGCCAGCCCGGCAAAGGCGCCCGACACCAGCACGAACGCCGTCACCGTGCCCAGCACCCGCACCGGCATCAGCCGGTGGCCGAGCAGCCACGGGAACAGGATTACCGCCAGCGCCACCGCGCCCGGCACCGCCAGCAGCTGCGCGGCAGGCCCGGCGCGGGTCTGCCACAGCAGCATCAGCGTCGCGAAGATGGTGAACAGCGCCACCGCCGCCCAGCCGACCGCCGCCGGCGCCCGCCGCGCGCGCCACGCGCCGACGATCGCGCCGACCAGCCCGATCACCGGCAGCGTCGCGATCGGGAAGGCGACGCGGAACGGATGGGCGTAGAGCGGCTTGGCCTCGCGCACATTGTTCAGCCATGTGCGCGCCAGTTCGGGCGACACCTGCTCGGGCCGGCCCAGGCATTGCGGGAAGAAGGCGGCGAAACCGACCACGATCGCCGCCCCCGCCGCCGCCGCCAGCGCCAGCCGCACGATCAGCGCGCGGGGGGACAGGAAGGCGAGGATATAAAGCGCCAGCCCACTCGCCGCGACCACCGCCAGCCACACCGGCGTGAAGGCGTCGCAGCGCATCGTCCAGTTGGCGCTGGAGGCAAAGGCGGCGAACATCGCCGCACCGCCCAGCCCCAGCGTGACCGCATAGGCGTCCAGCCGCCGCTCCTCGCCCGCGTCCCACACCCAGCGCAGCGTCGTGATCGCACCGGCCATGGCGATATAGGGCAGCATCTCCAGCCCGATCGCCAGCGACACGACGCTCGCCAGCCCGACCAGCGCACCGCCGCGCGGACCCCGGGGATCGCATAATCCCGCGACCGTCACGGCCAGGCAGGCGAGCTGCCAGCCGTGATGGTCGATCCGCATCGGCATGAACATCGCCAGCGTCTGCGCGGCGCTCATCATCAGGAACAGCAGCGCCAGCGGCCAGCTGATCGCCCCGACCAGCCGCCGCACCGTCGCCGCCAGCGCGACCAGCGCGATGCCGAGCGGCAACAGCGGCGCGATGCCGCAGGCCAGCCGCTCCGCCATCGAGGCGGACGTGAACTGGCGGAAGAGCAGGATCAGCCCGGCGATCGGCAGGTCGACCACCCGGCTCCAGTGGATGTCGAAGCCGGCCGGCGGGTTCATCCGGTACTGGCGCAGGTCGTACCAGCCCTGACCCGCCATCCAGGCGCGCACCTGCATCAGGCGCATATTGTCGTCGGTGTCGCCCAGCGACAGCCAGCGTATGCCGGTCCACCGGTCCCACACGAACCAGGCGGCGATGGCGAGCCAGGCGACCAGCACCAGCGCCAGCCAGTGCCGGTCGAGATTGCGGCGCAGCTCCGCGGGCAGTTGCGGCGGCGCGGGGGCCGGTGCCGCGTCAGTGCGGGGGTCCGACGAACCATCCAGGATCAAAACGCTTTCCCCTCGCCCGTGCCGGCACTACAGCGACCCGCTCTAATCTCGACGGTGCAAAGAACAAGCCGGTGGTGACAGCAAGGATCGAGGCGTGGCGGACGAGCGGCTTGCTCGGTCAGCTGGTCCGCTTCGGCGTGGCGGGCGGCATCTCGACGCTGATCTACAGCGCGGTCTACCTGCCGCTGACCAGCTGGGTATTCCGCCGCGACCATGCCGTCTACGCCGTACCCATCGCCTTTGCGGTCGCGGTGAGCGTGGGGTTCGTCCTGCACAGCCGCTGGAGCTTTCGGGGACACGGCACGCGCCGCGGCGGCTGGCAGCAGGCGCAGTTCGTCGGCGTGCAGGCCACCGGCATGGTCATCAACGCGGCCGTGACCTGGATCGGTACGGCCCATTTCGGCCTGCCCGCCTGGGCGCCGCTGCTCCCGGCGGTCGCGCTGGCGACGATGGTCACCTTCGCCCTCAACCGCTGGCTGGTGTTCGCGTGAGGGTCCAAACTCAGTCAGAACAGGGTCGTGACGGATGTCGCCCGCCGCTTCGCGGTCGTCCGTGGAAG
Organism: Sphingomonas aurea; assembly: GCF_030678875.1. Lineage (GTDB taxonomy): Bacteria > Pseudomonadota > Alphaproteobacteria > Sphingomonadales > Sphingomonadaceae > Sphingomonas > Sphingomonas aurea. Next base: position 143,959 of record NZ_JAUUDS010000006.1, on the reverse strand, counting down.
AGCGCCGGATGGGCGGGTGGAACGATGCCCCGCATCGTTCCAGCCATGTCCGGGGGACATGGCGGCCCAACCATCCGTCGCTTGCTTGCGCGTAACGCAGCTACGCGACTGCGCTGCGCTCCTTGTCGGCGGTCTTCCACGGACGATCACGATCCCTGTTCTGACTGAGTTTGGACCCTGACCATGGATCGCATCGTCTATGACCGCATGGCCGCGCACGACTCCACCCACTGGTGGTATCGCGCGCGCCGCGACATCCTCGCGGATTACCTGACCCGCTATGGCGACCTGCCGGCGAATGCGCGCATCCTCGAAATCGGCTGCGGCACCGGGCATAATCTGCCGATGCTGGCGCGGTTCGGCACGGTCGAGGCAATCGAGATCGATCCCGCCGCCCGCGCCATCGCGGCTGAGCGGCTGGGCCGGCCGGTCGGCGCGGCGCCGCTGCCCGGACTGCCGGGGGTGGAGCGCGGCGCGTATGACCTGGTCGCGGTGCTCGACGTGGTCGAGCATATCGAGGACGACGTTGCGGCGCTGGCGGCGATGAAGACGCTGCTGAAGCCGGGCGGCAAGATCCTGATCGCGGTGCCCGCGCACCAGTGGATGTGGAGCGCGCACGACGTCGTCAACCACCATCACCGCCGCTATTCGAAGGCGACGTTGCGGGCGGCGATCACGGCGGCGGGGCTGACCCCGGACAAGCTCGGCTATTTCAACAGCCTGCTCTTCCCGCTGGCGGCGGGCGCGCGGCTGCTCGGCCGGCTGACCGGACGCGACGACAGCGACGATTCGCCGCCGCCGCCGCTCGTCAACTCGCTGTTCGAGACGGTCTTCCGGCTGGAGCGCCACATGGTCGGCCGGATGCCGATGGCGCCGGGCGTATCGATCGTGACGCTGGCGCGGCCCTAGCGTGCAAGCCCCTCCCCTTCAGGGGAGGGGTTGGGGTGGGGCGTCTCCACGAGCACCTCTGCGTGAGGAAGCGCCCCACCCCCAGCCCCTCCCCTGAAGGGGAGGGGAGCGGGTTGGACCGCCTCCGCCCGGAACCCCAGGGTCGCCTGTCCCTGTACCGGGCCGGCAACGTCGGCGATCAGGTAGAGCGGCCGCCGCTTCGACTCGATGTAGAGCCGCCCCAGATACTCGCCGATCATCCCCAGCACGAACATCTGCACCGCGCCCAGCACCACGGTGACGAGCATGGTCGAGGTCCAGCCCTGCACCGCCGTTCCCGACAGCCAGCCTGCGGCGATGTAGAGGATCAGCAGCACCGACACCCCCGTCAGCGCCAGCCCGACATGGCTGGCGAAGCGCAAGGGCGCGGTCGAGAAACCGGTCACCGCGTCGAAGGCGAGCCGCACCATCTTGCCCAGCGGATAGTTCGTCTCGCCTGCCAGCCGCTCGGCCCGGTCATAGGGGAAGGGGACCTGCCGGAACCCGATCCACGCCACCATGCCGCGGATGAAGCGCGCCTGCTCGGGCAGCGAGAGGAGCGCGTCGAGCGCGCGGCGGCTCATCAGCCGGAAATCGCCGGTGTCGAGCGGGATCGGCGTGTCGGTGACCCGGTCGAGCACGCGGTAGAAGGCGGCGGCGGTCGCCTTCTTGAAGATCGTCTCGCCCTCGCGCCGGCGGCGGACGGCATAGACCACGTCGGCCTCCTGCGCCGCCATCGTCCGGCGCATGTCGGCGAGGAGTTCCGGCGGGTCCTGCAGATCGGCGTCGATGATGAGGATCTGCGCGCCGGCGCACAGGTCCAGCCCGGCGGTCAGTGCCAGCTGGTGGCCGTGGTTGCGCGACAGGTTGATCGCGACGACATGGGCGTCGGCGGCGGCGATCCGCTGCATCGCCGGCCAGCTGTCGTCGCGCGAGCCGTCGTTGATGAGGACGATCTCAAAATCCTCGCCCACCGCGTCCCGCGCGGCGGCGGCGACACGCGCGTGCAGCGTCTTGAGGCACGCCGCCTCGTTGTAGCAGGGAATGACGACGGACAGGGCGGGACGGTGCATGGCGCAGACATAACCGCTGCCCGCGCCGCTGTCATCGCCGCGGCTAGCCGGCGACCACCAGCTTCACCAGCGTCCCCGCGCGCAAGGGTGCCGATCCGTCGAGCCCGTTCAGCGTCAGGAACCGCTCGCGGCGCAGGTCCGGATAGGCCATGCGCGCCGCCAGCGTGTCGACCGTGTCGCCGCTGCCGACCGTAACCACCCGGATCACCTTGCCGCGGATCGCCGCGGCGTCGGCGGCGGACAGCGGCGCGACGCTGGCGAGCAGCGGCTGGAACGGCCCGATCCCGCTTCCCGCCGGCGTCACCAATGTGAAGGTATAGATCGCGGCGGGGAAGCGGTACGCGACCACCGTCGCGTCGACCGCGCGCCCGTTGGCGGCGGCGCGGACGGTGCGGTACGCGTAGGACAGGCCGTTGGCGCTGCCGGCCTGCGTCTCGCCGTCCGCGGTCACGCCCAGCGCGCGGAAGCGGGCGGCGAGGGCGGTGGCGGGATCGCTGCCGCTCGCGGTCTGGAACTGCGCCTGCCCGCCGCTGCCGACGACGGTCACCGCATCGTCGCCATTGGCGATGCGATAGCCTGCGGGTGCGGCGAAGCGGACGCGCAAGGCAGGATGGCGGAAGCTCTGGCCCTCGACCACGCCCTGCGCCGGATCGTCGTCGTAGCGCAGCCCGTCGAGCATCTTCAGGAACGCGGTGTCCTGCGGCGGCGATGCCTCTGGCCGGCCGGTCGCGGCGGCGAGCTGCTCGGCGCGGCGCACCCGGTCGGCGCTGTTGGGATGGGTCGAGGCCCAGGTCGGCACCGCATTGGCGTCGCTGCCCGCCGCGCGTGCGGCAAGCGCGGTCGATGCGCCCAGCGCGCCCAGCATGTTGGCGGCGGCATAGGGGTCATACCCCGCGGCGGTGATGTAGCGCACGCCCAGCGCGTCGGCCTGATACTCCTGATCCCGACCATATTTCAGCGTATAAAGCTGCGCCCCCGACCCAACCAATTGTGTCGCCAGGCTGCTGCCGGTCAGCAGTCCCGCGCCTGCCGCCAAGATCGACCCGATCGTCGAACGGGTCTGGCGCCACTGCGAGTGGCGGGCGGCGACATGGCCGACCTCATGCCCCAGCACCGATGCCAGCTCGGCCTCCGAATTCATCAGCGCCAGCAGCTGGCGGGTCACGTAGACATAGCCGCCGGGGATGGCGAAGGCGTTCTCGACCGGCGAGTTGAGCGTCGTCACGGTGAAGTCGCCGGTGGCATTCGACAGGCCGGACTGGACTGCGACCCGCTTGCCGACCCGCTCGACATAGCCGGCCTGTGGGCCGGTATAGGCGCCGCCGAACTGCGCCACCAGCTGCGGATTGGCGGCCGCGCCCTGCCGCTTGTCGGACGCGGAGATCGCGCGTGCCTGCTGCTGCTGGGCGACGACCGGCGCGGCGCTGGCGAGCAGCATGGCGGCGGTCAGGACGCGTGTGGTCATCGGCTGGGTTCCCCTGTCTTGCGCAGGGTCAAAGGTCCATACCGGCCTTTGTTCCCCTTCACCCGCGCCGTCGCGTGCCGCTCGGCATGGGTCAGGAGCGCGTTCAGATCCTCGCGGCTGATGTCGAAGCTCTCGTGCATGTCGGCCAGCGCCGCGTCGATATCGGCGTCGTGCAACGCCGATCGCGATGCGGCCGGTGCGGCAACATGCGGATAGGTGCGCGCCGTCGCCCGGTGCAGGATCATGCCGATCGACACGAGCGCGACCGAGTTGATGCATACGGGTGTGAAGGCGAACGCGAAGCCCGCGGCGTGGATACCCTGGCTGCCGATCACCGCGGTCAGCGCCGCCGCGCCGCCGGGCGGATGCAGGCAGCGCAGCAGCGACATCGCCAGGATCGCCGCCCCGACCGCGACGCCCGCCGCGATGGTAGCATTGGGGATCAGCGTGAACGCCGCCACGCCCACCAGTGCCGAGATCGTGTTGCCGCCAACCACCGGCCAGGGCTGCGCCAATGGGCTGGACGGCACCGCGAACACCAGCACCGCCGACGCGCCCAGCGGCGCGACGATGATCGGCAGGTCGGCGGCGGTCAGCGGTAGGCCCGAACACACGACGATGGTCAGCGCGATCGCCACCGCCGCGGTCGCGCAGCCGATCAGCCGCTGCGGCAGGTCGGCGCCGGCGAGAAGGGGTTCGAAGAGGCGCAAGGGTCAGGGTCCATGGTTGTTGGATAGCAGGTAGTGTCGTACATTCCGGAATAACCCCTCCCCTTCAGGGGAGGGGTTGGGGTGGGGCCTCTCCCCAGGCGCCGCGGCCGCGGAACCGCCCCACCCCCGGCCCCTCCCCTGAAGGGGAGGGGTGAAGTGAGAGGCTAGACCCGCTCCACCGCATTCACCGCATCCAGCGCGCGCAGCGCCGCGAGCAGGCGCATCAGCTGGTGGACGTCGTGCACCTCGACGTCGATCGTGTTGGTGTGGAAACGGATGTCGCGCGTATCCAGGCGCAGGTTGATGATGTTGGCGCGGTGCTGGCCGATCACGGTCGCCAGTAGGCCGAGCACGCCCGGCTCGTTCTTGACCGTCACCGAGATGCGCGCGACGGCGCCCTCGGTCTCGTCGCCCCACTGGACGTCGACCCAGTCGGTCTCCTCGTCCGACCGGTCGGCCAGTTCGGCCAGGATCACGCAGTCGATCGCGTGGACCTCGATCCCCGCATCCGGCCGGCGCAGGCCGACGATGCGGTCGCCCGGCACCGGGTGGCAGCACTGCGCCAGCTCGTAGGCGACACCGGGCGTCAGCCCCTTGATCGACAAGGCGCTCGACTGCGGAGCGATGGCGGCGATGTCGGCACCGGCCGAGCCGGGCATCAGCGCCTCCATCACCGCCACGTCCGACAGCGTCCGCCTGGCGATTGCGACCATCAGCGCCGCCTCGTCGGGCAGCTTCAGGCGGCGGAGCGCATGGCCGAGCGCGTCGGTGCCCAGCTGCGCGGGCAGGCGGCGGATGATGTCGTCGTACAGCTTGCGGCCGAGCGCGATCTGCTCGCCACGCTCGGTCTGGCGCAGGTGGCGGCGAATCGCGGCCAGCGCCTTGCCGGTCGTCGCCACCCCCAGCCACGCTGCTTGCGGCGTCTGCCCGGCGGAGCGCAGGATCTGCACCTGGTCGCCATTCTCGATCACCGTCGACAGCGGGACGACGCCGCCATTCACCTTGGCGCCGACCGCCTGGTCGCCCAGATCGGTATGGACCGCATAGGCAAAGTCGACCGGCGTCGCGCCCTTGGGCAGCTGGATCAGCTCGCCCTTGGGCGTGAAGGCGAAGATCCGGTCCTGATACATCGCCATGCGGGTATGTTCGAGCAGCTCCTCCGGCGTATCGGCGGTGTCGAGGATTTCGACCAGGTCACGGATCCAGCTGACCTGCGCGTCGGGCTGCGCGCCCTGCTTGTACGACCAGTGGGCCGCCAGGCCAAAATCGGCCTGCGCATGCATCGCGGCGGTGCGGATCTGAATCTCGACCCGGGTCTGCTCAGCGGTGATGATCGTCGTGTGGAGCGAGCGATAGCCGTTGCGCTTGGGGGTCGAGATGTAATCCTTGAACCGCCCCGGCACCATCGGCCAGCGGCGATGGATCAGCCCCAGCGCGCGGTAGCAGTCCTCCTCGGTCGGCACGATCGCGCGGAACGCCATTACGTCGGATAGCTGCTCGAAGCTGATGTGCCGCTCGCTCATCTTGCGGAAGATCGAATAGGGATGCTTCTCGCGCCCCGACACGTCTGCCTCGATGCCGCCACGCGACAGCAGCAGCTTCAGCCCCGACGCGATCCGGGCGATGCGGTCGCCGCCGCCCTGCTTCAGCTGTTCCAGCCGGCGGGTGATCGATTCATACGCCTCCGGCTCGATCTGCTGGAAGGCGAGCGTCTGCATTTCCTTCATGAACTCGTACATGCCGATCCGCTCGGCGAGCGGGGCATAGATATCCATCGTCTCCCGCGCGATCCGCCGCCGTTTCTCGGGCTTGGCGATGTGATGCAGCGTGCGCATGTTGTGGAGGCGATCGGCCAGCTTCACCAGCAGCACGCGAATGTCGTCGGACATGGCGAGCAGGAACTTGCGCAGATTCTCTGCAGCGCGCTCGTTATCGGTCTGTGCCTCGATCTTCGACAATTTGGTGACGCCGTCGACCAGCCGTGCGACATTGGACCCGAAGATCCGCTCGATCTCCTCGGGCGTCGCGACCGTATCCTCGACCGTGTCGTGCAGGATCGCGGTCGCGATCGTCTCGTCGTCGAGGCGCAGGTCGGTCAGGATGCCCGCGACCTCGATCGGGTGGCTGAAATAGGGGTCGCCGGATGCCCGCTTCTGGCTGCCATGCGCGTGCATGGAAAACACATAGGCGCGGTTCAGCAGCGCCTCGTCCGCTTCCGGATCGTAGTCCAGGACCCGATCGACCAGTTCGTATTGCCGCAGCACAGCACGATAGATGCCGGTTCTACCGCCCCTTTGGCAACCATATTGATCCGGTAGGATTAGCGATCAGTCGATCGGCATCTCTGCCGGTCCGGTTTCGGCCGCGCCGCGAGGGGGCATCAGAAAGCGGACCCGCTCGATACAGCCGGATCGTCCCTGGGGTGCGGCGGCCTTTCGGCCCGCGCGGATCACCTGCTCCGCCTGCTGGCCGAACGCCTCGGCCGGTTCGCTGGCGAGGATGCGGAGATTGCCGGGCTCGCCCCAGGGCGCGACGTCGAACGCGACGATCGCCCAGCCCTCGATGCCGCGGCGGCGCCACGGCTCCGGATAGGACAGGCGCGGCGGCGTCGTCCAGGCGCCGCCCTCGTCCGGGCAGGTGGCCCCGGCGGGACGCAGGGTCTCGGGATCGGGTCCTTCGGGCGCGGCCAGCGTCGCCGGCGCGCGCCAATAGGGATAGCGGCAGCCGGTCCGTGCGCCGGCGGTGAAGCGGGACGCGCGGGTCGCCTTGATCCCGGCCGCGTCCAATACCCGGTTGCCGGTGCCGTGGACGGTCCGCACCTCGATCGGCCGCCCCCTGGCATCCAGGTCATAGCCGACCAGCGTCCAGTCCCTCACGCCCGGCGTCGCCGGCAGCGTACCGAATTCCGGCAGCACGCGCACCAGCGGTTGCGGCCGCGGCGGATCGAAGCAGGTGCTGCCCGCCGGGTGCAGTCGGTCCCACCCTGCCTGTGGCAGTGGCCCCGAGTCGGGTGCGACGGTATAGGAGGCGAGGTCCTCGACCGGGGTGGCGTCCATCGGCGTGATGCGCAGCGTGTAGCGGACCTCGCATCCCTGCCGCGGCGCACCGGCGGCAAAGCGCGAGGCGGCGAGCGAGGGTTCGATATCCTGCGCCATGACGGCGGAGATCTGCTCCGCCCGCGCGATCGATACCGGGCGTCCCGCCGCATCGATCGCGAAGCGGACGACGACCGGGGCGGGTGCTGCCGTCATCCCGTTCCAGCCCAGGGCGGTAAGCGGCCGGCGCATCGTCACCGGGTTCGCCACCTCGCCTGCACAGCGGACGGGGCCGGGCAGCCAGGCGATGAGCGGGCGGTCGGCGGGGTTCGTCGTCGTCGGGGGCGCCGGCGGGATCGCTGCGGCGGGGACGGCGATCAGGGTAAGGGCGGCGACGAGCGAGCGAATCATGCCGGCAGCATGGTCGCGGCTCATGACCGCCGCAAGTCGGCGAAGGCCTGTTACAACGTGTTTGAAAATGCGCTGAAAGCCCATTTCGCGGTGCCGGCCCGCTCCCCCACCCGACCTCCCATCAAGGATACGCTATGGGAGGTCGGGTGGGGGAGTGGGCCGGCACCGCCCGAAATCGGCTCTTCCGCCGATTCCCAGACAGCCTGTTACAGCAACAGCTTGACGCCGACGATCGCCAGCACGATCGCCAGGATCGGACGCAGCACGCCCTCGCGGATCGCGCCCGCCAGCAGGCTGCCGACGACGATGCCGGGGATCGACCCGATCAGCAGCGAGCCGAGCAGCCCCAAGTCGACCGAGCCGAGCAGCCAGTGCCCCGCCCCTGCCAGCAAGGTGAGCGGCACCGCATGGGCGATATCGGCGCCCACCAGGCTCTTCAGCGGATGGCGGGGATAAAGGACGAGCAGCGCCGTCATCCCCAGCGCGCCCGCTCCGACCGAGGTCAGCGACACCATCACGCCCAGCACCGCGCCGAGCAGCACCGTCAGCCACACCGGCTGGTGCGCCTCGCTCTCGCCCAGCCGTGGGGTCAGGGCGGCGACGATGCGGTGGCGCAGCAGCGTCGCGATCGCCGAGGCGATCAGCACCAGCCCGAGCAGCGTCGCGAGCAGATGCTCCATCGCCGGACTATGCTCGCTAGTCCGGCCGAGCAGCAGCAGCGTGACGATCGTCGCCGGCACGCTTCCCATCGCCAGCCGTCGCACGATCCGCCAGTCGAGCGTCCCGCGCCAGCCATGGACGGTGGTGCCCACCGTCTTGGTCGCGGCGGCGTAGAGCAGGTCGGTGCCGACCGCGGTCGCCGGGTGGAAGCCGAAGGCGAGCACCAGGATCGGCGTCATCAGCGACCCGCCGCCGACCCCGGTCAGCCCGACGAGCACGCCGACGAACACGCCGGCCAGCGAGTAAAGGGGTTCGATCGTCATTGCGCGTGGCGTCCGATGTCGCGCCCTCGTGCCGGTGTCCGTCTGATCGTCATGCCGGGCTCGTACCGGCATGACGAAGCGGGTTTCGCGAAGCTCCCGCTTTCGCAGGAGCACGGAAGTGCGGCGAACGTGGCATCATGCGGCGACCAGCCGAAACCGCAAGCGCGCTCAACCGACCTTCTGACCCGGCGTATTCACGCCCATCGACTGGAGATAGCGCTTCACGTTGCGCGCCGCCTGGCGCAGCCGCTGCTCATTCTCCACCAACGCGATGCGCACGTAGCCCTCTCCGTTCTCGCCGTAGCCCACCCCTGGCGCAACGGCGACCTTCGCGCTTGTCAGCAATTGTTTGCTGAACTCAAGGCTGCCTAGATGCGCGACGGCCGGGGGCAGGGGAGCCCAGGCGAACATCGAGGCGCGGGGTGCCGGAATGTCCCAGCCCGCCCGCGCGAAACTCTCGACCAGCACGTCGCGGCGCTTGTGATAGAGCAGGCGGTTCTTCTCGACGATGTCCTGCGGCCCGTTCAGCGCCGCGCACGCCGCCGCCTGGATTGGGGTGAAGGCGCCGTAATCGAGATACGACTTCACCCGCGTCATCGCCGCGATCAGCTTCCTGTTGCCGACCGCGAAGCCGATCCGCCAGCCGGCCATCGAATAGGTCTTGGACAGGCTGGTGAACTCGACCGCGACGTCCTTGGCGCCCTTGACCTGCAGGATCGAGACGGTGGGGTTGCCGTCGTAATACAGTTCCGAATAGGCTAGGTCGCTGATGATCCAGACCTGGTTTTCCTTCGCCCAGGCGACCAGCCGCTCGTAGAACGCCAGGTCGACCGTCTCCGCGGTCGGGTTGGACGGGTAATTGACCACCAGCACCGACGGGCGCGGGATGGTGAACTCCATCGCGCGTTCCAGGCTCTCGAAATAATGGTCGTCGGGCGTGGTCGGCACCGCGCGGATCGTCGCGCCGGCGATGATGAAGCCGAAGGTATGGATCGGATAGGACGGGTTGGGCGCCAGTACCACGTCGCCGGGCGCGGTGATCGCGGTCGCCAGGCTGGCCAGCCCCTCCTTCGATCCCATGGTCACCACGACCTCGTTCTCGGGATCGAGCTCGACCCCGAAGCGACGGCCGTAATAGTTGGCCTGCGCACGCCGCAGCCCGGGGATGCCCTTGGACTGCGAATAACCATGCGCGTCGGGCTTCCGCGTCACCTCGATCAGCTTGTCGAGGACGTGGTCCGGCGGCGGCAGGTCGGGATTGCCCATGCCAAGGTCGATGATATCCTCACCCCCCGCCCGCGCCGCCGCCCGCATCCCGTTGACCTCGGCGATGACATAGGGGGGCAGACGCTTGATGCGGTAGAACTCGTCGGACATGGGGCACCTTGTGATTGAAAGGTGCGGCAAGCCTTACGCCGCGCTCGTTCGCGAGGCCACCCCGCGGCGACGGCTCTGTGTACCTGTCTGTAGCTTTCGCCTTTCGTCGCCCGTGGGAGCGGCCAGCCCTTGACGAGCCGGCCGCTCCGGTGACGATCAGTAGCGGAAGCGGGCGCTCAGCTGCACGGTGCGCGGCTGGAGGCGCCCGCCCTGTGGCAGCAGCTTGTCGATGCCGTAATAGACCTTGTCGTTGTTGCGGAGCAGGTTGGTGCCCTCCAACGAGAAGGTAATGAACTTTACGGGCGTGTAGTTGATCGCCGCATCCAGTCGCGATGTCGACTGGGTGAAGCTGGAATAGATCGGGTTCCGATAGTTCACGTCGTTGCGGAAACGCGAGCGATAATTGTAGCTCACTCGGGTGCTGAACGACGGAGTCTCGTAGAACAGCGTTGCATTGCCGGTATATTTGGACAGCCCGGTTACGTCGTTCGCGCCGGGAACGTCATTGTCTTCTTCATCCGCATAGGGGTATTTCTGCGTTGCAGTCGGGATCCAGGTGCCGTTCAGGCCGATGCCGAAGTTGCGCAGCACGCCGGGCAGGAAGCGGAAGAAGGTCTGCAGGTTGGCCTCGACGCCGACATTCTTGCCCTTGCCTGCATTGTAGAGCGACGAAATGAAGCCGTCTTCGTTGATGCCGTAGGCAGCAAGATTGGCCGGCCGGTCGTAATAGAAGAGAAGGCCGTCCTGATTGTTGATGAAGCCGGCCAATGAGATAACACCGTCTGGCAAGTAGTATTCCAGGCTGGCGTCATACTTGATTGCCGTGCTCGGCTTGATCTTCGGATTGCCCGTATAGACGTAGGTCGGGATACGGAACTGATCGATGATAGCCGATGGGCGAAGATTATAGAAATCTGCGCGTTGGATGTTCGTTGTCCGCGAGAGGCGCAGCTGGAACTTATTGGTAAAGTGAATGGTGGCAGTCAGGGTCGGCAGGATGTCGACGTAATTGGCGCGACCCCTTCCGGCCGAAATCGTCGGATTATCGGTTAAAGGTCCATAAGCGAAGTTGGTGCTGCTCGCCGAGCCGAAGGTGTTGATGACGCGCGCGCCGATCTGACCGTCGACCGGAAAGCCGAGCTTGAACCCGTAATCGACAAGGCCATAGAAGGCGAAGCTGTTCTCCGAGGCGCGGTACACCTGCCCGCGATCACTCGGCGGCTCATCTGTCGACCAAAGCGCGGCGTTAGCTGGATCGTTCGCCACGATATACTGGCGGTTTGCCGTGACATTCGCGATCAGGACGCGGCCGGGAATGTGAACCCAGGACAGTGCCTCTGCACCGGGAACAAGCGCCGATACCGGCCCCGCCGCGTCGGCCCCCGGGAAGGCGGATAGCGGCGTTCCGACGCGAGTGGTCACGCCGTTCACCACGACCGATTGACGCGGATAACCGTCGCGGTAGCCATAGCTGTTGCTCGGAAGGCGATCCATAAAACGCACGCCGGTTTTGAACCGGCGGAGCAGGCCGGAGTCGCTCAACGCCAACTCGATATCGAGCTGCGAAGAGAACTCCTTGTTCTTGCTCGCGTAGCGACGATCCTGATAGCGATCGACGATATAGTTGTTGATGTTGGTCAGGTCGACGCCCGGAAAGGTGATGAACGGCCCCCCGCCTGCGAAGCGGTCCGAGACGAGATCGACGGTCGCGGTAGTGGCGCCCGGGACGATCGGCAGCAATTCGACGTTGAATGCGTCGTTCTTGCTCCAGCTATACTGAGCAGAGGCATGTACGGTGGCGATGCCGCTGCGCCAGGTCGTCTCGAAATTGGTGCTGTAGAAGTCCGAGTTGGAGTCATAGGCTTGCGACGTAAAGCCGGCCGGGGGTCGTTGCCCCGCGGCGCGCGGCCCAACGGTCGCGGAAACCAGGGTCTTGCCGTCCGGCAGCGTCGTGATGTTCGACAGTACACCCTCGCGAATCGCCAGATACAGGCCATCATATTGGTTGTTGTTCTGCGAATTGATGTAGCTGCCCTCGAGTACGAATTCGAGGTTGTCGTTCGGCTTCCACTGCACCGACGCGCTCAGTGCCTTCTTCTTGTTCCGGCCCTGGTCCAGGCCGTAATTGACGCGATAAGGCGATGCGAGGTCCTTGTAGGCGGCAGGCAAGAGACCAAGTGGTGAATTTGCGTCACCTGAGCAGCAGAAATTATCGATGCCCTCCGAACTCACGAAGGTCTCGCGATAATAGTTCTTCTGAAAGGATCCGTTGAGCAGGAAGCCGATCTGGCCGATATTGGTGTCCATCCGCTTCGATACCAGCAGGCTGGCGAACGGGCTGACCTTCTTGGGATTGTCGCTGTACACGCCGCGCACGCTGCCGGCGACCGTCAGGCCCTCCTTCAGGTCAAGCGGACGGCGCAGTTCGATGTTGACGCTGCCACCGACGCCGCCCTCGACCTGATCGGGCGAACGTGTCTTGTACACGTCGATCGCCTTGATGAGCTCGGCGGGAACATCGGCCAGATTGATCGAGCGGCCCTCGCCCTGGTTGGCGTTGTTGCCGTTGACCGTTGTCTGCACGTCAGACAGGCCGCGGATCGTAAGGCCGCTGCCCTCGCCGCGGCTGCGGCTGATCTGGACGCCGGTAACGCGGGCCAATGCCTCGATCACGTTGTTGTCGGGCAACTTGCCGGCGTCTTCGGCGACGACCGAGTCGACGATCTGCTTGGACTTGCGCTTGCGCTCGACCGCTTCCTTGACGCTCTTGCGCAGGCCGACGACGAGGATGTCCTGCTCAGATGTGCTGGTCGCCTCCGCGTCCGCACTGGCGTTGCGTGCGACGGATGACGCCTGCGACGTCTGGGCCTGGGCGGCCGATCCCGCGATCAAGGCCGTCATCGCTCCCGAAGTCAGGAACATGCTCCGTATCATCTCAACCTCCCCACTTAGCCGCTGAATTCTCGTCAGCAATTACGCAGAGTATACCGTATGCTAAAAGGTTGGTGTCAAGTTGGTTTGGTGCCGTTTTGTCTGATTTAATAGAAAATGTCGCTTCGTGATGCGTTTCTGCATCACTATCCGCCCACGTCCGTTCTGATGGCCGTAACGGGCCCGAATGCCGCTTCCGAAGACCGCACGCGCGGGCTACACGACGCTTTCGACAGGAGAGACGTCATGGCAGCCCCGCGCGACCCGCACTCGCCCGCGACCGATGCGCCTGATCCCGGTACCTCCGGCACCGGCGCCCTGCCGACGCTGGAGGAGATCCAGCACTGGACCTGGGTGGTGGGCCGCGCGCAGCAGATGATGATGGAGCAGGGCCTCGCCGCGCTGCCGACCGTGCCCGGCGTCAACGATCCCGCGACGCTCGGTCGCCTCCACGATTTCTGGAGCGACAGCCTGACGCTGTGGCAGCGCATCCTGACCCCGGGCGACCAGCCGGGCACGCCGGCCGCCCCGGTCGACAAGCGGTTCAAGGGTGATGCCTGGCGCGAGCCGGCGTTCGACCTAGTCCGCCAGAGCTACCTGACCATCGCCGACCATCTGCTGCGCGGCGTCGACGCGGTCGAGGGCGTCGCGCCCAAGCAGAAGGAGCAGCTGCGCTTCGCCACGCAGGCGTTCGTCGACGCGATGAGCCCGTCCAACTTCGCGCTGACCAACCCCGAGGTGATCGAGCGGACGATCGAGACGCGCGGCGAGAACCTGCTGAAGGGGCTCCAGCACATGATGGCCGATATCGGTCGCGGCCAGCTGACCCATACCGACGGCACCGCGTTCGAAGTCGGGCGCAACCTGGCGACCGCGCCGGGACAGGTGGTGAAGCGCACCCCCCTTTACGAACTGATCCAGTACGCCCCGACCACGAAGCAGGTCGCGGGCACGCCGCTGGTCATCTTCCCGCCCTGGATCAACCGCTTCTACATCCTCGACCTGACGCCGGAGAAGAGCTTCATCCGCTGGGCGGTCGACCAAGGGCTGACCGTCTTCATGGTGTCGTGGAAGTCGGCCGATGCCGGCATGAAGGACGTGGCGTGGGACGATTATGTCCGCGCCCAGGTCGATGCGGTCGACACGATCCGCGAACTGCTCGGCATGCCGTCGGTCCATGCCATCGGCTATTGCGTGGCGGGCACGACGCTGGCGGCAACGCTGGCGCTGCTCACCGCGCGCGGGCAGGCGAACAAGGTGGCGAGCGCGACCTTCTTCACCGCGCAGGTCGATTTCGCCGATGCCGGCGACCTGACCCATTTCGTCGACGACGAGCAGCTGAAGATGCTCGCCAACCTCTCGCCGGAGGGGTTTCTGGACGGGCGCTACATGGCCGCGACCTTCAACCTGCTGCGCGGGCGCGACCTGATCTGGAACTATGTCACCAACAACTATCTGCTCGGCAAGGATTATGCGCCGTTCGATCTGCTCCACTGGAACGGCGACACCACCAACCTGCCGTCGAAATGGCACCTGTCCTACCTGACCGACCTCTACCGCGACAATCTGCTGGTGAAGCCGGGCGCGCTCAGCGTCGACGGCACGCCGCTCGACCTCGGCACCGTGACCACGCCCAGCTATGTTCAGGCGGGGCGGGAGGATCATATCGCGCCTGCGGAAAGCGTGTGGAAGCTGACCGATCACTTCGCCGGGCCGCTGCGATTCGTGCTCGCCGGATCGGGGCATATCGCCGGCGTCGTCAATCCGCCGGCCGCCGGAAAATACCAGTATTGGACCAACGAGGATGGGGCAGCATCGCTTGCCGATTTCGTCGCGGGCGCAACCGAGACCAAGGGAAGTTGGTGGCCGGACTGGCGCAAGTGGCTGACATCGCTGGATGATAGCAGCGTCAAAGTGGCCGGCGCGCGGGTGCCGGGTAAGGGTTCGCTGCCCGCGCTGGCGCCCGCGCCCGGCGAATATGTCCGAATACGCTGAGTTATTGCTGCACCGCACAAAATACTTGAATGCGGCCGATTCCTGCTCTATGTTGCGTCGCAGCAGAGTAAGGGAGATGGATGCATGTCCGCATCGGGTAACAAGCGTTCGGGACGCAGGCTGCCGCCCGCCGGGATCGCCGAGATCCCCGGCATCGTTGCGCCGCTCGCCGATCTGACGCCTGCCGTCGAGGAGGCGGCTCCCGCGATCGATCTGCCGACCCCGATCCAGGCTTCGATTCCGCCTGCGCTCGCCGCGACGGTCAAGCCGACGCTGAAGCCGGTGGTGCGCGCCAAGCCCGCGCCCAAGCCGAAGCCAGTCGCAGAGAGCGCCCCGGCTGCGATCGATCCGGCACCAGTCGTCCCGGAACCAGTAGCGGCGGTGGCCGATCAGGTCGTGGAAACGACCCAGCCGGTGATCGAGGCTACGGAGCAGGCGGTCACCGCCGCCACCGACCAGGTCGATCAGGTCGCCGAGCAGACGGTCGCGCAGGTCGAAACCGTCACCGACACCATCACCACTGCCGTTCAGGAGGCGGTCGTCCAGACCGAAGCCGCGGCCGCCCCCACCACCCAACAGGAGAAGACGATCATGGATACCGTTCAGAACGTGACCGAAAAGAGCCAGGCCGCTTTCGCCGAGGCCAATGAGCGCGCCAAGGGTGCGGTCGAGAAGGGCGCGCGTTTCTTCCAGGAGATCACCGAGTTCGGCAAGGGCAATGTCGAGGCCGTCGTCGAGTCGTCGAAGATCGCCGCCAAGGGCTTCGAGTCGATGGGCCAGGACGCCGCGGCGTACATGAAGTCGTCGTTCGAGGAGGCCAGCCAGGCACTCCGCACCCTCGCCACGATCAAGTCGCCGACCGAGCTGCTGAAGTTCCAGGCCGACTATGTCCGCTCGAGCTTCGACGCGCTGGTCGCCCAGACGTCGCGCGGCACCGAGGCTTCGCTGAAGCTGGCCGGTGAGGTCGCGCAGCCGATCTCGAACCGCGTCGCCGTCGCGGCCGAGAAGATCAAAGTCGCCGCGTAAGCGGACCCGCGGGGCGGCCCCGGCCGCCCCGCCAGATTTCCTCACCATCACGTCGGGCTCGTCCCGGCACGATGGTGGAAGGGGACACCATACCGCCTTCCACTCGCATTCCGGGTGGAGGGCGGTGTCGTATCCGCCTCCGGTGGATCAAACTTCACGCCGGGGTCTTGCCCGGCACCCGCCCGATGCCATATTTCGGCGATCCATGCACAAGCGAGCGATCACCATGGCCGAACGCCGCGACGGCGACGGCAGCGACGAGAATGGCGGCACCGGTGCCGGCCTGGCGACCAAGACGCGCACCCGCACCAAACAGCCCACGCCCTACCGCGTGTTGATGCTGAACGACGATTATACCCCGATGGAGTTCGTCGTCCTCTGCCTGCAGCGCTTCTTCCGGATGGACATGGAAGAGGCGACGCGGGTGATGCTCCACGTCCACCAGCGCGGCGTCGGCGTCTGCGGCGTCTTCTCCTACGAGGTTGCCGAGACCAAGGTCGGCCAGGTCACCGACTTCGCCCGCCAGAACCAGCATCCCCTGCAATGCACGCTGGAGAAGGCGTAGGCCCCTAAAGGCTCCTTCTTTTCCCCTTCCTTGTCCAGGGAGGGGAGTCTCCAGGCAGCGATCATCGGCGCCCCGACACGCTTGCGCCCCGCGCGGCAGGCGATAGGGATCGTGGGCATGGATCGCATCATCATCCGCGGCGGTAACCGCCTGTCCGGCCGCCTGCCCATCTCCGGCGCGAAGAACGCCGCGCTCACCCTGATGCCATGTGCGCTGCTGACCGACGAACCCCTGACGCTGCGCAATCTGCCGCGGCTGGCGGACGTCGACGGCTTCGGCCACCTGCTGAACCAGCTCGGTGCCTCGACCCGGATCGAAGGGACCAGCCCGCAGGATTTCGGCCGGGTCATGACGATCCGTGCCGGCAAGCTGACCAGTACCGAGGCGCCCTATGACATCGTCCGCAAGATGCGCGCGTCGATCCTGGTGCTCGGCCCGGTGCTGGCGCGGGCCGGCGAGGCGCGGGTATCGCTGCCCGGCGGCTGCGCGATCGGCAACCGCCCGATCGACCTCCACCTGAAGGCGCTGGAGGCGATCGGCGCCGAGCTGGAGATGGCGGCGGGCTATGTCCGCGCCTCCGCCCCCGGCGGGCGGCTGTCCGGCGGCCGCTATCGCTTTCCGGTCGTGTCGGTCGGCGCGACCGAGAACGTCGTCATGGCCGCCGCGCTGGCCAAGGGTAGCAGCCGCATCGAGAATGCGGCGCGCGAGCCCGAGATCGTCGACCTGTGCCGCTGTCTCGTCGCGATGGGTGCGCGGATCGACGGTATCGGCACCGAGACGCTGGAGATCGAGGGCGTCGACCGCCTCCATGGCGCGACCTATGCGGTGATGCCCGATCGGATCGAGGCGGGCAGCTATGCCTGCGCTGCGGCGATTACCGGCGGCGACCTGACCCTGACCGGCGTCGCGGCCGACGACATGGGCGCGACCCTCGCCGCCCTGACCGAGGCGGGCGTGACGGTCGAGCCCAGTAAGGATAGCGTTCGCGTCGCCGCCACCGGGCCGGTCGGGCCGCTGACGCTGACCACCGCGCCCTTCCCGGGCTTTGCCACCGATATGCAGGCGCAGTTCATGGCGATGCTCTGCAAGGCGGACGGCACCAGCGTCCTGACCGAGACGATCTTCGAGAACCGCTACATGCACGTCCCCGAACTGGCGCGGATGGGGGCTGACATCACCGTGTCGGGCCGCACCGCGGTGGTGAAGGGGGTCGACCGGCTGGTCGGCGCACCGGTGATGGCGACCGACCTGCGCGCTTCGATGAGCCTGATCCTGGCGGGGCTGGCGGCAGAGGGCGAGACGCAGGTCAGCCGCGTCTACCATCTCGACCGGGGCTATGAGCGGCTGGAGGAGAAGCTGTCGGCGGTGGGTGCGGATATCGAGCGGATCGGCGACGGCTGATGCGTGCCCTTGGCCTGGCGCTCGCCGTCGCGCTGCTGGCGGGCTGCGCCGCGCGCACGCCGCGCGTGGACGGCGCCGCATCAGGCAAGGGGCCGATCGAGGTCCACGTCCTCGCCTTCAACGACTTCCACGGCAATCTGGAGCCGCCGGGCATCGACATCGACGCAGTGCCCGCCGGCGGCGCGGCGTGGCTGGCGGCGACGATCGGCGGGCTGCGTAAAGAGGCGCGCCACTCGATCACCGTCTCGGCCGGCGACATGACCGGCGCCAGCCCGCTGATGTCCTCGATCTTTCTCGACGAGCCGACCGTCGCGGCGATGAACCTGATCGGTGTCGACCTGAACGCCGCCGGCAACCACGAGTTCGATCGCGGTGCCGAGGAGCTGCTCCGCCTCCAGCGCGGCGGGTGTGCGGCGGTCGCGGTCGGCACCAGCACCGCGAAGCCGTGCACGCTCGAGCCGTTCGCCGGCGCCGGCTTCACCTATCTCGCCGGCAACACCATCACCGCCGCGGGGCAGAGCCTGCTCCCTGCCACCGCCCTGCGCCGCTTCACGGAGGGTGGCCGGACGGTGACGATCGGTTTCATCGGCCTGACCACGCGCACCACCCAGACCCTGGTCAGCCCCGCCGGCATCCCCGGCATCCGCTTCGCCGACGAGGCCGACATCGCCAATGCGGAGGCCGCGAAGCTGAAGGCTGCCGGCGCCGACGCGATCGTGGTGCTGATCCACGAGGGCGGCGCGCAGGAGGCGGGGCCGAACGACTGCCGCGGGCTGTCGGGGGCGATCCGCCCGATCCTCGACCGGCTCGACCCCCGCGTCGACCTGATCGTCTCGGGCCACACCCATCGCTCGTACATCTGTGACTATGCCGCCTACGCGCCGGGCAAGCCGTTCCTCCTGACCAGTGCCGGCAAGTACGGCACGCTGGTGACCGACGCGGTGCTGGCGATCGACCCCGCTACCCACCGCGTCGTCGCCAAGAGCGCGCGCAACGTCACGGTCCGCAACCAGGGGGTCGTCGGCGAGCCGCGCGTGGCGAAGCTCGTTGCCCGTTACGCCGCCGCCTCCGCGCCCCTCGCCGCCCGCCCCTCCGGGCGCCTGACCGAGTCGTTGCCCCGCCCCAAGGAGGGCGCCGGCATGACCGAAACCCGCTTCGGCAACCTGATCGCCGACGCCGAACTCGCCGCGGGCAAGGGGCAGGGCGCGCAGGTCGCGTTCATGAACCCCTTCGGCATCCGCGGCGCGCTGACCCCCAAGGCAGATGGATCGGTGACGTACGGCGACCTCTACGCGGTCCAGCCGTTCGGCAATACGCTGACCGTACGCGCCTATACCGGTGCGGAGCTGCGCGCGGTGCTGGAGCAGCAGCTCGACCGCAAGATCCTGCTCAGCGTCGCGGGCATGACCTATGCCTA
Organism: Sphingomonas aurea; assembly: GCF_030678875.1. Classification (GTDB taxonomy): domain Bacteria; phylum Pseudomonadota; class Alphaproteobacteria; order Sphingomonadales; family Sphingomonadaceae; genus Sphingomonas; species Sphingomonas aurea. Next base: position 124,643 of record NZ_JAUUDS010000006.1, on the reverse strand, counting down.
TGACGCCGCGAAGCCGGCGGGGTCGCGAATCACCGACGCGAAGGTCGGCACCGCTCCGCTCGACGATCGCGCCACCTACCGCGTGGTGCTGAGCGATTTCCTGGCGTTCGGCGGCGACGGGTTCTCGAGCCTGACCGTGGGCCGCTACGTGTCGGGCGGTCCGGTCGATGTGGAGGCGATGGCTACGTACCTCTCCGCCGGCCCGCCGGTCACCCCGCCGCCGGTCGGCCGGATCCGGGTGATGACTCGCCCCTAACCTGACGTCATCCCTGCGCAGGCGGGGATCCATAACCGCTGACGCAGCGCCTTTTGCCCAAAGGTCAGCGCGTCTGGATCCCCGCCTGCGCGGGGATGACGATTGTGAGATCGCGGATGACAGCAGGTCACCCGATCCGCTCGGGCACCTCCGCCGCATCCGCCTCGACCGAGGCTGCCGGCGCCACCGCCTCCCATGGGAAGACGAACCAGTCCTTGACCTCGCGCCGGTCGATCGTGCGGTGGCGATATTCCACCCGCTCGGCCGACGACACATTGTCGATCAGCGTCGCGAACCGCACCGCGCCGGCTACGCTACCCGCCGCCGTCAGCGCGGTGCGCAGGTGGGTGATCGTCCGCCCCGAATCGTTGATGTCGTCGAGGAACAGCAGCCGCTCGCCCCCGCGCGTGCGCAGCGCCAGCCGGACCAGCGCGTCGTCGGCGAAGTCCTTCACCTGACTGCTGTGATCGACCGACAGCATCGGCAGACCCGTGGCATGGCTCAGGAACACCGCCGGCACCAGTCCGCCGCGTCCCACTCCGATGATGAAGTCGGGCCGCCACGCGTCCGCGGCCAGCTGTGCCGCCAGGTCCAGCACCGCCGCGACGAACGCCTCCTGCGGTATATCGGTGAACACCGGCATCAGATCGCGCCCAGCGCCTGGTCGAAATCGGCGATCAGGTCGTCGGCATCCTCGACCCCGATCGAGATGCGTACCAGATTGTCGGTGATCCCCAGCGCCGCCTTGCGCGCGTCGGGCACCGACAGGTGGGTCATCGCCGCCGGGTGGCTGGCCAGCGTCTCGGTGCCGCCCAGCGAAACCGCCAGCTTGGCGATGCGCAGCGCATCGAGGAAGCGGAACGCCTCCGCCTCGCCGCCCTTCACCAGTAGCGAGAAGGTCGATCCCGCGCCCGTGCAGTGGCGGGCATAGATGTCCTGCTGGCGCGCATCCTCGATAAAGCCCAGATAGCCCATCCGCTCCACCTTGGGATGCTGGCGCAGGAAGGCGCAGACCTTGGCCGCGTTCTCGCCGGCGCGGCTCATCCGCAGCTCCAGCGTCTCCAGCGAGCGGAGCAGCATCCAGGCGGTATTGGGGTCGCAGATCGTGCCAATCGTGTTGCGCATCGCCCGGATCGTGTCGATCTGCGCCTTGTTGCCCAGCACCCCGCCCGCGACCAGGTCGCTGTGCCCGCCGGCATATTTGGTCAGCGAGTAGACGACGATGTCCGCCCCGTGGCGCAGCGGCTGCTGCCACAGCGGCCCCAGAAAGGTGTTGTCGATCGCGATCGGCGGCTTTTCCGGTCGGTCGGCGAAGATCGCGTCGCGGCTCGCCGCCACCGCCTCGATATCGACCAGCGCGTTGGTCGGGTTGGCGGGCGATTCGAGATAGATCAGCGCGACATGGCCGGTCGCGGCCTCTTCCAGCACCCGGTCGATCTCTTCGCGCGTCGCACCCGCCGGAAAGTCGAGCCACTTCACCCCGAACTTGCCCAGGATGCGCGCGATCAGCGTCTCGGTCGCGGCATAGAGCGGGCCGGAGTGGACGATCGTGTCGCCGGGCTTCACCATCGATAGGAACAAAGTCGCGATCGCCGACATGCCGCTGGAAAAGGCGAGCGCGTCCTCCGCCTCTTCCCATATGCCCAGCCGGTCCTCGAGGATCTCCTGGTTCGGCCCGTTGAAGCGCGAATAGACCAGTCCCTCGGCCCCGCCCGGCCGCTTGCCGGTGACGCCCTCGAAATGGCGCTTGCCCGCCGCGGCGTTCGGGAAGACGAAGGTCGAGGTCAGAAAGATTGGCGGCTTCAGCGACCCTTCCGACAGCGACGGGTCGAAGCCGTGGCCCATCATCATCGTCGATGGTTTCAGCTTGCGGCCGGCGATGGTGTGCGGCTCGTCACGCGGGACGGAGGGGGCGGGCGCGCCGCTCAGATCGGCTTCGGTTTCGTCGGCCATGGGCTGTCTCCTTGATACCGGACCTAACGCATTAGCCGGCCAACAGGAAACGGCGACCGGTCGTTCAGGAAAGGCCGATCAGCGATATCTGCCGCCCATAGTCCGCCTCGCCCCGGTGCGTCGCCCGGCGATAGCTGTAGAAGCGGTCGGCATCGGCATAGGTGTCCAGCCCCAGCGTCGCGATGCGCCCGATCCCGGCGGCAGCCAGCCGATGCGCGACATAGGCTTCGAGATCGAAGCGGTGATGTCCCTGCCGCCCCGACGCGAAAAACCGCTCGTTCGCGGCATCCTCTGCGGTGAAGCGCAGTGCGAAGGCGTCGTCGACCTCGTAGCTGCGTCGCGCGATGCACGGGCCGACCGCCGCGACGATCCGCTCGCGCCGCGCGCCCAGCGCCTCCATCTTCGCGACGGTCGCGTCGGTGACCCCGGCGATCGCGCCTTTCCACCCGGCATGGGCGGCGCCGATTACCTGCGCTTCCGGGTCGGCGAACAGCACCGGCGCGCAATCGGCGGTCAGGATGCCGAGCAGGATGCCGGGCCGGTCGGTCACCATCGCGTCGCCGCGCGCGCGGTCGTCGTCGCGCATCGCGGTCAGCACCCGCACCACATCGACCGAGTGGACCTGATAGAGCGTGGCGAGCGACGCGCCGGGCAGTACCGCGTCCACCGCACGGCGGCGATTCTCGGCGAGTTCGGGGCCGATCACATCCTGCCCGCGGCGTCCCAGGTCCAGCCCCGCCGTCACCCCCGTCGACACCCCTCCACGCCGACCGAGAAAGCCGTGCGGAACGTCGCCCAGCAGCGGCGCGCGGATCACCTCGACGCTCACGCCATCGCTGCTCATGCTGTCTGCGGCCTCAGCCCCATGCGCAGCAGGATATCCTCGTCGCGCTGGGTACCGACCATGAAGGCATAGGTGCCGACCTCCTCGAAACCCTGCCGGGCGTAGAAGCGGCGGGCACGGTGGTTGTCGACATAGACCGACAGGAACAATTCGCTCGCCCCCCGCGCCCGTGCGGCGGCGATTGCCCAGTCCATCAGGGTCTGCCCGGCGCCGCTGCCATGATGGTCGGCGAGCACATAAAGCTGGCGCAACTCGGCGGCCTGCCCGCGTCGCCGCACCGGCAGGGCAGGGGGACCCAGCTTGGCAAATGCCACCGCCGCGCCGTCAACCTCGCCCAGGCGCACCGCATAGGCGGGGTCGGCCAGCTGTTGTACCCAGCCGTCCTCGCCCTGCCCGGCAAGGAACATCGCCAGATCCTTGGCTGCGTAGAGGTGCCCGAACGTATCGGTGAAGCAGCGCGCGAACAGCGCCGCCAGCGCCACCCCGTCGCCCGGCCCGGCGTCGCGCCACGCGATCATGTGAATCCCGCCGGCGTCGGCCAGCCCGGCGCGGTGACCGCCAGCGCCTTGAACAGGCTGCCCATGCTGCCGACCAGCCGCTGGCGATCGGCGCTAATCTGTTCGGCGCGGCCGGGGGCGGTGCGGGCGAGCGCGGCGGCGCGCGCGTCTATGCCCAGCTTCACCAGCCACTCGGCCTGTTCGACCGGCCCCCAGACCGTCGCGCCCGCATCCTGTGCTGCGGCGGACAGGATCGTGAAATCGACATGCGCGGTCAGGTCATGCTCGCCCGGCGCCTCGAACGGGTTGGCGAAGCCGTGCGCGCGCACCGCCTGCAGCGTCTCGCCGAGCAGCGGTCCCTCATGCCCGTAATCGACCACCAGCAGCGCGCCGCCCTGCCGCGCGATCCGCGCCGCCAGCTCGCGCATGATCCCGACCGCGGCGGGCGAGATCTCCAGGATCGCGCCCGCCGGCGCCTCGCGCAGCGGTTCCGGGATCACCGCGTCCGGTACCGCCCGGCCGGCGATCGGCAGGAACAGCGTGTCCTGGCACGCGACGAGCCGCTCGTGCCAGCCACCCGCCCCTTCGACAGCATGGCGACGGACCAGCTGGCGGATCGGCAGCGCGTCGAAGAATTCGTTGGCGACAACGATCAGCGGCGCGTCGTTGGGCAGGGTCGCGACCGAGTCGTGAAAGGTCGCACCCGGCACCCGCTCCGCCTGCAGGCCGCGCAGCACCGGGCTGGTCTCGACGAAATGGACGGTCGGGTTCAGCCCCGCCTTGTCCATCGCCCTGAGTGCATCGGCGGCGAGCGTCCCGCGCCCCGGCCCCAGCTCGACCCAGTGGCAGTCCGGCCGCCCGGCCCGGTCCCACAGGTCGGCGCTCCACAGCCCGACCAGCTCGCCGAACATCTGGCTGATCTCGGGCGCGGTCACGAAGTCGCCTCCCGCACCCAGCGGATCGCGCGTGGCATAATACTGCGTGTTGGCAGCCGCCATATATTGCGACAGCGGCATCGGCCCGGCCAGCGCGATGGCCCGCGCCAGCCGCTCGGGCAGCGGACCTTCCACGGCTTCCGTCATGCCGACATGACGAGAACGAGCGGCATCTACGCCACGCTCTCCGTCCCGGCGATCGGCTCCACTCGCACCCGCCGCCTGGCAGAGGTCGCCATCAGGTACAGCCCGCCGGCGATCATCGGCACGCACAGCCACTGGCCCATGTGCAGCCCGGTCGCCTCGGCAAAGGCGCGCAGCTGGCTGTCCGGCTCGCGGAAGAACTCGACGGTGAAGCGGGCGATGCCGTAACCGACCAGGAACAGCCCCACCAGCTTGCCCGGATCGTAGCGCGCCTTCGTGCGCCAGAACGCGAACCACAGCAGCAGGAACAGGAGCACGCCCTCCAGCCCCGCCTCGTACAGCTGGCTGGGGTGGCGCGCCGGGTCGACCAGCGGAAAGGGCACGGTGCGCGGGAAGACGATCGCCCAGGGCACGTTCGCGGGCTTGCCCCACAATTCGCCGTTCACGAAATTGGCCAGCCGGCCGAAGAACAGCCCAAACGGCACCACACAGGCAACATAGTCGTGGATACGCAGCCAGTTTAGCCCGTTCTTGCGTGCGAACAGGATGATTCCGATCGAGGTGCCGATCACCCCGCCGTGGAAGCTCATCCCCCCGTCCCATAGCCGCAGGATCGAGAGCGGGTGCAGGAACATCTCCGGCGCGTAGAAGGTGACGTAGCCGATCCGCCCGCCCAGGATGATGCCCAGCGTCGCGTAGAAGACCAGGTCGTCGGCGTGCCGCCGCGCCATCGGCGCACCGGGCTGGTCGAGCAGGCGCAGCAGGTACCACCAGCCCAGCACGATGCCGGCGATATAGGCCAGGCTGTACCAGCGTAGCGTGAAGACGCCGATCGAGAAGACGTCCGGGTGCAGTCCCAGATCGGTGAAACGGATATGGTCGCCGGCCAGGGCAAGTAGGTGGATCAAGGCTTTCCCCTCGTCATCGGCGCCTGCATAGTGGCTTAGGGTCCAAACTCAATCAGGACAACGTCGTGACGGAGCCGATGCGGGCGACAGGCAAGGAGCAAGGAGGGAGCGATGCTCAAGCATCGTGACCGACGCGCGACGTCGCATGTCACCCGCATCGGCCCGCCGCAAAGCGGTCGTTCCAAAGCGACTGGCTGGCGGCGTCAGGCCGCTTGCGCGTAGCACCGCTACGCGTCTGCACGACCTTCCTTGCCAGCCAGTCGCTTTGGAACGATCACGGCGCTGTCCTGATTGAGTTTGGACCCTCGACAATGATAAGACCAAGCGGAGAGACGGATGCGGACGGAACTCGATCGCCGGATGGACGATACGATCGCCGGGTTGACGGCGGCCGGCGGGATGCTGGCCACTGGTGGGGTGGAGCGCTGGGGCACGACGCTGCCGATGATCGCCGCCGCGCCACCCTCGCTGCCCGCCTATTTCGCGCATTACTGCACCCAGCATCGTGATCTGGAATTCCTGGTCGCGGGCGAAGAGCGGCTGACCTTCGGCGCCGTCTACACCGCCGCCGACCGGGTAGCGCGCGCGCTGGTCGGGCGCGGGATCGGGCGGGGCGACCGGGTCGGCATCGCCGCGCGCAACTCGCCGTCGTGGATCGTCACCTACATGGCCGTGCTGATGGCGGGCGGCGTCGCGACGCTGCTGAACGGCTGGTGGCAGGCCGAGGAACTCGCCGCCGCCATCGCGGACGTCGACTGCGCGCTGATCGTCGCCGACGGCCCGCGCGCCGCGCGGCTGGCGCAGATCCCCGGTCTGACCACGCCGGTCGTCGCCATCGATGACACGCTGCCGCTCGACCAGGCCACCGCGCCGCTGCTGACCGGGGAGGCCGGCGACCTGCCGCAGGTCGGGCCGGACGATCTGGCGACGATCCTCTTCACCTCGGGCTCGACCGGCCAGTCCAAGGGCGCCCTGTCCGATCACCGCGCGGTGATCGCCGGCACGTTCAGCTTCCTGTCCCAGGCGCTGACCATGCTGACCATCTCGACCCAGGACGGCGTCGCCCCGCCTACGCAGCACGTCACGCTGCTGACCATCCCGCTGTTCCACGTCACCGCCGAGGTGCCGGTGTTCCTGCAGAGCTTCGCGATCGGCCGCCGGCTCGTCATCATCCCGAAATGGGACGCACGCGAGGCGATGCGCCTGATCGAGCGCGAGCGCGTCACCTATTTCATCGGCGTGCCGCTGATGAGCTTCGAGATCCTCAATCATCCGGACCGGGGCGATTACGACCTGTCGAGCGTCAGCGATTTCGGCGCCGGCGGCGCGCCGCGCCCCGTCGAGCATGTCCGCCGGATCGACGCGGAAATGGGCGGCCCGGCGCCGCTGATCGGCTATGGTCTGACCGAGACCAACGCGGTCGGCACCGGCAACTGGCGCAGCAACTACATCGCCAAGCCCGATTCCTGCGGACGCCCGTCGAAGCCGCTGGTCGAGGTCGCGATCCTCGACGATGCCGGCACCCATTTGGCGCAGGGCCAGCGCGGCGAGATCGGCATCCGCTCGATCGCCAATTTCCGCGGTTACTGGAACCGGCCGGCGGCGACCGAGGCGGCGTTTACCGCCGACGGCTTCTTCCGCTCCGGCGACATCGGTTACCTGGACGCGGACGGCTATCTCTTCATCGTCGACCGCAAGAAGGACATCATCATCCGCGGCGGCGAGAATATCAGCTGCCAGGAGGTCGAGGCCGCGCTCTACACCCATCCTGCGGTCAAGGAGGCCGCCGTCTTCGGCCTCGCCGACGAGCGGCTGGGCGAGGTTCCCGTCGCGGTCGTCCACCTCGACGCCGATGTGGGCGAAGAGGCGTTGCGCACCTACCTCGCCGATCACATCGCCGCCTTCAAGGTCCCGACCCGCATCTGGATCGCCGACGCGCCCCTGCCGCGGCTGGGCACCGAGAAGATCGACAAGGTCGGCCTGAAGGCGGCCTATCGTGCCTTGGCCGTGGCGGCCTGACCATCGTCGTCACCCGTCTCCCGCCCCCTTGGTCATCCCCGCGCAGGCGGGGAGCCAGACTCATTCCGCTGGAGACACGGTGCGGGTGATGAGTCATCCCCGCGCAGGCGGGGAGCCAGAACCGCTGACGCCCGAGGCTGGAGCCGCAACGTCGTCGCGTCGGGATGACCGGCTTTGGTTCACGCGGAGACTGTCTCGTGCGCGGCAGCGCACCCTCTTCGATCGCCGGCCGGTGATGGAGGGCCGCTGGCGCGGCGAGGCGCGACACCCTCCGCGTCTCCGCGCCTCCGCGCCTCCGGGTGAATCATCTCTTCCGATCCTCCCCACCCGGAAGAGATTTTTCCGCGTCATCCGAATGGCCACCATCCCCGATCCCGCCTAAAGCCGACACCATGACGGCAATCACCAGACGCGGCGTGCTGATCGGCGGCGGGGTTGGCATGGGGCTGGTCGCGGCATGGGGCTTGTGGCCGCGCGTCTATGCGCCGACCCTCGTAGCCAATCCCGGCGAGCATATCCTCGGTGCGTGGCTGAAGGTCGGCGAGGACGGTCGCGTCACCATTGCCGTGCCGCAGGTCGAATATGGCCAGGGCAGCTGGACCGGCCTTGCCCAGATCGCCGCCGACGAGCTGGGCGCCGACTGGCGCACCGTCGGGGTCGAACCCGCGCCCCTCAACCCGCTCTACGCCAACCCGCTCGGGACCGACGACCTGCTCGAGGGCATGCCGAACCGCTGGCCCGCTGGCGACGACCGCAGCGCCACGCCCGCGCCGATGCTCACCGCAGCCTCCAGCTCGATCCGCATGTTCGAAGAGCCGCTGCGCGCCGCCGCTGCCGCCGCGCGGGCGGTTTTGTGCATGGCCGCGGCGGCACGCTGGGATGCCGACTGGACCGACCTTTCGGCCGAGGGTGGCTTCGTCCTTCTCGGCAAGCGCCGCCTGCGCTTCGCCGAGCTTGCCGCCGACGCCGCCCGCCTGACCGCACCCGACCCGCTGCCGATCGGCGTCGCCGGCGCGGGCAAGCTCGCCGGCCAGCCGCTTCCCCGGCTCGACGCGCCGGCCAAGGTCGACGGATCGACCAACTACGCCGCCGATATCCGCCTGCCCGACATGGTCCATGTCGCCGTCCGTCAGGCGCCGCCCGGCGACAGTCGACTGGTTTCAGTCGATCGCGCCGCCGCCAACACAATACGCGGGCTAGTCAAGCTGGTCGAGCGGCCGGGCTGGGTCGCGGCGGCGGCGAACACCGGCTGGGCGGCGATGCGCGCGCTCGACGCCGCCCGACCACGCTTCGCCACCAGCGGTCCGGTGATCGACGACCGCTTGATCGACGCGGCCCTGACCGCGGCCCTCGCCGGCGAGGGCCAGCGCATCGCGGCCGCCGGCGACCTGAACGCGACATTCCGCGGCGCCACCCTCTTCACCGCAACCTACCGTGCCGATGCCGGTGTCCATGCCGCGATCGAGACGCCCGCCGCCGCCGCCGTGCTGCGCGACGACCGGCTCGAACTCTGGGTCCAGACTGCCGCGCCCCAGCGGACCCGCGCCGCCGCCGCCGGTGCCGCCGGCCTGTCGCTCGACGCGGTGATCCTCCATCCGATGCAGCTCGGTGGCGACGCCGGCGCCGCACTCGACCCGACCGTTGCCGAGCAGGCGGCGATCCTCGCGGTCGAGCTGAAACGTCCGGTCAGCGTCACCTGGTCGCGTGGCGAGGCGCTGCTCCACGACCGCTACCGCCCGCCCGCCATGGCGAAGCTGGCGGCGCGGCTGGGGCAGGGCGGTGCGATCACCGGCTGGCAGGCGAAGATCGCCGCCCCCGCCACCGGTCGCGCGCTCGCCGCTTCACTTCGTCCCGACATGGGCGCCGCGATGGCGCTGCGGCTCGACCCCGCCGACCGCTACGTCGTCGGCGGCGCAGTGCCGCCCTATCGCATTCCGGCCTATGCGATCGACCACCACCCCGCCGATCTGGCGCTGCCCACCGGCCATCTGCGCGGCGGCGCGCACGGCTATACCTGCTTCTTCACCGAATGCTTCCTCGACGAGCTGGCCCATGCCGCCCGGTCGGAGCCGGTTTCCTACCGCATCGGCATGCTCGGCGGCGAGCCGCGGCTGGCGCGCTGCCTGTCGACCGCCGCCTCGCTCGGCGGCTGGGGCGGCGGCGTCGCGGGCAGCGGACAGGGCATCGCCGCCCATGCGTTTCGCGGCAGCTATATCGCGGTGATGGCAGAGGCGCATCGCGGCGCCGACGGCCGCACCGTCGTCGACCGGCTGGTCGCCGCGGTCGACTGCGGGCGCGTCGTCAACCCCGACCTGGTCCGCCAGCAGATCGAGGGCGGGCTGGTCTATGGCCTCGCCCAGGCCCTCGGCGCCAGCACCGGCTTCACCCGCGGCCTCGCGACTGCGCGCGGCTTCGACACGCTCTGGCTCCCCCGCCTCGCCGACACGCCCGACATCACCGTCGAGCTGATCCGCTCCGACGAGGCACCCGGCGGCGTCGCCGAGATCGCCGTGCCTCCGGTCGCCCCGGCCATCGCCAACGCGCTCCAGTCCTCGACCGGCTATCGCATCCGGCGCCTGCCGCTAAGGGTGGCCTGATGGACCTGCCTCCCGATCACCCCGCCATACCCGCGCCGAAGGTCGGCGTGCTGCTGATGAACCTCGGCACCCCCGATGGCCCCGATGCCAAGAGCGTGAAGCGCTATCTCGGCGAGTTCCTGTCGGACCGCCGCGTCGTTGAGATCCCGCCGATCGCCTGGCAGCCGATCCTGCGCGGCATCATCCTGAACACGCGGCCAAGGAAATCCGCCCATGCCTATCAGCAGGTCTGGCGCGAAGACGGCTCCCCGCTCGCCGCGATCACCCGCGCACAGGCGGAACGGCTGAAGACGGCGTTCGGACCGGGCGTACGGGTCGACTGGGCGATGCGCTACGGCCGCCCCGCCATCGCCGAGCGGTTGCAGGCGATGAAGGACGCCGGCTGCGAGCGTATCCTGCTCGCCCCCCTCTATCCGCAATATTGCGCCGCCACGACCGCGACCGCCAATGACAAGGCGTTCGCGCATCTGGCGAGGATGCGCTGGCAGCCCGCGATCCGCACCCTGCCACCCTATCACGACGACGCGCGTTACATCGACGCGCTGCGCGCCTCGGTCGAAACCGGCCTTGCACAGCTGGACTTCGCGCCGGAGGCGCTGATCGCCAGCTTCCACGGCATGCCGAAACGGACGCTGGAACTCGGCGACCCGTACCACTGCCACTGCCAGAAGACCGCGCGCCTCCTTGCCGACGCGCTGGCACCGGTGCTTGCCGGGCGGCCGCTGACCATTGCCTTCCAATCGCGCTTCGGCCCCGCCAAATGGCTCGGCCCCGCCACCGACGAGACGCTGGTGGCGGAGGCGAAAGCCGGCACGAGGCGGGTCGCGATCCTGGCCCCCGGTTTCTCCGCTGACTGCCTGGAGACGCTGGAGGAACTGGCGATCCGCGGGCGCGAGAGCTTCCTGGCGGCGGGCGGCACCCATTTCGCCTATCTGCCCTGCCTGAACGACGAGGATGGCGGCATCGCGATGCTGCGCGATATTCTGGCGCGCGAGCTTGAAGGCTGGGTGCCCCTGCCTTAGCATCGATCAACCTAGGGAGAGGATTAGAGAATGGCACGGGTAGCGATCGTCACGGGCGGCACGCGCGGCATCGGCGAGGCGATCAGCCTCGCCCTGAAAGAGGCCGGCATCACCGTCGCCGCCAACTACGCCGGCAACGACCAGCGCGCGGCCGAGTTTACCGAGCGCACCGGCATCAAGGCATACAAGTTCGACGTCGCCGACTATGATTCGGTCCAGGCCGGCTGCGCGCAGATCGCCGAGGAACTCGGCCCGATCGACATCGTCGTCAACAATGCCGGCATCACCCGCGACGGCACCATCCTGAAGATGACCTACCAGGCATGGAAAGAGGTGATCGACACCAATCTGGGTGGCTGCTTCAACATGGCCAAGGCGACCTTCCCCGGCATGCGCGAGCGCAAATGGGGCCGCATCGTCAACATCGGCTCGATCAACGGCCAGGCGGGCCAGTACGGCCAGGTCAACTATGCCGCCGCCAAGTCGGGCATCCACGGCTTCACCAAGGCGCTGGCGCAGGAGGGTGCGAAGGCCGGCGTGACGGTCAACGCGATCGCGCCCGGCTATATCGACACCGACATGGTCGCCGCGGTCCCGGCCGACGTGCTCGAAAAGATCGTCGCCAAGATCCCCGTCGGCCGCCTGGGCCAGGCGCACGAGATCGCGCGCGGCGTGGCGTTCCTGTGCTCGGAGGACGGCGGCTTCGTGACCGGCTCGACGCTGTCGATCAATGGCGGGCAGCATATGTACTGACGGGCGGAGGCGGCGCACCGCCGCCGCTGCGCCGGCCTGGCCGGCGCAGCGCCCGGAGCGGCCGGCGAACAGCCGATCCCGTCCGACGTCAAGCGCGGCGGTTCGCCGTCGCCTTCCTCTTGTGACGACCCGACCGACGATCAGCGGGGCGAACATCCACCGACCCTCGCGATCGAAGAATGTCTCCGATCGCAGCCATGGGCATTCCCCCCACGTATCCGATGCGCCCCTCAGGAAACGGTGCCGGGACCGGATATCGCGCCCGATCGCCGTGCGATTCCTAGAGCCGTGCCAAAGGGAAAGTTCTTAAGCTGGAACGCTGTCCCAACCGCCAGATGAGCAACCGCATAAACGGCTTTGGTTCGTCCCAGCGGAACACGACACTGACCCTTGGCCCCTGCCTCCTCAGGAGCGAGCGACGGTGCAGCGCGCGGTTCGATCGCGGCACGATGTTCAGCAGCGCCACCAAGGATGGGCGATCACCAGCGAAACTCGCGCCGCCACTCCCGCCCGAGCAACGATGATGATGGGCGCAAGCGCCTCTGCGACCGGCCGACGATCAATTATCGGTCTGGGCTAAAGTGCAAACTCACTGATCCGCGAGCAGATCACGATCCATGATCACAACCACACGCTCGACGTAGTCGCCGCAGGCGGCACGCCGTCCTGCAACACTGTTCGTACGCGTATAGGAGATTGGCGCACCCGACAGGATTCGAACCTGTGGCCTCTGCCTTCGGAGGGCAGCGCTCTATCCAGCTGAGCTACGGGTGCCTGGGCGATGCGGTTAGCATCGTGGGGGGCGGGGCGCCAGTGCCTATTGCGGGGCTCCGCCGCGGCGGGCGAAGCTGGCGCGGTAGCCATAGGCGAAATAGGCGAGGAGGCCGATGGCGTTCCAGATCAGGAAGCGGATCAGCGTCGCCAGCGGGAGGCTATAGAGCAGGTAGAGGCAGCCCAGAATGGCGAGCGTGCCGACCAGCGTGGGCGCAGGGCAGCGGAACAGGCGGGGCGCATCGGGTGCCGTGCGGCGCAGGACGATCAGACAGGCGCCGACCGCGATGAAGGCGATCAGCGTGCCGGCATTGGCGAGCTCGGCGATCTCGTCGAGCCGGAAGAAGCCGGCGACCGCGGCGATCGACAGGCCGGTCAGCACGGTGATGCGGGTCGGCGCGCCGGTCCGCTTGCTGACGGTCGCCAGCCGCTGCGGCAGGAGGCCGTCGCGCGCCATGACGAAGAAGATGCGGCTCTGCCCATACATCATCACCAGGATGACCGAGGGCAGCGCGACGACCGCGGCCAGCGCGATCAGGTGCGCGGCGACCGGCTGATTGAGGGTGCGCAGCACCAGCGCCAGCGGCTCGGGCGAGTCGGCCAGCCGCAGGAACGGGATCGCGCCCACGGCGGTGACCGCGACGGCCATGTAGATCGCGGTGCAGACCAGCATCGATCCGACGATGCCGATGGTCAGGTCGCGGCCGGGATTCTTCGCCTCCTCGGCCGAGGTCGCGACCGCGTCGAAGCCGTAGAAGGCGAAGAAGACGATGGCGGCGGCGGCCATCACCCCGCGCTTGGTCCCCTCCACCTCGGTGCTGCCGAAGCCATAGGGCATGAAGGGGTGGAGGTTGGCGGAGTCGAACGCCGGCAGCGCGAAGATGACGAAGACGGTCAGGGCGACCAGCTTGATGATGACGAGGACGATGTTGAGCGTCGCGCTCTCGCGCGTGCCCGCCACCAGCATGCCCATGACGGCGAGCGCGACGAGCACCGCGGGCAGGTTGATGATCCCGCCTGAATGCGGGCCGACCAGCAGCGCGTGGGGCAGGGTGACGCCCATCGCCTGGATCCAGCCCACGAGATACCCGGACCAGCCGACCGCCACCGTCGAGCAGGCGAGCGAATATTCGAGGATCAGGCTCCACCCGACGACCCAGGCGATCGTCTCGCCCAGCGCGGTGTAGCTGAAGGTATAGGCGCTGCCCGCCGCCGGGATCATCGTCGCGAGTTCGGCATAGGCGAGCGCGGCGCAGGCGCAGACCGCGCCGGCGATGGCAAAGGCCAGGATCACCGCCGGGCCGGCGCGCTCGGCCCCGACGCCTGTCAGCGTGTAGATGCCGGTGCCGACGATCGCGCCGACGCCCAGCGCGATCAGGTGCGGCCAGCTGAGCGTCTTGGCGAGCGCCTGGCCCGCCGGTGCGTGCGCGCCCAGTGGCTTGCGCGGTCCGATGATCGACATATTATCCCCTCGTCATGATCGATCCGCCCGCATGTTTCGCGTGGTCGGATCAGCTGTCGGCTGCGGCGAATTGGGCGCGCAGGTCGTACAGCGTGGCTTCGATATGCTGGTGGAGCAGGGTCTCGAGCACCGGTTGGTCGCGCGCCATCCACGCGTCGATCAGGTGACGGTGCTCCAGATGCGCGCGCGTCTCGCGCCCGGCCGGCTCCAGATGGGTGATGACATAGCGCTCGGCCAGGATCGACAGCCGCTCGACCAGCTGCGTGGTCAGCAGGCGACCGCCGGGACGGACCAGCGCGACGTGGAAATGACGGTTGCGCACCGCGACCTCGGCCAGGTTCGAGCGGGCCGCCTCGTCGAGCGCGTGGAAGGCGGCGACCGCTTCGCTGCGGTCGCGCTCGGTGGCATGGAGCGAGGCGCGGGCGGCGGCCGCGGGCTCGATCGACAGGCGCAGCGCGTAGATCTCGTCGGCCTGGTCCGCCGACATCGGTCGGACCGAATAGCCGCGGTTCGCCTGGCTGACGAGCAGACCCTCCTGCTCCAGCCGGCCGAGTGCCTCGCGCAGGGGAATCTTGCTGACCCCCAGTTCGGTCGCCAGCGCATCCTGGCGGATCGGTGCGTCGTCGGGCAGGCTGCCGGTCACGATCCGCTCGCGCACGATCTCGAATACCTGATCGGACAGGGTTCGTACGACAATATTCCGGGGGATGGGCACGAGGGAAGGCTCCGCGTTTACGGAGCGAGGCCGCGCCGTCATTGGACGGCGAAACCTTTCCAGAACGGATCGGCGCGATCAATCCATATCGTGTTGAAACCGGTCGCGATTGCCGATCCTTCGATCGACGGGATGATCGCCGGCACGCCGCCCAGTTCGGCCGCCGCCTCGACCCGGCCGATGAAGCGGCTGCCGATATAGCTTTCGTGGACGAACCGGTCGCCGGGCTTCAGCGTGCCGCGATCGGCGAGATGCGCCAGCCGGGCAGAGGTGCCGGTGCCGCACGGACTGCGGTCGATCGCGCCCTCTCCGTAGAAGACGGCGTTGCGGCCGTCCGCACCCTCTCCGCGCGGCTTGTCCGCCCAGAGGACGTGGCTGACGCCGCGGATGGTGGGATCGAGCGGGTGGACCGGCTCGACCGCGTCCTGCATCGCGGCGCGGACGCGGCGGCCCATCTCGACCAGCCACTCGGCCCCCATATCGTCGAGCCCGGTATACGGCCCCTGCGGCTCGACGATGGCGTAGTAGTTGCCGCCATAGGCAACGTCGACGGTCAGCGGGCCAAGCCCCTCGACCTCGATCTTCACGCCCTTTGCCGCGACATAGG
The DNA here is from genome assembly GCF_030678875.1 of Sphingomonas aurea. GTDB lineage: Bacteria > Pseudomonadota > Alphaproteobacteria > Sphingomonadales > Sphingomonadaceae > Sphingomonas > Sphingomonas aurea. Next base: position 109,160 of record NZ_JAUUDS010000006.1, on the reverse strand, counting down.
CGGGGACATTGGTGATCCGCACCGCGGTGACGCGATCGCCCTCGGTCTCATAGGCGATGTCGATGACGCCGGCGGGCACCTCGACCTTCAGCCGCCCCGGCCCGCGCGGCTGGATCAGGCCGTGCTCCAATCCGAAGGTAATCATCCCGATCGTGCCGTGGCCGCACATCGGCAGGCAGCCCGACGTCTCGATGAACAGGATGCCGATGTCGGTGTCGGGCAGCGTCGGCGGATAGAGGAAGCCGCCCGACATCATCGCGTGGCCGCGCGGCTCGAAGCACAGCCCGGTGCGGATCCAGTCGAAGCGGGTCAGGAAATCCTGCCGCCGCTCCGACATGGAGCCGCCCTTCAGCAGCGGCGCGCCGCCGGCCACCAGCCGCACCGGGTTGCCGGCGGTGTGGCCATCGATGCAGAAGAAGGTGTGGCGCATCGGGCGGCCCGGATCAGGCCGCCTTTGCCAGGCCGAGCGTGGGGCGGGTCGCCGCCGCCTTCTCGACCATCGCGATCACCTCTGCCCGGCGCTCGCCCTCCAGCTTGTAGCGCGGCGGCAGCACGCGCTCCGACCCGCGACCCATGACCTGCTCGGCCAGCTTGATCGACTGGACCAGGTCATGCTCGGCGTCGAGGTGGAGGAGCGGCATGAACCAGCGATAGATCTCCATCGCCTTGGCATGGTCACCGCGCTGGAAGGCGTTGACCAGCTCGACCGACTCCTTGGGAAAGGCATTGGTCAGGCCCGAAACCCAGCCCTGCGCGCCGAGGTACAGCCCCTCGAGCGCCACGTCGTCCAGGCCGGCGAACAGCACGAATCGGTCGCCGAACGCGGTCTTCACGTCGGTGAAGCGGCGGGTGTCGGGGGCCGATTCCTTGATCGCGACGATGTTCGGCACGTCGGTGACCAGCGCCAGCACCTCGTTGTCGATCTGGGTGCGATAGGCGGGCGGGTTGTTGTAGAGCATGATCGGCAGGCCGGTCTGCTCGGCCACGCCGCGGAAGTGTGCGGCCAGCTCTTTCGCCTTGGGCACATAGACCATCGGCGGCAGCAGCATCAGGCCGTTGGCACCGGCCTTCTCGGCCGCCTGGGCGTAGGCGGCGGCGCGACGCGTGTCATATTCCGATACGCCGGTCACGACCGGCACGCGGCCATCGACGACCTCGACGATCGCGGTCAGAACCGATACCTTCTCCTCGAACGTCAGCGAGTTGTTCTCGCCGACGGTGCCGAGCGCAATCAGGCCAGTGACGCCGTCGCGGATCAGGTCGTCGACCACGCGCTGGGTGTCGGCCAGGTCGATCGACATGTCCTCGCGGATCTGGGTGGTCACTGCGGGGAAGACGCCCTGCCAATCGATCGTCATTTCGGTGTCCTGATGCTTGTGTATGAATATCGTATACGATATCGCGCTAACATGAGCAAGAGACAATCGACGAAACTGGACCCGGTGCAATGAGCGTGGCGGTAGTCGGGGCCGGGATCGTCGGTCGCTCTGTGGCACTTGCATTGGCGCAACGGGGCGAGCGCGTGGTGCTGGTCGATCCGATGGTCGACCGCTCCGCCTCATCCTGGGGGAATGCAGGGCATCTGGCAACCGAGCAGGTCGCGCCGCTCGCGTCGCCCGCGATGATCCGCAGCGTGCCACGCCGCCTGTTCGCGCTGGGTGGGGCGCTGGATCTGCCCTTGGGCCAGGTCGGGGCGTGGCTACCCTTCGCGATGCGACTGCTCGCCGCGTCCACGCCCGCGCGGTTCTCGGCCGGATCGGCGGCATTGGGCGGGCTGCTGGCCGAGGCGATGCCGGCGTGGCGACGGCTGGCCGAGGCGATCGGTGCGCGCGACCTGTTGCGCGAGGACGGGCATCTGCTCGCCTGGCCTGATCGGGCGAAGGCGGCCGCCGGACGCGCCGCATGGCAGGCGGCGGATACCGGCACTGCGACGGTGACGGACGCCTCGACCGCAGACCTTGCCACCCTGCGCGCGCTGTCGCCCCAGGTGGCGGCGGCGATCCGCTTCACCGGCAGCGGGCAGGTCGCGGATCTCGACCGATTGGCGAGCGCATTGGAAGCGGCGCTGGCGACGGCCGGGGTCCGCTTCGTGCGGCAGCGGGCGGACCTGACGTGCAAGGGCGGACAGGTCGCCGTGACCGGTGTCGCGGCCGACCGGGTCGTGGTGGCAGCGGGAATCGGCGCGCGATCGCTAATGGCGGCAGCCGGCCACCGCGTGCCGCTCATCGCCGAGCGCGGCTATCACATTCGCGGCAGCGCCGAACATTGGCCCGCCGACCTGCCGCCGGTGGTGTTCGAGGACCGCTCGATCATCGTCACGCGCTATGCCGACAGCGTGCAGGTGGCGGGCTTCGTCGAGCTGGGCCGCGCCGACACCGCCCCCGATCCGCGCAAGTGGCAGCGTCTGGAGCGCCACGTCGCCGAACTCGGCCTGCCGATCGCCGGGCCATATCGCCGCTGGATGGGCGCGCGGCCGACCCTGCCCGACTATCTGCCGGCGATCGGTCGGTCGACCCGGGCGGACAATCTGTTCTATGCGTTCGGCCACCAGCATCTGGGGCTGACGCTGGCGCCGGTCACGGGCGAACTGCTCGCCGCCGCGATGACCGAGCAGGCGCCGGCCATTGACCTGACGCCGTTCGCCGTCAAACGTTTCTGAAAGGACCCGCATGACCATCGGCACCTCCGACGCCGCGACTCAACTCGCCGCCATCGCGCCTCCGGCGACGCGCGTGCCGCCGATCACGCGGGGCGAATACGCCGCCCGACTCGACCGCGCGCGCGCGCTGACCGAGGCGGCGGGCGCGGGGGCGCTGCTGGTCCACACCGGCGCCAGCCTGCGCTACTTCACCGGCGTGCCCTGGAGCGCGACCGAGCGGATGGTCGCGCTGCTGCTGCCGGTCAGCGGGGAGCCGGTGCTGATCTGCCCGCGGTTCGAGCAGGGCTCGCTGGAGGCAGACCTGACCATCAGAGCGGACCTGCGCCTGTGGGAGGAGGACGAGGACCCGGTCGCGCTCGTCGCCGATGCCGCGCGCGGGCTGGGCCGGATCGCAGTCGACCCGCTGATGCCCTTTGCCTGGGCGGAGCGGCTGCGTGCGACGGGTGCGACGCTGGTCGACGGCGCGCCCGCGATCGACGGCTGCCGCATGGTCAAGTCCGCCGCGGAGCTGGCCTGCCTGGCGGAGGCGAAGGCGATGACGCTGGAGGTGCAGGCCCGTGCCGCCGCGATCCTGCATCCGGGCATCGCGGCGAGCGAGGTGATCCGCTTCATCGACGCCGCGCACCATGCGATCGGCGGCGGCGGATCGTTCTTCTGCGCGGTCCAGTTCGGCCGGGCGACGGCCTTTCCCCACGGCCTGCCCGGCGACCAGCGCCTGGGCGAGGACGAGCTGGTGCTGATCGACACCGGCTGCCGCGTTCATGGCTACCACTCCGACATCACCCGCACCTATGCGTTCGGCGAGGTCGGACAGGAGATTCGCGACATCTGGGCGATCGAGCATGAGGCGCAGGCCGCCGCCTTTGCCGCCGCCGCGCCGGGCGTGCCGTGCGAGGCCGCCGACGCCGCCGCGCGGGTGGTGCTGGAGCGTGCCGGGCTCGGCCCCGATTATCGCCTGCCCGGCCTGCCGCACCGCACCGGCCACGGCATCGGCCTGTCGATCCACGAGCCCGCCAACCTCGTCCGCGGCGATCGCACGCCGATGGCGCCGGGCATGTGCTTCTCCAACGAGCCGATGATCGTGGTGCCCGACCGTTTCGGTGTGCGGCTGGAGGACCATTTCCACGTCACCGACACCGGCGCGGCCTGGTTCACCGAGCCGCAGCCGTCGATCGACCGGCCGTTCGGGTAGGGCGCTTCCTCCATGTCCGTCATTCCCGCGCAGGCGGGAATCCAGACGCGCAGGTCCGCGCAAGGGGCGCGGACGTCAGCGTTTATGGATTCCCGCCTATGCGGGAATGACGGAAGATTGTCCTGAACCGAGGAAGGCGTTCAGTGCCTTTCCGACGATGGCCGCTCGACCCGCTGTCCTACACGCCCCCCGTTCCGTGATCGCGGAACCGGCTCTTTCGCATCGCTGCTCCCGCACCTGCTACTTCAACGGATACGGCCCCTTGCCACCCTCGGCGATGAACCGGTCCACGCGGGCATCCACCATCGGCAGCGGCACCGAGCCGAGCGACAGCATCGCGTCATGGAAAGCGCGGATGTCGAACTTCGCGCCCAGCGCCTTCTCCGCCTTCGCGCGGCCGGCCAGGAAGGTCAGCTCGCCCATGTAGTAGCTGAGCGCCTGCCCGGGCCAGGCGATGTAGCGATCGACCTCGGTGGTGATCTCGTGGTTCGACAGCGCGGTGTTGTCGCGCAGGAAGGCTTGCGCCTGTTCGCGGGTCCAGCCCTTGGCGTGGAGGCCGGTGTCGACGACCAGCCGCGCCGCGCGCCACATCTGGTAGCTGAGCATCCCGAACGTCTCGTAGGGCGTGTGATAGATGCCCATGTCCTCGCCCAGCGCCTCGCAATAGAGCGCCCAGCCCTCGCCATAGGCCGAGATATAGGTGTCGCGGCGATAGTCGGGCAGCCCTTCCAGCTCCATCGCGAACGGCATCTGCCAGGCGTGACCGGGCGCGCTCTCGTGCAGGGTCAGCGCGGGCAGCGAGTAGAGCGGGCGCGAAGGCAGGTCATAGGTGTTGACCAGGTAGATGCCCGGCCCGCCGCGACCGCCGGTATAGAAGGGGGCGAGTTCGGCCGGCACCGGCTCGATCGCGAAGCGGGCGCGGGGCAGGCGGCCGAACCACTGCGCCGCCTTGCCGTCGAACTCCTTGGCCGTCCACGCGGCGCGGTCGAGCAGCGCCTGCGGGGTCTTCACATAGAATTGCGGGTCGGTGCGCAGGTAATTGAGGAAGGCGGGCAGGCCCTTCTGCCACTTCACCGCCTGCATCACCGTGTCCATCCGCGCGCGGATCTTGGCGACCTCGGCCAGGCCGATCGCGTGGATCTGTTCGGCGGTCAGGTCGCGCGTGACATATTCGGCGATCTTGGACGTGTAATAGGCCCGGCCGTCCGGCATGTCATAGGCGGCCAGGGTCTTCCGCGCGCCGGGGATATACTCGTCGCGCAGGAAGGCGAGGAGCTTGGCATGGCCGGGCACCACCGCGCTCGCGATCACCCGCAGCGCCTCTGCGCGCAGCGCCGCCTGGGTCGCGGCGGGGATGGTCGCGGGCATCGTCTTGAACGGCGCGTAGAAGGGTGATGCCTCGGTGCCGCCGGCCTTCACCACCTCGGCGACGCCGATGTCGCGGCCCTGCAGCGTCACCTGCGGAGGCGTGAAGCCGCGCTTCAGCCCGGCGCGCATATTGGCGATGTTCTGGTCGAAATAGCGGGGAATGTCGGCCAGCTGCTTCAGATAGCCGCGATACTCGTCCTCGGTCCGATAGGTCGCGCGCGAGGCATAGCCGAGGTCGATCCAGAAGCTGGAATCGGCGTTCAGCGGCTTCTCGTAATCGCGATACTTCTGCTCGGCGAGGAGCGCTTCGATCTGGCCGCGATAGACGGTGTAGTTGTCGCGCGCCGCCGACGACAGGCGGGCGACCGGGATCGCATCGAGGGCGGCCAGCGTCTCGGTCCAGCGCTTAGTCTTGGCCGCCTGCATCGCCGGGCCGATATCGGGCAGGCCGCGCTGCTCGTCCTTGGGTGTGTTCTCGTCGGTCGCCGCCAGCGTGCCGCGCCACTTGTATTCGGCCTCCGCCAGCGCATCGAACCGCGCGTCGGCGGTTTTCGGGGCGGTCTGGGCGTTCGCCGAGACAGGGGCGAGAACGAGGAGCAGGGCGGGCAGGAAGGTCATGGCAGGTCCTTCGTCACGGCGTCGATATCGGTCAGGAGCGCGCGGGAGATCACCACACCGTCCCGCTCGCTGACCATGCGGGCGGCGTGGCGGCGCGATCCGGGCAGGCGCGCGCCCTGACCCTCGATCCCGGCGAACACCGCCTCTGCACGGGTCAGGTGCCCGGCCGCGGCGGCACCGAGGAAGCCGGCGGGATCGATCGCCAGGATCAGCTCGCCGCCGATCGGCGAGCCCTTGCGGCCGCGGTCGGCGGCAATCGATTCGGCGCTGGTCAGGTCGCCGATCAGCGGGCCGGCGATCAGCTCGACCATCGTCGCCAGGGCCGACCCCTTGTGCCCGCCAAAGGTGCGCATCGCACCGGCGAGCACTGCCTCCGCCTGGTCGGTCTCGCTGCCGTCGGGGGCGTGGCCCCAGTCGGTCGGCACGCGCTTGCCGGCGCGGCGGTGCAGCTCGATCTCGCCGCGCGCAACCATCGAGGTGGCGAAGTCGAACACGAACGGCGTGCCGCCCGGGCGCGGCCAGCCGAACGCGATCGGGTTGGTGCCGAACAGCGGCTTGGTCCCGCCGGCGGGCGCCACCCAGGCATGGCTGGGGGTGAAGGCCAGCGCGACCAGACCATCGGCGACCAGCGCCTCCACCTCCGGCCAGAGTGCTGCGAAATGGACGATGTCGTTCAGCGCCAGCGCCGCGATGCCGTTCGCACGGGCGGTCTCCACCAGCGCGGGTCGCCCCGTCTCGAACGCCAGCTGCGCGAAGCCGCCGCCGCCATCGACCTGCACCAGCCCCGCCTTTGGCCGCGACAGCACCGGCACCGCGTCGGGCACCACCACGCCGCTGGCGACGCTGTGTGCAGCGACCAGCAGGCGGTAGAGCCCGTGCGAGCCGCAGCCGTCGCGCTCGCCCGCGACCATCGTTTCCGCCACCGCGGCGACGTGCGCGGGCGACAGGCCGACGCGGGTCAGCGTGGCGCGCGCATAGTCGCGCACCTCCGCCAGCGTCATCCGCACCGTGTCGCTCATGCGGTCGGCGCAGCCGTCTTGGCGGTGGCGGCGGTGAACAGGCGCATGCCGAACACCGGGCCGGCGGTATTGCCGTCATGCGGGACGACGCGGACCTTCACCTGCTTCTTGCCGCGGGTCAGCGCCTCGGGCACCGAATACTCGACGTCGTAGAAGCTGCCGGGCCGGCTGCGATCCAGCTGCTGGGTCGCGATCCGCTGGTTGTCGATCAGGATGTCGAAGCTGCGTTTGCCCTCGTCGCCCCAATAGGTCGCCTGCAGGATCAGCGGGCCGGGCTTCACCGCCATCACGAACTCGAAGAAGCCGCCGGTGCGCGCGTCCCGGCCAGAGCGGCCGCGATACGAGACGGGGTAGGAGATGTCGGACGTCAGCTGGTGGTCCCGCTCCGGCTGCATCTCGCCCAGATGCATCACGTCGACCGAGCGGGCGAGCATGTCCTTCTGCCGCTCCTGTTCCTTCAGGAACGCGGCTTCCTCGACCTGCCACTGGGCATCGGTGAAGTGCTTGAAATAGACGGCGCTGCGCCGGTCGTACTGGCGATAGAAGGGGACGAAGTTGAGGTCGCCGGGGCGGATCAGCCCGTGACTTTCGAACTGCGCCTTCTCGGGCGCGACGGGGCGGAACTGGGCGATCAGGTCGGTGCCGACCATTGCCGGATCGGGCTGGTCCCACTCGCCGTCCGCCCGGCCGAGATCGCCGGCCAGCACCAGCGGCCCGCGCAGCACCGCCACGGTTTGCGCATCCCCCGGCGCGGATTCCATCCGCAGCTCGAGCGGCATGCGGATGGTCAGCGTATCGCCCTTCTTCCAGCGCCGCTCGACGATGGCATAGCCACCGGCGCGCGCCGCGGTGACCGGCTTGCCGTTGACGAACAGCTCGGTCGACTTGGCAAAGCCGGGGACGCGCAGCGCCACCGGGAAGCTGCCGGGCTTGTCCAGCGCGTCGAAGCTCAGCGTCGCCTCGCCCTCGAACGGCCAGCCGGTCGCCAGGCCCAGCTTGGCGCCCCGTGCCGCCCAGGTCGCGTCGGCGGGGATGTAGAGATTGACGATCAGCGTGTCGCCGCCCTGCCAGAAGATGCTCTCGCCGTGCTTGGCGTGGCTTTCCATGCCGGTGCCGACGCAGCACCAGAACTCCTCGCCCTCCATCGCGGAATAGGCGCGTTTCGTACCCGTCATCAGCGGCATCATATAGGTGAAGCCGCCGTTCACCGGCTCCTGATGCGCCATGATGTGGTTGAGGTGCGCGCGCTCGTAAAAGTCGAACAACGCGCCGTCCGGCTGCCACGCGTAGAGATGGCGAGTCAGTTTCAGCATGTTGTACGTGTTGCACGACTCGCAGGTCTGGTCGGTGATGTGCTGCGCGGTGGTGTCGGCGGCGGTAAAATACTCGCGGTCGGCATTGCCGCCGATGACGTAGCTGTGGTGCCGCGTCACCTGTTCCCAGAAGAAGCGGGCGGCGGTGGCGTGCTTCGCCTCGCCGGTGATCTCGTACAGCCGGGCCAGGCCGATCAGCTTGGGCACCTGCGTGTTGGCGTGGATATTGGCCAGCTCGTCGCGCTTCTCGCTGAGGGGGACCAGCACCTTCTTGTGATAGATGCGCTCGGCCAGCTTCAGCCAGCGCGGGTCGCCGGTGCGGGCGTGAAGCTCGGCGAAGCTCTCGTTGATGCCGCCATGCTCGCAGGCCAGCACGGTCTGGACCTGATCGTCGCTGAGCGCGGCGAAGACGCGGTCGATGTAACCGCCCAGCCCGGTCATGATCGCCATCGCCTTCGGGTTCGGGCCGATATGGTCGATGACGTCGAACAGCCCGGTGTACATCTTGTGCCAGTTGTAGAGCGGCACCCAGCAGCCGTTCAGGTCGAACCCGGCCGAACGGATGTCGCCGCGCATGATCTCCGGAAAGATCTCCTTGCCATCGACGACGGTGCCGTCCTTGCGCTTGCGGGTGAAGCCCGCGACATAACCGTCGCCGTTCTTCGCCTGGCACGCCGCCAGCTCGTCGATGATATAGGCCGCGCGGGCGGCGCAGTCGGTGCAGCCGATCTGCGCGTGCGTGAGGGCCAGGCCGGAGAGATAATGGCCGAGCGTGTGGCCGGCGATCGTGTCGCTCTCCCACCCGCCATAGACCTTGGCCTTGGTCGGCAGGCCGGCGAAGGCATGAAAGTTATGAAGCAGCCGATCGGGTTCCAGCCGCAGCAGATAGGCGCGGTTGACCTCTACGGCATGGGCGAAGTCGGAGGGGCGCAGCCGCACCGCCGAAAGAGGGAAGGGTTCGGCCTTTAACGGCATCGCGCCCGTTACCGCGTGCGCGGCGGCGGGCAGGGCGGCGAGCGGCAGGGTCGCGCCGCTCATCAGAAAAGTTCGGCGACCGATCGACATTCCTGTTTCTCCAGAATACGGTATACGATAGGCAGATGACGAGAGACGGTCAACCGTCGTTGGACATACCGGATTACCGGGGGAGAAATCGAGCGTGCGTCACGACAAGCTGCTGCCGATCATGGCGCTGACGATTGCGCCGCTCGCCGCCGCGGCGCCCGTGCCGCAGGCGGCACCACGACCGGCGGAAGATCGCTACGCGGTCGGCGCGTTCGATCTGGCGCTGCGCCATGACACGCAGACCCTCGCCCGTCTGGCGCCGCGCGGGGCGGGCGGGTTCGACTTCGTGCCGAGCAACCGCGCCGGCGAGCGGCGGGGCGACGGATACAATCATATCGGCGACGTCCATGTCCGGCTGCGGACCGGGACCGGCGCGTGGCGGGACTTCGCCTCCGCCAATGCGCGCCGGCCGATCCGAGTGCTGGCGGCGGGCGGTGCGACGATCGCGCGGGCGGACATCACCGCGTCGATGGGCGCGGGCTTTCCGCTGACGGTCGAGCGTACATGGGTGCGGCAGGACGGCGCGCCGGTGCTGCGCATCACCCTGGCGAATCCCGGCCGCCAGCCGGTCGAGGTCGGCGAGCTGGGGCTGCCGATGGTGTTCGACAACATCATCTCGGGCCGCTCGCTGGAACAGGCGCATGCGCAGGCGAGCTTCGTCGATCCCTATATCGGGCAGGACGCCGGCTATCTTCAGGTCACCCGGCTGAACGGCAAGGGGCCAGCGCTGCTCGTCCTGCCGGAGGCGAAGACGCCGCTGGAGGCGTACCGGATCCTGCGCCAGCAGGGCCGCGCCCCGGCCGGCGATATCTTTACCGACCGCAGCCCGCGCGAGCAGACGTCGGAGGGTTTCTACGACTGGATGGTCGCCAGCGCCGGAATGGCGGCGGATCCGGCCAATCCGATCGCGGGGCGAAAGGGCGCGCCGTGGAATCCGGGAACCAGCTTCACCCTGGCACCGGGCGAGCGGCGGACGGTCGGCGTCCGCTTCGTCGCCGCGCCGGCGATCCGCGCGATCGAGCCGACGCTGACGGCGCAACGCCGGCCGGTCGCGATCGGCATCCCCGGCTATGTCGTGCCGACCGACGCGCCCGCCGACCTGTTCGTGAAGGCGCCCCAGTCGATCCGCTCGGTCGCGGTGTCGCCGGCCGACGCGATGACGCTGACCAGGGTTGCGGGGCCGGCCGGCTGGGCGCGGTACCGGGTGACGGGCTCCGGCTGGGGCCGGGCGCGGGTGGCGATCACCTATGCCGATGGCAGCGTGCAGGCGGTGCATTATTACGTCACCAAGCCGCTGGCGCAGGTGTCCGCCGACCTCGGTCGGTTTGCGACCAGCCGGCAGTGGTTCGACGACAAGGCCGATCCGTTCGGCCGCGCCCCCGCCATCCTGACCTATGACCGGCAGGCGAACCGCATCGTCACGCAGGACCAGCGCGTGTGGATCGCGGGGATGAGCGACGAGGGTGGCGGTGGCGCCTGGGTCGCCGCGGCGATGAAGCAGCTCGACCATCCCGAGCCCGGCGAGGTCGCGAAACTGGAGCGGCTGATCGACGAGACCGTCGTCGGCAAGCTGCAGGTCGCCGACGGCGCGCACGCGGGCGGGGTGAAGAAGAGCCTGTTCTGGTACGACCCGGCGCGCTTCCCGGATTACTATGCCAAGGACATCGACTGGTCGACCTGGGCATCGTGGAAGAAGGATCAGGCCGACGACCTCGGCCGGTCGTACAACTACCCGCACGTCGCCGCCGGTCACTGGGTGCTGTACCGGCTGGCGCGCAACCATGTCGGGCTGGTGACCGGTCACGAATGGCGCTGGTATCTCGACTGGGCGTACCGCACGACCGTCGCGATGATGCGCGACGCGCCGCACTACGCGCAGTTCGGTCAGATGGAGGGCGAGGTCTTCCTGGAGATCCTGCGCGACCTGAAGCGCGAGGGGATGACCGCGCAGGCCAACGAGGTCGAGGGGCTGATGCGGAGCCGCGCCGACCACTGGCGCACGCTCGCCTATCCGTTCGGCAGCGAGATGGCGTGGGACTCGACCGGCCAGCCCGAAGTCTATGCCTGGATGCAGTATTTCGGCTTCCCGGACAAAGCCGCGGTCACCCGCGAGGTGATCCTGGGCTATGACCCGACGGTGCCGCACTGGGGCTATAACGGCAATGCGCGGCGCTACTGGGACTTCCTCTACGGCGGCAAGATCAAGCGGATCGAGCGGCAGCTGCACCATTACGGGTCGGCGCTGAACGCGGTGCCGCTGTTCGACGCCTATCGCCGCGATCCCGCCGACCTGCACCTGTTGCGGGTCGCCTATGGCGGGTTCATGGGCGGGATCACCAATGTCGACCGCGAGGGCTTCGCCTCGGCCGGCTTCCACTCCGAGCCCGACGTGATGGACTGGGACGCGATGACCGGCGACTACGGCATGGGATATTTCGGCCATGCCTATGCCGCCGCCACCTATCTGGTGCGCGATCCGGCGCTGGGGTGGCTGGGCTTTGGCGGGACGGTGGACGAGGGCCGCGACGCGGTGGGGGTGGTGCCGCACGACGGCGCGCGCACGCGGCTGTTCGTGGCGCCGGCGGGCCAGTGGATCACCCTTGCCGCCGGCACGATCGCGCGGGCGGAGTGGCAGCCGGCGCGGCGGCGCATCGTCGTGACGCTCGATCCGGCAACCGCGACCACGCCGGCCGCGCGGCTGGCGGTCGAGGCGCCGGCGGGGGGCAAAGCCTATGCCCCCAATGGCGGGCGGATGGAGCGGGGCTTCTGGACGATCCCGCTCGGCAGCGGGGCCACCACCGTCACGCTGGAGCCGCGCTGATGGATCGCCGCCGGTTTCTTGCCGGCGGCACCGCCGCTGCGGCGATCGCCCCTGCCGCCGCGGCGGCGGCGATGCCGCCGCTCGGCCCACTTGGTGCCGCCGCGTCCTTGCCGGTCACCGAACGCTTCACCGTGGACGGTGCCGGGTGGGAGGTGCGCGAGGACTGGTCGAACCGCGACGGGATGCTGGCGCTGGTCCGGGGCGACGTGGCCGTGCTGCTGCCCAAGCGGACCGAGGCGATGCACGCGACCGCCACGCCGCCCTGGCTCGGCCTGTCGCTGAAGGCGATCGCAATGGCCGATGCCGACCTGCTCGCCGATGCCCTGCTGGCGGGCGGCGGCGATCCCGATCCCGAACGGGTCCGCGACGCCGCGCCGCCCTCCGGATCGGAGTTCGAGGCGGACAAGCTGGGCGCGCGGCTGGGCTGGACCAGCTTCGTCGGTACGCGGCAGGCGGGCGACACCATGCCCGTCTTCCCCAACGGCCGCACGCGCGGCTATCGTCCGGAACACGTCTTCCCCGCGCTGGAGGGGGATGCCGGCGCGAAGACCCGGTTCGAGGGGCTGCTCGGCGGCTGGCTGCCGGCGGTGCACAAGGCGATCCCGATCGCCGGCGGCGGCTGGTACGACCTGATCGTGTTCGCGGACGTGGATGCGGACGACCCGCTCCTCGTCCAGACCTGGCACCGCACCGTGCGGGTGGTGGGCGGTCGCGCGGTCGCGACGCATTATGGCCACAGCTATGCGCCGTTCCCGCCGCGCCGCCAGAACCCCGATGCCGCCGCCTTCTACACCGCGCTGCTGCGCTTCGCGATCGTGTGGCAGGGCGAGCTGGCCGATCTGGCCCCCACGGCGCTGCCCGACTCCGCACTCACCGACATGGTCGCCCACGCCTTCGCCAAGGAGCTGGTGGTCCGGCCGGGCGGCACCTATCCCAAATACGGGGTCGTCGACCGCGACTATGTCGGGCCGGAATATGACGGCTTCCAGGACATCTTCACCAGCTCGGTCTACGCCAATCTGGAATGGGGCCGGTTCGCACAGGCCAAGGCGGTGTTCGACCAGTATTTCGATCGCTTCGTCGGCGAGAACGGGATGGTCGACATGCGCGGGCCGGAGGTGCCGCAGTTCGGGCTGACGCTGTCGCTCGTCGCGCGCTACCTGCGCTACACCGGCGACATTGCCACGGTCGCGCGGGTGCGCGGTAAGGTCGCCGCCACCGCGCAGATCCTGGCGGAGCTGCACGACCAGGCGCTCGCACTGCCCGCCACCGACCGCGGCCATGGCCTGCTCCATGGCTGGAGCGAGTCCGACGCGTGCCTACACCCCGATCCGTCTTTGTGGTGGAAGCCTTATTGGAACAACAGCGCCTGGGCGGTGCGCGGCTGGCGCGATCTCGCGCGCGTGTGGCCGGTGATCGGGACCCGCGCCGAGGCCGATGGCTGGGCGGCGCGCGCCGACCGGCTGGAGCCGCACCTGATCGCGCGCATCCGCCAGTCGGTGCGCCGCGACCTGACGCCGCCCTATCTGGGGCCGCTGCCGGGGGCGGAGGGGACGTGGCGACAGGCGCTGGCGACCCGCAAGCGCAACGAACAGGGCTGGTCGCACCGCGTCTATGCCGAGCTGCTGCAGGCGGACGTGCTGCCGCCCGATCTCGCCGCGCTGGTCGCGGACTGCGTGCGCGGGCATGGCGGCACCTGCATCGGCGTGACCGCCAACTTCGCGCCCGCCAACGCCGACCACCGCGACCAGCTGGGCTTCATATCCTACGGCCATGCCCGTGCGCTGCTGCGGCTTGACCAGATCGAGGAGTACCTCCTCTTCCTCCACTCGCACCGCTTCCACTCGCACTCGCGGGGCAGCTGGGTGGCGGGCGAGGTGTCGGGGATTACCGGCGACCTGCCGCTGTTCTGCATTCCCGCGCAGCTGACCATTCCGCTGCTCGTCCGCTGGCTGCTGGCGATCGAGGACGACGATGCCGACCGGCTCGACCTGGGGCGCGGCATCCCGCGCGACTGGTTCGCGGGCGGGCGGGAGATCGCGCTGCGCCAGGCGCCGACCCGCTGGGGGCGGGTGGATTATGCCACCCGCTTCGCCGCCGCAGCCCGGCAGGCGACGGCGACGCTCGCCTTCGCCGCGCGGGGTCCGAAGGAGGCGCGGGTGCGGTTCCGCCTGCCGGCCGATACGAAGCCGGTGTCGGCGACGGTCGACGGCCGCCCCGCGCGCCTTGCCGGAGATGCCGTAATCATCGACGCGCGGGGCGGCGGCAGGTTCGAGGTGGTGGTGCGGACGCGCTGAACTACCGCGCGTTCCAGTCCGCCACACCCTCGCCGCGCAGGGCCCGCAGGAAGAAGTCGTAGTGGCGGCGCATCGCATAGGGCACCGGGCCGGTGGTGCGGCCGGCGCTGTGCTCGCCATTGGGGATCACCAGCAGGTCGAACGTCTTGTCGGCGCGGATCAGCGCGTCTACGACCTGCATGGTCGAGGCCGGATCGACGTTCGAATCCTGCTCGCCGACCACCAGCATCAGCTTGCCCTGCAGCTTGCCGGCATGCACCACGCCGGAGGCGTTGAGGTAGCTCTGGTCGACCGGCCAGCCGAGCCACTGTTCGTTCCAGTCGATCTTGTCCATGCGGTTGTCGAAACAGCCGGCATAGGCGATTCCCGCCTTGTAGAAGTCGGGGTGGAAGAGGAGCGCGTTCAGCGTGTTCTGCCCGCCCGCCGAGCCGCCATAGATGCCGACCCGGCTGAGATCGACGGCAGGGTCCTTCGCCGCCAGCGCCTTCATCCACGCGATCCGGTCGGGGAAACCCATGTCCTCCATGTGCTTCCACGCGACGTCGTGGAACGCCTTGGACCGGTTGGCGGTGCCCATGCCGTCGATCTGGACGACGACGAAGCCCAGGTCGGCGAGCTGCTGCATCCCCATGACCTTGTCGCCACCGGAAAAGCCGCCAAACGGCCAGAACGCCTTGGGCACGAAGCTGTCGTGCGGGCCGGCATAGATGTTCTCGATCACCGGGTAGCGCTTCGCGGGATCGAAGTCGCGCGGCCGCACGACCACGCCGTAGATGTCGGTGCGTCCGTCACGGCCCTTGGCGGTGAAGCGCTCGGGCGGGCGAAAGCCGGCGGCGGTCAGGCGGGTGATGTCGCCCTTCTCCAGCGTCGCGATCAGCCGGCCGTCGCGCGCATCGTGCAGCTCCGTCGTCTCGGGCAGGTCGGTGCGCGAATAGACGTCGACATAGCGGCTCATGTCAGGGGAGAAGCGCAGTTCGTGCGTCGCGTTCTCCTTCGTCAGGCGCACGAGATTGCGGCCGTCGAAATCGACCCGGAACCACTGCTTGTAATAGGGGTCTTCGCCGGGAACGTAGCCGCCGGCGGAGAACCAGATCTGGCGCTTCTCATCATCGACCTTGGCGATGTCGCGGACGATCCACTCGCCCTTCGTGATCTGGCGCTTGATGCGTCCGGTCGTGGCGTCGACCAGATAGAGGTGGCGCCAGCCGTCGCGCTCCGACGCCCAGACGATCTCCCGCCCCAGCCCGCCGACATCGTGGCCGAAGATGCGGTCGCGGAAGACGAAGGTCGCCGGGTCCTCGCCGACCGCGACGTGCGCCGCGCCGGTATCGGCATCCACCGCAATCGTGCGCGCCTCGCCGAAGCCGCGGCGCAGATAGTCGAACGCGACGCTTTTCCCGTCCTTCCGCCACGTCGCTTCCGACAGGTAATACGGGTTGGGGAATAGGGTGTCGGCGATGGCGATGCGCCTGCCGTCGGCGACCGCGAACAGCACCGGCCGTTCCTGATCGACCGCGTCGCCGGGCTTGGGATAGAGCTGCTGCACC
Source organism: Sphingomonas aurea (assembly GCF_030678875.1). GTDB lineage: Bacteria > Pseudomonadota > Alphaproteobacteria > Sphingomonadales > Sphingomonadaceae > Sphingomonas > Sphingomonas aurea. The sequence goes on along the minus strand of NZ_JAUUDS010000006.1, from coordinate 93,261 downwards.
ACCTCGGGCTGCACCTTGCCGGGCGGCGCGGCGACGACGCGGGTGACCATCCGGGCATAGCCGGGGCGTACGCGATAGGCGATGACACGGCGGCCGTCCGGCGCCCAGGCGATCGTCTCCGGATCGTAGAAGTCGGCCGGGCTGCCGTCCTGGCTGCGCCACGCCTCCCTGCCGCCGCCCGCGACGCGGACGACCAGATTGTCGTCGAGGACCAGCGCCTCCAGCCTACCGTCCGGCGAAGGGCGCGGATGGTTCTCGGCGGGCACGCGCAGGTCGCGCACCACGCCGAAGCCGCGCGGGCGCGACGGGTGCTCGGGCGGCACGACGGTGCAGACGGTCTGGACCAGCGTGCAGCGGACGGTGTCGTCGTCGATTTGCGCCACGATCGCGCCGCGCCCATCGGCATAGTCGAATGCCTCGAACGGCAGGCGCAGCGGGTCGACCGGCTTGCCGGTCAGCGCCGCCAGCGCGCGGGCGACCACGCCGGCGTCGAACGCCGGACGTTTGTCACCGCCGTCGCGGGCGACATCGACGAACGCGTAACCGCCCTCCACCGTCTTGCGATAATGGAAGTGCCGGCCATCCTCGTCCCAGGTCGGCGGGGTGGCGATGTCGCGGGTCAGCCACTGCCACTGCTCGCGCAGGTCGATCGATCGCTGGATGCGGTCGGCGACCGTCGGCCCTTGCGCGGGGGCGATCTGCGGCAGGGCGAGGAGTGCCAGCGCCAATGCGCGCTTCATCGGTCGGCACCGATCGTGAAGCTGTAGGTCATCGGCTTCAGCGGGATGCGGTACTGCGGGTGCGCGCGTCCATCCAGGTTCCAGCCGGTGTCGCCGCCGACCCCCGCCTGCGCCGCGTCGATCATCAGCGTGCCGTCGCCGTGCGGGCGGATGTCGCTGCTGTGACGGAACTCGGACAGGTCGTCATAGGGGAAGGGCAGCGCGTTGACCGACAGCGGCTGCGCGCCGGTCACCCGCAGCCCGCCTCCCGCCCCGGTCAGCGCGATCCAGCGCACGTCCTGCTTGGAACCTGACTCCTGCGGACGGGCATAGGCGTGATACTGGTCGGCGAGCGCGCCCTGCCAGACCGCGACCAGCCCGCCGGTCTTGCGATCGGCGTACGTTTCCTGCGGCCCCCGCCCATACCAGCGCACCCGGTCGAGCGCGGCGGGCGTGCGGAAGGTCAGGCCGACGCGCAAGGGGTCGGGCAGGGTGGTGCGGAGCGGCGTGAACGTCACCTCGGCGCGCGCGGTGCCATCTGCCGCCATCGTCCAGCGCGTGACCATCTTGACCGATCCCACGCCCATGTCGTGACGAACGACGATCGCGTCGCCCTCTGCCGCGATGCCGTCGAGCCGGCGGTTCTCGGAGAACTGCTTCCACATCGCGTGGCTCTTGGTCACGCCGGTGCCGACATCGTTGTCGGTCGGCGCGCGCCAGAAATCGGGCGTGCCACCGGTCAGCAGCGTCCGCCCGCCGCGCGCGTAGCGGCGGACGAGGCCGGTGGCCCGGTCGACCTCCAGCACCGCGCCGCCGGCCTCCAGCGTGAACGCGTCGGGCGTCCCGGTCGGGGCGACGCCCGCCGTGACCGGCAGGGCGCGCGGGGCGGATAGCGGGAACTGCTCCCAGCCGACGACATGACCCGCCGCGACCAGCGGGATCGCCCCCGCCTTCGCCCGCGCGCGCAGCACCAGGATCCGCTCGGCACCCGAATCCTTTGCCGCTGGCGGGGTGAAAGCGAGCGGGGCATGGCCACCCGGCGCCACCGCCGGGGTTGGGATCGTGCCGGTGGCGACGGCGCGGCCGTCTTCCATCATCGTCCAGTCCAGCGTGAAGCGCGACAGGTCGATATGGTCGTGCCGGTTCTCGACCTCGTAACCGGGGCGCACCGCGGCGAAGGCGATCGGCGACTGGACCTTGGCCATCTCGTAATATTCGGGATCGGGTACGCGGGTCGATCCGACCACGCCGTCGCCGACCGGGCTATCGTCACCGCCCTTGTTGGCGAAGTCGGGGCCTTGCGCCCAGAATGCGCGGCCGTCCTTGTCCTTCATCAGGATCGTCTGGTCGACCCAGTCCCAGATGAAGCCGCCCTGCAGCTTGGGATATTTGCGGAAGACGTCCCAGTAATCCTGGAAATTGCCCAGGCTGTTGCCCATTGCGTGGGCGTATTCGCACAGGATCAGCGGCTGGGGGAATTCGGGCCGCTCGGCATAGTCGGCGATCTTCCAGACATCGTCGTACATCGGCGCGAAGATATCGACATAGGGCAGCGTCGGATGGCGCCACCCGCTCATGCTGACACCCAGGAAGCTGACGAGGCGCGACGGATCGCGCGCCTTCACCCACTTGCCGGCTGCCTCGAAATTGGGGCCGACGCCGCTCTCGTTGCCCAGCGACCAGAAGATGATCGACGGGTGGTTCTTGTCGCGCTCGACCATGCGGGTGACGCGGTCGAGATGCGCCGCCGCCCATTCGGGCTTGTGGCCCAGGTTCAGCGTCGGGTCGTTCTTCTCCTGGGTCAGCGACAGATAGCCGTGGCTCTCGATATCCGCCTCGTCCATCACGTAGAGGCCGTATTCGTCGGCCAGCTCGTACCAGCGCGGATCATTGGGGTAGTGCGACGTGCGGACCGCGTTGACGTTCGCCTGCTTCATCAGCTCGATATCACGCCGCATCGTCGCCTCCGACACGACATGAAAGGTGTGCGGGTCATGCTCGTGCCGGTTAACGCCGCGGATCATGATCCGCTTGCCGTTCACCCGCACCTCGCCGCCGGCGATCTCGACCGTGCGGAAGCCGATGCGGCGGCTGGTCGCCTCCACCATGCGGCCCTGCGCATCGAGCAGCTCGACCAGCAGCGTGTAGAGGTTCGGCGTCTCTGCGCTCCAGCTGCGGATGCCGGGCAGGTTGCCCGCGATGCGCGCCTTGCCGCCGGTCACGGCCGCCTCCTGCATCAGCAGTGCGCGCTTGCCGTCGAGCAAAGTCGCGCGCACCCGGCCGGCCGGCCCGGTGTCGGCGACATCGACGTCCAGCGCCAGCCGCCCGTCGCGATAGTCGTTGGTCAGCCCCGCCTCAACGCCCAGGTCACGCAGGCGGGTGGCGGGAGCGGCGTAGAGGGTGACGCTCCGCTCGATCCCGTTGACCCGCCAGAAATCCTGGTCCTCCAGATAGCTGCCATCGGCGTAGCGATAGAGCTCGATCGCCACCGTGTTGCGCCCCGGCCGGGCGGCGGCGGTGACGTCGAACTCGGCAGGGAGCTTGGAATCCTCCGAATAGCCGACGCGCACGCCGTTGACCCACAGGTAATAGGCCGCGCCCGCCGCGCCGACCGTCAGCAGCAGGCGCCGCCCGGCAAAATGCGCCGGCACGGTGAAGTCGCGGCGGTACGACCCGACCTCGTTCAGCGTGTGGTCGATCCAGGGCTGGTTGCGGGGAAAGGGATAGCCCGAGCCGACGAACACCGGCCCGCCATGTCCCTCTGCCTGGAGGATGCCGGGCACCTTCATCGTGCCCCAGCCGGACACGTCATAGCCGGGCTTGTAGAAGTCCGCCGGCCGCGCCTCCGGCGTCGGTGACAGGTGGAACTTCCAATCGCCGTCGAGCGACAGGTGATAGCGCGACTTGCGCACATCGTCCGCCAGCGCCAGCCCGCGCGTCTCGAACCCGCGGAAGGTCGCGTGCATCGGCTCGGCGCCCTGGCGGAACACCTCCGGTTGTTCCCACTCGGCCGGAACGGGCGTCTGCCCCACCACCGGCACGGCGAACGCCGCGAGAAGAAGGGCGATCGTCGGGCGGTGATGGGGCATGGCGGTCTATCCGTTCGCGGCCGGTGAGACGGCCGACCTAGCCAAGGGCAGGCCGGCCGTCACGGGGCGTTTCGGTGTCAGAATTGGGCGTTCAGTCCGATGAAGAACGACCGCCCCGCCACATCGTACATGCCGGGATAGGTGTTGCCGTTGCCGAACACCGCCAGCAGACCCTGCGCGATCGCGGGCGGATCCTTGTCGAGCAGGTTGTTGACGCCGAAGCGGAAGGTCAGCCCCTTCTGCACCGCGACCGTGCCGGCCAGGTCGAAATAGCTATAGGCGGGCAGCTTGGCATTGATCGTGTAGGCGTCGCCCTCGAGAAACGGATCGTCGGTGTTGTTGGTCAGCCGCGTGCCGCCGATATAGCGCCAGTTCAGCGAGATCGTGCCGATCTTGTCGGGATCGGTGTAGCTGATCCGCGCCTGGTGCCGCCACTCGGGCGTAGGCTGGCCGCAGGTCGGCCCGAATAGGCCCTTGCAGTCGTAGGAGCCGAGGCCCGGCAGCGGCTCGTTACGCAACTCGTTCAGCCAGGTGCCCTGGAAGGCGAGCGCAATGCCGCCAGCGCGGGTGTCGACATCCCAGCTGGCGCCGACGTCGATGCCCGACGTCTTGAGCGAGCCGGTGTTCTGCGTGGTGCCGATCACATAGCCTTGCTCGCCGAACAGCGCGCCCGATCGCGGATCGCGACGGAGCAGCGAGCAGAAGAACGGGTCGCCGGTCGCGAAGCACTGACTGATCGACAGCGACGGCGCGATGGACGAGATGTAGTCACGCACCTTGATGTTGAAATAGTCGACCGACAGCGACAGGCGCCGGACCATGCGCGGTGTCAGGACGATGCCGGCGGTGTAGGTATCCGCCTCTTCAGGGCGCAGCGCCGGATTTCCGCCGAACTGTTGGGTGCAGACGTCGGTCGGGCAGGCGATGATCCGTCCGTATTGCGCGGCGGTGACGCCGGTCAGCTGGCACTGCGCCAGGCTGGCCCGCGGCGTTGCGCCCGAGCAGGGATCCTGACCTGACACGTTGCCGAGCCCCTGCGACTGGAACAGCTCCGAGATGTTGGGCGCGCGGATAGCACGGTTGTAGCTGCCGCGCAGGCGGAGATCGCGAACCGGTGCCCACGAGATCTCGCCCTTGTAGGTCGAGATGCCATCATCGCGCGTGCTGTACTTCGAATAGCGATAGCCGCCGGTCAGCGTCAGTTCCTCGAAGAAGGGGCGGTCCTCGACGAGCGGCAGGCGCACCTCGGTGAAGAACTCGGTGACGTTGAAGCGCCCCTCGCTCTCGGTCGTGCCCTTCTGCTGGGCGAGCGCGTCGGCGCGGAACTCCAGGCTCTCGCGGCGATGCTCGGCACCCAGCACCAGGCCCACGCCGTGCGACGCCCAGGGGCTCTGCACGCCGTAGCTGGTCAGGTCCGCCGATACGGTGCCGGTGAATACCGACTCCTTGTCGAGCCCGCGGGTGAAGGTCGGCGCGTAGATATAGCCGAACGCCGCCTCGCTGATCCCGTTGTAGCGGAACACGTCGAGCGGGACGCAATTGGGGTCTGTGCCGTCGATCACCGACTTGCAGGTCGGCACGCCGGCCACATTGACGACCTGGAGCGCGCGATTGGCCTTCGCCGGATCGATGTCGTTCTGGTAATTTTCGTTGAACAGCACCGACGAGAACAGCGCGCCGACGTCGTAGCGGATGCCGGTCGCGATCTCGCCGCGCAGGCCGCCCGACACGCGATAGTCGGTGTGGCGCAGGTCGTCGCGCCGCGGCCGCGCCGCGCCTGCCACCGGCCGATAACCAATCAGCGTAGTCTGCGACGTGTTGGTGCCGTAAGCGGAGCCGCAGAGCAGGTTGCCCTGCTGCGCGCTGAGCAGCGGATTGTCGCAGTTGATCGTGAAGGTGGTGCCGACAAACAGTGCGGACGGCGCGACCTGCGAGTTGGTGTGGTCGTCCATGAACATGAAGCTGCCGTACAGCTCGGCTTCCTTGGCGATCTCATAATGCGCGAAGGCGCCCGCGGTGTAGCGCGTGTCGTTACGCTGGAAGAAATTCAGCGGCGCGTAGTTATAGCGGAAGCCAAGATTGTAGGGCACCCACGTCTTGTTGCCGTCGCGCGTGTTGTTGAATGCCACGGTGGCACTGGGGCCGCTCAGCGGCTGGAAGAAGCCGAACTCGTTGTTGGTCGACCCGCCGCAGACATAGCCGTCGCGCGCCGTATTTGGATCGAGCGCGCAGGCCGACACGTCGCGGTTCGCCTGCAGGATGGGCTGTACCTCGCGATAGCCAAAATAGGCGGTGACGTTGCCGCGGTTGTCGGCGAAATTCGCACCGACTGCGATGTTCGCGTCGAAGCGCTGGCCATCGACCGGCGAGGGCAGGGCGGTGCTGAACCCGGCCGAGCGGGTCAACGCGCGCCGCGCGCTGTTGTCATTGTTGTGCGCAGAGAAGCCATACTGGGTATCGACCAGCACGCCGTCGAGATCATCGCGCAGGATGAAGTTGATGACGCCCGATACAGCGTCCGAGCCGTACACCGCCGAGGCGCCGCCAGTGACCACGTCGATCCGCTGGACCAGCGCCGAAGGGATGAAGTTCAGGTCGGTTGCCTGGATTGGCAGCAGGCGCTGGCCATTGACTAGCACGAGATTGCGATTGCTGCCCAGATTGCGCAGGTTGACGCGCGCGGTGCCATCCGAGCCGTTGGAGACGTTCTCGTTCGAATCGGGCGTGATCTGCGGTAGGCGGTTCAGCACATTCTCGACATTGACCGCGCCCTGAAGGCGGATCTCGGCCGAATCGACAGCTGTGATCGGGCTGTTGCTCTCCAGTCCCGGCACCTGGAGGCGCGATCCGGTGACGACGATCGCCGTATCCTCATCGGCGGGCGCATCGGGAGTAGGAGAAATCTGGGCCGTGACTGGCTGAGCCAGTCCCAACACCAGTGCAGTCGCACCGGTAGAGCGTAGCAAGCTCGACAGTCGTACCATGACAACACCCCTCTTTTATGACAAAGGGGATATACATTATACAAAAACGGAGGCAAATATATTATACAATACGGTGACACTTTTTTGCGAAAGTTCCTCCTTGGCCGATTGACGGTGACAAACATGGATGTCGGCGCCGACACTCTCGACAGGCAGTCGACGCCAGATGGGCGGCGCGTTACCTAACCGCGCTTCAGCTTCTGCACCGCCGCCAGCGTACCCGACACGTGCTCGGCCGGGTTCATGTCGTCATGGACATAGGCGATGTGGCCGTCCTGGGCGATGACGTAGCTGGTGCGCTTGGTCACGTCGCGTCCGCCGACCTGCTGGCCGAGCGCCACGTCGTATCCCTTGACCACGGCCGGGCCGGCGCTGGCGACGGCGAACTTGCCGGCGCACTTCTCGGCCGAGAAGCGGGTCAGCGTGGGTACGTCGTCGGCGGACATGCCGACCACCGTCGCGCCGGCCGCCCGGAACTGGGGGATCGCCTCGGCAAAGGCGTGCGCCTCGGCGTTGCAGCCGCCGGTGAAGGCGGCAGGGAAGAAGTAGAGCACGACCGGCCCCTTCTTCAGCAGGCGCGCCAGGTCGACCGACACGACCTTGCCCGCGACGGCGCCGCGCGTGGAAAAGCCGGGCGCCGTCGCCCCCGGAGCGAGCGCGGCCATCGCCGGTGCGGCGAGCGAGAGGGCGGCGATGAGGGTCAGGGCGGTGCGGCGCATGGCGGAAGTCCTTCCGGGGTCGAGGGTTCGATGGGTGTAGCGCGCCTGCGCCGCCCGCGATAGGCAGGCGGCATGCCCGTGACCGCCGCCGACATCGAACTCGCCCACGCCCTTGCCGACGCCGCAGGCGCGGTGATCCGCCCCTATTTCCGCAAGGAGCACGGGCTGGAGATGAAGGCGGACCACTCGCCTGTCACGCTCGCCGACCGCGAGGCGGAGGCGGCGATGCGCCGGCTGATCGAGGCGGAGCGCTCGGCCGACGGCATCCACGGCGAGGAATATGGCATCAAGGAGGGGCGCACCGGGCGGCAATGGGTGCTCGACCCGATCGACGGCACGCGCAGCTTCACCGCCGGGCGCGCGATCTTCGGCACGCTGATCGCGCTGGTCGAGGATGGCTGGCCGGTGCTGGGCATCATCGACCAGCCGATCCAGCGCGAACGATGGGTGGGCGTGACCGGGCGCGGCACCACGTTCAACGGGGTGCCCGCGCACGCCCGCCTCTGCCCCGAACTGGCCGGCGCGACGATCGCCACCACCAGCCCGCACCTGTTTGCCGAAGGGGACGTGCCGCACTTCATGGGGCTGGTCGCCGCGGTGTCCGGCGGCAATCCGCGGCAGGGGCCGGTCTATGGCGGTGACTGCTACAATTACGGGCTGCTCGCGTCGGGGCATCTCGACATCGTCGCCGAATCGGGGTTGCAGCTCTACGACTTCGCCGCGCTGGTGCCGGTGGTGGAGGGCGCGGGCGGGCGGATGTGCGACTGGAACGGCGACCCGCTGACCGCGTCGAGCGCGGGCCATGTGCTGGCGATCGGCGACCCCGCGCGGACGGACGATGTGCTCGAAGCGATCCGGGCGATGCCGCACGCGCATTGAGGGGGGGGGCTCAAGCGGCACCACCCCTCCGTCATCCCGGCGAACGCCGGGACCCATGGACCCGGTGCCGCCACCGTTCGTGTGCCATCGCCAGCCACGTCGCAACCATGGGTCCCGGCGTGCGCCGGGATGACGAATAGGGGGGGCGGCGTCAAAAAATCCCCAGGAACTTCTTCTTCTGCCCCTTCGTCCCGCCCTTGCCATCCTCGCTGGTGGCGGTGGTGCCGCGGCCGACATCGTCGCGCACTTCGCCCTTGGTGGTGCGCTGCGCCTTGGCAGTGGCGCCGGCGAGGACCGGGCCGCACGCCGCCGACTTCGCATCGCCGACATCGACGAACGCCAGCACTCCCGCCAGCGGCGTCGCCACCAGCGACAGACCCAGCCCCGCACCCGCCCGCCCGAGCAGTTCGCCGGATATGACGTTCAGCGACGGCTTGGCGAAATAGCCGCCCAGCCCGACCGGCGACTGACCGGAAAAGAGCGAGAATTTCTTGCCGTCGGCGCGGAAGGCCAGGTCGATCGCCTCGTTGCGGAAGCTGAAGCCGCCGCGGCCGACGATCACGTTCTTGCTCGTATCGATCAGGATCGGATCGGCGGCGGCGATGCCGTTGCGGACAGTGAAGGCCAGCAGGCCGCAATTCACCTCGACCGGCTTCTTCAGCTTGTCCTCGAACATCTTCTGCACGAACGTGCCGAGGTCGAGTTCGGCAAGCTGGACGTTGCGCGTCCACAGCGTCCCCTGCGGCATCACGAACGCGATCCGCCCGCGCGACGTAGCGAGGGAATCGTGGATCGTGTCGCCGCGCCCGGCCAGCTGGATGCGGCCCTTGATCGTGCCGGTCGTCCCCGCCTCCGCCACGCCGTATCCGGCGAGCAGCCGCCCCATCGGTGTCGGCGCGAGACGGATGTCGTAGGTGACGGCGCTCGGCCGCTGGCGCGTGTCGAACACCACGTCCGACGCGACATTGCCGCGCGCCATCGCGAAGGTCAGCGGCGACAGCGCCAGCCGCCCACGCTCCAGCGCCAGCGTCAGGTCGATGTTCGAGATCGGCAGGTTCTTCGACCGGACCACGCCGATCTTCCATTTCAGGCCGGCGTCGAATGCCTGCATCGTCTTCACCGGCAGCGCCGCTTCGGGCAGGATGCGCTGGGGTGCGGCGCCGGTCGCGGCGGCGGCGGCGACCGCGCCCTTCGCCGCGACGATGTCGGGGTTGTAGCCGATGAACGGCGCGGCATCGACGATGTCGAGGCTCTTCGTGGTCAGCACCGAATCGAGGTGCACCCGCTTGCCGTTCCGGATCGTCAGCCGCCCGGCCAGGTCGGTCTGCCCGGCGACGCCGCGGACGCGGGTGAAGCGATACTCCTCGCCCGCCTTCACCAGCTGACCGCGCAAGCGGTAGTCGCGGGTGTTGGGAATGACGACGCCGATGATGCCGAGCAGCTCGGACAGATTGCGTCCGCGCGCGGCCACGGCCAGCGGCACATTCTCGATATTGGCGATCGAGGGCAGGGTACCGGCGACGTCGACGGTGTTGCCCGCCGCGCGCAGCCGGGCGACCAGCTCGTTCCTGCCCCGGTTGGCGGTGGCGTCAGGCGACAGCAGCCGCGCGACCAGCGTGAACGGCGTGTCGCGGATGCGGCCGGTGCCCGTGACGCCCACCGCCTTGCCGATGCGCGCGTCGGTCGAGCGGATATCGGCGACCTTCAGGTCGGCGAGCACCCGCATCCGCGGGTCGAGGTAGCGGACGGTCGTGCCGCTGACGGTCGCCGTGTCGATGCGGGGAAATTCCAGCGGCTTGCCGCCCTTGTTCTCGCCGAAGGTCCAGCTGTTGGCGGTGTGGGCGCGGTTCCATTCCAGATCGACCGCGCCGTTCGTCAGGTCGAGCGTGTAGAAGCGCCGCTTGCCGAACAGCAGCGACAATGGGGCGATGCGGCTGTCGATGCGGTCGGCGGTGAACAGCTGCGGCCGCGTCGCCCATTCGGGGTTCGAGATCACCAGCCGCTCGGCGTAGAATTTGATGCGCAAGGGTGCGAAATAGAGCTGGAAGTCGCCGCCGACCGTGACGGTGCGGTGGGTCAGCCCGCCGACGATCCGCTCGAATGGATGCTTAAGGAAGCGGCCCTTGGTGACGAACAGCACCAGCCAGACAGCGAAGATCGCGACGACCACGCCGATCAGGACGTTGCGCAGGCGACGCCGGCGGCTGCGCCGCGGCGGCGCGGACTCGGGCAGGACGGGCGCCATCTCCATCGCCGCCCGACGCTTCGCGGCCGTTCCGGTTCCGCATCGGTTGCAATCCGCGCGGTGCGCGGCTAAGGGCCCCGCTTCACCGAGCGATGCGCGTGAAGACGGCCCGGCCAATGGGGCTGCCGCGGCTGTCCGATGCATCGCCCATTTGAAAGGACCAAAATGCCCAAGCTCAAGACGAAGAGCGGCGTCAAGAAGCGCTTCAAGCTGACCGCGACCGGTCTGCTGAAGCACGGCGTCGCCGGCAAGCGCCACCGCCTGATCTCGCACAACTCGAAGTACATTCGCCAGAATCGCGGCACCAAGGTGCTGGCGAAGGCCGACACCGCCACGGTGAAGGCCTGGGCGCCGTACGGCCTGAAGTAAGGAGACAGGGACATGGCACGCGTCAAGCGCGGTGTAACCACCAAGGCGAAGCACAAGAAGATTCTTGAGGCCGCCAAGGGCTATTATGGTCGCCGCAAGAACACCATCCGCATCGCCCGCCAGGCCGTCGAGAAGGCCGGGCAGTATGCGTATCGCGACCGCAAGGTTAAGAAGCGCACGTTCCGCGGCCTGTGGATCCAGCGCATCAACGCCGGTGTCCGGGCCGAGGGCCTGACCTACTCGCAGTTCATGCACGGGCTGAAGCTGGCCGGCGTCGAACTGGACCGGAAGGTCCTGGCCGACATCGCCATGCACGAGGAAGCCGCCTTCAGCGCGATCATCGCGCAGGCCAAGGCGGCACTGCCCCAGGCGGCGTAAGCTGTTTCGGATTCAGGATACGGGGCGTCGGTGGCAACACCGGCGCCCTGTTTCGTTATGGCGCGCGCGCCAGAAAACTTCGTCATTCCCGCGCAGGCGGGAATCCATAAACGCTGAAGCTGCTGATAGGAACGCGAACGTCAGCGCGTCTGGATCCCCGCCTGCGCGGGGATGACGAAGGGGTAAGGAGTCAGATGGAACGCCAGCCCTGCGTCTACATCCTGGCTAGCGGCCCGCATGGCACGCTCTACGTCGGCGTCACGTCGAACCTGCTCGGCCGTCTCGTTCAGCACCGTGAAGGATTGATCCCGGGGTTCACCTCCCGCTACGGCGTGATCCGTCTGGTCTGGTACGCAGTGGCCGACACGATGGAAGCGGCGATCGTCCGCGAGAAGCAGTTGAAGAATTGGCGGCGCGACTGGAAGCTGGCCTTGATCGAACGCGATAATCCTGACTGGCAGGACCTCGCCATCGGCCTCGGCCTGCCGGCGCTCTCGGGAGTATGACGTGAACGACGACCTCGACCATATGCGTGCGCACATGCTGGCCGCTGTGGAGGCGGCACCCGGGCTCGACGCGCTCGATGCCGTTCGCGTCGACGCGCTCGGCAAGCAGGGCCGCATCACCCAGCTCCTGAAGACGCTGGGCGGGATGACGCCCGAGCAGCGGCTGGTCGAGGGGCCGCGCATCCAGGGCCTGCGCGAGGCGGTGACGACAGCGATCGCCACGCGCAAGGCGGCGCTGGAGGATGCGGCGCTGAATGCCCGCCTTGCCGCCGAGACGCTCGACATGACGCTGCCGGTCGACGCGACGCCGGCGGGCACCGTCCATCCGGTCAGCCAGGTGATGGACGAGTTGGCGGAGATCTTCGCCGACCTGGGCTTCGCGGTCGCGACGGGACCGGAGATCGAGACCGACTGGCATAATTTCAGCGCGCTCAACATTCCCGAGACGCATCCGGCACGCGCGATGCACGACACCTTCTACCTCGCCGGGGTCGAGCCGGGCGGGGACGAGCGGACGGTAAAGCGCGTGCTGCGCACCCACACCTCGCCGGTCCAGATCCGCACCATGACCAGCCAGGCGCCGCCGATCCGCATCATCGCGCCCGGTCGCACCTATCGCAGCGATTCGGATGCCACCCACACGCCGATGTTCCATCAGGTCGAGGGGCTGGTCATCGATCGCGGCATCACCATGGGCCATCTGAAATGGACGCTGGAGACGTTCCTGAAGGCGTTCTTCGAGCGGGACGACATCGTCCTGCGGCTGCGCCCCAGCTATTTTCCCTTCACCGAACCCTCGGCAGAGGTCGATGTCGGCTACACGGTGGTGAAGGGCAAGCGGGTGATCGGCGGCTCGGGCGATGACACCGATGGCGGCTGGATGGAGGTGCTGGGCAGCGGCATGGTCCACCCCAAGGTCATCGCCGCCTGCGGCCTCGACCCCGCCGAGTGGCAGGGTTTCGCCTTCGGCTGCGGGATCGACCGGCTGGCGATGCTGAAATACGGCATCGACGACCTGCGCGCCTTTTTCGACGGCGATATCCGCTGGCTGAAGCATTACGGCTTCGCCAGCCTCGACGTACCGACATTGTCGGGCGGTGTGGGCGTGGCGGCCTGAACCCCACGCCCATCCGTCATCCCGGCGAACGTCGGGAGCCATGGATGGGGTGCGGCATATTGGCGGACGTGACGGTCGTCATCGGCCGGTCGCGTCCATGGGTCCCGGCGTCCGCCGGGATGACGGAAGTTATGGGATTAGCCCGATGAAGTTCACCCTCTCCTGGCTCCACCAGCATCTCGACACCGACGCGTCGCTGACCGCGATCGTCGAGGGCCTGACCCGCATCGGGCTGGAGGTGGAGGGCGTCACCGATCCCGGCGCCGCGCTGGCGCCGTTCCGCGTCGCGCGTGTCCTGACCGCGGAGCGGCATCCACAGGCGGACAAGCTGCAGGTGCTGTCGGTCGACGCTGGCGACGGACCGATGCAGGTGGTGTGCGGCGCGCCCAACGCGCGCGCGGGGCTGGTCGGTGTGTTCGGCGCGCCCGGCACCTACGTCCCCGGCGCCGACATCACCCTGAAGGTCGCAGCGATCCGCGGGGTGGAGTCGAACGGCATGATGTGCTCGGCGCGCGAGCTGCAGATCGGCGAGGGGCATGACGGGATCATCGAACTGCCGGGCGATGCGCCGGTGGGCGACAGCTACGCCGATTATGCCGGGCTGACCGACCCGGTCATCGACGTGTCGATCACGCCGAACCGGCAGGACTGCATGGGCGTGCGCGGCATCGCCCGCGATCTGGCGGCGGCGGGGCTGGGCACGCTGAAGCCGCTGGCCGACGCCTATCCCGATGCCGTCATCCCCGCCGCCACCTCCGTCATCCCCGCGCAGGCGGGGATCCAGACGCGTGACGGGAGTGAGGGAGCCGCGACTTCAGCGTCTCCGGATTCCCGCCTGCGCGGGAATGACGCGGTCGAGCCTGTGGAGGGGCAAGGCCCCGGCCCCGAGGTCCGCACCGAGACGCCCGGCTGCCCGGCGTTCTATGCGCAGGGCATCACCGGCGTCGCCAATGGCGAGGCGCCGGAGTGGATGCGGCGTCGCCTCACCGCGATCGGGCAGAAGCCGATCAGCGCGCTGGTCGACATCACCAATTACGTGATGATCGATCTCGGTCGCCCCTTGCACGTCTACGATCGCGCCAAGCTGACCGGCCCGCTCGTCGCGCGCGCTGCGACGGCGGGGGAACAGGTGCTGGCGCTCAACGGCAAGACCTATACCCTGACCGTGGGCATGACGGTGATCGCCGACGCCGTCGCCGTCCACGACATCGGCGGCATCATGGGCGGCGAGCATTCGGGCGTGTCGGACGGCACCACCGACGTGATCGTCGAGTGCGCCTATTTCGAGCCGGAGGCGATCGCCCGCACCGGGCAGGCACTGGCGCTGACGAGCGACGCACGGCAACGGTTCGAGCGGGGAGTCGATCCGGCGTTCCTCGACGCCGGCCTTGCCGTCGCCACCCGCCTGATTCTGGCGCTGTGCGGCGGCACCGCGAGCGGCATCACCCGCGCGGGCGAACCGCCGCTCGCCACCAGGACCATCGCCTATGACCCCGACCTCGCCGAAACGCTCGGCGGGCTGGCGGTCGCGCCCGAGCGGCAGCGCGAGATCCTGACCTCGCTCGGTTTCGCGGTCGGCGACGACTGGCGCGTCACGCCGCCGACCTGGCGCCGCGACATCGATGGCCCCGCCGATCTGGTCGAGGAGGTGATCCGGATCGAGGGGATCGACAAGGTCGCCCCCGTGCCGCTGCCCCGCATCCCCGGCGTCGCCCGTCCGACCGCCACCGCCGAGCAGAAGCTGGAGCGCCGCGTCCGCCGCGCAGCCGCCGCGCGCGGGCTGGACGAGGCGGTGACGTGGAGCTTCGTGTCGGAGGCGCAGGCGGCTCCCTTCGACGGCGGCGCCTTCACGCTGGCCAACCCGATCAGCGAGGAGCTGAAGGTGATGCGCCCGTCGCTCCTCGCCGGCCTGCTCGCCGCGACCGAGCGCAACCTGCGCCGCGGCGCCGGCAGCGTCCGCCTGTTCGAGATCGGCCGCCGCTATCTGGAGGATGGCGAGCGGCCGACACTGGGCCTGATCCTCGCCGGCGACCGCCGCGCGCGTGGGTGGCAGGGGGGCAAGGCCGCCGGCTACGACGCGTTCGATGCCAAGGCGGAGGCGCTGGCGCTGCTCGCCGCCGCGGGCGCACCGGTCGACAATCTCCAGGTGATGGGGGAGGCGGGCGACGCCTTCCATCCCGGCCAGTCCGGCACGCTGCGGCTGGGGCCGAAGACGGTGCTGGCGCGGTTCGGCATGTTGCATCCGGCCCTGCTCAAGGCGTTCGACCTCGACGGCGCGGTCGCGGCGGTCGAGCTGTATCTCGACGCGCTGCCGGCGAAGCGTGGCGCAACCGGCTTCATGCGCCTGGCCTATGCGCCGCCCGCGCTTCAGCCGGTCCGCCGCGACTTCGCCTTCCTCGTGCCCGCGGCGCTGACCGCCGATGCGCTGGTTCGCGCGATCCGCGGCGCCGACAAGGCGTCGATCGTTGCCGCGCGCGTGTTCGACGTGTTCGAGCGTGACGGCGAGAAGTCGGTCGCGGTCGAGGCGATCCTCCAGCCCGGCGACAAGAGCTTCACCGAGGCGGAGCTGAAGGCGGTCGCCGACAAGGTGGTCGCCGCAGCGACGAAACTGGGCGCGACTCTGCGGGCGTGACGCTTCGGCAAGGACCAGACCCCAGCCTGCGCCGGGGGTGCGAGAAGGCGGCCGATCCCGGCCTGCGACAGGAACAGCGATGACCGACCTGATCTGGCTGACCAACGACCATCTCTCCGCCGCGATCAATCCGTTCGGGGCGGAGCTGACGCATCTGCGCGACGCGGACGGTGCCGAGCTGATGACCGACGCCGATCCCGCCTTCTGGCCCAAACATGCCCCCGTGCTGTTCCCGGTGATCGGCATGACGCACAGCGGCACGATCCGGGTCGACGGGCGCGACTATCCGATGAGCAAGCACGGCTTCGCCCGCGACCGGATGTTCGCGGTGGTGGAGCAGGATGCGACGTCCGTCGTGTTCGCCCTGGCGGCCGATGCGGAGACGCAGGCCAGCTACCCCTTTGATTTCGAAGTGCGACTGCATTTCGCGCTCGACGGCGCGACGCTGCGGGTGACCGCGACGATCGTCAATCGCGACCCCGATCGGCCGTTGCTGGCGCAGTTCGGCTTCCATCCCGCCTTCGCCTGGCCACTGCCCTACGGCGCGCCGCGAAGCGACCACCGCATCGTCTTCGACCGCGACGAGCCCGGCCGCCTGCGCGAGATCGCGCCTGACGGGCTGATCGCCGCGGCCACGGCCGACAGCCCGCTCGAAGGGCGCACGCTGCACCTGGCGGACGCGCTGTTCGCGCATGACGCGCTGGTCTGGGACCCCGTCGAGTCCGATGCGGTCACCTATGGCGGCGCGACGGGCGGGCGGCTGCGCGTGCAATTTCCCAACACGCCGGCGCTGGGCATCTGGACCAAGCCCGGCGCGGCCTTCCTATGCATCGAACCCTGGCACGGCATCGCCGATCCGGAAGGGTTCGCCGGCGAGTTCCGCGACAAACCCGGCGTCTTCGAAGTCGCGCCCGGCGGCGAGAAGCGGATCATGATGAACGTGACGGTGGAACCCCGATGAAGAACCTGCCCCCCGACTTCGACCTGGACGGCTTCATCAACGCTGTCCTTGCCGAGGATTTGGGTCCCGTCGGCGACGTCACCTCCGCCGCGGTGATCCCGGCCGATGCGCGCTTCACCGGCGTGATGGCCGCGCGTGAGCCGATGGCGGTTGCCGGGCTGCCGCTGGCCGAGGCGTTCTTTCGCGCGCTCGATCCCGATGTCGTGGTGGAGCGCTGCGTGACGGATGGCGACCGCGTGGCGGCGGGCACGGTGCTGCTGCGCCTGTCGGGCAATGCCCGTGCGCTGCTGACCGCGGAGCGGTCGGCGCTCAACACGGTGCAGCATCTGTCGGGCATCGCGACGCTGGCCGCCGCCTATGTCGACGCGATGGGCGATACGGGGGCGATCCTGCTCGACACGCGCAAGACCATCCCGGGTCTGCGCTTGCTGGAGAAGTACGCGACGCGGATGGGCGGCGCGCACAATCACCGCATGGGCCTGTGGGACGCGGCGATGATAAAGGACAATCACGTCGCGGTCGCGGGCGGAGTCGCGCCGGCGGTCGAGCGCGCGGTCGCCGCCGGGATGGCGCGCATCATCGTGGAGGTCGACCGGCTCGACCAGATCGAGCCGGCGATCGGTGCGGGCGCGACCCACCTGCTGCTCGACAACATGTCCGCGCCGAAGCTGGCGGAGGCGGTGGCGATCGTCGCCGGCCGCGTGCCGACCGAGGCGTCGGGCGGCGTGACGCTCGACACGATCGGCGCGATCGCGGCGACGGGCGTGACCTATGTCAGCGTCGGGCGACTGACCCAATCGGCGCCGGCGGTCGATATCGGGCTGGATTTCTCGGCGGCCTAACTCCTAGGGTGCGGGCGAACGACGAAGGGGAAGTGCGGGTGCGCCCGAAATCCGTGATCCACGCCGAGCGGCTCTATCTGCTGGCGACCGTACTGCTGCTGGCCGGCACGGTGATGGCGTGGGGGCCGTTGCAGGAGGTGTATGGCACCGGGCTGGCGGCGGGGGTCACGGCGCTGATCGTCGGCGCGTTCCTGCTGCTGATCCTGTTCGCCACGCGCCGTGGGAGCAACGTCGCGCGGGTACTGCTGGTGGTGCTGACCGCGCTCGGCGCCGCATCGCTGCTGTGGCAGATCGCGAGCGGGCAGGTGGCGCTGGGGCTGCTCGGCGTCATCAACACGGTGCAGGTGGTGCTGACCGTGCTGGGTGCGGTGCTGCTGTTCCGGCCGAACGCCGCGACCTGGTTCGCGCGGGCACATGACGACTGGGAGGAGGACGCGTGATCCACCGGCTGCTGATCGTCGCGGCGATGCTGGCCGCGCCGGTGACGCTCCACGCCCAGGCGCTGCAATGCGCCGTGCCGGGCGAGGTGCCGCGCGTCCGCCCGGATCTGCCGAGCCGCGAGCAGCCGCGTCGGGTGGTGCTGATCGGCAGCTATACGCTGGCGATCAGCTGGTCGCCGCAATTCTGCCGGAGCGGCGCCGGCGACCGACCCACCTCGCGCTTCCAGTGCGGCGAGGACAACCGCTTCGGCTTCACCCTGCACGGCCTGTGGCCGGACGGGGTGGAGAAGCAGTGGCCGCAATATTGTCGCCCGGCGCAGATCGTGCCGGCGCGGGTGATCCGCGCGCATCTGTGCGCGACGCCGTCTGCGCAGCTGCAGCAGCATGAATGGGCCAAGCACGGCACCTGCATGGCGGGCTATACCCCTGCGCGCTACTTCGCACGCTCGACCGCGCTGTACCGGCGACTCCGCTTCCCGGACATGGATGCGCTGTCGCGGCGGTCGCTGACCGCCGGCGGACTGGCGAGCGCGATCGCCGCGCGCAATCCGGGCCTGGCGCCTGAGATGATGCGCATCACCGCCGACCGGCAGGGCTGGCTGGACGAGGTGTGGATCTGCCTGAGCAAGGATTTCCGCTATCGCCGCTGCCCGGTCCATCAGGGCGGACTGGCACCGAATGCGGACCTGCGCATCTGGCGGGGGCGGCGCTAACCCTCCAGCGTCACCGTGCCGGGGTGATGCTTGTCGAGGTGCTTGCGGATGATCCGCAGGTTGCGGGTGTTCGACCGGAAGAAGAAGTCCGCCGCATCGCCCACGAAGGGGACCAGGCCCAGCATCGCGTCGAAGCCGACATTGCCGGCCATCCGTGCCAGCTGTAACTTCGACATGCCCAGGTTGCGCGCTTCCCACACGATCCAGCTGCCCATCGCCGCGGCCAGCACGTCGCCGATCACCGGCACCAGCCCGACGATGAAGTCCAGGCCGACCGGGCGATTGATGCCGGGGACGGTGAAGCTGCGCTCCAGCAGCCGCTCCATTGTCTCGATCCGGCGCCGGATCGCGGCGGGGTCACAGTCCAGGGGGAGGCGGTCGAGCGATGCGGTGTTGGCCATGATCCTCAATTGGCGTCGGGGCGCAGCCGATTCAACGGGTGCCACGCGCGCGCGTTCGGCTGCCACGCCGCCAGTCGCGTCGCGACCAGCGACCAGCGGAGCGGCCGGGCGAGGGGGATGAAGGCGCCGTCGGCATTCATCTCCACATCCGCTGCGGCGATCGCGGCGCCGCGGCTCGCCTGATCGGGCGCCGTGCGTGCCGCCTCCAGCGCCTGCGTCGCGGGTTCCGCGCAAGGGGCGCAGGCGGTCGCCAGATACCAGCGCGCGCTGTCATAAGGGGCGACCACGTCGATCAGTCGCAGATCCGCCTCTTCCGTCGGCGCGACCCGGTCGAGCACGACGCCAACGCTCGCGAACGACGCAGCCAGCGATCCGTAGAGCAATGTCGCGCCCGACCCGCGCGGCAGGGCGATACGCAGCCGCACCTGCTCCGGCCAGGCCGCGACCCGCGCCTGCGCGGCGGCGCGGCGCTGCTCCAGCGTCAGCAGCGACCAGCTTGGCACCTGTGGCGGCGCGGCGGAGTCGAGCGTGTCGGGCAGGATACGATCCGCGGCCTCCCAGGTCGGGGCGATCGCGGCGACCAGCTGGGCCCGATCGATCGCCTCCGACAGGGCCAGCCGGTTACCGGCATCTGCCAGGAACCCCTCGCGCCGGACCACCGCCAGCCCGAACAGCCCCGCTGCCGGATCGATCCGCACCGCGGTGCGCGGCAGGTCGACGGTCGCGAGCAGCGGCCAGTCGGCGAAGCTGCCCCCCGCGACATAGTCAGACCGGCGCATCGCGAAGCGCAGGATGGCCAGCGACGCTCGCTCGCCGATCAGCCGCACGTCCTGCTCGGGCTCCAGCTCGCGCTGGTCGTCGGGGTCGGCGCGGCCGGGATCGAAAGCGGGGCGCAGCAGCGGCGCGGCGCCCGCCTTGGCCATGCGCAGCGGCCCGCTGCCCCAGGCAGGGGCGGGGCGGATCAACGTCAGCTCGGGCTGGGCGAACAGCTTCAGCAGGTCGGGCCGGGGCCGCGACAGGCGGATCTCGATGACCTGCGGGGTCATGATGACGATCTCGTCGATCGCGGTCAGGAAGGGGGACAGCGGATTGTCGCTGCGCGGCGACAGCCGGCGGCGGAGCAGCTGCACCACCTGTTCGGCGGTGACGCGGGTGCCGTCCTGCCAGTACGCCTCGCGCAGGCGGAAGATATAGCTTCCGCCGCCGTCGAGGACCGTCCAGCGTTCCGCCAGCCCCGGTTCGATCTGGCCGGCGGCGTCGAAGCGGACCAGGCCCTGCCCGGTCGCGTCGATCAGCAGCCGCGCCGGCAGGCTGGCGGGTGGCGAGCGGTCCGCCAGATCGTCGAGCGAGATGCCCCGTATGCCCGGCTCCGTGATCGCACTGGCGACGACCGGACCCGAATCGGGCCGCCGCTCGCAGCCGGCGGCCAGTCCGGCGAGCAGCAGGGCGATGGTGCGGACGACGGGACTCGAACCCGTACTCCGATGGAAGCCGATTTTAAGTCGGCAGCGTCTACCGATTCCGCCACGTCCGCGCACGTTGCAGGGAAAGCCCGATGCGGGCGGGCGGGTCAAGCCGCGTCGTCCTTCTTCTGTCCGAGCAGCAGGCGATCGAGCGTGACCGGCGCAAAGCCGTGAACGTCGACGCCGACGTCATACTGGCGCGGCAGCGGCTTCAGCCGGCCATGACTGTGCCCGTGCAGGTTCAGCGCGCCGCGATGCTGGCCGTTCCAGCTGCGGAAGGGATAGTGGCACAGCACCAGCCGGCGGTCGCCGACCGCGATCTCCGCATAGTCGCCGACGCTGCACCAGCCCTGCGCCGTCGATGCCCCGTCGGTATCGATATTGCCGCGGATCAGGTGCTTGGTGCCGTTCAGGCGCACTAGCAGGGCTGGGACATCGGCGGGCCGCCGGGCCACGTCGCCGAGGTGCCAGACCTCGTCATTCGGACCGACGACGGCGTTCCAGCCATCGATCAGCAGCGCGTCCATCGCGGCGACGTCGGCGAAGGGGCGGCCGCGGATGTTGATCGTGCGGTGGTCGCCGAAATGCGTGTCGGCGGTGAAGAACAGTGTCATGTCCAGTAGAGGATCCGCGCCATCGGCAGCGCGTCGCCGATCCGTGCCTCGAAAAAACTGCGCAGCGCCCGCATCGTCGCGGCGTCGTAGACCTGCTTTTCGGTACCGAACTTGGTCCGCTTGGTGACGCGGTCCTGCCCGCTCATGTCGAGCGCCGATCCGGGATACCAGCTGTCGAGCACCGCCTTCGATCCGGCGGTGAAGCGGTGGGTGATAAGCTCGACCGTCAGGTCCAGCCCGGTCACGCCCGCCAGCTGTGCGGCGATGGCGTCGATCAGGTCGCCGTAGGCCGGCTGCCAGCCCTCCGCCGCGATGATCGGGGCGATGGTCAGCCCGACCGGATAGCCGGCATCGGCCATGCGGCGGAGCGCGACGAGCCGGGCCGCGACCGGCGCGGTGCCGCCCTCGAACCGGGCAAAGGCGCGCGGGTTGACCGAGGCGCGCATCCGCGTGCGGCCGTGATGGGGAATGTCGAGCAGCGGCGCGACGTCGGCGAACTTGGTTGTGAAGCGCAACTGCGCCGCCACGTCCCATTCGCCGAACCAGCGGATCGCCGCCGACAGCGAGCCGGTCAGCGGCTCCAGCGCGAGCGGGTCGGTGTAGCAGCTTGCCTCGAACGTCGTGCCCTCATGCGCGCGGTCGTCGCGGCGCGACGTGATCGTGCCCTGTCCCAGATAGGGCGGCAGGCCGGCGAGGATCTCGTCGAGATTGGCGTAGACGCGGGTGATCGGCGGCCCTTTCAGCGAGCCGGCGAGATAGCAGTAGCTGCAATGCGCTGGGCACCCCTCGGCCAGGTCGACGCGCCAGTCGGCGCTGGGCGCGATCGGTTGCAGGCGGCGCTTCGACGGTGGCGCGACGACGACGGCGAGGGTCGCCTTGGCCTCGGCATAGGCGCGGCGGGAATCTTCGGGCAGGGCGAGCGACAACCGGTCGCCGGGCAGTTCGACCACTTCTATGTCGAGCGAGGCCGCACGGTCCATGATCGCGCGCCCATGGGCGAAGCCCTGCGCCGACCGGGTGACGATCAGGCGCCGCGGTTGCCAGGCGCGCAGGAGGGGAGCGGTCGACACCGGTCCCCAACGGTCGACGCCGTGCGGGGTTCAGCGGCGAACCCAGATCCGGTCGTGACCCAGGTCGAAGACCACGCGGCTGCGGCGGAACGCGTAGAGGCCGACGACCGGGCGCGGACCGTCCGCAACGTCGGCGCCGGGCAGGGCGACGCCGCCGACCGTCACCGATGCGTCCGGTGCCAGACGGGACGCGGTGATGCCGCTGGCGCTCCCCAGGTCGAGCAGCGCGCGCTGCGGCGGCTGGCCGGCTTGGGTGATCTCAACCGACAGGCTGCCGTCCGCCGCGTGGCCGACAGCGATCGGGGTGGCGTCGCGTTCGAACGCGCGGGCCTCGCCCGGCAACAGCAGTTCGAGCGTGCGCCGGGCGAAGTCGATCGCGATCGGATGGGCCGCGAGCACATCCTGGCCGATGCGCAACTGCGCATCCGCCGCCGGCTGCGGCTCGACCGCGGCGATGCGGGCGCGGAAGCTCTCGGCGCGCAGGTGGATGGTCCGCTCGTCGCCGCCATGCGCGTCGACGCCGGTGCCGACCGCCGACGTCGGCGCACCGGGCGCGATGGCAATGCGGGCAGGCTGACCGTCGACCCCGCCCTTCAGCAGCAGCAGCGCACCGGCTAGCACGAACTTGCCGCTGGTCGCGCCGATTACCCCGGCCATCAGCGGGCCGCCGCGATCGGGCCGCCAGCGGCCTGGAACAGCGCGACGGTGTCGGTCAGCCGCGCGGCGCGAGCCTGGACCAGCTGGCTGCGCGCCTGCGCGTCGGCACCGGTGGCGTTGAGCAGCGCCAGCGTGCCGACATCGCCGAGCGCGAGCTGCCGCTGGACGAAGGTCAGCGCCCGGCCCGATGCCATGCTCGCCCGCGTCGCCGCGTCGAGTGCGTCGGCGTCGGTGGCGAGGCCGGTCAGCGCGTCGGACACGTCACCGAACGCCTGAAGTACGGCGGCACGGTACTGCGCCTTGGCGCCGTCGAGCGCGGCCTCGGCGGCGCGCTGCTGGTGGCGGAGCGCACCGGCGTGGAAGATCGGCTGGGTGATGCCGCCGATCAGCGCCCAGAACGGATTGCCGCTGGCGAACATGTCCGGAAAGCGCTGGGCGATGCCGCCGGCACTGGCGCTGAGCTGGATGCTGGGCAACCGTGCGGCGATCGCGGTGCCGACATCGGCGCCCGCCCCCTCCAGCTGGGCCTGCGCCGCCAGCACGTCCGGCCGGCGCGCGACGAGGTCGGAGGGCAGCGCCAGCGGTAGTTCGGCGGGCAGGATCAACGATGCAAGCGTCGGCAGTGCAGGCAGGTCGCTGCCGGCGGCGCGGCCGATCAGCGTGCCGATCATGACACGCTGGTGCTCCTCGGCGCGGATCAGCGGCGGCAGCGCGGACTCGGCGCCGGCAAGGGCGGTCTGCTGGGTAGCGATGTCGGCCGCGCCGACTGCGCCCAGCTGCTGCTGCCGGGTGAGCGCCTGCAGGATGTCGCGGTTGACGGTGATGCTGGTCCGCGCCGCGGCGATCTGGTCGGCAAGCGCGGCGCGCTGGATCACCGCCTGGACGAGGTTGGCGACGACGCTCGCCCGCGCCGCGTCGAGCCGGTGGCCCTGCACCGCCGCCGCTGCCCGGGCCGAGCGGATGCGCGCACGGGTGCCGCCGAACAGGTCGAGGCCATAGGCGACCGTCACCTGCGCGGTATGGAGCGTGTAGAGCTGCTGGTTCTGGTCGGCGACTGCGGGCGACAGCGCGTTCGACACCCGCTGACGCTCCGCCTGATAGCTGGCATCGACTTGCGGCAGCGCGCTGCCTGCCGTCGCGCCGGCCTGTTCCTGGGCCTGGCGCAGCGCCGCGTCGGCAACCGCGATGTCGGTGGCGTGGGCGAGCGCCTCATCGACCAGCGCGTCCAGCTGGGCATTGCCGAAGCTGCGCCACCAGTCGGCGGGCACCGGCGCGATCCGTGTCGCCTGGGACGGGCCGGTGGCGGGGGCGAAGCGCTGCGCAACCGGGGCGGGCGGCAGGCTTGCGTGCGCGTCCAGGTCGTGCGGGCCGACCGTGCAGGCGCTGAGCGCGCCGCCGAGCAGCAGGGTGGCGATCCGCTTCATGCCAAGGCCTCCGTACCGCCGGCATCCGGTGCCGAATGGTGATGTCCCACGTCGCGGCCATGCGCGCCGCGTTCGTCGGGCGGCACCCGGCGCGAGAAGCGGTCGATCAGCACCGGCAGTACCAGCAGGATCAGGATCGGTGCCAGCGTCATGCCGCCGACTACGACCAGCGCCAGCGGCTTCTGCACCTGGCTGCCGATGCCGTTCGACAGGGCGGCGGGCAGCAGGCCGATCGCGGCGACCAGGCACGTCATCACCACCGGGCGCAGGCTGTTGCGTACCGTAGTCGCCAACCCCTGTGACCGTGTCATCCCCTCGTCGATGGCATGGTTGTAGGTCGTCACCACCAGGATGCCATCCATCACCGCGATGCCGAACAGCGCGACGAAGCCGATCGCCGAGGAGATGCTGAACGCCGTCCCGGTCAGTGCCAATGCCAGCACGCCGCCGACGATCGCCATCGGGATCGCCGAGAAGGCGAGCAGGCTGTCGCGGATCGATCCGAAATTGGCGTAGAGCAGCAGCAGGATCATCAGCAGACTGATCGGCACCACCACCTCCAGCCGGGCGACGGCATTGTTCAGGTTGTCCAGCTCGCCCGCCCATTCCAGGTGATAGCCGGCAGGCAGGTGGACGTTGCGGGTGATCCGCGCCCGCGCCTCGTCCACCGCGCCGCCCAGATCGCGCCCGCGCACCGAGAATTTGATCGGGATATAACGTTCCTGATGCTCGCGGTAGATGAACGACGCGCCCGAGGTCAGCCGCACGTCGGCGACCTCCGACAGCGGTACCTGGATGGTGCCGGTCCCGTCCGGAGAGGGCGCACCGATGGTGATGCGGCGGATCGCGTCGATCGTGTCGCGCTGCTCGGGCTTCAGCCGGACGACGATCGGGAAGTGGCGGTCGGTGCCCTTCTCGTACAGCTCGGCGTTCGACTGGCCGCCGATCGCCGCGGCGACGGTGGCGTTCACGTCGTCGGGGGTCAGGCCGTAGCGCGAGGCGCGGGCGCGGTCGACGTCGATGCGCACCGTCGGTTGGCCGAGCGACTGGAACACGCCCAGATCCTCGATCCCGCGCACCTTGCCCATCTGGTCCTTGATCTGGTCCGCATAGCTTTCCAGCGTCGCCAGATCCGGCCCGAACAGCTTGATCGAGTTCGCGCCCTTCACCCCCGATGCCGCTTCCTCGACGTTATCCTCGATGATCTGGGAGAAGGAGAAGTCGACGCCCGGGTATTTGGCCGAGAGTTTCTTCGACAGCTCGTCGGTCAGCGTTTCCTTGGTGACGCCCGATGGCCAGCTGTCGAAGGGCTTCAGCGGCACGAAGAACTCGGCGTTGAAGAAGCCGGTCGAATCGGTGCCGTCGTCCGGGCGGCCATGCGCGGATAGCACCGCCTCCACCTCCGGATAGGAGGCGAGGATGCGGCGGACGCCGTTCACCACCGGCTGTCCCGCCTCCAGGCTGATCGATGCGGGCAGGGTGGCGCGGATGTACATGTTGCCCTCTTCGAGGTGCGGCAGGAACTCGATGCCGAGCGAGCGCACGCCGATCACCGCCGCGCCCAGCATCAGCACCGCGCCGCCGATCGCCAGCACCCGGTTGCCGAGCGCGAAGGCGGCGGCCGGCTCGTACGCGCGGCGCAGCTTGCGGACGATCCACGTCTCCACCTCCGACAACCTGTCGGGCAGCAGCAGCGTCGCCAGCACCGGCGCGACGGTGAAGGTCGCGATCAGGCCGCCGGTGATCGCATAGGCATAGGTCTTGGCCATCGGGCCGAAGATGTGGCCCTCCACCCCAGTCAGGGTGAACAGCGGCAGGAAGCTGGCGATGATGATCGCGGCGGCGAAGAAGATGCCGCGGCTGACCTCGCTCGACGCGCCCAGCACCGCCGAGAAGCGGCTGGCGAGGGTGTAGTGGCCATGGCCTTCCTCGACCCGCTCGGATCGCTCGACCATGTGGCGGAACACGTTCTCGACCATGATGACGCTGGCATCCACCACCAGCCCGAAGTCGAGCGCGCCGACCGACAGCAGGTTCGCGCTTTCCCCCTGCAACACCAGGATCAGGATCGCGAAGGCGAGCGCGAAGGGAATCGTCGCCGCGACGATGATCGCGCTGCGCAGGTTGCCCAGGAACAGCCACTGGAGCGCGAAGATCAGGACGATACCGACCACCATGTTCTCCAGCACGGTGTGAATGGTCAGCTTGATGAGGTCGGACCGGTCGTAGATCCGCTCCAGATGGACGCCCGGCGGCAGCACGCCCGACGCGTTGATGTCGGCGACCTCCTTCTGCACCGCGGCGATCGTCGGCATCGACTGGGCGCCGCGCTGCATCAGGACGATGCCCTGCACGATGTCGTCCTGGTCGTTGTAGCCGGCGATGCCCAGCCGCGGCGCATTGCCGATCTGGACGTGCGCGACGTCCTTCAGCAGCACCGGCTGCCCGCTGGCGGTGGCGACCAACACGTTCTCGATCGCGTCGACCGACTGGATCAGCCCGACGCCGCGGACGATCGCGGCCTGGCTGCCGAAGTTGATCGTCTGGCCACCGACATTACCGTCGCTCTTGGCGAGCGCGGCCAGCACCTGCGCGACCGTCACATCGTGCGCGGCAAGCCGGTCGTTGTCGATGACGACATCGTACGCGCGCAGCTTGCCGCCCCAGCCGGTGACGTCGATCACGCCGGGAATGCGCTTGAACCGGCGTTGCAGCACCCAGTCCTGCAGCGTCTTCAGGTCCATCACCGAATATCCCGGCGGCGCGCTGATCCGATAGCGATAGATCTCGCCGACCGGGCTGGTCGGCGACAGCGTCGGCTCGGCACCGCCCGCCAGAGGCGGCAGCTGCGACAGGCGGTTGATGACCTGCTGCCTGGCCGCATCGTTGGTCAGGTCGTAGCTGAACTGGATCTTGATGTCGGACAGGCCGAACAGGCTGATCGCGCGGATCGCGGTCAGGTGCGGGATGCCCGCCATGCCGACCTCGATCGGGATGGTGACATTGCGCTCCATCTCCTCGGCCGACAGGCCTTGCGTCTGGGTGATGATCTCGACCATCGGCGGGACGGGATCGGGATAGGCCTCGATATTAAGGTTCCAGAAGCCGACCGCGCCGGCGACCAGCATCGCGGCGAAGATGCCGACGATCAGCAGCCGCTGGCGCAGCGCGAATTCGACGATGCGGTTCACTCGCCCAGCCCCGCCTCGTTGACGAACAGCGCGCCGGCGGTGACGATGCGCTCGCCCGGCTTCAGCCCGGACAGGATGACCAGCTGGCCGTCCTGCTCGTCGCCTGCGGTGACGCTGCGTGCCTGGAGCAGCCCGTCGGGCCGAACGATCCAGACGCGCGCGGTGTCGCCCTCGTGGATCACGGCGGCGGCGGGAACGCGCAGCGCCTCACCCTGTTGCGGGCGACGGATCGAGAAGCTGGCGAACATCTGGGGCTTCAGCGCGCCGTCGGGATTGGCGATGGTCGCGCGCACCGGCAGGCGGTGGCTCTGCGGGTCGAGCGCGGCACCGACCAGGTCGATCGTCGCGTGGAAGCTGCGGCCGGGAAAGGCGGGCGTGGTCACCGTCACCGCGTCGCCGCGGCGCACCGCGCTCGCGTCGCCCTCGGCGATCTGCGCGACCAGCCAGACGTGCGAGGGGTCGGTGATGGTCATCACCGGCTTGTCGCCGCCCTGGCTGACATATTGCCCGGCCGACACGTCGCGTGAGGCGATCAGGCCGGCAATCGGCGCGTGCAGCGTGGTCTGGTCGTGGATACCCGCGACCTCGCCTACGCCCTCCAGCCGGCCGATCTCGCCCGGCGACTTGCCGAGGATGGCGAGCTTGTCACGCGCCGCCCCCAGCGCCGCGGCGGCCGTGCGCGCGGTCGCCTGCGCCGCGACCAGATCGGCCTGGGCCTGCTGGTAATCCTTCTGGGCGCCGCCTGCGGTTTCGAACATCTGCTTCTGCCGCTCCGCGTTGCGGGTCGCCGCCGCCAGCTGTGCCTGCGCGTTCTGTAACCCGGCGCGCGCGGCGAACAGCCCACTGCGCGCGTCGACGAAGTCCGACGTCTTCACCAGCAGCAGCGGCTGCCCCGCGACCACCCGCTGACCGGCATCCGCCAGCACGCGCACCACCTGCCCCGAATAGGGCATCAGCACCGGCGTGCTGCGATCGCCGTCGACGGTGATCGACCCGCTTGCCAGCGTGCGGTCGTCCGACGCGCCATAGCCGACCCGCGTCGTCTTCAGTCCCGCCATCTGGGCGGCGGTCGGGCGGAACGTGCCGGGCGGTGTGGAGCCGGGCGGCGCAGGCTCGTGATGGGTCAGCCGCGCGATCGCCAGCCACAGCAGGATCGCACCGACCGCAACCGCGGCGGCGATGGCGAGCCAGCGACCTTGTTCACGAGATGACAGGATGCGCGTGGCGGGCAGCGGCTGCGGAGGGGACGAAGCGTGCATCAGGAACCCTGTGGCGGTTGATCCGCGGGTGCCTAGGGACGGCGCGCTTACAGGGTGCTTACGGCAACATGACATTTGTTGCAGGGCAGCGAGCATGCTCGCTGCGCCTTGCGGTCCATGAAACTGTCACGATCGTCGGGCACGATCCGGTCTTCCCGCACGACGGAGCCGCCGGGGAGGTGCCCCTCAGGGGGTATTCGCATCTGATCGGAAAATGGTGCCCAGAAGAGGACTCGAACCTCCACGACCTTGCGATCGCCAGCACCTGAAGCTGGTGCGTCTACCAATTCCGCCATCTGGGCACGGGGTAGGCGGCGGCCTTTAGGGGGCGCGGTGGAGCCTTGTCAACGGGAGTTTCGGGGGGCAAAGGCGATATCGTGATGCTTTGCCGGAAACGAGGTCGATGAAGAACAAGCTGGTGACGCTGATCGGAGGCGGCGGGTTCGTCGGTCGCTATGCCGCACAGGCGCTGCTGCGTCAGGGCGCGCGGCTGCGGGTGGCGCAGCGCGATCCGCGCCACGCCTGGTTCCTGCGGACGCAGGGCGGGCTGGGGCAGACCCAGTTCGTCGCCGCCGACGTGACCCGGCCCGACACGATCGCCCGCGCGGTCGCCGGGGCCGACATCGTCGTCAATCTGGTCGGCGTGCTCGCCGGCGCGTTCCAGCGGGTGCATGTCGACGGCGCCCGGACCGTTGCCGAGGCGGCGCGCGATGCCGGGGTCGAGGCGCTGGTGCATGTCTCGGCGATCGGCGCGGATGCGGACGCGGCGTCCGCCTATGGTCGCAGCAAGGGCGAGGGGGAGAAGGCGGTGCGCTCCGCCTTCCCGACCGCGACCATCCTGCGCCCCTCGATCGTGTTCGGGCGCGAGGACCAGTTCGTCAATCGCTTCGCCGGGATGATCGCGGCGAGCCCGGTGGTGCCGGTGCTGCGCGCGCCGGTGAAGTTCCAGCCGATCTTCGCCGGCGACGTCGGCGACGCCATCGCCGCCGCGGCGGGCGATCCCAGCCGGTACGGCGGGCGGACGTTCGAGCTGGGCGGTCCCGACATCCTGTCGATGGGCGAGCTGATCCGCTTCATCGCCGATGCGATCGACCGCTCGCCCTCGATCGTCGAGCTGCCCGACGCGATCGGGTCGCTGCTTGCAGCCATGCCGCTGTCGCCGATCAGTCGCGACCAGTGGCTGATGCTGCAGCAGGACAATGTCGTGGCGGCCGGCGCGGACGGGCTGGCGAGCCTGGGTATCGTTCCGACGCCGCTGGCGACGGTGGCGCCCGAATATTTGGTCCGCTTCCGCCGGCAGGGCCGGTTCGGCCGGCGCTCCGTCGAGCAGGCGCTCTGACCCTTCCTCTCGCCTGGCGACTGACATGACCGATCTGCTGACCGCCATCATCCTGGGCATCGTCGAGGGGGTGACGGAGTTCCTGCCCGTATCCTCGACCGGGCATCTGGTGCTGGCGACCGAATTGCTGGGCTTCAGGGCGGCGGATTGGGCGGTGTTCAACATCGCGATCCAGCCGGGCGCTATCCTGGCGATCGTCGTCCTCTATTGGCGGACGTTCATGGCGGTGCTGATGGGGCTTGTGAAGCGCGAGCCCAATTCGGTCGCATTCGTGCGCAACCTGCTGATCGCATTCCTGCCTGCCGCGGTGCTGGGCTTCGCGTTCAACGACAAGATCGAGACGCTGCTGGAAAGCGCGCAGGTCGTCGCCTGGGCGCTGATCGCCGGCGGTGTCGCGATCCTGATCGTCGAGCGGCTGGCGCGGACGCAGAATGTCGGCGGTATCGCCGGGGTGTCCGCGGGCCAGTCGATCAAGATCGGACTGGTGCAGTGCATCGCGATGATCCCCGGCGTCAGCCGCTCGGGCGCGACGATCATGGGCGCGATGTCGCTGGGTATAGACCGGCGGACCGCGGCGGAGTTCAGCTTCTTCCTGGCGCTGCCGACGCTGACCGGAGCCACCGTGCTGCAACTGGCGAAGCATCACGATCAGATCACGGCCGGCGGGATGAAGCTAATGGCGGTCGGGTTCGTCGTCTCGTTCCTGGTCGCGCTGGCAGTGGTGAAGGGCTTCATGGCGCTGGTTACTCGACACGGCTTTGCGCCGTTCGCCTGGTATCGGATCGTTGCAGGTGCAGCGGCGCTGATCCTGCTGAATAGGTGATAGGCAATAAACGGACCTAATTTTCAGGTTGTAAGCGGCGCTCCCGTTCGGAATCTTCTGCGTCACAGCTAAGTATGTCAGCAAAGCTGACTTGTAGAAGTTTGTCCCATCCGTAATGCAGCTCCCGGTCGATGCGGGAGACGTGGCATGGCGGGTGATCCGATGCTGAAGTTCGTGGTGCAGGAGCAGGTCTATCCGGCCAAGCGCGAGGCGGAGCTGCGCGCGCAGGACTTTCGTGAAATCGCCGACCGCTACGCGGTGCCGACGGCCGAGGATCAGGCGTCGCGCTGCTCGCAGTGCGGCGTGCCCTATTGCTCGATCCACTGCCCGCTGCACAATCACATCCCGGACTGGCTGCGGCTGACCGCCGAGGGCCGGCTGCGCGAGGCATATGAGCTGTCGAACAGCACCTCGACCATGCCCGAGATCTGCGGTCGCATCTGCCCGCAGGACCGGCTGTGCGAAGGCAATTGCGTGATCGAGTTCTCCGGCCACGGCGCGGTGACGATCGGGTCGGTCGAGAAGTTCATCACCGACACCGCCTGGGCGGAGGGCTGGGTCGAGCCGGTAGCGGTTGGGCCGTCGCGCGGCCAGTCGGTTGCGGTGATCGGCGCGGGGCCGGCCGGGCTGACCGCGGCGGAGTATCTGCGCGGCAACGGCTATGACGTCCATGTCTATGACCGGCACGACCGGGCGGGCGGCTTGCTGACCTATGGCATCCCCGGGTTCAAGCTGGAGAAGCCGGTGGTCATGCGCCGGATCGAGCGGCTCGCGGCGGCGGGGATCCAGTTCCACTACGGCTTCGCGGTCGGCGAGCAGGCGAGCCTCGACGAATTGCGCCAGCGCCACGACGCGGTGCTGATCGCGACCGGCGTCTACAAGGCGCGCCAAGTCGAGGTGGCGGGCAACGAGACGAAGGGCGTCGTCGCGGCGCTCGACTTCCTCACCGCGTCGAATCGCAAGGGGTTCGGCGATGCGGTGCCGGCGTTCGACGATGGCTCGCTCGATGCGGCAGGTCGGAACGTGGTGGTGATCGGCGGCGGCGATACTGCGATGGACTGCGTCCGCACCGCGATCCGCCAGGGGGCGGCCTCGGTGAAGTGCCTCTATCGCCGCGACCGGGCCAACATGCCCGGCAGCCAGCGCGAGGTCGCCAATGCCGAGGAGGAAGGCGCCGAGTTCGTCTGGCTCTCCGCGCCGCTGGCGTTCGAGGGCGGGCAGGACGGGGGCGGCGGGGCGGTCGGCCAGGTCCGTGCCAGCCGGATGCGCCTGGGCGCTCCCGACGCAAGCGGCCGCCGCGCGCCCGAGGTCGATCCGGGCGGCGAGCTGTCGCTGGAGGCCGATCTGGTCATCAAGGCGCTTGGCTTCGACGCGGAAGACCTGCCGACGCTGTGGGGCGCGCCGGAACTGGGGGTCAGCCGCTGGGGCACGGTGCTGGTCGACGGCAAGACGCTGATGACCAGCCTCGACGGCGTATTCGCAGCGGGCGACATCGTCCGCGGCGCGAGCCTGGTGGTGTGGGCGATCCGCGACGGTCGCGACGTGGCGGCCTCGATGCACAAATGGCTGAAGGCGAAGGCTAAGGCAGAGAAGGTGGCGGCATGATGCGCGCATTACTCACCGCCGCGGCGCTGCTCGCCGCTTCGCCCGTTGCGGCCCAGACGACTCCCGCTCCCGTCGCCGCGGCGGCGCCCGATGCGGCGCGTCTCCAGGCGGCGACGCGGCTGCTCGACGTGATGATGCCGCCGGCGACGCGCCAGCAGATGATCCGCGGCATGATGGACCCGCTGCTTGCCAATATCCGGCAGGGCATGACCCAGAACCCGGACTTCACCAAGATGCTGGGGGACGATCCCCGCGTCGCCGCCGCGTTCGACCGGTTCCTGGCACAGCAGAATGCGCGCACCGTGACCCGCCTGCAAACCTCGCTGCCCGGCATGATCGACGCGATGAGCCGGGCCTATGCGCGGCGCTTCGACGTGACGCAGCTGGGCGAGCTGGAGCGGTTCTTCCGCACGCCGACCGGCACCGCCTACATGCAGGCGTCGATGACGATCATGGCCGATCCGGACATCGCGGCGTGGCAGCGCACGATGATGGCCGATGCAATGGGCCATGTGCAGGAGGATGCGATGGCGTTCGCGAAGGAAATCGCCGCCATCAAGCAGGGTGAGACGAAGTGATGACCGACCAGCGCGCCTATCTCGCCGAGCACGGCATGTACCGCCCCGATTTCGAGGGCGATGCCTGCGGCGTCGGCATGGTCGCCGCCACCGATGGGCGGCCCTCTCGCCGGGTCGTCCAGTCCGCGGTCGACGCGTTGAAGGCGGTGTGGCACCGCGGCGCGGTGGATGCCGACGGCAAGACCGGCGACGGCGCTGGCATCCATCTCGACCTGCCGCACCGCTTCTTCGACGACGCGATCGCCGCGTCGGGGCACAAGGTGCGGCCGAACCGGCTGGCGGTCGGCATGGTGTTCCTGCCGCGCACCGACCTAGGTGCGCAGGAGGATTGCCGCACGATCGTGGAGAGCACGATCATCGAGGCGGGCTATACCATCTATGGCTGGCGACAGGTGCCGGTCGACGTGTCGGTCATCGGCATGAAGGCGCAGGCGACCCGGCCCGAGATCGAGCAGATCATGATCGCCGGCCCGCTTCCGGACGAGATGGACGAGGCGGAGTTCGAGAAGAACCTGTACCTAGTCCGCCGCCGGATCGAGAAGCGGGTGATCGCCGCGCAGATCAGCGGCTTCTACATCTGCTCGCTGTCGGCGCGCTCGATCGTCTACAAGGGGCTGTTCCTGGCGGAGAGCCTGTCGGTCTTCTATCCCGACCTGACCGACCAGCGGTTCGAGAGCCGGGTCGCGATCTTCCACCAGCGTTATTCCACCAACACCTTTCCGCAATGGTGGCTGGCCCAGCCGTTCCGCTGCCTGGCGCACAATGGCGAGGTGAACACGATCCGCGGCAACAAGAACTGGATGCTGTCGCACGAGATCCGGATGGCGTCGATCGCGTTCGGCGACAATTCGGAGGACATCAAGCCGGTGATCCCCGCCGGCGCGTCCGACACCGCCGCGCTCGACGCCGTGTTCGAGGCGATCTGCCGCTCTGGCCGCGACGCGCCGACCGCCAAGCTGATGCTGGTGCCCGAGGCATGGCAGGCCGGCGACACCCCGCCTGCCCACTCCGCGATGTACCAGTATCTCGCCTCGGTGATGGAGCCGTGGGACGGTCCCGCCGCCCTCGCGATGACCGACGGCCGCTGGGCGGTGGCGGGGATGGACCGCAACGCGCTGCGCCCCCTGCGCTATACCCGCACCAATGACGGGCTGCTGATCGTCGGGTCGGAGAGCGGCATGGTGGTGGTGCCGGAGAGCACCGTCGTCGCCAAGGGGCGCCTTGGGCCGGGGCAGATGATCGCGGTCGACCTGGACGCCGGCATCGTGCTCGAGGACCGTGCGGTCAAGGACCGGATCGCGGGCGAGCAGGACTATGCCGCGATGATCGGCGAGTTCCTGGCGCTCGACGACCTGCCACCGGTGGAGGGCGACGCCGTCGTCCGCTATCCCCGTGCCGAGCTGGCGCGCCGCCAGGTCGCGGTCGGCCAGACGCTGGAGGATATGGAGCTGATCCTCAGCCCGATGGTCGACGGTGCCAAGGAAGCGATCGGCTCGATGGGCGACGACACGCCGCTCGCCGTCATCAGCGACAAGCCGCGGCTCATCAGCCAGTTCTTCCGCCAGAATTTCAGCCAGGTGACCAACCCGCCGATCGATTCCCTGCGCGAGCGGCACGTCATGTCGCTGAAGACGCGGTTCGGCAATCTCGCCAACATCCTCGACGTGCGCGATCAGCGCGAGCGGGTGCTGGTGCTCGACTCGCCGGTGCTGACCGGTGAAGCCTGGGCGCGGCTGAAGGCGCATTTCGGCCGCTCGGCGGCGGAGATCGACTGCACGTTCGAGGCGGAGGGCGGCCCGGAAAAGCTGCGCGCCGCGATCCAGCGCATCCGCAATCAGGCCGAACAGGCGGTGCGCGAGGGCCGGTCGGAGCTGTTCCTGACCGACGAGCATGTGTCGGAGGATCGTGTCGCCATCGCCGGCGTGCTGGCGGCGGCGGCGGTGCACACCCATCTCGTCCGCCGCGGCCTGCGCTCCTACGCGTCGATCAACGTGCGCACCGCCGAGTGCCTCGACACGCATTATTATGCGGTGCTGATCGGCGTCGGTGCGACGACGGTGAACGCCTATCTGGCCGAAGCGGCGATCGCCGATCGGCACGCGCGCGGGCTGTTCGGCGAACTGACCATCGACCAGTGCCTGAACCGCCATCGCGTCGCGGTGGAAGAGGGGCTGCTCAAGATCATCTCGAAGATGGGCATCGCCGTCATCTCCTCCTATCGCGGCGGCTATAATTTCGAGGCGGTGGGCCTCAGCCGGGCACTGGTCAACGACCTGTTCCCCGGCATGCCCGCCAAGATTTCGGGCGAGGGCTATGCCTCGCTACATTATTCCGCGATTGTCCGGCATGAGGCGGCGTATGACAGCGCGGTGACGACGCTGCCGATCGGCGGCTTCTATCGCCAGCGCAACGGCGGCGAGACCCACGCCTATTCGGCGCAGCTGATGCACCTGCTCCAGACCGCGGTCGCGACGGACAGCTATTCCAGCTATCTCCAGTTCAGCCGCGGGGTCAGCGACCTGCCGCCGGTCTATCTGCGCGACCTGCTGCAGTTCAACTTCCCCGCAGAGGGCGTGCCGATCGACCAGGTTGAGGCAATCACCGAGATCCGCAAGCGCTTCGTCACCCCCGGCATGTCGCTCGGCGCGCTGTCGCCGGAGGCACACGAGACGCTGGCGATCGCGATGAACCGAATCGGCGCGAAGGCGGTGTCGGGCGAAGGCGGCGAGGACAAGGCGCGCTACACGCCGTACGAAAATGGCGACAACGCCAATTCCGGGGTGAAGCAGATCGCGTCCGGGCGGTTCGGCGTGACCGCCGAATATCTCAACGCCTGCGAAGAGATCGAGATCAAGGTCGCGCAGGGCGCCAAACCCGGTGAGGGCGGGCAGCTGCCCGGCTTCAAGGTGACCGAGTTCATCGCCCGCCTGCGCCATGCGACGCCTGGCGTCACGCTGATCTCGCCGCCGCCGCACCACGACATCTACTCGATCGAGGATCTCGCGCAGCTCATCTACGACTGCAAGCAGATCAACCCGCGCGCGCGGGTCTGCGTGAAGCTGGTGTCGTCCGCCGGGATCGGCACCGTCGCGGCGGGGGTGGCGAAGGCACATGCCGACGTCATCCTCGTCTCCGGCCATGTCGGCGGCACCGGTGCTTCCCCGCAGACCAGCATCAAATATGCCGGCACGCCGTGGGAAATGGGCCTGTCGGAGGTCAACCAGACCCTGACGCTGAACGGCCTGCGCGGGCGCATCCGCCTGCGTGCGGACGGCGGGCTGAAGACCGGGCGCGACATCGTCATCGCCGCGATCCTGGGTGCGGAGGAATTCGGCATCGGCACGCTCAGCCTCGTGGCGATGGGCTGCATCATGGTGCGCCAGTGCCATTCGAACACCTGCCCGGTGGGCGTCTGCGTGCAGGACGAGCGGCTGCGCGCCAAGTTCACCGGCACGCCCGAAAAGGTCATCAACCTGATGACCTTCATCGCCGAGGAGGTGCGCGACATCCTGGCCCGGCTCGGTTGCAAGTCGCTGGACGAGGTGATCGGCCGCACCGAGCTGCTGCGCCAGGTCAGCCGCGGTGCCGAGCATCTCGACGACCTCGATCTGAACCCCATCCTCGCCAAGGTCGACGCGACCGACGCCGAGCGGCGGTTCAGCCTGTCGACCTTCCGCAACGCCGTACCCGACAGCCTCGACGCGCAGATCATCAAGGATGCCTCGGCGGTCTTCACCCGCGGCGAGAAGATGCAGCTGACCTATTCGGTACGCAATACGCATCGCGCGGTCGGCACCCGGCTGTCGAGCGAGATCACGCGCACCTTCGGCATGTCGAAGCTCGCCGACGGGCATGTCACGATCCGCCTGCGCGGGTCGGCCGGCCAGTCGCTGGGCGCGTTCCTGTGCAAGGGCGTGACGCTCGAGGTGTTCGGCGACTCGAACGACTATGTCGGCAAGGGGCTGTCAGGCGGCAAGATCATCGTCCGCCCGGCCGTCTCGTCGCCGCTTGCCAGCCAGGACAATACGATCGTCGGCAACACCGTGCTCTACGGTGCGACCAGCGGCACGCTGTTCGCCGCGGGGCAGGCCGGCGAGCGGTTCGCGGTCCGCAACTCGGGTGCGGTGGTCGTCGTCGAGGGCTGCGGTGCGAATGGCTGCGAGTACATGACCGGCGGCACCGCGGTGGTGCTGGGGCAGGTCGGCGCCAATTTCGGCGCTGGCATGACCGGCGGCATGGCGTTCGTCTACGACGCCGACGACAGCTTCGCGCGGCGCGCCAATCCGGAGAGCATCGTCTGGCAGCGGCTGGCCAGCCAGCACTGGGAGAACCAGCTCTACATGCTCATCAGCCAGCATGCGGCGGCGACCGACAGCAAATGGTCGAAGGGGTTACTCGACGACTGGGACCGCGTCGCGGGCCGTTTCTGGCAGGTGGTGCCCAAGGAGATGCTGACTCGCCTGTCGCACCCGCTGGAGGACAGGGCCGAGGCAGCGGAATGAAGGATCAGAGCGCGGACCGGATATCGGTTCGCGCGAAATCCTCGCCCTTGTAGAGCAGGGGACAGCCCGCGACTTTGGCGACCGCATAGGCCATGCAGTCGCCATAGTTGAGCGACGCCGGATGCCGGCCCTTGCCGTAGCGGTCGAACGCGTCGGTCGCGGCGGCGAGGTGCGTGGCGGTGAAGTCGACGGGCACGAACGGACCGCCCACCATCAGGCCGGCGGCATCTTCAGCCATGGACGGACGGGACCGACCGCTGGCTACCAGATGTAACTCGACAAGCGTTGGTTGGCCGATAAGAACCTTGCCGGCGGTGGAGATGGCGAACAGGATGGCCTCGGCTTGGGGTTCCTCGAGCAGGATCGCCATCAGTGCGGAAGTATCTACGGCGATCACCGCGGCAGACCATGCTCGTCATAGCCAATGATTTCGTCATCCGTCCGGGGGTCGATCTCGTAGCTTCTCACCCGCTCCTGAATGCGCCGGACGCGTTCAATCCACGTCTCCTCAGTCACGGTGAGACCCTCTCGCGCCAGTTCGTTGCGCACCGCCGCGCCGATCGCGTCGGTCAGGCTGGTGCCGCGGCGGCTGGCCAGTTCGCGGATCAGCCGCTCGATCTCATCATGCTTGATGCTGATACCCATCGCTGACCTTTTCTAGATTGCGCCATGACGTTTCTAGAACAGCTTCCCGCTTGGAACAATGCCACCGCACCGCCTAGAGAGGCTGGCATGTGGCAGCTCTATCAATTCCCCATCTGTCCGTTCAGCCGCAAGGTGCGCCTGCTGCTCGGCGAGAAGGGCGTCGGGTACGAGCTGGTGCGCGAATCGCCCTGGATGCGGCGCGACGAGTTCGTCGACATGAATCCGTCCGGGCAGACGCCGGTGATGGCCGACCCCACACGCGGCATCCTGCTGATCGATTCGCAGGCCATCGCGGAATATTTCGAGGAGACGGTCGACAAGGCGGCGATGATAAACGGCACCGCCACCAACCGCGCCGAGATCCGCCGGCTGGTGACGTGGTTCGACCAGCAGTTCTTCCGCGACGTCACCGGACCGCTGCTCCACGAGCGGCTGGTCAAGCGCATCGCCCAGCGCGCCACGCCGGACGCGCGGGCGCTGCGCGAGGCGATGAAGGGCGCGGTCGGGCATCTCGACTACACCGACTATCTGCTCGATCACCGTCAGTGGCTGGGCGGCGCGACGATGAGCCTGGCCGACCTGACCGCGGCGGCGCACATCTCGGTCGCCGATTATCTCGGCGGCATCGACTGGAAGGGGCACGAGCAGACCGCGCGCTGGTATCGCGGGCTGAAGAGCCGCCCCTCGTTCCGCCCGCTGCTGGCCGAGCGGATGGAGCTGGTCGGCCCCCCCAGCCACTATGACAATCCGGATTTCTGACATGGCCTACCCGATCGCGTTCGACGATTTCCTGAAGGTCGACATCCGCGTCGGCACGATCGTCGCCGCAGAGCCGTTTCCGGAGGCACGCAAGCCCGCGATCAAGCTGACGATCGACTTCGGCCCGGAGATCGGCCGCAAACGCTCCTCCGCGCAGATCACCGCGCACTACACGCCGGAGACACTGATCGGTCGCCAGGTCGCCGCCGTCGTCAACTTCCCACCCCGCCAGATCGGCCCGATGATGTCCGAGGTGCTGACGCTGGGCTTTCCCGATGCGGACGGCGAAGTGGTGCTGATCGGGCCGGGGCATGGCGTGCCCGATGGCGGGCGGATGTTCTGACCGGCAGCGGAACCGGACACTACACCCCCCCTTCCGTGTCCGGTTCCGAGCTGTTGCCCCCGTCGCGGTGCGCTTCGGGGCAGGGCGGTTCGGGGCAGGGCGGATCGGGCGGTGCATGGCGGCGGGTCTACACGCGTCAGTCGGTGTAGGACATGCGGGCGTTTTGGCGGGCTCGTCCCGGCATACGGGGTCGCGGGCGATGTCGCCTTTGGCTCTGGATGCCGGGACGGGCCGGCATGACAGGGGGTAGGCGTTATCCCTCCAGGCTCTTGCTTGCCTGTTCGAACATGTCCTTCGACAGACTGGGCACGGCGACAATGCGTTCCAGCTCCGCACGCATCAGGGCGGCGCGCTGTTCGTCGAAGCGGCGCCAGCGGCCCAAGGGAGGCAGGAGCTTGGCCGCGGTCTGGGGATTGAGCGTGTCGAGCGCGATCAGCTGGTCGGCGAGGAAGCGATAGCCGGCGCCGCCTGCTGTGTGGAAGGCGCGCTGGTTGACGCCGAACGCGCCGATCAGGCTGCGCGCGCGGTTGGGATTGGCGAGCGAGAAGTCGGGGTGCTGCGCCAGCTGCTCGACCAAGGCGGCGGTGTCGGCGCGGCTCGACAGCGCCTGGGTCTGGAACCATTTATCCAGCACCAGCGAATTGTCGGCATAGCGGTTGTAGAAGATGTCGAGCGCCGCCTCGCGCTCGGCATAGTCGCCGTTCGCCAGCGTGGTGAGCGCCGCCTGACGGTCCGTCATGTTGTCCGCCGCTTCGAACTGACGGAAAGCGAGCCTGCCCGTGTCGGCATCGCCGGACGCGGCGATATAGCCGAGCGCGACGCCGCGCAGCCGCCGCTTGCCCTTGGCATCCGGTGTGTAGGCGTATGGCCCCTGCTGCAGCACCGCGTAGAGCTGGCGCCAGCTGTCGGCGAGGCCCTGGCCGATGGCACGGCGCAGCGTCTCGCGCGCGCGGTGCACCGCCTCGGGATCCACCACCGCCAGCTGGTCGCCGATGAAGCTCTCGGACGGCAGCAGCACCGCCTCGGCCATGAAGGCATAGTCGAGCTCGGGGTTTTCCAACGTGTTGAAGATTGCGGCGACCACCGCGTCGTGATCGGCGGCCCCCTCGATCGCGCCGGCGACCAGCGTGTCGAGCATCAGCTGCTGCATCGCCTCGTACCGGGCAAAGGGATCGTCGTCATGCGCCGACAGGAAGGCGAGGTCGGCGGCGGTGCGATCGCTCTCGATCACGACGGGGGCGGAGAAGCCGCGGTTGATCGACAGGATGGGACGCTCGGTAATGGCCTCGAACGTCACCGTCTCGGCAGGCTGGTCGAGCAGGACCAGCCGTTCGTCGGTCAGCGGGCGGCCGGTTTCCGCACCGAACAGGCGCAGCTTCAGCGGCAGGACCATCGGCTGCTTGTCGGGCTGGCCCG
Organism: Sphingomonas aurea; assembly: GCF_030678875.1. GTDB lineage: Bacteria > Pseudomonadota > Alphaproteobacteria > Sphingomonadales > Sphingomonadaceae > Sphingomonas > Sphingomonas aurea. The sequence goes on along the minus strand of NZ_JAUUDS010000006.1, from coordinate 52,579 downwards.
GCGTGGCGGGGACGCGCTGGGCGAGGCGCAGCGTCGCGCGGCCGCCGCCGGGCGCGTGGTCGACACTGGCGGAGACGCGCGGAGTACCGGCCTGGCCGTACCAGAGGCGGAACTGGCCGAGGTCGCGGCCGGACGACTCCTCCATGCAGGCGACGAAATCCTCGCAGGTGGCCGCCGTCCCGTCGAACCGGTCGAAATACAGGTCGGTGGCGGCGCGGAACGCCTGGGGGCCGAGGATCGTCGCCATCATCCGGATCAGCTCCGCGCCCTTGTTGTAGATGGTCGCGGTGTAGAAGTTGCTGATCTCCTGATAGGCATCGGGCCGCACCGGATGGGCGAGCGGGCCGGCATCTTCGGGGAACTGAGCGGCGCGGAGGGATCGGACGTCCTCGATCCGCTTGACGGCGGGCGATCCCTGGTCGGCGGAGAATCCCTGGTCGCGATAGACGGTGAAGCCTTCCTTCAGCGACAGCTGGAACCAGTCGCGGCAGGTGATGCGGTTGCCCGACCAGTTGTGGAAATACTCGTGCGCGACGACCGCGGCGATGCCGTCGTAATCATAGTCCGTGGCGGTGTCCGGGTCGGCGAGGATGTAGCGGCTGTTGAAGATGTTCAGCCCCTTGTTCTCCATCGCGCCGAAGTTGAAATCGTCGACCGCGACGATGTTGAACACGTCGAGGTCGTACTCGCGGCCATAGACGCGCTCGTCCCACGCCATCGACAGCTTCAGCGCGTGGAGCGCGTGGTCGGTGCGCGGCAGGTCGCTCGCCCGTACCCAGATGCCCAGCTGCACCTCGCGGCCGGAGCGGGTGGTGAAGCTGCCGCGGTTGACCGCCAGGTCGCCCGCGACGAGCGCGAACAGATAGCTGGGCTTGGGGAAGGGGTCGTTCCACTCGGCCCAGTGGCGTCCTTCGCCGGCGTCGCCCTGCGCGACCGGATCGCCGTTGGCGAGCAGGATCGGAAAGCGCGCGCTGTCCGCCGTCATCCGCACCCGGTAGCGGCTGAGCACGTCGGGGCGATCGGGGAAGAAGGTGATGCGGCGAAATCCTTCCGCCTCGCACTGGGTGCACAGGTTCCCGCCACTCGCATACAGGCCCATCAGCTGGGTGTTGCGATCGGGGGCGATCACCACCTCCGTCTCGACGCTGTGCGCGTCGCCGGCGAGCGGGACGACCAGCTGCTCACCCTCGATCCGCCAGTCGTTGACGAGGACGCCGTCGACCTTCACCGCCAGCGGCTCCTGTCCGGCGCCGTCGAGGCGCAGCGGTTCCGCGTGACTGCCGTTGCGGGTCACCGACAGGGTGGTGCGGACGCGGGTGGCGGCGGGGTCCAGGTCGAAGTCCAGCGCCGTCTCCGGCACCAGCCATTCCGGCGGCCGATAGTCGGCGCGCAGGGTGACAGCCGGGGCAATGGCGGGCTGGGCGAGGCTCTGCTGGATGTCCATCGCCCGAATATAGCCGAGCGGGCTGCATGTTCCACTGCTTGCGCGCGTTCGTTGCCGTGCTACCCCGCCCGGCCTGATGAAAGACATGACAATGCTCCGTTTTCCGGCCGCGCTGCTCGCGCTGGCGCTCTCCGGCGCCGGGTCGGCCGCGCCCGCCGATCTGGAAAAGATCAACGCGGCGCTGCCGCCCGACCAGGCGGCGATGAAGGCGCACGTCATGTTCCTGGCGTCCGACGCGATGAAGGGACGCGAGGCGGGAAGCCCCGAATACGACATCGCCGCGCAATATGTCGCGGCGCAGTTCTACGCCGCCGGGCTGCGGCCGGGCGGCGACGACGGCGGCTATCTGCAGCGGGTGCCGCTCGTCACCTACAAACCGGCGGGGCAGGGCAGCTTCGTGTGGAGCGCGCCGGGCGGGGCACCCCGACCGCTGGCGTTCGGGACCGACTATGTGCCGAGCGGCGACCCTTCACGCGCGGAAACCAGCGTGTCGGCGCCGGTCGTCTTCGTCGGCTATGGTATCGACGCGCCGGGCGAGGGCGTCGACAGCTATGGCAAGACCGACGTGCGCGGACGGATCGTCGCCTATGTCCGCGGCGCGCCGGCCTCACTCGACGGCGAGGAACGCGCCTTTTTCGGGCAGGACGCGCAGAAGCTGCGGATGGCCGCGGCGCGGGGCGCGGTCGGCGCGGTGGTGATCGCCGACCCGGACGGCACGCCCCAGGCGATGACCGCGCTCGCCGCGCGTTATGATGCGGGGCGGATGAATTGGGCGGAGCCGGACGGGCGCGCCAATGCGCCTGCGCCCACCGCACCGCTGCTCGGCACGCTGTCGCCGGTGGCGGGACGGGCGCTGTTCGGCAAGGACTGGGCGGGGATCGCCGCGGCCGCGGCGAGCGACACGCCACGCTATCGCCCGGTGCGCGCCGCCGGTACGCTGACGGTGGCCCTGCGCACCGATTTCACGCCGGCGACCAGCAGCAACGTCGTCGGCCTGCTGCCGGGCAGCGATCCGAAACTGGCGCGCGAGATCGTGGTGCTGTCCGCCCATCTCGACCATATCGGCGTCAACGCGTCGGGCACCGGTGACCGGATCAACAACGGCGCGCTCGACAATGCGATCGGCATTGCCAGCCTGATCGAGGAGGCGAAGCGCTTCACCGGCAAGCCGCCCAAGCGCACGCTGATGTTCCTGGCGGTGACCGCGGAAGAGAAGGGGCTGGTCGGCGCCGACTATTTCGCGCAGCATCCGACGGTGGCGCGCGACCGGCTGGTCGCCGACGTCAATCTCGACATGCCGATGCTGCTCTATCCGTTCAGCGACATGAACGTGTACGGGGCCGACCGCTCCACCCTGGGGCCGATCGTCGCGCGCGCGGTGGCGGCGGGCGGCGCGACCATGTCGCCCGATCCGGCGCCGGAACAGGGTTTCTTCGTCCGCTCGGACCATTTCCGCTTCGTCCAGCAGGGCATCCCCTCGGTCTTCCTGTGGCCGGGCCGCGCGGGTGAGGGGAAGGCGGCGTCAGAGAAGTTCCTGTCGACCTGCTATCACCGGCCCTGCGACGACCTGAGCCAGCCGATCCTGTGGGACCAAGGGGTGCGCTTCGTCGACATCAACTATCGCATCGCGCGCGAGATCGCCGACGCGCCCGCGCGGCCGGTATGGAACAAGGGCGACTATTTCGGGCGGCTCTACAAGGGGCCGATGGCACGCAAGTGAGCCGGCTGCTGGTCTTCGGGCTGGGCTATGCCGCGCAGGCTGTCGCGGCGCGGCTGGACGGCTGGCGCGTGGTCGGGACGACGCGCGACGGGCGGGGCGGCACATTGCGCTTCGCCGACGGGGACGCGGTGGCGGCGGAGATCGCGGCGGCGACGCACGTCCTGTCCTCCGTGCCGCCCGAGGACGCGGTCGATCCGGTGCTGGTCCGCTATGGCGCGATGCTGGCGCGGTCGGGCGCGTGGCTCGGCTACCTGTCGTCGACCGGTGTCTATGGCGACACCGGCGGCGCGTGGGTGGACGAGGGCGCACCGACCGGGGGCCGCCGCCCGCCACGGACGCGGGCGGATGCCGACTGGCTGGCGCTGGGTGCGCGGGTGTTCCGGCTACCCGGAATCTACGGCCCCGGCCGCTCGGCGCTGGAGCGGGTGCGCGAGGGCAAGGCGCACCGCGTCGCGGTGGAGGGGCAGGTGTTCAGCCGGGTGCATGTCGACGACATCGCCGGCGGCGTGATCGCGGGGTTCGAGGGGCCGGCGGGTGCCTATAATCTGGCGGATGACCGGCCCTGCCCGCAGAACGACGTGGTGGCCTATGCGGCGGACCTGCTGGGCCTGCCGCCGCCGCCGTTCGTGGCGCTCGACAGCCTGTCGCCGATGGCGCGCGCCTTTTATGCCGAGAACCGGCGGGTGGCCGCCGGCAAGGCGCGGCGGGTGCTGGGCTGGGCGCCGGTCTGGCCCGACTATCGCGCCGGCCTGCGCGCCCTCAGCGCCACGACCAGCCCAGTCCCGGCCAGCACCGCCCCGGCGGCGGCGAGCGGCGACCAGCGATAGCCCTCGAACAGGGTCGACAGCAGCATCGCGATGACCGGCACGATGACGCTGGAATAGGCTGCCTTGGCCGGCCCGATCGTGCGCAGCACCCGGTAATAGAGCGTGAAGGCGAGCGCGGAGGCGAACAGGCCCAGATAGAGGATGCCGGCGACATAGCCGAGCCGCGGCTCGAACACGGGCGGCCCCACCGTCGCCCAGGCATAGACGCCGTCGACCACCGCGCCGATCAGCATCGCGACCGCCAGCATCGGCGCCATCGGATAGCGGGCGGCGGTGCGCGTCGCCTGCATCACGTTGGCGGACGAGGCGGACAGGATAGCGACCAGGGTCAGGCCTATCCCCGCCAGCGCGCGCGTCGGGCCAGCCGGATCGACCCGCGCCTCGTGCACGAACAGCAGCGTGATCCCCGCCATCGCGATGGCGGAGCCGAGCACCAGCTGCGCGCCCAGCCGCTGGCCCAGGAAGACGCGGGCGAACAGGGCATTGGGGACGAGCAGCAGCGCGAAGATCACCGCCACCAGCCCGGAGGTGATGAACGCCTCCGCCCGGTAGACGAAGTTGAAGTTCAGGCAGAATTGCAGCATGCCGATCGCCGCCGCGAAGGCGAGGCCGCGCGCGTCGAGGCGCAGTTCCTCGCGCCGGTACAGCGCCCAGCCGCCCATCGCGATGCAGGCGACGATGAAGCGATAGGTGACCGACCAGCTGGGCGGCACCACCGCGATCTGGTCGCGGATGACGAGCCAGGTCGATCCCCAGATCAGCGTGACGATGCCGAACGGGATCAGGATGCGGGCCCGCGTCGAGTTCGGGCGGGGCTCGGTCACAGGGCGGCGATGGCGTCGGCGAAGCGGGCCAGGTCTTCTGACGCGCTGTTCCACGCGGTGACGAACCGCACCTCGCCCGGTGCCCAGTCGTAGAAGTCGAACCCGGCGGCGCGCAGCTGCGCGGCCTCTTGCGGGCTGGCACGCAGGAAGACCTCGTTCGCCTCGACCGGATGGATCAGCCGGTCGCCGGCCGCCGCGCCCAGCAGCGCCGCGCCCGCATTGGCGGCGCGGCCATTGGTCAGCCACAGCTCGTCGTCGAGCATCGCCAGAATCTGCGCGGCGAGGTAGCGCCCCTTGGACAGGAGCAGCCCGGCCCGCTTGCGGCGGCGCAGCGTCGCGTCGGCAAGCGCGGGATCGAACAGGACCAGCGCCTCGGCGCTCATGCCGCCATTTTTTACGAAGCCGAACGACAGCGCGTCGACGCCCGCACGCCACGTCATCTCGGCAGGGGAGCAGCCGGCCGTCGCCATCGCGTTGGCGAAGCGCGCGCCGTCCATGTGCAGCCGCAGGCCGCGCGCGCGACAGAGTTCGCCGATCGCGGCGACCTCGGGCGTGCGGTAGACGAGGCCGTATTCGGTGGCGTTGGTGATCGAGACGGCATGCGGCTGTACCCGGTGGACGTCGTCGGCGATGGCGTCGGCGACCGCGGCGATACCGGCGGGGTCTAGCTTGGCTCCCGGTCCCTCGGCCAGCATCAGCTTGGCGCCGTGGGTATAGAATTCGGGCGCGCCGCCCTCGTCGTTCTGGATATGCGCGTCGCGGTGACAGATCACGCCGCCATAAGGCGGACACAGTGCGGCGAGCGCCAGGCAGTTGGCGGCGGTGCCGGTCGGCACCCAGAGCACGCGCACCTCATGCTCGAACAGCGCACCCAGCCGCTCGTCCAGCGCGCGCGACCAGCGGTCGCCGTCATACGCGGTGTCGAGCGTGTCCGCCGCGGCCATGGCGGCGAATAGCTGCGGATGGACCGGGGCGGCATTGTCCGAGAAGAAGCGCATGCGCGGGGTTTAGGCGGGAGGGGCCGAAACTCAACCCTTTCCACTTTGTCAGGCAAAAGCCGAAAAGTGCGAAATCACATTAACATTCGATCCATTGTGGCGGATTGACGATTGGCACCGTGCACCTGCCAACCTAGCGTCGCCCGTGTTGCCGTGCAGCAAGGGAGCTTGATGAAGCGTCTGGACGATATGCGCGGGTTCGCGTGTCTGATGGTCGTGGCATTCCACGCGGTTGGCTCCGAACCGACGTTGCGCGGTTCGCTCGTGGGATCGGCGATCCAGCTGCTCGGCTATGTCCGGATGCCGCTGTTCATCGCGATCACGGGCTTCATCTACGGCTATCGCCGCGACGCGCAGGTGCTGAGCTGGGAGGGGTGGACGAAGCGGACGTCGCGGCTGGTGCCGCCGTTCGTCCTCCTCACCCTGGTCTGCTCGGCTATCGACTGGGAGGCCGGGCGATCCGCTACGCCGATCCGGTCGCTCTTCTATGGCATGTGGCACCTCTGGTACCTGCAGGCGCTCGCCGTCGTCCTCATCGTCGTCTACGCGGGCGAGCGGGCGTTCCATCCGGGACGGCGCGGGCTGTGGCTCGCGGCGTTGGTGGCGGCGGCGATCAGTGCCGGCGGCCTGTTCGGGACGGTGCAGATCCTGTCGATCGACCGCAGCTTCTACCTGTTGCCGCATTTCCTGTTCGGCGTGGTGCTGGGTTACCATGGTCGCGAGGGGCTGGCCTGGCCGATGCGGCTGGCGATCTATGTCGCGGGGGTGGTGGCACTGGCATTCGCCGCCGCGGGTATCCAGTCCGGCACGCCATGGGCCGGGTCGTCGCTGATCGGGGTGGCGATCGGCTGGGCGACGGTGCTGTCGCTGTCGCGGCACATGCCGTCATATGGGCTGCTGACCGGCATCGGCCGCTTCTCGCTGCCGATCTTCCTCTGGCACCTGCCGCTGGCGGCGGTGCTGAGCGCCGTGCTCCTCCACCGCGTCCACCTCGCGGTGTATGTCGCGGTCCTGCTGCGCGTCGTGGTCGGCATCGTGACGCCGATGGTCGCCGTACTCCTCGCCGAGCGCTATGCCCCCGGCGCGATCATCTTCATCGGCCGCCGCAGCCCGGTGGACCGCAGCCCGGTGGACGGGGCGCGGGCGGAAGCGACGCCCGCCTGAGCGATCAGTAATCCTCTTCCGGCGGTTCGTCCGGATCGCGGCGATCGTCGAGCGGCGGCCTGCGATCACGCTCCCGATCGCGGCGGGGGCCGACTGCGATCGAGCCGTCGTCGTTCTGGCGGATCTCCAACCCCAGCTGGTCGAGCTGATCGGCAGCAGCGTCGATCGTGTCGGGAATGATCCCCTCCAGCTCGTTGCCGGCGTCGCCGATCAGGTTCGCATCGACCGGCACCACCTCCTCGCGCACCACCGGCGCCACGCCCAGCGCGTCCTGCATGAAGCCGCGCCACAGCTGTGCCGGAATCCCGCCGCCGTGGAGGCCGGGGATGGGAGAGCTGTCGTCGTTGCCGATCCATACGCCGACCACGAGATCACCCGCCGCACCAATAAACCAGCCATCACGGCTGTTCTGCGAGGTGCCGGTCTTGCCCCAGGCGTCGATGCTGAGCGTCGCCTCTCGCCCCGTGCCGCGCAGCGAGGAGCCGAGCAGCTGGAGCATGTCGGTGCGAACCCGTTCCGGCAAGCGCTTCTGCCCGCCGGCGATCGCCTGGTACCAGGGCTTGTCGTCGACCTCGGCCACGCCGCGGGGCTCGACCGGATAGGCGCCGGCGGCGATCGCGGCATAGGCGGCGGTCAGCTCGGTCAGCGAGACCTCCGAAGTGCCGAGCCCGATCGTCGCCTCGTTGGCGATCGGCGTGGTGATGCCCAGGTCGCGCGCGGCGGCGATGACGTTGCGCACGCCGACCTCCTGCGTCAGCCGCGCCGCGACGACGTTGGAGGAGCGCGCAAAGGCACGGCGCAGCGTGATCGGCCCCAGATAGCGGTTGTCGTCGTTGCGCGGTTTCCAGCCGGCGATCTCGACCGGCGAATCATCCATCACCGTGTCGGGCGACATGCCGGCGCGCATCGCGGCCAGATAGACGAACAGCTTGAAGGTCGAGCCCGGCTGGCGCCGCGCCTGGGTGGCGCGGTTGAATGGACTCTTGGCATAGTCGCGCCCGCCGACCATCGCGACGATGCGGCCATCGGGATGCATGGCGACGATCGCCGCCTGCGCCTTGCCCAGGCCGGCGGAGCGCACGACGCGCTCGGCAACCTTCTGCAGGCGCGGGTCGAGCGTGGTGCGCACGGTCGTCTCGGCCTGCACCTCGCCGGCGCGATCGCGGGCCTGGGGCAGCACCCAGTCGGCGAAATAGGTGCCGGTCGGCAGCGTCTGTGCCGACCGCTCGAGCACGCGCTGCGGCTGTACGGCGTCGGCCTCTCGCTTCGTCAGGAAGCCGGCATCCTCCATCGCGCCGACGACGACGGCCTGACGCGCGCGGGCGCCCTTCAGGTTGACGGTGGGGGCAAGGCGGCTGGGCGCCTTGACGAGGCCCGCCAGCATCGCCGCCTGGCCGACGTTCAGCCGGTCGGGGGTGCGGCCGAAATAATGCTTCGACGCGGCGGTGATGCCATAGACATTATCGCCGAAATAGACGTTCGACAGGTAGCGCGACAGGATCTGGTCCTTGGTCAGCCACGCCTCCAGCCAGAAGGCGATCATCACCTCGCGCAGCTTGCGCGCGGCGGTGCGGTCCGAGTCGAGAAAGGCGTTCTTGGCCAGCTGCTGCGTGATCGTGCTGCCGCCCTGGCGCACCCCGCCCGACCCGACATTGGCCCAGGCGGCGCGGGCGATGCCGCGCGGGTCGATGCCCCAGTGCGAGTAGAAGCGCCGATCCTCGATCGCCAGGAACGCCTCGCGGACATGGTCGGGCAGCTTGGCGGCATCGACGGGTGCGCCGATGATCGCGCCACGCCGGGCGATCGGCGTACCGTCCTCGGCGAGCAGCGTGATCGAGGGCGGGGTGGGCGGCTTGAGCGAGCGCGACAGCGGCGCGGTGATCGCCAGCCAGGCGATGGCGATGACCAGCAGCACGATCGCGGCCGCCGCCCCGCGCACCAGCCAGCGGCCGACCCAGCGATACGAGCGGCGCTGCGGCTCGGGCTCGGGCGGATCGGTCCACAGATCGGGGGCGGTATAGGCGGGCCAGCCATCGACGCCCCGGCCCCGCGCGGGCCAGTGCCGCGGCTGATCGGGATCGAGGGGATCGGGGCGCATCGGTGAATTCCAGGACACTATGTGCTGTCTTATACGTCTATAACACCAGGTGCAAGCTAGCGGCTGAACCAGTGGCGACGGACGAAATAGATCACCACCCCCGCTGCAATCGCCGCGCACACGCCCATGATCGCGTCGAACGCCCAGGGTTCCTGCGCATAGGGCAGGTTGGCGACGTTCATCCCGTACAATCCGGTGATGAAGGTCAGCGGCAGGAACACCATCGCCACGATCGAGATGACGAGCGCGCGCCCGTCGATCTGCTCGGCCCGCAGGTCGGACAGCGTCTCGTGCATCAGGGCGGAGCGCTCGCGGATCGATTCCAGCTCCTCGGCCATGCGCGCGGCGCGGTCGGCGGCGCTGGCGATGTGGAGCCGGTCGTCGTCGGCCAGCCAGTCGCCGGGCAGCGCCGCCAGCTTCTCCAGCGCGGCACGCTGGGGATTGAGGAAGCGGCGATAGCCGATCGCGGCGATCCGCACCCGGCTGACGGTGCGGCGCAGCTCGAACACGCGCGCGGCGTCCAGCGCCTCCTCGCAGGTGTCGATCTGGTCGCCCAGTTCCGCGACCTCGGGGTCGAGATCGGCGGTGATCGCCGCGGCGAAGGCGGTGATGAGGTCGCCGGGATCATGGACATGGCCCGACGCCACCTCCTCCTTCACCATGCCGACGGCGACCAGCGGATTGCGCGTCACCGAGAAGACGCGGCCGCGAATCGCCCACAGCCGGACCGAGGCGAGCAGGTCCGACCCGTCCATCTCCACCTTCGACCGGCCGCGCAGGTTGACGAAGGCGCCGTCGCCGAACGCCTCGCAGCGGGGGCGCGTCTCGGTCGCAGTCAGCGCGTCGACGACATAGTCGTCGAGCGCGGCGGTCTCGTGCAGCCAGGTGCGGCTGTCGTCGTCGATCCCGGCCAGATGGACCCAGGCGAGATCGGGCTGGCCGGTCAGCGCGCGGTCGAGCGGCACCTCCTCTGCCTGGCCGTTGACGATGTGGAAGCAGTACGCCTTCATGGGTTTTCCAGATACACCGACAGGCCCGGCGCGTCATCGGGCGAAGAGACAAGCCGCGCGGCATCGGCGCGCGCGCGGTCGAGGATCGCGGGCGGCGCGGTGCCATCATGCACCACCCGGTCCGCCGCCGCCAGCCACCGCGCCTCGCGCAGGGTCAGGTCGTCGGGATCGGCGGAGCGGAGGCGGATGCGGACAGCGCGCGGCGTGTTGTCCGCGCCCATCGTCGCGACCGGATCGGCAGGGACATGGTCGAGCGCGAGCGGATCGAGCGTGCCGCCCGGCGCCAGCGCCGCGCCGATCGCCCGCCGCCGCGCGCCGCCATCGGGCCAGCGCGCGCGCAACGCATCGCGCGCGGCGTGGAGCGCGGTGGCGAGCGAACCAAGGGTGGCGGGCAGCAGCAGTTCCAGCCGCTGGCGCAGCGCCGCCGCGAGCCCGGCCGACACGCCGCCGGTGCCGACCGCGACGATCACCGGCCCGCGCTCGACGATCGCGGGCAGGGTGAAGTCGCAGTGATCGGGACGGTCGACCGCGTTGACCAGGATGCCGCGCGCCTTCAGCCGGGCGATGGCGGCAAGCGCCTCGCGCTCGTCGTCGATCGCGACGATGGCAAGGGTGGGGGTGCCTTCGCCGGGGTGCGCCTCGCCCACTACCACCGCACCCGCCCGCTCCAGCAGGCGGCGCTTGGCGTCCGCCGCCTCGCCATCGCCCAGCAGGATCACCGGCCGCCCGCCCAACCGCACGAACAGCGGCAGGCTGTGGAGCGTCATGCGGACAGCCACTCCGGCACGCGCTCCGCCGCCAGGATCGTCTCGGCCGCGATCCGGTCGGCGACCACGGCGAAGCGGTCGCCGTCGACGAGCACTTCGGGCACCAGCGCGCGGCTGTTATAGGTGGACGCCATTGTCGCGCCATAGGCGCCGGCGGTGCGGAACACGGCGAGGTCGCCGCCCTTCACCGCGTCGATGTCGCGGCCCATCGCGAAGGTGTCGCCGCTCTCGCAGACGGGGCCGGCGATGTTGGCGGTCATCCGCTCTCCCGTAGGCGTGACCGCGACGAAGTCGTGCCACGCGTCGTAGAGCGCGGGGCGGGCGAGGTCGTTCATCGCCGCGTCGACGATCACGTAAGGATGGACGACGCCGGGCTTCACCCAGACGATTTCGGTCAGCAGCACCCCGGCATTGCCGGCGATGACGCGGCCGGGCTCGAACATCAGCTCCGCGTCCCAGCCTTGCGTGACGCGCGCGACCATCGCGCCGTAATCGGCAGGGCTGGGGGGCATGTCGCCCGACTTGTAGGGAACGCCGAGGCCGCCGCCGAGATCGACATGGGTGATCGTGTGGCCGGCGCCGCGCAGATCGGCGACCAGCCGGCCGATCCGCTGGTAGGCGGCTTCCAGCGGCGCGAGATCGAACAGCTGGCTGCCGATGTGGCAGGCGACGCCGCGCAGGTCGAGCCCGGGCAGGCCGGCGAGCCGGTCGAACATCGCGGGCGCCTGGTCGATCGGCACGCCGAACTTGTTCTCCTTGCGCCCGGTCGAGATCTTGGCGTGGGTACCGGCATCCACGTCCGGATTGACCCGCAGCGTTGCCGGCGCACGCATGCCGCGCTCGGCTGCCAGAGCGGCGAGGACGACGCCCTCCTCCTCCAGCTCCAGGTTGAACTGGCCGATGCCCTCATCGAGGGCGGCGGCCAGCTCGGCGCGGGTCTTGCCGACGCCGGAGAAGACGATGTCGGCGGCCGGAATGCCCGCCGCCAGTGCGCGCCGCATCTCGCCGGCCGAGACGACGTCGGCACCGTAGCCCTCGTTCGCCAGCACGCGCAGCACCGCGACGTTGGGATTGGCCTTGATCGCATAGGCCAGATGCTTGCGCTCGACGCCGGTCAACCCCTCGCGGAACACCTGGGCATGGCGGCGCAGCGTCGCGGCGGAATAGATATAGACGGGGGTGCCGACCGCCGCGGCGATCGCCGGCAGCGGCACGTCCTCGACGTGGAGCACGCCGTCGCGAAATTCGAAATGATCCATCGTCGGTCTCTGGCGTCAGTTGCGGGGCGGCAGGTCGAATTCGTCGCTGCGGCGCTCGTCCGACTGGCGGAGCAGCTCGTCGCTGCGTTGCGGGCGCTGCTGGACGGTGGGGGTGAGCAGCTGCGCCGCGGTCGGCGTCGCGGTCGCACCCGCCGGGGCGACGGGCAGCGACTGGCCCTCGGGCGGCTGGAGCCCCGACGCGGCACCGCAGCCGCCGAGCGACAGGGCGACACCCATGACGATCCACGGCTTCATGCCCGATCCTCCATCGCCTGGCGCGCCGCGGCGACGGCGGCACGGACGTTGGCGGGCGCGGTGCCGCCGAAGCTGGTGCGGCTCGATACCGAGGCGTCGACCGACAATACGTCATAGATGCCGGCGGTGATCGCGGGGTGGATCGCCTGCAGGTCGTCGAGCGACAGCCTGTCGAGCCCGACGCCCAGCGCCTCAGCCCGCGCCACCGCGCGGCCGGTGACGTGGTGCGCCTCGCGGAACGGCAGCCCCGCCTCGCGCACCAGCCAGTCGGCCAGGTCGGTCGCGGTGGCGAAGCCGCTTTCGGCCAGCCCGCGCATCCGGTCGGTGCGGAAGGTCGCGCTCTCGACCATCCCGGTCATCGCCGCGATCGATAGCCCGAGCAGGTCGTGGCACTCGAACACCGGCGGCTTGTCGTCCTGCATGTCCTTGGAATAGGCGAGCGGCAGGCCCTTCATCGTCACCATCAGGCTGACGAGGCAGCCGGTGATCCGGCCGCTATGCCCGCGCACCAGCTCGGCGGCATCCGGATTGCGCTTCTGCGGCATGATGCTGCTGCCGGTCGACCACTGGTCCGACAGCGATACGAAGCCGAACGGCTGCGACGCCCACAGCACGAACTCCTCGGCGAGGCGCGACAGGTGGAGCGAGCATTGCGCGGCGGCGGCGAGGTAATCGATCGCGAAATCGCGGTCGCTGACCGCGTCGAGCGAGTTGCGGGTCGGCCCGTCGAAGCCGAGCGCGGCGGCGGTGGCGTGGCGATCGATCGGAAAGCCGGTGCCCGCGAGCGCCGCCGAGCCGAGCGGACACAGGTTCATCCGCGCCCGCGCATCGCGGAAGCGCGACACGTCGCGGCCGATCATCTCGACATAGGCCATCAGGTGATGGCCGAGCGTCACTGGCTGCGCCGATTGCAGGTGGGTGAAGCCGGGCATCACCGCATCGGCATGCTCCTCCGCCCGCACCAGCAGCGCCGTGCGGAAGGCGTCGAGTGCCGCCAGCACCTGGTCGATCGCGTCGCGCACCCACAGGCGGAAATCGGTCGCGACCTGATCGTTGCGCGACCGCGCGGTATGAAGCCGCCCGGCGACGGGGCCGATCGCCGCGGCCAGCCGCGCCTCGGTCAGCATGTGGATGTCTTCGAGGGAGAGGTCGTCGGGCACGCCGTCCGCCTCATAGCCGGTCGCCACCGTTCCGAGACCGGCGGCGATCGCGTCGGCATCGGCGGGAGCGACGATGCCCTGCGCGCCCAGCATCGCGACGTGCGCGCGGCTGCCGGCGATGTCCTGGCGCCACATTCGCTTGTCGAACGGCAGCGAGGCGTTAATCTCCCGCATCACCGCCGACGGCCCTTCGGCGAAGCGGCCGCCCCACATGGCATTGGAGTCACTCATGCGTTCTGCGATCGTCCCGGCTGTCCTGGCCGCCCTGCTGGCCGCCCCGCTCATCGGTTGCGGCGATAGGGCCTCGAACGACGCCGGGCAAGGCAATGCGGCGTCCCCTGCGAGCCCCGACGAGGCCGCCCCCGCCGCGCCTCAGCCCAAAAGCGGCGGCATCGATACCAGCCACAAGGGCGAGGCCGCGCCGACGCTCGGCTTCGTCGATCCCGCCGGCAAGCCGGTGACGCTGGCGGCGTGGCGCGGCAAGCCGGTGCTCCTGAACCTGTGGGCGACCTGGTGCGGGCCGTGCGTGAAGGAGCTGCCGACGCTCGACGCGCTGGCGGTCCGCGAGGCGGGCAAGCTGGCGGTCGTGACGCTGAGCCAGGACATGGACCCCGCCAAGGTCGCCCCCTTCTTCGCCGAGCGGAAGTTCAAGGCGCTGAAGGCGTATACCGACCCGAAGATGGCGTGGGTACCGGCGGTGGCGAACAACCTGCCAACAAGCATCCTGTACGATGCGCAGGGCAAGGAGGTGTGGCGGACGGTCGGCGACCTCGACTGGACCGGCGCGGTCGCGGCGAAGGCGCTGGAGGGGGCGGGGGTTTAGGCCTGCTGCTCCCCTCCCCGGAGAGGTAGGGTAGAAGGTCTATCCCACGCGCTCCTTCACCAGCGTCTCGACCACGCCGGGATCGGCCAGTGTCGAGATATCGCCCAGATTGCCGGTATCGCCCTCGGCGATCTTGCGCAGGATGCGACGCATAATCTTGCCCGAGCGGGTCTTGGGCAGGGCGGGGGCGAACTGGATCGCGTCGGGGCTGGCGATCGGGCCGATCTCGCCGCGGACCCACTGGCGCAGCTCGGTGCGCAGGGGTTCGGACGGCTCCTCGCCGGCATTAAGGGTGACATAGGCGTAGATGCCCTGGCCCTTTACCTCGTGCGGCATGCCGACCACCGCCGCCTCGGCGACCTTGGCGTGGGCGACCAGCGCCGACTCGACCTCGGCGGTGCCCATGCGGTGGCCCGACACGTTGATGACGTCGTCGACCCGGCCGGTGATCCAGTAATAGCCGTCGGCATCGCGGCGGCAGCCGTCGCCGGTGAAATAGCGGCCGGGATAGGTGGTAAAATAGGTCTGGAAGAACCGCTCGTGATCGCCCCACACGGTGCGCATCTGGCCGGGCCAGCTGTCGGCGATGCACAGATTGCCCTCGGTCGCGCCGTCCAGCACCTTGCCCTCCGCATCGACCAGCAGCGGCAGGACGCTGGGCAGCGGCTTTGTCGCCGATCCCGGCTTCAGGTCGGTGGCATGGGGCAGGGGGGCGATCAGGATGCCGCCCGTCTCCGTCTGCCACCAGGTATCGACGACGGGGCAGCGCCGATCGCCGACGACGCGGTGATACCAGTCCCACGCCTCCGGGTTGATCGGCTCGCCGACCGTGCCGAGCAGGCGCAGCGAGGTGCGCGAATGCCGCGTCACCCAGTCGTCGCCCTCGCGCATCAGCGCGCGGATCGCGGTGGGGGCCGTGTAGAAGATGGTGACGCCCAACCGGTCGACCGTTTCCCAGAAGCGGCCGTGATCGGGATAGTTGGGGACGCCGTCGAACATCACCGTCGTCGCGCCGCTGAGGAGCGGGCCATAGACGACATAGCTGTGCCCGGTGACCCAGCCGACGTCCGCCGTGCACCAGAAGACATCGCCCTCACGCCAGTCGAACACGTCGCGGAACGTCGTCTGCGCCCAGACGCCGTAGCCGCCGGTGGTGTGGAGCACCCCCTTCGGCTTGCCGGTGGAGCCGGAGGTGTAGAGGATGAACAGCGGGTCCTCGGCATTCAACGGCTCGGGTGCGCAGTCGGCGGAGACCTGCGCGACCGCGTCGTGCCACCAGAGGTCGCGGTCCTCGTTCATCGGAACGTCGGCGCCCGTGCGGCGGACGACGATGACGCGGGCGACCGAGGGGCAACTGGCCAGCGCCTTGTCGACATTCGCCTTCAGCGGCACGCGCTTGCCGCCGCGACAGCCCTCGTCGGCGGTGACGACCAGCTTCGAATCGCAGTCCTGGATGCGGTTGGCCAGGCTGTCGGGCGAGAAGCCGCCGAACACGATCGAGTGGATCGCGCCGATCCGCGCGCAGGCGAGCATCGCCACCGCCGCCTCGACGATCATCGGCAGGTAGAGCGTGACCCGGTCGCCCTTCGCCACCCCTTGCGCCTTCAGCACGTTGGCGAAGCGGCAGACCTGTTCGTGCAGCTCGCGATAGGTAACGTGCCGCGTCTCGCCGGGTTCGTCGCCCTCCCAGATGATCGCCACCTGGTCGCCGCGGGTGGCGAGGTGCCGGTCGAGGCAGTTGGCCGCCAGGTTGAGCGAGCCGTCGCCGAACCAGCGGATGCGGAAATCGGCCTCTTCGAACGAGGTGTCCTTCACCTGCGTGTACGGCGCGATCCAGTCGAGGCAGCGGCCGGCCTCGCGCCAGTAACCGTCGGGATCGCGCGCGGCGGCGGCATAGCGGCGGTCATACTCGGCGGCGTCGATGCTGCCGTCGTGGCGGGTGGCCGGGTAGATCGCGTCGGTCATGCTCTCTCCATGGTCGTGCGGCGGTGCCGGCCGCCGGTCGCGACCGTCTTGGACCGATGCGGGGCAGCGGCGTCAAGCGGGTCGTTGGAACGATGCCCCTCGACCCGCCGTGCCGAGCGCGTCATGCTGGGCCGGCGCAGGATTGCGGCGCGAGGAGGGGACGACCATGACCAGACACCTGCCATGGATCGTGCTGGCGCTGGTGGGAGCGGCATGCCTGGGCGTGGTCGCGACGGCGCGCGGGGAGGCGATCAACGCGCTGTGGATCGTCGCGGCGGCGCTGTCGGTCTATCTGGTCGCATACCGTTACTACGGCCTCTACATCGCGCGCACGGTGGCGGGGATCGATCCGGCGCGGCCGACGCCGGCGGTCCGGCGCGCCGACGGGCTGGACTATGTCGCGACCGACCGGCGGGTGCTGTTCGGGCACCATTTCGCCGCGATCGCGGGCGCGGGGCCGCTGGTCGGGCCGGTGCTGGCGGCGCAGATGGGCTATCTGCCCGGCACGCTGTGGATCCTGGCGGGCGTGGTGCTGGCGGGCGCGGTGCAGGACTTCATGGTCCTGTTCATCTCGATGCGCCGCGACGGACGATCGCTGGGCGAGCTGATCCGGCTGGAGATGGGCGCGGTGGCGGGGACGATCGCGCTCGTCGGCACCTTCGCGATCATGGTCATCATCCTGGCGGTGCTGGCGCTGATCGTGGTGCGGGCACTGGCCGAGAGTCCCTGGGGCATGTTCACTGTCGCCGTGACCGTGCCGCTCGCCATGCTGATGGGTGCCTATACCCGCTGGATCCGGCCGGGCGCGATCGGCGAGGTGTCGGTGATCGGGTTAGTCGGGCTGATCCTGGCGATCGTGTTCGGCCAGTCGGTGGCGGAGAGCGCGACGCTGGCGCCGCTGTTCACCTTTACCCCCGTCCAGCTGTGCTTCGGGCTGATCGCGTATGGGGCGGTGGCGTCGGTGCTGCCAGTGTGGCTGCTGCTGGCGCCGCGCGACTATCTGTCGACCTTCCTGAAGATCGGGGCGATCGCGGCGCTGGCGATCGGCATCGTCATCATGGCGCCGCCGCTGCGGATGCCGGCACTGACCGAGTTCGCCGCGACCGGCGCCGGGCCGGTCTGGGCCGGGCCGCTGTTCCCGTTCCTATTCATCACCATCGCCTGCGGCGCAGTATCCGGCTTCCACGCGCTGATCGCCAGCGGCACCACGCCCAAGCTGATCGCGAGCGAGGCGGACGCGCCGTTCATCGGCTATGGCGCGATGCTGATGGAGAGCGCGGTCGCGATCATGGCGCTGGTCGCCGCCTCGATCCTCGATCCCGGCATCTATTTCGCGATGAATGCGCCGACCGCGGTGCTGGGCACCGATCCCGCCAGCGCGGCCGCGGCGGTGACGGCGATGGGCTTCCCGATCGATGCGGCAACGCTGGCGAACACTGCGCGCGAGGTCGGCGAGCATACGATCATCAGCCGCACCGGCGGCGCGCCGACGCTGGCGGTGGCGATGGCGGAGATCTTCAGCCACGTCGTCGGCGGATCTGCGATGAAGGCGTTCTGGTATCATTTCGCCATCCTGTTCGAGGCGCTGTTCATCCTGACCGCGGTCGATGCGGGTACCCGTGCCGGGCGCTTCATGCTCCAAGACCTGCTCGGCCTGGCGAGCCCGCGCTTCCGCGAGGGGGAGGGGGTGACCGGCTGGGCGGCGACCGGGCTGTGCGTCGCCGCCTGGGGCTTCTTCCTCTATCAGGGCGTCACCGATCCGCTGGGCGGGGTGAACACGCTGTGGCCGCTGTTCGGCATCTCGAACCAGATGCTCGCGGCGGTCGCGCTGATGCTCGCGACGGTGGTGCTGTTCCGGATGAAGCGCCAGCGTTTCGCCTGGGTGACGGCGCTGCCGGCCGCCTGGCTGGTGCTGTGTACAGGCACGGCGGGGCTGATGAAGCTGTTCCACCCCGATCCGAAGACCGGCTTCCTGGCGCACGCCGCCCGCTTCTCCGACGCGGTCGCGCGCGGAGAAGTGCTGGCCCCGGCCAAGTCGATGGCGGAGATGGGACGGATCCTGATGAACGACCGGATCGACGCGGGCCTGTGCGCGCTGTTCCTGGGCGTGGTCGCCGCGATCCTGGTCTATACGGTGAAGACCTGCCGCGACGCGTTACGGGTCGATCGTCCGACCGTAACCGAGATCCCGGCATGGGCAGCAGCGGAATGAGCCTGTTCGCCCGTCTGGCCCAGACCGCGCGGCTGATGGTCGGCATGCCCGACTATGACGCCTATCGCGATCACCTCGCCGCGCATCATCCGGACCGCGTACCGATGACCCGCGCCGAGTTCTTCCGCGACCGCCAGCAGGCCCGCTATGGCGGTGGCGGCGGGCGCTGCTGCTGAGGATAAGCGGATGGACAGCAGGCCGGTCATCGTCATGCTCCACGCACTGGGCGGCAGTGCGCGCGCGTTCGGCGGGGTGGCCGCCGAACTGGGTGACGGGTTCGAGCCGCTGGCGCTCGACCTGCCGGGTTTCGGCGACGCCGCGAACGAGACGGGTTACTCGGTCGCGGAGATGGTCGACCATGTGCTGGCCACCGTTACGGCCCGCGCACCGGCGCAGTGGCTGATCGTCGGCCACAGCATGGGCGGCAAGATCGCGACGCTGGTCGCCAGCCACCGCCCGCCGGGACTGGCCGGCGTGGTGCTGCTCGCCGCCTCGCCACCCGCCCCCGAACCGATCGACGAGGAGCGCCGGGCCACGATGCTCGGCTGGGTCGCGGGCGGCCCCATCGCCGCGCATGATGCGCGCGCGTTCGTCGCCGCCAATGTCGGCGCGCCGCTGCCGCCGGGGCTGAACGGCCTGGCCGTCGCCGATGTCGAGCGCGCCGCGCCCGCCGCCTGGCGCGCCTGGCTGGAGACGGGTGCGCGCGAGGACTGGTCGGCGCGCGCCGGCATCATCGACCTGCCCGCGCTGATCGTCGCGGGCGGGGCCGACGGCGATCTGGGCGAGGCGGCACAGCGGCGGATGAACGCCCCGCACTATCCCGATCACCGGGTGGAGGTGCTGGACGGCGTCGGACACCTGCTGCCGCTGGAGCGGCCGGCCGACACCGCCGCCTTGATCGCCGCATTCTGCAATCGATTGTTGCATCGCCGACCGAAACCGGCTTAACCTGTCACGAGCCGCGCAGACGGCGATCGTCAGGAGGAGTTGCCATGCGAGCGCCAGAGGTGAAGCCCCATCTGAACATGGCCCGAATCCTGGAGATGAACCTGGGGTTCCTGGGTCTCCAGTTCAGCTTCGGACTGCAACAGGGGAACATGACCCCGATCTACAGCTATCTCGGCGCGTCGGAGGCGTCGCTGCCGATCCTGCAGCTGGCTGGGCCGATCACCGGCCTGCTGGTCCAGCCGCTGATCGGCGCGATGAGTGACCGGACCGACTCACGCTGGGGCCGGCGTACCCCCTATTTCATGATCGGCGCGGTGCTGTGCGCGATCGGCCTGTTCTTCATGCCGCTGTCGTCGTCGATCCTGATGGCGGTATCGATGCTGTGGATCCTCGACGCCGGCAACAACATCACGATGGAGCCGTACCGCGCCTATGTGTCGGATCGGCTGAACGAGGACCAGCACCAGATCGGCTTCCTGACCCAGTCTGCCTTTACCGGGCTGGCGCAGATGCTTGCCTTCCTGACGCCGTCGATCCTGGTGTGGTGGGGGATGAACCAGGACTGGGTCGACAGCCACAACATCCCCTATACCGCGCGCGTCGCGTTCATGGTCGGCGCGTTCCTGTCGTTCGGCACCATCCTCTACTCGATCGTGCGCGTGCCCGAGCTGCCGCTGACCCTCGACGAGCGCGCGCGCATCGCCGCCGCGCCCAAGTCGCTGGGTGCCACGATCGCCGAGATCGGCCGCGCGATCCGCGACATGCCGCTGGCGATGCGCAAGCTGGCACTGATGAGCCTGTTCCAGTGGTACGCGATGGCGGCATACTGGGCCTATGTGATCTACGCGATCGGGCGGTCGGTCTACGGTACGTCGGACCCGACCTCGTCCGGTTTCCACTCGGCGGTGCTGACCAACGGCGAGATGGCGGCCTTCTACAACGGCATCGCCTTCGTCGCGGCGTTCGCGCTGGTGCCGCTGGCCAGGCGCTGGGGCGCGGCGAGCGTCCATGCCGCCTGCCTGGTCGCGGCGGGCGCCGGGATGCTGTGGCTGCCGCACATCACCAGCAAGGCGCTCCTGTTCATCCCCGCGATCGGCGTCGGGCTGGGCTGGGCGAGCATCATGGGCAACCCGTACGTGATCCTCGCCGGGTCGATCCCGCCGGAGCGGACGGGCGTCTATATGGGCATCTTCAACATGATGATCGTCATCCCGATGCTGCTGCTCGCGGCGACGCTGCCGCTGATCTACGGCCCGCTGCTCGGCGGCGATCCGCGCGGGGTGCTGACCTTGTGCGGCATCCTGATGTTCTGCGCGGCGGCGGCGGTGTTCTGGGTGCGCGAGCGCAATGCCGACGGCCTGCCGGTCGGTGCGGTGGCGGCCCCATGACAACCGGCGTGAAGACGCTGAACGGCCCCGGCTGGAGCGCGGTGCTGGAGGGGGCGCCGGGCGCATTGCTGTGGCGCTGGTGGGGCGGGGCGGTCGATCCGGCCGGACTGCCGCCGCTTGCCGACACACGCCCGGCCGCGTCCTTCTCGCTCGATATCGACCAGCCGCTGCCGCTGGTGCCGGCGTTCGGCACCGGCTGGTTCGGCCCGGCCGCGCTGCGCGCGCACCGTGCCGGCCGCGCCTTTGCCCAGCAGCTGCGCGTCGAGCAGGTCCGCGCCGACGACGACATGATCGCGGTGACGCTGGTCGATGCGGGCGCGGGCATCACCGTCGAGCAGCGGCTGTGGGTCGAGGGCGGGGCGCTGTATCTCGCCGCCAGCGTCCGCAACGACGGGGACGACGCGCTGACCGTCGACTGGCTCGCCGCCGGCACGCTGCCGCTGCCCGCGGACTGCGCCGCGATCCGCCACTTCACCGGCCGCCACAATGCCGAGTTCGTCGCCCGGCGAGAGGCGATGCCGATGCAGAGCTGGGTGCGCGAGAACCGCCGCGGGCTGACCGGCCATGCCGGGCCGCCCGGCCTGTTCGTCGAGGGCCCGGCGGCCGACTGGCACACCGGCCGCATCCACGCCGCGCAGCTCGCCTGGTCGGGCAACCACCGGCTGGCGATCGAGCGCGACGACGAGGGCGGCTGGACGCTGCAGATGGGCGAGGCGCTGGCGCCGGGCGAGATGATCCTGGCGCCCGGTGCGCGCTACGACACGCCGCATATGATCGCGGTGGCGGGCGAGGACGGGCTGAACGGCGCGATCCAGGCGTTCCACGCGGCGGTGCGCGCGACGGTGCCGTGGCCGGGCGGGCGGATGCGCCCGCGCCCGGTGCACATCAACAGCTGGGAAGGCTTCTACTTCGACCATGACGAGGCGGCGCTGATGGCGCTCGCCGACCGGGCGGCGGCGCTGGGCGTGGAGCGGTTCGTGCTCGACGACGGGTGGTTCCGCGGCCGCGACGACGACACCGCCGCGCTCGGCGACTGGACGCCCGACGCCCGCAAATATCCGCGCGGGCTGAAGCCGCTCGCCGATCATGTCGTCGCCGCTGGCATGGAGTTCGGCCTGTGGGTCGAGCCCGAGATGGTCAATCCCGACAGCGACCTGTTCCGCGCGCACCCGGACTGGGCATTGCAACTGGCGGGCGTGCCGCTGATGACGTCGCGCAACCAGCTGGTGCTCGACATGGGCCGGGCGGAGGTGCGGGACCATCTGTTCGCCGGGCTCGACGCGCTGCTCCGCGACCTGCCGATCGCCTATCTGAAGTGGGACCATAACCGCGATCTGGCGCCGGCCGGCGATGCCGCGGGCCATGCCGGTTACCACGCGCAGGTGTACGGCACCTACGCGCTGATCGACCGGCTGCTCGCCGCGCATCCCGGGCTGGAGATCGAATCCTGCGCGGGCGGCGGTGGGCGCAGCGATGCCGGCATCGCCCGGCGCGCGCACCGTTTCTGGACCAGCGACAACATCGATGCATCCCTGCGCGTCGCGATGCAGCGCGGCTTCCTCCACTTCCTGCCGCCCGAGATGATGGGCGCCCATGTCGGCGCCAGTCCCGTCCACGCGACCGGCCGGCGGCAGGACATGGCGTATCGCGCCGCGGTCGCGCTGCCCGGCCATTTCGGCGTCGAACTCGATCCCGCCGCCATGTCCGTAGAGGATGCGGGCGTGCTGGCCGAGGGGATCGCGCGCTACAAGCAGTGGCGGGGCGTGCTCCACGCCGGCCGCACTTGGCTGGGCGAGGGGGCGGACGGCCTCGTCTGGCAGGCACAGGGGCAGGTGCCGGGCGAGCTGCTGCTGCTGCTGACCCGCGTCGCGCCGTCGCAGCTGCGCCGCCCGCCGGCAGTCACCCTGCCGATGCTGGCCGGCGCCGGGCCGCAGCGCGTGCGGCTGCTGACGCTGGCGACGACGCCCGGCCATCCCGCGCCCGACGCCCCGCTGTTCGCCGCGATGCGCGGCGACGGCGTCACCCTCGACGGCGACTGGCTGGCGCGTGCCGGCCTGCCGACCCCGGCGATGAAGGCGGAAAGCGTCGCCATCTTCCATCTCACTCCCGCATGACGGAACAGCCCATGGACGCCCCGACCCTCTCCACCACCCACTGGTCGGCCGCCGCCGTCGCCGGCATCGCCGCGCAGCGCGGCTGGCAGCTGCCGGTGATCGGGCCGCGCGACGTGGTGCCGATCGCTCCGGGCATGGACCTGTGGGACATGTGGCAGATCGCCGATGCCGATGGCCGCACCGTGATTCGCAATGGGCGCAGCTGGTGGTTCTTCCTGGCGACGCCGCAGTTCGACGATCCCGAGATGCGCCACGATGCGGCGCGCATCCGCCTGACCAGTCACGGCGCCGATGGCTGGCGCGACCATGGCGACACCTTCCCGGACGGCTTCACGCCGGGCAGTCGCGAATGGTCGGGATCGGCGGTGCTGGCGGCCGACGGCGAGACGCTGACCATGTACTTCACCGCCTCCGGCCGTCGTGAGGGCGGGCCGCGCTTCGAGCAGCGGCTGTTCGAGACGGTTGGGCGCTTCACCGTGACCGACGGCGAACCTAGCATCGATGGCTGGAGCGAGCCGGTCGAGTCCGTCGTGGCGGACGGTCGCCACTATGCCGTCGCGGCGCAGGACGAGCCCGAGCATGGCGGGATCAAGGGGTTTCGCGATCCCGGTTATTTCCGCGATCCGGCCGACGGCGTGGAGTATCTGCTCTTCGTCGGATCGGCCGGCGACAGCGACGACCCTTGCGACGGCGTCATCGGCGCCGCGCGCCGCACCGGCGGGGGCTGGACGCTCTGCCCGCCGCTGGTCGAGGCGCTGGGGGTGAACAGCGAGCTGGAGCGCCCGCACATCGTCGTGCACGCCGGGCGCTACTATCTGTTCTGGTCGACGCAGGGACGCCGCTTCGCTCCTGGAGTCGCGGCGCCGACCGGGCTCTACGCGATGGTCGCGGACCGGTTCGACGGACCCTGGCGCCCGGTCAACGGCACCGGCCTGATCGCCGGCAATCCGACCGTCGAGCCGTTCCAGGCCTATTGCTGGTGGGTGACCGGCGAACTCGACGTCATCAGCTTCGTCGACCAGTGGGATCTGGCCGGTGTCGACCCGACCGCCGATGTCGCGATCCGCCGCGCCCATTTCGGCGGCACCGCGGCGCCGTGGTTCCGGCTGGCGATCGACGGCGATCGCATCAAGGTGGCGGCCTGACCCAAGGCGTTACCCCGGTACAGGCTGGAATCTGTCTGCGGAATGGCTCGGTCAGGCCGAGTCGCGTTCGATCAGCACCGGCTGCATCACCACCGAGGGCGCATCGATGCCGCCGATCCGCTCGAACAGGGCCGATACCATCGCACGGGCGCCGGCGGCGATGTCCTGGCGCACCGTGGTGATCCGCGGCATCGCCTGGCTGGCGAGCGGCAGATCGTCGTATCCGACCACCCGGACATCCTCCGGCACGCGGATCGATCGGTCGGCGAGCACGCGGATCGCGGTCAGGGCGATGACGTCAGACGCGGCGGCGATCCCGTCCACCCCGACGCCCAGATCGGCGCCGATCGCGTCGAGATGGCCGGCGATCTCCTGCTCCATCACGTCCGACGCGAGGTGGGTGTCGAGGCGGAGCGGCGGCGGCAGCCCCGCGTCGGCCGAGGCGGCCGCCACGCCTTCCCAGCGCTGCAGGATCTCGGGCGCGCGCACCTCGCCCAGGAAGGCGATGCGGCGGCACCCCTTGGCGATCAGCCGCTCGCCCATCAGTCGCCCGCCCGCGACATTGTCGGTGCCCACCGCGCAGTGGATCTGGCCGGGCAGCTGGCTGCCCCAGGCGACCAGCGGGCGATAGCGCGCGGCGACCCGCTCGATCGCGTCGTGCTGGTCGGACTGGCCAATCAGCAACACCCCGTCGAGCATTCCCGAATCGACGATATGTTCCAACCAGTCGCCGGCATCGGGGATCACCCGCGACAGCATCACGTCATACCCGTTCTCGGTCAGCGCGTCGGCCAGGAAGCCGAGAACGGTCATGAAGAAAGGGTCGGACAGGTGCTGGCGCCGCTCATGTCCCAGCGGCACGACGATGCCGATCACCCCGGTGCGGCGCGTGCGCAGCCGGCTGGCCATCTGATTGGGACGAAAGCCATGTTCCGCGGCAAGTGCGGCGATCCGCTCGCGCGTGGCGGCGTTGACCAGCGACTTGCCTGCCAGCGCGCGCGAGACGGTGCCGGGCGACACCCCGGCGAGCTGGGCCAGATCCGCCAGGGTACGGACGCGAGGGGGCTGTTTGGAAAAGGGCATGATTGATGTCGTGACTAGCGCGTCGCAATCGCAAATGCGACCCTCGCCATGGTCGCAATCGGCGCAATGTTTCAAACGCGACTGTAGATGCTACAAATCGGCACCGCCCAGCGTGGCGATCGCCTGGATGATCGCCAGGTGGGTCAGACCCTGTGGCGTGTTGCCCAGAAATCCGTGCGTCTCGGGATCGATCATCTCGGCATAGGTGCCGACGCCGCAGCCGCCGAGCACCTCCATCGCCGCGGTGAACGCGGCCTCCGCCCGCTCGGCCTGACCGAGCAGCGCGCGCGCCTCGACCATCCAGAAGGTGCAGGCGAGGAAGCAGCCCTCCTCGTGCTCGACCCCGGAATAGCGATAGTGGAACGCGCCCTTGCCCAGCTCGCGGTCGATCGCGTCGAGCGTGCGCGCCAGCCGGTCGCTACCGTCGAAGCGGAAGCGCACCGCCAAAGCGAGCGACGCGTCGAGCATGTCCGAACCCGGATACATGACATAGGCGCCGCGCGCCTCCGACCAGCAATGCTCGTCGATCCATGCCGCGATCCGGTCGCGCTCGCGCATCCAGCGATCGCGGCAGGTGGAGGGCATCTGCCCGGCATCGACCAGCTCGATCGCCCGCTGCAGCGCCTGCCAGCAGCTGATCTTGGACATGGTGTAATGCTCGTCCTGCGGCAGTTCCCAGATGCCGGCATCCTTCAGGCGCCAGCGATCCGCGCACTCGTCCGCCAGATGCGACAGCGTCTCCGCGCTCGCCGAATCGAGGACGTTCCCGCACGCGACGAAGCGGCCGGCAGTCTCGAAGATGTCGCCATAGATGCCGTGCTGGTGCTGGTCGCCGGCGATATTGCCCAGCACGACCGGGCGCGACGCGCGCCAGCCGGGCACATCCAGCTCGACCGGCGGCGGCACCCGGTCGCCGCCCACCGTGTAGCAGACCTGGGGCTGGCCATCGCCCAGCCGCTGTAGCAGCCAGGTCAGCGCCGCCTTCGCCTCGCCCCACGCGCCGATGCGCAGGAACGCCTTGATCGTGTAGCCCGCGTCGCGGATCCAGGCGAAGCGATAGTCCCAGTTCTTGGGCCCGCCGATCCCCTCTGGCAGCGAGGTCGTCGCCGCCGCGACGATCGCGCCGGTCGGCGAGTAGAGCAGCAGTTTCAGCGCCAGCGCGCTGCGCACCAGCTCGCCGCGGTGCGGCCCGTCGTGGCGGAGCAGCGCCACCCAGTCGCGCCACTCCTGATCGGACCGGTCGATGCGCGCGTCGATGTCGGCGATCGGCGGGACGATCAGCGGCTCGTTCTCGCCCGCGACGATCGCCACCGTCGCCCGCTCGCCGGCGGTGAGCGTCACCGTGGCGCGGATGCGGGTATCGTCCATCTCGTCGATACGGACATTGTCGCTGCGCAGGAACAGCCCCAGCACGGTGCCGACATGGAACAGGTCGTGATGCCCGGCGCGCGACAGGTAGGGGTTCACCGTATCCCAGTGCCGGCTGAAGCGCAGGTCGACGGCGAAGGTCATCCGCCCCTCGACGCATTCCATGCGCCGCGCCAGCTCCGCCCAGGGCAGCCGCCCGGCAGTGCCGCTGTTGAGCGATTCGGTCAGCAGCCCGCGCCCATCCTCGGTCGCGAAGACCGTCTCGAGTACATTGCTGTCCTCGCGGTAGCGGCGCTCGACCGTGTAACTCCGGTCCGGCGCGACGACGAAACGTCCGCCATCGTCGGGGTCGAGCAGCCGGTCGAACAGCGGCGGCGAGTCGATATTGGGGACGCACCACCAGTCGATCGACCCGTCCGCCCCGCTCAGCGCGACCGCCCGCCCGTCGCCCAGCGCGCCATATTCCTCGATCGGCAGATAGCCCGCCGCATCCCGCTCGGCTCCGCAAGATTGTCTGGGCGATGAGGTCACGCACGCACTCCGAGAAACTGATCTTCATCAGCCTAACCCTTCGACCGCCGTGTCGGTGCCATGGAGAGAAGCCCGCCCTCCGTGCGTTGGCGCCGCAATCAATCGGGAGATCGGTACATGAGCCTCGCATCCGCCTTCGGGTTCGGCGACGGGAAGAAGGTCCGCTACGCGGTGGTGGGCCTGGGCGACATCGCGCAGTCCGCGATGATGCCGGGCATCGCGCATACCGGCAATTCGGAGCTGGTCGCGCTGGTCAGCGGCGAGCGTGACAAGGCGCAGGCGGTGGCCGACCGCTACGATGTCGAGGGCGTCTATACCTATGACGAGTTCGACCGGCTGATCGCGTCGGGCACGATCGACGCGATCTATCTGGCGACGCCGAACTGGCGCCACGCCGAGTTCGCGATCCCTGCGCTGAACGCCGGCATCCATGTGCTGTGCGAGAAGCCGCTGGAGGTGTCGGTGGAGAAGGCCGAGGCGATGCGCGCCGCCGCGGCGGCGTCGGGTGCCAGGCTGATGACCGCATACCGCCTGCATTTCGAGCCGGCGACGCTCGACGCGATCGCCCGCATCCGCGCCGGCGAGCTGGGGCAGCTGATCGCCTTCACCTCCTGCTTCGGCCAGATGGCCGATCCCGAGAATCACAGGGTAAAGAACGGGATCGAGGCGGGGCCGCTGTTCGACATGGCGCCCTATCCGATCAACGCCACCCGCTACCTGTTCGGTGACGAGCCCGAAGAGGTAGTGGCGGCGGTCGGCACGCGGCATCCCGAATCCGGCTTCCCGCAGGACTTCGACGACACGATCGCGGTGACGTTGCGCTTTCCCGGCAACCGGCTGGCGCAGTTCACCGTCTCCTACTTCGCGAACAACATCGACAGCTACATCATCGCCGGCACCAAAGGGTCGATCCACATGAGCCCTGGCTATGGCTGGCAGTCGGCGCTGGAGCAGAACCGCACGGTCGGCGACACGCAGACGCACGAGGCGTTCAAGCACACCGATCATTTCGGCGGTCAGATGCGCTACTTCTCCGCCTGCATCCTGGAGGGTCGCGATCCGGAGCCGGACGGTGAGGAAGGGATCGCCGACCTGCGGGTGATCGAGGGGATCGTCCGCGCGCTGAAGACCGGCCAGCCACAGAAACTGCCGCCCTTCGCCCGCACGCGCCGCATCGACCCCGATCAGGTCGAGACGCTGCGCGCCAAGTCGGCGCCCGAGCCGATCGGCGCCTCTTCCCCCACTCGCTGAGGACGCGCGCATGGATCTGGGCATCAAGGGTCGCGTCGCGCTGGTCACCGGCGCCGACAGCGGCATGGGCAAGGAAACGGCACGGCTGCTGCTGGAAGAGGGGGTGCGCGTCGCCATCTCCGACCGCACCGACAGCGACCTGGCGCAGAGTCTCGCCGACCTGCAATCGCTGGGCGAAGTCATCGCGGTCGAGGCGGACGTGACCGACGACAAGAGCGTCCGCGCGCTGTTCGCCGAGGTCGCCGACCGGCTGGGCGCACCCGACATCGTCGTCAACTGCGCCGGGGTTACGGGTGCCACCGGCGACTTCTTAGAGGTCGACGACAAGGGCTGGCTGGAGACGCTCGACATTAACCTGATGGGCGCGGTCCGCGTCGCGCGCGCCGCGATCCCGGCGATGCGTGCGCGCAAATGGGGCCGGCTGATCTTGATCGGGTCCGAGGATGCCGAGCAGCCCTATGTCGACGAACTCGCCTATTGCGCGTCCAAGGCGGGGCTCCTCAACCTGACCAAGGGCTTGTCCAAGGCCTATGGCTGCGACAATGTGCTGGTGAACAGCGTGTCGCCCGCCTTCATCGCCACGCCGATGACCGACAAGATGATGGAGAAGCGCGCGCAGGAGAAGGGCGTGAGCTTCGACGAGGCGATCGACAGCTTCCTCGACGAGGAACGCCCCGGCATGACCCTCCACCGCCGCGGTCGCGCCGACGAGGTGGCATCGGCAATCGTCTTCCTCTGCTCGGAACAGGCGAGCTTCATCAACGGTGCGAACCTGCGGGTGGATTCAGGATCGGTGCAGACGATGGCGGGCTAGAACCGCCTGCCCCGCAGGACCGTCTCGCGCAGGCGGTAATCCATAAACGCTTACTTCCCGATCGAGTCGCGAGGTTTGCGCGTCTGGATCCCCGCCTACGCGGGGATGACGATGTTGGGTTCTGCGCGCGTGTTGCCTAGACGAGCAGCCCCACGATCTCCCCCGCAATCTCACGCGGAGACCGCAGCGCGCCATCCGCCAGCGTCGATACCGTTGCCCACCGTCCCAGCAGTCCCTCCGCCGCCATCGCCGCGTAGTTGGCGCGCACCCGGGCCTGTAGCGCCATGTCCGCCTCGTACGTGTCCAGCGCCTCGTCGGTGTAGCTGCGCTTGCGCTTCCTGAGGATCAGGCCGCGTGCGACCTCGACCGGCGTGTCAAGATAGAGGGACAGGTCGGGCAGCGGCAGGCCGAACTGCTCGACCTCCAGCCTTGCGATCCAGCCCATCAGGTCGCGGGCCTCGCCCGGCCCGACCTGTGCCGCCTGATAGGCCATGTTCGACGCGATATAGCGGTCGAACACCACCACTTCGTGCCGCGCCGTCGCCTCCGCGATCACCGCGGCCGATTCGAACCGGTCGAGCGCGTAGAGCGTCGCGATCGCGCGTGGCGAGGCGGCGTGGGGCAGGCGCCCGCCCAGATACTCGCCCAGCACATGCCCCCCCAGCGTCTCGGCATAGCGCGGAAAGGACAGCACCGTCGCCGAGCGGCCGGCGGCGTTCAGCTGTGCGGCGACCTCTGCCGCCGCGGTCGCCTTGCCGGCACCGTCACCACCCTCGATCGCGAGGAGAAGCCCGGTCACGCCTGCATCTGCGCGTGGTGGCGGATCACCTCGTCGATGATGAAGCGCAGGAATTTCTCGGAGAATTCGGGATCGAGCTGCGCGTCCTCGGCCAGGTGGCGCAGCCGCGCGATCTGGCGCTCCTCGCGGCCCGGATCGGCGGGCGGCAGCCCCGCCTGCGCCTTGTAGCGGCCGACCGCCTGCGTCACCTTGAACCGCTCGGCGAGCAGGTGGACCAGCGCCGCGTCGATATTGTCGATCGACTGGCGATATCCCTTCAGCACGCTGTCGTCCGGGGCGGGGCCGGCGGCGGGCATGTCATCCAGTACGGGCATCATCGGCGCTTCTCCTCGGACCCGCCCTTTGCGGCGGGCGGAAGTCGGGGGCAAGGGGGGCAGGACAAGGCGGGCAGGGGGCGAGGGGGAAGGGTTGCGTTCGCGCGCGCTTGCGGCCACTTGGGGGCCGATGACCGCGACCGTCCATCGCCTGCGCGACCGCACGCCCTCGCTCGACCCCATGCTGGGGCTGGTGGCGGGCGACATGAACGCCGTGAACGCGGTGATCCTCGACCGGATGCAGTCGCAGATCCCGCTGATCCCCGAGCTGGCCGGCCACCTGATCGCGGGCGGCGGCAAGCGGATGCGGCCGATGCTGACCTTGGCCAGCGCACGGCTGATCGGCTATACCGGCACGCGCCACCACCGGCTGGCCGCGGCGGTGGAGTTCATCCACACCGCGACGCTGCTCCACGACGATGTCGTCGACGGCAGCGACCTGCGCCGCGGGCGGCGCACCGCCAACATCATCTGGGGCAATCCCGCCAGCGTGCTGGTCGGCGACTTCCTGTTCAGCCGTTCGTTCGAGCTGATGGTCGAGGATGGCAGCCTCAAGGTGCTGAAGATCCTCTCCAATGCCTCCGCCGTGATCGCGGAGGGCGAGGTGAACCAGCTGACCGCCGCGCGCCGCGTCGACCTGGGCGAGGATCGCTATCTCGACATCATCGGCGCCAAGACCGCCGCGCTCTTCGCCGCCGCCTGCCGCATCGCCGCCGTGGTGGCGGAACGGCCGGAGGGCGAGGAGATGGCGCTCGACGCCTATGGCCGCAACCTCGGCATCGCGTTCCAGCTGGTCGACGATGCGATCGACTATGTCTCGGACGCCGGCACGATGGGCAAGGACGCCGGCGACGACTTCCGCGAGGGCAAGATGACCCTGCCCGTCATCCTCGCCCATGCCCGCGGCACGCCCGAGGAACGCCAGTTCTGGAAGGACGCCGTCGAGGGCCGCCGCGACAGCGACGCCGACTTCGCCCACGCGATCGAGTTGGTCCAGCGCACCCGCGCGGTGGACGATACGCTGGCCCGCGCCCGCCACTATGGCCAGCGCGCGATCGACGCCATCGCCCGGTTCGCCGACGGCGCGGCGAAGGACGCGATGGTCGAGGCGGTCGAGTTCGCGGTGGCGCGGGCGTACTGACGCGGCGGCATTGCCCGGCACGACGCGCAGCGACTCGAAACCGGACACTACACCGCCCGTCGCGTGTCCGGTTCCGCGCGCGTTCGGCCTGGTCGCGGTGGATCGGGCGAGGGCGGGCAGGGTGGTCATGCCGGGCGGTGTAGCCGAGGCGCCGGGGTGTAGGACAGGCTGAGCGGCCGGCGGTGTCGCCCAGTTGCGGACATTGCCGGGCCGACCATGAGAAGGCACATGCGTGTCGGCTAAAGATGCGGAGAACGGCGATGGAGCGGCGCGGTGTCACATTTATGGGAGACCTTCGCGCTAATTGCTGGCGCTATGCGGCCCCGGTATTGGGCATCGCAATGTATCTTGTTTTGAAGGCGCTATGCGCTGACCTCTGGATTGCCGTTATTATTCCCGTGCTGCTTGCGACCGGACTTGGGTGCATGATCGGACGCCGTCCATAGACCTTTGGAGATGTCAGCTTTCCACCACATCCCGTCATCCCCGCGGAGGCGGAAATCCAGACGCGCTGACGTCGCGGATCCTACGAGGTCCTACGCGCCTGACTTCTCGCGTCCGGGGAAAATGACGGTTGTGGAGGTCGGAAACCCCCTCAACACCCCGCCGCGCAGTCTCCGCCTGTTTCCACCTGCAATGTCGCATGGCCGATCCCGAACCGTTCGCGCAGCATCGCCTGTGCCTCGGCCAGAAACCCGTCGCCGGGCTGGCCGCCCGGCATCAGCAGGTGCGCGGTCAGGACCGGCTCCGTCGTCGACATCGGCCAGATATGGAGGTCGTGGAGCCGCTCCACGCCAGGCAGCGCCTGCAGTGCCGCCGACACCTCGTCGTAATCGATCCCGCGCGGCACCCCGGCCAGCGCCATCGCGGTCGTTTCCTTCAGTAGGCCCCAGGTCTGCCAGAAGATCAGCGCGGCGATCACCAGGCTGACGACGGGATCGATCCAGCCGATTCCGGTCGCCCAGATCGCGATGCCCGCCAGCACCACCCCCGCCGACACGATCGCGTCCGCCGCCATGTGCAGATAGGCGCCGCGGATGTTGACGTCGCCGTGGCGCCCGCGCGCGAACAGCCAGGCGGTAAAGGCGTTGACGAGGATGCCGGCGCCCGCCACCGCAGACACGGTCAGCCCCGATACGATCGGCGGCGCGCCGATCCGCTGCACCGCCTCCAGCACGATCGCGCCGAGCGCCATCAGCAGCAGCAGCGCGTTGAGCAGCGCGGCAAGGATCGTCGATCCCTTCAGCCCATAGGTGAAGCGCTTGGTCGCCGGCCGGCGCGCCAGCGACGCTCCACCCCATGCCACCGCCAGTCCCAGCACGTCGGACAGGTTGTGCCCGGCATCGGCCAGCAGCGCGACCGATCCGGTCCACAGCCCGAACCCCGCCTCGGCCACGACATAGGCCAGGTTCAGCCCGATCCCGATCGCAAAGGCACGGTCGAACGCGCCCGGCGCGTGGACATGGCCATGGTGATGGCCGTGATGACCGGCGCCGTGGCCATGGCCATGATCGTGGCCGTGATGGTGGTGGTGATGAAGCCCGCTCACCGGCCCCGTCTATCGCGGAACGGGCGCGGGGGGAACGGGGCTCGCGCCACCTGCCCATCGCAGGCGGTCTGTGGCATGGCCCTTGCCCGTACGATGACCAGCCTGCCGATCACCGCCGTCCTGCCCGACCTGCTCGCCGCGCTGCGCACCGGGTCCGGCGCCGTGCTCGTCGCCCCACCGGGTGCGGGCAAGACCACCGCGGTCGCGCCCGCGCTCCTGGACGAGGATTGGTGCACGGGGGAGGTTCTGCTCCTCTCCCCCCGCCGCCTCGCCGCGCGGGCGGCGGCGGAGCGGATGGCGATGCTGGCGGGCGAGGCGGTCGGCGGTACTTTCGGCTATGCGACGCGAATGGACTCGCGCCGCTCGGCCGCGACGCGGGTGACCGTGGTGACACAGGGCATCTTCGTCCAGCGCATCCAGGCCGATCCCGAACTCGCCGGCGTGGCCGCGGTGCTGTTCGACGAGGTCCACGAACGGAGCCTCGACGGCGATGTCGCGCTCGCCTTCGCGCTCGACACGCAAGGGGCGTTCCGGCCCGACCTGCGGCTGGTGGCGATGTCGGCGACGCTCGACGGGGCGCGCTTCGCGGCGCTGATGGACGGCGCGCCCGTGATCGAGAGTGAGGGGCGCAGCCATCCCCTGACCCTGCGCCACATCGGCCGCGCTGCCGAGCGCCGCGTGGAGGACGACGTCGCCGCCGCGATCCGGCTGGCGCTGCGTGAGGAGGAGGGCGGGGTGCTCGCCTTCCTGCCCGGCGTCGCGGAGATCGAGCGGGTGGCCGAGCGGTTCGACCCGCCACCGCCCGGCGTCGTCCTCCACCGCCTGCACGGTACGCTCGATCCGGCCGAGCAGCGCGCGGCGATCCTGCCGGGCGAGGGACGAAAACTGGTGCTCGCGACCTCGATCGCGGAGACCAGCCTGACGCTCGACGGGATCCGCGTGGTGGTCGACTCGGGGCTGGCGCGCCGTCCCCGCTACGACCGCGCCGCCGGCATGACCCGGCTGGTGACCGAGCGGGTCAGCCAGGCCGGCGCCACCCAGCGGGCCGGCCGCGCCGCGCGGCAGGGGCCGGGCACCGCGTACCGGCTGTGGGAGGAGGCGGCGACCGTCGGACTGCCGCGCTTCGACCCGCCGGAGATGCTGGAGGCGGACCTATCGGGACTGGTGCTGGCGGCGGCGATCTGGGGCGTCGGCGATCCCCGCGACCTGCGCTGGATCGACCCGCCGCCCGCCGCCGCCATCGCCGAGGCGCGGACGCGGCTGGTGTCGCTGGGCGCGCTCGACGGTGATGGCCGCCCGACCGGGCATGGCCGTCGGATCGCCGGAATGCCGATGCCCCCACGGCTGGCACACATGCTGCTCGGCGCCGGCGAGCGCGGGCTGGGCCAGACCGCCGCCGAGGTCGCGGTGCTGCTGTCGGAGCGGGGCATCGGCGGCAACGACGTCGATCTGGAGGTCCGCCGCCGCCGCTGGCGTACCGAGCGCGGACCCAAGGCAGTCGGTGCGCGGCGGCTGGCGGAACGCTGGACGCGGCTTGCCGGTGGCGAAGGCGAACGGCGCGACGGCGAGGGCGCGTGCGTCGCGCTCGCCTTTCCGGACCGGGTCGCGCGGCGTCGCGATCCATCGGGAGAAAGCTGGGCGAGCGTCGGCGGGCGCGGCTTCCGGCTCGATGCAACCTCGCCGCTGGCCCGAGCCGAGTGGCTGGCGGTGGCGGAGACGCAGGGCACCGCAGCCGGCGCGCGCATCCTGTCGGCGGCGGTGATCGAGCAGGCCGAGATCGAGTCGCTGTTCGCCGATCGGATCGAGGCGCGCCGCACCGTCGGCTTCGATCCCGCGACGGGCGGCGTCCAGGCGTTGCGCGAGCGGCGGCTGGGTGCGCTGCGCCTGCAATCCGGTCCCGACCCGGCCGCCGATCCTGCCGCCATTGAGGCGGCGCTGCTGGAGGGGGTGCGCGCGCACGGCCTCTCCGCCCTGCCATGGGACGAGCGCGCGACGGCGCTGACCGTGCGTGCCGACTATGCCGGGATCGACGCGCGGGCGCTGCTCGCCGAGCGCCTTGACCAGTGGCTGCCGCCCTTGCTCGCCGGGCGCCGCCGGCTGGACCAGATCGGTGCCGGGCCGCTGGTCGAGGCGATGCGCGACATGATCGGGTGGGACGCGATGCGGCGGATCGACCGGGTCGCGCCGTCGCATTTCACCAGCCCGGCGGGCAGCAGCCACGCGATCGACTATGGCGCAGAGGGTGGTCCACGGGTCGAGCTACGCGTCCAGGCGCTGTTCGGGCTGGCCGACCATCCTGTGGTGGGGGAAGGGCGGGTGCCGCTGGTCCTGTCGCTGACCAGCCCCGCCGGGCGGCCGATCCAGACGACGCGCGACCTGCCCGGCTTCTGGGCGGGCAGCTGGGCGGCGGTGGCGAAGGAGATGCGCGGTCGCTATCCGCGCCATCCCTGGCCCGACGATCCGGCCGGGGCGGCGGCGACGCTGCGCACCAAAAATGCGGATGCGCGCGCGCGCGGATCGCGATAAGGGGGCGGCATGGCAACCGCTCGCATCTTCCAGCGCCCCAAGAACTCGATGCAGTCCGGCCGCGCGCGGACCGACCAGTGGCAACTCGAGTTCGAGCCCGCCGAGCCCAAGCGCCCCGACCCGCTGACCGGCTGGGCCGGCAGCGGCGACACCCGCGACCAGATCCGCCTGCTCTTCCCGACGCTCGAGGCAGCGGTGGCGCACTGCGAGCGCGAGGGGCATGACTATACGGTCGTGCCGGCGCCGGAGAAGACGCTGAAGCTGCAGGCCTACGCGGACAATTTCCGGTAATTCGCCGATCCTCCCCTGCAAGGGGAGGTGGCAGCGCGTAGCGCTGACGCAGGGGTGTCGCGCTATCGAGAGGGGGACACCCCTTCACCACCGCTGCGCGGCGGTCCCCCTCCCCTTGCAGGGGAGGATCTGGCGTCCTCACATCGTCGCGTAGTCGAGCACCAGCAGCATCTTCGCGTCGATCCCCAGCCCCGTCTCGCGCGCGCGGCGCACATAGGCCGGGACCTCGGCGATGGGTACGAGATGGACGGTGATGTCCTCCTCCGCCGAGCCGCCGCCCTCACCCACTTTCGTCAGGCCGGTCGCGCGGACGATGGTGAAGCTCTCCGAGGTCATGCCGGGCGAGGAATAGAACAGGCCCAGCTCCTCAACGTTTGCCGGGCGGTATCCCGTCTCCTCCTCCAGCTCGCGCGCGGCGGCATCGGCGAGCGATTCGCCGGCGTCCTCGTCGCCGACCAGCCCGGCGGGCAGTTCCAGCGTGCGCCGACCGATGGGGATGCGGTGCTGCTCGACCAGCACCAGCCGGTCCGCATCGTCGATCGCGACGATCACCGCCGCGCCGATCTGCCCCTGCCGCTCGGCATATTCCCAGGTGCCGTTCTTGCGGACCGCGAGGAAACGGCCCTCCCACATCGTCTCGGTCATAATTCGATCAGTCGATCCGGCAGTTCGTTGGTGTCGTCGGGCGAGCGCGGGAAGTGGGCGGCCAGGATCGCGCCGATCCGGGTGACCGCGTCGGCCATGCCGTCGCCGGGGCGGCCGTCCTTCACCGCGACGATCAGTGCCGCCATCGCCTCGCCCCACACCTCTGGCGCGACGCGGCTGTGGATCGGCGCGTCGGCGACGATCTCTGCCCGATGTTCGGCGAGCGACAGGTAGAGGAGCACGCCGGTCGCAGCGCGGGTGCGCGCCTCGGCGGCGGTTCGGAACAGCATCAGCGCGCGGCGCCGCACCCGGCGTGCCCGCGTCGCCCTGGGCGTCAGCGCCATGCGCAGCGGCGCCCAGGCGAGCGTGACCCGCACGGCGAGGAAGGTGAGCGTCACCACGACCAGCGCCAGCGTGAACAGCATCCGCGACGACGGCGCCTCACCCCAGGGATCGGCGACCAGCGCGTGCAGGCCCTCCGCCGCGTTCGGAATCGAGGCGAGCAGCGCCAGCACCAGCAACATCGCCAGCACTGCCCAGTGCAGCGCGACATCGTGATAGGCGTCCGACCGGCCGGCGACGATGGTCACGATCTCGCCATCAGTATCCGCCTCCGCCGCGGTCACCGCGGCGGCGACGCGGGCACGGTCGGCATCGGTCAGCCGCATCACCAGTCCCCCGAGGCGCCACCGCCCCCGAAATCGCCGCCACCGCCGCCGGTAAAGCCGCCGCCGCCCCAGCTGCCATCGCTGCCGCCACCACCACCGCCGCCCCAGCCGCTGCCGCCGGAATCACCCCAGCCGCCACCGCCGCCACGCCGGCCGATCTCGTTGGCGATGCCCCACAGCACGATCGGCAGCACGCCGCTGCCGCCGTCCTCGCTGCGATACCGCCGCCCGCGCCCGCCGCGATGGCGCGCGAAGGAGAGGAGGGCGAACGCCATGACCATCCCCCAGAAGATCAGGCCCAGCGGTACGTCGCCCCCGCCTGCTGATCCGCGCCGGTGCGTCTTGTCGAACTCGGCGGCGGCGGCGTCGGTGCGCGCCTTCGCCTCGTCGGGACTGGCGGAGAGCTGCGCGATGATCGCGTCGGTGCCGGCGACGAACGCCTGCGGCACCTGGTCGGCGCGGATCAGCGGCATCATCGTCTGGCGGACGATCACGCTCGACATCGCGTCGGTCAGCACCGGCTCCAGCCCGCGCCCGACCTCGATCCGCGGGCCGCGCTGGCCGGCGGGGTTGCCGGGTGCCGCGAACAGGATCGCGCCGTTGTTCACGTCGCGCAGGCCAACCCCCCATTCACGCCCCAGCCGGTATCCGTAATCCTCCAGCGGATAGCCCTGCGTATCGGGCACGGTGACGACCACCAGCTGGCGGTGCTGCGTCTTCTGCAACGCCTCCAGCTTGGCAGTCAGCGACGCTTCCACGTCAGGCGGCAGGACGTTCGCCGCATCGACGACCAGCCCGGTGAACTTCGGAAAGGTCTGCGCGCTCGCCGCCGACCCCGCCACGAGCAGCAGCAGGGCCACAGCAAACCGCCACAGGATCATCAGCTCGCGCACGGCGCGGCTCAGCTCGCATTCCCGAAATTGACGGTCGGCGCGGTCTCGGCACCCGGCGTCGTCGCCTGGAACGGGGTGATCGGCTTGGCACCGTAGAAGATGCGCGCGCCGACCGCGTCGGGGAAGGTGCGGATGCGGGTGTTATACGCCTGCACCGCCTGGTTATAGTCGCGCCGGGCGATGTTGATGCGGTTCTCGGTCCCCTCCAGCTGGCTCATCAGGGTGGTGTAGTTGCCCTGCGACTTCAGCTCGGGATACGCCTCCTGCAGCCGTTGCAGCGACAGGGTGACCGCGTTCTGCGCGCGCTCGAAATTGGCGACGGCCCTCGGATCGGTCAGCTGCTCGCCGCTGACCTTCACCTGATTGGCGCTGGCGCGCGCCTGGGTCACCTCGGTCAGGATGTCCTTCTCCTGCGCGCCGGCGGCCTTTACCGTCGCGACCAGGTTGGGGATCAGGTCGGCGCGGCGCTGGTAATCATTCTGCACATCGGCCCAGCGCGCCTTCACCTCTTCCTCTGCGGTCGGGATCGAATTGATGCCGCAACCGGCGAGCGTCAGCGCGAGACCGGCGACGAGGGCGGGACGGGCAAAGGCACGATGCATGGGTGTTGGCTCCTGAAACCTGTCCTATTGATATAGGACAGTTGTGCCGCTTGGCGAAGGGGCAATCGTCCGATAGCCTCGCCCCGTGGTAAACGGCAAAGGGGTCGAGTGATGCTCAAGGAATTCAGGGCCTTCGTCATGCGCGGCAACGTGCTCGACCTGGCGGTGGCAGTCATCATCGGCGCGGCGTTCGGGCGCATCGTGACATCGCTGACCGACGATATCCTGATGCCGGTGATCGGCAAGATCTTTGGCGGTCTCGATTTCTCCAGCTATTTCCTGGTGATGGGCCCGGTGCCGGCGGCGCTTCAGGGATCGAGCGACTATGCCGCACTGAAAAAGGCAGGCGTGCCGCTGCTCGGCTACGGCGAGTTCGTCACCGTGCTGGTCAATTTCCTGATCGTCGCCTTCATCATCTTCCTGGTCGTACGCGCCGCCAATCGGGCCATGAGCGCCTTCGAGCGGGGCAAGGCGCCGGCCGAATCGGCTCCGGAGCCTGCAGACGTGGCCCTGCTGCGCGAAATCCGTGACGAGTTGCGCCGGAGGTAAAAAACTTGGCGGCGATCGATTAGGCGCTTAGATAGTTAATTCCCACAATTGGATAGTCTTGAAGATTTTAACCAGAGATTGTTAGGCAGCCCCGTGACTAGAGAATGACCACGGGGTTGCTGACGCAGACAAATCCCCGACAGTTATTCTAGTAAACAGGGGATTAGTCATGAAGAACGTTCTGAAGATCGCAGCAATCGCCA
This sequence comes from Sphingomonas aurea, assembly GCF_030678875.1. GTDB lineage: Bacteria > Pseudomonadota > Alphaproteobacteria > Sphingomonadales > Sphingomonadaceae > Sphingomonas > Sphingomonas aurea. Next base: position 13,231 of record NZ_JAUUDS010000006.1, on the reverse strand, counting down.
CCGCATCGTTCATTGCCGCCACGAGCGCACAGGCAGCGTCCAACGTCACCGGCACCACGACGGCGACTTTCACCGATGCCAAGCCCAGCACCGCTACCTTCACCGGCATCGGCACCAACGCCGTGACCTGGGGCGTCGCGGCCGATGGCGCCAAGGTCAACCAGATGACCTTCGCCGCCAACACGCCGTTCTCGGCGACGGTCGGTCAGCAGTTCAAGGTCGGTTCGCTCTCCTACTACAACGGCACCGTCAACAACGGCACCGAGCTGAACAGCCTGGGCCTGAACCTCGGCTTCAACTTCTCGGATCCGGCGATCGGCGCCTTCACCAAGAGCTTCATGATGAAGCTGAACAACACGCCGAACACCGGCACCGCTGACGAGAACGCCGACTATGTCACGTTCGACTCGCTGGTGACTTCGGACATCTTCACCGTGAACGGCCAGTCCTATACCTTCCAGCTGAAGGGCTTTACCAATGTGGTCGGCGACGGCTTCCTGGACTCGACCGCTCGCGAGTTCCACGTCCGTGAGGGCGGCAACGCCTCGGCCGACGTGTTCGGCGTCCTGAACGTGGCCGCGGTGCCCGAGCCCGCCACCTGGGCGATGATGCTGGTCGGCTTCGGCATGGTCGCCGGTGCGACCCGCTATCGCCGCCGCAGCACCAACGCCGTCTACGCCTGATGCCGACACTCTCCGGCGGACATGCTCCGCCGGAGGATTCGGAAACGCGATCCCCGGTGGCCACCGCGCCACCGGGGATCTTCATGTGCAAGGATCAGGCGGCGGCGAGGTCGTCGGCGGTCGCGTCGGCCAGGCTGGTGCCGTCGAGGATGCGCGCGGTCTCGTCGCGCACGCGCATCATCGCGTGGCGAATGGCGCAGTCCGCCTCGCTCTTGCAGTCCAGGCAGCGGCGATAGGCGGTACGGCTGACACAGGGTACCAGCGCCAGCGGCCCCTCGATCACCCGGATGATGTCGCCGAGCGAGATCAGGTGCGCCGGCCGCGCTAGATAATAGCCGCCCAGCTTGCCGCGGTGGCTCAGTACCAGGCTGGCATCGCGCAGGTCGGCGAGGATCAGCTCCAGGAACTTGCGGGGGACATTCGCCTCCACCGCGATGCGCGCCATCGGCGTGGGCGGGCCGTCGACGGGCTGCCTGGCGAGGAACAGCATCGCGCGCAGGCCGTATCGGGAACGCTGGGTCAACATGATGCGCGCGCTATGCACCTGCTTTAGGGCGAGGAAAAGGCGGCAAGACCGACCAGACCGCGGATTCGCCATATGCGAAAGCCGTTTGCACCCGGCCGCGTGCCACCCTATATCCGCTTGTGCCGGGTTCGCCCGGCTATGGCGATAAAAGGCGGCGCGCAATAGACGCAGCGGACCCGGGGGCGGTACCCGGCGGCTCCACCACTTGCGCCGCTTGGCCAGTACGCGTGACGCGTGCCGGTCGAGCGGCTCAGCTGGAGGGGCCGAACTAGGATCGACGTGTGTTGAAAAACGCTGCTCTTCGCTCGGAATGGGACCACCGCAACGGCCCATTACACAAGTGCCAACGATAACGAAGCACTCGCGATTGCGGCGTAACTGAGGGCCTCACGGCCTAAGGTTACACCAAGATAGCGCGGTCGGACCCCACCGGGCAACAGAAGGGGATTCCAGCGGCCGCCGGGGGGGCCGGGCAACAGAACCCCCCGGACCTTCGACGGCGCGGAGCGAGAAGCTCCCCGGTTTCTATACCGTTACGGGCTGCAAGGCGGTGCTTCTGCGCGGCCAGCGTCCGGTCAGCAGCAGCGCCACCAGCGGCACGCGCAACACGACGCGGCGGTGGATCAGGTAGGACAGGCTGCCCCCCGCCACCAGCATCACCGCGAACCCCGTCCAGGGCGACGGCGCCAGCGGCGCGATCGCCAGCCGTGCCGCCAGCATCAGTGGATAGTGCAGCAGGTACATGGTCAGCGACGCGTCCGACAGCTGCGCCAGAACAACCGGCACGCGCCGGATCGCGAGCGCGGAGCGCAGGATCAGCGCCGTCGCCGCGGGCGGGCACCAGGCAGCGCCGGCCATCAGCAGCAGCTGTTCGGCCGAGGCGGCGACCTCCGGCCGCAGCAGCGGCAGCCACCAGCGCGCGCCCAGATGGGCCATCGTCGCGACCGCGATGATCGCCGCCGGCACGCCGACGCCGCCGGTCAGGATACGCCGCAACGTCGGCATCTGCCCGCACGCCAGCCCCAGCAGGAACAGCGGTGCGTAGCCGACGACCAGAGGCAGGTGGCGGAGCAGCGACTCGCCCTGGTCATCCAGCCAGGCGGTCGCCGCCGACGTCTCGACCATCAGCAGGAACGCCAGCGTGCCGACCGCGACCAGCAGCAGCGACTGACGCAGCCGCGCGAGCATCGTCCCGCTCTCGACCCGGCGAAACAGCGGCCAGCGGCGATCGACACGCGCCACCAGCCAGGCGATCCCGGTATAATGCATCAGCGCGACCATGAACCACAGGTGATAGACGCTGAGCGGCGGCGTGGAGCCCGGCTCCCCCGCGACCAGCAGCATCCGCACGACCGGGCAGATCACCGCCAGCCCGACCAGCGTCGGCACCGCGAGTTGCAGCAGGCGCCGCGTCACCCATTCCGGCCCGTCGGGATGGCGGGTCAGCGCGAAGCCGGTCAGCAGCCCCGAGATCATGAAGAACGTGCCCATTCGGAACGATCCGGAGACGATGTTGATGGCCGCGAACGGCGCATAGTCCTCCCGACCCATGGTGGCGTGGAGCAGCAGCCCGCCGAGCATCAGCAGTGCGCGCCACGCGACCAGCCCCTCGATCCGCCCCTGCGTCGCGGCCGACATCAGCCCGCTCGACAGGCGGCGCGGCGCCCGGGCGGTACGATCGCGGCCAGCGCCTGCCGGATGCGTGCGGTCCACAGCGCATAGCCGGCCGGGTTCATGTGGATGCCGTCCTCGACGAAGAAGGCGCCGGGCGCCTCGCCCGCCAACATGGCGGACCGGATGTCGACCACCGCCAGGTCGGGCCGCCTGGCCGCGAACCGGGTCAGCCAGTCGTCGAACAGGACGTGCTGCGGCTGGTTGACAGAGCGGGCCGGGCTCGGCTTCAGCGTGAGGGCGATCATCGGCGTCGCGCCAACCTGCGCGACCTTGGCCGCCAGGAACGCGCGAAAGGCGCTCGCGGTGTCGGCGGCGGACGCGCCGGCGGCGATGTCGTTCTCGCCGCCATAGAAGACGATGGCGAGCGGCGCCGGACCTTGTGGCTCGTGCTGCAACCGGTGGGTCAGCGTCGGGATCAGCGCGCCGTCGACGCCGCGTCGGCGCGCGTCCCAGCCGGCCATGTCACCCCCCAGCGTCGACCAGCGCGCGATCGTCGAGCTGCCGACGAACCAGATCGTGCACGGTCCCGCCGGCGTCTCGCTGCCCGGCAGCGGCGCGTCGGCCGCGTGCCGCGCGGCGAGGATCGCGTAGCCGCCGACCATCGCGACAAAAATCGCGACGGCGCCCAGCAGCTTCAGCGGGCGTCGCCGGTCGATCGCAGGAGTGGGGGCGGGGGGCGTCATCGTGCCGCTTTCTGCGCCCGCGCCGGTTAGAACCGGCTTAATCGGCTGCTGGAGCGTGATCCGCCGGAACTGAAGCACCTCCCCGGCCTCCGCCGGGGAGACAAGGTGGCTGGTTCAATCCGGGTCGATCACGCTCTAGACCGCCACCGTCGCGCGCGCCGGGATGGTGGCGTGGTAGAGCCGCTTGCCCTGCTGGTCGCGATGGTCGAGCGTCAGGGTGTCGCCGGCGATTGTGATGACGCTGAACCCCGGTTCGGCGCGACAGAACAGCGTGCCGGGTACCGCCGCGACCGGACGTGCCTCCATTCCGCCACCGCACTGGATCATGTCGAGCCCGTCGCGGCGGATATGCTGCAGGTCGTGGTCGTGCCCGGCGATATAGGCCTGCACGCCGTGGCGCAGGAGCAAGGGCTGGAGCCGCGCGACCAGTTCCGGCTGGTCGCCGTGACCCGACCCGCCCGAGCGGATCGGATGATGGCCGGTCACGATCTTCCACCGCGCGCCCGACGCGGCGAGCGCCGCGTCGAGCCAGGCGAGTTGCGCTGCCGTGTCCTGGCCGGCGATGTTCGCCGCCTTCACCGGATCGTCGCGATACCGCTCGACGAAGGGGCAGGTGTCGATCGCGAACAGGTCGACCGAGGCGGCGGCGAGTGCCGGATCGGCGACCTGATAATAGCGGGCCGGCATGCGCCAGCGCGGGCTGCGGGCGCTGTAGTCGATCTGCGCCTGCGGGTTGCCCTGGTAATCGTGGTTGCCGAGCAGCGCGTGCCAGGGCGTCTGGAGCGCAGGGTGGGTGTAGACACCCTCGAACACCGTCCGCCACAGCGGATCGTCGACCGAGGTGACGCCGTTGCTGTAGAAATTGTCGCCGATCGCCAGCACGAAGTCGGTGTTCAGCGTCTCTGCCGTGCGCCCCATCGCCGCGGCGACGTCGTGCTGCGCCGGCGTGTCGCGGCCCCAGTCGCCCAGTACCAGGAAGCTGACCGTGCCGGGCGCTCGGCGTGCCGCCAGCGGGGTCGAGGCGAGCGCCGCGCTGCCGAAGGTCAGGCCGCCGAGCAGCGTGCGGCGGTCGAGAACGAGGGTCATGTCAGGGCCTTCGGACGGCAGGGATGGATGTATCGGTTAGAGTGTGATCCACTCGGATCGAACCAGTCACTTCGTCTCCCCGGCGTTCGCCGGGGCGGTGCTTCAGTTTCGGTGGATCACGCTCTAGCCGCGCTTCGTTGCGGTTCCGCGACATGCGAAAAAGGGCTCCGGATCGCTCCGAAGCCCTTTCGTTCGTGCCGTACGACCGGCGGTCGCGTTAGTCGCGGTCGCCGGTCAGGAAGGCGGGTGCGAACTCCGGCGCGGGGCCGTCATCGTTGCCGCCATTGCCGCCGCGCGGGCCGCGGTCGCCGCCGTCGCTGCGGGGACCACGATCGCCGCGGTCGCGGCGCGGGCCACGGTCGCCACCGTCGCGGCGCGGACCGCGACCACCGTCGCGGTCACCGCCGTCACGGCGGGGGCCACGGTCGCCACGGTCACCGCGCGGCTCACGCGGTTCGCGGGCGGGACGGGTGTCCTCCAGCTCGGCACCGGTTTCCTGGTCGACGACGCGCATCGACAGGCGCACCTTGCCGCGCGGATCGATCTCGAGCACCTTGACCTTCACTGCCTGGCCCTCGGACAGCGCGTCCGACACCTTCTCGACCCGCTCGTTCTTGATCTCCGAGACGTGGACGAGGCCGTCCTTGCCGCCCATGAAGTTCACGAACGCACCGAAATCGACCAGGTTGACGACCTTGCCGTCATAGATCTTGCCGACCTCGGCCTCTTCGACCAGGCCCTTGATCCACTTGATCGCGGCCTCGATCTGCGCCGAATCCGACGACGACACCTTGATGACGCCCTCGTCGTCGATGTCGACCTTGGCGCCGGTGGTGGCGACGATCTCGCGGATCACCTTGCCGCCGGTGCCGATCACTTCACGGATCTTCGACTTGTCGATGGTGAAGGTCTCGATCCGCGGCGCGTGTGCCGACAGCTCGGTCCGGGTCGAATCGAGCGCCTTGGCCATCTCGCCCAGGATGTGCGCGCGGCCATCATGCGCCTGCGCCAGCGCGACCTTCATGATCTCCTCGGTGATGCCGGCGATCTTGATGTCCATCTGAAGGCTGGTGATGCCCTCGCTGGTGCCCGCCACCTTGAAGTCCATGTCGCCCAGGTGATCCTCGTCACCCAGGATGTCGGACAGCACGGCGAAGTCCTTGCCCTCCAGGATCAGGCCCATCGCGATGCCCGACACCGGCCGCTTGATCGGCACGCCCGCGTCCATCAGCGCCAGGCTGCCGCCGCAGACCGTCGCCATCGACGACGAACCGTTCGACTCGGTGATGTCGCTGGTGACGCGGATCGTGTAGGGGAACTCCTCCTTGGTCGGCAGCACCGGGTGCAGCGCACGCCAGGCCAGCTTGCCGTGACCGACCTCGCGCCGACCCGGCGCGCCGAAGCGGCCGACTTCGCCGACCGAATAGGGCGGGAAGTTATAGTGCAGCATGAAGTGCTGGTACGACAGGCCGTTCAGGCCGTCGATCATCTGCTCCGCGTCGCGGGTGCCGAGCGTGGTGGTGGCGATCGTCTGCGTCTCGCCGCGGGTGAACAGCGCCGAACCGTGTGCGCGCGGCAGGAAGTGGACCTCCGCCTCGATCGGGCGAACCGTCTTGGTGTCGCGGCCGTCGATGCGGCGACCGGTCTTCAGGATCGCGGTGCGGACGATGTCCGCCTCCAGCTTCTTCACCAGCTTCAGCGTGCCCAGATACTCGGCCGGGTTGCTGTGCTTCAGATCCTCGAACGCCTCGCGCGCCTTGGTACGGGCGTCGTTGATCGCGGTCTGGCGCGCCTGCTTGTCGGTCAGCTTGTAGGCCGCCTCCATGTCCTTGCCGATCAGCTTCTTCAGCTTGGCCTTGGCGTCGGTCTGGTCGACCGACTTCTTCAGCTCCCACGGCTCCTTGGCGGCCTGTTCGGCCAGCTTGATGATCGCGTCGATCACCTGCTGCGACGCCTTGTGCGCGAACATCACCGCGCCCAGCATGATCTCTTCCGACAGCTCCTTGGCCTCGGACTCGACCATCATCACCGCGTCGTGGGTGGCGGCAACCATCAGGTCCAGATCGCCGGTCGCGACCTCGCCGTCCGACGGGTTCAGCTGATACTCGCCGTCCTTGTAGCCGACGCGCGCCGCGCCGATCGGGCCCATGAAGGGCACGCCCGACAGCGTCATCGCGGCCGACGCGGCGATCATCGCCAGCAGGTCGGGCTCGTTCTCGCCGTCATAGCTCATCACCTGTGCGATACAGTTGATCTCGTTGTAGAAACCTTCCGGGAACAGCGGGCGGATCGGGCGGTCGATCAGGCGGCTGACCAGCGTCTCACGCTCGGTCGCACCACGCTCGCGCTTGAAGAAGCCGCCGGGGATGCGGCCCGAGGAGGAGAACTTCTCCTGGTAGTGGACGGTCAGCGGGAAGAAGTCCTGGCCTTCCTTCACCGACTTGGCGGCGGTCACGGCGCACAGCACCACCGTCTCGCCGAGCGTCGCGATCACCGCGCCATCGGCCTGGCGGGCGACCTTGCCCGTCTCGAGGGTCAGCGTCTTGCCGCCCCACTCGATCTCGACCTTCTTGGTATCGAACATATGCATTTTCCTTCACTCCCCGGGCCAGATGCCGCGGGGGGCCTGTCTGCGGGCTAAGCCGGCCCGCGTCGGTGTGGAGCGTCTTGTCGCCCCGGGGGAAACGCGGCCGAATTGCCGGTTTCCGCTAAACCCGGCTCGTGCCGGTATCTCTCGTGTAGCAGTATTCGACGACGCTGTCGCACCGGAGCCTGCCGAATTCCGGCGCCAGGGCCGGAATGCCAAAAGGGCGACCCTGGGGCCGCCCTTTCTCGATTACTTGCGAAGACCCAGCTTCGCGATCAGGTCCAGGTAACGCTGGCCCTCGGTCTTGCGGAGATAGTCCAGCAGCGACCGGCGCTTGTTGACCATCATCAGCAGCCCGCGGCGCGAATGATTGTCCTTCTTGTGACCCTTGAAATGCTCGGTCAGGTTGCGGATCCGCTCGGTCAGGATCGCGACCTGCACCTCGGGCGAACCGGTGTCACCCTCCTGGCGGGCATGCTCCTTGACGAGCTCGTTCTTGCGCTCTGCGGTAATCGTCATGTTTCGGTCCTCGACATCACAGGTTGAAACCGCGGACGACGCGGGCCTCATTGGCCTCGACCTCTATCAGCGCGACCGGCTTGTCGCCGTCACACGCGAAATAGGGGCCATCGTCTGCGGCGATCCCGGTCAGCACGCGCCCCTGACGGAGCGCCCCTGCCTGATCCGGGGTGAGGGATAGAGCCGGGATGTCGTCCAGCCCCGCCCTCAGCGGCAGGAGTATCTGTTCAAGGGCGCGCGCCTGCCCCAGTTCGCCCAATTTGTCCAGCGATATCGCGCCATCGAGCGTGAACGGCCCCGCCTTCAGCCGGCGCAGCATGGTGACGTGCCCGACCGTGCCGAGCGCCAGCGCGATGTCGCGCGCGAGGCTGCGGATGTAGGTGCCCTTCGAGACATGGGCGAGGAGGGTGGCATCCTCTAGCTCCTCCCCGGCACGGGGAGGAGCTAGAGGATCGGGAAGGGGGGGCGCCGCAAGCGATCCGCTGGTGGAAGCCCCCCCCCACCATTCGTCTTCGACGAACGGTCCCCCTCTCCGTGCCGGGGAGGATCGCAGCGAATGCACCGTCACCGCCCGGCTCGCGAGCACCACCTCCTCGCCCGCGCGCGCGAGGTCATAGGCGCGCTCGCCATCCACCTTCAGCGCCGAATAGGCCGGCGGCACCTGGCTGATCGGCCCGGTGAAGCGCGGCAGCACCGCCGCCAGCGCCTCGGCCGTCGGTCGCACCGGGCTGGTCGCGATCACCTGCCCCTCGGCATCCAGCGTATCGGTCTGCTCGCCGAACCGGATCGTGAAGGCATAGACCTTGTCGCTGTCGAGCATCCGCCCGGCCAGCTTGGTCGCCTCGCCGACCGCGATCGGCAGCACGCCGGTGGCGAGCGGGTCGAGCGTGCCGCCATGCCCGACCTTGAACTTGCCATAGCCGCCCTGGCGCAGCGCGCGCTTGACCGCCGAGACGCCCTGGGTCGAACCGAGGCCCAGCGGCTTGTCGAGGATGATCCAGCCGTGCATCAGCCGCCCACCCCTTCTTCTCCCAACGCCTCGGTAAAATGCCGGCGGCACAGCGCGACATAGCGGTCGTTGCCGCCGATCTCGGTCTGCTGCCCCTCGGCAATGGCGCGGCCGGCAGCGTCGACGCGCAGGTTCATCGTCGCCTTGCGCCCGCACACGCAGACCGACTTGATCTCGACAAGGGCGTCGGCCAGCGCCAGCAGCCGCGCCGATCCTTCGAAGAGGCTCCCACGGAAATCGGTGCGCAGGCCATAGGTGACGACCGGCAGGTCATGGGTATCGGCCAGCGTCGCTAGCTGGTCGACCTGCACGGCGGTCAGGAACTGCGCCTCGTCGACCAGCACGCACGCGATCGCCTCGTGCCGGTGCCGGTCGAGCACGCAGGCCGCCAGATCGGTCGCCGCATCGAACGGCGTCGCTGCCGCCTCCAGCCCGATCCGCGAGGTGATCGTGCCCGCCGCGAAGCGCGTATCGATCGCCGCGGTGAACAGCATCGTCGCCATCCCCCGCTCGCGATAGTTGAAGTCCGCCTGGAGCAGGTTGGTCGACTTCCCCGCATTCATCGACGCGTAGTAGAAATAGAGTTTGGCCATCAAAATCCGCGATAGAGCAGATCGCGCGGTTCGTGCAGAGGGCCGTCGGCCTTGTCGACCCGAACCGAGGCAACATCGATCTTTCCCGTGCGAACATCACCTATCATCCACAGCGGCCACCAGTCGCCGGACTTTGCCGTATCGCTACATGCGTAGAGCGAGCTGATCGTGACCATCACCAGATGGTGACCGTCCTTCGACCAGCGCAGCGCGTTGGGCAGCACGGCATCGGGTGTCAGGCAGGGATAGCGCCGGGTGACGACATGCCGTGCTGCCCGGATCAGCGTTGAGCGTTCCACGGCCTTGTCGCCCACCATCTCGAACAGGTGCAACCGATCCATGAACGATCCGACATGATGATTGACCGCAATCCAGTGAGAATCGGGCGACCACAGTACAGCAAACGGCATGTCGTCGGACAACATGGTTAGCCGCATGAGGGTACGACCTCGGGTGTCCTGTAACAGGATCGGCGGCTGTCGATCACGATAGGCGCGCTGCACGATCGCGTAGCGGCCGTTGGGCGATATTGCTTTTCCCGCGCACGTCGCGACCATTTGATAGGTGCGATGCGCCTCATCAAATCCGACCGCCTTGCAGTCGGTCGAAAGGGCGCCGACTTGAGCCATACTTAACGTATTTGCATCGCAAATTACCGCAATACCAATTGCAGCAAACAAGGTGACGATGCGTGCAAGCGTCATTGACGCGGGCGCCGTGCCTTCTTCGGCACGGCTTCGATGACGATGCCGTCGTCTACAACACACATGCGAAGGCGCTGGCCGGACAGCCAACCCATCTTCTCCAGCGTTTCGACCGGCAAGGTCACGCGGCCATCGGCATCCATCGTCACTTGCTTGGTCATGGCCGGATGATGATGGCGCGTCGCCGCCTCGTCAATCCGCGTCCAGGTCGCGCGCGACTTCCGGCTTGCGCAGGATGGCGTCGATATGGCTGCCCTCGTCGAAGCTCTCATCGGCCAGGAATTTCAGGCGGGCGGCGTATTTCATCTTCACGCGCGTCGCGACCTCGCGCTGCAGATAGGCGGTATTGGTGCGCAGCGCCTTCAGCACCGCCGCCTCGTCCTTGCCGAGCAGCGGCTTCACGAACACGGTCGCGTGGCGCAGGTCCGGGGACATGCGCACCTCGGTGATCGAGACCAGATGCTTCGTCAGCACCTCGTCGTGGACGTCGCCGCGCTGGAGGATCTCGGATAGGATGTGGCGCACCTGCTCGCCGACGCGCAGCGTGCGGACGGATTTCTCGGGCGCGGTGTCGGTCTTGGCAGTCATGCGGCCTCGGTGCCCGATGCGGGCGAGTAGAAGGTCAGGCGGTTGCTCGCCGGATCGGTCAGTGTGATCTCCAGCGTGCCCCACGGCGTCTGTCGAGGCTCGCCAGGGCGCGCATTGCCGTCGTGCCGCGCGCGGAGAGCCGCGGCAAAGCCGACCACGTCGTCGACCGGGACACGCACGGCGGCACCGGGCGCGCAGTCACCATGATGTTCGGACAGGTGCAGGACGCAATCGTCGCGCCGCACACCGAGATACAGCGGCAGGCCGGGTTCGAAACGATGCTCGAACATCGTCTCGAACCCGAGCAGGTCCAGGTAGAACGCCCTGGTCCGCGCCTCGTCGAAGCTGCGCAGGATGGGAATGGGCGTCCCGATCATGAACCCTGTCCTTGCCGGTTAGAGCGTCCGCTCGCGCATCTCGACCTCGAACGTCTCCAGGAAGTCGCCCGGCTTGATGTCGACGAAGTTCTGCGTGAACGTCACGCCGCACTCCAGACCGGCACGTACCTCGGGAACATCGTCCTTGAAGCGGCGCAAGGACGCGATCTCACCCTGATAGATGATGACGTCGTTGCGCGTAATGCGCGCCTTCAGCGCCTTGCGGATCACGCCCTCGACCACCAGCAGACCGGCGGCCTTGCCATGCTTGCCCGCCGAGAAGACCTCGCGGATCTCGGCGCGGCCGACGACCGTCTCGAACGCCTCGGGGCCGAGTTCGCCCGCCATGCCGGCACGGATCTCGTCGACCAGGTCGTAGATGACGTCGTAGTATTTCAACGCCACCTTCTGCCGGTCGGCGATCTCGCGCGCCTTGGCATTGGCGCGGACGTTGAAGCCGATGATCGGCGCGCCCGAAGCTCCTGCCAGCGTCACGTCGCTCTCGGTGATGCCGCCGACACCCGAATGCAGGATGCGCGCGCGGATCAGGTCGGTCGAGATCTTGTTGATCGACCCGACGATCGCCTCGACCGTCCCTTGCGTGTCCGCCTTGACGACCAGCGGATACTCGATCGCCTGCTTGTCCTTCAGCGCGGAGAACATGCTCTCCAGGCTGGCGGGCGCGGACGTCGTGCGCTTCTGGGTCAGCACGCTCTGGCGATACTCGGCGACCTCGCGGGCACGCGCCTCGTTCTCAACGACCTGCAGCGGATCGCCCGCCTGCGGTACGCCCGACAGGCCGAGCACCTCGACCGGCATCGACGGACCGGCTTCCTTGATCTGGCGACCCTTGTCGTCGACCAGCGCGCGGACCTTGCCGCTCTCCGCGCCGACGACGAACACGTCGCCGACCTTCAGCGTGCCGCGATTGACCAGGATCGTCGCGACCGGGCCGCGACCCTTGTCGAGCTTCGCCTCGATCACCGTGCCCTCGGCCTGACGGTCCGGATTGGCGCGCAGTTCGAGCAGTTCGGCCTGGAGCTGGATCTTCTCGATCAGCGTGTCGAGCCCGGTCTTCTTCAACGCCGATACCTCGACGTCCTGCGTCTCACCGCCCATTTCCTCGACGACGATCTCATGCTCCAGCAGGCGCTCGCGCACCTTCTGGGCATTGGCCTCGTGCTTGTCGATCTTGTTGATCGCCACGATCATCGGCACGCCGGCCGCCTTGGTGTGGTTGATCGCCTCGATCGTCTGCGGCATCAGCCCGTCGTCCGCCGCGACCGTCAGGACGACGATGTCGGTGACGTTGGCGCCGCGCTGGCGCATCTCGGTGAACGCCTCATGGCCCGGCGTGTCGAGGAAGGTGACCTTCGACTTGTCCTTCAGCGTGACCTGATAGGCGCCGATATGCTGGGTGATGCCACCGGCCTCGCCGCGCACCACGTCGGTGCCGCGCAGGGCGTCGAGCAGCGACGTCTTGCCGTGGTCGACATGGCCCATGATCGTGACGACCGGCGGACGCGGACGCAGCGACTCGGGCGCATCCTCGACCGTGTCGATCGCCAGGTCGATGTCCGAATCGGACACACGGACGATGTTGTGGCCGAATTCGGTCACCAGCAGCTCGGCCGTGTCCTGGTCGATCGTCTGCGTCATGGTGACGGGCATGCCCATCTTGAACAGCGTCTTGACCAGATCCGCACCCTTCTCGGCCATGCGGTTGGCGAGTTCCTGCACGGTGATCGCCTCTGGCACCTGCACGTCGCGGACCTGCTTGGCCTGCGGCTCGCGCGGGCCGCCAAAGCCACGCTTCTCCTTCTCGCGGGCGCGCTTGAGCGCGGCGAGCGAGCGCGAGCGGGCACCATCGTCGCCGAGCGCGCGGTTGACGGTCAGCTTGCCGCCACGACGCTCGTCACCCTTGCGGTCGCGCTGCTGCGGACGACTGGGGGGCGCGTTGCGCGGAGTCGCCGCACCGGAGGTGAAGCTGCGCGGCTGCGACGCACCGCTGGCGGCGGACGACGCGGTCGTCGGCGCGGGTGCGGCGGCGGCAGGCTGCTCGACCGGCTTGGGTTGCGGCTTCGGGATCTCGGGCCGGGCGACCGGCGAGAAGCGGCGCGGCGCCGGCATCGACGGATCGCGGGCCAGCTCGACAGTCGGCGGCGGCGGCGGCGCGGCACGCACGGGGGCGGCGACCGGCGC
>NZ_JAUUDS010000005.1 GCF_030678875.1 Sphingomonas aurea | reverse complement strand
GGGGCTGGAAGACCGGTCGCCGCAGCGTGTCGTGTTGAGTACGGCGACCACATACTGTTCACCGGCGGAGGCCGGGGAACAGGGAAGTGGGCGACTGGATCATCCTGCCCTCGCCCACCGCCATTGCCGAACTCCCCGGCGACCATCTCCTCGTCGAGGGGGGCGCGCAAACCGCCGCCGCGTTCCTTGCCGCCGATCTGGTCGACCGGCTGCTCCTCTACCGCGCGCCGATCCTGATCGGGGGCGGCGTGGCGGCGCTGGGGGACATCGGCCTTGCCCGGCTCGGCGACGCGCACGGGCGGTGGCGGGCGGTCGATGCGCGTCAGCTTGGCAGCGACCGACTGGAAGTCTACGAGCGTGCGCCATGTTCACCGGCATCGTCAGCGATATAGGCACCATCCGCAGCGTCGAGCACCGCGGCGACGCGCGGGTGACGATCGCCACCGCCTATGACACGGGCACCGTCGACCTGGGCGCGTCGATCGCCTGCTCGGGCGTGTGCCTGACCGTGGTCGAGAAGGGGTCGGGCTGGTTCGCGGTCGATGTGTCCGCCGAGACGGTCCGCCGCACCGCCGACCAGTGGCAGGCGGGCCGCGCACTCAACCTGGAGCGCGCGCTGAAGCTGGGCGACGAGCTGGGCGGGCATATCGTCACCGGCCATGTCGACGGCGTCGCCGCCGTGCTGGGCGTGTCGCCGGAGGGCGATTCGAAGCGGATCGGCTTCGCCCTGCCCGCCGACCTCGCCCCCTTCGTCGCGCCGAAGGGATCGGTGACGGTCGACGGCGTCTCGCTAACCGTCAACACGGTCGAGGATCGTGGGGACGTGACGCATATGAGCGTCAACGTCATCCCCCACACGCAAGGTGCGACGACGCTGGGCGCCCTGACCCAGGGCGACACCGTCAACATCGAGATCGACGTCCTCGCCCGCTATCTGCAACGCATGGAGCAACATCGTGCCCATTCCCGCTAAGGTGTCCCCCGCTGAGGTGTCCCGCCTGCGCCACGCGTTCCTGTCGACGCCCGAAGAGATCATCGACGAGGCGCGCAACGGCCGCATGTTCCTGCTGGTCGACGACGAGGATCGCGAGAATGAAGGCGACCTGGTCATCCCCGCGCAGATGGCGACGCCCGAGAAGATCAACTTCATGGCGCGCCACGGCCGCGGGCTGATCTGCCTGGCGCTGGCCAAGGCGCGGGTCGACGAACTGGGCCTGGACCTGATGAGCCGCAACAACGGCACCCGTCACGAGACCGCCTTCACCGTCTCGATCGAGGCGCGCGAGGGCGTGACGACCGGTATTTCCGCCGCCGACCGCGCGCGGACGGTGGCGGTGGCGATCGACTCGACCAAGTCGCGCGCCGATATCGTCACCCCGGGCCATGTCTTTCCGCTGATCGCCAAGGACGGCGGCGTGCTGGTGCGCGCCGGCCACACCGAGGCGGCCGTCGACGTGTCGCGGCTGGCGGGCCTGAACCCCGCGGGCGTGATCTGCGAGGTGATGAACGAGGACGGGACGATGGCCCGGCTGAACGACCTAGTCGCCTTCGCGCAGCTGCATGGCCTCAAGATCGGCACGATCCGCGACCTGATCGCCTATCGCCGCCGCCACGACCATCTGGTGCGACTCGAATCGCAGTCGGTCTTCACCAGCCGCTGGGGCGGTGAATGGTCGGTACGTGCCTATCGCAACACCGCGACCGGCACCGAGCAGGTCGCGCTGGTCAAGGGGCGGCTCGACGTGTCGCAGCCGGTACTGGTGCGGATGCACGCGCTGTCGCCCTTCGCCGACGTGTTCGCCGAGGACTCTCCGCGCGGCCGCATCCTGCAACGGTCGATGGAGATGATCGCGGCTGAGGGGTCGGGCGTCATCGTCCTCATCAACCGCCAGCGCGCCGACGCCTTCACCAGCGCGGTACGCGCGCAGGCGGGCGAGCGAGTCGAGGTGCCGATGGAGGAGCTGCGCGACTATGGCGTCGGCGCGATGATCCTGGCCGAACTGGGCGTGCACGACATGGTGCTGCTCACCAACACCCACCACACGCTGGTCGGCCTCGACGGCTATGGCCTGTCGATCGTCGGCGAGCGCCGCATCGAGGGAATCTGATGGCGAACATATTGATCGTCGAGGCGCGCTTCTACGACCATCTGAACGACCTGCTGCTGGCCGGCGCGCGTGCGGCGATCGAGGCGGCGGGACACACGCACGAGACGGTCACCGTGCCCGGCGCGCTGGAGGTGCCCGGCGCGATCGCCTTGGCCGCGGAGGCGTATGACGCGTTCGTCGCGCTGGGCGTGGTGATCCGCGGCGAGACCTATCACTTCGAGATCGTCGCCGGCGAGAGCGCGCGCGGGATCATGGCGCTGACCATGGATGGGCTGGCGATCGGCAACGGTATCCTGACGACCGAGAACGAGGCGCAGGCGCTGACCCGCGCGCGGCCGGACGAGAAGGATAAGGGCGGCGAGGCAGCCAAGGCGGCACTCGCGATGCTGGCGCTGCGGGCGCGATTCGGGTGAGCAGCGGCTGATCGCTGTTCCCCGGCGAAGGCCGGGGTCCAGTTGAGAAACGTCATGCCCTGTCGCGCAGACCTTCCCAACTGGGCCCCGGCCTCCGCCGGGGAACTGGGCTGGATCAGGCCGCCTCGGTCTCCAGCGCGGGATAGTCGATGTAACCCTCGGGTCCCTGGCTGTACCAGGTCCGCATGTCGCTCTGGTTCAGCGCGGCGCCGGTGCGCAGCCGCTCCGGCAGATCGGGATTGGCGAGGAAGGTGCGGCCGAAGCTGATCGCGTCGGCGGTGCCGTCGTCGAGCTTGGCCTGCGCCGCCTCCACCGTGTCATAGTCCGAGTTCAGCACCAGCGGCGGGGTGAAGACATCGCGGATCTGCGGGCTGAGCCGCGGCACGTCGGTCTTGCCGAAGGTGCCGTCCGGGCCGGGCTCGCGCAGCTCGAGGAAGGCGATGCCGAGGTCGGACAGCGCCTTGGCCGCGGGCAGGAAGACCGACGCGGGATCGCTGTCGTTCACGCCCTGCGAGTCGCCGTTGGGCGACAGGCGCACGCTGGTGCGATCGGCGCCGGCGACGCTCGCCACCCGCTCGGCCACTTCGCGCAGCAGGCGAATGCGGTTCTCGGGCGCGCCGCCATAGCGGTCGTCGCGGAAATTGGCGTTGTCGCGCAGGAACTGGTCGATCAGATAGCCATTGGCGGCGTGGATCTGCACCCCGTCGAACCCGGCGGCGAGCGCGTTGCGGGTGGCGTTGGCATAATCGTCCAGCAGCGCCGGGATTTCGTCGGTCGACAGCGGCCGGGCGACCTCGAAGTCCTGCTTGCCACTATAGGTGTGCGCCTGCCCGTTGGTCCGCGTCGCCGAGGACGATACCGGCTGCGCCTCATAGACCGAGGAATGGCCCTGCCGGCCCATGTGCCACAGCTGGGCGACGATGCGGCCGCCGGCGGCGTGGACCGCGTCGGTCACCGGCCGCCATGCCTCTGCCTGCTCGTCCGACCACAGGCCGGGCGCGAACGGCCAGCCCAGCCCGCCGCGACTGATGCCGGTCGCCTCGGAAATGATGAGCCCGGCACTGGCGCGCTGCGCGTAATACTCCGCCATGATCGGCGTCGGCACGGCGCGGCGGTCCGCACGGCCGCGGGTCAGCGGCGCCATCAGGATGCGATTGGGTGCGAGCGTCGCGCCGAGCGTGATGGGATCGAAGAGGCTGGGCATGGAAACTCCTGTGAACGGCCGGCATCTCCGACCTGTCGGGGCGGGAGATAGGGCGCTAAGGGGCGCCATGCACGACGACGCGCCCCCAAGATTTTCTGGTGCAGGGCCAAGTATGAGCGGCAGCGGCACGCGACTGGCGTTCCTCGCCGTCGTCGTCGCCAACGTCGCGCTGGCATGCGGCGGCTGGTTCGTGCGGGTGGCGGATACCGGTCCGGTCGCCTCGGCCTTCTGGCGGATTACCCTGGCGGCGCCCCTGCTGATCGCGCTGGCGCTGGCCGGCGGGGGACGGCCGCAGCGGCTGCCGTCGATGCTCTGGGGAATGCTGGCATTGGCGGGCGTCGCCTTTGCCGCCGATCTCGGCACCTGGCATCTGGGTATCCTGCGCACGACGCTCGCCAATGCGACGCTGTTCGGCAATTGCGCGACGCTGATCTTCCCCATCTATGGCTTCGTGATCGCGCGCAGCTGGCCGAGCCGGACGCAGGGACTGGCGCTGGGGCTAGCGGCGGCGGGCGCGACGCTGCTGCTCGGGCGGTCGTACCAGCTCGATCCGCGCAATCTGGTCGGCGACATGCTCTCGCTGGGCGCGGGGCTGCTCTACACCGTCTATTTCGTGCTGATGGCCCGGGTGCGCGACCGGATGGCGCCGCTATCCGCGCTGGCGGTGTCGACGGTCGCCAGCATCGTGCCGCTGCTGCTGTTCGCGACCGCGCTGGGCGAGCGGGTGTGGCCGGGGAACTGGGCGCCGCTGATCGGCATGGCGCTGGTCAGCCAGGTGATCGGCCAGGGCTGCATGATCTATGCGCTGGGCAAGCTGTCGCCGCTGGTCATCGGCATCGCGCTGCTGATCCAGCCGATCGTCGCTGCCGCGATCGGCTGGATCGCCTATGGCGAGCGGCTGGGCGCGCCCGACCTGGTCGGGGTGGTGATGGTCGCGGTCGCGCTGGTGCTGGTGCGCCGCGCGCCGCGGGTTGCGCCGGCGGCCACGGATGCGCATGTGACGGCGGAGGAGCCGCGATGACCGACCTGACCGTTCGCACCGATCCGACGCCCGATCCGACACTGGACGAGATCCGGCTGATGCTCGCCCCGGCGATCGCCACCAACGCCGCCTTCGACGGCTGGGGCGACGCGGCACGCGACCTCGCCGCCGAGGTGCAGGGGGTGGACACCGACATCGCCCGCCTCGCCTTTGCAGGCGGGCCGGTGGCGATGATCGACGCGTGGTTCGACGCGGTTGACCAAGCGATGGCCGCCGACCTGCCGCCCGAGCGGCTGAAGGCGATGAAGATCCGCGAGCGGATCACCGCGCTGGTCGAGTCGCGGCTGATCGCGCTGGCACCCGAGCGTGAGGCGCTGCGCCGCGCGCTGGCGATCCTGGCGATGCCGCAGAACGTCGCCACCGCGGCGCGACTCGGCTGGCGCAGCGTCGACCGGATGTGGCGCGCGGCGGGCGACACGGCGACCGACTATAACCATTATACCAAGCGGGCGATGCTGCTGGCGGTATATGGATCGACCGTCGCGGTGTTCCTGGATGACGGCAGCGAGGGATTGGCCGACACCCGCGCCTTCCTCAGCCGGCGGATCGACGGGATCATGCGGTTCGAGAAGGCCAAGGCGGGTTTCCTGCGCCGCACCGAACATCGGCCGAGCCTGTCGCGCTTCGTCGGGCGGTTGCGCTATCCGGCGGTGTGACTCGCCCCTCCTTGGGCGAAGATGAATCAAAGCAATTGATAATCGTTCGCAGGCCGCTTATCTGGCAGCCATGGCGACCATGATCGACAGCCTCGTCACTTTTCCCCGGCACCAGCGCGCGACGGTCGCGTCGATCGACTGGGACCGGCTCGCCGTGCCAGAGGCGCGGCGGCTGCGGGAGCTGGGGTTCGACGAGGGTGTCGGCGTCGAGGTACTGCACCGCGCGCGGCTGGGCAGCGGCCCGATCGCCTGCAGGATCGGCCGGATGACGGTGGCGCTGCGTCGGACTGTGGCTGCCGCGATCAGCGTCTCCGTCCGCAGCTGACGTGACCCCCGCGCCCCTGGTCGCGCTCGTCGGCAATCCCAATGCCGGCAAGAGCGCGCTGTTCAACGCGCTGACCGGCGCGCGGCAGAAGGTCGGCAATTATCCCGGCGTCACGGTCGAGCGGCACTCGGGCCGCCTCGCGCTCGACGACGGGCGGCCGGTCGAGTTGGTCGACCTGCCCGGAACCTACAGCCTGGACCCGGCCTCCGCCGACGAGCGGGTGACGTGCGACGTCGTCACCGGGCGCGGTGGGTATGAGCGGTTGCCCGACGCGATCGTCATCGTCGTCGACGCCGCCAACCTCGACAACCACCTGCGTTTCGCACTCCAGCTGCTGGCACTGGGCCTGCCGGTCGTGGTCGCGCTCAATATGATCGACCTCGCCGAGCGCGACGGACTGACCCTCGACGCCGCAGTGCTGGAGCGTGAGCTGGGCGTTCCGGTGATCCCCACGGTCGCCGTGCGGCGGCGTGGACTGGACGATCTGCGCGCCGCACTGACCGGCATCGTCGGGGGCAGCGCGGTGCGCCACCTGCCCCCGTCCGACGGCGTGGTCGAGGATATCGTGACGCTGCAGCGCCGCGCCCGCACCATCGCGCACGCCGCCGTCGTGGCGGAAACGCCGGGGCGGCGCTGGGGTCACATGCTCGACAGCGTCGCGCTGCATCCGGTATTCGGGCCGCTCCTGCTCCTGGCGCTGCTGTTCGTCATGTTCCAGGCGGTGTTCGCCTGGTCGGAGGCGCCGATCGGCTGGATCGAGGACGGTTTCAAGCTGCTGGAGGCAGGCGTGGCCGGGCTGATGCCCGACGGGGTGCTGCGCTCGCTCATCACCGACGGGCTGATCGCCGGCGTCGGCGCGGTGATCGTGTTCCTGCCGCAGATCCTGATCCTGTTCCTGTTCATCCTGGTGCTGGAGGCGACCGGATACATGGTCCGCGCCGCCTTCCTGATGGACCGGATGATGGCGCGGGTCGGCCTGTCGGGCCGCGCCTTCATCCCACTGCTGTCGAGCTTCGCCTGCGCGGTGCCCGGCATCATGGCGACGCGGACGATCGACGACGAGAAGGACCGGCTGACCACCATCCTGATCGCGCCGCTGATGACCTGCTCGGCGCGGCTGCCGGTCTACACGATCATCATCGGTGCCTTCATCCCCGACCGGACGATCGGCGGCTGGATCGGCTTGCAGGGGCTGGTGCTGCTCGGCCTCTACGTCATGGGCATCCTGGGCGCCTTCGTCGCCGCGCTGCTGCTCAGGCGAACGGTGACCAAGGGCGCGTCGTCGGGTTTCATGATGGAGATGCCGAAATATCAGCTGCCGCTGTGGCGCGATGTGGCGCTGGGGCTGTGGACGCGGACGGTGATCTTCCTGAAGCGTGCCGGCACGATCATCGCGCTGACCACGGTCGTGCTGTGGGCGCTCCTTTCCTTCCCCAAGCCACCGGCCGGCAGCGGCATCTCGCCGGTCGATTACTCGGTGGCGGGGCGGATTGCCGGCGGGCTGGAGACCGTGGTGCGGCCGATCGGCTTCAACCGCGACATCGCGCTGGCGCTGATCCCGGCGATGGCCGCGCGCGAGGTTGCCGTGGCGGCGATCGGCACCGTCTATGCCATCGACGATCCCGAGGCGGAGGGCGGACAGAAGGCGATCACCGAGAATCTGCGCAACCGATGGAGCCTGCCGACCGCGCTCGCGTTCCTGATGTGGTTCGTGTTCGCGCCGCAGTGCATATCCACCATCGCCGTGACCCGGCGCGAGACGAACGGCTGGCGATGGCCGGCGTTCATGGTTGGCTATTTGTTCGCAGCGGCCTACATCATGGCCGGCATCACATACTGGCTGGCGGTCGCCGTCGGCCTCTAGATTTCGGGGCAGTACATGGCGGGCAGCGTCAACAAGGTGATTCTGGTCGGCAATCTGGGACGCGATCCCGAAAGCCGGACATTCCAGAACGGCGGCAAGGTGGTGAACCTGCGCATCGCCACCTCCGAGTCGTGGAAGGACCGCAACTCCGGCGAGCGCAAGGAGAAAACCGAGTGGCACTCGGTCGCGATCTTCAACGAGGGGCTGGCGAACGTCGCCGAGCGATTCCTGCGCAAGGGATCAAAGGTCTATATCGAGGGCCAGCTGCAGACGCGGAAGTGGCAGGATCAGCAGGGCCAGGATAAATATTCGACCGAGATCGTGTTGCAGGGCTTCAACAGCGTGCTGACGATGCTCGACGGACCGAATGGCGGCGGTGGGAGCCAGGGCGGCGGCGGCGGTGGTCGCGGCGGTGACGACTGGGGCAGCGGCGGCGGCGGCAACGACTTCGGCGGCGGTCGCGGCGGTTCGTCGGGCGGCGGCAGCCGTGGCGGCGGCGGCTATGGCGGGGGCAGCAGCAGCGGTGGCGGCTTCGCCGACGATCTCGACGACGACGTGCCGTTCTAAGGTCGGCGGTTGAGCCCGGACCCCCTGCTCTGCTCCGGCGACGGAGCGCGTGTGATGTCGATCTACGACGCGCATGGCGTGGCCGCGTCGGGTGCGCTCGACGACCTGACGCACTTCGCGGCGGCGCTATGCGACGCGCCGGTCGCGCTCGTCACGCTGATCGAGGCGGAGTACCAGCATTTCCTGGCGCGCACCGGCATCGGGCTGGACGGAACGCCGGCCGATATTTCGTTCTGCATCCATGCGATCGCCGCTGGCGGACCGATCGAGGTGCCCGACACGCATCTGGATGCCCGCTTCGTCGACAACCCGCTGGTCACGGCGGAGCCGTTCGTCCGCTTCTATGCCGGCGCGCCCCTGCGCGGTGACGATGGAGCGATCCTCGGCACGCTGTGCGTCCTCGACACGGTACCGCGCGCCGGGCTGACGCCGCTGCAGTGGCAGGGGCTGGAGGTACTCGCACGCGGAGCGATGGCGCGGCTGGAAGGGCGGCGAACCGCGCGCGAGCAGGACGCGAGCGAGGCGCAGTCGCGCCGCGCGCTGGAAGAGAGCGACCTGCGCTTCCGCACCCTGGCCGACACGATGCCGCAGATGGTCTGGTCGACCCGGCCCGACGGCTTCCACGACTATTACAACGCACGCTGGTACGAATTCACCGGCGTACCCCAGGGAACGACCGACGGTGAGGGCTGGAACGACATGTTCCACGCCGACGATCAGGAGCGCGCCTGGACGATCTGGCGCCACAGCCTGACCACCGGCGAGCCGTACCAGATCGAGTATCGCCTGAAGCATTTCGACGGCACTTATCGCTGGGTGCTGGGCCGGGCGCTGCCGGTGCGCGACGCGGGCGGCGCGATCACGCGCTGGTTCGGCACCTGCACCGACATTCACGAGCAGAAGCTGGCGCTGGAAGAGCGCGAGATCATCAGCCAGGAATTGTCGCACCGGATCAAGAACATCTTCGCGGTGATCGCCGGGCTGATCCAGTTCGCCGCGCGTGCCCGGCCCGAGTTCGCGCCGATCGCGACCGACCTGCGCCAGCGCATCACGGCGCTGGGCCGCGCGCACGACTTCGTCCGTCCGCACAGCGCACAGTCGCGGCCGACCGCGCAGCAGGACAGCCTGAAAGGGCTGCTCGCCGACCTGTTCGCGCCCTATGCGCCCGCCGGCGAGAGCCGCGTGCTGGTGAAGGGCGACGATGTGGTGATCGACGATCGCTCGGCAACGCCCCTGGCGCTGCTGTTCCATGAGCTGGCGACCAATGCGAGCAAGTACGGCGCGCTCTCGGCGGAAGGCGGATCGGTAACGGTGACGATCGCGAGCGAGGAGCCGCAGGTCGTGCTTCGCTGGTCCGAACAGGGTGGCCCCTTGATCGCTACGACGCCGGCGGGCACTGGCGGGTTCGGTAGTCAGCTGATCGAGATGTCCGCGATCCGACAGCTGGGCGGCAGCGTGGAGCGCGACTGGCGGCGGGAAGGATTGGTGCTGACCGTGACCGTGCCGATGACGTCGCTGCGACGGCGGTAAGGGTGCGCCGCTAAAACCTGCGCGACATTTCGAGCGGAGAAGGGTTTGCTCTACGCCGGCTCGGCACGGTCGGCGAATGGAACGACATCGTCGTTCGCCGGCGCGTCGCCCGCGGTCGCCATCGCTGCCGCGGCGAGGATCGCGCGCTCGCTGAACGGTTTGCGGATATAGCCGAGCGCGCCGTCACCATCGCCGATCTGGGCGGGGTTGGCGGTGACGAAGACCACCTTGATGCCGTGCTCGGCGGCGATCCGGCGGGCGATGGTGGGCCCGGTCGGGCCGTCGCGCAGGTTGACGTCGACAAAGGCAAAGCCGCATTCCGGCGCGGCCGCCAGGGCGCTCTCGGCGTCGGCGGCGATCGCCGCGACATGATATCCCGCGTCGATCAGGATCCGTTCCAGGTCCAATGCGACGAAAATCTCGTCCTCGACGATCAGCGCGGTCTTACTCATGGTGCAACCTAGAAGTGATGTGGATTAACATCGCTGTCACGCACTTGTTCCGAAATTATCGCTTCAAAAGAAAAACGGCGTGCTCTGCCAACAGGTTGGCTCCTGTCGACGTCCGTGCACCGCCCTTCGAGAGGAACCACGCATCCTCGATCCGCACGGCGCGGCCGGCGAGAAAGGCACGAAAATCGTCGATGGTGACGTGATGGATATTGGGCGTGTCATACCATTGTTCGGGCAGCAGCCGGGTCACCGGCATCCGCCCGCCCCACAGCAGCGACAGGCGGACGCGCCAATGGGCGAAGTTCGGAAAGGACACGAAGGCGCGCCGACCGATCCGCAGCAGCTCGTCGAGCACCTGGTCGGGCGCGCGGCAGGTCTGGAGCGTCTGGCTGAGGATCGCATAGTCGAAGCTGGCGTCGGGATAGCCGGCAAGATCCAGGTCGGCATCGCCCTGGATGACCGGCAGCCCGCGACCGACCGCGCGCGCGACATTCGCCGGATCGATTTCCAGCCCGCGCGCATCGACCCCGCGCGTGTCGCGCAAAGCGGCCATCAGCGCGCCGTCGCCGCAGCCGACGTCCAGCACCCGCGCACCGGGATCGACATGGTCGGCGATGATCGCGAGGTCGGGGCGCAGGATCACGGCCTCCACACTCACAGGGCGCGCAGCCGCTCGGCGGCACCGGGGCCGAGCCGCTCCATCAGGAAGTCGGGCCGGATCGGCGCCGCGAAGCCGAGCGCGGCATAGACGCCGTGCGCGTCGAGCGTGTTGAGCATGATCCGCCTGATCCCCGCCAGATCGGGCGCCTCGATCAGGTGGCGGACCATCGACCGGCCGATCCCCTGCCCGCGCGCATCCTCGTCCACCACTACGTCGGCAAGCCAGCCGAAGGTCGCCCCATCGGTGATGAGCCGCGCGAAGCCGACCTGCCCGCCCGGTGCATAGGCGCCGACGCAGCGCGAATTGGCTGCCGCGCGTTCCACGGTCGCGCGGTCGATGCCGGGCGACCAGTAGCTGGTGGTCAGCCAGCGGTGGATGCGGTCGAAGTCGAGCAGCGCCCGGTCGTCGGAAATCGTCGCGGTCATCGCCCACCCTTCAGGAAGCCGTCGACCACGCGGTTCATCTCCGGCGCGTCGAGCAGGAAGGCGTCGTGGCCATAAGGGCTCGACAGCTCGACGAAGGTCGCCGCGCGGCCGGCGGCGTTCAGGGCATGGACGATGTGGCGCGACTCGATGGTCGGATAGAGCCAGTCGGTATCGAAGCTGACCAGGCAGAAGCGCGCGTCCGTCCGGCGAAAGGCGTTGGCGAGCAGGCCGCCATGCTCCTCGGCCAGGTCGAAATAATCCATCGCGCGGGTGATATAGAGGTAAGAATTGGCATCGAACCGATCGACGAAGCTGAGGCCCTGGTGGCGCAGATAGCTTTCCACCTGGAAATCGGCGTCGAAGCCGAAGCCCTTGGCCTCGCGCGCCTGGAGCTTGCGGCCGAACTTCTCGGTCAGCCCCGCCTCGGACAGATAGGTGATGTGCGCGGCCATCCGCGCCACCGACAGCCCGGCGGCGGGCGGGTCGTCATGCCCGTAATAGTCGCCGCCGCGCCATTTCGGGTCGGCCATGATCGCTTGGCGGCCGACTTCGTGAAAGGCGATGTTCTGTGCGGTATGGCGCGCGGTCGAGGCGATGACGACGCAGGCGCGCACCCGGTCGGGAAAGGTCGCCGGCCAGCTGAGCGCCTGCATCCCGCCCATCGATCCGCCGACCACCGCCTTCAGCGTGGCGACGCCGAGATGGTCGAGCAGCATCGCCTGCGCGCGCACCATGTCGCGCACGGTGATGACGGGAAAGCGCATCGCATAGGGCTGGCCGGTAGACGGATCGATGCTGGCCGGACCGGAGGAGCCCATGCAGCTGCCCAGCACATTCGCGCAGACGACGAAGTCGCGGGCGGGATCGATCGGCTTGTCCGGCCCGACCAGCCGCGTCCACCAGCCGGGCTTGCCGGTGCGCGGGTGGAACGAGGCGACATGCTGGTCGCCGGTCAGCGCGTGGCAGATCAGGATCGCATTGCCGCCGTCCGGCGCGAGGGTGCCATAGGTTTCGTAGGCGATCTCGACCGGCGCCAGCATCGCCCCGCCGTCGAGCCGGAGCGGCCCGGGCAGCGTCACGCGGCGCGAGAGCCCGAAGCGCTGGTCTTCCATGCCCGCCCGCTAGGGTGATGGCGCAGCGATGGCAAGGTGGGGGTGTACGTAGTGGACCCGGCACGACGGGGGGTTTTGCGGAACACCCGGCCCCGCTATGCGCGGACGATGACCCACCTCCCTGCCCCCAAGCCATGGATCGCGGCGATCGCTCCCTATGTTCCCGGCCGCGCGACGGCGGAGGACGGGCGCAAGGTCGTGAAGCTGTCGTCGAACGAGAACCCGCTCGGCACGCCCGAGGCGGCGCGCGAGGCCTATCGCAGCGCCGCGACCGAGCTGGAACGCTATCCCGATGCCGCCGCGACCCAGCTGCGTGCAAAACTGGCGGCGCATTACGGGATCGAGGCGGAACGGATCGTCTATGGCACCGGGTCGGACGAGGTGCTGCACCTGGCGGCCGGCGCCTTTGCCGGGGTGGGCGACGAGATCATCCATGTCCGCTACGGCTTCGCGGTCTATGACATCGCGACGCGGCGGGTGGGCGCGGTCCCGGTGGTCGTCGCCGACCACGACTATGCCACCGACGTCGACGCGATCCTGGCGGCGGTGACCGAGCGGACCCGGCTGGTATTCGTCGCCAATCCCAACAATCCGACCGGCACCTATACCCCGCATGCCGAGATTGCACGGCTGCACGCCGGCCTGCCGGTCGATGTGCTGCTGGTGGTCGACCAGGCCTATACCGAATATCTGGAGCCCGCGGACGACGACGGCGCGCTGGAGCTGGCGCGGACCGCGGGCAACGTGCTGGTGACGCGGACCTTCTCCAAGATCTTCGGTCTCGCTGCCGAGCGGATCGGCTGGGGTTACGCCTCGCCCGCGATCATCGACGCGATGCACCGCATCCGCGCGCCCTTCTCGTTCGGCATCGGCGCGCAGCGCGCGGCGATCGCGGCGCTCGACGCCGGTGACTTCATCGACGCGAGCCGGGCGCACAATCTGCGCTGGCGCGACTGGTTCGTCGGCGAGATCGACGCGATGCGCGACGCCGGGCTGCGTGCGGTGCCGAGCAAGGCCAATTTCGTGATGGTGCTGTTCGAGGGCGCGCTGACTGCCGAGGCGGCGTATCACGCACTGATGGCGGCAGGCTATGCGACGCGCTGGCTGCCCGGTCAGGGGCTGGCGCATGGCCTTCGCATCACCATCGGCGCCGAGGACGACATGCGCGCGGTGGCCGGGGTGCTGCGCGCCGAGACGGAGCGCGCCGGCTGATGGCGTTCAGGCACGTCGCGATCATCGGGCTGGGGCTGATCGGCTCCTCGGTCGCGCGGGCGACGCGGCGGGCGCTGCCGGAGGTGCGGATCACCGGCCACGACGCCGATGCCGGCGTACGCGAAACGGCGGCGCGGATCGGGCTGGCCGACGCGATCTGCGAGACGGCGGGCGAGGCGGTGCGCGGCGCCGATCTGGTGATGCTGTGCGTGCCGGTCGGCGCGATGGCCGCCGCCGCCGGTGGGATCGCGGACGATCTGGCCGCGGACGTGGTCATCACCGATGTCGGCGGGTCGAAGGAGAGTGTGCTGGCGGCGTTGCGCGGGGTGCTGCCCGACGCGGTCATCGTCCCGGGTCATCCGGTGGCAGGCACCGAATATAGCGGGCCGGAAGCGGGCTTCGCGACGCTGTTCCGCGGACGGTGGTGCATCCTGACGCCCGAGGAGGCGAGCGATCCGGCGCCGGTCGCGCGGCTACGCGCCTTCTGGGAGGCGCTGGGCGCGAATGTCGAGATCATGACGCCGCGCCACCACGACCTGGTGCTGGCGGTGACCAGCCATGTGCCGCACCTGATCGCCTATTCGATCGTCGGCACCGCATCGGACCTGGAAGAGGTGACGCAGAGCGAGGTCATCAAGTTTTCCGCCGGCGGTTTCCGCGACTTCACCCGCATCGCTGCGTCCGACCCGACCATGTGGCGCGACGTGTTCCTGAACAATCGCGAGGCGGTGCTGGAGATCCTGCAGCGGCTGACCGAGGACGTGACGATGCTGCAGCGGGCGATCCGCTGGGGCGACGGCGACACGCTGTTCGACCTGTTCACCCGCACCCGCGCGATCCGGCGGTCGATCATCGCCCAGGGGCAGGACGATGCCGCCGCGGATTTCGGGCGATCGCATGGGGAGACGGGCAATGCGGCGTCCGATTCCATGCTGACGCGTTGAGCGTCGCGTGCATGCCTGTCTCAACGCCGTCGGCGTCGCCACGCCCGACCATGACGTCCACCAAGCCTTCATCGCCTGGGCCAGCGAACGGGTAGCCGCGCCCCACCGCGCTTTGTTCGATCGGATGGCGCGCCGCGCGGGGATCGCGCATCGCTGGTCGGTGCTGCCCTCCGCCACCGACGGCGGGTCGCCAACCGGCAAGGGCGGTTTCTACGCCGGGCCGGTGCTGCCGGGAACCGAGGCACGGATGGCGATCTATGCCGAGGCCGCACCCGCGCTGGCGCTGGCGGCGGTGGCCGACCTCGCGACACAGGTGTCGCTCGACGGCATCACCCATCTGGTGGTCGCCAGTTGCACCGGCTTCGTCGCGCCGGGACTGGACCAGATCGTCGCGCGGGCACTGGGACTGGAAGGTTCGGTCGAGCGGCTGCTGGTCGGGTTCATGGGCTGCTACGCCGCGGTCGCCGCCCTGCGCAGCGCGCGGCACATCGTCCGGTCGGAGCCGGCAGCGCGGGTGCTGGTGATCGCCTGCGAGCTGTCGACGCTGCACCTGCAGGACACGCCGGAGCCCGAAGCGCTGCTGGCGCAGCTGCAGTTCGGCGACGGCGCGGCGGCGGCGCTGGTCACGGCCGATCCCCAGGGCTTCGCACTGGAACGGCCGTTCGCGGCGACCCTGCCCGACAGCGACACGCTGATCCGCTGGACGATCACCGACCGCGGCTTCGCCATGACCCTGTCGGGCGAGGTGCCACGGCGGATCGGCGCAGCGCTGGCTGAGCCGGCGTTCCGCGATACCGTCACCGGCGGACGGGCAGTCGATGCCTGGGCGGTCCATGCCGGCGGGCGATCGATCCTCGATGCGGTGCAGACGGCGCTCGCCCTGCCGACGGACGCGCTGGACGCGGCGCGCGGGGTGCTGAACGACTGCGGCAACATGTCCTCCGCCACGCTGATGTTCACGCTGGCGCGACTGTTGGCGGGGCCGCGGGTGGAGCACGGCGTTGCGCTCGCCTTCGGACCGGGGCTGGCGGCCGAGGGGTTCGGCTTCCGGAGCGTGGCATGACGCTCGCCCGCCGCCGGATCGCGCGCGAGCTGATGGATGCCGACGATCTGGACGCAGACACCTATGCCGCGGTGGTCGGCGACCTGGCGCGCGTCAACACCGTCACGCTCGCGGCGCGGCCGACCCTGAACTTCCTGTCGCGGATCGCCGAGGGGCGCGACTCGCTGCGTATCCTCGACGTCGGGTTCGGCGACGGCGACATGCTGCGGCGGATCGAGCATTGGGCGCGCAAGCGCCGGATCGCGACCGAGCTGGTCGGCATCGACCTGAATCCGCGCAGCGAATATGCCGCACGGCTGCACACGCCGGCCGACTCGACGATCCGCTATCGCACCGGCGATTACGAGATGATGGGGCGCGGCTGGGACGCGGTCGTCAGCAGCCTCGTCGCGCATCACATGACGGCACCCGAGCTGGTCGCGTTCCTGCGCTGGATGGAGGGGCATGCGAGCGCCTGGTTCGTCAACGACCTGCACCGCCACGGCTTCGCCTATCGCGGCTTTCCGCTGCTGGCGCGGATCGCGCGCTGGCACCCGATCGTGCGCCATGATGGCACCGTATCGATCGCGCGCGCCTTTCGACGGAGCGACTGGGCGGAGCTGCTGGAGAAGGCAGGGATAGCCGACGCGCGGGTGTTCCGCGCCTTTCCATTCCGGCTGTGCGTCGAACGGGCCCGCTGATCGTCGGCGGCGGCCCCGCCGGGGCGGCGGCGGCAATCGCACTCGCGGCGGCGGGGGAGCGGCCGCTGCTGCTGGAACGGACGGCGGAGACGGGCGACGCGCTGTGCGGCGGGTTCCTCAGCTGGCGGAGCCTGGCTGCGCTGGCGCGGCTGGGGATCGAGGCGGACGCGCTCAATCGCGAGCGGATCGGCGAGGTGCGGGTGTTCGCCGGCGGTCGGCGTGCGGTGGCGCCCCTGCCCTGGCCGGCACTGGCCGTGTCGCGAAGGACGCTGGACGCGGCACTGCTCGCGCAGGTCGACGCGGTCGAGCGTGGCGTGGCGGTGCGATCGGTTGAGGACGGCGCGCTGCGGCTGGCGGACGGGGCGGCGCTGATGCCCGCTGCACTGTTCCTCGCGACCGGCAAGCACGACCTGCGCGGGCTGGCCCGCCCGGCCGCGGCGCGGGGGAGCGACCCGACACTGGGGCTGCGAGTAAGGCTGCCCGGATCGCCGGCGCTCGACCGGCTGGTCGGGCCGGCGATCGAGCTGCACCTGTTCGCACGGGGCTATGCCGGGATCGCGCGGCAGGAGGACGGTGGCGTCAACCTGTGCATGGCGGTCCATCGCTCACGCCTGGACGCGGCCGGGTCGCCCGCGGCCTTGCTCGCGATGCTGGCAGCAGAGGCGCCCGACCTGGGCGAGCGGCTGAGCTTCATGACCTCGGAACCCGTGCAGGCGGTCGCCAACGTCCCCTATGGCTGGCGCGCGCGGGCGGGCACGGCGGGGCTGTTCCGGCTCGGCGACCAGGCGGCGGTGATCCCGTCGCTGGCCGGCGAGGGGATGGGAATCGCGCTGGCGAGCGGCATCGCGGCGGCAGGCGCCCATGCCCGTGGCGGCGGCGCGGCGGCGCGCGCGTGGCAACCGCATTTCGCGGCACGGGTACGGCGTCCGATGGCGGTCGCCGGGCTGCTCCGGCGGCTGGCGGAAGGCGCTGCGGCGCCGTGGCTCGTCCGTGCGGCGACGCCGGGGCTGATCCAGATCATGGCCGCCGCGACGCGGATCGATCACGATGCGCCGACAGGGGCTTGACCGCGCAGGGGGCGCTCACGAAATTATGGCCATGGATCAGCTGAACCTTTCCGAGGCCGAGTGGCGCAAGCGCCTGACGCCCGAGCAATATCATGTCCTGCGCGAGGCCGGGACCGAGCGGGCCTATGCCGGCGCGCTGAACGACAACAAGGCAGACGGCATCTATCGCTGCGCCGCCTGTGCCAACGAACTGTTCGACAGCGCCGACAAATATGACAGCGGCTCGGGCTGGCCCAGCTTCACCCAGCCCATCGCGCCCGATCGGGTGTCCGACCATACCGATCGCAGTCACGGCATGGTACGGACCGAAACGCGGTGCGCGCGCTGCGACAGCCATCTGGGCCATGTCTTTCCTGATGGTCCGCCGCCGACCGGGCTGCGCTACTGCATGAACTCGATCGCGCTGGATTTCCGGCCGCGCAAGGCGGGTTGACCCGAA
This sequence comes from Sphingomonas aurea, assembly GCF_030678875.1. Classification (GTDB taxonomy): domain Bacteria; phylum Pseudomonadota; class Alphaproteobacteria; order Sphingomonadales; family Sphingomonadaceae; genus Sphingomonas; species Sphingomonas aurea. The sequence goes on along the minus strand of NZ_JAUUDS010000005.1, from coordinate 203,137 downwards.
CCGCCGCCGGCCTGCGGTAACGCTTGTCGGCGGCAGGGTTAACGCGTATTTCGCTGGGCCTTCATGGCTCGCAAGCGTTCCGCAACCCGTTCGCCCTGGCGCCGCCGCCTGGGCCTTACCCTCAAGATCCTGATCGGGCTGGCCGTGATCGGCCTGGGCGCGCTGGTGATCGCGGTCTATGTCGCGCGGTCGCAGCTGCCGAGCTTCGAGGAGCTGAAGTCCTCGCCCAACGGCCAGATGATCCGCGTCCACGCTGCCGACGGATCGGTGATCGTGTCACTGGGGCCGAGCTACGGCGAGTGGCTGACCTATAACAGCATTCCGACCGTGATGCGCGACGCCACCGTCGCGGTGGAGGACAGCCGCTTCCGCTCGCATCCCGGCGTCGATCCGCTCGGCATCGTCCGCTCGCTCTGGGTCAATTACCAGCGCGGCCGGCGGGTGCAGGGCGGGTCGACCATCACCCAGCAGCTGGCGCGCAACGTCTTCCTGTCGAGCCAGAAGAAGTTCGGGCGCAAGTTCCGCGAGGCGATCCTGGCGCTGGCGCTGGAGCGGAAATTCTCCAAGGACCAGATCCTCGAGCTGTACCTGAACAAGGTCTATTATGGCGGCGGCGCGTACGGGATCGACGCGGCGAGCCGCAAGTTCTTCGGCCACGGCGCCGACCGGCTGAGCCTGGCCGAGGCGGCGGTGATCGCCGGGCTGGTCAAGGCGCCGTCCAACTATTCCCCCACCGCCGACGCCGACGCCGCCAAGGGCCGCGCCGGGGTGGTGCTTCGCCAGATGGTGCGCAACGGCTATGTCACGCAGTCCCAGGCCGAGCAGGCCGACCCCGAGGGGCTGAAGCTGGCGCCGGAGCCGCCGCAGAACAGCGCGCGCTACTTCACCGACTGGGCCCTGCCCCAGCTCGACACGCTGATCGACGAGACTCAGGCGCCGCTGGAGGTCTGGACGACGATCGACCCGAAGATGCAGCGCCAGGCCGATGCCGCGATCCGCGCGAACGTGCCCGCCGGCGCGCAAGGGGCGCTCGTCAGCCTCGACCGCGACGGTGCGGTACGGGCGATGGTCGGCGGCACCGATTACGTCTCGTCGATCTACAACCGCGCGACCCAGGCGCAGCGTCAGCCGGGCTCGGCGTTCAAGCTGTTCGTCTATCTCGCCGCGCTGGAAGCCGGGCACAAGCCCGAGGACGTCGTCGTCGACGAGCCGGTCACGATCGACGGCTGGAGCCCGCGCAACGACTCGCGGCACAATTCGGGCAACGTGACGCTGCGCACCGCCTTCGCCTATTCGCTCAACACCGTGGCGGCCAAGCTGGGGCAGGAGGTCGGCTTCGCGACCATCGCCGACATGGCGCGCCGGTTCGGCATCACCACCCAGATCAACACGCATCCGGCGATGGTGCTGGGCACCAGCGACGTGCGGCTGATCGACATGACCCGCGCCTTTGCCAGCGTCGCGGCAAAGGGGGTCGCGGTCGTCCCCTATGGCATCACCCGTGTGACCGCGAACGGCGAGACGATCTACACGCATGAGGTCGATCGCAGCCGCGTGCTGGTCGCGCCCTATGTCGCGGCGGCGATGACCGACCTGCTGCAGACGACGGTCAATACCGGCACCGGCCGCGAGGCGCAGATCGGCCGGCCGGTGGCGGGCAAGACTGGCACCACGACCTCACTGAAGGACGGCTGGTTCCTGGGCTTTTCCAGCGGGTTGACCACCGGCGTGTGGATGGGCCGCGACGATGCCAAGCCGGTGCGCGGGCTGCATGGCGGCACCGCACCCGCCCGCGCCTTCGCCGCGTTCATGCGCCCCGCCACCGCCGACCGGCCGATCGAGCAGTTCGACACGCAGGTCACCTTGCCCGAGTGGCAGCTGGAGCCCGACGAGGAGAGCTATTACGGCGCGCCCGACAACGCGACCTTCGTCGACGAGAACGGCAATCCCCTGCCCCAGCAGCCCGCCGATCCGGCACCGCCGACCGGCGCCGACATCGGTGACGAGGGTCCTGCGCCCGAGCGAACCGCGCCGGCACGCACGCCGCAGCAGCAGCTCGACGACCTGATCGACAGCGTATCGGGGCGCGACCAGCCCCAGCGCGATCCCGGTCCGGTCCCGCGGCGCGACACTCCGGCAACGGCGCCCGCCGCGCCGGCGGCGCGTCAGCTTCAGGACGCGCGCCCGACCCAGTGAAGGGCGGCGCCATGCTCGCGCAGCCAGAGGCGCGCGGGTGTGGGGTCTTCGCCTAGCAGCGTGGCGACGAGCGCGTGGAACTGCGCGCCGTGGTTCATGTGGACGCGATGCGCGACCTCGTGCGCGACGGTGGCGCGGCGGACCCATCCGGGGGCGAGCAGCAGCCGCCAGCTATAGCGGATGATCCCTGACGACGCACAGCTGCCCCAGCGGCGGCGCGGATCGCCGATGCCGACCTGGGCGACGGTGACGCCCGCCTTGACGGCGAACTCCGCGGTTTCGGCAGTGAGCAGGGCGAGCGCCTCGGCACGCAGCCACGCCTCGACCCGCCGCGCGATCGTTTCTTCCGGCCCGGCGATCAGCAGGCGATCGCCGTCACGGACCAGCGCGCGACGACGCCCCTCCTCGCGGACGAGGGTGACGGCGGCATCGGCGACGCTGAAGGTCGCGCCCGGCACGAACGGCCGTGCCAGCGGCAGGGCAGCGCGCTGCTCGGCCAGCCACCCCGCTTTCCCCTCCGCCCAGGCGAGCGCGGTCGACAGGGCGGCACGACGCGGCAGGACCAGACGCGCACGGCCGCTGGCGGGATCGATCGACAGAGTGCAGCGGCGCGCGCGCGGGTGGCGGACGATCTCGACCTCCGCGCCCCCTACCTGCGCGAGACTCACAACTCGCGCTCGACCAGATGGTCCTCCATGTCGCCCACATCATCCTCGCTGACTGTCCAGCCGCGCACCGACTGGCCGGCGCGGTGGACCGCCTCGCGGTCGCCGCTGACCAGATAGTGCCACTCGGGCAGCGGCTGGCCATTGGCGCGCAGGCGATAGGCGCAGGTCGACGGCAGCCAGTCGATGTCGCGGACGTTGCCGGCGGTCAGGCGCACGCATTCCGGCACATAGGCGCGGCGATGGCGATAGTCGGAGCATTGGCCGCTGCGGCGGTCGAGCAGGCGGCAGGCGACGTTCGTCGGGTGGACCTCTCCGGTCTCCTCGTCCTCCAGCTTGTGGATGCAGCACTTGCCGCAGCCGTCGCACAGCGCTTCCCACTGGCCGCGATCGAGCCGCTCGATCGGCACGTCTTCCCAGAAGCGTCCGGCCTTCTCTCCGGCTCTCATTTCACCCACTGCTCGACGGTGGCGGCGACCGCCTTCGGCCCCTGGTCCTGCGGGACCAGCGCGACCGGGCGATTGTCTGGACCCATCAGGTAAGCTTGGCGGCTGTGATCGACCATGTAGCCGCCGCCGGGCGTCGCCGCGCCTTTCGCCGCATAGACGCCATAGGCCTTCTTGACGGCATCGATCGCCGCCGGGCTACCGGTCAGCCCGACCGGATGGGGGGAGAAGGCGGCGGTGAACTGCTTCAGCACCGCCGGCGTGTCGCGCTCGGGATCGACGGTGACGAAGATCGGCACGACCTTAGCGGCGGTGGCGGGCGCGTCGGCGGCCACCTGCTTCAGTCCCGCGGCGATCGCGGCCATGTCGGTCGGGCAGACATCGGGGCAGAAGGTATAGCCGAAATACATCAGCCGGTACTTGCCCGCGAAGCTGCGGTCGGTGACGGTGCGGCCGTCCTGGTCGGTCAGGCTGAACGGGCCGCCGATCCTGGCGCCGGCGAGCGGCGGGGGGCCTGTGTCGGCAGCAGGCTTCTGACAGGCGGCGAGCGCGAGCGGCAGCAGGATCCAGCGCAGGTTCATGGCGCAGCCACCCTTGATCTGTTAGCGCCACCCGCGCAAGCAGCAGCGACCGAGCCCGAGGACGTTTCGATGAAGTGCAAGCCCCTAATTCTGGCCATGCTCGCGCTGGCCGCGCCCGTAACCGCGCAGCAGCAGTCGGAAAGCTACAAGTTCCTGCAGGCGGTGAAGGACGCCAAGGGCAACGAGGTGATCGACATGCTCGACCGCCCCGGCAGCAACCTGGTCAATGCGCGCGAGACCAGCTCGGGCGAGGGTGCGCTGCATATCGTGGTGAAGCGCGGCGACGACAAATATGTCCGCTACCTGCTGCAGAAGGGCGCCGACCCGAACCTGCGTGACCGGCAGGGCAACACGCCGCTGCTGCTGGCGACGCAGCTGGGCCAGCGCGACCTGCTGCCGATCCTGATCGCGGGCAAGGCGAACCCGAACCTGGGCAACCAGTCGGGCGTCACGCCGCTGATCGCCGCGGTGCAGAGCCGCAGCATCGACATGGTCCGCGTGCTGACCGCGGCGGGCGCCGATCCGGACCAGAAGGACGTGATCGCCGGCCTGTCGGCGCGCGACTATGCCGAGCAGGACGGCCGGTCGGGTACGATCGCCAAGCTGTTCGCCGAGACGCCGAAACGTGCCAAGCCGGCGGTGGCGGGGCCGCGGCTGTAAGCGTGCAACATTGCCCGGAGCGGGACGTTGGCGGCTGGGAACGAAGGAGAAACCGCCATGTCCCACTCGCCACCGGTGCCGCCGGGCAACCAGTCCCCGTTCCCGCGCGAAGAACCGCCGCACCCGCCGGCACCCGCCAAGGCAAAGCCTCCGCGCGATGAGCAGCGCGCACCCGAAGGCAACCGGCTGATCGTGCCGCTGGTCGCAGCGGTCGGGATCGGGGCGCTTGCGACGCTGGCCGGGGCGTTCTTCCTGCGATCGAAGAAGGCGGACAAGCCGCGGCGCAAGCGGCGCTCGGCAAAGCCCTCGCGGCGCGCCACCGACTGACCGACCTTCCCTTCCCCTCCTTATGGAGGGGACGCGGATCAGGCGGCTGACCGTCCCTCGTCGACATCCGGCTCGCCGTCAGCGTCGACACCCTTCTCCAGCCGCGCTTCGTCGGCGGCGAACTGGGCGGCGTCATCGGCCGTGATGCCGAAGCGCGCGGCGACGTCCGGGGCATAGCGGAGGAGGTCGGGGCGCAGGCGCAGCAGGCTGATGTCCTTCGACTTTCCTTCCATCATGACATCGAACACCAGCCCCTCGGCCATCCGCATGAAGGTGGCGAATTCGAACGGGTTGGTGAAGTCGGCATGGCCCGTCCAGATCGGCGGACGCAGCACCGTCTTCACCCGTGCGGTCGGTTTCATCGGCGCCTTGAGCAGTTCGGCCTTTCCCGGCCGCTTGCCCGCCTGGGCGGCGGCGCGCTGCTTCGGCGTGATCTTCTGCTTGATCTCGCGCAGCTCGGTGCGGGGCGAGGAAAAGTGGATCTTGGGCCGGACCCCTGCCCGCCAGGTCGCCAGGAATCGCTCCAGCGTGTCGCGCATGTCGAGCCGCTCGGGGTTGAGGCACCAGAAATGCTGGTAGTCGAAGACCAGCCGCACCCCTGTCCGTTCGTGAATCCACAGCGCGTCGGCGGCGCTGAAGCGGATATCGTCATTCTCCAGCACCAGTCGGCGGCGGACATGCTCCGGGCACTGCTCCCACCCCGCGATCCAGCGCGCGCGGCTGGCGTCGTGGTCGCCGTACACGCCGCCGACATGGGTGATGACCACCGCCTCGTCGTCCAGCTCCATCCGGTCGAGCATCTCGGACTGGCTGGCAAGGTCCCAGATGCTCTTGGCGGTCAGCTGAGGATCGGGGGCGTTGAGGAGGACGTATTGCGAGGGGTGGAAGGACAGCCGGATGTCGAGCGCCCGCGCCTTCGCCCCGAACGCACGCAGCTCCGCGTCGCTCTCCGCGACCATGGCGTGGAACTGCGGCATGTCCGGATGGGTGGCATAAGGCGCGATGTCGGAGGACAGGCGGTACATATCGAGCCGCTCTGCGCGCAGATAGTCCAGGACCGCGTCGAGCAGCTCGAGCGAGCATTTCAGGTGCGGGTTCTTCTGCCAGCGGCGCGTGTCCTGGCTCTTCAGCTCGGGACGGCCCATGACCTTGACCGGGAAACCCAGGCGGAGCGGACGGGCGGGATCGGTCATCAACGGGGCAGCTCCGGTCTGGGTAACCCCTTTGCAACGCAGCACTTGCCGCTCGGCTCCGCATCACGCGGCTTGCCATCGCGGCGCGAGAGACCATATTGTGCAGCGCAGCATTTGACTGTCGTCGGGCTGTGGCGGACCATCCGCTAAGGGAGTGTTCGCATGCGCCGACTGTCCGATACGCTGCAGCGCCTGGCCAAGGCCCGCACCGCCATGCCGATCATGCCGCCCGTGTCGGGTGCGGACCGGCTGCACGACCTGACCGGTTTCGGGTCGAACCCCGGCGCCTTGCGTGCGCGCATCCATGTGCCGAATACGCTGGCCGCGAAGCCGGCGCTGGTCGTGGTACTGCACGGCTGTACGCAGAGCGCTGCCGGGTATGACGCAGGGTCGGGTTGGTCGCGACTGGCCGACCAACACGGCTTCGTCGTGCTGTTCGCCGAGCAGGTGCGCGCGAACAATCCCAATCTCTGCTTCAACTGGTTTCAGCCCGAGGATATTCATCGGGACGGCGGCGAGGCGGAATCGATCCGGCAGATGACCGAGGCGGCGATCCGCGCACACGGCATCGACCGCGCCCGCGTCTTCGTCACCGGCCTGTCGGCGGGGGGCGCGATGACGGCGGTCATGCTGGCGACCTGTCCGGAGCTGTTCGCGGGCGGCGCGATCATCGCCGGGCTTCCCTATGGCAGCGCGACGTCGGTCGTGCAGGCGCTCGACCGGATGCGCGGCGCGGGCGTGGTCGATCCACGGACGCTGGCCGGCACGGTGCGCGCCGCGTCGAGGTATGCGGGACCGTGGCCGACCGTCTCGGTCTGGCATGGCAGCGGCGACACCACCGTCGACCCGAGCAACGCGGCGGCGACGCTGGCACAGTGGCAGGCGCTGCATGGCCTCGACGCGCGGGCGGCGGAGGTCGACACGGTAGACGGCGCGCAGCACCGCCTGTGGCGCGACGCCGCCGGACGCGCGGTGATCGAGGAATATCGGATCGCCGGCATGGGCCACGGCACCCCGCTCGACCCGCAGGGCAGCGACGGCGCGGAGGTGGCGGGTGCGCATATGCTGGATGCGGGAATTTCCTCGACCCGACATATCGCGGCGTTCTGGGGATTGACGGAGGCGGTGGCGCCCCGAACGCGGCGGCCGGCAAAAGATGCGGAGCCTGCGCGCACCGTGACGGCGCCATCGGGGCCGGCGCAGGTCATCGAGGATGCGCTGCGCGCTGCTGGGTTGATGCGGTAGATTCTTGGCGGAGTTTGATTTTCGCGCGAAGCCGCGAAGACGCAAAGACGTCTCGTGCGCGCGGCAGCGCACCTTACTCTGACAAACTCGAACCGGAGAGCTGCCGCGGAGGCAGACGCAACGCCTTCGCGTCTTCGCGTCTTCGCGCGAAAACATTGCCAACCCTGTCGAAACCGGGCCGCCCCCTTACCGGGGGTGATCGCTTCCGGAATGCACCGAAACTGCACCATATCTCTTTGCCGTCTCCCTCTCCGGCGCATCCCCGGTGGATGCGCGGTGACTAGATCCAGCCCTTCCTGACGAAGGGATGGGCGATGCGGTTCGGGTTTTGGGTGAAGGCGGCGGCGCTGGCGGGGCTGGTCGCGCTGGGGGACTGGCTGTTCGGGGACGACCCGGCGGGGACGATGCTGGGGCTGTTCGCGCTCGGCTGGCTGGCGGCGGTAGTGGTCGCCAGGCCCGATGTGCGGCGGAGCCGGCTGGCGCTGGGCGCAGTGGCGGCGGCACTGGTCTATGCCGCGATGCTGGTCGACGATCCGGGGCCGCTCGCGTGGCTGATGTTCTGGGCGGCGCTGGCGATGGCGGCGCTCCTGCCGCGCGTCACGCGGTTCGACGATGCCTGGCGCTGGGCATGGCGGCTGGGGCTGCACGCCGCGAGCAGCGCGGTGGTGCCGCTGCGCGACCTGCGCGCGCTCGCCCGGCCGCGCCGCGCGGGGCGGATGCCGGCGGGCGCGCTGGCAGGCGTGCTGGCGCTGCCGCTGGTCGGCGGGCTGGTGTTCGTGGCGCTGTTCGCGGGCGCCAACCCGCTGATCGGCGCGGCACTGGCCGATATTCGGTTGCCGAGCCCCGGCCGGCTGCTGTTCTGGACGGTGCTTGCCGCACTCGCCTGGCCCAGCATGCGCCCGCACGCCGCGGTGTTGCGCTGGGCGGCACGGCTGCCCGATCCGGAACCGCGACTGCCGGGCACGTCGCTACCCTCGGTGCTGATAGCGCTCGCGCTGTTCAACGCGCTGTTCGCGGTGCAGAACCTGCTCGACATCGCCTTTCTGTGGAGCGGCGCAGCGCTGCCCGCGGGCATGTCGCAGACCGAGTATGTCCATCGCGGCGCCTATCCGCTGATCGTCACCGCGCTGCTGGCCGGCGCGATGGCGCTGGCGATGCTGCGGCCGGGCAGCGAGAGCGCGCGCCACCCGCTCGCGCGGCGGCTGGTGACATTATGGGTGGCGCAGAACGTCGTGCTGGTCGCCTCCAGCGCGCTCAGGACGATCGACTATATCGCCACGTCGATGCTGACCGCATGGCGGATCGCGGCGCTGGCATGGATGGCGCTGGTCGCGCTGGGATTGGTGCTGATCGGCTGGCGTATCCTGCGGGACAAGAGCGCGCGCTGGCTCGTCAACACGAACGCAGCGGCGGCGCTGGCCGTGCTGACGGCGGCGGGGGCGGTCGATCTGGGCGCAGTGGCGGCGTGGTGGAACGTGCGCGCGGCCGATGTGCGGGGCATCGACCTGGAATATCTCCACGAGACCGGCGACGGCGCACTGCTGCCCCTGGTGACGCTGGAGGCGCGGGTGCGCGACCCCGAACTTCGCGCGCGGGTGCATGGGATACGGATGGACATTCAGTGCAGCCTGGCCGGGCGGCAGGCCCAGTGGCGCGCGTGGACGCCACGCGGCGCCCGGCGGCTGGCAGCGGCACCGCCCGTCGCGTGCGGTCGCGCTTGACCCAGGGAGGCGGAGCGATGATCCCCTGTCCCATGCCGCGCACCATCCTCGTCGCCGACGACGATCCCCATATCCGTCAGCTGCTAGTCTTCGCGCTGGGCAAGGCCGGGCTCGACACGATCGAGGCGGAGGATGGCGAGGCGGTGCTGGCAAGCGTCGCGCGCGCGACGCCCGACCTGATCGTGCTCGACATCAACATGCCCCGGATGGACGGGATCGAGGCATGCCGACGGCTGCGCGCGACCAGCGACGTGCCGATCCTGTTCCTGTCGAGCCGCGACGACGAGATCGATCGCGTGCTGGGGATCGAGTTGGGCGCGGACGATTATGTCACCAAGCCCTTCTCCCCGCGCGAGGTGGCGGCGCGGGTGATGGCGATCCTGCGCCGCACCGCCGCGCGCCCGCCCGCCGCTGCCGAGCTGGCGCACCCGCTGGTTCATGGGCGACTGACGCTCGACGCCGACGGCTGGCAAGCGAGCTGGGCGGGAACGCCGGTGGCGCTGACCGCGACCGAGTTCGGCATCCTGCGCACGCTGGCGGCGATGCCGTCCAAGGTGTTCAGTCGCGAGGCGATCATCGACCGGCTGCACGGTCCCGGTTTCGCGATCACCGACCGAACGATCGACAGCCATGTCCGCAACCTGCGCGCCAAGTTTGCGGCCGTCGGCGCCGATGACGTAATCGAGACGCGCGCCGGCATCGGATACCGGCTGGGGCTCTGCGGCGGCGGATGATCGCGCGGTTCAAACAGGCGGTGCGCGACCGCTGGCCGCGCTTGCGGCTGCGCACCATCCTGCTCACCACCTTCGTCTTCGTCGCGGCGCTGCCCGGCGTCGGCGCGCTCTTCCTACGGGTGTACGAGAACACGCTGGTCCGCCAGACCGAGGCGGAGCTGGTCGCGCAAGGGGCGGCGCTGGCGGCGGCGGGTGCGCTCGACTGGCGCGCGGACACTGTCGCACCGCCCGGCTATGTCGCCGAGCCGCCGACGATCGACCTGCGCCTGTCGCCGATCCTGCCCGAGCGGCCCCTGCCCCGCCCCGCCGCCGGGCCGATCGACGCCGGGGCCATCGCCTGGGCCGGGGCGCTGCGGCCGGTCCTGCGGCTGACCGCGCGGACGACGCTTGCCTCGATCCTGCTGCTCGACGCGCGCGGGCGCATCCTGGTCGGTCCGGGCGCGGGGGGCAGCGACGCCGATCTGCCGGAGGTGCGGGCGGCGCTCGCCGGGCGGCCCGCCACCGTCCTGCGCCGCAACGACGATTATCGGCCGCTCTACGCGTTCGAGTGGCTGAGCCGCGCGTCGAACCTGCGTATCCACCATGCGCGGCCGATCGTGGCCGACGGGCGGGTGGTCGGCGTGCTGCTGCTGTCGCGCTCGCCCAGGGCGCTGTTCGTCGGCATCTATGAGGATCGCGGCAAGATCCTGCTCGGCATCGCGCTGATCTTCGCGACGTTGGTCGTGCTGAGTGGGCTGTTGTCCCGCGGGATCGTCCGCCCGGTCGAGGCGTTGGGCGAGGCGACGCGCGCGGTGGCGGCCGGGGGCGGCACCGTGCCCCCGGTGCCGCCGACCGCGGCGGTCGAGATCCAGGCACTCTACCGCGACTTCGCGGTGATGGCGGCGGCGATCGAGCGGCGATCCCGCTACCTGCGCGATTTCGCCCATGCGGTCAGCCACGAGTTCAAGACCCCGCTGGCCGGGATCGGCGGCGCGGTCGAGCTGTTGCAGGACCATCCTGACATGGCCGCCGGGGATCGCCGCCGCTTTCTGGCCAACATGGCCGCCGATGCCGAGCGGCTGGCGCAGCTCGTCACGCGGCTGCTCGACCTGGCGCGCGCCGACATGGCAGAGCCGGTCGAGGGGCTCGCGACGCCGCTGATGCCAGTACTCCACCGGCTCGCCGACGCGCATCGCGGGGCGGATTTCGCGGTAACCGTCGATGCGGCGGGGGCGCTGGCCGTGGCGGTGCCGGCCGAGACGGTGGCGGCGGTCGTGACCGGGTTGATCGAGAACAGCCGCCAGGCCGGCGCGACCGCCGTCTCCCTTTCGGCGCACGCGGAGGGCGACGCGGTGCTGCTGGCGGTCGGCGACGATGGTCCCGGCATCCCGTCGGGTGACTGCGAACGTGTCTTCACGCCGTTCTTTACCAGCCGGCGGACCAGCGGCGGCACCGGGCTGGGCCTGCCGATCGCGCGCTCGCTGCTCCACGCCCATGGCGGCGCCATCGAACTGGCCGAGCAGGGCGGCGGGGCGCTGTTCCTGATCCGGCTGCCCGGGTAGGGCGGCGCGATGACACGGACAGCCGCATCGATCCTCGCCGCGCTGCTGCTATGGGGCTGCGCGGGCGGCCCGCCGGTCCGCGACCTGCCGGTCAGGATCGGGCGGCCATATCGGGTCGGCACTACCACCTATGTTCCCGCCGCCAATCCAACCTTCGACATGCTAGGCTACGCCAGCTGGTACGGGAACGAGTCGGGTAACCGCACCGCCAATGGCGAGCGGTTCCGTGCCCGCTGGCTTACCGCCGCCCATCCCACCCTGCCGCTGCCGACATACGTCGAGGTCACCGCGCTCGACAGCGGACGGCGGATCGTGGTGCGCATCAACGACCGCGGACCCTTCGCCGGGGCGGCGCGGATCATCGACCTGTCGAAGGGCGCGGCCGAGGCGCTGGGCTTTCGCCGGCAGGGGTCGGCGGCGGTGCGGGTGCGGCGGATCGAGCCGGACGACGCGGACCGCGCCCGGCTGCGCCGTGGCCGGGCCGCCCACACGCTGCCGCCGGTATCGGAGCGGGTGCTCGCGAACCTGCGCGGGCAACTGGCAGCGGCCCATGTGAAGGATTGAGATCGGGGCTGCGACTCGGGATATCGAACTGGGCGGTTCGGACAGGACAGCCGATCGGGACCGCCGGGCTATATCTCGCCTGTTTCTTACTATGGAAGTCCGTCGTACCAGTCCGATACGACATTTTCGGACCTTTTATCCTTAACTAGGATCAGCGTTTCACTTTGCGACGTGCTGTGGCTGAATAACATCGGAACTTTCTTTGGATTCTCCTGTAATCCATTCCGACAGCCAAACGTTGAGTCGAAAGCCCGTGGCCGCACGACAGATACAAGGGCCAGGGACGCCATCGGGGCGATGAACAGGGAGGAGCTCATGCTCTGGGACGACGCAAAGGGGATGATCGCCGATTACGGTAGCCGCATCGGACTGATGGTCCGATCGTCACCGCTCGCGCCGGTCGCCAAGCCGCTCGCCGCGATCGGTGGCGTTTCCGCTGCGGCGCTCGCGACGATCATGCTGTTCAGCACCAGCACCGCGGTGGAAAGCGCGCTGGCGTCAGCAATGGCCGATCCTGCCGCCATCCTGGCAGCCCGTTCACCGGGTGCCCGCGCGCCGGGTGCGCTGACCCAGACCAAGCTCGCTTATGCCCACAAGGCTCCAGTCGAACGGGCGCTGGGGCAGGAGCGGACGCGGCCCACCGCTGCGACACCAGCGGGCACGCCGGTCGCGGCACTGCCATCCGCGCTGCCGGTGACGCAGCAGGCATTGGGTGCACCCGTGGCCGAGGCGACCGATCCGCTCGTCACCAGCCCAGGGTTGGTGCCAACGACGCTCGCCCCCGTGTCGGGCGTGACCGGAGTAGGCGGCGGCGGTGGCGGTAACACCGGTGGCGGTGGCGGCGGCACAACGACGCCCGTGGATCCGCCGGTCAGTGCGGTGCCGGAACCGTCGACCTGGCTGATGACCATCCTGGGTTTCTTCACCGCCGGTCTGGGCTTGCGTCGTCGGCGCGGGGCGCCGCTGCCCCGGACTGTCGAGGCGCGCTGAGCCCGTCATGCGGTACGCCTGGGGCATAGCGATGTTCGGCGGACTCGCGCTGGCCGCGACCGTCGCCTTTGGCGGCGCGCGCGACAGGGCGGCCCCGCCCCCGCCCCTGCCCCAGTCGGCGATCGAGGGCGACCGGGTTCGCTTCTTGGCCGGCCATCTGCCCACCCTTACCATGCCCGACGGCGCCACCCGACAGGTGCGCAGCGTGCTGAACACGCCCGATGCCATGCATTACGGCGATTATCGCTGGAACGATGACGGCGTGGCGGACGGACCGGTATGGGTCCGCGTCGACCTGGCACAGCAGACCGTTTCGGTGTTCCGCGGCGGCGACGAGATCGGCACCGCCGTGATCCTGTACGGCACCGATGGCAAGCCGACGCCGACCGGCACCTTCCCCATCCTGGAAAAGGCGGCCGAGCATCGCTCGACCCTCTATGACGCCGAAATGCCCTTCATGCTGCGGCTGACGGGCGACGGCGTGGCGATCCACGCCAGCGCGGTACGGCAGGGTGCTGCCACCCATGGCTGCATCGGCGTGCCGCCCGCGTTCGCCGAGCGGCTGTTCGCCGTGGTCAAACGTGGCGATCCGGTGGCGATCCTCCCCGCCAGGACCGATCCGGCCCAGAATCGCACCTGATCGTCGCCGGACTTGCCCCCGTTAACCTGTTGATTACCTGTTGAACCGCATCGTCCTTCGCATCTGGCGGAGGAGGGTATCCGGTGCGGGGAGGTCGATCGACATTATGGCTGGCGCGGGTCGCGATGCTCGCCCTGTCGCCGCTGGTCATCGGGGCGACCGGGCTGACCTCGAACCTTGAAGGCCGGCTGCTGGCGGGGCATAACCGCGAGCGGGCGGTCGTCGGCGTGCCGCCGCTGCACTGGGACGCGGGGCTGGCGAGCGACGCAAAGCGCTGGGCCGATCACCTGGCGGCGAGCGGTGCATTTCGCCATTCGCCCGACGATCCCGGCAATCCACAAGGCGAGAACCTGTGGGCGGGCACGCGCAACGCCTTCGCGGTCGAATCGATGGTCGGGGCCTGGGCGCGCGAGCGGCGCTTCTTCAAGGCCGGCACCTTTCCCGACAACAGCGTGACCGGGCGGGTCGCCGATGTGGACCATTACACTCAGATGATGTGGCGCCGGACCAACGCGGTCGGCTGTGCCGTCGCCGAGGGTGCGGACGAGGACATCCTGGTGTGCCGGTACAGCCAGGCCGGCAATTATACGGGCGAGCGCCCCTTCTAGACGGGGCTCATGACAGCCGCTGCCCTGCACCCGAGCGATCATGCGACAGCATCGCTCTCGCATCGCCTGGCGCGCGGGGGCGGGCATGGCCGTCCAGCGCCGCCGCAATGACCCGGTCGAGCAGTTCCTCACCCTCCGGCCAATAACCCAGGCCGCTGGCCGCGTTGATGTGGCCGACCTCGCCGATATCGACGAAGTGGCTGCCCCAACCGGCAGCGTAGCTGTGGGCGCGCTGGGCCGAGATCCACGGGTCGTTGCGGCTGGCAACCACCGTTGAGGGGAACGGCAGCAGCACCGCCGGGCTGGGTGAGAAGCCGCGCAGTTCCTCCTGCACCGCCGGACGGTCGACATCGGCGGGCGCCACCAGCAGCGCGCCGGCGACCGGCCAGCCATAGGGCTGCGGCGACAGATGCGCCCACCACGCGACCGCCAAGCAGCCCAAGCTGTGCGCGACCAGGATCACCGGTGCCTGCGCGTTGGCGATCGCGCGATCAAGCGTCGCGACCCAGCTGTTGCGATGGGGAGTGTTCCAGTCACCGAAATCGACGACGCTGGTGTCGGCACGCCGCTGCGCCCACAGACTCTGCCAGTGCGACGGTCCGGAACCGCCGAGACCCGGCACCATGAGAATCGTCGGGCCGGTCGCTTCACCTGTGTGGAACATGACACCCTCCTGCGCTCGGAACGGGTCGGCGCCCGTTCGTGACGTCTAACGCATCGTGATTAACTCCTACCAGGTTAGTAGACAATCACTGTGCGGCGGAATGCCCCGTCAGCCCGCCAGGATCACGGCCTCCGGATCGAGCGCGGCGGCGACACGCCGTGCGGCGCGGCGGGCAAAGGCGAGCGTACAGCGCCGCCGCGCCGGGGCTGGCAGCGCGACCGTATGGGCTTCCCGCACGATCTCCGCGTCGTAGCGGTCGGCGACGATGATACCGGTGCGCGCAGGCAGGAAGGCGGACGTATCGAGCGGTCGCAGGTCGAAACCGGCCGGCACCGCCCAGAAAAAGCGGTCGCAATGGCCGAGATAATCGGGCCACTTGCCGTCGCCCATCAGATCGGCGCGCGAGACCTTGATCTCGACCAACACAATATTGCCGCGCGCGTCGAGCGCCATCAGGTCTGCGCGCCGGCCACCGTCCAGCGACACTTCCGCCAGCGGCGCAAGATCGTGGCGGAGCAGAAGCCGCGAAACCCCGCGCGCCACATCTGCGGCGCACAGGCCAGGGTCATCACCGGTCAGGCAGGATGCGGGAGCTTGATCGAGCATCGCCGAATTGTAGAACATCCGACGAACAAGGCAAGATCAGCGATAGAAGACGTGGTTCCCGATCGCGGCGATGCGGCGGATGTTGGAGGCGGGGCGGCGGTCGTTGGTGTTGAAGTAGAGCGCCTCTTCTGCCGGCGAGTCCCACACATCGGCCAGGGCGACGCGGGCGACGGCGACGGCGGTGTGCCACGGCGTGCCGTTCTCGTTGATCGAAGGGATGCGACCGCCGCGAACGAAGCCGAACTGGCCGCGCTGGGTGACGACGCCGCAGACGTCGGGAGGGAAGCGACCCGACTTGGCGCGGTTCAGGATGACCTGCGCGACGGCGAGCTGGCCCGACAGCGGCTCACCCTTCGCCTCGAAATAGATCGCACCGGCGAGGCAGCGGGTCGCCTGATCGGGAGAGTTGGCGTCGCCCTGCGCGGCAACGGCCTCTGCCAGGGTGCCGAAATCGTCGTCATCGTCGCCCTGCAGGGCGACGGCGGGAGCAATGACCTGATCGGCAGCGGCGGCGGGAGACGCGGTCTCGACCGTCAGCGGCTGTCCATCGACCAGAACGCCCTGATTGGCGGGAACAACATGAGGGGCCAGCGTGTTGAGCGTGGCGAGGGCAGGAGTGGCGATCAGCGACTGATCGATTCCGTTGGCCCAGCCGGGAGTCGTGGCAACCAGCCCGGCAAGAGAGAGAGTCATGGCCGCGACGGTCGCGACCCGGGAAAACAGAGTCATTCACTCAAAACAATATGCGGTTGGATCACGGACCCGATCGCGTGGTGGCGATCGTCCGGGCTTCCCCCCGACTGCGTAACCGACCGGATCGCACCCGGACGCGGCACAACGCGCTAAACGACGATCAGCGCCTCGCCGTTCGCCGCGCCTGCGTCAATTCGCCGCAATCGTTTCAGCGACGAGTCGTTGCGCACCCGGGACGTTCAGTTCGATCACCCACAGATCGGGATCGCGCTGGCGCCGACGATGCCAGTAACCGGTCAGGTCCTCTGCCGGAGTCGACTCGATCAGCGCGGGAGTACCGGCGGGACCGAGACCGCGCTCGAACAGCCGCTCGGCCCCGTCCTCGACGACGACGGCCAGGATCGCGCCGCCCTGCGGATCACCCCTGGCCAGCACCGCGCCGAAGCCGCCAACGTCATTGGCCCGGCGCAGCATCGCCGACACCAGCAGTCCGCTCGGCAGCCGGTCGGTCACGCCGGGACGTAACCGGGCAGACCGGCCAGCGGGATGCGCGAGCGCATGAAGGTGCCGGTGCCGCGTGCGACCTCCTCCCCCTCCCCATCGACCAGCCGCGCCTCGCCGACCAGCACGCGGCGGCGACCGCTGACCCAGCGTCCCTCCGCCACCACCGGCCCGGCGCCGAGCGGCTTGGTGAAGAGCAGGTTGAACGCGGTGGTCAGGAGGAAACGGTCGCTGACCAGGCTGTTGCACGCGTAGAAGGCCGCGTCGTCGAGCATCTTGAAATAGCTGGTGCCGTGCGCCGCGCCGGCGGCGTGGAAATGCCGCTCGTCGAGGGTGAAGCGGATCGTGGCGACCCCCTCGCGTTCGATCCTGAGCGAGGATTCGAAGAAGCGGTTGATCGGCGCGTGCGCGTAGAGCCCCTCCAGCGCGCGAAAATGCGCCTGCTCGCCTTCAGGCGGCATCACGACTCTCGGCCGTGGTGAACAGCGCGAACAGCGCGTCCCGCGATCCGGCGCCCCGCAGCTTGGCAAGGAAGCCGTGATCGCGCAATCGGCGCGACACACGCGCCAGCGCCTTCAGATGGACCGACCCGGCCTGCTCGGGCGACAGGAGCGCGAAGACGAGGTCGACCGGCAGGTCGTCGACCGCCTGGTAGGACAGGGGTTGGGCGAGCCGCGCGAAGATGCCGACCGGCACGTCGAGGCCGGGCAGCTTGGCGTGCGGAATCGCAACGCCACCGCCGAACCCGGTCGATCCCAGCTTCTCGCGCGCGGCCAACCGCTCGGCGACCAGCGCGGGATCGATCCCCTCGACACTCAGCGCGGCGGTGGTGGCAAGCTGTTGGAACAGAGCCTTCTTCGAAGCGACCGCCAGGCCCGTCAAAACGGCGTCGGGGCGCAGCAGATCGCTGAAATCGGTCATTCGATACTCTAACTGGCAAGCCCCCGCGCGGCCCTTACCGAAGGCGGCGCGGGGGTAGCAAGCCCGGAAGGGTCCCGGGTTAGCGTGCGACCTTCAGCTCACGGCGCCGGCGCTGACCCGCTCGCCGGCCCTTTGGGGCTCCACCCAGCCGATGGTGCCGTCGCCGCGGCGATAGACCATGTTATAGGCGCCGGTGCCCGAGTTGCGGAACAACAGCGCCGCCGTGTTGCGCAGGTCGAGCATCATCACCGCGTCGCCGACGCTGGCGTCGGGCACGTCGACGCGGGTTTCCGCGACGATCAGCGGTGCATCGCCCGCCTCTTCCTCCGAGGTCGATTCCGCGAACAGGGTATAACCGGCATTGTCGTAGCCGTTCGCTTCGGCCAGCTCGACCGCAGCGCTGGCGTTGTGATCGCGCAGGCGGCGGACATAGCGGCGCAGCTGCTTCTCGATCTTCTCGGCCGCGCCGTCGAAGGCGAGATGCGCCTCATACGCCTCGTGCCGGCCCTTCAGCACCAGCCCCTTCATGACATGGGCGACGATGTCGCACTTGAAACCGACATCGTGCGGGCCTTTGCCGAAGGTGACTTCGGCAGAGATGGCCCGACTGAAATATTTGTCGGCGATACCCTGGAGCCGGTCCGTGACATGGGCCTTGAGCGCATCGCCCGTTTCGACCTGGTGACCTGATACCCGGATATCCATTTCATTCTCCTTGGACGGGACGGTCCTGTTGGCTCCGTCCGTGCGGCGTCATCCGGACGCCACGGCCCCCCAGATCGGATCGGCGATCCCCTTCATGAACGCGGCATGCGCCGCAAGTTCTCCCTCGGGCACCGTGAAAAGGCGTGGGCTTCGGACGGGACGCGGCGCCGCTGCGACGACCGGCCCCGCGGACACGACCGCCACCTCGTCAGCCAGGCCCAGCCCGATCTGCCGGCCGCCCATCAGCTCGACATAGACCTGCGACAGCAGCTGCGCATCGAGCAACGCGCCGTGGACGACGCGGTGCGACCGGTCGATGCCGAAGCGGGTGCAGAGCGCGTCGAGCGTATGCTTGGCGCCGGGATGCTTCGACCGCGCGATCTGGAGCGTGTCGATCATCCGCGTGCGGTGGCAGATCGCGGGAAAGCCGAGCTTGCCTAGCTCGCCATTGAGGAAGCCGAAATCGAACCCGGCATTGTGCGCGATCAGCGGCGCGTCGCCGAGGAAGTCGAGCAATGCGTCCACCCCGGCGGCAAAGACCGGGAATTTCGACAGGAACTGCGCCGACAGGCCGTGCACCCGCTCCGCATCCGCCGGCATGTCGCGCTCGGGATGGTAATAGGCGTGGAAGGTGCGGCCCGTCTCGACCCGGTTGACCAGCTCGACGCAGCCGATCTCGACCAGCCGGTCACCCTCGTTGAACTTGAAGCCGGTGGTCTCGGTATCAAAGACGATCTCACGCATCGCAGGGGTCCAAACTCACTCAGAACAGGGTCGTGACGGAGCGGTTTCTGGTGCACAGGCAGGAGCAAGGAGGGAGCGATGCACAAGCATCGTGACCGACGCGCGGCCGGGCCCCCGCAAAGTAGTACTTTGCGGGGAGCCCCGACGCCGCTGTGCACCAGAAACCGCCCGCCGCTGCGCGGTCGCCCGTGGAAGACCGCCGAGCGGCGTCGCTTGCTTGCGCGTAGCGAATGCTACGCGTCTGCGCTGCGCTTCTTGTCGGCGGTCTTCCACGGGCGATCACGATCCCTGTTCTGAGTGAGTTTGGACCCCATGTTATCGACCTTCGTCCGCGCCCATGCAAGCGATCACCGCGCGCACCGCGGCGCGACTCTCGTCGAGCGGGACGTCGGTTGGGATGATGTGATCGGCGCGCGCGCACTTATCGGTGTCGGGCAACTGGCGGGCGAGGATCGCGTCGAATTTGGCCGGCGTCATGCCCAGGCGGGCGAGCACGCGGGCGCGCTGGACTTCGGGCGCGGCGGAGACGACGGCGACCGCATCGACCTTCGAGTCGCCGCCCGTCTCGAACAGCAGGGGTATGTCGAGCACGACCAGCGGCGCAGCCCGGTGCCGGTCGAGAAAGGCGGCGCGCTCGGCGGCGACCGCCGGGTGGACGATCGCCTCCAGCCGCTTCATGGCGGAATCGTCGTTCAGGACCGCCGCCGACAGCGCGGCGCGATCGACCCCGGCAGGGCCGGTGGTGCCTGGAAACGCCGCCTCGATCGCCGCCACGACCGCACCGGCCGGACCCTGCAACCGGTGGACCACGGCGTCGGCGTCGAACACCGGCACACCCTCGTCCGCGAACATCGCGGCGACCGTCGACTTGCCCATGCCGATCGATCCGGTCAGGCCCAAGAGGATCATAGCGGCACGATCATGCGGTCAGCAGCGCGCGCAGTTCGTCGTCGCGGTCACGCGGCGGCTCGACGCCGAACAGGATGGCAAACGCGACCGCCGCCTGTCCGACCAGCATCTCCAGCCCGTCGACCGTATCGAGGTCGCGCGCCCGCGCCGCCGCCAGCAGTGGCGTCTCCAGCGGGGCATAAACGATGTCATAGACGACGGCATCGTCGGGGACGGCCGACAGGTCGAGATCGAGCGGCGGCTGGCCGGTCATCCCCAGGCTGCTGGCGTTGACCAGCAGCGCGGCGGGGGGTGCGGCGGTGCCGAGCGGCAGCGCCTGCCCCTTCAGCCCGAACGAGGCGAGCAGCGCCGCCGCCTTCAGCACGTTGCGGTTGAGGATGGTGACCGGCCCGGCACCGACGCGGGCGAGCGCCCAGAGGATCGCCCGGGCCGCGCCCCCTGCCCCGACCACCGTCACCGGCCGGCCGGCCAGATCGAGCCCGGCGATCGGCGTCCAGAAGCCGGCGGCATCGGTGTTGGTGCCCGCCAGCGTGCCATCGGGCTGGCGGAACACGGTGTTGATCGCACCGATCGAGGCACGCACGTCGCCCGGATCGGCGACATGATCAAGGGCGGCGACCTTGTGCGGCACGGTGATGTTGCAGCCCCGCCATGCCGGGTCGGCGACGCGGGCGGCGAAATAGCCGGAAAGCTCCTCGGCCAGGACGCGGTGGCGGCGATATTCCACGTCGAGGTTCAGCGCCTCGGCCCAGAAGCCGTGGATGATCGGGGATTTCGACTGGGCGATCGGATCGCCGATCACCTCGGCATAGGGGCGGGTCATTACGGCGAGCCTCTCCTTCAATTTCGTCATTCCCGCCCTCCAACTTCGTCATCCCCGCGCAGGCGGGGATCCAGATGCGCTGACGCTGGAGACGAATCGCTGACGTCAGCGTCTATGGATCCCCGCCTGCGCGGGGATGACGGATTCTACCGGGAGAGCGGCCGTCATCACCCCATCATCACCCCCCGCTCGCGCAGGTAGCCGAGCACGGGGAGCAGCGGCAGGCCGAGGATGGTGAAGTGGCTGCCCTCCAGCCGTGAGAAGAGTTGCACCCCCCTGCCCTCGATCCGGAAACAGCCGACGCAGCCGCCGATCGCCGGCCATTCGGCGTCGAGATAGGCGTCGATGAACGCCGGTGACAGCGGACGGACGTGGAGGCGGGCGCGCTCGACATGGCGCCAGACGGCGCGGCCATTCTCGGCGATGACGGCGGCGCTCCACAGTTCATGGCTGCCGCCGCTCATGCGGGCGAGATGGTCGGCCGCCTCGGCGCGGCTCTCCGGCTTGTCCAGGCGGGTGCCGTCGGCGAGCGCGACCAGCGAGTCCGATCCCAGCACCAGTGCGCCGGTCACCTGGCTGGCGATCTTCAGCGCCTTCATCTCGGCGAGCGCATCGGCGAGGTCGCGTGACGTCAGATGGGCGAGTGCCGCCTTGGCGGCATCCTCGTCCACGCGCGCGGCGACGGCGGTGAAGGGCACGCCGGCGGCCTCCAGCATGGCGCGGCGCGAGGCGCTCTGCGAGGCGAGAACCAGATCGGTCATGCGGGCAGTTCGGCGCGACGCTGGTTGGCCAGCGACACGATCGCCGCCGCGGTTTCCTCGATCGAGCGGCGGGTGACATCGATCACCGGCCAGCCGTGATCGGCGAACATCCGCCGGGCAAAGGCGATCTCGCGCGCGACCGCCTCTTCCTCGACATAGGGAGTATCGGGCTGCTGGTTGAGCGAGAGCAGGCGATTGCGGCGGACCTGGATCAGCCGGTCGGCGCTGGTCGTCAGCCCGACGATCAGCGGGCGCTGGAGCCGGAACAGGACCGGGGGCGGGGGGCTCTCGACCACGATCGGGATGTTCGCCGTCTTGTAGCCGCGATTGGCGAGATAGATCGAGGTCGGCGTCTTGGACGAGCGCGAGACGCCGGCGAGGACGATGTCGGCCTCTTCCCATTCTTCCCAGGCGATGCCGTCGTCATGGGCGATGGTCCACTGGATCGCGTCGACGCGGGCGAAATAGGCGGCGTCGAGCGCGTGCTGGCGGCCGGGGCGCGCCTTGGCCTGCTGACCCAGCATCGCCGACAGCGCGTCGCTGACCGGATCGAGCGGCGCGACGGCGGGCAGGCCAAGGGCGCCGCAGCGCGTCTCGAGGATGCGCCGCGTCGCCGGGTTGACCAGCGTGTAGACCACCAGCCCGGGGTTCTGCGCGATCTCTGCCAAGATGCGCTCCAGATGCGCCTCGGTCCGGACCATCGGCCAGAAATGGCGCACTGTCTCCACGTCGTCGAACTGGGCGAGTGCCGCCTTGGCGATGTTCTCCAGCGTCTCGCCGGTCGAGTCCGACAGGAGGTGGAGGTGGAGCCGCGTGAGGGTCATGAAAGGGAGGCCATGAAAGGCGGGGTCTCGTGGATCTGTGGATAAGCCGGGGATGAAACCTAGCGTAACCGGCCCGGTCCGCCAACCGGCGCCGGACCCGTGGAAAACCCGGCATCCATCCACAGCGCCGTCCACAGCCGAACAGATTATCCACAGCCTGTGGGTAATGGGGACGGCCATGTCGAATCACGCGGTTTTCTGCGGGGTTCGCGGGGTCAAGCTGTTGGCATTTCCGGCACGGGCGAATAAGCCCCGGGACCCACGCGCCAACACCTTCATCATCCCTTTTTAGAATCTTCTTTTATAGGAAGAAGGACGCTGACCGAACTCGTGAACAAGCCGCTGCTCGCCACGCTGAAGGGCGTCGCCCAGCCCGTGCCGCCGTTATGGCTGATGCGTCAGGCGGGGCGCTACCTGCCCGAATATCGCGCGCTCAGGGCAGAGAAGGGCGGCTTCCTGGCGCTCGCCACCGATCCGGACGCCGCGGCCGAGGTGACGCTGCAGCCGATCCGGCGCTTCGGGTTCGATGGGGCGATCCTGTTCTCCGACATCCTGATGGTGCCCTGGGCGCTGGGGCAGGATCTGAGCTTCGGGGCAGGGGAGGGACCGCGACTGGAGCCGCCGCTGGTCGATCACGCGCTGGCGGCGCTGGAGCGGGTCCCTGAGCGGCTGGAGCCGGTCTATGCGACCGTGCGGCGGGTGGCGGGGTTGTTGCCCTCCACGACCACTTTCCTGGGCTTTGCGGGCAGTCCCTGGACGGTTGCGACCTATATGGTCGCCGGGCGGGGATCGAAGGACCAGGGCGAGACGCGGCGCTTCGCGTACAACGATCCGGTGGCGTTCCAGGCGATCGTCGACGCGATCGTGGCGATGACCATCGACTATCTGGTCGCGCAGGCCGATGCGGGGGTGGAGGCGGTGCAGCTGTTCGACAGCTGGGCCGGGTCGCTGTCGCCGGCGCAGTTCGAGCGCTGGGTGATCGCGCCCAACGCAGCGATCGTCGCGGCGCTGAAGGCGCGGCGTCCCGGGCTGGTCGTGATCGGCTTTCCCAAGGGGGCAGGGGGCAAGCTGCCCGCCTATGCCCGCGAGACCGGGGTCGACGCGCTGGGGCTGGACGAGACGGTCGATCCGGTCTGGGCGCACGCGAACCTGCCGCCGGACATGCCGGTCCAGGGCAATCTCGATCCGCTGGCACTGATCGCGGGGGGCGAGGAACTCGATGCGGGCATCGACCGTATCCTCGCCGCGCTGGGTGAGCGGCCGCATGTGTTCAACCTGGGCCACGGCATCGACCAGCATACGCCGATCGCGCATGTCGAGCGGCTGATCGCGCGAGTAAGGGGGTAGCATGATCGAACTTCTTGGCGCGGCCTATCTGTGGCTGGTCGCGGCGCATGTGATCTTCGTGATCTTCTGGATGGCGGGGCTGTTCATGCTGCCGCGCTACCTCGTCTACCATCAGGAGGGGCTGGCCGCGGGCCGCAGCGAAGAGGCCGCACTGTGGGTCGAGCGCGAGACCAAGATCCGGCACATCATCCTGACCCCGGCGATGATCGTCGTCTGGGTGCTGGGCCTGACGCTGGCGACCGTCGGCCAGCATTGGGGGGCAGGGTGGCTCCATGCCAAGCTGCTGCTGGTGCTGATCCTGTCGGGCTATCATGGCTGGGCGGTCGGCTATGCGAAGAAGCTGGCGGCGGGGCGGCCGACGCTGAGCGGGCGGACGCTCCGGATGCTGAACGAGGTACCGGCGCTGGCGGTGACGCTGATCGTGGTGCTGGTGTTCGTGAAGCCTTTGAATTGAAATCCTCCCCTGCAAGGGGAGGTGGCAGCGCACAGCGCTGACGGAGGGGTGTTGCGCTATCGAGAGGGGGTTACCCCTCCACCACCGCTTCGCGGCGGTCCCCCTCCCCTTGCAGGGGAGGATTTTAGAGGGTGCTTGACGCCGCCTCCAGTCCCCCTTACCTCCTGCCTTCGCGTAGAGCGGCGTCCTGCCGATCCGCGTTTCCTCCAGCACTGGCCGTTCGCGCATCTCAGTCGCCGGCCCATGCTTCTCCCCGACGACCCTGCATCCGGATATGTCCATGCATCTCAAAGACCTGAAGAAGAAGACCCCGGCCGACCTGGTGCAGCTGGCCGAAGAGCTGGGCGTCGAGGGCGCCTCCACGCTGCGCAAGCAAGACCTGCTGTTCGCCATCCTGAAGGAGCAGGCGGAGCAGGGCGACCAGATCATGGGGCTGGGCACGATCGAGGTGTTGCAGGACGGCTTCGGCTTCCTGCGCAGCCCCGAGGCGAATTATCTCGCCGGCCCGGACGACATCTATGTCTCGCCCAATCAGGTCCGCAAGCACGGCCTGCGCACCGGCGACACGGTCGAGGGCGAGATCCGCGGCCCCAAGGACGGTGAGCGCTATTTCGCGCTGACCAAGCTGACCGCGGTCAATTTCGACGACCCCGACATGGTCCGCCACCGGGTCAATTTCGACAACCTGACCCCGCTCTATCCCGAGCAGAAGCTGACGCTGGACCCGCACGATCCGACCCAGAAGGACAAGTCGGCGCGGGTGATCGATATCGTCAGCCCGCAGGGCAAGGGCCAGCGCACGCTGATCGTCGCGCCGCCGCGGGTCGGCAAGACGGTGATGCTCCAGAACATCGCCAAGGCGATCACCGACAACCATCCCGAAGTGTTCCTGATCGTGCTGCTGATCGACGAGCGGCCCGAAGAGGTCACCGACATGCAGCGCAGTGTGAAGGGCGAGGTCGTCTCCTCGACCTTCGACGAGCCGGCGCAGCGTCACGTCCAGGTCGCCGAGATGGTGATCGAGAAGGCGAAGCGGCTGGTCGAGCACAAGCGTGACGTCGTCATCCTGCTCGACTCGATCACGCGTCTGGGCCGTGCCTACAACACGGTCGTGCCCTCGTCGGGCAAGGTGCTGACCGGCGGTGTGGATGCCAACGCGCTCCAGCGGCCCAAGCGCTTCTTCGGCGCGGCGCGCAACATCGAGGAGGGCGGCTCGCTATCGATCATCGCCACCGCGCTGATCGACACCGGCAGCCGCATGGACGAGGTGATCTTCGAGGAGTTCAAGGGCACCGGCAACTCCGAGATCGTGCTGGACCGCAAGGTCGCCGACAAGCGCATCTTCCCGGCGCTGGACGTCGGCAAGTCGGGCACCCGCAAGGAGGAGCTGCTGGTCCAGAAGGACAAGCTGTCCAAGATGTGGGTCCTGCGCCGCATCCTGATGCAGATGGGCACGATCGACTCGATGGAGTTCCTGCTCGACAAGATGAAGAACTCCAAGACCAACGAGGACTTCTTCGACAGCATGAATCAGTAGGCGCGGGCGCGCCTACTGATTCATGCCGGCCGGCGGTGCGCGAGCACCGACCGACGACGCGGGCTTTGCCCGCGGCGGGCCGAGAAAGGCTTCCGTCATGCCGGGCTGGTCCCGGCATCCACGGCGCGGCAGGCGCATCAAGCGGCATTTACGCGGCCCGGTGGATGCCGGGACAAGCCCGGCATGACGTCGGGGAGGGGGGCGGCGCGTCCCCCCCATGACACCCCTGTCATCCGACCCCATATCGGCTAAGGAAACCGGATCGGCGGCGGACCGTTGCCGCCATGACAGCCGGGAGCCACGACCTTGATCCTCACCACCCTGCTCGCCGCTGCCGGTGTCGCCACGGCGGGGCCCGGATCACCGGCGGAAATCTGGCAGCACATCGTTAACGACTTCTCGAACCTGGGCGACCCTGCGGCACTGGCGGCGTTCGGGTCGGTGCTGATGATCGACCTGGTGCTGGCGGGCGACAATGCGATCGTCGTCGGGGCGCTGGCGGCGGGGTTGCCCGCCGAGCAGCGCCGGAAGGTCATCCTGATCGGTATTGGCGCAGCGCTGGTGCTGAGGATCGCGTTCGCGCTGATTGTGACGTGGCTGATGGGCGTGGTGGGACTGATCTTCGCGGGCGGGCTGCTGCTGCTGTGGGTCAGCTGGAAGTTCTGGCGCGAGATCCGTGCCGGTGCGCACAATCCCGGCAGCGAGGAGATCGAGGGCGACGAGGCCGCTGGCCTGAAGCCTGCGCGCAGCTTCGCCGCGGCGGCCTGGGCCGTGGCAGTGGCGGACGTGTCGATGAGCCTGGATAACGTGCTGGCAGTCGCGGGAGCGGCACGCGAGCACCCCGGCATCCTGGTCGTCGGGCTGCTGCTGTCGGTGGCGCTGATGGGGCTGGCGGCGAATTTCATCGCGCGGATCATCGATCGGTATCGCTGGATCGCCTATGTCGGGCTGGCGGTGATCGTGTTTGTCGCGGGCAAGATGATCTACGAAGGGTGGGTCGGCACCGGCGAGACGCTGGGGATCGTCACGCTGTTCGGCTGACGTACCCGCCGGGGGAGACAGACGGCCCGCCGTTCCGTGAAGGAGCGGCGGGCCGTTCTGCGTTCAGCCAAGATGGTCGGCGAAGAAGGCGGCGGTACGCTCGTCCGCCAGCCGCGCCGACGCATCGGAGCGGCGCGCGCCGAATTCGGTGGCGAAGCCGTGGTCCTCACCCGGATAGTCGTGGAGCGTTACCTTGGGGTGATTGTCCAGCCCGGCATGCATCCGCGCCTGTGCGTCCTTGTCGACGAAATGATCCTCCTGCGGGATGTGGAGCAGCACGGGGTTGGCGATGGCGTGCTTCTCGCCGAGCAGCCCGTCGATGCCGACGCCGTAATAGCCGACCGCCGCGTCCACGTCGGTCCGCGCTGCCGTCATGAAGGCGAGGCGGCCGCCCAGGCAGTACCCCACCACGCCGACCCGTGCAGCCAGGCCGCTGCCGCCCTGACCGTCGTTCAGCTGGGAGCGGGCGGTACGGATCGTCGCTTCGATGTCGCAGATCGCGGCGTCCTGATCGAGCTGCCCCATCAGGCCGAGCGCCTGCTGCATCTGGTCCGGCACGTCGGGATCCAGCTCGATACGGGGGGCAAAGCGCCAGAACAGGTCGGGTGCAATGGCGAGATAGCCGGCCTCGGCCAGCGTGTCGCACTTGCGGCGGATGCCGGCGTTGACGCCGAATATCTCCTGGATGACGACGATGGCGGCGCGGGGCGTACCCTGCGGTTCAGCGACATAGGCGTCGAACGTGCCGCTCTGGTCGAGCGTCTCGATCTGGATGGTCTTGCTCATGAGGTCCTCTCGCGCGGGGTGGCAGGCTTGGCTATGCAGGGCGGCACAGGGCCGCTCAAGGGACGAGATGCGATGAAGGTGACGATCGAGATCGACTGCACGCCGCAGGAGGCCCGCACGGCGATGGGATTGCCGGACCTGACGGCGGTGCATGAACGGTATCTGCAACTCACGACAGAGGCGATGGAAGGCAATGTCCGGCCCGAGATGCTGGAGGCGATGATGCGCAGCTGGTCGCCGATGGGGGAGGCGGGCCTGTCGTTCTGGCGACAGCTGATGAACAGTACGACGAAGCCGTCGGGCAGCTAGACGCATGGGCGACACGATCTTCGCGGTGTCCAGCGGCAGGCCGCCGGCGGCGATCGCGGTGATCCGGATCAGCGGACCGGCTGCGATCGCTACGGCGAGGGATTTGGCGGGATCGCTGCCTGACCCGCGAGAGGCGCGGATGCGGGCGCTGCGCGATCCAGACGGACGGCTGCTGGACCGGGCGCTGGTCATCGTCTTTCTGGCGCCGGCGACTGCCACGGGCGAGGATCTGGTCGAGCTGCACTGCCACGGTGGACGCGCGGTGGTAGCCGCGGTCGAGCAGGTCCTGACGGCAGTGGACGGATGTCGTCCCGCATTGCCGGGAGAGTTCACGCGCCGCGCGCTGGCGCATGGGCGCATGGACCTGGCCGAGGCGGAGGGGCTTGCCGACCTGCTCGAAGCGGAAACCGAGGCGCAGCGTGTGGTGGCGCTGAGTGCGGCGGAGGGGCGGGTCAGTCAGCAGGTGGGCCTATGGCTCGCCACCATCGCGGCGCTGTCGGCGCGGATCGAGGCGATACTCGATCATGATGACGAGGACGACGTCGTTGGCGGGGACGCCGAGATCGCGGCTATCGGTGCCGAAGCGGAGCGACTGGCGGCGGATATCGCGGCGGTGGCGGCCGCTCCGCCGGTCGAGCGGTTGCGCGATGGCGTGAGGATCGTGATCGCCGGCCCGCCCAATGCGGGCAAGTCGACGCTGCTCAATCTGTTGGCGGAACGCGACGTGGCGATCGTCACGCCAATCGCAGGGACGACGCGGGATCGGCTCGAAGCGGCGGTGGTGCGCGATGGGCTGCCGTATCTGTTGATTGACACGGCAGGGCTGACGGAGACCGCAGACATGGTCGAGGCAATCGGCGTGGAGCGGGCGCAGGCGGCGATCGCTGCGGCCGATATCCTGCTGTGGCTGTCCGACGAAGCGCCGCCACGATCGGACGCACTATGGGTTCATGCTCGAGCGGATCTGCCGGATCGTGGCGTTGTCCCTGCCGGTCGGCACATCGCAGTGCGGAGGGACGATGCGGCGAGTGTCGCGCTCTTATGGACGGGTATCGCGGAGAGGGCGGCGACGATGGTTCCGCGGGCGGATGCGTTGCCGCTGCGTGAGCGACATCGAGAGCTGTGCACCCGAGCGGCGACGTCGTTGGCGCGGGCACCCGAAGATCCGCTGCTCTTGGGGGAGGTACTGCGACAGGCGCGGGTGATTCTGGCGCAGATCACCGGGGTGGATGCGACAGAGATGATGCTTGACGCGCTCTTCTCGCGCTTCTGTATCGGGAAGTGATGTTCCACGTGGAACTATTTTGACGGGTCGATCGCGACTGGATAGGCGAAGGCCATGATCGATGTGGTGGTGATCGGTGGTGGCCATGCCGGCGTAGAGGCCGCGATGGCCGCAGCGCGATGCGGAGCGCGCGTCGCGTTGGTGACGTTCGACGCCAAGAACCTGGGGATGATGTCCTGCAATCCGTCGATCGGCGGACTCGGCAAGGGGCATATCGTTCGCGAGGTCGACGCCTTCGACGGTATCATGGCACGCGCGGCCGATGCCGCCGCGATCCACCATCGCATGCTGAATCGCAGCAAGGGGGCTGCGGTGCAGGGACCTCGAATTCAGGCGGATAGGCGACGCTATGCGGCAGCGGTGCAGGCGATGGTTGCCAACGAGGCGCGGGTTACCCTCGTCGCTGGTGATGCGGTCGGATTGGTGATCCGGCAGGGATGCACGGCGGGTGTGACGCTCGCGGACGGCAGCGAGATCCTGGCCCGGGCGGTGGTGATCGCAACGGGGACATTCCTGGGCGGTCGGCTGTTCCGGGGGCGGTATCGTGGTGAGGGAGGACGGGTTAGCGAGCGGGCGGCCGGGCCATTGGCGGCTGACCTGCGTGACCTGGACTTGCCGATGGCACGGCTGAAGACGGGGACGCCACCGCGGCTCGATGGGCGGACGATCGACTGGGCCTCGCTCGAGGAACAGCCCTCCGACGCAGACGGCTGGACCATGTCGACGCTGACGAGACAGCGGCGGCTGCCTCAGATCGCGTGCGCGATTACCCGCACGACCGGCGCGACGCACGAGATTATCCGCCGTGCGATCCCCGAATCGCCGCTATTTTCTGGCGCGATCGAGGGGGCAGGGCCGCGCTATTGCCCGTCGATCGAGGACAAGATCCACCGCTTCGGCGATCGGGATGGCCATCAGGTCTTCCTCGAACCAGAGGGACTGGACGACCCGACGGTCTATCCCAATGGCCTGTCCACCTCGATCGACGAGGAAGCGCAGGCCGCGATGCTGGCCACGATCCCGGGGTTGGAGCGGGCGCGGATCACGGTGCCTGGCTATGCGGTCGAGTACGACCATATCGATCCGCGCGCGCTCGATGCCACACTGCGGGTGCAAGCGCTACCGGGGTTGTTCTGCGCCGGGCAGATCAACGGTACAACCGGCTATGAGGAAGCGGCAGGGCAGGGGCTCGTCGCGGGGCTGAATGCGGCGGCTTTGGCCCTGGGCAAGGCGCCCGTGATCCTGGACCGCGCGTCGAGCTATCTCGGCGTGATGATCGACGATCTGGTGCTGCAGGGCGTGACCGAGCCGTATCGCATGCTGACCGCACGCGCCGAGTTCCGGCTGTCGCTGCGCGCCGACAATGCAGAGACGCGGTTGGGAGACATCGCGCGGGCGGCGGGATGCCTCGGGGCGGAGCGAATCGCGCATCTTGATCGGATAGCCGGGGCGCGGAGTGCGTTTCGAGAGCAACTGACGGCGACGCTGACCGCATCGCAGGTCGCTGATGCGGGCGGGCCGGTCAGCCGCGACGGCATGCGCCGGTCGATCTGGGAGTGGCTGCGGTTCGAGGGTGTCGACCTCGCTATGCTCGCGCCCGATGCAGCAACAGGCTTCGATATGGCAGTGGTCGCCGAGGTCATACAGGACGCGCGCTATGCACCTTATCTCGAGCGGCAGGCGGAGGAGGTAGCGCGGCTGCGAGCCGAGGAAGAGCTGCTGTTGGCCGAAGACATCGATTATGCAGCGATACCTGGCCTGTCGAACGAGATGGTCGCGCGGCTCAGCGCTAGCCGCCCGCGGTCTCTTGCTGCGGCGGCCCGGGTGCGGGGTGTGACGCCGGCTGCGCTGTCGGCGGTGCTTCTCCACAGCCGAAAGCTGGCGGCATGACTGAGGACGATGCCCGCGACTGGGTGCGGCAGCGGCTGAGCGAGGAGCAGTTCGCGCGGACCGAACGGTTCGTGGCGCTGGTCATTGCGGAGAACGAGCGGCAAAATCTGATCGCACCGGGTACGATTCCGACAATCTGGTCGAGGCATGTTCTCGACTCACTCCAGCTGCGGGAGTTTGCCGATACCGCTGATGGGGCGTGGCTGGACATCGGGACGGGCGGAGGTTTTCCCGGTATGGTGCTGGCGATCGCTGGTTGCACGCCGATGATGCTGGTTGAGCCACGACGCAGACGCGCGGATTTCCTGCGGGACTGCTTAGCGTGTTTGGGGCTGACCGACGTGAGCGTAGCCGACACGAAGGTCGAACAGGTATCGTGGAAGGCCGATGTGATTACCGCCCGTGCGGTGGCCTCGGTCGAAAAGCTTTTGCTTGCAGCGGCGCATTGCTGCACACCGACAACGCGATGGCTTCTGCCGCGGGGCACCCTAGACGCAGCGCTGTTGTCGAAGCTCTCCTCCCGCAAGCGGGTGTTCCACGTGAAACAAAGCCTTACCCAGTCGGAGTCGGCAATCTTGGTGATCGAGGGTAGCGGACGATGATTACGGTCGCGATCGCCAATCAGAAGGGTGGCGTCGGCAAGACGACCAGCGCCATCAACCTGGGCACCGCATTAGCCGCAACAGGCCAACGGGTGCTGCTGATCGATCTCGATCCGCAGGGCAACGCCTCGACCGGCCTTGGCATCGGCCAATCGCTGCGCGAGAAATCCAGCTACGACGTGCTGATGGGCGAGGCATCAGTGGAAGAGGCGCGGATCGCCACGCGCGTGCCGAATCTGGATCTGATCGCGGCGACTGTGGACTTGTCCGGTGCCGAGATAGAGTTGGTCGAATTCGAGGCGCGCACTCACCGGCTGGATCAGGCGCTGAACGCCGTGAAAGATGGCTGGGAGATCGTGCTGATCGACTGCC
Source organism: Sphingomonas aurea (assembly GCF_030678875.1). Lineage (GTDB taxonomy): Bacteria > Pseudomonadota > Alphaproteobacteria > Sphingomonadales > Sphingomonadaceae > Sphingomonas > Sphingomonas aurea. The sequence continues at coordinate 171,252 of NZ_JAUUDS010000005.1, read as the reverse complement.
CGCCGTCACTGGGGCTGCTGACGATCAACGCGATGGTCGCGTCCGATGCCCTCCTGGTGCCGCTGCAATGTGAGTTCTTCGCGCTGGAGGGACTGTCGCAGCTGTTGAGCACGGTCGAGCGCATCCGCACGCGCTTCAATCCCGGCTTGTCGATCCTGGGCGTGGCGTTGACCATGTACGACCGGCGCAATCGGCTGACCGAGCAGGTGTCGGCCGACGTGCGCGCGGTGCTGGGCAAGGTGGTGTTCGAAACGGTGATCCCGCGCAACGTTCGCCTGTCGGAGGCGCCGAGCCATGGGCTGCCGGCGCTGATCTATGACCATCGCTGCTCGGGGTCGGAGGCCTATATGGCACTGGCACGCGAGATGATCGGGCGCCTGCCGCGAGCTGCGGCGGCGGCAGCGGCATGACCGATATCGGGCGGCGTCCGCGCGGCGGGCTGGGCCGCGGACTGAACGCGCTGCTGGGCGAGATGGCACGCGAGGCACCGGTCAACCCTTCGGCCGAGCAGCCCTCCGGCGTACGGATGCTGCCGGTCAGCGCTCTTGCGCCCCACCCGGACCAGCCGCGCCGCCGCTTCGACGAGGCGATGCTCGACGAACTGGCAGGCTCGATCGCGGCGCGCGGGCTGATTCAGCCCATCGTCGTGCGGCCGCACGGCCACCAGTACCAGATCGTTGCTGGCGAGCGGCGCTGGCGCGCGGCGCAGCGTGCAAAGCTGCAGGAAGTGCCGGTCGTTGTCCGCGAGCTGAGCGATGCCGAGACGCTCGAGATCGCGCTGGTCGAGAACATCCAGCGTCAGGACCTGAACGCAATCGAAGAGGCGCAGGCGTACCAGCGCTTGGCCGGCGAATATGGCCATACCCAGGAAGCGCTGGCCAAGATCGTCCACAAATCGCGCAGCCATGTCGCTAACCTGCTGCGATTGCTGGAACTTCCCGATCCGGTTCAGGCGCAGGTGGTCGATGGCAGCCTGTCGATGGGCCATGCTCGTGCGCTGCTGGGCGCACCGGACGTCGAAGGATTAGCGGGCGAGGTGATCCGTCGCGGCTTGTCGGTACGCGATACCGAGAAACTGGCGCGCGATAGCAAAGCGCCGCGGATCGGTGACGATGGTTCGCCCCGTCCAGGGAGCCGGGGAGGCGCAGGCAAGAGCGCTGGCGCCGATGGCGATATCGCGGCGCTGGAAGGGCAGCTGGCCGACCTGCTGGGGGTCGCCGTGACGATCGCGCACGGCGAGAGGGGCGGGACGCTGTCGCTGGGCTATGCGACGCTCGATCAGCTCGACATGCTGTGTCAGCGGCTGACCGGCGAAGGAATTTAGAGCGTGATCCACCGACACTGAAGCCTCCTCGGCGAGGGCGGGGATCGAGTTGTGTGGATGATGATGAAGCGCGGCACGTCGTCACGACGGCCTTCCCAGCTGGCCCCCGGCCTCCGCCGGGGAGACAGACCGGCTGGTTCAATCCGAGTGGATCACCATCTAGGATGGTTCCCATTCATCGTTAGACGGCAGTCAGGGCGAACGGAGCGTGTTCCGACCGAACACTACTCCTCAATCGAGAGAGGCCGCTGCTGTCGCACGGCGAGGAGGACCGGGGTGGTCAGCCCCTGCGCGCCAAGGCTCGCGCTACGCTCAACACCGCATCCTCCGCCAGCACGGTGCCGGCATTGGCAGGCGCCATGACCGCGCGTTCGGCGGCGCGGACGCGGTCCAGCGCGCGGGCGAGCATCGCCGGGGTCCAGCGGCGCAGGGCACGGCCGGTGGCGGGTTCGTCGCGGAAGAAGACGCGGTGACGCTTCATGACGGCGTCGGCGGCTTCGCCGGCGGCGATCTCGGCACGCATCTCGCCGAGCGCAACCAGGCGCCGGGCGAGTTGGCGGAGCCAGGGGATTGGGGAGATGCCGGCGTCGGACAGACGCGCCAGCTCCTCGGCAAGCTGGTCGGGGCGGCCCTCTACCAGCGCCTCGACCGCGCGGGTCGCCTCGGCCTCGTCAAGGTCGGCGCCGACCGCGTCGATGGCGTCGTGATCCAGATCGTGCGGACGATCGGGCGCGGCGTCCAGGTAGAGGGCCAGCTTGTCGATCTCGCGTGCCATCACGGCGCGGTCACCGCCGCTCGCCGCGACCAGCCGCGCGGCGGTGCCGGGGGCGAGGCGCAGGCCCTGCTCGCCGGCCAGCGTCGCCGCCAGCCGCTCGGCATCCTGCGCGGTGGGGGCGTAGCAGCCGAACGCCATCGCGTGTGGCGAGTCGGTGGCGAGCTTGACGATCTTGGCGGTGGTGCGGACCGTGGGCGCGAGGGCCACGACCGGGTTTGCCGCGCCGTCTGCCTCGAGCAACGCGGCAAGGGCGTTCAGGCTCTCCTCGCCGGTCTGGGTGACGCGGATCCAGCGCGGGTCGCCGAACAGCGACAGCGAGCTGGCCTCATCGGCGAGACGGGCGGGATCACCGCGCAGCGTGGCGCCGTCGAGATCGATGCGCTCCGCTGTGGCACCCATCGCCGTGCCGAGCAGTGCCGCCAGCGCTCCTGCACCGGCTTCGTCGGGGCCGTGGAGCAGATAGAGGCGGACGGTGGGGCGCGGTGCCGACAGCGCCTGGCGGATCTGGTTGGCGCTGGCCTTCACGGCTTTCCGACGACGGGCGTGGGGCTGTCGCTGGGAGTCGGCTGGGGTGGGGGTGGCGTGGGTGCCCGCGCGTAGAGCGCGATGCGCGCGACGATCTCGTCGGCGACGATGGTCGACAGGCGTTCCAGCGCGGTATTCTCGGCCGCGATCGTCGCATATTCGGACTGGACGACATCGATGCCGGCATCGGAACCGGCGGTAGCATCAAGCAGCACGGTATTGTTGCCGCTGGTCAGGTCGACCAGCTGATAACGCGCGCGCAGCACCCGCCGCTCCCGCGTGACACTGTCGTCGCGGCGCACGCCCAGGCCGCTGATCTGATCGTCGAGCCGCACGTCGATGCGATAGCGCGGCGTGCCCTGCGGCGCGCCGAGCCGGTCGCGGAGGGCGTTGCCGACCAGCCAGCCCGCCTTGCCCTGAATCGGGCCGACCTCGACCCCCGACAGGGTGGTGGCGACCGTGCCGTTGCTGCCGCCGGCATAGAGCGGGCGCAGGCCGCAGCCGGGCAGGGCGAGGGCGGCGAGCAGCAGCAGGGGGGCGATGCGCCTCATGCGACGATGTTCACCAGGCGATCGGGGACGACGATCACCTTGCGCGGCGCCTTGCCCTCCAAGGCGCGCACGACCTTGTCGCTGGCGAGCGCGGCGGCCTCAAGCTCCTCGCGCGCGGTGCCCTTGGCGAGGGTCAGCGTGTCGCGCAGCTTGCCGTTGACCTGGACGGCGACGGTGACTTCGTCATCGACCAGCATCGCGGGATCGACCGTCGGCCAGGCGGCATCGGCGATCAGTCCGTCATGGCCAGCCGCGACCCAGGCCTCTTCGGCGACGTGGGGCACCATCGGCGCGACCAGCAGCAGCAGGGTGTGGGCGGCTGCGTGGCGATCGTGCGAGGGTGCGGCCTTCTCGATCGCCGAGGCTAATGTGTAGAGGCGCGCGACCGCCTTGTTGAACTGCAACCCCTCGATATCGCCGGCGACGTCGCGGACGGTGCGGTGGGCGAGCTTGCGCAGGGCCAGGTCGTCCCCCTCGGCCGCCTTGTCGGCAGTGACGATGCGCCACAGGCGCTGGACGAAGCGCCACGACCCCTCGATACCCGCCTCGGACCAGGGCAGGTCGCGCTCGGGCGGGCTGTCGGAGAGCATGAACCAGCGGACAGCGTCGGCGCCGTACTGGTCGACGATCGGCTCAGGATCGACCGTGTTCTTCTTGGATTTCGACATCTTCTCGACCCGGCCGACCGTGACGGGACGACCGGTGGCGGTTTCGATGCCGTTCTCGACCTCTGGCGGCGACAGCCAGCGACCGTCGTCCGACTTATACGTCTCGTGCGTCACCATCCCTTGCGTGAACAGGCCGGCGAACGGCTCCGCCACGTCGAGCTTGCCGATGTGGCGCAGCGCGCGGGTCCAGAAGCGGGCATAGAGCAGGTGGAGGATCGCATGCTCGACCCCGCCGATATACTGGCCGACCGGCAGCCATTCCTCCGCGACGGTGCGGTCGAACGGCCGGTCGTCGGGCTGGCTGGCGAAGCGGATGAAGTACCAGCTGGAATCGACGAAGGTGTCGAGCGTGTCGGTCTCGCGTACCGCGTCGACGCCGCATGACGGGCAGGCGACGTGCTTCCAGGTTGGATGCCGATCGAGCGGGTTGCCGGGGACGGCGAAGGACACATCCTCGGGCAGGACGATCGGCAGCTGGTCGTTGGGCACCGGCACCGGTCCGCAGGCGGCACAGTGGATGATCGGGATCGGCGTGCCCCAGTAGCGCTGGCGGCTGACGCCCCAGTCGCGCAGGCGGAACACGGTGGTGCCGGTGCCCCAGCCCTCACCCTCGGCGCGGGAGATGATGGCGCGCTTGGCGTCGGCGACGTCCATGCCATCGAGGAAATGCGAGTTCACCAGCGCGCCGGGGCCGGTATAGGCCTCGTCACCCACGAACACGGGGTCCTCGTCGGCGCCGTCCGAGACGACGCGGCGGACGGGCAAATCGTACTTCCGTGCGAAATCCAGGTCGCGCTGGTCGTGCGCGGGAACCCCGAAGACCGCGCCGGTGCCATATTCCATCAGCACGAAATTGGCGATGTAGACCGGCAGGCGGACCGCCGGGTCGATCGGATGCTGCGCGGTCAGGCCCGTGTCGAAGCCCAGCTTCTCCTGCGTCTCCAGCTCGGCCGCGGTGGTGCCGCCCTGCTTGCAGCGGGCGACGAAGGCGGCGACCTCCGCATCGCGGGCGGCGAGCGCCTGCGCGATCGGGTGATCGGCCGCGACGGCGACGAAGCTGGCGCCGAAGATCGTGTCGGGGCGGGTGGTGAACACCTCCACCTCGCCGGCATCCGAGAGGCGGAAGCGGAATTGCAGCCCCTGGCTGCGGCCGATCCAGTTCTCCTGCATCAGGCGGACCTTGTCAGGCCAGTCCTTCAGCTCGGCGAGGCCGTCGAGCAGCTCGTCGGCGAAGTCGGTGATGCGCAGGAACCACTGGCTCAGCTTGCGCTTCTCGACCAGCGCGCCCGACCGCCAGCCGCGGCCGTCGATCACCTGCTCGTTGGCGAGGACGGTCATGTCGACCGGATCCCAGTTGACCGAGGATTCCTTGCGATAGACGAGGCCGGCGGCGAACAGGTCGAGGAACAGCGCCTGTTCGTGGCCGTAGTAATCGGGCTCGCAGGTCGCCAGCTCGCGCGTCCAGTCGAGCGCGAAGCCCAGGCGCTTCAGCTGCGCCTTCATCGTCGCGATGTTGGCGCGGGTCCAGCTGCCGGGGTGGACGCCCTTTTCCATCGCGGCATTCTCGGCCGGCATGCCGAACGCGTCCCAGCCCATCGGGTGGAGCACCTCGTGCCCGATCATCCGCCGATAGCGCGCCAGCACGTCGCCCATCGTATAGTTGCGGACATGCCCCATATGGATGCGTCCCGATGGATAGGGAAACATCTCAAGCACATAGGAGCGCGGCTTGGCCGAGTGATCGTCGGCCGCGAAGGTGCGGCGCTCGTCCCAGACCGACTGCCAGTGAGCGTCCGCCTTCAGCGCGTTGTACCGGGTCATCCGCGGGGTCAGCCGGCGATCGAGGACCGGCGCAGGTCGCGGGCGCGGGTGAGGATCAGGTCCTCCAGCTTCTGCGTGGTCGCGGCGGTGACCGGGGCGGTGACCCACTGGCCATTGCGGTTGACCTCGCGCAGGCCCGCCACGCGGACCGCGTCGGCGCGCAGATCCTGGTCGAGAATGGTGACGGTGAACTTCACCCGCTCGCCCGGTGCCTGCGGGTTGGCATACCAGTCGGTGACGATGACGCCGCCGTTCGAGTCGGTCTGGACCAGCGGCATGAACGACAGCGTGTCGAGCGTCGCGCGCCAGAGATACGAATTGACGCCGATCGTCGTCACCTTCGAAGCGGCGAGATCGCCCTTGGGCCGGTCGCCCTTGCCCGCGCAGGCGGTCAGCGAGAGAAGAACGGCCATCCCGAGCAGGGGAATCGAACGGCGGAACATGGGCGGATAATCCTGCGGCAGAGGGCGACGTCCGGCCTGTACCGCCCCGACCGTGAACCGGCAAGCGCAGGCGCCGGACGCGAGGGCGGAGGCAAATTGTCCGACCTGTGGGAACTCGGCAACACACGCGCAAAATTGCCCGACCGGCATGGTGCGCGAGGATCGATCGGTGCTAGACGCGGTTCGGGGTTGAGGATGGATCGGAGCGGGACGTTGAACGCTGGGCGCTGGATGATCGGGATCGCTGGGGGGGCACTGGTTGCCGCCGCCGCTCTCGTCGCGCCCGCCTTCGGCGCGATCGACCGTCCTTCGCACCAGGCCGTCAAGCCCGCGCCGCGCGCGGTCGGCGGCTTTACGCCCGCATCTGGCGATCCGCGTCTGGCGGCACTGCTGGCGCGCGGCGGGTTCGAGGGCAGCGCCTTCCGCTTCACGCCGGCCGAGTCGCGCCGCGACTCGCGGGCGGTGACCGTTGCAGTCCGCGCGCGGACGACGCGCGGGGTCGCTAACCGGACCGCCGTGGCGAGCGACGCGACCACCGGAATCGCGCCGATCGCCTATAATCTGGGCGTCGCGGTCGGTTGGAAGCGGTTCGCGATCGCCAGCGACGTGAGCCGCGTCGATATGGCCGCCCAGCCGGGTAGCCGCGAGTCGGCCGATGTCGCGCTCAGCTACACGGCGCCGCGCTGGAGCGGCCGCGTGAAGGCGGAGGCGGATCGTCCGACCGGCACGACGCCGCGTCTGGTCACCGACCTGCCGGGTTATTCGGTCGATCTGGGCGGTTCCTATTCGCTGACGCGCAACCTGGATGTGACCGCGGGCGTCCGTTATCGCGCCGATCGCGACCGCCTGACCCAGATCGACCAGCGGCGCGACAGCCAGGCGGTCTATGTGGGCACTGCCTTCCGCTTCTGATCGCGTGGGGCGGCGATGACCGCTCTGACGTCATGATCCGCCGGGTCGGGCTGATCGGCTATGGCTATGCCGGCAGGACCTTTCACGCACCGTTGTTGGCGGCCGATCCGGGGCTGACGCTGGTCCGGGTCGCGTCGCGTAACGCGGACGCGGTGCGGGCGGACTGGCCGGAAGCGGCGGTCGATGCCGATCCGGTGGCGGTGGCGACTGCCGACGATGTCGATCTGGTGGTGATCGCGTCGCCCAATGACAGCCACGCGCCGCTTGCCCGGGCCGCGCTGACCGCGGGCAAGCATGTCGTGGTCGACAAGCCCTTCACGCTCAACCTGACCGAAGCACGGGGGCTGATCGCGCTGGCCGCAGCGCGAGGCCGCCTGCTGTCCGTGTTCCACAACCGGCGCTGGGACAGCGACTATCTGAGTGTCAGGGCGGCGATCGAGGCGGGGCTGGTCGGCAGGGCGGTGCATCTGGAGTCGCATTTCGACCGGTTCCGCCCCACCGTGCGGCAGCGCTGGCGCGAGGGGGCGGGGCCGGGTGCGGGCGTGTGGTTCGACCTGGGGCCGCATCTGGTCGATCAGGCGCTGCAACTGTTCGGGCTACCCGATGGCGTCACCGCCTCGCTCGCGATGCAGCGCGACGGGGCGCTGGCCGCCGACTGGGCGCATGTCGTGCTCGATTATGGCACGCGGCGGGCGGTGCTGCACGCGAGCATGCTGGTGGCGGGCGGCTCGCCGCGGTTCGTGGTGCATGGCGACCGGGGCAGCGTGCTGAAGCGCGCCGGCGACCGGCAGGAAGCGCAGCTGCTCGCGGGGATGCGGCCGGGAGCGGCGGGCTGGGGCAAGGATGACGACCCGCTGCTGGTGCATGCCGGGGATGGCGGGGTCACGGAGCAGGAGGCGCACAGGGGCGACCAGCGCGGTTACTATGCCGGGATCGCGGCGGCATTGCGGGGCGATGGGCCCAATCCGGTGCCCCCGCTCGAGGCGCTGGCGGTGATGGCGGTGATCGAGGCGGCGGCGAACGCGGCCGCAACCGGGCGCAGGGTGGGGCTGGACCTGACGGCAGCGGAGCGGGCCGGGTTTACCAGCCAGTAAGTTACAACAGATCGTCATCCCCGCGAAGGCGGGGATCCAGAGCCGCTAACGCCGGTGCTTTAGCGCCATTTGCGATCACGACTGAGCACCCCTCCCCTTCAGGGGAGAGGCCGGGGGTGGGGCGTATCCGCAGGCGCGCCACCCGGGGAGGCGCCCCACCCCAACCCCTCCCCTAAAGGGGAGGGGCTCGATGCGTGCAGTCCTGATCGCATTTTCCTCTAGCCGTGACCTCAGCGTTTATGGATCCCCGCCTTCGCGGGGATGACGGACATTGAGCAATGCACTTAGCGCCACGCGTCGATCGCAGCCCAGCCGGTGAAGCCGAGCGCACGCACGCGGCGATAGCGGCGGGGGGTCATGCCACCGAGGGCGATCATCGGCAGGCCGGTGTCGCGGCCGATCCTCGCCAAGCGCGCCGGGCCGGTCGGCGCGGCGCCGGGGTGCGAGCGGGTGGCGAAGGCAGGCGACAGGAACAGCAGGCGCGCGCCGGCACGGCGGGCGGCCAGCGCCTGCCGCCGGTCGTGCGCGGGCCAGCTCGTCGCGCCCCGGATCCGACCGTGCAGGCCAGCGGCGCCAGGGAGCGGCGGGTTGCTGGCCAAGAGTAACAGGCGCCGCGCCGCGGCGATGCGGCGGACGCGCAGGAACAGCGCGCGCCGCTCCGCCGGCGGGGTGGCATGGTGGCGGAAGACGACGCCCGCACCCGGCGGAAGTGCGCGTAAGCTCGTCCATAGCGCGTCGCCTGCGCGCTCGTCGGTCATCAGCCAGCACTCGGGGTAGGCGTGCGCCATCGCCTTCGCCTATAGCGCGCGCATGGACGAACAGGACAGTGCCGGCCGGCTGGCCGCGATCCGCGACCGCATCGGCCGCGCCGCAAAGCTCGCCGGCCGCGAGGCGGCCGCGGTGACGCTCGTCGCAGTCAGCAAGACGCAAGAGGCAGAGGCGATCGAGCCACTGCTCGCCGCCGGCCAGCGCGTGTTCGGTGAAAATCGCGTGCAGGAGGCGGAGGCGAAATGGCCGGCGCTGCGCGCGCGCTATCCGGACGTGGTGCTGCACCTGGTCGGGCAGCTTCAATCGAACAAGGCCGGTGATGCGGTGGCGCTGTTCGACGCGATCCACTCGGTCGACCGCCCGTCGCTGGTGACCGCGCTGGCCGCGGCGATGGCGAAGGGCGGGCGGCGGCCGGAGTGCTTCGTACAGGTCAATATCGGTGATGAGGCGCAGAAGGGCGGCTGCGCGGTCGCCGATCTGCCCGCCTTGCTGGCGCAGGCGCGAGAGGCCGGGCTGCCGGTCGTCGGGCTGATGGCAGTGCCGCCGGCCGAGGTCGAGCCGGCGCCCTATTTCGCGCTGCTTGCCAAGCTGGCGCGCGATCATGGCCTGACCCGGCTGAGCATGGGCATGTCGGGCGACATGGACACGGCGGTGACGCTGGGCGCGACCGAGGTGCGGGTCGGCACCGCGCTGTTCGGGGCGCGGGCGTGACGTTTCGGCCGCAGGCGATCCTGTTCGACTTCGACGGAGTGCTGGTCGAGAGCGAGGAGGCGGGCAACCGCCACGTCGCCGAGTGGCTGACCGAAGCCGGGCATCCCACGACGCCGATCGATGCGATGACGCACTTCATGGGCCTGTCGGGTGCGGAGTTCATCGGTGCGATCGAGCGCCGGATCGGCGCACCGATGCCGGCGGGGTTCGCCGCGGCGCGCGAGATCGAGAACGAGCGTGCACTGCGCGAGGGCGTGGGCGAGGTGGCGGGTGCGGTCGCCTTCGTCCGGGCGCTGCCCGCCGACCTGCCGCGCGCGATCGTCTCGTCGAGCCGCACGCCGTGGATCGAGGCGCACCTGCGCCATATCGGCCTGCGGGATGCGTTCGGCGACCATCTCTATTCCGGGCAGGAGCATGTCGCGCACGGCAAGCCGGCGCCCGACCTGTACCTCCATGCCGCCGACCGGCTGGGCGTAGAGATCGGCGACTGTGCGATCATCGAGGACTCGCCGGTCGGGGTCACGGGTGCGGCAAAGACCGGCGCGTTCGTGATCGGGCTGTGCGCGGGGCGGCACTGCGCGACGGATCATGGCGTGCGGCTGCGGGCGCTGGGTGCCGATGTGGTGGCGGCGGATTTCGCCGCGGTGGCAGGGGTGTTGGGCTTGGTGGCTTAGGGCCGAACGACATTCAGCATCGCAGGCTTCGGAAAGGCCTGTCGTCATTCCCGCGCAGGCGGGAATCCAGACGCGCTGAGGCGGCTTGTAGAGCCGCACCGTCGGAGGTTCTGGATCCCCGCCTGCGCGGGGATGACGAAACATGGGCTGCCACGCCGAATGTCGATCGGCCCTAGCATCCCGCTCGTGCTCCCGCACCGGCGGGAGCCCAGGCCTTTCACGCGACGATCATGGCTCTCCGAGGCACTGGGTTCCCGCCCGCGCGGGAACACGGAGGAAGGGCCTACGCCGTCTCCAGCGCCTCGCTCGCCTCCAGCCACTTCACCTCGACCGCATCGAGCTTGGTCTGCACCTCGGCGCGGCGCTTGGACAGGTCGCTCATCGACAGGCGGCTGAAGCGTGGTTCGGCACCGGCGGGGTCGGCCATGGCGCGGTCGAGGGCGTTGCGCTCGGTGGTCAGGCGGGCGGTGTCGGCCTCCAGCTCGCGGATCGTCTTGCGGAGCGCAGCCTCGCGGTCGCGGGCATCGGCGGCGGCCTTCTTGCCGGCCTTGCGCTCCGCCTTGCTGGCGCCGGGCGCGGCGCTGTCGCCCTTCAGGACGAAGCCGATATAATCGTCGAGGCTGCCGTCGAACTCGCCCGCCTGGCCGCCATCGACCAGCACGAGGCGGTCGGCGGTCATCTCCAGCATATGACGGTCGTGGCTGACGACGACGACCGCGCCGGTATAGTCGTTCAGCGCCTGGACCAGCGCTTCGCGCGCGTCGACGTCGAGATGGTTGGTCGGCTCGTCGAGGATCAGCAGGTGCGGTGCGTCGCGGGTGATGAGCGCGAGGGCGAGGCGCGCCTTCTCGCCGCCCGACATCTTGCCGACCATCGTCGTCGCCTTGTCACCCGAGAAGCCGAACCGGCCGAGCTGGGCGCGCACCGCGGCGGGGGTCGCGCCCTTCATCGTGCGGGTCATATGTTCCAGCGGCGTGTCGCTGCTGTCCAGTTCCTCGACCTGATACTGGGTGAAATAGCCGACCTTCATCTTGCCCGACGCCGCCATTTCCCCCGCCATCGGCGTGAGTTGGGCGGCGAGCAGGCGGGCCAATGTGGTCTTGCCATTGCCGTTTCTTCCAAGCAGCGCGATGCGGTCGTCGGGGTCGACGCGCAGGTTCAGGCGCTTGAGGATCGGCGTCTCGCCATAGCCGACGGTCGCCATGTCGAGGGTGATGAGCGGCGGGCGCAGCTCGGTGGGATTGGGAAAGCCGAACGACAGCGTCGGGTCGTTGTACGCCTCCGCGATCGGCTGGAGTTTCGCCAGCATCTTCTGGCGGCTCTGCGCCTGTTTGGCGGTCGAGGCGCGGGCCGAGTTCTTGGCGATATAGGCCTGCAGCTTCTCGCGCTGCACCGCCTGGTTGGCGCGTGCCGCCTCCTGCTGGGCGAGCCGCTCGGCGCGCTGGCGTTCGAAGGCGTCGTAGCCGCCGGGGTAGAGCGTCAGCTTGCCGGCCTGGAGGTGGAGGATGTGGTCGACGACGTTGTTGAGGAAGTCGCGCTCGTGGCTGACCAGCAGGATGGTGGCGCGGTAGCCCTTCAGGAAATCCTCGAGCCAGAGGACGGCTTCGAGGTCGAGATGGTTCGACGGCTCGTCGAGGAGCAGCACGTCGGGCTGCGAGAAGAGCAGAGCGGCGAGCGCCACGCGCATCTTCCACCCGCCCGAGAAGCTGTCGAGCGGGCGCTGCTGCATGTCGTCGTCGAAGCCGAGGCCGACGAGGATCCGCGCGGCGCGGGCGGGAGCGGCCCAGGCATCGATCGCGAGCAGGCGTTCGTGGATGTCGCCGAGGCGGTCCATGTCCTCGCACGTCTCGGTTTCGAGCAGCAGCGCGGCGCGCTCGGTGTCGGCGGCAAGGACGGTGTCGAACGGCGTGGCCTCGCCCGAGGGTGCCTCCTGCGCGATATAGCCGAGGCGGCTGCCGCGCGGCATCTCGGCGGCGCCGTCGTCGGGGTCCAACATGCCCGCAACCACCCGGACCAAAGTAGATTTGCCCGCACCATTGCGGCCGATCAGGCCGACGCGGCTGCCCGGCGGCAGCGAGGCCGACGCGCCGTCGAGGATCGTGCGGCCGCCGAGGCGCACGGTGATGCCGTTGAGATTGAGCATGGGCGCGCCCTTAGCAGCGATGGCGCCGCTTGTCTCCGGGCGGAAAAGCCCCAAGTCGAGGGGCATGTACGGCGAGGATGTTCCGCTACGCCAGCGTATCGGCCCGGCGGCGCTGACCGCCACGGTGGTGGCGGCGATCGGCTGGGTGCTGGCGAGCGGGCTGGGCGTGGCGCGGACGGCGGCGGTGCAGGAGGCGCTGGCGACGTTCGACGTGCTGCCCCGGCCCGAGCCGCCGGTGCGCGTGGTGCCCAAGCGCCAGCGCAGCCATCGGCCGGAAGGACGCGCGGCGCCGCCGGGGTTGCGATCGCAGGCGACGGAGGTCGTGGCGGTCCGAACGGTCGTCCCGCCGCCGCCGGTGATCGCGGCGCCGGTGGCGGGCACCGGCAGCGCGGCGACGCAGGGCGCGGCGGAACGGCCCGGACCGGGACCGGGCGCAGGCGGCATCGGCGACGGGCGGGGCAGCGGCGGGGACGGCGACGGCGATGGCGGCGAGGGCTATGAGACCGAGCCGCACTGGCTGCGCGGGCGGCTGAGCTTCAAGGACGGCTGGGACGTCGCGGGGGATGCGGTGATCGGGCGCTCGATCAGTGTCCGGTGCACGCTGACCGTCAGGGAACGGCTGACGGGGTGTGTCGCGGCGCGGTCGAGCGGCATAGCGGCGCTGGATGCGCGGGTGTTCGAATTGATCGAGCGCCGCTTCCGCTACTCGCCATGGCTGGACGCGCGGGGGCGGCCGGTCGAGTCGACGGTCCTGATCGACCAGGCTTGGGATGGCGAGCGGTAGGGGTGTAGACCGGATGGGGTGGCGGGGGTGTCGCCCACTTGTATACACCTCCAGGTCCATTACCGTCGCCAAGATGAAGGAAACAGTGGACACCACGGCGCGATTTGCGGCGATAAGTTACACGCTCGTCATTGCGACCTTGGTATGGTTCACCTTCGCATTCTTTGGGTTCGACCTTGGCGGTGATGTTGGCGGGCCGATTGTGTTCGCTTTATTCGCGCTATCTCCGATACCTGTCTGCATTTTCTGTTTTCGGAGAGATTAGCGGACGTTCCGCTCTCCACCACGTCCCGTCAGTCAATCGCCAAACGTCTCATTCACCCCGCCGCGCCCGCTCCCCGAAATAGTCGCCCGCGTTCCAGGTCGGGGCGGCGTCGGCGTCGGCGATGCGGCGGAGGATTTCGGTGTTGAGGCGGGCGAAGAGGGGGGCGCTGGACCACTCGATCGGTTGGGTGAGGTCGTCGCGCGGCGTGTGGTATGTCGATTTCGCGAAGGCGCGCTGTTTCTGGTCGCTGCCGCCGCTGGGGCCGGCCTTTAGCGAAAGGGCGGGGATGCCGGCCAGCGCGAAGCTGAACTGGTCGGAGCGGGCGAAGCGGCCCTGCTCGGGTTCCCAGTCGGTGGCGACGGTCAGGCCGTTGGCCTGCGCCGCCGCCGCGGCGATGCGGCCGAGGGTGGAACGGTCGCCGCCGTGCGCGACGACGTCCCGCAGCGGTGACAGCAGCACGGGCATGTCGAGGTTGAGGTCGGCGACGATGCGCGCGCCGGCGGGCACGGGCGGGTGGGCGACCAGATAGTCGCTGCCGAGCAGCCCTTTTTCCTCGCCGGTCAGCGCGACGAACAGGATCGGACGGCGGGGGCGGATGCCGGCGGCCTGGAAGCGGCGCGCCACGTCGAGCATCAGCGCGACGCCCACCGCATTGTCCTGCGCGCCATTGGCGATGCGGTCGCTGCCGTCCGGGCCGGGGACGATGCCCAGGTGATCGAGATGGGCGGACATGACGACATATTCGCGCGCGAGCTTAGGGTCGCTGCCGGGGAGCAGGCCGACGACGTTGCCGCTGGCGCGCCGCTCGGTCCGGGCGGCGGCGGTGTAGCGGAGGGTGGTGGCGAGCGGGCCGGTGGGGAGGGGGCCGCCCGCCTCCTCCGCCTTGACGATGGCCGGGAGCGAGAGGCGGGCGCCGGCGAAGAGCTTCGCGGCACCGGCGGTGGTGACGGTGGCGAGGGCGGGTGCGCCCTCGTCGCGAGGGGTGCCGTCGGGTGCCAGCCAGAGGGTGCGGCCGATGCGCCACCCCTGCTCCGCCGCCGCGGCGAACTCGGCGGGCGGGAAGTCGGTGGTGACGTAGATCACCCCGACCGCGCCATGCGCGGCGGCGGTGCGGGCGCGGCGGCTCATGTCGCCGACCACGGCGGCGACCGGGCGGGGCAGGCCGGCGGGGACGCCGCGCATCATCACCACGATCGCGCCCTTCGCATCGAGCCCCTTATAGTCGTCGCGGCCGAGCACGGGATCGACGATGCCATAGCCGGCGAAGACCAGCCGCCCCTCGATCGTGCGGCGAACCGCTGCGGCGGCAGGCGCGGCGATGACCGGCGCGCCGCCATAGTCGGTGCCGAAGACGAGCGGCGTCGCGGCGGCACCCTTCACCAGTACCAGGGCGGGACGGGTGGCGGCGACGGCACGGCCGAGCGCGACCGGCTGGAGCCACTGGCCGGCGGCACCCGGGGTGAGGCCGGCAGCGGTCATGCGCGAGACGACATATTCGGCGGCGACGTCGAAGTCGTTGGTGCCGGCCTCTCGGCCACGAAGCGCGTCGGCGGCGAGGAAGCCGACATCGGCGCGGATGGGGGCTTCTTCGGGCGGGATGGTCTGGCTGGTGGCAGCGGCTGGCAGGGCCAGGAACGGCGCGAGCAGCAGCGACAGGATGTGCGAACGCATGGCTGAGATCCCCCGGTGCCGCACAGTGCCGGCGCGGCGAGGATAGAGTGTCGTGGTGTCGGCGCAAGGCGGGGGAACACGCGAAACCGCTTGACAGCGTCACGCTATCTGTGTACAAAACAGGAACATCGAGATGGTGTGAACGGGCCGGAGCGGTTCGGGGAAGCGGGGCTTCTCCGGGCGGTTTTCCGGCCCTTTTCGCGTCCGGTGGATGCGGGGGCGCGGGGGAGAGCGGCATGGGCGGGGCGATGGGGAACGGGGCGGAGCCGGACGGACGGGAACCGGGCGGGGTAGAACCGGATGCGGAGGCGATGCCGGCGCGCGGGGATCGCGACCGCCGCGGATGGCGGTTGCGGCGCGACGGGCTGACCGCGGCCAAGCGGGCGCGGTTCCTGGCGGTGCTGGCGGAAACCAGCAATGTCGAGCGCGCCGCCCATGCCGCCATGGCAGGAAGGGACTCCTTCTATCGCCTGCGCGACCGCGATGCGGCGTTCGATGCGGCATGGCGGCAGGCGCTGGCGCATGGATATGACGCGGTCGAGGCCGAGCTGCTGGCGGTGGCGCGCGGCGAAGCGGGGGGCGCAGGCGGCTTCGATCCCGCCCTGGCGGTGACGGTGCTGAAGCGGCGCGACGCGGCCGCGGCCGGGGGCAGCGGCTACGGCAAGAGCGCGCAGGTCGCGCATGTGCCGATCCGGCGGGTGTGGGACGAGATCGAGCGACGGCTGGCGCTGGTGGCGCGCCGGATGGGGGGCAGCTGATGGCGGAGGCAGAGGAGGAGGATGCCGGCGCCGACCTGGCGGGGCTGCGCGACGCGGTGGAGCGGCTGGCGATGCTGGCGCCGGCGGATCGCCGGTCGGTGGTGGAGCGGATGCCGCGCGGGATGGCGCGGACGCTGCACGACTGCTGGCCGCTCTGGGCGCATCCGGGGCAGTTGCCGGAGCGGACCGACTGGGACCTGTGGCTGATCCGGGCGGGGCGCGGCTTCGGCAAGACGCGGGCGGGGTCGGAATGGGTGCAGGCCTATGCCCGTGCCAACGTGACGGCGCGGATCGCGCTGGTCGGAGGGTCGATCGACGACGTGCGGCAGGTGATGGTCGAGGGACCGTCCGGGCTGCTCGCCACTGCATGGCACGGCGAGGCGATCGTGTGGCGCCGCGATGCGGGAGAGGTGCATTTCGCATCGGGAGCCAAGGCGTTCGTCTATTCGGCGAGTGCGCCGGACAAGCTGCGCGGGCCCGAGCATCATGCGGCGTGGTGTGACGAGCTGGCCAAGTGGCGCTGGGGCGATGCGACGTGGGACAATCTGATGCTGGGCCTCAGGCTGGGCGAGCGGCCGCAGGTGGTGGTGACGACGACGCCGCAGCCGACCGTGCTGATGCGGCGGGTGATGGCGACGCCGGGCGCGGTCGAGACGCGCGGGCGGACGGCGGACAATCTGCACCTGTCGGCCGGGGTGCGGGCGCGGTACGAGGCGATGTATGCCGGATCGCGGCTGGGCCGGCAGGAGCTGGACGGCGAGTTGGTCGAGGACCTGGCCGACGCGCTGTGGACGCGCGCGCTGCTGGAGCGGCAGCGGGTTGCGGCGGCGCCGGCCCTTGTCCGGGTGGTCGTCGGGGTCGATCCGCCCGCCGGGTCGGCCAGGGACGATGGGGGCGACGCGTGCGGGATCGTCTGCGTGGCGCTGGGCGAGGACGGGCACGGCTATGTCGTCGAGGATGCGAGCGTGAGCGGGCAGAGCCCCGAGGGCTGGGCGCGGGCGGTGGCGGCGTGCGCGGAGCGGCTGGGCGCGGACCGGGTCGTCGTGGAGAAGAACCAAGGCGGCGACATGGTCGAGAGCGTGCTGCGCGCGGTGGCGCCGACCCTGCCGATCCGGCTGGTCCATGCGGTGCGGGCCAAGGGCGCGCGGGCGGAGCCGGTGGCGGCACTTTATGAGGCGAAGCGGGTGTTTCATGTCGGGAACTTCGCGGCGCTGGAGGACGAGCTGTGTGGCATGACCCCGGCTGGGTACCGGGGTGCGAGCCGGTCGCCGGACCGGGCGGATGCGCTGGTCTGGGCGGTGGCGGCGCTGATGCTGGGGCGGACGGTCGAGGTGGGGGTGCGGGCGGTGGGGTGAGGCTGAGCGCTCGCTTCGCAGGCCCGTCCCCCGGCGAAGGCCGGGGCCCAGGTGGGGGACGTTCGCACCTCCATCGCTGAAGCCGTTCCAACTGGGCCCCGGCCTTCGCCGGGGAACGGAAGATCAGGAGACAAGCAGATGAAATTGTTCGGTCGAAAGGCCGGGCGCGAGCAGTCGCGTCCGGCGCTTGCGGGGGCGGTGTCGCGGTCGGGGGTGCCGATCCTGAGCGCCTGGCCGCGATCCTATGAAGCGCAGGTGCGGGAGAGTTACGCCGGCAACGCCGTGGCGCAGCGTGCGGTGCGGGTGGTGGCGGACACGCTGGCCGGTGCGCCGCTGGAGGGGTCGGACCCGGCGCTGGTGGCGCTGGCGACGGCACGGTCGGGGGGACAGGCGCTGCTGGCGACGGTGGCGGCGCACCTGCTGCTCCACGGCAATGCCTATCTCCAGGTGCTGCGCGATGCCGAGGGCGAGGTGGCCGAGCTGTACGCGCTCAGGCCCGAGCGGGTCGCGGTGGAGACCGACGCGGGCGGCTGGCCGGCGGCGTACCGGTACAAGGTGGGCGAGCGGGTGGTGCGGCTGGCGGCCGGTCCGGAGCGACCGGCGGTGATCCATATCAGGAGCTTCAATCCGCTCGACGATCATTACGGGCAGGGGTGCCTGGGTGCGGCGGCGGGGGCGGTGGCGATCCACAATGCGGCGGCGCGCTGGGCGAAGGGGCTGCTCGACAATGCGGCGCGGCCCTCGGGCGCACTGGTCTATGACCCGGGCGACGGATCGGCACTGTCGAGTGCGCAGTACGAGCGGCTGAAGGCGGAGCTGGATGCGTTCTCGGGCGCGGGCAATGCCGGGCGGCCGATGCTGCTGGAAGGGGGGCTGAAGTGGCAGGCGCTGAGCCTGTCGCCGGCCGAGCTGGACTTTGCCGGGACCAAGGCGGCGGCGGCGCGCGAGATCGCGCTGGCGTTCGGGGTGCCGCCGATGCTGCTCGGGCTGCCGGGCGACGCGACCTACGCGAACTATCGCGAGGCGGGGCGGGCGCTGTGGCGGATGACGGTGCTGCCGCTGGCGGACGAGGTGCTCACGAGCATCGCGCAGGGGCTGTCGGGCTGGTTCGAGGGCGCGCGGCTGGCGGTCAATCTCGACCGGGTGACGGTGCTGGCCGAGGAGCGCGCCTTGCAGTGGCAGGCGATCGGCGGTGCTGACTTCCTGACCGGGGAGGAGAAGCGCGGGCTTCTCGGGCTGGTATGAGCGGCGAGGTGCTGGCGCAGCTGATGGCGGCGGGGGTGCGCGAGGGCGCGGCGCTGGTGACGCTGCGCGCGATCGCCGAGGAGGCGGGCGAGCTGGGGGCGAGCCGGGCGATGACCCGGCTGGGACTGGCCGACGAGCGGGCGCAGGCGGACCTGGCGGAGTTGCGCGACCTGCTGGGCGCGTGGCGCGACGCCAAGACGTCGGCGTGGAAGGCGCTTGGGAAGGCCGGCGTGCAGTGGGTCGTGCGGGCGGCGGCGGCGGGGCTGCTCGCGCTGCTGGCGGTGCGGCTGGGGCTGGAGGACCTGCTGCGATGAGGATCGAGGGATATGCGGCGGTGTTCGACCGGGTCGACCGGGCGGGCGACGTGTTCCGGCGCGGCGCGTTCGCGGGCGTCGGGGCGGTGCCGCTGCTGTGGGGGCATCGCGGTGCGCCTGTGGGGGCGATCGAGGCGATCGGGGAGGATGACCGCGGCTTGCGGATCACGGCCACGGTCACGGCGCAAGAGCCGGCGCGGCTGGTGCGGGCGGGGGCGCTTGCCGGGCTGTCGGTGGGATACCGGGCGCTGGTCGTGCGGCAGGGGGCCAGGCGCGAGCTGGTGCGGGTGGCGCTGGCCGAGGTGAGCCTGGTGGCGGTGCCGATGCAGGCGATGGCGCGGGTGACGCGGGTTTTCTGACGAACCGGATCCTCCCCTGGCAGGGGAGATGGCGCGCGAGCGCCGGAGGGGTGTCGCGGCTGGCGAGGGAGCGGACGGTTTCGTTCCGCGACACCCCTCCGTCAGGCCTGCGGCCTGCCACCTCCCCCGCCGGGGGAGGAGTGTTCAACATGAGGAGAAGACGATGGACGTGGTCGAGCGGCCGGCGCTGGATGGAGCGCGGGCGAATGACAGGGATATGGGCTTCGGACAGTTCGTGCGGACGGGCACGGTCATGGAGATGAAGGCGTTTACCGGGGTGACGGGGGCGGAGGGCGGCTATGCCGTTCCGCGCGAGATCGATGCGGCGATCGACCGGCTGCTGGTATCGACCTCGCCGATCCGCAGCATCGCCAATGTGGTGAAGGTCGGGAGTGCCGGATACCGCAAGCTGGTGACCAGTGGCGGCACGCCGTCGGGCTGGGCGACGGAAGCCGGCGCGCGGCCGACGACCGCGTCGCCGGTGTTCCAGGAGATCGCGCCGCCATCGGGCGAGCTGTACGCCAACCCAAGCGCCAGCCAGGCGATGCTGGACGATGCGGCGTTCGACGTCGAGGAGTGGCTGGCGGGTGAGATCGCGGCGGAGTTCGCGCGGGCCGAGGGGCAGGCGTTCGTCAACGGCAACGGCGTCAACCGGCCCAAGGGCTTCCTGACCGGGCCGGTGACCGCGGAGGCGGACGCGGTGCGCGCGTTCGGGACCATGCAGTATCTGGCATCGGGCGCGGCGGGGGACTTCGCCGCCAACCCGGACGCGCGGCTGATCGACCTGGTCCACAGCCTGCGCGCGCCGTACCGGCAGGGGGCGTGCTTCGTGATGAACGCCGCGACGCTGGCGCGCATCCGCAAGTTCAAGACGGCGGACGGCGCGTTCGTGTGGCAGCCGGGGCTATCGCAGGCGCAGCCGCAGACGCTGCTCGGCTATCCGGTGGTCGAGGCGGAGGACATGCCCGACATCGCGGCGAACAGCCTGTCGGTGGCGTTCGGCAATTTCCGCCTGGGCTACCTGATCGCGGAGCGGAGCGAGACGGCGATCCTGCGCGATCCCTACTCGAACAAGCCGTTCGTCAGCTTCTACGCGAACAAGCGGATCGGTGGCGCGGTGATGAATGCCGAGGCGATCAAGGTGATGAAGTTCAGCGCCAGCTGATGGGCTTTGCTCCCCTCCCCTTCAGGGGAGGGGCCAGGGGGTGGGGTGTCGCCGCGAGCGCGGCGCCCCTGGTGACGCCCCACCCCAACCCCTCCCCTGAAGGGGAGGGGCTTATCGAGGAGATGACATGACCGAAGGGGCGGTGGTCGCGGCTGCGGTGGCGGCGGCGAAGGGATTGTTGCGGCTGGAGGGGACGGCGGAGGACGCCGTGCTGACCCGGCTGGTGAACGGGGCGATCGAGGCGGGGGAGGTGTATTGCGGGGTGCGCTTCACCGAACGGACAGTGGAGGCGGCGCTGACCGGCACCGGCGACTGGCAGGCGCTGGCAGAGCGGCCGGTCGTCGCGATCACAGGCGTCGCCGCGACCGGGGGCGGGGCGCTGGCGGTGGATGCCCATGCGGTCGACATCGAGGGCGGGCTGGGGCGGGTGCGGGTGCCGGCGGGGATGCAGGTGCTGGTGACGTACCGGGCGGGGCTGGCGCCGCGGTGGACGGCGATGCCCGCGGGCGTGGCGCATGGCGTGGTCCTGCTGGCGGTGCACTGGTTCGAGAATCGCGGCGCCGACGCCATGCCGCCGGCGGCGGTCGTCGCCCTGTGGCGACCGTACCGGCGGCTGAGGATCGGCCGGTGAGCGCCCGCGAACAGTCCATGGGGGTGAGTGCGCGCGAGGTGCTGGTCGCTGCGGTGGCGGCGCGGTTGAAGCCGCTGCCGCTGACCGTGTTCGACGCGGCGCCGGTGCGCGGGAGCGTGCCGCACGCGGTGGTCGAGGAGCCGGTGCTGACCGACTGGAGCGCGACGGGCTTTCGCGGATGCGAGGGGCGGCTGGTGGTGACGCTCCACGACGAGGGCGAGCGGCCGGTGCGGCTGCGCGGACTGCTGGCGTCGGTGGAGGACGCGGTGCCGGGGATCGCGCCGGTGCTGGGCAGGGGGTGGCGGGTGGCGCAGCTGCGGCTGGCGCGAAGCCGGCTGGCGATGGTGGCGGCAGGTAGGTGGCGCGGGACGGCGGAGTTCGTCGTGCGGATGTACCGCGAGGATGCGTGACGGAAACGAGGGGAAAGAGCGATGATCGAGCGGGGAAGCGCGTTTCTGTTGAAGATCGGCGACGGCGCACAGGTGCCGGCGTTCGCGACGGTGGCGGGACTGCGGACGACACAGCTGTCGATCAACGGCGAGGCGGTGGTGGTGACGAACAAGGATTCGGGCGGCTGGCGGCAGCTGCTGTCGGGCGCCGGGGTGCGCAGCGTCAGCGTGTCGGGCGCGGGAGTGTTCACGGGATCGGCGGCGGAGGCGCGGATGCGCGGGCATGCGCTGGCCGGGACGATCGACGACTACCGGCTGAGCTTCGAAGGGGGCGAGGCGATGACCGGGCGGTTCCTGGTGTCGCGGCTGGACTATGCCGGCGATTTCAACGGCGAGCGGTCCTACACCCTGTCGCTGGAGAGCAGCGGCCAGGTGGTGGCGGCATGACGGCCAATGCCGTGAGGGGCGAGGCGGCGCTGCGGGTGAACGGCGAGGCGCTGGTGCTGCGGCCGAGCTTTGCCGCGCTGGTCGCGGCCGAGGCGGAGCTTGGTCCGCTGTTCGCGCTGGTCGAGCGGGCGGCGGAGGGGCGGCTGGCGCTGACGGAGCTGGCCGGGCTGTTCTGGCACTGCGTCCATGAGCGGCCCGGCTGGCTCACGCGGGAGGTACTGGGCGAGGCACTGGTCGCGGGCGGACTGGCGGCGGCGACGCCGGTGCTGCGCGTGCTGATGGGCCAGGTCCTGAGCGGACGATGAGGTTCGCGGAGGGCGCGGCCCGGCTGGCGGGGTTCGCGGGCGCGGTGCTGGGCTGGTCGCCCGACGCGTTCTGGCGAGCCACGCCGGCCGAGCTGGCGGCGGTGGTGGAGGCGCTGAGCGGCGTGGAGGCGGGCGGCGAGCCGCCCGACGCGGCGACGCTGGCGCGGTTGAGGGAGGCATTTCCCGATGGATGACGAGTTCGACCGGCGGCTGGTGGAGGTACGTGCGGATACCGCCGGCTTTGCCCGCGACGTGGCGCTGATGCGCGAGACGCTGGACGGAGGGCTGGGCCAGGGTGCGGCACGGGCGGGGCGGGCAATCGAAACCTCGCTGCTGGCAGCGGTGCGGAGCGGGCGGCTGGGGTTCGAGGAGCTGCGCGGCGTGGCGCTGAAGGCGCTCGACCAGATCGCGGCGGCGGGATTGCGCGCCGGGATCGATGCGGTGGCGGGCGGTGGCGGCGGGCTGGGCGGCCTGCTGGCGCGGCTGTTGGGGGCGCCGGGGCGGGCGACCGGCGGGCCGGTCGTCGGCGGGCGCGCCTATACGGTCGGGGAGCGGGGGCCGGAGCTGTTCGTGCCCGCGTCCTCCGGGCGGATCGAGCCGGCGGTGGCGGCTGGTGCGCGCGAGGTGCGGGTGGCGATCACCGTGCAGGCCGCGGGGGCCGGGGAGGCGGCGGGGGTGCTGGCGCAGTCGTCGCGGCAGGTGGCCCGCGCGGTGAAGGCGGCGCTGGAGGGATAGCCTCTACTGTCCGTTATCACGGCGGATGCCGGAACCCATGGTTGCGGGCGGCTGGTGTGGCGCGCCGTCGTCGGGTTCGCCGTGTCC
Source organism: Sphingomonas aurea (assembly GCF_030678875.1). Classification (GTDB taxonomy): domain Bacteria; phylum Pseudomonadota; class Alphaproteobacteria; order Sphingomonadales; family Sphingomonadaceae; genus Sphingomonas; species Sphingomonas aurea. The sequence goes on along the minus strand of NZ_JAUUDS010000005.1, from coordinate 148,333 downwards.
GTGGGTCCCGGCTTTCGCAGGGATGACGAAAGGGGGCCGGCGTCCGCGCTGGAGCCGGGTTGAGAGGTTGGGCGGGCTGGTACGTCAGCACGTCCGCCATTCCCGCGGAGGCGGGAATCCAGAGACGCTGCCGTGGCGGTAAAGCTGTGAGTTCAGCGTGTCTGGATCCCGGCTTTCGCCGGGATGACGGAGGGGGGCGGGCGTCCCTGCTGGAGCCGGGATGAGAGATTGGGCGGGCTGGTACGTCAGCGCGTCCGTCATTTCCGCGGAGGCGGGAGTCCAGAGACGCTGCCGTGGCAGTCAGGCTGTGAGGTCAGCGTGTCTGGATACCGGCTTTCGCGGGGATGACGTCCGGGTGTCGGGGAGGGGGGAGGCAATCATGGGACACTGGCTCGCAAAGGCGCGGACGGTGCAGGAGGCCGGCGTCGTGTCGCGGTTCGATCCGCGGTTCTGGACGGTGAACTTTCCGCGGCCGATGATGGCGGCGGTGACGACCACGGCGCCCGATGCGCTGCGGGTCGACTGCGTGTTCTATCGCGCGGACGATCTGGCGGGACTGATCTGGGAGGCGGAGGATCGGTTCGACCATCCGCTGCTCGCCTATGAGACGGCGCGGGATTTCCGGCAGTGCCGGCTGCGGTTCCGGTGGCGGTCGGGCGGAGTGATCGCGCTCGACGCGGTCAACGGCCCGGTGCTGACGATCGAGGGGCGCGACGCCGCGGGGGTGGCGCGGTCCTGGTATGTGCGGCTGTGGAACTATGCGGCAGGGGCGCCCGAGGATGCGGTCGTCGCGATCGACTTCGCCGATGTAGCAGGCGGATTCGTCCATCCGGAGGAGGCGGTGCCGGTATGGGCGGGGGACGTCGACCGGATGTTCGTGTCGCTGGTCGCGCCGGGCTACACCGGCGCAGACGCGCCGCTTGGTCAGCCGGTGGAGGGCTGGGCGGAGATGAGCGGGATCGGCTGTGACGGGCCGGGATCGGTGCTGGCGATCGGCGACGCGATCGTGCCGCCGCACGGGCTGGGGATCGCGAGCGGCTATGACGACAGCTATAACCTGACGCCCGCGCGGCTGCTGCGCAATGCGCTGCAACTCGGGTATCGCGGCACGCTGATCCATTATGTCGGGATGAGCCATTATTTCCGGCTCGACGGCGTGCAGAGGGTGACGGGCGTGCTCAACATGCCGTGCGCGGCGTGGCACCGGGACTTTGCAGCACGGGCGGCGGAGCTGGGTTATGCGCTGATCTGGTCGCTGAGTTACGAGCTGTTCGACGCGCATTGTCCCGATGCGTGGAAGCAGCGACGGGCGGACGGGGCACCGGCGCTGACCGGGTGGGTGCCGCCCTCGACGCTGCTCAGCCCGGCCAACGCGCAAGCCATGGCGTATCTGGCCGGGGTGGCGCGGGCGTTCCTGGCGATCGGCACGGCGGCGGGGCTGGCGCCGCGCTTCCAGATCGGGGAGCCGTGGTGGTGGATCGATCCCGTCAGCCACGCGCCGTGCCTGTACGATGCGGCGGCGGTGGCGGCGTTCGCGCCGGTCGCGATCGGGAGCGTGCGGGCGGTGTCGACGCCGGCTGAGCGCGATACGCTGGACCGGGCGGGGGCGTGCCTGGCGGCGTCGACTGCCGCGCTGACCGCGGCGGTGCGGGCGGCGGCGCCGGGATGCGTGGTGCATCTGCTGACCTATCTGCCGACGGTGCTCGATCCGCTGGCGCCCGAGGCGAAGCGCGCGAACCTGCCGGTCGGCTGGGCGAGCCCGGCGTTCGATGTGCTCCAGCTGGAGGATTATGACTGGGCGGCGGCGGGCGACCGGGTGTCGACCGCGCGCGGGATCGCGGCGGCGGAGGCGCGGCTCGGTTACCCGGTGGGGCGGCAGCATTATCTGAGCGGCTTCGTGCTGCGCCCCGAGGATGCGGGGCAGTGGGCGGCGATCGACCGCGCCGCCGGAGATGCGCGGGCGCGGGGCGTCGCGGCGGCGGTGCTGTGGGCGCTGCCGCAGGTGATGCGCGACGGCTTCGTCCATTTCGACAGCGAGGGAGGCGACGACATGCAGGCGTTCGACGATGTGGCGTTTCCGCTGGCGCTGGGGCGCGAGGCGGAAGTGGCGCCGGCCTTCTCGACCCAGATCGTCACCGCAGGCGGCGGGGCGGAGCAGCGCAATGCGAGCTGGGCGGAGGCGCGCTGCCGCTATGACGTCGGGCCGGGGGTGCGGTCGGAAGAGGATATCGCGGCGCTGCTCGATTTCTTCCGTGCACGGATGGGGCCGGCGCGCGGGTTCCGGCTACGCGATCCGTTCGACTGGCGCGGGCGCGACGAGTTGATCGGGACCGGCGACGGAGCGACGCGGCGCTTCGCGCTAGTGCGCCGTTACGGCGCGAGCGTGCGGCGGATCACCCGGCCGGTGGCGGGGAGCGTATCGGTCGCGGTGGCGGGGCTGGCGCGGGGCTTTGCGGTGGAGGCCGGCGGCTGGGTGGTGCTGGATGCGGCACCGGCGGCGGGCGTGGGGATAACGGCGAGCTTCGACTTCGACGTGCCCGTCCGCTTTGCCGAGGATGCGCTGAGCGTCAGCCGCGCGACCTTCCGCGCCGGGGTGGCGGCGTCGGTGCCGCTGATCGAGCTGCGCGAGGAGGCGGCGTGAGCTGGCTTGAGGGCGAAGCGACGACGATCGCCTTGTGCTGGCGGATCGAGCGGCGCGACGGGGTGGCGATCGGGCTGACCGCGCATGATCGCGACCTGACCGTCGACGGGCTGGTCCACCGCGCGGCGCCGGGGATGGTGCCTTCTGCGGTGCGGCGGCAGGTCGGGCTGACGGCGGATACGATGGAGGTGGCCGGCGCGCTGGCGAGCGACGCGATCGGCGAGCGGGACCTGCTGGAGGGGCGCTGGGACGGCGCGCGGGTGCGGTTGTTCGCGGTCGACTGGACCGACGGGGCGGCGCGGGTCGAGCTGGGCGAGGGGACCATCGGGGCGGTCGAGATGGCGGACGGGCGCTTCGCGGCGGAACTGGCCGGGCCGGGCGCCAGGCTGGGCCGGGCGGCGGTGGAGGAGACGTCGCCGGGCTGCCGCGCATCGCTGGGCGACCGGCGCTGCCGGGTGGCGATGGCGGGGCGACGGCGCTTCGCGCGGGTGACGGCGGCCGAGGGCGCGGTGCTGACGCTGACCGTGAACGAGCCGGTGGCGAACGGATATGGCGGGGGGATGGTGCGGTGGCTGGACGGGAGGAATGGCGGACTGTCCCAGGCGATCGCGGGGTCTACGGGACGAACGGTGACGCTGGTGGCGCCGCCGGTGCGGGAAGTGGCGGCCGGAACCCTGGTGGAGCTGGTCGAGGGGTGCGACCGGACGCTGGCGACCTGCGCCGCCCGGTTCGGCAATGCGGCGAACTTCCGCGGCGAGCCGCACCTGCCGGGGATGGACCTGCTGACGCGGTGGCCGGGATAGCGCTGGCGCTGGTCGGGGCGCGGTTCCGGCTGCACGGGCGCGATCCGGTGACCGGGCTGGACTGTGTCGGGCTGGCGGCGCTGGCGCTCGGGATCGAGGGCGTGCCGACCGGCTATCCCCTGCGCGGCGGCGAGCCGGAGCGGTGGATGGCGGTGGTCGATGCCTGGCTGGTGCGGGCCGGGGACCGGCGCGCGGGCGACCTGCTGATGATGCGGACCGGGCCGGGGCAGCTGCACCTGGGCGTGTGGACGGGCGACGCGCTGGTCCATGCCGATGCGGGACTGGGGCGGGTGGCGGTGCGGCCGGGCGTGCCGCCCTGGCCGGTGCTGGCGAGCTGGAGGAGGGGATAATGGCGACGCTGGTACTGAGTGCGATCGGCACCGCGGTCGGCGGACCGCTGGGCGGGGCGATCGGCGGGCTGATCGGCAATGCGCTCGACCATCGGCTGCTCGGCCGCAAGGGTCGCGAGGGGCCGCGGCTGACCGAACTGGCGATGCAGACGTCGAGCTATGGCACGCCGATCCCCATGCTGTTCGGAACGATGCGGGTCGCGGGTACGGTGATCTGGTCGACCGATCTGAAGGAGGCGCGCGGGCGCAGCGGCGGGGGCAAGGGGCAGGCGGCGACCACGACCTATAGCTATTCGGCGTCGTTTGCGGTGCTGCTGTCGGCGCGGCCGATCGTCGGGATCGGGCGGATCTGGGCGGACGGACGGCTGGTGCGCGGGAGCGCGGGCGACCTGAAGGTAAAGGCGACCCTGCGCGTCCATACCGGCAGCGAGGACCAAGCGGTCGACCCGCTGATCGCGAGCGCCGAAGGGACGACGCCGGCTTATCGCGGGATGGCGTATCTGGTTTGGGAGGACCTGCCGCTCGCCGATTTCGGCAATCGCCTGCCGCAGCTGACGGTCGAGGTGATCGCCGATGCCGGGCCGGCGCCGGTCGGGGCGATCGCGGCGTGGGTGGCAGACGAGGTGCGCGGCGGCGGGGGTGCGACGCTGGACGGCTTCGCGGCGAGCGGCAGTGTCGGCGGGGTGCTGGAGGTGCTGGCCCAGGCGGGCAGCGGCTGGTGGGCGCCGGCGGGGGGCGCGTTGTCACTGCGTGACGATGCCGGCGCGGCGGCGGTACTCGCCGATCGTGGCGTGGTCGCGAGCGGGCTGAAGGGTGCGAGCCGGGCGCGACAGGTCGCCGCGATCGAGACGGTGCCGCAAGGCGTGGCAGTCGGCCATTACGATCCGGCGCGCGACTATCAGGCCGGCGTGCAACGGGCGACGCGGGTCGGCGCAGGAGCAGGAGTCGAGCGGGTCGAGATGCCGGCGGCGATGACCGCTACCGCCGCGCGGGCACTGGCCGAGGCGCTGCTGGTGCAGGCGGGCGCGGCGCGGGTGCGGCGAACGGTGACGCTCGGCTTCGACGGGATGGCGGTGGCACCGGGCGCGGTGGTGGCGATCGCCGACGAGGCGGGCCGCTGGCAGGTGACGGAGACGAATGTCGAGGCGATGGCGACCCGACTGACGCTCGTGCCGCTGCCGCCGGCGATCGCCGCGACCGGTGCCGTCGATGGCGGGCGGGTGGCGGGTGCGCTCGACGCGCCGGTCGGGGCGACGCTGCTGCGGGTGGCAGAGCTGCCGGTACTGGACGACACGTTGACGACGGCGCCGCGGCTCACGGTGCTGGCGGCCGGGCAGGGCGCTGGCTGGCGATCGGCGTCGCTGCTGTGGAGCGCCGATGACGGAGCGAGCTGGACGCCGGCGGGAGCGACCGCAGCGCCGGCGGTGCTGGGCACCGTCGAGACGGCACCGCGGCCGGCACCTGCCTGTCTCTATGACACCGCCGGTGTGCTGGTGGTGCGGCTGGCCCGCGCGGACATGATGTTGGCGGACGCGGACGATGCGGCGCTCGACCGGGGTACGAACCTGGCGATGGCGGGCGGCGAGCTGGTCCAGTTCGGGCAAGCGGTGCCACTGGGCGGCGGCCGCTGGCGGTTGACGCGGCTGCTGCGCGGGCGGCGGGGAACCGAGGCGGCGGCAGTGGCGGTGGGCGACGGTTTCGCGCTGCTGACGGCGGAGAGCGCTTCGGCGATCGAGCTGCCGCTGTCGGCGCTCGGCCGGATGGTGCGGGTGATGGCGAGTGGCGCGGGCGACGTCGAGCCGGCCGAGGTGGCGGTGGTCGCCACGGGCGCGTCGCTGCGTCCGCCCGCGCCGGTCCAGGCGGTGCGGCGCGGCGATGGCGGGCTCGGCTGGACGCGCCGCAGTCGTGCAGGCTGGACGTGGCGCGACGGCGGCGACGTGCCGCTGGGCGAGGAGGCGGAACGCTATCGCCTTACCGTGACGCCACCGGGCGGTGCGGCGGTGCAGCTGGATCTCGACCGGCCGTGGCTGGCGGGGCCGCTGATGGCCGGAACGATGATCGAGGTGCGGCAGCGCGGAACTTGGGCGGACTCGCTGCCGCTCGTAACGACGATCTGATGGAGGGAATGATGGGGAACACGACCGCGCGGTTGATGCTGCCGCTGATCGAACCGGGGCAGGCGCAGAAGGAACTGGCGCATAACGAAGCACTGGTGCTGCTCGACATGGCGGTGCACGCCCTGGTCGAAGCGATCGGACTAGACACGCCGCCGGCCGCGCCGGCCGAGGGGCAGGCCTGGATAACGGGAGCGATGCCGGGTGGGGCGTGGACCGGGCACGCGCTGGCACTGGCGGGCTGGACGGAGGGCGGGTGGCGGTTCGTCGCGGCGCGCGAGGGATTGGCCGTGTGGGACCGGGCGAGCGCCACAGCGGCGCGGTTCGTCGGCGGATCTTGGCGACGGGCCGGCGTGATCGCGGCACCGGCCGGGGGTACGACGGTGGATGCCGAAGCGCGCGCGACGCTTGCCGCGCTGCTTGTAGAGTTGCAGGCGCAGGGACTGGTAGCGGGATAAATCTGTTGCTGTTCGGCCACAGTCCGGAACTTTGTCGACTTGCCTGGAAACCAACCCCTCTATAGTGGGTTTGCGCTGTCCGTAGTGACACTGAAGGAAAGGGGACTAATATGCGGAAGCTTGCCGTCGTTCTGGCACTTGCCTCCACCGCACTCGCCTCGCCCGCCCTCGCCCGCGATAACTCGTGGTACGTTGGCGTCGAGGGTGGTGCGATGATCGTTGAAGACATCGACTACGACATCGCCTCGGCTGCCGGGACTGCCCTGGGCACCAGCACCGTCGATCACGACTATGGCTATGACGTCGACGGCGTCGTCGGCTACGATTTCGGCGGCTTCCGCGTCGAAACCGAGGTTGGCTATCGTCGCGCCACGGTTGATGGCTTCTCGTCGACCACGACGACCCCGACCGGCATCGGCTCGGGCACCGTGGCAGCGGGCACCTACAACGGTGCCGGCGGTTCGACCTCGGCGCTCAGCTTTATGCTGAACGGCCTGCTCGATTTCGGCGCAGACGACTCGATCCAGGGCTTCGTCGGCGGCGGTGTCGGTGTTGCTCGCGTCAAGGCGAACTACAAGCTGAACAACACGGCCGACTTCCTCGACGACAGCGATACGGGCTTCGCCTGGCAGGTTCTGGCGGGCATCCGTGCACCGCTGACCGACCATGTCGACGCGACCGTGAAGTATCGCTTCTTCAACGCCGAGAACGTCAATCTAGTCGACGGCGGTGGCCGTACGCTGGACGGGCGCTATCGCTCGCACAGCATCCTGGGTGGCCTGACCTACAACTTCGGCGAGCCGGCTGCACCGCCGCCCCCGCCGCCGCCCCCGCCGCCGCCGCCCCCGCCGCCTCCCCCGCCGCCCCCGGCTCCGGAGCCCGTGGTCTGCTCGCCGGGTCCGTTCATCGTGTTCTTCGAGTGGGACAAGTCGGACATCACCCCGGAAGCGGCGTCGATCCTCGACAACGCCGTCACCCAGTATCAGAACTGCGGCAACGCGCAGGTCATGCTGGCCGGTTACACCGACACCTCGGGTACCGCGAAGTACAACCAGGGCCTGTCGCAGCGTCGCGCGGACTCGGTGAAGGCTTACATGGCGTCGCGTTCGATCCCGGAAGCGAACGTCACGACGAGCGCATTCGGCGAGACCAACCTGCGCGTGCAGACCGCCGATGGCGTCCGCGAAGTGCAGAACCGTCGCGTGGAGATCACTTACGGTCCGGGTTCGGGCCAGTAAGCTCCGTCGCTTCGGCGAACGAGAAGAGGGAGGTCGGCGCGAGCCGGCCTCCCTTTTTCGTTGCACGCTTCGGGCAATGGTCGCTGGTGCTGAATGCGGAAGCACTGTCGTGTCGGGTGGCGGCCGATCACGATGTCCGGCTTCAGGGGTGATCCTGTTGGCATCGCCATCTTAAGCGTGATCCACGATCCAGAGTCACGAGCGACGCGGCTCTTATCCCTGGCTCTCTGCTCCAGTCCAAAATGTCTGGGCGTGGACGACGGGCATCGCCCAGCATGGCGAGGATTGGCCGATAGCGGTCGGGCAGAAGCGGACAGCCGCTCGCGTTGACTTGGCTCCTGCGCTTCCATAGCCGGTGGGATCCCTTTCCGACGACCGGACCCGGATGACCGCGCAGACGATCCTGATCGTGGAAGACGATCCCGCCCTCAGGACGCTGACCGCGCGGCTGTTGCAGCAGCACGGCTTCGCGGTGCGGCAGGCCGCGGCGGCGCCAGAGATGTGGCAGGCGCTGGAGCTGGGCGGGGTCGACCTGATCCTGCTCGACATCATGCTGCCCGGCACCAGCGGCATCGACCTGTGTCGCCAGCTGCGCCAGCAGAGCGCGATGCCGATCATCTTCGTCAGCGCGCGCGGCAGCGAGACGGACCGGGTCGTCGGGCTGGAGCTGGGGGCCGACGATTACCTGGCCAAGCCGTTCAGCACGCACGAGCTGGTCGCCCGCGTCCGTGCGGTACTGCGCCGCAGCCAGGCGCCGGCGATCGCGGAAGAACGCGGCGCCGGGCAGCTGCGCTTCGACGGCTGGACCGTCCAGCTGACGCGGCGTGAGCTGCTGTCGCCGAGCGGCGCGATCGTCGACCTGACCGGCGCCGAGTTCGACCTGCTCGTCACCTTTCTCGACCAGGCCCAGCGGGTCGTCGCGCGCGAGCGGCTGATCGAGCTGTCGCGCACGCGGATCGGCGACGCGTCCGACCGCAGCGTCGACGTGCTGGTCAGCCGGCTGCGCCGCAAACTGTCGAGTGCCGGCCACCCCGCGCCGATCGTCACGATCCGCGGCATCGGCTATATGCTGAACGTCCCGGTGGAGCGGCTGTGAGGCGCGCCTTGCGGCTGGGCGCGCTGCACCTGCCGCGAAGCCTGCTGGGGCAGATCATCGCCATCCTGCTGCTGACCAGCGCGATCGAGTTCGGCGTCAGCGCGATCCTGTACGAGCGGGCGAGTACCTTCTCGGTTCGCGACGACGAGGCGCGGCGGCTGGCCGAGCATCTGGTCATTGCGCACCGCATCCTGTCCGAACGCGCGCCGGCCGAGCGGATCGCGGCGGCCGACGAGCTGACCACCAGCCGCTATGTCGTGCGGTGGAGCCCGCGGCCGCCTCTCCTCCCGCCGATCGCGCCGGCGCTGGACGGGATGTACGACCAGATCGTCAAATGGGAGCCGACGCTCGCCAATGACGGGCTGCGGCTGCGCTTCGCCTCACCCGGATCGCGGTCGGTGATCGCCGGGCATATGCGGCTGCAGGACGGCAGCTGGATGCAGTTCCACACGCGCGAGGCGCTGCGGACGCTCGACCTGGCGCTCAGTCGCATCCTGCTGGCGCTGGTGCCGGCACTGGCGCTGACCACGATCGGCGGCATCCTAATCCGGCGGACGCTGCGTCCCTTGCGCCAGCTGATCGACGCGGCCGAGCGGATCGGCCGCGAACATCCCGAACCGGTGCCCGAGCGCGGCGCCGGCGACGTGCGCCGCCTGACCCAGTCGTTCAATGCCATGCAGGGGCGTATCGTCCGGCTGATCGACGAGCGGACGCGCGCGCTGGCGGCGGTCGGCCACGACCTGCGCACCCCGCTGGCGCGGCTGCGGCTCAGGATGGACGCGATGGAGGACGGCGCGCTGCGCCGCTCGATGCAGGGCGAGGTCGGGGAGATGGAGGTGATGGTCGCCTCGCTGCTCGCCTTTCTGGGCGGCGAGGACGATGCCGAGGGGGCGAGCCTGGTCGATGTGGCGGTGCTCTGCGCGACGATCGCCGACGATGCGCAGGATCATGGCCATGACGTGCGCTACGCAGGCCCCGACCATCTCGACGCATCGGTGCGGCGCGTGGGGTTCAAGCGGGCGCTCACCAACCTGGTCGGCAATGCGCTGCACCACGGACAGCATGTCGAGATCCGGCTTGAGCCGACCGCGGACGCGATCGAGATCCGCGTCGACGACGACGGGCCAGGCATTCCCGAAGAGGCGCTGCGCACGGTGTTCGAGCCGTTCGTGCGACTGGACGCGGCGCGGCAGCGCAACACGACCGGGTTCGGCCTGGGCCTGTCGATCGTCGCACGGGCGATCTCGGCAGAGGGCGGGGCGGTGACGCTGGTCAATCGGCCGGAGGGCGGGCTGTCCGCGCGGGTGACGATACCCCACTGAGCGTCAGCAACAAATCCTTACAGGAGCGCGGCGATGCAGCAAGAATGGCGCGCTATATCCGAACGGCACTTTCGGGAGATACGGCGTGGCGTTCAATTTCGACCTCAACTGGCTGGAACTGCAGAGCGCGCTGGTGGTGCTGGTGCTGGTCTGCGTGTTCGCGATGGTGAGCGTCTGGCGCACGCGCTGAAGAGATCGCCGCCGCGCGTTCAGTCCGCAGCGAGCGCGGCGGCGAACCAGGCCGGGCGAAGCGCATCGCCGAGCGCCTCGACCCGGCGATGCTCCACCATCAGGCCGAGATCGGGGTAGAGCGCGCGGGTCCGGTCGCCCGCGGCGCCGATCGGGGCGACGACCAGCCGGCGATTGACCTTGGCGCGGTGGTGCATGCGGGCGGTGTTCTCCTGCCCGACATAGCAGCCCTTGGCGAAGCTGACCCCGTTCAGCTCGCGCGCATTGCATTCCAGCCACAGCGTCTCGCCGTCGCCGAGTTCGGCGACCCCCTCGGTCACGCCGAGCGACAGGCGGTGCGCGCGCCAGGCGTCGTCGACGGCGTCGTCGTCGGGCGCGGCCAACCAGCGATAGCCCAGCTCCGTCAGCCGCGGATCGGGCGAAGAACCCGCGTCCCTCGACCAGTGAACCGCCAGCGCGGGATCGGGTGCGATCGTGATCGCGCGGCGCAGGCGGTACATCGACAGGCGACGCTGCAACGCCGCCGCCGCGCTCGCCTCCGCGTCGATCAGCAGGTCGTCACCGTCGGGCCAGACGATGAAGTCGAACAGCGCCTTGCCCTGCGGCGTCAGCAGCCCGGCCCAGACCGGCGCGGGACCGGCGACGTCGTTGGTCACCAACCCTTGCAGAAAGCCGCGCACATCATCGCCGCGCACGCGCAGCACCGCCCGGTCAGCCAGCATCGTCATGTCGCCTAGCTAGGGGCGGCACGGGACGCGGGCAAGCTTTCCTCCCCCCGGACCATCTTCTATGGCGGCGGCATGACCGAGCGCCTGACGATCCGCCGCCCCGACGACTGGCATGTCCATCTGCGCGACGGCGCGATGCTGGAGGCGGTGGCGCAGTACACCGCCCGCCAGTTCGCGCGCGCGATCGTCATGCCCAACCTGACGCCGCCGGTGACGACGGTCGCCGCCGCTATCGCCTATCGCGAGCGGATCATGGCGGCGCTTGGCGACGGGGCGGATTTCACCCCGCTGATGACCTGCTACCTGACCGACGGCATCGACCCGGACGAGATCGCGCGCGGTTACGAAGAGGGCGTGTTCGCGGCGTGCAAGCTCTATCCGGCGCATGCCACGACCAATTCCGCACACGGCGTCACCGACATCGCGGCGCTGCGACCGGTGCTGGAGAGGATGCAGCGGATCGGCATGCCGCTGCTGATCCATGGCGAGGTAACCGATCGCACGATCGACATCTTCGACCGCGAGGCGGTGTTCGTCGAGCGGGTGCTGACGCCGCTGACGCGCGACTATCCCGCGCTGAAGATCGTGCTGGAGCATATCACCACCGAAGAGGCCGCCGCCTTCGTCGCGGAGGCAGCGCACCCCATCGCCGCGACGATCACACCGCAGCACCTGCTGCTCAACCGCAACGCGCTGTTCGACGGCGGCCTGCGCCCGCACGCCTATTGCCTGCCGGTGGTCAAGCGCGAGCGGCACCGGCTGGCGGTGCGCGCGGCGGCGGTATCGGGCAGTGCGCGCTTCTTCCTCGGCACCGACAGTGCGCCGCACCGGATTGGTGCGAAGGAATCGTCGTGCGGCTGCGCGGGCATCTTCAACGCGCCGTTTGCGCTGGAGGCGTATCTGCAGGTGTTCGAGGAGGAAGGCGCGCTCGACCGGTTCGAGGGGTTCGCGGCGGAGCATGGCGCGCGCTTCTATGGCCTGCCGCTGAATGCCGGGACGGTGACGCTGGAGCGGGTCGCGACGACGGTGCCGGCCGTGACCGGTGCGGGAGAGACGGAGGTGGTGCCGTTCCTGGCGGGCGAGACGGTGGCGTGGCGGATGGTGGAAGGCTGAAGGCGATCAGAGAAACGTTACCCCCGCCTGCGCTGGGGTGGCGGGTGGTTGGTGGAGGATGTGACTCCCAAAGCGCCGCGGGCGAAGCCCGCGTCGACGGTCGGCGCCGTAGCGCCGCCGGCCGGGTAGCCGGGACTAGCTTCGCTCGTCTCGGCTACCCGGCTAGAACGGCAACCACCGGCTCTTGTGCGTGAAATTCATGTACCCGACATTCACGCCGGCTCGCCAGCCGACGCCGAGCCGGATCGGGATCAGCACGACATTGCCACGCCGCAGATAGGTCGCAGCAAATCCGCCGACCAGGTACAGCCGCCCCTCCGCGCCGGGGAAGCGGTGGAACAGCTCCTCGGTATCGTAGAGGTTGTAGACGAGGACGAAGACCTTGTTCGCGTCGCCGCCGACGTCGAACCCCACCGATGGACCGGTCCAGTAGACCGGCTGCTGCCCCTCGACCTTGTGGGTCATGATGCCCGAGCCATAGCGCACCCCGACCACGAACGCGCCCGATGCCTCGCGCCCGGCGATATAGGCGTTGGGGCGGCCCTGATCCTTCAGGATCTTCTCCAGGATGCCGGCGAGCCCTTCTGCGCCCTTGCCGAACACGCCTTCGCCCGCGGCGAGCAGGTCGTCGCGCTCATAGGTCTCGGAGGCCTGGGTAGTCACCGCCGCGCGCGTTTCCGCCGCCCGGTCGGCCGCCGGCGTGGCCGGGGCAGGAGCCTGCTGCACCGGCGCAGGCGTCGGAGCGGCAGGCGGGACATAGTCGGGCGAGGAGGGCGGCGGCGGGCCTGCCAGGTCGCCGTCGATCGCGCGATCGGGATCGATGGTGCGGACCTGCGCACCCGCCGGCATCGCCATCACCGCGAAGGCGCCGATCAGGCTCATCCAGACGCTGCGCATGTTTTTCCCCATCTTTCCGATCCGCCAGCCTGCCGCCGCATAGAGCAAGTGCTGCCTTGCCGTGCCCTGAACGGTGCCGCAACCGATGGTTGATCGCAACCGCGACGCTGGCTATAGGCACAGCCCTGCCGACCCGGAGACGTGGGTGAGTGGCTGAAACCAACGCTTTGCTAAAGCGTCGTACGGGAAACCGTACCGAGGGTTCGAATCCCTCCGTCTCCGCCAATTGCATGTTCCAGGCGTTCCCAACGCGGCCCACAAGCCTTGTTTTCCCGAGAGCTTAGCGCACATCCCCGTCTCACGCGGTCCCGTCGCGCTTCATCCGATCTCAACTTCGGCGGGGGCATTGCGGGGGCACCAGGATCAACGGATGGGGGCGCGGATGCCGGAAGCTGCCGAGAAGGAAGCGCGCAAGCCGCTGGATGCGCGGAAGGTCGAGACCGCGGCCCCGCGCGATAAGGACTACAAGCTGTCCGACACGGGCGGTCTATACCTGTTCGTATCGAAGAGCGGACACCGCACCTGGCGCCTCAAATATCGTTTCGGCGGCAAGGAGCGTCGCCTTGTCCTCGGCACCTTTCCGGACGTAGGTTTGAAGCAGGCTCGCGCCCTGCGCGACGACGCGAAGTTCGCGCTGCGCGAGGGACGGGATCCCGGCCTTGAACGCACCCGCGCGCGGCATTCTCGCAAGGTCGGACACCAGAACACCTTCGAGCAGTTTGCACGGGAGTGGCATGCAAGTCAGGTGGAGCGCTGGAAACCTGTGCACGCGACCGACGTGCTGGAGTCGATGGAGAACAATCTCTTCGGCGAGATCGGCGATTTCCCCGTGGACCAGATCGATGAGGGCCTTCTGCTTCATGCCTTGCGAAAGGTGGAGGCTCGAGGCGCCATTGAGACTGCGCACCGGCTGCGACAGCGCGCCGAGCGCGTGTTTCGGCACGCCGCCGCCAACGGAGTGCGAAACTCAAATCCAGCCGTGAATGTGAAGGATGCGCTTAAACCGGTTCCTTCTAAGAAGCGCCGTCCCGCGCTTGTCGATCTCAAGACCATCCACACGTTCATGCGCGATATTGACCGGGCTGCCGCGTCGCCAGTCACCAAGTTGAGTTCGCGCTTCCTTGCCCTCACGGCACAACGGCCCGGCATGGTGCGTGAGGTGCTCTGGACCGAGATCAGCGGTATTGACTGGGCGAATCTTCACGCTCCGGCTTGCGACGCGCTGTGGACGGTCCCAGCGGCCAAGATGAAGCAGGAACTTGACCTTCGCGAGGACGAGGCGTTCGAGCACAAGATTCCTCTGACCCAAGCCGCGGTCAACGTGCTCCGGACCGTCCGATCGTTTTCAGGCGGGCGCGGGCTGGTGTTCCCGGGCGGTCGCGAGTCGAGCAAGCCGCTGTCCGAGAACGCCGTCGGTTACTTGTACAATCGCGAGGGCTGGAAGGGCCGGCATGTGCCCCACCGATGGCGCAGTTCATTCAGCACGATCATGAACGGCCGTATCGAGCGGGCGCATCCTGGCGCTGAGCGGCTGCTCACCGATCGGCTCGTCATCGATCTGATGCTCGCCCACACGCCAAGTGGCATGTCCTTCTCCGAGCTCATATACAACCGACACGCCTACATGGAACGCAGACGCGAGTTTGCAGAGGATTGGGCGATGCTCATCCTGGAGGGCGCGGATCCTGTAGAGATGCTTCTGGACGGGCGGCGCAGGAGGATAGAGCGCTAGACGGTCGCTGATCGCTACAAACGGTTCCTTCGCCCGATCGGCTGCTGGAGTCGAGCCCGACGCTAACGGACTTTCCTTTGGCTGGTTCGTCGGAGATCTCCGCCCTTCAAGCGGGCGTTCCGGGCACTGTCCCCTCCGTGTGCTGCGAGATCATCGTCATGCCCCGTCTCACCGCGGGTTCCTCGGCAGCATCCACGAGAATATCGTTGTCGCGGCTAGTAGCGTGACGACGAGCGCCGGAATCGTGTCTCCGAGCTCTTGCATCAACGTGTGGAAAAGCCACGATGCCGCGGCAAGCGCGGCCGAGCCTTCGAAGATGCGGGTTCCCGCGGAGATCCGCGTCGGACGATATGCGGCGCGGGCATCTATAATGCGTCGCGCCGTGGCGAGCGCCTCCGCATTGGCACCCGCGGCCATCGCCGTGACAACGTCGCCGCAACCGTCTCGTACGCTACGCGTCCTGTACCTGACGGCGTAGGCGCGTAGAGCCTCTAGTCGTGGATCGGCGATTGGATTGGCCGCTTTCAGGCCGAAGATGGCGCTGAGGGCCCGAGCGAACCTTCCCTGTGGTTGCACCGATGAGAGAGAGTCGGTCAGCGAGAGCATGATCACGCTCCGCTCGAGGTCGGTGGTACCGCGGTCGACGTCGCCGGCGTCTTGGCCAATTTCGTGGCGCTGTGCGGCAGCACCTGCGGGCTCGTCAGCAGCCTCGCGGACGCTCGTTCCAGCGGTCTTGAGAATCCGTCTCGAACGCAGTTCCTCGTTTCGAAGCCTGCGTTGTTGAGCTTCCATGTCGATGAGCTGGATCGGGATGCCAGGTGACGCGGCTAGGATGATCACGGGAACGGTCGGCACGGTAGACAGCCCTTGACCCTGGAGCATCCTGGATCTGGAGATCATGCCGCCGTCGGGTAGGCCGGAGATCGGGGCGGCGCGTCTCGCCATCGGACCGGTCGCCGCGCTCACCATGGTTCGCCGCTAGGCCGAGCCTTGGCAGCTCACGGGTCGATGAAGGGGCTTAGCGCGACCCTCGGCGCGGCGTCGGCGATCCGCCAGTCTCTGACCGTGCCAGGTGGAGGAGACGACGAACGGGGCTTGGGCCGCGTTGCAGCCCGGCATGTCTCCTGGCGGCGTCTGCCCTGGCCAAGTCGGCGGAAGTGCTGGCCGCGCTACTTGTCCGGAAACAAGCCATTGAAGCCGATCGGGTTTCTGGAACCTTTGCCGCACGCATGTCGATCCTCCTGATCAGGCTGCACACCCGACGCAGGGACGGAAACGGACGGGCGGCGCTCCGCCACGATGTAGTCGGCGCTTGGAGCCTGGGGGCTGGGCGGCTGGTCGCGCGATCCGGCGCATGGTCGGCCGGGTCGCGATCCGACCCCTTGCTACTCGATGGTCAGATCCACGTACTCGCCGTGCGAGATGCGGTAGTCGCGGAGCGCGCCGCCCCGCTGCACCGGACACTCGACCTGGGGATCGTGCATCCAGTCGGCGTCGGAGCGGAAGAAGCGGCCGGACGTCAGTTCCTGGATCCGCCTGGTGGTGTTCGGCGCGGGGAAGTCCTTCCAGCCCACTCGACCGGCCAGCTCCTCATCCGTCGGACTGAAGGCGACGAGGTTGGCGAAGTCCATCCGCTCTAGGGTGGCGGCGCGGGTGGCGTTCCGGCTTCCGTGGTGACCCACCTTGTAGAAGACGGTGCGCGCGATCAGGTCGTCGGCGCTGACCGGCGGGCGCCCGCCTGCGGCGGGGAACGCCACGTCGGACCAGCTCATCCAGTTGCCCACCTGCGCGTCCGCCGCGAAGAGCAGGACCCTGCCGCTCTCCACGATCTCGAGCGCAATCACGAGGCTGGTGTTGTTCGTGCGCCCGTCGAGCTGCAACGCTACGTCGACGGCGCCGGTCAGCCAGTCGCGGTCGATCCGGCGCCAGTCCTGCTTCGCGTCTTCCGAGGTCGGGCCCAGGTAGTGCCGCCAGAGGAAGGTCGCCCCGTGGTCGTGGCCCTCCGGCCAGTCGCCCGCGAGCAGAGGTTCCAGCGGTTGGCCGACGGAGCCGTCGAAGGGGGCCGCGGGGTCGTCGTCGACCCTGAGACCCCCGTCGTTGAGGCTGAGCGCGTTCGCCATCGGCGCCACGGCGAGGGAGCTTCCGCCGAACGCGTAGGTCTCTGAGGCGACGTCCTCGATCCCGAGCAGCCGTGGATCGCGTGGCGGTCCGAGGACGTAGGCGCGCACCCCGACCCCGCGCGGCAGGGGCGCGACGCTGCCAGGGTCGAGATGCCTGACGACCTTCACGCCGGGATGCTTGCGCAGCGCCTCGCGCGCGGCGCGGACCTTGTCCCCCTCCGCGCCGAATACGAAGCCGAGCAGTTCGTCGACGCCGTTCGCCACGTCCGTCAGTCGCGGCTCCTCCGACAGCCTGATGGCCGCGCCGGCAGCGCCGCGGCGGCGTCCCCCTTGTATCTGTCCAGCTTGCGGGCGTCGGGATCCTTCGGGTTCTCGGCCCAGCTGAACCAGACCTCCCGGATCTCGATCCCGGCGAAAATCTCCCGCGCCTGCGTGAAGCCCGAGAGGTGGTCCCAGTGCTCGTGCGTCCCGACGACGACGTCGATGACGCCGCCGGTCGTGGTCTTTATGTCCTCCACGATCGTTCGGACGACGTCGGCTCCGCCTTTGGCTGCGCTATGGATGCCGCAGTCGAACAGCATCCAGAAGGCGCTGTCCGCCTCCTCGTCGTGCAGCTTGACGAGGATGCAGTCGCCGAGGCCGTGGCAGTAGCACCTGATATCCACCGCCCTACTCACCGTCGCGCTCCGCATGCAGTAGCGCGAACGGCTCGCGCGTCATGAACCCCTTGCTCCCGGCGGAGCCGAAGTAGGTGGCGCGTGGCGAGCGCTCCTCGTCGCCGCACCGGAACGCCCTTTCGCGGGCGAGCCGGCTCGGGCTCACGATCGGCTTGCGGATGGCGTAGCGGACGCTCGGCCCGCCCGGACCGAGCAGGTCCACTACGAGGGTCGCGCCGCCCCGGAACCAGAACCGCTCCGCGTCTTCATCGGCAGCCTCCTCGAACAGCTTCTCGGGTCGGCGTTGTCGCACGACGGCCACCAGCTGCGCCGCGAGCTCGCCGCCCGGTCTGACACGCAGCGAGATCCTGACGTTCTCGACCATGAAGGTCGTGGACATCGCCTTGCCCTTCGAGGCCAGCGAGGCGAAGTAGCTCAGCCGGTGCTGCAGTCCGAGCGGGTCGCAGTCGGTCTGCGACTGGAGTCCGCGCAGGATCGCGCTCCGGAGCGCACGGCTGCGGGTCTCGCCGTGCTCGAAGATCTCGCGCCGCGACAGGTTCGCGGCGAAGTCGATCCTCAGGTCCGAGACCGCCGACGCGAGCCACGCGGGACGGGGTTCGTCCGGCTCCTGCCACCGGAGCGTGTCGGCCGAGACCGTGCGGAGGCTGCGCGGCAGAAGCTGCAGCGCACGGAACGCCTCTAGGAACGCGACGCGGTAGCCGAGGTCGTCAGTGGGGAATTCCTCCATGTCGGCCGTGATTATGGCCCGCAGGTACTCGCCGAACGTGATGTCGACCGGCGGTGTGTAGTCCAGCGCCCTTATGCACATGGTCAGCACGTGGCGCGCTGCGCGCGTGGCCTCGTCGGTGAGGCGATCCACGAGGTCCGGATGGAGCGCGCCCTCCGGCAGGATGCCCGTGCCGCTGGTGGCGAGCCGGATCAGGTCGGAGGTGCGCCGATCGAAGATCGCGAGGAACGCGCGGTAGACCGCCGCGGTGAGGAGCGAGCCGCGGCGGTGGGTGTCGAGCGTGTCCTCGTAGGAGATGCCGGGATCGATGTCGGGATATCGGCGGAGCGGGCCCGAGCGGCCCGTGCCCTCCCCGAACTGGCGCGCCAGCCCTCCCAGCAGGCTCGCCGCGGACAGGGCGCCGCGATGGCGCGCGATCTGCCGCCGGACCAGGTCGCGGTAGGTGTACTGCTGAAACAGCGCGGAGATGTCCGAGAAGGCCTCGTGGAAGGCGCGCACGTCGCGGTTGGACGGCTCGGCGTACGATCGCGCCTGCCCGTCCAGGAGCGCGTGCGTGGTCTCGTGCGCGATGATGTCGGCCGAGAGGCAGCTGAAGACCATGGTTCCCGGCGGCGTGAGGTCGGACACCTTCGAGTTCGCCGGGAAGTAGCCGAACAGGAGCGCCTTGCGATCCGGACTGTAGTAGGCGTTCTCCTGCCGGAGCGCGTGCGGGTAGATCCGGAGCCTCGGGATGTACTCGTTCCCGTCGCCCGGCCTGCCGGACCAACGGGACGCCCAGAGCATCCTGCGGCCGAGCGCGAGCTCGAAGTTCTCGATGGTCCGCATGGCGACCGCGTAGACCATCTGCTGGTGGAACGAGGGATCCCCTTCGGAGGGGGTGGCGCCGTCCTGCTTGAGCAGGTTGACGTTCTCTAGGTCGACGGGCGGGTAGAGGCGGTTCGACGCCGGATCGACGTCGACCACCTCGACGTATTCGCCGACCGGACCGGGCTGGAGTTCCTCGTTGCGGACGCTGATCGTGGCGATCTGGTCCTCGTAGGAGTTGAGCGCGCCGCCGAGGCTGGGATCGAGCGCGTAGATGTTCAGCCGCCGGCGTTGGGGCGCCCGCACGGGGTTGGGCGGCCCAGCCGTGGCGGAGGGCGGAGCCGGGGGCGCGACGGGCGGGACCCGGGGCGCGCGCTTGCGCAGGGCGGAGGCGGCCGCGGACCGTAGTGCGCGGGAAGCCAGCGGCGAGGCCTCCGCCGCCTCCAGCATGCGGTGGCGACCCTGCTTCTTCTCACCGGTCGCGTCGGGATCGGGCACGGCCCGGCCGACCGCGGGATCGCGCTGGGCGAGCTGCATCAGCTCGAGGCCCAGGAGATCGCCGGCGGAGCGCAGGGCGGCGTCGGCGAAACCGGTGCCGCGGCCGGTGAGGAGCTTGACCCAGGCCCAGGAGGCGGTGGCTCGCGGCTCCTCGACCAGCTCTCCCAGGTCGTGCGGACTTATCGCCAGCATCGCGGCCGCGCGTATCGCGCCCCAGCCGAGCCTACCGTCCGGCGAGAGGTTCGATCCCAGGGAGGCCGACCGGAAGAGCGCCTGCCGGACCGCCTCGCCCCTTCGCCAGCCGTCCAGTCTTTCCAGCTCGTCCCAGTGCCTCGCGATCCAGAGCGCGGCGGCCGCGGCGATCTGCGGCGTGGCGGCGGACGTGCCCTGGCCATCCTCGTCGACGATCCCGGGACAGCCGATCTCCGGCCACGGGATGTTGGGCGTGAAGCCGGACACCGCGGAGCGCATCTTGGTCGTGGGCCCGAAGCAGCCCTCCATCACGTCGGCAGCGAGGCCGCTGTAGGGCTGCATGTTGGCCATGACGCCGCAGGCGGCGACCACGCGCCGCATCCGGGCCGGGTAGACGATCGAGCGCACCGGCAGTCCGGCGAAGTTGTTGCCCGCCGCCGAGACCATCACCAAGCCCGCCGCGTAAGCCTTGTTCACCGCGTCGGCCAGCATGGCGGAGGCCAGCCCGCCCATGCTCATCGAGAGCACGCGGGCGCCCCTCTGGACGGCGTAGTCGAAGCCCTGCGCCATGGTGCCCGTGCGGAAGCGCACCACTCCGTCGGCGATGCGTATGGGGAGATAGGAGACGTCGGGCGCACCGCCGATATCCGGTCCGGCCAGGATGCCCGCCGTTCCGGTGCCGTGTCCCCGGTTGCGGAAGGCACCTCCACCTCCGGTGACGTCCTCGGCGCTGTCGGGACGTCCTTCCCCCTTCACGAAGCTGCGTTCGCCAGGTGCGATGTTGGCGGGCCGGTAGTCGTGTGCCGGATCGTAGCCGGTGTCGAGATGGGCCACGAGGACCTTCGACTGGGAGGCCGCGGGAACGGAAGCGCGTGCGGAGGCGAGGCCGCTGAAGGCGTCGTCCAGGTGCCACCTGGGGTGCGGCCCGACCGGCCGTCCGCCCGTTGGATCCTGCGGCTCGGCGATGCAGCGGGCCCCCGCCGGTCCGGCCATCCATTGCTGCTCGAACTCGGGCTCCGCGGCGAGCACGTCGCCGGAGCCGGCCGCGAAGCCCATCCGCATGACGGCATGGGCCTGGTCCCAGGGATGCTCGGACGCGTCGAGCCTATACCAGGTCGCGCGCGGCGCCGGCGCCACGCCCGCGCCGACGGGGTCGGCCTCCACGCTCATGAGGGGCTCGGCCCCCATGGTCAGGCTGCCGATGCCCGGCGGGGCCCCGCCGTCGGGAGAGCGGCGGACCTTGAGGAGCAGCGCGACCGGCGTCGGCGCGGGGGGCTGCCATTCGCTGCTCACCGCCTGGACGGGCCCGACGACGGGAATGCGGACGGACAAGGCTGCACGTGCGCTCCCCTCAACGCGTGCGGGCGAAGGCCCCGTGACCACGATCGATCATCCGCAACGCTCTCATGGAGCGCGAGGATTGTCGAGTCCCCGGGGCTCGTCGGCGGTCGGGCGCGCGGACGGGCGACGGCGCCTCCGACATGCGGCGCGGTCCCCGTCCGCGCGGACCGGTCCATGCCTCAGACCTGTCGCATGCCGCCATCCACGCACAACTCCGCACCGGCGACGAAGCTCGCCTCGTCACTGAGGAGGAAGAGGGTGGCCTTCCAGATATACGCCTTATACCTGCTATCAAGAACGCACCGGGATTAGCCTAGCTATCGCAGCTGATACCCGGCCGCGGTCGACGTGCTCGCGGAAGGTGGGGAGGGGCGGCCATCATGCGAGATGGAGCGCCTCCACCGCCACCCGCGCTGCGCGTCGTGGTGCGTCCGCCAGACCCACGTCCACCTTGAGCCTGCCTTCGACCTCCAATGCTTCCGAGAATATCGGCAGGAAAGACGATTTGGCTTCGCTCAGATACGCCTTGAGCGGCACGCAGGCAGGTCCCGAGCGCGCCTGATGGATGGCCCGGAGGGTCTCGGAAACCGCGTTGACGCCCGTCGCATGGCCGACCTGGGCGCAGACCAGCCACTTCGCAGGTTCGGAGCTCGGATGCCCTTCGTCCCCGATCACCTTCCATTCCGACGTGGAATCCTCGAGCCAGCCGACGAGAGCGCGGCAACTGTCTTCGATGGTCTGCGGTTTCGCAGCGATCGGCTGCGCCAGCATCTGGGCAAGCAGCGTGTAGTCGGCCGCATGTTTGACGGAGCGCCTGGTGAACGTCTCGAGCAGAGGCGTGGCATCGCTCGTCAAGCTGCACGCGAGACGAATGGCCCCTCGTGACGAGGCTCCGGCTGGATCGTCACTCAGGTAATCGAGAGCGCTTGCCGAACTCGCCACCGCGTATCTCGCGGCGAGGTAGTCCTCCACGATACGATGCGTGAAGGAGTATCTCCCATCCTGTTCGTTCAGGAGTCCATGAACAAGCCATAGATCCAGCAGTTTGCCGGTCGGCACATTCCAGGACGAATGGCCGATCCACGATGCCAGTGCGTCCTCGTCAAAGCTGCTTTGCCGATGGCTAAGTAGTTTAAGAGCGACTTCACCTAGGATCGAGAGCAGGTTGTGGGACGTCGCCCAAGGCTCACGCACACGGCTGAAACCGTGTCGATTATCCCTCTCGAACAACATGTGCATGTATTCACGAATGACCGCGCCCTCGTGGAACGGGGTGACGGCGTTGCGCTCGAACAAGGACCAGGCGATCTGGAGGAACAAAGGACTTCTGACCGCAGATCTGAGTGAGTCCCTCTCGGACAGATGGCAAAGGAAGCGTTCGGCACCGACCGGGTCGCGCGAAGCCAAGGATGAATGGGTGACTTCCGCGACGAGATCGACATCGGACAAAGGCGCGATCGAGATCCTGTCGAAGAGCTCGAACCGATCTAGCTCCGCTACAGGACGCGAGGCGACGAGGATGGATGGTTCGCCCGCCCGATCGGCGTACCGCCCGAGGAGGCTGGCCGCTTGTGCACGATGCTCTCGAGGCAACTCGTCGAAACCGTCGATGATGAGGGGGAGATCGGGGTCACGAGCCCCCAGACCGGCGAGCCAATCCTCGAGCCCGTCGATCGGATGGTGACGTAGGCTGGTCCTTTTCGCCTTTCTCCATCGTGGGCGCTCTCTTTGCAGGAAGTCGAGCAGGCTCGACTTGCCCGAACCCGGCGCTCCGACGAGGAGTATGCGCCGAAGCTCGTCGAACTCGTTCATCAGGACGCGCCGCTCGCGCTCGCGCGGACCGCGTGTCCGGACGAGCCGAGGGGTCCGCCAGAGGGGAGGCAATCGTTCAGCGTCATCAGAGGACGTCCTCAGGTCGGCGGATGAGGCCTCGACCTTCGGATCGGCGAATGGAACACCCATGGCGCCGTCGCGCAGAACGGCGATCTGCTCGGCTAGCGGCAGGTGCCTCAGGGACTCGCCAACTTCTCCCAGCGAACGCACGGCGAGATAGTCACGCAGGCTGGGCGCAAAGCGTGTTCCGATGGGCGATATGCTCTCGGCCGGTTGATCCATTATTGCCTCAAGGGCCACGAGCGCCTCGCCGGCGGCGACGCCCCCGCGTGTTCTGAGCAGGTCGACGACCATGCGCAGAAGGTCTGCGCGGGGAACCGTGCGATCATTGGTCCACTGGGACAGAGCCGGGGTGCTTATTCCGAGATACTGGCTCCACTGGACGCGCGTATAGAAGGCGGTGTCATCGAGCAGTTGACGAACGACCCGGGCGAATACGCTCGACTTCTGCTCGGCCGATGCTTTCCTGGACATCACTGGACCTCAGCGTCGTTGAAGGAATAGGTTGGCATGTAGTGCATGGCGATCGGGTGATCCCAGGCGCGGCAGTCCGCCGTGTCGACCATGCCGGTGCGGCCGTGCCCTTCGGCCTTCCGGTGAAGGACGGCGGCGAGAAGTTGCTGGGCAGCGAGGGCGCTTACCGTTGCCCGGCCGGGACTGGCGAAGATGACCGGGCCTTCGGGTCGGATCCAGGGCTCGTAGGCGCTGACTCCGGTTTCTCGCTTCGGCATGACCTCGTAGCCTGCGGTGAACCGACCACCGGCCATGGAAGCCTGGAAGGCGGGCGGAATCAGCGTGGCGAACTCCTCCTGATCGGCTCTCGGGATCACGCGCACGGGCGGACCGGCGTGCCGATGCTTGGTGCGCGTACCCATGACCACCGCCGGAGCCAGGGCGTCGCCTCGCTCGTGCCGAACGGCGCTGAAGCCGCGGCCGAGGTCCACCAGGATCGGCGCCGGCATGTCGGCCGGCGCCTCGCCGACGACGAGCGGGGTCCGCTGGAGCTCGCCTTCGAGCGCGAGGCCGCACTGTTCCATCAGTCCGAAGGAGCCCGCACCAGCGGTGACGACCACCGTGGGACTGACGATCTCTCGTCCCTCGAAGGTGATCTTCACGTCGTCTGCACGGCGTTCCAACCGGGCGGGCTGCGCGACTTCGACGAAGATCGCTCCATGCCGGATCGCGTCGTTGCGGAAGTGCCGGAGAACCGCGGCTTCGTTGAACGGCGCATCGGGTATCCGATAGTAGGTCGAGCCGACCTCGTAATGCGCGCCCATCATCCGTTTGGCGTCGGCGGCTTCGATCTGGTGGAACTCGTAAGGGGAAAGTCGAAGAAGGTCTCGTTTGCGCGCCAGCTGTTCGACATGGAACGCTTCGCGAAGCCCTAGCAGGCCGCCTTCTTCGGGAACGGGAAGGCCACACATCTTCAGCAGATCACGCCCAGCCATGAAGGTCTGGGCCGCAAAAGTGCGATATGCGCTTTCATCTGCGAAATGGTTGATAGGGTACATTATGCCGGATTGAAGCCATCCCTGGTTGCGCAGCGTGTCGGCTTCGGGTGCGTCTGCATCGGATCGTCTCAGTATGAGCGGTTCGAGCCCCATGCCTGCTGCCAGCGCCGCCAAGGCGCTGCCCAGGATGCCACCACCCACGATGACGAAGCCGAAGTCCCTTGTCATGTACGCGCGCCTGCTGCCGTTGAGCAACTTAATTAAGTGGCTTAATGACGTTCCGCAAGGAGCGCTTTGGATGGAAGAGGCTTCTGCGTTCGTCGTTGAGCAAGCTGGGGTTGAACTCGAACGTCAAACCGGGATCGACGATGCCGCGGCAAGACAACGCGTTCGACGTCGAACGTTATGGGATCCGGGGGAGACGTTGGGGATCCTCCCGAGCGCTGTCGCATCATGAGACGCTGGAAGCGATGAGCGCCATCGTTCCTTCTCCATGAAACGGTGACGGGATGTCGATTGAGGACCTGATCGCCCCGGTATGCGCGATCGCGGCTCTGGCTAAAACGGCTTTGAGAGCGACAAGCGTATCGCGACGCGTTGTCTTGGCAACGTCGCGATGGTGGAGGGGACGCGGCATCGCGCATCAATCCAGATGACTGAGGCTGACTTCCGCGCGCGAAGATCAGCCATCGTTGCCATGGTTCTGCGGCATCGCCTGCTGGTCGGGAAAGGCAGCGCACAGGAACTCCACGAAGGCGGTCACCTTGGGACTGCGCAGCCGGTTGGAGGTGTGCAGCACCCACACTTCTACGACCCTTTCTATATCTCTGCCCCAGCATACCAGCGACCCTGCGCGCAGGTCGTCCTCCACCAGAGATCGAGGAAGCAAGGCGGCGCCGGTACCATGACGCACCGCCTGTAGCGCTAGGGGCAGCGAGGACACGCGCAGGACCGGCCTGGGAGCGTAGGCCATGGACGCACCGTCTCGATCCACTATCCATCGCGACAGACCGGCAGACGCGGGCAGCGTGACAGCGGGCACCGAGACGTTCGCATCCTCGTGCGCTTCGGCCCGCGGCCTCGGGACGGAAGGTGCGGCCACCAGCACCGTATCTTCCCTGAAGACGACGCGGCCGAACAGGCCGCTATCGGCCGCGGGATTGACCCGCACGACCAGATCGAACCCTTCCATCAGCGGGTCGATAACGCGATTGTCGCTCAGCACTTCAAGGTCGATTTCAGGGTAGCGTTCGAGGAAGGCGGACGCGATCCGACCCATGTGCAGGTCGCCGAACAGCGTGGGTACGTTGACGCGCAGCTTTCCGCGAGGACGAGACCATCCGCCGGAGAGGGTCTGTCCGGCCTCCTCGATCTCGGCGATCAGAAAACGGGTCCGCTGATGAAGGGCTTCGCCCTCCGGCGTGAGCCTGAACAGCTTCGGGCCGCGATCGACTAGCCGGGTACCAAGATCCTCTTCCAGTTCGCGCAGGCGGCGCGAAAGCGTCGTCTTTGGCACGCCGATCGCACGACTGGCCGACCCTATGCCGCCGTATTCGGCGACCTGCTGGAACGCTCGCAGCGCACCAAGATCCATCGATGTGCCGCCTATGAAACACTTGGGTTCAAATCGTGGTCTAGCACCGAAAAGGTGGCACGGGCACCTTCACGCCTTGGAGGACGCATGACGATATTGGTGATCGGAGGAACCGGGCAGATCGGATCCTTGGTGGTGAAGGAACTGGTAGCGCGGGACGCCGACGTGGTTGCGCTCGGCACCCGGCTGCCGGAAGCAGGCGTTCCTGACGGAGCGACGCTCGTGACCGGCGATGTTCTGGACGTCGACTTCATGCGGGACCTGCTCCGAAGCGTCAGCAGCGGCTTCGTCCTGAACCCAGCCGTGCCGGATGAGATGACCCGTGCGCTGCTGCTCCTCGGCCTCATCGAAGGAGGCCGGGATCAAGGGGGTCGTCTACCTGTCGATGATGGGCGCGGATCAGTTCGCCGACGCCTCGCGCGCCGCCGCGAAGCTCGCGGCCGAGCAGACGATCGCCCGGCGGAAGCTGCCCGCAACGATCCTGCGGCCGAATGCCTGTTTCCAGAACGACCTTACGGCGAAAGCGGCCATTCTCGATCACCATCTCTATCCTACCCCGCTTGGAAGGATCGGAGTCACTTCGGTCGACGCACGCGACGTGGCGGCGATCGCCGCCGTCGAGCTGCTGCGCCGCGACCAAGCGAGCCACCCGCTGCCGGCGGAGACGATCGAGGTCGTCGGTCCGGACACGTTCACCGGCAACGCTATGTCGAAGCTGTGGTCGGAGGTGATCGGCACGCGCGTCAGCTATGTCGGCGACGATCTTGACGAGGTGGAACGCAGAATGCGCTTAGCGCTGCCGACTGCCACCGCGTATGATCTGAAACTGGTATTCAGGGGCATGGTCCGGAACGGCGTGCTCGGCGCGCCCGACGCAGCCGACCAGCTTGCCCGGAGATTGGGCCGCCCGCTCCGGACCTATTGCGCATTCGCGGAGGCCATGACCGCCAACGGGTAAAGCGGCCAGTGGCGCCCTTGCTGACGTTGCTCTGCGCGACTGCATTCTACAGTTCGGCTCCTTCTGCTAGGAGAGTTGGCGCTGTACGAACGATAAGACTGTGACGTTGGTGAGCGTGCAGGTGAGGGCGTCACTTAATCGGCCCTGGACGTCCTCGCGTCGACCCTTCCTGGTCTGGCCATATCGCGGAGGGGCGCGCATGATGGCCGCGGACGAACTACAATCTGGCCGGCTGACCTTGCTGCTCCAGCCTTATCGGCTGGATGCAGCTGAGGACTACGCCCTAGCCCGGCGGACCGAGGAGACCCTTCGCTAAGGTGAGGGTCTCCTCGATCCCTCGCGACCCACCTTCCGAGCGACGGCTGATCTGCACCGCAGACCCGATTAGCCTCGATTCCGGCCATTCACGCGTGCTATCCCGCTAATGGGAAGGCGACGCTCCTGCCCCCGGCGCTGATTGATTTTCCCTCATGCTGCTCCGGCCTGCCGCTGCTCGGCATCCCGCGAGATGACGATCGTGATGTCGCCGACCGTGGCGACGAACGCCTCCAGCAACTGGCAGCCCTGCTCGACGGGGTTGGCGTGACGATGGTCGACCCTGGCGCGATCGAGTCCGCTCTCCAGCTGGCTCGAGCCCAGGTGCGCATCGGCGTTGCGGAGGTCGTTGATTCCGAACAGGGGCGCCATCATCGTGCGGGCGTCGACTTGGCCGAGCGTACGCTCGAGCAGCCGTTCCAAGGCCTTGAGCGTCCCCAGCTTCTCCTTGCCGATCGACGCGGCGCCTCGCAGCGCGTCCAGGTCGAGGCGCTCCATGAGCAGCCTGTTGAGTTCCTTCGCGAGAGCGAGCAGGCCATCGTGCTCGACCGCCCGGAACCGGTGCGTGCGCTTGAGGATGCCGGCGACCGACCCGTGCTCGCGTAGCAGGGGAACGCCGAAGCGGGTTTGGAAAGCCTCGTTCAGCCCATTGAGCGCGCTCTCCAGCCGCGTCTCCGGCGCGACGGTGTCCGCGGGCCTGCAGTTCATCTGCGTGTCCCACAGCTCTCCCGCCACGCCACCGTCGAGGGGGGTGCTGTGGGCTGCCCAGACCCGCTGCTCCCAGCCATCCAGCTTGGCGATGTCCTTGGCGAAGATCGTGACGAGGCCGAGCGTGTTGACGCCGAAGTGCATGCCGGTGTCCGCGCCCGCGAGCCCGCCGGTCTCGCGACTGTACCAGCCGAGTGAGCCGCCACGGTATCTCAGCAGCGCCGGGACTAGGGAAGGCTGGAAGGCGAGGTAGGTCATCGCGCCCACGCACTGCTCGGCCGTCTTGCGCTCGCCGCTCGGCCCGGCCGCGAAGGTCGCCTCGCCCGGCTCGCTGTCCCCCCGGACGCGGGTGCTTCGCGTGCCCGGTTGCCACCACTCGGTGCGCCACAGGGCGCCGAGGGCTCTGAATCTGTACCGCGGCTCTGGAGGGAACTCGGCTTCGGTCACGTAGGCCTCACGGCTGTCCCGGCCGGCCTCGACCTGCCGGTGCTCGTCCGCCCATTCGTAGGGCGGCTTGGCCTCGAAATAGGCGGCGCGCTCGTGGTAGCCCGACACGAACAGCGCCATGCCGCGGGCGGCGAGATAGTCCGATAGCATCTCCGCGCGGATTTCGAGCAGCACCGGGCGCCCCTCCTCTCCGCGCTTCAGCCTTGCCGCCTCGATCCAGCCTTCCTCGGGCCGGAACCACGCGTCTCCTTCCCTTACCAGCCGAAGGGTGAAGACCAGGTCCTGGTGCAGGTGCCAGGTCTCGGGCGCGAAGCCGCCGCCGCTGCCGGCCTGCGCGAGCACGAGGCGAGTTCCGACGACCTTGCGCTCCTCGCTCCAGTCGCAGTGCGCGTCCACGGGTCGATAGTGACCGCCGTCGAGGCTGGGGCGGTGGGCCGAAGGGTCGACGTCATCCCAGGTGAAGGCGTCGACCGTAGCGCGGTCGGACGCGAGCACCGCCAGAGTGGCGATGCCGGTGTAGGCTCTGATCCCACCGACGCTGTCGGAAGGACTTTCGTGCCTGATCTCCTCGTCGTGGCGCAGCGCTATCCAGCTGCGCCCCTCGACGGCGCGGACGTCGGAAAGCTCGAAGAACTTCGGAGAGAGGGACGTGGTCATGCGCCCGGCAATCCGGCGCGGCGCTCTTCGTCGAACTGCTCTACGATCGCGCGCAGATCCTCCACCCGCACCATTAGCGTCGCGAGCTTGCGCGTGCGGGGCGGTACGCCGAGTCCGGCTTCATCGTCATGAATGTCCGTCAGGACGTCAACCCAGACCGAATCGCCTTCGCCGAACGACGGGTCGAAAGGGTCGCCGAACTTCAACCAACGGCCCGACACGTCGCACGCGACCGCGCGCCGTCCACGCCGCGCACGCTCGCGCTGGGCGAAGCTGATCCGGCCATCGAGCGGTTTGTCACGGGGCATGGTTCTGGACCCTGATGCTAAGCGGTGTCGTAGCGACGATCAGTCGCACAACGTCGATGCCACAAGTGGGCCGTCCAGTCAGGCTCGCGCTGCTCGACTTCCGATGTAGCGGTCGTGCCGATTGCCACGTTCCGTGATTTCGCGAGGCTGCACGGCGGGGGAACTTCGAGCGGCGTGGCGCTGGTGGGCGGCACCCTGTATCATCCTTGCATGTACAGCCTAGTCGTAAGATCGGGAGCGTGGGGCGACCGACGAGATGTCCTCGGGGCGGACCGCGTGTTCGAGAGCACCGAACGCCGGTTGCTCAGGCAGTTCAAGCCTGACGACGAGCCTGACTTCGACCGGCTGCGCGCTTTCCCCTGTCTGTTCATGGTGGAGGGCACCGGGGACCAGCTGGCTCGTGTCGGCGAGCTCGTCGTCGCACGCATCCGTGGCGGTCAGGCGACGCTCGAGTATCGTCTCGACGACCGCATCCGCCCAATCCGCAACAGGGACATCCTTGCGGTGCGCGAGGAGTTCGGGATCGACGACGCCTTCGAGTTCTCGCGCAATCACTGGGCGATCAAGGACGTGGACCTGTTCCAGGCCATGCTCCGGCTAGGTGCGCGGGCGCGGCAGCGGCCGCAGGTGTTCACGCTGGACGAGGTCGAAACGATCGATCCCGACCTCGTGTCGGTGATGATGCCCTTCGACGCCGGCTTCGATTCGACCTACCGCGGCGATCCGCCGGGCGGCGGAGGCGGCGGGGTACCGTTGTCGGCGTGTCGACGAGATCTGGGAACGTGCCGAGGTGATCGCGGACGTGGTGTCGTTGATCGACCGATCCAGCGTCGTGATCTGCGATTGCACCGGTCGGAACGCGAACGTCTTCTATGAAATGGGGATCGCGCACACTCTCGGCCGCGAAGTCATCCCGATCACACAATCGGAAGCCGACATCCCATTCGACATCCGGCACATCCGGCACGTCCGCTATCTGCCGAACCGCGAAGGACGGCACGGGCTGTCGGACGAACTGCAGCAGCGGCTCGAGTTCCTCCGCGCACGGTGAGCAGACGGCGTTCCAGCATACGCGCCCGGAAGTCGCTGACGGGTTTGCCTCGTAACGGCACGCGCGACCTGGATCAGGAGCGGAGGGTGGGCGATCGTCCCTTCGGATCACGCCGCTGAGTCAATGCGGACCACTCTTCTGCCGAACCTGCACCGACATGCCGCCGCCGCGTCGCACCTCGAACCCGCCTGCTTTCTCGATCAGCGTCGTCAGCTTGGCGCAACCGTATGTGCGCGGATCGAATTCCGGATCCATCGCCAGAAGCCGTGACCCGAGGCCGCCGAGATGAACCCAGCCCTCCTCATCCTCGAGCTGCGCGATCGCACGTAGGACCATGGCCGTCGCGTCCGCTGGCGTGAGCGAGGCAGGATGAGGCGCTGCAGCGGCACCGACCGTGGTCTTCTGGCTCGGGGCTGGTGCGATCGGCTCGGATCGAGGTAGCAGGTTCTCCGTCAGGACGAAGCGCTTGCAGGCCTGTCTGAAGCTCTTCGGGGTCTTCGCTTCACCGAAACCGAACACGTCGAGGCCCTGCTCGCGGAGACGCGCAGCGAGACGTGTGAAGTCGCTGTCGGACGAAACCAGGCAGAAGCCCGCGAAACGACCGCTGTGGAGCAGGTCCATCGCATCGATGACTAACGCGATGTCGGAGCCATTCTTGCCCACGGTCAGTGCGAAGTTCTGCTGTGGGATGATCGCGTGGTCCGCGAGGATTTGTGCCCAACCCTTCAGCCGCTCCTCCGAGAAATCGCCGTAGATGCGCCGCACGCTGGCTTCGCCGAAGGTGGCGATCTCTTCGAATAGGCGCTGCGCGATCCGGGGCGAGATGTTCTCGGCATCGATGAGGACGGCGAGGCGGGGAAGGGGGTCGGCGCGTGTCACCGCGCATACGTATCGCCCAAGTTCTTGATTTGGCTCTAATGCGCTCTGAAGCGAGCAGCGTGATCCTGGGCGTGGCACACGTTGGTTGAGAGTCACCACAGGACGCGCGTTCGCTGTAAGGTTCGACATGCCCGAAATTCGCCTAGCCGCCGCGGCGGCAAGGACGGAGAAGCCGTCAATGCCCGCGCGCTCTCAGCTCTCCAGCTTCGTTTGCCGCCCGTGATCGTGTGCAAGGTTGCCGATCAGTGACAGCAGAACACGGCACAGCGAGCTGTCTGGAAGCGGACGTTCGTTGCAGCCGCATCATGATCCGCGGTGCAGTCCAGCGAGTGTCGTTCGCAGCGCTTCGTCGAGCGGCGTTGCAGGAATCTCGCCGAGCACGCGCCGCAGCTTGTCATCGACCACCCTTCTGGCGCAACGCCACCTTGCCTTGCTTCTGTGCGTGGCGACGCTGCTGCTGAAGCTGTTGGTGCCCACCGGCTACATGATCGACAGCGATCATGGCCGCCTCACCATCACCATCTGCTCGGGCGTCGAACCGCGCACCATGTCGATGGAGATGCAAGACGACATGCCCGATCACGGCAAGACCAAGGATCATGGCAAGGCCGAGATGCCGTGCGCCTTCTCCGGCCTGTCGGCTGCGGTCCTGGGCGCGATCGACCCGATGCTTCTCGCCGGGCTCATCGCCTTCGTCATGGCCATGGGCGCCGTCGGCTTCACGCTGCCGCCGCCATCCTCGCCGCCATATCTGCGCCCGCCGCTGAGAGGGCCGCCCGCTTACCTTTGATCCCGAGTTCGTCGCCGTCCCGCACGGCGCGCCGATAAGCGCCCCCGCGAGCATCGCGGCGGGCCGATCAAGGGTATTCCATGTACAGAACCTGCCTTCTGGCGAGCGCCGCGGCGCCTTGCCTCCTACTGGCCATTCCGGCCGGCGCACAGACGCGCGAGCCCAGTTTATCGAACGGCGGCGCCAGTGACATCGTGGTGACCGCCACGCCCACCGTGGCGCAGGCCACCGCCGAGATCGAGCGCACCCCCGGCGGCGTCGAGGTCGTCCCGGACACGACCTTCAAGAACACGCCGGTCCAGACCATCAAGGACGTGCTGCAATATGTGCCGGGAGTGATCGTTCAGCCCCGGATGGGCGATGACGTGCGCCTGTCGATTCGCGGCTCGGGCCTGTCGCGCGCTTATGGCGTGCGTGGGCTCACGCTCTCCATCGACGGCATTCCGATGAACACCTCAGACGGGCTGCTCGACTTCTTCGAGGTTGATCCTAGCGCCTACCGCTATGTCGAGGTGTTCAAGGGCGCGAACGCGCTGCGCTTTGGCTCGAACGCCCTTGGCGGCGCGATCAACCTCGTCACGCCGGTCGGCCGCGACGCTTCGCCGCTCGACGCGCGCGTCGACGTCGGCAGCTTCGGCTATGTGAAGGGGCAGGCGAGCACCGGCGGAGTCTCCGGCGATTTCGACTATTTCGCCACCGTCTCGGCCCAGACGAATGACGGCTACCGCGATCACAGCGAAGGGCACCAGTTCCGCGGCAACCTCAATCTCGGCTACCGCATCTCGCCAGACGTCGAGACCCGCTTCTACCTCTACGCGACCAGCACGAAGCAGCGCATTCCGGGCGAGGTCAGCAAGGACCAGGCGCTCAATGACCCGCGCTCGGCCAATCCCGAATGGGTGCGGCAGGACCAGCAGCGCAACGTCCGCTCGATCCGCGTCGCCAACAAGACCACCGCGCGCCTGGGCGACACCATCGTCGAGGCAGGCGTTTTCTACAACAATCGGCATGTCCGGCACCCGATCTTTCAGTGGCTCGACTTCACCGTCGACGATTATGGCGCGTTCGTGCGCGCAGTGGACGATCGTTCGCTCGGCTTGATCCGTAACCGGCTGATCGTCGGCGCGAACCTCCAGAACGGCACCATCGATACCGAGCAGTTCGTCAATCTTACGGGCGCGGTGAAGGGCGCGCTCGCGGCCTCGCTGGTCGACACGTCGCGCAACTTCTCGATCTATGCCGAGGATTCGCTGTTCGTCGCGCCGAACCTCGCGCTGATCGGCGGGCTTCAGTATCTCCACGCGCGACGGGACCGCCGCGATCGCTTCCTGTCGAACGGCGACCAGTCCGGCGCCAAGACCTACAACCTGTGGAGCCCGCGCGCCGGCATCCTGTGGGACGTTTCCGCGGACGCACAGGTGTTCGGCAACGTGTCGCGCAGCGCCGAGGTGCCGACCTACGACGCCAACTCCTTCGCCACTCCGGCGAGCGCGAACTTGCGGGCGCAGCGCGCGACCACAGAGGACGAGCGGACCCGAAGCAGCGCGCTTGTGACGGGTGCCCCCTATATCCGCTTCTATGCCGGCGCAGTGCTGCGTTCGCCGGAGGGCGAGGCGCTCGGCACACTGTGCGTTATCGGTCACCAGCCAAGGCCGCAGGGCCTCAGCGAGCGGCAGCGTACCGGCCTGCTCGCGTTGGCGCGGCAGGTCATGGCGCAACTGGAGCTGCGCAGGACGGCGAATGCCGAGCGCCGGCTGCGCATTGAACTGGCCGGCGGCCGTTCCCGGTTCGAAGCGATCTTCAACAGCGCCATCGATTACGCCATCGTGGTGATGGACGAAGACGGCCGCATTACCGACTGGAATGAGGGCGCGACACGCATTCTCGGCTGGACGCCCGACGAGATCCGCGGCCACGACCTCGGCGCCTTCTTCACGCCTGAGGACCGCACGGCGGGCGTGCCGCAGCGCGAGATGAATGACGCGCTCGCGCTGGGACGGGGCATCGACGAGCGTTGGCATCTTCGCCGCAGCGGCGAACGCTTCTGGGCCAATGGCGAGATGATGACCCAGCGCGACGAGGGTGGAGAGGCGATCGGCTTCGTCAAGGTGCTGCGCGACCGAACGGAGGCGCGACTGATCCAGGAGCAGCTGGCGCTCAAGGACGAGCGGCTGCAAATGGCCCTGTCCGCATCCGGGTCGGTCGGGCTGTGGGACTGGATGGTCGACAGCGACCTGCTCCACGGTGATGACAATTTTGCGCGGCTGTATGGGCTGGATCCTGCCGCCACAGCCGAAGGCCTGACCGAGGAACAGTATCAGGAGCATGTCGTCGCCGAGGACCTCGACGCGCTGCGTCGGCGTATCCGCGCGGTGTTCGAGCGCGGCGAGGACTTCTTGGTCGAGTCACGCCTGGTGAGCACGCGTGATGCGAGGGTCTCGGAAGGAGGCAGCGAGAGCTCTGATCGGGAAGAAGAATTTTCCACTCGCATCGCCGGGGGCACTCACGGGGGCACTAGGGTCCAATCTCTCAAGTCTCACACGAGGTGAAAGACGCTCTAGTTCGAATCCCTCCGTCTCCGCCATGCATGTCCAGCCATGGATATCGCACAGGCATTTTCGTCCGGTCGGTCGTCACTCTATCACAAGCACTCGCTGGGATTGGCGGTCAGGCACGCCTGCCATCGATAGCGATGCGCGAGATGCGTTACGCCCGACCCCGTTCGGCGTCGCGCTCCCCGCGGTCGATCGCCTCGGCGGCTAGGCCGCGGACGTCCACCCTCGCCTTCAGCCGCGCGGCCAGCAGCGCCGTGCCGCTGACTTTTCGCTGGACGAACAGCGTCTCGATGTCCGGGACATGCCAGGTCGCGCGATCCTCGATCAGCCCGCGTGCCTCCGCGCGGATCACGGGCACGAACGCGCGGTCGCCGAAGTCGAACGGGCCTGGCCGGTTCATCGCGGCATCGATGGCGGCGATCATGCGATCGACGGCCGGGCGGTGTCTCGCCGCCGCCTGCGCACCGACAAAGCCGGTCTCGATCGCGATGTCCCGTACATTGTCCAGATTGCGCGCCAGCCCGGCCTCGATCAGCCGACGATAGGCCTCAGCGGTCTCGGACGGCACCGTGCGCGCCGCTCCGAAGTCGAGCAGCACCAGACGGTTCGCCTCTGGCTGCCAGCGATAGTTGGCGAAGTTCGGATCGGTCTGCATGACGCCGAATGCGAACAGCTCGCGAAGCACGAGCGAGACGAGGGCGGTCATCGCACCGTCGCGCGTGGCCTGCTCGTCGTCGGCCAGCGCCTCGATCGGGCGCCCCTCGACGAACTCCATTGCAAGCACGCGGCGCGTGGTCAGCGCGTCTTCCAATGCTGGCACGACATAACGTCTGTCGCCAGCCAGCCTGTCGGCATAGCGGCGCATCTGCTCTCCCTCGCGCAAATAGTCGGCCTCGTCGGCGAGCTGGCGCTTGGCCTCTGCGAGCAGCGGCGCGAGGTTGAGCGATGGTGGTAGCAGGTTGGAGATGCGCAGCAGGGTCGCGACGTTGTCGACGTCCGCGTCGATGCTCTCGGCAACGCCGGGATACTGTACCTTCACCGCCAGGACGCGTCCGTCCGGCATCGTCGCGCGGTGCACCTGCCCGATCGATGCGGCGGCGATCGGGCTTGCTTCAAAGCGAGCGAAGCGACGCCGCCAGTCGCCCCCCCATTCGGCCTTCAGCACACCGTCGAGCTGCTGCGGCGGCATGCGATAGGCCTGGTTCCTGAGCCGCGCGAGGATCGTCGACAGTTCCGGGGGCAGCAGGTCGCCCGCGTCCATCGAGATCATCTGGCCGAGCTTCATCGCCGCGCCGCGAAGGTGCGACAGCCGGTCGGCGACGCGAGCGGCATTGGCCGGCGTCAGGACCAGTTCGCCAAGGCGCGGCCGCTCGCCCACGGCCAGCCGTCGTGCACCCTCCGCGATCATCCCGCCTGCAACCCCGCCAGCCAGCCGGCCGAAGGTGCCCAGCCGAGCGAGGCGTCCGGATGGTACTGCCCGGTCGCGCTCGCGCCGGCTGGAGGGATCGTCGTCGTTCACCAGGTCAGGACTGGCGGGCTCCGCAATCGTTCCCTGCGGCCAGTGCTGCGGTGCCCCGAACGCGCGGCTGTGATTGGCGATCACCAACGTCGAAAGCAACGCGGCGAGGCGTTCTGTCGATCAGCCGTCCCTGTCGGCGCCGACCGACGCGAAAAGGCCGTAGCGCAGCCGCCACTCCCGCACTTCATCCTGCAAGTGGACGGGTGCGGGCGTTCCGGCGATGACGTGCTGCGCAACGGCGTTGTCGGGGTGCACCAACATCTTCTCTGCTCCGCGGCTGACCCAGACGGGCACGAACCGATCGCACAGGCTGTCGAGCACGCGCGCCGCCATCCCGTCTGCAATCGCCGTACTGTCGGGCAGGATGCGGACGGTGATCGCGATACCCTCGAAGCAGTTCCTGGGCTCTCGAACGAAGCTGATCGAGACGAGGAGGCCGGATCGGTCGGGTCGCGCCTCTTCGGGCATCGCCGCGACCCGGCGCCAGGCGCAGAACCACGTCCTGCAGATGTGCGGACGGACGGCGTGGATGGTGCAGCCGCTCTGGCCGATATGACGACACGGCGTTTCGGCGGGCTTCTGGAAGTCGGGCGCGTCGACCCTCAGGGTCGTGCAGCACACGGTGCAGTCGCCGCAGCTGCGCTCTTCCAGTACCGGACCCAACAGGGTGGTTTCGACAGAGACGTCCGGTTGTTCCCGCATGCGATCGTTAAGCCATCTTCCTCGCCGGCTTCGACTATCTCACCGCGGATCCGGCCTGACAGTATCCGCCGCATTCTGGGGATCAAGTCCGGCGGGCGGCGGCGATGGCCGCCCGCCATGTGTCTGCCCCATTGGCAAGGTGCCGAACCGGCGCTTACCCGGTCGCGATCCAGACCTGCGAACGGGTGGTCCTGGTGTGCTGCCGTGGCTCGGCGCTGGCGACTTGTGCCGACGCATCGCCATCTGCCGCCAACGCGCCCGGTGCGTATTCCACGCCGGAAGGTTCGCCGGGAAATTCCTTGATTCCGCCACCATCGCGGTTCGCCCGCGCGAAGTTGGGGATGGCGAGCATCGGCGATCCGTCCGCCCATGTCCCGCGGATCACGGTCACACCGCCGAGCAGATCGGGCCGCCACTCCGGCGTCAGGGTCGCGTTCGACAGCGGCTGGTCGATGCGCGCCTGGTCCGCCCGTTCCACATTGTAGACGAGCGGGCCGAAGCGCAGCGCGACCTTGTTGCGCGTCGCGTCGACCCGCTTGTCGGCGGTGACGCGCTGTACCGCCATCGGCAGTTCCACCTCGATCCGGTCGCCGCGCCGCCACTCGCGGGTGATGACGGCGTAGCCGTTTTCGAGTTGGGGGGTCATTCGTTTGCCGTTGACTTTCAGGCTGAGGAGTCCGGCGACGGCGGGTTCGGCCGTGTAGAGCGCGCTCGTCCTGCGATCGGGAACGCGCACGCGGACCGCGAAGCGGCGGGTTTCGGCAGGGTTGACCGTGATCGCGACCGCGCCCTTCCACGGATAGTCGGTTTCCTGCACCATCTGGAGGCGGGTGCCCGCCACCTCGCCCACGTCGATGCGGCTGCCCACGAACAGGTTCACATAGACCCCGCCGGCATCCTTCACATAAGTCCACGTCGGCATCATCAGCAGGGTGCGCGGGATGTTGCCGACGCAGCACGGGCAGGTGTGCCACTTGGCCCGCTCGGTATTCTCCAGCGGGTTGGTGTAGCAGAAGCTCTTGCCCGCGAGGTCGGTCGCGCCGAGCAGCGCGTTGTACATCGTCTCCTCGTACAGGTCGGCGTATTTCGCGTCGTGGTACGACAGGTTCAGCTTGTACTGGAAGAAGATGAGCCCGCAGCTGGAGCAGGATTCGCAGTACGCGTCGTTGCGCAAGGCGTAGTTGCCGCCGAACCCCTCCGACGTGTCGCCGCTGCCGACGCCGCCGGTGACGTAGTATTTGCGGTTCACCATATTGTCCCACAGCGACATGGTGGCGCTCTGATAGTCGCGATCGCCGGTTTCGGCGGCGATGTCGGCCATACCCGAGTAGAAATAGACCGCGCGCACCGCGTGGCCCACCGCCTCATACTGCTGTTCGGGCGGCAGGTGGCTCTGGTCATATTCCGACCCGCCCTCGCGCGAATCGAGCAGGAAGCGCGCGAGCCGGATATAGGCGTCGCCGCGGCCGCCACCCTCGACATCGTTGACGAAGCGGCCGAAGCGGACGAGCGCCTGCTCCATCTCCTGATGCCCGTCGAACCACGGCTTCTTGCCCGGCCCGATGTTCGCCACCCAGCAGTCCGCCAGCTTCTTCGCCGCGTCGTAGAGGCGCAGGTCGCTGCCGCCGGTCAGCGTGTGGTGATTGATCGCCGATTCGATGAAATAGCCCGCGACATAGCCCTCATGGTCGCCGCGATGCTCGGGCGACCAGCGCTCCGGCCAGTCGCGTCGCTGGGCGAGAGTGTAGGCGGTGTGGAGATAGCCGTCCGGCTCCTGCGCGGCGAGGATGACGGGGATCCAGCGCGCCAGCGTCGCGCGCATGTGCGCCTGCGCCTGCGCGATGTCCGCGTCGCCCTGCGGATCGACCATCAGCGCGATGCACATCGACTCCATGGTCTGGTGGACCCAGGCGTTGGAGAAGACATAGCCCTTGTGGGGCGCATGGGCCTCCCCCCGCAACGCCTTGCCCGCCTCGACGAAGTTATCCAGCCCGCCCTGGCCGGTCTTCAGGTCGGTCCGCTCGCAATAGGCGATGCAGTGCGGGATCCAGTTGACGATCAGCGCCTTGGCCCGCTCGTTCCACAGCGGACTGTTGATCGCATAGGGGGTGGTGTAGACGACATCGAGCCGCTTGGCCGGCGGCGGGGCGACCACGCGCAGCGCCACGTCGGCGGTCGACGCCTTCGCACCGGCATTGGCGGACAGTCGCAGCACATAGTCGCCGGGGCGGTTCGCTGCCGCCTTGGTGGCGGGGGCGGCAGGATCGGCGAAGATCACCTCGCCGGGGCCGCTCACCTTGGTCCAGCGCACCCCGTCACCCGCGCCGCGCTGCAACCAGTCGGCCTTGCCCGCCAGATAGGTCTGCCCGCCCATGACCATCGACCGGTCGACGCCCGCCACGACGGCCGGCGCGAACACCGGCACGGGGCCGACGTTCCAGACCCGCCACTGGAGGATGCCAACCGACTTCTCGCCGTCGCCCTGCATCTCGAGCTTCAGCCGGGTCGTGGTGACGGGATCGAAGCCGATCCGGTTGAACCGGTCGGCGGCCAGCCCGCCCCCACGCGGATTGCGCACCGGCACGAAGTCGCTGCCGTTCCAGTAGAGCAGCCGCGCCGTCCGGGGCAGCGCGATACCCTGCCCATCCTGCCACCAATAGATGTCGACGCTGTCGGTCCTGACCGGTGCGCTCCATTCATAGCTGACCCACTGGCGGTCGGTGCGTGGCCAGGTGCCGAAGGCGCCCGATGCCGTGTCGGCGGAGTTGGCCGGCTCGGCCCCGCTGTTGAGTGCGCCCAGCCGGGTGTCGCC
Organism: Sphingomonas aurea; assembly: GCF_030678875.1. Taxonomy (GTDB): domain Bacteria; phylum Pseudomonadota; class Alphaproteobacteria; order Sphingomonadales; family Sphingomonadaceae; genus Sphingomonas; species Sphingomonas aurea. Next base: position 108,654 of record NZ_JAUUDS010000005.1, on the reverse strand, counting down.
CGAGACATATCCGCCCGCCGGCACCGCCACCTTGGCCAGGTTGACCCGCGCCGGGGGTTCCGCCGCTCGGGCCAGGCCATTGTCCGCCAGGGTCACCGCCGTGGCGCCCGCGGCGGCCTTCAGCATCTGGCGGCGGTGAAGACCGCCCACGGGGAACGCCGCTTTGCCGGACATCACGCTTCTTCTCCTCGATCGACCTGCATCGGGCGGCATGCAATGCCGGACGCCCCTGCACTTTATCCAAAACCGTATACGAACTTAACTTGTCCGAGTATAGATGTGGAAAGACGGAGAGGTACCATGTTCGCTCGCCCCATCGCCCGCCGGACGTTGATGTCCGGATGCAGCATGCTCGTCGCGACGGCGATGATGCCGCGCCCGCTTGCTGCCGCGACGCTTGCCGAGGGTGGATCGCTGCCCCCGGCGCAGCCGCTGCCGCTCGGGAATGTTCGCCTCATGCCATCGGACTTCGCGACGGCGGTCGATGCCAACCACCGCTATCTGCTGGGCCTGAGCGCCGACCGGCTGCTGCATAATTTCCGCAAATATGCCGGGCTGGAACCCCGGGCGGAGATCTATGGCGGTTGGGAGAGCGACTCGCTCGCCGGCCATACCCTGGGCCACTATTTGACCGCGCTGACCCTGATGCACGCGCAGGTCGGCGATCCCGAGTGCCGGCGCCGCGCCGACTATATCGTGGCGGAACTCGCGGAGGCGCAGGCGAAGCGTGGCAGCGGCTATGTCGGTGCGCTCGGCCGCAAGCGTAAGGGCGAGAGCGCGATCGTCGACGGCGAGGAGATCTTCCCCGAGATCATGCGCGGCGAGATCCGCTCGGGCGGGTTCGACCTGAACGGCTCGTGGTCGCCGCTCTACACGGTGCACAAGCTGTTCGCCGGCCTGCTCGACGTCCATCAGGCATGGGGCAACCGCCAGGCGCTGACCGTCCTGATCGGCCTTGCGACCTATTTCGAGCGGGTCTTCGCCGCGCTCGACGATGCGCAGATGCAGGCGGTGCTGGGTTGCGAATATGGCGGCCTGAACGAGAGCTATGCGGAGCTGTACGCACGCACCAAGGACCCGCGCTGGCTGAAGGTCGCGGAGCGGATCTGGGATCGTCGCGTGCTCGATCCACTGGCGGCGCGGGAGGACAAGCTCGCCGGCTTCCACGCCAACACGCAGGTGCCCAAGCTGGTCGGGTCGGCGCGGCTGTGGGAGCTGACCGGGCAGGAGAAGTATCGCACCGCCGCCCGCTTCTTCTGGGACCGGGTGACGGGGCATCACAGCTATGTCATCGGCGGCAATGCCGACCGCGAGTATTTCTTCGGTCCCGACCGCATCGCCGGCGCGCTGAGCGAGGCGACGTGCGAGCATTGCAACACGTACAACATGCTCAAGCTGACCCGTCAGCTGTTCAGCTGGGCACCCGATGGCGCGCTGTTCGACTATTACGAGCGCGCGCACCTCAACCACACGCTGTCGCAGATCAATCCGCGCAATCGCGGCTTCACCTATTTCACGCCGATGCTGTCGGGCGCGGCACGCGAATATGCGCCGGCGGGTGAGGAGGGCTTCGTCTGCTGCGGCGGCAGCGGCATGGAGGCGCATGCCAAGCACGGCGATTCGATCTTCTGGGAAAGCGGATCGATGCTGATGGTGAACCTCTACATCCCCGCACAGGCGAAATGGGCGAAGGCGCGCGCGGTCGTGACGCTGGACACCGGCTATCCCTATGGCTCCGACGCGCAGCTTGCCTTCACGGCGCTCGGCCGGCCCGGCCGCTTCGCCGTGGCGCTGCGCATCCCCGGCTGGGCCGCCGGTCGCGAGACGGTGACGGTCAACGGCGAATCCGTAAACGTCACCCGGCGCGCGGGCTATGCGGTGGTGGAACGCCGCTGGAAGGAAGGCGACACGATCGCGATCAGCCTGCCGCTCGACCTGCGGATGGAGACGGCACAGGGCGGCGGCCCGGTCGCGATGCTGCGCGGGCCGCTGGTGCTGGCGGCCGACCTGGGCGCGGCCGATACGCCATGGACCGGGATCGAGCCCGCACTGGTCGGCGACACGCCGCTGGCCGGCTTCGTCCCCACGGCATCGCCCGGCAGTTACGACACGCGCGGTGTGATCCGCCCGGCCGATCTGGGCTTCGTACCCTTCTATCGCCAGTATGACCGCCGCAGCGCCGTCTATTTCCGCCGCTTCACCGACGCGGAGTGGCGCGTCGAGGAAGCCGCATACGCCGCCGAGCAGCAGCGGCAGAAGGACGTGGCGGCGCGCTCGATCGACATCATGCATTTCGGCGAGATGCAGCCGGAGCGCGATCATGGGCTGGAGAGCGAGCAGTCGTGGCCGGTCAGCTATCGCGGACGCAACGGCCGCGACGTGCGGTCGGGCGGCTATATGGCGTTCACGCTGAAGGCACGGTCGGGTCCGCTGATCCTCCAGGCGACCTATTGGGGGGAGGACCGCAACCGCGGCTTCGACATCCTGGTCAACGATGTGAAGGTCGCGAGCGAGCTGCTGAAGGGCGAGTCGCCGGGCAAGTTCGTCGATGTCGACTATCCGCTGCCCGTGGCGCTGACCCGCGGCAAGGCGGCGCTGCGCATCCGCGTCGTGCCCCATGACGGGCAGACCGCCGGGCCGATGTTCGGCGCGCGCCTGCTGGCGGCCAAGGCGGGAGAGACGCGGTGAGAGCGATCGCGACCGCAGCCGCCGCAGTGATGCTGCCTGCCGCCGCGGCGGCGCAGACGGGGACGCCGGTCACCGCACCGGGTAACCCGATCCTGGCCGATGGGCGCTATTACTCGACCGACCCGGCACCGATCGTGGACGGCGACACGCTGTGGATCCTGACGGGGCGCGACGAGGCGGCGGCCGGCGTCAACGACTTCGTGATGAACGAGTGGCAGCTGCTGTCGACGCGCGATCCCGCGTCCGGGCGCTGGACGCACTATCCGGCGATCGCCCGGCCGGCGGCCGTGTTCGCCTGGGCCGAGCCGGGCCGCGCCTATGCCGGACAGATCGTGAAGGGACGCGACGGCCGCTTCTACCTCTACGCGCCGGTCCTGCAGCGCGACAGCAAGGCCGAGGACCGCTTCGCCATCGGCGTCGCGGTCGCCGACCGCATGACCGGCCCATGGCGCGACGCGCATCCTGCCGGCCCGATCGTGTCGCAGGTCACGCCGGTCGCCAACACCATCCAGAACATCGATCCCACGGTGATGATCGACGATGACGGCCGGGTATACCTCTATTGGGGTACGTTCGGGCAGTTGCGCGGGATGGAGCTGGCCGCCGACATGGTTACGCCCAGGGGGCCGGAGGTGCCGGTGACGACGCTGACCGGCTTTTTCGAGGCGCCGTGGCTGATGAAGCGGCGCGGCACCTATTACATGCTGTACGCCGGCAACAATGCCGGCCCGGATTCCCGCTGCACGCCCGCCCTCTACCATGCCTGTATCGGCTATGGCACGGCGCCGTCGCCGCTGGGGCCATGGACCTATCGCGGCACGGTCCTGAAGCCGGTCAGCTCCACCACCAGCCATGCCGGCGCGATCGCGTTCAAGGGGCAATGGTATCTTACCTACCACACCGCCGACGCGGTGGGCGGCGGCCATTTCCGCCGCAGCGTCGCCATCGACCGGATGGAGTGGGACGACAGCGTCTCGCCGCCCGCGATCCGTCCCGTCACCCCCACGCGCCGGCCGGTTCCGCCCGCCGCCCCGACCCGCAACATCGCCGCCGGGGCCGAGGCGCACGCGTCGAACGAGCCGGTCCCGGTGCAATACTGGATCAAGGCGCTGAACGACGGCCTGGTCAGGGCGGCGCCGCTGCCGCCCGACCTGTGGGGCAGCTGGACGCCGAACAATCCGCCCGGCCAGTGGATCGAGTATCGCTGGGCGAACCCCGTGACGCTCGACGGCAGCCGCATCCGCTTCTGGGCGGATCACCCCGCCGGGGCGGACGAGGGCGTGGCCCCGCCGGCATCGTGGCGGCTGGACTATTGGGACGGCGGGTGGAAGCCGGTGCCGGATGCCACCGCCTACGGCACCGCTGCCGATGCGTGGCAATCCGTCCGCTTTCGTCCGATCACCACGCGCTGCCTGCGTGCCACGTTCGTGGCGTCGGGGCGGGCCGGCCGTCATGCCGGGCTGGCGGTACAGGAGTGGGAGGCGCTTGCGCCCCGACCGCAGCCGGCGCCGTCGTCACCTGCGGCGCCGGTCGCGGGCTGCGGCTGACGGTCGGTCAGCAGACCTCGGCGGTCGATGTCGGCAGCGGCCCCGGCGGAACGCGCGCCGGATGCTCGAAATATGCGTCGCCGGGCAGCCGGTGGCGCGTGCCATAGACCTCGCTCAGCACGTTGTAGAGCGCCACGTCATAGCTGGCCAGGTCCGCGTCCGACAGGATGCGGCGGCCGTCGACGACCGCCACCTTGTTCGAATTGAACCAGGTCTGCGTGCCTTCCGCCCAATATTCGTCGATCGTCACCGCCGCATATTCGCCCTTCCACATGCCCCGCTGCATCGCGGCGGCATAGGCGCGCTCGACCCGGGCGTAGAGCGCCGGATCGACCTGCCGCGCGGCTTCGAGGATCGCGTGCGAGAATTCGTGGACGAAGATATTCTCGCCGTAATAGCGGGTGCCGGGTACGCCGAGCAGGTTCTCGGTCGCCGCGCTGGTCAGCAGGCCGCCCATGCCCCGTGCCCGGCCGTTCCAATATTCGCGGTCGCTCAGCTTGCCGATCCGCTCCGCGTAATGCTTGCGCTCGCAGATGGTCAGCCGCGTGTCGTCGGCGGTCGGCTTCTTCCAGTCCCGCTGCTCGGGCAGGTCGACCGTCCCCTCGGCCGCGGCCATGATCGCGACGCGAAAGCCGGAGGCCACCATGGCGCGGCGCAGATCGGGGCGATCGGCCAGCATCGCGACCGCGATATCGCGCGCCACGAGCAGAGCCGCATCCGGCACTGCGGCCGACGATGCGATCGGAATGCCCTGCGCATCGATGTATCGCTGGTAGAAGGGATCGAGCTTCGCCGCCGTCGGCGGGCGGCCGATCACCTGCGCGGCATAGGCGGCGGCCGATCCGTCGTTCGCCGGTGGAGCCGCCGCGGCGGACGCGGCGGACAGCAATGCCACCGCGACGAGCGGAAAGAACGACCTGTATGCGGACACCATGAATTTTCCTTGGCAATGACGGTATACCGTATAATTACGCGTGGGAAACAGGCAAGGGGAGGTCATCGATGATCGCGCAGGGCATATACGCGTCGGCACGGCAGGCTCTGGCCATACTCGCAGTCATGATCCTGTCGGCTCCGTTTGCGGCCCACGTCGCGGCGGCGGAGACCTGGCTGTTCGACGACGGACCGGCCTATCCGGGTGTCACGATGCTGCAGGTCGCCGATGGCGCGACGCCGAGTGGCGCGCTCACGACGACATGGTACGGCACCATTCCGATGCTGAACCCGCGGCGGACCGGCGACACGCTGGTCTTCGACACCCGCAACCTGAACGATCCGGCGCGTCCGACGCGGCACTGGACCGCCCGCTTCGCCGACGGGGCGGTCACGCTGGAGGGCGGGATCTGGCATGCCGACCTGAAGCAGACGGGGCACCCCGGCACCGACGCGGAGGCGGCGCGCCGCGCCTTCCACCCCGCACCCGACCTGCCGCCGCTCGGCACGCTGCCGCCCGACAATCTGGCGCTGACGCCGCCGATGGGCTGGTCGAGCTGGAACAAGTTCGCCGAGCATATCGACGACGCCACGATCCGCGCCATGGCGGACGCGATGGTATCGAGCGGGCTGCGCGACGCCGGCTATCGCTACATCAACATCGACGATGGCTGGCAGGGCACGCGCGACCGCAACGGCGTGCTCCAGCCCAACGCCAAGTTCCCGGACATGAAGGCGCTGGCCGACTACGTCCATGGCAAGGGGCTGAAGCTCGGCCTCTATACCTCCCCCGGGCCCCGCACCTGCGCGGGGTATGAGGGCAGCTATGGCCATGTCGAGCAGGACGCGCGCAGCTTCGCCGGCTGGGGCATCGATTATGTCAAATACGACCTGTGCTCGGGCGAGTGGTTCTACGCCGATGCCGACAGCGTGCAGCGCACCTATTACCAGATGGGCGCCGCGCTGAAGGCGACCGGGCGGCCGATCATCTACTCGCTGTGCGAATATGGCCGCTTCGCCGTATCGCGCTGGGGCCAGCAGGTCGGCGGCCATCTGTGGCGCACGACCGGCGACATCACCGACGATTATGCCACCATGTCGGACATCGGTTTCACCCGTAACCCGAAGTTCGCTCCCGCCGGGCCCGGCGCGTGGAACGATCCGGACATGCTGGAGATCGGCAATGGCGGGATGAGCGACGACGAGTATCGCACCCACATGACCCTGTGGGCGATGCAGGCCGCGCCGCTCATCATGGGGCACGACCTGCGCCGGACGACCCCGGCGGCGCTGCGGCTGCTGACCAACCGCGACGTGCTGGCGATCGACCAGGACCCTGCCGGCGTGCACGGGCAGATGGTGCGCAAGGTGGGCGATGTCGAGATATGGCGCAAGGACCTGCGCGACGGCTCGGTCGCAATGGCGCTGTTCAACCGGGGCGAGCGTGCGGCCACCGCCAGCGCGCTGCCGGCGGATACCGGACGACCGACCATCGGGGCGATGCGCGACCTGTGGGCGCACAGGGCCGTGCCGGCCGCCACGCGCTTCCGGATACCTCGGCACGGCGCGATCCTGCTGCGGATCGACGGTCCCGCGCCCCCGAACTGACGCTGCGCGCGTTACATCGGGGCTACGCGGCTGAGCGCGGAAACCCCGTTCTCGTCAAAGGCCTCGACCGCGACGTAATAGTGCTGCCCCACCGTCAGCGCACGCAAGGACAGCGTTGCGGCCTCGCCCGCGGCGACGCGGTCGGCGAACACCTGATAAGTCAGCGCGAGGCGGTCGGGGCGGATACCCCAGCGCACGTTATAGCCCACGGCTCCGGGTACCCGCTGCCAGCGGATGGTGGCGTTGCGAGAGTCGCTGTCCCGCGTCGCTGCGATCATCGCGGGCGTGGGCGGCGCCGTGCCGCCCGCGCTGCCGAAGACGCGCAGGTCGCCGATGGCGAGATTCGCGCCGCCGATATGGCCGTGCACGTAGCGGACGTATCGCGCCCGCACCGGTGACGGCAGTTCGAAATAGGCGTTGGGGCGATCGCGGCGCGGTGCGTCCGTTCGCGCCAGCGGGTTCCAAGTGCGACCGTCCAGCGACCGCTCCAGACGGAAGGCGGTGTAGATGTCGGGCGCATCGCCGAACCGGCCGGCGCGGTAATCGGCGAAGTTTACCTGGACCGCGCGCACCGTCTTCGCTGCGCCCAGATCCACGGTCAGCGTGGTGCCCGGCGCCTTGGTCGGCGACAGCCAGAAGCTGCGGGGATCCTCGTCGGTGGCGTCGGTGGCGGGGTGGTCGGAGACGCTGGCGCTGGCGGTCGCCGCCTTGCGGTAGCTGAGCAGCATCCACCCGGTGAACAGCGCGTCCGGGTCGGTGATCCGCGCCGTCGGCATGCGCTGCGGGAAGTCGCCGAAGCGTGTGGACACGCGCATCTGCCCGTCCGCGTCGAAGACGGTCGGCCACATGGCGATCCGTCGCTCGAACGCCCAGTTATAGCCGACCCACGGCGTTCCGGTGTTCCACCAGTTGCCGTGCAGATCCCGGAAGGTGTTGCCATGCCCGGCGCCCTGCACGAACCCGCCGGGCTTGTACCCGACCGGATTATACGCCGCATAGGTGAACGGCCCCATGGGAGAGGAGCCGACATAGGTCCCGGTGGCATAGGCGTTATACTCGGTGCCGGGCGCGCCGTACTGGAGATAGTAGCGCGTGCCCACCCTGGTCATCCAGGCGCCCTCCATGAAGGGCTTGATCGGCGTTCCATCGGGCAGGGTGCCGCTGTGGTCCTGGCCGAAGCGTTCCCAGCCGTGACGGTCGGGATCGAGCAGGATGAACGCGCGGCGTGGCTCGCCATAGGTCATCCTGCCATCCGCAAAGGCCACGGGGGCGCCATAGATCGGGAAGACGTTGGAGGAGTTCCAATAGAGGTACCAGCGCCGGTCCGCGTCCTGAAACAGGTCCGGATCCCAGGGGCCGGGCGGTACCTGGCCGGGTCGGACCGTGTCCTCCTGACCCGATCGCACCGCGCCGGGCAGGGCCGGCATGCGGCGGACGAAATAGTCGATCCCGCCGCTCGCCGGATCGCTGGTGGAATAGATCGTCCCCTGCGTCGTCATCGACGGCATGATGAGCAGCCGCGTGCCGTCCGACGTGACGGCAGGGGCGACGATCCCTTCCGCCGGCCAGCGGCTGGGCTTGACGAACCGCCAGGTGACGAGGTCGGTGGAGCGCCAATAGCCGTCCGCCAGCGTGAGGAACAGGTAATAGGCGCCCTTGAACGGCACGATCACCGGATCGGCACCGGTGCGGTACGATATGCCCTCGTTCACCTGTTCGAAGTTGTAGCGGTAATCGAGGTCGATCGGGTTGGCATAGGTGTGCGCGGCTGCGACGGCGAGGAGCAGCGGCGTCATGGCATCACGCTCTAGGACGCCCGGCCGGCGGATGCGGCACAGCAGCGCGCGATGAACTGTTCGTGCGCCGGCATCAGCGACACATTGGACGCGACGACCTTTTCCACATGATCGACCAGCGCGTGGAGATCGGCCGGCGCGACCCAGTCGACGGCGGGGTGATGGCTTTGGGGATAGAGACCCTGACCCAGCATCACCTGCACCCAGCTGGTCAGCCCGAACATCTCGGTGCCCGAACGGAAGAACTGGCCGTTGGCGACGAAGAGGTCGATCACATGCCGCAACGTGTCGGGCACGGCCATGGTCCGGACGTAGGTCCAGAAGTCGGAATCGGTCCGCTGGGTGACGTGATAGTGCAGGATCAGGAAATCGCGGATCCGCTCATATTCGAACGCCGACTGCGCGTTGTAGCTGGTCTGCAGGGCGGGGTCGCAGTCGCTGTCGGGGAACAGCTGCATCAGGCGGTTGATCCCCGCCTGGATCAGATAGATCGCGGTCGATTCCAGCGGCTCGAGAAAGCCGCCTGCCAGGCCCACCGCGACGACGTTGCGATCCCACAGGCGCCGTCGCATGCCGCTGGTGAAGCGCAGCGGTTTGGGGTCGGCCAGCGGCTTGCCGTCCAGGTTGCGCATCAGCAGGTCGGCGGCGCGTTCGTCGCTGGTGAAGCGGCTGCTATAGACATAGCCGTTGCCGGTGCGGTGTTGCAGCGGAATGCGCCACTGCCACCCCGCCTCCCGCGCGGTCGAGCGGGTATAGGGCGTCGGCGGCCCGACCTTCTCGCACGGCACCGCCAGCGCCCGGTCGCAGGGCAGCCACTGCGACCAGTCGTCGAAGCCGACATCCAGCGCGTCGCCGATCAGCAGCGCGCGAAAGCCGGTGCAGTCCAGGAACAGGTCTGCGCCGATCCGCTCGCCGGTTTCCAGCTGCACGGTCTCGACGAAGCCGCGTGTTCCGCCGCGATGCACCGCGACGACCTTTCCCTCGACCCGCCGCACGCCCTGCGCCTCGGCGCGGCGGCGGAGGAAGCGGGCGTAGAGCACGGCGTCGAAATGATAGGCATAGGCGATCTCGGCGAGCGGCGAGTTCGGCGGCGCGTCGCTCGCCGAGGCCATGAACTTGCCGAGTGGTGCCGCGACGGTGTTGAGCGAGTAGCGGCCGATGTCGCCGCCGCGACCCTCTGCCCGCGCCTTCAGCCAATATTGGTGGAACGGCAGCATGCCGACGTCGCGGCCGATCGTGCCGAACCCGTGGATATAGCTGTCGCCGATCTGGCCCCAGTCGTTGAACTGGATACCCAGCTTGAAGCTGCCCTGCGTCTGACGGACGAACTCCGCTTCGTCGATCTCCAGCAGCCGGTTGAACGCGGACAGGTGCGGGACGGTGGCCTCGCCAACGCCGATCAGGCCGATCTCTTCCGATTCGACCAGCACGACGTCGACCGTGCGCCCGAACATCTTGGAGATGGCGGCCGCGCTCATCCAGCCGGCGGCGCCGCCGCCGATGATGGCGACCGACCGGATCGGACGTGCGGTTCGCTGCTCTGTCATCGCCCACCGGATAGCATAGCAGAACGCGGCGAACATCCGCCCCCCATGGCCGGCGCACCGGCATGGGGAGCGGCATCGCGGCCGGCCGTCAGAATTTCAGCCCGGCCGACAGCTTCACCGTGAAGGGCACGCCGATGATCGGCCCCTGCCTGTTGTACACCGGCGTTGCCCTCAGCGTCTCGTTCGTCGCCTGTTGCGCGTCGGTCGCGGTGCTCGCCGGATAGGAGACGGCGGCCGGATCGTAGTTGTGGAAGTTGAACAGGTTGAGCACGTCGACGCGGACATAGCCGGACAGGTCGTTCCAGAAGTCGATGTTCTTGGTCAGCTGTACGTCGATTTCCTTGTAGCCCAGGAATTCCTTGGGCGGACGGCTGACGAACAGGGTGGCGCCGCCCTGCGCGTTGCAGACAGTGGGACAGCCCACGATGTTGGTCGTGCTGTTCGGGGTTGCCAGCTCGACCTTGGTCGCCGCCTGGATGCCCCAGAACAGGTCGCGGCTGTAGGTCGCGACGATGCGATGGCGCGGCGCCGCCGTACCGCGCACGAACGGATAATCCGAAGCATAGGGCAGATCGAAGAGATACTGGTTGCTGTTGATCGCGTAGGGATTGGCGCCACCGGCCAGGTTGTTCTGCTCCGAGAAGGACAGCGTGTACGAGAAGGTCGCGCTCCAGCCCGAGTCCTTCGTATAGGGCTTCTGCGCGCCGAGGCCGAGCTGGAGCAGCCGATCCTTCGCGCCGTTCTCGAAGATAATCAGGCCGCCGACACCCGGCACACCCTGTCCGCCCCAGGGCGAGCCGTTCTGGAAATAGGCGCCGTTGGCATAGCGGTTGCCGAGCCGGCCGACGATCCCGTCGAAGCTGGCGACATAGGACACGGTCGCCTGCGTGTTCCACTCGCCGATGGTGTTGCGCATGCCGAGGCTGAACTGGTCGGAATGCGGCGTCCGGATCTTGTTGGGCAGGACGTCGACTTCGCTGGCGCTCGAGCTGACCTGCAGCCGCGCCAGCCCCTCCGGCGTCAGATACGACGGATCGAAGGCGTAGCAGTGGTTGGCGGGGTTGATGTCCGCTGCCGTGGCGCAGGGGCCGAACGCGTTGCGCGTGATGGCGGAAGGGAAATAGATCTCCGGATTGTTGTTGAGCGCCAGCTTCGTGCTTTCGAGCGCCAGCGTCGAGAACTGGTTGCGGTTGTACGCGCGGGCGTAGCCACCGAAGATCACGTGCCGACCATCGCCGCCGAAATCGTAGGAGAAACCGATACGCGGCGAGAAATTATTTGGCGCCTTCCGGTTGTTGCCGGTGCTGATATAGTCGTTGATGTCGTAGCCGCGGGTCGTGCCGTTCCCCTGTGCCAGCACCGAGGCGTAGCTCTGGCTCGTACCGGGGAAGGGGCCGTTGATCGCGGCGACGACGTTGGCCGGCGTGACATAGTCCAGATAGGCCGGCACCACCTCGTGATCCCAGCGCACGCCGAGGTTGAGCGTCAGATGCTCGTCGACGGTCCAGTCGTCCTGGACATAGGCGGCATATTGCTTGGCGTTCGTGGTGACGTTCCCGCCCCCTGTGAAGCCCGAGTTCACCACGGGAAACTGCAGGAGGTACGGCGTCGCTGCCACGCCGCTGGGCGTGACTCCGTAATAATAGGTCGCGTTGGCAAGATCGGCGCTGGCGTTCTGCGACGTCAGCTTGATCGCGGCAAGGCTGGCCCCGACGCGCAGCGTATGGCTGCCCATGAGCTGGATGTTCGGCAGCGTCAGGTCGTCCTTGAACGTGAAACCCCGCTGCCGATTGATCGCGCCGACGCCCGATCCGGGGCCGCCGACGGTGATGAGTGCGGTCGTCGGCGCGGAGGGCGAATTGTTCGGAAAGTAGACATACTGGAACTGCGGCGACGCGGTCGTCGCCGTCGTCGACGCGCGCGTGTTCTGGTAGCTCAGCCGCGCCTCGTTGACCCAGCGATCCTCGCTGTGCTGCCAGCGGATGTCGCCGCGCTTGTCGTTGTTGATGAACGGCGCCGCGGTCGAGGCTGCGGCCTGGCCGTTGCCGCCCGAGATCTGGTCCTGGATACGGAAGCGGCCGGTAAACTCGATCCGGTCCTTGTCGGTCGGCTCGACGTCGATCTTGCCGAAATACAAATTCTCTTTGAACGGGTTGGTCACCGGTCCGTATTGGCTGCCGACATCGGTGGGCAGCAGCGCCACCGCCTGCGCCTGGGTGACGCCCGAACCCGGGTAGACGCTGCTCTGGATCGAGAGGCTCTTATGCTCCCAGGTAAAGAAGAAGTGGGCGACGTCCTTGATGATCGGACCGCCCAGCGCCGCGCCATATTCCCAGCTCGGCAAGCGAGCCTTGGCGATATCGGCTGCCGTTTCCGCCGGGGTCTTGAGGCGCAGGTCCTGGTTGGTGAACTGGCCGAATGCCTCGCCGTGGAACTGGTTGGTGCCCGACTTGGTCTGCGCGATGATGATCGCGCTCGCCGCGTCGCCATACTCGGCGCTGTAGTTCGACGTCGCGACCTTGTACTCGGCGATGGCGAGCTGCGGGAAGGGGTTGCCCGGGTCGCCGTTCCCCTGCGCGCCGGCACTGCCGGTGATGCCCGATCCGCCGCCGACATAATCCTTCTGGCTGACGCCATCGATATAGACGTTGACCGCCGAGGCGAGCTGCGCGCCGCCGCGCAGCGAGGTGTTGCCGGTGGCATCGACGTTGAACTGGACGCCCGGAACCGTGTCGGCGAATTCCAGGAAGTTGCGCGTGGTCTGCGGGATCACCGCGATGTCGTGGAGCGACACGAACTGGTTGACGGTCGAGGACCGCACATCGACCGTCGGCCGTGCGCCGGTGACCACGATCTCCCCCGCATCGGCGCCCGCTTCCGCCGTCGGTTCATCCAGGTTCAGCGTCCCCGTCGACGCCACGGCGATGACGGTGTCGGCCGATCGGTCGCCGGCAGTCACATGATAGCTGCCCGGTTGCAGGCCGGCGATGACATAGGTGCCGTCGGTGCCGGCCGTCGTCCGGCGAACCGCGCCGGTGTTCACTTCGGTGGCGACCACCTCTACCCCGGCCGGCGCCCGCCCGCGCAGGGTCGATCCGGCGGTCTGGGCCACGGCGATCGTCGGGGCCATGCCGACCATGCCTGCCGCGGCAATCGCTGCGAGGCTGGTCCCCGCCTGCGCAAAAGCGGCGAACTTGCCGACGAAAACCTTCTTCATGCCAACCCCCTCCATGCCCTCAGCGGTTGCGGCTCATGCAACGCGCGTTGCCCGGATTATTGACGATGTATCCGGTTACATGGATGATTAGGCGGGGTCGATGGCCACGCAAAGTGAAGAAAATGTCATCGAAAGACATTATCCGGCATAATGACATGCCGGATATTGGACCGGGACTGCGCACGCGATCACGGGTTGTTGGATGACGACTCTGTCATCTTTCGCGTCGGAGCCCGACAGGAGGCGCGGATGCCAGGTGGAAGGTCGCCGTCAGGGCCGCGGCATCGCCGCCCATTTCCGGCGCGCGTCCGCCATGGCTGCGGCCTTGGCCTTTTCCTGTACGGGCTGAAGCCGCGCGGCCTTCGTCGTCGCGCCGACGGCCAGATAGGCGGTCGGCAGCGTCGTCGCTTGCGGCCAGTGCGGGGTGCCGCCGCCATTGGGATCGCCGGTACGGGCAAAGCGGACCCAGTAATCGCCCATCAGCTTCGACACCGCCGCGTCGCGGGCGTCCCAGCGGTGCTCGACCGGCTTGGTGCCGAACACATATTCGATCTCGCCGCCGTGATCGGCGCCTGCGGCGGTGGCACGCTGGTCAACCGGGACCTGGTCGAAATAATAGACAAAGGCCCTGTGTCCGGCGGCCGCATGCTGGTCGGCGAGCGCGAAGGAGGGAAGGACGAAACCGGTATCCTCGGCCAGGTCGACCGCGGCCGCCGCGGCGGGCTTGCCGGTCATCGCCACATATCCGTCGAGCAGCGGCTGGAAGTCGGCGCCGAGCAGCGCCTTCGCCGCCGCCTCGGTCATGCCGCCCAGGCTCGATTCGTTCGAGTTGCCACCGATGATGAGGGGAATCGGCAGCTGCGCCTGGCGATAGAAGGGTTCGCCGGGGCTGTGCACCACGACTCTGCCGTCGATGAACGGAAAGGCGCGGCCGTTCTTCACCACGTCCGCGAGCGGGATGGCGCGCAGCTGCTCGGCGGTGGCGTTCGGCAGGCCGAGGCTCGTCGCCCATAGCTGCCCGACCGCCTCTGCGTTGAGCGCGCCGCCACGGATCGGGAACAGCGCGCTGCTGCCCGCCCCCGACTCGGAGATCGCCTTGTGGAACAGCCCCTTGGCGTCGGGCGAGTCCATCAGGATCTGGACGCTGCCGGCACCCGCCGACTCGCCGAAGACGGTGACGTTGGCGGGATCGCCGCCGAACGCCGCGACGTTGCGCTTCACCCACTGGAGCGCCGCGATCTGGTCCATGATCGCGTAATTGCCGAGCCGACCCTCCGGGCTCTCGCGAGTCAGCGCCGGATGCGCGAAGAAGCCGAGCCGACCGAGCCGGTAATTGATGGTGACGATCACGGCCCCACGCGCCGCCAGCGCCTCGCCGTCGTAGAGCGGCACGCCCGCGGCACCGTAGGTGAAGCCGCCGCCATGGATGAACACCATCACCGGATATCGGCCGCTGCGCGCGGGGCGCCAGACGTTGAGGAACAGGCAATCCTCACTCTGCGGACCGACCTGCGCCCAGGGTTCCTTGTGCTCGGGACCCTGCGGGCAGGCGGCGCCGAACCGACTCGCGTCGCGGGTGCCGACCCAGGCGGCGGGCATGGCCGGTGGTCGCCAGCGCAGCGCGCCGACCGGCGGCGCGGCATAGGGGATGCCCTTGAACACCAAGGTCTCGCCCGAGCGCGCGCCCCGCAACGCGCCGGTGTCGATCGTGACCTGCGGTGCCTGGCCGGCGGCGGGACCCGCGATCGTCAGTGCGGCCAGACCGGCGATGCGCAGCGTTCTGCGCAGCATGTGAGACATGCCCATGATCCTCTCCTCGACGCCGGTTTGTCCGGCTCTGCGTGCTTCATGCCACACCGGGATAATACTCACTAGCGATTTAATGAAAGTTGACGTGGGGCCGGATCGGTGTCAGTCATCACCTGGACGCGCCAAAGAGCGCGACATTCAGAGAGGATGATTGATGCGCACGTTCCTGCTGTCGGCGTCGGTGATCGCCGTGATGACCTCCACCGCCGCGTTCGCGCAGGTCGGTCCTGCCGAATCGCCCGCCACCGCCGCCCAGAAGACGCCGCAGTCGTCGCAGAACCCGGTCGACGCGACCGACCCGAATGCGATCCCCGGCGACACCGGCAACGACATCGTCATCACCGCCGAGCGCCGCTCGACCAGCCTGCAGAAGACCGGCGTCGCCGCATCGGTGCTGACCGGCGAGGACCTGATCCGCAAGAGCGTGAACACGGTCGAGCAGCTGCAATTCTCGACCCCGTCGCTGACCGTCAACACGTCGGGCCAGGCGAACAGCTTCAACATCCGCGGCATCGGCAAGACCGAGATTTCCAGCTCGGTCGGCGTCGGCGTCGTCACCTATCGCGACGGCGTGCCGGTCTTCCCCGGCTATTTCCAGAGCGAGCCCTATTACGACATCCAGTCGGTCGAGGTGCTGCGCGGGCCGCAGGGCACTTTCGCCGGCGGTAACGCGACGGGCGGCGCGGTGTTCATCACCGAGACCAACCCGACCCTGGACCGGGTGAAGGGCTTCGCCACCGCGCAGTACGGCAACTACAACCAGCTGAAGGCGCAAGGCGCGGTCAACCTGCCGCTCAGCGACACGCTGGCGATCCGCCTCGCCACCAATCTGGAGAAGCGCGACAGCTTCTTCACCGTGACGGGGCCGTGGACCGGCAATCCCGGTAACCTGAATTCGATCAGCGGCCGCGCCAGCCTGCTCTGGCAGCCGGACAGCCACCTGCGCCTGCTGGTGAAGGGCGATTACAACAAGATCAACATGGGCGGTTTCCCCAACACGCCCGCCTATTTCGGCAGCGCCAATGCGCCGACGCTGAACACCAGCGATCCGTTCAACGTCACCAGCAACGCGTATCTGACCGGCCAGGACGAGTTCGGCCGCATCTCCGCGAACCTGAGCTACACGTTCGACAGCGGGCTGATGATCCGCTCGATCAGCGCGTTCCAGAAGGGCACGCTGCAGGAGACGCTGGACGCCGACGGCACCAGCACCGGCCGCGACACGTTCCAGGACTTCGCCAACGAGCATATCTGGTCGCAGGAGGTGAACATCATCTCCCCCGACACCGGCCGGTTCACCTGGCTGGTCGGCGGCTTCTACCAGTATGACAAGTACGAGTTCCCGGTTGGCAACGGCTATGTCGCGCTGTCGCCGACCGGCGTCGTCCGCTCGCTGCGGATCGAGGGCACCAATCCGCACACCGCCACCGCGGTGTTCGGCCAGATCGGCTACAAGCTGACCGACGCGCTGCAAGTGACGCTGGGCGGGCGCTGGTCGCGCACCACGTCGCGCAACGACGTCAACTATCCGATCGAGCTGGCGCTGGGCGGGCCGACCACGTTCAAGACCGTGCTGGTCCAGAACGACTTCACCGCCAACAAGAACGTCGACGCCAAGCTGGCGCTGAACTGGACGCTGAACCCCGACCATTTCCTCTACGCGTTCGTCGCGACCGGGACCAAGGCGGGCGGGCTGAACGGCGCCAACCTGTTCGGCGTGACGCCGCGCGGCTTCGTCCCCGAGAAGGTCACCGATTACGAGATCGGCTGGAAGGGCACGCTGATGAACGGCCACCTGCGCACGCAGCTGGGCGGCTATTACAATACCTACAAGAATTTCCAGGTGACGATCGTCGACCCGAACACGCCCAACTTCAACTCGATCTTCAACGTGCCGGAGCCGACCAAGCTCTACGGCGTCGAGGCGTCGGCGCAGGGGTCGTTCGGCCAGTTCCTGTTCGACTTCTCGACCTCGGTCTCGCACTCGGAGCTGGGCCAGTTCTTCGCCTTCGATCCGCGCCGCGCGCATACCGGCGCATGCAACCCGGTGAGCGGCCCGGCGACCACCACCGGCTGCGTCGACCTGGGCGGCCGGCGCCAGACCTATGCGCCGAAGTTCACGCTGAGTGCGGGTGCGCAGTACGCGATCCCGGTCGCCGACGGCATGACGCTGACCCCGCGGCTCGATTACGCGCACATCGCCGGGGTCTGGGCGGCCCTGTTCCAGCAGCGCCAGCTGGGCGACTATCTGGTCCCGCGCAACATCTTCAACGCGCAGCTGACGCTCGACAACGGCACCTGGTCGGTCGCCGGGTTCAGCACCAACCTGAGCGACCAGCACTATATCGGCTCGCTGAACGGCATCCGTCGCCAGGCGGGCGCGCCGCGCCAGTATGGCATCCGCGTCAGCACCAAGTTCTGATCGGGCGCCGGGCGCGGGACTTTCCCCCCGCGCCCGGCCGGACGCCATCGTCACGGGCCATCGTCTCAGGCCCCGTTTCAGGCCCCGTTTCAGGCCATCGTCTCAGGAGCGTGTCATGACATCGGCCACGCCAGCCGCACCGCCAGCCGCCGCCCCCCGGAGTGATCGATACGCCTGGCTCGTGCTCGGCATATTGTGCTTCGTCTATGTGCTGAACTTCCTCGACCGGCAGCTGCTGTCGATCCTCGCCAAGCCGATCCAGGACGATCTGGGCATCACCGACGGTCAGCTCGGGCGGCTGGGTGGTCTCTACTTCGCGCTGTTCTACTGCATCCTCGGCGTGCCGGTGGCGTGGCTGGCGGATCGCGGCAACCGCACCCGCGTGCTGACGATCGCCTGCGCGCTGTGGAGCGCGGCGACGATCGCGTGCGGGCTGTCGGCCAATTACGGCCAGCTCGCCGCGGCGCGGATGAGCGTGGGGATCGGCGAGGCGGGCGGCGTGCCGCCCTCCTATTCGATCATCTCCGACTATTTCCCACCGCACAGGCGCGGCCGGGCACTGGCGCTGTTCAACCTGGGTCCCCCGCTTGGCCAGGCGCTGGGCGTGGCGTTCGGGGCGAAGATCGCCGCGGCGTATGACTGGCGGCTCGCCTTCATCCTGCTGGGTGCGGCCGGGCTGATCGCGGCGGTCGGCGTGTGGGCGTTCGTCCGCGAGCCGCGGCGCGGTGCCACCGATACGCAGCCGGTCGCGGCCGACATGGCAGGCGAGGCGGTCAGCTTCTGGATGACGGTGAAGACGTTCTTCGCGACGCCGACGCTGCTGCTGGTCGCGCTGGCGGCCGGCGCGACCCAGTTCGTCACCTATGCGACGCTCGGCTTCACCACGCTGTTCCTGATGCGCGAGAAGGCCATGACGCTCGACCAGGTCGCGATCTGGTACGCGCTGGTGCTGGCGATCGGGGTGAGTTCGGGCATCTACCTGTCGGGCCGGCTGATCGACCGGTACGCGGCGCGGCGTCCGCAGGTCTATGGCACCATTCCCGCCTATGCGCTGCTGCTCGCGGTGCCGTTCTTCATCGGCTTCGTCGCCGCGCCCGGCTGGCCGCTCGCGATGACGTTCCTGATCGTCCCGACCTTCCTCAATTACTTCTACCTGACCCCGGCGGTGACGCTGGTCCAGAACTCGGTCGCGCCGCGGCAGCGGACGCTGGCGGGGGCGGTGCTGCTCCTCATCATGAACCTGATCGGGTTGGGCCTCGGGCCAACCTGGCTCGGCGCGGCGAGCGACTGGTTCAGGGCGAGCCATCCCGACCACTCGCTGCAATATGCCTTCTACACGCTCGTCCCCTTCTACCTCATCGCCGCCGCCCTCCACCTCGCGGTCGCCCGCACGGTGAAGCGCGCCCACGGAGTCCAGTCATGAAGATGCTCGCTTCGATCCTCGCCGCCGCGCTGTCGGTCGCGGCAGCACCCACGCCGCCGACCGTGACGATCGCGCAGGGGCAGCTCGCCGGTACGACCCTTGCCGACGGCACGCGGGTGTTCCGCGGCATCCCCTATGCGGTGCCGCCGGTCGGCGACCTGCGCTGGAAGCCTCCCGTCGCCGCCGGCGGCTGGCAGGGCGTGCGCGACGCGACGCGGTTCGGCGCGGCGTGCATGCAGCCCAAGTCCAAGCCCGACAGCCTCTATGCCGACGATCCGGCGGCGATGAGCGAGGACTGCCTGTCGCTGAACGTCTGGTCGCCCAAGGGTGCGAAGAAGGCGCCGGTGATCGTGTGGATCCATGGCGGCGCGCTGGTCGCCGGCTATGCCGCCAGCCCGATCTTCGACGCGCAGCACATCGCCGCGAAAGGCGTGGTGGTGGTGTCGGTCCAGTACCGGCTCGGCATCCTCGGCTTCCTCGCCCATCCGGGCCTCAGCGCGGAGTCGCCGCAGCACGCTTCGGGCAATTACGGGCTGCTCGACCAGATCGCGGCGTTGAAATGGGTGAAGGCCAATGTCGCGGCGTTCGGCGGCGATCCCGCCAACGTCACCATCATGGGTGAGAGCGCCGGCGGCCTCAGCGTCATGGACCTGCTCGCCAGCCCGCTCGCCAAGGGCCTCTATACCAAGGCGATCGCGCAGAGCGCGTATATGGTCACCAACCCGGCGCTGAAGAGCGCGGTCTACGGTGCGCCGGCGGCCGAGCAGGTCGGTACGATGGTCGGTCAGGCATTCAAGGCGCCCGATATCGCCGCACTGCGCGCGGTGCCGGCGGCGACGCTGACCGACACCGCGCCGACGCTCGGTTACCTCACCCAGCCGACCATCGACGGCTGGGTACTGACCAAGCAGCTGGTCGACACGTTCGACGCCGGCGAGCAGGCGCATGTGCCGCTGCTCGCCGGGTTCAACGCGGGCGAGATCCGCTCGCTGCGCCGGCTCGCGCCGCCGATCCCGACCGATGCCGCCGCCTACGAGAAGGCGATCCGCGCCAATTACGGCAACCTCGCCGATGCCTTCCTGAAGCTCTACCCCGGCACCGACGTCGAGGAGAGCGTGCTCGCCGCGACCCGCGACGGCATCTATGGCTGGACTGCCGAGCGGCTGGCCGAGAAGCAGAGTGCGGCCGGGCAACCCGCCTATCTCTATTATTACCAGCACAGCTATCCGGCGGCCGATGCGCGTGGGCTGAACGCGTTTCATGCCAGCGAAATCCCGTACGTCTTCGGGCTGATCGGCGCAGCCCTGCCGGTCAACTGGCCGGCGCCACCGGTGACCCCGGCCGAACGGGGCCTGTCGGACGCGATGATCGACTATTGGACCACGTTCGCGAAGACCGGCACGCCGCGTGCGGCGGGCCATCCGGCCTGGTCGCCCTATGGCAAGGCGAAGGCGTACATGGCGTTCCGCGACCGCCCCGTGGCGGGCACGAACGTGCTGCCCGGCCACTATGCCTTTAACGAAGAGGTGGTGTGCCGCCGCCGCGCCGCCGATCAGCTATGGTTCGTCAATATCGGCGTCGCCGCGGGCAGCGTGCCCCAGACCCCCTGCGCCGGACCGCAGCGATGACCCCGGGCGCGATGCAGCCCTATGCGCTGACCCTCGACAAGTTCATCGACCATGCCGCCAGGTGGCACGGCACGACCGAGGTGGTGACCGGCGGCGACGGCGGCAGCGCGCGGATCGGCTATGCCGCGCTGCGTGAGCGCGCCAACCGCCTGTCGGGTGCCTTCGCGGCGCTGGGCCTGCGCGCGGGCGACAATCTTGCGACGCTCGCGTGGAACAGTCAGGCGCATATGGAGTGCTGGTACGGCGCGATGGGGACGGGGATCGTCTGCCACACGCTCAACCCCCGCCTCGCGCCCGCGCATCTGGCGGCGATGATCCACCAGGCGCAGAACCGCGTGCTGGCGGTCAGCCCCGGCCTCGCACCGCTGGTCGAGGAACTGGTACAGCTCTGCCCGACGATCGAGCACGTCGTCCTGTTCGACGAACCCGGCGCGCCGTCGCCGGCACCGGTGTCGGACCGGGTGCGTGTCTGGCAGCTGGAGGAGCTGCTCGCCGCACATGGCGCGACGGTGCCCTGGGGCGGGTTCGACGAGCATGCGCCGGCCGGGCTTTGCTTCACCTCGGGCACGACCGGCGCGCCCAAGGGCGTGACCTATACCCATCGCTCCAACTATCTCCACACCACCCACCTGCTCGCCGCCGACGTGATCGGCATCACGGCGCAGGACGCGGTGCTGGTCGCGGTGCCGATGTTCCACGCCAATGGCTGGGGCTTCGCCTTCGCGGGACCGGCGGCGGGGGCCAAGCTGGTGCTGCCCGGACGCAACCAGGACGGTGCCAGCCTGGCGCGCCTCATCAACGAGGAGGGAGTGACCGTCGCCGCCGGCGTCGCGACCGTGTGGCTGGGGCTGGTCGATCACCTGGAGCGGACCGGCGGCACCGTCCCGTCGCTCCAGCGCGTGCTGCTCGGCGGATCGTCGGTGCCGCAGGCGCTGATGGACCGGCTCGAGGCGCGGCTGGGCGTCACCGTCCAGACCAGCTGGGGCATGACCGAGCTGTCGCCGCTCGGCACGATCACGCCCGCGATCGCGCCGATCCGCGCGTCGAACAAGTCGGGTCGGCCGCCGATCGGCGTCGACCTGCGCCTGACCGATGCGGACGGTGTGCCGCTGCCCGACCAGCGCGATGGCGAGGGGCATCTGTGGGTCAAGGGGGCGAGCACGGTCGCGCGCTATTTCGGGCAGGAGGCGGACGCGACCGATGCCGAGGGCTGGTTCGACACCGGCGACCTGGCGCGGATCGACGGCGAGGGTAACCTCAGCATCACCGGCCGCGCCAAGGATCTCATCAAGTCGGGCGGCGAGTGGATCAATCCCGGCGAGATCGAGGCGATCGTGGGAGCCCTGCCAGAGGTCGCGCTGGTCGCGGTCGTCGGCCGCGCGCATCCGCGCTGGGGCGAGCGCCCCGTGCTGGTCGTCGAGGAGCGACAGGGCGCCGACCTGCCCGACGAGAAGCTGCTCGATGCGCTGCGCGGCCGGATCGCCAGCTGGTGGCTGCCCGACGCGATCGTCCGCGTGCCCGCCATGCCGCTGGCGCTGACCGGCAAGATCGACAAGATGCGCCTGCGGGCCGAGCATGGCTGAGAGTCCGTCCGACAATGCGCCGGGGGCGCACTTGGCACCGCTTCGAAGCTCGCCCTTTCGCGGGTGTTCAAATGGCCGCTGACGCGTCGGCCCGGCCCGGTCTTGCCCGCTCCCCCGCACGGGCGCAGAGGAGCGGCATGACCGACGCGCCGATCCGACCCAAGCGCCGCCCCAAGACCAAGGCCGACCAGCGCGCGGCGACGATGACGCAGATCTTCGACGCCGCCGAGGAGTTGTTCGCCAAGCACGGCCTCTATGGCGTCACGCTGAAGGAGGTGGCGCAACGGGTCGGCGTCCACCAGTCGCTGCTCCACTATTATTTCAAGGACAAGAAGGAGCTGTTCGACGCGGTGATCGCCCGTCGTGCGCCGGTCACGATCGAGCGGCGGATGGCGACGCTCGACGCCTATGAGCGCGAGGCGGCGGGCAAGCCGACCGTCGAGGGGGCGCTCCACGCCTATCTCGATGCCGACCTCGACCTTTATGGCAATGGCGATATCGGCTGGCGCAACTTCGGCATGCTCGGCGCGCAGATGAGCAACACCGCCGAATGGGGTGCCGAGCTGATGGACACGCACTTCGATGCGGTCGTGCTGCGCCTGATCCAGATCCTGAAACAGGCGCTGCCCGCGTGTTCGGAGGAGGACCTGTTCTGGGGATACCACTTCGTCACCGGCGGGCTGATGCTGTCGCTGGGGCGGACCGGGCGCATCGACAAGCTGTCCGGCGGGCTGTGCCGGTCGGAGGATTTCGAGGCGATCAAGTCGCGCATGGCGCGGTTCATGGCGGCCGGCTTCATCGCCACCTGCGCCGCGCGGAGCTGACCGCCCCTATCACGACCGTTGTCGTTCTTGTCGCCGCGTGCGAGATGCGGGCGCGAGGGGCGGTTGTTGAACCGTCGTAACGCGTTGGAACGGCTGCGAACGATGGCGACATCCGAGATCATCTCGACGGGCAACCAGGGGCTCGACACGATCCTGCGCGGCGGCCTTCCCGCAAACCGGCTCTACCTGCTCGAAGGCGCACCCGGATCGGGAAAGACGACGCTGGCGCTCCAGTTCCTGCGCGCCGGCGTGCAGCGCGGCGAGAAGGCGCTCTACATCACCCTGTCCGAAACCCGCGAGGAGCTGGACGTCGTCGCCGCCTCGCACGGCTGGGATCTGAACGAGTTCGACGTGTTCGAACTCAACTCCGCCGACGGCGTGCTGGGCGAGGGGCGCGAACAGTCGATCCTCCACCCCTGGGAAATGGAGCTGAGCGGCACGATCAAGCTGATCCAGCAGGAGGTCGAGCGCGTGCAGCCGTGCCGCGTCGTGTTCGACAGCCTGTCCGAGATGCGGCTGCTGGCGCAGGACCCTCTGCGCTACCGCCGCCAGGTCCTGGCGCTGAAACAGTTCTTCGCGGGGCGCCGGACCACCGTGCTGCTGGTCGACGACCTGACCGGCGCGCGCGACGCGGGCGGCGACACGCACCTGCACAGCCTGTGCCATGGCGTCATCACGCTGGAGCGGCTGACGCTCGATTTCGGCGCCGCGCGCCGGCGTTTGCAGGTGCAGAAGCTGCGCGGCATCGACTTCGTCGCGGGCTATCACGATTTCGCGATCCGGCGGGGCGGGCTGGACATCTATCCGCGGCTGATCGCCGCCGATCATCACGCCAGCTTCGTCGGCGATCCGGTGCCGAGCGGCGTCACGGCGCTCGACTCGCTGCTGAACGGCGGGCCGCTGCGGGGCACCAGCACGCTCCTCACCGGCCCGGCGGGCACCGGCAAGACGACGATCGCGCTGCAATATCTCCACGCCGCATGCGAGCGGGGCGAGTGCGCGACGATCTATGAGTTCGACGAGCGGATCGGCACGCTGGTCGCACGCGCGCGCGCGTTCAACCTGGACCTGCAAAAGCACCTCGACAGCGGCTGCCTGTCGATCCAGCAGGTCGACCCCGCCGAGCTGTCGCCCGGCGAGTTCGCCGCACGCGTTCGCCGCGAGGTGGAGGAGCGGGGCATACGCATGCTCGCGATCGACAGCCTGAACGGCTATCTGGCGGCGATGCCGCAGGAGCAGCAGCTGATCCTGCAGATCCACGAGCTGCTGTCGTACCTGAGCCAGAAGGGCGTGGTCACCTTCCTCATCAATCCGCAGCAGGGGCTGCTGGGGACGATGGCGACCAACCTCAACGTCTCGTACGTCGCCGATGCGGTGGTGATGCTCCGCTTCTTCGAGGCGGACGGGCGGCTGCGCAAGGCGATCTCGGTGCTGAAGAACCGCGCCGGCCAGCATGAGGATGCGATCCGCGAACTGCGCATCGACACGCACGGCGTGCGGGTCGGCGATCCGCTGGTGGCGTTCCGCGGCGTGCTGACCGGCACGCCCGAGTATAGCGGCGCGCGCAGCCCGCTGATGGAGGACCGCTGAACCTTGGGCCATCGGACGGCATCCGAGGGGAGCAGGGTCCTGATCGCGGCACCGTTCGGCCGCGACGCCGAAAGCGTGCGCGACCTGCTGGCGGGGCAGGGCTATGACGCGCGCGTCTGTGCCGATCTGACGGCGGTCGTGGCGGCGCTGGACGAGCAGGTCGGCGTCGTGGTGATGACCGAGGAGGCGCTGGCGGGGGACAAGGCGGTGCTCCAGGCCGCGCTCGACGCGCAGCCGGCCTGGTCGGACGTGCCGTTCGTGCTGCTGGCGGCGCGTCGGACCGGGCATCCGCTGGCCATCGAGCGCGCGCGGGTCGCGCTAATCGAGCCGTTCACCAACGCGATCGTCCTGGAACGGCCGATCGGATCGGCCTCGCTGACCAGCTCGATCGCCTCGGCGATGCGCTCGCGCCAGAAGCAGTTCGAGGCGCGTGACCAGCTGCTCAACATCGAGGCGGCGCGGCGCGCCACTGCCGCGAGCGAGGCGGAGCTGCGGCTGGTCGCCGATTCGCTGCCGGTGCTGATCGGCTTCATCGATCGCGACCTGCGCTACCGCTTCGCCAACAAGGCGTATGAGGACTGGATGTACCGGTCACCGCAGGAGGTGCTGGGCCGGACCGTGCGCGAGATCGTCGGCGACCAGGGGTTCGCGCTGCGCGAGGACGCGATGCGCCGCGCGCTGGCGGGCACGCCGGTGTCGCTGGCGCTGTCGTGGCCGCACCGCGACGGGCGCCGGCGCGAGGCCGAGATCCGCTATCTGCCCCGCCGCGACGCCGACGGGACAGTCGACGGCTTCTACATCTTCGCGCTCGACGTCACGATGCAGCGCGAGGCCGAGGAGGAGCTGGAGCGCCGCGTCGCCGAGCGGACGGTGGCACTGGAGCTGGAGATGGAGCGCCGGGCCAGCGCCGAGACGGCGCTGCGCCAGAGCCAGAAGATGGAGGCGGTGGGCCAGCTGACCGGCGGTATCGCCCATGACTTCAACAATATGCTCACCGGCGTGATCGGCGCGATGGACATCATGCGCCGCCGGCTCGCCGATGGCCGAACCGACGATCTGAACCGGTTCATGGACGCAGCGACCCAGTCGGCCCAGCGCGCGGCGGCGCTGACCGCGCGGCTGCTCGCCTTCTCGCGGCGGCAGTCGCTCGACATCCGCGCGACCGATATCGGCGCGCTCCTGACCTCGCTGCAGGACCTGCTGCAACGCTCGGTGCGCGAGGATATCGTGCTGCGCGTCGTGCAGGGTACGGATCTGCCAAAGGCGACGACGGACGCCAACCAGCTGGAAAACGCGATCCTCAACCTGGTCATTAACGCGCGCGACGCGATGCCCGAAGGTGGCACGCTGACGGTGGAAACCAGCGTCGTCGTGCTCGACGAGGCTTATGTCGCGACGCGGGGCGACGCCGCACCCGGTCGCTATGTGATGGTCGCGGTGTCCGACACCGGCGTCGGCATCGCGCCCGACGTGCTGGAGCGAATCTTCGAGCCGTTCTTCTCGACCAAGCCGATGGGCGAGGGCACCGGCCTTGGCCTGTCGATGGTCTATGGCTTTGCGCGCCAGTCGGGCGGGCAGGTGCGCGTTCACAGCCAGGTCGGGCAGGGCACATCGGTCAAGCTGTTCCTGCCGGTCGCTGCCGACGACGAGCAGGGCGCCAATCCGCCCGAAGCGCCCGCGGCGATCGAGGGGCGCGGCGAGACCGTGCTGCTGGTCGAGGACGACAGCTCGGTCCGGCTGCTGGTGCGGGCCGTGCTGGAGGAGCTGCGTTACCGGATCATCGAGGCGGGCGATGCGGGCGAGGCGGTGCCGGTGCTGGCATCGGACCGCCATATCGACCTGATGATCTCCGACGTCGGACTGCCGGGCATGAACGGCCGTCAGCTCGCGGAAATCGCCCGCCGCCACCGGCCCGACCTGCCGATCCTGTTCGTCACCGGCTATGCCGAGAATGCGGCGATCCGGTCGGGCTTTCTCGGTACCAATATGAGCATGATTACCAAGCCCTTCACGATCGACACGCTGTCCGCGAAGATCGCCGAGATGATGCCGGCGGATCGCGGCTGATGGACGACCGCACCATGGTGGCGCTCCGCGAGAGCGAGGTGCAGCTGCGTTTCCTGAGCGAGCTGGACGGCGCGCTGCAGACGGCGCGCGATGCGCCGACGGCGATGCGGGCGGCGGCCGAGCTGCTGGCACGCCAGTTGGACGCGTCGCGCTGCGCCTATGCCGATCTCGACGCGGACAATGACCGCTTCGTCATCCGCGACGACTATACCGCGCCCGGGGTGGCGAGTTCGGCCGGCGTCTACAGCCTGGACCTGTTCGGTTCGCGTGCCGCGGCCGATATGCGCGCCGGGCGGACGCTGGTGGTGCGCGACGTCTCGCGCGAGCTGTTGCCGGCGGACGGGCGCGACATGTTCCTGTCGATCGGCATCGCCGCGATCATCTGCTGCCCGCTGCTGAAGGACGGGCGGCTGGTCGCCATGATGGCGGTGCATCAGGACGGCGCGCGCGACTGGCACGATCACGAGATCCGGCTGGTCGCCGCCGTCGTCGCGCGGTGCTGGGCGCATGTCCAGCGGATCGGCGCGGAGGCGCGCCTGTCGGAGAGCGAGGCGCGCTACCGCACCCTGTTCGAGGCGGTCGATGTCGGCTTCTGCGTGGTCGAGATGCGCTTCGACGCGGACGGCCGTCCGGTCGATTACCGGTTCGAAGAGGTCAACCCCGCATTTCAGCGCCAGACCGGGCTGGCCGACGCGGTCGGCCACTGGGCGAGCGAGCTGGTGCCCGGCCTCGAGCAGCACTGGTACGACATGTACGGCGCGGTCGTGCGCACCGGCGAGCCGGTGCGGTTCGAGAACGGGTCGGCGCAGATGGCCCGCTGGTTTGACGTCCACGCCTTTCGCACCGGGCCCGCCGGGCGCCGCCGCGTCGCCATCCTGTTCAACGACATCAGCGCGCGCAAGGCGGCCGAGGACCGGTTGCGCGAGTTGAACGAGACGCTGGAACGACAGGTGGCGGCGCGCACCGACGAGCTGCGCCGCTTCCACGACATCGTCGAGGCGACCGTGTCGCCGATCTGCGCGTTCGACCACGACTTCCGGCTGATCGCGTTCAACAAGGCGCACAACGACGAGTTCCGGCGCGTCAACGGGTTCGAAACCCGGCTGGGCGACCGATTTCCCGACCTGTTCATTCCCGAGCAGCGCGACATCATCCGCGGCTTCATGGCCCGCGCGCTCGCCGGCGAGACCTTCACCGTCACCGAGACGTTCGGCCGCGTCGAGTTCGGCCAGCCCTGCTGGGAAATTCGGTACACGCCGCTGCGCGACGATGCTGGCCGGATCATCGGTGCGTTCCACCTTGCCGACGATATCTCGGCCCGGCTGAACGCCGAAGCCGAGCTGATGAGCGCGCAGGAAGCGTTGCGCCAGAGCCAGAAGATGGAGGCGATGGGCAGCCTGACCGGCGGTGTCGCGCACGACTTCAACAACCTGCTGACCCCGATCGTCGGCAGCCTCGACCTGCTTCAGCGCAAGGGCGTGGGCGGCGAGCGCGAGCAGCGGCTGATCGCGGGCGCGATCCAGTCGGCCGAGCGCGCCAAGACGCTGGTCCAGCGCCTCCTCGCCTTCGCGCGGCGCCAGCCGCTCCAGCCCCGTCCGGTCAATGTCGGCACGCTGGTGACCGAGATGGCCGACCTGGTGTCCAGCACCTCCGGCCCGCAGACGCGGGTCGCGATCGACGTCGCCGACGACCTGCCGGCCGCGATCGCCGACCAGAACCAGCTGGAAATGGCGATCCTGAACCTGAGCGTGAACGCCCGCGACGCGATGCCCGATGGCGGGCGGCTCAACATCGCGGCGCGTGCGGTCGACCTGGCCAAGGGGCACCGCTCGGGCTTGAAGCCCGGGCGCTACGTCCACCTGTCGGTGGCCGACACCGGTCAGGGCATGGATGCCGAGACGCTGCAGCGCGCGATCGAGCCGTTCTTCTCGACCAAGGGCATCGGCAAGGGTACCGGCCTAGGCCTGTCGATGGTCCACGGCCTCGCCGCGCAGCTGGGCGGCGCGCTGGCGATCGACAGCCGGCCGGGGCTCGGCACCAATGTCGAGCTGTGGCTGCCCGCGACGGACCAGGACGCACCCGACCCGGTGCGCGCCGACGAGCCGGAGGAGCGCGCCGGCGTCGGCCGCGCGCTGGTCGTCGACGACGAGGAGATCGTCCGGGCCAGCACCGCCGACATGCTGGTCGAGCTGGGCTATCAGGTGATCGAGGCGGGATCGGCCGAGGAGGCGCTGCGCCTGGTCGATGGCGGGCTGACGCCGGACCTGCTCGTCACCGACCATCTGATGCCGGGGATGAACGGCACCGAACTGGCGCGCGAGCTGCTCCGCCGCCTGCCGGGCACGCGCACGCTGATCGTCTCGGGCTATGCCGCCGTCGAGGGCGTGGCGCCGGACCTGCCGCGCCTCGTCAAGCCGTTCCGCCAGACCGACCTTGCCGCCCGCCTGGCCGATCCGGTCGGATCCTAGAGTGTGATCCACCGAAACTGAAGCACTTCCCCGGCCTCCGCCGGGGAGGCCAAGTGGCTGGTTCAATCCGAGAGGATCACACTCTAACCGCCGCGCCGGTGGCGCGACAGCAGCTCCCACAGCGCTTCATTGTCGACCACCCAGCTATGTCCGCCGCCGACGGTGATCCGCGCCACCACTTCGGTTCCCTGCCGGCAGTCGGCGTAGCGTTCCTCATAGACGCTGCGCGAAACCCGGCGGGTTGTCGGGGAGGCGGTGCAGCCGTTCAGCTGCGCCCAGCGTTGCTCCGCGGCGTGCATCGGATATTGCCAATATCCCGCGCCGCCGCCGCCGACCGGGTTGGTCCTGTCGGCGTCGCCGGCAAAGGCGATCACCGTGACCGGTGTCTTCGGACGGCAGGTACGGGGATCGGGACGCTGCGGGTCTCCGGCCAGCGGGTTGCCGGCGCGTAGCCCGACCACCGGCGCGATCGCGGCGAACCGGTCGGGGGCGACGCAGCCGAGCCACGACGTCATCCGCCCGCCGCCCGACAGGCCGGTGACATAGACCTGCGCCGCGTCGGCACAGCCCGCCGCGACCAGCCGGTCGACCATCCCGGTAAGATGGGCGACATCGTCGCGCGCGTCGGGGCCGGGTACCTTGCCCTCGACCGTCGGTACGCCGGGAATGTTC
Organism: Sphingomonas aurea; assembly: GCF_030678875.1. Taxonomy (GTDB): domain Bacteria; phylum Pseudomonadota; class Alphaproteobacteria; order Sphingomonadales; family Sphingomonadaceae; genus Sphingomonas; species Sphingomonas aurea. The sequence goes on along the minus strand of NZ_JAUUDS010000005.1, from coordinate 78,832 downwards.
CAGACGAAGCCGCCGCCCGCCCGGATGCCGCCGTCCGGATAGGCGATCAGGAAATTATGCCGGTCCGCCGTCGCGGCCAGCCCGGAGTCGCGGAGCATCGCCGCGCCGGTCGCCGTGCTGCCGTGGAGCAGGATGACGAGCGGCAGCGCGCGGTCCCCCTGCCACCCGGCCGGGGCGCGGACATCGGCGGGCAGGGTGCAGCGCTGCGCCGTGGCCCGTCCCGCCACCAGCAGGGCGAACGCGGAGGCGAGCAGTATCGGCAGGCGGGAGCATGACACGGTCTTCATCGGCCGCTGGTGCGCGGTGCAGCCGCGGCGGTCAAGCGCGTCGACAGGGGTCGCTTTCCTGGAAACAGCTGATAACGTTGCGCTATCCCGATCGAAAGTTGCTCCCGATGATCCGTTTGTTTCTCGTATCTGCCCTGCTCGCCTCGACCGCCGTGTCCGCCGTGGCGCAGGTACCTGCCGGTAATTCCGCGCCGCAGCCGGTGCCGATCGTCGACACCATCCCGGCGCCGCGCGACGTGCCCTGGCCGGGCGGCACCATCCTGCTCGACGTCGATGCGACCGATACCGAGCGCGGCATCTTCCGGGTCAAGGAGACGATTCCGGTCGCCGGCGGCGGGCATCTGGTGCTGCTGTTTCCCAAATGGCTGCCGGGCAGCCACTCGCCGACCGGGCAGATCGACAAGCTCGCCGGGCTGGTGATCCGCGCCGGCGGGCAGGTGGTGCCATGGACGCGCGACACGGTCGACGTCTTCGCCTTCCACCTCGACGTGCCGGAGGGCGCACGCCAGCTCGACGTGCAGTTCCAGTTCCTGTCGGCGACCAAGAGCGACCAGGGCCGGGTTGCGATGACGCCGAACCTCATCAGCCTGCAGCCCAATTCGGTCAGCCTCTATCCCGCCGGCTATTTCACCCGGCAGATTCCGATCCGGATGACCGCGCATTTTCCGCAAGGGTTCACCGCGGCGGGCGCGATCCCGGCGACCGCGACCGGATCGACCTATGCCTATGGCGAGACCAACTACGAGATCCTGGTCGACTCGCCGGTGCTGGCGGGGCGGTACGGCAAGGTCTGGTCGCTCAGCCCGCGCGTCAACCTGAACGTCTTCGCCGACAAGCCCGAGATGCTGGCCGCCAGCGACGAGCAGATCGCCGCCCATCGCCGGCTGGTCGACCAGGCGGTGAAGACCTTCGGCGCGCAGCATTACGACCGCTACGAATTCCTGCTGTCGCTGTCCGATCAGCTGGGTGGCATCGGGCTGGAACATCATCGCAGTTCGGAGAACGGCTCGCGCACCGGATACTTCACCGAATGGGCGCAGAACGCGCCAGCCCGCAACTTGCTGCCACACGAGTTCACCCACAGCTGGGATGGCAAGTTCCGCCGCGGCGCGGAGCTGTGGACACCCGACTATCGCACGCCGATGCAGGGCGCGTCGCTGTGGGTGTATGAGGGGCAGACCCAGTTCTGGGGCTATGTCCTTCAGGCGCGGTCGGGTCTGGTGTCGAAGCAGGAGACGCTCGACGGCTATGCCTCGATCCTCGGCACCTACGACACCGCGCCCGCGCGCCAGTGGCGGCCGCTGATCGATACCACCAACGATCCGATCATCTCGCAGCGTCGGCCCAAGGGCTGGACCAGCTGGCAGCGGTCTGAGGATTATTACAACGAAGGGCTGATGGTGTGGATGGAGGTTGACGCGATCCTCCGCCAGCAGTCGCGCGGGCGGAAATCGATCGACGACTTCGCCCGTGCCTTCTTCGGCATCCGCGACGGCGACTGGGGCGAGGTGACCTATACCTTCGACGACGTCGCCCGGACGCTGAACCGCATCGTCCCCTATGACTGGGCGGCCTTCCTGAAGACGCGACTGACCGAGACGGGGCAGCCGGCGCCGCTGAAGGGATTCGAGATGAACGGGTACAAGCTGGTCTACGGCCCCGAACAGTCCGACTTCCTGAAGCAGAACGAGAAGACGCGGAAGAATATGGACCTCAGCTACTCGCTGGGGCTGGTGATCGGCGAGGGCGGCGCGGTGACCGCGACCATCTGGGATTCGCCGGCGTTCAAGGCGGCGATCGACGTCGGCACGCAGATCCAGGCGGTGAACGACGAGGCATACAGCAACGACGCGCTGAAGGCGGCGATCGTCGCGGCCAAGGACGGCAAGGACCCGATCCGCCTGCTGGTGAAGAACGGCGAGCGGCTGCGCACCGTGTCGATCAATTACCATGGCGGCCCGCGCTATCCGAAGCTGGTGAAGACCGGCACCGGCCAGACTGGGCTCGACCGGCTGCTCGCGCCGCGTTGAGGGAGACTACGTAATTGACTGCCTAGGCAATCATTGCCAAGGCAATGATATGGTCCGCTACAGCGACACCGGGTATTCGCCCGACCGATCGATCGGCTATCTGGTGCGCCGCGCCCATCTGCTGGGCAGCAGCGCGCTGGAGCCGATGTTCGCGTCGGAGGGGCTGACCGGCATGCAATGGTCGGCGCTGGTGCTCATCTGGTTCAAGCCGGGTGCCACCGCCGCCGATCTCGCCCGCGAGTTGGGACACGACAAGGGCGCGATGACGCGGCTGGTCGACCAGCTGGCCGAGCGCGGATGGATCACGCGCGAGCGGGTTCCCGAAGATCGGCGCTGCATCAACCTGTCGGTGACCGAGACGGGCGCGGCGGTGGCGCTGCGCTGCAAGCATCGCGTCGTCGCCTGCTGGAACGACTGGCTTTCCGACTGGCCGGAGGCCGAGGTCGAAACGCTGATCGTGCTGCTCCAGAAGCTGCGCGCCACCCTGACCGATGCGGAGGGCCCATGCGCCTGACCCCTTACCTGATCCTCGGCCCGCTGCTGCTCGCCGGCTGTGCGGCACCGGCGACGCATCAGGCGGTGGCGCCGGTCGCGCCCGCCGCGCTGGGCCTGACCGGCACCGCGCCCGCCATCGCCAGCGAATGGTGGCGCAGCTTCGGCGATCCGCAGCTCGACCGGCTGGTCGGCGACGCGGTCGCCGGCAATCCGACGCTCGACGCCGCACTGGCCCGGGTCGGGCAGGCACAAGCGACGCTCGCGGCACGGGGCGCGGACACGGGTCCGAACGCCACCTTCGACGCGCAGGGACAGGTCGCACGGCTGAGCGGCCGCTACACGATTCCGCCGCCCTATGGCGGGACGGTCCGCTTCGTCGGCACGGGCGTCGCCAATCTCGGTTGGAACCTCGACCTGTTCGGACGCCAGCGTGCGGCGATCCGCGGCGCGCGTGCCGGAGCGGAGGCGGCGGCGCTCGATTTGGCGGCGGCGCGGCTGGCGCTGACCGGATCGGTGGTCGCGACCTATCTCGATCTGGCGCGGGCCGAAGCGCAGGCGGCGATCGCGCAGCGCACGATCGCGGCGCGCAGCGACTCGCTGCGACTGGTCGACGTGCGTATCCGCAACCGGCTGGCGAGCCAGCTCGACCGGCAGGCGGCATCGACCCTGTTGTCGCAGGCGCAGCAGGCGCTGGTCCGCGCCCAGGCGGGTGCGACGCTGGCGAAGAACGCGCTGGCGGCGCTGGCCGGTCGCGGGGTCGATTATCCGGCGACGATCCGTCCGACCGCGATACGGCTGGACGGGGCACTGCCGCTGCCCGCCACCGTGCCCGCCGACCTGCTCGGCCGGCGCGCCGACATCGCCGCGGCCCAGGCGCGGATCGCCGCCGCCAGCGAGGGCAAGCAGGTCGCAAGGCTCGCCTGGTATCCCAACGTAAACCTGGCGGCGATGGCCGGGTTGCAGGCGATCGGCGTCGGCAACCTCTTCTCGCTCGATGCCGGCACGGCCGGTGCTGGGCCGGCGCTCAGCCTGCCACTGTTCGACAATGGCCGCAGGCGTGCCGATCTGGCCGGCGCCACCGCCGCGCTCGACCTCGCCACCGCCGACTACAACGACCGCGTCGTCGGCGCGGTGCGCGAGGCGGCGGACGGCATCGCCCAGGTCGCCGCCGTCGCCGCGGAGCGGCAGCGCCAGGCCGAGGTGGTGCGCGGCTATCGCGAAACCGGCCGGCTGAACGCGATCCGCGTGTCGAGCGGGCTCGATAGCCGGCTCGACCTGGTCGACAACGATATCCGCACGCTCGACGCCGAACAGGCCGACGCGAACCTGGCCGTCGATGCCGCGCAGGCGCGCGTGCGGCTGGCGCTGGCGCTTGGCGGTGGCTTCGACGCTTCACAGGATCCTGCCCGATGACCGACACGTCTGCCCCCCCGCCGCCAGCCGCCGCCAGCACCCCGGCGGGCAAGCCGCGCGCGCGGCGCATCGGCCTGATCCTGCTCGCCGTCGCGGTGGTCGCGATCGCGATCGTCTGGGCGGTGTTCCACTTCCTGCTGGCGAGCCCGGAGGAGGAGACCGACGACGCCTATGTCGCGGGCGACGTGGTGGCGATCACCGCGCGCGATCCGGGCACGGTGCTGGCGATCCATGCCGACAACACCCAGACGGTGCGGGCCGGCCAGCCGCTGATCGATCTGGACGCGGCGACGGTGAACGTCGCGCTCGCCTCTGCCGCGGCCGATCTGGCGCGGGCGGTGCGCGCGACCCGGTCGAACTTCTCGGCGGTGGACGAGAGCGGCGCCGCCGTCGCACAGGCGCGCGCGCAGCTCGCCGAGGCGCAGGGTGACCTGCAACGCCGTCGTGGCGCCGCGGCACAGGGCGCAATCTCGGGCGAGGAGCTGAGCCACGCGCAGGATCAGGTCCGCGTCGCGCTCGCCAACCTTCGCCTCGCGCAGAGCCGGCAGACGCAGTCGCGCACCGTCGTGCGCGGCACCACGGTGGAAACCAACCCGGCAGTTCAGGCGGCGATGGCCGCCTATCGCCGCGCTGCGATCACGGTCGGGCACATGCACATCACCGCGCCGGTCGCGGGCGTCGTCGCGCAGCGCACCGTCCAGATCGGCCAGCAGGTCGCGGCCGGCACGCCGCTGATGGCGGTGGTCCCGCTCGAGCGGCTGTGGGTCGACGCCAATTTCCGCGAGACGCAGCTGCGCGACCTGCGCATCGGCCAGCCGGCGACGATCACCAGCGACATCTATGGCGGCGATGTCGTCTATCACGGCCGGGTCGTCGGTCTGGGGGCGGGCAGCGGCAACGCTTTCGCCCTGCTGCCGGCGCAGAACGCGAGCGGCAACTGGATCAAGATAACCCAACGCGTGCCGGTCAGGATCATGCTCGACGCGGGCGAACTGCGCGCCAACCCGCTGCGCGTCGGCCTGTCGGTCGCCGCGACCGTCGACACCAGCAATGTGTCCGGCACCCGGCTGGGCCAGCCGGCGCGCGCCGCCTATGGCCAGCTGCCGACCGCAGCGGGCGATCCGGCGGTCGAGGCGCGCATCCGGCAGATCGTCGCGGCCAACCGCTGATGGCCGGGCCCCCGGCCGCCGCGGGACAGGCGCCGCTGGCGGGCGGCGCGCTGGCGCTGACCGCCTTTGCCCTGGCGCTCGGCACCTTCATGCAGGTGCTGGACGGCACCATCGCCAATGTCTCGCTGCCGACGATCGCCGGCAATCTGGGCGTGTCGAGCGACAATTCGACCTGGATCGTCACGGCCTTCGCCGTTGCCAACGGCGTCGCGGTGCCGCTGACCGGCTGGCTGATGGGCCGCTTCGGCGTGGTGCGGACCTTCTGCACCTCGGTCATCCTGTTCACCATCGCCTCGTTCCTGTGCGGCATCGCGTGGAACCTGCCCTCGCTGATCGCCTTCCGCATCCTTCAGGGCGCGGTATCGGGGCCGATGATCCCCGGCAGCCAGGCGCTGCTGATCGCGATCTTTCCACCGCACAAGCGCGCGACCGCGCTTGGCATCTGGTCGATGACGACGCTGGTCGCGCCGATCATGGGTCCGATCCTGGGCGGCTATATCTCCGACAACTATCACTGGAGCTGGATCTTCCTCATCAACGTGCCGTTCGGCCTGTTCTGCGGCTTCACATGCTGGCGCAGCCTGAAGTCGCGCGAGACGCCGACCCGCAAGTTGCCCATCGACCAGGTCGGGCTGATCCTGCTGGTGGTGTGGGTGGGTGCGCTCCAGATCGTGCTCGACTTGGGCAAGAACGACGACTGGTTCGCCTCCGACCGGATCGTGATCGCGACCGTGATCGCCGCGATCGGCTTTGTCGGCTGGCTGATCTGGGAGCTGACCGACGCCAACCCGGCGGTCAACCTGTCGCTGTTCGGTCGGCGCAACTTCGCGATCGGCACCATCGCCTTCTGCCTGGGTTACGCGGTGTTCTTCGCCAACACGCTGCTGCTGCCGCTCTGGCTGCAGACCCAGATGGGCTATACCGCGACATGGGCGGGGCTGGTCGCGGCACCGTCCGGGGCGGTCGCCGTGGTGCTGACGCCTTTCATCGCGCGGATAAGCGGCAAGGTTGACGCGCGACTGCTGGCAACGATCGCCTTCGCCTCGTTCGGCGTCTCCTATTACCTGCGTTCCGGCTACACGACCTATGCCAGCTTCTACGACCTGATGCTGCCGCTGCTGGTGCAGGGGATCGCGATGAGCACCTTCTTCCTGGCGATGCTGACCATCTCGCTCGACCGCATTCCGCCGGAGCGATTGCCCTCGGCCACCGGCATCTCGAACTTCGCGCGGATCACCGCGGGCAGCTTCGCTGCCTCGATCATCACCACGGCCTGGGATCGGCGTGAGGCGCTGCACCAGAGCCGGCTGTCCGAAGCGGTCGGCAGCGGCATGCCGTACCGCATGGCACAGAACGCGCTGACCCGCATGGGGCTGACCGACGTGCAGGCGGCGGGGGCGATCACCCGGCAGATGGTCGGGCAGGCCTATCTGCTCGCCTCGACCGACCTGTTCCGGCTGTCGGCCTGGCTGTGCCTGGCGATGACGGTGATCGTGTGGTTCACGCGCCGCCCGGCGCCGCCGAGCGGGCCGATCGCGGCGGATTAGGCTCGAATAGCCTCTTCTGACGGGGAGGACCGGGTCAGGCCGCCGACCAGTAGCTCTTCTCTTCGGTCAGTTCCGATCCTAGCGCCCGGTCGATGCGGCGTTTGATCGCCGCACGCTCGTCATTCTTTCGGTACACCGAGCGGGCGAGCGCGACGAAGGACGGGCCGAAGCGCGCCTCCACTTCCTCGGCACGGATCGCGTCCTCGATCTCCCACAGCGCCTCGTTCACGTCGCGCAATTCCCGGAACAGGCCGGCGACGGCCGCCTCGCGCAGCGCGCCCTCGCCGACATGGTGGAGCAGCTCATATTCGCGCACCACATTGGCGCGCGCGTCGGCTGCGGCGATCCGCTCGCGCTTGATCCCCAGGATCGTCAGCTTGTCGAGCAGTTCGCCCCATGACACCGGAATTGACGGGGCGGCTAGGCTGGCCATGGGACGGAGCTCCTGTGCGGCATGAGGATGGAGAGGTCGGCGATCACGTCGTCCAGCACCGCCGCCCAGTCGCCCGCGCGCGGCTGCGCGTAGAGGCGCATCGTCGGGTACCAGGCGCTGTCGCGCGCGCACGGCGACCAGCGCCAGTCGGGCTCGCTCTTCAGCAGCAGCCAGGTCGGACGTCCCATGGCGCCCGCCAGATGCGCGATCATCGTGTCGACGGTGACGACCAGATCCACTCCAGCGACCAGCGCGGCGGTCTGTGCCATGTCTAGCGGGCAGCCCGCGGGATTGAGGACCGGCAGTCGGGTCGGCGCGGCCGCCAGCGTAAGGCAGTCATACCGCGCGCACAGGGGCTGGAGCAGAGCTTCGGACACTTCGCGTTCCGGATCCCAGTCGCCAGCGCGGTGGCACAGGCCGATCGTGTCGGGCGGCAGCGCAGCGGGCAGGTGGGCGATATAGGGCGCGGCCAGGTCGGCGGGTGAGACGCCCAGCGCACAGGGCAGCTCGGTGATCTCGATGTCGCATTCGGCCGGGGGCAGCGGCCGGGCGGGGTCGAACGGCACGATCCGGTCCACGCCCAGACCGGCCAGCAGCGTCGCCAGATGCGGCTGCACTTCGAGCGTCACGAACCGTGCGCGCTCGGCCAGCACCGGCAGGTAGCGCGCGAACTGGATGGTGTCGCCGAGCCCGTGATAGCAGCGGACCAGCACCTCCCGACCATCGACCGCGCGACCGTCCCACACCCAGCGCTGGTGATAGGGGAGCGCCGGATCGTCGCGCGTCGCCGGGTCGCGGGCCGCGATCGTCGCCCGTTCCAGCGCCCAGGCGGCCTCGAAACGGCCTGCCCGCATGGCGTCGATCCACGGCGTCATCCTGCCCTCATGCGCTTACGAATGATGCGGGTGCCGGGCTGGTTCCGGACAAGTTCATTGATCTGGATCAATGATATAGCAGCCAGGGAACGGTGGAAATCACTGGACGTTCGCGTAACGATGTCCCGGTGATTTCCAGGATCGGGCAGTTGCGAGAAGGGGGAGCCGATGCCCGTTACCGAGGATGACGCGCTGCGGGCCGAGGTCGCCGCGCTGGCGCCATGGTTCCACAATATCGACCTGAACGGCATCCCGACCGCGCCCGATCATTTCCTGGGCGACTATCCCCGCGACAAGTTCGCCGGCTTCGCGCAGGTGCTGCCCGCCGATCTGACCGGCAAGTCGGTGCTCGACATCGGCTGCAACGCCGGCTTCTACTCGGTCGAGATGAAGCGCCGCGGCGCCGAGCGGGTGGTCGGCATCGACAGCGACGATCGCTATCTGGCGCAGGCGCGGCTCGCCACGCGCGCGCTGGGCTTCGACGGGATCGAGTTCCGCAAGCTCGACGTCTATCAGGTCGCGGAACTGGGGGAGCGGTTTGACCTCGTGATCTTCATGGGTGTGCTCTATCACCTGCGCCACCCGCTGCTCGCGCTCGACCTGATCCGCGAGCATGTCGCGGGTGACCTGATGCTGTTCCAGACGATGCAGCAGGGGTCCGATACGATCGCCGAGGTGGCGGAGAACCACCCGTTCTTCATGCCCGGCACCTATGACAAGCCGCGCTATTTCGACGATCCCGGCTATCCGAAGATGCACTTCATCGAGCATCGCTACGCCGACGACTGGACCAACTGGTGGGCGCCCAATCGCGCCTGCAGCGCGGCGATGCTGCGCGCGGCGGGCTTTGCAATCCTCGACAATCCGGAGCCGGAGGTCTTCCTCTGCCGCACCGCGCCCGTACCCTATGCGCAGTTCGGGCCGGCCGCCGTCTATCCGGCCAAAGGGGCCGCGGCATGATCGAAGCCGCGATGATCTGGAACGAGCCCAACAACCGCGCGCACTGGGACCGGGCACTGGACCCCGACGGCGCGGGTTTCGCCGATCTGGCGATCCGGGCGGGGCAGGCGATCCGCAGTGCCAATCCGGCGGTGACGCGGGTGCTGGGCGGGGTGTCGCCGATCGATCCTGCGTGGCTGGCGGACATGCGGGCGCGGGGCGTGCTGGATGCGGTCGATGCGGTCGCGGTCCATGGCTTTCCGGTCGACTGGAACCTGTGGCCGCTGGACGCCTGGCCCGCCAGGATCGCCGCGGTGGAGGCGGCGGTGCCCGGAATGCCGGTCTGGGTGACCGAGGTCGGCGTCGGCTCGTTCGGAGCCGAGGAGGTGCAGCTGTTCGGGCTGGAGCGGACCGCGCAGTTGCTGGTCGGGCGGGTGCCCCGTATCTTCTGGTACTCGCTGTTCGACCTGCCGATGACCTGGGGCGAGGACGGGCGCCACCGCGAGGCAGAGGGGTCGAGCTATTACCGGCACTTCTACATGGGGCTGATCCGCCCGGACGGCAGTCCCAAGCCGGCGCTCGACGTCTATGCCGCCCATGCCGCCGATATCGGCCTGATGCAGTGGTTCGATTTCGAGGATTCGCGGCTCGACGAGGCTGTCGGCTGGCTGCGGCGGCTCGGTACGCGGCGGGTGCGGACCGGGCTCAGCTGGGCCGACAGCTTCCGCCCCGGCGCGCTCGACTGGTTCGACCGGCAGATGGCGGCCCTAGCCGAGTTCGACGTCACCCTGACCTTCGCCTTCACGCCCCGGCACCTGGGGCTGGCGCCGCACCACGCCAGCCCGCCACGCGATCCGCAGGCGTTTGCCGACTTCTGCGCGGCGATGATCGCGCGTTACGCGCCATCGGGCGCGACGCGATCGCCTGTTCCCTTCACGGTGGTGGAGGGCGCGTCGCCCTCGCCGCTCGACTATGCCACGCGCAAGGACGCTGCCTGACCTGATGACTACCTCCTGGGCACAGGCGCGCGCCGGCGCCGCCGTCACGCCGGCTGACGCGATCGGCGTGCTGACCTTTCACGACAGCATCAACTACGGCTCCTACTGGCAGGCGCGCTGTCTGGTCGAAGGATTGCAGGCCCGGGGACGGCCGGTGGTGCTGCTCGACCATCACTCGACCGCGGTACGATCGGCCGAGCTGCGCAGCGCGTTCCAGCCCGACCTGCCCGCCCGCACCCCGCGCCGCCACCATCCCGCGCTCGGCCGCAAGGTGCGCGCCTTCGCGTCGGCGGTCGCGGCGCTGCCCCGCTCGGCCGCCTTCCCTCTTGATGCCCCTGCCGAGGCGCCGCCGGTCGACACGGTCGTGGTCGGCAGCGACGAGGTGTGGAATTTCGCCCATCCCTGGTACGCCGCCCGGCCGATCTTCTTCGGCGAGGGTCTGCGGGCGCGACGGCTGGTGTCCTACGCGGCCAGTTTCGGCAATCATGACGGCGGGCTCGACGCCGACTGGAGCGCGCGGCTGCGGCGGTTCGACGCCATCTCGGTGCGCGACGAGAACTCCCGCGCGATGGTCGCCGCGGCGCTGGGCGTCGAGCCTGCCATGGTGCTCGACCCCTGCCTGCAATTCCCGTCCGTCCTGCCGCCCGCGCCGGAGCGGCCGGGCGACTATGTCGTGCTCTATGGCCATGGTCTGCCCGACTGGTTCGTGCGCGCGGTGCGGCGCTGGGCCGAAGGGGCGGGCGTTCAGGTCGTGGCGGTCGGCTATCCCAGTCCGGTCGCAGACCGGGATCGCAGTGATGCCGGGCCGCTCGAGTTCGCGACGCTGATGGCCGGCGCGCGGGCGGTGGCGACCAGCTTCTTCCACGGTGCGGTCTTCGCGCTCCATTACGGCAAGCCGTTCGTCGCCGCCGCCTCGCCCTATCGCCGGATCAAGCTGGAGGGGCTGACCGACGCGCTCGCCGCGCGTCACCGGTTGATCGACGAGGCGACCGATGACGCGACGATCCGCGACCTGCTGGCCACGCCTGTCGAGGCGGAGACGCTGGCGCGGCTGGCGGCGGGGCGGGAGGTGGGCACGCGCTACCTGGACCGCGCGCTTGGCTGAGCCGACCCCTGCGGCGATCGTCGGTTCCGGACTGTGCATCGGCTGCGGCAGTTGCGGCGCCGATGCCGGCCGCGACATGGCGTGGGACCGCAATGGCCTGCGTGCGCCGGTCGGCGCGCTGGACATGGCCGGCGAGGCGTTCGCCCGTACCTGCCCCTTCTCGCCGCAGGCGCGCGACGAGGACGCGATCGCCGCCGCGCGCTTTCCCACTGCGCCGGTGGTCGACCCGCGCATCGGCCGGTTCGAAAGCGCCCATGTCGGCCATGTCGCCGAAGGGGATTTCCGCAGCGGCGGCAGCTCGGGCGGGCTCGTCAGCTGGGTCGCGAACGAGTTGCTGCGCACCGGCGCGATCGACGGTGTCGCGCACGTCGTGCCGACCGATGGAGCGGACGGCGTGTTCTTCCGCTACGCCATCTCGCGCAGCGCCGAGGACGTCGCGCGGGGTGCGCGCTCTCGCTACTTTCCGGTCGATCTGGCCGCTGTGATCCGCGAGATCCGTGCCACGCCGGGCCGTTACGCCATCGTCGGGGTGCCGTGCTTCATCAAGGCGATCAACCTGTTGCGCGCCGAGGATGCGGTGCTGGCCGAGCGCGTCACTCACCTGCTCGGCCTGTTCTGCGGTCACATGAAAAGCGCGGCGTTCGTCGACAGCTTCGCCTGGCAACTGGGTGCGCTGCCCGAGCAGGTCCGCGCGGTAGAGTATCGGCGCAAGGACGCCGGCCGCCCCGCCAACTGGTACACCGCGCAGTTGGAGCTGGCGGACGGCAGCGTGCGCGACCGCGACTGGTGGCATCTGGCCGATGGCGACTGGGGAGCGGGCTTCTTCCAGGCATCGGCATGCAATTGGTGCGACGACGTGGTCGCCGAGACCGCCGACATCGCGTTCGGCGATGCGTGGGTCGAGCCCTATGCCTCGGACGGGCGCGGCACCAATGTGGCGATCGTCCGCTCGCCCGAACTGCGCGACATGATCGCGGATGGGGTGCGGGGCGGCAGGCTGTCGCTGGAGGCGGTCGATGCCGACTTCATCGCCGATACCCAGGCGGCTGGGCTGCGCCAGCGGCGTGAGGGACTGGCGTACCGGCTGACCTGGCCGCGATCGGGGATCACGCCGCGCAAGCGGGTGGCACCGGGGCGGGGTGATCTCGGCTGGCGGCGGCGGCTGATCTACCGCGCGCGCTACGCCATCTCACGCGACAGCCACTGCATGGCGCGGCTGGCGAGGCGAACCGGGCAGTCGTGGCTCTACGTCCGCTGGGCCGCGATGATGCTCGGCCTTTATCAAGGGCTTGCTTATCATCGCGGCTGGGCGGGACGCCTGTTCGACTGGCTGGAGCGGCGGCGGTGAATTGAATGTCACAACGCTCCTTCGCCCCTCCCCTTCACGGGAGGGGCTAAAAGCACTCCGGAACCCTAGATTGCGCCGGTGCCGCCGTTCGCGCCGAATGCACTACCAGTCGTGAAGCTGTTGCCGCCTTCCGCCAGCGCGACGTAAAGTCCAGCCAGTTCAGCGGGTTGGCCGGCGCGACCGAGGGGCGTGTTCTGGCCGAACTTGCCGAGTTCGCCGGGCAGCTGTCCGCCCGCGACCTGCAATGGCGTCCAGATCGGGCCGGGTGCGACCATGTTGACGCGGATGCCCTGCTTGCCGAGCTGCTTGGCCAAGCCCTTGGTAAAGATCAGGATCCCGCCCTTGGTCGTGGCATAGTCGAGCAGCTCCTCACCCGGATCGACCGAGTTGACCGAGCCGGTGTTGATGATCGCCGCGCCCGGCTTCATCAGCGGGATCGCCGCCTTGCTGAGCCAGAACATGGCGTACAGGTTCGTCTTCAGCGTGCGGTCGAACTGCTCGAAGCTGATCTCCGCGATCGACTTTTTCGACTGCTGATAGGCGGCGTTATTGACCAGAATGTCCAACCCGCCCAATTGCTTCGCCGCCTTGCCGGCAAGGCCGGTGGTGAACGCCTGGTCGGTCAGGTCGCCCGGCAGCAGCACCAGCTTGCGACCCTCTGCACGCAGCAGCTTCGCCAGATCCTGCGCATCGGGTTCCTCGGTTGGGTAATAGTTGATTGCGACATCGGCGCCCTCCCGCGCGAAGGCAATCGCGGCGGCGCGGCCGATGCCGGAATCGCCGCCGGTTATCAGCGCCTTGCGTCCCTGCAACCGGCCAGAGCCGCGATAGCTCGCCTCGCCGCAGTCGGGCACGGGCTGCATCTCGCGCTGGAGCGCGGGCCATTTCTGCCGTTGTTCGGCAAAGGGCTGGTCGGTGTACTTGGTCTGCGGGTCGACCGGAGCGGCGGCCTGGGCGAGGGCAGGGGCGGCACTGGTGGCGAGGCCGGCGACGGCGGCGCCCTTCAGGACGTCACGGCGGTTGGTGGTATCGGTCATGGCATACTCCCGTTTGGCGACGAAGCGTTTGGCCGCGCGAATGTTTCCCTGACTGATCCAAGTTAAGTGGCGGATTTTACAGCGGAACAGACCGCATCGGCGTTCGCTTGGTCCCGGCATCCAGCATCAGGAGAAGCCGATGGGCGACCTTGCCAATGCGCAGAGCGACGACGCGCCGCTCGCCAATTCCAAACGCAGCGAAGCGGCGGCCGAGGCGGCCGCGCAGATCCCGGAGGGGCGCGGCGATACGATCGTCAACGCTGCCGTGACCATCAATAAGCCGGTGGCCGAGGTCTTCGGCTTCTTTCGCGACTTCGCGAACCTGCCGCGATTCATGGAGAATATCGAGCGGATCGACGTGATCGATCCGCAGCGCTCGCACTGGGTGGTCAAGGCGCCGGCCGGTGGATCGGTCGAGTGGGACGCGCGGGTGACCGAGGAGGAAGCCGACCGGCTGATCGCCTGGACCAGCGAGGATGGTGCCGAGGTGCCCAATTCCGGCCGGGTCGAGTTCCGCGATGCCGGCACGCGCGGCACGGTGGTGACCGCGACGATCCTCTACGATCCGCCCGGCGGCGTGATCGGCAAGGTGATCGCCAAGATGTTCCAGCGCGAGCCCGCAATCCAGGCGCGCCGCGACCTGCGCCGGTTCAAGCAGCTGCTGGAAACCGGCGAGATCGCGACGCCCGCGATGAACGCCAAACAGTTCGAGGAGATGGGGCTGTGAAAGCACTGGCCTGGCACGGCAAGCACGACGTCCGCATGGACACCGTCGACGATCCCGGCATCGTCAACCCGCGCGACGCGATCATCAAGGTCACCTCGACCGCGATCTGCGGATCGGACCTGCACCTCTATGACGGCTATATCCCGACCATGAAGGCGGGCGACGTGCTGGGCCATGAGTTCATGGGCGAGGTGGTCGAGGTCGGCGCGCAGTCGACCCTGAAGAAAGGCCAGCGCGTCGTCGTGCCCTTCACCATCGCGTGCGGCAGCTGTTACCACTGCGGCAAGCATCAATATTCGGCCTGTCCGAACGGGTTGCCGGCGGACAATCAGGATATCGCGCAGGAACTGTACGGCCACGAGATGTCGGGCCTGTTCGGCTACAGCCACATGACCGGCGGCTATGCCGGTGGCCAGGCGGAATATGTTCGCGTGCCGTTCAGCGACGTCGGCCCGCTCGTGATCCCCGACGGGGTCGAGGACGACAAGGTACTGTTTTTGTCCGACATCCTGCCGACCGGCTGGCAGGCGGCGGAATATGCCCAGATCGAGCCGGGCGATACGGTGGCGGTATGGGGCTGCGGCCCGGTCGGGTTGTTCGCGGTGCAGTCGGCATTCCTGATGGGCGCCGAGCGGGTGATCGCGATCGACCATTTCCCGCACCGGCTGGAGCTGGCGAAGCGCTTCGGCGCCGAGACGATCAACTTCGAGGAATCGGCAACCTACGACGCGCTGATGACGATGACCGGCGGGATCGGCCCCGACGCGGTGATCGACGCGGTCGGGCTGGAGGCGCACGGCCTGTTCGTCGACAATGTCATCGACCAGATCAAGGCGTCGACCTTCCTCGGCACCGACCGCCCGCACTCGATCCGGCAGGCGATCATCGCGTGCCGCAAGGGTGGGCGGGTGTCGATGCCGGCGGTCTATGGCGGCTTCGTCGACAAGTTCCCGCTCGGCGCCTTCATGGAGAAGGGGCTGACGCTGAAGACCGGGCAGACGCACGTCCAGCACTACATGCCCGCGCTGCTCAACGCGATCATGGAGGGCAAGATCGACACCGAGTTCCTGATCTCCCACCGCATGCCGCTGTCCGAGGCGCCGGAGGGATACAGGATGTTCAAGGACAAGCAGAACGAAGTGACGAAGATCGTGCTGAAGCCGGGGCTGGACCGGGTGGCGGCGTAGCATTCCGTCATCGCCCCTATTCCGTCATCCCCGCGAAGGCGGGGATCCAGACGCGCTGACCTCACCGCATGAGCCGCAACGTCAGTGTTTATGGATCCCCGCCTTCGCGGGGATGACGAGGTGGGATGCGGGGATGATGTGAGGGTTGGGACCCGAAGATACTGGATCCCCGCCTGCCCGGAGACACATAATGCAGGAGAAACACCATGGCCGATAAGTTCGCGATCATCACCGGTGCCTCGACCGGTATCGGGTTCGAGCTGGCGTCGCTCGCCGCGCAGGACGGGTACGACATCCTCGTCGTCGCCAACGAACCGCTGATCGATGCCGCGGCGGATGACTTCAAGCAGTTCGGGACCGAGGTGCGCTCGGTCGAGGCGGATCTGTCGACCCTGGAAGGGGTCGATGCGCTGCTGGCCGCCACCAATGGGCGGCAGATCGACGTGCTCTGCGCCAATGCCGGCAAGGGGCTGGGCCACGGCTTTCTCGATCAGTCGGTGGACGACTGGCGGCGGGTGATCGACACCAACATCACCGGCACGCTCTATCTGCTGCACAAGGTGCTGCCGGCGATGGTGGCGCGTAACGACGGCAAGGTGCTGGTGACCGGATCGATCGCCGGGTACATTCCGGGCTCGTTCCAGGCAGTGTATAATTCGTCCAAGTCGTTCATCGATTACTTCACCGACGCGATCCGCAACGAGCTGAAGGAGGCGGACGGCGTGACGATCACCACGCTGAAGCCGGGGCCGGTCGATACCGAATTCTTCGCCAGCGCCGACATGCTCGACACCTCGGTCGGCCAGTCGGAATCGAAGAGTGATCCCGCCAAGGTCGCGCGCGACGGCTGGGAGGCGATGAAGAAGGGCGAGGCGTCGATCTTCTCGGGGTTGAAGACCAAGATCCAGGGTGTGCTGGCGAACGTGACGCCGGCGTCGGTGCTGGCCGAGCAGCATCGCAGCATGGCGGAGCCGGGGTCGGGCAAGGAATGAAATTCGTCATTCCCGCGAAGGCGGGAATCCAGACACGCTGACGTCACGATACTATCAGCAGCGCTAGTGATTCTGGATCCCCGCCTGCGCGGGGATGACGATCTGGGGAAAGACCTAGCCCGCCGGCAACCGGATCGTCACCCGCAATCCGCCATCGCTCGCCATGGTTAGCGAGCCGCCGTGCAGCTCGATCAGTTCCCGCGCGATCGGGATGCCGAAGCCGTGGCCATCGCCGCGCTCGTCGAGGCGGCGGCCGGGACGGGTGGCTTCGGCCAGGAGCGCGGGCGGGATGCCGGGGCCGTCGTCGGCGATGGTGACGACGGCCTCGCGTCGATCGGCGGTGGCGGTGAGGGTGACGCGGCCGGCGGCGTGGCGCCAGGCATTGTCGAGCAGGTTGCCGAGCAGCTCTTCCAGGTCCTGACGGTCGCAGCGGACCGCAAGGGCCGCAGTCACGTCGGCGGCGAAGGTGACGGCGCGGTCGGCATGGATGCGGGCGAGCGCGTCGGACAGGTCGGCGACGACGGGGGCGAGCGCGATGGCGGGGGTCGCCATGTCGCCGAGACTCGCGGCACGGGCGCGGCCGAGATGGTGGCGGATCTGTGCCTCGATCCGGTCTAGCTGCGGCGCGAAGGCAGGGCCGGGCAGGTCGAGGCGCAGCGCGGCCAGCGGGGTCTTCAGGCCATGGGCGAGGTTGGCGACATGGCCGCGCGCCCGCTCCAATGCGGCGTGGTTGCTGTCGATCAGCGTGTTCAGCTCGGTGACGATCGGTTGCAGCTCGGTCGGCAGGGTCAGGTCGATGTGGCGGCGGCGGCCGGCGCGGACCTCGGCGAGCATCTCCCGCAGGCGGTCGAGCGGGCGCAGGCCGACCCGCAGCTGGACGAGCGTCGCGGCGGCGAGCAGCGCCCCGAGAAGCGCGAGCATGATGAGGAGCGGGGCGAGCGCAGTGCGGACCGGACGCTCGATCATCCGGCGCGGGACGGCGACCGCGACCCGCGCCTCGCCCGCGATGGTGGGGATGCGCAGCCAGCGGCCATGGACGCGGCTGCCGTCGGCCAGCCGCGTGTCGAAGGGGGCGGCCTCGGTGCCGGGCGCGGGTGGCGGCGGCGCTTGGGGGCGGGGGGCTTCGGGGCGGTGCGCGTCGGGAGGCGGGCGGTCGTGAGGGCGCGGCGCGGTGAGCGGGACGATCGGGCCGAGGCGGGCGGTGCCGACCGTGCCGCGCGGCGTCTCGATCCGCCACGCCGCGCCACGCGCGACCTGCGCGGCGACACGGTCGGCGAGCGGGCGGTCGATACCGCCTGCCGGGGTGACCGCCGCGGCAAAGGCGGCGAGCCGGTCGTCGAGCCGCTCGTCGATCGTCGAGGTGACGTAGCGTTCGAGGACATGGGCGATGCCGAACCCGGCTACGACCAGCGCGACCAACGTCGCGGCGGCGGCGATGGCGAGCAGGCGGCCGCGCAGCGATTGCGGCATCATGCGGGCGCACCTGCGGTCAGGCGATAGCCGCGGCCGCGTACCGTCTCGATCCGGTCGGCGCCGATCTTGCGGCGCAGCCGGCCGATGATGACCTCGAGCGAATTGGAATCGACGTCGGCATCGCCCTCGTAGACGCGCTCCAGCAGGTCCATGCGCTCGACCACCACCTCGGCCCGGAGCATCAGCGCGGACAGGACACGCCACTCGAACGCGGTCAGCTTCAGGGGCAGGCCGTCCTGCTCGAACTGGCCGGTCTGCGCGTCGAAGCTCAAGGGGCCGCAGCGGATGACGCTGGCGGCGTGGCCGGCGGCGCGGCGGACGAGCGCGCGCAGGCGCATCACCAGCTCCTCGACGCGGAACGGCTTGGTCAGGTAATCGTCGGCGCCGGCCTTGAAGCCCTGCACCTTGTCCGACCACAATTCGCGCGCGGTGAGGATCAGGACCGGCATGGTCCGCCCCTCGCGCCGCCACTCGGCCAGGATCGACAGGCCGTCGCGGGTCGGCAGGCCCAGGTCGAGGACGACCGCGTCATAGCTTTCGGTAGAGCCGAGATGGCCGGCATCCTCGCCGTCGGCGGCGACGTCGACGGCGAAATGCTGGGCGCGCAGCGCGCGGGCGGTCGCCTCGCCCAGGGCGGGATCGTCCTCGACGAGCAGCACGCGCATGATGTTGGCCTCTCCCTGTCCGTCATCCCCGCGCAGGCGGGGATCCATAAACGCTGTGGCTTGCGGCTGGAAGCGCAGCGTCGGCGTGTCTGGATTCCCGCCTGCGCGGGAATGACGATGCTGCCTAAACCGAAACTGAACCGCACGGTTCAGCGGGGGACGGGCGGGCGCGCGTAGAAGGGCGTCACCAACAACGGAGATACCCCCATGTCCCTTCCCTTCAATCTTACCCGGCGCGGCACCTGCGCCGTCGCCGCGGCGGCGCTGTTCGTGGTCGGCGGGGCCGGCGGTGCGCTCGCTGGCAAGGCGTTCGGCCCAACGGTCGAGATGGCGCCGATGCGGCCGACCGCGATCCGCGCGCTGACCGCCGGCGACGATATCGTCACGATCCGCGGCCAGGTGGCCGAGGTGTTCGGCAACAAGTTCGTCGCCAGCGACGGCAGCGGACGCGCGCTGGTCGACCTGGGCCGAGCCGGTGAGGACAAGGCGCTCGTCGCGCCCGGCCAGACGGTGAGCGTGCAGGGGCGGTTCGACCGCGGGATGCTGCGCGCCTCGTTCCTGGTCGATGCGACGAACAAGGTGCTGCCGCTGGGGCCGGCGGGCGGACCGGGCGAGCACCGTGGGCCGGGTGGTCCCGGCGGTCCGGGTCGCCACGGGCCTGACGGTCCGCCGCCCCCGCCCCCGCCCCCGGCCGACGGCGCCGCTCCTCCCCCGCCGCCGCCCGCCGGTGGCGCGGCACCGGTGGCTCCGCCGGCCCCGGTCGCGGCCCAGCCGACACAGGGCTGATCGTGTCACACCCCTCCCCGTCACGGGGAGGGGTTTTTCACATCCTCGCGTCGCCAGCCGCCGCCGAACGCCTGGTACAGCGCGACATAGGCGGTCAGGCGGTCGGCGCGCGCCTGGATCAGGGTCAACTCGGCGGTCAGCAGCCCGCGCTGCGCATCGAGCTGGTCGAGATAGCCCGAATAGCCGGCGCGGTAGCGGTTGGATGCGGTGCGCAGCGCCGCGGCGAGTGCATCGCGCTGGCCGGCGAGCGCCACCGCCTGTTCGCCCGAGCGGCGGACACCGGCGAGCGCGTCGTCGACCTCGCGAAAGGCGGTCAGCGCCGCGCGTTGATAGGCATAGGCCGCCTGGTCACGGCGGGCCGCGGCGACATCGGCCTGCGCGCGCAGGCGGCCACCGTCGAACAGCGGCGACAGGATGCTGCCGCCCAGCGAGAACACCCCAATGGGATCGGCCAGCGCCGTCGACAGGACGATGCCGGCGCTGCCGGTGAGCGCGACGTTGGGCATCATCGCGGCGCGCGCGCTGTCGAGCGTGCGGTCGGCGGCGACCAGCGCCTGCTCCGCCTGGAACAGGTCGGGCCGGCGGCGGAGCAGGTCGGCGGGGAGGCCGGCCGGGATCGGCGGCGCGGCGAGCCGGTCGAGCGGCAGGCCGCGCGGTATCGGGCCGGGATTGGCGCCGAGCAGCACGCCGATCGCATTCTCTGACCGCGCGACCGCCAGTTCGGCCTGGGGCACGAGCTGTTCGGTGGCGCGGTACTCGGCCTCCGCCTGATGGAGTTCGAGGTTGGAGGTATAGCCGGTTTCCGCCCGGCGGCGGGCGATGCGCAGCCCCTCGGCCCGCGCCGCCAGCGTCTGGCGCGCGACGGCGAGGCGCAGGTCGAGCGCGCGCAGGCCGATATAGCTGCTGGCGACGGTACTGGCGACGGCAAGGCGGACGGTATCACGTGCGCCTTCGCTGGCGAGCAGCTGCGCGGCGGCGGCGCGGTTCGCCTGGCGCAGGCGGCCGAACAGGTCGAGGTCGTAGCTGGCCTGGAGCAGGGGCTGCGCGCCGAAGGCATCGCTGGGCGTGCCGAACGGGCTGACCGACTGGCCCGCGGTGCCGGGTGCGCCGGCCGACAGGGTCGGGGTGCGCTGGGCACGGGCGAGACGGAGGCCGGCGCGTGCCTCCTCGACCCGAGCGGCGGCGGTGAAGATGTCCGGATTTGCGGCGAGCGCGCGGGTGACGAGGTCGGTGAGGACGGGGTCGCCGAACGCGGTCCACCACCGGGCGTCGATCGGCGCGATGCCGGTGGCGGGGGTGCGCCAGCCGGCGGGCGGGGTGACGGCGGCGGTGCGCGGGATGTCCGGACGCGGTCCGGCGCAGGCGGTCAGGGTAAGAGCCGCGGCAAGAGCGAGGCGCAACATCAGATCCTCCCCTTGCAGGGAAAGATTATTGGTTCGCGCGATGGCGCTAAGGCGCAAAGATGATGCTGCTTTCGCGATTGCCGCTGTCGCGCGTGATCGCGGGGGAGAGATGGCCAAAGCGCTGACCTCTTCGCGCCTTTGCGCCTTTGCGCGAAACACTCCGTCTTTGCCGCAAGCGCAGCGTTCGCGGTGGGGGTGGAGTGGGTTCGCGTGGCTCCGCGTCTCCGCGTGAGCATTCGATTGAGGGCCGCTGGCGCGGCGGGTTCGTGGACGCGTCATCGCGTCGCGTCCGAGGACGTGTCGATCCTTGCCTGCACCGACATGCCCGGGCGCAGGCGGGCGGCCAGCGGCTGGCCGGGGTCGATGCGGATGCGCACCGCGATACGCTGGGGCACCTTGGTGAAGTTGCCGGTGGCGTTGTCGGCCTTCAGCACCGCGAATTCGGAGCCGGCGGCGGGCGAGATACGCTCGACCCGGCCGGTCAGGCGCTCGTTGGCGAGGGCGTCCACGGTGAAGGACGCCCGCTGGCCGACCACGACGCGCGCGGTCTGCGCCTCTTTCAGGTTGGCGATGATCCAGGTCTCTGGCGGGACCAGGAACATCAGCTGCGACCCGGCGGTGACGTACTGGCCGACGCGGACGCCGACTTCGCTGAGCCGCCCCGCCTCGGGCGCGCGGATGACGGTGTTGGCGAGGTCGATCGCGGCCAGGCGGCGGGCGGCCTCCGCCCCCGACACGCCGGCCTGCTGGCCGCCACGGCCGACCTCGACCGTGCGAATATCCTGCCGGGCGATCTCGCGCGCGGCCTTCGCCTGCTCGACGCCGGCCTGCGCCTGGCGGAGCGCAGCAAGCGTCTGGTCGCGTTCACGCAAGGAGACGGAGCCGTCCTTCGCCAGGTCGTCGACACGGGCCATGTCGGCGCGCGCGCGCATCAGCTGTGCCTGCGCATTGGCGACGGCGGCGTCCTGCGCGGTCAGGCTGGCGGCGCGGCTGCGGCGGGCCTGGACAGCGTTGGCGAGGGTCGCCTGTTGCGCGGCCACCTGTGCCGCCGCCTGCTCGACGCGCTGGCGATAGATGCGGTCGTCGATCGTCACCAGCGGCTCGCCCGCGCGCACATCGGCGAAGTCGCGGACGAGGACGCGGGTGACATAGCCGCTGACCTGCGGGCTGATGACGGTGGTGCGACCGCGGACATAGGCGTTGTCGGTCGCCTCATACGCGGTGGTGAAGGGCGGCAGCCGCCATGCCGCCAGCACCGCGAGCACGCCGGCAAGGGCGACCAGCGCCAGCACGATCAGCACGGTGCGGCTGCTGCGCGGCGGGTGCCAGCCCGAGCCGGCGGGAGCGGCCTCTGCGGCGCGTTCCTCGGTAACGGGCGTGGGGGAGACGGAGGTGTCGGTCATCGTGCGGACTTTCGGGCACGCCACGTCCGGCGGCCGAGGAGGAACATCAGATAGCCCGAGGTCGTGGCGGCGAGCAGCGCGACGAGGCGGAACACGTCGTTATATGCCAGCACGTTCGCCTCGCGACTGGTGGTCTGGGACAGGAGGGCGGCGCCCTCCGCCGCGCGCAGGCTGGCGTCGCCGACGACGCGGCCGATCGCGGCACCGCCGGTGGCGAGGCGCTGGGCCACGATCGGGTCGGTAGGGTCGATCGCCTGGACGAGGGCGGCGCTGTTCGCCTTCTCGCGCAGCTGCTGGTAACTGCCGAGGAGCGCCGTGCCGGCGAGGCCGCCAACCGAGTTGATGATCCCGAACAAGGCGATGAAGCTGATGATATGGCCGCTGCCGCGCTGGAGCGCGCGGGTCATGCCGAACAGCAGCGAAGGGCCGAGGAACAGGGTGCCGGAAAAGGCGATCAGCGCTTGCGTCACGTACATCTGCGGCGCGCGCGTCAGGCTGGTCGCGTGCGAGTCGATCCAGGCGGCGGCGGCGACGATGGCGATGGCGAGCATGACCGGGTGGGCGAGCCGCTCGACGTCGAGGGTCACCGCGCTGACGACGACCCCGGCGACCGAGGCGAGGAAGACGATCAGGAAGAACGGCCCCAGCTGGTCGTTGTTCTGGCCCAGCAGCGTCAGCAGGCCGGTGGCGGCATAGCTCTGCTCGGCCAGGACGATGCGCGCCATGATCGTGACGATGGTGAAGCGGACGATGTCGGCGCTGCCCAGCCAGCGGGTGTTGAGGAGCGGGTTGGCGCGGTGGTGCTCGATCGCAACGGCGGCGGCGAGCATCGGGATGGCGGCGATCAGCGCCCAGCCGATCCACGCGGCGTTGGTCCACCAGACGATGCGGCCGAGGCCGAGGACCGCGCAGACCAGCCCGGTGCCGACCGCGAACAGGAGGAAGGTGACGAAGTCGAGCGGCTCGAACGCCTTCTGCCGCTCGGTCGGGGGCAGGCGCAGCCAGGCGACGGCGGCGAGCGACAGGAGTGCGAGGCCCAGCTCGAACAGGTACAGCGTCCGCCACTGCGACAGGGCGAGCAGGTCGGGCGAGAAGAGGCGCGCGAGCGGGGTGGCGCACTGCGGCACGCCGATGCCCAGCACCACTGCCTTCAGCCGCCACTTCGCCGGCAACGCCTGCATCATGTAATAGAGGCACAGCGAGCTGACCGACGCGCCGACCATGCCGCTGACCGCGCGTACCGCGATGGCGGAGTTGAAGTCGCGAACGAACAGATGCGCGAAGGTGACGAGCGCGTAGAGGCCGAGAAAGACGAGTGCGAAGGGCCTCAGGCCGAACTGCTGGCGGAACTTGATGAGCAGCAGGTTGATCGACACGTTGGTCATCACATAGACGGTCGGCAGCCACGCGATCCCGGCCGGATCGAGGCCGAGCGCGCCCTGCAAGGTCGTGGTGTTCGCGGCGATCAGTGCGTTGCCGAAGCCGGCGGTGAGGCCCAGCAGCACGGCGATGCCGCCATATGCGACGCGGCGCGCGGTCGGGTGCTCGGGCGAGCCGGGGGAACCGGGCATTGCCGGCCGCTCGTGCGGGGCGAAGGCCCAGCGCTCTTCGGCGAGGAAGTGGTTGAGGCGGCGGCGGATCACCTGGAGGCGATAGGCCGATGCTGGGGGCGGTGCCACTGGTTTGGATGGAGGTGGGAGGGCATCGTCACCTTGTCCCCTGCCGTCATCCCCGCGCAGGCGGGGATCCAGACGCGCTGACGTTGCGACTTCATTACTGGCGCTAGCGGGTCTGGATTCCCGCATTCGCGGGAATGACGAAGGAGGCGGAGGCGATGCCCCTCACCGCAACGCCGCCCGCGCCAGCCCCGCGCAGTCGGCGTCGGTCGCCACCGGGCCGCTGTTGCCGCTGATGCGTCGTCCGATCGCCTTCAGGATATTGCCGAACGACTTCATCTGCGGCGGGACGACCAGCTCGGGCTCGCGCAGCGTGCCGGTGACCGAGACGGTGCCGGGAATGCGCAGGATGACGTCGCGCTTGGGCGCGCCGGTCAGCGTCAGGGCGAGGCGTTCGGCGGGGAAGGACAGCGTGCCGGTGCCGCGCATCCGGCTGATCGCGGTATCGACGGTCAGCGGGTCGACGCGGGCGGTGCCGTCCTTCACCGCCAGCTCGGCGATCATGCAACGAAGCGCAGCGCGGTCGTCGCGCCCGGCCAGCAGCGCGCGGCCCGCGTCGAAGCCGAGCGCGGCGGCATAGCGGGCGGGCAGGCGACCGTCATGGACGACGAAGCCGATCATCCCGCGCGACCGGCCGACCGCGGCACGGATCGTCTCACCGCGCCCGGTCAGCCGCACGCGCGCGGCCATGCGCCCGGTAAATGCGCCACCCTCCGCAAAGGCGGCGACGTCACCCCCGGTCAGCCGCAGGTCGAGCGTGACGAGCGGCGCCGGCGCGCCGTCATGCTGGTCGACGACTGCGCGCCCGGTGACCACGCCCTGCGACAGCGTCAGCCGCAGCGGCGCGAGCGTCAGGCGGCGATGGTCCATCACGAGGGTGCCGGCCAGCCCCAGCACCGGCGGCGCGCTGGTACCGATGATGCGGCCGACGGTGAAGGTCAGGCGGCCGTCGGTGGTGTCGATCTTGCCGATGTCGATACGCGTGTCGGGCACCAGCTTCGGGCCGATCCGCGCCTCCAGCGCGGCGGATCGGGCACGCCCCTCGGCAGAGGTCAGGTCGTTGAAGTCGAACGCCTTTGCCGCGAGGCGACCGTCGATCTTCGACCGGCCGTCGACCTTCAGGACGGTCAGGTCACCGGACAGGTCCGACCGGCCGATGCGGCCCTTCAGCGCCGCGATGCGCCACTGGCCGGGATCGTGGCGGACCTGCGCGGTCAGCGTGACCGGGCGGGTGCGGAACAGCCCCGCCTCGATCACCGCGTCGATCAGCTTCAGGTCGGCGGCGCGAGCGGTGACGGCGAGGGACATGGCGTCGGTATCGAGCGGGCGGTCCATGCTGCCCTTCGCGCGCATCGCCAGGTCGGCGCCGGCGATGCGCGCGGCGAAGGGCCAGGCGCTGCCCGCGACCGGCGGCGCGCCGGCGACGGCGAGGCGGACCGGGGTGCCGCGGATCGTGCCGACGCCGTAGGCGCGCAGGCCGGCGGCGTCGATATCGACCATCATGCGGACGGCGCGGTCCTGCTTCGCGTCGGTGTAGGTGATCGTCGCGTCGCGGATGGCGAGCCCGGCGAGATCGGGCGCCGCGCCGCCGCTTTCCTGCTTGCCGGGGCGCTGCCAGTTCGTGCGGCCGTTCGCGTCGCGGGCGAGGGCGAGGTGGAGGCCGTCGACCGTGACCTCGCGCGGATCGATGCGGCCGAGGAGGAGCGGCCAGACCGGCAGGCGCAGCGTCACCGCGCCGATGCGGGCGAAGTCGCCGGTGCCGGCCCAGTCGGCCTGCGCGATACGGACGTCGCGGATCGCGAGCCGCGGCATTAAGCCGAACCGGTCGAGCCGCTCGACGCTGCCGATCGCGACAGGACGACCGAACCGCTCCCCCGCTTCCCGCGCGACGATGCCGGCAAGCAGGCCCCAGGGAAAGGCGGCGAGGACGAGCAGCAGCAGGGCGACGATGCCGCCGGTGATTGCCAAGCCGATCCGCCATCTGCGCGTCATGGAGGCGGGACGATCGGTGGTCGTTCCGGTTCCGTCAGGAGCGCGCCGATTATCTCCCCGCCATCGCGGGAGCACGGGAGCGTCAGAAATCGACCGCGACGCCTTTCAGCTCCCAATCCCCGTAGCGGGTCGGGTCACGGTCGTCCGGGTTCGCCGTGCTGGGTTCGAGCGGCTGGGGCTCGGGGACCGGCGGGTTGGGGGAGAGGTGCGCGGGCGGCTTCAGATGGGCGGGGCGCTGGGCCATGATCGTCTCCGACGCCCCGATTGCCTGTTGGGGGCCAAGAGGCCACATAGGCGCGATGAGGACCGATCCCAAGTAATGGCGCGCACCGACACCGTTCATAGCCATGCGCCCGAGCCGCTCGGCGTGCCGACGCGGCGCGCGGCGATCAAATTGCTCGACGCGGTGTTGCGCCGGGGCGAGGCGCTGGAGGCGGCGCTGCCCGCCGCGACGCGGATGGTGCACGGCCCTGACCGCGGACTGGCGCACGCCATTGCCGCCGAGACGCTGCGCCGGCTGCCCGATCTCGACGCGCTGATCGACGGCGCGACCGAGCGGGTGCTGCCGCCCGATGCCAAGGCACGCATGGCGCTCCGCATCGCGTTGGTCCAGGCGCTGGTGCTGGGCACGCCGGCGCACGCGGCGATCGCGACGGTGCTGCCGCTGGTCGATGGTGGCCCGCGCAAGCTGGTCCATGGCGTGTTCGGCACGCTGATCCGCGGTGGTCAATTGCTGCCCGAGGTGCCGGCGCTGCCCGCCGATGTCGAGGCGCGCTGGGCGGCGGCGTGGGGCGAGGCGATGGTCGAGGAGGCGGAACGCGCCATCGCCGCGCCGCCGCCGCTCGACATTACCCTGGCCGATCCCGCGCGAACCGACGAGTGGCAGGGGGTGCTGGGCGGGACCAGCCTGATGCCCGGCCATCTGCGGCTGGACGAGCATGCGCCGGTGCCGGACATGGCGGGATTTGGCGAGGGTGCGTGGTGGGTGCAGGATGTCGCCGCGTCGCTGCCCGCGCAGCTGTTGGGCGCGGGGGACGGCAGGACGGTGCTGGACCTGTGCGCGGCGCCGGGCGGCAAGACGATGCAGCTGGCCGCCGCCGGCTGGCGCGTCACGGCGGTCGACCAGTCCGGGAGCCGGATCAAGCGGCTGCGCGAGAACCTGTTCCGCACCCGGCTGAAGGCGGAAGTGGTGCAGGCGGACGTGCTGGCCTTTGCGCCCAACGCACCGGCGGACGCGGTGCTGGTCGATGCGCCGTGCAGCGCGACCGGCATCTTCCGCCGGCACCCTGACGTGCTGCACCGGGTACATCCGGCGCTGATCGCCGATCTGGCCGCCTTGCAGGGACGCATCCTGAAACGCGCAGCGGACTGGGTGAAGCCCGGCGGGCGACTGGTGTTCGCGACCTGCTCGCTAGAGCCGGCAGAGGGCGAGGCGCAGCTGGCTGCGTTCCTGGAGGCGCGGCCGGACTTTGCAGTGGCGGATGCGGCCGACCGGGTGCTGCCGGGCCGGTATGCGGGTGGGAATGACGGGTTCTTCGTCGTCGGGCTGGTGCGGGCGGGGTAAGGACGCACCAGACCCCGCGCGTCATCCCGGCGTTCGCCGGGATGACGATGAAGGAAAGTCGTACCGTTCTTCAGGACCACAATGATGGCAAGACCTTAGCCGCCGCCCGATAATTATGGTGAACGCGCATCTTGCCGCGTTCATCTTCGCTGGTAATGACGGATCATGCAGCCTGTCCGTATCGCACCCTCCATTCTCTCCGCAGACTTCGCGAAACTGGGCGACGAAGTGCGCGCGATCGATGCCGCCGGGGCGGACTGGATCCATATCGACGTGATGGACGGGCATTTCGTGCCCAACATCACGATCGGTCCGGCGGTGGT
Organism: Sphingomonas aurea; assembly: GCF_030678875.1. GTDB lineage: Bacteria > Pseudomonadota > Alphaproteobacteria > Sphingomonadales > Sphingomonadaceae > Sphingomonas > Sphingomonas aurea. The sequence continues at coordinate 50,965 of NZ_JAUUDS010000005.1, read as the reverse complement.
GAAGGCGCTGCGCCCGCACACCGCCAAGCCGTTCGACGTCCATCTGATGATCGCGCCGGTCGACCCGTATCTGGAGGCTTTCGCCGAGGCGGGGGCCGACTGCATCACCGTGCATCCCGAGGCGGGGCCGCACGTCCACCGCACCGTCCAGCACATCAAGTCGCTGGGCAAGCGGGCGGGGGTGGTGCTGAACCCGGCGACGCCGGCCAAGATGCTCGACTATCTGATCGACATGGTCGACCTGGTGCTGGTGATGAGCGTCAATCCCGGTTTCGGCGGGCAGAGCTTCATCGACAGCCAGCTTAAGAAGATCGCGGCGATCCGGCGGATGATCGAGCAGTCGGGCCGCGCTATCGACCTGGAGGTCGATGGCGGGGTCGATGCGGTCCATGCCCGTCGCTGTATCGAGGCGGGGGCCGACGCGCTGGTCGCGGGAACGGCGGCGTTCCGGGGCGGGCCGGACTGCTATGCCGCCAACATCGCGGCGCTGCGAGGCGGATGAGGGACGAGGGCGCCATCGCTCCCGGCGCCGACGGGATCGACGAGGGTAAGCGGCTGGTGCGCGTCGGCGGCGACAAGGGGCTGTCGCTGGCCGAACGCCTGTCGGAACGGCTGTACCGGCTGACATGGCGCACGCCGCTCCACGCGATGCGGCTGAAGGGCCGCTATCCCCTGAAGCTGATCGCGGTGCCGGACGACCCGATGATGGGCGACGTCGCGCGCGGGCGGGCGCTGATGAGCGGGACGCTGAACGTCCGCGGCGAGGTGCGCGCGGTCCATGCGCTCGACCTGAACCGGCCCGACTGGAGCCCGGCCTTCTCGCACTATCTGCACGGGTTCGACTGGCTGCGCGACCTGTCGACGGTGGCGACGCGGGCGGAAGGCGCTCCCCGCGCCGAGGCGCTGATGGCCCGCTGGCTGGCCGCGCATGGCGAGCGGGTCGACGGCGTCGCCTGGGCGCCCGACCTGTGGGGGCGGCGCATCCTGGCCTGCACAGCACACGCGCCGCTGATCCTGTCGTCCACCGACCTGATCTATCGCAGCCGCGTGCTGAACGCACTGGCGCGCGGCGCGCGGCACTTGGACCGGGGGGCGGACAAGGCGCCGCCGGGCGCGCCGCGGATCGCGGCCTGGTGCGGGATCGTCGCGGCCGGGCTGCTGATCCCCGGCGGCGAGCCGCGCCGTGCGTTCGGCGAGGGTGGGCTGGCGCGCGCGATCGCGGGCGGGCTGTTCGAGGATGGCGGATCGGTGTCGCGCAGCCCGGCGATGCTGATGGACACGATCGTGCTGCTGTCGTCCCTGCGCGCCTGCTACGCCGCACGGCGCATGGCGATGCCCGAGGTGGCGAGCCACGCGCTGGCCAAGATGGTGCCGGCGCTGATGGGGGTGATGCACGGCGACCGCGCGCTGTCGAGCTGGCAAGGTGCCGGCCCCTCCACGCCCGAGCATGTCGCCGCAGTGATCGCCGCCAGCGGGGTGCGAACCCGCCCCCTTCGCCAGTCGCGCGAATGGGGATATCAGCGCCTGGCCGCGGGCGGTGCGGTGCTGATCGTCGACGCCGCGCCGCCGCCGATCGCGCGGCTGGTCGAGGGTGGCTGCGCCTCGACATTGGCGTTCGAGTTTTCCGATGGCGAGCAGCGCCTGGTGGTCGGCTGTGGCGGTGCGCGCGAGGCGGCGGCGCTGCCACTGGCGCTGCTGGAGGGGCTGCGCACCACGGCGGCGCACTCGACCCTGGTGGTCGGCGACAGCAACTCGACCGCGATCCACGGCGACGGGATGCTGGGGCGCGGCGTGTCGGCGGTGGAGCTGTCGCGCCAGGAATCGGACGCCGCCAGCCGGATCGAGGCGAGCCATGACGGCTATGCCCGGCGCTGGGGCTTCCTCCATCGCCGCCAGCTGGTGCTGACCGGCGACGGGCGCGAGTTGCGCGGCGAGGATGCGCTGCTTCCAGCCGGGCGGCGCTTTCGCCGGGGCGGGCGGACGCCGTTCGCGGTGCGCTTTCACCTGGGCGTCGGAGTGCAGGCGTCGCCCACCGCCGACGGGCAGGCGGCGCTGCTCAGGCTGCCGGGCGGGGCGCTGTGGCAGTTCCGCTGCCGGGGCGGCGCGCTGGGCATCGAGGAGAGCCTGTGGATCGACGGCGCGGGCAAGCCGCAGCCGATCGCGCAGCTGGTCGTCACCGGCGAGGCGCCCGCCGGCGGCGCCAGCGTCAGCTGGGCCTTGAAGCGCGCGCTGTGACGCGCCACAGGGCGCGGCCATGACCCCAATCTCCGACTCCGTCATTCCCGTGACTCGCGCCCTCCTGTCGGTTTCCGACAAGACGGGCATCGTCGACCTCGCCACGGCGCTCAGCCGCCACGGCGTCGAGCTGGTATCCACCGGCGGCACCGCCCGCACCCTGCGCGAGGCGGGTCTGGCGGTGAAGGACGTCGCCGAGCTGACCGGCTTTCCCGAGATGATGGACGGCCGCGTCAAGACGCTCCACCCGACCGTGCATGGCGGCCTGCTGGCGGTGCGCAACGACCCGGCGCATGTCGCATCGATGCGCGAACACGGGATCGGCGCGATCGACCTGGTGGTGGTGAACCTCTATCCGTTCGAGGCAACCGTGGCCAAGGGCGCCGCCCGCGAAGAGGTGATCGAGAATATCGACATCGGCGGCCCCAGCATGGTGCGCTCGGCGGCGAAGAACCACGCCTCGGTCGCGATCCTGACCGATCCGGCGGATTACGGCGCGGTGCTGGCCGAGGTAGCGGCGGGCGGCACGACGCTCGACACAAGGCGGCGACTGGCGGCGAAGGCCTATGCGGCGACCGCCGCCTATGACGCGGCGATCGCGCAGTGGTTTGCCTTTGCCGACCAGGGCGAGCATTTTCCGGCGACGCTGCCGCTGGCGTTCGCGAAGGCCGCCGACGAGTTGCGCTATGGCGAGAACCCGCATCAGGCGGCGGCGCTCTATCTGCCGCGCGGGCCGCACGCGCGCGGGATCGCGCAGGCCGACCTGATCCAGGGCAAGGCGCTGTCGTACAACAATCTGAACGACGCCGACGCCGCGCTGGAGCTGGTGTCCGAGTTCCGTGACGGCCCGCCGACGGTGGTGATCGTGAAGCATGCCAACCCGTGTGGCGTGGCAACGGGCGAGACGCTGCTCGACGCCTATCGCGCCGCCTTCGCGTGCGACACGGTGTCGGCGTTCGGCGGCATCGTTGCGGTCAACCGCCCGCTCGACGGCGAGACGGCGGAGGCGATCGCCGCGATCTTTACCGAGGTGGTGGTGGCACCCGACGCGGATGATGCGGCGAAGGCGGTGTTCGCGAAGAAGAAGAACCTGCGGCTGATGCTGACCGGCGCACTGCCCGTTCCGGCGCGGCCGGGCCTGATGGTGAAGTCGATCGCGGGCGGGCTGCTGGTCCAGTCGCGCGACAATGGCACGCCGGGCGAACTGAAGGTGGTGACGCAGCGCGCGCCGACCGAGCGGGAACTGGCGGACTGCCGTTTCGCCTGGACGGTGGCCAAGCACGTCAAGTCGAACGCGATCGTCTATGCCAAGGACGGCAGCACCGCGGGGATCGGGGCGGGGCAGATGAACCGGCTCGAGTCCGCGCGCATCGCGGCTTGGAAGGCGAAGGACGCCGCCGACAAGGCCGGCTGGGCTGAGCCCCGGACGATCGGCTGCGCGGTGGCGTCGGACGCGTTCTTCCCGTTCGCCGACGGGCTGCTCGCGGCGGTCGAGGCGGGGGCGACGGCGGTGATCCAGCCGGGCGGCTCGATCCGCGACGACGAGGTGATCGCTGCGGCGGATGCGGCCGGGCTGGCGATGGTGTTCACCGGCATGCGGCACTTCCGACACTGACCGAAAATCCTCCCCTGCAAGGGGAGGGGGACCGCCCGGCGCAGCCGGGTGGTGGAGGGGTGTCGCCGGTGGTTGGGGTAGGCTGCAGTCCCGACCGGGGACACCCCTCCGTCATGGCTGCGCCATGCCACCTCCCATTGCAGGGGAGGATTTAGGATCAGCGGATCGGCGCGCCGACGTTTGGCAGGGTGGCGTCCTGGGTCTTGGGCACACTCCCGAACAGCGCCCGATCGGCCGGTCCGAACGCCCAGCGCCACAGGATGAACAGATAGGTCGCGGCGATCGCCGGTTCGCCGATCAGCAGCTCGGCCCATTCGTAGCGCTTGGGCAGCGCGGTGAAGGCCCCGCCGACCGCCAGTGCGGCCAGCCCCGCCCAGAGCAGCGGCCAGCGCAACGGCGACACCGGCGCCTTCAGGATATGGCGCAACAGCCGAGCCTTGATGATCGAGGTCAGTCCCAGGCTGATCGCCAGCGCCACCGCAACCCCCGCCGCCTGCCACGTCACCGGCCAGGCGAGCGCGCGCATCCCCAGCACCAGCGCGAAGCTGAGCCCGATCTGCACCCCCAGCATGAAGATCGAGATCAGCAGGTTGCGGTGCCGCGCGGTATAGACCAGCGCCGATTCACACACCGCGCCGGGCGAGGCCAGCACCTCGCCCGCGAGCAGGAAGGCGAGGGCAGCGGTGCCCGCGACGAACTGCGGCCCGACGACGCCCATGACCGCCTCTCCCGGGATCGCGCCCATCAGCGCGAGCAGCCCCTGCGCGGCCATGATCCAGAAGGCGACCTGGCGCACCTGCTGCGCGACGGCGGCGCGGTCGCCTTCCGCCAGCGCGCGGGTGATGACCGGCCCCAGCACGGGGTCGAAGCTGGTCTTCAGCTTCTGGGGCAGCGACGACACCTGCTGCGCCATGTAGTAGATGCCGACCACGCCCGGCGTGAACAGCAGGCCGAGGATGAAGCGGTCGACGTTGCGGCTGCCCCATTCCAGCGCGTCGGCACCGGCGAGCGGCGCATTTACCCGCGCCATGCGGACGAGCACGCGCAGCTGCGGCGACCAGCCATGCGGCAGGCCGTAGCTGCGCAGGAACGGCACGATGCTGGCGATCAGCGCCGCGGTCATCGACGCGACGTAAGAGAGGACAAGCCCGTCGCGGATCGTGAAGAACGAGAAGACGTACGCCGCCGCCGAGATCGTCCACGGCTCCACCACGGCGCGCGCGGTGACCGCCGCCTTGACGTTCAGGCGGTACGCCAGCGCCGCCAGGCTGACGTCGGACCAAGCGATCGCGACGACGATCAGCGGCAGCCAGCGGTCGAGCCCGGTGATCGGCGTGTTGGGGTACATGATCTGCGGGAACGCGCAGAGCAGCGCGCTGGCGAGCAGCGAGGCGATCAGCGCCATCGCCATCGCGTCCCACACGACATGGACGTGCGGGCGGTCAGTCTCCGACAGGGCCTGCGCGAGGCCCCGCTTCAGCCCGAGCGTGGCGAGCAGCGCGGCGAGTTCGACCACCACGACCGCGATGGCGAAGCGCCCGACCAGATCGGGTCCATAGGCGCGGCCGGCGATGAACAGGAACGGGATGCGCGCGGCGAGGCGCAGGATGAACCCGGCGATGTTGGTCCGCCCGCCCTTGGCGAGCGCGTCGATGTCCTTGGTCTGGGTCACGTCAATTTCGCAGAAGCCATACGCTTTTCGCGCCTGCCTTCCGAAGGCCAAGTTTGCCTGATTTCCTCAATGAGTCTGCGGCCCACCGGATATCATACTGCCAAGTGTAGAAAGCGTCGCCTACTTCTACGATATCGGCCTCGTGGTTGGCCCATACCCTTTTGACAACGTCGAGGATTGAGCCCTCACCGCCCAGCTCGGCGAGCGCCTCACGCACCCAGAGCTGAAGTTTTTCCCGGTAATGCATTTTAGTGCGCCGCTCCCCAGCTCTGGCCGGTGCCGATCTCCACGCCGAGCGGTACCGACAGCTTCACCGCCGGTTCCGCCGCCGTCTCCATCACCCCGCGGATCACCGCGCTCGCCGCCGCGACGTCGTCCTCGGGCAGTTCGAACACCAGTTCGTCATGGACCTGCAGCAGCATCCGGACATGGCCTAGGCCCGCCGCCGCCAATGCCGGTTCCATGCGGACCATCGCGCGCTTGATGATGTCGGCGCTCGTTCCCTGGATCGGAGCGTTGATCGCGGCGCGCTCGGCGCCTTGGCGCTCGCCCTGGTTCTTCGACTTGATGCGCGGGAACCAGGTCTTGCGACCGAACAGCGTGGTGGTGAAGCCTTGGTCGCGCACCGCCTCCAGCGTCTCGGCCATGTAGCGGTTGATGCCGGGGAACCGCTCGAAATAACGGTCGATCATCGCCTGCGCTTCGTCGGGCGTCACCTCCAGCCGGCCGGCCAGACCCCAGCGGCTGATGCCGTAGAGGATCGCGAAGTTGATCGTCTTGGCGCGCGCGCGGGTATCGCGGTTGACCTCACCGAACAGCTCGGTCGCGGTCAGGCTGTGGATGTCGTCGCCATTGGCGAAGGCATCGCGCAGCGCCGGTACGTCGGCCATGTGCGCGGCGAGCCGCAGCTCGATCTGCGAATAGTCAGCAGCGAGCAGGACGTTACCCGGCTCCGCCACGAACGCCTCGCGGATCTGGCGGCCGACCTCGGTGCGGATCGGGATGTTCTGGAGATTGGGCTCGGTCGAGGACAGGCGGCCCGTCTGCGCGCCGGTCAGCGAGTAGCTGGTATGGACGCGGCCCGTGCCGGGGTGGATCTGTGCCTGGAGCGCGTCGGTATAGGTGTTCTTGAGCTTGGTCAGCTGGCGCCAGTCAAGCACCTTGCGCACGATCTCGGCCCCCGGCCCCTTGTCGCGGGCGAGGCGTTCGAGTTCGGTTACATCGGTGGAATAGACACCCGATTTACCCTTGCGCCCGCCCTTCAGGCCCATCCGCTCGAACAGGATATCACCCAGCTGCTTGGGGCTGCCGATGGTGAAGGGGGTGCCGGCGAGCGCGTGGACCTCCGTCTCCAGCCCGGCGATGCCGGCGGCGAACTCGGCCGACAATGCCGCCAGCCGCTCGCGGTCGACGCGGATGCCGTGGCGCTCCATCCGCGCGATGACGGGGACGAGCGGGCGGTCGACCATCTCGTACACCCGCGTCGCCTGCTCGGCCGGCAGGCGGGCGCGGAAGCGCTTCCACAGCCGGTACGTCACGTCGGCATCCTCGGCGGCGTAGCGGGTCGCCGCCTTCAGGTCGATCTCGTGGAAGCCGCGCTGACTCTTGCCGGTGCCAACCACGTCCTTGAACGCGATGCAGCTGTGCGAGAGATGGGTCGCCGCCAGCTCGTCCATGCCGTGGCCGTGCAGCCCGGCATCGAGGTCGAAGCTCATGACGATGGTGTCGTCGTGCGGGGCGACATCGATCCCGCGCATGCCGAGCACGATCATGTCGAATTTCAGATTGTGGCCGATCTTCAGGACCGACGGATCCTCGAACAGGTCCTTCAGCCGGGACAGCGCGGCGTCGCGGTCGATCTGGACCGGCACCTCGGCGAGCAGGTCGGTGCCGCCATGGCCGAGCGGGATATAGCAGGCGAGGTTGGGGTGGAGCGCCAGGCTGACGCCGACCAGCTCCGCCTGGGTCGCGTCGGTCGAGCTGGTCTCGGTATCGATCGCGATCCAGCCCTGGTGACGCGCGATGGTGATCCAGCGGTCGAGCGCGTCCAGATCCTGCACCGTCTCGTACCCGTCGAGGTCGCAGGGCGGGTCGGCCTCCATCGGCTCGGCCGGCGTGCCGGTCGGGGCGGCAGGCACGGGCGCGTCGGCAACCTGACCGAGCTTCGTCAGGAGCGAGCGGAAGCCGTGATGCTCGAGGAAGGCGCGCAAGGGCGCATCAGGAATACCCTTGAGTTCCAGGTCGTCGAGCGGCTCGGGCAGGGCGACGTCGCAGCGTAAGGAAACCAGCTCGCGGCTGAGGCGCGCCATGTCGGCATGCTCGATCAGGTTGTCGCGCAGCTTGCCCTTCTTCATCCCCTCGGCTGCGGCGAGGACGGACGTCAGGTCGCCATGCTCCAGGATCAGCTTGGCCGCGGTCTTGGGTCCGACGCCGGGGACGCCGGGGACGTTGTCGACGCTGTCGCCCATCAGCGCCAGCACGTCGCCCAGCTGCGTCGGGGCGATGCCGAAGAATTTCTCGGCGACATGCTCCGCACCCAGACGCCGGTTGTTCATCGTGTCGTAGAGGTCGAGCCCCGGCTCGATCAGCTGCATCAGGTCCTTGTCGGACGACACGATCGTGACCTGCCACCCCTGCGCCAGTGCCGCCTTGGCATAGCAGGCGATGATGTCGTCGGCCTCCAGCCCCTCGGTCTCAATACAGGGTAGCGAGAAGGCGCGGGTGGCGTCGCGGATCATCGGGAATTGCGGGACCAGATCCTCCGGTGGCGGTGGGCGGTGCGCCTTGTACTGGTCGTACAGCTCGTTGCGGAAGGTCTTGGACGATTTGTCGAGGACGACCGCCATGTGGGTCGGCCCCTCTGCGGCGTGAAGCTCGTCGACCAGCTTCCACAGCATCGTCGTATAGCCGTACACCGCGCCGACCGGCTCGCCATGCTTGTTGGTGAGCGGCGGCAGGCGGTGATAGGCGCGAAAGATATAGCCGGAGCCGTCGACGAGATAGAGATGGGGCATGGTGGCGGCCGATGTAGCGGTTTACGCGGGCGACGGCATCCCCCTGCTTGGCGAAGGAATGTTCGCGCGAAGGCGCTAAGACGCGAAGAGAAGAACGGGTTCACGCGGAGACGCGGAGCCGCGGAGGATGTATCGTGCGCGGCAGCGCACCTGCATTATCATCGGCCAGCGATTAAGGGCCGCTGCCGCGGCGAGGCGCAACCCCTCCGCGCCTCCGCGCCTCCGCGTGAACAATCTCTTCTTCCTTAGCGTCTTCGCGCCTTAGCGCGACTATTCTCGCCTGCAGCGCGACCCATGAACAAGAGGACCGGCGCCTCGCGGCACCGGCCCTCCGCCCTCGTTACGCTACGCGAGGGAACCCTGAAACCTTAGCGGCAATAGCCGGGGCGCTCGCCGCGCTCGACGGCGCGGCCGGCCAGCGCGCCGGCACCGGCGCCGAGCAGCGTGCCCATCGTGCGGTCGCCGCGGGTGTCGATCGTGCGGCCCAGCAGGCCACCCGCGATCGCGCCGACGACGGTGCCGGTGCTGCCGATGCCCTTGCGGCGGCACGCGTCGCGATAGTCGCGCCGGTCGTACCGCTGCTCGTAGCGGTCACCGTGCCAGTGGCGACGCGGACGCGCATCGGCGGCACTGACGGGGACGACGGCCGAGGCGGTCATGGCGACGGCGGCGGCGGCGAGGGTGAAAGTCTTGAACATGCTGGTTCTCCCGATCCTGCTCGGCGGCGGGAAACCCGTCGTCGATGAAAGCCTTCTCGCCGATTCGCGTTGAGCCGAGCCTGAATGTGTCCGTTATCGGCGGTTCAGCCTTTTCGCCGCGCCGCCCGCCCCTATGAGGAGCGCGTGAAGCGTGCCGCCGCCCTGTTGTCCGCCGTGCTGCTGCCGCTGCTGCTGGGCACCGGCTGGGCAGGCGAGGAGCGGCGCAAGCTGCTGCGCGCCGTGCCTGATATGACGGTGACGCCGGTAGCACTCGACGCCGGCGATCCGGCGCGGCGGCGGCTGGGAGCGTTGATGTATCTGGGCGGCGCGGTGCTGACGAGCCGCGACCGGGCGTTCGGCAGCTTCTCCGCGCTGGCGGTGGAGGGAGACCGATTTCTCCTGGTCAGTGACGGCGGCCACGTCGTCCGGTTCCGGATGGGCAGCGACTGGCGTGCGAGGGATGTGCGCTTCGCCGAGCTGCCAAGCGGTCCGCGCACCGGCTGGGAGAAGCGCGATCGCGACGCCGAGTCGCTGGCGCGCGACCCGGCGACCGGGCGGACCTGGGTGGGGTTCGAGAGCGTCAACCAGATCTGGCGCTACGGACCGGGGGGTACGCGGATGGCGGCACCCGCGGCGATGGCGCGGTGGCGATCGAACGGTGGGGCCGAATCGCTCGCCCGGCTGGCAGACGGGCGCTTCGTGGCGCTGAGCGAATCGCCACCCTATGGCACGGCGATGCGGGTCGGCCTGGTCTGGGCGGGCGATCCGACCGAGCGGCCGGAGCCGGCCTTCCGGTTCTCCTACATCCCCGCGCCAGGCTATGACCCGTCGGACCTGACCGAGCTGCCCGACGGGCGGCTGCTGGTGCTGGAGCGGCGGCTGGCGCTGCCCTTCACCTGGTCGGCGCGGCTGGTGGTGGTGGAGCGCGGGGCGATCCGGCCGGACGCGACGGTACGGGGACGCGAGATCGCTATGCTGGCCGCGCCGGTGCTCGCGGAGAATTTCGAAGGCGTCGCTGTGGTGCGTGAGAGCGGCGCCACGATGCTGTGGCTGGTGTCGGACGACAACTGGCTGCCGATCCAGCGGACCTTGTTGCTGAAGTTCCGTCTGGATTGAGCGTCGGCGGCGGAGGGGCCCGGACCGATCCCGTCATTCCCGCGCAGGCGGAAACCCATAAACGCCGACGTTCACGGCCAGAGTCGCGGTGTCAGCGTGTCTGGATCGCCACCTGCGCGCGGATGACGGACAGGAAGGGGCGGGCGAAGGCAAGAACACCAAAACCCCCGCCGATGGCTACCGGCGGGGGTCTGGAAACCCGGCAGAGACGGTCGCTTAGGCCGCGACGGCGGCGGTGGCGGCGCGCTTCTTCAGGATGTCGCGCTTCAGGCGGCGGCAGCGCAGCGACAGCTTGTCGTCGCTGGTCTTGGCCAGCCAGTTGTCCAGCCCGCCATTATGCTCGACCGAGCGCAGGCCGTGGGTCGACACGCGCAGGCGCACGCCCGTCTCCAGTGCGTCCGACAGCAGGGTCACGTTCTGCAGGTTGGGCAGAAAGGTGCGCTTGGTCTTGTTGTTGGCGTGGGAAACGTTGTTGCCCACCTGCCGGCCCTTGCCGGTCAGCTCGCAAATGCGCGACATGGTCTATATCCTGGTTTCAGGCGGATGCCCGGAAAGGCCGCGCGCTTAAACAACGGTGTGGCCCACGTCAACCGCAAGTCGATGCAACGGGTCGGTGCGAGCGGCGTTGTTACGCCAGCGAATCGCTTCAGCAATGAAAAAGGAACGGACATGCGCGCGCTTCTGGTCATCCTCGCCCTGGTCGTGCTGGTCGCGGCGGCGGCGATGCATTTCGGCTTCCTGTCGATCGACCAGACCCGGCCCGGGGTGGTGCAGGCCCCCGCCTTCCAGGCCGATGTCGCGCGGGTGTCGGTCGGCACCGAGAACAAGACGGTCGCCGTGCCGACGCTGCAGGTCGAGCGCCCGGCGAACGCCCAGGGCACGAACTGAGCTTTACGGCTGCGCGCCGCAGGGGCATCGCGGGACGGTGATCCCGCTGCCCCTGCCCATGCGCCACGCGCTCGACGCCGCTGCCGCCGCGGGCCGGGCTGGCGAGGTGCCGGTGGGCGCGGTGGTGATGCGGGGCGCCCGGGTGCTGGCGGTCGCCGGCAACGCGCCGCGCACCCTGCACGATCCGACCGCCCATGCCGAGATGCTGGCGATCCGCGCGGCCGCCGCGGCGTTGGGGGCGGAGCGGCTGGAGGATTGCGACCTCTACGTCACGCTGGAGCCGTGCGCCATGTGCGCAGGCGCGATCGCGCACGCGCGCATTCGGCGCCTGTTCTACGGCGCCAGCGATCCCAAGGGGGGCGGGGTGGAACACGGCGCGCGCGTCTTCGCGCAGCCGACCTGCCACCATCGGCCTGAGGTGTACCCGGCGATCGGCGAGGGAGAGGCGGGGGCCTTGCTGCGCGACTTCTTCGCGGCGCGGCGATAGGGGTACCCGCAGCATTCCGCCCTGTCCGTCATCCCCGCCTGCGCGGGGATGACGGGAGTGGGGTAACTCCTACCCCCGAACGTCGTTCTGCGTGACCGGCACGATCTTCACCTCGACCCGGCGGTTGGCGGCGCGGCCGTCCTCGGTGTCGTTGGAGGCGATCGGCTGGGTTTTGCCATAGCCGCGGGTGCCGATGCGCGCAGTCTGGACGCCGTGCCCCGCCAGATAGTCGGCGACCGCCGTCGCACGGCGTTCGGACAGCGCCTGGTTGTACGCGTCGCTGCCGGTCGAATCGGTGTGGCCGTACACGTCGATATAGGTCTGGTTATATTCGGACAGCGTCGCGGCGACCTGGTCGAGCGTGCGCTGGAACTGCGGCTGCACCGCCGCGCTGTCATAGGCGAAGGTGATGCCCGACGGGATATTGAGCACCAGATCGTCGCCACGGCGGATCACCTGGACGTCGGTGCCGGCGGTACGGGCGCGCAGGTCGCGCTCCTGCTTGTCCATGTAAGCGCCGATGCCCGCCCCGGCGAGGCCGCCGATCCCGGCGCCGACGATCTTCTCGGTCCGGTCGCGCCGCCCGCCGACGACGTCGCCGAGCAGATAGCCGCCCAGCGCCCCGCCGATGCCGCCGATCGCGGCCTTGGAGATGCGGCGCTGCCCCGTCTCGGGATCGGTGGTGCAGCCCGACGCGGCGAGCGTGGTCGCGGCCAGCGCGGCGATGAGGAGGCGGTTCGGCATGACATTCCCTTTCGTCTGACCGGAACAACCCGGCAGGGCGGCTCCTGTTCCGGCAGCGTATCGACTGGCGGAGCCGAACAGGAGCAGATGGAAGTTGTGGCGCGGCGCATTTGCCGCCATTAGGAGGGGGCACGCCAATGGCACCGCTCCCTCCCTTTCCCTGGATCGACGTCGCGATCATCCTGGCGCTGGTCGCGCTGAACGGCGTCTTCGCGATGAGCGAGTTGGCCGTCGTCTCGTCGCGCAAGGCGCGGCTGGAGGCGATGGCGCGCAGCGGCCGGCGCGGCGCGCGCGCGGCGCTGGAACTGGGGGCGGATCCCGGCAAGTTCCTGTCGACCGTGCAGATCGGCATCACCCTGATCGGCATCCTGGCCGGCGCCTATTCGGGCGCCAGCCTGGGCACGCCGACCGCGGCACGGCTGCAAGCCGCGGGCGTGCCGGCGGACACCGCCGAGACGCTAGGTTTCGTGCTGGTGATCGGCTTGACCACCTATGCCTCGCTGATCGTCGGCGAGCTGGTGCCCAAGCAGTTCGCGCTGCGCGCGCCGGAGACGGTCGCCTCGTTCGTCGCCGGGCCGATGCGCCGGCTGGCGTGGCTGACCGCGCCGATCGTATGGGTACTCGATTCGTCCAGCGCGCTGATCTTCCACCTGCTCCGCCTCGACCGCGAGAACGAGGAGCAGGTGACCGCCGAGGAATTGCAGCTGATCGTCGCCGAAGCGTCGAAATCGGGTGTGATCGAGGAGCATGAGCGCTCGATCATCTCGGGCGTGGTGCGGCTGGCCGACCGGCCGGTGCGCGAGATCATGACGCCGCGGACCGAGGTCGACTGGCTCGACTGTCGCGCGGGCGAGGACGAGATCCGCGCCAAGCTGGCGGCGACGCAGCACACCCGGCTGCCGGTCGGCGACGGCTCGATCGACAGCGTCGCCGGCGTGGTGCAGGCGCGCGACATCGCCGCGGCGCTGCTGCGCGGCGAACCGCTCCACCTGCCCGCGCTGATGCGCAAGGCGCCGGTGGTGATCGACCGCATCGACGCGCCCGACGCGCTCCTGGCACTACGCGGGGCGGAGGTGCCGATGGCGCTGATCCACGACGAGTACGGCCATTTCGAAGGGATCGTGACCCCGGCCGACCTGCTGGCGGCGATCGGCGGTGCCTTCGCCTCCGACGCCGACCCGGACGAGGCGCCCGACGTGGTGACCCGCGACGACGGATCGCTGCTGGTCGCGGGCACCATGCCGGCCGATGGCCTTGCCGAGCGGCTGGGCATCGACCTGCCCGAGGACCGCGACTATGCCACCGTCGCCGGACTGGCGCTGGCCGTGCTCCGCCGGCTGCCGCAGGAAGGCGAGAGCTTCATCGAGCAGGGCTGGAAGTTCGAGATCGTCGACCTCGACGGCCGCCGCATCGACAAGCTGCTGGTGAGCGTGGTCTGATCCAGGCGGGACGGTCGTTTGTGCTGCCCGCTGCTTTCCCTTTACCCCGTGTCGATCAGGCCGTTTCAGGATGATGCAATCGGGAACAGGTTTCGGGAAAGCGCAGGTCGCAGGCGTCCATCGTGCTATTAGCGCAGGAGGCTTCTCGTAACTGGTTCGCTTTTGGAAGCGATCCGTACTCCCCAGCGCAGACCGATCGTGGCAATGACGGCCACCGATCGGAGGTGGCAATGACATTCACGATAGAACCCATAGGCCATGTTCGAGGCGGCCGCGCCGATCCCGTCGATGACGATTGGGGAAGCAGCCGGACCACGATCGAGCTGGACGCGACGCAGGTCGGGGCCGACGCGCTGGCGGGGTTGGATGCGTTCAGCCACGTCGAGATCATCTTCCTGTTCGATCGTGTGCCCGAAGAGAAGATCGAGCGCGGCGCACGTCACCCGAGAGGCCGTGAAGATTGGCCGCTCACCGGCATCTTTGCGCAACGGGGCAAGAACCGTCCCAATCGGCTCGGCGTGACCGTCTGCCGCGTGCTGAGCGTGGAAGGTTCGCGGCTGAGCGTCGAGGGGCTGGACGCCATCGACGGAACGCCCGTGGTCGACATCAAGCCGGTGATGCGCGAGTTCCTGCCTCGCGGCGAGGTTCGCCAGCCCGAGTGGGTGTCCGAGCTGATGGCTGCTTACTGGTAGCTGGCATCCTGATATTCGATCCCCGCGCGATGGCTTTTCCGTAACGATTACCGTGCCATAAGCGACGTGATGCCGGATGCCGGAGGATTTGATGGCTGATGTGGTCGGCGCAATGCTCGTGCGAAACGGTGAGATCCTGCTTGGATTAAGGGCCGCACACAAATCATTTGCCGGTGACTGGGACATCATCGGGGGGCACATCGAAAGCGGGGAGACGGCATGGTCGGCTCTTCGCCGCGAGTTGATTGAGGAGATTGGGGTAGAATGTGTCGCTGGCGATCACCTTGGCACTCTGAACATCGGTAGCGATCCGTCCGTCCTGCACGTCTATTCCGTGTCATCGTGGGAAGGAGAAGCATCGCTTCGAAACGACGAGCATACGGAGATTCGATGGTTCAGATTGGATGACGCCGAGCGCCTTCCGAACCTCGCCACCCCGCTCTACCGAGCAATGTTTGCATCGTTATGCTGCCGATCGTAGCCGTTACGGCACTTTCCCAATATTCGATCCCTATTATGAAGGCCAATTTAGTTGTATCCGCATCCACACTGATTGGACGCCAAGAAAACCTCACTTTTCCTTGACCGTCACACGCACTGCCTTTTCACTCCAGCCCACATAAGACCATCGGTAACTATTGTGGCCGGTACTCTGTAGAATTGTCAGATTTCCTCCAAAAGTATCTGGCGCAGGAAGATATGAGATGCCAATCACCGGCTTGGCAGATTCTAAGATGGAAAATTGCGGAACGGTATCGCCGAGTCTGTAAGCCGCAATCATGGAGTAGCCGTCTCGAAAGCGCCAAACACCAACCTGCCAGTTTTCGACAGAAATCGAGGCCGATGCAATGAACTTGGCGTTCTTCATTGCTGGGCCAACAGGAACCTCAGGCCGCTCTGTCGTGGTGCCGACAGCTACGATAGTGCCGCCGACCGGTCGAATCACGCGACCATCAGACAGCAGGCCATTGTTGCTACCGCCGATAAGCGAGACAGAGCAGCCTTTAATGGGCCAGTCGACATCAGTACTGTTTAGCGGATCAAGCCCTTCTGTAAGGGGCTTAATGCCCATTGCAGCGAAAGACGCTGACCGTCTCAGAGCCACTGTTGCTGCGTCGGGCACCGATCCTTTAGGATAGTCCGGCCATGTGGAGCGATTAACGCTTTGAACGTGAGCAGCCGCGACGATCTTCTGGGTCGAGCAAATCTCAGTAGATGTGAGCGGCGAAGCAAGGGTGACTAGCGGTAGCATGGCTTAACCCAATACCTGATGGATTCCCAATATTCGATCCTGTCTGGGAAAATTCGAGCGGTAGCGCAGACACGCAAACGTCCCGATCGACCATCCCCGTTCCCGCCGCCCCCGCAATCGGGTACACCGCCCGTGATGCTCCTTGCCATCCTCCTGTCCGCGCTGGCGATGACCGTGATCGTCGGGGTCCGCTATCTCCTCGTGTCCGGCGCATTCGCAGCGGCGACGCGGTGGCGGTATCCGGGCTTGTACGGTGGGCTCGATCCGCAGATCCGGCGCGAGGTGCTGTGGAGCCTGGCGTCCGCGGCGATCTATGGCGTGCCGGCGGGCGTGCTGGCGTGGGGATGGCAGAACCGCGGCTGGACGCGCGTCTATAGCGACGTGCACGCGTACCCAATCTGGTGGCTACCGGTGTCGGTGCTGGTCTATCTGCTGGCACACGACACCTGGTTCTACTGGACGCATCGTTGGATGCACTGGCCGCGGCCATTCCGCCTCGCCCACGCCGTCCACCATGCCAGCCGGCCGCCGACCGCGTGGGCGGCGATGGCGTTCCATCCGATCGAGGCGCTGAGCGGGGCTGTGGCAATTCCGCTACTGGTTCTGCTGATTCCGATCCATGTCGGCGCACTGGGCTTCGTGCTGGCGGTGATGACGGTTATGGGGGTGACCAATCACATGGGATGGGAGATTTTCCCCCGGTTCATGTGGGCCGGGCCATTGGGGGGCTGGCTGATTACCGCGAGCCATCACCAGCGGCATCATGAGCAGTACGGGTGCAACTATGGCCTATATTTCCGCCACTGGGATCGGCTCTGCGGCACCGACCGCGGCATCGGCGATTTCGCGCGCAGCCATGAACGCGCCCGGGCCCGCGCGGCGCATCGCGGCGGTGGCAACGCTGGGCGCGGCGATGCTGGCGACGCTAGGCGGCGCGGCGCCGATCGGGCGGCTTGACGTCGCGGTCGACCGGATGCGCTCGTCGAAAGGCATGATCCGCGTCTGCCTGACCGCCGACCCCGCCAACTTCCCGGCCTGTGTCGACGACGCCGACGCGGTGACCCGCTCGGTGCCGGCCAGCACCCGCACCGTCCATTTCACCGGGCTCCCCTATGGCGGCTATGCGGTGGCGGTGATCCATGACGAGAACGGCAATTCCAGGCTCGACACCTTTGCCGGCATCCCGCGCGAGGGGTTCGGTTTCTCGCGCAATCCGGTGGTGCGGTTCGGGCCGCCGCGCTTCTCCGCGGCCCGTTTCCAGCTGGCGAGTGATGCGGAAACGCAACAGGTGAACATGCGCTACATCTTCTGACCGGTCGCTGCGGGAGCCAAAGCCGCGCAGCAGGCGTTGCGCGGCCGTAACTGTTCCGGAGTACCAGCCTGTGCGTTCCTTTTTCCTGGCCACCGCCATCGCCGCCGCGGTCGTCACGCTGCCGTCGTCCGCGCTGGCACAGGGGCAGACCCCGCCGACCAGCCCGCCGGGCGATCCCGCGCCCGACACCGGCGGCAACCGCATCACAGTGGGCGTCGGCGTCGCCAGCCTGCCCGATTACGAGGGTTCGTCGGACAACCAGTTCATCCCCGGCGCGATCGCGGTGGGAACGGTCGGCGGCTTCGACTTCTTCACCCGCGGCACCCAGCTCTATGTCGATCTGGTACCAGATGCCCCCGGGCCGGGGATCAAGTACGAGGCGGGGGTGATCGGCGGCGTGCGGCTGGACCGGACGAACAGGGTCGACAATCTTCAGGTCCGCGCACTGGGCGAGATCGACACCGCGTACGAGGTCGGCGGCTTCGTCGGCATCGGCAAGACCGGGGTCATCACCAGCGACTACGACACGCTGACCGCGCGCGTCGGCGTGGTGCAGGACGTGTCGAAAACCTATCGCAGCTACGTCGTCACGCCGCAGATCAACTATACGACGCCGCTGTCCTATACCACGCTGGTGTCGCTGGGCGCGTCGGCGGACTATGTCGGCAAGGGCTATGGCCGGACCTATTTCAGCGTCACGGGGCCGCAGTCGCTGGCGAGCGGCCTGCGTGCCTATGATGCGGCCGATGCCGGGTGGAAGCGGTTCAACCTGTCCTTCTTCGCGGTCCAGAGCCTGTCGGGCGACCTGCGCCGCGGCCTGGGGGTCGGTGCGGGCGTCCTCTACGGCAAGATGCTCGGCCGCTACAAGCGCAGCCCTATCGTCGAGGACGTGGGCGATGCCGACCAGTGGTCGTTCGCCGCGGGGCTGACCTACACGTTCTGAGCGCGATCACGCCCCCACCTCGTCCGAAAGGCTGGGTGGGGAGCAACCCCGGCATATTGATCGATTTTATTTTCCGCACCCCGCGTCCATTTGCATCGGCCCGTCGTTCCTTCCCCCGATGTCGCGTTCCCACCCTCTTCGGGCGGTGCGCGGCGATAACGCCGCCGGCACATCCCGAGCCGTCGGTTCACGAGGGGATCAGTGATGGCCGACAGCGTGCAATTGATCGAAGCACTGGATAGCCGCGTCCAGCGACGCGAGGAGCGTCGCGAATTCTTCAAGGCCGCCTTTGGTATGGGCGCGCTCGCCGTCGGCGGCGCCGCCGCGATGAGCTTCTCGACCAAGGCCGGCGCCCAGTCGACCAACATCGACGTCGACGTGCTGAACTTCGCCCTGAACCTGGAATATCTCGAGGCGCAGTTCTACGCCTATGCCGCCACCGGTGCGGGGCTGTCGTCCAGCCTGCTGACCGGCACCGGCCGTCAGGGCACCGTCATTACCGGCAACAGCCCGCACCAGGCGCGACAGGTGCAGTTCACCGATCCCGCCGTCCGCGCCTATGCGCAGGAGATCGCCGCCGACGAGATCGCGCACGTCACCTTCCTGCGCAGCTCGGGCGCGCTCGGCACCTCCGCCGTCTCGATGCCGACGATCAACATCTCGGGCGATGCCAGCGGGCCGTTCACCGCCGCCGCCTCGGCCGCCGGCGTGCCGCTGTCGTCGGACGGGGTGTTCGACCCCTATGCCAGCGACGAGAATTTCCTGCTCGGCGCGTACATCTTCGAGGATGTCGGCGTGACCGCGTACAAGGGCGCCTCGCCGCTCATCACCAACAAGACCTTCCTGCAGGCGGCGGCCGGCATCCTGGCGGTCGAGGCGTATCACGCCGCGATCGTGCGGACGACGCTCTATGCCAAGGGTATCCAGACGCCCGCGCTCATCACCGCGGCGCAGAGCATTTCGAACGCGCGCGACACGCTCGATGGCACCGGTTCGGCGGCGCTGGGCGTGGTCGACCGCTCGGCCGGCCGCAACAGCGGTGGCGATCTGGACCAGGGCATCACGCCGACCACCGTATCGGGTCAGACGGTGTCCAACATCGTCCCGCTCGACGCCAACGGCATCGCATACAGCCGTACGGCGGGCCAGGTGCTGAACATCGTCTATCTCAACCTGACGACGGCAGCGACGACGATGGGCGGGTTCTTCCCGAACGGCGTCAACGGCAACATCAACGCCAGCATCGGCACCGCATGACCGGGGCCTCCCCCGTCAGCCTATCGGATCAACGATTTTCCTCCAGGGAGGACCTGTCATGAGCGAAGAACGATTCATTCTCGACGTCATCGACGAAGCCACCGCCAAGCGTCAGTCCGACCGCCGCCGCTTCATGCGGATGGCCGGCGGTGCGGCGGTCGCGGCCGGCGGCCTGTCGATGCTGGCCGCCTGTGGTGACGGCGACGAGGATACGCCCCCCGTCGTCACGCCGACCCCGACCCCGTCCGCCGTTACCGAGGCGGACGTGCTGAACTTCGCGCTCCAGCTCGAATATCTGGAGGCGAATTTCTACAGCTACGCCGCGTTCGGGACCGGCATCGACTCGGCGATCCAGGCCGGCGTCGGCACGCAAGGCTCGGTCCAGCTGCCCTCCACCACCGCGGGCCGTCCGCGCCAGGTGCAGTTCACCGATCCGATCGTCGCGCAGTACGCCCGTGAGATCGCGTATGACGAAATCGCCCACGTCAAGTTCCTGCGCACCGCGCTGGGATCGGCGGCGACCGCGCAGCCTGCGCTGAACCTGTCGGGCGATTCGAGCGGGGCCTTCACGGCCGCGGCGCGTGCGGCGGGTGTGGTCGGCAGCAGCGGGACGTTCGATCCTTATGCCGACGACAACAGCTTCCTGCTGGGCGCGTACCTGTTCGAGGATGTCGGGGTGACCGCCTATATGGGCGGCGTGCAGCTGCTCTCGACCCCGGCCTATATCGAGGCGGCGGCGGGCATCCATGCGGCCGAAGCCTATCACGCCGGGCTGGTCCGCACCGTGCTGTACCGCAAGGGCCTGTCGACCGCGTCGCTGTTCACCGCGACCGGCCAGATCTCCGACGCGCGCGACGCGCTGGACGGGACGTCGAACACCGGTCTGCTCAACCAGGGCGGCGACCGCGACCAGAACATCATCGGCTCGTCGTCGACGGTGGCGAACATCGTGCCGACCGATGCGAACGGCATCGCCTTCGTCCGGTCGCCGCAGCAGGTGCTGAACATCGTGTACCTGAACGCGACCTCCACCAATGGCGGCGGCTTCTATCCGGCCGGTGTCAACGGGAACGTCCGCAGCTCCTGACCCCTCCAGGGCTGTATCGGATGGAAGGGCCCGCATGGCGACATGCGGGCCCTTTTCGTTTGTGAGTGGCGCGGCGTGCGCCTATGCTGGACCCATCCCCGGGGGAGCGTTGATGCACGCTTGAGAGGAAGGCAGCAGCCTTCGACCCGCTGAACCTGATCCGGTTGACACCGGCGGAGGGAGTGGAGGCACAAAGCCAGTCCGGGGGACTGGCGACTGCCGACACGGCCTCCGGTACTCGTAGGAGATCCTGATGGCCGACATTCCCGCCCGCACCGAGATCCCCCTCGCGGGCAGCGCCATCGGCGTCACCACCGGCCCGATCCGCGGATCGAAGAAGGTCCATGTCGGCCCGCTGAACGTCGCGATGCGCGAGATCCACCTCGACCCGTCATCCGGCGAGCCGCCGCTTCGCGTCTACGACACGTCCGGCCCCTATACCGATCCGGAGGCGCGGATCGACATCATGGCCGGCCTGCCCCAGCTGCGCCGCCAGTGGATCGAGGCGCGCGGCGACGTCGAGTCCTATGACGCGCGCGAGATCCGGCCGGAGGACAATGGCCAGCTCGGCCCCGACCGGTCCGGCGGCGTCCCGCAATTCCCGCGCCTCATCAAGCGCCCCCTGCGCGCGAAGGCGGGCCAGAACGTCAGCCAGATGCACTATGCCCGCCGCGGCATCGTCACGCCCGAGATGGAATATGTCGCCACCCGCGAGAATCTGGGGCGGCAGATGCTGAAGGAGTATGTCCGCGACGGCGAGAGCTTCGGCGCGGCGATCCCAGACTATGTCACGCCGGAGTTCGTCCGCGACGAGGTGGCGCGCGGCCGCGCGATCATCCCCAACAACATCAACCACCCCGAATCCGAGCCGATGGCGATCGGCCGCAACTTCCTGGTCAAGATCAACGCCAATATCGGCAACTCCGCGGTCGCCAGCAACGTCGCGAGCGAGGTCGACAAGCTGGTCTGGTCGATCCGGTGGGGCGCCGACACGGTCATGGACCTGTCGACGGGGCGCAACATCCACGACACGCGTGAGTGGATTATCCGCAACTCGCCGGTGCCGATCGGCACCGTCCCCATCTATCAGGCGCTGGAAAAGGTCGGCGGCATCGCCGAGGACCTGACCTGGGAGATTTTCCGCGACACGCTGATAGAGCAGGCCGAGCAGGGGGTGGATTACTTCACCATCCATGCCGGCGTCCGCCTGCCCTACATCCCGATGACCGCCAAGCGCGTGACCGGCATCGTGTCGCGCGGCGGCAGCATCATGGCGAAATGGTGCCTGGCGCATCACAAGGAATCGTTCCTCTACGAGCGGTTCGACGAGATCACCGAGATCATGAAGGCGTACGACATCGCCTATTCGCTGGGCGACGGCCTGCGCCCCGGCAGCATCGCCGACGCCAATGACGAGGCGCAGTTCAGCGAGCTGTACACGCTCGGCGAGCTGACCCACCGCGCCTGGGCGCAGGACGTGCAGGTGATGATCGAGGGCCCCGGCCATGTGCCGATGCACAAGATCAAGGAGAATATGGACAAGCAGCTGCAGGTCTGCGGCGAGGCGCCCTTCTACACGCTCGGGCCGCTGACGACCGACATCGCGCCGGGGTACGACCATATCACCAGCGGCATCGGTGCGGCGATGATCGGCTGGTACGGCACGGCGATGCTCTGCTACGTCACGCCCAAGGAGCATCTCGGCCTGCCCGACCGCGACGACGTGAAGGTTGGCGTCGTCACCTACAAGCTGGCCGCCCACGCCGCCGACCTGGCGAAGGGCCACCCCGCCGCCAAGCTCCGCGACGATGCGCTGAGCCGCGCCCGCTTCGAGTTCCGCTGGCGCGACCAGTTCAACCTGTCGCTCGATCCCGACACGGCGGAATCCTACCACGACCAGACCTTGCCGGCGGAGGGTGCCAAGACGGCGCATTTCTGCTCGATGTGCGGACCCAAGTTCTGCTCGATGAAGATCACGCAGGAAGTGCGCGAGTTTGCCGCGAAGCAGAATGCGCCGGTGGAGACGTTCGTCGCGGCCGAGGATGCCGAAGCCGGGATGGCCGGGATGAGCGAGCGTTTCCGCGAGCGGGGAAGCGAGGTATATATCTCCAATCCGGGTTGACTCTCGAGTGATAGGGGATTCTCAGCGAGTCGCTTCGGGCGTATACCCGCCTCGTTAACGCGAGGCAGAATATGCAAAACCGATCCCATGCCGTCATGTCTCAGCGTGTTGAGCCAATCGACAGCACCGATAATTTTCCTACACCGCCATGGGCAACGCGTGCGCTAATCGAGCATGTCATACGACCGGATAACGTCCGTGGCTTGACGTGTCTTGAGCCGGCGTGCGGACAGGGGCACATGGTTAAGCCGCTCAGCGAATACTTTGCTAGCGTTAAATATGCTGACGCATTTGACTACGGCTACGGTCCAGTCCGCGATTTTTTATCTTATCCTTATGAAACAAATGCAGCGGATTGGGTAATAACAAATCCTCCTTTTAGGCTTGCAGAAGAATTTATTCTTCGGTCATTTGACGTAGCTCGACATGGAGTGGCCATGTTGGTGCGGACCGTTTTTCTTGAAAGCGTTGGTCGATATAACAGATTGTTCTTAAATGACCCTCCTTCTGTGTTTGCTCAGTTTGTTGAACGTGTTCCGATGGTGAAGGGGCGACTGGACCAAAAGGCTACTACAGCCACGGGATATGCGTGGCTTATATGGGAGCATCAAAAGCGAGATGCATCCAAGTTGGCGTGGATTCCGCCTTGTCGACGCCAGCTGGAGCGGCTTAGTGACTATAGCGATGACCAGCCGGCTCTATTCTGATTCGTAGGAGGGGTAATGCCAAAAAACTCTAAAGGTATACCCGCGTTGCGTGATCGACTCCGCGCTCTTGCAGCAGAGCATGGAATCGATGAACTTAACGAAATCGCTGACCAGATGTATAGGCGATCTCATACTCGAAGGGCGTCAACTCGCAGTCCGAAGCTAACGCCGGAGCTAGCAAAAAAGATTCGTGACTATGCTGCTGCCCACCCCGATGATCATCTGCAAGACATTGCAGAGCACTTCGGTGTTAATCATGGACGAGTCTCGGAAGCCCTCAATAACGAGATATAACTGTTCGCTGCGGCGCGATCAATAATGATACCGACACTGCGCCACATCCAGTACCTGCTCGGCGCCGCTGCCTGCCACCCTCATACACTAGCCGGTGCTCTTGGCTAATCCGTCTGGACCACCAGCCTGACAGGTTGCCACCCAGCGGCTCGGGCTTGCCGGTGCCCTTGAACGGGTGGCGGCGGCATTCCTCGATCAGGGCGTTGAGCTTGGCGAACAGCTTGGCGTCGTGGGTCTGCAGGGCGAGATATTCCGCCCCTGACTGCGACGGGAGCGGATATTCACGGCTAGATCGACTCGTGAACCTCACCCTTGCCTGCATCCATCCCCGCGATGCTGTCCAGCAGCCGCCTCGCATTGGCGGGTGAACGCAGCAGATAAAGCGTCTCCTTGATCGACACCCACTCACTCGCCGAGATCAGCACCGCGCCTTCGCCGCGCTCGAGCGTGATCGCCAGCGGCGCGCGGTCGGCGACGACCCTGTCGATCATCGCATCCAAATTCTCGCGCGCCTCGGAACAGCTGACGGCCTGCATGCGCCAGAGATGGACAGCATCCCGCCGGTGTAAAGAACCGCTCCCACCCCTGATGGATGCCCCCGCGCCACACCGCCCGCCCGAACGCTCCCCACCCCTGTCCTACACCCCCCGCTTCATGGTTCCCTCGCGCCATGACACGTCGCACCCCCGCTTCGCCGCGCGCGCCGATGGCCGCGTTTCCCCCTGTTGCCGTGCGCGCCCGCTATGATGGCTGGACCGCCGACCGCCAGGCCGACTTCATCACCGCGCTCGCCGCCACCGCTAATGTCGAGGCGGCGGCGCGCTGCGTCGGCATGGGAACCTCCTCCGCCTATGAGCTGCGCGCCCGTCCGGACGCCGCACCGTTCCGGCGCGCGTGGCAGATCGCGCTCGATTACGGCATCCACCGGCTGGCGGAGGCGGCGTTAGATCGGGCGCTCAACGGCACCGTCACGCCCGTCTTCTACAAAGGCGAGCAGGTCGGCGAGCGGCGTCGCCATGACGAGCGGCTCGCGATGTTCCTGCTCAGGATGCGCGATCCCGAGCGGTTCGGCAGCTGGCGCGAGGGGCGGATGCCGGTGCCCGACCATGACAACCCGGCGCTGCGGCTCTCGCTCGCGACGCTGGAGCTTCGGGCCGAGCGGGCGGCGCCCGGCGCGGGGATCGCCAGGCTGCTCGCCGACCCGCCGCTTCTGTCGAAGGAGGATGAGCGCCTCTACGGCATCGTCCACGCCGAGGCGACGGTCAGGGCTGCCCGCCATGACGGCACCCTGCCACCGGACGGGCAGGACGATGGCGACGATCCGTCGGAACCGGACACGGGAGGGGGGATGTAGTGTCCGGTTCCGCGATTTCGGCCCGCTCAGGCTGCCGGCAGCGCCCAGTCGATCGTGCCGCGGCCTTGGCTTTCCAGAAAGGCGTTGGCGCGGCTGAACGGGCGGCTGCCAAACCAGCCGGTATGCGCCGACAGCGGCGAGGGGTGGGGCGCCTTCAGCACCAGGTGCCGCCCGCCGCGCGCGACGTCCTGCACGAACGCCGCCTTTTTCTGGGCGTAGCTGCCCCAGAGCAGGAACACGATCGGGTCCTCGCGCGCCGCCACCAGCCGGATGACCGCATCGGTGAATCGCTCCCACCCGCGCGCGCGGTGCGCGGCGGCGCGGCCTTCCTCGACGGTCAGCACGCTGTTGAGGAGCAGCACCCCCTGCCGTGCCCAATGTTCGAGAAAGCCGTGCGCGACCGGCGCGATGCCGCAGTCGCTCGCCAGCTCCTTGTAGATGTTGACCAGGCTGGGCGGCGGCTTCACGCCGGGGCGGACCGAGAAGCACAGGCCGTGCGCCTGGCCGGCGCCGTGATAGGGGTCCTGCCCAAGGATAACTACGCGCACCGCGGGCAGCGGCGTCAGCTCCAGCGCGCGGAACCAGTCGGCGGACTGGGGGAAGATGCGTTTCCCCGCCGCCTTCTCCGCCGTCAGGAACTCGCGCAGCGCGGCCATGTAGTCGGCAGCGAACTCGCCCCGGAGCGGTTCGAGCCAGCTGGGATCGAGGTGCGGGTCGGCCATACGCGTGGCCCTATCGCGTGGGGGCGGGGGCGGGCAATCCGTGTCGTACCGGATTGACGGCGTGCCGATTGGTGCCTGCTCTCAGCCGACATGCCGTCATCCCCGCGCAGGCGGGGATCCAGACGGGCTGACCTTCGCGGCTGGGGTCGCAGCGTCAGCGTCCATGGATCCCCGCCTGCGCGGGGATGACGCAGAGGGGCGGCGGGGTGTCGCTCAGAACAGCCCCGGCACCTCGCGCTGCGCCGTGGTTGGCCGTTCCGGGGTCAGAAGCTCGCGCCGGCCGGTGCTGCGCGCGCTCTGCGCCGTCGCGTCGGTCGACGCGATCGGCGTGCAGGTCCGCCCCGCCAGGAAGTCGAGCGCCGCCCTGGTCGACGCCTCGCGCGGGTCGCCCAGCGGATAGGTGGTGTCGTCGCTCGCGCGGCAGCTCGCCTCCACCCGGGTGGCGAGGCCGTCATAATAGTCGCCCTGCCGTGCCGCATTCTGGGTGGCGAAGGCGATCACCCGCAGCCGGTCGTCGCACGCCGACTTGTCGAGCGCGATCTGGCCGACCGGCTTGCCATAGGTGTTGCTGCCGATCAGCGCGGCGCTGGTGTGCAGATAGGGGGTGAAGGCGTTGATGAGCAGCTCGCTGGCCGAAGCGGTGCCGCCCGTGCCGATGAACGCGATCCGCGTCGGCGCGATCGACTGCGACTGGGGCGAGAAGAAGCGGGTCTTGTTGTTCGACGCCTTCTCCGGGCGGAAAGCCGTGTAGCTGAACACGTCGCTGGTGCTGCGATTGCCGCCGAGCAGGTCGCCCATCAGCTCCGCCGTGTTGACCAGCCCGCCGCCATTGTAGCGCAGGTCGATGATGACCTGCGTGATCCCCGCCGCGCGGAAATTGGCAAAGGCGGTGCGCAGTGCCGGATCGGCGGTCGAGATGAAGGTGCGCAGGTTCAGATAGCCGATCTGCTGCCCGCCATCGGTCAGCGTCTGCACGCCGTACCGCGACGAGATCGGGCTGAGCGAATAGTCGGTCTTGCTCACCGTCACCTCGCGGGTGCCGGCACGGTCGGCGATGCGCAGGACACGCGTGGTGCCCGCGGTGGAAGGCCCGAGCGCGTCGGTCACGGCAGAGGCGCCGCCCATGGCCATCAGGTCGGCGACGGTGCGCAGGGCGGCGCTGCTGGTGCCGATCGCCAGGATCTCGGTGCCGCGATCGATCCCCGCGGCCAGCGCCGGCGCATTCTCGAACGCCTCGGCGACGAAGACGCGGTTGGCGGCGGTGTCATAGGACAGGCGCACGCCGAAACCGGCGCTGGCGCCCGAGTCGTAGAAGGCGTTCTCCTCGGCGATCGAGGTGACATAGGTGAAGTACCGGTCCTTGCGCTGGCTGCGCGCGGTCGCGGTCAGCGCGTCGACATAATCCTTCACGGTCGAGTAGCCGGTCGGGTCGAGCGTGGCGGGCAGCGTATCGGGAAACAGATACCATTCGCGCAGCTGCGCCGCCGCCCAGTTCTGCCGATCGAGCAGCGAGCAGCCGGTACTCGCGGTCGGGGTCGGCGTGGCCGAAGTCCCGGGCGTCAGGCTGCCACCGGCTCCGCCGCCGCCATCGCTGCCACCGCATCCCGCCAGCAGCGCCGCTGCGCTGATCGCCGCAACCAACCTGTTGTTCATGAACGCAAAAACCTCTCCGGCCTGCCATAGCGCATCGCCGCGTGCCTGTCATCGGCCGAAGATGTGCTACGAAGCTGTCCGGACGGCCGCAACCGGGTGTCGGAACGCTCGTTGTCCGTCGCGAAGGAGATGACCCGATGATCCGCTACTGCGCCGCGTCCTTGCTTCTGCTGCCGCTGCTCGCCGGATGCGACCGCCAGCCGGTCCCCGCCGCCAACACCGCCGCTGCCGCCACCAACGAAGCCGCCGCGCCGGAGGAGGGCTATGCCGCCAAGATCCGCGCGCTGCCCGCCGGCCAGCGCGACGGCGTGTTCCTGCGCGCCGTCCGCGACAGCAAGGAGAGCTGCCAGGAAGTGACCAACGAGTATGAGATCAACCCGATGCAGGGCAAGGATTCCTGGGCGGTGACCTGCGACAAGACCAACCACTGGGTCATCGCGATCGACGGGGACGGCAACGCACAGGTGACGAAGGTGTCCGCCACGTCGCGCCTTCCGGCCAAGGGGAGCTGAGGCTTTCGCATACCCCTCGTCATCCCGGCGAACGCCGGGACCCATGGTTTCGATGTGGCCGATGGCAGCATGGCCACGTTGCCGACACCGTGTCCGTGGATCCCGGTGTCCGCCGGGATGACGAGGAGGTGTGGTCCACCTCGGCTTCCGCTCACCGCTCCAGCGCGTTCATCCCGGCATGGATCGCCGCCTCCGCCACCCGGCGCGGCAGGCCCGGCGGGATGACGTCGCCGAAGCGCAGCGTCACGACGCCCGGCCGCTTCAGTCCGCGCCGTGGCCATAGCAGGCCGATATCGGTGGCGATCGGCACAGTCGGCATCGCCAATATCCGGTAGAGCCCGGCGAAACCCGGTTTCAGCGGCGGCTGCTCGCCCGGCGCGACGCGCGTGCCCTCGGGAAAGATCAGGATCGAGCGGCCCTCCAGCCGTGCCGCCTCCGCCTCGCGCATCATGCCGCGCATCGCCGCGCCGGCCGCCTCTCGGTCGACCACGATTGCGCCGTAGCACCGCGCCGACCAGCCCCAGACCGGAATGTTCGCCAGCTCGCGCTTCAGCACCATCGCCGGGCCGCCCAGCCGGCATTGCAGCTCCAGCGTTTCCCACATCGACTGGTGCTTGGCGGCGTAGAAGACGGGGGTCGTCGGCTGCACCCCCTCCACCTTCACCCGAATGCCGAGCAGGTGGCGCACCGCCCAGCGATGGACCAGCGTCCAGGCGGTGGCGTGGCGCACGATCGCGCGGCGCCCGAACAGCGCGCTGATCGGCGCGGTCGCCACGATCGGCACCGACAGGCCCCAGAACACGATCGAAAACGCGATGTTGCGCAGCAGGACCATCATCCCCCCCAACCGATCCACAGGGCGATGCGGCGCAGCACCAGCTTGTTGTATTCGTTGACCAATGTGGCGAGGCGGGCATTGCCCGGCACCCCATCGCCCAGCACCACCACGCGCGGGCCCAGCGCCGCGCTCAATTCCATCCGCGCCCGCGGCAGGTGCCAGTCCGACGTCACCAGCCGCACGGTGGTATAGCGATGCTCGCGCACCCAGCGCGCGGTTTCCTCGGCATTGGAGCGGGTATCGACCGCGTCGGCGCCCAGGTCGATGCAGCAGGCGAACAGGGCCTCCGGCGCGCGGTACGTCCGCGCCAGGTCGCGCGGGCGGACGCCGGGGCCGACGCCCGTCACCAGCATCCGCTTGGCCTGATGCTCCTGCAGCAGCGCGATGCCGCGATCGATCCGGCCCGCGCCGCCGGTCGGCACCACGATCGCGTCGGTCGTCGTTCCCTCCAGCGGGCGCGGCAGCAGCAGCATGAACGCCGCGAACCCCAGGGACCAGCCGATCACCAGCGTCGAGAGCAGGCGCAGCATCTATAGCACCCGGCGCAGCGCGCGCGTCACCGCCAGCCGCGCGGCGATCATCGCCAGCAGGATGAAGACCAGCGGCACCGCCGCCAGTGCCGCCCACTCGCCCGCGCCCAGCAGCACGCCGCTCGCCAGTTCCGACCTGAGCGCTGCGACCCGTATCCCGATCACCGCCGCCACGGCCGCCGCCGCCGCGCCGCCGACCATGCCGCCCAGCATCGCGTCAAGCGCGATGCGCCGCTGGAACAGCCGCGCCAGCTGCCGGTCGGTCGAGCCCAGCATGTGCATCACCTCGATCGTCGCGCGGTGCGCGTCGAGCCCGGCACGCGCCGCCAGCACCACCACCGCGGCGGTCGCCGCCGCCAGCATCGCGACCAGCGCCAGCGCGACCAGCGCCAGGGTCTGGAGCAGGCCGCTGACCGGGGACATCCAGCCCTGCTGCCGATCGACCCGCACCGCCGGCGCCACCCCGCGCGCCACCTCCGCGACCCGCGCCGCCACCGCGTCGTCGGCCGATGCCAGGTCGACGTCGATCAGCGCCGGCACGGGCAGGGCGGCGTCCGTCGCCTCGGTTCCCAGCCAGGGTTGGAGCAGCCGCGCGATTTCCTCGGGGTCCACCGGCGTCGCGCGCGCGACGCCCGGCGTGGCGCGCAGCACTGCCAGCACCCGCGCCGCCAGCCGGTCGCGGCGAACCGCTTCGCCCTCGACCACCTGCACGGTCAGCCGGCCGGACAATTGCCGCTCCAGCTGGCGCCCGGCGGACAGCGTGCCCAGCCCCATCGCGGTCGCCAGCACGGTTAGGAACACCAGGATCGCCAGCACCGCGGTCATCGCGCGGCGCCCGCGCGACCCCTCCAGCAGCGGCGCCGCACCCCTGTTCCATGCCAGCCACCTCATGACCGCAACGCCGGCGGATAGCGCAGGATGCCGGTCGGATCGAGCAGCCGACCGCCGTCCAGCTGCATCATCCGCGCCGTCGGCACCCGCGTCAGCAGGTGCAGGTCGTGGGTGGCGACGACGACGGTGGTGCCAAGGTTACCCAGCGACCCGAACAGGTGCATCAGCCGGTCGGCCATGTCGGGGTCGACGTTTCCGGTCGGCTCGTCGGCGACCAGGATCTCGGGCCGGTTGATGACCGCACGGGCGATCGCCACCCGCTGCTGCTCGCCGCCCGACAGCGTCGCGGGGCGCGCATCGGCGCGCTCGGCCAGCCCGACCCAGGCCAGCATCTCGCGCACCGCCGTCTCGATCTCGTCCATCGGCAGGCCGGCGATGCGCAAGGGAAGGGCGACGTTCTGCGCCGCGGTCAGGTGCGGGACGAGCCGGAAATCCTGGAACACCACGCCGATGCGGCGGCGAAAGCCCGGCAGGCGCTGGCGCGGCAGCACCACCGCGTCCTCGCCGAACAGGCGGATGATGCCGCGACTGGGCCGCTGCGCCAGATAGATCAGCTTCAGGAGCGACGTCTTGCCCGCGCCGCTCGACCCGGTCAGGAAATAGAA
Source organism: Sphingomonas aurea (assembly GCF_030678875.1). GTDB lineage: Bacteria > Pseudomonadota > Alphaproteobacteria > Sphingomonadales > Sphingomonadaceae > Sphingomonas > Sphingomonas aurea. The sequence continues at coordinate 20,286 of NZ_JAUUDS010000005.1, read as the reverse complement.
GGTGCCGCTCTGCAACGAGAAACTGACGTCACTCAGCATTTCCGGTCCCGAGCCGTAGCGCAGGCCGACATTCTCGAACTGCACGATCGTGGTCATCGGTGGCGGTGCCTTCGCACGCCGGGCGCGGCGCATCAAGCCGCGCGCTAGATACTTGCCACGTCCCGCCGGTGCGTGGCACATCGTTCCGAGGCCAGCTCCGGCCGACCGGCGAAGCGGGCATCCCGACCCATGATCCTCGAATGTCCCGAATGCCGCACCCGCTACCTGGTTCCCGACAGCGCGATCGGGGCAGAGGGGCGCACCGTGCGCTGCGCCAATTGCCGCCACAGCTGGTTCCAGGAACCGGCGATCCTCGACCTGTCGCGTCCCGTCGCGCCGCCGCCGCCCGCACCGCCTCCTCCTCCGTCTCCTCCGTCTCCACCACCTCCGTCCGAGCCGCGTTACGACGCGGAGGACGAGGAGCGCGCGCTTGCGGTGGAGCCGGAGACGGCAGCGGAGCCGGTCGCCGCGCCGCTGCCGCCGGTCGCACAGCCCGTCGCCCCGTCGCCTGCGCAGACGATGCCGATACCCGCGCCGGCCCGGGTCACACCGGGCTATGCGGCGATGGACGCCTATGGCAGCGACTATGACGCCTTCGCGCACCGCCCGCCGTTCAAGGCGCGGCGCAATCCCGCCAAGCGCTGGACCGCGCTCGCCTTCGCCGCCGGCATCCTGATGATGCTGGGGGTGGCGGCGATCATCTGGTCGGGCGCGCCGGGCCTCGCCTCGCGCTTTGGCCTGTCGCTGGGCGCGGCGGAAAGTCCGCTGCGGCTGCGCGACAACCCGATCGAGCGGCGCGAGCTGGAGAATGGCTCCGAACTCTTCGCGGTCAGCGGCCAGGTCACCAATCCCTCCTCGACCCGCCAGCGCGTGCCCGACATCCGCGCCGAGCTGCGCGATGCGCAGGGACGGCTGGTCTATAGCTGGACGATCACGCCCGAGCGTCGCACGCTGGCCCCCGGCGCCGCGATCGACTTCAACTCCGCCAAGCTTGATGTGCCGTCCAATTCCAAGCGGCTGGAGCTGAGCTTCGCCGGCGAGGGCGGCTGATAACGCTTCTGCAGGGCAGCCAACGACAAACAACCCGTTGCAGCCCCTGCGCGACCCTGCTAGGGGCGCTCGCCTACCGGCCGCCGGGTCCTTCGGCGGTAGGCACGTGCGGCCGTGGCGGAATTGGTAGACGCGCAACGTTGAGGTCGTTGTGGGCGAAAGCCCGTGGAAGTTCGAGTCTTCTCGGCCGCACCACATTCCCGTTCGATCCGTTGAGAACGAAGCTGGAACACAGCCCGCGGCCAGCGGCTGGTTTCGGCTTGACTAGTTGGAAAATGTTGCTCAGATGTTCTCGCCGTCAGCAGGAGGCGAGGCGGCATGACGACATTATCGACGGACGATCGACGACGCGCATTCGGGGTGTGGCTGCGCACCGGCAGACTACCGGCGATCCGCGGTGAAGACGGGCTCGAACTCAAGTTCAATCCCTGGCACGATCCGGAAAACGGGCGCTTCACCTTCGCCGGAACGGGGCGAATGGGCGTGGGCATGGCCGACACCGCGGGCTTGGTACCCCGGCCCTCTCGACCGGTACCACGGAATCCGACAGATCGTGCCGCCCGCAAACCTGCTCCGGGGACATGGGGCGGCGGCGGATTTACCGGCGGTGGCGGCGGTGATTTCGGCGGCGCGGGAGCGACAGGAGCAGGGTGGGACGGGCCCATGCGGACCTATCCCCCGTCGCCTCCGGCAGTCAGTGCGCGTTCTCAATCCTCGGCAGCGAAGAGCGGTGCGTCCGCACGGCCTGCGCCCGCGCCGGGTGAGCCGTTTCGTACCATCGTCCGCAATGGCTACACCTATCAGATCGATGGGCGAGCGCGGACCCGCGACGTCTCCGGTACGCTGACGGTCGCGACCGTACCCATACGGTCTCGCGCTGCCCAGCGACAGGCGGGCGGGGCGGAGCGTCGGGCAGGTGACGATGGCGGCCACTATATCGCCGCGCGCTTCAACGGCCCGACCGAAGCGTTCAATCACTTCGCCCCGGACGCTCATTTCAATCGGGGCAAGTATCGGCTCGTCAAAGACGAATGGGCGCGCGACAAGCGCGCCAAATGCGCAGTCACGGTCAGGATCGGTCCAAGGTTCAATGGCGAACTCAGGAGGCCATCGGCGCTCGACGTGCGATGGACGGTCAACGGCGTTAATAAGAGTATCAAATTCCCAACGAACGGTCGGAGAAGAGTCGTGGCAAATAGTGAAACGGAGGATCTGCTGAACGAGATCGGTCAGCGGCTGACCATGGATATCGAGTATCCGACCGAACCGACCCTGCTCTATGCTGAGCTTGGCGATAACTGGATCGGCGAGTCAATCTTCAAGGAGCTTGGCAACCAGGTCTTGTATCGTGATCCCGACGATCAACGACTGCCATACGCCCTTCTCGAGTTGTGGGAGGCACAGGAGGGAGATAATCGTTGGATGGAGATCGAATATCTGCTTCGTGACGGAAAGTTCAACGCTCGCTTTATATACAGTGACGAGATCGACCCGGAGGAAGACATCGTTGAGCGTCGAGCACGATCGGTGCGAAAATATTTCGGAGAGAAGCCGATTGTCTATGAGCCATGGTCCGATGACAATGCGGAAGACTTTCGCTTATAGATCGTCGCCCGATCGACATGGCGTGTCGTTCGCTCTGCGATGATCCGATCGCGCGGCCTCGCTGCAGGGCCGCATCCTCCATACCGCCTCTGGTGCCTGCACGAGAGGCGGGTTCCACATGCGCACGGGCGTGTGGATCGTCAGATCAGGACGATATCGACGGCAGGACCGGTGGGACCCCCGCAGCGCGGTCGTGCGGGGCTAGAGTGTGATCCGCCCGGGTTGAACCGGCCACTTTGCCGGGGAGGTGCTTCGGTTTCGGTGGACCACGCCCTACACCAGCCCCTTCAGCGCCACGCCCGGATCGGCGAGCGCCGCCATATCGACCACCGCCCGCGCCGCTACCAGCGCGCGGGCCTGCGCATAGTCGCGGACCATGTTGACGCAGTCGAGCGCGATCACCGCACCGTCCTTCAGGTACACGACCGAGAAGGCGCGCGTCGCCGGGTCGCCGCGCACCACCACCGCGTCGTGCCCGCGTGACAGGCCGACCGTCTGCAGCTTCAGGTCGTACTGGTTCGACCAGAACCACGGCACCGCCACGTAATCCTCCGGCCGCCCGGCGATCGCCTTCGCCGCGACCGCCGCCTGGTCGTTGGCGTTCTGCACCGATTCGAGCCGCACCCAGTCGCCGCGGGCATGCACGTTGCGATGCTCGGCACAGTCGCCGATCGCGAAGATGTCGGTCAGGCTGGTGCGGCACTGGGAATCGACGCGTACGCCGTTGCCGCCCTCCGCCCCGACATCGAGCAGCGGCTGAACCGCGGGGACGATGCCGATGCCGACGATCACCATCTCGGCCGGCAGCACGCTGCCGTCGGCCAACCGCACGCCGGTCGCGCGACCGTCCGCCTCCTCAATACATTCGACCGTTGCGCCGAAGCGCAAGTCGACGCCGTGGGCGCGGTGTTCGTCGGCGTAGAAGCGCGACAGCGCCTCGCCCGCGACCCGCGCCAGCAGCCGGTCGAGCGCCTCCAGCAGCACCACCTGCTTGCCGAGCTTGGTCAGTACCGCCGCCGCCTCCAGCCCGATATAGCCGCCGCCGATCACGACGACGCGGGTGGTGGCAGGCAGTTCGGCGATCAGCCGGTCGACATCGGCGCGGGTCCGCACGCTGTGGACGCCCGCCAGATCGTGCCCCGCGCAGGACAGCCGCCGGGGCGCGCCGCCGGTCGCCCAGATCAGCCGGCCGTAACCGGTCGTCGCGCCATCCGCGGTCGTGACGCTGTGCGCGACCGGATCGACCGCCACCACCCGCCGGCCGAGCAGCAGCGCGACGTCGCGCTCCGCCCACGCCTCGGCGGTGCGGAACGGCAGCCGCTCCCACGGCCGCTCGCCGGCCAGATATTCCTTCGACAGCGGCGGGCGTTCGTAAGGCAGTTCCGGCTCGTCGCCCAGGATGGCGATCGATCCGGCGAACTTCTGCTGGCGCAGCGCCACCGCCGCCTGCGCGCCGCCATGGCCGCCGCCGACGATCAGCACATCGTAGTCCATCGTCATGCCCCCAGCCGCGCCGCGTGCCAGCGCAGGTGATCGGCCATGAAGGTCGCGATGAAGTAATAACTGTGGTCGTAGCCCGGCCGCAGCGTCAGCGTCAGGTCGATGCCCGCCGCACCGCAGGCGTCCCCGAGCAACTCCGGGCGCAGCTGCTCGGTTAAGAACGGATCGGCGTCGCCGACATCGACCAGCAGCGCGTCGACCCGCGCGCCGTCCTCGATCAGCGCGACCGCATCGTGCGCGCGCCACGCTGCTCGATCCGCGCCCAGATAGCCGCCCAACGCCTTCTCTCCCCACGGCACCTGCGACGGCGCGGCGATCGGCGCGAAGGCCGAAGCCGCACGGTACGTCTCGGGATGGCGCAGCCCGATCGTCAGCGCGCCGTGCCCGCCCATCGAGTGGCCCATGATCGACTGGCGCGCCATGTCGGCGGGAAACTCGGTCGCGACCAGCGCCGGCAGGTCCTGCGTCACATAGGACCACATCCGGTAATGGTCGGCGAACGGCGCCTCGGTCGCGTCGACATAGAAGCCGGCGCCCAGGCCGAAGTCATACGCGCCTGCCGGATCGTCGGCCACGCTGTCGCCACGCGGCGAGGTGTCGGGCGCGACGAGGATCAGCCCCAGCTCCGCGCAGGCGCGGCGATACTCGCCCTTGTCGGTGACGTTGGCATGGGTGCAGGTCAGGCCGGACAGGTACCATACCACCGGCAGTCGCGCGCCTTCTGGATGGGGCGGGACATAGACGGAGAAGGTCATGTCGGTGCCCGTCGCGCGCGACGCGTGCCGGTACACGCCCTGCACGCCACCAAAGGCGCGGTTGGTCGATAGCGTTTCCATGCCCCGTCTTTCGCCGCGCCTGCCGCGCTTGGCAATCGCTTGTATCGCCATTATATACCGGTCGTTATGGAAGCTATGGTCAGCGTCGCGCCCAAGGGCCGGCCCCGGGAATTCTGCACCGATCGCGCACTGGCGGCGGCGCTGCGCGTGTTCTGGACGAAGGGCTATGAGGGCGCCTCGATGGCCGACCTGACCGAGGCGATGGGCATCACCAAGCCCAGCCTCTACGCCGCGTTCGGCAACAAGGAAGCCTTGTTCCACAAGGCATTGGACCTCTACGAGGCGGAGAAGCTCGCCTATGTCGGCGTCGCTCTGGAACAGCCGACCGCGCGCAGCGTGGCGGAATGCTTCATGCGCGGCGCGGTGGCGACGCAGACCAGCAGCTGCGATCCCAAGGGCTGCCTGGGCGTGATCCACTCGATGGCGTGCGGGGCGGAGGCCGAGTCGATCAAGGCCGACGTGATCGCCCGCCGCGCCTCGTCCCAGGCGGCGCTGGTCGCGCGGTTCGAGCGTGCCAAGGCAGAGGGCGACCTGCCGCCGCACGTCGATGTCGGCGGGCTGACCAGCTATCTCTACGCGATCCTGCAGGGGATGGCGGTGCAGGCCGGCTCGGGCGCGTCGCGCGAGGAGCTGGAGCGGTTGGTCGATACCACGCTGGCGATCTGGCCGAGCGCCTAGCAAGAAAAATACCGGTCGGTACAGAAAGTCGTTGACGAGCATTTCCAACGTTAATATACCACATGGTACAGAACGGGTGGCGGCGAAGGCGCCGACCCGGACCGGATCAGGGAGTTCGCCATGGCCTATGTCTCGTTCGCCGACGCCGGCACCGCTGCCACCGGAGAGGTGACGACCCGCCCCGTCGCTACCCAAGCGTCCTCCGCCGCGAAACCGCATCTGTCGGCGCTGGAATGGTCGGTGGTCGCGATCGCCCGGACCGATCGGCTGGCATCGCTGCGCACGCCGGGCCGCATCGCGATTGCGATGGGGGCGCTGTTCGGCGGTCGCCGCGACCCGCGCCTGGCCGATCCACGGCTGGAGGCGCTGCGTCGCATCGCGGTGCTCAGCTGGCATTATGGCTATACCGTGCCCTCGCATGCGGTGCGCGACTTCCTGTCGGCGGGCTTCTCAGCCAGCCAGTACGAGCTGCTGGTCGACAGCATCGACGTCGCCCGCGCGGCCGCCGCCCACCGGTAGATTTGCGTCAAGGCGCGCCGCATCGGGTGCGTCTATGGTGCCGGGATGGACGGACGGATCACCGCTCCCGCACCGGGGCAGACGGCGCTGCTGATCGTCGACATGATAAACGACCTCGACTTCGACGATGCCGAGGCGATCCGGCAGCCGGCGCTCGCCGCGGCAGAGGCGATCCTGGCCCTGCGTGATGCCGCGGATGCGGCCGACGTGCCGGTCATCTACGTCAACGACAATGGCGATCGCTGGCATTCCGACCGATCGGCGCTGGTCGCGCGGGTGCAGGACCATGGCGGTCCCGGTGCCGATATCGCGCGCCGGCTGACCCCGCGCGACGCCGACTATTTCGTCATCAAGCCGCAATTCTCGGGCTTCTATGCCACCAACCTGCCGGTGCTGCTGCCCCGGCTGGAGGCGAGCCGGCTGATCCTGACCGGCATCGCCGCCGACATCTGCGTCCTGTTCACCGCCGCCGACGCGCATATGCGCGAATATGGCCTGTGGGTGCCGGCCGACACGGTCGCCAGCTTCGACCAGCAGCGAACGCGCTGGGCGCTCGACATCATGGCCGGCACGATGGGTGCCGATGTCCGCGCGACCACCGACCTGTCGCTGGAAGACTGGTTGCAAGCCATCTGAACCGTTAGACAATCGTCGAACGATGGATCGCAACGGCAGAACCCGTTAACCGCCCGCTCCATAGTCCATCGGGTCATGAACACTGACCATGCGCTGGATCGTCTGCACGATCACCAGCAGGGCATATTGGATCACTTGGCCGCGGCGCTCGACCTGATGCGCCGGCGGCCCGACGATGTCCGCGCGGCGCTGGCGAAGTCGCGGCTGGAACTGTTCCGGTTGCTGCGCGCCTATCAGCTGTTCAAGCACCACGAGATATTCGACCCCGTCCTCCGCCGCGGCACCGCGACCCAGATTGCCGCCGCCACCCGGATGAAGGCGAATTGCATCGCCGCCGGCGACGCCTATCGCACCTATATGAACCTGTGGGCGTCGCAGGACGTGGTCGAGGCGTGGAGCAGCTTTCGTCCCGCGACGCTGGCCATGGCGCAGCGGACCCGCGCCCACATCCTGGTCGAGCGCGCCGGCGTGCCGCAGCTGTTTGCCGGCACCGGCAACATCCGCCGTACCGCCGCGGCGGTGTGGGGGCAGGCGCCCGCATGATGCTCCTGCTGGTTTCAGGGCACACGCACCGCCATGGATCGAAGCGACGATGAGGAGCGGGCAGCCGACCATCAACGACGTGGCACGGCTGGCGGGCGTGTCGAAGAAGACGGTCAGCCGCGTCATCAACCGCTCGCCGCTGCTCGGTCCCGACACGCGGGCGCAGGTCGAGGCGGTGATCGGCCAGCTCGGCTATGTTCCCAACCCGCAGGCGCGTGCGTTGGCGTTGCGGCGCAACTTTTTGGTTGGGCTGGTTCACGACAATGCCAACGCGCAGACGGTGATGAGCGTCCAGCGCGGCATGCTGGAGGGGCTGCGCGGCACCGAGTTCGAGATGGTGGTGCGCCCGCTCGACCGCGACGCCGCGACGATGTCCGCCGACCTGCGCCACTTCCTGGAACGCCAGCGCCTCCATGGCGTGCTGCTGCTGCCGCCGATCAGCGAGGACGACGCCGTCGCCGCGCTCTGCGCAGAGCTTGGCTGCCGCTATGTCCGCATGGGCTCGGCCCCGCTCGACGATGCCGCGCGCAGCGTCGCCTCCGACGATCGGGCGGCAGTCCGCAGCGCCGTCGCGTTCCTGATCGAACAGGGGCATCGCCGCATCGGCCTGATCGCCGGCCCGCCGGGCTTTCGCTCAGGCACCGAGCGGCGGCTGGGGTTCGAGGACGCGCTCGCCGACGCTGGCCTGGCGGTAGCGGAGGAGCTGGTGGCGCCGGGCCGCTACACCTTCGCCTCGGGACTAGAAGCGGCGGAGCGGCTGCTCGATCGGGTGCCGCGCCCGACCGCGATCTTCGCGTGCAACGACGAGATGGCGGCCGGCGTCATCCACGCCGCCCATGACCGCGGGCTGGCCGTGCCGCGCGACCTGTCGGTCGTCGGCTTTGACGACACGCCGACCGCCGCGCAGGCCTGGCCGCCGCTCACCACGGTGCGCTGGCCGGTGGTGGACATGGCCCGTGCCGCCGCGCGCAAGTTGATCGCGACGCCGGATGCACCCGACGAGCCGGCGCTGTTCCCCTCCGCCCTGGTCCAGCGCCGATCCGTGTCCATCCCGGCCGCCTGATGGGTTGCGACGCGATCTGACCCCGGTTACCGATCCGGTCGCAAGGGAGCCCGCATGTTCGACCGGACCTACTACGCCACCCATCCCGACATGATGGCGGGCGCCGCCAACCAGGACCTGCGCGACCGGTACCTGATCGATCGGCTGTTCCGTGTCGGTGAGTGCGTACTGACCTATACCCATGCCGAACGCTTCGTGATCGGTGGCGTCGTCGTCGCCGAGGCGCCCGTCCGCCTGCCCGACCAGAGCGAACCCGCGTCCGCGGCCGGCCACCCCTTCCTCGAACGGCGCGAACTGGCGATCGTCAATGTCGGCGAGGCGGACGGCAGCGTTACCGTCGACGGGCAGACGTTCGCGCTCGGCCGGATGGATTGCCTCTACGTCACGATGGGCGCGCGCGACGTGATCTTCGCGGGCGAGGGCGCCCGCTTCTATCTCGCGTCCTGCCCGGCGCATCGGGCCTTCGCCACCCGCAAGCTCGGCATCGCCGACGCCAATGCGCTGGAGCGCGGCTCGCTGGGGGAATCGAACGCGCGCACCATCTATCAGCTGGTCATCCCCGGCGTCTGCGACTCGGCACAGCTGGTGATGGGCCTGACCGTGCTGAAACCCGGCAGCGTCTGGAACACCATGCCGCCGCACGTCCATGAGCGGCGCAGCGAAATCTATTTCTATTTCGGCCTGGGTGGCGAGAACGACCGCGTCTTCCACTACATGGGTGAGGGCGAGGGACTGCGCCACATCGTCGTCGCCGACGAGCAGGCGGTCATCAGCCCGCCCTGGTCCGTGCACATGGGCTCGGGCACGAAAGCCTATGCCTTCATCTGGGCGATGGCGGGCGAGAACCAGGATTATACCGACATGAACGTCCTCGATATCTGTCAGCTGGCATGAGCAATCCGTTCGATCTGACCGGAAAGGTCGCGATCGTCACCGGCGCCAATACCGGTATCGGCCAGGCGATCGCGCTGGCGCTCGCCGCCGCCGGTGCCGACGTTGCGTGCGTCGGCCGCACCCCGGCGGAGGACACCGCCGCGCAGATCCGCGCGCTCGGCCGCCGCGCCGCGATCGTCGCGGCCGACCTGTCGACGATCGAGCCGGTCGGCCGCGTCGTCGACGAGACGCTCGCCGCGCTCGGCGGCCTCGACATCCTGGTCAACAATGCCGGCATCATCCGCCGCGCCGACGCGGTCGACTTTACCGAGGCGGACTGGGACGCGGTGGTCGACACCAACCTGAAATCGGTCTTCTTCCTCTGCCAGGCGGCCGGGCGGCACATGATCGCGCAAGGGGCGGGGCGGATCATCAACATCGCCTCGATGCTGACGTTCCAGGGCGGTATCCGCGTGCCGAGCTACACCGCCTCCAAATCGGGCATCGGCGGGCTGACCAAGCTGCTCGCCAACGAGTGGGCGGGCAAGGGCGTGACCGTCAACGCCATCGCGCCCGGCTACATCGCCACCAACAACACCGCCGCGCTGCAGGCCGACGAGACGCGCAATCGCGCGATCCTCGACCGGATACCCGCCGGCCGCTGGGGCGATCCCGCCGACCTGGGCGGGGCGGCGGTGTTCCTCGCCAGCCGCGCGGCGGATTATGTCCAGGGCCATATCCTCGCCGTCGATGGTGGCTGGTTGGCGCGGTGAACGTGGGTGGGCTTTAACCACTTCCGTCATCCCCGCGCAGGCGGGGATCCAGACGCGCTGACGCCGAGGCTCTGATTGCATCGTCAGCGTTTATGGATCCCCGCCTGCGCGGGGATGACGGATTAAAGCGCGTACTCGGGACGCTTTGGGGGAACGAACAAGATGCCCAAATTCCTGGCCTTCGGCGAAGTCATGCTCCGCCTCTCTCCCCCGGGGCGCGAGCTGCTGCTCCAGACCCCGCGGCTCGATGTGTGGGTCGCGGGGGCGGAGGCGAACGTCGTCACCCAGCTCGCCCGGCTCGGCCATGACACGGGCCTCGCCACCATGGTCCCCGACAACGATCTCGGCCGTGCGGCGATCACGACCCTGCGCGGCCACGGGGTCGACACGCGCACGGTCGCGCTCGGCGGCGAGCGGATGGGGCTTTATTTCGTCACCTCGGGCGCGGGCCTGCGCGCGACCGAGGTGATCTACGACCGCGCCTGGTCCGCCTTCGCGCAGGCGCCGGCTTCCGCCTGGGACTGGGACGCGCTGCTCGCCGGGGTCGACCGGCTGCACCTGTCGGGGATCACCCCCGCGCTCGGCCCCGTACCGGCCGAAAGCGCCATCGCCGCCGCCGAAGCCGCGACCGCGCGCGGCATTCCGGTGTCGTTCGACGGCAACTGGCGCGGCAAATTGTGGGAGCGTTGGGATTCCGATCCGCGCGCCATCCTGACCCGGCTGGTCGCGCATGCCGACCTGATGTTCGGCAACCACCGCGACATCGCGCTGCTGCTCGACCGGCGATTCTCGCACGACGCCGAGGATCGCCGGCGCGAGGCGGCCGAGGCGGCGTTCGCGGCGTTCCCGCGCCTCCGGACCATCGCCTCGACCGCCCGTCACGTCGAGCATGTCGACCTTCACCGCCTGTCCGCGCGCGTCGACACCCGTGAGGGGCATGCCCAGACCGAGGAAGTGGTGCTCGCCGGCATCGTCGACCGGATCGGCGGCGGCGACGCCTTTGCCGCCGGCGTCCTCCACGCGCTGCGTGACGGGGGCGACGCCGGTGCGGCGGCGGCGACCGGACTGGCGCTCGCCGTGCTCAAACACTCGCTGCCGGGCGATGCCGGGCTGTTCCGCCAGGCCGATGTCGACGCCTACTTGGCCGGCGGACTCGACGTCCGCCGCTGATCCCGCGCGTTTGATCGAGATGATACGGATTTCACCCCGTCGCGATGAAACCCGCGGGGCCGGCGGTCGTTGACCGGACACACCACGCGACGGTCGAACGCGCGTGGTGCCCAATCCCATCATCGGCGAGAGGAACCCGTCATGGGTCTGTTTTCCAAGGACATCGCGACGCTCCAGGACCTGTACGTCCACCAGCTCCAGGACGTCTATTATGCCGAGCAGCAGATCACCAAGGCGCTGCCCAAGATGATCGAGAAGGCCACCGACCCCGAGCTGCGGCAGGGCTTCGAAACCCATCTGCACGAGACGGAGGGTCAGATCCGCCGCTTAGAGCGCGTCTTCGAACTCGAGGGGCTCAAGCCCAAGGGCGTCACCTGCCCGGCGATCGACGGCATCATCAAGGAGGCCAACGAGGTCGCAGGCGAGGTCGCGGACAAGGCGGTGCTCGACGCCGCGCTAACCGCCTCCGCACAGGCGGTCGAGCATTACGAGATCGCCCGCTACGGCACGCTGATCGCCTGGGCGGAGCAGCTCGGCCGTACCGAGTGCGCGCAGATCCTGTCCGAGACGCTGGCCGAGGAAAAGGCCACCGACGACAAGCTGACCAAGCTGGCCAACGCCAAGGTCAACAGCCGCGCGGAACTGGCGCAAGCGTAAGGCGCGTCCCACCGCCGTCATTCCCGCGGCAGCGGGAATCCAGATACGCTGACGTTCGCGAAAGAGCCGCTCCGGCAGCGTTTATGGATCCCCGCCTCCGCGGGGATGACAGGGGAGGGAAGGGAAGCAGGTCACAACAGCCGCAGCGTCGCGGCATCGCGCGCACCACCGAAGAACCGTGTCAGCGCTGCCTCGAACACTTCCGCATCGTCCGCCACCGCAGCGAACAGCGTCATCGACGACCGCAGCTTCATCGCATCGATCGCTCCCATGATCGCCTCCGCACTCCCCGGCGCCGCCGTTACCGCCTGCGTCGCCTCGACCAGGCGCGGCCCCAGCACCGGATGCGTCAGATAGGCCCGCGCCTCCGCCGCCGACCCGATCGCGTAGACGCGCGCCGTTTCGCTCCGCCCGAGCCCGGCGATCTGCGGAAAGATCCACCACATCCAGTGACTTCGCTTGGCCCCGCGCCGCAGCTCGGCCAGCGCCTGCTCGTAACTGTCGGCCTGTGCCGTCACGAACCGCTCGAGATCATGCTCCATGACCGACGCAACCTCCTGACGCGTCGGGACGTTCCCGGTGGACGGAGGAGACGGTAGGATGAGATGCGTGGCGATGGCAGGTCTGGCAATCCTCGCACTGGCAGCCTGCAACCGCGATCCCGACCGTTCCGCCCAGACCAACGAGGTCGCCGCCAGCGGCTTCGTGCCGCCCGTTACCCAGGCGCCCGAACCGGTCGCGGGCCAGCGCAACGGCACGCCGCTGACCGCCTATGTCGGCCATTACCCGCGCGACGCGGTCGACGGGGTATCCTTCTACGACCGGACCGAGGTCGCGAACGCGATGCTCGACGCGCTGCCCGACGAGAAGATCCGGCGCGAGATCGTCGGCCGCGACGTCACCAGCGTGCCGATCTTTCGCCAGGGCAGCATGATCGCGTCGCATGGCTGCGCGCCGCACAACTGCGCCGCCCGCAACTGGACCGTGCTGATCGCCGAGGACGGCAATGTCGAGAAGGCGCAGGTCTGCGTCCATGACACCGCGACGATGAACGCCGCCAGCCGCTGGTCGACCCGCCGCGAGACGGTCACCCGCCCCGGCGACTGCCCGCAAGCGTAAGAGGTTCTCGATGCTCGAACATATCCCCCAATGGCTCGGTCAGGCGCTGCGCGGCGTGCGTGCGGGCACCGACAAGCTGGCGATCGCCGATCCCGCGCTGGGCGGCGCGCCGGGGCAGGGGTTTGCGCGACTCGACCTGACCAGCACGGCCTTTGCCGATGGCGGGCGCCTGCCGCCGCGGTTCACCGCCGATGGCGAGGGGGTGTCGCCGCCGCTCCTGTGGCGCGATCCGCCCGCCGGCACGGCATGGCTGGCGCTGCTGGTCGAGGATGCCGATTCGCCGACGCCGCAGCCGCTGGTCCATGCGGTGGTGCGCGGCCTGCCGGCAACGGCGGGGCAATTGGCCGAGGGCGCGATCCGCGCCGACGGAGAGGGCAGCGATGGCGGCGACGTCGGTCGCAACTCGTACCGGCGCGAAGGCTGGCTGCCGCCCGATCCGCCCACCGGGCACGGCGAGCATCGCTATGCCTTCCAGCTGTTCGCGGTGGATGCGGGCGCCGCCGATCCGGGCGTCGACCCCGGGCGGTCGGCACTGGTCGCGGCGATGGCGGGTCATGTACTGGCCGCGGGGCTGCTCGTCGGCACCTATTCGCGGTCGGAAGACGCCCCGGTGGGGCCGGTCGGGGCGGCGGTGGCGGGCTGATCGCCTTACGCGATATGGTCTGCCGCCCGCCCCGTACCTGATGTCAGATCGTCAGTGCCGGCGCATTCCCCGCGATCATGGCGGCGGTCGACACGAAGGCGATCAGGCCCAGCAGGATGCTCTGTTTCATATTGGTCGTTCCCGTGTTCGGCGCCGCGATCAGACGATCGGCAGGACAGGCGCCGCGGTGCAGATCGCGATGCTGGCGAGCAGCAGCGCGGCGACCGAGCTGAGGACGATGCGCTGGGCGGTTTCGAAGGTGGCGGTCATGTTGGTCTTCCCTGTTGGTCGGGGCCGAACCATCCGGCTCCGATGCCAACAGCATTGCAGCCTCCGTGCCAAACTCGTAAGGCATTGAAATACCTAGAGCTGATTTGTTGCCTGAGGCAGAGTTGGCGAATTTTCCCGAATTTCTGGGTGCTACGCGCCACATTTCGGCGGAGCCGATCCGTTACTGAACGCGTCGGGTAGGAAAAGACGGATTCGGTTCGCGCGAAGGCGCGAAGGCGCGAAGATGTCCCGTGCGCGTCCGCGCGCGCCTGTCATCATCGGACCTGAGATGGAGCGCCGCTGGCGCGGCGATTGCAACATCTTTGCGTCTTCGCGCGAAGATTATCCTGCCCGTGGGCGGAGCCGGCTCACCCCGCGCAGACCCGGTCGCGCCCCTGCGCCTTGGCGGTGTAGAGCAGGCGGTCGGCGCGATCCATCGCCTCCTCGGCGGTTTCGCCGGTGCGCAGCGCCACCACCCCGGCGGAGAAGGTGATCTCACCGATCGGCGCGTCGGTATCGCGGTTGCGCAGGCGACGGGCGCTGGTCGTGGCGCGCGCGCCGTCGAGCATCTCCGCCGCCTTGGCCAGCGTCACACCGTTCAGCAGCACCGCGAACTCCTCGCCGCCGTAACGGCAGACCAGATGTCCCTCGAACGCCTCGGCCAGCGTCTTGCCGATCATGCCCAGCACCCGGTCGCCGACGCCGTGTCCGTGCTGGTCGTTGATCCGCTTGAACCGGTCGATGTCGCACAGCGCCAGGCAGTGCGGGCCGGCGCCCGGCCGTGCGCTGAAACCTTCCGCCAGGGCCAGCCTGTTGGGCAGCCCGGTCAGCGGATCGCGCCGCGCCGCGTCGCGCGCCTCGGCCAGCTTGGCGCGCAGCGCGTCGGTCTCGTCGGTGGCGCGCGCCAGCCGCTGCTCCGAATCATGCACCCGCGCCAGCATCTCCGTGGCGAGCCGCGACAGGTTGCCGCCGCCCGCCGGTCCGCTGTCGACGATCTGCGCGGCGCTGACCGCCAGGTCGCGGCCGAAGCCGTGCGTCTCGTCCTTCATCTCGCGGACGATGTCGGCGAAGCCGTCGACCTGTGCCTGGGTTTGTGCGACCAGCTCCTCGGCCTGGCGCTGAAAGGCGGGCGGCGGCTCCACCGCGCGCGCCGGCGCGCTGGCGGCGGCGGCACCGATCTGGCAGCCCAGCCGCTCCAGGTCGTCGCGGCGCAGGCGGAACCCGCCGCCGGTGATCTCCGCCACCTCGCGCGCCAGCGTGCCGTTCGGCTCGCTGAGCACGGCATAGGCGAAGGCGTAATGCGGCGGCTCCGGGCTCAGGCCCTGCTCGGCCAGAAATGCCCCGATCCGATGGAACAACCCATCCGAACTGCTCGCCCGCACGGCGCTTGCCATAACGTCCTCCACTTTCCCCGCGGGTGCATTAGGAAGAAAGGGTTAGCAAGCCGTGTGCAGCCGCGATAGCAAAGCGTATCGCCGCGAAGGTCAGCGCCCCAGCGACGCCAGCTGATTGTTGACGATCAGCACCGCGCCTTCGTTGGCGAACCAGTTGTCGAAGGTCATGCGATTGACATCGGCCTGCAATTGCAGCGTCGACATAGCATTGGCATCGGTCATCACCCGCCGCGAGGCCATGCCGGGCCGGATGAAGCCGCCCCGTTCGCGGGCAAGTTCATGATCAGCCAGCGCCGGTGCGGCAAAGGCGAGGGCACGATCGGTCGTCGCAGGGGCGACGGACAGCATTGCGGCGATCAGCAGCGTGGACATCGACCATCTCCGTCATGTCACCCGCTTGATGGGTAGGACGGATAAGGGCAGGGGTTGGTTCCTTGCGGCGCCCAGATCCTCCCCTTGCAGGGAGGATCGATCCGTTACGGCGCAATCAGGATCAGCGGGATGCGCAGCACCGAGCGCACGTCGGCGGCGTCGTCGGTCGCGCCGACCTCGACCGACCAGTTGATGCTCGCCCGGTCGGTGGCGCGATAGGTAACGCCGAACAGGAAGCGCCCCAGCTGCAGGTCGCGCGACGTACTGTCGGCGACACTTGGCCCGCTCGCCGGCGGGTTGATGAGCGCGGTGCGCGTCCGCGTGCCGAATGCCCAGGTCTGCGCATAGCCCAGGTTCATCGACGTCCGCTCGTTCAGCGAGATGCCGATGCCCGCGCTGAACGACACCGCGTCGCCCGGCTTGACGTAGGTGATTCGCACCGGCGTGATGACCGTATCGACGCTGCGTCCGAAATTGTGCGTGTAGCCGATCGTGCCGAACAGCACCGCCGGATCGCTCGGCAGGATCGCGGTGACGCTGGGCGACACGCCCCAGAAACCCGCGCCGGTCGCGGCCTTGGTCGCCTCGCCGGTCGACAGGCGCGGCACGTCGAACGGGTTGCTGCCGGTCGGTGCCACCACCTGGAGGTTGCCGACGAGATAGGGTAGCCCGGCGCGCCCGGTCAGCAGCTGGTATCGCGCCGACAGCTCGATATCGCCCAGACCGCGGCCCTGCGCGGAACTGTCGACCTCGCGCGCGGCGTCGTTCGCGGTGCTGCCCTGCACCGGCACCAGCACCGACGTGTCCCAGCGCTGCACGAAGGGCAGGCGCACGCCCAGTTCCAGCCGGTCGGTCAGGCCATAGCGCGCCGCGACCGAGGCGGTGATGATGTCCTGACGGCTCTCGTTGATGTTGAACGCGCCGACCAGCACCGATTCGACGATCTCGATGCCGCGGAACAGCGCCCGGTTGCGGTCGGCGCGGGCATAGTCGACCTGCACCTCGGCGGTCAGCTGGCCCTTGCGGGTCACGACGCTGCCCTCGCTGCCCAGCACCGCGACTTCGGGCGGGCGGTCGCTGTTGACCGGGCGGGTGCCGACGCTCTCGACGGGGCTGCCGATCGGCCCCGACGGCGCGGCGGCGACGACGCTGGCGGGGTCGCCCGGCGTCGCCGCCGCGCTCGCCTGCGCCACCGCCCGCGGTGGCTGCGTGCCCTCGGAAGGCGGACCGGCGACCTGGCCGGCGGCGCCGATCCGCGCCTCCAGCGCGCGCAACCGTGCCTCCTGCGCCTCCAGCTGGCGGCGTTGTGCCGCGATCTCGGCCTTGGCCTGGTCCAGCTCGGCCTGCACACTGGCGGCGGGCCGCGATGTCGGCGGCTGTGTCTGCGCCGTGGCCGGCGTACAGGCGAGTGCCAAGCTCAGTCCCAGCAGCGCCGTCGATCCACTACCCGCTGCCGTTCTGCCCATGCCTGCCCCCATCAACGCACCATCCCACGTGCCACGTCGCTGACCAGCGCGTCCACCTTCATCGCCGCCGCGCCCATCGCCAGCGCGGTCGCGTCGTGCAGGTCGATGCCGATCGTCGTCACCGTGTCGATCGTGCGATCGTTGCCCGCATTGCTGATCGCGGTCGCCACAGATTGCCCGACCAGATGCGTGATGTCGATCTGGTCACCGGCCAGCGAGACACGCGAACCGTTCGGCAACTGGGTCAGCGTGACGGTGCCGTCGGCGGTTGCCACCGCCGGGCCACCTGCGGTCAGCACCAGCGGCACGACGCCGGCCGGCACCGGCTGCGCCCCCCCGGTGGTGCCGCGCACGGTGCCGACGCTCGGCATCACGATCTGTGTGCCGGTGCGCCGGTCGAACAGCACCGACACGCCGCCGGCCATCGTCGGCGTCGCGGCATTCTCCGTCCCGCCACCGCTACGCGCGCCACCCATCGGCTCGGCGTCGCCAGTGCGGCCGAATACCGTCAGGTTGCTTCCCTGATCGACGGTCAGCACCGTGCGCAGCACCAGCGCCCCGTTGACCAGCGTGTCGCTCGTCACCGACAGCGCCAGCGATCCGCCGCCGGGCAGCAGGAACTTGCCGGTCATCGTCGCCAGCTCAGCGTCGCTCGCCACCGGCGCGACGATGGCCGGCGTCTCCGCGGCTGCGGCGGGCACGCCCCAGGCGAGCAGCGCGAGCGAGAGGAGGCGAGCCAACATGGTCAGAAATCCCGATAGAAGGGCGCGCTCAGCGTCAGCGCCTGCTGGCTCAGCGGATCGAGGAACGGGCTGCCGATCGGCGCCCGTGCCAGCGCCTGCCACTGGCGCACCGCGTTGAAATTCTGCGTGCCGACCTCGGTCGCCGAGTTCAGCACGAAATAGATGCCGTTCCACATCGCCTGGAACTTGGCCCGCGACACGGTCTGCAGTCCCAGCGACGGGTCGCCCAGCAACACATTGTCGCCGGCGATGCCCTTCACCACGACGAAGTGGCGATAGCCGCGGGTGGTGATGAGCGCGATGCCCGGCAGCTTGCGCTGCTCGATCGCCGCCAGCGTCACCTTGTACCCGTCGGCGCGCAACCGGTTCTCCGCCAGGTAGCGCTTCATGTCGAGCAGCGAAAAGCCGACGCGCCGGATCTGCGCCTGGTCCCCCTCGCGCCACATGCCGGTAAAGACCTCGGTCTCCGACCGCGGCAGCCCATAGTGATAGTGGAGCAAGGTCGCCAGCGCCGCCGAGCCGCAGCTGAAGTCGTACTGCTGGCGCACCACCGTATTGAACTTGCGCGCCAGCATCGATGCGACGGGCACGGCATATTCGCTGGTTCCGGTGCTTGCGGTCGCGATGCGCGGGTCGCCGCCGTTGATCTTCGCGGCACAACCGCCGACCAGGAGCGCCAGCGGCAGCAGGGTGGCCGTCACGATACGGATCGGGCGAACCACGGCCGATCCTCCTATTGCGGCGCCATGTTGATGATGACGTTCATCGACGCGTTGATCGCGACGTTGTTGCCGCTGTTGGCGTTGATGACGGCCAGACCCGACATGTTCTGGAATGCCTGCCCGTCCAGCGTGACCGTGCCGGTCACCGAATTGCCGTTGACGCTGTTGTTCTGGACGGTGTTGCGCTGGTCGGCAGAGGCGACCTGCGCGCCGCGATCCTCGCGGCCGGCGATCGCGCCCAGATCGGCCTCGGCCAGCACGGCGTCGCCCGCGAAGGCGGATGAAGCGGCCGGCGCGTCCTGCGCGGCGGCGGGAAGGGCGGCGGCGGCCAGTGCCGCTCCGATGCACCCGAGCGTGACCTGTGTCGCACGCATATCGATGTCCCCTATACCCTGGAAACGAAAGAAGAAGGGGGCGGGCCGTCCCTGAAGCGGCCCGCCCCCCGTCACGATCAGCGCGTGATGTCGCCGGTCGTCACCGCGACACTGACGTTCGCGTTCTGCGAGGCGCCGGCACCGGTGTTCAGGTTGAGCGCGTTCATGCCCGCGAAGTTGCCGAAGGCATCGGCGCCGGTCGTCAGGCTGTTGTCGGTCGTGCTCGACTCGCCGGCCGTGCCCGCGAACGTCACCTTGACGCCCGAGACATAGTTGGAGAGCGCAGCCGTCGCGACCATCGCGCCATCACCGAACGTGCTGGACGGCGACACCGTCGAGGCACCACCGGTGGTGGTCTCGTTGGCGTTGTACGTCAGCTGCGAATTGTCGGTGTTGTAGGTCTGGTTGTTGTTGTTCGTGGTGTTGCCGCTGTCGTTGGTCGACGAGTCGGTGTTGTAGGTCTGGTTGTTGTTCGCAACGCTCGTCGTGTTGTTGCTGTTGTTGGTCGACGCGTTCGTGCGATACGTCTGGTTGTTGTTGTTTGTCGTCGAATAGGAGTTGTTGCTGTCGGCGACGGAGGTGTTGCCACCGTTGTTGCTGTTGTTGGTCGAGCTGTTGGTGTTGCCGCCATTGTTGCTGTCGGCGACCGACGTGTTGCCGCCGTTGTAGCTGTCGTTGGTCGAGTTGTTGCTGTTATCAGTGCGGGTGGTGTTGCCGCTGTCCGCCACCGAGGTGTTGGTGGTGTTGGACGTGTTGGTCGTCGTGTTGGTGTTCGTCGACGAGTTGCTGGCATCCGTCCGCGTGGTGTTGCCGCTGTCGGCGACCGAGCGGGTGGTGTTGCCGCTATCCGCGACCGAGGTGTTGGTCGTCGTGTTGGTGTTGGTCGAGTTGTTGTTGGCGTCGGTCCGCGTCGTGTTGCCGCTGTCGGCGACCGAGCGGGTGGTGTTGCCGCTATCCGCGACCGAGGTGTTGGTGTTCGTCGAGTTGTTGCTGTTGTTCGTGCGCGTCGTGTTGCCGCTGTCGGCTACCGACGTGTTGGTCGAACGGTTGCTGTTGTCCATCGACGAGCTGTTGCCGCTGTCCGCCACCGAGGTGTTGGTGGTGTTGTTGCCGCTGTCGGCGACCGAGCGGTTGGTCGAGTTGTTGCTGTTGTCGGTCGTGGAGCGGTTGCTGTTGTCCATCGACGAGCTGTTGCCGCTGTCCGCCACCGAGGTGTTGGTGGTGTTGTTGCCGCTGTCGGC
>NZ_JAUUDS010000004.1 GCF_030678875.1 Sphingomonas aurea | reverse complement strand
GCATCGACAGGATCTCTCCGGCTCCGCCGTGGATGGTTTCTTCGTCCAGAGCCTCGCGCTGCTCGGCGATCTTCTCCACAGAGCGCTGCAGCAGTACGGGGTGACGCAGGATCGTTGCCGTATGGGATGTTGTCGACGATCGGCATGCTCGATTCCGATCCAGCCGTCTCGGCCTCACCTTCGCCAAAGCAATTAAGCTGGGTAGGGGCTAGGATTGCCCGTCAGCTTGCTGCCGGGCAGAATGCCGATCTCGCAAGCGACAGCTGAGTGCTTAGGTTTACCGCGCCTGACCTGGTTCCAGAGCGGCTGAGCGATGATGTGTTACTCCAGCTCCTTACGGACGATCCACTCCGCCTCGAGATTAAGGCGTGGCGCTGCGAGATGCGTCGGCGCTCGTTGAGCACTTCGCCCAAGTGCCGCGGTTGGAGCTATGACGAACGATGTAAAACTCGCTATTGAGGATGCCTTCACCCAGCGTCATGTCGCCTGGCAGCGTCGAGAGCTTCCAAACCGGGTATCGAATTCGTCCAGCTCGCGGACGTGCGGGGTGGGGATGCCGTTATGGTATTGGGGCCGCTGCGTGACCCGGACGAGCCGGACCGCGCATTGCGCGCGCATGTGCCGGTGATGGTAGGGCTGACCTCGCGCGGCGATAACCGCATCGTGTATGTCGCGCAGACGATCGCCGATCCGGCGGGCAGCGACGTGGCACCGTTAATTCATGTCGCCGGGGTGCTGATCGAGATTGGGACAAATCGGCCGGTTACCCCATGATTGAAGGTGCTACGGAGATTGCCTGCACTGGACGCGGGGGCTAAGATGGGGTCCCTCCGCGAACCTCGCGCCATTCCCCGGATCGTCAGCCGCCGATGTCCTTTTCCCAGCAGATCGGCGCGTTTCGGCACGACAATCCGGCTCCGCTCTATGTTCAGCTGCAGCAGCTGCTGCGCGACGCGATCCAGAAGCAGGTGCTGGCTCCCAGCGAGGCGATCCCGCCCGAACGCGATCTGGCGGCCGAGTACGACGTGTCGCGGATCACCGTGCGCAAGGCGATCGCCGGGCTGGTGGAGGAGGGGTTGCTGACCCGCCGCCGCGGCGCGGGCACGTTCGTGGCGACGCGGGTGGAGAAGGTGTTTTCGCGGCTGTCGTCCTTTTCGGAAGACATGCTGTCGCGCGGGCGCACTCCGTCCAGTCAGTGGATCAGCCGCACGTCGGGGTCGGTGACGCCGGAGGAGGCGATGGCGCTGGGCCTGTCGCCGGGCGCACCGGTATGGCGTTTCCAGCGCATCCGCTTTGCCGACGAGATCCCGATGGCGCTGGAGTTTTCGACGATCGAAGGGCGGTGCCTGGAGGGGATCGATGCGGTCGACGATTCACTCTACGCGGCGCTCGACCAGCTGGGCAACCGGCCGGTCCGCGCGCTGCAACGGCTGCGCGCGGTGCCGTTCAGCGGCGAACATGCGCGGATGCTGGGGGTCGATACCGGCCATGCCGGGCTGCTGATCGAACGCCGCGGCTTTCTGCGCGACGGACGGGTCGTGGAGTTCACCCAGTCTTTCTACCGCGGCGATGCCTATGACTTCGTCGCCGAGTTGAGCGATCCCTGAGGCCGCGCGCGCCGGTTTTGGCGACAATCGGTGCGGGTCTTTTCTTGTTTCGCGGACGCGAGAGCCGAGGACCGCAAGAACCTAGGCCGTCGCTCTGCTGAGCCCCATTTTCGCAGGGGAGTAGGGTAGTTGCGGCACCACGCCCGCGATGTCGATCCCTCCTACCGTCGGCGTGGCAGCGGGCATTCCTCGCGGACCGCGGCGACACGGTTGTCGGTCACGGTGACCGTCCGGTCGTAGCAGCCGGCGGCATCGTCCATGACCCTGGTCGTGGTGACGGTCGTGGCCTGGACCTTCGCGTCGCGTCGCCCGCTGGGTGGCACGACCATGTGGACGCGCGGTTCGACCAGCAGAGCGGTGGTGCGGCGATGGGTGCGGCCCGCTGCCGTGGTCGTCTCGACGCGGGTCAGGCCCTGGCGGAAGTGGGTGTCGCTGACCTGATCGGGGCCGACCGCATGGCTTTCGATCGCGACGAAGAGCGGGAAGCGTTCGGCGACCTGATGGCGCGTGATGCCATCGGGACCCCGGATCTCGCGGCGGGTATCGACCGCGCTGTCCTGGTCGATTTCGCCGCCGCCCGGCGCGCCGCGCTGGCGGTTGCGGAAGCGGAAGCGGTAGTCGACCGACGTCGTCACACGGCCGTGACTTGTATCGACATGACCGACGGCCCGCCCGTCGCGCGTCGCGGTGGTGAGCGTTTCGGCGAAGCGATCCGCAGCGGCGGGTGCCGGCGTGCCGGTCAGCGCGACACGTGCGCTCGCCAGCGTGTTCGCGTCGAGCGCGCCGCCCACCACCGCCCGACCTGCATCACGCCAGGCGAGCAGCGTACCCATGGCGAAGAAGTAGCGGGACGCACCGACGATACGGAGCGACACCGCATGGGGCTGGCCGTCATTGACCAGCGCGGCAAAGGGCGTGAGGTCGAGCCGGGTCGGCGGCAGGTCGAGCGCCTCGACCGCCGGGGTCAGCGACCACATGCGCGGGTTCACCCCGCCGGTGTAGATCCACGGATAGGCCGCGGCGATCCCGGCCAGCTTGCCGTCGATCAGCACTTCCGCTTCGCGGAACGGTGCACCGCAGCCGCGCTGTTGCGGATCGGCGGGCGGGGTGCCGGCCGGATCGGGCTGGCAGAGCCACCAGAACTCGTCCTCGGCCTGCGGCTGGGCAAGGACGTCGATCATCAGCCGCTCGACGTTGCGGGGAAAGGTGAGGGTGCGGGTCACGGCCGGCGTCTGCGCGTCGATCTTCGCGGGCGCCGTGGCCAGCGGCTCGATCCAGTCGGGGACGCGCGGGGCCGGGGTGGCGGCGTCGGCGGGGTAGAACAGCAGCCGTCCGCTCCAGAACAACCGGCCGGTGTAGCGGGCATCGACATAGTTGGTCAGCGTCGCCTCGCCCGGCTGCGGCGCGGCGAGCGTGGCGGCATAGTCGGTCACGTCGCGCTCGACATGCCAGCGCGGCGCAAGCGCCTGGCGCGGCTCCATCGTCGTGCCGGTAAACAGGTTGACTCCGGCGATGGTGACGAAGCCGGTGCGGTCATATTGCTCGCCCGCGGTGACGTGCAGGTCGCCCTCGAACACGATCTTCGCCCAGGGTCCGGGGCAGTCTGCGGGCGGGCGATAGGCGATCGGCACGCGTGCCTCTCCGGCGAACTCGCGCTCGGCGAACAGCTCGACGATGCAGGGCCGGGTGGCGGGCCGGGGCACGTCGAGGCCGGTCGGCACCACCGTCTCGCTGCCGATCGCGGGCGGGGCAGGGCGGGCGAGCGGCTCGGCGGGGGCGAGCGCGGCAAGGGCAAGGAGGATCATCATCAGCGGGGCCTGTCGAATGCGCCGATCCCCGCGATCGCCAGCCGTCGTGCCGGGGCGGCGACGTCGGCAAAGGTCAGGCGGAGATAGCGGATGGAACGGATGTCGGGAAAGTTCAGGCGCTGGGTGGACAGCGCATAGGCGATGTTGGCGAACTCGGCCGCGCCCGCCGCCTGCCACGTCCGCCCGTCGACGCTGGTTTCGGCGACATAGCCGCGTGGCGGCGCGGCGCCGGTCATGACCTGGCGCGAGGGGGTGAGGCTGAACCCCGCCACGGCCTGTACGGTGCCCAGGTCGATCGTGACGATGGCGGGGCGGCCCGGCGTTGGGGCGGGTAGCAGCCAGATGGTGGCGGCATCATTGTCGAGCAGTCGCTCGGCCCCGGGCGCGCTGGCGCTCACAATCCGCCAGCCGGCGGTCGACAGCACGCTGGGGTCGGACGAGACGATCGGGGCGACGGGGACCGGTGCCACCGCGCGGAACAGCGCGACCTCTCCGATCGCCGGGCAGACGGGCGCCTCCAGCACGACCAGCCGGACGCGCCGCGCGGAGACCGGGCGGTCGAGGCGGATGATCCGCTGCGCGCCGATGCCGGTCTTCGTCGCCAGTCGCCGCCAACGGCCGCCGACCTCCGCCTCCACCGCGAACCGGGTAACGCGGATGCCGAGCGGCAGATATTCGCGTACGCGGATCAGGTCGAAGCTGCGGCCGGGTGGCAGGTCGAGCGTCAGCGTCGGCGTCGTTATGCCGTCGGGCGTAGACCAATAGGTTTCGCGGTTCCCGTCCAGCACGCGCGCCGGATCGAATCCGGTCCCGCGCGTATGGCTGGCGCTCGCCACCGCGCCCTGCGCCAGATCGGTCGCGAAGCTGGCGCGGATCGCATCGCCGAAGCTCTTCAGAACGGCGACATCATGGTCCGGGATGCGCCCGCGCCGGTCGGGCGGGATGTTGAGGTTCATCGTCGTACCGCGTGCGACCGAGGTGTCGAAGAAGCGCACGAGGTTTTCGGGGCTGCGGACGCGCGAGTCCTCGTCCGAGTGATAGAACCAGCCGGGCCGGATCGACGTGTTCGTCTCCGCCGGCCACCACAGGGCGCCGCCACGCACGCCCGAATTGCCCTCTGCCTGGACGTAAGGGTGGTTGGGCATGGTCGGCCAGCAGGGATCGCCCGCCACCCCGTCCTCGTTGCCGACCCAGCGGATGTCCGCGCCCAGGGGGTCGAAGGTGCAGGCCATCGGCTGGTGCCGGTGGACCAGCGCGATCATCGATGGCCAGTCGTAATAGCGCGGCGCATCGATCCGCCGCGTCTCGCGCGCGCCGCCATAATAGCCGTCGCCGCCGTTCGCGCCATCGAACCAGAATTCGAACAGCTCACCATAGCCGGTGCAGAGTTCGACGATCTGGCGGCGGAAATAATCGATATAGCCCGCGCGGCCATATTCCGGGTGGTTGCGATCCCAGGGCGACAGGTAGAGGCCGAACGCCAGACCCGCCTTGCGGCACGCCGCCGCCATCTCGGCCACCAGATCGCCGCGGCCGCCCTTGTAGGGACTGTTGCGGATGCAGTGCTCGGTCAGGCGCGTCGGCCACAGGCAGAAGCCGTCATGATGCTTGGCGGTGAGGATCAGCCCCTTCAAGTTGCCCGCCTTCGCCGCCGCGACGATCTGGTCCGCCGAGAAGTCGCTGGGATCGAAGCGGCGCGGGTCCTCGTCGCCATAGCCCCATTCCTTGTCGGTGAAGGTGTTCATCGAGAAGTGGACGAAGGCATATTGCTCGCGCGCGTGCCAGCGCCACTGGCGCGGGGAGGGCGTGGCGCCGAAGGGTGCGGGCGCGCGCGGCGCGGCATGGGCAAGGCCGGAAACGAAGGGCGCGGCCAGCCCCGCGGCGATCAGCGAACGACGGCGAAGGATCATGCCGGCTTCCCGTTGGAAGGGGGGCGATCGGCGCGCGCGCGACCGAAGGCGGGGTTGGGTGCGGCGCCCATGCGGAACGACAGGGTGCCGCCGCGGATCAGCTCCGCGTGGGAAATCCAGCTGCGCGTCCATGGGCGACCGCGCCAGCGGACCGACTGGACATAGGGACGGTCGGGACCATTGCCCTGTGCCTCGACGACCAGCTTGCGACCATTGCCGACCTGGACCTCTGCCCGGTCGAACAGCGGGGCGCCGAACACATAGGCGGCCTCGACCGGATCCACCGGGTAGAAGCCCAGCGCCGACAGCACGAACCAGGCGCTCATCTGCCCGCAATCGTCATTGCCGATGATGCCGTCGGGCCGGGCATGGTACATCTCGGTCAGCAGGCGGCGGACCAGCGCCTGCGTCTTCCACGGCGCACCGACATAGGCGTAGAGATAGGCGGCGTGCTGGTCGGGTTCGTTGCCGTGCGCATATTGGCCGACCAGCCCGGCAATGTCGGGCGGCGCGTTGGCGGGCAGGGTCGAGGGGGCGGAGAAGAACGCGTCGAGCTTCGCCTCGAACGCGGCATCGCCGCCCATGTGAGCGATCAGGCCGTAGATGTCGTGCTGGTTGAGGAACGTCGCCTGCCAGCCATTCGCCTCGGTATAGTCGCGCCACCAGGGCTTGGGCATATGGCCGAGCTGGACGGGGTCGTAGGGCGTCCACCACGATCCGTCGGCGAAGCGCGGCCGGGCATGGCCGATGGCGGGATCGACGACGTTGCGCCAGTTGCCCGACCGCCTGCGCAGTCGCACCGCATCCGCATCGGCCCCCGCCGCACGGGCGAGGTGCGATGCGGCCCAGTCGTCATAGGCATATTCCTGTGTCCGGCTGACGCTTTCGAAGACGCGGTCGGCGGGAACATAGCCCTTCGCATCGTACAGGTCGCGACCCAGGCTGTTGTCCTTGTCGGGCGCAGCGAAGTCGAAGCTGCGCCGCGCGATCGCGGGCCAGGCGGCGGCATAGTCGGCCGCAATGCCCTTCGCCTGCGCCTCCGCCAGCGGGACGACGCCGTGCCAGCCGATCATCGTCCCGGTCTCGACCCCCTGCAGCGGCCAGACGAGCGGGCCATAGGGCGACTGCGCGGTCTGGCGGATCATGTCGTCGACCAGGCTCTTGACCCGTGCCGGCGCGATCAGTGTCAAGAGCGGGTGCACCGCGCGATAGGTATCCCACAGCGAATAGGTGCTGTAGGCCGCGCCCCCGGCAGGCACGCGCGATACCGCGCGGTCGAGCCCGACATAGCGGCCGTCCGTATCGGAGAAGAGGGTCGGCGCAAGCTGCGCGTGGTAGAGCGCGGACGCCATGATGGTACGCTGGTCGGGGGTGCCGCCGGTGACGCGGATCGCGTCGAGCGCGTCGGCCCATCGCCCCTGCGCGGCGCGGCGGACCCGGTCGAAGTCCCAGTGTCCGCCCTCTGCACGCAGGTTCGCCGCCGCGCCCACCACATCGACCGCAGAGATGCCGCAGCGCAGGACGATCGGCGCGCCAGCGGCCTCGTCGAAATGCAGCACCGCCTTGACCCGCCGGCCTGAGACGGTCTTGGCGCCGGCGGGCTGTTCGGCATCGCCGTCGCCGTAAAACACCACCCGCGAC
Source organism: Sphingomonas aurea (assembly GCF_030678875.1). Classification (GTDB taxonomy): domain Bacteria; phylum Pseudomonadota; class Alphaproteobacteria; order Sphingomonadales; family Sphingomonadaceae; genus Sphingomonas; species Sphingomonas aurea. Next base: position 229,687 of record NZ_JAUUDS010000004.1, on the reverse strand, counting down.
GGCTCCCGCGACAGCTGGAGCGCGAAGTGGATGCGCCGGCCCTTCGCCCAGCGATGGACGCGGCGCGCGCCGGTGATCGTGCCATCCTCGCCGATCGCCAGATGCGCCTCGTCGATCAGCGGCGCGGCGTCCGATTTGTCGAGGATCAGGTGGGACAAGTCGATCAGGATATGCGCCGGTCCCGGCGGAAAGCGGTACCGGTGCCAGCCGGTCCGCTCGGTCGCGGTCAGTTCGGCCCGCACGCCGCTTTCCAGCGCGACCCGGTAATAGCCGGGCTCGGCCACTTCGTCGCTATATCGCTGGCGATATCCGGCGTTGGGATCGGCGAGGGGCCCCGGCAGCAGCTTCACCGGCCCGCGTGTCGGCACCACCAGCACGTCGAGCATGTCGCCGATGCCGGTGCCCGACAGATGGGTGTGCGAGAATCCCATGATCGAGCCGTCGCCATGGTGATAGCCCGAGCAGGTGGCCCATCGCTCCACATCGGTATCGGGCGACAGCTGCACCATGCCGAACGGCAGGGTCGCGCCGGGATAGGTATGGCCGTCGCCGCCGGTGCCGACGAACAGGTCGGGTCGGGCGACCCCGCGCGTGGCGGCGGCGACGCGGCCGGGAACGAGCGCGAGCGCGGCGGTGCCGGCGAGCAGCTGGCGACGGTTCGGGGTCACAGCGGTGCCTTCAGCAGATGGGGGCGGGTCGCGGCGATACGGACGATCAGCTCGCCGAACAGGCCGTTGGCCCAGGCGAACCATTCGCGGGTGAACTTGGCCGCGTCGTCTCGGTCGAACGCCTCGTGGATGAAGCCGGTGCCGGCATGGGTCGCCTTCAGCATCCGCAGGCAGGCGAGGATCGTCGCATCGTCGCGCGCGGACAGCGCGCGGACGATCAGCGACATCGGCCAGATGGACCGCGGGCCGACATGCGGGCCGCCGATCCCCTCGCCGGCAGAGCCGCGGAAGAACCAGGGATTGGCGTCGCTCCATGCCGCCGCCGCGGTTCGCCGCCAGCGCGCATCCTCCGGAGCGACGCAGCCGAGATAGGCAAGCCCCGACAACGAGGGGACATTGGCGTCGTCCATGAAGACCGCATTGCCATAGCCGTCGACCTCATAGGCCCAGACCTCTTCGCCCGACGGCAGGCGCATCGTGCCGTGGCGGGCGAGTGCGGCGGCGACCTCGCCCGCCAGCGCGGCGGCGTCCTGCGCCAGTGCGATGTCGCCGCGCGTTTCCGTCGCCAGCACCGCCAGTTCGCGCAGCGTCGTGACGGCGAACAGGTTGGCAGGCACGAACAGCGGGTACAGGCAGGCATCGTCGGAGGGACGGAAGCCGGAGTGGATCAGCCCGACGGGGCGCGCCGGGTTACCGGTGCCCCACAGCAACGTCTCGGTCGGCTGGGGTGCCGAGCGGGTGAAGCGATAGGGGCTGGTGCCGTCCTTGCGCTGCTCGGTGCGGAACGTGCGGACGATGGCGCGCGCGCTCTCTGCCCAGGTGGCGTCGAACGGGGCGGGGTCGCGCGTCGCCTGCCAGTAGCCATGCGCCAGGCGGATCGCATAGCAGAGCGAATCCACCTCCCACTTCCGCTCGGCGACGCCGGGGCGCATCTCGGTCGCGTCCTTCAGCGCCCAGGACAGGTTCGTCCGCGCGTTCGGATCCTGCATGAAGGCGTTGGCATAAGGGTCGATCAGGATCGATCGCGCCTGGCGTGCGATCAGCCCGCGCAACAGCGTGCGCAACGCCGCGTCCTGGCGCGCAAGGTGCAGGTACGGCTTCATCTGCGCAGCGGAATCGCGCAGCCAGAGGCAGGGGATGTCGCCGGTGATGACGAAGGCATCGGGGGTCGGCCCCGCGGTGACCGACAGCACGGTGGTGTCGAGCGTGTTGGGGTAACAGTTGGCGAACAGCCAGCGCAGTTCCGGGTCGGCGATCCGCGTCGACACGCGTGCGATCTCGCGCTCCACCGCGGGCGAGGCGAAGCGGCGGTCGGCGGGGGCAGGACGCCGGCTGGCGAAGCTCGGTGCGGCGCGCAGCGGCAGCGCGACCGCCGCCGCCCCGGCGGCGAGCAGGGTGCGGCGTGCGATCATTTCGGCAGATCCAGCGCGGGCCCGGTGACGGCGAAGCGCGTCCAGGTGCCCGGCGCATCCCCCGGCTGGCCGCCGCCGATCCACAGGCGATAGCCGCCCGGCAGCACGCGCCGCACGCCGGCACGATCGACGCTGCTCATCGCACGCGGATCGATCGTGAAGCGCAGCGACTGCGTCTCTCCCGGGCGCAGCGTCACCCGCTGGAACCCGACAAGCTGGCGCTGGAGCACGGCGTCGGTCATTGTCCCGACCTGCCCGGCATCGGGGGGTAGCAGATAGGCTTGCACGACCTCGTCGCCGGCACGCTCGCCATCGTTGCGGACGGGAACGGTGATGCTCAGCGACTGGCCCGCCGCGATGCCCGCCGGTGCCGGAACCGCCGGGGCATAGGCGAAGCGGGTGTAGGACAGCCCCCGGCCGAAGCGCCAGGCAGGCGTCCCGGTGAAGTAGCGATAGGTGCGCTCCTTCATGCCGTAATCGACGAAGGCAGGCAGGTCCGCCGACGAGTGGTAGATGGTCACCGGCAGCCGCCCGGACGGGTTGACGTCGCCCGCCAGCACCCGCGCCAGCGCGGTGCCGCCCTCGACGCCCGGATACCAGAGTTGCAGGACCGCGGCCGGGGTGAGGTCGCCGAGCGACACCGCGCTGCCCGACGCGATCACGACGACCAGCGGCTTGTCCGTCGCGGCGAGCGCGGCGAGCAGGCGGCGCTGCGGCGCGGGCAGCGTCACCTCCGTCCGGTCGCCGCCTGCAAAGCCCGGCACAGCGACCTTCAGCGCCTCGCCCTCCAGATCGGGCGAGAGGCCGACGATCGCGACCACCACGTCGGATCGCGCGGCGGCGGCGAGCGCCTCGGCCTGCTGCACCGCCTCTGGTGCGATCCAGCGCAGCCGCAGCCCCTCGTCATCGCCCTTGTGGTCGAAGTCGAGGCGGATCGGCACCGGGCCGGCGGCGTCGATCTCGGTCTCCATCACGTCACCGATCGCGCCGTCGATCCGCTTCTCGCCGCCGATCCACAGCGTCACCCGGTCATGGGCGGAGCAGCGATGCCAGCAGGCGGGGCCGTCGATCGCCAGCCGGTAGCGGCCGGGGCCGGGCGGCACGAACTCTCCGGACCAGCTGGCGGTGAAGGGCGCGGCCTTGGTGACGTTGAGGTCGATCCGCCGGTCGATGCCGCGACGGACGATCTTGCCCGCCGCGTCGCGGACCTCGGCCGCCAATCCCGCCGCCGTACCGCTACGGAGCGCCGTTTCGGGTACGACGACCGGCGCGCCCTCCGCCAGCAGCGAACCCTGCGCGTAGGCGACCGTGCCGAAGCGTTGCCGCAACCCCTCCAGCGGGGTGACCGGGCGGATCGCCGTGCCGTGGTAATTGGCCTCGATCACCGACAGGTCGTCGGCATTCGCGCCGATCACCGCGATCCGCTTGCCCGCCAGCGGCAGCGTCGCCGCGCGGTTCTCGAGCAGGACGATCGCCTTCTCCGCCGCCTCCACCGCCAGCGCGCGATGTGCCGCGCTGCCGACCGCGCCGGCACGGATGCGGTCCCAGGGCGAGCGCGTGCCCGCGACGATGCCGAGTGCGCGGCGGGTCGCCAGCGCGCGCGCCAGGGCGGCGTCGACCACCGCCTCGTCCACCAGCCCCAGGCGCACCGCCTGTGGCAATGCGCGATAGGTCGAGCCGCAGTTGAGGTCCGTACCCCCCTTGATCGCCGCCGCCGCCGCATGGGCGGCATCGGGCTGGGCGAAGTGGAACAGGTAGATGTTGGCGACCGCGTCGCAGTCCGACACGGTCAGCCCGGCGAAACCCCAGTCGCCGCGCAGCCGATCGACCATCAGCGCACGATCGGCGCACACCGGCGTGCCGTGGATCGCGTTGTAGGCGCACATCAGCGACAGCGGCTTGCCCTCGGTCACCACGGTGCGGAAGGCGGGAAGGTAGGTGGCCTCCAGATCGTGCGGGCTGACGTTGACGGAGAAGCCGTCGCGCCCCGCCTCCGGCCCCGAATGGACCGCAAGGTGCTTGGGCGTCGCGATCGTCTTGGGATGGGCGGGGTCGGGGCCCTGCAACCCGCGGACGAAGGCGACGGCGAGCCGCCCGGTCAGGTACGGGTCTTCGCCATAGGTTTCCTGCCCGCGACCCCAGCGCGGGTCGCGGAAGATGTTGATGTTGGGGGACCAGATCGTCAGCCCCTCGAACAGGCCGGCGGCGTGGCCGCGCGGGCGGGCGTTCCACTTCGCGCGCGCCTCGGTCGCGACGACGTCGCCGATCCGCTCGACCAATGCGGTGTCCCACGTCGCGGCGAGGCCGATCGCCTGGGGAAAGACGGTGGCCTCGCCGTTGCGGGCGAGGCCGTGCAGCCCCTCGTTCCACCAGTCATAGGCGGGCAGGCCGAGCGCGGCATTCGCGGGCGCCTCGTTCTGGAGCTGTGCCGCCTTCTCCTCCAGCGTCTGCGCCGACAGCGGCGTGGCGGCGAGGATGGCGGTCAGGATGGCACGGCGCATCAGTTTGGCCCCAGCTGTCGAAGAGAGAGGGCCCGGCGCAGGCGGCCGGTGTCGACATCACCGTCGATCGTCACCGTCACGCTTTCGCCGGGCAGCAGGTCGAAGCCATTGTCGGACGGCGTCGCCGGCAGGGTGCCGAAGCCGACCGTCACCGCCCGCGCCAGGCGGGTCGCGGTGACCGTGAGCGCCCGACCGTTCCACGCGGTGCGCAGGGCGGCGGCTGGATAGGCCATGTCCTTCGGCTCGGCACGCTCGACGATCGCGCGCGACAGCGTGCGGCCCTCGACGACCAGTTCGGCCACCGCATAGCTGGTCCGCGGGTCCGCATCGGCGAACAGATCGGCATCGCTCAGCCGCGCGACGTCGAGCGCGGCGAGCGGCGGCACCGTCGCCTCCCCCTCGCGGCGGCCGAGTTCCCGGCCGTCCATCGCCATCGTCCGCACCGTCCAGCGCGCGGCCAGCGGTGTGGTACGGTCCGAGATCAGGGCGATCCGCGTCGTGCCCTCGCGCCGCTCGGCCAGGATCGCTTCGGGTGCGAAGAACCGACGGGCGGCATGGTGGAGCAGCTTGGGGCGGCCAAACCAGTCGATGCTCGACCAGCTGATCGCAGGCCAGGTGTCGTTTAGCTGCCAATAGAGCGACCCCAACGTCACCGGCCGGCACGCCCGGTGGTGCAGCGCGGCGGTGCGGATCGCATCGGCCTGCATCACCTGGCTGAGATATACCAGATCGGCGAAGTCGCGCGGCGTGCGATGATGCTGCGCGAGGTAGAAGAGGACGCGGTCGTTGCCCTCGCCGCCCAAAAATTTCTGATGCGCCTTCATCACCGGGCTGCTGGCCGACAGGCCGCGCGGATCGCCGGCGAACGCGGCGATCGTCGGCAGGCCCGGCATCGCCTGAAACCCATATTCGGACATGAAGCGCGGGCAGGCATCGGTGTAGCGGGCGATCGGCTTCGACCCCGACCACACATCCCAGAAATGGCGGTCGCCATCGGCATCGGTGTCGATCGGCCCTTCATAGTCGGTGGAGGGCGAGCCGGGCCAATAGGGCACGTCGCCGTCGCCGCGCGTCACCGCGTCGCGCAGCACCCGGTCGAACAGCACCGCCATGCCGGTGCCGATCCGCTCCTGCGCATCGGCGCCGACCGCGCGCTTGAACGCCTTGCGATCGGACCAATTCTCCCAGCCCGACTGCACTTCGTTATTCCCCGCCCACAGTACCAGCGAGGGATGTGCCTGCAGCCGCTCGACCTGCTCGGCAGCCTCCGCGGCGACGTTCTGGCGGAAGGCGGTGTCGGGCGGGGTGACGGCGCCACCGAACATGAAGTCCTGCCACACCATCAGCCCGAGTTCGTCGGCGATGTCGTAGAAAGCGTCGTCGGGATAATAGCCGCCGCCCCAGACCCGCACCGTGTTCATGTTCGCCGTCGCCGCCATCGTCAGGATGCGGCGTTGGTCGGCGGCGGTCACGCGGGCGGGGAAGTTGTCGAAGGGGATGACGTTGGCGCCCTTCATGAAGATCGGCGTGCCGTTGACCTTCACCCCGAAGCTGCCCCCTTCGCGGATCAGCTCGACCGTGCGTAGGCCGGTGCGGCGGGTGGCTTGGTCCTGCGCGCCGTCGTCGGTCGCGATCGTCGCGGCCAGCGTATAGAGCGGCTGCGCGCCATAGCCGATCGGCTGCCAGATCGCGGGCCGGGGGATCGCGAGCGGCACGGCGACGCGATTGCTGCCGGGCGTCAGTGCGACCTGGCGCTCCGCCGCGATCCGGGTGCCGTCCGGCGCGGTCGCTACCACGCGCACGCGCGCAGTGGTGGCGCGGCTGGCGGGGATGGACAGGTTGGCGCTGATCCGCGCCTCGGCCGGCGAAACCGCCTCCTGCGCGACGGTCAGCGCGTCGATCCGGGCGGTATTCCACGCCTCCAGCCGCACCGGTTTCCAGATGCCCTGCGCGACGATGCGCGGTCCCCAGTCCCAGCCGTAATGATATTTGGGCTTGCGGATATAGGGCGAGGTCTGCCGCCCCTTCGGCTCGTCGCCGAACGCCGAGTCATATTCGCCGGGCAGCGGATGCGGCTCGGCCAGCACCATCGGCTGCAAGGTGCGGATCGGCGAGGCGAAGGTGACGACCAGCTCGTTGATGCCGGGACGCAGCACCGCGCGCGCGTCGGCGCGCCAGCGGCGATGGGCATTGTCGGCGGCGAGCAGCAGGCGACCGTTGACCGTGACGCGCGCGAACGTGTCCAGCCCGTCGAACACCAGTTCCACCCGATCGCGACGCAGCGTCTCTGGCGTCACCGTCAGCGTCCGGCGATATTGCCAGCCGGTCAGCCCGGCCCATTGGATCGCCGCCTCGTTCAGCCCGACAAAGGGATCGGGCACAATATGTCGGGCGATCAGATCCTGCTGCACGGTGCCGGGCACGGTGGCGGCTAACCAGCGCGCGGCGCGGGGATGCGCGCGGGCCGCGGCAGTGTGGGCCGGGTCGATCCGCACCTGCCAGCCCCGATCGAGCGGCATCACGTCCGTCTGGGCGAGCGCGGGTGCGGGTGCGGCGAGGAGCAGCGCCGCTAATACGATCGCCGCCCGCACCCTCATCGGGCCGGCGCCAGCGCGACCTGCCCGACCGCGTAGAGCGGACCGGTGACCGGCGCGGTGAAGGTCATGCACAGGTCGCCGTCCGCGGTGCCGCGCGGCAATCTGCCCGACACCTCGAACCGGTTGGGTGCGGTGGCGGGATCGGGCAGGGGGAAGGTGCCGACCGGCGTCCCCTCGCACCCGCCCGCGCGCACGACCAGCTCGCCGTAACGGGTCGCGGCGTAATAGCTTTTCAGCTTCTTGAAATCGTGCGCGATGCCGAAATTGCGCGGCAGTCTCGCGACCGCGATCGTATAGCCGTCCGCCACCGACAGCGGCGCCTGTCGCCAAGTCATGCAATCGTCGAAGATGTTGCTGCTATAGGCCGGGGCGGCCTCGACCTGGTCGGGGGTCAGTGGCAGGCGCAGCTCGATGCCGCCGCGGCAGGCCTGAAGCGTGACCGAATCGGTCGTCAGCAGCGCCGGGACAGTGGCGGCATAGCTGCGCGGTTTCGCCAGCGGCTGGCCGTCCGCCCCGAACGGGGTCGCCTGCACGGTCGTGCCGAGCGGCAGGTCGAGCGGCGCGGCATAGGTCGGCGAACTGGTCGTCGGCGCCGTGCCGTCGAGCGTGTAGCGGATCGTGCCGTGTCCGGTCTGGTTGGCCAGCGCGACGCGGGCGCGCTTCGCCGTCACCGCATCGCTGCGCGTCCCCTGCAGCGTATAGGCGACCGCGAACGCGGTATCCGCCGCGGGCACTCCCTCGCGCCGCCAGCGCGCGGCCTGCGGTTCCAGCCGGTCGAGGAACCGGTCGAAATCGCGCCGCTCGCCGGGCGACCACACCCCCTCGGCAAAGGCGGCGAGGCGGGGGAAGGTGGCGTACCAGGCCCGTTCGGGCGTCGTCAGATATTCGGACCAGGCGTTCATCTGCGCGCCGAGCACATGGTCGCGGTCCGCCGGTGCGATCGCGGCGGGCATCGCGTCATAGTCATAGACGCGCGCCAGCGTCATCGGCGGGTTGGCCGGGCGCATCGGCGGCTCGTCGGGCAACCACGACTGGAGGTTGTCGAGATAGAGGATCGGTGCCGGCGACAGCACGACGTCATGCCCCTCGCGCGCCGCCTCGATCGCGCCCTTTTCGCCCTGCCACGACATGACGACTGCGGATTGGGGCAGGCCGCCGCCCTCCAATATCTCGTCCCACCCGATCAGCCGGCGCCCGCGTGCGCGCAGATAGGCGTCGAACTCGCGGATCAGCGCCGATTGCAGCGCATTCTCGGTCGCGATCCCGCGTTCGCGCATCAGCGCCTGGACACGTGGCGACCGCTGCCACTGGTCCTTGATCGCCTCGTCGCCGCCCAGGTGGATGTAGCGGCCGGGAAAGATCGAGAGCAGCTCGTCGATCACGTCCTTGACGAAGGCGACGCCCTTGGGCCCCGGATCGAGCAGGTACGGATTGACCCCCCAATCGCCCGACACCACCGGGCGATCCCCGAAGACGCCGAGTTCGGGATAGCTCGCGACGATCGCCTGGGCATGGCCGGGCAGGTCGATTTCCGGCACGATCGTGATCGCGCGCTCCGCGGCATAGGCGACGAGGTCGCGCAACTCCGCCTGCGTGTAGAACCCGCCATAGGGTTGCGCGGGGGGCGGGCCGCCACCGGTCAGCGGCGTGCGCCACGCGCCGATCCGCGTCAGCTCGGGATATTTGCGGATCTCGACGCGCCAGCCATGGTCGTCGGACAGATGGAGGTGGAGCGTGTTGAGCTTCAGCGCCGCCATCTGATCGATCGTCGTCTTCAGCGCGGCGATCGGCTGGAAATGGCGCGCGACGTCGGCCATGTAGCCGCGCCAGCGAAAGCGCGGCGCATCGGCGATCGCCAGCGCCGGAACCGCGACCGGCCGGCCAAAGGCTGCGTCGGGGGCGAGCAGCTGCGCCAGCGTCATCGCGCCATGGACCAGCCCCGCATCGGTCGAGGCGGCGATACGGATGCCGCGCGGGGTGACCGTCAGCCGATACGCCTCGTCCCCGCGCACCGACCGGTCCCGCTCGATCCGGATCGCGCCGCCCGCGGCCCTGACCAGTGCGATGCCGCGCGTTACCTGCACCCGCTCGATCAGCAGCCGCGCCGCGGTGGCGGCGCCCCGCGTGCGGGCGTCGACCGTCGTGCCGGCGGTAACGGTGAAGCTGCCACTGCCCGACTCGATCGAAGCGGGCATCGGGATCAATGGCAGTGCGACCGGCCCGTGCTGCGCCACCGCCTGGCCGGCGACGGTCGCGGACACCAGAAGCGCCAGCCCTGCGATGCGCGCACCACGCCTGTCCATCAAATGATCCTCTCCGCACTTCGGTATCATATTGGTATGTTGACGACCGCCGGGTTGCACGTCCAGCGCTTTTCTCCGCAGACTGCATGCACGTAAAGGAACCGCAAATGTCGCACGAGGCCGTTCTGCTGGAAATCTGCGTCGAGGACGTGGGCGGGATCGACGCGGCGCGCCTCGGCGGCGCGGATCGCATCGAGCTGTGCAGCGCCCTGGCGATCGGCGGGCTCACGCCATCGGCGGCACTCGTCGACCATGCCGTCGCGTCCGGCCTGCCGGTCCACGCCATGGTCCGGCCGCGGCAGGGCGACTTCGTGTATGACGCCGCGACGCTCGACCTGATGGTCGCGGAGATCGGCCATCTGCGCGCGATGGGGGTGGCTGGCGTCGTCGTGGGGGCGACCCATGCCGATGGCGCGCCGGATCGCGATGCGCTCGCGCGTCTGCGCGATGCCGCGCACGGGTTGCGGATCGTCCTTCATCGCGCGATCGACCTGGCGCCCGACCCGATTGCCGCGGTCACGGTCGCCGTGCGGCTCGGCTATGATGCGGTACTGAGTTCCGGCGGCGCCGCCAGCGCACCCGCCGGCGCCGCTACGCTGGCGGCGATGGTGGCGGAGGCGCGCGGGCGGATCGAGATGATCGCGGGTGCCGGGGTTCGCCCCGACACCGTCGCCGCGCTGATCCGCGACACCGGCGTCGGGACGGTCCACGCATCGGCCGCCGCGACGCGGGACTGGGGCGATGCGCGGATCGCCGCTTTCGGCTTCGCCGCAGGGCCGTCGCGGTCGACCGATGCGGCGGCGGTGCGTGCGCTGGCCGGTGCGATCGCATCACGCCATGGATAATGCCAAACAGGGACCATTGCGGGACTGGTCTGGTATGGCTATCGTCCGCCGCAATGGGGAAGGGGAAGAGGATGTCCGCAGGGCTCGACAGGCGCCCGGCCATCGGGGGCGCGTCATGACGACGCTGATGGCGCGCGAGGCGGCCGAGACGCCTGCCGCGATCGCCGCGATGCTGCGCGACAATGCCGACCGCGTCGCGGCGCTGGGCAACCGCCTGCGCACCGTCCCGCCGCCGGTCGTCATCACCTGTGCGCGCGGATCGTCCGATCACGCCGCGACCTATGGCAAATATCTGCTGGAGACGCTGACCGGGGTGCCGGTCGCCTCTGCCGCGCCGTCGGTTTCGTCACTCTACGGCACGACGCCGGCGGTGGCCGGTGCGCTGCTGATCGCCGTATCGCAGAGCGGACGTAGCCCCGACCTGCTGGCGACGGTGGGCGCGCACAAGGCGGCGGGCGCGCATGTCGTCGCGCTGGTCAATGACGAGGACTCGCCGCTCGCGGGACTGGCGGACACGCTGCTGCCGCTGCGCGCCGGGCCGGAGCGGGCGGTCGCGGCGACCAAGTCGTGCCTCACCTCGCTCGCCGGGTTTGCCGCGATTGCCGCGGCGTGGAGCGGCGACGCCGCGCTGACCGCGGCGCTGCCCGGCCTGTCCAACGCCGTGGCCGATGCGCTGGAGGCGGACTGGTCGGGCGCGGTCGCGCCGCTGGTCGATGCCGGCGGCATGTTCGTGCTGGCGCGCGGATATGGACTGGGGATCGCGCAGGAAGCGGCGCTGAAGCTGAAGGAGACCTCCTCGATCCAGGCGGAGGCGTTCAGCGCCGCCGAGGTGCGGCACGGGCCGATGCGGATCGTCGAGCCGGGTTTTCCGGTGCTGGGCTTTGCCACATCGGACGCGGCGGGTGACGATGTCGCCGCCATTGCCGCGGAGCTGGCCGCGCGCGGCGCGCGGGTGCTGGTCGCCGGTTCCGGCCGCGACCTGCCGGTGCGTGCCGGCCATCCGGCGCTGGAGCCGGTGGCGATGCTGGCGAGTTTCTATGGCCTGGCCGAGCAGCTGGCCCGCGCCCGCGGATGCGATCCGGACCGCCCCCCGCATCTGGCCAAGGTCACGGAGACGCTATGACGCTGTACCGCTTCACGGGCGGCCATGTCGCCACCGGCGCCGGCGTGCTGGCCGATGCCGAGATAGAGGTCCGTGACGGCCGGATCGCGGCGATCGGCCCGTTGCACGACGCGCAGGGGACGATCGACCTCGACGGTGGCTGGGTGCTGCCGGGGTTCGTCGACACGCAGGTGAACGGCGGCGGCGGCGTGCTGTTCAACGACGATACCAGCGTCGACGCCATCGCCGCGATCGGCGCGGCCCATGCCCGGTACGGGACGACGACGTTCCTGCCGACGCTTATCAGCGACACGCCGGATCGGATCGCCGCGGCCCTCGATGCGGTCGACGCGGCGATCGAGGCGGGGGTGCCGGGGGTCGTCGGCGCACATATCGAGGGGCCGGTCCTCAACCCGCTGCGCAAGGGCATCCACGATGCCGCGCTATTCCGGCCGCTCGACGATACGCTGCTGGCGATCCTCACCCGGCCGCGGCGCGGGCGCGTGATGGTGACGCTTGCACCCGAGAAAGCGGGGCTGCCGGGCATCCGCGCGCTGGTCGAGGCCGGAGTGATCGTCAGCGCGGGGCATAGCGAGGCCGATTACGACACGATGCTCGCCGCGCTCGATGCGGGGATGACCGGCGTCACCCATCTGTTCAACGCGATGCCGCCGCTGATCCAGCGCGCGCCGGGGGTGGTCGGCGCGGCGCTGGACGATACCCGGCCATGGTGCGGGCTGATCGTCGACGACGTGCATGTCGCGCGCCCGGTGCTGCGTGCGGCGATGCGTTGCCGCCCGTTCGACCGGATGATGCTGGTGACCGACGCGATGCCATCGGTGGGCGCAGGAGGGGCGGACTTCATGCTGCAGGGGCGGCGCATCCATGTGGCGGACGGGCGGTGCAGCCATGCCGACGGCACGCTGGCCGGATCCGACCTCGACATGGCGAGCGCGCTGCGCAACAGCGTTGCGACGTTCGGCATCACACCCGACCGCGCGGCAATGCTGGCAGCGACCCATCCGGCGGCGTTTCTGGGGCTGGCGGAGGAGCGTGGGCGGCTGGCGCCGGGCCTGCGAGCGGACTGGGTGCAACTCGACGCCGATCTTCACTTGGTCGAGACGCATGTAGCGCGCGCGGTTGATCCGGCATGAGGCCGATGCGGCACGAGCAGTTGGCCCCCGGGACCGCGGCACGGCCTGCCGCCCGTCAAGGCTTCAAGGCCGGCGTTGTGCGGAAGGCCGCACAGGGTGGCACGATCAGCTTCGCAAGGATCGGCGGACGCGGCGGATTGCGGATCGTCAGCCCGCAGGTCGGCCGCAAGCCTGGCGAGGCGCCCGGACCGACAGCGGTGCCGCTGTTCGTGGGCGGCGCAGGCGACATCGTCCTGATCGCCGAGACGGACCCTGCCACCGACAGCGGCACTATCGGTCGCGCGACGATGACCGGGCGATGAGCGGCGGGGCGATCGTCCTCGCGCCGCTCGCCGGCGTGGTCCGGCCGCTGGCGCAGGTGCCCGATGCGGTGTTCGCGAGCGGAATGATGGGGCCGGGGCTGGCGATCGACCCGACCGGCGACACGCTGCACGCGCCGATCGACGGCCTGGTCGCCTCGATCCACGCCGCGCGCCATGCCCTGACGATCGAGGCCGTGAACGGCGCCAAGCTGCTGCTGCACCTTGGTATCGACACGGTGGCGCTGGGCGGGGCGGGCATCCAGCTGCTGGTGGCGGAGGGCATGCGGGTGACGGCGGGCACGCCGCTGCTGCGCTTCGACCTCGACCGGCTGGTGCGCGAGGCGACGGCAATCGTCACCCCGGTCATCGCGACCGGCAACGGCAACCGGATCGAGGCGCTGGCCACCGGCATGGTGACGGTCGGTATGCCGCTGTTCCGGCTGGTGCAGGGCGATGACGCGCCTGTGGTCGAGACAGCGGATGGCGAGGGATCGTCGCGCAGGGTGGCCGTCCGCCTGCCGCATGGCATCCATGCCCGGCCCGCCGCGACGATCGGTGCGGCGGCGCGGACGGCGGGCGCCGCCGTCACGCTGATCCATGGCGACCGCCGCGCCCCCGCGAACAGCGTCACCGCGCTGCTGGGGCTGGGTGCAGCGTGCGGATCGGTGGTGACGATCGAGGCGAAGGGCGAGCGCGCCGTCGAGGCGATCGAGGCGATCGCCGCGGTGCTGCAGGATGCGACGCCGGAGACGGCGGCAGCGCCGCCGCCTCTCATCATCACCGGCGGAAGTCCGGGCGAACCGGGGATCGCCGCCGCGCCGGGCGTGGCCATCGGCCCCTCCATTTGCTGGCAAAGACCCGTAGCGCAGCCGATCGAAGCCACCGGTGAACCCGCCTTCGAGGCGCGGCGGCTGGCCGACGCCCTGGATGCCGTGCGCGCGACGCTGGCCGCCGGTGCCGCCGCGGATGGTGCACGGGGGGCGGTGATCGCCGCACATGGCGCCATGCTCGACGATCCCGTGCTGCTCGACGCCGCGCAGGCCAGCATCGCCGCGGGGCGGAGCGCGTCCGTCGCCTATACGGTCGCGATCGCGGAGCAGGCGGCATTGCTGACGGGCAGCGGCGACGCTCGGATCGCGGGGCGGGTCGACGATCTGCGCGATCTGGAGGCGCGTGTTCTGGCGGCGCTGGCAGGCGGCGGTCCGGCCGCGCCTTCCGATGTGCGCGGCGCAATCGTCATCGCCGACGAGCTGTTGCCGTCGGACGTGCTGGCGCTCGCCGATGCGGGCGCGGCGGGCTTTGCACTGGCGGGTGGTGGTCCCACCTCGCACGCCGCGATCCTGGCAGCGGGAGCGGGGGTGCCGATGCTGGTGGCACTGGGCACGACCCTGGCGGGCGTGACGGACGGGACGATGCTGATCCTGGACGCCGACCACGGCCGGGTCGAGGTCGATCCGCCGGCCGATCGCCTTACCGAAGTCGAGGCGGAAGACGCACGGCGGCGGGCGGAGGCGCAGCGCAGCGCCGACGGCCCGTGCCGGACCGTCGACGGTGCCCGGATCGAATTGTTCGCCAACCTCGGGTCGCGCGCGGACGCGGAGGCGGCGGTCGCGGCGGGGGCGGAGGGGTGCGGGCTGCTGCGCACCGAATTCCTATTTCTCGACCGGGCGACGCCGCCCGACGAGGCCGAACAGCGCGCCGCCTACACGGCGATCGCCGGTGTGCTGGGTGATCGGCCGCTGGTGTTGCGGCTGCTCGACGTCGGCGGGGATAAGCCGGCGCCGTATCTGAACCTGCCGGCCGAGGATAATCCGGCGCTGGGCGTCCGCGGCGTGCGGGTTTCGCTGGCAGACCCGGCGCTGCTCGACACGCAGCTGGCCGCCGCGATCGCCACCGGTTGCCGGATCATGGTGCCGATGGTCGCCAGCGTCGGCGAACTGGACATGGTGATCGCCCGGGCCGAGGCGCTGGGCGGCGCGGCGGCGTCGATCGGGGTGATGGTGGAGACGCCGGCGGCGGCGATGACCGCGGACCTGCTGGCGTCGCGCGCGGCGTTCCTGTCGATCGGCACCAACGACCTGACCCAATATGCGCTGGCGATGGACCGCGGCAATCCGGCCGTGGCCGGCGGGATCGACGGGCTGCATCCCGCGGTGCTGCGGCTGATCGCGCAGACCTGCGCGGGCGCCGCGCGCCACGCACGGCCGGTCGGCGTGTGCGGCGGGCTGGCCGCGGACGTGCTGGCGGTGCCGATCCTGCTCGGCCTGGGCGTCACCGAGCTGTCGGTGCCGCCGTCGCGGCTGGCGGCGATCCGGGCGGTCGTCCGGCGGCTCGACCTGCGAACGGCGCGCGACCATGCGCGCGCCATGCTCGACCAGCCCTCGGCCGCGGCGGTCCGCGCTGCCGCTGCGTGCTTTGCGGGGGAGATGCGATGAGCGGGCGAGTGTTGCCCTTCTTCCAGGCGCTGGGGCGCGCACTGATGCTGCCGATCGCGGTGCTGCCGGTGGCGGGTATGCTGCTGCGGCTGGGCCAGCCCGACCTGCTCGACATCGGCTTCGTCAGCGCCGCGGGCGCGGCGGTGTTCGACAATCTGGGGCTGCTGTTCGCGGTGGGCGTCGCCACCGGCTTCGCACGCGACGGCAATGGCGCGGCCTGCCTGGCCGGGCTGGTCTGTTATCTGGTTTCCACGCGCGGGGCCGAGGCACTGATCGTGCTGCCCCCCGCCGGTCCGGACCTGGCGGAGGATGTCCGCAAGGCCGTTGAGGCGGCGGCGCGAACCGCGGCGATCCACCGGTTCGACGTGCCGCTCGGCATCGCCGCGGGGCTGATCGGGGGATCCTTCTACAACCGTTTCGCCACCTTGCGCCTGCCCGACTATCTCGCCTTTTTCGGCGGGCGGCGGTTCGTGCCGATCGCCAGCGGCTTCGCGGGCCTGGGCATCGCCGCGGCGCTGGGCCTGAGCTATGCGCCGCTGAACGAGGGCGTAGACGCGCTGAGCCAGACGGTGACAGGCGCGGGTGGCTGGGGCCTATTCCTGTTCGGCATGCTCAACCGGCTGCTGATCGTAACCGGCCTGCACCACATCCTGAACAACGTCGCCTATTTCATCGTCGGCGATTATCACGGCACGACCGGCGACCTGCGCCGCTTCTTCGCGGGCGATCCGACCGCGGGCGGTTTCATGTCAGGCTTCTTCCCGATCATGATGTTCGGCCTGCCCGCCGCGTGCCTGGCAATGTATCACGAGGCGCTGCCCGAACGGCGCAAGGCGACGGGTGGGCTGCTGCTCAGCCTGGCGCTCACCTCGTTCCTGACCGGCGTGACCGAGCCGATCGAGTTCTCGTTCATGTTCCTGGCGCCGCTGCTCTACGCGATCCATGCGGTGCTGACCGGGCTGGCCGAGGCTATCATGAACGCTCTGGGGGTGCGGCTGGGCTACGGCTTCTCGGCGGGCCTGTTCGACTATGTGCTGAACTACGGCAAGGCGACCCGGCCGCTGCTGCTGCTGCCGGTCGGAGCGGGGTATGCGCTGGTCTATTACGCGGTGTTCCGGTTCGCGATCCGGCGCTGGTCGCTGCCGACGCCCGGTCGCGAAGCCGAGAGCCCCGTCACCGCCGGTCCGCAGGTCGAGGGCCCGCGCGCCGCCGCCTATGTCGCGGCTCTGGGCGGAGCGGCCAATCTGGTCGAGGTCGGCGCCTGCACCACCCGGCTGCGCCTCGTGGTGCACGATCCGTCGGCGATCGACGACGCGGCGCTGAAGCGGCTGGGCGCGCGGGGCGTGCTGCGCCCCTCTGCCAATGTCGTGCAGGTCGTTCTTGGCCCGGTCGCGGACATGGTCGCGCTGGAGATGCGGACCGTGCTGGAGGTTGCGGCGGGGGACGTGGCGATCTCGCACCCGCTATCTGCGGAGCCGCAGTGCCAACCGCTTCCCGATGCGATCGGGCGGGCCCTGGGTGGCGAGCGCAACGTCGCGGAGGCATCGCGCCATCCCGGTCGCTGGCGAATCCGCCTGATCGACCCGGCGTCGGTCGATGAAGATGCATTGCAGGGGGCGGGGATACTGGCGGTCGCGCGCCCCTCGCCCAACGTGGTGCATCTGCTGTTCGACACGACCGAAACCACGGTGTGACACGGATGCAACCATAAAGCAAAATTGGCGATCTATTGGTATTGTATCGGCCTGCAAACCATGTCACCTTTTCATGGTCGAGGGATGATCCGGCGCGAAGCCGCGAACGCCTGCGACGGAGATCATACGGGCGAACCGCCCATGCCGACGGGATGGCCAACAGCATCCGCGGCAGCGGCGACGCACGACAAGGGATCGGTGCCGAGGGCACCATGGGTCATAGGGGGGGATAGACGATGATCGCGTTGAAGAGGGTTCTTGAGGCGACCTGCTGTGTCGCGGCACTGATGGCCGTGCCGGCCCAGGCGCAAACCGACTCCGCGGCGGCGCAGGATGCACCGGTATCGATCGGCGATCCGGTCGCCTCCGCGAAGCTCGATGCCGATGCCAATATCGATCGCACGTCGGATGTCGCGCGGCCCGACGAGATCATCGTCACCGGCACGCGCATCGTCCGGCCCAACAACACATCGGCGGCGCCGATCTCCACCACGACCGCCAACGACCTTGCCATCCAGGGTGCCGTCACGATCGAGGACGCGCTCAACCGCCTGCCGCAGGTGCAGGCCAATGCGGAGCAGAACTACGCCGATTCGGATACCGGTCGCCAGCGCATCAAGCTGCGCAGCCTGGGTTACGAGCGGACGCTGATGCTGGTCGACGGCCTGCGCATGGGCCTGGCGAACGGCGCCGATGTCGGCATCATCCCGACCGCGCTCGTCGATCGCATCGACGTACTGAGCGGCGGCGCCTCGTCGGTGTACGGATCCGACGCGATCTCGGGCGTGGTCAATTACATCCTGAAGAAGAATTTCGACGGGGTGAACCTGAAGGCCAGCTACGTCCTCTTCAACCACGACAACCGCAGCAACGCGGTCACCGACGCGGCCGGCCAGGCGTTCTTCCCCGCTGCCAGGGGCATGACCAACGACGGGGGGCGGGTGAACGTCAACCTCGCGCTGGGCAAGAACCTGCTCGACGGGCGGATCAACATCACCGGTTTCGCCAATTACAGCCACTCGAACATTGTGCCGCTAGCGGCGCGATCCTATGCGGCGTGCGAGGTCACCCAGGCGTCGATCGACGGGCCACTCGGCTGTTCGCGGGCGACGTTCACACCCAATGGTACGATCATACCGCGCTCGGGCAGCAGCAACGGCCTGCAGCTGGTCAACAACCCCGACGGCTCGCGTACCTTCGTGCGGATCAATTCCGGGCCGAACACCGCTGCCAATCCCTATGACGGGTTCAGCTTCCAGCGTGAGTTCGAGCGCATCAATACCGGCGGTTTCCTGACCGCGAAGCTCAGCGATGACATCGAATTCTATTCGACGGCGCTCTTCTATCGCGACAAGTCGCGCAATCCCCAGCTGAACCGGACGCTGAGCTTCGGTTCCTACGGCTCGACGCCCTATCAGGTGAATTGCGACAATCCCTTCCTGTCGGCGTCGCAGGCGCAGACGCTGTGCGGCAGCCTGGCCGGAACGATGGCGGACGTCCCGCTGGACGTCCGCTACCGCTTCGATGGCCAGCCGCCTGCCGATCAGAAGATCCTCAACCGCGGTTTCCGCGTCACCGCCGGCCTTCGCGGACGCGTGCTCGACAATGTCTGGAGCTACGACCTGGTCGGCATGTATGCGCGCAACAAGACGACGTTCACCGGCCAGCCAATCCCCGATTTCGACCGGGTGCAGCGCTCCCTGCGCGTGCGCAACGTCAACGGCGTGCCGACCTGCATCGACCGTACCGACGCCGATTGCGTGCCGTTCGATGCGTTCAAGGCGTATAACAACGACACCGCGCTCAACCAGTATCTGTTCTACAATGCCTTCGGTTCGTCCACCGGCGAGCCGAGCCTGTGGCAGGGGCTGGCGACGCTGTCGGCCGATCTGGGCCGCTACGGGGTAACCTCGCCGCTCGCCAAGCAGGGCGTGGCGATCGCATTCGGTGGCGAGTTCCGGGCGGAAAAGCTGGGCAACACATCGGACGAGATCGCGCGCGCCAACGGTGCCAGCGAGGATGTGACCTTCACGCAGAATGTGTGGGAGGTGAATGCCGAGGCCCAGGCTCCCCTGATCGAGGACCAGCGCTGGACGCAACTGCTCCAGGTCAATGGCGGCTATCGCCGGTCGCGCTACAACCGCCTGCGGGGATCGTTCGACACCTGGAAGGTCGAAGGGCTGTGGGCGCCGATCGAGGACATCACCTTCCGCGGGGCCTATAACAAGGCGCAGCGTGCGCCGGGTGTCGTCGAGGCGGATCAGGCGAGCCGCGTCTTCTACCAGACGGTCGGCGGGCTGAACGATCCCTGCAGCGCGCAGCCCAATCAGCAGAACCCGAATTCGACCCTGCCCCCGACCGCCACCATCGAGCAGTGCCGCCGGACCGGGCTGCCCGACAACCTCTACGGCAGCGCGGCGCTGCGCTGCCCCGACGAGGGCTGCACCATCCGCAGCGGCGGCTTCGGGCTGACGCCCGAGACGGCCTATACCACCACCTTCGGCGTCGTGCTGCGGCCCCGCTTCCTGCGCGGGCTCGTCGTGTCGGCCGACCGGTTCCTCATCAACCTGAACGACTCGATTAACTTCTTCCAGTCGACCGACTTCATCAACGGCTGCCTGAGCACCGGCATCCAATATTATTGCCGCGGTATCGTGCGCAATCCGGGTACCTTCACCCTGTCGAGCCCGATCACCGACAATGCCACGCCGACCACCGGCTATATCGCGCAGGGCACCAGCAACGGCTACAAGTCGCAGTCGCACGGCTGGGATTTCCAAGCGCAGTATAATTTCGGTCTGGGCGGAGCGGGGGCGCTGAACCTGTCCTTCAACGGCTCGCTGGTGACGCGCGTCGGCTCGCAGGACTCGCCCGACGTGCCGCCGCGCAACTGCGTCGGCTATTACGGGCCGGGTTGCGGAGAGAGCCTGCCCAAGTGGAAGCACGGCTTCCTCACCAGCTGGGTTTCGCCCGACAGGGTCGCCAGCGTCTCGGTGAACTGGCGCCACATCAGTCCGATGACAATCTCCTACAACGCCGATCCCGATACGGGCATCCCGGTGACGGCCGCCGATCGCCGGACGACCTATACCGGGGTGAAGGCGTATGATTACATCGACCTGTCGACCAGCTTCGATATCGCCGAGCGGTTCACCTTCCGCCTGTCGGTGAACAACGTGTTCGATCGCGATCCGCCGCTGGTTCCGAACTCGCGCAGCGTGCTGGGCCTGCTGCGCAGCAACACGATGTTCAACTACGACCTGCTCGGCCGCCAGCTCGTCGCGGGAATCAACGCGCGGTTCTGATCGCCCGGATCGGCGAACGGGTTCGGCCGCAGGGCTGGACCCGCTTGCCGGTTTCGGGGCATCCATGGCCCGGCAGGGCATGAAGGAGGCGGTAGAGGATGCCATCCCGCAGGCAGGCGATGGGCACGATGCTGGCGGCCGGAGGCATGGCCGTCGCACCGCGCCGCGTGGGCGCCGCTCCGGTCGACGCCGCGACGATGGTGTCCACCTGGGACTTCGGCGCTGCGGCCAATGCAGCGGGCATTGCCCGGTTGCGCGCGGGCGGATCGCTGCTCGATGCGGTCGAGGCGGCGGGGAAGGTCGCCGAGGCCGACCCGGCCAACCACTCGGTCGGTTATTCGGGCTATCCCGATCGCGACGGTCGGGTGACGCTGGACGCGGTCATCATGGACGATGCCGGAAACAGCGGCGCGGTCGCGGCGCTGGAGGACACGACCCACGCGATCTCCGTCGCGCGCGCGGTGATGGAGCATACTCCGCACGTCATGCTGGTCGGCGAGGGTGCCACCCGCTTCGCGCGAGACCGGGGCTTCCTGGCCACGCGCCTGCTGACCCCCGAAAGCGAGGCGGCGTGGCGGGAATGGCTGAAGACCGCCGCCTACCACCCACAGGCGAACATCGAGAATCAGGGCCTGCCCGGTCGCCCCGGCGATGCACGCAACCACGACACGATCGGCATCCTCGCGCGGGACGAGCGGGGACGGATGGCAGGCGGGTGCACGACATCGGGCATGGCATTCAAGATGCACGGCCGCGTCGGTGATTCGCCGATCGTCGGCGCGGGGCTCTATGTCGAGCGCGCGGTCGGCGGCGCGACCGCGACGGGCGTAGGCGAAGAAGTCGTCCGCATCGCCGGCGCCGCGCGCGTGGTGGCGGGGATGCGCGCCGGGCTGGCCCCGATGGCCGCGTGCGAGGAAGCGGTGCGCCACATCGCCAATCTGCGCGGCGACGCCATTCGCGGGGTGCAGGTCGGCTTTCTGGCGCTGGACCACCGGGGGCGGGTAGGCGCCTTTTGCCTGCTGCCGGGCTTCACCTACGCGGTGTCCGACGCGAACGGATCGACCCGCGTCCTGAAGGCGTCGTCGCTGTTCGGCGCCTGAGCGGTTGCTGCCTCGGCGCCCGATCGATCGCGGCGTGATTCGAGTTCGACGGCGAAGTGGACGCTTTTGAGGTGTCCGCCAGCCCGCGAGAGCGCACGCCTGCGTCCCAGGTGGCGGCGAGCGTCGCTTCTGCCTGCTCGTCGGTCGCGAACTGGAACTCGTTGCCGATCGCGACCCCGCCCAGGCCGAAATCGTGCGGAAGGCGATAGCGGCCGCGGATTATGCGACATCCCTTATGAGCGGGATCGGGGCAGGAACCCTCAACATGCGGGTCGGGTGCATCCCCGGTCATGCGCCACCCGTACCTTCGACCGCGTCCTTTCAGGGCGCGCCTGCGTCCCGGCGGCCCCACTCGCTCGCCGACCGGGACGCAGAATGGAGGGATTGGCGATGCACACATGGTTTCCCATTGCGACCGCGCCGGAACATGTACTGGTCCGCACGCGGCTGCGCGGCGAGCGGGGACCGCCGCGGGAGGCGCTGCTGATCCGGCGCGGGCAGCTGTGGTTCACCCCAGGCGTGCGGCCGACCTTCGTTCACCGGATACCGACCGAATGGCGGCCGCAGCACGCGCTGCCGGCACAGGAATAGCGGCGCCCTTGCGTTGGGGGCTGCGGCGCCCCACATTCGTGCCGCTACAGTCGCACATCGACGGTCTTCGGCGCTTTGCGGCACCTTCTTCCTTCTTTCCCTGCCTCCCACGCATCGCTGGGTCCGGCAGTCGGGCCCGGCCCGAACAGAAGGATGATTTCATGAGCAATGGCCAGATCACCGGCACGGTAAAATTCTTCAATGCCGACAAGGGCTATGGCTTCATCGCCCCCGACAATGGCGGCACCGACGCCTTTGTCCATATCTCGGCGGTCGAGCGTGCCGGCATGGTGACGCTGAACCAGAACCAGCGCGTCGGCTACGAGCTGGAAGAGGATCGCCGGGGCAAGATGGCCGCGGTAAACCTGCAGCCCGCCGACTGAGTGCGGCATCGCGGCGGTCCGGGTCCGGGCCGCCGCTTTCTTTCTATCTTCGCAGGAGTCGACCATGTCCGAAGCCACGCTGTTCCGCGCCCGTGCCGAAGCCGAACGCGCCAATGCGGAGGCCGCCGTGCTCGACAATGTCCGCGAGCGGGCCGAGCGTGCCGCCAATGCCTGGTCGGTGATGGCCGACCGGGCCGAGCAGACCCTGGCCGCGCGCGAGCGTCGCGAGGCTGCGCGGACCGACGCCTGATATTCCCGACGGGAACGCGCGCGACGCCGCACCGTTGACAGGGGGACTCATCAACAGAGGACTCCCATGGCTACCAAGCAGAAACCCGCGCGCCGCAGCCGTTCGGCGAAGCCCGCCGCCAAGCCCGCGCGATCGAAGACGTTCGGCGTCAACCTGCTGACCGCGGGCGCGGCGGCGATCGGACTGGGCGCGACGGCGGTTGCGATCCTGTTCGCGCGGCGCGGCGCGCGCGCCAACCCGGCCGAGCACGCAGCCCCCGACCTGGCGCTGGACCAGCCCCGCCCCGGGGCGCAGGACCGTGCGCCCGATGCCTTCCGCCCCGATCCGACCGCGCCTGTGCCGGCATCGTTGCGCGAGTCGCTGCGCCCCGCGACCGGTCCCGCGCCGAGCCTTGCCGCCGATCGTGGCACGACCATCCAGTAGAGGAACAGCAATCCCATGACCACGCGCACCGCATCTGCCCGCTACGATGGCCTGGGCAAGGACGGCAAAGGCCATGTCAGCACCCAGTCGGGCGTGCTCAACGACAATGCCTATGGGTTCGGCACCCGGTTCGGGGACGAGCCCGGCACCAATCCCGAGGAGCTGGTCGCCGCGGCGCATGCCAGCTGTTTCACCATGGCGCTGTCCTTTGCGCTCGCCGCCGCCGGGCACAGCGACGGCACGCTGGAAACCAAGGCGGCGGTGAAGCTGGACAAGGACGGCGACGGCTTCAAGGTTTCGCGATCCGACCTGACGCTGGTTGCCAGCATAGCCGGCATCGACGCCGCCGAATTCGATCGCATCGCGCAGGAGGCGAAGGCCAACTGCCCGATCTCGAAACTGCTGACCGCCGAGATCACGCTCGACGCGAAGTTGACCTGAAGCAACTTCACCGGGGCTTCGCGCATTGGGGCAGCATCAACGGAACAGGAGAGGCTTCAACCATGCGCATCGCTCCCTTGACCCTGGCGGCCGTCGCCGCAGCGACGCTGACGGCCGGTTGCGCCGGTGGCAACTACGGCCCCGATCCGCGCTACCGCAGCTATTCGTCGTACGATTACAACCGGGTCGACCCGGCCTATGGCGGCTATTACGCCGACCGCTATTATGTCGACGACCGCCGCTATCGCGAGCGGCGCCTGTCGTCGCGCGACCGGATCTATCGCGGGCAGAACGGCAATTATTACTGCCGCCGATCGGACGGCACGACCGGTCTGCTCGTCGGTGGCGTTGCCGGCGGTGTGCTGGGCAACATCATCGCGCCGGGTGGGTCAGAGGTGCTGGGCACGCTGCTCGGTGCGGCTGGCGGCGCGCTGGCGGGTCGGGCCGTCGACCGCAACAACGTCCGCTGCCGCTGACGGGGTCGGCCCTGCGTTGCGACGCAGGGCCGCGCCTGTTCAGGTCAGCGAGGATTTGCGGGGGATCGTCTCACCCTCGTCGACATCGTCTGCGTCCTGACCGCGGTCGAGCGTGTCGCTGGGGCGTCGCGCGTCGCCGTCGCGCTGATGTTCGGTCGAGATGTTGGGATCGTCGGTCTCGGTCGTCGGCTTGATCGGGTCCATCTTGGCTCTCCTTCTCCACCGCCAACCCGCCGATCCTGCTGCCCGTTCCCTCCGTTCCTGAACGATGGCGGCGGCGCTGATACGATCGGCGACACATTTCCCCAGTTCACGGGACAGGGCGGTTACAGCTTTTTCCTATTTCAGCATCAGGCCGGATCGACGGCCGCGTAACAGGAGTGAAGACCATGAAAGCCATCCCTCTCGCCGCAGCCCTGCTGGGCCTGACCGCCGCCGCGATGCCGGCAACCGTCAGTGCGCAGCGCGGTTGGCAGCCGATCGCACAGCGTCAGGGCAATCTGGACGCGCGGATCGACCAGGGCATCCGCTCCGGCCGGCTGACCCGCCCGGAAGCGCGACGCCTGACCACCGAGATGCGCCAGCTGAGCCGGCTGGAGTCGCGCTACCGCGCCGGTGGACTGAACCAGTGGGAGCGTCGCGATCTCGACCGCCGCTACGACGCGCTGAGCGCGCGGGTGCGGTTCGACAAGCATGACCGGCAGGATCGCCGATATCGCTGAGTAAAGGGGCGGGGGTGCCAGGTGCATCCCCGCCCTTTTTCGCGTTAAGGCCGCTTCAGGCTCGGCCGATCGAGATCGAGCGCGGCGGCGGGGATCACCTCCAGCGCCGGGTAGCGGGCGCGCAGCGGCTCGACGAACTGCTTCGCATCGCCAACCACGACGATGCTGGCGGGTGTAGGATCGAGCAGGGCAGCCGCCACGCTCTGTACCTCGGCGGCCGCAATCGCCTCGATGCGGGTGGGATATTGCCCGACCTCGGTCAGCGGCACGCCCTCTGCCAGATGGTCGGCCAGCAGCGAGGCGAGGCCGTCATTGGTTTCCACCACCCGGCCGAAGCCGCCGACCAGCACCGCCTTGCGCGTGTCCAGCTCGGCGACCGGGACGGCGGCAGCGCCCATGCGCGTCATCTCCGTGACGATCAGCGCGATCGCCTCGTCGGCGGTGGCGTTCTTGGTCTGGGTACGCGCGGCGATGCTGCCGGGCAGGCGGCGCGCGAGGACGCTCGACGAGGCGCCGTAAGCCAGCCCACGCTTGATCCGGATCTCCTGGTTCAATCGCGACGAGAAACCCCCGCCCAGCACGGTGTTGCCCAGCATCAGCGGATAGTAGCGCGGATCAGCCCGGGCGACGCCGGGGCGAACCACGACGACGCCGGCTTGCGCGGCATCGGGCATGTCGACGACGATCACGCGCGGCGTGCCGAACGGGGCGGCGGCCACCGCGGCGCGGCCGGGCGTCGCCTTCCAGTCGCCCAGCGTGGTCGCCGCCAGCGCGCGCGCGGCGGCGGGCGTAATATCGCCGACCAGCACCAGCGCGGCGCGATCGGGCGACCAGCTGCCCGCATAGGCCGCCGCGATATCGGCGCGGGTGATCGCCTTCAGCGAGGTCGGCGTACCCTCCATGGGCGCGGCATAGGGGCCGGCGCCGAACACCGCCCGGCCGGCGACCAGTCCGGCGAGCTGCGGCGGATCGGTCAGGCTGACGGTGGCAGCGTCGATCGCCTGGGCACGCGCGCGTTCGATCTCCTCCGCGGCAAAGGCCGGACGCATCGCGATATCGGCGAGGATCGGCATCGCCGCGCGGAGTTGGCCAGAGGTGACGGCGATGCTGATCTGCGCGGCGTCGCGGTCGGCGGCGCTGCCGATGCTGCCGCCCAGCGCCTCGATCGCGCGGACGATGTCGGTGGCCGAGCGGGTCGCGGTGCCCTTGGTCAGCAGCGTCGCGGCCAGGCTGGCGGTGCCGGCGCGGCCCGCCGGATCGGCCGAACCGCCGCCGCT
This sequence comes from Sphingomonas aurea, assembly GCF_030678875.1. Lineage (GTDB taxonomy): Bacteria > Pseudomonadota > Alphaproteobacteria > Sphingomonadales > Sphingomonadaceae > Sphingomonas > Sphingomonas aurea. The sequence continues at coordinate 203,706 of NZ_JAUUDS010000004.1, read as the reverse complement.
CGCGATCAGCTCCGCGGTGACGAGCGGCAGGTCGTGACGCTCGACGGTCACGACGCGGAGGCCGTTGGGCAATTGTTGCTCGGTGATCGCGGGCGCGGTGGGCGCGATCGCCGGTCCGGGCGGCGGTGGAGGGACGCGGTCGGCGGCGCTTGCGGGCTGGACCAGCGCGACGTCGCGCGGGGCGACCAGCGGGGCGGTGACGACGGTCGCCGCCACGTCGACCGTATCGCCCTTGGCGCCGGGCTTTGCCGGCAGGTAGCGGAGCGCAGCGGACTGCGCGTCGGTCAGGTAGCGGCGGGCGACGCGCTGAACGTCTGCGGCGGTGACCCGCTGGATCGCCGCGAGATGACGCTCGCTGGTGCGCGGATCGCCGGTCAGGATCACGTCGTTGGCCAAGAGCGAGGCCTTGCCTTCCGCCGTCTCGCGTTCGCGCAGCGCTGCGGTGACCAGCTCGTTCTTTGCCTCGGCCAGTTCCGCCGGGGTGACCGGCGCATCGCGCAGCCGGGCGACCTCGCGACGCAGCGCCGCCTCGCCCGCCTCCGCCGACTTGCCGCCGGCCATGATCGCGTAGACGGCGTAGATGCCGGTCGCTGCGCGCAGGTCGAGCGAGGTTTCCGCGCTCTGCGCCAGCTGGTCGCGATAGACCAGGCTCTCGTACAGCCGTGAATGCTCGCCGGTCGCGAGGATCGCGTCGAGCACGGCGAGCGCCGGCACGTCGTCGCTCTTCATCGGCGGCGCCTGCCAGCTGAGCAGCACTGCCGGCAGCGGCGTGTTGGCGGCGTAGACGGTGCGGTGGACCGGCGCGGTGCGCGGCGGCTCGGTGATTGTCACGCGGGGGATCGCACCGGCGGGGCGCTTTATCCGGGCAAAATAGCGGTCGACCCAGGCGTTCAGCTGCGCGGGGTCGAAGTTGCCGGCGACGACCAGCACCGCATTGTCGGGGCGGTACCAGGTCGCGTGAAAGGCGCGGACATCGTCGATCGTCGCCGCATCCAGATTGGCGACATCGCCGATCACGCCGCGGGCATAGGGATCGCGGGTGTAGCTGAGCGCCGGCAGCAGCGTCTGGAACAGGCTGCCATAGGGGCGGGCCAGACCCTGGCGATACTCCTCCTTCACCACGTCGCGTTCGGAGGCGAAGCTGGCCGGCTCGACCACCAGCGACGCCATTCGGTCGGCCTCAGCGAACAGCAGTCGTTGCAGATGGTTGGCGGGGACGACCTCGTAATAATTGGTATAGTCGCTGTTGGTGGAGGCGTTGTTGTAGCCGCCGACATCTTCGGTCAGCCGGTCCATCTGTTCGGGCACCAGGTTGCGGGTCGCCTTGAACATCAGATGTTCGAACAGGTGCGCGAAGCCTGAGCGGGCGCGCGGATCGTCGCGCCCGCCGACGCCGTACCAGACCTGCACCGACACGTTGGGCGTCGTGGTGTCGCGGATCGCGTACACGCGCAGCCCGTTGGCGAGCGTCCGCTCGGTGAAGCCGATCGGCGCGACGGCGGCCTGCTGCTGCACCTGCGCCGCGACCGGCAGCGCGGTGCCGGCGAGCAGCGCGGCGGCGAGGATCGCGTGCCTCACTTGCCCTCGCGCTTGCGGCTGCCGTAGAGGACGGCGGCGGCGACCGCGGCGGAGCCGATGCCGACGCCCAGTCCGATCTTGCCGAGCGGCCAGCGCTTCGCCTGCTCCGCGGTCGCGGCGGCGGCGGCCTCGGCCTTCTCCTTCACCTCGCGCGCGGCGGCGAGGATCTCGTTGGGAGCGTCGTCGTCGGTCCTGGGCGTGGTCGCGTCGGTCACTTCGTCTCTCCTGTGTCGCCGCGCGTGTAGCGCGTGCGGAAATCGCTAGCATAGGCCGCCAGCCGCCCTTCGGCGATCGCGGCGCGCAGATCGGCCATCAACGCCTGATAGAAGCGAATGTTGTGCTCGGTCATCAGCATCGCGCCCAATATCTCGCCGGCGCGGACCAGATGGTGGAGATAGGCACGGCTCCACGTCGCGCAGACCGGGCAGCCGCAGGCGGGGTCGAGCGGCCCCTGATCCTCGGCGAAGCGGGCGTTGCGCAGGTTGATCGGCCCGGCGCGGGTGAACGCCTGCCCGGTGCGGCCCGACCGTGTCGGCAGGACGCAGTCGAACATATCGATGCCCCGCTCGACCGCGCCGACGATGTCGGTCGGCTTGCCGACGCCCATCAGATAGCGCGGCTTGTCGACAGGCAGCTGCTGCGGCGCATAGTCGAGGCAGGCGAACATCGCCTCCTGCCCCTCGCCGACCGCCAGGCCGCCGACCGCGTAACCGTCGAACCCGATATCGACCAGCGCATCCGCCGACGCCTTGCGCAGCCCCTCATCCAGCGCGCCCTGCTGGATGCCGAAGATCGCGTTGCGGGCGGCATGGTCCGCGCCCGCATCGAACGCATCACGGCTGCGCCGCGCCCAGCGCATCGAGCGCTCCATCGCCGCCGCCTGCACCTCCCGCGTCGAGGTGGTCGGCACCAGCTCGTCGAACGCCATGGTGATGTTGCTGCCGAGCAGCCGCTGAATCTCGATCGAGCGCTCGGGGCTCAGCAGATGGCGGGTGCCATCGAGGTGCGACTTGAACGCCACCCCCTCTTCGGAGCGCTTGGTCAACTCCGACAGGCTCATCACCTGATAGCCGCCCGAGTCGGTCAGGATTGGCCGGTCCCAGCCCATGAAGCCGTGCAGCCCCCCCAGCCGCGCGACCCGCTCGGCACCCGGCCTCAGCATCAGGTGATAGGTGTTGCCCAGGATGATGTCGGCGCCGGCCGCGGCGACGTCGCCGGGCTTCATGGCCTTGACGGTCGCGGCGGTGCCGACCGGCATGAAGGCGGGGGTGCGGATCGTGCCGCGCTCCATCGCGATGCTGCCGGTGCGGGCGCGCCCGTCGGTCGCGGCGATGGTGAAGGCGAAGCGGGGAGGCGTCATCGCCGGTCCTTCTTGCGCTTTTCGCCGAACGGCGGGCGCGGCGGCGTCGGGCCGTTGGCGTCGGCCGGGGCGGTGCGGATTGTCAGCGTCTCCGCGCGGTCGATCGCGCCGTCGCGGTTGCGATCGAAGCGGCTGAACAGCTTGGCGAAATGCGCCTGCAACTCGTCGAGGGTGATCCGGTTGTCGCCGTCGCGATCGACGTCGAACGGGCTGGGCAGCGCGTTGCGGTCGCCCAGCCACTTCTGTGCCCAGTCGGCGAACTGGAAATAGCCGATCGATCCCTTCTTCGCGGTGTCGATCGCGTCGTACGAGCGGCGGACGCACTCGATCATCTCGCTGCGCATCGTCTCGCCGTCGCCGTCCGCGTCGCAGGCGGCGATCATCATCGCCACCGGTTCGACCACCATCGTCGCCGGCGTCTGCGCGAACGGCTTGGGCGGCGCGGTGACGAGGATGTCGGTGCCGGCCGGCGGTGTCGCGGCCTGGAGGAGCAGGGCGAGCAGGATCATCGCCGGTGCCAATAGAGGAGGGAGTTGGTATCGCGGATGAACGAAGGTGCGGGCATCGGGCTCGGCCGGGAAGGGAGGGAGCCGATGTCCCTATCGTCCGGTCGGCCCCCTTCGCAAAGCAAATCGACGGCGGTCGGCAGTGGCCGCTACTGTGACACCGGAACAGCCGCGCGGGCAGGGCTGGCGATCCTGCACCGGCGCTCGCCCCGTGACGTCCTTGTGCAGGCGCATGGGGATGGGTTACCCCGCTGCAAGGCGAAGCGCAGCGGGAAGGAGCCGGCCGGACGTGCAGCGGCGAGCAGTGAAATCGGCGATGCGCACCTTCGAAGTGCTGGAACTGTTCGCCGAGCGTCGGCGACCGATGGCGCTGCACGAGATCTATACCGAGCTTGGCTATCCGCAATCGAGTACGACCAACTTGCTGAAAAGCATGGTTCTTCTTGGCTATCTCAACTATAATCGGATCAAGCGGACCTACCTGCCGACCATGCGGCTGAACCTGCTCGGTAACTGGGTGGCGGGGTATATGCAGCAGGAGGGCGGCTTTCGCGAACTGGTCGAGGAGATGCAGCGCCGTACCGACGAGACGGTCGGCATCGCCACGCAGAATGACTTGTTCGTCCAGTATCTGTTCCTGACCGCGCCGGGCCATCAGTTCAAGAACGTGCCGCCCGACGGCACCATGCGGCTGCTGGTCGATTCGAGTGCCGGGCGGGCGATGATGGCGCGGATGAATGACCGCGCGATCGACAAATTGTGCCGCTACACCAACCATTACGAGATGTCCGACAGCCGGGTGAACTATGCCGAGGTGATGAAGGACATCTCGTGGATACGGCACGTCGGCTACTGCTATTTCCCCAACTGGCCGACGCCCGACGTGTCGTCGATCTCGATCGCGCTCGACGCCGACCTGCACGGGATCCCGCTGTCGATCGGCGTGGGCGGACTTGCGGAGCGCATCTCGCGTGAGAAGGCCGACATCCTAGCGACGATGCGCGAGCTGATCGCCGCGTTCAACGCCCGCCGCGCCGCCGTGCGCGACGCCGCGGCCGACCAGCCCGACGCCCCCGGCGATGCGGAAGACAACTGACCGGCGTGATCCTCGTATGTGATATTCGGCGCTCCCCAATGGTTTTCCGCGGCTTGGCGCGCGGTTGGCGCGATTGATCTCCCAACAGCTCGGACGGGAGAGGTTTCGGAGCATGAGCGAGATTGGTGAACTGGTGTCCGCTGGCCGCGGTGAGACGGTGCGGCTGGACGCGGTGGTGGTCGGCGCCGGCTTCGGCGGCATGTACGCGGTCCATCGCCTGCGCGAGCGGGGGATGCGGATTGTTGGAATCGAGGCCGGCGGTGATGTCGGCGGCGTCTGGTACTGGAATCGCTACCCGGGTGCGCGATGCGACCTGATGTGCGTCGATTATAGCTACTCCTTCTCGCCCGAGATCGAGCAGGAGTGGACCTGGAGCGAGCAGTTCGCCGCCCAGCCCGAGATCCTGGCCTATGCCAATTTCGTTGCCGACAAGCTGAAGCTGCGCGACAGCATCCGGTTCAACACGCGGGTGACCGGCGCGGTGTGGGACGAGGATCGCCAGCTGTGGAGCGTCACCGTCGACGACGGCACGGTCTATGAGGCGAGCTATTGCGTGCTGGCGACCGGGCCGCTGTCGATCCCCAAGGACCCCGAGATACCGGGCCTGGCCGATTTCGGCGGCGAGCTGTACCGCGCGCAGAAATGGCCGCACCACGAGGTCGATTTCTCGACCAAGCGGGTCGGCCTGATCGGCACCGGGTCGACCGGCATCCAGATCGTGACCGAGGTCGCCAAGGACGTCGGCGAGTTCTACGTCTTCCAGCGCACGCCCAGCTTCACCCTGCCGATGCGCAACGACAAGCTCGATCCCGACTATGTCGAAGAGATCAAGGCGCATTATGCCGGCCTGCGCGCCGCCGCCAATGCCAGCGCGCTGGGCGGCGTGCGGCCGTCGACGACGCGCCCCTATTTCAGCCTGCCGCCGCGCCAGCGCCGCCAGCTGATGGAGGATGCGTGGCGGATGGGCGGCCACGCGTTCCTGGGCACCTTTTCCGATCTCCTCACGAACCCGGACGCCAACGAGCAGGTGGCCGAGTTCGTCCGTGCCAAGATCGGCGAGGTGGTCAACGATCCCGAGACGGCCGAGGCGCTGAAGCCCAAGGGCTATCCGATCTTCGCGCGGCGGCCCTGCCTGGACACCGATTACTATGAGATGTTCAACAGGCCGAACGTCCATCTCGTCGACCTGCTGAAGGATCCGATCGCCGAGATCACGCCGACCGGTGTCCGGCTGGCGGGCGGGACCGAGGTGGCGCTCGACGCGCTGATCCTGGCGACCGGGTATGACGGGCTGACCGGCGCGATGATGGCGTTCGACATCGTCGGGCGCGACGGCGCGAACCTGCGCGACAAATGGTCACACGGCGCGGAATCCTATCTGGGGCTGATGCTGGCAGGCTTCCCGAACCTGTTCATGGTGTGCGGCGCCAACGGCCCCGCCGCGCTCGCCAACATCATCTCGATCAACGAGCAGAACGTGAACTGGCTGTGCGCGCTGCTCGACCATATGGAGGCCGAGGGGCTCGGCACGTTCGAGCCGACGCCGCAGGCCGAGGCGCGGTGGATGGACCTGGTCCATACGCTGGCCGAGAAGACCCTGCTGTCCAAGGCGCAGACTTGGTATGTCGGCGCGAACGTGACCGGCAAGACGCGCGGGCTGACGATGTTCACCGGCGGCTTCTCGAAATATTGCGAGCATTGCGCGACGGCGGCTGCCGGGGGATATTCGGAGCTGGTGTTCCGGCCGGCGGTGTCGCTCGTGGAGGCGTGATCCGCCATCGCAACTAAGCCCCTCCCGTTTAGGGGAGGGAACGGGGGTGGGGAGCTTCCGCATACGCCGCGCAAGTGGAAACGCCCCACCCCAACCCCTCCTCTGAAGGGGAGGGGCTAATTGTCACCCGCCGAGATGATCGCGGTACTGCGCACGCAGCGTCGCCTTCAGCACCTTGCCGGTCGCGGTGTGGGGCAGGTCGTCCACCACCACCATCGCGTCGGGCAGCCACCAGCGTGCGACATGGTCGGCGAGGTGGGTGTCCATCGCCGCCTTCGACACGGTCTCGCCCGGATGGAGGCGGACCAGCAGGAGCGGGCGCTCCTGCCAGCGGGGGTGGGCGACGCCGATCACCGCCGCCTCGGCGACCGCGGGGTGGGCGGCGGCGGCGTTCTCCAGGTCGATCGAGCTGATCCACTCGCCGCCCGACTTGATGACGTCCTTGGCACGGTCGGTCAGGTGGACGAAGCCGTCCGCGTCGATCTTCGCGACGTCGCCGGTGTCGAGCCAGCCGCCATCGTCGAGCGCCGAGCCCGGTTCGTTGCCGTAATAGGCGTTGAGCACCCACGGTCCGCGGACCTTGAGCAGCCCCGAACGCTCGCCGTCGTGGGGCAGTGGTGCGCCGTCCTCGTCCTCGATGCGCAGCTCGATGCCGAACACGGCGCGGCCCTGGCAGGCGAGGACGTCGATCAGCGCGTCGTCCTGCCAGTCGGCCTGGAAGCCGAGCGGCTTGCAGACGGTGGCGACCGGGCTCGTCTCGGTCATGCCCCAGGCCTGGTTGGCCTGGATGCCGAGCAGGTCGCGGAACCGCTCGATCAGGGTGCGCGGGGTGGCGGCGCCGCCCATGAAGACGCGGCGGAGCTTCAGCTGCGCGCGATCGGCCGGGTCGACGTGGCGCTGGATGTGGTCGAGAATCGTAAACCATAGGGTGGGTACGCCGAGCGAGAAGGTGACGCCCTCGTCGCGCAGCAGCTGATAGATCGACGCGCCGTCCAGCGCCGACCCCGGCAGCACCAGCTTGGCGCCGCACATCGCGGCGGTGAAGGGCAGGCCCCAAGCGTTGACGTGGAACAGCGGCGTGACCAGCAGCACCGTGTCACGCGCCGACAGCGCCATCGAGTCCGACGCACAGGCGGCAAAGGCGTGCAGCACGGTCGAGCGGTGCGAGTAGAGCACGCCCTTTGGATGGCCGGTCGTGCCGGAGGTGTAGCAGAGGCTGGAGGCGCTATCCTCGTCGATCGCCGGCCACTCGGCGAGCGGCACGGCGGCGGCGACCGCGTCCTCGTACGCGATGGGGGAGGGTATGGTCGTCTCCGGCATGGCGTCGGCGGCGCAAAGGATCACGACATGCTCGATGCCGGTCAGTTCGGCGATCACCGGCTCGACGATGGGCAGCAGGTCCGGGTCGACGCACAGGATGCACGCGCCGCCATGGTCGACGATGTAGCGGATCTGCTCGGCGAACAGCCGCGGGTTGACGGTGTGGAGGACCATGCCGGCGGCGGTGACGCCGTAATAGAGTTCGAGATGGGGCAGGCGGTTCCAGGCGAGGGTGGCGATGCGGTCGCCCGGCTTCGCGCCGAGATCGGTGAGCATCGTCGCCACCCGCCGCGCGCGGACCGCCAGTTCGCCCCAGCTGGAGCGGGCGAGAGTGCCGTCGACCCGGCGCGAGACGATCGCGGTCCGGCCGTGGGCGCGGGCGGCGTGGTCGATCAGCGCGGCGGTGGTCAGCCGGTGCTGCTGCATGAGGCCAAGCACGTCAGTCTCCTCCGAAGGTCGCGTCTTCGCGCCGGACGAGGCGGGTCGCGTGGGTGAACATCAGGCCGGACAGGAGCATCGGCACCGCGACCAGCGCGATGGCCGAGCGCAACCCGTGGATGGGGCCGAGCGTGGCGGTCAGGTGATCGCTCGTCATCCCGACGAACAGCGGGCCGAGCGCCAGCCCGACCAGGTTCACGACCAGCAGTTGGAGCGCGACCGCCATGCCGCGCATCCGCGGCTCCGCCACGGTCTGGATCGCCGCATAGACGGGACCGTAGCTGAGCGTCTGGCAGAACAGCGCCCCGCCGAAGAAGGCGAACGACAGCACCAGCCCGCCGGCCAGCGCGGCGCCGGCAAACAAAGGTGCGGCGAGCGTCAGTGCGACGGCGCAGAACAGGACGTAATTGACGATGTTGCCGCGCGCGACCCGGTCCGACAGGAAGCCGCCCAGAAAGGTGCCGAGCCCGCCCATGACGCCGACGATCAGGCCCAGCACGATGCCGAGCAGCGCGGTCGGCGCCATGCTGGCATCGGCGGCCATCGCCGCCAGCTCGGTGGCATGGGTGCGCAGGTAGAGCGAGCCGGAAAAGGCGCTGAGCCCGTAAAAGGCGAAGGCGGAGAAGCCCGAGCCGATGCAGATCCAGACGAACGACTTGCGCCGCCACAGCGTCTTCAGCCCGGGGCCGAGCGGCACGGGATCGGGAACGATCGCGGCGCGGTTGCCGCGCGGCTCGTGCATCACCAGCGGCACGATCGCGGCCAGCACCAGCCCCGGCGCACCGGCGAGGAAGAAGGCCCAGCGCCAGCCGAGCGACGACACCAGCAGCCCGCCGACCGCGAGTCCCGTCAGCGACCCGAGCGGCACGCCCATCTGGTACATGGCGAGCGCCAGCGCCCGCCGCTCGCGCGGGACATATTCGGTGATGAGGCTGTGGGCGGCGGGGGTACACCCTGCCTCGCCGACGCCGACACCGACGCGGGTCAGCAGCAGCTGGCCGAAGCTGCGGGTGAAGCCGCAGGCGATGGTGAAGACGCTCCAGACGGCCAGCGCGACCGCGATCAGGCGCACCCGGTTGGTCCGGTCGGCGAGCCACGCCAGGGGCATCCCGGCGGCGGTATAGAGGATCGCGAAGGCGAGGCCGGTGATCGCGCCGATCTGCCCGTCGGACAGCAGCAGGTCCGCCTTGATCGGCTCGACCAGGATGGTCAGGATCTGGCGGTCGAAGAAATTCAGCGTGTAGATCAGCATCATCATCAGCATGATGCCGAGCGGGAAGCGGGTCGGCACGGCACCGGCCGCAACGTTGCGGGCCGGGGGCAGGGTCGGCACGACGATGCCGTCCGGGCTGCTGGTGATGGTATCGCTGCGCAAAAGCCGCTCTCCTGTCGCCCGGTCTGTCGCCGCGGCGCTGACGCCAGACATGACAGGCGCCGGCATCGTGGATGAAGCCGCGCGGCGAAGCCATCGCGGATTATCACCCATGTAAATTCCGCCCGCGCCGACGCTGTCGCCTACGCCGGTCCGGGTTTTCCGCGCCACTCTGCGCTGGTGCAGGCAGGAGAGGCTGGCGTGACCCGGCGCATCGACGCGCATCACCATCTGTGGACGGCCGGCAGCGATCGCCATCCGATGCTCGACGGCCCGCCGGTCGAGCGCTTCTGGGGCAACAGTGCCGAACTGGTGCGCGACTATCCGGTCGACATCTTCGCGGCGCAGGCACGCGCGACCGGAGTGGTCGCCTCGGTCTATGTCGAGGCGGGCTTCGCGCCGGCCGACGAGGAGGCGCGGGTGGTGCAGGCGATCGCCAAAACCCATGGCTTTCCGCACGCGATCCTGACCCGTATCGATCTCGCCGACCCGGATGCCGGGGCGCGGATCGCGGCGGACGCGGCCTGCGCCAACTGGCGCGGCATCCGCGTCACGGCACCCGCGCCGTTCGACGACCCGCAGTGGCGGCGCGGACTGGCGGCGCTGTCTGCCGCCGGCGGGGTCGCGGACCTGATGGTGTGGCCGGGGCAACTGGACGCGGTGGCGGCGCTCGCACGGGCGATGCCCGATGCGGCGATCGTGATCGAGCATCTGGGGATGGCCGATGGCGATCCGCTCTGGGCAGCCGGGATGGCGGCGCTGGCCGACTGCGGAAATGTGTCGGTCAAGCTGTCGGGCGCGGGGCTGGTGCGGCGCGACTGGTCAGCGGACACGGTCCGGCCGGTGATCGCGCGGCTGCTGGCGCTGTTCGGTGCGGAGCGGCTGATGTGGGGCAGCAACGCGCCGGTCGATCTGGTGATGGCCGATTATCCGACCATCGTCGCGCGCTTCGACGACGCGCTCGCCGATCGGAGCGCCGCCGAGCGGCGGGCGATCTGGCACGACACCGCCGAGCGCGTCTATCGGATCGGGGCGGTCGCGTGACCGCGATCCGCTTCCTGGGCGATCATCGCGCGAAGCTGGGCGAGAGCCCGGTCTGGGATCATCGCAGCGGCTGGCTGTGGTGGGTGGATGCGCTTGCCGGGCTGATCCACGCCGCGACACCGGACGGGCAGGCGCGGGCGCGGTTCCAGGTGGACCAGCCGGTCGGCAGTATCGGGCTGGCGGACGGCGGGCTGATCGCGGCGCTGGCCGACGGTTTCCACCATCTCGATATGCGGACCGGCGCGACCCGGCCGATCCGGCTGCTGCCCGCCGATCCGACGTTGCGGCTGAACGACGGCAAGGCCGATCGGGCGGGCCGCTTCCTGAGCGCGCAGGCGCAGGTGCATGGCACCGGGGCGGTGCCGTCCAGGGGCGGGCTGTGGCGGCTCGACGCAGATGGCGAGGCGGAGCGACTGGCGGGCGGGCTGGAGGTGGGCAATGCGATCTGCTTCGCGCCGGACGGGCGGACGCTGTACTTCGCCGACAGTCTCGACGGCTTCATCCGGGCGCACGCTTACGATCCCGTCACCGGCGCGATCGGGGAACGGCGCGACCTGATCGACTGCCGGACGCTCGGCTCGGGGCCGGACGGTGCGACTGTCGATGCGCAAGGCAATCTGTGGGTCGCGCTGGTACTGGCGCAGCAGGTCGCGTGCATCTCCCCCCGGGGTGAGGTGCTGCGCCGGATTGACCTGCCGATCCCCTATCCCGCCTGTCCGGCGTTCGGCGGGCCGGGGCGGGCGACGCTCTATGTGACGACGATCGCCGATTCCGGCCACCGGCTGCGCAGCGACCATCCCGACGCCGGGCGCGTGCTGGCGATCGAGGGGCTGGGCGCCACCGGGCTGGCAGAGGGTGTGTATCACATCCGCGAATAACCCGGCGCGGCAGGCGCGCGCAGTTCTCGGCAGCCCCGTCGTTCGCCACCAAAGTGCGGAGAGGATGACGAGAGGGCTCGCATGAATCTGGACTTCGACGCCGACGACCTGCGTTTCCGCGACGAGGTGCGCGAGTTCTTCGCGGACGGCATTCCCGAGACTTGGCGGACGCGGGTGCGTGCCGGCCTGCGCCTCGATCCGGAAGACCTGATCTATTACCAGCGGCGGCTCCACGCGCGCGGCTGGGGCGCGCCGACCTGGCCGGTCGAATATGGCGGCACCGGCTGGACGCCGACCCAGCAATATATCTTCTGGAGCGAGGCGGCGCGCGCCGATGCGCCGGCACAGTTCCACCAGGGGCTGGAGCTGATCGGCCCGATCATCTTCACCTATGGCACCGACGAGCAGAAGGCGCGCTACCTGCCGCGCATCCTGACGCTCGACGACTGGTGGTGCCAGGGTTACTCGGAACCGGGGGCGGGATCGGACCTCGCGGCGCTGCGCACCCGTGCCGATCGCGACGGCGACGATTACGTGCTGAACGGGCAGAAGATGTGGACCAGCTATGCCCATGTTGCCAGCCATGTCTTCGTCCTCGCCCGCACATCGCAGGAGGCGAAGCGGCAGCAGGGGATTTCGCTGATCCTGGTCGACATGAATACGCCGGGGCTGCGCGTGCAGAAGATCCCGACGATGGACGAGAAATACCATACCAACGAGCTGTTCCTCGACGATGTGCGCGTGCCGGTGTCCAACTTGCTGGGCGAGGAGGGCAAGGGCTGGGGTTATGGCAAGGTGCTGCTCGACCGCGAGCGGATGGTGAGCGCGGCGACCGCGATCTTCCTCACCCAGACGGTGCGCGGCATCCGCGACGCCGCGACCAGGCGGCGGGTCGGCGGTGTGCCGCTGATCGAGACGCCGGGCTTTGCCACGAAGCTGGCGCAGTTCGAGATCGAGGTGATCGCGCTCCAGACCATGGTGCTGCGCCTGATGGACGATGCCGCGCGCGGCGCGGACAGCGGCCCGCGGGGATCGATGGTGAAGCTGCGCTGGTCGCAGCTGACCCAGGCCGGCACCGCCCTGTGGGTCGAAGCGCTGGGGCCGGAGTCGGCGCACTTCGCGCCGCTGGGCAATGGCGACGGGCCGGCCGAGGACATGCCCTATGCCCTGCAGGGCGCACTCTATTCGCGGGTGACGTCGATCTATGGCGGGTCGAGCGAGATCCAGCACAACATCATCGCGCGCCGCGCGCTCGGGCTCTGAAGGGGCAGTCATGGATTTCGCCTATTCCGACGAGCAGCAGATGCTGCGCGACAGCGTGCTCCGCTACGGCGAGGAGCATTGGGCCGCGGCCGACCGGCTGAAGACGCTGGCCGCCGGACCCGAGATGACGAAGCGCCGCTGGGCCGAGATGGCCGAGCTGGGCTGGCTGATGCTGCCGATCGCGGAGAGCGATGGCGGGCTGGGCGGCAGCGCGGCCGATGTGATGGCGGTGATGGAGGGCGTCGGCCGGCACCTGATGGCGGTGCCCTATGTGACCTCGTGCGTGCTGGTACCGGCGTTGCTGGAGGGCAGCGAAGCGGGAGCGGAACTGCTGGGCGAGATCGGGGCCGGCACGGCGGTGGCGGCGGCGGGGTTCCTGGAGGCGGACAGCGGTTACGACCTGCGTCACGTCACGACGCGCACCGTGCGGCACGGCGAGGGCTGGCGGCTGTCGGGCGCCAAGGTGCATGTCGAGGACGGGGCCGATGCCGACTGGTTCGTGGTGTCCGCACGCACCGCCGGCGCCGATCACGAGAGTGACGGGATCGGGCTGTTCCTGATCGACCGAGCCGCCGAGGGGCTGGCGGTCGACGGGTCTCGCGCGATCGACGGGCATCGCCACGCGCGGTTGATGCTCGACGATGTCGCGGCCATCCCGGTCGGTGACGTCGAGGCGGCGACGCCGGTGATCGAGGCGGCGGTCGACCGCGCTATCGCCGCGCAGCTCGCCGAGGCAGTCGGGTCGATGGAGGCGGCGTCGGAGGCGACGCTCGACCATCTGCGCACCCGCCACCAGTTCGGCGTCGCGATCGGGAGTTTTCAGGTGCTCCAGCACCGCATGGTCGACATGGTGGTGGCGGGCGAGGAGGCCCGCTCGATGGCGTATCACGCGACGCTGAACCTGGGCCGCGACCCCCATACGCGCACCCGCGCCGTGTCGGCGGGCAAGGTGCGGGTGGCGGAGAGCGGCGTCTATGTCGGGCAGCAGGCGGTGCAGCTGCACGGCGGCGTCGGGTTCAGCGAAGAGCTCATCGTCAGCCACCATCTGCGCCGCCAGATGATGCTGGCGCAGGCGTTCGGGAATGCCGATCACCACCGCACGCGCTTCGCGCGACTGGGAGCCGGGGCATGACCGACCTGCAGCAACTGACCGATCGGGAGGCGATCCGCGACTGCCTCTATCGCTATTGCCGGGGGATCGACCGGATGGACGAGGCGGCGCTGCGATCGGCCTATTGGCCCGACGGCACCGACGATCACGGCCAGTATCGCGGCAGCGCCGAGGGCTTCTGCGACTGGGCGATGACGGTGCTGCCCAGGGTGGAGCGCAGCATCCACCAGATTCACAACGTGCTGATCAAATTCTGCGACGGCGGCGCGGCGGTGGAGAGCTATTTCTCCGCCTTTCAGCGCCAGCCGGGGCCGGAGGGGATGCAGCAGTGGGATCTGAAGGGCCGCTATCTCGACTGGTTCGAACAGCGCGGCGGCGAATGGCGCGTGCTGCGGCGGACGGTGGTGTACGACTGGGTCGAGCCGCTGCCGGTGCCGGTCGGCAGCGAGGCGGAGCGGTTCGGCGCCCGCCAGCCGGTAGGTGGGAAGTATCCGATCGATCCGCTCTACACGGTGTTCGCCTGACGGTACGACGAGGCGCGCGCTGGGTCCCTCCCCTTCAGAGGAGGGGGCGGGGTGGGGCGTTTTCCGCTACCGATACCTTTGTGGACGCGCCCCACCCCCAGCCCCTCCCCTGAAGGGGAGGGGAGAGTAGCGGTCTTCACGGCATGAAGGCGTGGCCGATGCCGCCGTCGACGGCGATCGACTGGCCGTTGACGAAGCCTGACCGGTCGGATGCCAGCCACAGCGCGGTCTGGGCGATGTCGCCTGTTTCCCCGAGCCGGCCCATCGGCGAGCGTTCGAGCCGGCGCGCCATCATCTCGTCGCTCAGCATCGCCAGCACGCCTTCGGTCGCCACGGTCGAGGGTGCGATCGCGTTGACGCGTATATTGTCGCGGCCGAGTTCGATGGAAGCGGCGCGGGTAAGCCCGTCGACCCCGGCCTTCACCCCGGCATAGATCAGCGCATTGGGACTGCCGAGCCGGCCCGCCATCGAGCCGATATTGACGATCGATCCGCCCCGCGCGCGCATTGCCGGAGTTGCGGCCTGGATGCCCCAGACGATCCCGCCCATGCCGACGCGGGTCATCCGCTCGAATGTCTCGGTCGTGATCGTCTCGACCGGCTCGTAGCGGTTCCACATCGCGTTGTTGACGAGGATGTCGAGCTGGCCGAACGCGTCGAGCGTCGCCTGCACGGCGGCGTGGACCGCCTCGCGGTCGCCGACGTCGCAGCCCAGGCCGATGGCCTGGCCACCCTTCGCGTTGATCTCGTCTGCTACGGCAGCGGCCCAGGGCTGTTTCAGGTCGAGCACGGCGACGCGGGCGCCCTCTGCCACGAACAGCTCGGCGATGGCGCGGCCCAGGCCACGCGAGGCGCCGGTCACGATCGCCACCCGGCCCGTCAGTTCGCCCGCCATCGTCACCCTCCATCCTGTTATGCCAGGGGGCTATCAGCGCGCGCCGGCACCGGTCACGCCGACGGGTCGGCTGCCACCGGCTATTTCATGGGCGATAACCGGAACGGCGCGGCGAAGCGTTTTGCCCCGCGACCGGTCCCGCGATTGATTGCGGCAAAACAGCCCGAACAGGAGAGAGAGCCATGGCGCCGTCCCGCATCGTGATCGTCACCGGCGCCGCTGCGGGGATCGGCCTCGCCACCGCGCGGGTATTCGCCGAGGGTGGCGATACGGTGGTGCTGACCGATATCGATGCTGCGGCCGTCGAGGCGAGAGCGGCCGAACTCGGCGACCCGCATGTCGGACTGCCGATGGACGTCGCGGACGAGGATGCGGTGGTCCGCACGACCGCGGCGGTGGCGGCGCGGTTCGGGCGGATCGACATCCTGGTCAACAATGCCGGCATCGTCGATCCGCAGGCGAGCAAGGTCCTAGACAAGCCGATCGCAGAGGTACGCCGGCTGATCGCGGTGAACGTCGAGGGTAGCTACGTCGCCGCGCGCGAGGCGGCGCGGGTGATGCTGGCGCAGGGCGGTGGTGCGATCGTCAACCTGTCGTCCGGCGCCGCGCTTGCCGCGCTGCCGGGGCGAACGCCGTACAGCATGACCAAGGCGGCGGTGCTGGGCCTGACCCGTGCCCTGGCCTGCGAGTGGGCGGCGGGCGGGGTGCGCGTCAACGCGGTGCTGCCCGGCTATGTCCGGACCGAGATCCTCGCTTCGCTGGAGCGCGCGGGCAAGTTCGATCCTGCGGTCGCAGGGGCGGCGGTGCCGCTCGGCCGGATGGCGGAACCCGCGGAGATCGCAGCGGTGATCGCCCATGTCGCCGACGCCCCCTACGTCACCGGCGCCGCGATCGTCGCCGATGGCGGGGTGGCGGCCTATGGCGGTCGCGCGCCGGCGTCGGTCGCGGCCGTCGGTGGACAGGTGCCGGCGGGCTGCGCGATCGTGACCGGCGGCGCGTCCGGGATCGGCGCGGCGGTTGCGGCGCGGCTCGCGGCAGCAGGCCGGACGGTGGCGGTACTGGATCGCACTGCCGACATCCCGGTCGACGTGACCGACGAGGCGGCGGTGGAGGCGGCGGTCGCGGCGGTGGTGCGCGATCACGGCCCCGTTGCCGTGCTGGTCAACGCCGCCGGCATCGCCGACCGCTTCGAGGCGACGATCGATCAGGCGACCAAGCGCTTCCGCCGCGTCTTCGACGTCGACCTGACCGGAACGCTGATCGCGTCGCGCGCGGTGGCGCGGAGCATGGTCGCGGGCGGACGGGGCGGTGCGATCGTCAACCTGTCGTCGATCGCGGCGACCGGCGGCCTGCCGCGGCGCAACGCCTATTGCGCGGCCAAGGCGGGCGTGACGATGCTGACCAAGAGCCTGGCCTGCGAGTGGGCGGAGCATGGCATTCGCGTCAATGCGGTCGCGCCGGGGTACATATCGACGCCCGGGATCCAGGGGCTTGCCGATGCAGGCTTGCGCGACCTAGACGCGATCCGCGCGCGCGTGCCGATGGGGCGGTTGGGCCAGCCGGACGAGGTGGCGGACGCCGTCGCTTTCCTTGCGTCGGACGCGGCCTCCTACGTCACCGGCATGAGCTATGCGGTCGACGGCGGCTATTCCGCTTATGGCGACGTCGGCCCGGCGGCAGAATAGAAAAGAGGCGCCGACCACTCGGGTCGGCGCCTCCCTCGGAATCGTCCGGCGTTCAGAACTTGTACTGGAATTCCGCGCCGATGACGCGGCCCTTGTTCAGTGCCGAGAAGGTGCTGCCCGCGAAGAAGGGCAGCGGACCGGAGATCCCAAACGTAACCTCGTTCAGCAGGTTGGTGCCGAAGATCGAGAATTTGTAGCGGCCAACGGAATAGGCGAGGTTCGCGTCGACCATCGTCGCGGCAGGCAGGATGCCGGTGTTCAGCTCGTTATAATAGGCGATGCTGCGGTAATTGGCCGCGCCGCGTGCGTCGATCGTGCCGTCGCCGACCGGCAGCGAGTAGTTGACCGATCCGCCATAGGTCCATTTCGACAGTCGCGGCAGGATCAGGGCATAATCCTTCGCGTCGATCACCCGATCGTTGTTCAGGTCGGCGAAGATCCGGTCGTAATTGCCATCGGTATAGCCGAGCTGGCCGGTCATCGACAGGCCGGTACCGGGCACCTTCAGCACCACTTCGGCGTCCACGCCCTTGATCGTCACGTCGGCGGCGTTGTTGATGACCTGGAACGCGCCGACGCCGGCGACCGGGGTCACGATCTCGCGCTGGACGTTGTGGATCTTGTTGTGGAAGCCGGCGAGATTGACGCGCAGCACCCGGCCGAAATCCTGCTTCAGGCCGATCTCGAACGAGTCCTGCACCTCCTGGTCGAACGGGCCCGGTGCGACCGCGGTGTTGATCGAGCGGAGATTGTAGCCGCCGCTGCGGAAACCGCGCGCGTAGAAGCCGTAGAGCTGGGTCTGATCGGTCGGTTTGAACTGCACGCCCAGGCGCGGGGTGAAGCCGTCCCAGCGCTTCTTGCTGAAGAAGGTGTAGTTGCAGGTGCGCGCGTCGAAGTTGCAGCTGCCCGCGACGATGTTGGCGATGCGGACGCGCTTGTCCTCGTTGGAATAGCGACCGCCGATGTTCAAGGTGATCTGGTCGGTCAGGTGCCAGTCGAACGAGGCGAAGGCGCCGTAGGAGTGCTGGTTCTGCACACCGCCACCGGCGATGGTCAGATTGCCGCCCGACAGCAGCCGCTTCTCGAGATATTCGATCTGCTGGCCGAAGTAGTAGAGGCCGGTCGTCACGTCGACGCGCCCGAACGTGCCGGCGTAGCGCAGCTCGTTGCTGAACTGGTTCTGGTCGGTGTGCGTGTAGAAGTGGTAGTCGGTGCGCGGCGTCGCATCGAGATCGGTGATGAGGTCGCCCTTGAAGTCGCGATAGGCGGCGATGTTGGTGATCTTGCCGTTGCCAAAGCCGACGTCGAAATTCGTCTCCAGGCTCAGCTGGTTCCACAGGTTGCGCGACAGCCCTTCCTCGTTGACCGAGATGTTGAAGGTGTTGGCACCGAACAGGCCGAAATTGGTCGGCCGCGCGCCGTCGCCGCGCATCGCGCCATGTTCGAAACGGAGGATCGCCTCGACGTCGCTCGTCGGCGTCCAGCGCAGCACGGGGCGCACGATCATGGTACGGTCGCGGCCGAAATTCTTGTTGTTGTTGAACTGGTTGGTGAACCAGCCATTGTCGTAGTTGTAATAGACGGCCAGCTTCGCCTGCAGCTTGTCCTGGACCAGCGGGCCGCTGACGACGATGCTGGCGTTCTTTTCCAGGCCGGTCGACAGCGCCGCCTTGAAGTCGACGTGGAAGGTGTTGCTGGGCACGGTGGAGCGGATCACGACGGCACCGCCCGTCACGTTGCGGCCGAACAACAGGCCCTGTGGGCCGCGCAGCACCTCGACGCCCGCCAGGTCGAACGTGTCGAGCACCACGCCGCCGCCGACGCCCAGATAGACGCCGTCGATGAAGGTGCCGACGGTCGGGTCGATCGACGGGATCGAGCTGTTGATGCCGAGGCCGCGGATCGAGAAATTGGCGTAGCCCGGCGCGGTGCCGAGTTCGGTCAGCTGGACGTTCGGGATGTCGTAGCTGAGCCCGGCGATCGAGCGGATGTGCTGTTCGTCGAGCTGGTTGCTGCCGAACGCGGTGACGGCGAAGGGCACGTCCTGCACGCTCTGCGCCTCGCCGCGCTTGGTCGCGGTGACCACGATGTCGTCTAGGCCGCCGTTGCGAGAGGGAATTTCATTGCTCTGCTGCTCGGGCGTATCCGCCGCGGCGGGGGGCATGTCCGGCGGAGTATCCGTGCTGGTCTGCGCCGCGGCCGGCAGGGTCACGATCAGGGCCGAACTTAGCAGTAGCAGGGTCGAGAGACGTTGGACGCGCATGAAGTGTGATCCTCCCCAGGCTTTTTAAGACACGATATTGCGTGTTCGTTGCGCACATTGTCGCCACGGGGATGGTCGCCCCTCAACGCGTTCGGCCCGTCGCGGGCCAATATCATAGACGGGATATCCGACCCGGAGGCCCGATCGCGGGGCAATCGCATATAGGATTAAGGGCCGGGCAGGCGGCGATGCGGCTTCACCGCGGGCGCGCACCGATCAATGATACGGCCAAATCAAAGCGCAATGTGGGAGAGGCAAGTGAGCCTGATAAAGCTGGACGTCGCCGATTACGTCGCCGTGGTGACGCTCGACAACCCGCCGGTGAATGCGCAGCCGATGGAGTTCATCCAGGAGCTTATCGCCGTCTTCGACACCTTCAACGACCGCGACGACGTGCGCTGCGTCGTGCTGACCGGCGCGGGCAAGTGCTTCTCCGCGGGAGCGGAGTTGAAGAACCGCATGGACCTGTCGGCGCCGGGTGCGCGCTGGAGCCGCAACCGCTGGGTGCGCGAGGTCGGATACTGCATCATGGACAACGCCAAGCCGACGATCGCAGCGGTCAACGGCCCGGCACTGGGTGCGGGGCTGGGGCTGGTCGCGGCGTGCGACATCATTGTCGCCTCCGAGCGCGCGGTATTCGGCCTGCCGGAGGTCGATGTCGGCCTGATGGGCGGGGGCAAGCACGCCGCGCGCATCCTGCCGCACTCGCTGGCGCGGCGCATGATGCTGACCGGCTATCGCGCGCCGGCCGAGGAGCTGTATCGCCGCGGCATCATCGAGGCGTGCCTGCCGCATGACGAGCTGATGCCGTTTGCGATGGATATGGCGCGCACCATCGCGTCGAAGAGCCCGCTGGCGACGCGGCTGGCCAAGGATTCGATGCGGACGATCGAGAACATGACGCTGCGCGACGGTTATGTGTACGAGCAGGGCAACACCGCCAAGCTCGCCCAGTCGGAGGACGCGCGCGAGGCCGTCGCCGCCTTTGTCGAGAAGCGCCCGCCGGTCTTCCAGGGGCGCTGACGATGACCGCCGGGGAGGGGACGGTGCGACCGGTCGCAGGCGACTGGAACTTCGGCGACCTGCTCGACGCGACGGCGGCGGCGGTGCCGGGCGACCGCCCCGCGCTGATCCACGGCGAGCGCGTCGTCAGCTGGGCCGACTTCGACGCGCGCACCAACCGGCTCGCGCGCGCGCTGCTCGCCGCCGGGCTGCCGACCGGCGCGCGCGTCGCCATCCTGGCGCGCAACATCCCCGAGTTCATCGAGATCGCCTGTGCCGCGTTCAAGGCCCGGCTGAGCCACGTCAATATCAACTATCGCTACACGACCGGCGAGATCGATTATGTCCTGCAGGACTGCCAGGCGCAGGGCCTGTTCTATCAGGCGGAGTTCGCCGAGCTGGTCGCGCCGCTGCTGCCGTCGCTGGCGCTGGCGGTGCAGATCGACGGCGGCCAATACGACGCGATGGTCGGGGAGGGCGATGGCCGCCCGCTCGACATCACCCGCTCGCCCGAGGATGGGTATCTGCTCTATACCGGCGGCACGACCGGCAAGCCCAAGGGCGTGATGTGGCGGTCGGGCGACGCGCGCGTGTCGCAGCTGGAGGCGCCGACGATCAAGACGGTCGTGCGGACCATGGCCGACCATGTTGCGATGGTGGCGGAGAACCCACTGCCCGGCCGGGTCATCCCGGCCTGTCCGCTGATGCACGGTGCCGGGCTGAACAGCTCTATGGCGGAGCTGGTGGGCGGCGGCACCGCGGTGCTGCTGCCCGACACCCGCTTCGACGCCGAACGCCTGTGGGACGAGGCGGAGCGGACGCGCGCCACCCGCATCCTGATCGTCGGCGACGTCTTCGCCCGGCCGATGGCGCAGGCGTTGCAGCGTCATCCCGGCCGATGGGACCTTTCGTCGCTGCGCGTCATCTCGTCCGCCGGGCTGATGTGGAGTCGTGAGGTGAAGCGGGTGCTGGTCGACGCCATCCCGCAGCTGACGCTGGTCGACATCTTGGGTGCCTCCGAGGCGTCCGGCTTCGGGTACGCGATCACCACCGCGACCAGCGAGACGCCGACCGGCTGGTTCGAGCCCGGCCGCCACACCGTGCTGGTCGAGCCGGAAACCGACCGCGTGCTGGAGGCGGACCAGCCGGGCGAGGGTTGGCTGGCGCGCCGCGCGCCGTTCGGCCTGGGCTATCACGGCGACCCGGCCAAGACCGCCGCGACCTATCGCCGGATCGGCGACGAGGTGCTGGCGATCCCCGGCGACATGGCGGTGCGCGAGGCGGACGGCCGGCTGCGGCTGGTCGGCCGCGGTAACATGGTCATCAACACCGGCGGCGAGAAGGTGTTCGCCGAAGAGGTGGAAGAGGCGATGAAGCGTGCGTCGGGGATCGAGGACGCGATCGTCGTCGGTGTGCCCGACCCGGTCTGGGGGCGGAAGGTCGTGGCGCTGGCCTGCGTCACCGATCGGTACGATGCAGGCGTCGCACAGCGCGAGATGCTGGCCGAACTGGCAGCGTACAAGATGCCCAAGCACATCATCCTGCTCGACACCCTGCCGCGCCACGCCAGCGGCAAGAGCGACTATCGTACCGCACTCACCATCGCGATGCGGGAACTGGGGCTGGAAACCGCGTAGCGGCTCAGCGTCGCCGCGCCTGACGCAGCTTCAGATTGTCGCCGCCGTCGGCCAGCACGCA
Source organism: Sphingomonas aurea (assembly GCF_030678875.1). Classification (GTDB taxonomy): domain Bacteria; phylum Pseudomonadota; class Alphaproteobacteria; order Sphingomonadales; family Sphingomonadaceae; genus Sphingomonas; species Sphingomonas aurea. Next base: position 181,902 of record NZ_JAUUDS010000004.1, on the reverse strand, counting down.
CTGGCCGTGTGCGGCGGGGCTCTCGATCAGCGCCGCGGCCAGGACGGCGGCCGCCTCGGGGTCGACCCCGGAAGGCAGCGCCAGCGCGTTGACGCGCAGGCCGGAGCGGCCATGCTCCATCGCGACGCTGCGCATCATGCCGATCAGCGCCGCGCTGCCCGCCGCCTGTCCGGCGCCGTGCCACCGCCCCAGATACGCGTCCGACGCGATCACCAGGATCGCCGCATCCGCCGCGGCGCATTCCAGCGCGGTCAGCAGGGCGGCGCGCCGGTCAAGCGTAGCGTCGATCGCCTGCGCCACGAACGCCTCTTCCGTCAGGTCGAGGAACGGGGTGTCGGGCGCCTCATCGACACCGTCGATCAGGATCGCGTCGGCGATCTGTCCCTCCGCAACGGGAGAATAGTCGCCGGCGCACAGCACCGCACCGATCGCGGCGGCAACGCCGTCCGCTTTGCCCAGTACCAGCAGGGATCGTGCAGCCATCATGTCTCCGCCTCAGTAAAGGGCCACGCCGAGCGCCTTGCCGCCGTCGACCAGCAGCACCTGCCCGCTCATCGCGCGGCCTGCGGGAGAGGCGAGGAAGACGATCGTGTCGGCGATGACCTGCGGGTCGAGCGCGCCGCCGCTCGGCTCAAGCTCGGTCAGGCGGGCGCGCATCGCCGGGGTGAAATGCTTGATCATGCGAGTGTCCACCATGCCCGGAGCGACCGCGTTCACCGCGATGCCGCGCCAGCGGAGTTCGATCGCCATCGCGCGGGTCAGCCCGACCACCGCCGCCTTGGAGGCGACGTAATGTGCGCCGCCGATGCCGCCCAGATACCCGCGCGAGGCGATGTTGACGATCGCGCCGCCCGTCATCCGCCGCGCCGCCTCCTGCCCGACGATGAAGCTGCCGAGCACGTTGATGCGCAAAGCCCGTTCGAACTGAGGTGCCGTCAGATCGGCGAATGGGAGCATGTCGGCCGGCACTGCGGCATTGTTGACGACCAGCGTCACCGGCCCGTGCGCGTCGAGCAGCGCGCCGACCGCCGCTCGGTCGGTCACGTCGAGTTGAACACCGGCGATGGCCCGACCGGCGGCACACCAGCCTGTATCCGCTTCGGCGACCGCCCGTGCGTCGATATCGGCGGCCAGCACGCGCCAGCCCGCCCGCTCCAGGGCCTCTGCCGTTGCCGCGCCGATGCCGCGCGCGCCGCCCGTGACCAGCGCCGTTCCGCTCATGATCCTGTCCACGACCGGATGCTAGGTGGGCAGGCGGGTGCGGTCACGCGCGGCCGGGCGGGCGGATGTAAATCACGGTTGGAATGTCGCAGTGCCGCCGACGCGGCTATGGCAGACCACCGTCGGGGCGCGGTATCGCTGCGCATCATCCAGTCACCCAAGCGCGAGGTCATATGCCCGACGCCTATATCTGCGACGCCGTCCGTACCCCGATCGGGAAGCTGAACGGCGGACTGTCGACGATCCGTGCCGACGATCTCGCCGCCGTGCCGATCCGTGCGCTCGCGGCGCGCAATCGGCACGTCGATTGGGCGGCGGTCGACGATGCGATCCTGGGCTGCGCCAATCAGGCGGGTGAGGACAATCGCAACGTCGCACGCATGGCGGTGCTGCTCGCCGGTCTGCCGGATACGGTGGCGGGGGTGACCGTCAATCGGCTGTGCGGGTCGGGGCTGAACGCGGTCGGATCGGCCGCGCAAGCGATCCGCGCCGGCGACGCCGAGCTGATGATTGCCGGCGGGGTCGAGAGCATGACCCGTGCGCCCTATGTTTTGGGCAAGGCGGCGGGCCCGTTCGACCGCGCGCAGACGCTGCAGGATACGGTCCTCGGCTGGCGTTTCGTCAATCCGGCGATGCGGCATGCGTACGGCGTCGATTCGATGCCCGAGACGGGCGAGAACGTCGCCGACCAGTGGCAGGTGTCGCGCGAGGAGCAGGACCGGTTCGCGCTCGCCAGCCAGGAAAAGGCCGCCGCGGCGATCGCCAGCGGGCGCATGGCCGCGGAGATCGTGCCGGTCGAGATCCCGCAGCGCAAGGGCGAGCCGATCCTGTTCGCGCAGGACGAGCACCCGCGCGCCACCAGCCTCGCCGCGCTCGCGCAGCTGAAGCCGGTGGTGCGCGCCGATGGCACGGTGACCGCCGGCAATGCTTCCGGGCTGAACGATGGGGCCGCGGCCATGCTGGTCGCGTCGGAGGCCGCGGCGGCGCGCCACGGCCTGACACCGCGGGCAAGGGTGCTCGGCATGGCAGCGGCCGGCATCGCACCACGGATCATGGGCGTCGGTCCGATAGAGGCGGCGCGCAGACTGGCGCACCGCACCGGCATCGCGCTCGATCGGCTCGACGTCATCGAACTGAACGAGGCGTTCGCCAGCCAGGCGATCGCGACGCTGCGCGACCTGTGCATCGCGTGGGACGACCCGCGGGTGAACCGCAATGGTGGCGCCATCGCGCTCGGCCACCCGCTCGGCATGTCGGGTGCGCGCATCACCCTGTCGGCGGTCGAGGAGCTGCACCGCACCGGCGGCCGCTATGCGATGGCGTTCATGTGCGTCGGCGTGGGGCAGGGGATCGCGCTGATGCTGGAACGGGTCTGAGGGGACGTGAGATGATCCTGGTCGAACGCGCGAACGGTGTCGCGCGTGTCACGCTGAACCGGCCCGAGCGGCTGAACAGCTTCACCGCCGCGATGCACGGCGAACTGGCCGCCGCACTCGACAGGATCGCGGAGGACGGCGAGGTTCGCGCCGTCCTGCTGACCGGCGCCGGTCGCGGCTTCTGCGCGGGGCAGGACCTGTCCGACCGGGTCGCGCCGGCCGATGGCACGCCGATCGACCTCGGCGAGTCGATCGAGCGCCACTATGCCCCGCTGATCCGGCGGCTGACGATCCTGCCCAAGCCGGTGGTCTGCGCCGTCAACGGCGTCGCCGCGGGGGCGGGAGTCAGCGTCGCGCTGGCCTGCGATATCGTGGTCGCCGGCCGGTCGGCGAAGTTCATCCAGTCGTTCGCGAAGGTCGGCCTGATCCCCGATTCGGGCGGCACCTGGGTGCTGCCGCGCCTCGTCGGACAGGCGCGGGCGCTGGGCCTGGCGCTGACCGGAGACGCGCTGTCGGCCGAGAGGGCGGCGGCGTGGGGGCTGATCTGGGACTGTGTCGACGACGATGCGCTGATCGACACCGCCACGGCACTAGCAGAGCGGCTTGCCGCCGGGCCGGCACAGGGGCTGGCGGAAACCAAGCGACTGATCCGCGCGGCCTCTGGCACTACGCTCGACGCGCAGCTGGACGCCGAGCGCGACGCGATGCGGGTGCTGGGGTGCAGCGACGATTATCGCGAGGGCGTCGCCGCCTTTCTCGGCAAGCGTGCGCCGGTGTTCGGCGGCACGCGGAACTGATCGACCCGGCTCGTGGAAGCGCCTAGCCACCAGCGTCATGACCTCGCCGATCGATCCTGACCGTCCGCGCTGCCGCTGGGCGCAGAGCGCGCCGCTGCTCGCCGCGTATCACGACGCGGAATGGGGCGTGCCCGAGCATGATGCCCGCGCGCTGTGGGAAAAGCTGATGCTCGACGGGTTCCAGGCCGGGCTCGCCTGGATCACCGTCCTGCGCAAGCGCGAGGCGTTCCGGGCCGCGTTCGCCGGCTTCGACCCGGTGCGGGTCGCGCGGTTCGACGCGGCCGATGTCGAGCGGTTGATGACCGACGCCGGAATCGTGCGCTCCCGCGCCAAGATCGAGGCGGTGATCGGCAATGCGCGCGCGGTCCTGGCGATGGCGGACAAGGGCGAGGATTTCGCCGCCTTCTGCTGGAGCTTCGTTGGCGGACATCCGATCGTCGGCGACGGCACCGCGACCCGGTCGCCCGAATCCGAGGCGCTGTCGGCAGCGCTGAAGGCACGGGGGTTCAAGTTCGTCGGCCCGGTGATCGTCTATGCCTGGATGCAGGCGTGCGGGCTGATCGACGATCACGAGGCAACATGCTTCCGCCGGGCATGACCGAGGCGCGGGCAGCCACCCTGGCGCTGCTCGCGGCCCGCGCCGCCGAGGCGAGTGTCTGTCCGAGCGAGGTCGCACGCGCGCTGACCGCCGGCCATGCCGATGCGTGGCGCGACGCGATGCCCGCCGTGCACGATGCGGTCGACCGGCTCCTTGCCGAGGGTGCGGTACGGCTGAGCTGGAAGGGGCAGCCGCTGTCCGTTCGTGCAGGGCCGTACCGGATCAGTCGCGCCTGACCGCACGGGGACTTTTCGCCGCCGGCTGCGTTGTGGCCCGTAGATCACAGGGAATGCGCGGATATGGCACGGCTGCTCACCATCGTCCTGGCCTGGGTCATCACCATTCTGGGTGGTTTCTTCGTGGTCGCAGGCGGGGTGCTCGTCTCGCTGGGTGGTTCGCCCTATTATCTTATCGTCGGCGTCGCGATGGTGGCCAGCGGAGCGCTGATCGGGCGCGAAAGTCCGCTCGGGCGATGGCTGTTCGTCGCGCTGTGGATCGGCACGCTGATCTGGGCGGTGTGGGAGGTGGGGCTGGACGGGCTCCAGCTGGTACCGCGGCTGGTTGCGCCCACCGTGCTGCTGGTGCTGGTGCTGCTGACCGGCCTGCGCGGGCGTTCGTGGCGGTCGCGCGGGCATGCGATGCCCGCCGTCGCTGCGGGACTAGCGGTGCTGTGCGTCGCCGGGCTGACGCTGCACGGGCAAGGAGTCGTCGCGCAGGACGCGCCAGCGGTGCAGCTGCCGGCAGCGCCGACGGGCGAGGCGGACGGCGACTGGCGCGACTATGGTGGCACGCTGTCCGGGCGCCGCTACTCGACGCTTGCCGACATAACGCCGCAGAATGTCGGCCGCCTGCAACTCGCCTGGACGCAACGCACCGGCGACCTGCCCATGCCGGCGGAGGCGACCGAGCATAAGCGCGAATATCATTCCGAGGCGACGCCGATCCATATCGGCGACACGCTCTACACCTGCACGCCGCATTCCTTCGTCCAGGCGATCGACGCCACCACCGGCAAGACCAAGTGGAGCTGGCACGAGGACGCGAAGATCCAGGGCAACAACTATCTGGTCTGCCGCGGCGTCACCTATTTCGAGGCACCGGCCGGCACGCCGTGCCCGCACCGCATCTTCGCGCCGACCTTCAACGCGCGCCTCGTCGCGCTCGACGCCGATACCGGACGGCCGTGCCCCAGCTTCGCGAACGGCGGCGCGATCGACCTGCGCGCGAACATGGGCACGTCGAAGCCGTCCGACCAGATCGGCACGACCCCGCCGGTGGTCGTGAACGGTCGCCTCATCATCGGCGAGCGGATCACCGACAACGTCAACCGCGACATCCCAAGCGGGGTGGTCCGCGCCTATGACCCCGTGTCCGGTGCGCCAGTCTGGGCATGGGACGTGGGCCGGTCGCAGGACGCGATCGCCCCACTGCCGGCGGGGCAGGTCTATACACGCGGCACGCCGAACGTCTGGGGCGCGATCACCGCGGACGCGGCGAACGGCATCGTCTATCTGGGCACCGGCAACGCCTCTCCCGATTACTGGATCGGGTATCGCCGGCCGTTCGACGACCGGTTCGGCAGCTCGATCGTCGCGCTCGACGTGGCGACCGGCAAGCTGCGCTGGACCCGTCAGCTGGTACACCGCGACATGTGGGACATGGATCTGCCGATCGGGCCGTCGCTGTTCGACTATCGCGCGCCGAACGGACAGGTTGTCCCGGCGCTGATCCAGACCACCAAGATGGGGCAGGTGTTCTTCCTGAACCGCCTGACCGGCCAGCCGATCGCCGCGATCACCGAGCGACCGGTGCGGACCGATGGCGCGACGCCGGGCGTGCGCGTGTCGCCGACCCAGCCCTTCTCGACCGGGATGCCCAGCTTCACGCCGCCCGCCCCGACCGAGGTCGCGACCTGGGGCGCGACGCCGATCGATCAGCTGTTCTGCCGTATCGACATTCGTCGTGCGCAGGGGACCGGCATCTACCAGCCGATGGGCCTGAAGCCGATCATCGGCCATCCCGCCTTCGACGGTGTCACCGACTGGGGCGGCGCGGCGGTCGATCCGGTGCGCGGGATCATGACCGTCAACACGATGGAAATGCCGTTCAAGCTGTGGCTGATGCGCCGCGACGATCCGCGCGTCGCCTCCCTGATGAAGCAGAAGCAGGGTGGCGAGAACGCCATGCAGGCGCAGCTCCAGACCCAGTACAATACGCCGTACGTCGCGGTGGTGAAGGCGTGGGTGGGCATCTTCGGCGCGCCCTGCGTGGCGCCGCCCTGGGGCCACCTGACCGCGATCGACCTGAACACGCGCAAGATCGCGTGGAAGAAGGTGCTGGGCACCGCGCGCGACACCGGTCTGTTCGGATCGCATCTGGGCGTGCCGATCAAGACCGGCGTGCCCAACCTTGGCGGGTCGATCATCACCGCCGGTGGCCTTGCCTTTATCGGCGCGACGACCGACCAGTATCTGCGCGCCTATGACCTGAACACCGGCGAGGTGGTGTGGAAGGCCCGGTTGCCGGCAGGCGCGCAGGCGACGCCGATGACCTATCGCGGGCGTGACGGGCGGCAATATGTGGTCATCACCGCCGGCGGGCACGGCGCGCTCGGCACCCGCTACGGCGACTATACCATGGCCTTCGCGCTGCCGCGGACCTGAGGCAGCCGGCTAAAGCAGCCTGTCGAGCGTGATCGGCAGGTTCCGCACCCGCTTGCCGGTGGCATTGTAGATGGCATTGGCGACCGCGGCGGCGACGCCGGTGATGCCGATCTCGCCGATGCCGTGCGCGCCCATCGGGGTGTGGGGATCGGCGATGTCGGTCCAGATCACGTCGATCTCCGGCACGTCCATGTGCACCGGCAGGTGATATTCGGCGAGGCTGGGGTTCATGATCCGGCCACTCCGCTCGTCGAACTGGGTTTCCTCCATCAGCGCCATGCCCAGCCCCATGATGATGCCGCCGCGGAACTGGCTGGTCGCGGTGCGGGGATTGAGGATGCGCCCGCAATCGAACGAACCCAGCATGCGGGTGACCCGCGTCTCGCCGGTCACCGCGTTGACCCGCACCTCGCAGAACAGCGCGCTGTGCGAGTGCATCGACCAGTGCATCAGCTCGAGCGGCGGCGAACCCGCCGCCGTCACCGTCACGCTGTCGCGCCGGGCGCGGGACAGGATTGAGGCATAGCTCTCGCGCCGCACCGGATCGTCGCGCTTGGACAGGCCGCCATCGACGCTGCCGACATCGTCCGGGGACAGGCCGGCCAATCCCGAATCATTGCCGGCGAGCTTCAGCAACTCGGCGACGAGCGCGTTGTGCGCGGCGATCACCGCCGCACCGATCGCCGCCGTCTGCTGCGACCCGCCGGCCATGATCGCGCCTGGGATGGCCGAGTCGCCGTAAGCCACCTCGACCCGGTCGAGCGGCAGGCCCAGCCGCTCCGCCGCGACGATCGCCGTGGTGGTCGAGGTGCCCATGCCCATCTCTGCCGCCGCGACCTCCACGGTCGCGCGCACAGCGTCGCCGTCGCGCGTCAGGGTGATCCGTGCCTCCGCGCCGGGCATCCGGTAATAGGGATAGGTGCCGGTGGCGCAGCCCATGCCGACCAGCCACTCGCCGTCGCGGCGCGAGGCGGGGGTGGCGGGGCGGTCGGACCAGCCGAACCGCTCCGCCCCCCGGCGCCACGCCTCGACGATGTGCCGCGACGAGAAGGGCAGGCCGGAGGTCGGATCCTTGTCCGGCTCGTTCAGGATGCGCAGGTCGACCGGGTCGATGCCGATCTGCACCGCCAGCTCGTCGACCGCGCATTCGAGCGCGAAGGTGCCGACCGCCTCGCCCGGCGCGCGCATGAAGGTGTTGGCGAGCATGTTCATGCGCGCGATCTCCACCTTCAGCGCGATATTCGGTGCGGCATAGGCGGCACGGGTGCCGAGGATGAACGGCTCGGGCATGGAATTGTGCGGGGTCATGACCGACAGACCGGAGTGGATGAGCGCCTGGAACCGGCCATCCGCCGTCGCGCCGATCCCGACGCGCTGTTCGGTCAGCGTCCGTCCGCCGACGACGCGGTACACGCCCTCCCGCGACAGCGTGATGCGGACCGGCCGTCCGGCCAGCTGCGCCGCGGCGGCGCCGATGACCTGATGATCCCACAGCCCCTTGCTCCCGAAACCGCCGCCGACATAGGGCGAGGTGAGGCGAACCTGATCGGGCGTCAGGTCGAATACCTCGCCGATGGTCTGCGCCTGCTGGGTCACCATCTGGCTGGCGTCGTGGATCACCAGCCCGCCATCGACCCAGGCGAGCGTCGCGGCGTGCGGCTCGATCGGGTTGTGGTTGTGGCGCGGCGTTCGGTAGACATGGTCGATGCGGTGCGGCGCCGATGCCAGCGCCGCCTCTGCGTCGCCGATCTCGTTGAGCAGCGGCTGGCCCATGAACAGGCCCTGTTCCATCCCGTTGGCCTTGGCCCCGGCCAGCGAGGTGGTCGACGGCTCCTCATCATAGGTGACGGCGATGAGCGAGGCGGCGTGGTCCGCCTGTTCCTGCGTCTCTGCCAGTACGCAGGCGATCGGCTGGCCATTCCAATGGATACGGTCGTCCTGCAGGATCGGCAGGTCGGCGGGTCCGACCGCGGTCGGCGATGATCCGAACACGGCGGGCGTGTTCATCCGCGGCGCGTTCCGGTGGGTCATCACCAGGACCACGCCGGTGGCTGCCTCGGCCGCCGCCTGATCGATCGCGACGATGCGGCCGCGCGGGATCGTCGCGTAGACGAGCGCGGCATAGACCATGTCGTCGAACCGGTACTCCGCGGCGAAGCGCGCGCCGCCCTTTACCTTCAGCGGACCGTCGAGGCGCGAGACGGGCGTGCCGATCAGCCCGTGCTTGCGCGCGATCAGCGGGTCGGGAACGCCGCCCGGTATCCAGCTGTCGGGGGCGAGCGGCACCAGCTTCTCCATCGCGCCCTGCATCAGGCCCTGCGCAGCCTGTTTGGCGGTGTCGACGATGCTCATGCCGCTTCTCCCCGAGCCAGGCCGCCGAGCACGGCGGCGAGCGTCCGTGCCGCCAGTGCCGGCTTGAACGCATTGTCGCGCAGCGGCCGGGCGTCGGCGAACTCAAGCGCCGCCGCCGCGTGGACCGCCTGATCGGTCGCCGGACCGCCGCGCAGCGCCTCCTCGGCGCGGGTTGCGCGCCACGGCTTGTGCGCGACGCCGCCGAAGGCGATCCGCACGTCGGCGATCCGGTCGCCGTCCAGCTCCAGCGCGGCGGCGACCGAGATCAGCGCGAAGGCGTAGCTCGCCCGGTCGCGCACCTTGCGATAGGTCGAGGTGGCGGCAAGGCGCAGCGGCGGTAGCTCGACCGCGGTGACAAGCTCGCCCGGCTCCAGCACGGTGTCGATGTCAGGCCGGTCGCCCGGCAAGCGGTGCAGGTCGGCGAAGGGCAGCCTCCGCGCGCCTCCGCTCCCCTCCAGATGCACAGTCGCGTCGAGCGCCGCCAGCGCCACGCACATGTCCGACGGATGCGTCGCGACACAGGCGTCGGAAGCGCCGAGTATGGCGTGGATGCGGTTGAACCCCTCGCGCGCGTCGCATCCCGATCCGGGCGCCCGCTTGTTGCAGCGGGAGCCGTCGGTATCGTAGAAATAGGTGCAGCGCGTCCGTTGCAGCAGATTGCCGCCGACCGTGGCCATGTTGCGGATCTGCGCCGATGCCCCCGCGACGATGGCGCGCGACAGCATCGGATAGCGCGTCCGCACCGCGTGATGCTCGGCCAGTGCGGTGTTGCGCACCGCCGCGCCGATCAGCAGTCCGCCGTCCTCGGTTTCCGCGATGTCGGCTGGCAGGCCGGACACGTCGACCAGCCGGTCGGGTCGCGCCACCGTCTCGCGCATCAGGTCGACCAGATTGGTGCCGCCGCCGAGATAGGCTGCGGCGGCGTCCCGACCCAGTTGCAGCGCCTCTGCCGCGTCGTTGGCGCGGGCGTAGCTGAAGGGGGTCATGCCGCCACCTCGGCGGCGACGGTGCTCCGGATCGCCTCGACGATCCCGTTATAGGCGCCGCAGCGGCACAGATTGCCGCTCATCCGCTCCTGCACCTCCGCACGGCTGAGGGTGACGTCGGCGGTCAGGTCGGTGGTGACATGGCTGGGCACCCCGCGCCTGGCTTCCGCCGCCATGCCGATTGCCGAGCAGATCTGGCCGGGCGTGCAATAACCGCACTGGAACCCGTCATGCTCGATGAATGCGGCCTGGAGGGGGTGGAGGGCGTCGTCCTGCGCCAGCCCCTCGATCGTCGTGATCGATCGCCCGTCATACTGCACGGCGAGTGCCAGGCACGAGAGGATGCGCTCGCCATCGGCCAGCACGGTGCAGGCTCCGCACGCGCCCTGGTTGCAGCCCTTCTTCGTGCCGGTCAGGTGCAGCGTCTCGCGCAGATGGTCGAGCAGGGACACGCGGGGATCGACCGGGGCCGGTACCGCGATCCCGTTGATGATGAGCGACATGCTTGCCTCCGTTCCGCCGACTGCGCGCGTCGGAAACGTAAGGCTAACATGGATGGTGCCGCCGCACATCCCGTTTGCGCGGCTACAAATTTTTCAGGGTAGCTGTGGCGATGGGCGCGGCCTAGGCCGTGGACGATGATCGCGCCGGTGGACGAACGCCTGTCGGCGCTGACCGAGAAGGAGAAGCAGACGCTTCGCCTGATCGTGCGTGGGCACGACGCGAAATCGACCGCGCGCAGCCTGGGCCTGTCGGTCCACACGATCAACGAGCGGCTGCGCGACGCGCGGCGGAAGCTGGCGGTGTCGAGCAGCCGCGAGGCGGCACGCCTGCTGCTGGATGCGGAGGGTCGGGGCGGCGCCGCGCACCCCGATTTACTTGCGGACGACAGGATCGGGGGTGACCCGGGCGGGCCGGACGCGGATCAGGGCACAGCGCCGGTCGGCGGCGCACGCCCGGCGGCACACCGTCCGGCGATCTTCATCGGAGTCGTGCTCATGACCCTCGTCCTCGGCCTGTTCGCCCTTGCCGCCCTGCCTCAGGTCGCCGCCCCGCCTCCCGCGGCGACAGCGGTGGCGCCGTCGGAGGTGTCCGACGCGGCGCGACGCTGGCTGGTCCTGGTCGACGAGGGGCGCTGGGACGAGAGCTACCGGATGACCGGGGCGGCGTTTCGCAAGCTGAACACGCCGCAGGTCTGGGTGACGGTGTCGGAGAAGGTCCGCGTGCCGCTGGGCAAGATGATCTCACGCACCCTGCTGAGCCAGGAAAACCTGCCCGCTCCGCCGGACGGGTACGAGGTGGTGAAGTTTAGCACCAGCTTCGCCAACGAGGCGGATGCGGTGGAGACGGTCACGCTCGAGCGCGAGGCCGGCGGCTGGCGCGTGGTGGGCGTGACGATCGGGTAGGGTCCGGATCGGCGCGATCAGCCCACCGTCGCGAGCAGCGCGAAGGTCGCGAGCCAGTGGCTGCCCATGTAATTGTCGTCGAGGTGCGGCAGGCTGGCGGCGAGATGCCGCCGGCCGGCCTCCGCCATGTCGGTCGCGACCGGATGAGCCGCCCCGAGCGCGGCGGCGATCGATCGCCAGCACCAGCTGCGGCTGAGATTGAGGCCGTCGAGATGCGCGATCTTGCCGTCGCTGCGATCGGAGACATGGGCGGGCGTGAACAGCGTCGCGGGCTCGCCCCGGCACAGGTCGGGCAGGAACGCGTCGAACCACTTCGCGAACGCGGGCGCGGGCAGGACGCGGCTCATCAGCAGCGCCTCGGTCAGGGCGGGGGAGAGGAAGTCGTCGCCGGACGGCTCCCACGCCTGACAGCCGCGATCCTGGCCGAACCAGTCGCGCGCGCGGTCGTCGATCAGCGTGACCAGCGCCGCGTCGTGCTCGACCGCCCAGTCGCGCGCCAGCATCAGGGCGAAGGCGGTGTTGAAGTGGGTGCCGACACGGATCGGGTAGGTCAGCCGGGGCAGATGGGCCGCGAAGCGCGCGGCGAAGGCGGCGGCGAGCGGGGCCAGCGCCCCACCCCATGGTGCGTCGTGGCGCATGGCCTCGGCATGGAGCGCGAGCAGCCAGGCCCAGCCATAGGGCCGCTCGAACCCCGCGCTCATCGGCCGGTCGAGATAGGCAAGTTCGCCCGCGACCAGTGCCGGGGTTAGCCTCGCGTCGGCGCGCGCGGCGATCGCCTCCGCCTCGGGCAGGTCGGGGAACAGCCGACGCAGCGTCAGCAGCTGCCACCAGCCATGGACGCAGCTGTGCCAGTCGAAGCTGCCGTGGAAGATCGGGTGGAGCGTCGCCGGGGTCACGGCGTCGTGAGGACCGGTCAGGATATGGTCGAGCTTATAGGGATATTCGCGGCCGATATGGTCCAGCGTGATCCGCGCGAAGCGGGCGGCGAGGATCGGGTCGAGCGCAGTCATCGGATCACCCACCAGAGGAGCAGGATATTGAAGAGGAGGAGCGGCAGCGCCGTCGCCGCCTGCGCGCGGATCACGCCGTAGCGGTCCTTCAGTTCCAAGAGGGCGGCGGGGACGATGTTGAAGTTCGCCGCCATCGGGGTCAGCAGCGTGCCGCAAAAGCCCGCCAGCATCCCGATCGCCGCCACCGGCGCCGGATCGCCGCCGAACTGGTGGACGAGGAGGGGAATGCCGACCGCCGCCGCCATCACCGGAAAGGCGGCAAAGGCATTGCCCATCACGATCGTGAACAGCGCCATGCCCAGGCCATAGGCGACGACCGCGCCGAACACACTGCCCGCCGGGATCGCGCCGCCGACCAGCCGGCCGACCACGTCGCCGACCCCGGCGAGCGCGAAGACCGCGCCGAGGCTGGCGAGCAGCTGCGGCATCACCGCCGCCCAGCCGATCTCGTCGAGCAGCCGCCGCCCGGCCCTGATCCCGTCGAGCGGAGCGGGACGCAGGAAGAGATGGCAGAGGATGAGGGCGAGGAGCACGCCGATGGCGAGCGCCACCAGCGTCGCCTGCGCCGGATCGATCAGCGCCGGCATCTGCTTGAACAGCAGCGTGCCGCCGAGCGCGGTTGCGGGGATCACCAGCGCCAGCATCAGGAGCGGGCCGCGCGGCGCCACCTGATCGGCCGGCTCGCCGCGCCGCATCCGCCCCGATGTCGCGGTGGCGACCAGCGCGAGCACCAGCACGCCGTTGCCGAGGTCCCCGATGCGGTCGCCCGCGAAGAAGGAGGTGGCGAGGAGCGCGTGGAACAGCGCGTTGGCCCAGCGCCGGTCGACGAGCCCGAGCAGCGCGCAGGTGGCGAAGAAGCTGCCGGCGACCAGATAGACGAAGCCGATCCCGATCATGCCGGCCGCCGCCCCAAGCGTCGGTCGAGCAGCCAGAGTCTAAAACCATGGATCAGGAAGGCGGCCATCGCGGTCGGAATCGCCCACACCGACAGGTGGAACGGCTCGATATGGATGCCATATCCGTCTAGCACCCCCTTCATCAGCAGGATCGATCCGATCGCGATGAAGATGTCCTCGCCGAAGAACAGGCCGATATTGTCGGTCGCCGCCGCCAGGGCGCGAACCCGTTCGGGATCGGCATCGCCCTGCCGCTCGGCAGCGGCTTCCGCCATCGGCGCGACGAGCGGGCGGACCGTCTGCGGGTGGCCGGCGACCGCGGTCAGGCCGAGCGCCGCCGAGATCTGGCGGAACAGCAGGTAGCCGGCGAGCAGCCGCCCGACCGTCAACCCGCGCAGGCCCGCGACCAGCGAGCGGGCACGCGCCTGCAACCCGGCGCGCTCCAGCAGCCCGATCGCCGGCAGCACCATGTAGATCGCGGTGACGTAGCGCGTCTCGTTGAAGGCATGACCGAACCGCGCCAGCACCGTCAGCGGGTCCAGACCGGCGGCGAGGCCGGTCACCAGCGCCGCGACGACGATGACGAGAAGCGGGTTGAACCGCAGCAGGAAACCGAGTGCGATCACCGCGACGCCGGACAGGACGAGCATCAGCGTACCCCGCCGTAACCGCCGCCGCCCGGCGTCTCGATCACGAACACGTCGCCGGGAGCCATATCGGCCGAAGCGACCGAGGCCAGCGTCTCGATGCGGCCATCGGCACGCTCGATCCGGTTGGCGCCGACCGTCCCATCGCCGCCACCCGACAGGCCGAACGGCGCGACCTGACGATGGTTGGACAGGATGTTGGCGCGCATCGGTTCGCGGAAGCGCACTCGCCGGGTCGCGCCGTCGCCGCCCGGCCACGCGCCCCCGCCGCCCGAGCCGCGGCGAATGGAAAACTCCTCGAGCAGCACGGGAAAGCGCGTCTCCAGCACCTCCGGATCGGTCAGCCGGCTGTTGGTCATGTGCGTCTGCACCGCGCTTGCCCCGGCGAAACCGGGCCCCGCACCGGCACCGCCGGCGATCGTCTCGTAATATTGGCGGCTGTCGTCGCCGAAGGTGAAGTTGTTCATCGTCCCTTGGCTCGCCGCCATCGCGCCCAGCGCGCCCATCAACGCGTCGGTGATGACCTGGCTGGTCTCGACATTGCCGGCGACGACGGCGGCGGGGAAGCGCGGGTTGAGCATCGATCCCTCCGGCACGATCAGCGTCACGGGGCGCAGGAACCCGTCGTTCAGCGGCGTGTCCGACGTGACCAGCGTGCGCAGTACATACAGCACGGCCGCCCGCGTCACCGCCAGCGGTGCGTTGGTGTTGCCGGGGCGCTGATCGCTGGTGCCGGTGAAATCGACGGTCAGCGCGCCCGTCGGCGCGTCGACCCACACAGCAACCCGCACCACCGCGCCATCATCGGTCGGATAGGCGAAGTCGCCGTCGCCGAGGTCGCGGATGACGCGGCGGGCGAGCATTTCGGCATGGGCCTGGACATGCTCCATATAGGCGGAAACGACGGCCAGCCCCTGTTCCCCGGCCAGCCGCTCCAGCCCCGCGACCCCGCGCGCGCAGGCGGCGAGCTGGGCGGCGAGGTCGGCGATGTTCTGGTCGATGTTGCGGGCGGGATAGGCTCCGCCGCCGAACAGCGCGCGCAACTCGGCATCGCGCAGCCGCCCCTCGGCAAGGACCAGAACGTCGTCGAACACCACCCCCTCGTCATGGATGGTGCGGCTGTCGGCGGGCATCGAGCCGGGGCTGGTGCCGCCGACATCGGCGTGGTGACCGCGCGCCGCGACGAAGAAGGCGGGGGTATCCCGGCTTGCGAACACCGGCTGGACGACGGTGATGTCGGGCAGGTGGGTGCCGCCGCGATAGGGATCGTTGACGGCATAGGCGTCGCCCGGCCGCATCCCGCGCCCGTCCGTGGACCGACTGGCGATCAGGTGGCGGACGCAGTCGCCCATCGAGCCGAGATGCACCGGGATGTGCGGCGCATTGGCAATCAGGTGGCCGCCCGCGTCGAAGATCGCGCAGGAGAAATCCAGCCGCTCACGGATATTGACCGAGGCGGCGCTGCGCTGGAGCGCGGAACCCATCTCCTCGGCCAGGCCCATGAACAGCCCGGCAAAGATGGCGAGGCGGATCGGGTCGACTTCCGTGTCGTTGCCGGCATCGACAAGGCGCGGCGCCGATCGGGTCAGCCGCAGCGTGCCGTCGCCGAGGACGACGGCAGACCAGTCCGGCTCGACCGCGACCGTCGAGGTCGCATCGACGATCAGTGCCGGCCCGCCCACGCAGCTACCCGCACCCAGCGCATCGCGGCGGTGGAGCGGTGCCTGATGGAGCGTACCGTCCATCGCTACCTCGATCCGCTCGGCGGTGCTGGCGGTGGCAGCCACGGGAATCTGTGCGAGCGGCGCGGTGGCGAGCACCGCCTCGACCTGCAATCGCTCCACGATCAGCGCGTCGTCGCTCTCGAACCCGAAACGGTCGCGGTGCGCCGCCGCGAACGCCGCCGCCATCGCCGCACCATCCTCGACGCGGACGTCGATGCCCTGGTCGGTGCGCGCGTACCGCAGTGTCGCGGTCGCCTCGATCACCGCATCGGCATCAAGCTCGCGCCGCGCCTCGTCCGCCAGATCGCCCAGCGCAGCGCGCCAGTCCGCATCGTCCAGCGGCAGGCCGATCGTCCGCTGCCGCACCGCGCGACGGTCTGCCAGCGCGATCCCCCATGCGGACAGCACGCCCGCCATCGGGTGGACCAGCACCTCCGTCATGCCGAGCGCGTCGGCGACCAGGCAGGCGTGCTGGCCGCCCGCGCCGCCGAAGCTCATCAGGGCATAGCTCGCCGGATCGTGCCCGCGCGCGACCGACACCGCCTTGATCGCACCGGCCATGTTGGCAACCGCGATCGCGACCAGACCCTCTGCGGCGGCGAGCGGATCGGGGCGGGTTCCGGTTGCGGCCTCGACCGTATCCAGCAGCGCGTCGAGCCGGGCCACCGCGGCATCGCGGTCGAGCGGCTGGTCGCGGTCCGGCCCGAACACGGCCGGGAAATGGCCGGGGACGATCTTGCCGAGCAGCAGGTTGCAGTCGGTCACCGTCAGCGGACCGCCCCGGCGATAGCAGGCCGGCCCTGGATCGGCACCGGCGGACTCGGGGCCCACCACGAAGCGACCGCCATCGAAGCGGCAGATCGATCCGCCGCCCGCGGCGACCGTGTCGATCCGCAGCATCGGCGCCGACACGCGCACGCCGCCGATCACCGCCTCCTGCCGCCGTTCGAAACGGCCTGCCCACAGCGACACGTCGGTCGAGGTGCCGCCCATGTCGAACCCGATCACCCGGTCGACCCCGGCCGCCTTCGCGGCGGCGGCCATGCCGACGATCCCGCCGGCCGGGCCGGAGAGCAGCGCGTCCTTGCCGCTGACGCCGCGCGCCTCGGCCAGCCCGCCCGAGGACTGCATGAAGAGCGGCACCCGCTCGCCACCGAACGCCGCCTCCAGTCCGTCGACATAGCGGCGCAGCACCGGCGACAGATAGGCGTCCGCCGTCGTCGTATCGCCGCGCGCGACCAGTCGGATCAGTGGCGAGACGCGGTGACTGACCGAGATCTGGGTAAAGCCGATCCGTGCGGCGAGTTCGGCGAGGGCCTGCTCGTGCGCGGGATATCGCCAGCTGTGCATCAGGACGGTGGCGATGCTGCGGAGACCGTCGTCATGCGCGCTGCGCAGTGCGGCCTCCGCTGCCACCAGGTCGAGCGCGCGGACCGTCCGCCCATCGACGTCGACGCGCTCGTCGATCTCCACTACGCGGGCGGGCAGCGGCGGGTTCTTGCGGATATCGCGCGCGAAGATGTCGGGCCGCTCCTGATATCCGATCGCCAGCGCATCGCCGAACCCGCGCGTGATCGCAAGTAGCGTCGGTTCGCCGCGATGCTCGAGCAGCGCGTTCGTCGCCACGGTGGTACCGATCCGGACATCGATCGGCGGCAGATCGCCGTCCCGCACACCGGTCAGCCGCCGCACCGCCTCGACCGCGGCATCGTCGTAGCGGCCGGGATCGACCGAGAGCAGCTTGATCGTCTCGATCGACCCGTCCGCACGCTCCGCCACCACATCGGTAAACGTCCCACCCCGATCGATGGCGATCCGGCTGAGGGGGAAGTGGTCGTTGGTCGAGAGAGCCATGTGGTGGGCTATCGCAGGGGGCCCGGACCTTGTCGATTGGTCGCGTTCGAGCGCGTGTGCGGACGTGTTTTCGGACTGTGGCAAACGAGGGCGATCCCCGCGGATGCGGGGGAGTCTGCGAGGGTGATTGGGATCAAGCTGACCAAGACTGATCGGGCAGGTGTCGGTGCCCGGCTGGATGGCGCGCGGCGTCGCCAGGGGCGCAGAAGCGGAGCGGCTGGACGATCGGCACTTCCAGCTGGGTGCTTGCCGCTATGCCTACGATCAATGGGGTCTGCGGCGGGCCGGGTGAGGATGGCGGCGGCGCTGCCGGTCGCGATCCATCGACATCCGTATCGGGATCCGATGTTTTCTGGCATGGCGCGGCCATGACCTTGGCCGATGCGCCGCTCGCCGTGACGATGGGCGACCCTTGCGGGATCGGGCCGGAGATCGTGGCTCGCATGTTCGTGCGCCGACCCGACCGGCGGCACTGGATCGTTGTCGGCGATCCCGGCGTGATGGCCGCGGCCCTGCGCGCCGTCGACGGCCAGGCGCAGGTCCGGGTGATCGGCGAGCCGGGCGAGGTGGAGATCGGGAACGGCGCGCTGCCCGTGCTGGCCAGCTCGCGGCTGGCGACGCTGCCGCCGGTCGGGCAGGTGTCGGCCGCCGGGGGGCAGGCGGCCTATGACGCGATCGTCGCTGCGATCGACCTGGCGAAGCGCGGCCGGGTGCGCGGTATCGTCACCGCGCCGATCAACAAGGCGGCGCTGTCGGCCGCGGGCATCCGCTATCCGGGGCATACCGAGATGCTGGCGGATCACGCCGGCGGCTGCACCGTCGCCATGATGCTGGCGAACGAGGAGATCCGCACCGTGCTGGTGACGATCCACTGCTCGCTGGCCGACGCGATCCGGCGTGCCGATTTCGCGGCGCAGATGTCGGCGCTGCGCCTGGCACAGGCAGCCGGGGTAGCGCTGGGTATCCCGCACCCGCGCATCGCGGTCGCCGGGCTGAACCCCCATGCCGGCGAGGACGGGCTGTTCGGTGACGAGGAGATCCGCATCATCCGCCCGGCGATCGAGGCGGCGCGGGCGGAGGGGATCGACGCGTCCGGACCATGGCCGGGCGACACCGTGTTCATGCAGGCACGCAAGGGCCGGTTCGACATCGTCGTCGCCCAGTATCACGACCAGGGCCTGATCCCGGTCAAATATATGGGGATCGAGAAGGGGGTGAACGTGACGCTCGGCCTTCCCTTCGTGCGGACCAGTCCCGATCACGGCACCGCGTTCGACATTGCTGGGCGGGGCCTTGCCGATCCGACCAGTATCGAGACGGCGTTCGACTATGCCATGCGCATGAGGGTTCCGACGCCCGCAGGCTGATCCGGGCGATCAGCGCACGAGCGGCGACCGTTCATAGTCCGCATAGAGCGCAGCGACATCGTCGTAGATGTACCGCGCCCCAGCCTCCGTGAGCGCTGCATCGTCGAACCCGCCGGACCTGACCGCGATCGCCGCGATGCCGCAGCGTGCCGCCGCCTCCATGTCATAGGGCGTGTCGCCGACCACCATGACCTCTGCGGAGGTCAGCGGCGCGACCTTGTCGAGGGCGGTCGCGAAGATATCGGGCGCGGGCTTGGTATTGCCGACATCGTCGGCGCTGGTCGTGGCCGCGACCAGATCGCGGGCGCCCAGCAGTTCGAGATAATGATCCAGCTCCTCCGCCGATGCCGAGGAGGCGAGGACGACCCGCTGCCCCGCGGCGTGCACCCGGGCGAGCAGGTCGCGCGCCTTGGCAAAGGGGCGCACCCCGTCGAGGAACCTCTCCTTGAACATCGTGCCATGGGCCTCGGCCAGCCGATCGCACAGCGCGTCGTCGGCATCGGGGACCAGCGTGGGGATCAGCATGTCGGCGCCCTTGCCGATCTGGTCGTGGATCGTCCGGCGCGCGCACGCCTTGCCTTCCTGCCGCAGGACTGCGTCCCACACGGTGACGTGCTGCTCGTTGGAGTCGACCAGTGTGCCGTCGATGTCGAACAATACCGCCTTGATGTGCATGGAAAACCTCTGCCGAACGCGCGCGTGGAAGTCCGTCGACAGCGTCTGGCGGGCCTGTTCGTTGCCGACCCGCCCGGCAAACCCTACGATAATGTCATGGAGCCGTTCGGCGGCGCACGACGTTCATCGACCCAGGCAAACCGGTGCGGAGGGGACATGACGAGACGGGTCGTGATGGTGACGGGGGCGGAGTCGGGTATCGGCGCCGCCTGCGCCGCGGCGTTCGGGGCTGAGGGCGACCGGGTCGCCGTCTGCTACTATGCCGACATGGCCGCGGCCGAGGCGAGCGCCGACACGGTGCGCAAGGCGGGCGGCGAGGCGATGACCGTGCAGGCGCATGTCGACGAGGAAGCCTCGGTCGCAGCGGCGTTCGACGCGGTGGAGGCCGCCTGGGGGCCAGCCGACATTCTGGTCAACTCGGCCGGCGTGAACATGAGCGGTACGCCGATCCGGTCGATGACGCTGGACACCTGGCAGCGGACGATTGGCACCGACCTGACCGGCGCGTTCCTGACCTCGCGCCGGTTCGTGACCGGGCGGGGCGGGGGCGGCGGCGCGGACAGCGGCGCTGCGGTGATCGTCCACATCTCGTCGATCCACGCCTATGCGGTGCGCGCCGGCGGGGCGGACTATTGCGCGGCGAAAGGCGGGCTGACCAACCTGGTCGAGACGCTGGCGATCGAGGAGGCCCCGCGCGGCATCCGCGTCAACGCGATCGAGCCGGGCATGATCCTGACACCGATGAACCAGCGTGCGCAGGAGGACGCCGTCTATCGCGCCGCGCTGGAGAAGAATATCCCGATCGGCCGCGCCGGCGAGGCGTCCGAGGTCGCCGACCTGGCGGTGTTCCTCGCCTCCGACAAGGCGCGCTACATCACCGGTGCGCGGCTGGTGATCGACGGCGGCCTGTCGCTGATGCAGGCGCTGGGCGCATGAGCGACGACATCGCCGACACCGGCGTCAAGGACAAGGTGGAGAGCGCGACCCTGACGCTCGACTTCAACGTCCAGGCGATCGAGGGTGTCACGCTGGCGGGGCCGCCCGGGATCATGGAGCGCGACCTGATGAGCCCCTATGTCTGGCAGGAGCCGGACGGGCGCTTCGGCCTGCTCGTCCGCGCGGTGCCGCGACCGGGCGGCCAGGCCGGCGGTGACCCGGCGGACACCGGGGTGATCTGGGGCGGGTGGAGCGACGACGGACGCCACTTCGTCATGCTCGACGCACCCTCGATTGCGGCCGGGCCGGGCGAGCACGACGCCGGCGGGGTCGAGGATCCGACCGTGCTGCGCCACGACGACGGCAGCTATGTCGTCTATTACACCGGCGTGCGCGCCGACCGGGCGCACGGCGAACTGTCCTATGCCGCCGGTCCCTCGATCGACCGGCTGGAAAAGAGCGGCGTCGTCCTTGCCTCGTCCAAGTCGGAGGGGAATACCAAGGAGGCGACGGTCGAACGGACGGTCGACGGTCGCTGGCGGCTGTTCTACGAATATGCCGCCGACGAGGCGTCGCGCGTCGGTCTCGCGATCGGGCAGGGCGAGGTCGGGCCGTGGGAAGAGCAGCCGACCCCCTTCATGCCGCGCGAGGCGAGCTGGGACGACTGGCACCTGTCGACCGGGCCGCTGCTGACCGACGATCCCGACATGCCGGTGATGTTCTACAACGGGGCGACCCGCGATGCGCGCTGGCGGATCGGCTGGATCGCGTTCGATCGCGACTGCCGCACCGTGGTGGCGCGCGGGATCGAGCCGTTGGTCACGCCGCCGCCGGTGGACGACCGTACCGCGACCGACATCGCCTTTGCCGCATCGGTGGTGGTCGATCGGGGGGCCGTCTGGCTCTATTACTCGCTGGAGGACCGTCGGCTCGCCCGCGCGCGTATCCGTCGCAGCTGATCGGCTCCCGGATCAGCGGTGCGCGCGCATCCTGCCGTGGAGAGCGATGGCGAGCCGGACGAGCCACACCGCGACGAACAGGCAGGCGCAGAGCAGCGGCACCAGATAGAAGCTCGGCATCGCCCAGGCGGATCGGGCCGGGCGCCGCGCGAGCGGCAGGGGTGGCGGGGGCGCCTCGACGGCGACCGGCATCTCGCGCAGCAGGGCGGCCTCATGCGGCATGACGGCTCCTGTGTCCCTCGGCATAAAGGGTGAAAAGGTCGGCGAAGTGATCCTCCATCGTGCGTGGCGCCGCGCCGATCGGCCGCGCCCATCCATCGGCGACGTCGCGGATCGCCGCCGCCGCGTCCGGCGCGCTGCCGGCGCGGTAGACCCGTCCGCCGCCCGCGCGGGCGAGATCGCCGGCGCCCCCCTCGTCCGGGGCGATGACGGGCAGGCCCGATGCGATCGCCTCGGCGACAACGAAGCAATAGGTCTCGGCCTCGCAGCCATGGATCAGCGCGTCGGCGCTCGCCATGGTGCGGGCGAGCGCATCACGGTCGCGGACCGGCTCGACCAGCCGGACATGCGGGTTGCCGCCGACCGCGGCGCGCAGCGCCCGGCGGGGATCGCCGCCGCCGATCAGGACCAGGCCGAGCGGCGCGGCGGCGCTGGCCATCGCCACCGCATCGACCACCATTTCCCACCGTTTCTCCGGCGCATGGCGTCCGACACCGATCAGCAGCAGCGCGTCCTCGGGCAGGCCGCACAGTGCCAGCATCTGTCGACGCAGCGCCGGATCGCGGCGGTTCGGGGTGAAGCGGCCGGGTTCGATCCCCATCGGGTTGGTCGATACCTTGGCAAGGCCGCCTTCGCGCAGGCGGCGACTGAGGCTCTCGCTGGCGCTGACGACATGGTCGAACCGCTGGTCGAGCCGGCGCAGGTGGCGCCAGTACCAGTCAAACGCGCGGTCGATCGTCCGGTGCGACGCGACCGGGCCGAACCAGCGATAGGCATAGGCGGACAGCGGATCGGCGTGCGCGATCAGCGAACGCCGCGCCCGTCCCCGCCAGTCGGCGACCATCGACGCGCTGCGCCACGGCGACGATACCTCCAGGATGTCGGGCTTTTCCTGATCCAGCGCCGCGTGCAGCGCCGCGCGGTCGGAGAAGAAGCGGTAATTGCCGTCGAGCGGGAAGCGCGGCGCACGCAGCCAGCGGATCGACGCGCCGTCGCCGCGCCGCTCGATGCCGTCTCGCTCGCCGGGGGCGATCACCACGATCTCGTGACCGGCGCGGGCGCCGGCGACCAGTTTCTGGTCGATATAGGTACGCACCCCGCCGCCGCGCGGGGTGTAGAAGGCGCAGACATCGACGATCTTCACGCTGCAGCTCCCAGCAGATCGGTATAGCGTGCCGGTGTGCGATGGCGCACCAGGGTGCGCAGCGTCCGGTCTATACTGCGGATCAGCGACGGCTTGGTGACATCGCCCGGATGGACCGCGACGCGCATCGTCGGCAGCACCGGCGGCAGGACCCGCGCCGCCGCGGCTAC
The DNA here is from genome assembly GCF_030678875.1 of Sphingomonas aurea. Classification (GTDB taxonomy): domain Bacteria; phylum Pseudomonadota; class Alphaproteobacteria; order Sphingomonadales; family Sphingomonadaceae; genus Sphingomonas; species Sphingomonas aurea. Next base: position 158,902 of record NZ_JAUUDS010000004.1, on the reverse strand, counting down.
CGCCAGCGAGCTGGCGGTCCGCGCCCGTGTGCGACTGGCCCAGGTAACGACTGGGCCGCGCGCCAGCACCGCCCCGCTGCGCGGCTGCCACACCCGCATGTGATCCTCGGCCAGCGGGAAATCGAGTGCGCGGAGCGCCGCATGCGCGCCGGCGCCATAGAGCCAGGCGGGGGCGATGAAGCCGGCGACCGGCCGGCCGATCGCGTCCTGCACCATGTCGCGCCCCTCGCGCATCCGCCGCTCCGCCTCGCTCGCGTCCAGCCCCAGGAACTCGCCCTCGCGCGCGGTCATCGTGCGGGCGCGGAGCGCGGTTATGGCCGAGCGATGCTCGCTGTCGTCGCGGTGGAACCAGCCGTGCAGGAACATCTCCACCCCCGCGTCCGCCCAGTCGCGCAGCCGCCGCGCAAAGGCCGGCGCGCGGTGCAGCGGCGCTGCGCCCCAGTGATCGGGCACCACCAGCATGGCGAATTTCTGTCCACCCAGGATCGGGTGGATCAGGTCGACGAGCCGGTCGACCGGCTGTTCGAACGTCGGCGACACGTCGTGGATCGATACCACCAGCCGCCGCTGCGGCGCCTTCGTCATCGTCATGTCACTCCGTAGGGCTACGCATCAACGACGCTACGGCCGGTCGCATCCCGCACCAGCCGCTCGAAAGAAAGTTTTTCCGCAGTGCGGGTCGGTGGTTACGGCGGCGTCCTGTCCGCATGATGCCGCGCAGCAGCCAGGCCGGAGAGCGGCCTTTGCACATTCTCTGCTACCTGCACGCGGTGGAGCTTGGCGGGGTCGAGCGGACGGCGCTGCGCCTCTGCCGGGCCTGGGGCGCCAGTGCGCGGGTGACGGTCGCCCTTGGCCGCGACGATGGTTGGCGGGGCGGCGCGGGCGATCTCGACATGGTCATCGCGCCTCGGCCGGCCGTATCTCCGCGGCTGTGGGAGACGCTGTGGATGCTCGCCTGGCTGCCGCGGGTGATACTGCGCGAGCGGCCTGACGTGCTGTTCTGCGCCGGCAACACCTACTCGATCATCGCAGTGGTGCTGAAACTGCTGCTCGGACGGCGCTGCCCGCCGGTGGTTTCGAAGATCAGCAACAGCCTGGCGCGCAGCGACCTGCCGGCGCCCGTCCGGCGGCTGCACGACCTGTGGAGCCGGATGCAGGGCCGGGCGATCGACGGCTTTGTCGGCATGACGCCGGCGATGACGCGCGAGGCGCAGCGCGCGCTCGGCGTGTCGTCCGGGCGGGTGGCTACGATCCCCAGCCCGCTATTCGACGCCGCGGCGCTCGACCGGCTCGCCGGCCCGCGGTCGGTCCGTACCAAGGGCGGGCGGATGCTGGTCGCGATCGGCCGGCTGGAACCGCAGAAGAACCTGCCGCTGTTGCTCCGCGCCTTCGCGCGCGGCCGGCGCAGAGACGACCGGCTGGTGATCGTCGGCGCTGGGCGCGAGCGGAACCGGCTGGCGGCGCTGATCGAGACGCTGGGACTGTCCGGCCGGGCGATGCTGGCGGGTCATGCGGAGGACGTGTCGGGCTGGTTGCTCCGCGCCGACGCGTTGCTGCTCTCGTCCGACTATGAGGGCGTGCCGGCGGTGGTGCTGGAGGCGATGGCGGCGGGCCTGCCGGTCGTCGCGACCGACTGCTGCGCCAGCATGGCCGGCATGCTGGCCGAGCGGCGCGGGGTGCTGGTGTCGCCGCGTGATGTCGATGCGCTGGCCGATGCCATCGCGCATCTGACCCCCGACACCTGCGACCCGGTCGCCCAGCTTGCCTTCGCGCGCGAGCACGCGGTCGATGCCGCTGCCTCCGCCTACCTGCCCATCTTCCGCCGTGCAGCGCGTGAGCGCGCGCGCGCGATCCCCTGCCAGGAGCACGCGTACTCGTGATTCCCCGCTTCATCGCCAATGACGGGTCGCAACCCCCGTCGACGACGGCCGTGCCGCTCGTCCCCGTCGCCCTCAACAAGGGGGTGCTGACCCGCTGGCTGTCGCCGGCGATTTCGATCGCGATCCTGCTCGCCGCGCTGTGGCAGCTGCGATCGGTCGATTTCGCGCAGCTGGTACGCATGGTGCCGCGCTCCGCCGGGTTCTGGCTGCTGTTCGTCGGCGGCTATCTCATCACCCCCGCCAGCGAGTGGATCATCTTCCGCCGGCTGTGGCAGCTGCCCGCGCGCGGCTTCGTCGCGCTCCTGCGCAAGCGGATCAGCAACGAGATCGTGCTGGGGTACTCCGGCGAGCTGTACTTCTATGGCTGGGCGCGGCGGCATGCGACGATGGTCGGCGCGCCGTTCGGGGCAATCAAGGACGTTGCGATCCTGTCTGCACTGGTCGCCAACCTGTGTACCCTGGTGCTGGCAATGGCGACGTGGCGGCTGTTCGCGGGCACGCCGTTCGGCTTCGACACGCGGCTGGTGGCGGTGTCGGCGGCGTGCATGACGATCCCGTCGGTCACCGCCTTCCTGCTGCGCAAGCGGCTGTTCACCCTGCGCCAACCCGAACTGATCCGCATCGCCGTCATCCATTTCGTCCGCATCGTCGCGACGACGGTGGCGGCGGCGCTGCTGTGGGCGAGCGTGCTGCCCTCTGCCCCCCTGACCTGGTGGCTGGCACTGGCGACGCTGCGGCTGCTCGTCTCGCGCCTGCCGCTGCTGCCGAACAAGGACATCGTTTTTGCCGGGCTCGTCGCGTTCACCGTCGGCAACGCGTCGGGCGTGACCGCGGTGATGACGATGATCGCGGCGATCTGGCTGGCGACCCACCTGCTGCTGGGCGTGGTGCTGGCCGCGTATGAACTCGCGACGGAGCGGGCGCGGTGATCGCCCTGCTGCTCGCGGCCGCTGCCCAGGCGACGATTCCCTCCACCCCGCGGCTGGGCGTGGCCGAGGCGCAGTGCCATGCAGGCGAGCACGGGCCGGAACTGATCGTGACGGTAGAGGGGCTGAAGGATCGCGCCGGGCTGCTGCGCGGGGAACTCTATCCGGCGAACGACAAGGACTTTCTGGAGGATGACAATGTCCTCGTCTCGGCCGGCAAGACGTTCCGCCGGACGATCGTGGAGCCGATCCCGGCCGATCCGGTGCGGCTGTGCATCCGCGCGCCGGCGCCCGGCACCTACTCGCTGGCGGTGATCCACGCGCGTACCGGCAAGCGCGGCTTCAGCCTGCTGCGCGACGGCATCGGCTTCGGCAGCAATCCGAAACTGGGCTATGGCAAGCCGAAGTCGGCGGCGGCGATGGTGACGATCGGCTCCTCGCCGACGCCGACGACGGTGGTGATGAACTATCGCACCGGCCTGATCTCCTTCGGTCCGCTGCATCGGTGACACGGGCGCGCATTGGCGGTGCGACGCTGCTGCTGGCGAGCGTCGCCATCGGCTTCGTCGCGCTCACCCTGTTGCGGCCGGTCGATCACGACGAGAGCCAGTATGTCGCGGCCGCCATGCTGACCGCGGCGGGGCGGCTGCCGTATCGCGATTACGCCTATCTGCAGACGCCGCTGCAGCCCTTCCTGTTCGCGCCGGTCGTCTGGGTCGCAGGGCTGTGGACCTGGCCGGGCTTGCGCATCGTCAACGCGCTGCTCGGCGTGACGGCGGTGGCAGCGGTCCTGCGGGGCGCCCGCGCGGCGGGAGCGGACGCGCGGGTCGCGGTCACGGTGGCGGCCTTGTTCGCGAGTTGCGACATCCTGCTCTTCTCGGTCGCGGTGGCTCGCAACGACGCGCTGCCGGTCGCCTGTTTTGCGATCGCGACGGCGCTGGTGGCTGGACGCGAGCGGCAGGGCTGGCGGGCGGTGGCGACCGGCGCGCTGCTCGCGCTCGCGGCAGCGGCCAAGATCTCCTACGCCGTGCCGGCGGGAATGCTGGGCGTCTATGCGCTGGCCGACCGGCGCGAGCGGCCGATCCTGCTGCTCGCGGGTGCGCTGCCCGTGGCGGTGTTCGTCGCCTGGACGTGGTGGCTGTCGCCGGCCGGGTTCATGTTCGGCACGCTCGACTTTCCCGCCCACGCGCCCGCGCAATTCTATGCCGACCGGCCGTGGAAGATGTCGCTCGCCGCCAAGCTGGTCGACACGCTGAAGTTCCTGGCGCTCGGCGCGGCGCTGCCGGCGGTGGCGATCGTGGCGCGCGACGCGTGGCGGCGGCGGCGGCCGAACGCGCTCGACATGCTGTTGCTCGGCGCGATCGTCGCGGCGCTGCTGCCGTCGCCCACCTGGCGGCAGTATCTGCTTCCCGTGCTGCCGCCGCTGTTCATCCGCCTCGCGATCATCTGGCAGCGGCCGCCGGGCGGGGGTACGCGGCGCACGATGGCATTCTTCGCCATGCTCGGCATCGGTGCGGGCGTGGCGACGACGCTGACGCCGGGGGCGCTCCACCTGCTGCCGGCGATGCGACAGGCGGATGCGGCGCGGCGGGCGATGGATGCCGCCGGGGTGACCGGCCCCGTTGCGACGCTCTCTCCCCAGTTTCTGGCCGCGACCGGACGCCTGCCCGACGCCCGGTTCGCGACCGGACCCTTTTACTATCGCAGCGCCGGCCTGCTGCCCCCGGCACGGGAGCGCGCCTTGCACCTGATCGCGCGCGGGCGACGGGTGCAGGCAGAGGCGGTATTGATCGGCGGGGAGGGACCGGCGACGGCGGGCGACGCGACGCTCGACGCGGCGCTGGCGCGGGCGTTCGGCGGGACCGCCATCGCCCTGCCGGACAGCGCGCTGACCCTGCTGGTCAGAACGCCACGCGGGCGCCCAGCCGGATCGTCCGCGGGCGCAGCGGAGTGATCTGACGCCGGTCGGTTACCGTAAAGGGATTGCCGAGCGCGAAGGTGTTACCCCGCTCGTCGAACAGGTTGGTGGCGTCGAGCGAGAGGGCGATCCTGCCGACCGGCACCGACGCGCCGAGCGCGGTGTCGACATAGCGGCCCTGACCAAGGTCGAGCAGCTCGCCGACACCCAGGCGCGAGCGGCCGACATAGCGGATCGAGCCCGACAGCTCGACGCTCCTGCGCCCCACCGGCAGGTTCGCCCGGAAGCCGCCGCGAAAATTCATCGCCGCGACATTGGGCAGCGAATCGCCGCGATTGTCGCCGAAGCCGCTCGCCGGCCTCTCCAGTCCGCTGCTGTTCAGGAAGGCGGCACCGTCAAGCACCAGGTCGCGTGACAGGCGCCAGGCGCCCTGCGCCTCGAACCCGACGACATAGCCCGAGCCGACATTGGCGATGAACGGCAGCCCGGTGGTGCCGACCAGATCGGCCTGGATGTCCTTCCATCGAACTCGCGACACGGTGGCGTTGCCCGAGAATGTGTCGGCCGGCGTGCCCAGCCGCACGCCGGCCTCGACCGAAGATACCGTGTCCGACTTGAACCGCGCGGTAACGTCGCCGGCGGTCAACCCGCCCGGCCGCGAGCCTTCCTGATAGCGGGTGAAGATCGACAGCCAGGGATGCGGGCTCCACAGCAACCCGATCGACGGCAGCACCGATGCCGAGTGACGGCCCGGTTCCCGATCCTCGTCGATCGGGTCGGCGCGCGCCTGGGCGACCAGCCGGCTGAACACGAAGCGTGCGCCGCCGGTGATCGACAGGGCATCGGTCAGCGAACGGGTGAACTCGCCGAAGATCGACCCCTCGCTCACCACGTTGCGGGTGCCGGCCAGGTCTGGCGGTTCGCCCGGTACGCCGAGCGTGCGCGACGAGCGGTCGTCGCTCTGCAACACTTCCAGCCCGATCAGCCAGCCGCCATTGCTGGTCCGCCGTGCCAGCCGCGTCTCGTTGCTGAGCAGCATGATCCGCTCCGCCTCGTGATAGACCCGCGGACCGCCGCCGGCCGAGGCGTCGAACGTCGTCACCCGGTCGTGCGACACCGCTGACGATACGGAGGTCAGCGTCGACGCGCCGGTGTCGTGCTGCACGGTCAGGCTGGCGAGCGCATAGTCGTTGTCGAAGGGCTGGGCGATGGCGCTGGCGTGCCGAAGCGGCCCGAGTCCCCGCTCGGCATATTGGCCGTCACGGCTGGCGATGTCCTGCACCACACCGCCGACGTCGATCGTCCAGCTGTCCGTGGGCCGGAACCGCACCGTGACGCGGCCGCCGCGGGTCAGCGTGTCGTTGACGTTCGACAGGCGGCGTTGCGGATCGTCGATATAGCCGCCTTCGCCGTTCAGATAGCCGACCGCCCTGATCCCGAGGCGACCTTGGACGATCGGCAGGTCGGCGACCGCGGCGATGTCGGCGCTGGCGGCACCATGGCGCGTCGTCGCGACCCCGCCCTGGATCGACTGCGACGCCACGGTCATTGAGGGGGGATTGGGAACGAGGCGAAAGATGCCACCGAGCGATCCCGCGCCATAGAGCGTGCCCTGCGGCCCCTCGAGGATCTCGACCGAGGCAACATCGTACAGCGCCAGGTTCGGGTCGGGCGCACTGTAGTTCAGGCGGACGTCGCCCAGATACTGGCCGACCGTCGCCTGGGTCGGCCCGCTGAAGCTGGAATCAGCGATGCCGCGGATGAACAGCTTGTTGCGGCCCGGACCGAGGTGGGTGGAGGACAGGATCGGCAGCAGCTCGACCAGCGCATCGGACCCGCGGGCGAGCTGGTTAGGACGTAGCGTCGCGGTGTCCGCCACCGCGATGCTGCCGGCATAGTCGGCCAGCGAGACCTCGCGCTTGGTCGCGCGCACGACGATGTCGGCGTTGCTCTCGATCGCGCCCGGAACGACAAGGTCCGCCTGCGCAGCGCCGCCACTTGCAACGCGGCGGACGATGCGGAAGGTGGTCGGGTCACCCTGTACGAAGGTGGCGGCGCTGCCGCGCAGCATGCGTTTCAGCGCGTCGGCCGGCTTCAGTCGCCCGCCCACGCCGCGCACGCGAATGCCGGCGAGCGTCTGATCCGACAGGCCGACCGTCACCCCCGCCTGGATGCCGAACTGCACGATCGCCTCGTGCAGCGGACCGGCGGGAATGCTGATGCGGGCAGGCTTTGCCGCGCACGGCGTTGCCACCATCGCCAGAATTACCGCCCCGGCAAGCCTCACCGCGCCGGCACGGCCAGTCGCCAGCCCGTGGCATCGTGCGTCGCGCGTGCGCCGGTCACCGCCTCGACGCGGTCGAACATCCGGCGGCGATCGCCCTTGACCAGGATTACCCCGGTGAACCGCGTCAGGTCGCTGTCGGGCGAGGCGACGACCGGCTCCCCAATCGCGCGCGACAGGTCCGCCGCGACCTCCGCCAGGGTGGCGTCGCGGTACACCAGCCGCCCGCTGCGCCAGCCGCCGACCGCCGCCGGATCGACCGACGACACGGCGGCAGTGCCCTTGTACGCGGTCAGCCGGCGTCCGGCCGGCAGCCGCACCTGCGACCGGCCTGCGTCGTACACCACCTCCCCCTCGCGCACCGCGACGCGCAGGTCGGTGTTGGACCGGGCGACGTTGAAGGCGGTGCCGATGTCGCGGACCGCATCGTCGCCGATCCGGACGACGAAGGGATGGTCGGTATCGTGATGGACGGTGAAGAACGCCTCGCCGCGCTCGACCGCGACCTCGCGCGCGGCGGGGCCGGCGAAGCGGATGCTGGTGCCGCCGTTCATCGCGATCGTCGTCCCGTCGGCAAGGGCGACGGTGCGCTGCTCACCGCTGGCGGTCTGGACGATCTGTTCGACCGGTCCACCGCCCAGCGTCGTGGTGAGGACCGCAAGCGCCGTCGCCGCGACCGCCACGCCACCGCCCAGCCACCAGCGCCGCGTCCAGCCGCGCTGCGGGTCGGGTGCGTTGTCGTTAGCGAAGACCGGCTCCGGCGCGGGCGAAGGAGCAAGGTCCGCCGTCGCCGCGTCGACCAGCAGCTGCATCCGGTCGAATGCGTCGGCATGAGCCGCATCCTCCTCCAGCCACGCCAGATGCGCGTCCCAGTCGGCAAATTCGGGATCGTGGACGCGCCGCACCCAGTCGAGCGCGTCGGCGTCCAGCGGCGAGAGGGCGTCAGCGGTCGGCATGGATGGTCCTGATCGCCGGTTCCCCACTCTGCTCGCCCAGGCGGTACGCGGCGAGCGCCCGATAGGCTTTCTGGAGATGCTTCTCGACCGCGCTGAGCGAAATGTCCAATCGTTCCGCGATACTACGCTGGGGCAGTTCCTCCATCCGGTGCATGCGGAAGATCCGGTCGGTCCGCTCGCCGAGGCCGGTCAGCACCCGCTCGACCTGGTCCAGCCGCTCGCGCGCGATCAGCGGCGCGATGCCGGCCGGCGCCTCGTCCACTGTGCCGCGGTCGCCGCCATATTCGTCCTCGCGATGCCGGCGGCGCTGGGCGGAGCGGACGCGGTCGAGCATCAGGTTGTGCGCCATGCGGAACAGATAGGCGCGGTGGTCGGCGATGGTCGCATCGGCACCTTCGCCGAGCTTCAGCCACAGATCTTGGAGCAGATCCTCGGCCTCGTCGCGCGCGCCACGCGCCTGGAGATAGCGCAGTAGGACGGCACGATGAGCCAGAAAGGCCTGCGCGAGCGGGTGCGCGTCGATCAAGCGAACCTCCGCCATGGTCGACCCGCGGGACTGCGGGACTGGCGCCGCCCCCATAGTGCGAAGCCGGGCGCAGGTCGATGCCATCAGCGTGCGACCGGCGGCACGCGCCGCTCGCCCGGTGGGACGGGCGAGAGCGACGGCACGAGGGCGGCTGCGATCATCATGAACTTCCACACGCCTCCCCCGGTGTTGCCGGTCGTCCCCGATGGAACCGGCTCTCCCTGCCAAGACGTCGCCGATGGTCCGGACCCGCACCTGCCGACGACCGGTGTGGGTCCGGACCATCGGCGGCGTCCTTGGCCCGTCTAGGAGCTATGATGATGATCGGACGGTGGATCGGGGCAGGGCTGGTGGCAATGGCCGCGACGACGGTGGCAATGCCGGCCGCCGCGACGCCCGCGGGCTTGTCGGTCATGACCTACAATGTCGACGGCCTGCCCTGGCCGCTCGCCTCGGGCCGCCCGGAGGCGATGGCGGCCATCGCAGCGCAGCTGCGTGCCCTCCGTCGGGCCGGGCGCCAGCCGGCGGTGGTTGCCCTGCAGGAGGCGTTCGGCGACGATGCCAAGGCGATCGGGCAGGCGGCCGGCTATCGCTACATGGCGGTGGGGCCGGCGCGCGACCAGTCGCCGCCCGCGCAGACCGCGAGTGACCGCCGGTTCATGGACGATGGCAGCATTTTCGCGGGGGAGCGGTTGGGCAAGCGTGTGGATAGCGGGTTGGTGATCTTCTCTGACAATCCGATCCTGGCGGTGCGGCGCATGGCCTATTCGGTGTGTGCGGGCTATGACTGCCTCGCCAACAAGGGGGCGCTGGCGGCCCTGATCGCGGTGCCGGGGGCGGGGCCGGTGACGGTGATCGACACGCATCTGAACTCCGCCTGCGCCTCTGGCGTGCCGCGGGCGCGGCATCGCTATGCCTATCGCCGGCAGCTGGAGCAGCTCGCCGGGTTCGAGCAGTCGCTGGCGCGACCCGATACGGTGATGCTGACCGCGGGCGACTTCAACGTGGGGCAGGACCCCCGCCGCAACGCCGATTTCCGCACCCGGTTCGTGGCAGCGAGCGGACGGCTCGGCATCGCGGCGGCCAATGGCGTGCGGGTGGCGGCGGCGGGCCTGAACGACCTGCGTGCCTCGCTGCAGCGGCGCAAGGACTGGCTACTCTATCGCCCCTCCGCTTTCTATGCGGTCCGGCCGATCGAGCTGACGCCGTTCGGTCGCGATCGCGACGGCACGATGCTGTCCGACCATATCGGCGTGGTGGTACGCTATGGCCTGCGCGCGCTGACCGGCGGTGCATCGATCACGGCGGCGCGCGATCGGGCCGTGACGCGGGCTTCTACCTGACGGTGAACGCGTAGCGGCCGGTGGTCGCCTTGCCGTCGGCATCGCTCGCACGCCAGCTGAGGTCGTAGCGACCGGCGGGCAGCGCGCGGGGCAGGGTGGCCGTCAGCGTCCGGCGATCGGGGGACAGGGCGGTGCGGAAACCCCTGATCGGCATCGGCGCGTGATCGGCCATGCCGGGCATAGATGTCATCACCAGCTCGATGGCAGCTTCAGGCGCGACGGGTTCGGCGAAGGTCAGCGCGATCCGGGTCGGTTTCGCGACGGTCGCGTCAGCCGCAGGAACGGCAGTGACAACGCGCGGCTGCGCGTTTGCGGCGAACGGCAGGACGGTGAGCGCGAAAAGCGCGAACATCGGCAGGCGGCGGATCATACGCTTACTCCGTTGGCCGATCGCGAAATCGCGGGCGGCGTGTGGCACCTTTCGACGGGCCGGCATGATGCGCATATAGCCCGCATCATGCCGATGACGACCCCGATCGATCGCCGTACCCTGATCCGCGGCGCCGGCGCGCTGGCCTTGGCCCGCACGCTGCCCGCCTGGGCGCAGAGCGGTCACATGGGTCTGGCCGCCAGCCCCGGCGTGCTGAGCGGCGAGTCGATCGCCCTGACTATCGGAACGTCCCACTTCTCGACCGGTGGGCGCTCCGCCCACGCGGTCACGGTCAACGGTACGCTGCCCGCGCCGCTGATCCGGCTGCGCGAGGGCCAGCGGGTCAGGCTGGCGGTGACCAACACCCTGAAGGAGGACAGCTCGATCCACTGGCACGGGCTGATCGTGCCGTTCCAGATGGACGGCGTGCCCGGCATCAGCTTCCCGGGCATCCGGCCGGGCGAGACCTTCGTCTACGACTTCCCGGTCCGCCAGTCGGGCACCTACTGGTATCACAGCCACTCGGGGATGCAGGAGGCGATGGGGCTCTATGGCCCGATCGTGATCGATCCCGCCGGCACCGACCCGGTCGCGGCAGAGCGCGAATATGTCGTCGTCCTGTCGGACTGGAGCCCGCTCCACCCGCATCTCCAGATGAAGCGGCTGAAGCAGGAGGGCGGCTATTTCAACATGCAGCGCCAGACGCTTGCCGGGCTGCTCGCGGGCAGGGGCCAGCCGCTGAAGGAGCGGATCGACTGGGGGCAAATGCGGATGGACCCGACCGACGTGTCGGACGTGACCGGCAGCACCTATAGCTACCTCGTCAACGGCCATGGCACGGCGGAGAACTGGACGGGGCTGTTCGCACCGGGCGAGCGGGTGCGGCTGCGCATCGTCAACGCCTCTGCGATGACCAATTTCAACGTCCGCCTGCCCGGGCTGGCGATGACAGTGGTGCAGTGCGACGGCCAGCACGTCCAGCCGGTCGAAACCGACGAGTTCCAGATCGGCATCGCCGAAACCTATGACGTCGTCGTCCGTCCAGCCGAGCCGCGCGCCTATGCTCTGGTGGCGGAGGCGATCGACCGGTCCGGGCTGGTCCGCGCCACGCTGGCGCCGCGTGCGGGGATGGCGGCGGACATCCCCGCGCTACGCCAGCGACCGCTGCTGACGATGCGCGATATGGGCACGGACATGGGCGGCATGGATATGGGGCGGAACGGGGTCATCGACCTGTCGCAGCCGGCCTCCAGCGGCGGCCACTCGATGAAGATGCTCGATCCCGCGGTCGCGCCGCAGGTGAAGATGGGGCCGGGCGTCGCTACCCTGTCACCCATGCCCGCCGACCGCACCGCCGACCGGCCGACCGGGCTGGAGGAGGTCGACCACCGCGTCCTGACCTATGCCGAGCTGCGGTCGCTGACGCCCAATCCCGACGCCCGAACGCCGACACGTTCGCTCGACATCCATCTGACCGCCAACATGGAACGGTATATGTGGTCGTTCGATGGGATTAAACTGTCGGACGGGGCGCAGCCGATCGCCTTTCGCCACGGCGAGCGGGTCCGCGTTACACTTATCAACGACACGATGATGCCGCACCCGATCCACCTGCACGGTCACTTCTTCGAGCTGGTCACCGGTGCCGGCGCGCATGATCCGCGCAAGCATACGGTGAACGTGCTGCCCGGCGGCAAGGTGGCGTTCGACCTGACCGCCGACGCACTGGGCGACTGGGCATTCCACTGCCACATGCTGATGCACATGCACGCCGGGATGATGCGGGTGGTGACCGTCCGCCACGAAGAGGGCACGGGGGCATGAACCTCGCGGCGCTCATGATGCTGGCTGCGACGACGCAGGATCACGCGCACATGCACCATGCGCCGGCGGAGCAGGCGGCGGCCGACGCCCCTGCGGATCAGGCGATCCCGCAGGGCACGCCGCCGCCGATCCCGCGCGACCATGCCGCCGACACCGTCTGGGATCCCGACGCGATGGCGCAGGCGCGGGCGGGGATGATCCGCGAGCATGGCGGCGGCCGCTATTCGCAGCTGATGCTCGACCGGCTGGAATATCGCGCGGTGCGCGGCCGCGACGGTTATGCCTGGGAAGGCGAGGGCTGGATCGGCGGCGATATCGACCGTTTCGCCATCGCGACCGAGGGCGAAGGCGAGATCGGCGGTCCGCTGGAGGAGGCGGAGGTGCAGGCGCTCTATCGCCACGCGATCGGGCCGTGGTTCAACCTGGAAACCGGGGTGCGACAGGATTTTCGCGACGGGGCCGATCGGACCCACGCGGTATTCGGCATCGACGGACTCGCCCCCTATTGGTTCGACGTCAGCGCGCAGGCGTTCGTGTCGACGCGGGGCGAGGTGCAGGCGCGGCTGGAGGCGAGCTACGACCAGCGCATCACCCAGCGGCTGATCCTGCAACCCGCGATCGAGGTGACGCTGGCGGCGCAGGACATTCCGGCGCTGGCGGTCGGTGCCGGCCTGTCGCAGGCGGAGGTCGGCGTGCGGCTGCGCTACGAGATCCGGCGTGAGTTCGCGCCCTATATCGGTATCCACGCCGAGCGCCGCTTCGGCGATGCCGCCCGCTTCGCCCGCGCGCTGGACGAGCGCGCTTCGGGCACGAGCGTGGTGGCGGGGGTGCGGTTCTGGTTCTGAGAGCCGGTTTGGAAACTCGCGGTCGCGCGGCCGCCGTTCTAAAGCGCGCCGTAGTATTTTGAGGAAGTGACATGGCCAGCCTGGCGAGCGGCGAACCCCGAGCGACATCGATAGCGGAGCCGGCCGTCGCCCGCGCCGTCGCAGGCGCGCGCCTGTCGAGCATCGACGCGCTGCGCGGTCTGGTGATGGTCATCATGCTGCTGGATCATGTGCGCGAGACGTTCTTCGTACACATGCAGGTCGCAGACCCGGTCGACGCGCGGACGGTGATGCCGGCGCTGTTCTTCTCGCGGCTGACCAGCATGATCTGTGCGCCCGTCTTCGTCGGGCTGACCGGGCTGTCCGCCTGGCTGTACGGCCGCAGGCACAGCAGGGCAGAGGTGAGCGCATTCCTGCTGAAGCGGGGCCTGTTCCTGATGGTGCTGGAGGTGACGTTCGTCGGCTTCGCCTGGTCGGCGCAGTTCCCGCCGCAGACGCTGTGGCTGCAGGTCATTTGGGCGATCGGGATCAGCATGGTGGCGCTGGCCGGGCTGATTCACCTGCCGCGCCCCGCCGTCCTGACGATCGGTATCGCGATCGTCGCGGGGCACAACCTGCTCGACGGCATCGTACTGGCGCCCGGTGACACAGGCTTCGCGCCATGGGCGATGGTGCACCAGCGCGCCGTGTTCGAATTTGCCGGCTTGACGGTCAAGACCACCTATCCGGTGCTGCCGTGGATCGGCGTCATTGCGCTGGGCCATGCGCTGGGGCCATGGTTCGCGCTGGAAGGCGAGGCGCGGCGACAGCGGCTGATGCTGCTGGGCAGCGCAATGGTCATCGGCTTCATCGTGTTGCGCGCGCTGAACGGTTACGGCGACAGACCGTGGTTCGTGGTGCCGGACGACGGACTGCGCACGGTCATGAGCTTTCTGGCGCTGACCAAATATCCGCCCTCATTGCTCTATCTTCTGCCCACGCTGGGGCTGGGGCTGATCCTGCTGGCCCAGTTCGAGCGGCTGGAGGGCGGCCGCATCTCGCACTGGCTGTCGGTACTGGGTGGTGCGCCGATGTTCTTCTATCTGCTCCACCTCTATGTCCTGCGGGTGACGTACCTGATCGCGTTGGCGGTGGTCGGGCCAAACCAGGGCACGATGTACGGCTTCGACAGCTTCGCTTCGGTCTGGATCTGCTATCTGATCCTGCTCGTGCCACTATATTTCCCGACCCGCTGGTTCTCTCGCCTGAAGTCGCGGCGCAGGGACATCTGGTGGCTCAAATATCTGTGAGCCGTACCTGCCTTGTCGTCGTACTTGGCGATGACGAAAATTTCATCCGGTGAAATAATGGTGTGAATACACGGCGATGCCGCGCCTGCGTCGTCAAATACCACCCCGTCCCCGCGCGGCATTGGGGCGAAATCGATTTCCTCTTGTTCAGCAGCGCGCAACAACAGGACGTCGTTCATGGTCACGCAGGCGATACCGGGTTCGCTGCCGCGCACCGATGCGGACAAGCGGCGCGCGACAACCGCGTTGCAGGCCCTGAACTTCTTCATGGCCGACATGCAGGCCGGCATCGGCCCGTTCCTGGGCGTGTTCCTGCAACAGCGCGGCTGGACATCCGGCCCGATCGGTACGGTGATGACCGCCGGCGGAGTTGCCGGCATGATGATGACGGTGCCGGCCGGCGCCTTCATCGACCACACCGAGAAGAAGCGGCTGGTGGTCGTCGTGACCGGCATCTGCACGGTCATGGCCTCGTTCCTGATCCTCCTGTCGCAGTCGGGATGGGTGGTGACGGTCAGCCAGGTCGCGACCGCGATCGCCGGCGCCGCGATCGGCCCGGCGGTGACCGGCATGACGCTGGGCATCGTCCGTCAGCGGGGGTTCAATGCCCAGAACGGCCGCAACCAGGCGTGGAACCATGCCGGCAACATGATCGGTGCCGGCCTTTCGGGGTGGCTCGGCTGGCGGTTCGGGATGCCGGCGATCTTCTATCTCGCCGCAGTGTTCGGGGTGCTGGCGATCACCTGCGTGCTGCTGATTCCGGAGCGCGCGATCGACCATCAGGCGGCGCGTGGATTGGAGAAGGGGCAGGACGACAAGGCGGAGGGCGGCAAGGCGGAAGGGTTCAGGGCACTGGTCCAGAACCGGCCGATGCTGATCCTGGCCGCTTCGCTTGCCTGTTTCCACCTTGGCAATGGCGCGATGCTGCCGCTCTATGGACTGGCGGTGGTCGGCGCGGGGAAGGGCAATGCGGCGCTGTTCACCGCGACGACCGTGGTGGTCGCCCAGGCGGTGATGATCCTGGCCGCGCTGGTCGCGATGCGGATGGCGGCAGGAAAGGGGTATTGGCTGGTGCTGCTGATCTCGTTCGCGGCGCTGCCGCTGCGGGGTTTCCTGGCGGGCACCTTCATCGAGCATTGGGGCGTGTGGCCGGTGCAGGCGCTCGACGGCATCGGCGCCGGCTTGCAGAGCGTCGCGGTGCCGGGGCTGGTCGCCTGCCTGCTGAACGGTACGGGGCGGGTGAATGTGGGGCAGGGGGCGGTGATGACGGTGCAGGGCGTCGGCGCCTCGCTCAGCCCGGCGATCGGCGGGTGGCTGGCACAGGTGCTGGGCTATCAGACCGCCTTCTACGTGCTCGGCAGCTTCGCGATCGCCAGCGTGGCGTTGTGGGTCGGTTTCGCAGGGACGCTGCGGCCTGCCTGCGCCGGAACGCATGAGGAGCAGCCGGCATGAGCGGCACGATCAGCTGGGTCCATATCGGCGACCTCCATGCCGACGAAGCGGACGATTGGCAGGGGATCGCGCGACTGGAGCGGATCGTCGACGATCTCGCTGCGGTCAGGGAGGGCATCGACTTCGTCTACCTGCCCGGCGACAACGCCAATCACGCGACGGCGGAGCAGTATCGCCGTATCCGTGCTGCGCTGGCGCCGCTGGCGCTGCCGGTCTTCGCCATTCCGGGCGATCACGATTTCGAGGACGGTACGCTCGCCGCCTATCGCGCCGGCCTGCCGGAGGCGATGCGCCCGTTCGACCGGGTGATCGCGGGGCATCGCTGCCTGTTTCTCGACATGGTCAGCGCCGGCACCGGTGGTCCCGATTTCCGCATCGGCGCCGGCCAGCGCCGCCGGATCGAGGCAGCGCTGGCGGAGGCAGACGACGCGGGCGTCACGCCGCTGGTGTTCATGCATGCCTATCCGTCCGACCTGAGCGCTGGCGGCGAGGCGCTGGCGACCCTGTTCGCCGATGCCGGGGTCGCGTTCGTCGACACCGGCCATACCCACTACAATGAATTGCTGAACGACGGTCGCACCGTCTATGGCGCCACCCGGTCGACCGCGCAGATCGAGGAGGATGGCGGAGAGGCCGGCTATGCGATCGTCAGCGTTCATGACCGCGTGCCGAGCTGGACATTTCGCCCGATCGGTCAAGGCGCGCCCGGCTGGCCGCACGTCCAGATCCTGTCGCCTGCCGATATGCGGCTCGCCACCCGTATCCACGATCCCCGCCATGTTCCCGCGCCCGGTGCGGTCGACGTGGTGGCGCGGCTGCTCGGCCCGGTCGAGGAGGCGCCGGTGGCCGAGGTCGGCGGCGAGCGCTGGCCGATGAGGCGGGTGGAGGACATGGCCGCCACCTGGCACACGACCATTGTCGTGGGCGAGCCAGGGCTGCACGCGCTGACCGTGCGCAGCGGGGCGGCGAGCGACACGATCGACGTGCTGGTGCGCGGCTTCGGCAAGGATCGGCCGAAGCGTGTTCGACCCGTTGCGCCCGGCAATGCGGTGCACGCGATCGGCGCGTGGCCGTCGCGGCGGATCCTCGGCACGCAGCTTGGTCCCAACAAGAATGGCTGTGGCTGGTGATCCTGGCGACCGGGGTCACATGGGGGATCTGTGCCGCCGCGACGGCGGGCGTGATCGCGCGTCCGTTCCGCTGGCCGGAGGCGCTGTGGGCGGTGGCAGGGGCCGTGCTGCTGCTGGTGCTGGGGCTGATGCCCGTGTCGGCCGCGCTGACCGCGATCGGCAAGGGCACCGACGTCTACCTGTTCCTGATCGGCATGATGCTGCTGAGTGAAACCGCGCGCGAGGAAGGGCTGTTCGACTGGGTGGCCGCGACCGCGGCGAACCATGCCGGCGGCTCGACCCGGCGGCTGTTCGCGCTGGTCTATGCGACGGGTATCGTCACGACGACCTTCCTGTCCAACGACGCGACCGCGGTGGTGCTGACCCCCGCCGTCTACGCCGCCGCGCGGAAGGCGAAGGCCGATCCGCTGCCGCTGCTGTTCGCCTGCGCGCTGATCGCCAATGCGGCCAGCTTTGTGCTGCCGATCTCCAATCCCGCCAACCTCGTCCTCTATGGCGGCAAGATGCCGCCGCTGGGTGCGTGGTTCGGCTCGTTCGCGCTGCCTTCGGTGGCGGCGATCGGCGTCACCTTTCTGGCGCTGCGCTGGGTAGAGCGGGCGCGGCTGACGGGGACATGCGCGTGCGACGTCACCCGAGCGCCGTTGTCGACCGGGGGCAAGGCGGCATTTGCGGGGATCGTCGCGACGGCGGTGCTGCTGATCGTGATGTCCGCCTATGACCAGCCGCTCGGCTTGCCGACCTGCATCGCCGGGCTGGTCACGACGCTGGGCGTGTGCGCGATGGCGCGCCGCTCGCCGGTGACTTTGGCGCGGGGTGTGTCGTGGAGCGTGCTGCCGCTGGTCGCCGGGCTGTTCGTGCTGGTCGAGGCGCTGGACCGCACCGGCGTGATCCGCCACGTCGCCGACGCGCTGGCCCGCGCGGCGGCCGAGCCGGTACAGGGCGCAGCGGCGGCGGGTACGATCCTGGCCTTCGCGTCGAACCTGATGAACAACCTGCCGGCCGGGCTGGTCGCCAGCACCGCCGTTGCCCAGGCGCAGCCGCCGCGGCTGATCGTCGACGCGCTGCTGATCGGCGTCGACTTGGGCCCCAACCTGTCGATCACCGGCAGCCTGGCGACGATCCTGTGGCTGCAGGCGATCCGGCGCGAGGGCGAGGATGTCGGGTTCTGGCGGTTCCTGAAGGTGGGCAGCGTCACCATGATCCCCGCATTGGCAGCGGCGCTCGGCACGCGGCTGCTGCTGGGATAGCGCGCCCCTTTCGCAAGTGCGGCGCGAGCGCTAACACCCTGAACGATGTCTTCATCGCGCTCCTTCGTTAAGCGGCCGTCCCGCGCTTCGGGCACGCCCACGGTCGCCGATGTCGCGCAGCGCGCGGGGGTGTCGGCCATGACCGTGTCGCGCGCGCTGAACGAACCATGGCGGGTGCGCGAGGAGACGCGCAGCGCGGTGATGCGGGCAGTCGACGCGCTGCGTTACGTCCCCAATGCCGCCGCCCGGCGGCTGGCGGGATCGCGCGAGATCCGTTTCGGCCTGCTGCTCAACGACCTGGGCGCGGGGTTCCTGAGTGCGGTGCTGATGGGTTGCATGAGTGCGGCAAGTCGCAATCATGTTCAGATCCTGATGGAGGACGCGGACGCCAGCGGCGATCCGCTGATCGGAACGGCCAACCTGATCGCGGCAAAGGTCGACGGCGTCATCCTGCCGCCGCCACTGGGTGAGGATGCGCGCGTGATCGCGCTGCTGGACGGCGCGAAGATACCGATGGTGGCGCTGACCGCCAGCATGCCCGATGCACGGACGCTGGCGGTGCATATCGACGACGACCGCGCGGCGGAGGCGATGACCCGGCATCTGCTGTCGCTGGGCCATCGGCGCATCGCGTTCGTCGGTGGCGCGGCGCGCTCTTCGGCGAGCGTCCAGCGCCTGGACGGCTATCGCCGCGCACTCGCCTCTGCCGGGATCGCGAGCGATCCGGGGATGGTGATGGAGGGCGATTTCACCTACCCGTCGGGGCTGGAGGCGGCCGAGCGGTTGTTCGCAAGCGACCAGCCGCCGACCGCCGTCTTCGCGTGCAACGACGACATGGCCGCCGCGGTTATCGCGGTCGCCCATCGCCTTGGCCTGGACGTGCCGGCCGACGTGGCGGTGTGCGGGTTCGACGACACGGTACTCGCCACCGCGATCTGGCCGCAGCTGACGACGATCCGCCAGCCGCTGGTCGACATGACCAAGGAGGCGGTGTCGATGCTGCTGGAACAGGTGTCGACGCCCGGCGGGCTGGCCGCGGACCGGCGCCACCGGGTATTCGAATATGAGCTGATCCGCCGCCAGTCGGACGCCGCCCCCCGCCGCCGCCCGACGCACGGGTTGCCGGAAACCCAGTCCTAGAGCGTTACCGTATCAGGTTGAACCACCGTCCTCGCCCTGTGGGCGACCGCTGCGCGGCGGGCCGCTTTCGACGTGGTGCTGCGTTGTTCGTCGGTTACGATGCTGCGGCATCGCTCCCTCCCCACGCCTTGCACGACGTCGAAATCACCTCCGTGCCGATGATCCCACCTGATACGGTAACGCTCTAACCGTCTTCGCGGGTCGGCAGGATCAGCAGCCCGGCGAGCAGCGTCAGCGCGGCCAGCATCGCCAGCACGCTGCCATAGCTGGTCGTCCGCGCCATGCCCCAGGTCAATAGCGGCCCGAGCAGCGCCGGGATGGTGTTGGCGAGGTTGATGAGCCCCAGGTCGCGCCCGTGATGGCGCGGCGAGGGCAGCATCTGCATCGTATAGGCCGAGTGCAGCCCGAGAAAGCTGGTCGCCACGCCGATGAACGCGGCATAGCCGAGCATCGCGATCCACCCGTCGCCCGCCGCCGCGACCGTCAGCAGGCTGGCCGCGGCGAGCACCGCCGTCAGCAGCAGCATGTGCTTGCGCAACCGCAACCGGTCGGACACCGCGCCGACCAGCAGCGAGATCGGCAGCGCGGCGAACAGCGCGACCGCCGTGATCCGGCCGACGCGGGCGGCGAAGGCGTCGGAGATCGGCAGGTGCAGGATGCCGCCGAGCAGGAACAGGGCAAAGGCGAACATCACGTTGCAGGCGATCTGGATCAGCAGCCGCGACGTCCAGATCAGCGTCATGTCGATCCGCGATCGGCGCTTCGCCGGTTTCGGCGCAGCGGCGACCGGAGCCGCGATGGCGGGCGGCCGGGTCAGCAGCAGCGGCACGATCAGGATCACCGGCACCACCGCGATGATCGCCAGCCGCGCGACCGGCGACACCGGCAGGTCCAGCACCACCGCACCGCTGACCGCCGCCACCGGCTGCGCCAGCGCGAGCAACCCGCCGGCCAGCCCCTTCTGCTCGTCGGGAACGGTATCGGCCATCGATGCCATCAGCGGCGCCAGCAGCGCGTTGAGGACCAGCTGATACGCGACCACCGCCACCAGCAATGTGGCCGGGCCGGTCGCGGCGGCGATGCCGGCATAGCTGACCAGCGTCAGGACCAGCCCCGCCGTCATCCAGCCGCGCCGGTCGCCACGCCGCTGCCGCTCCCGGTCGCTGAGCCAGCCGAACAGGATGTTCGACGCGCTCGCCGCCACCGCGCCGGCCATGGTGATCGTCACCAGCAGCCCCAGCCGTGCCGCCCCGGCGATCTCCGTCACGCGCAGCGGCAGCAGCAGCGACAGGAAGGGGCCATAGAGCGCGACGCCGCCGGCATAGGCCAGGGCGAAGAGGATGAGGAAACGGTTGAGCGGGTTCGAGATCGGGCGTGGGGTCATCCCCCCACGGTAGACGCCCGCACGTTGAGCGCGAAAGGGAGGATGCGCGGTTCGGGATCGATCGCCTCGCCGGCCGAGGCGCGGATCAGCAGTTCGGCGGCGGCCGAAGCCATCGCCGCGATCGGCTGGGTCACGGCGGTCAGCGGCGGCATGGCGAAGCGGACGACCGGCGTGTCGTCGAAGCTGACCAGCGCCAGATCGGCCGGCACGCGCAGGCCCCGGTGATAGGCGACGTGGAGCGCGGCCAGCGTCATCTGGTCGCTGGAGGCGACGATCGCGGTCGCA
The DNA here is from genome assembly GCF_030678875.1 of Sphingomonas aurea. Lineage (GTDB taxonomy): Bacteria > Pseudomonadota > Alphaproteobacteria > Sphingomonadales > Sphingomonadaceae > Sphingomonas > Sphingomonas aurea. The sequence continues at coordinate 138,124 of NZ_JAUUDS010000004.1, read as the reverse complement.
GGTGAGGGCAGGTCGAGCAGCGCCTCTGCCGCGATCACGCCGGAGGCGAAGCTGAAATCGCCCTGCTGCTCCAGCGCCGGATCGGCGGCTACGCCGCCAGCGGCGAGCGCCTGACGATAGCCGTCGCGCCGGTCTACGCTGAGCCGGTATTCCGGGTCTCCCGAGACGAAGCCGATCCGCCGATGGCCGAGCGCCAGCAGATGTTCGGTCGCCGCGCGACCGGCCGCCGCCTCGTCCATGCCGATCGCGAAGCCCGCGCCGGTCTCGCCCGATCCGATCCGGGCGAACGGGACGCCGCGTTCTTCCAGCAATCGGGTGATCGCCGGATTGTCGCTGTGCGGCGGGGTCAGGACCACGCCGTCGGGACGAAGCGCGGCAAGGGCGGCCAGCACCGCGCGCTCGACATGCTCGGCATGGGTGTCGACCAGTTCGAAGATCATGCGGTAACCGTGCTGCGCGCAGGTCAGCATCCCGCCATAGAGCATCTGGTCGACCCAGTCGTTACCCTCGCCCAGGCGCCAGCCCTCGATCGTCCGGTCGCGGTCGTTGAGGGCGAGGATCAGATAGGAGCGCGCGCCACCCAGCCGCCGCGCGGCGATCGAGGGGATATAGCCCAGCCGCTCGACCGCGGCGTTGACCCGCGCGCGCACCGCGTCGCGGACGTTCGGCTCGTTGTTGATGACGCGCGATACGGTCTGCAGCGACACGCCCGCCTCTGCCGCGACGTGGCGGATGGTGACGGCCTGCCGGCTCACGGTGCCGGTGCCCGTACATGGTCGGCGATGAAGCGCGCATGGGTGGGCAGGGTATCGACGAAGCGCGCCAGCGTCGCGGCGGCGCGGGTCAGGTCGGGGGCCAGCGTGGGGGCGGCGGCGCGATCCATCGCCGGGTGCCAGCCGCGCGGGGTCACGCCCATGCCGCTTATCACCGCCTGCCAGCTGACGGCGCGGAACAGTTCGTCGGTGCCGTCCGGCACGGTGCCGTTGACGCGGAACAGCGCGATGCGGCGCGCCAGGCTGTCGGGCAGTTCCATCGTCGCGCACGCCGTCCAGAAGGGCGTGTCGCGCCGCTCGGTCAGGCAATAGTGGAGCACGACGAAGTCGCGGATCTCCTCGTAATCGGCGATCATGCGGCGATTGAACTCGCCGGCCAGCTCGGCCGCGCAGTCGCGCGCCGGCAGGAAGCGGAACAGATAGTCGACCGCGCGATAGACGAGGTGGATCGCGGTCGATTCCAGCGGCTCGATAAACCCCTGGGCCAGGCCGATCGCCACGACATTGCCCTGCCACGGCGCCTCGCGGACGCCGGTGCGGAAGGGGACCGTCACCGGGGCGGTGACCGGTTCGCCCTCGACCTGCGCCAGCAGCAGCGCGGTCGCTTCGTCGTCGCTCATGTGCGCGGAGGAGAAGACGTGGCCGTTGCCGGTGCGATGCTGGAGCGGGATGCGCCAGCGCCAGCCGGCGGGCTGCGCCTGCGCAAGGGTGAAGGGCGGCGGCGGGCCGGCATTGGCGGTCTGCACCGCCACCGCGCGGTCGCACAGCAGCCAGTGCGACCAGTCGCGATAGCCGCCCCCCAGCGCCTTGCCCGCCAGCAGCGCGCGAAACCCGGTGCAGTCGAGGAACAGGTCGGCCGTAATCTGCTCACCCGTGCGCAGCCGGATCGCCTGGACGAAGCCGCCCGGATCGACTGCGACATCGTCGACCAGCCCCTCGGTCCGGACGACGCCGCGTGCCTCTGCGTACCGGCGAAGGAAGGCGGCGACCCGCTTCGCATCGACGTGGAGCGCATAGGCGGCGGTGCCGACCGGCGTCTGGCGTGCGGCGAAGGGCAGGGTGAAGCGCCCGGCCTGGGCCATGACGTTGGCCGGGGCGAAATCCTGGAGCGGCAGGTCTAACCCCTCGGCCCGGGCGCGTAGCCACAGCTGGTAGAAGTCGGTGGTGTCCGGCGTGCCGAGATCGCCGAACGGGTGGAAATAGGCGGTGCCGGGACGTTGCCAGTCGCGAAACTCGATGCCGAGCTTGTAGCTGGCCTGGCAGTCGCGGATGAAGTCGCTCTCGCTGACGCCGAGGCGGGCGAGCAGCTGGAGGAAGGGCGGAATGGTGCTCTCGCCCACGCCGATCGTGCCGATATCGTCGGACTCGACCAGTTCGACCGCGATCTGCGGATAGTGGTGGGCGATCAGCGCCGCCGCGATCCAGCCGGCGGTGCCGCCGCCGACGATGCAGATGCGGGCGAGCGGCCCGGCCCGCATGCTCATCGGTCGAGCGACCGCAGGAAATCGGCGTGGCCGGGCGCCGCCGCCACCGCCTGCGCCACCCCGGCCCGCATCCGCGCCATGGCGGCGGCGGTCTGCTCCGCCGGGAGGGCGGCAAGCGCCGGATCGAGCGCGGCGGGCCGGCGATCGAAGCCGGCGTAGAGGGCCAGCCAGCTCGATGGGTGGAACATCTCCCACCGATAGCGGACGAACTCGCCCCGCGCATCCCACAGCGCGAGCTTGCGTGCGAGCGTGGCGGGCACGTCCATCGCCGCGCAGTCGCGCCAGAAGCCGGTGTCGCGCCGGCCGGTCAGCTTGTAGTGGAGGATGATGAAGTCGCGCACCCGCTCCCACTCGTCGGCGGTGGCGTCGTTGAACTCGTCGGCGAGCGCGGCCATGTCGGAACCGGCGGGGAACAGGCGGCGCAGCCGCTCGATCCCGGTCTCGATCAGCGCGATCGAGGTGGACTCCAGCGGCTCAAGGAAGCCGGCGGCGAGGCCTAGCGCGACGACGTTGCCGGCCCAGGCGCGGGTGCGCCGGCCCGAGCGGAACGGGATGCGGCGCGGCTCGGTCAGCGGCTTGCCCGGCAGGTCGGCGAGCAGGCGCGCGGTCGCCTCGTCCTCGCTCAGCGTCCCTTCGGCATAGACGATGCCGTTACCGGCGCGGTGGCGGAGCGGGATCTGCCAGCGCCAGCCGGCGCCATGCGCGATGGCGCGGGTATAGGGCGGCGGGTCGCCGCTGCCGGCCTCGCTCTGCACCGCGATCGCGGCGTCGCAGGGCAGCCATTGGCGCCAGTCCTCGAACCCGATCGCCATCGCCTCGCCGAGCAACAGCGAGCGGAAACCGGTGCAGTCGACGAACAGGTCGCCGGCGATCCGCCGCCCGTCGTGCAGGTGGAGCGCGGCGACGCCGCGGTCGCCGCGCTCCACCGTTGCGATCTGCGCGTCGATGCGGGTGACGCCTGACGCCTCGGCATAGCGGCGCAGCAGCGCGGCGAAGCGGCCGGCGTCGAGGTGGAAGGCCCAGTCATAGGTGGCGAGCGGCGTCGGCGCAGGGGTGCGGGGCAGGGCCATGCGGCCTTGCCGTGCCAGCTGCGCGCCCAGCGAATAGGCGTCGATCGGGGTCGCGTCCCCCTGCTGCCGCGCCCGCCACCAGAGATGGTGGAAGCCGATGTCGCCGGCGTCCTGGCCGTACATGCCGAACGGGTGGAGGAAGCGGCCGTTGGGTGCGTCCCACCCCTCGAACAGGATGCCGAGCTTGGCGGTCGCCTCGGTCTCGCGCATCACCTCGGCCTCGGACAGGCCGAGCGCGGCGATGAAGCGGCGGATGGTCGGGATGGTCGCCTCGCCGACGCCGATCGTGCCGATGTCGCTCGATTCAACCAGCGTGAACGCGACGCCCGCCTTGCCGAAATGACGGGCGAGCGCGGCGGCGGCCATCCAGCCCGCCGTGCCGCCACCGGCGATCACGACCGACCGGATGGGGGAGGATATGTCGTCGGCCATGATGCCTGCCCGGATAGCGGGCCCGGCCGCCCGCGGGAATATCAGGAAGAAAAAGGATCGGCGGCGGCCATCCGGCGCGCCGCCGATCAGGGGAGGGGCTTGTCAGAACTTGGCGCGCACGCCCAGCGAGTAGCGCGGCTCGAACTCGTTGCGGCTGTTGAACTGCTTCGAATTGGAGTCGAACTGATAGTAATATTTCTCGATCTCGCCAAGGATGTTCGAGCCGTTGGCGTAGATCGAAATATTGTCGTTGAAGTTGTACGTGACGTTCACGTCCACGTACTGCGCGGTATCCTGATAGATCGGGATCGACCCGCCACCGCCGCCGCCATAGACGCCCGACAGGCGCGGCGTGCGATAATTATAGGCGATACGCGCCTGCAACCGGGCGTCCTGATACCATAGCGCGGCATTCACCTGGTGACGCGAATTGTCGTAGAAGGGCAGCTTCTTGCCGTCGATGCTGCGGTCACGCTGCGAACTGTCCGAGAAGGTGTAGTTCGCATCGATACCGAAGTTGCGGAACAGCCCGCCACCGTCGATCAGGTCGGCAAAGGCGACCTTGGCGCCTGCCTCGACACCCTGCAGGGAGCCGCCGTCGCCCTGGATCGGCCGGGTGAACGGCACGTCGCGGCGGATCACGCCGTCGCCGTCGGCGAAGCGGCCGTCGTTCAGCGTCTGGGTGGTGACGAAGCTGTTGATGTCGAGCTTGAACACGCCGACGTTCAACAGCGTCGCCCGGCCGAGATAATATTCGATCGCCGCGTCATAGTTGTTCGACCGCCACGGGTTCAGGTCGGGGTTGCCGCTAGACGAGGCGCCCGTCACCTGGCGCACGCCGATCGGCGAGGCGTTGGGGTTGGCCGCGGTCGGGCCGGAGGAGTCCGCCGTCGAGATCGACAGGCCGCCGCCGTAATTGCCCAGGTCGAGCGGGATCATCGTCTTGGCGAAGGCCGCGCGCAGCTTCAGCCGGTCGGTGACGTTCCACTGGACGTTCACCGTCGGCAGCCAATCGGTATATTCGTTGCCCGCGAAGAAATCGCCGGTGTCGATGTTGGTGTCGCCATAGGCCACGGTCGCGCCGGTCAGGTTCTGGCGGACGCGGATCTTGGTGCGGACGACCTTCAGCCCGACATTGGCCGTGACCGGGCCGGTTTCCAGCACGGTGTTGGCATAGGCCGACTGCTCGTAAAAATCGACGTCGTAGGACGAGCCGGGGATGATGACCGGGAAGGCGTTGCCGAACACCCGCTCCTGGAAGGCGACGGGATCGTCGAAGTCGCGCGGGTCGGCGACCCACACGCCCGGGAAGCCCTTCGTCACCGAACCGAAGTCGGTCAGGAAATAGGTGTTGTTGTTCTCGGCCAGCCGGGTCGGGCGGTTGACGGTGTAGCCCTGGAATACGGTCTGCGGATTGCTCGCGCTGACCGGCAGCGCCGGGTTGAACAACGGATTGGCGACCTGCTCGCCCGCGGAGCATTGCGGGTTGTCCATGACGACGTCGATCGCCTTCCACTGGACCGGGCAGCCATTCGGGTTCGACGCGCCGTTGCCGGCGTAGAAGTTCGAGAACAGGTGATAGACCGAGATCGAGGTCCGCCGCCGGCTGCCGCGCCCGCCGACGTCGACGCGCTTCAGCAGGCCGAACAGCTTGTCGCCGTCCTTCTCGAAATCATACGCACCGTCGAGGCGGAAGGCGTAGAGGTTCGACCGGTTCCGGTTGTTGCCCTCTGACGAGTAGGCACCGACCGTATAGCTGTCGAGGTTCGACATATAGTCGCGCAGCGTCGAATTGGCGCCCAGCCCGCCGCCGATCGGTCGGTCGAAGCCGGACCAGACGGCGTTGCGGCCCGAGATGTCGAGCGTCAGCTGCGGATCGCGGGCATAGCCGAGCGGGTTGGGATCGACGTAGCGACCACCGTTGCTGCCGACGACGTTGTTCGTATAGCGCGACGCCGGGAAGCGCGACGCGATGTTCGCCGGATAGAAGGTGCCGCGGGTCGGGTCTGCGGCGTTGCGGAACAGCGTGAAGGTGTGGTCGACGCTGCCGTCGGTGGTCGACGCGCGCCAGTTCGACAGGTCGCCCTGCACCTGACCGTTGGTGTTGAGGTAATTCGCATCCGCGTAGACGCCGCGCGCGGTGAAGGTGAAGGGGCCGCCCTTGTCCCACTTCAGCTCGAGGTTGAAGTTCTTGGACTCCGACTTGATCGAGCGGTTGACCGAGAAGGAGTTCACCCACCAGGCATCGAGATTATACTGGTCGACGTCGAGCCAGGGCTTGCCGTTGCCGGCATTGACCTGACCGGAGTCAGTGGAAACCAGCGGCTGGGTCCAGTTCACGCCGGTCCAGCGGTTCGAGATGTTCATGCCCGCGGCGCGGTTATGCTCGACGAAGCGGGTGTAGAAGCCCTCGCCGGTCAGGGTCACGCCGTCGTCGATCTCCCACTGCACCGCGCCCGAGATGCCGAGCCGCTGGCGCTCCACCTCGCGGTGGAAGGTGTCGTAGCCGTGCGGCGCGATCCAGTTGGCGGCCTCGTTGCCGCCCCACTCGTTATTGCCGAAGGTGCCGCCCGAGATGCCGGCATAGTTGTTGCCCAGCGTCACCTCACTGTACGCCGCGGTCGCCAGCACGCCCAGGCGCCCGGTGCGATAGCTGACCAGGCCGCTCGCCAGATAGTTATCGTCGCGGGTGTCGCGACCGGTCGAATATTCGCCCTGACCCGAGACGGTCAGGCCGTTCTTGAAGTCGAACGGGCGGCGGGTGCGCAGGTCGATCGTGCCGGAAATACCCGACTGCGCGTTGCGCACGTCCTGCGACTTGAACACCACCACGCCGCTCATCAGCTGGGCGGGAATGTCGTTCAGGTTGGGCTGTGCGCTGCCCAGATTGGCGGGCGACAGATACTGCTCGCCGTTCAGCAGCGTCACCACCTGCGGCAGGCCGCGGATGTTGACGGTGGCGCCTTCGCCGGCCGACCGCTGGATCTGGACGCCGGAGATGCGCTGGAGCGAGTCGACGATGGTGACGTCGGGCAGCTTGCCGATATCCTCGGCGCTGATCGCATCGACGATCGCCGCCGCCTGACGCTTGATGTCGACCGACTTGGCCTGGCTGGCGCGGATGCCGGTGACGACGATCTCGTCGCCGGACCCGGCATCGTTGGGCGCGCCCGCGTCCACCGCCGGTTCGGTGGTCGACGGCGGCGTCACCGTGTTCTGCGCGGTCACGTCGGTCTGCGCCATGGCCGGCGCGACGAGCGTGCTCGACGCCAGCAGCGCGGCGATGGTCGATCGAATGTGCATGTCCCCTGTTCCTCTCCTGTAATTCTTCGTTCTTATCGGGAGAGCGCACGCATGCGCCCGCGTCGGCGCGTCTCCGCACCGCCCGTGTCGACAGCCGTGAAAATCCTGGTGGCGACGCGCGACGTGACGCGCCGTCAGCAGCAGCGCGCGATCAGCCGGTCATTCTCGATCGGGTTGCCCGGCGCGCCACGTGACGGTGACGCCTGACCTGCTCGGTCATCATCCTCATCCTCCCATTCGCAGTCATTTCCACTGCTTGGGTTCTGATAAGCATCTTTTGAGATCGTTCACAATACCAAAACCGCACGCGCGCGGCGGATCGGCCACACTCCTGTGGCAGAACGGTCGGGTCGGACGTGGGGGAGGGCGGCTAGCGCGAGCCGTCGAATATGTCGCTGATCGACTTGTCGAAATGCGCTTCCATCAGCGTCGCTGCGGCGGCCGCGTCGCGATCGGCGATGGCGGTGGCGAGGTTTCGGTGCACGGCGAAAACCGCGTCACGTTGGAGAGGCGTCTCGCGCGTCTGCCAGGCGGTCGGCACGGCGATGCGCATCAGCTGCTCGAACGAGCGCACGATCTGATGGAACAGCGCGTTGCCGCCCGCGCGTGCCACCGCCTGGTGAAAGGCGATGTCGTGGCCGATCAGCTTGTCGAGATCGTTGCCGTCCTGCGCCATGCAGGCGGCGTGGTCGGCGATGGCGCGCGCATCCTCGTCGCTGCGATTCTCCGCGGCGAGGGCGGCGGTGCGCAGCTCCAGCGTGCGGCGGACGTCCCACACCTGCGCGGTGGTGACCTGTGCGGTGGCGACGGCGTGATCGATCGAGGCGGCCATGACCGAGCCGTCGATCGCACCGACCCGCGCCTTGCGGCCATTGCCGACGTCGATCAGGCGCAGCGCGGCCAAGGCACCGAACGCCTCGCGCATCACCGCGCGGCTGACGCCCAGGTCGCTGGCGAACTGGCCTTCGCCGGGCAGCGTGTCGCCGACCTTCAGGTCCTGCTCGCGGATATGGTTGCGGATGCGGCGGACCGCCTGCTCGACCAGCGAGCCCGATATGGCGGTGCTCATGCCGCCAGCTGCCGGTTGCGGAACTGGGTCGGCGCCTGGCCGAAGCGGCGCGAGAAGGCGCGGGTGAAGCTGGCATTGTTCAGATAGCCGCAGCGATAGCCGATCGACGAGACGGGCAGGTCGGTGGCCAGCAGCAGGTCGCGCGCGCCGCCCAGCCGCCGGTCGGCGATCGCGTCGGCGACGCTCATCGCGAACATCGAGCGGAAGCCGCGGGTCAGCTTGGCACGGTTCAGTCCGCAGGCGCGGGAGATCGAGTCGAGCGTCAGCTTCTCGTGCCAGCGCTCGTCGATCAGGCGGCGGGCGTCGGCGATCCGCTGCGCCTCCGCGGCAGACAGGGTGCCGGCGCCGTCGGCGGGGATCAGGCTGTCATCGCCCAGCTTCTCGAAGGTGATGCAGAGCAGCTCGATGCTCTTGGCGACGCGCAGCGTGGTGCCGGCCATGCCCGGCAGCCGGCATTCCTGCACGGCCAGCGCGATGCCGCGCATCTCGATGGGGATGTGCCAGGTCGCGGCGACCATCGGCACCACGCCGAAGATACGGATGCATGCGTCCACCGCCACGACGAAGACGATATCGCCGTCCGCCAGATCGTCCGCGTCTGGATCGGGATGGAAGGCGAAGCTGGCAGGGGCGAGGCGATAGGCGAAGGCCACCGAGTCCTTCGGCCACTCACCGCCCGGCAGCGCCCCTTGCCCCACAAAGGCGAGCATTTCCGGCGAAACCTCGAGCCGCGTCTTCATCATCCTCGCTCCTGCGCCCTGTTGTCGGGTCTGAGGAGGATCATGCACCTATCCGATAGGTGATGCAATAGCTTTCAGATAGGTTCCGCCGTTGCCGAAATTGGCGCGCGGCGCATCGCGACGATGAACGCGATGAGCGAGACGATGCTGGTCGCCACGCCGACGATCGCCAGGCCGCCCGCCAGGTGCTGCTCGCCGCCCAGCAGGCCGCTGACCGCGGCGACCAGCGGCGGTGCAAGTCCGAACCCGATCAGTCCGGCAACCGCCAGGAAGGCACCGATGCACAGGCCGCGAAGCTCGTTGGGGATGAACACGGTCAGCGCCACCGACGTGACGGCACCGGTCAGCGAGCCCGCCAGGATCAGCGTCCCGAAGGCGATCGCGAACATCGGCACCGACGGGGCGACCGGGAACAGCGCGGCGGGAACGCCGATCGCAGCGGCGATGATCGCGCCGATCAGCAAGCCGCCGCGGCGCGCGCTCTTCTGACCCAGATCGGCGGACAGGCCGCCGACGGCCGCACCGGCGGTGCCGGCGATGAACATGAGCGGCGCCATCCATGCCGCGAAGTCCTGCGGCTGCAGCGCGAAGCTGCGCGACAGCACCGGCGCCGCCCAGATCGTTCCGGCGGCGTCGGCCATGATGACGCTGACCTGGCCGAGGAATAGCGGCAGCAGGAAGCCGCGGCGGCCCCACAGTTCGGCGACGATGATGCGGAACGGCGCGTGCGTACTTGCCGCGACCTCGTGACGGGCCGGCTCGCGCAGCAGGAACAGCGGCAGCATCGCCACCGTGCCGACCGCCGCGAGCAGGGCGTGCGAACCGCGCCACGGCGCCAGCCCGCCGAGCAGGCCGGGATTGCCGACGAACCAGCCGAAGAACAGGCCGACCAGCCCGAACGCCGCCGCCTGGCCCAGCGACTTGCCCAGCCCGACGATCAGCAGCGCCCGTCCGCGCTGGGCGGGGGCGCACAGGTCGGCGCACAGCGACAGCGCCGCGGTCAGCGCGCCGGTCGTGCCGACCCCGGCCAGCATCCGCGCGACGAAGAGCAGCCACGGCCCCGTCGCGAACGCCGTCAGCCAGGTACCGGCGACGAAGGTGGCGACCAGCGCGATCATGATCCGGACGCGATTGTGTCGGTCGACGAGGATGCCGATCGGGATCGAGAACAGTGCCAGCGGCAGCGCCGCGCTCAACCCCTGGATCAGGCTGAGCGTATAGTCGCTGAGGCCCATTTCCGCCTTGGCGCCCTCCTGCACCGTGCCGAACGACTGCATCATCGCGAAGCCCAGCAGCATGGCGAGAGCGAGGATCAGGAGCGGGCCAAGCGAGCGAGTGAAGGGACGCTCGGGTGTCGCTGCGGTGTCGGGCATCGGCGTCCTCATCTTTCGTCGCGTAGTGCCGGAGTGGCATGGGCGGGGTGGGCGTGGGGCCAGACCGATCCAGGATCAGTCCCTTCCCGAAGGCGATTGGCGTGGAAGTTCTTGGCCAGTGCCCCTCTCGTCGTCATGCCGGGCTCGTCCCGGCATCCACCGCGCCGCGTGCGCTCACGCCGTTGTTTTTGCGGACCGGTGGATGCCGGGACGAGCCCGGCATGACGAAGCGCGGATTTCAGTAACCGAGCCTTTCAAAGCGCGAAGATTTTGCCTGGATTGAACAGGTCGCGCGGGTCGAGTGCGCGCTTCAGCACGCGCATCACGTCGACGGCGTCGCCCAGTTCCTCGACCAGCCAATCCTGCTTGCCCAGGCCGATGCCGTGCTCGCCGGTGCAGGTGCCGTCCATCGCCAGCGCGCGGGCGACCAGGCGGGCGTTGATCGCCTGTACCTCGGCCTGCTCCTCGGCCGAGTCGGGATCCATCGCGAAGATGACGTGGAAATTGCCGTCGCCGACATGGCCCAGGATCGTCGCGGGCAGGCTGGCGGCGGCCAGGTCGCGCTTCGTCTCGGTGATGCACTCCGGCAGGCGGCTGATCGGCACGCACACGTCGGTTGCCCAGCCGACCGCGCCGGGGCGGAGCGCGACGGCGGCGTAGTAGGCCTCGTGCCGCGCCTTCCACAGCTTGGCGCGTTCCTCGGGCAGGTTCGACCAGGCGAACTCCCCGCCGCCATTCTCGGCCGCCAGCATGCCGACGATCTCGACCTGCTCGGCGACGCTGCCGGGCGAGCCGTGGAATTCGAAGAACAAGGTCGTCACCTCGGGCAGCGCCAGTTTCGACCAGGCGTTGACCGCGCGGATCTGCATGTCGTCGAGGATCTCGACCCGGGCCAGCGGCACGCCCGACTGGATCGACTGGACCACGGTGGTGACCGCCCCCTCCAGCGTTTCGAACCCGCAGACCGCGGCCGAGATCGTCTCGGGGATGGGATGCAGGCGCAACGTCACTTCCGTGATGATGCCCAGCGTCCCCTCGCTGCCGACGTAGAGGCGGGTCAGGTCGTATCCGGCGGCCGACTTGCGGGCGCGGCGGGCCGTGGTGATGACCTTGCCGTCGGGCGTCACCACCTTCAGGCTCAGGACGGCCTCGCGCATCGTGCCGTAGCGGACGGCGTTGGTGCCGCTCGCGCGGGTGGAGGCCATGCCGCCGATCGTCGCGTTGGCACCGGGATCGATCGGGAAGAACAGGCCGGTGTCGCGCAGATGCTCGTTCAGCTGCTCGCGGCGGCAGCCCGCCTGGACGGTGCAGTCGAAATCCTCGGGGCTGACCGCGACGATCTGGTTCATCTCGCCCAGGTTGACGCTGACGCCGCCGCGGACCGGCACGGCATTGCCCTCGATCGAGGTGCCGGCACCGAACGGCACGATCGGCACGCCGGCGGCGACGCACAGCTTGACTAGGTCGACCACGTCCTCGGTCGAGCGGGCGAAGACAACGGCGTCGGGCAGGACGACGTCGAAATGCGCCTCGTTCGCGCCGTGCTGGTGCAGCATCGACGCCGACTGGTGCAGGTCGCGGCCGAACCGCTCGCGCAGTCGCTCGAGGAACGCCGGGTCGAGCGGCGTGCGGGGCGGGGGCAGGGCGCCGTGCATCGGATCAGAACCGGAAGCCGAGGCGCACGCCGACGCGGCGGCGGTCGCCGATGATGCCCAGGTCCGACGCGGGCAGGCCGGCGAGCGCCAACGTCGTCTTTTCAATATAGGCGTCGAAATAGTCCTTCTGGAACAGGTTGTTGGCGAACACCGCCAGCTCGACCGGGCCGCTGCGCCAGGTGATCGCGGCGTTGACCAGCGCATAGCCCTTCAGAAAGGTCGGCGTGGTCTGGTTGAGCGTCGCGGCCAGCCGCTTGCCCTTTGCGACGACGCCGCCGGTCAGGGTCAGCGTGTCGGTGCCGCCGAGCGGGATGGTATAGTCGGTATAGACGTTGCCGGTGAAATCGGGCTGGAAGGTCAGCCGGTCCGACGACAGGGTCCGGCCGGTCACCGCGGTATAGGGTGACGCGTCGGTGATCCGCGCGTGCATATAGGTGGCGCCGCCGTTGATCGACCAGTTGCTGGTTGGTCGGATCGTAGCCTCCAGCTCGGCGCCATAGCTCTCGACGTCGCCGGTGTTCAGGTCGACCGTCACCAGCCCGCCGCCGGCGGCCGGGGCGATCGAGTTCAGGCCGATATAGTTGGAATAGTCGTTGTAGAAGACATCGCCCGACAGGCTGAACGCGCGGTTGGGCGAGATGTACTTGGACCCGACCTCATAGGTCCAGGCCGAGTCGCCCTTGTACTGGCGGACCGGCGCGGTCGGGGCGTTGAAGCCGCCGCCACGATAACCGCGGGCGACCGAGGCATAGGTCATCAGCTGCGGGGTCCAGTGGCGGGTAATCGACAGGCGCGGCTCGACCTGGTTCGACTTCAGCTGGGCGGTGGTGAAGGTAGTCGGCAGCGTCACCGCGCCGGCGGTGATGCTGACACTGCCATCCGAGCTGCGCTTCTCGTGATCGTAGCGCAGGCCGAGCGCGACTTCCCACGCGGTCGTCGGCTTCCAGAACAGCGTGCCGAAGGCCGCATAGGTATCCGCCTTGTTCGCGCTGTTGGTCAGGCGGGTCAGGTTGGCGGGGATGATCCGCGTACGGTCGAACGCCGTCGCCTCCTCGCGACTGTAGAACAGGCCGAACAGCGAGCTGACCGTGCCGGTGATGTCCGAATCGAGCCGCGCCTCCACCGTCTTCGTGCGCAGCGTGTCGGTGCCGTTGGCGCGGGCGATGTCGGCGGGGCCGAAATCGGCGTCGGCGTTGGGCGACAGGCCGTCGCGCGCGTCATAGGAGCCGACCAGCGTGAACTTCGACCCGATCGCGTCGATCGGCGTCTCCAGCCGGGCATTCACGCCACGATAGCGATACTCGATCCGCGAGGGCACGTTGAACTGGACCGAGCGCGAATAGTCGGTCGGGCCGGTGACGCGGGCATAGGGCGTGTTGGCGCCCTTCACCCAGTCGTAATAGCCGTTGACGGTCAGCACCACGTCGCCGACCGGCGCGAAGCGGATCGTGCCGTTCAGCGAGTCGGTCTTGAACGGGCTGGCGTTGATGTTCAGCAGCGTGTTGCGCGCGAAGCCGTCCTGCTGGCGGTGTCCGGCGGCGATCCGGACCTGCAGCACGTCGCGGATGATCGGGCCGCTGACCGAGGCGGAGGCGAGCAGGCTGTCGTCCGGGCCGGCGAAGCTGAAATTGCCGCGCGCCTCGACTTCGTTGGACGGCTGGCGGGTGATGACGTTGATCGCGCCGCCCAGCGTGTTCTTGCCATAGAGGGTGCCCTGCGGCCCGCGCAGCACCTCGATCCGGTCGATGTCGAGCAGCGGGTTGTTCAGGTAGGACGTGTTGGGCTGGTAGATGCCGTTGATAAACAGGCCGACGCCCGGCTGCACCGACTGGACCAGGGTCACGCCGACGCCGCGGATCGAGACGAAGGCGCGGCCCGCGCCGTCGCTGGCGATGTTCAGGCCGGGGGTCAGCGCCGCCGCCTCGCGCACCGAGTTGATGCCACGTTCTGTCAACGTGTTGCCGCTGATCGCGGTGGCGGCGATCGGCACGTCGAGCAGCGTCTCCGCGCGCTTGCGGGCGGTGACGACGATATCCTGGTCGCCGGTCTGCGGCGCCGGTCCGACGGCTTGGTTCGGTGCGGCGGTATCGGTCGCATCGGGCGTATTCGCGACCTGCGCGTGCGCCATTACGGGCAGGGCGAGCACGAGTGCGGTGGAAGCGGCAAGCAGGGTGCGAAGGCGCATCGGTGATCCTCTCAACAGCCGGCGGGTCTTCGCCCACCTGTCAGAGAGGTTGTGCCTGCAACCGGACCTATCGGAAAGGTCGCGCGGCTATGCCAATCCGCTTGGAAACTTGGCCGAACCTACCAGCAGCTATAGCCGCCATCGGCCAGCACGATGCTGCCCGTCATCAGGCTGGCGGCGTCCGAGCTGAGGAAATGGACGATGGAGGCGACCTCTTCGGGCTCGCCCAGGCGCGCCTGCGGCGTGCCGTCGATCCAGCGGCGATACATCTCGCCCTCCTTGTCGGCAAAGGCGTTGAGCGGCGTCGCGATATAGGTCGGGGCGACCGCGTTGACCCGCACGCCGCGCGGCGCCCACTCGGCGGCGAGGCTCTTCGTCAGCTGGTGCACGGCGGCCTTGGACGCGTTGTAATAGCTCTGCGGCTGGGGGCGGTTGACGATGAAGCCCGACATCGAGCCGATGTTGACGATGCTGCCGCGCCCCGCCGCCAGCATGTGCCGGCCAAAGGCGCGCGCGCACCAGAAGGTGCCGTTCAGATTGACGTCGAGGACGTTCAGCCAATGCTCGTCGGCGACATCCTCCGCCGCGGTTTCGCTGCGGGCGATGCCGGCATTGTTGACGAGGATGTCGACGGTGCCGCTCGCATCGGCGACCCGCGTGACGGCGGCGGAGTCGGTGACGTCCAGCTCGACCCCGACGACGGTGTGCCCCTTCGCGCGCAGCGACTCGATCGCCGTGCCGATCGCGGCGGCGTCGCGGTCGGCGATGATGACGCGGGCGCCGGCTTCGGCGAGCGCGTCGGCACAGGCATGGCCGATGCCCTGCGCGCCGCCGGTGACGAAGGCGGTGCGCCCGTCGAGGCGCAGGCGGTCGAGATACATGATGGACGCTCCGGTCAGGGAAGGAAGGCGGCGGCCGGCATCACCGGCTCGTACACCGCGTCGCCCGCGGCGAGGTTGCGGACGATGCGGGTCTCGCGGTCGAACGGCGCCCAGGGCAACGAACCGTCGCGTGCGAAGCGGACCCAGAGCGCATGGATGCGGGTCGCCAGGTCCTGCGGCGGGGCGGTGCCGCACAACCCGTCCTCGCCGGTGCAGGTCGCCAGGCTGTCGAACACGAAGGGCAGCTCCATGCCATGCGATGCGCCCAGCCCGCCATCGTACCGCGGCGAACCCCATTCGAAGTCGTAGACATGGGTGCGACCACGATGTTCCTCGGCGAAGCGGCGCGCGGGCCAGCGGAATACGAGGTCCGACATCGCATCGGTAAGGGCATGACCCGGCTTCTTCCCGTTACCCATGCCATAGGCTTTCAGCACCGCCCAGGCGCGCGGCTGCGACTTGCGCAGCACGAACCAGGACAGCAGCCGGCCCAGTTTCTCGCGCACGCCGGTGGGGACGAGGTAGAGGTTCATCTCCTCGCGATTGCTGCCGATCAGCAGCTCGACATCGGCGCCTGCACCGGCGCGCAGCGCGGCGAGCGGCTCGACAGGCAGCACGTCGTCGCCGTGGACGGGAATGAAGCGGCTGATGCCGAACACCGGCTCGCGCCCATCGGCACCGCGCAGGTCGATCCGCGCGGTGGGCAGCGACACCTTCTCCAGCGCATCGAGCAGCCGCTCGCCGGGCGGCACACGCTCGAACCCGGCGCGGTCGGGCGTGACGCCGAGCATGTCGGCGAGTTTCTTCACCAGCCGCTGCGCGACGCCCACCTCGCGCGTCATCGCGCCGTGGCCGCTCTGTACGATCGCGCGCCGGAACAGTCCCTTGGTCAGCGGCGAGGCGATCAGGTCGGCGATCGCCATCGCGCCCGCGCTCTCGCCGAAGATGGTGACGTTAGCCGGATCGCCGCCGAATGCCGCGATGTTCTCGCGCACCCAGTGCAGCGCGGCGATCATGTCGCGCAGGCCCAGATTGGTCGGCACGCCCGGGATCGGCAGGAAGCCGTCGACACCCAGCCGATAGTTGATCGCGACATAGAGGATGCCGTCACGCGCGAAGGTTTGGCCGCTCTGCACCGCGGCGTCCTTGCTACCCAGCACGAAGCCGCCGCCGTGGATGAAGACCATGACAGGCAGCGCCTGGCGCGCGCCGGCCGGGCACCAGACATCCAGCGTCAGATAGTCGTCGCCCGCCGACCAGCCATGGCCGATCAGCGGCGTGGCATCCAGCCCGGGCACCGCGCGGGTCCGCTGCGGCGCGTTCGGGCCCGCGTGGTGCGCAGGACGGATGCCCGTCCAGGGCAGGACCGGCTGCGGCGGCGCGAAGCGGTGCTCGCCCACGGGTGGCGCGGCATAGGGGATGCCGCGAAACACGGTCAGGTCGCCTTCGTGCAGGCCCTGAACCGTGCCGGCAGCAATGGTGATTGTATCGGAAGACGGCATCGGCATGGACGCATGATGCCCGCTCTGTCCGCGCAAGCGGAACCGCAATGACTGTGCCCGACGGAACGATTGCGATGCGCGGCGAGCCGCCGTCGACGTCCAGATCGCCAAGTCCCTGAATCCAGTTTTGGCACGAAACGGCAGCGATCCGGGCCGTGGCAACGCCAGCGGCGAATTGGCCGCCAACCGCGCTCGATAGGCCAAAACAACGCCTTTTGCAGAAAAACATCAATTATTTCAGTGTTCTCCAACTCAAGGTCATGGAGTTTGCGAAAATCTTACACCCAAGTCGGACAGTTTCGTTGTGGGACGATCTCGTTTCATGAACCGGTGCATCCGGAATGGTAATCAACATTTTGGATTGTGATTATTCCGCATTTTCATCGAGATGAATGGTTAAATCTACTTTAACTATTAAGCTGTTCATGATGAGATACGGTGGTAAATCTGAACGGCTGTTCAGGTAATATTGACCGCCGTCCGACCCGGACATAATTCGATGACAAGCCGGACACGAGGACGATCCAGAGATCGAGTGGTGATCGGCCAATAGTGTTTTCATTTGCTCGGCAATCGATGAAGACATGGGGTCAACACGGGATTGTCGCTGAACTGGGGAAATGACATGAAGAAGATCGCTTTCGCCGTCGCCGCCATGACTGTCGCTGCGGCTGCACCTGCTTCGGCAGCGAACCTGAACCTGGTCACCAATGGCGGGTTCGAGTCGACCACGACGACCTCGTCGACCGGCAACTTCCAGATCGGCAACGCCGGCACCGTTGCGGGCTGGACGTCGACCGGTGGCTACAACCTGCTGTTCAACGCCGCCAACGCCACGACCGGCAATGCCGCGGGCACCTATGCCTACACCAACAAGGAAAAGATGTGGGCCGCCAATGCCAGCTCGCAGGGCGGCAACTTCCTGGCGCTCGACGGCGACTCGACGGCGCGCGGTGCGGTCCAGCAGGTCATCAACGGCCTGACGATCGGCCAGCAGTATCTGCTGACCTTCGAGTGGGGCGCGGGCCAGCTGCAGAGCCGTGATGGCGCGACGACCGAGCAGCTGCTGGTCGGCTTCGGCAACGACTCGTTCAGCACCACCATCCTGAACAATGTCAGCCACGGCTTCACCGGCTGGAACACCGTGTCGCGCACCTTCACCGCGACCAGCACCAGCCAGGTCCTGTCGTTCCTGTCGATCGGTACGCCGAACGGCCTGCCGCCGATCGCCACCCTCGACAACGTCGCGATGACCGCCGTGCCCGAGCCCGCCACCTGGGCGATGATGCTCGTCGGCTTCGCGATGGTCGGCGCGACCGCCCGTTATCGCCGTCGCAGCACGAACGTCGCCATCGCCTGATATCGCCACATCGGCAGGTGATTGCCGCTCCCTTTCAGCGAGGGGGCGGCTTTCGCTTGCGTAACGGATGGAACAGGACGACCCGCTATCCGGTTTCCGGACGCATGAGCAGCACGGCGACCCGCGACGATCCCGATCTCTGGGCCAGGGTGAAGGACGAGGTGACCGCCGGGGCGAAGGGCGGCGAGCCGGGCGAATGGTCCGCGCGCAAGGCGCAGCTCGCGGTGGCCGAGTACAAGAAGCGCGGCGGCGGCTACAAGGGGCGCAAGGATCCGCACAACTCCTTGCACGAATGGACCGAAGAGGACTGGGGGACGAAGTCGGGCGCACCCAGCGGCAAGACGCATGAGCGCTATCTGCCCAAGGCCGCGCGCGAGCATCTGTCCAACGAAGACTATGCGCGGACCACCGCCCGCAAGCGCGCCGACACCAGGAAGGGCAAGCAGCACTCCGCCCAGCCCGCCGACATCGCCGCTCAGACCCGCCCGTACCGCGACCACCGCACCCGCAAGGAGTTGTACGAGCAGGCCCGCCGCCGGGGTATCGCCGGCCGCTCGACCATGACCAAGGCGCAGCTGCTCGCGGCGCTTGGCGACTGAGACGCTACCCTACCCGGATCGCGGCGGTCACCTCGGCGGAGCGGGCGGCCTTCAGGTCGCCGCAGTGGCGGATGGTCTCGACCATCCGGTCGAAGGCGAGGACCGCGGCGTTCTGGGCGCGCACCTTGGGGCCGAGCACCGCCTCGACCCGGCGCGCGGTGGCCGCGTCGCACTGGCCGGCGAAGACGCGGGGCAGGCGGCCGGCCAGGAACACGCCGTTGGTGCCAGCGGCGATCCGATCATAGTTGGTCAGCACCCAGTTGCCCGCCAGCTCTGCGGTCCCGCCGGTCTGCGCCAGCGTCACGACCGCCTCGACCCGCTCGGTCGAGCGCATCCGGTCGTCGGTCAGTGCCAGCAACCAGCGGGCCACGTCGGGACGGCCGCTGCTCGCCACCGCGGAGAGCGCGGCGCTGCGGAACACCGAATCCTGACTGGTCACGGCGCGGTCGAACAGCGTCTTCGCCATCGCGACCCCCTGTTCCTCGACCAGCAGGCGCAGCGCCTGGCCGAGATACGCCTGATCCAGCGCCCGGACGTCGCCACCCAGATAGGCGCGCGCCGCCTTTACCAGCGTGGCGCGCACCGCCGGGTCCTGCGCCTCCTCCGCCACCAGCCCGACCAGTGCCTCGCGCAGGCTCTGCCGGTCGGGTGCGTCGTCGGCATGTGCGCCGTCGGCGGGATCGAAGCCGAGCGCAGTGAGACGCGGAGCATAGGTCCGCGCCATCAGCGCACGATATGCGGGCAGCGCATCCGCACCGATCATGCCCTCCGCGCGCAGCCCCGCGAGCCGCTGGCCATTGCCGACCGCGGCGACCGGATAGGCGTTTGCAGCCATCGTGCGCGCGGCGTCGACCAGCCAGCCGGCCTGTCCCTTGCCGGCGCGGAACTGCGCCCACAGGCTGTCGATCGTGGCGAGCGCATCGCCCGCCGGCAGCGTCCCGCCGGCGGCGATCAGCGCCTTCCAGTCGGCTGGTGCCAGGTCGAACCGGTAATAGCCGGTGCCGCCCGCATTGGGGACGATCGCGCCCGCGCCGGGGCTGGCGATCGTCGCGTTCGGTCCGTCGAGCAGCGTGCAACTGCGTGCGGTGCCGCCGACCGCGCCGACGCAGACCGGCACCGACCAGCGCTCGGCCTTCGGCGTGCTGCCGAGGAAGGCGTAGCGCGACTGGGTGAGCGTCAGCCGGTCACCGTTGCGGACGACGCTGACCACCGGCACGCCCTGCTGGTCGACGAAGCTCTTCAGTGCCGGAACGACGCGGGGATCCTTCGCGCCCTCCGCCAGGCTGGCGAAGAACTGCTCGGACGTCGCATTGCCATAGGCGTGGCGCTGCATGTGGAGGCGCACGCCCGAACGGAACTTCTCGTCGCCCAGCCAGGCGGCGATCATCGCCACGACCTGGCCGCCCTTGCCATAGGTGATGCCATCGAACGCGCTGTCGATCTCGGCATTGGTGGCGATCGGCTGGTGGATGGCGCGGCCGACCTCGAGCGAATCGATGTCCATCGCGTCAAAGCCCTCGGCCAGCGCACCGACGCCGATGTTCAGCTCGGGCCGCCACTCATTGCCGATGCGGAAGCCCATCCAGTTGGCGAAGCTCTCGTTCAGCCACAGATCGTCCCACCAGGCGGGGGTGACGAGGTCGCCGAACCACTGGTGCGACAGTTCGTGCGCGACGACCATGCCGAACGCCTGCCGCTGCGCGACGGTGGCGCCGCGATCGAGCAGCAGGATGTTGTCGGCATAGATGTCGGCGCCGGCATTCTCCATCGCACCCGGCATCACCGGCGAGGCGATCTGGTCGAGCTTGGGGAAGGGGAAGCCCTGACCGAAATAGGACTCGAGCAGCGACACGATCCGCGGCGTCTCGCGCGTCGCATAGGCCAGCCGGTCGCGCTGCCCGGCGGTGGCGACGGTGCCGAGCGGCAGCGGCGTCGTGCGTTGCGGGGTCGCCGGCACCGTGCCCTTGTCCTCGGCAAAGGGGCCGGTGACCATCGCGACCAGATAGGTCGGCAGCGGCTTGGTCACCTCGAACACATGGCGTTCCAGCTTCCCCGCCTTCGCCACGCCGGTCTCGCGGGCGTTGCTGATGGTCTTCAGGCCGGGACGGGTGGTGATGCTGATGGTGAAGGGGGTCTTGAAGCCGGGTTCGTCGAACGAGGGGAAGGCGGCGCGCGCGTCGATCGATTCGAACTGGGTCCAGCTGTACCAGGCGTCGCCCACCTTGACGCGGTAGAGCCCCGCCGGCCCGTCGGCGAAGGTGCCCGACCAGTCGAACGCCAGCGTCACCGCACCCGCTGGCACCGTCGCGGCGAAGTCGAGCCGGACGACGCCGGTCGGATCGACCTGCGTCCAGGTTGCGGCGATCGGCCGGCCACCGACCAGCGCGACCGCGCGCGTCACCTTCAGGTCGCGGCCGTGGAGGTAGAGCTTGCGCGTGGGCGCCTTCACGACGGTGTCGATCTCGTCATGGCCGGAGAAGCGCGGCTGGTTCGGATCGATCGTCATGTCGATGCGATAGCCGGTCGGCCGCGCCGCGTCGGACAGCTTGCCGAGCGGGGCGGCGGGGTCGGTCGTCTGGGCCAGTGCAGTGGTGGAAAGAAGCGAGAGGCAGGCGGCGGACAGGAAGGCGCGCATCGATGATCCTTGACGGTGTGGGGTTGAGTTGCCGCCAAATGTGTTGCGCAACAAGGGGGTAGCTGACCGATCCTCCCCTGCAAGGGGAGGGGGACCGCCGGCGCAGCCGGTGGTGGAGGGGTGTCCCCGGCCGCGAGGGGCGCGCCGACCAACTGGCGGCGACACCCCTCCGTCAGCCCTGCGGGCTGCCACCTCCCCTTGCAGGGGAGGAATGGTCGTGCCGCTGCTCGGTCAGGATCTGCCAGCCGGTGATGAACAGCGCCCCCGCCAGCGGACCGACGACGATGCCGCTCAGCCCGATCAGGTCGATGCCGCCGAGCGTGGTCACCAGCACCAGCCAGTCGGGGATGCCGGTGTCGCGCCCGACCAGGATCGGGCGCAGGATGTTGTCGGCCAGCCCGATCACCAGCACGCCTGACAGGATCACCACCACCGCCTGCCAGATCGCACCGGTGGCGAGCAGGTAGACGGCGACCGGCGCCCAGATGATCGCCGGACCGATCGCCGGCAGCAGCGCCGCGATCGCCATCAGCATGCCCCAGAGCAGCGCCGCGGGCAGCCCGACGATCCAGAAGGTGATCGCACCCAGCGCGCCCTGCACGATCGCGACGACGCCCGATCCCTTGATCGTGGCGCGCACCACGCTGACGAACTTGTCGGCCAGCCGCTGCGCCACGCCCGCATCCAGCGGCAGCGCGCGGACGACCGCCGGGCCGATCCGCTCGCCGTCGCGCAGCAGGAAATAGAGGACATAGAGCCCGACGCCGAACGCCAGCAGGAACGCCGCCGCATTGGCGCCGATCGAGAAGGCGCGCTGCGCCAGCGTCGACGCGCTGCTGCTCACGGCCTGCGTGATCTGCGCCTGCGCTCGCTCGAAACTGTCGAAGCCCGAACTGTCGAGCAGCTGCTGCAACCGGTTCGGCAGCGCGTCGTGGACCTGCTGGAAATAGGCGGCGAAGTTGATCTGGCCGGCGCGGATCTGCTGGTACACGCCCGCCGCCTGCTCGACGACCATGCTGGCGACGATCATCGCCGGCAGCACGACGGCGACGGTGATGATGAGGATGGTCACCGCCGCGGCCAGGTTGCGCCGCCCCGGCCAGTGCCGCAGCAGGCGCTGGAACAGCGGCTGGAACAGCAGCGCACCCAGCACCGCCCATAACAGAGCACCGATGAAGCTCGACACGACCAGCGTCAGCGCGACCGTGATGAGGACGAGGAAGAGGATCAGGCCGCCATTCTCGACCCGCTGTCTGTTCAATGCCACGTTCAGGCGCCCTGCTTCAGCGCGGGCCGCTCGGGGGCGGGCAGCAGCGCCTTCACGGTGGCGTAGCAGTCCTCGATATGCGCGTTGCCGGCCAGCTTCATCGCGCCGAAGCTGATCGACGCCGCCGCCGCCGACCCGATCAGCGGGACGTAGCGGGCGGCGGAGCCGGCGGCGAGCCGCACCCCCATCCGGCGCAGTACCGCGACCACCATCCGCTTGGTTACCGCGCGGCCGATAAAGGTGTTGCCCAGGCTGGACGCGAGGACCAGCACCTGCTGCGCGCGGCCGGGATCCATCTTGCGCACCTGCTCCTCGCGCAGGCCGAACCGCTCGCTGATCGCGGGCAGCAGGTTGGTCAGGATGCCGATGTCGGCGACCAGGTCGGCGCCGGGGATCGGCACGACCGCAGCGCCGGCGGACACCAGCGCGCGCTTGGTCACCATGCGGCGGCAGTCGTCGCGGATCGCCTCCAGCTCGGCGAGCGAGCCGATCGCCGTCGCGTCGTGATGCGGAGCCTTTGTCATGTCCGTTCCCCCAATCGTCGCCGATGCGACCGTGCCGGTGGGAACGTCGCAGCCGTCGCGACGATCCCTCGATCCGCCCTCGCGGTACATGACGAAGAGTTCATGTGTCGCACACCCCGTCGCAGGGCATTGCCGCCTAGGAGCGACGCATCCGGTATCGACAGCGCCGGACGGGAGTTGATGTGAGCAAGCCCATTTTCTTCGATCCGAGCGGCCGGCGCGGCGTTCGGGCCCGGCGCGCGGTGGCGGTCCTGATCGCGGCGATCGTCCTGGCGGCGATCGCCTTTGCCACGACGCTGGTGATGACGCCGCGCGCGATCGGCCTGCCGCTGCCCTTCGCACGGCGCCATGGCGAGCTGTTCGCGCCGCGCAGCAGCGCGGCCGCGCACCATCGCCGCTGGTTGCCGCTCCGGACGGCGGATGCGCCCAACACGCCGCTGACGATCGGCTTCTACGTGCCTGGCGACGATGCGGGCATCGCCTCGCTGCGCCAGCATGTCGGCACGCTCGACTGGCTGGTGCCCGCGACCTTCGACGTGCGGGGCAAGGACGGGCTGGTGATGACCCGCGACCCCCAGCTCGACCGGTTGCTCGCCGAGACGCCGCGCCCGCCCAGGCTGCTGCCGATGGTGCAGAACCTGAACAACGACAGCTGGGACGGCGCGACCATCGCGCAGCTGGTCGGCCATCGCGCCGCGCGCCGGCAGCTGATCGACCGGCTGGTGAAGGCGGTGCAGACGCAGCACGACGCCGGGCTGGTCATGGATTTCGAGAACCTGCCGGCCGACGCGATCGGCAATTACATATCCTTCCTCGCCCAGCTGCGTGCCGCGATGCCGAAGGGCACGACGCTGGCGGTGACGGCGCCCGCCGGCGATGCCGACTGGCCGCTCGCCCGGCTGGCGCGGGTCACCGACCGGGTTATCCTGATGGCCTATGACGAGCATTGGGAGAGCGGCGCTGCCGGCCCGGTCGCCTCGCAGCCCTGGTTCCTGCGCGTGGTCGAGGATGCGGTGCGGCAGGTCGGGCGCGACCGGCTGGTCGTGGCGCTGGGCAGCTATGCCTATGACTGGCACGAGGGCGGTGCCGATGCGCTGTCGATCGAGGATGCGTGGCTCGCCGCGCACGACAGCCAGGCGCCGATCCTGTTCGATCCCGCCAGCGGCAATGCCGGCTTCGCCTATCAGGATGGCGGTGTGCGGCATCAGATATGGATGCTCGACGCGGCGACGAGCTGGAACCAGCTGGTGGCGTTGCGCCGCCTTGGCCTCGACGATGTCGCGCTGTGGCGAATGGGCAGCGAGGATCCGGGCCTGTGGGCCGATCTCGCCGCGTTCCGCACGCCGGCGGGTATCCCGAAACTGGCGGTGCTGCGATCGCCGCTGAACGTCGATGTCGAGGGCAATGGCGAGATCCTGCGCATCACCGCCCAGCCCACCGAAGGGCGGCGGCAGGTCGGTTTCGACCGGCAGGGGATCATCCGGCGCGAAGACTATCATGCGCTGCCGACCCCCTATGTCGTCCAGCGCGCGGGCGCCCTGCCCAAGACGGTGGCGCTGACCTTCGACGACGGGCCCGATCCCGACTGGACGCCCCCGATGCTCGACATCCTCGAACAGGCGCATGTGCCCGCGACCTTCTTCGTGATCGGCGAGAATGCGCTGGAACATCCGCAGCTGCTGCGCCGCATGGTCGCCGACGGGGACGAGATCGGCAACCACACCTACACCCATCCCAACCTCGCCGACACCGGCGAGCATACGACGCGGCTGGAGTTGAACGCCACGCAGCGGCTGATCGAGGCCTATACCGGCCGCTCGACCACGCTGTTCCGCGCCCCCTATTTCGGCGATGCCGAGCCGACCACGGCCGACGAGATCGGGCCGGCGCTGCTGGCGCAGGACCAGGGCTACACCGTCGTCGGCCTGCACGTCGATCCCAACGACTGGCAGCGGCCCGGCACCGACGCGATCGTCAGCCAGGTGGTGTCGCAGGTCGAGGCGGCGACGCCGACCAGCTCGGGCAACGTCATCCTGCTCCACGACGGTGGCGGCGACCGGGCGCAGACGGTGGCGGCGCTGCCCCAGATCATCCGGGCGCTGCGCGCGCGCGGATATCGCTTCGTCACCGCGTCGGAACTGGTCGGCGTGTCGCCTGCGGTCGCGATGCCGCGCGTCACCGGGCGCGACCTGCTGGCGGTGCGGACCGACGTCGCGGTGTTCGTCGTGCTGGCGATCGTTGCCGGCGTCCTGGCCTGGCTATTCTATCTGGCGATCGCGCTCGGCATCGCGCGGGCGGTGCTGCTGGCGGGGCTCGCCTGGTGGCAGGCACGGTGGCAGCGGCCGACGCCGCCGGATCACGCGCCGACGGTCTCGGTCATCATCCCCGCCTATAACGAGGAGCGGGTGATCGCAGACTCGGTCGCACGGGTGCTCGCCAGCGACTATCCGGGGCTGGAGGTGATCGTCGCCGATGACGGGTCGCGGGACCGGACCAGCGCGATCGTCGCGGAGAGGTTCGCCGGCGACCCGCGCGTCACGCTGCTGACGCTGGTCAATGGCGGCAAGGCCGCGGCGCTCAATCGCGCGCTGTTGCAGGCGAGGGGCGAGATCGTCATCGCGCTCGACGCCGATACCCAGTTCGAGCCGACGACGATCGCGCGGCTTGCGCGCTGGTTCGCCGACCCGGCGCTGGGCGCGGTGGCGGGCGACGCGCGGGTCGGCAACCGCGTCAACCTCGTCACCCGCTGGCAGGCGGTCGAATACATCACCGCGCAGAACCTGGAGCGGCGCGCGCTGGCCGGGTTCGAGGCGATGACGGTGGTGCCCGGTGCGGTGGGTGCGTGGCGGCGCGCCGCGCTCGACGCGGTCGGCGGCTATCCGGAGGATACGCTGGCCGAGGACCAGGACCTGACCATCGCGATCCAGCGCGCCGGCTGGCGGGTGACCTATGATCCCGGCGCCGTCGCCTGGACCGAGGCGCCCGAGACGTTCCGCGCGCTCGCCAAGCAGCGCTACCGCTGGGCGTTCGGCACGCTGCAGTGCCTGTGGAAGCACCGCGGCATCCTGCGCTCCGGTCGTCCTGCGGGGCTCGCCCGGATCGGCCTGCCGCAGGCATGGCTGTTCCAGATCGCCTTTGCCGCGATCTCGCCGCTGATCGACTTGGCGCTGCTGCTGTCGATCATCGGCACCGGGGTGCGGATCGCGCAGCATGGCTGGGCACAGACCAGCGGCGATGTCGGGCGAATGGGGCTATACTGGCTGGCCTTCACCGCGATCGACGTGGCGTGCGGGTGGGTGGCGTACCGGCTCGACCGGCATCAGGCGCGCTACCCGGCGCATCTGCTGGTCGCGCAGCGACTGGTCTATCGCCAGATCATGTACTGGGTGGTGCTGCGCGCGATCGCCTCGGCTATCGGCGGCTGGATCGTCGGCTGGGGCAAGCTGGAGCGGACCGGCAGCGTCCAGACCGGCAGCGGCAGTGCGGCATGACGACGCGGTGATATGATAAGGACGCCGCGTATCGCATCCAATCCGGTTTTATGATTGACCGATCGCGGCCAACTTGTACGATAACTCCCGACTGCCGATCGAGCAGGATCGTGGAGGGCGTCGATGACGGAGAGGGTAGGGCGGTATCGCTGGGTGATCTGCGGCCTGCTCTTCGCCGCCACCGCGATCAACTATATCGACCGGCAGATGATCGGCGTGCTGAAGCCGGTGCTGCAGGCCGATCTGGGCTGGAGCGAGGCGCAGTATGCCGACATCGTGTTCTGGTTCCAGTGTGCCTATGCCATCGGGTTCTTGGGCATCGGCCGGCTGATCGACGCGATCGGTGCGCGCTGGGGCTATGCGATCGCCTTCACCTTCTGGACGATCGCGCACATGGCGCACGGGCTGGTGGCGACGGTCGGTCAGTTCGGACTGGTCCGCTTCGCACTGGGCATCGGTGAGTCCGGCAACTTTCCCGCCGGGCTGAAGGCGGTGGCCGAGTGGTTCCCGCAGCGCGAGCGGGCGCTGGCGGTCGGCATCTTCAACGCGGGCGCGAATGTCGGCGCGATCGTCACGCCGCTGCTGGTGCCGGCGATCGCGATCGGCTGGGGCTGGCGCGCGGCGTTCGTGGCGACCGGGCTGTTCAGCTTCGTCTGGCTGGCGGCGTGGCTGATCCTCTATCGCCGCCCGGAGGAGCATGGCTCGGTCACCGCCGGCGAGCTGGCGCTGATCCGCAGCGATCCGGTCCAGCCGGCCGGCTTCCTGCCCTGGCGGCGGCTGTTCGCGGTGCGCGAGACCTGGGCCTATGCGGTGCCGAAGTTCCTGACCGACCCGATCTGGTGGATGTTCCTGTTCTGGCTGCCCGACTTCCTGGGCAAGCGATACGGGCTCGACCTGAAGTCGTTCGGGCCGCCGCTGGTGGTGATTTATGTCATGTCCGATTTCGGTAGCGTCATCGGTGGCTGGGCGTCGTCGCGGCTGATCCGCCGCGGCTATAGCGCCAACGCCGCGCGCAAGCTGACGATGCTGGGCTGCGCGCTCGTCGTGCTGCCGATCGTGACGGTGCAGTACATCGATTCGCTGTGGATCGCGGTGCTGCTGATCGGACTGGCGACGGCGGGGCACCAGGCCTTTTCCGCCAACCTGCTGACGCTGCCGTCCGACCTGTTCCCGCGCACGGCGGTGGGATCGGTGGTCGGGATCGGCGGCACCTGCGGCGCGATCGGCGGCATGCTGATCGCCAAATTCGTCGGCTATGTGCTCGGCATCTCGAACAGCTATGCGCCGATCTTCGCGGTGGCGGGGGGTGCGTATCTGCTCGCGCTCGCCGCGATCCACCTCATCAGCCCGCGGCTGGCGCCCGTCGCCCGCGGCTTCGACCCCCTGCCGGAGACTGGACGATGAAGTTCCGCACCCTTGCCGCTGCGCTGCTGCTGGCGCCCGCGACCGTGACGGCGCAAACGCCCGCCGCGCCGATCGAGGCGGCGACGCGGCTGGCCGACTGGCAGGTAAAGCGCATCGCCGATTTCGACCATCTGCCCAAGGCGACCGGCGAGACGCGCAACCCACGCGCCTGGGAGCAGGCGGTGTTCTGGGTCGGCATGACCGCGCTCGCCGATGCCGGCGCACCGCCGCGGATCGGCGAGGCGATCCGCGCGATGGGCCGCGCCAACCAGTGGCGGCCGGGCGACAAGACCTATTTCGCTGACGATCTGGCGATCACCCAGAGCTATCTCTGGGCGGCGCAGCACGGCGCCGGCGCCGCCGCACGCGCGCCGACCAAGGCGCGCTTCGACGCGATCCTCGCCAAGCCGGCGGTCACCACGCTCGCCTTCGCCGTCCCGCCTGAGGGCTACGGGGCGACCGAGTGCCTGACCCGCTGGTGCTGGTGCGACGCGCTGTTCATGGCGCCGCCCGCGTTCGTCGAGCTGTCGCGCCAGACCGGCGACCCCCGCTACCGCGACTTCGCGATGCGCGAGTTCTGGGCGACGACCGACTTCCTCTTCGATCCGGTCGAGCATCTCTATTACCGCGACAGCCGCTTCTTCGAGCGCCGCGACGCCAAGGGGCGCAAGCAGTTCTGGAGCCGCGGCAATGGCTGGGTCTTTGCCGGCATGGCGCGCATCATCCCCTATCTGCCCAAGGGCAGTGCCGATCGTCGGCGGATGGAGGCGCTGTTCGTCGAGATGGCGGCCAAGCTGAAGACGTTGCAGAAGCCCGACGGCTATTGGGCGCCGTCGCTGCTCGCGCCCGAGGATTCGCCGCCGGAGTCGAGCGGCACCGGCTTCTTCACCTATGGCATGGCGTGGGGGATCAGGGCGGGGCTGCTGCCGCGCGCGAGGTACGAGGACAATGCGCGGCGCGGCTGGGCGGCGCTCCAGCGCGCGATCCAGCCCGACGGGCGGCTCGGCTGGGTGCAGCAGGTCAGCGACCGGCCCGAGAAGGTCGAGGCGCAGGACACGCAATTCTACGGGGTCGGCGCCTTCCTGCTCGCCGCCACCGCGATCGCCGATCTGGACCGGGGGCGTTGAGCACGATGTACGAGAAGACCTATTACGCCACCCATCCCGCGATGATGGAGGGAGCGAGCAACGAGGACCTGCGCGACCGTTATCTGGTGTCCCGCCTGTTCCGGCCCGGCGAGATCGTGCTGACCTACTCGCACGGCGAGCGGTTCGTCATCGGCGGCGCGGTGCCGGGAGCCGAGCCGCTGGCCCTGCCGCGCCAGACCGAGCCGGAGAGCGCCGCCGGCCACCCCTTCCTCGAACGGCGCGAGCTGGGCGTCGTCAATGTCGGGCAGGGCACCGGCAGCGTCACGGTCGACGGCGAGCGGATCGAGCTGGCCCCGTACGAGGCGCTCTACGTGCCGATGGGGTCGCAGGATGTCGACTTTGCGGGGCAGGGCGCGCGCTTCTACCTGCTCAGCGTGCCCGCCCATGCCGCCTTTCCGCTGCGCAAGGTGACGCTGGACGACGCCAATCCGATGGAGCGCGGCAGCCTGGAGACGTCGAACGACCGAACCATCTATCAGCTGATCCTGCCCCATGCCTGTCGCAGCGCGTCGCTCTGCCTGGGACTGACCCGGCTGAAGCCGGGCAGCGTCTGGAACACCATGCCGCCCCACATCCACGAGCGGCGCAGCGAGATATACCTCTATTTCGACCTGCCCGAGGATCAGCGCGTCTTCCACTATATGGGCCAGGCCGAGGAGCTGCGGCACATCGTGATGCGCAACGAGGAGGTGGTGATCTCTCCGCCCTGGTCGGTGCACATGGGCGCAGGGACCGCCAGCTACAGCTTCGTCTGGGCGATGGCGGGCGAGAACCTCGATTACAACGACATGGACGT
This sequence comes from Sphingomonas aurea, assembly GCF_030678875.1. GTDB lineage: Bacteria > Pseudomonadota > Alphaproteobacteria > Sphingomonadales > Sphingomonadaceae > Sphingomonas > Sphingomonas aurea. The sequence goes on along the minus strand of NZ_JAUUDS010000004.1, from coordinate 108,433 downwards.
GCTGGACGTCTGCCAGCTGCGCTGACGGTGGACCCGGCCCCGGTCGCCGCCTAGGAGGACGGCGAGGGAGCATCGCGATGTCCGACCCAGCGCACAGCCGTCCGTGGTGGGAACGGGGCGTCGTCTACCAGATCTATCCGCGCTCGTTCCAGGACAGCGACGGCGACGGAGTGGGTGACCTGGCCGGGATCGCGGCGCGGCTGGACCATGTCGCGGCGCTGGGTGTCGATGCCATCTGGCTGTCGCCGATCTTCCCCTCGCCGATGGCCGATTTCGGCTATGACGTCGCGGACTATTGCGGGATCGACCCGCTGTTCGGCGACCTGGCGGCGTTCGACCGGCTGCTGGCGGCGGTCCATGCCCGCGGGTTGAAGCTGCTGCTGGATTTCGTGCCCAACCACTCGTCCGACCGGCATTCGTGGTTCGTCGAGAGCCGTTCGTCGCGCAGCAATCCCAAACGCGACTGGTATATATGGCGCGATCCGGCATCGGACGGCGGGCCGCCTAACAACTGGATCAGCGACTTCGGCGGCTCCGCCTGGGAGTGGGATGACGCCACCGGGCAATATTACCTGCACGCCTTCCTCAAGGAGCAGCCCGACCTCAACTGGCGCAACCCCGACCTGAAGCAGGCGATGCTCGATGCCATGCGCTTCTGGTTCGATCGCGGTGTCGACGGCTTCCGCATCGACGTGCTGTGGCATATCGTGAAGGCGGAGGGGCTGCCCGACAATCCGCTCAACCCCGACTGGACACCCGCGCGCACCGAGCGGGACCGGGTGATCCAGCTGCACTCGACCGATCAGCCAGAGGCCCACGCGATCGCCGCCGAGATGCGCGCGATAGCCGACTGCTATGGCGCGCGCGTGCTGATCGGCGAGATCTTCCTGCCCAACGATCGCCACGCCCGCTGGTATGGCACGCCTGAGCGCCCGCAGGTCCATCTGCCGTTCAATTTTCAGCTGATCGAGAACGCTTGGGACGCCAGCGTGCTGCGCAGCATGATCGCAGCATATGAGGCGTCGCTGCCGCCGTTCGGCTGGCCGAACTGGGTGATCGGCAGCCACGACGCACCGCGCATCGCCGCGCGCATCGGCGAGGCCCAGGCGCGGGTCGCGGCGATGCTGATCCTGACGCTGCGTGGCACGCCCACGCTTTACCAGGGTGACGAGCTGGGGATCGGTCGGGTCGAGATCCCGCCCGACCGGGTCCGCGATCCGCAGCACCTTCGCCAGCCGCTGCTCGACATCGGCCGGGACCGCTCGCGCACGCCGATGCCGTGGGACGACAGCGACCATGGCGGGTTCAGCACGGTCGAGCCGTGGCTACCGCTCAACCCCGACTGGCGGACACGCAACGTCGCTGCCGAAGTCGCCGATCCGCGGTCGATGCTGGCGCTCTATCGCGCGCTGCTGGCGCTGCGGCGGGCGGAACCGGCGCTGGCGGTCGGGTCTTTCACCCTGCTCGACGCGCCTGCCGGCGTCCTTGCCTATCGGCGGGAGGAGGGCGGGCGCAGCCTTTCGATCCTCCTCAACCTGACGGACCATGACGTGACGATCGACTGGACGGGCACGCCGCTGCTCTCGACCCTGAGCGGGGAGCCGGAGCCGGGCATGCTGCGCGCGAACGAGGGCATCGTCTTCGCATGAAGGTCGCGATGCTCGCCCCGATCGCCTGGCGCACCCCGCCGTGGCAATATGGACCGTGGGAGCTGGTCACCAGCCTGCTGACCGAGGCGCTGGTCGCGCGCGGGGTCGACGTCACGCTGTTCGCGACCCTCGACAGCGTCACCGCCGCCACGCTCGACGGCGTGGTGCCGGCGCCCTATTCGGAAGACCCGTCGATCGACGCCAAGGTGTGGGAGATGCGCCACCTGTCGCATCTGTTTGCACAGGCGGACCGGTTTGACCTGATCCACAACCAGGCGGATTTCCCCGCCCACGCCTTCGCGCCGCTGGTCGACACGCCGATGGTGACGACGATCCACGGCTTCTCGTCTGACCGCATCCTGCCGATGTACCGGCCCTATCAGGACCGGGTCCACTATGTCGCGATCAGCGCGGCGGACCGGCATCCTGCGCTTCGCTATGCCGCGACGATTCACCACGGCATCCCGGTCGACGACTTCGCGTTCGATCCGGCCGGCAGCGACGACCTGCTCTTCTTCGGCCGCATCCACCCCGACAAGGGTGCGCGCGAGGCGATCGTGGCGGCCAGGGCGGCCGGCCGCGCGCTGGATATGTACGGCATCGTCCAGGATCAGGGCTATTACGAGCGCGAGGTAGTGCCGCATCTGGACGCCACCATCCGCTACCACGGCGCGGTCGGCGGTGAGGCGCGGGTCAGGGCACTGGGTGGGGCGCGGGCGCTCCTCCACCTGATCGGCTTCGACGAGCCGTTCGGCCTTTCGGTGGTCGAGGCGATGGCCTGCGGCACTCCGGTCATCGCCTTCGCGCGCGGATCGATGCCGGAGTTGATCGAGGACGGTGTCACCGGCTTCCTGGTCGATACGGTCGATCAGGCGGTGGCGGCGATCGCGCGGGTCGACGCGATCGACCGCGCCGCCTGTCGCCGCGCCGTGGCGGAACGGTTCAGCGTCGATCGGATGGCAGACGACTATATCGCCCTCTACCGCCGCATCCTAACCTAAATCACTGAAAAACAAGGGTTACGTTGTGGCTGCGCAATAAACTCGAATGGAGCGAGACCGTTCAGGCGTCGGGGGTGGCATCCGATACCAGCGAGGGCTCCATCATGTTCTATCACGACAAGCGGCTCCAATATCCGGTCGAAGTCAGCAATCCCGACCCGGTCTTCGCCCGTATGCTCCAGCAGGCGATCGGTGGGGTCGAGGGCGAGATCCGTGTCTGCATGCAGTATTTCTTCCAGGCATGGGGAAGCCGCGCGCCCAACACCAAGTACCGCGACATGCTGCTCCAGACCGCGACGGAGGAGATCGGCCATATCGAGATGCTGGCGACTGCGGTCGCGCTGAACCTGGAAAAGGCACCGGCCAGCCTGCAGGAAGAGGGCGCGGCGGACGGCATCGTCGGCGCGGTGATGGGCGGCGGCAATCCGCGCCACACGATCGAGGGGATGCTCCACCGCCACATCCTGTCGACCGGCCTCGCCGCGCAGCCGTGCGACGCGGACGGTGTGCCGTTCAACATGAGCCACATCTATGCCAGCGGCAACATCGCCGCCGACATGTATTGCAACGTCGCCGCCGAAAGCACCGGCCGCGTGCTCGCCACCCGCCTGTTCAACGCGGCGCATGACGAGGGCATGAAGAAGATGCTCCACTACATGATCGCGCGCGACACCATGCACCAGGAGCAATGGCTGGCGGTGATCGAGGAACTGGGCGGCGCCACTGGCGCGCTGCCGATCCCCAACTCCTTTCCGCAGGAAAAGGAGGATCAGGCCAACAACTACAACTTCTACGTCACCTCGGTCGACGGCAGCTTTCAGGAGGGGCGCTGGACCAGCGGACCGTCGATGGACGGGAAGGGTGAGTTCACCGTCTTCCGCAACGAACCGCTCGGCCAGGAACCGATCCTCGGCCCCGCACGCCCGGACAGCGGCGGCCAAGCCGAACAGATCGCCTGACGAGGGCGACCGGGGAGCCCGCGTCCGGCGGGTTCCCCACCAGGCTGGGTTCCGAGTGAAGGTGAATGGCGGAGAGGGTGGGATTCGAACCCACGGTACCCGTGAGGGCACGCCGCATTTCGAGTGCGGTACATTCGACCACTCTGCCACCTCTCCGCGAGGGTCAAACCGGGCCGGGAAGGCCCTGTCCGATCGGTCGAGGGCGCGCCTCTAACGCAAGCGATCGCGCTGCACAAGCGGCTGTGCTTGTTGCGGGCAAATTCAACGCCTAGATAGGGTCGATGCACGAGACCGACAGCCTTTCTGCCGCCGCCGTTACGCCGACTCCGGCCGCTCCGCCCGTATCACACGCGCGGTTCACGATCGGGGACGTGGTGCGTCACCGCATGTTCGATTTCCGCGGCGTGATCTTCGACGTCGATCCCGTCTTCGCCAATACCGACGAGTGGTACGACGCGATCCCGGAGGCGATCCGCCCGCGCAAGGACCAGCCCTTCTACCATCTGCTCGCCGAGAATATCGAATCGAGCTATGTCGCCTATGTCAGCCAGCAGAATCTGGTCGCAGACGACAGCGACGAGCCGGTCGACCATCCTGCCATCCCGGGCCTGTTCACCGGCTTCGCGGAGGGCCGCTATCGCCTGAAGCAGGAGCATCGCCACTGATCGTCAGGGAACGGCCATCGCCCTCCCTGCGTCTGGTCGCCAGGATCGGAGGACGACGATGGGGCAACCGGCGATGGACGAGCAGGCGGTCGGCAGGGCCGACCCTCACCCGCAGGACGGGGTGAAGCCGGCGCCGCCGGTCACGCTGGTGATCTTCGGCGCGACGGGGGACCTGACCCGCCGGTTGCTGATGCCTGCGCTCATCAACATGACGCGCGGCGGGATGATCGACGACGGCCTGAGCGTGCTGGGCATCGGCATCGACGAGGGCGACGATGCGATGCTGCGCGAGCGGATCGGCAGCTTCCAGGCCGAGCAGGGCGGCGAGGGCGCGGTTGACAAGGGCGCGGCGTGGCACGCGCTGGCCGAGCGAATCCACTACCTGCGCGGCGACTTCACCGCCGACGAGGTGTTCATCCAGCTGAAGGAGCGGCTGGCGGCGGCGCCCACCGGCAATGCAGCCTTCTACCTCGCGACACCGTCGCCGTTCTTCGGACCGATCGTCGAGAAGCTGGCGCAGCACGGGCTGACCGCACAGACCCCCGACGCATTCCGCCGCATCGCCATCGAGAAGCCGTTCGGCCATGATCTGGAGAGTGCGCGCGCGCTGAATGCCCGCATCCTCGCCTGTGTCGACGAGAGCCAGGTGTACCGGATCGACCATTTCCTGGGGAAGGAGACGGTCCAGAACATCATGACCGCGCGCTTCGGCAACACCATCGTCGAGAGCCTGTGGAACAACCACTATATCGACCGGGTCGAGATCACCGCCGCCGAGACGGTGGGGATCGGCACCCGCGGCAAGTTCTACGACTCGACCGGTGCGTTGCGCGACATGGTGCCTAACCATCTGTTCCAGCTGCTGGCGATGGTCGCGATGGAGGCGCCCAACAGCTTCGATGCCGAGGCGATCCGCAACGAGAAGGGCAAGATGCTCGCGGCGATCCGCCGCTATTCGCCGGAGGAGGCCGCGAAGAACGCGGTGCGCGGCCAGTTCGTGGCGGGCACGCTGAACGGACAGGCGATGCCGGCCTATACCGACGTGCCCGACGTCGCGCCGGACAGCCGGATGGAGACGTTCGTCGCGCTGAAGCTGATGGTCGACAGCTGGCGCTGGGCGGGTGTGCCCTTCTACCTGCGAACCGGCAAGGTGATGACCGCGCGCGATACCGAGATCGTCGTGACGTTCAAGCCGGTGCCCTTCACCCAGTTCGGCAGCGTCGCCGAGCATCAGCACCCGCCCGCCAACCGCATGATCATCCAGGTCCAGCCCGACGAGGGGTTGAGCATGGAGATCGTCATCAAGCGCCCCGGCCTTGCCGTCGACACCGTGCCGGTCAGCCTGGATTTCCGTTACGCCGACCGTTTCGACATCGGGGCGCTGACCGGATACGAATCGCTGCTCTACGACCTGCTGACCGGCGACCAGACGCTGTTCCAGCGTGCCGATGGGATCGAGGCGGGCTGGGCGGCGGTCCAGCCGTTCCTCGACCTGTGGGCGAAGGGCGGTGCGCCCGAGCCTTATGAGCCGGGCAGCATGGGACCGCCCGGCGCAGCGGCGCTGATCGAGCGGGACGGGCACGCGTGGCACGTATCCACGGCCGGAGCTTAGGCCGGAGCTTAAAAGATGTGGAAAGGACACTTGACGTAAAGCGTGCTTTCCACGACAAGCTACCTTCACACATGAAGGAGCTTTCCATGCGCGTCCAATCTCCCCGTCAGCGGCATAACCAGCGCGTTCTGGTGCTGGCGATCGCCTATGCCGCTCTGCTGTTTCCCGCCGTCTATCTGCTGTCGCGGCATCTGGTGAGCGGGCCAATTGCCTATGCGATCGGGGTGCTGCCGGCCCTGCCGGTCGTCGGCTTCTTCGTCGTGCTGGGCGCCTATCTGATCGAGGAACGGGACGAGTATCTGCGGATGCTGATCGTCCGCCAGACGCTCGTCGCGACCGGGGTGGCGATGACGGCGGCGACCATCTGGGGCTTTCTGGAAGGATTCGAGCTGGTCTCGCACCTGCCCGCCTATGCCTGGCCGATGGTATGGATCGCGGGGCAGGGCGCCGGCGCCTGCGCCAACCGCGTGATCGAGCGGCGGGCGGCATGAACAACCGTCTGCGTATCCTGCGCGGTGAGCGGGGCTGGAGCCAGCAGCATCTGGGCGAATTGCTGAGCGTCAGCCGGCAGAGCGTCAACGCGATCGAAACCGGCCGCTACGACCCCTCGCTGCCGCTCGCCTTCAGCATCGCCGAGCTGTTCGGGCTGACGATCGAGGAGGTGTTCGAGAGTCCGTCGCGGTCTATCGCGTGACCAGCGTGCGGACCAGGTCGAGGTCCGCCGGCTTGTCCACGTCGATCGCGGCCAGTCCATAGGGGCTGGCGACCGCCGCAGCGTGGATGCCCGCCCTCGCACCGAGGTGCCGCAGCGCGGCGCCGAGCGTGAGGCGGCCGAGCAGGTAGCGGAGGAGCAGCCCTGGCCCCAGCCGCCGCACGATCCGCCACGGTCGCTTCCGGTCCGCCTCGACCTGGCTCCACAGGCCGATCGCCTCTCCGGCGGCGGGCGTGGCGAGCAGGAACAGGTTGCAGCCCGACCAGTGTCCGTCGGCGAAGCGCAGCCAGGTCCGCCGCGTCGCCGGCGCAGCCGCCTCCACCACGTCGCGCCGGGCGAGCAGCACCGCCGCGTCCGTTCCGGCGGGCACGTCGGCGACGAAGCGGGTCACCCATTCGGGCCGGAGCAGCGCGTGGTCCGCAGTGGTCACCAGGAGTGGCGCACCGAGCGCTGACAGTCCCGCCGCCACGCTGCCGCTCGGCCCGGCGGCGGGTGCGATGACCTGCAACGACAGGCGCAGCGCCTCGACGACGACGGCAGGGTGGTCGGCGGACACCGCGATCCGGTCGATCCCCGCCCGGCGCAGCGCGGCGGTGACGCGGGCGAGCAGGGTCTTTCCGTCCAGTTCGATCAACGCCTTGTGCGCCACGCCGGCATAGTCGGCGAGCGGATCGGGGGCACCCGGCCGTGATCCGGCCAGGATCAGCGCGGCGGGGGTCACGTCCGTCGTGCGCGCCACACGCGCAGCAGCACGCCGGGGGCGGCGAGGATCGGATGCTTCTCGCGAAAGGGGGTCAGCGGTACGGCAACGCCGGTGTGCCGCTCGACCTTCCACGCGCCATAGGCACCGGCCCCTTCGAAGGTCCAGGCGGCGCGGACCAGCCGGACGACGTTCAACGGCCGCCCCAGCCGCCGCCGCCGCCGCCACGCCGCGAGCAGGCGACGACGCTCGTCGTCCCCGACCACGGGCGCCAGTTCGTCTCCCGTCTTGGCGAAGGCGATGCCCGCCGCCTTCCATGCCAGCGGCAGCAGCGCCTGATAGCGGCCGGCGCCATGAGCCAGGATCTGCTCCTCGCGCCCCGGCTGCTCGACGCGCAGCTCGGCAGCGTAGGTTTCGCGGAACAGCGCGCGCCAGAACGCGGCCGGTTCGCCCCGCTCGGGGCCGAGGACGGCGGCGAAGCGCGCGGCGGTGAGGGCGGCGGCACCGACAGACTCGGTCACCCGTAGCCGTGCCGCTTCGTCGCGCGCCCAGACCAAGGCAGAGGGCTGGACGAAACGGGTCCAGATCGTCGTATCGACCAGCGCGCCGCGCGCTGCCCGCTCGAACGTCGCCAGCCGCATGGTCGCGATCTTGGCGCGCAGCGTCGTGCCGGCGCGTGCGAACTCACGATAGCCGACGCGCGGCCACAGCCCACGCTCGGGCGGGCCGAGCGTCAGGACGTAGAAGTCGAGGACGCCGTCCAGCTGCCCGGTGCGCAGGTTGGAGCCATAGAACAGCACTGCCGCGACGCCGGGCGACGCCGCCAGCGTGGCGGCGATCCCGTGGATCTCGGCCGGGACGGGCGCGGCGAGCGCAGTGGCGACGAACGCGTCGAGCGCGGTGCTCACGGCACGACGAAGGAGAGGACCGGCCCCTGATGCACAGACAGCTGGCCGCCCGCGAACAGCTCGCCGTCGAGGATGAAGCCGTCGTCTGGCGTCACGTCGAACGCGGCCGCGTCGCGATTGTGGAAACCGGCACGCTTCAGCCATGCCGCCTCTGACCCGCCGAGCAGCGCGGGCACCGTCACCGGGAGCCAGCGCGGCGGCGCGTCGACGGTCAGCAGCTTCAGTCCCTGGCGCGGCCGACCGAAGGGGCGCAGGCCGACCGGTAGCCGCTCCAGCGTGGAGGCGAGCAGCAGGTAGAGCGGATCGCGCTCGACCGGGCCCCCGGGCAGGCGCACGTCCATCCGGTCGCCCGCGCGCCACGCATTGTCGCGCGCACCGAACGCGGTCAGCATCAGCGCCCAACCGAGCGCCAGCCCGACCGCGACGCCGTTGAAGGCGCCGGCGCGGTGGGTGTGCTGGGCCAGCTCCGTCGCCTTGACGAAGGCGCCGGTGCCGAACAGGAAACCGCGCAGCGGCAGGCTGTCGTCGTCGCGGGCGATCTCGACCGGGCGGCGGATGACGGTGCGGCCCTGCGCCATCGCGCTCAGCGCGTCGCCCAGCGTCCAGCCGGCTGGCACGCCAAGGTCGATCGCCAGCGCATTGGTCTTGCCCGACGGGATCACCGCGATCGCCGGCCAGTCACGCTGCCACAGCTGTCCCGCAGCGGTCAGCACGTCGCGGACCGTGCCGTCGCCGCCATCGATGACGAGCAGGTCGATGCGCCGCTCGGCAAAGCCCGCCAGCGTCTCGACCAGTGCCTCGGTGGTGCGGGGGGCGGCGATCAGGACGCTATCGGCGCCGGGGACGCCGGCGGCATAGCCGGCGCCGTGGTTGCGATGGGCGCGCGGGTTGCAGATGATGCCGATGCGCAGCGCGCCGAGGGCGGCGGGCGTCGGTGCCGCCTTGATGCGCGTGATCGCCTCGGGTTCGACTCCGACGAAGGACAGGCGCGTGGCGGGCAGGGCGGTGGACACGAGCATAGAGCTAAAGACCGAAAGTCGAAACAGCTACATAATTATGACGGAGGCGTTTCAGTTCCCGCCGCGTCATTGGTAACGCATCTTCATGCGCATCGTCGCACCTGCGGCAGGTACCGGGAATCGGACCGACTCGAAGGATGGCAAACCGACCGATGTCGGCGCGTCGTTGGAGAAGCCGAAGCCCTCCTTCGGCATCCACAGCGTCCGGTTGAACTTATGGTCGGCGTTCTCGTCGTGATACTGCGCGATCGCGTAATGGCCGGGTTTCAGCCAGAAACAGCTGCTCGTCACCGGCAGGCGCGCGGGCACCCGGGTGCGATAGAGCTTGCGGCCCTTGGCCAGGAAACGCGGCTTGTCGTCGGGATAGACGGTGAAGGCGACTTCTCCCTTGCCGTTGCGCAGGTCGGTGGCCTGGACAGTCAGCTTGACGGCGCCGTTGCCCGCCACGCCGCCGCACTCCTGCGCGAGGGCCGGCAGGGGGGCTGCGGCGGCGAATGCGCCCAGTACGAAAAAAACGTTACGGATCATAGGGATCAACCTTGCAAATCTATCGCCCGGTTAGCCGGTTCGGCGTGAACCGGCGCTTTACCGCGCGTGCCGGGCGTCAGCGCCGGCGGGAAAGGCGGGCGGCGGCGGCGGCCATCAGCACCGTCACCGCCGCGGATCCAACCGCCACCGCCACCGCCACCCCGGTCGCGCCGAAGGGCGGGATCAGGAGCCAGGCGGCACCCAGCATCAGCACCACGCCCGCCGCCCGGATCGCGAAGACCGTGCCGGCGCGCTGCAATGCCGTCATCACCGTATCGACCGCCACCGTGGCGAAATCGAGGCAGCCGGCCAGCGCGAGCCACAGCAGGATCGGCCAGGCGCCGCGAAAGTCGCGGCCACCGACCAGGCTGAGCACCGGCTTGCCCGCGATCAGGACCAGCACCATGATCGCCGCCGCCGCCGCGACGCTCGCCAGGAACAGCCGGGTCAGCAGCCGCCCGAGCGCCTCCGGCGCGACGTCGCGTACGGTGCGCACCATCTCCGGGAAGGCGGCACGGCTGACCATCTGCGACAATTTGGCGAGCGCCTGCGCCAGCTGCGAGGCGAGGCGAAACGCGCCCGCTGCCGCCGGCCCCGCGGCAGCGCCGACGATCAGCAGCGGCACCTGCTTGCTCGACAGGCCCAGCGTGGCGCTGGCGTTGGTCGACAGGGCATAGCGGACGATGCCGGGATGCTCGCGCGGCAGATGGCGGGCACCCCGTCCGTCCCGCATCAGCGCCAGATCGCCGTCGCGTGCGACCATGATCCAATAGGTCGCGGCGGTCACCACCTCGGCCATACCCCACACCGCCAGGAAGCCCTGCACGGTCGGGTGGAACAGGGCGACGAGGATCGCACCGACGAAGCGAGCCGCAGGCGCGACGCTGTCGGCCAGCGCACCTTTCGAGAATTTGTCGCGCAACCGCAGGATGCCGAGCGGGGTCGAGCGGATGGTGAGCAGCTGGACGATCGCGAAGATCAATGTCGCCCGCTTCAGCGTCGGGCCGATGCCCAGCATCTCGCCCCACACCTCCAGGATCAACCAGGCGAGCAGCGCGCCGACCACCGCACTGGCCAGGTCGACCATCGCCGTGCCTCGGAACAGCCGGCCGAGCGCCGGGCGATCCGCGTCGCCGAGCAGGCCCGTGCCGTACTGGACGATGATCTGCCAACTCTGAAAGGTGACGAGCGCCGCCAGCGCCTGCGCCGCGCCGATAATGAGCGCGAACCGCCCGAACCCGACCACCCCCAGCGACCGCGTCGCAATGCCCAGATAGAAGAGGGAGAGCACGGCGATGACCCCGCGGCTCGCCAGCAGCCACCCCAGGTTGCGGGCGACCGCGCGGCGCATCGTGCTGCCCGCACTCGCCTGCGCCGGAAGGGGGTCGGGCATCATCGTCAATGCCTTAAGCGGTGATGTTGGCGGCAAGCAAGCCGCCCTGCATACCGGTCACCAGCCGCTCGATCGCGACTGCGGCGCGGATCGGGGCGGGCGTGTCCGTGCGGCTGAACGTGTAATCGAACAGTGAGCGTTGCACATCGACGTAGCGCAGCGCATGCTGCTCGGTGGCGCGTGCCAGGGCCTGGGGCAGCGGGGCGGCACCGTCGATCACCTCGCCCGCACTCCAGTGCGCGTAGTTGGGATCGCCCCGCCACGCGGTGCTGTGCGCGTCGAGGAACAGGCAGGGGCGGGGGGTGCGGAGGAACTCATAGACCTGGCTACTGACATCGCCCAGATACAGGTCGGCCGCATCGACATAGGTCATGTCGGTCGAGGAATGGCTGCCCAGATCGACATGGATATGCGGCGCGGCCAGCACGCGCGGATCGATCCGGCCGGGGCGGTTGATCCTCAACCGATCGATGCTGATCGTCCAGGGCCGATGGAACAGCATGACGTGCGGTGCGAAGATCAGGTTGTACGTGTCGGAATGCAGGAAGAAATCCAGCACCTGTCGCCCTTGTGCGTACCAAGACGACAGGTGCGGCGAGACGTGCGGGTTGTAGAGGATCGTCGGCCGTCCGTTCGTCTGCATCGGCAGGCTGCGTCCGCGCGGGGGAAACAGGTCGAACTTGGGATAGCCGGTGATGCTGATCCGCGCCGGATCGACCCCGGCATCGGCGACCAGCCGGTCGCGGATCTTTGGTCCCGCGGCGAGGACGTGGTCGAAACGGGCCGTGACGGGATCGAAACCGATCGCCCGGTCGCCCGCGCCGTGATCGGCCAGGATGACCGGAAGGGGCAGGCCGTAGCGCGAACGCAGGATCAGCGAGGTCCGCTCGCTGACCACCAGCGCGTCGAGCGAGCGGAAGAAGGCGAGATTGTCGCGATACACCAGTAGCTTGCGCGCGGGGACCAGCTGTCCCAGCAGCCGGTCGAGCCCGGTCGACACCCGCGATTCCAGTCCCAGCTCGACGATGTCGAGGGGCCGTCCGGCAAGCCGGCGGATCTCGGCGGTCAGCAGCGGACTGGTCGAGGCGAGCACCGGGCGCACCGGCCCGCCTCGGGCGAGCAGCGCCAGCGCAATCGGCAGGCTGTGCGCGACCTGATGGACCTGATCGTGGTTGAACAGGAAGCCGACCCGCCGCTCAGCCACGGGTCAGATACCCCATGATCGCGTCCGCCGCGCGGGCCGCCGAGCGGTGATGGTCGCCCAGCGACGCGGCCGCCAGCGCCGCCTGCCGATCGCGATAGAGCGCGTGGCGGGCAGGGGCGGCACGGATCGCGGCCATCAGGTCGGTGGGATCGTCGACCACGTCGCCCAGATGCCAATGGGCGAAGCTGGGGTCGTCGCGCCAGGCGATGCGGTGTGCGTTAAGGAACACGCACGGGCGCGGCGTCGCCAGGAACTCGTAGACCTGGCTGCTGACGTCACCGACATAGATGTCGGCCGCCGCGACATAGCTGGTGTCGACCGCCCGGTCGGAGCCGGTGTCGATCAGGATCGACGGCGTGCTGCGCCCCTCCCACCGCGCGCGGACGGCAGCGGTGCGGCGGCGGAACAGCTTGACGTGCGGCGCGACCACCAGGTTCATGTCGTCCTGCGCGGCGAAGCCGGCCAGCAGCGGCTCGACGAAGCGGTGCCACGAGGTCAGCCGCGGCTCCTTGTGCGGATTGTACAGCACCGTCGGCCCCGGCGCCGCCAGCCGCAGCGGCTCGGCATCGCGCAGCCGCTCGCCCGTTTCCAGCTTGACCGATCCGGTCAGCGCATAGTCGCCGGGCCGCACCAGCCCCTCGCGCAGCATCCGCGCCTCGGTCTTGGGACCGGCCAGCAGGACATAGTCGAAGGTCGCAATGCGCGGGATGAAACCACGCGCCCGGTCGCCGAAGCCGTGCGGGCTGTAGATCAGGCGCGGTCGGTCGACCCCCAGCCGGCGTACCGACGCAACCGAGTTCTCGACCGCGAAGATCGCATCGAAGCGGTTCAGCGTGCGCGCATTGTCGCGCAGCACCATGTCCTTGAACATGCCCAGTCGTCGCAGCCGCTGGAGCCCGCGGGTCAGCGGCGAGCGGTGCAGCCGGCGATAGTCGGCCGGGGCTGCGTCCCAGGCACGGCGCACGCGCTCCAGATGATGGACGGTTTCCGGTTCGTTGTAGAACGAGGTCACCGACACGCCGGGCCGCTGCATCAGGTCGAGGGCGATCGCTGCCCCATGATACACCTGATACGCCTCGGCGATGTAGACGAACGCTATGTCCAACGATTCCGGTTCCGGCGCTTGCTAGGGCGTGAGGGTGGCGCCGCTAACCCCGGATCATGGTCGGATTAGGGCGCTCGCACAAGCGGATGCCGCAGTCCCTAGAACAAAAAGGGAACTTTTCGCTGTCCTACACGCCAGCACACGGGATAGTCCGTCGCCCTTCCAACAGCTTCATGGGGGCAGGGATGGACGTGGACGGGATGATCGATGCGGTGATCGACCGGGAGGGTGGTTACAGCGACCACCGCGCCGATCGCGGCGGCGCTACGCGATGGGGCGTGACCGAGGCGGTCGCGCGGGCGCAGGGGTGGCGCGGCACGATGCGCGCGCTGCCGCGGGCGGAGGCGGCGACGATCTATCGGCGGCTATACTGGACGCGGCCGCGGCTGGACGACGTCGCGGCGCGGGCGCCGCTGCTGGCGGCGGAACTGTTCGACACCGGCGTGAACATGGGTCCGGCCACCGCGATCTGCTTCCTCCAGCGTGCGCTCAACGCGCTCAACCGGAGCGGTGGAGACTATCCCGACATGGTGGTCGACGGGCGGGTCGGACCCGCGACGCTCGCCGCGCTCGACGCGTTCCTCGCCTCGCGCGGCAGAGCGGCAGAAAACGTGCTGCTGAAGGCGGTCGAGGCATTGCAGGGCGAACGCTATGTCGCCCTTGCCGAGCGACGCCCGGCCAACGAGGCGTTCCTCTATGGCTGGCTCGCCAACCGCATGGGGCAGGCGGGGGAGGGCGCATGAGCGAGCAGCGCCTGCGCTACCGCGCATTCCTGTCGGTGGTGGCCGCGACACTGGTCGTGGCACTCGCGCCGGTGATCGTCAGCGGCCTGCTCGGCAAGGTCCTGCCGGAGGCGCTGATCGCCACGTCGGATAAGGTCACGACGGGCCTCGTCACCCTGCTCGGCACGATCGGCGGCCTGCTGTTCCGCCAGTCCCAACCGATCGCGAGCAGTGAGCCGCCCGCCCCCTGATCGCCACGTTTTCGGAGCATCGTCATGAAGAGCATCACCATACTCGCCCTTGTGGCGAGCCTGTCGGCGTGCGCCGGTCCCGATGCAGCAGTGCGGCTGCAGCGGGTCGACGCCGCACTCGCCCGTGTCGAGGCAGGCTACTCGGCCAGTCGTACGGTCGCGGCCCTGTTCGCGCCGTGGCTGGCCCCGGTGCAGGCCGCCCGGCTGCACGCGCTGGCCGAGGGCGTCGAGATCGCGCTCGCCGCCGCCCGCCATGCCACCGACCTCGCCTCCCGCCGTGCCGCGCTGCGCCGGGCAGAGGCGGCGACCACCGCCTTCCGTGTCGCCGCCGGCGGCTGAACCCCTACACTTGCTGGAGATATCGCCGATGCTGCACGTCGCCGACGACCTGTCGACCTTCACCCTCGCCGCGGGCGAGCCCTTCCTCCTCGACCTGCGCCTGCTGGATGCGGCGGGCCTTGCCGAGCCGCTGGCAGGTCGCGCCTTCGTCCTGTCCTTCCACGCCGACGATCGCGAGACGATCGCGGCAGTCGCCGGCGAGGTGCGAACCGAACCCGGTGGCGCGATCGTCCGCTTCGCGCGCGACGGCTACCTGTCGGAGGCGCTGTTCGGACGCCCGCTGGCCGTGGAACTGGCGGAACGCTTCCGCGCGGGCCGCGAGGTGATCGCGACCGGGCGGCTGACAGTGACCGCTTCGGCGGACGCGGTGACGCCGCTGGCGGACGGCAGCGCAGGGGCGTGGTCGACGCTGGTGACGATCGCGACAGCGACCGACGGCACGCGCAGCATCACCCGGACCTTGCGCCCGAGCGAGGACAGCGCGACGCCCACGCCCACGCCCACGCCCACGCCCACGCCCACGCCCACGCCCACGCCCACGCCCACGCCGACACCCACACCGGTGGCGCTCCAACCTCTCTCCCTGTCGTCGACATCGCTGACCGTCGGGCGGACGGCCGCGGTGACGATTGCCGGTGCCACGACCGGATCGACGGTTGAGGGACAGGTGCCCGCCGGGCTGACGCTGGACGGCGCGGGGCGGTCGATCACCGGTACGCCGACCATGGCCGGAGATTACCAGGTGACGCTGGTCGAGACACTGGCCGGTGCGAGCAACAGTCCGCGGTCGACCACGCTGGCGCTGACCATCGCCGCGCAGCCGACCGTCTCGCTGTCCGCGTCGATCGCGCAGGCAGAGGGGGACAGCGGCGGACGGTCCTTTGTCTACACCGTCACCCGCTCGGCCGCGCAAGGGTCGGTAAGCATCGCCTGGACCTTCTCGCCCGGCCAGACCGGTGCGGACGACTTCGTCGGTGGCCTGCCGGGTGGCGGCAGCGTCGTGCTGGCGGACGGAGTGGCCAGCGGGCAGTTCACCGTCGTCGCGGCGGGCGACACGACGGCTGAGCCCGACGAGAGCTTCACCGTCGCGATCGTGCCGCCGCCGGGCTATGCCGGGGGTTCGGCGATCAGCGCGACCGGTACGATCCTGAACGACGATGTCGCGGCGCTGCCCGGCTTCGCGGCGAACGGCGCCGGTAATGCCGCCTTCCGTGCGGCCGTGGCACGCGTCCGCGCCGGCACCGGCCGCGGACGAATCGTGTGGAAGGGCGACAGCACGGCGCTAGGTCAGGGCGGTGGCAGCACCGCAGACTCCTTCGGCCTGACCGGGGCAAGAGCGGTGCGTGTGCCGGCGGTGCTCGCGTCGCTGCTGTCCGACGGGGGTACGCCGGCGCTCGACGGATCGATGGTTGCCGACCATGCAATCAACAGCGCGACCGGGCAGGACCTGCTCGGCGCCTATGATCCGCGCATCACCCGGTCGGCGTCGACGGGCAGCCCGTGGGAGATCGTCGCTGCCGGGGCGCTGGCCGGCGGCGGCTTCTGGCGACCGGGGCTGAACCAGCTGCGCTTCCGACCCTCGACGCCGGTCGATACGTTCGAGATCGTCGCCTACCGCTCGGAGGACGAGACCTATCAGGTCGCGATCGACTCGGTCGCGCCCGCTGGCGGTGCCGCGACCTTCACCACGGCCGCGGGAGGCGGATTCCTCCGCCATGTCGTAACGGCCGCATCAGCGGGTCTGCGAACGCTGGCGCTGACCGGGACGACGCGGCGCGGCGCTATCCGCTCGATCACCGGCTATAACAGCGCGAGCACGGCGTTCGACATCGTCGTCCATGCGGCGCTTGGGGCGAAGTCGGCGGATCAGGCGGCCACGGGCAGCGGCTGGAGCAACCGGGAGGCACTGGTCTTCGACGCACCGGACCTGACCATCGTCTGCCTCGGCCTGAACGACATGAGCAACGGTGTGGACGCCGGCGCATACGCCGCCAACCTGCGGGCGATCGTCGACGCGGCGAAGCTATCTGGCGACGTGCTGCTGATGTTCCCGCCGCCCGCGGGAAGCCCGTACAATAACGGCGTGATCGCCTTCCGCGATGCGGCGGCGTCGGTCGCGGTGGAAAAGGGCGTGGCGTTCTTCAGCCTGTACGACGCGTACGGGTCGTTCGATACGGCGCTGGCCGCTCGCATGTTCGACGGTGTGGTCCATCCGAAGGCGGAGTTGCAGGCGGAGATCGCCGGGCTGATCCATCGGGCGCTGAAAAGGATGGCGCCTGCGATCTAGTCGGAGAGGTGGGGTGCGCGTCAGGGAACCGACGCGCATTCCAGCTCGCACTGGGTGCAGCGCCTGTCGCACTTCTGCTCGACCGTGTTGGTCCGGCACACGGTGCAGATTCCCATCTCGCGCAGCATCTGCGTACGCGCCGCCCGCGTCTCCCGACGCGAGGCCAGCATGCCGGCAACCCACTGGAAGGGATTGCCGATCCCGGCGGTGCCGATGGGGTCCATCACTGCCATGCTGCTGCTCCTTCAATTGCGATCGCGTAACGATAACTTGCGAAAAGGGAGCGGGTTCCTCCGGATTACAGGCAGGCCTCGAGATAGGCCTGGTCGAACCCGAACTGCTTGGCCTTGTCGAGCGTGTAGGGGCGCAGACCCATCGAGCGATATTCGCCAATGATCTTGCCGTCGGACGACTCGTCCAGATATTCGAACTTGAACAGCTCCTGCGTGACGATCACCGGACCCTCCATGCCGATCACCTCGGTCACGTTGGTCACGCGGCGGCTGCCGTCGCGCAGGCGCTTCACCTGGATAATCATATCGACCGAATCGGCGATCTGGCGGCTGATCGCCTCCTTCGGCACCTTGATGTCCGACATCATCACCATGTTCTCCATACGCGCCAGCGCTTCGCGCGGGCTGTTGGAGTGGAGCGTACACATCGACCCGTCATGGCCCGTGTTCATGGCGGCGAGCATGTCGAAACACTCGCTGCCGCGGATTTCGCCCAGGATGATCCGGTCCGGGCGCATACGCAGCGCGTTCTTGACGAGGTCGCGGATCGAGATCTCGCCCTGACCCTCCAGGTTGGCGGGCCGGGTTTCCAGCGGCAGCCAGTGCGGCTGCTGCAGGCGAAGCTCGGCCGCGTCCTCGATCGTCAGCACGCGCTCGCCGGGGTCGATCATCTTCGACAGCGCATTCAGCATCGTTGTCTTGCCCGAACCGGTACCGCCGGAGATCACGACGTTGAACCGGCTGGCGCCCGCGATCTTCAGCGCGGTCGCCATCTTCGGCGACATGCTGCCGAAGCCCGCCATCATGTCGAGCGTGATCGGCTTGGCGGAGAATTTACGGATCGAGATGGCGGTGCCGCGCAGGGACAGCGGCGGCACGATGACATTGACGCGGCTGCCGTCCTTCAGGCGGGCGTCGGCGAGGGGGGTCGTCTGGTCGACGCGGCGGCCAACCGAGTTCACGATGCGCTGCGCGATCTGGAACAGATGCTCCTCGTCGCGGAACTGGATCGGTGCGATCTCCAGCTTGCCCTTGCGCTCGACATAGGTCTGGTCGGGACCGTTGACCATGATGTCGCTGATCGCCGGATCGGCCAGCAGCTCCTCGAGCGGCCCGAGGCCGAGCAGCTCGTCGACCAGCACCTTTTCCAGCGCGAACTGCTCGCGGCGATTGAGCGTCAGCTTCAGCTCGGCCAGCACTTCGCCGATGATCGGGCGGAATTCTTCGGCCAGCTCGTCCTTGCCCAGCGTCGCCGCGGCCTCGGGATCGACGCGCTCCAGCAGGCGGGGGAGGACCTGTTCCTTGATCTTGTGGATCGACTGCTCGAACCCCTCGACGCGGCTGTTGCCCGCCTCGCCGGACTGGGCCTGACGGTCGGCCAGCCGCTGCATCGCGTCCATCTGGCTGGCAGGCGTGCCGAGCGGATCGGTGTCGGTCGTGGGAAAGCCGGGCTCGTTGGCGGGTGCGACCTCTTCGACGCGCGGCGCCGGGCCGCCGCCCTGCATCGGCCGCGCGACTCCGAAGGCTGGCCGTGCCGCGTGTCCGCTCCCGATACCGCTCCGACGCCCGAACGCGCTGCTCATGTCATTTCCCTTGAGACCTGCCGGTCGGGGTAGTCGGCAAGGCTTTAGATTTGCCTAACCACGGCGTTTACGCTCCGCCTCCCAGGTCAGCAGGTCGCGCTTGCGCTCCGGGCCATAGGCATAGCCGCCCAGGCCGCCATCCGCGCGGAGTACCCGGTGGCAGGGGATCAGCACGGCCACCGCGTTGCTGCCGCAGGCGGTGCCCGCCGCGCGCACCGCCCCGGGCCGCCCGGCCATCGCGGCCAGCTCGGCATAGCTGCGCGTCTCACCCGCCGGGATGCTGCGCAGCGCCTGCCACACCGCCTCCTGAAATGCGGTGCCACGCACGTCGAGCGGCAACGCCAGATCGCGTCCGGGTTCCTCGACCTGTGCAACGACCTGCGCCGCCAGCCCGGCAAGGTCGTCATCGCCGGGGACGATGGTGGCATGGGGAAAACGCGCGCGGAGTGCCGCCTCGTCCTCGTCGAACGCCACGCGGCAGATGCCGCGCGCGGTCGCGGCGATCAGCAGCGCGCCGAGCACCGTCTCCGCCTGCGTCCAGCGGATCGTCTCACCAGCACCGCCCGCCCGCCAGGTTGCCGGCGCCATGCCGAGCCGGGGTGATGCCTCGTCGTAGAACCGGCTGGGCGCGGCATAGCCCGCCTCGTAGATCGCGTCGGTCACATTGCTCTCCCGGGTCAGCGCCTCGGCGGCGCGAGCGGTGCGGCGGGCACGGGCATAGGCGGCGGGGCTGACGCCGGTCGCGCGGGTGAACAGCCGCTGGAAATGATGCGGGGCATAGCCGACCTCCGCTGCCAGCTCGCCCAGCGTCGCCGGCTCGCCGCGGTCGAGCATCGCCGCCGCCCTGCTCACCGCGACCTGATCGCGCCCGGCCTCGTCGGGCAGGCAGCGCAGGCATGGCCGCAGCCCGGCCGTCCGCGCGGCGGCGCCGTCGGCGTGGAAGGATACGTTCTCGCGCCTCGGCCGCCGCGCCGGGCAGCTCGGGCGGCAGTAGATGCCGGTGGTGCGGACGCCGACCACGAACCGCCCGTCGGCGCCGCGGTCGCGGGCGGTGAAGGCGGCCCAGGCCGCTTCGCTGTCGATCGTCTGTTCCATGCCCCTGATCTACTACGCGCCGCCGCGGCCCGCATCCCGGAGCTTGCGGTCAAAGCGCGGCGAGGCGGCGCACATCCTCCTCACCGGCGGCCAGGCTCGCGACCCGGCCGAGCCCCTTGCTGACATCGCCGCCCGCCTTGGGCGCAAAGACCCGCGCGCGGGTGTAGAGGTCCGTCGCCTCGGCATAGTGGCCCGAAGCCTCTGCGCAGAGCGCGCGGTTGAACAGGGTCGGCCCATGATCGGGCGCCGCCTCGCCGATCTGCGCGAACGCCGCGCAGGCGGCGGACTGGTCGTGCTTGGTCAGCCGCACCGCGTCGTGGAACCGGTCGGCGAGATCGGGTGGCAGGCCGTCGCGATCCTCCTTGATCCGGATCGCGTAGCGCTCGCGATGCGGGGCGAGGTCGAGCCGCACCTCCTGTGCGATCGATTCGGTCATCGAGTGCAGCGCCGCATCGACACTGATCCCGACACCGCCATCCTCGCACCAGGAATCCGTGTCGCTGCGCGATTTCGGTACCGTGTAGAGCACGCGTCCGTCGCTGTGACGGACCAGCCGCAGGTCGGCGTGGAGCGTCACGGTGCGGCGGGTGCAGCCGACCCGGTACTTCGCGCGGCGCACGCACTTGTCGTCCTTCTTCTCGACGCAGCGCTCGCGCGTCTCGATATAGTTGAAGTCCTCGACTCCGGACGAGGCGCGGCCGGAGAGCAGCCCATCCGGGCGCAGCGAGGCCGCGACGATCCGGGCATGGGGCACGCCGTCCTCGCCCAATGTTGCCAGCCGCCGCTCGATGGCGACGCCCAGCGCGTCGCCGTCCGGTCCGTCGAACAGGTCGACGCCGATCGTGGGCAGCAGGCTGACCTCGCGCACGCCAGCCGCGAACACGCCGTCGACCCGCACCGTCTCGGCTGGGGCGGAGCCCGCCATCACCAACGCCACGATCGCCATCACGCCCGCCAGTCTGCGCATTCCGTCCTCCCCATCGCTCCTGCGGTCGTTACGCCCATGATGCTGAACGGCGCATGGCGGCGATCCTCCTTTGGCAAGGTTGCGTCCGCTCCGCTTGCATCCCCCGGCACCCCATGCTAGCCGCCCGCCAGCCCTTTGACAGGCGCGGTTTCGCGCCCAGTTCCTCTTGGGTCACCCGTTTTGAAATACGCGAGGGAACGAAGGTCCGTGGAGACATCCGGCGGTATTCAGGCAAGCCTATCCGGGCGTTACGCCTTCGCGCTGTTCGAGCTGGCGCGTGATGCAAAGACCATCGACGCCGTCGAGGCGAGCCTGACGACGCTGCGCGATGCGATGGCCCAGTCGGCCGACCTGCGCACGCTGACGACCAGCCCGGTAATCGCGCGCGGCGCCGCGGCCAAGGCGATCCTCGCCGCCGCCGACCAGATGGGCCTCGATCCCGCAACCCGCAATTTCCTCGGCGTGCTCGCCGAGAATCGCCGTCTGGGGCAGCTGCCCGCGATCATTCGCGCCTTCCGCACCCTCGCCAGCCGCCATCGCGGCGAGGCGACGGCGGAGGTGGTCAGCGCCCATCCGCTCGACGGCCCCCAGGTCGACGCGCTGAAGCAGCAGCTGCGCCAGCGCGTCGGGCGCGAGGTGGCGGTCGACCTGTCGATCGATCCCGCGCTCCTCGGCGGTCTGGTCGTCCGCATCGGTTCCCAGATGATCGACTCGTCGATCCGCACTCGTCTCAATTCTCTCGCGCACGCGATGAAGGGCTAAGCAAATGGATATCCGCGCCGCAGAAATCTCGAAGGTCATCAAGGACCAGATCGCCAATTTCGGCACCGAGGCCCAGGTCTCGGAAACCGGCCAGGTGCTGTCGGTTGGCGACGGCATCGCGCGCATCTATGGCCTCGACAACGTCCAGGCGGGCGAGATGGTCGAGTTCGCCAATGGCGTGCAGGGCATGGCGCTGAACCTTGAGGCCGATAACGTCGGTGTCGTGATCTTCGGCTCGGACGCCGAGATCAAGGAAGGCGACGTCGTCAAGCGCACCGGCACCATCGTCGACGTGCCGATCGGCAAGGGGCTGCTCGGCCGCGTCGTCGACGGCCTCGGCAACCCGATCGATGGCAAGGGGCCGATCGTCGCCGACCAGCGCAGCCGCGTCGAGGTGAAGGCGCCCGGCATCATCCCGCGCCAGTCGGTGTCGGAGCCGATGCAGTCGGGCCTGAAGGCGATCGACGCACTGGTGCCGGTCGGCCGTGGCCAGCGCGAGCTCATCATCGGCGACCGCCAGACCGGCAAGTCGGCCGTCGCGATCGACGCCTTCATCAACCAGAAGGGCGTGAACGCCGGTTCGGACGAGTCGAAGAAGCTCTACTGCGTCTATGTCGCGGTCGGGCAGAAGCGCTCCACCGTCGCGCAGCTGGTCAAAACGCTGGAAGAAAATGGCGCGATGGAATATTCCATCGTCGTCGCCGCCACCGCGTCGGAGCCGGCGCCGATGCAGTTCCTCGCGCCCTATACCGGCGCCGCGATGGGCGAGTATTTCCGCGACAACGGCATGCACGCCCTGATCGTGTTCGACGATCTGTCGAAGCAGGCGGTCGCCTATCGCCAGATGTCGCTGCTGCTGCGCCGTCCGCCGGGCCGTGAGGCGTATCCGGGCGACGTGTTCTATCTCCACTCGCGCCTGCTGGAGCGCGCCGCCAAGATGTCGGACGCGAACGGCGGCGGCTCGCTGACCGCGCTGCCGATCATCGAGACGCAGGCGGGCGACGTGTCGGCGTACATCCCGACCAACGTGATCTCGATCACCGACGGCCAGATCTTCCTTGAAACCGACCTGTTCTTCGCCGGCATCCGCCCGGCGATCAACGTCGGCCTGTCGGTCAGCCGCGTCGGCTCGGCCGCGCAGACCAAGGCGATGAAGAAGGTGTCCGGCTCGATCAAGCTCGAGCTGGCGCAGTATCGCGAGATGGCGGCGTTCGCGCAGTTCGGCTCGGACCTCGACGCCTCGACCCAGCGCCTGCTGAATCGTGGTGCGCGCCTGACCGAGCTGTTGAAGCAGGCCCAGTTTTCGCCCATGCCGTTCGAGGAGCAGACCGCTTCGATCTTCGCCGGCACCAACGGCTATCTCGACAAGGTCGCGGTGCAGGATGTGACCCGCTACGAGGCGGCGATGCTGCAGGACCTGCGCGCCAACCACGCCGGCGTCCTCACCAAGATCCGCGAGACCCGCGATCTGGGCGACGAGGCGAAGTCGGGGCTGAAGGCCGCGCTCGACCAGTTCGCGAAGACGTTCGCCTGAACCCCATGTGTCCCCGCGAAGGCGGGGACCCAGTCTGGGCTCCCGCTTCCGCGGGAGCACATAAAGGACGCAAATGGCTAGTTTGAAGGCCCTCAAGGTTCGGATCAACTCGGTCAAGTCGACCCAGAAGATCACCAAGGCGATGAAGATGGTCGCCGCCGCCAAGCTGCGCCGTGCGCAGGAAGCGGCGCAGAACGGCCGTCCCTATGCCGAGCGTCTGGAAGCGGTGATGGCATCGCTGGCCGGCCGCGTCGGCGGGGTGGGGGCGTCGCCGCTGCTCGCCGGCACCGGCAAGGATCAGGTCCAGCTGATCGTCGTCGCGACGTCGGAGCGCGGGCTGGCGGGCGCGTTCAACTCGAACATCGTCCGCGCCGCCCGCCGCAAGGCCGACGAACTGATCGCGCAGGGCAAGACGGTGAAGTTCTACATCGCCGGCAAGAAGGGGCGCGTGCTGCGCCGCTTCTTCCCCGACGCGATCCTCGCCGATCACGAGATGGGCCATATCAAGACGGTCGCGTTCGACGACGCCCGCGCCGTCGCTGACGACCTGATCGCGCGGTTCCTGAAGGGCGAGTTCGACGTCGCGCACCTGTTCTATTCGAAGTTCGTCTCGGCGCTGGTGCAGGAGCCGATGGGTATCCAGATCATCCCGGTCCCGATGCCGGCGAAGACCGCCGCAACCGGCGCCGCCGCCGTCGTCGAGTACGAGCCCGACGAGGAGTCGATCCTCGCCGAGCTGCTGCCCCGCAATATCGCCGTCCAGATCTTCCGCGCCTTGCTGGAGAATGCGGCGTCGGAGCAGGGCAGCCGGATGAACGCCATGGACAATGCCACACGCAACGCCGGCGACATGATTAACCGCCTGTCGATCCAGTATAACCGTACCCGCCAGGCCGCGATCACGACCGAGCTGGTGGAAATCATCTCGGGCGCCGAGGCGCTGTAGTATCCGCATACCGTCATCCCCGCGAAGGCGGGGATCCAGACGCGCAGCCTGCGTGATGGATCGAGACGGCAGAGTTTATGGATTCCCGCCTTCGCGGGAATGACGATGAAGGCAAGGACGCAACCGATGGCAACCGCCGCTGAAGACATCCGCCCGACCGCAACGGGCGCCACCAACAATGTCGGTACGATCGCCCAGGTGATCGGCGCCGTCGTCGACGTGCATTTCCCCGATCGCCTGCCGGCGATCCTGTCGGCGCTGGAGACCAGCAACAACGGCACCAAGCTGGTGCTGGAGGTCGCGCAGCATCTGGGCGAGAACACCGTCCGCACGATCGCGATGGATGCGACCGAGGGTCTGACCCGCGGCCAGTCGGTCAACGACACCGGCGCGCAGATCTCGGTGCCGGTCGGTCCGGCGACGCTGGGCCGCATCATGAACGTCATCGGTGAGCCGATCGACGAGCGTGGCCCGGTTGCCACCGACCTGCGCGCGCCGATCCACGCCTCGGCCCCGCTGTTCGTCGACCAGTCGACCGAGAGCGCGATCCTGGTCACCGGCATCAAGGTCATCGACCTGCTCGCCCCCTACGCCAAGGGCGGCAAGATCGGCCTGTTCGGCGGCGCGGGCGTCGGCAAGACGGTGCTGATCCAGGAGCTTATCAACAACATCGCGAAGGGCCATGGCGGCACCTCGGTGTTCGCGGGCGTCGGCGAGCGCACCCGCGAGGGCAACGACCTCTATCACGAGTTCCTCGACGCGGGCGTCATCGCCAAGAACGAGGCGGGCGAGCCGATCAGCGAGGGTTCGAAGGTCGCGCTGGTATTCGGCCAGATGAACGAGCCGCCGGGGGCCCGCGCCCGCGTCGCGCTGTCGGGCCTGACCATCGCCGAATATTTCCGCGATCAGGAGGGGCAGGACGTTCTGTTCTTCGTCGACAACATCTTCCGCTTCACTCAGGCGGGCGCGGAAGTGTCGGCACTGCTCGGCCGCATCCCGTCGGCGGTGGGCTATCAGCCGACCCTGTCGACCGACATGGGCGCGCTGCAGGAGCGGATCACCTCGACCAACAAGGGTTCGATCACCTCGGTGCAGGCCGTCTACGTCCCCGCGGACGATCTCACCGATCCGGCGCCGGCGACCTCGTTCGCCCATCTGGACGCGACGACCGTGCTCAACCGTGCGATCTCGGAACTCGGCATCTATCCGGCGGTCGATCCGCTCGATTCGACCAGCCGCGTGCTCGAGCCGCGCATCGTCGGGCAGGAGCATTACGACACGGCGCGCGCCGTCCAGTCGCTGCTTCAGCGCTATAAGTCGCTGCAGGACATCATCGCGATCCTGGGCATGGACGAGCTGTCCGAAGAGGATAAGCTGACCGTCCAGCGCGCCCGCAAGATCCAGCGCTTCCTGTCGCAGCCGTTCCACGTCGCCGAGGTCTTCACCGGCATCAGCGGCAAGTTCGTGCAGATTGAGGACACGATCCGCAGCTTCAAGGGCGTGGTGAACGGCGATTACGACCACCTGCCGGAAGCGGCCTTCTACATGGTCGGCGGCATCGACGAGGCGGTCGCCAAGGCCGAGAAGCTGGCGCAGGAGGCGTGATCGGCACGGCGGCACTGCTGCTCGCGATCGCGCCTGTTGCTGGACAGGCGGACGCGGGCAGCAATGTCGCCGCAATCGATAGGGCGGTCGCGGCTTGCGAGCGCTGGCTGCTCGACCCGGCCAGCTGGTCGGACGACATCGCGGCCTTCGGGCGAGCGGAGGGGTTAGAGCCGCAAGACCGCGTACCCGACGTGGCCCTGCCGCCACCCGCGATGCGGATGGCCTTGCATTACTGGCGCGTGCCGGTTGGCAAAGGTGGGATCTATGTCACGACTTCCGATCGCTTGCCCTTCTGCCACCTATCCGGTGGTGGTCCGGCCGACCTTCAGCCTGCCGTCGCCGCCGCGGTCGGTACGCCGGCATTCGCCCGGCACTGGCGGCAGACCGGCACCGGCGAGCGAGCGGGGATGACCAGCTGGCGCTTCGTCAGCACGGCCGATCCCGCCATGACCATGACCCTGTCCAGCCCGGCGAGTGCGGGCGGTCCGACCGACCGCGTCCAGCTGCTCGCCACCATCCAGTATCAGACCGGAAACTGACCGATGCCTCTCCACTTTGAACTCGTCACGCCTGAGAAGCTCCTCCGCTCGGAGGAGGTGCACATGGTCACCGTCCCCGGCACCGAAGGCGACTTCGCCGTACTGGAGGGGCATGCCCCCTTCATGTCGACGATCCGTGACGGTCAGCTGCTGGTCCAGCGTACCGCCGGCGGCGCGCCCGAGCCGATCGCGATCCGCGGCGGCTTTGCCGAGGTCAGCGACAAGGGTCTGACCGTCCTCGCCGAGCACGCCGATTGATTAGTCGAGCGGCAGCGGGGTTCCGCAGCGCAGGCGGCGGAGCTGCTCGGCCCGCTCGCCTGCCTCGCGATCGTTGACGACCCGGTCGGGATCGACCGGTATGCCGAGCCGGCGCGCTTCGACCTCGCCGAGCACCATGACGCGGGATTGCGCGCATAGCCGTGCGATGGCGAGTTCCGGCACATAGCCCAGATCGAGCAGCACCGGGCCACCGCCTCTCTGCACCCGCACGATGTCCTGAAGGTACGCGCCGGCGCGTGTGTCGACCATCACATAGTCGGCGTCCGCAGACCGCACCGCGTGCCACGCAGCCTCGTAGGGCGCGCTCGCCACCATCGTCCGCCACGCGGCGAACGGCAGCGTTACCAGCGCAGCGAACGCCGCTCCTGCCGCGAGGATCATGCCCGGCAGCGGTCGGCCGATCCGCTCCTCCAGCGCCAGCCATCCCCCCGCCGCCAACAGGCAGAAGCAGGGGATCAGGTGGTGGAGGTAGCGATAGCCATAGCCGTGATCCTGCATCACCATCGTCGCCAGGCCCATCGCGCACGCGATCGCGCAGCCGATCAGGACGCGGGCGGACCCCGTGGTCCGGCGCACCGCCCCTGCACCGACGATCGTCAGCGGTAGGAGGAGGATGTTCTGCCACGCGATGAAGCGCGTCAGGCTTTCGCTGACCTGCAACTGGCTGAGCCGCCACAGGACCGGACTGACGCCCGGCGGCGGCCCGGTGCCGCTCACGACCAGGGCGCGACCCAGTTCGGCATCGAGCAGCCCCGGCCAGGCATAGCGCCACAGCAGCCAGTAGGACACGCAGGCGAGGAGGTAGCAGCCCGCCAGCCGATAGCGCCGGTCGCTGGCCAGCCACAGCACGAAGCCGAGCACGAACGCGATGTGGAAATGCACCTGGTGCAGCCCCGAGGCGAACAGGCCGACGACCATCGCCGCCGCGTGGCCGCGCCGGTCGCCGCGCGTGAAGCACGCCAGCCACAGCGCATTCAGGGCGAAGTGCCCAGTCATCGCGAAGGGCGTGGCCGCGTTGACGATCACCTGGGTGGAGGTCAGCGCGAGGACGATCGCCACCGTCGCACCGTGCGGACGGTCGGGCCAGATCCGCCGTGCTGCCGATGCCAGCGCCAGCGCGCCGCCGAGCAGCAGCAGCGGCCCCGCCAGCCATTGGTCGCCCAACCGCTCCGCCAATGCCCGAATCGCGGCGTTCACCGGCAGGTAATTGGATACCCACATGCCGGGGCGCACGGTCGTGTGCATCGGCATCATCGCCTGGGCGAGATCGCGCAGCGATGCCGGAATGGGCCAGCCGAGCCGCCCGCCCGCCATATAGGTCGCCGCGAATGTGGCGGACTGCTCGTCGCGTGACACGGCATAATGGTGAAAGATCACGAAGCAGCCGACATAGGCGACCAGCGCGGCGGCGGACGACCATAGGAGCATCCGCGCATGCGTCGCCGGGACGACCGGCGCTCCGCGCATCGGCCAACAGGCGAGCCCCAGCAGCGCCAGCCCGCCCGCCGCCAACATCCACGCATCCTGGTCGAAGAAGTAGCCGGCGGCCAGGCTGGTCGCGCTGTTCACGGTCAGCAGCCAGCCGACCATCAGCGCGATCGCCAGCTGGAACACCGCGGCCACGACGGCGATCCGCCGCCAATCATCACCGCCTGCGGGCATGTCCTGCTCGTTCGCCATCATCGCACCCGGCTTGACGGTGGCATGGTTAAGACGCTGTTACCGATCGGCGGAACGGATCGGTTTACAGAAAGCTGTACGGATCCACGTCGACCGCAACCCGCGCCTTGGCCGACCATTCCAATCCGCCAAGCCAGTCGCGGATGATGTCCTGCACGTCCAGCGCGCGACGCGCATGGACGAGCAGGCGGTACCGGTGGCGGCCGCGCAGCATCGCGAGCGGGGCGGGGGCGGGGCCATAGACCGCCATCCCCTCGACCCGCGGTGCCGATCGGCCGACGAGCAGCGCGGTCTCGTGCGCGCACGCCCGGTCCTCCGATGAAACGATGATCGCCGCATAGCGCCCGAACGGCGGCGCACCCGCGTCGCGCCGGGCCGCGGTCTCGGCGGTGTAGAAGGCGTCCGCGTCGCCGGTCACCAGCGCGCGCATCACCTGCGCCTTGGGCGAGTGGGTCTGGATCATGACATGGCCGGGCTTCTCGCCGCGGCCGGCGCGGCCGGACACCTGCCGTATCTGCTGGAACGTCCGCTCCGCCGCGCGCAGGTCGCCGCCCTCCAGCCCCAGATCGGCGTCGACCACCCCGACCAGCGTCAGGTTGGGGAAGTGGTACCCCTTGGTTACCAGCTGGGTGCCGACGACGATGTCGATGTCGCCCGCCTCCATCCGGCCGACGAACTCCGCCGCCTTGGCCGGCGACCAGATCGTGTCGCTGGTGACGACCGCGGTCTTCGCCTCGGGGAACAGCAGCGCCACCTCGTCCGCGATCCGCTCGACACCAGGGCCGCAGGCGACCAGCGAGTCCTCCGCCTTGCATTCTGGGCAGGCGCGCGGGGTCGGCATGACATGGCCGCAGTGATGGCAGGCGAGCCGTCGGGTCAGCCGATGCTCGACCATCCAGGCGGTGCAATTGGGGCACTGGAAGCGGTGCCCGCAGGTCCGGCACAGCGTCAGCGGCGCATATCCGCGGCGGTTGAGGAACAGCAGCGATTGCTCCCGCCGTTCCAGCCGTTCGCGCAGGCTCGCGACCAGCTTCGGCGCCAGCCAGCGGCCCCGCTCCGGCGGGGTGGCGATCAGGTCGATCGCCTCGATCGTCGGCAGCTCGGCGGGACCGTAGCGACCGGGCAGCTGCACTTCGGCATAGCGGCCGAGCGCGACCTGCTGGCGCGTCTCGATCGCGGGCGTGGCGCTCGCCAGGATTACCGGGCAGCTCTCGAACTTGCCACGCATCACCGCCACGTCGCGGGCGTGATAATGGACGCCGTCCTCTTGCTTGAAGCTCGTCTCGTGCGCCTCGTCGACGACGATCAGGCCCAGGTTGTGATAGGGCAGGAACAGCGCCGACCGCGCGCCGACCGTCACCAGCGCCTGCCCGCTGGCGATCGCGCGCCACGCGCGGCGGCGCTGGGATGAGCGCAGGCCGGAGTGCCAGGCGACCGGCTCGCACCCGAACCGGTCGTGGAAGCGCTTCAGGAACGGCTCGGTCAGTGCGATCTCGGGCAGCAGCACCACCGTTTGTTGCCCGGCGCGGATCGCGGCGGCGACCGCCTCGAAATAAACTTCGGTCTTGCCTGATCCGGTCACCCCGTCGAGCAGGGTCGGCGCAAAGGCGCGCGCCGCGACGTCGGCGACCAGCGTATCGGCGGCGGCGCGCTGGTCGGTCGACAGAGTCGGCGCACCGTGATCGGGATCGGGCAGCGGAAAGGGGCTGTCGATGTCGACCTCTACCCCCTCCAGCGCGCCGGCCTTGACCAGCCCGCGGATCACCGCGTCGGACACGTCGGCGGTCGTCGCCAGCTCGCGGATCAGCCCCTGGCGGTCACCGATCCGCTCCAGCGCCTGCGCGCGCTGCGGGGTCAGGCGGTCGGGCACCTCGCCCGTCGCGCGGTACTCGGTAACGCTACGCGCGCCCTCCAGCGCCGAGGTGGAGGACAGGCACATGCGCAGCACCGCGGCAGGCGGGGCGAGGTAATAGGCCGCCGTCCACTCGACCAGTCGTCGCAGCGACGCCCCCAATGGCGGCACCTCCGCTTTGGCGAGTAGGGGCCGCAGCCGATTGTCGCCGACCTCCGCGTCCGACGGCATGAACTCCGGTTCCCACACCACGCCCAGCAGCTGGCGCGGACCCAGTGGCGCGACGACGATCGATCCGGGCTCCACCGCCATGCCGTGCGGCACGCGGTAATCGAGCGGCCCCAGCGCAGCGTTGAGGATCAGGACACGGGCTCGGGACATGATGGCGCCCATATGGGGCGGAACGGGGGAGGCGGAAAGGCGGGGCAGCGACTCGCCAGCGGGTGACGGGCGTGGCACGGTCGCCCAGAATTACTGCAGCGCCCAACCGCCTGCCGCTTCGCCGCGGGCGCCGTTGATGTGAAAGGATAATCATGAGCCTGAACCGTCGTCACTGGATTGCCCTGCTTGCGACACTGGGTCTGGCGCCTGCCGCTGCGGGGGCGGCCGGTCCGAAGGGCAAGCGGCAGCTCGTCCACCATGTCTTCTTCTGGCTGAAGAATCCGGGCAGCGCGGCCGATCGCGATGCGCTGATCGCAGGACTGGGGACGCTGCGGGCCATTCCCGTCATCCGTGACCTGCGGATCGGGGTGCCGGCCGCGACAGAGGATCGGTCGGTGGTGGACAGCAGCTACAGCGTGTCCGAACTGATGGTCTTCGACAGCGTCGCGGATCAGGCCCGCTATCAGGATCATCCCGTCCATCAACGCTTCGTCGCGACCTGCGGGCATCTGTGGGACCGGGTCGTGGTGTACGACAGCATCGACGTCTGATCGACACCGGCACCGTGTCCGCCCATCTGCCCCATCCGCTTGCCGTCGACTGGGCCGCGCATCTCGCGCGGGACCGGCGGCGGTCGGCGCATACGGTCAGGGCCTATCACGCGACAGCGGACCGCCTGCTGGCCTTTCTGGCGGAGCATTGGGGCGGGGCGGTCGACCGGTCAGCGCTGGCGGCGATCTCCACGGCGGACCTGCGCGCCTATCTGGCGCATCGCCGCGGCGGCGGGCTGGGCAATGCATCGGCGGCGCGGGAATTGTCGGCGGTGCGCGGGTTTCTGGCCTTTGCTGGCGCCGCCGCGCCGCCGGTGAAGGGACCGCGCAAGCCGCGATCGATCCCGCGCCCCGTCGCGCCGGCCGACGTGGTGGCGCTGGCCGAGGACGTCGCCGACGAGGCGCGCGAGCCATGGCTGGCGGCGCGGGACTGGGCGGTGCTGATGCTGCTCTACGGCGCGGGCTTGCGCATCGGCGAGGCGCTGGCGTTGCCCGGTGGGGTGCTGCCGCTGGGTGAGACGCTGGCCGTCACCGGTAAGCGTGCCAAAACGCGCATCGTGCCGCTCCTGCCGCAGGTCCGCGCCGCGATCGAGAGCTATGCCCGCCAGTCGCCCTGGCCGATCATGCGCGACGAACCGCTGTTCCGCGGTGCGAAGGGCGGGCCGCTCGACCCTGCGATCATCCGCCGCGCGGTGCAGGGCGCGCGCACCCGGCTGGGGCTGGGTGAGCGGACGACGCCGCACGCGCTGCGCCACAGCTTCGCCACCCACCTGCTGGGCCGCGGCGCCGACCTGCGGGCGCTCCAGGAGCTGCTCGGCCATGCCAGCCTCGCCTCGACCCAGATCTACACCGCGGTCGATGCCGCGCATCTGCTCGACGTCTATCGCCACGCCCATCCGCGTGCCTGAGGTTCAGCGCCGGGCGCGGGGTTTCCAGGTGACGACGCGGTAGATGTAGAACAGCGTGATCCCGACCATCAGCGCGATCGCCGCCGGGCCGACATAGCGGTCCAGCTCCGCGAAGCGCCGGTCGAGGAACAGCCCCGCGGCGGCCAGCACCGCGTTCCAGATCGCCGATCCCGCCGCCGTCCACAGCAGGAAGCGCCAGCGCGGCATCGCCGACATGCCGGCGGGCAGCGACACCATCGTCCGGAAGGTCGGCATGAAGCGGAACACGAACACCACCCAGCCACCGCGGTCGTGGAAGAATCGGGTGATGTGCTCGACATCCTCCCACTCCACGGTCAGCCAGCGCCCCCAGCGATCGACGAAGGGCTTCAGCCCCTGATAGCCGAAGCGCCGCCCGATCCAGTACCAGAAGTAATTGCCCGCCACCGTGCCGGCGGTGCCCGCGGCGATCAGCCAGCCGAGCTGCATCTGCCCGCGCGCGACGGCCATCCCGCCCAGGCCCATGATGACCTCCGACGGGATCGGCGGGACGATATTCTCCAGCGCCATCAGGAGGAAGATGCCCCAATAGCCGCCACGGGCGATCAGTTCGACGATGAAACCGGTCATGCGCGGCTCAACGCCGCGCGGCGAGGTTCCGTTCGCCGATATTCTTCTCGATCGCGTCCCAGATCATGCCGGCGACGTCGGTACCGTCGAACCGCTCGATCGCGACGATGCCGGTCGGGCTGGTGACGTTGATCTCGGTCAGCCACTCGCCGCCGATCACGTCGATGCCGACGAACAGCAGCCCGCGCCGCTTCAGCTCCGGCCCCAGTACCGCGCAGATCTCGCGCTCGCGCTCGGTCAGTTCGGTCTTCTCGGCCGATCCGCCGACCGCCAGGTTGCTTCTGATCTCGCCCTCGCCCGGCAGGCGGTTGATCGCGCCCGCAACCTCGCCGTCGACCAGCACGATGCGCTTGTCGCCCTTCGCCACCGCCGGCAGGAACGCCTGGACCATGTGCGGTTCGCGCCAGGTCTGGTTGAACACCTCGAT
Organism: Sphingomonas aurea; assembly: GCF_030678875.1. Taxonomy (GTDB): domain Bacteria; phylum Pseudomonadota; class Alphaproteobacteria; order Sphingomonadales; family Sphingomonadaceae; genus Sphingomonas; species Sphingomonas aurea. The sequence goes on along the minus strand of NZ_JAUUDS010000004.1, from coordinate 75,428 downwards.
CAACGCCGACAGGTTGTCGCCGTCCGGCCCGACGCGGAAGATCGCCTTGCCGCCATTGCCGTGGAGAGGCTTGATGACGATCGCGCCGTGCTGCTTCAGGAAGGCGCGTGTCTCGTCCAGCGAGCGCGTAACCAGCGTCGGCGGCATGAACTGCGGATAGTCGAGGACGAACACCTTTTCCGGCGCGTTGCGGACACTGCGCGGATTGTTGACCACCAGCGTCCGCTCGGCGACCCGCTCCAGCAGGTGCGTGGCGGTGATATAGCCGAGGTCGAACGGCGGATCCTGGCGCATCAGCACCACGTCCGCCTGCTCGCCCAGATCGAGGCTGACCGCCTCGTCGAAGCGGAAATGATCGCCCACCATTCGCTGCACCGTAACCGGGTGCGCCCGCGTCCACAGCCGCCCGTCCGACCAGTTCAGGTCCTCCGCGGCGTAATGGAACAGGCGGTGCCCGCGCGCCTGCGCCGACAGCATCAGCGCGAAGGTCGAATCGCCCGCGATGTTGATCGTCTCGATCGGGTCCATCTGGACGGCGACGGTCAGGGTCATTCAGCTTCCTCGACAGGGGTTCGCGACTCGAAACCGGACACTACACCCCCCCTTCCGTGTCCGGTTCCGCGCGCATCGGGCATGGCGCGAGAACGGGCCGACAGAACGGGCGAGGTCGGCGATGGCTCCGGGTGAGAGGTCATGGCTGGGCGCAGGCATACAGGGTGGCGGCGCAGTAGGACAGGTGTGAACGCAGTTCAGCCGATCAACGCATTCTCGATGTGGCGCGGCCGGCTGCCCGGCGCGATCAGGATCACGTCGACGCGGATGTCGTCGCCCGGCCCGGCATAAAGCGGCATCAGCACCTCGGCTGCCGCGGCGACCCGCGCCAGGCGGCGCTGGTCGATGGCCCAGTCGAGTTCGGCCGCCGTCTTGCGCGTTTTTACCTCCACAAAGGATATCAGGTTGCCACGCCGCGCGACCAGATCGACCTCACCCGCCGGGGTTCGCACGCGGCGGTCCAGTATGCGCCAGCCTTTCAGCCGCAGCCACCAGCCCGCCAGCCGCTCGCCGCGGCGGCCAGCGATCTCGGCGGCGCGCCGGGCGGCTGCGGGGCGGCTCATCGTGCCGCCAGCGTCGCGACCATGTCGGCGGCGAGCAGGCTCAGCGTGTCGTCGCGGGCGCCCATCACGACGATGCGATCGCCCGGCACCGCCATCGCGAGCAGGTGAGCCGCCGCCTCGGCGCGGTCCGCGATATAGAGCGCTTCATGCCCGGCTGCGGCGACCGCATCGACGATCGCCGCGCTGCCGACCGTGCGGTCGACGGTGCCGCCGAAATAGGCCGGATCGGGCATCGCCAGCACGTCGCCCGGCGCCAGCCGCTCGGCGAAGGTCTGCGCCAGTTCGCGTCCCATCTGCTTCAACGGACCATAGCCGTGCGGCTGGAACAGGACCAGCAGCCGGCCGGGGTGCGCGTGGAGCGTGTCGAGCGTGGCCGCGATCTTGTCGGGATTGTGCCCGAAATCGTCGATGACGGCGACGCCGCCCGCCTCGCCGACCAGTTCGAAGCGGCGGCGCAGGCCGGTGAACCCCTCGACCGCATGGGCCGCGTCGGCCAGCTTCACCCCCGCCGCGACGCAGGCGCCGATCGCGGCGAGCGCGTTGGAGACATTGTGCCGCCCCGGCACCCCCAGCCGCACGGGCAGGGGAGCCTCGCCGCGCGCGATCAGGTCGAAGCGGATCGCGAACGGCTCGGGCCGCAGGTCGGTGGCGACCAGATCGGCGTCCGCCTCGACCGCGAAGCTCGTCACCGCGGGCAGGTCGGCGAGCAGCGCCGCGGTCTCCGCATCGCCGACATTCGCCACCACCCGGCGCGCGTGGCGGGCGAAGTCGCCGAACAGCTGGCGCAGCTCGTCCAGCCCCTTGTGATCGAGCGACACGTTGTTCAGCACCGCCACCGCCGGGCGATAGAGCGCGATCGACCCGTCGCTCTCGTCCACCTCGCTGACGAACGCTTCGCCGCCGCCGACCAGCGCGCTGGCAAAGGGCGCGTCGGGCTGGACGAAATTCTTCATCACCGCGCCGTTCATCACGGTCGGGTCGCGCCCGCAGGCATGGAGGATCCAGCCGATCATCCCGGTCACGGTCGATTTGCCGCTGGTCCCCGCCACCCCGATCGGCAGTGCGGCGGCGTTGAACAGCTCGGCGAGCAGGTCGGCGCGGCGCATTCGCGGGCAGCCCAGCCGCGTCGCGGCGACGATGTCGGGCACGCTGTCCTCGACTGCCGCCGAGGCGACGACCCGCTGGCGCGCATCGGTCACGCCGCTGCCGTCCTGCGGGAACAGCGCGACGCCGCTCCGCTCCAGCGCCGCGAACTTGGGCGCGGTATGGCCCTGGTCCAGCCCCCGGTCCGACCCCGCCACGGTGAGCCCATGCGCGCGCACGATCATCGCCAGCGGCATCATCCCCGACCCGCCGATGCCGACGAAGAAATAGGGGCCAGGGAAATAGGGAGCGTCATCTGCGGGTTTGCGCTGGTCCATGCGCCCGCGCTATCGGCATCGTCCGGACGGGGCAAGGCGGGAGCGGGCGGCATGAGGATCGGCGTGGTGGCTCCCGGCAGGCCAATCGACCCGGTCGTGGCCGCGCGCGCCGGTGCCTTCGCGGCGATCGCCTATCCGGACGTCGACCTGGTCTTCCACCCGCAATGTTTCGAGAGCGCCGGCCACTTCGCCGGCTCCGACGCGGTCCGCGCCGCCGCCTTCCTCCAGGTCGCGAACGATCCCGGCTATGACGCGGTGTGGTTCGCCCGCGGCGGCTATGGCTCCAACCGGCTATTGGCGGCGGTGATGCCGCAGCTGGGGCCGGCGGCGGCGCGCAAGGTCTATGCGGGCTATTCGGACATGGGGTTCCTGCTCGGCGCGCTCTATGCCCGGCGGATCGGGCGGCCGTGCCACGCGCCGATGGCGACCGACATCAACCGGCAGGGCGGCGACGCGACGGTCGCGCGGACGCTCGGCTGGATCGTCGGCGGCGACCGGCAGGGGCTGGAGCCCGACCTTGCCGGCCGCCCGGCCGCCGCGTTCAACCTGTCGATCCTGACCGCGCTGATCGGCACGCCCTGGCTGCCCGACCTGACCGATCACGTCCTGATGATCGAGGAGGTGTCGGAGCCGCTCTACCGCGTCGACCGCATGCTCTTCACTGTCGCCAACGCCACCCAGCTGAAGGGGATCGCCGGCATCCGCCTGGGCACCGTCAACGACGTGCAGGAGAACGATCCGCCCTGGGCCGAGACGCCTGAGGCGATGATCGCGCATTGGGCGGGCGACATGGGGGTGCCGTATCTGGGCCGCGCACGGGTGGGGCACACGCAGGACAACCATGTGGTGCCGTTCGGGATCGCCTAGATCCTCCCCGGCACGGGGAGGTGGCGCGGCGCAGCCGTGACGGAGGGGGGGGGCTTCCGCAGGCGATACATATGCGGCAGCCCCCCTCCACCATTCGCTGGCGCGAACGGTCCCCCTCCCCGTCCCGGGGAGGAGTTGAGGCAGTGCTTGCCTATATACCCGCCAGCGCTTTATTCGCCGATCCTCAACAAACGCGAAAGTCCATCATGTCCGCCCATCCGGCCGAGCTGTTCCGTATCACGCTGCCCGACGGTTCCGTCCGCGAGGTTGCGCCCGGGACTACCCCGGCGGATGTCGCCGCCGCGATCGGGCCGGGCCTCGCCAAGGCGGCGCTGGCGGCGCGGATCGACGGGCAGGTGCGCGACCTGAACCGCCCGTTCGAGGGCGACACCCAGCTGGCGCTGGTGACTGCCAAGGACGAGGCCGATGCACTCGAACTCGTCCGCCACGACCTGGCACACGTCATGGCAGAGGCGGTCCAGCACCTGTTTCCGGGTACGCAGATCACCTTCGGCCCGGCGACCGACGACGGCTTCTATTACGACTTCGCGCCGAAGGACCGCCAGTTCACCGAGGACGACCTGCCCGCGATCGAGGCGGAGATGCGCCGCATCATCGCGAGGAATGAGCCGTTCACGCGCGAGGTGTGGAGCCGCGAGCAGCTGATCGAGACATGGACGCAGCAAGGCGAGACATTCAAGGCCGAGTGGGCCGCCGAACTGCCCGACGGCGAGGAACTGACCATCTATCGCCAGGGCGCGTGGCTCGACATGTGCCGCGGCCCGCACATGGTCTCGACCGGCAAGCTCGATCCCAACGCGTTCAAGCTGACCCGCGTCTCGGGCGCCTATTGGCGCGGCGACCAGAAGAACGCGATGCTCAGCCGTATCTACGGCACCGGCTGGCTCAACAAGAAGCAGCTCGACCAGCACCTGTTCATGCTGGAAGAGGCCGCCAAGCGCGACCATCGCAAGATCGGGCAGGAGATGGACCTGTTCCACCTCCAGTCGGAGGCGCAGGGGTCGGTCTTCTGGCACCCCAAGGGCTTCGTCCTGTGGCGCCAGCTGGAAGCGTATATGCGCCGCCGCCTCGACGCCGCCGACTATGCCGAGGTGAAGACCCCGCAGCTGATGGACGCGCGCCAATGGGAGCAGTCGGGCCACTGGGGCAAGTATCGCGAGAACATGTTCGTGGTGCCGGACGAGGTGCCGAACACCGAGGACGAAGGTGCGGTGCTGACGGGCGAGGGCGACCTGATGGCGCTCAAGCCCATGAACTGCCCGGCGCACGTCCTGATCTTCAAGCAGGGGATCAAGTCGTACCGCGACCTGCCGATCCGCATGGCTGAATTCGGCTGCTGCCACCGCAACGAGCCGCATGGCGCGCTCCATGGCATCATGCGCGTCCGCCAGTTCACGCAGGACGACGCACACATCTTCGTCCGCGAGGACCAGCTGGTCGACGAGGTTCGCAAGTTCTGCGAGCTGCTCGACAGCGTCTATCAGCACCTGGGCTTCGACAGCTATGCGATCAAGCTGGCGCTGCGGCCGGAGAAGCGGTTCGGCTCGGAGGAGATGTGGGACTGGGCCGAGCAGTCGCTGCGCGACGCGGTCGCCGCCACCGGCCGTGACACGCCAGACTATGGCTGGGAGGAGTTGCCGGGCGAGGGCGCCTTCTACGCCCCCAAGCTGGAGTTCCACCTGACCGACGCGATCGGCCGGACGTGGCAGGTCGGCACGATCCAGACCGATACCGTGCTGCCCGAGCGACTCGACGCCAGCTATGTCGGCGAGGATGGCAACCGCCATCGCCCGATCATGCTCCACCGCGCGATCCTGGGCACGTTCGAGCGCTTCATCGGCATCCTGATCGAGCATCACGCCGGCCGCTTCCCGCTCTGGCTGTCGCCGGTGCAGGCGGTGGTCGCGACGATCGTCTCCGACGCCGACGGTTATGCCGAGGAGGTTGCGGCGACGCTGCGCAAGGCGGGCATCCGCGTCGAGACCGACCTGCGCAACGAGAAGATCAACTACAAGGTTCGCGAGCACTCGGTCGCCAAGGTTCCGGTGCTGCTGGTCGTCGGCAAGCGCGAGGCGGAAGAGGGCAAGGTCGCCATCCGCCGCCTCGGCAGCCAGGCGCAGACCTTCGCCACCCTGGACGAGGTCGTGGCGATGCTTCGCGACGAGGCGACGCCGCCGGACCTGCGCTGACCCGAGACCCTGTCGGCATGCCGGCCATGCAGTTCCTCCATCGGATCAACATGGGTGCGGGGGTGGGGACCTATGTCGCCACCGACACGGATCGGCTGCGCCGTGCCGCCTTTCTGGACGGGCGCGAGCGGTTCTGGGACGGCGAGGCGGTGCGGTCGCTTCCCGACAGGGTGGAAGACTGGCGCCCCGCCTATGTCTTTCACATGTCGTTCTGCGGTTCGACCCTGCTGGCGACGCTGCTCGACCGGCCGGGGTCGGTACTGGCGCTGAAGGAGCCGCACGCGCTGGTCGACATCGCCGACGCCGCGCATGGCGCCGCACGGCTGGCGACCACGGCGCTGGCGGCGTTCGAGCAGAGCGCGGGTGAGGCCGGCGCGGGCGAGGCGGTGGTGGTCAAACCCTCCAACTGGGCCAACAATCTGATCCCTCTGCTGTGCTCGCCCGAACGCGGCGTCCAGGCCGTGTTCGTGCGGATGCCCGCCTATGATTTCCTGCGTGCGGTCTTTCGCGGCGGCCGGGATCGCATGGCCTATACGATGCGCGCGGCCGAGCATCTGCTGGGCGCCGCGCCGGCGACGGCGAGCCTCTATCGGCAGGCGATCGCCGGCAGCCGCGATCCCTATCGCCAGGTGGCGAGAACGGCGGCGCTGCTCCACCTGCATCAGCAGCAGCTGTTCGATGCGGCGATCGCCGCGAACGGCTGGGCTGCGGACCGCCTGATCGACTTCGACGCGCTCCAGCGGCACCCGGCCGAGGTGACGCAGCACGCCGCCGCGCTGCTGGGGATCGCCCACGACCTGCGCCGGGCCGCAACCGCCCCGACGGCCCATGCGAAGGATCACGCCGCGCGCTACTCCGCCGAGCGCGAACAGGCGCATAATCGCGAGGTCGAGCGGCACCACCACGACAGTTTCCGCCACGCGCTCGACTGGCTGTCCTCGGCGACGATGTGACGATGCCGCCGATCGCCGTCTTTCCAAAAAGCGGCGGATACCCTATATTGGCGTGGTAACCACCGCAGGAGCAATACCCATACGTCCTCCCATGATGCGCCGGCCGAACCAGGCGCCGCCGATGAACGGTCCTCGTTTCAACGAGTGGATCCAGAGCCCCAAGGTCCGCGTGATCGACCATGAGGGTGAGAATCTCGGCGTGATGTACACGCGCGAGGCGATGGCGCAGGCGCAGGAGCTCGGCCTCGATCTGGTCGAGGTGTCGCCGAACGCCGATCCGCCCGTCGCCAAGTTCCTCGACGTCGGCAAGTTCAAGTACGAGGCGCAGAAAAAGGCGAATCTCGCCCGCAAGTCGCAGAAGACGCAGGAGATCAAGGAGATCAAGATGCGTCCGAACATCGATGACCACGACTACGACACCAAGATGAAGAAGGTGCACGAGTTCATCGAGGAGGGCGACAAGGTCAAGGTGACCCTGCGCTTCCGCGGGCGCGAGTTGTCGCACGGCCAGCTGGGCATGGCCGTGCTCCAGCGCGTTGCGCAGGATACGACCGAGATCGCCAAGGTCGAGGCGTATCCCCGCATGGAAGGCCGCCAGATGCTGATGGTGCTCTCTCCCAAGTAAACCTCCGCGCTGCGGACGGCATCGAGGCCGGCGGACCCCGTGTCCGCCGGCCTTGTTGCGTTGCACGCTGTTGCCGGGTGGCGACACTCCGGGTCAAAAAAACATCGTCAACCTTCGAAAACGATGGACGATCGGCGATCGCGCCCTCTAGGCTGCGATCAAACCAGATATTCGAAACAGAATATCGGATACAGGAGAGATGCCATTATGCGCCTGACCGCCCAGCTGCTGTCTGCCGCCGCCACCCTCGCACTGGCCGCCCCGGCCCTGGCGCAGGAGCCGACCCCCACCACGGGCGCCGAGCGGCAGGTGCCGAGCCAGGCGACGGCGAACGGAGCGGTGCAGGCGGGCACGCCGGGCGCCGGCGACGCCGCGGTCAGCGAGCAGCAGGGGGCCACCGCGGGCGACATCATCGTCACCGCCACCCGCCGCGCCAGCCCGCTCAGCGACGTGCCGATCGCGGTCAGCGCGGTGACCCAGGAATCGCTCCAGAACAGCGGCGCGAACGACATCCGCTCGCTCAACCAGCTGGCGCCGTCGCTGCTCGTCTCGTCCACGGGATCGGAGGCGAACGCCTCGGCGCGCATCCGCGGCATCGGTACGGTCGGCGACAATCCCGGCCTGGAAAGCTCGGTCGCGACCTTCATCGACGGCGTCTATCGCAGCCGCACCGGTGTCGGCCTGAACGAGCTGGGCGAGATCGAGCGGATCGAGGTGCTGCGCGGCCCGCAGGGCACGCTGTTCGGCCGCAACGCGTCGGCCGGCCTCATCAACATCGTCACCCGCAGCCCCGAGTTCAAGTTCGGCGGCGTCGGTGAGGCGACCTATGGCAACTACGACAATCTCCGCCTAGTCGGCGGTCTGACCGGGCCGCTGATCGGCGACACGGTCGCCTTCCGCGTCGATGGCGTCTACAATAAGCGCGACGGTTTCTACCGCAACGTCACCGCCGCGAGCGGCTCGGAAAGCCGCGTCAACAACCGCGACCGCTACTTCGTCCGCGGCCAGCTGCTGTTCAAGCCGAACGACCGGATGAGCCTGCGCCTGATCGGCGACTATACCTATCGCAACGAGAGCTGCTGCGGCGCCGTCTATTACAGCCAGCGCGAGACGCAGGTGCCGACCGGCACCACCGTGACCCAGAACGCGAACGGCAGCACCACCAATGCGAGCGGCGCGTATCAGTTCAATGCCAGCAACCGTATCGTCGACATCCTGCGCCGCCAGGGCGCGGTCTATCCGCTCGCCGGCGTGCAGGCCGACCCGTTCAGCCGCGAGGTCGCGATCACGCCCGGCCAGACCTATCGCAACAAGACCAAGGATTATGGCGGCTCGTCGCAGTTCGATCTGGATCTGGGTGCGGCGAAGCTGACGTCGATCACCGCGTACCGCGAGTACAAGTCGGGCAATGCCGGCGACGTCGACTATACCAATGTCGACCTGACCCACCGCGCCGGTGATGGAAAGGCCTATCGCCAGTTCCACACCTTCACACAGGAAGTGCGGCTGAACGGATCGGCGTTCGGCGGCAAGCTGGACTGGCTGGTCGGCGGCTTCTACTCGAAGGAGGAGCTGAAGCTTTCCGACAACATCGTGTTCGGCTCGCAGTATGGCCAGTTCGCCGCCTGTCGCCTTGTCGCAACGCTCAATCCCAACGTTGCGCTGCAAAACCAGAACGCATCCGGATGTCTGTCGGCGGCCGGCCGCGCGACGCTCACCAGTAACGCCGTCTTCGGCGCGAACCTGGGCGCAGCGGTGCTCGGCGGGCTCGACCGTCTGTCTGGCACCGTCACCAACGGCGTCCGCACCGGCGGCGTCAACAATGTCGGCGACTCGGGTTCGATCTATCGGCAGAACAGCGAGAACTACGCCTTCTTCACCCATAACATCATCAACGTCACCGACACGCTGTCGGTGACGCTTGGCCTTCGCTACACGCACGAGCAGAAGGATTTCCGCGCCAGTTTCAACAACAACAACACGGTCTGCCCAATCCAGCAGGCGAATCTGTCACCCCTGATCGCCAACGCCGCGATCCCGGCGGCGGCGCGCCAGTACATCGCGGGCATCGTTACGCTCAGCTGCACGGGCAACTCGTCGAGCACGCTCAACGCGCTGAACCCCAGGGACAGCTTCAAGGACGGCGAGTTCACCGGCACCGCGGTCGTCTCGTGGAAGCCGACGCCGCAGCTGATGACCTATGCTTCCTATGCCAAGGGGTACAAGGCGGGCGGCTATAACCTCGACCGGTCGGACCTGGGTGGCCCCAACGGCGTGTTCAGCCCGCGCAGCAACGCCGATGCCTCGGGCCTCCGCTTCGATGCCGAGAAGGTCAACGCCTATGAAGTCGGCGCCAAGCTGAACATCCGTGGCGCGTTCAACCTGAACGTCGCGGCGTTCCGGCAGGAGTTCACCGATTTCCAGCTGAACACCTTCAACGGCTCGATCTTCGTCGTCCAGAACATCCAGGGTTGCAGCAACGACCTGGCCGGGGCCGACCGCGACAACGCACCCGCGGTACCGGGCACCGGCAGCTGCGCCGGCAATGCCGACAAGCCCGGCGTGATCTCGCAGGGTGTCGAGCTGGAAGCGACGATGAACCCCGCGCGCAACTTCACCGTCTCTGCCGGCTACACCTATGCCGACACGCACTTCCGCAACAATCTGGTCGGCAGCTCGTCGGGCGAGGCGCTGGACCCGGCGCTGTTCCTGCTGCCCGGCAGCAGCATGTCGAACGCGCCCAAGCACGTCGTCACGACCTCCTGGGCATGGACGCCGGATATCGGCTCGAACGGCATGTCGGCGCTGTTCTATGTCGATAGCCGCCTGACCTCCGACTACAACACCGGCTCCGACCTGGCGCCGGAGAAGAAGCAGGACGGCTATGCGCTGGTCAACGCGCGTATCGGCCTGCGCGGTCGCGACCAGCTGTGGGCGATCGAGTTCTGGGCGCAGAACCTGCTCAACAAGGACTATATCCAGGTCGCGTTCAACACGCCGTTCCAGGGTGCCGGCTCGATCGCCAACACCCAGGCGTTCGGCAGCACCTCGAACGCGCTCTACTCGGCCTTCCTCGCCGAGCCGCGCACCTATGGCGTGACGCTCCGCTCGCGCTTCTGATCCCCGTTTGACGGGATGGGGCCGGTTCACTTTCGTGTGGACCGGCCCTTTTTGCGCGTGTCGAAGTTGGTTCGCGCGAAGACGCGAAGGAGCGGAAGAATGGGGTTCACGCGGAGGCGCGGAGACGCGGAGGTGTCGCGCCCAGCCCTGCGGCAGCTCTTCATCATAGGCCGGTAAGGAGGAAGGTGCGCTGCCGCGCACGAGACATCTCCGCGCCTCCGCGCCTCCGCGTGAACCTTAAACCTTCTTCGCGTCTTCGCGCGAACCGGTCTTCACGCCGCGACCGCGTCCGTCGTCCCTGCCGCCGCATCCAGCAGCCGCTTTTCCAGCGACTTCAGCCGCGGTGTGGCGGTGATGCGGTCGCCGGTCAGGTCGGTCAGGTAGAAGGTATCGACCGCCCGCTCGCCGTACGTGGCGACATGGGCCGAGTGGATCGTCACCTTCGACTGGAACAGCGCGTGCGCCAGCTGGTTGAGCAGCGCCGGCCGGTCGCGGGCGTTGACCTCGACCACCGTGAACCGGTTCGATGCGCCATTGTCGATCAGTACGTTGGGCTGGATCGAGAAGGCTTCCGCCCGCGTCCGCGCCGCCGGCTTGGCGACCAGCCGGTCGGTCAGCTTGCCGCGATTGGCCAGCGCGTCGCGGATCGCAGTCTCCAGCCGGGCGAGTTGGCCCGGGTCGTCGAACGGTCGTCCGAACGGATCCTGCACCAGAAAATTGTCGATCGCCATGCCGTCGCGCGTGGTGTGGATGCGCGCGTCGATGATGTTGCCGCCGGCGACATGGATGGCACCAGCGATGCGATAGAACAGCCCGGGGTGATCGGCGGCATAGATCGTCACCAGCGTCGCACCCCGCTCGGCATAGACCTGCGCGCGGATGACCAACGGTTCGCTACCCGCCGCGTCCATCAGCCGGGCATTGCTCTCCAGCACGTCTTCGGGCTCGGCGATCCAGTAGGTCGGCGGCAGGCGGCGGACCAGGTCGGCGAAGCGCGCCGCGTCCCAGCCGAGCCGGTCGAGCAGATGCGCCTGCTTGGCCGCGATCCGCTCGTCACGGCCGCGCTGCTTGTGGCCCAGCCGCAGCACCTCCTCGGCGGCCTCGTACAGGTCGGCGAGCAGCTGGCGCTTCCACCCGTTCCAGGTGCCGGGCCCGACCGCGCGGATATCGACCACGGTCAGGACCAGCAGCAGTCTCAGTCGCTCGGGACTGGCGACCGTCGTGGCGAAATCGAGGATCGTCTTGAAATCGGCGAGGTCGCGCTTGAACGCGGTCGCCGACATCAGCAGGTGGTGGCGGACCAGCCATGCGACCGTCTCGGTCTCGGCCGGGGTTAGGCCGAAGCGCGGGCACAGTCGCTCCGCCACCGCCGCGCCCAGGATCGAATGGTCGCCGCCGCGCCCCTTGGCGATATCGTGGAGCAGCACCGCGACACGCAGCACCCGGCGCGAGACGATCTGGTCGATGATCCCGGTGGCAAGCGGGTGATCCTCCTTCAGCGTCCCCGCCTCGATCCGTGCGGCCAGGCCGATCGCCTGGATGGTATGCTCGTCGACCGTGAAGTGGTGGTACATGTCGAACTGCATCTGCGCGACGACGCGGGCGAAGTCGGGCACGAACCGACCGAACACGCCCGCCTCGTTCATCCAGCGCAGCACAAGCTCAGGATCGCCGGGGCTGGTCAGCAGCTCCAGGAACAGCGCATTGGCACGCGGATCCTGCCGGTACTCGTCGATTAGCTTGGCATCGCGCGCCGCCGCCCGCATCGCCAGCGGGTGGATCTCCAGCCCCTCGGCATCCGCCAGCGCGAAGATCTCCAGCAGCCGCACCGGATCATCGGCGAAGAACCGGTCGTTCGGCAGCGCCAATCGTCCACGGTCCAGCACGAACCCGCGCAGCCGCTTGGGACTGCGGCGCAGGGCCGGCAGGCCCAGCCGTCGCCCGCGTCCGGCGAAGCGCTCGTCCAGATGCGCCATGAACACGCCGGTCAGCGTGCCGACGGTGCGCGCCTGCAGGAAATAGAATTGCATGAACCGCTCGACCGCGGGCTTCTCCGCCCGGTCGCGGAACCGCATCCGCGCCGCCACCTCGCGCTGCACGTCGAAGGTCAGCCGGTCCTCGGCGCGACCGGTGATGACGTGCAGATGGCAGCGGACGGCCCACAGGAACTCGTCGGCGCGGTGGAACAGCCGGTATTCGGCAGGCGTGAACAGCCCGACATCGACCAGCTGCCGCGCCCGCTGCACGTCGTAGACATATTTGCCGATCCAGAAGAGCGCGTGCAGGTCGCGCAAGGATCCCTTGCCCTCCTTCACGTTCGGCTCGACGACGTAGCGGGTGTCGCCCATGCGGACGTGCCGCGCGTTGCGCTCGGCTAGCTTGTCGGCAACGAAGCGCCGCTCGGTGCCGCGCTGCACCTCCGCCTTGAACCGGCGCGAGGCGTCCTCGTACAGGTCCTGGTCGCCCGTGACGTAGCGCGCCTCGAGCAGGGCGGTGCGTACCGTCACGTCGGCCTTGGCCTGGCGGATCATCTCGTCGAGCGAGCGGCTGCTGTGACCGATCTTCAGGCCAAGGTCCCACAGCCCGTAGAGCATGGCCTCGATCACCTGCTCGGCGGCCGGGGTGGCGCGGGCGGCGGTGACGAAGCCGATGTCCACGTCCGAATGCGCCGCCATCTCGCCGCGGCCGTATCCGCCGACCGCCAGCACCAGCAGCGCCTGGTCGCTGGCGTGTAGCCGCGTCGCGACCAGGTCGAACAGCACGCGCACCAGCTGGTCGATCAGATAGGCCTGTGCAGCCGCCACCTCGAGCCCGCGGGTCGGATGCTCGGCAAGCCGCCGCGCGATCTCGGCGCGCCCGGCGCCCAGCGCCTCCCGTAGCAGCGCGATCGCCGCCGTGCGCAACCCAGCATCGGGCAGCGCGGCGACGGCCTCGGCCAGGGCCCGGCGGTCCACGATCGCCCGGCGATTGGGCAGGGTGTCGAAGCGGCTCATCGCGGCTGCGCCTGCGCGCGCAGCCAGCCGGTCACCGCATAGCGGCGGCTGGGGGCCGCGCGGGTGACTTGCGACACGCTGTGCGGCTGGGGCACCGCCAGCAGGTCGAGCGTGTTGAACGCCGGGCTGACCCCCGCCACCCGGTCGGCGCCGTCGTGGAACAGCAGCAGGCCGCCCCATTCCGGCCGCCAGCGCGGGTTGAGGCCGAAGACATAGGCGGCGCGCCGGTCCTTGCCCGCCACCCCGTCGTCATGCGCGGTCAGGAAGTCGCCGGGGGCATAGGCGGTCGCCTGCGCATCGGCGAACACCGCATCGGCCGCGCCGGTCACCGCGCGCAGGAACGCCAGTGCCTCCGCGCCCGACATCCATTCGGCGAATGCGTTCAGCGGGTCGCCCGCCGCCGCCCGCTCCGCGACGCCGTCCGCCACCCGCACGGTTTCGTACCGGTACTGGAACCCGGCCCGCGCGCCGGCCATCACCGCATCGTCCAGCGCATCCCGCTTGGCCGCATCCATCGCGGCCAGGGTCGGGCGGTCCAGCTCGAAGACCTTGTCGCCGCTGTTCATCACCTGCCGCCAGTCGGTGCGCCCGGTCAGGTGGCGGCGCAGCGCCTCGGCATCCGAGACGTTGAGGAAATCGGCGATTCGCACCCGACCATCGCGGGCGTAGGCGGCGTGGAGCGCGTCGGCATCGAGCTGCGGGTTCAGACGAAAGGACATGGGTAGGGTAATAGCATCGCCGGTGCGACGCCGGCCACCGTCAAAGGCAAGAAGGTGATTCACGCGTCTCCGCGCGAACCCATCTCTTCTTCCTGCCTACGCCTCCCGCACCATCGCCTTCAGCCGGTACAGCCGGTCGAGCGCCTCGCGCGGGGTCAGCGCGTCGACATCGATCGCCTCGACCGCCAGACGCACCGGATCGCCCTGCGGCTCCTCCACCTTCGCGGCGGCGGCGAACAGCGGCAGGTCGTCGAGGCCCGCGGCCAGCCCGCCGGTCTTCGCGCGTCCCGCCTCCAGCTTCGCCAGCACCGACTTGGCACGCGCCACGGTCTGCGGCGCCATGCCGGCGAGCCGCGCGACCGCCAGGCCATAGCTGCGATCCGCCGGCCCGTCGGCAAGTTCGTGGAGCAGCACCAGCTCTCCCTTCCACTCGCGCGCGCGGACGTGATGCAGCGACAGCGCGTCGCACCGTTCGGCCAGCCGCGTCAGCTCGTGATAATGGGTCGCGAATAGGCAGCGGCAGCGATTCTCCTCATGGATCGCCTCCACCACAGCCCAGGCGATGGCGAGCCCGTCGTAGGTGCTGGTGCCGCGCCCAACCTCGTCCAGGATCACGAAGCTGCGCGGCGTCGCCTGCGCCAGGATCGCGGCCGTCTCGACCATCTCGACCATGAAGGTCGACCGCCCGCGCGCCAGATTGTCCGACGCGCCGACCCGGCTGAACAGCCGGTCGACCAGCCCCAGCGTCGCGGCGTTGGCGGGGACATAGCTGCCCGCCTGCGCCAGCACCGCGATCAGCGCGTTCTGGCGCAGGAAGGTCGACTTGCCGCCCATGTTCGGCCCCGTGACCAGCCACAGCCGCGAGCTTTCCGACAGGCGGCAGTCGTTGGCGACGAAGCGCTCGCCCGACTTTGCCACCGCTGCCTCGACCACCGGGTGGCGACCGCCCTCGACCTCGAAACAGGCATGGTCGACCAGTTTCGGCCGCGTCCAGCCGCCCTCGACCGCGCGCTCGGCCAGTGCCGCCGCCACGTCCAGCCGGGCGAGCGCATCGGCGGTGGCGGCAATCCGCTCGCGATCGGCAAGCGCGGTGGTGGTCAGCTCCTCCAGATGCGCCGCCTCCGCCGCCAGCGCATGGGCACCCGCCTGCGACACCTTGACCGCGACATCGTGCAGCGCCGGCGTGTTGAAGCGGACGACGCCGGCCAGCGTCTGTCGGTGGGTGAAGCCGCTGTCGGGCTTCATCAGCGCGTCGGCGGCGCGTGCCGGCACCTCGACATGATAGCCGAGGACATTGTTGTGACGGACCTTCAGCGCAGTGATCCCGGTCGCGGTCCGCATCTCCGCCTCCAGCGCCGCGATCGCCCGCCGGCCGCCGGCGCCGGCGTCGCGCAGGTCGTCGAGCGCCAGGTCGTATCCGGCCGCGACATAGCCGCCGGCCGCCGCGTCGATCGGCGGCGCCGGAACGAGCGCCCGGCGCAGCAGCTCGATCAGCGCGCCGTGCCCGCGCAGCGCCGGCGCGATCGTCGCCAGCAGGGCAGGGCCGCCGTCCGCCACCCGCTCGCCCAGCGCCCAGGCACCGTCCAGCCCGTCGCGGAGCTGGCCCAGGTCGCGCGGGGAGCCTCGCCCCGCCGCCAGCCGCCCCAGCGCGCGGCCGATATCGGGCAGCGCGCGCAGCGACGCGCGCAGCCGCTCGCGCAGGGCCGCATCGTCGTGCAGCCAGGCGACCAGCTCCAGCCGCGCCTCGATCGCCCCGCGCTCCATCAGCGGCGCACCCAGATCGGCGGCGAGCAGCCGCGCGCCCGCGCCGGTCACAGTGCGGTCGACCGCGTCGAGCAGCGATCCCCTGCGCTGCCCGGCTGCGGTGCAGGTCAGCTCCAGGCTCTCGCGCGTCGCCGCGTCGATCGCCATCGTCGTCGCGGCGCGGTGGACGACCGGCGGGCGCAGGAAGGGCAGGGCGCCTTTCGCCGTGTGGTCCAGATAGGCGACCAGCCCGCCTGCCGCCGCCAGCTCGGCACGTCCGAACTGGCCGAACCCGTCCAGCGTCGCGACCGCGAACTGGCGCTTCAGCCGCGCCTCGCCCGCGCCGCTGTCGAACTCCACCTTGGGTCGGAGCGTCGTCGCCGCCTCGGCAAAGCCGCTTGCCTCCGATGCCACCACCTCGGCGGCGCCCAGCCGCGCCAGCTCGGCCGGCACCGCGTCCGGCGACAGCGCGATCACCTGGAACCGCCCGGTCGACACGTCCGCCGCCGCCAGCGCGACGCTGCCCGCCGCCTCGCCGATCGCGACGCACCAATTGTCGGACCGCGCGTCGAGCAGCGCCTCCTCGGTCAGCGTACCCGCGGTGACGACGCGGACGATCGCACGGTTGACCAGTGCCTTGGACCCGCGCGCCTTGCGCGCTGCCTCCGGGCTCTCGGTCTGCTCGGCGATGGCGACGCGGTGGCCGGCCTTGATGAGCCGCTGAAGGTACGCGGTCGCGGCATGGACCGGCACGCCGCACATCGGCACCTTCTCGCCGTCATGCTCGCCGCGCGCGGTCAGTGCGATGTCGAGCACGCCGCTCGCGATCCGCGCATCCTCGAAGAACAACTCGAAGAAATCGCCCATGCGGTAGAACAACAGGCAGTCCTGCGCCTCCGCCTTCAGGGCATGATATTGCGCCATCATCGGCGTGGGGGTGGTGGTCATGACGAATTCAGTCGAGTGGGCGGCGGGCGCCGTGAGACACGGACAGGATCATGACGGAATCAGAGTCAACGCGGTAGCGAAGAACGTAAGGCGGAACGGTCACCAGCTCGCGCTCACCGTTACCGGCCGGCCGGCCCCGATGCGGAAAGTCCCGCAGGCTCTCGCCCAGCGTGAAAAGGCGCACGTAATAGCGATCGGCGGCCTTCGCATCGAACTGCTCGAGGTAGGTGATGATGTCGTCGAGATCGTCAAGAGCCTGATTGCGCCAGACTACTCTAGCCATCCTGTTCCGCCAGCCAGTCGGCGAAATTCTTCCGGCCAGGCTTTCCCCAAGTCAGCAGCCATCGGCCGACCACGACATGCTCCACGCCCTCACCGGCTGCGTACATCGACTTCGCGCGCGCGAAGTCGGCGCGGGTCGGCTCGCGCCGGGGGCGGGGCGGGATGTCGAAGTCCTGCTTCATCCCGCGCAGCATAATCGATCGTCCGGACCTTGCCCAGCCGGGTTGAAAGCCGCGCCCGAAACCGCCTAGAGCCGTAACGTCCAGTCCCGGGAGCCACCATGTCCGACCCCGTCAACGTCCAGTTCTCCGAGCGCGAGGCGCTGCTGTTCCACTCGGAAGGCCGGCCGGGCAAGATCGAGATCGTGGCGTCCAAGCCGATGGCGACGCAGCGCGACCTGGCGCTGGCCTATTCGCCGGGTGTCGCCGTGCCGGTGCAGGCGATCGCCGACGATCCCGCCACCGCCTATGACTATACGACGAAGGGCAACCTCGTCGCCGTCATCTCCAACGGCACCGCGATCCTGGGCATGGGCAATCTGGGGGCGCTGGCGTCGAAGCCGGTGATGGAGGGCAAGGCCGTCCTGTTCAAGCGCTTCGCCGACGTCGACTCGATCGATATCGAGCTGAAGACGGAGGACGTGAACCGCTTCATCGACGCGGTCGAGCTGATGGAGCCGAGCTTCGGTGGCATCAACCTTGAGGATATCAAGGCCCCCGAATGCTTCATCATCGAGCAGACGCTGCGCGAGCGGATGAACATCCCGGTCTTCCATGACGACCAGCACGGCACCGCGATCATCTGCGCCGCCGGCCTCATCAATGCCTGCCTGCTGACCGGCCGCGCGCTCGCCGACGTGAAGGTCGTCGTCAACGGCGCCGGTGCGGCGGCGATCGCCTGTACCGAGCTGATGAAGGCGATGGGCGTCGCCCATAACAACGTCATCATGTGCGACCGCAGCGGCGTGATCTATCAGGGCCGCGACAATGTGAACCAGTGGCAGTCGGCGCACGCCGCCGCCACCGACCGCCGCACCCTGACCGAGGCGCTGGTCGGCGCCGACGTGTTCCTGGGGCTCTCCGCCGCCGGTGCGCTGAAGCCGGAGATGGTGACGGACATGGCGCCCAAGCCGATCATCTTCGCCATGGCGAACCCGGAGCCGGAGATCCGCCCCGAACTGGCCAAGGCGGCGCGCCCCGATGCGATCGTCGCCACCGGCCGCTCCGACTATCCGAACCAGGTCAACAACGTCATCGGCTTCCCCTTCATCTTCCGCGGGGCGCTCGACGTGCGCGCGACCGGGATCAACGACGAGATGAAGATCGCCGCCGCCAACGCGATCGCCGAACTGGCGCGCCAGCGGGTGCCGGAAGAGGTCGCCGCCGCATACGGCACGCAGCACAGCTTCGGCCCCGAATATATCATCCCCGCGCCGTTCGATCCGCGCCTGATGGAACTGGTGCCCGCCGCGGTCGCAAAGGCGGCGATGGATTCGGGCGTCGCGACCAAGCCGATCCTCGACATGGCGGCGTATCGCCACTCGCTGCGCAGCCGCCTGAACCCGACCACCGCGCTGCTGACGCTGGCCTATGAGGGCGCGCGGGCGCATCCCAAGCGCGTGCTGTTCGCCGAGGGCGAGGAGGAGGTGGTGCTGCGCGCCGCCATCGCATTCAAGGAGGGCGGTTACGGCACCCCGGTGCTGGTCGGGCGCGACGACGTCCATGATCGCCTGCGTGCGCTCGGCGTCACCAACCCTGAGGATTACGAGGTCCACAACAGCCGCCACTCGCCGCTGGTGCCGCGCATGGTCGACTTCCTCTACAACCGCGTCCAGCGCCGCGGCTTCCTGCGCCGCGACGTCGAGCGGATGATAAACCAGGACCGCAACATCTTCGGCGCCGTGCTCCTTCAGCTCGGCGAGGCGGACGCGATGATTACCGGCATCACCCGCACCTGGGCGCACACGATGCGCGAGGTGAAGCGCGTGATCGATCCCGAGCATGGCCGCACGCCGTTCGGCATTCATATCCTGGTCGGGCAGAGCCACACCGTCTTCATCGCCGACACCACCGTCAACGAGCGGCCCAGCGCCGAGGAACTGGCCGACATCGCCGAGCAGACCGCCCAGCTGGCCCGGCGCATGGGGCACGAGCCGCGCGTGGCGTTCCTCAGCTACTCGACCTTCGGCAATCCGGAGGGGCATTTCCTCGAGAATATCCGCGCCGCGGTCGGTGTGCTGGACGGGCGGCAGGTCGGCTTCGAATATGAGGGCGAGATGGCGCCCGACGTCGCGCTCAACCCGCGCCAGCTGGCCAATTATCCCTTCGCGCGGCTGTCCGGGCCGGCCAACGTCCTCATCATGCCGGGGCTGCAATCCGCCAACATCTCCGCCAAGCTGCTGCGCGAACTGGGTGGCGACAACATGATCGGCCCGGTGCTGGTCGGCATGGAGAAGTCGGTCCAGATCGCGCCGATGACCTCCACCGCCAGCGAGCTGGTGACGCTCGCCGTGCTCGCCGCCGGTGGCATCGCGCGGTAGAGAAGGGGTTCAGCCCGTCCATGTCCTCCCGCGAAGGCGGAAGCCCGTTACTGGGTCCCCGCCTTTGCGGGGGGACACAACATAGTGCAGGCCCTGTTTCCACCACCCCGGCGAAGGCCGGGGCCCAGTTGGGAAAGCCTGCGTAACGGAACGCAACGCCCATCATCTGCGTCCCTCAATGGACCCCGGCCTTCGCCGGGGAGGGAAACCAAGACAGCTCGTGATCTTGAAGCGCTTTTCTCTCCTGCTCGCCCTTGTCGCCATCTGCCCCGCGACAGCGCAAGCGCCCGGCCGCCAGACCGGCCCACGCCCGGGCATAGTCCGGGTCCGCCTCGACACCGGGCTCGGCCCGATCATGGTCGCGCTCGACATGCGGCGCGCGCCGAAGACAAGCGCCAATTTCCTCGCCTATGTCGATGACGGCCGCTTCGACGGCACCGTCTTCTACCGCGCCGCGCGCAGCAAGGCGGACCCAAAGCGCGGCTTCATTCAGGGCGGCATCCGCCAGGACGCCAAACGCATCCTCCCCAGCTTCCCGCTCGAACCCACGACGAAGACCGGCATCCGCCACCTCGACGCGACGATCTCGATGGCGCGCGGCGACAGCCCCGATTCCGCGGGCGGCAATTTCGTCCTGACCGTCGGCCCCACGCCCCAGATGGACGCCCGGCCGGGCTATCCGGGCTACGCCGCCTTCGGCCACGTCGTCGCCGGCATGGAGACGGTCAAACGCATCCTCGCCATGCCGTCCGGCGGCGGCATGGACGCGATGAAGGGCCAGATGATCCTGCGCCCGATCCCGATCGTCCGCGCCGTCCGCCTCGACGGCAAGCCGCAGCCGACCAGCCATCCCCGCGTGTGGAAATTGTTCGAGCGGCGGTGAGGGTAACCGCCTCGCAACGACTGCCGTAACGCCGTCACCCCGGCCTTGACCCGGGATGTCGAGAGGTAATGGAAAGCAGCCATTAGACACACTGAGGTGACTAACGTTCAGGTGGTGACAGCAAGGACCTGAGCTTGCCGAGCGCCTCGCCCCAAGATGAGCCCCGTCGATAATCGCGTTTAAACCCATTGTAATCGATCGACACCAGCGCATATCCGCCGATGAAAGCCGGCGACGGTGGGACCCCGTCCGCCTGTGTTCCCGCGCTGAGATCCTTTAATATCCCATCGACCTGATCACTGTCGGGCGGGGATAAGGTGTAGGACCGTGCGTCGTGATCGGCATCGACAGCACAATAGGGCGATTCCGCGCACGCGTAGGAAACTGCCCACCCCTTCTGAGTATGTCTGGCGACGATACTGACCATCGCATCTGACGGGTGGTGGCCCACATCGAGGATCCGTACTTGCCCCTCAGCGCTTGAGGCAGGTAATCCGGCCAATCGACGGATGCGGACGTCCATTGGCTCGTCCGGCATAGGGGGAGCGGCACCCAACGGACTGCTGGGAAGCGCAAGAACACAAAGAAGCAGCGCAGTCATAGGTTTCATGGCACGCCCTTCTCCACTCCTAGGATGTCACGGGATAAGGACTGTTCGCCACTGGGCGATATCGACCGTGATAGCACTGCAACCCCGCTGTCCTACAGAGCCTCAAACCTGATACTGCACCCCGAGCCCGCGCTATTCCTCATGATCGCTATCCTGCACCATTCCGCACGCACCGCGCGACCGTGTGACTTTCGTGACCTTCCGCCCCCGCATCACGCGTCGATCGACGTTCCCAGCGACGCATGGACGAGCCCGCCGTCGACCGTGATCGTCTCGCCGATCACATAATCGCCCGCGCGGCTGGCGAGGTAGATCGCCGCGCCCGCCATGTCTTCCGCCTCGCCGATCCGCCCGGCGGGGATGCCGCGTGCCACCGTATCGCCGTGATCGCGCGCGGCCTTGTTCATGTCGCTGGCAAAGGCGCCCGGCGCGATCGAGGTGACGTTGATGCCGTCGTGCACCAGCCGCGCGGCCAGTCGCTTGGTCAGCTGGATCAGCGCGGCCTTGGACGCCTGATAGCTGTACGTCTCCCACCCGTTCAGCCGCATGCCGTCGATCGAGGTGATGTTGACGACCTTTGCCGGCCGCTCGCGCCCGCCCGCCGCCTTCAGCAGCGGGTGGAGCGCCTGGGTCAGGAAGAAGGGCGACTTTACGTTCAGGTCCATCACCTTGTCCCAGCCGCTCTCCGGAAACTCGGTGAACGGTACGCCCCAGGCGGCGCCGGCATTGTTGACCAGGATGTCGAGCCGTTCCTCCCGCTCGGCCAGCGCCGCCGCCAGCGCGCGACAGCCCTCGACGGTCGAAACGTCGGCGGGCAGGGCGATGCAGTTCGGCCCCAGCTCCGCTGCCGTCTCATCGCACGCTGCCGCCTTGCGCGACGAGACATAGACCCGCGCGCCCTGCGCGACGAAGCCCGCCGCGATCATCCGGCCGATCCCGCGACTACCCCCGGTGACGAGCGCGACACGGCCGTCGAGGCGAAACAGGCTGCTGGTATCCACGGGCGCTCTCCTGATGATTTGAACACTGGGTACGGTGGATCGGGCCGGATCGCAAGCCGGTGCGCCCGCGCATCATCGCTATGGGCGCGGGCGTGCGATGCCGATAAGACGGCGGCACCAACCGGAGTATGCCATGCGCGCCTTTCTGCCGCCCGTCCTGTCGTTGTTCCTCGTTGCCGCCGCGCCCGCGCCGATGGTCGCGCCGGTGCTGACCGCACCCGATGCGCGCGACGTCCACAGCTATGCCGCGCCGCTCGACCTGCGGGTGACCCATGTCTCGCTGGCGCTGACCGCCGACTTCGCCGCGAAGCTGCTGCGCGGCACCGCCACGCTCGACGTGCAGGGCCAGGGCGGGCGGCTGATCCTCGACGACAACGGGCTCGACATCACCGGCGTCACCGACGCGAGCGGGCGGGCGCTGCGCTATACGGTCGGCACGGTGGCCGATGCCGCGCATGGCGCGCCGCTGACGATCGATGTCGGCGATGCCCGCCGCGTCCGCATCGCCTATGCCACCCGGCCGGGTGCCAAGGCGCTGCAATGGCTCGATCCGGCGCAGACCGCGGGCAAGACCCAGCCCTATCTGTTCAGCCAGGGCGAGGCGATCCTCAACCGCAGCTGGATCCCGACGCAGGACTCGCCCGGTATCCGCCAGACCTGGGACGCGACGATCACCGTGCCGCGCCCGCTGACCGCGGTGATGAGTGGGCTGGCGGTGGGCGAGCGGCGCTGCACCGCGACCGCCTGCACCTTCGCCTATCGCATGGACAAGCCGGTCGCCCCCTATCTGATCGCGCTGGCGGTCGGCGACCTGAAGTTCCGCTCGACCGGCAAGCGCACCGGCATCTGGACCGAGCCGGCGATGCTCGACAAGGCGGCCTATGAGTTCGGCGAGTTGGAGAAGTTCGTCGCCGCGGCCGAGTCGCTCTATGGCCCCTATCGCTGGGGCCGCTACGACGTGCTGGTCCTGCCGCCGTCCTTTCCATTCGGCGGTATGGAGAACCCGACGCTGACCTTCGCCACGCCGACGGCGATCGCCGGCGACCGCAGCCTCGTCAGCCTGATCGCGCACGAGCTGGCGCACAGCTGGTCGGGCAATCTCGTCACCAACGCGACCTGGGACGATTTCTGGCTGAACGAGGGCTTCACCAGCTATTTCGAGAACCGCATCATGGAGAAGCTGTACGGCCCTCGCCGCGCGGCGATGGAGGCGGACCTGGCCTGGACCGATATGCAGGCCGCGGTCGCCGCTGCCGGCGGTCCGACCTCGCCCGACACCAAGCTGCACCTCGACCTGCCCGCGACCCGCGACCCCGACGACGGGATGACGCAGATCGCCTATGACAAGGGTGCGACCTTCCTGCGCACGATCGAGAGCGTCGTCGGCCGCGCGCGCTGGGACGCGTATCTGCGCGGCTATTTCGACCGCCACGCCTTCCAGCCGCAGACCAGTGCCGGTTTCCTGAAGGACCTGCGCGCCAACCTGCTGAAGCCGGGCGAGGCGGAGAAGATCGGCGTCGACACCTGGGTCTATCAGCCGGGCATACCGGCCAATGCCGTCCATGTCCGCTCCGACGCCTTCCCGGCGATCGACGCGGCGGCGAAGGCATATGCGGCAGGCGGTCCGGTGTCGGCGGTGCCCGGCGACGTGACGACGCAGGAATATGTCCGCTTCATCACCCAGCTGCCGCGCCAGCTGCCCGAGGAGCGGCTGGCCGCGCTCGACCGCCGCTTCGGCTGGTCGCAGACCGGCAATGCCGAGATCCGCTTCGTCTGGCTGTCGCTGACGCTCGCTAATCGCTACCCGCCCGCCGCCGCTTCGGCCGAGCAGTTCCTGACCGCGCAGGGTCGGCGCAAGTTCGTGGCGCCGCTGTTCGAGCAGCTATGGGGGCAGGGCGACTGGGGCCGGGCGCTGGCGACGCGAATCTACACGAAGGCGCGGCCCGGCTATCACGCCGTCACCGCGACGACGGTGGACCGGATCATGGGCTGGAAGGGCGCTTCGGGAGCGCTCTGACGGCCCGCCCGGTCAGGTCATCGGCGCGGTAACACGCTTCATCCGAAAAGGTTCCCGCGCCGCTTTCCTATCTGGAATTATCTCCGTAGCCGACCCTCACACCGTTAGAGACCGGGGGGTCTGCAAGCATGATCCGAGTTTTGGCAGCGCGTCTTGCGCTGGTTTCGACCTGCATCCTGATGACTGCCGCACCCGCCGCCGCCCAGTTTTGGCAGTGCGCTCCCTATGCCCGCCAGATCTCGGGCATCGAGATCCATGGCAATGCCAATACCTGGTGGGGCCAAGCCGAGGGTCGCTACGACCGCGGCCACACGCCGCGCGCTGGCGCCGTGCTGGCGTTCGAGGCGACCGGCCGGATGCGGGTCGGCCATGTCGCGATGGTGTCGCAGGTGGTCAACGATCGCGAGGTGCTGCTGACCCATGCCAACTGGTCACGCCGCGGCGGCGTCGAGACGGACGTCCGCGCAGTCGACGTATCGGAAGCGGGCGACTGGAGCCGGGTGAAGGTGTGGTACGGCCCCAACCACGATCTCGGCACGTCGAGCTATCCAACCAAGGGCTTCATCTACGCCGATCATGAGCCGGCGCCGCCGGTGCAGTTCGCCGGCACCGTTCCGGCCGAGCCGCTCGCGGGCTGATCGCCAAACCCGTCATGCCGGGCTCGTCCCGGCATCCACCGCTCCGCACAGGTTACCGCCGAGGTGTTCGCGGCACCGTGGATGCCGGGACGAGCCCGGCATGACGGCGGAGACGGGTGGGCGGATCACGCCGCCCGGAACGTCATCGCCACCCCGTTCATGCAATAGCGCTTGCCGGTCGGGCGCGGGCCGTCGTCGAAGACATGACCCAGATGCCCGCCGCAGCGGTCGCAGTGCACCTCGACCCGGCTCATCAGCATCGACCGGTCGCTGCGCGTACCCACCGCGTTCGACAACGGTGCCCAGAAGCTGGGCCAGCCGGTGCCGCTGTCGAACTTGGTCTTCGACGCGAACAGCGGCTGCGCGCAGCCCTTGCAGGCGAAGGTACCGGCCCGGTGCTCGTCGTTCAGCGGGCTGCTGAACGGCCGCTCGGTGTCCTCATGGCGCAGCACCTCGTAAGCGGCCGGGCCCAGCTTCCTTCGCCATTCCGCGTCACTCATCGTGACCGGGAAGCGTTCCGCCGCCTCGGCGGCATTGCGACAGCCGAACAGCGCGGCGGCGGCGGTGGACAGGGCAGCTAGGCTCAGGAAGCCGCGGCGATCGGGGGTCGTGCTCATCGCACCGATATGGGGAGCCGACCGCCCGCGCGCTATCCCTTGTGCCGCCGCCAGAAGGGCCGCGCGCTGCCCGATTGCAGTACCCCGCGCCGGAACAGCCGCGCGCCGACGGTGATGAAGATCGTCACCCACTGCGCCTGCCACGCCAGCGCCAGCAGATGCGGCCAGACCTCCGGCGAGTTGGCCGCGCGCCCTGCCATCGCGAACGGCGACGACAGCGGGAACACCTCCGCCAGCGTCGCGACCCAACTGCCGGGCAGCCGCGCCGCGGCGGAGGCGAGCGCGAACATGCCCACCTGCACCAGCGTGATCGGCAGCGACAGCATCTGGATCTCGCGCATCGTCGATGCCTGCGCGCCGACCCCCAGGAACACCGAGCCGAGCAGCAGATAGGCCATGGAGAAATAGGCCGCGAACAGCAGCGCGAAGGTCGGCACACCGACCGCCGGCGTCAGGTCGCCGAACGCCGCCGCGGCGCTCGGCGGCAGCAGCGTGGTCAACTGTCCCAGCACCGTGCCCCAGAAGCCGACGAACAGGACCGCGACCCCGAACATGCCGATCAGCTTGCCGAAGAACACCGCCTCCAGCGGCACTGCTGCGGCGAGCACCTCGATGACCTTGTTGTTGCGTTCCTCGGCCATCGTTCCGACGACCTGTCCCGCCAGGAACAGGGTCAGGAAGAATACGCCGAATACCGCCAGGAAACCCGACTGATGCTGCCCGCCGATCGAGGTCCGCTCGCGTGTCGTCGTCACCCGGGTGGCGGTGACGGTGACCGCGCCGGGCTGTTCCGCCGCGATCGTCGCCTGCGCCAGCGCCTCGAGATAATTGCCGGTGAAGCGGCTGAGCGGCGGCACCAGGATCGTCGGTTTGGCGAGCGGGCCGTAAAGGACACCGTCGATGTCATAGGCCCGGTCCGCCATCGCCGCGCGCGCCTGCGCTGCAGGGTCACCCGCGGGTGCGACGATGGAGAGGGTGGAGGGGCGCTCGTCACGCTTGAACAGGCGGCGCAGGCGCGCATCCTCGCGGATCATCGCCTGCGCCCGGTCGGGCGCGACGATCGCGACGATCCGCGACTTGTCGGCCGCTCCGTCGCTCATGCTCGCCGCGCCCAGTCCGCCGATCGCGCCGAACGATCCCATGAAGATCGGCGCGAACAGGAACAGGAGGAAGATCGGCGTGAAGACGGTGGCGACGAAGTCGCGGCGCGCGATGGTCATCGTCTGGCGCAGGGTGCGACGGAAGCGGGTCATGCCCGGACCTCCTGCTGCTGGCGCGCCGCCTCGACCGCGCCGACGACACGCACGAACGCCTCGTGCAGGGTCGGCCGCTCGATCGTCAGCCCGGCGATACCGTGGCCGGCCTGGATCAGTGGGGTCAGCAACGGCTCGATCCCGTCCCTGGGCAGGGTGAAGCGCCAGCCATTCCCCTCCGGCACCGCGTCGTGCGGCAGCAGCGCGGCGATGGCCGGATCGGCGGCGTGCGGCAGGTAATGGACCTGTGCGGGCAGGGTGGCACGGGCGTCGTCCACCGTCCCCTCGAACCGCCGCTTGCCGCCGGCGATGATCGCCAGCCGGTCGCACAGCCGCTCGGCATGGGCCATGACATGGGTGGAGAACAGGATGGTGGCGCCGCGATCCCGCTCGGCGACGATCAGCGCCTCCAGCTTCTCCTGATTGACCGGGTCGAGGCCCGAGAACGGCTCGTCGAGGACGATCAGGTCGGGCTGGTGGACGACGGAGCCGAGCAGCTGGACCAGCTGCGCCATCCCCTTGGACAGTTTGCGTACCTTCTCGTCGACCGCATGGCCCAGCCCCGCCTGTTCCAGCAGCGTCGCCGCCCGCTTGCGCCCTTCTCGCCAGGGCAGGCCGCGCAGCGCGCCCATGAATGCGATGGCCTCGCGCGCCTTCATCG
The DNA here is from genome assembly GCF_030678875.1 of Sphingomonas aurea. Lineage (GTDB taxonomy): Bacteria > Pseudomonadota > Alphaproteobacteria > Sphingomonadales > Sphingomonadaceae > Sphingomonas > Sphingomonas aurea. Next base: position 48,213 of record NZ_JAUUDS010000004.1, on the reverse strand, counting down.
CGGGGTAGAGGCCGCGTTCCTCGGGCAGATAGCCGACCCGGTCGCCGGCGTCACGCGGCTGGCTCTGGCCGAGCAGGGTGCGCCGGCCCTCGTCCGGCTCGATGATGCCCAGCAGCATGCGCAGCGTCGTCGTCTTGCCCGCGCCGTTGGGGCCGAGCACGCCGTAGATCGCGCCGCCCGGCACCGCCAGGTCCACCCCGTCGACGACGCGCCGGCCCTCGAACCGCTTCACCAGTCCCTCGGCGGTCACCGCCCATGCGTCCGTCAAATCGTTCCTCCCGCCGAAACATCGTGGTAGCGGGAGGATGTGCCGCCCGACAAGCTGGAACACCGCATCAAGCAGAAGGCTGCCGAGCTGGGCTTCTCGGCGTGCGGGATCGCACGCGCCGACGCGGCGCCACGGGCGGGTGCGCGGCTGCACCAGTGGCTGGCGGAGGGCTGCCACGGCGACATGATCTGGATGGAGGAGCGCGCCCATCACCGCCACGCGCCGGCGGGGCTGTGGCCGGCGGTGCGCAGCGTCGTGTCGCTGGGGATGAGCTATGCGCCGGCCGCCGATCCACTGGCGCTGGCCGATGCGGACGGGGTCGGGCGCATCTCCGTCTACGCGCAGGGGGCCGACTATCACGACGTCGTCAAGCGCGCGCTGAAGGCGCTCGGCCGCTGGCTGGTGCAGGAGGCGGGTTGCGACCTGAAGGTCTTCGTCGACACCGCGCCGGTCATGGAGAAGCCGCTGGCCGAGGCGGCGGGCATCGGCTGGCAGGGCAAGCACACCAACCTGGTCAGCCGCGACCATGGCAGCTGGCTGTTCCTGGGCGCGATCTACACCACGCTCGACCTCGATCCCGACAGCGGCGGCGTCGATCGCTGCGGCCGGTGCGATGCATGTCAGCGCGCCTGCCCGACCGATGCATTTCCGGCACCATACCGCCTCGATGCCCGGCGCTGCATCTCATATCTGACGATCGAGCATCGCGGCCCCATCCCGGCCGAGTTTCGCGAGGCGATCGGCAATCGCCTTTATGGCTGCGACGACTGTCTGGCGGTGTGTCCGTGGAACAAGTTCGCTGCCGCCGCCGCCGCCAATCGCGCCTTCGTATCGCGGGCCGAACTGGCCGCGCCCGAGCTGACCGATCTGCTCGCGCTCGACGATGCGGAGTTCCGGCAGGTGTTCGCCGGCTCGCCGATCAAGCGGATCGGGCGCGACCGGATGGTCCGCAACGCCTGTATCGCTGCCGGCAACAATGGTGGCGCGGCGCTGCTCCCCCAGCTGGCGACGCTGACCGACGATGCCGACGAGGCGGTGCGCGACGCCGCGGGCTGGGCGATGGCCCGGATCAGCGCCCGCCGTCGCGACGGGTGAGGGCGGCGACGCAACTCGCCCGGTCGATGGCGCTGCCGTCCGGCTCGCGTGCGTCGAGATAGGTCACGCGCGGCTCGGCGCCGCTGCGCTCGGGGTAGAGATAGGCGTCCAGCACGCAGATGTTGCTGCCGAACTGCAGCTTGCGCGCCGTCCCCTCGCGCACATCGGCGTCGGGCTGGCCGAACAGCTGGAGGAGGCCCTTCGCATCCTGCCCGATCACCCGCTCCAGCCCGATCTTGGAATAGGTGACCGGCGGCGGCGCGACGTTCTGCTGCACGCGCGGCACGGGCGTGGCGCAGGCGGCGAGCGCAAGTGGCAGCAGCAGGGCGTAGCGGATGGGCTTCACGATCGTCTCGCATGGAAGAGGTGGGTCGCCATCGCCGCGCCGAGCAGCGGTGCGACGAGGTTCACGATGGGAATGGTCAGCAGCACCGTGGCACCCAGACCGAGCAGGAAGCGCTGCCCCGCCGTCTCGCCGCGCGACCGCTTCACGCCCTTGCCGTCGAGGTGGCGCACCGCGACCATGTCGCCCAGGTCGCGGCCGAGCAGCCAGCCATTGACGAGAAGGAAGGCGATACCCGTGCCGACCCCGAACAGCAGCAGCATGACGTAGATGGGCAATAGCAGCAGGTTGACCGCGATCACCCGTACCGCCGAGCGGACCGCCAGGCTGGCGGCCTGATGAAAGGGCAGGGATCTCGCCCGCTCCAAGGCGGCGGCATAATGCTTTCGTTCGACAGCTACGACGATCTCGTCCGCGAAGAGCCCCACCGAGGCGACAGCTACGGCGCGGAACAGCAGCCACATCGATGCGATCACTACCAAGATCACGAGAAAACCGACAAAAGGAGCAGCACCGTCTCCCAGCCATTTCCCGGTCAACGCCTGGATCAGCCACCACAGTCCGGCACCCAGCACCGCGAACAGCGCGAGCGTCAGCGCCAGCGACTTGGCCAATACGGCCAGCACCGCCCGGTCCCCTAGCTGGCCGATCGACAGGAACAGATAGCGCAGCATCGACAGCGGGATGGCGGGCGGCTCGGGCGCCGTCAACATTGCGTGCGCCGGGCGGCGCCTCTATCGCGGCGGCTTCCTTCTTCCCGGAGCGCCGTAACTTGACCAGCCCCGCCTACGACGTCGTCGCCATCGGCAACGCGATCGTCGACATCCTCGCCCAGTCCGACGACGCCTTCCTCACCGAACAGGGCATGACCAAGGGGGCGATGCAGCTCGTCTTCTCGCCCGAGGCGGCGGACGCGCTCTATGCCAAGATGGGCCCCGGCCGCGAGGTGTCGGGCGGGTCGGCCGCCAACACGCTGGCCGGCATCGCCGCGCTGGGCGGGCGGGCCGCCTTTATCGGCCAGGTCGCCGACGACCAGCTGGGGCAGGTGTTCGCCCACGACATCCGCGCCGCCGGCGTCCGCTATGACACCGCGGTTCGCGCCGGTGCACCGACGACCGGGCGCTGCCTGATCTTCGTGACGCCAGACGGCCAGCGGACGATGAACACCTTCCTCGGCGCGTCGCACTATCTGCCTGCCGCCGCGCTCGACCGTGACCTGATCGCCGACGCCGCCTACCTCTATATCGAAGGGTATCTCTGGGATCCGGAGGAGCCGCGCGCCGCAATGCGTGCCGCGATCGAGGTCGCGCGCGAGGCGCGGCGCAAGGTCGCCTTTACCCTGTCGGCCGAGTTCGTGATCGACCGCCATCGTGCCGATTTCCACGCGCTGATCGATGCCGGCATGATCGACCTGATCTTCGCCAACGAGGCGGAGATGATGTCGCTGACCGAGACGAGCGACGTCGAGGCGGCGATCGCCGCATTGCAGGACAAGGTCGAGACACTGGTGGTGACGCTCGCCGAGAAGGGCGCCTGTGCGATCCGCGGCGGAGAGCGGGTGACGGTGCCGGCGGCGCCGGTTGCGCAGGTGGTCGATACGACGGGCGCGGGCGACCTCTTCGCGGCCGGTTTCCTCCACGGCCAGGCGCAGGGGTATGATCTGGAAGCATCGCTGAAGCTGGGGGCGCTGTGCGCCGCAGAGATCATCAGCCATTTCGGCGCCCGGCCGCAGGTCGACCTGAGGGCGCTGGCGACCGAACGGCTCGGCTGACACCGCGTCTGTGCATAAAGAAAGGGGCCGCGGGAGGATGCTCCCGCGGCCCCTTTTTCGTGCCGGGCCGGAGCCTCAGGGCTCCAGCGGTCGGGCGATCTCGGGCTGCATCGCCGGCTCGGGCAGCTCCGGCTCGTATCCGCGACCGACATGGCTGCGGCTGCGGCTATAGGCGAAATAGATCACCAATCCGACCGCGCCCCAGCCCGGCAGCACGAGGATCGCCACCAGCGGCAGCGAGAAATAGAGGTACGCACATCCTGCCATCGCCAGCGGCGCGACGATCCATACCGCCGGCGTGCGGAACGGACGCTTGCGGGCCGGATCCGACTTGCGCAGCACCATCACCGACAGCGCGACCATGAAGAATGCGAACAGCGTGCCCGAGTTGGAGTAGTCCGCCAGCTTGCCGACCGGCAGGAAGGCGGCGGCGAGCGTCGCGGCGATGCCGGTCACGATCGTGACGACGTGCGGCGTCCTGTACTTCGGATGGACCGAGGCGAGCTTGTCGGGCAGCAGCCCGTCGCGCGCCATGGTGAAGAAGACGCGGGTCTGGCCGAACATCATCATCAGCACGACCGAAGGCAGCGCCAGCGTCGCGGCCAAGCCGATCAGGTTGCCGATCTTCTCCCAACCGATCACGCGCAGGACATGGGCCAACGCCTCGCGCGAGCAGGACAGCGGCTCCAGCGCGCCGCCGGCGACGATCGCGCGGCAGCGATCGGCCAGCTCCGGCGTGCCCGGCGACAGCACCACGCCCGCGGCGTCGCGGACCGGCTGCGCGCCGAGCGGCGACCCGATCGCACCCGCCGACACCAGCAGGTAGAAGACGGTGCAGAACAGCAGCGACGCGATCAGGCCGATCGGCACGTTGCGCTGCGGGTTCTTGGTCTCCTCCGCCGCGGTCGACACCGCGTCGAAGCCGACATAGGCGAAGAAGATCGACGCTGCGGCTCCCGCGACGCCGGTCAGCCCGGTCGGCATGAAGGGCGTGAAGTTGGCGCCGTTCATCACCGGCACCGACAGGGCGACGAACAGGGTCAGCGCGGCCACCTTGATCGCGACTAGAATCGCGTTGACCCGTGCGCTCTCGGTCGTGCCGATCACCAGCAGCCAGGTGACGAGCAGCGAGATGATGACCGCGGGGATATTGACGTACCCGCCCGACGACGGGCCGTTGACCCACTCGACCGGTATGTCGATGCCCAGCAGGTTGCGCATCTGCCCGACGACATAGCCGGACCAGCCGACCGCGACCGCGCTGGCGCCGACCGCATATTCCAGGATCAGCGCCCAGCCGACCATCCAGGCCAGCAGCTCGCCCATCACCGCATAGGTATAGGTATAGGCCGATCCTGCGACCGGCACCATCGACGCCAGCTCCGAATAGCAGAGCGCGGCGACCGCGCAGACGAAGCCGGCGATGCAGAAGGACAGCATCATGCCCGGCCCCGCCTTCTGCGCGGCCTCCGACGTCAGCACGAAGATACCAGTGCCGATAACGGCGCCGACGCCCAGCATGGTGAGCTGGAACGCGCCGAGCGAGCGGTGCAGGCCGCGCTTCTCGGCAGTCGCCAATATGGCGTCCAGGGACTTAACACGCCCGAAAATCATCTACTCACATCCCCCCGGGGAGAGGGCGGACCCAACCGGCCCGCCTCGTCGTTCAGTTCAAGCGGGCGAGCCTAATCGGAAATCTGCATGGCGCAATGTTTTCCTGCGCCGGTACGCCTTCAGCGCGACAGCATCGGGCCGAGCGGCGCACCGCCGAACAGGTGGACGTGCAGGTGCGCGACCTCCTGCCCGCCATGCGCGCCGACATTGGCGAGCAGGCGGTATCCGGGCGCGACCAGCCCGTGCTCGCGCGCGACATGGCCGACCGCGCGGACGAAGCCGGCGATCTCGTCCGCGCTCGCCCGCGCGCTGAAATCGTCCCACGAGGCATAGGCGCCGCGCGGGATCACCAGGATATGCACGGGCGCCTGCGGGGCGATGTCGTGGAAGGCGACTGCCCATTCATCCTCGTAGACGCGCTGCGACGGGATCTCGCCACGCAGGATGCGCGCGAAGATGTTGGTGTCGTTATAGGGCTGGGTGGCGTCGATCGGCATCAGCGGCTCCTATTTCCGGGTTCGGCCGGCCTTCTCGTCATGGCCCGACACGCCCTCGCGCCGTGCCAGTTCGGCGCGCACGTCGTCCAGCGACAGGCCCGCATCGGCGAGAAGAACGAGCAGGTGGAACAGCAGGTCCGCGGCCTCGGACGCCAGCGTGTCCGGCTGGGTAAGGGCGGCGATCACCGTCTCGGTGGCCTCCTCGCCCAGCTTCTGCGCGATGCGGGGACGACCCTTGGCGAACAGGCTGGCGACGTAGCTCGAGGCGGGATCAGCCCCGCGCCGATCGCGGATCGTGGCGTCGAGCCGGTCGAGTGCGTCCATCGGAACCTCCGTCAGTGGCTGCGGACCGGCACGCCGGCGGCGGCCAGCGCGCGGTGGGCGTCGGCGACCGACGCCTCGCCGAAATGGAAGATCGAGGCGGCGAGCACCGCGCTGGCATGCCCCTGAACGATCCCGGCGACCAGGTCATCCAGCCCGCCGACCCCGCCCGAGGCGACGACGGGCACGCTGGTACGGTCGGCGATCGCGCGGATCAGGTCGAGATCATAGCCGCTGCGGGTGCCGTCACGGTCCATCGAGGTGACCAGCAGCTCGCCCGCGCCCAGTTCGGCGAGGCGCAGCGCATGGGCGACCGCGTCGATCCCGGTCGGGCGGCGGCCGCCATGGGTGAAGACCTCCCAGCCATCACCGGTGCGGCGCGCGTCGACGCTGGCGACGCAGCACTGGCTGCCGAAGCGCTCGGCGATGTCCGCGACGACCTCGGGCCGGCTGACCGCGGCGGAGTTGACCGCGACCTTGTCGGCGCCGGCCAGCAGCAGCGCGCGGGCGTCCTCCGCGGTACGTACGCCGCCGCCGACGGTCAGCGGCATGAAGCACACCGCCGCGGTGCGGCGGACCACGTCCAGGATCGTGCCGCGATCCTCGTGGCTGGCGGTGATATCGAGGAAGCACAGCTCGTCCGCCCCGGCGGCGTCATAGGCGCGCGCCTGCTCGACCGGATCGCCGGCATCGCGCAGCTCGACGAAGTTCACCCCCTTGACGACGCGACCGCCAGCGACATCGAGGCAGGGGATGACGCGGGCGCGAACGGTCACGCGGCCTCCGCGACAGCCAGTGCGGCGGCGAGATCGAGCCGGCCGTCATAGAGCGCCCGGCCGGTGATGACCCCTTCCACCCCGTCGCGGGCATGGAGCGCGAGGACGTGGATGTCGGAAATGCCGGCGACCCCGCCGCTGGCGATCACCGGGATCGACACGGCGCGGGCGAGGTCGACCGTCGCCTCGACGTTGCAGCCCTTCAGCAGGCCGTCGCGGCCGACATCGGTGAACAGCAGCGCGGCGACGCCCGCATCCTCGAACCGACGGGCGAGGTCGGTGGCGCTGGTGGTCGACACATCGGCCCAGCCCTTGGTCGCGACCATGCCGTCGCGCGCGTCGACCGCGACGACGATGCCGCCCGGATAGGCAGCGGCCATGTCGCGGACGAACTGCGGCTGCTCCAGCGCGGCGGTGCCGATGACGACGCGGGCGACACCCAGGTCGAACCACGCCTCCACCGCCGCAGGCGTGCGGATGCCACCGCCCAGTTGGACATGACCGGGGAAGCGCTCGACGATCGCCTTTACCGCGTCGCCATTGACGCTCTCGCCCGCGAACGCGCCGTCGAGGTCGACGACATGGAGGTGTTGCGCCCCCGCATCCGAGAACAGCATCGCCTGTGCGGCGGGATCGTCGCCATAGACGGTGGCACGGTCCATATCGCCCTCGGCCAGCCGCACGACCTGGCCTCGCTTCAGATCGATGGCGGGGAAGACGATCAAGGAGCCCATGCGAGGAACCTTTCTAGCAGGGCGAGCCCGTAATTCTGGCTCTTCTCGGGGTGGAACTGGACGCCGAACATCGTGTCGCGGCCGATCGCGGCGGTGACCGGGCCGGCATGGTCGGTGGTGGCGAGGATATCTGCGCCCTCGAAGGCGAAGCTGTGGAGGAAATACGCCTCGCCCGCCTCGATCAGCGGGTGGGGGCGGGCGGGGACGACGTCGTTCCAGCCCATGTGCGGCACCTTGGCGTCCATCGTGCCCGGCTCCAGCCGTCGGACGCGGCCTGCGATCCAGCCGAGGCCGCCGTGCGTCCCCATCTCCTCGCCGGTGTCCGCCATCAGTTGCATGCCGACGCAGACGCCCAGGAACGGCTTGCCCTGCTGCCGGACGCGCAGGTCCATCGCCTCGACCATCCCGTCGACCCCGCGCAACGCGGCGGCGCAGGCGCCGAATGCACCGACGCCGGGCAGGACGATCCGGTCCGCGTTCGCGACCACGTCCGGATCGGCGGTGACGGTCAGGTCGTTGCAGCCCGCCGCACGCAGGGCATTCTCCACCGAATGGAGGTTCCCCGCGCCATAATCGATCAGGGCGAGGGTCATCGGCGCGGTCCGTCCCTCACAACACCCCCTTGGTCGAGGGGATCGCGTCCGCCTTGCGCGGGTCGATCTCCACCGCGATGCGCAGCGCGCGGGCCAGCCCCTTGAACGCGCTCTCGGCGATGTGGTGGTTGTTCTCGCCGTGCAGCGTCTCGACGTGGAGCGTGATGCCGGCGGCCTGCGCGAAGCTGTGGAACCAGTGCTGGAACATCTCGGTATCCATCTCGCCCAGCCGCTTCTGCGAGAACTCGGTCTTCCAGACCAGCCAAGGCCGCCCCGATATGTCGAGCGCGACGCGGGTCAGCGTCTCGTCCATCGGCGACAGCGCGTCGCCGTAACGGCGGATGCCGCGCTTGTCGCCGAGCGCCTTGGCCACCGCCTCGCCGATCGCGATGCCGGTATCCTCGACCGTGTGGTGCTGGTCGATGTGCAGGTCGCCCTTGGTCCGGACATGCAGGTCGATCAGCGAGTGGCGCGACAGCTGCTCGAGCATATGGTCGAAAAAGCCGACCCCGGTCTCGATGTCATAGGCGCCGGTGCCGTCGAGGTTGACGGTGACGGCGATCTTCGTCTCGCTGGTGTCGCGGGCGATGGTGGCGGTGCGCATGGCGGTGGTCCATAGCGAAGGCGGCACAGCATGCAATCTTGACGCTGGCGGGGCGGCGCGCCTACCCAAGGGGCATGAGCGATGGCCTGCCCGACAGTCTGATACCGTACGACGAGATCGTGCAGGAGGCGCTGCGCGCCGTGGTGGGCCGCGTGCTCGGCCAGGTCGCGGAGGCGGGCGGCCTGCCCGGCGAGCATCATTTCTACATCACCTTCAAGACGCAGGCCGCCGGAGTCGACATCCCGCAGCGGCTGATCGAGCGGTTCCCGGACGAGATGACGATCGTCCTGCAGAACCGCTACTGGGACCTGCTGGTCGACGAGGAGCGCTTCTCGGTCGGGCTCAGCTTCAACCAAGTGCCCTCGAAGCTGGTGGTGCCCTATTCGGCGATCACCGGTTTCCACGATCCGGCCGTCAATTTCGAACTGCGCTTCCAGGCGCAGGAAGAGCCGGGCGACACGCCCGAGATCCATGACGAGGCCGAGAATGACGGCCCGATCGCCCAACCGGTCGAGGACGGGTCGAACGTCGTCAGCGTGGATTTCAAGAGGAAGAAATAGGGAGCGAGCCGCGCAGCGTAGCTGCAAGGCGCTCGCAACGCGACGCGCGGAGCCGGCCGGCGCGGCAAGGCCGCGGCCGACGTCATGGGATTTACTCCCATGACGGCCTTGGCAGGAAGGAACGCGATGACGCCTCCCGAACTCCTCTCCAACCCCGACGACAGCGTCCGCGACGCGATCCTGGCCCCGCTGATCGCTCATAACGAAGCCATGGTCGGTCCGACCGATCGTCGCACCGTGGCGATCGTGCTGCGTGGTGACGATAACGCGGTCACCGGCGGACTCTGGGGCGTGACCGGGTTCCGCTGGCTGTTCGTCCAGTATCTCGCCGTCCCGGCGGCGCTGAAGGGGCAGGGCCATGGCCGCACGCTGATGCGCATGGCCGAGGAGGAGGCGCGGCGGCTGGGCTGTGTCGGCGTCTGGCTCGACACCTTCAGCTTTCAGGCGCGCGGCTTCTACGAGAAGCTCGGCTATGCGGTAATCGGGCGGATCGACGATTTCCCGCCCGGCGAATCACGCTTTTTCCTGCGCAAGCGGATCGACTGATCCGGGTGCGCGGTTCTTCGCGCATGACCGACACCCGTACCGAAACCGACTCGATCGGCCCGATCGAGGTCCCCGCCGCCGCCTATTGGGGTGCGCAGACGCAACGCTCGATCGAGAATTTTCCGTTCGGTGCGCAGGAGCGGATGCCGATCGGGATCCTCCACGCGCTGGCGCTGGTGAAGCAGGCGGCGGCGCGCGTGAACCGCCGCCATGGACTGGACGCCACCAAGGCCGACGCGATCGAGTCCGCCGCCGCCCGGGTCGCCGCGGGCGAGGTCGACGACCAGTTCCCGCTCGTCATCTGGCAGACCGGCAGCGGCACCCAAAGCAACATGAACGCCAACGAGGTGATCGCCGGCATCGCCAACGAGGCACTCGCCGGCACGCGCGGCGGCAAGGTGCCGGTCCATCCGAACGACGACGTCAACCGCGGCCAGTCATCGAACGACAGCTTTCCGACCGCGCTCCACGTCGCCGCCGCACTGGCGGTCACCCGCAGCCTCTATCCGGCGCTCGACCGGCTGCATGACGCACTCGACGCCAAGGCGCGCGAGTGGAGCGACATCGTCAAGATCGGCCGCACGCACCTGCAGGACGCGACGCCGCTGACGCTGGGGCAGGAATTTTCCGGCTATGCCGCACAGCTCGCCAACGCTCGCGACCGGATCGAGGGGACGCTGGCGCGCAACATCATGCCGCTGGCGCAGGGCGGCACCGCGGTCGGCACCGGGCTGAACGCGCCGGAAGGGTTCGCCGAGGATATCGCGCGCGAGATCGCGGCACTGACCGGGCTTCCCTTCGTCGCCGCCGCCAACACATTCGAGGCACTGGCGTCAAATGACGGGCTGGTCGACCTGCATGGCGCGCTCAACGTACTGGCGGTGGCGCTGACCAAGATCGCCAACGACATCCGCCTGCTCGGCTCCGGCCCCCGCTCGGGCCTGGGCGAGCTGCAACTGCCCGCCAACGAGCCCGGCAGCTCGATCATGCCGGGCAAGGTCAATCCGACCCAGTGCGAGATGCTGACGATGGTCGCCGCGCAGGTGATGGGCAACAACGTCGCGGTTACCGTCGGCGGGGCGCAGGGGCATCTGGAACTCAACGTCTTCAAGCCCCTGATCGGCGCCAACGTGCTCCGCTCGATCGACCTGCTCGGCGTCGGCATGACCAGCTTCGCCGAACGAACGGTGGACGGGATGACCGCCGATCGCGACCGGATCGCCGAGCTGGTCGACCGCTCGCTGATGCTGGTCACCGCGCTCGCGCCCGAGATCGGCTATGACAATGCCGCGAAGATCGCCAAGCATGCCCATGCCGAACGTCTGACCCTCAGGCAGGCGGCGCTCGATTTGGGGCTGGTCGATGCCGCCACGTTCGACCGGGTCGTTCGGCCGGAGGCGATGGTCGGTCGCTGATCCGGAACTTCGCCGCGCCTCCCGCGCTTGTCCGCGCGAAGGAGATCGCGACGTGAGTGCAACGACCGTGGGTGGGCTGATCGGTGGCCTGATCGACAGCATGAGTGGCGACGACGGCGTCGGCGACGGCGCGATCAAGGGTGCGATCGCCGCCAATATCCTGAAGGTCGTGGTGCCCGTCGCGGTGACGTATGCGGTCGGCTGGGCGGTGCTGAAGGGCGCGGCCGAACTGAAGGACGGCATTTTCGGAGAAGTGGAATGATCGGCAAGATTATCGGTGCGCTCGTCGGCCGCGAGATGGATCGTCGCGACGGCTCTGGCGGGGTGAAGGGCGCGGCACTCGGCGCACTGATCGGCGGCGGGCTGCGGCGGATGGGTCCGCTCGGCATGGTGCTGGGTGGCGGCTATGTCGCCAAGAAGGCCTATGACCGCCGCCGGGCCGCGCGGCAGGTGCCACCCGCCATCTGATCCGCCAATTGTCCGCGCCGGCTTGACGCCCGCCGGTGCGGACGGCCAAAGGCGCGCATGGCGCACCATCCCTCGACCGATCCGCACGGCCTGAAGCGCCGGGGCGTCCTGTTCGTCCTGTCATCGCCCTCGGGTGCCGGCAAATCGACGATCGCGCGGATGCTGCTCGCCGACGATCCCGAGCTGGCCATGTCGGTGTCGGCGACCACCCGCACGATTCGTGATGGCGAGGTCGACGGGCGCGACTATCACTTCGTCGATCTGGAGGAATTCCGCCGCATGGTCGCGGCGGACGAGTTCCTCGAATGGGCGCACGTCTTCGACAACCGCTACGGCACGCCGCGCGCGCAGGTCGAAGAGCTGTTGGCGGCGGGCAAGGACGTTCTGTTCGACATCGACTGGCAGGGCGCGCAGCAGCTGTTCCAGATCGCGGGCGGCGACGTCGTCCGCGTCTTCATCTTCCCGCCCTCGATGACCGAGCTGCGCGCCCGGCTGGAACGCCGCGCGACCGATGCGGAGGCGGTGATCGATGCTCGCATGGCGCGTGCGGCCAACGAGGTAAGCCACTGGGACGGTTACGACTATGTCCTGGTCAACGACGACGTCCAGGCGTGTTTCCGCGGTGTGAAGACCATCCTCGCCGCCGAACGCCTGCGCCGCTCGCGCCAGACCGGGCTGATCGGCTTCATCCGGCGATTGACGAAATAGGGCTGCTTGTAGAGCCGCGACGTAAGAGGTTCTGGATCCCCGCCTCCGCGGGGATGACGAAACATTGCCTGCTACGCTGAATGTCGATCGGCCTATAGCGTCACCGTGCCAGGTTGAACCACCGTCGTCGCGTTCCGGACGACCGCTACGCGGCGGGGCGCTCTCAACATGCCGATGATCCCACCTGACACGGTAACGCTCTAGCTCAGCCGGTCGATCTGCTCGGCGTTCAGCGATCCGGGCACGATCATGATCGGCACGGTCAGTGTGCCCGCGTCGGCGCCGGTGAAGTGGGTCACCAGCGCGCCCGGTGCGCCGCTCGCCGCCGCGCCCAGCACCAGCGCGGCGATGTCGGGATTGGCCACGATCGTCTCGCGCACCACTTTCGGGCCGTCCCCGCCGCGGACGGTGATGGCGGGGGTAATGCCCGATTCCTCGAACAGCGCGCCGGCTGCCTTGGCGACGATACCCTGCGCGTGCTGCATCGCCTCTTCCTCGATCGTCGCCTGGACGCCGCCGAAGGCGATGAACTCCTGCGGCGGCAGCAGGTTGAGGATCTCGACGCCGCCGCCGGTCTTCACCGCGCGCCGCGCGGCGAAGCGGAGCGCGATCTCCGCCTCAGGACTGTCGTCGATCACGACGAGATAGATGCGCATGGCCGTCCCCTTTCGCGGATGATGTGCCGGGCAACGCGCGCGGGTGCAAGCCGCCGGGGTTGACCGATGCGGCGCGGGGGGCAAAGGAGTGTGCCCTTACGGAACGCCTGAGGACATTCATGTCGATCGAGATCAAGATGCCCGCGCTCTCCCCGACGATGGAGGAGGGAACGCTCGCCAAGTGGCTGGTGAAGGAGGGCGACACCGTCTCCTCGGGCGATATCATGGCCGAGATCGAAACCGACAAGGCGACGATGGAGTTCGAGGCGGTCGACGAGGGCGTCATCGCCAAGATCCTGGTCACCGAGGGCAGCGACAATGTGAAGGTCGGCACGGTGATCGCGATCCTCGCCGAGGAAGGTGAAGACCCGGCCTCCGTCACCAGCGGCGGCGGCGCGAAGGCCGACACGCCGCAGCCCGCCGACCCGCAGTTCAAGGGTACGCCCGACGCGACCGACCCCAATGCCAAGGGCAACGAGGCGCAGGGCGGCGCCCGCACCGTGGAGCAGGCCGAGGATCATGGTCGTCCCGCCGATGCCGGCACGGCCTCTCCCAAGCCGGCGGCCGCGGCCGGCGGCGACCGGGTGAAGGCCAGCCCGCTCGCCCGCCGCATCGCCGCCAGCAAGGGCGTAGAGCTTTCGGGCGTGTCCGGGTCCGGCCCCAACGGCCGCATCGTCAAGGCCGATGTCGAGGGTGCCAAGCCGGGTGCCGGCCAGTCCCAGGCCACCGCCGCTCCGACCGCCGAGGCGGCCGCACCCGCCGCCGCGCCGAAACCCGCCACCGTGCCGGACATCCCGCACGAGGCGACCAAGCTGTCGAACATGCGCAAGACGATCGCGCGTCGCCTGACCGAGTCGAAGCAGACGGTGCCGCACATCTACCTGACGGTGGACGTGCGCCTCGATGCGCTGCTGAAGCTGCGCGGCGAGCTGAACCACTCGCTCGAGAGCCGCGGCGTCAAGCTGTCGGTTAACGACATGCTGGTGAAGGCGCTGGCGGTGTCGCTGATCGCGGTGCCCAAGTGCAACGTCATGTTCACGCCCGACCAGCTCATCAGCTTCAAGCGCGCCGACATCTCGGTCGCGGTGTCGACGCCCTCGGGGCTCATCACCCCGATCGTGAAGGAGGCGGACACCAAGTCGCTGTCGGTCATCTCGACCGAGGTGAAGGACCTTGCCGGTCGCGCCCGCGACAACAAGCTGAAGCCTGAGGAATTCCAAGGCGGTACCGCCTCGATCAGCAACATGGGCATGTTCGGGATCAAGCAGTTCGAGGCGGTCATCAACCCGCCCCAGGGCATGATCCTGGCGATCGGAGCGGGCGAGAAGCGGCCCTACATCGTCGATGGCGAGCTGGGCGTCGCGACCGTGATGTCGGCGACCGGCAGCTTTGACCATCGCGCGATCGATGGCGCGGACGGCGCCGAGCTGATGAAGATGTTCAAGGAATTGGTCGAGCGGCCGCTCGGCATGCTCGCCTGACGGGTCGGGTCGCCGCAATGCTCCACCCGGAGGAAATGCCGCCCGAGGGGCTGCCCGCGGTGCGGGTGATCGCGATGCCTGCGGACACCAATCCGTATGGCGACATCTTCGGCGGCTGGCTGATGAGCATGATGGATTCGGCCGCGGGCTCGGTCGCGTCGCGCCACAGCCATGGCCGCGCGGTGACGATCGCGGTGGAGGGGATGACCTTCCACCGCCCGGTCGTGGTCGGCGACGAGGTGTCGGTCTATGCGAAGCTGGCCCGGGTCGGCCGGACCTCAATGACGATCGAGGTCGAAAGCTGGCGCCGCGCCCGCCACGACGACCGTAGCTACAAGGTGACAGAGGCCAAGTTCACCTTCGTCGCCATCGGCGAAGACCGCCAACCCCGGCGCGTGCCCGCCCTCCAGCAATCCGATCAATAACGCCGGCAACCGGCGGTGAAAGCAAGGAAATCGATCCGTGGCTGACACTTACGACCTCATCATCCTCGGCTCCGGCCCCGGCGGCTATGTCGCCGCGATCCGCGCGGCGCAGCTGGGGATGAAGACCGCGATCGTCGAGCGCGAGCGGCTGGGCGGTATCTGCCTGAACTGGGGGTGCATCCCGACCAAGGCGCTGCTGCGCACGTCGGAAATCTACCACTACATGACCCATGCCGACAGCTATGGCCTCAGCTGCGAGAAGCCGTCGTTCGACCTGCAGAAGGTGGTGGATCGCAGCCGAAAGGTGGCAGGCCAGCTGAACGCCGGCGTCAAGGGCCTGATGAAGAAGAACAAGGTGACCGTCGTCGAGGGCGTCGGCGCGATCACTGGTAAGGGGAAGCTCAGCGTCAAGCAGGGCGACCAGACGGTTGAGCTGACGGCCAAGAACATCATCGTCGCAACCGGCGCGCGCGCCCGCGACCTGCCGTTCGCCAAAGCGGACGGCAAGCGGGTCTGGACCTATCGCCACGCGATGGTCCCGACCGAGATGCCGACCAAGCTGCTGGTCATCGGATCGGGCGCGATCGGGGTGGAGTTCGCCAGCTTCTACAACGACATGGGCGCCGACGTTACCATCGTCGAGATGCTGCCGCGCATCCTGCCGGTCGAGGACGAGGAAGTCTCGGCCTTCATGGACAAGGCGCTGACCAAGCAGGGAATCAAGATCCTAACCGGCGCGGGCGTCGAGAAGATCGAGCCCGGCGCGGCTTCGGTGAAGGCCGCGATCAAGGGCAAGGACGGCAAGGTCGAGACGACCGAGTACAGCCATGTCATCGTCGCGATCGGCATCGTTCCCAATACCGAGGAGATCGGGCTGGAGGCGCTGGGCGTGAAGACCGATCGCGGCCATATCGCGACCGACGGCTACGGACGCACCAGTGTCGACGGGATCTGGGCGATCGGCGACGTGACGGGTGCACCCTGGCTGGCGCACAAGGCCAGCCATGAGGGCGTCATCGCGGTCGAGGCGATCGCGCAGGCGGCCGGCAACAAGGATGTCCATCCCCACGCGATGGACAAGGGCAATATTCCGGGCTGCACCTATTCACGCCCGCAGGTCGCCAGCGTCGGCATGACCGAGGCCAAGGCGAAGGAGGCCGGCTACACGCTGAAGGTCGGTAAATTCCCCTTCATCGGCAACGGCAAGGCGATCGCGTTGGGTGAGGCGGAGGGCTTCATCAAGACGGTGTTCGACGCCAAGACCGGCGAGCTGCTGGGCGCACACATGGTCGGTGCCGAGGTGACCGAGTTGATCCAGGGCTATGTCGTCGCCCGCCAGCTGGAGACGACCGAGGCCGAGTTGATGCAGACCGTCTTCGCGCACCCGACCCTGTCGGAGATGATGCACGAGAGCGTGCTGGGCGCCTACGGCAAGGCAATCCATATCTGAGATGGACGTCATGCCGGGACAGGGCCGGCACGACGGAGACGGGGGCAGGGGATGCGGACGATTCTAGCGCTGACGGTGACAGCGACCATGCTCGCCGCCACTCCTGCGATCGCGAAGACGGTGGTCGTCACCGCCGCGCACATGATCGATGTCGAGGCGGGGCGGACGGTTGAGGAGCCGGTGGTCGTCATCACCGATGGGCGCATCGTCTCGGTCACCGGCCGCGGCGGTGCGCGGCCGGCGATCCCGGACGGGGCGGAGCGGATCGACCTGCCCGGCAAGACGATCCTGCCCGGCCTGATCGACATGCATGTCCATCTCGATGCGGACGCGCGGATCAGCGGCTATCGCCGGTTGGATTATACCGACAGCTTCTGGCAGGCGGTCGGCGTCGCCAATGCCCGCGCGATGCTGGCGGCGGGGTTCACGACCGTCCGCAACGTTGGCTCGTCCGATTATAACGATGTCGGGCTGAAACAGGCGGTCGAGGGTGGCTATATCGTCGGCCCACGCATCGTGCCGGCCGGCTATGCGCTGGGCTCGACCGGCGGGCACTGCGACGGCACCGAGGGGTTGCCGCCGAGCTTTGCGGACCTGCCCAACCCCTCCGTCGCGGACAGCCCCGATGGCTATCGCCGGCTGGTGCGGACGATGAAGAAATACGGTGCGGAGGTCATCAAGATCTGCGCGACCGGCGGCGTGCTGTCGCGCCGCGACGCGCCCGGCGCGCAGCAGATGTCGCTGGACGAAATGAAGGCGGTCGCGGACGAGGCGCACATGCTCGGGCTGAAGGTCGCCGCCCACGCGCACGGCACCGCCGGTATCAACGACGCGCTGCGCGCCGGCATCGACACGATCGAGCATGCCAGCCTGGCCGACGCGACCTCGTTCAAGCTGGCGAAGGAACGCGGCGCCTGGTTCTCGATGGACGTGTACGACGACGACTACATCCTTGCCGAGGGGGCGAAGAACGGCGTACATCCCGAGTCGCTGGAGAAGGAGCGGCAGATCGGCCGCAAGCAGCGCGAGACCTTTCGCGACGCCTATCGCGCCGGCGTGAAGATGGTCTTCGGGACCGATAATGGCGCGGTCTTCCCGGCCGGCCAGAACGCTTTGCAATTCGCCAAGATGGTCGAGTGGGGCATGACCCCGATCGCGGCGATCCGCTCGGCGACGGTGAATGCGGCGGAGGCGCTGGCGCGTACCGATGTCGGCACGATCGCGGTCGGTCGCTGGGGCGACATCGTTGCGGTCGACGGCGATCCGCTCGCCGATATTCGCGTGCTGGAACGACCGGCGCTGGTCATCAAGGCTGGTGAACCGGTCCGCTGAGCCGCGCCGTGAGGCCGCAGCGATGGTTACCAGTCGCGGCACTGGCGGTGGCGGCGCTGCTGCTGGCAGGGACGCTCGCCCTGTTCTGGCCGGGCTTCGTCGAATATGACAGCGTCCGCCAGTACGAGCAGCTGCTGACCGGTCGATATGACGACTGGCACCCGCCGGCGATGGCGCGGTTCTGGGCGGGGCTGCGCCTGCTGTTCGGCGCCGGAGCGGGACCGATGCTGGTCGCCCAGCTCGGCGGATACTGGCTCGGCCTGGGCCTGCTCTCCGCGGCGCTGGCGCGCCGCGGGCGGAGCGTCGCCGGTGCCGGTGTCCTCGCGATCGGGCTGTGGCCCGTCTTCCTCGGCTGGCAGGTCGCGATCCTGAAGGATGGGCAGCAGGTCGCGGCGATGCTGGCGGCGGTCGGGCTGATCGGCTGGTGGCGGCTCGCGGGGCAGCGTCTGCCATGGGCGGCGCGGACCGCCGTCGCCGTGCTGCTGATCTACGCGCTGCTGGTGCGGGCCAATGCCGTGTTCGCGGTCGCGCCGCTCGTCGCGCTGACGCTGTCGCGCGGACGGCGGCTGGTCGCAGGTACGGCGATCGTGGCAGCGACGCTGGCGCTGTCGCCGATCGTCAACCACCGGCTGCTCGGTGCGGAGGCGAGCCGGGTGACACGAACCCAGCCGCTCTACGATCTCGCCGGCATCGCGGTGCGCAGTCCCGGTGCGGGCGCGTTCACCGGTGCCGAGGCGCTGGCGCTGCGCCGCCACGGATGCGTGACGCCCTTCTTCTGGGATCCGCTCGACGACGTGCCCGGATGCAGTGCCGCCACGGCGCGCATCGATGCGTGGTCGGCCGGGCAGCTGTACGCGGCGCTCGCCCGCGCGGTGCTGTTGCATCCGATCGCCTATGCGCAGCACCGGCTGGCGCATCTGAACTCCACCGACCGCTGGCTGGTCCCGTATCGCTGGCCCGGCGCGGAGCCGCCGATGGCATCGGAGCCGAACGCGCTGGGGCTCGTTCCGCCCGGCGGTTCGGCGATCGTCTGGCAGACATGGAGTCGCCCGCTCGCGACCACGCCGGCGGGCTGGCCGGTCCTGTGGATCGTCGCCGGGGTGGCCGCGCTGATCGCCGGCCGGGCACGGAGCGATGCCGATGCCGCGCTCGCCCGTGCGCTGATCGGCTCGGCCCTGATGCTGGAGGCGAGCTTCGCGGTCGTCAGCATCGCCTCTGACCTGCGCTATCACCTCTGGCCGATGCTCGCGATCGCACTCGGGCTGGTCCTGCTCGGACGGGGCTGGTCGCGGCGACGGGCAGGGGCGACGCTTCTCGCGATGCTGTTGGTGACCGCGACCGGTGCCGCCGCGCGCCTGCTCCTTCCCGCCGACGCTGCCGTCGCGCGGATCGGGTAAGGAACGTCACTCATTTCCAGCGGTTGAGCAGCGACACGCAAGGAGAGCGCCGCCGATGACCGACACTGCAACGCTGAAGGCGCCCGTCCGCTACGACCCGTCCGTCGAGACGGTACAGCCGGACGAGGGACAGGTGATCCACCAGCTGGAGGACTCATTCCGCAATATTCTGGAGACGACGTCCAAGGACTATGGCCACGCCGAACGCTCGGTCCATGCCAAGGCGCACGGCATCGCCACCGGAACGCTGACGGTGCATGACGGCCTGCCACCCGAGCTGGCGCAGGGCCTGTTCGCCCGGCCCGGCACCTATGAGGCGGTCCTGCGCATCTCGACCAACGCGGGCGACATCCTGGACGACTCGATCGCATTGCCGCGTGGGCTGGCACTGAAGATCATCGGCGTCGAAGGCGAGCGGCTGCCGGGATCGGAGGGCGACGCGACGCAGGACCTGATCCTCGTCAACGGCCCAGCCTTCTCGGCGCCCGACGCCAAGGCATTCTCGAAGAACCTGAAACTGCTCGCCTCCACCACCGACAAGGCGGAGGGCGCGAAGAAGCTGTTGTCGGGTGTGCTGCGCGCGTTCGAGGCGACGCTGGAGGCGGTCGGGCTCGAATCGGCGACGTTGCAGACGCTGGGTGGCGCGCCGCAGGTCCATCCGCTCGGCGAAACCTATTATTCGCAGACGCCGTTTCGCTATGGCGACTATATCGCCAAGTTCTCGCTCGCTCCGGTCAGCCCGGCGTTGACCCAGCTGACCGGCGACACGGTGACCACCACCAACCGCCCCGACGCGCTGCGCGAGGTCGTCAGCGAGGTGCTGGTCAGCCAGGGCGGCACCTGGGAGCTGCGCGTCCAGCTCAGCCGCGACCTGGAGGCGATGCCGGTCGAGGATCCGACCAAGGTCTGGGACGAGAAGGACAGCCCCTTCCAGACCGTCGCCACGCTGGAGGTCGCGCCGCAGCCCGGCTGGGAGCACGGTACGTCGGACAAGATCAACGACGCACTATCCTACAACATCTGGCACGGGCTGGCGGCACATCGGCCGCTCGGCAACATCAACCGGGCGCGCAACGATACCTATAAGTTCTCCGCCGACTATCGTGGGCGTTTCAACGGCTGCCCGATGCACGAGCCGCGGCAGCTGGCCGACCTGCCTTGACGATGATGCGCGACGGCGGGAAGAGCAGGGGATGACCAAGCTCTTCCACGTCAGCGACGTCCATTTCGGCAAGGAGGACCCGCACGCGATCCGCTGGTTCGCGGAGCGGGTCGAGGCCGAGCGCCCCGACGCCGTCATCATGACCGGCGACCTGACGATGCGCGCCCGCACCCGCGAGTTCGAGGCCGGTGGCGCGTGGCTGAAGAGCCTTGCGGCGCCGGTCACGGTAGAGGTCGGCAACCACGACATTCCCTATTACTGGGACCCGATCCGCCGCTTCATCGCGCCTTATACCCGCTATGCGGCGATCGAGCGGATGATCGAGCGGCCGCTGGAGCTTGCCGGCGTCACCATCGTGCCGCTGAAGACGACGGCACGCGCGCAGTGGCGGATGAACTGGTCGAAGGGCCATGTCAGCCGCGGCTCGCTGAAGCGCGCGCTGGCGCTGATCGCGGCGGCGCCAAAGGGCAATCTGATCTTCGTCGCCGCGCACCATCCGCTGATCGAGGGTGGTACCAAGGGAACGGCGAAGACCTGGCGCGGCGAGGAGGCTCTGGAGGAGCTGGCGGCGGCCGGCGCGCACGCGGTCCTGTCGGGCCATGTCCACGACCCGTTCGACGTGCCGGTCCGGCGCGGCGACTGGACGGTGCGGATGATCGGCGCCGGCACCCTGTCGAAGCGGGTGCGCAACCATCCCCCCGCCTTCAACGAGATCCGCATCGACGGCGACCGCTTCGAGACGGTGGTCCGCACGCTGAGCGACGAACCGAGCCGCTCTATCAGCGAGACGATGGACGCGGGCGCCTCCTGACGCTGCTCTGTCAGAGCAGCCGGATCAGCATCAGCAGCAGTCCCGCGATCGACGCCAGCCACGCCATGCTGCGGACATAGCGCACGCCGAACAGGTAGAGCGGTATGTAGACGATCCGCGCCCCAAACCACAGACCTGCCCCGACCGCGCCGATGCCGCCGGCGCGTCCGGTCACGGCCAGTCCCAGCGCCAGCGCGACGAACACCGGGTACGTCTCCTGAAAATTCGCCAGCGCCCGCGCCGCACGCCCCGCGAGCGGCCCCGGCGGCGGCGCCTCGCCATCGCGGGGGCCGGCGTTCCAGTCCAACCCCCGCTCGCGTGTCGAAGTCTGTCCCTGGATCATGACGTGCACGAACAGCAGGACCGTCGACCAGGCGAGCAGCGCGATTTCCGTGGGCAGAGCGTCCATCATCGGGTCTCCGGTACCGGCGGGACACCGGCTCGCGCAGGCAACGTCGCGGGCCGTCACTTGGCTCCGCACGAGCATGACGGCCGCCACGCCGCCACTCCCATCGCTGGTCGACAGTGGTGCCGAAGCGGGATGAGATGCCCGCCGTTCTGTCCAGAGTGTCCCATTTCGACGCAGAGGCTCAAAAAAGCTTCGCACCTTTTCCGGCAGTTAACCGTATCTCCCACGGTGACCGCGCCCCGTGGCACCGCCCACAGGGAGAGTTCTTCATGAAAGCCATGGTCTCAGCGGTCGCGCTCGCCGCTGCCTTCGTCGCGGCACCCGCCGCCGCCGCGCCGGTGTTGACGGAGGTGAACACGAACCTTCTCAACACGCCCTATACCTTCACGGTTCAGGGGGTTTCGTTCACCCTGTCGGCGGTCAGCAGCTTCTCGGCACCGCTGCTCGTCTCGAACGGCACCAACGGTGCGTTCTCGTCGGTGTTCGGCAGCCCGTCGTCCAGTTTCGTGAACCGCAACACCGTGCAGTATGGCCCGGGAATCTTCGGCAGCTATGCCTCGTTTCCCACCCCGACTTCGGTGAACTTCTCCAACGGCGACAATTTTCTCGGCATCCGCGCTACGGTCGGCACGGATAACTATTATGGCTTCGTCTACACGACGAACAACATCCTTAAGGGCTATGGCTTCGAGACGATGGCCAATACCGCGATCACCGCGACGACCGCGGTGCCCGAGCCGGCAACCTGGGCAATGATGCTGGTCGGGTTCGGCATGGTCGCCGGCGTCGCCCGCTATCGCCGGCGTGCGATGCAGGCACGCTACGCCTGATTTTCGGTTCGTGAATGCAGTGGGGCCGTCGGAGCGATCCGGCGGCCTTCGCGCGTCGGGCGGCGTGCCGGTTGGCAGTTCATCGACGACGAAAAATGCTGGCAGGGGAGCTCGGACTCGAACCGAGGGCCTTCGGTTTTGGAGACCGACGCTCTAACCAACTGAGCTACACCCCTGTGCGGGGGCGGGCTTTAGCGGGAAGTGTCCGGCGGGGCAAGCGGCCATCTGCGCCGCCCGGTCTGCCCGACCATGTGCCATTGACCACGGGCATCCCCCGGCGTATAGGCGCGGCCGTTCGGGGCGACCTGTTTCGTACCGGACATGCTTGAACATTGCTGGAATGGCAGGGGCCTGGGGTGGCCGGAGACGGTTGCGCCCCCAAGGCTCCTTTTGCATTCGAGACAGGGTCCAGCAAAGTAACCATGTGAAAGGTGAAGGCTTCAATGCCCACGATCAACCAGCTGGTCCGCAAGGGCCGCGAGCCGCAGAAGGCCAAGTCCAAGGTCCCTGCGATGGAGCAGAACCCGCAGAAGCGCGGCGTCTGCACCCGCGTCTACACGACGACCCCGAAGAAGCCGAACTCGGCGCTGCGCAAGGTGGCCAAGGTCCGCCTGACGAACAGCCGCGAAGTCATCAGCTACATTCCGGGTGAAGGCCATAACCTGCAGGAGCACTCGGTGGTCCTGATCCGCGGTGGCCGTGTGCGCGACCTTCCCGGCGTTCGCTATCACGTCCTGCGCGGCGTGCTCGATACGCAGGGCGTCAAGGATCGCCGCCAGTCCCGCTCCAAGTACGGCGCCAAGCGTCCGAAGTGAGCCAGCGGGCGCGGAGCGTCCGCGCGGACTCATCCCGGCGCAGGCCGGGATCCAGATCATAGTAAGCCCCGGACGGGTTCCGGAACCGGCTGAAGTTTAGAAGGAATAAGAAATGGCACGTCGTCGTCGCCCAGAGAAGCGCATCATCCTGCCGGATCCCAAGTACGGTGATGAGGTTCTCTCGAAGTTCATGAATTCGGTCATGCTGGACGGCAAGAAGTCCGTCGCCGAGCTGATCGTCTATGGTGCCTTGGAAACTGTCGAGACCCGCGCCAAGCGCGAGCCGATCGGCGTGTTCCACGACGCGCTGAACAACATCAAGCCGGGCATCGAGGTCCGCAGCCGCCGCGTCGGCGGTGCGACCTACCAGGTCCCCGTTGAGGTCCGTCCGGAGCGCGCCCAGGCGCTGGCGATCCGCTGGCTCATCACCGCGGCCCGCAACCGCAGCGAGAACACCATGGCGGCGCGTCTGTCGGGCGAGCTGCTCGACGCCGCCAACAACCGCGGCAACGCGGTGAAGAAGCGCGAGGACACGCACCGCATGGCGGAAGCGAACCGCGCCTTCTCGCACTACCGCTGGTAAGCGCGGCGCTTCGTCTTGGAAGCGTCTCGAATCTGACCTATATCGTGGGGAGCCGGCCATGGGCCTGCTCCCCACATCGCTAAGGAAGCCCGATCATGGCCCGCAGCCATCCGCTCGAACAGTATCGCAACATCGGCATCATGGCGCACATCGACGCCGGCAAGACGACCACGACCGAGCGTATCCTCTACTACACCGGCAAGTCCTACAAGATCGGCGAAGTGCATGAGGGCACCGCGACGATGGACTGGATGGAGCAGGAGCAGGAGCGCGGCATCACCATCACGTCGGCCGCGACGACGTGCTTCTGGAAGGCCGAGGAGGGTCAGGGCCCCGAGCACCGGATCAACATCATCGACACGCCGGGCCACGTCGACTTCACCATCGAGGTGGAGCGTTCGCTCCGCGTGCTCGACGGCGCGGTCGCGTGCTTCGACGGCGTGGCGGGCGTGGAGCCGCAGTCCGAGACGGTGTGGCGCCAGGCCGACAAGTACGGCGTGCCGCGCATGTGCTTCGTCAACAAGCTGGATCGCACCGGCGCCGACTTCTATTTCTGCGTGAACTCGATCATCGAGCGTCTGGGTGCGCGGCCGGCGGTCCTGTATCTGCCGATCGGCATCGAGGGCGGCTTCAAGGGGCTGGTCGACCTGGTCGAGAACCGTGCGATCGTCTGGCTCGAGGAGAGCCTGGGCGCGAAGTTCGAATATCAGGCGATCCCCGACGACATGGCCGAGAAGGCGGCGAAGTATCGCAGCGACCTGATCGAGATGGCCGTCGAGCAGGACGACGACCTGATGGAGGCCTATCTCGAGGGCAACGAGCCGTCGGTCGCCGACCTGAAGAAGCTGATCCGCAAGGGGACGCTGAACATGGCGTTCGTGCCGATCGTCTGCGGTTCGGCCTTCAAGAACAAGGGCGTCCAGCCGCTGCTCGACGCGGTGGTCGACTATCTGCCGTCGCCGCTCGACGTTCCCGCCATCAAGGGCGTGAAGCTCGACGGCGAGACGCCGGACGAGCGTCCGTCGTCGGACACCGAGCCGTTCTCGGCGCTGGCGTTCAAGATCATGAACGATCCCTTCGTCGGCACCCTGACCTTCGCGCGCATCTACTCGGGCAAGCTCGAGGCGGCGTCGCAGGTCCAGAACTCGGTGAAGGACAAGAAGGAAAAGGTCGGTCGCATGCTGCTGATGCATGCGAACAGCCGCGAGGACATCCAGGAGGCCTATGCCGGCGACATCGTCGCGCTGGCGGGCCTGAAGGATACCACGACCGGTGACACGCTCTGTGCCATCAGTGCGCCGATCATCCTGGAGCGGATGGAGTTCCCCGAGCCCGTGATCGAGCTGTCGGTGGAGCCGAAGACCAAGGCCGACCAGGAGAAGATGGGCGTCGCGCTCAACCGTCTCGCGCGCGAGGATCCGTCGTTCCGCGTGTCGTCGGATGCCGAGTCGGGCCAGACCATCATCAAGGGCATGGGCGAGCTTCACCTCGAGATCCTCGTCGATCGCATGAAGCGCGAGTTCAAGGTCGAGGCGAATGTCGGCGCGCCGCAAGTGGCGTATCGCGAGTATCTCGCGAAGAAGGTCGACATCGACTATACGCACAAGAAGCAGTCGGGTGGTTCGGGCCAGTTCGGTCGCGTCAAGCTGACCGTCGTTCCGGGCGAGCGCGGTTCGGGTTTCCAGTTCTTCGACGAGGTCAAGGGCGGCAATATTCCCAAGGAATATATCCCCTCGGTCGAGAAGGGCATGCGCGAGACGGCCGAGACGGGATCGCTGATCGGCTTCCCGATCATCGACTTCGAGGTCCATCTGTACGACGGCGCGTACCATGACGTCGACTCGTCGGCGCTGGCGTTCGAGATCTGCGCCCGCGGCGCGATGCGTGAGGCCGCACAGAAGGCCGGCATCAAGCTGCTCGAGCCGATCATGAAGGTCGAGGTTGTCACCCCGGAGGATTATCTGGGCGACGTCATCGGCGACATGAACAGCCGTCGTGGCCAGATCCAGGGCACCGACAGCCGCGGCAATGCGCAGACGGTCGAGGCGATGGTGCCGCTGGCCAACATGTTCGGTTACGTGAACCAGCTCCGCTCGTTCACCCAGGGCCGGGCGCAGTACTCGATGCAGTTCTCGCACTATGACGAAGTGCCGAGCAACGTCGCGGACGAGATCAAGGCGAAGATGGCCTGAGGCGCACGGGGCCAGGGCAACCTGGCCCCGAGACGCCGAAAGGCCGGCCGGCGGGTCGCTCCGGCGACCCGTTCGACGACGCCGGATTTACTCCGGTGTCGGCCTGCCCGAGGAATCGGGACAGGGGCTGGCGTAACCATGCAACAGTCGTTATTGGGCCGCGTTCGCGTGGCCCCGGCGGCACCGAATTCGAATCAGAAGGTAGGAAAATGGCAAAGGCAAAATTCGAGCGGAACAAGCCGCATCTGAACATCGGCACCATCGGTCACGTCGACCATGGCAAGACCTCGCTGACCGCCGCGATCACCAAGGTCCTGGCAGAGACGACCGGCGGCACCGCCGTCGACTTCGCCAACATCGACAAGGCGCCGGAAGAGCGTGAGCGCGGCATCACGATCTCGACCGCACACGTCGAGTACGAGACGACGAACCGCCACTACGCGCACGTCGACTGCCCCGGCCACGCCGACTATGTGAAGAACATGATCACCGGTGCCGCCCAGATGGACGGCGCGATCCTGGTCGTGTCGGCTACCGACGGCCCGATGCCGCAGACCCGCGAGCACATCCTGCTCGCCCGTCAGGTCGGCGTGCCGGCGATGGTCGTGTTCATGAACAAGGTCGATCTGGTCGACGACGAGGAAATCCTCGAGCTGGTCGAGCTGGAAATCCGCGAGCTGCTCAGCTCGTACGAGTTCCCGGGCGACGACATCCCCATCATCAAGGGTTCGGCGACCTGCGCGCTGTCGGGTTCGAACGACAAGTTCGGCAAGGAAGCGGTGCTCGAGCTGATGCAGGCGGTCGACGACTACATCCCGCAGCCGGAGCGTCCGCTGGACAAGCCGTTCATGATGCCGATCGAGGACGTGTTCTCGATCTCGGGTCGCGGTACGGTCGTCACCGGTCGCGTCGAGACCGGCATCGTCAAGGTCGGTGAGGAAGTCGAGATCGTCGGCATTCACCCGGAGGTCCGCAAGACCACCGTCACCGGCGTCGAGATGTTCCGCAAGCTGCTCGATCAGGGCCAGGCCGGCGACAATGTCGGTGCGCTGATCCGCGGCGTCGCCCGCGACGACGTGGAGCGTGGCCAGGTGCTCTGCAAGCCCGGCTCGATCAAGCCGCACACCGACTTCAACTCGGAAGTCTACGTGCTGTCGAAGGAAGAGGGTGGCCGTCACACGCCGTTCTTCGCCAACTACCGCCCGCAGTTCTACTTCCGCACCACGGACGTGACCGGCACCGTCGAGCTGCCTGAGGGCACCGAGATGGTCATGCCCGGCGACAACGTCGCGCTCGGCATCAAGCTGATCGCACCGATCGCCATGGACGTGGGTCAGCGCTTCACGATCCGCGAGGGTGGCCGCACCGTCGGCGCCGGCGTGGTCAGCGCGATCTCGAAGTAACGGACCGGGCCGGCAACGGCCCACCGCAAAACAGCCGCCCGGTGCACCGTCAGGGTGCGCCGGGCGGTTGCCTTTTTGTAGGAGCGCCTGTATGGGCGCCCCTTCGCTTTTTTGAACAGCAAGAGCCGCATTCATGCGGCCCGCTCTTTCGCATCGGTAGGGATCATGGACAGCAACATCCGCATTCGTCTGAAGGCGTTCGACCATCGCGTGCTCGATCAGGCGACCGGCGATATCGCCGACACCGCCCGCCGCACCGGCGCGCTCATCCGTGGCCCCATTCCGCTGCCGACGCGCATCGAGAAGTTCACCGTCAACCGCGGCCCGCACATCGACAAGAAGTCGCGCGAGCAGTTCGAGGTCCGTACCTACAAGCGGATGCTCGACATCGTGCAGCCGACCCCCCAGACGGTCGACGCGCTGATGAAGCTGGATCTCGCGGCCGGCGTTGACGTGGAGATCAAGCTGGCCTAAGGGCCAGCGGCGCGCTGCAGTCGACCTCGGTCCTGCGGCGCGACGGCATTTCGAGATACCGCCGGCGACCTCGGTCGTCGGGCCAGCGTCTCCCGCCATGTTCTTGAGCCAAGGCTAGAGAACGACCAGCCCGGGGCGGGGCACGTTTCGATAAATTCGGGTTGGATGGGCTTTGATGGAACCTCGGTTCCGGAGAGGCCCGCAAGCACGTTCCGGAATGGTCCGGGCGTGCCTCTGTCAAGGAGTGTGGATCATGCGCACCGGCGTGATCGCGAAGAAGATGGGGATGACCCGCCTGTTCCAGGACGACGGTCGGCACGTGCCGGTCACCGTTCTGCAGCTCGAAGGGCTTCAGGTCGTCTCCCGCCGCGAAACAGATACCGACGGCTACACCGCCGTCCAGCTTGGCGCAGGCGTCGCCAAGGCCAAGAACGTCGCCAAGCCGCAGCGCGGCCATTTCGGCAAGGCCGAGGTCGAGCCCAAGGCGATCCTGGCGGAATTCCGCGTCTCCGAGGACAATCTCCTCGACGTCGGCGCAGAGATTTCGGCGGAGCATTTCGTCGCTGGCCAGATGGTCGATATCCAGGGTCGTACCCAGGGTAAGGGCTTCGCCGGCGGCATGAAGCGGTGGAACTTCGGCGGTCTGCGCGCGACGCACGGCGTCTCGGTCTCGCACCGTTCGCTCGGTTCGACCGGTCAGCGTCAGGATCCGGGTCGCGTCTTCAAGAACAAGAAGATGGCCGGTCACATGGGCGACAAGTATCGCACCCAGCAGAATCTCGAGATCGTCGGCACCGACGTCGAGCGCGGTCTGATCTTCGTCAAGGGCTCGGTGCCCGGGTCGAAGGGTGGCTGGCTGTTCGTCAAGGACGCCGTGAAGGTCAAGGCGCACGCCGATGCCCCGAAGCCCGCCGGTCTGAAGATCGCAAACAACAACACTGCTTCTGCCGAGCCTGCTCCGGAAGCCACCGCGAGCCAGGAGGGCTAAACAGTGAAGGTCAAGGTTCAGTCCTTTGCCGGCACCGCCGGGGCGGACATCGAGCTTAACGACGAGGTCTTCGGCCTCGATCCGCGCGCCGATATCCTGCACCGCGTTGTGACCTGGCAGCTGGAAAAGCGCCGCGCCACCGCGCGCGGCACTCGTGAGCGTGCCGATGTCGCCCGCTCGGGCAAGAAGCTCGGTCGCCAGAAGGGCGGCGGTGTCGCCCGTCACGGCGATCGTCGCGCTCCCGTCTTCATCGGCGGCGGCAAGGCGCACGGCGCCCGTGTCCGCGACTTCAATCCCGGCCTGAACAAGAAGGTTCGTGCCCTGGGTCTGAAGATGGCGCTCAGCAGCCACGCCAAGGCCGGCTCGCTGATCGTGCTGGACGGTTTCGAGGTCGGCAAGACCAAGGAACTGAAGGGCCATTTCGCGACCCTGAACGCCGGCAAGCGCACGCTGGTGATCGACGGCGAGGCAGGTGAGGGCTTCCGCGCAGGCTACAACCTGCCGGGCGTCGACCTGCTGCCGGCCGTCGGTGCCAACGTCTATGACATCATCAAGGCCGACACGCTGGTGCTGACCCGCGCCGCTGTCGAAAAGCTGGAGGCGCGCTTCAATGGCTAAGCCGCAGAAGGCCGCGATCGACGTGCGTCACTACGACGTCGTGCTCGCGCCGCACATCACCGAGAAGGCGACCCTGCTGTCCGAGCATAACGCCGTCGTGTTCAAGGTCGCCAAGACTGCGAGCAAGCCCGAGATCAAGGCCGCTGTCGAGGCGCTGTTCGGCGTCACCGTCACCGGCGTCAACACGATCGTCCAGAAGGGCAAGACGAAGAAGTGGAAGGGCGTGCCCTACACCAAGTCGGACGTGAAGAAGGCGATCGTGACGCTGAAGGACGGCGAGTCCATCGACGTGACGACGGGGGCGCAGGGCTGAGATGGCACTCAAGCAATATAATCCGACGAGCCCGGCCCGCCGCGGCCTGATTCTCGTCGACAAGTCGCAGCTCTGGAAGGGCAAGCCCGTCAAGGCGCTCGTCGAGGGCAAGAACAAGACCGGTGGCCGCAACAACAAGGGCCATGTGACCAGCCGCGGCATCGCGGGTGGCCACAAGCAGAAGTACCGGTTCATTGACTTCAAGCGTCGCAACTGGGACGTCGAGGGCACGGTCGAGCGGCTGGAATATGATCCCAACCGCACCGCGTTCATCGCACTGGTCAATTACGGCACCGATGCCGATGGCAAGGTGGCGCAGGCCTATATCATCGCTCCGCAGCGCCTCGGCGTCGGGGACAAGGTGATCGCGGCCAAGCGGACCGACGTGAAGCCGGGCAACGCCATGGAGCTGGGCCAGGTCCCGGTCGGCACCATCGTCCACAATGTGGAGATGAAGCCGGGCAAGGGCGGCCAGATCGCACGTTCGGCCGGCACCTATGTGCAGGTCGTCGGTCGCGATCGCGGCATGGTCATCGTCCGCCTGAACTCGGGCGAGCAGCGCTATATCCATGGCGAGTGCATGGCGACGATCGGTGCGGTGTCGAACCCGGACAACCAGAACACGAACCTCGGCAAGGCCGGGCGTTCGCGCTGGATGGGCAAGCGTCCGCTGACCCGCGGCGTCGCCAAGAACCCGGTCGACCATCCGCATGGCGGTGGTGAAGGCCGGACCTCGGGCGGCCGTCATCCGGTTACCCCGTGGGGCAAGCCGACCAAGGGTGCGCGCACCCGTCACAACAAGTCGACCGACAAGATGATCATCCGGTCGCGTCACTCGACGAAGAGGAAGGGCTAACCCATGGCTCGTTCAGTCTGGAAGGGCCCGTTCGTCGAACTGAGCCTGTTGAAGAAGGCGGAGACCGCGCAGGATGCCGGTGGCCGCGCGCCGATCAAGACCTGGTCGCGTCGTTCCACCATCCTGCCGTCGTTCGTCGGTCTGACGTTCAACGTCTATAATGGTCGCAAGTTCGTGCCGGTCACGGTCAACGAGGACATGGTCGGCATGAAGCTCGGCGAGTTCGCGCCCACGCGCTACTTCCCGGGTCATGCCGCCGACAAGAAGGGCAAGCGCTGATGTCGAAGCCAGCATCCCCCCGCAAGGTCGGTGACAAGGAAGCCCTGTCGGTCGGCACGCAGATCCGCGGTTCGGCCCAGAAGCTGAACCTGGTCGCGGGCCTGATCCGCGGCAAGAAGGCGTCCGACGCGCTCAACATCCTGGCCTTCTCGACGAAGGGCATGGCGGTCGACGCGCGCAAGGTTCTGGCCTCGGCCATCGCCAATGCCGAGAACAACCACAACCTCGACGTCGACGCGCTCGTCGTCGCCGAGGCGTCGGTCGGCAAGTCGATCACCATGAAGCGTTTCGCGACCCGCGGCCGTGGCAAGTCCACCCGCATCCTGAAGCCGTTCAGCCGTCTGCGCATCGTCGTGCGCGAGCAGGAAGAAGCATAATGGGTCACAAGAGCAACCCCATCGGCATGCGGCTGCAGATCAACCGCACCTGGGACAGCCGCTGGTACGCCGAAGGCGCCGCCTATGGCCAGCTGCTGCTGGAGGATCTGAAGATCCGCCGGTTCATCATGAAGACGCTGCCGCAGGCGGCGATCTCCAAGGTCGTCATCGAGCGTCCAGCCAAGCTGTGCCGCATCTCGATCTTCGCCGCACGTCCCGGTGTCATCATCGGCAAGAAGGGCGGCGACATCGAGAAGCTGCGCAAGACGATCGGTGCGATGACCTCGTCCGACGTCTCGCTGAACATCGTTGAGATCCGCAAGCCCGAGGTGGACGCCCGCCTGGTCGCGCAGGGTATCGCCGACCAGCTGGAGCGCCGTATCGCCTTCCGCCGCGCGATGAAGCGCGCGGTGCAGTCGGCGATGCGCCTGGGTGCCGACGGCATCAAGGTCTATTGCGGCGGTCGTCTGGGCGGTGCGGAAATCGCGCGCTCGGAGAGCTATCGCGAGGGCCGCGTGCCGTTGCACACGCTGCGCGCGAACATCGACTATGCCGAGGCCGAGGCCCACACGTCGTACGGCGTGTGCGGCGTCAAGGTCTGGGTGTTCAAGGGCGAGATCCTGGGTCACGACCCGATGGCGACCGACCGGCTCATGATGGAGGCCCAGACCTCCGGCGTGCGTCCGGCGCGCGACGACCGCCGCTAAGGAACAAGAAACATGCTGCAACCGAAGCGCACCAAGTTCCGCAAGGCGTTCAAGGGCCGCATCCACGGCGACGCCAAGGGCGGCACCAGCCTCAACTTCGGCGCCTATGGCCTGAAGGCGATGGAGCCGGATCGGATCACCGCACGCCAGATCGAGGCGGCCCGCCGCGCGATCACCCGCCACATCAAGCGCCAGGGGCGTTTGTGGATCCGCGTCTTCCCGGACGTGCCGGTCTCGTCGAAGCCGGCCGAAGTCCGCATGGGCTCGGGCAAGGGTTCGCCCGAGTTCTGGGCTGCCCGCGTGAAGCCGGGCCGGATCCTGTTCGAGCTCGACGGTGTCGAGGGCAAGATCGCCGCCGAGGCGTTCGAGCGCGCCGCCATGAAGCTCCCGATCAAGACCAAGGTCGTGGCCCGTCTGGGCGACACCAGCCACCTCGGAGGCGAGTAAGATGGCCACTGATTTCACCGGCCAGAGCGACGATCAGCTGAACGAGAGCCTCGGCCAGCTGAAGCGCGAGCAGTTCAACCTCCGCTTCCAGGCGGCGACGAACCAGCTCGAGAAGCCGAGCCGCGTGCGCGAGGTCCGTCGCGACATCGCCCGCATCAAGACCCTGCAGTCGCAGCGCACTCGCGCCGCGACGGCCAAGTAAGGAACGAAGCACATGCCCAAGCGCGTGCTGACCGGCCTGATCGTCTCCGACAAGGGCGACAAGACCGTGGTGGTGAACGTCGAGCGCAAGGTGAAGCACCCGCTCTACGGCAAGATCATCCGCCGCTCGAAGAAGTATCACGCCCATGACGAGGCGAACGAGTTCAAGGCCGGCGAGACGGTGCGCATCGAAGAGATTGCGCCGATGTCGAAGCTGAAGACCTGGAAGGTGCTCGACCGGGTGAACACCCATGCGACGCCCGAGCGGGTCGACGTCGACGCGTGATGCATCGCGCTCCGGTTTCGACCGGGGCAGGTTGCACTCTGACCAAGGAGCGGCTACAGGGCCGCTCCCCCGGCGCGGGTCCGCCCGCCGCCGGGGTCGTTATTTTTAGGCCGGGCTGGGTCGGAATCCAGCCCATGAAGAGAAGGAAGCAGGATCCATGATCCAGATGCAGTCCAATCTCGACGTCGCTGACAACAGCGGCGCGAAGCGGGTGCAGTGCATCAAGGTGCTGGGCGGCTCGAAGCGTCGCACCGCATCGGTCGGTGACATCATCGTCGTCAGCATCAAGGAAGCGCAGCCCCGCGGCAAGGTGAAGAAGGGTGACGTGCACCGCGCCGTCATCGTCCGCACCGCCAAGGACATTCACCGTGCCGATGGCTCGACCATCCGCTTCGACGGCAACGCCGCCGTCCTGGTCAACAAGAACGAGGAGCCGATCGGCACCCGTATCTTCGGCCCGGTCGTGCGCGAGCTGCGTGGCAAGAAGCACATGAAGATCATCTCTCTCGCGCCCGAGGTGCTGTAATGGCCGCCGCGAAGATCAAGAAGGGCGATCGCGTGATCGTCCTGTCCGGCAAGGACAAGGGCAAGACCGGCACGGTCACGCTCGCCATGCCGAAGGACGGCAAGGTCGTGGTCGAGGGCGTCAACGTCGCGACCCGCCACCGCAAGCCGACCCAGGCCGAGCCGCAGGGTGGCTTGGTCAAGGTCGAGGCGCCGCTGCACATCTCGAAGGTCGCGCACGTGACCGCCGACGGCAAGCCGACGCGCGTCCGTTTCGAGACGCAGGACGGCAAGAAGGTCCGCGTGGCCGTGAAGTCCGGGGAGAAGATCGATGGCTGATGCCTATAAGCCCCGGATGAAGGGCATCTACGACGATCGCATCGTCGCTGCGATGACCGAGAAGTTCGGCTACAAGAACGTCAACGAGATCCCGCGGATCGAGAAGATCGTGCTCAACATGGGCGTCGGTGAGGCGACCCAGGACAAGAAGCGCGTCGACCAGGCCGCGTCGGAAATGGAGCTGATCGCCGGTCAGAAGCCGGTCATCACCAAGGCGAAGAAGTCGATCGCGCAGTTCAAGCTGCGCGAGGGCATGCCGATCGGCGTGAAGGTCACCCTTCGCCGCGAGCGCATGTACGAGTTCCTCGACCGCTTCATCACGATCGCCCTGCCGCGCGTGCGCGACTTCCGCGGTCTGAACCCGAAGAGCTTCGACGGTCGCGGCAACTATGCCTGCGGCATCAAGGAGCAGATCATCTTCCCCGAGATCAACTATGACCGCATCGACAAGGTGCGTGGCATGGACGTGATCGTCACCACCACGGCAAAGACCGACGACGAGGCGCGCGAGCTGCTCCGTCTGTTCGGCTTCCCGTTCCCGCAGGAAGAGGCCGCCGAAGAGAAGAAGGCGGCCTGACATCTCCCGCTCTCCTGCATTCGCGGGGGAGCGCTACTAGGAAGAGCTTAAGTCCATGGCGAAACTGAGTTCGATCAACAAGAATGAGCGTCGCAAGAAGCTGGTGAAGCAATATGCTCCCAAGCTGGCGAAGCTGAAGGCCCAGGCGAACGACACGTCGCTCGACGAGAGCGAGCGCCTGATCGCGCGGCTGAAGATGGCCGAGCTGCCGCGCAACGCGAACCCCACGCGTATCCGCAACCGTTGCGAGATCACCGGGCGCCCGCGCGCCTATTATCGCAAGTTCCGTCTCGCTCGCGTCATGCTGCGCGATCTTGCCAACAAGGGCATGATCCCCGGCCTCACGAAGTCGAGCTGGTAAGGACCGTTTGAGATGGCAGTGACCGATCCCGTGGGTGACCTGCTCACCCGCATCCGCAACGGCCAGCGCGCGAAGAAGGACTCCGTCCTCTCGCCGGCGTCGAAGCTGCGCGTCCGCGTGCTCGACGTTCTGCAGCGCGAAGGCTATATCCGTGGCTATTCCGAGGAGCAGATGGGCCCCGCCGCCGGCGTGCGCATCGAGCTGAAGTATTTCGAGGGCCAGCCGGCCATCAAGCATATCGCGCGCGTGTCGAAGCCCGGCCGCCGCGTGTACAGCGGGTCGCAGGACCTGCCGCGCGTGATGAACGGTCTGGGCATCACCATCGTGTCGACGCCGAGTGGCGTTCTGTCCGACGCCGAGGCGCGCGAGCAGAATGTCGGCGGCGAAGTGCTGGCGGAGGTGTTCTGATGAGCCGCATCGGTAAGAAGGCGGTCGCCGTCCCCTCGGGCGTCACCGCGACCCGCACCGGCAACGAGCTGTCGATCAAGGGCCCCAAGGGCACCCTGTCGATGCCGCTATCGGACCTCATCACCTACGACGTCCAGTCGGACTCGATCGGCGTGCAGCCGGCGAACGACACCAAGCGCGCTCGCGCGTTCTGGGGCATGCAGCGCACGCTGGTGCAGAACCTGGTGACGGGCGTGACGACGGGCTTCTCGAAGAAGCTGGTCATCACCGGCGTTGGTTACCGCGCCGCGGCGCAGGGCAAGACCCTGAAGCTGCAGCTCGGCTACAGCCACGACGTCAACATCGACGTGCCGGAAGGCATCGAGGTGAAGACCCCTGATGCGACCACGGTCGAGATCAGCGGCGCCGACAAGCAGAAGGTCGGCCAGCTGGCCGCCGAGATCCGCCGCTGGCGCAAGCCCGAGCCGTACAAGGGCAAGGGCATCAAGTACGACGGCGAGTTCATCTTCCGCAAGGAAGGGAAGAAGAAGTAATGTCCAAGGGTATGACACTCTTCGAGAAGCGCCGTCGGCGCAATCGTACTGCGCTGCGTGCGCGTGCCGGCACCCGGCCGCGGCTGTCGGTGCATCGCTCGGGCAAGCACATGTACGCCCAGGTGATCGACGACGTCGCCGGCGTCACTGTCGCTGCGGCGTCGACGCTGACCGCGCGCGATGCGTCGGGCGCCAATGTCGCTGCCGCATCGGCGGTGGGCAAGCGCGTGGCGGAGGCGGCTCTGGCCGCTGGCGTGACCAAGGTCGTGTTCGACCGCGGTGGCTTCCTGTTCCACGGCCGCGTCAAGGCGCTGGCCGAGGCGGCTCGTGAAGCCGGATTGGAGTTCTAAGATAATGGCCGAGAACAACGATACCCAGTCGCAGCCGGGCGAGAACGCCGCGGTTGAGGCTTCCGCCGGTGATGCCGGCGCTAACACCGGCGCGAACGCAGGTGGCGGTTATCAGGGTCAGGGCGGCGGTCGCGGCCGTGGCGGTCCGGGCGGTGGTGGCGGTCGCGGTCGCGGCGGCCCCGGCGGCCAGCGCGGCGGTCGTGACGGCGGTCGCGGTGGTCGTGACGGTCGCGGTCGCGGCGGTCCCGGCTCCGACGACGGTGGCGAGGAGCTGATCGAGAAGCTCGTCCACATCAACCGCGTGTCGAAGACGGTGAAGGGCGGCAAGCGCTTCGGCTTCGCGGCGCTGGTCGTCGTAGGCGACGGCAAGGGCCGGGCCGGCTTCGGCCATGGCAAGGCGCGCGAGGTGCCGGAGGCGATCTCGAAGGCGACTGCGGCGGCCAAGAAGAAGATGGTACGCGTTCCGCTGAAGGACGGCCGCACGCTGCATCATGACGGCAACGGGCATTTCGGTGCCGGCCGCGTGACGCTGCGCTCTGCACCGCAGGGCACCGGTATCATCGCCGGCGGTCCGATGCGCGCGATCTTCGAATCGCTCGGCGTCGCTGACGTCGTGACCAAGTCGATCGGCACGTCGAACCCGTACAACATGATCCGTGCGACCTTCGAGGCCCTGGGCGACCAGACCAGCCCGAAGTCGGTTGCGCAGCGTCGTGGCAAGAAGATCGCGGACCTGCTGGGTCGTGGCGGCGCCGACAAGGGCGCGGCCGAGGCCGACGCCGCGGCGATCGTGGAGTAAGCGATATGGCGACCATCAAGATCAAGCAGATCGGCTCGCCGATCCGCCGTACCAAGGATCAGCGCGCGACGCTGATCGGCCTTGGCCTCAACAAGATGCACCGTGTGTCGGAGCTGGAAGACAGCCCCGAAGTCCGTGGCATGATCCGCAAGGTTCAGCACATGGTGAGTGTCGAGGGTTAAGCCTTCGTCCCATCGTGATACGAACATGGAGGGCGGCGCAGGTCTTATGACTTGCGCCGCCTTTTTCGTTGTCGTTACGCCCCACGAAGAAATTGGCGCAGGGGTGGGGTGATGATTTGCAGCGGCACCTATGCGCGGGCGGCGGCAGATATTCGGACCGGCAGTTCCGTTATAGAGCTTCAGTCACTTCGCGGAATCGCAGCTCTGATCGTCGTCGTTTATCACTGCGCCCTTTATTATGACTATGGGGCGGCATCGCGATCCGCCATGTCATTGATCTTCAACGCGCATGGGGCGGTGGTCACGTTCTTCGTCCTCAGCGGTTTTGTGCTAACCCTATCGCTGATGCGGTCTCCACTCGATAGGCGTCGGATCGGCTTCTTCTATATCCGCCGCGCTTTCCGCATCTATCCCGCGCTTTGGACGGCATGCGCGCTCGCGCTGATCTATCTTCTGGTCTTCGGAGCCGATGGCGTTGCGCTGGGATCGGAATGGGCCCGGATGAACTGCGGCAACTGGCCGTTACCCACGGGCAGGATCATGCTCGCCTTTGCCGGTCTGAAATCCACGCTGCCGCTGCCGATCTGGTCGCTGGCCGTGGAACTCGTCGCCTCGGCGGCGATGCCCTTCCTGATCCTTGTCATGCGCCGCTCTGTGCCGGCATTCGTGATCCTGACCTTGGGACTGGCCGTGCTGTCGCGGTTCGGTGGTGACAAGCTGCTGCTGATACCCACCTATATGATCGACTTCGCGCTCGGTGCCTCCGTCGCGCTGGTCGTTCCGCAATTGCGTGTCGCGTTGCGGAGGCGTGGCATGCTGGCCGTGTGCGCAGGGGCGGGGGTGGCGCTCCTCTGGACCGGTCGCGCCATCGCCGGAGCCGATTTCGAACTGGCCTATCACGATCCGCTCACCTCGATGATCGAGGGTGTTGGCGCCGCGCTCGTCATCGGCGCGATCTTCGTCAGGGCGGACCGCTTTTCCATCCTGTCCGCGCGCTGGGCGACGCGGCTCGGAGATCGGTCCTACAGTCTCTACCTGCTTCACCAGCCGGTGCTGGCGATCCTGGCGGCAACCGGCGCGCTGCTGGTCCCCCGATTGATCGTGGCGCACCCCGGCGCGGCCACGCTGGTCCTGATCGCCGGGACGATCGCGCTTGCCATGCCGCTGGCGACGCTCGGCTTCCAATGGATCGAGCTGCCTGCGATCGGTATCGGCCAGCGGCTGGTGCGCCGGCTGGAGCATTTCCGCTCGCCGGACCGGCGCGTGGCCGCTGCGATGCCTCGCTAGCCGCGCAGGGGCAGATTCCGCGTGACGCGACAGGCGCGCTCGGCTAAGGGCGCGCCTTCATTTTTCCATCAGCGCGACAAAAGCGAAAGCGAGTGCATATCATGAAGCTCAACGAACTCCGCGACAACGAAGGTGCCCGCAAGTCCAAGATCCGCGTCGGACGCGGCATCGGCTCGGGCAAGGGCAAGACCGCCGGTCGCGGCCAGAAGGGCCAGAAGAGCCGCGAGGGCGTGTCCATCGCCGGCTTCGAGGGCGGCCAGATGCCGCTCCACATGCGTCTGCCGAAGCGCGGCTTCAACAACATTTTCGCCAAGGATTATGCCGAGGTGAACCTGGGCGCGATCCAGAAGGCGGTCGAAGCGGGCAAGATCACCGCTGGTGCCGCCATCGATCACGCCGCGCTGAAGGCCGCCGGCCTGGCGCGCGGCGGCAAGGACGGTGTCCGCCTGCTCGGCAAGGGCGAGTTCTCGACCGCGCTGACCTTCACCGTCGCCGGCGCGTCGAAGGGCGCGATCGAGGCGGTCGAGAAGGCCGGCGGCAAGGTCGACGTGATCCACGTCGTCCCCGCCGCCGAGAAGGCCGCGGCCAAGAAGGGCGTGAAGTACAAGGAGCGCGCGGCGCACAAGGCTTCGTTCAAGGCCTGACGTCTGCCCTGCTGCCTGCGCAGGCGGGCGGCGGAATTCGCATCGGCGGGTTAGACAAGCCACCGAGCGTGACTATATGGCGGCGGGGGCGGCAAACGCTTACCCGCCGCATTGGTTTCCAGGACATCGACACGCATGGCATCCGCAGCCGACCAGATGGCGCAAAGCATCAACCTGGCGAAATTCGCCAAGGCGACCGACCTCAAGAAGCGGCTGTGGTTCACGATCGGCGCGCTGATCGTCTTCCGCCTGCTGTCCTATGTGCCGCTGCCGGGCGTCGACCCGACCGCGCTGGGGCTGCTCAGCCAGAAGACGACGGGCGGCGTGCTCGACTTCTTCAACACCTTCTCGGGCGGCTCGCTCAGCCGCATGTCGCTGATCGCGCTGGGCGTGATGCCCTACATCACCGCCTCGATCGTGGTGCAGCTGGCGACCTCGCTCAGCCCCAAGCTGGCGGCGATCAAGAAAGAGGGTGAGAGCGGCCGCAAGAAGCTCAACCAGATCACCCGCTACGGCACCGTCGGCCTGACCGCGATCCAGGGCTATTTCATCGCCGTCGGGCTCGAGACGCTGGGCGCGTCGCAGGGCGTCGCCGCGGTGATCGAGCCGGGCATGACCTTCCGCATCGCCGCGGTCATCTCGCTGATCGGCGGCACCATGTTCCTGATGTGGCTGGGCGAGCAGATCACCAGCCGCGGCATCGGCAACGGCGTGTCGCTCATCATCATGGCCGGCATCGTCGCGCACCTGCCGACGACGCTCATCAACCTGCTGGAGGGTGGTCGCTCGGGCAGTCTCGACCCGATCCGGCTGATCGGCATCGTCGTCGCGGTGGTCGCGCTGATCCTGTTCATCTGCTTCATGGAGCGCGCCCAGCGCCGCATCCTGATCCAGTATCCCAAGCGCCAGACGCAGCGCGGGATGCAGGCGGATCGCAGCCACCTGCCGCTGAAGATCAACACCGCGGGCGTCATCCCGCCGATCTTCGCCTCGTCGCTGCTGCTGATGCCGCTGACCATCTCGCAGTTCGCCGGCCAGCGGGTCGCGGGCGAGAGCGCCTGGGGCGACTTCATCATCAGCCTGAACCAGTATCTGCAGCACGGCAGCCCCGTCTACATGCTGCTCTATGGCGCCGGCATCATCTTCTTCTCGTTCTTCTACACCGCCGTGGTGTTCAACCCGGAAGAGACGGCGGACAATCTGAAGCGCTATGGCGGCTTCATCCCCGGCATCCGGCCCGGCAAGAATACCGAGAACTACTTCGACTATGTCCTCACCCGCATCACCGTGATCGGGGCGGCATATCTGACGATCATCTGCCTGCTGCCCGAGTATCTGGTATCGGCGCTGTCGATCCCGTTCTACCTCGGTGGCACCAGCCTCTTGATCGTGGTCAACGTCACGATGGACACGGTCACCCAGATCCAGTCGCACCTGCTGGCGCACCAGTATGGCGACCTCATCAAGAAGGCCAAGCTGAAGGGCGGCCGCCTCCGCTGATCGGCGGACGGACGGTACCCGCGGCATTAGGGGAGCGGCATGAACATCATCCTGTTGGGACCGCCAGGGGCGGGCAAGGGCACCCAAGCCGCCAAGCTGGTGGCAGAGCGCGGCATGGTCCAGCTGTCGACCGGCGACATGCTGCGCGCGGCGGTCAAGGCCGGCACGCCGGTGGGATTGCAGGCCAAGGCGGTGATGGATGCCGGCGAGCTGGTGTCAGATGCGATCGTCTCCGCGCTGATCGGCGAGCGGCTGGACCAGGGTGTCGAGCGCGGCGCGATCTTCGACGGCTATCCCCGCACCACCGCCCAGGCCGAGGCGCTCGACCTGCTGCTGACCGAGCGCGGGCAGCAGCTCGACTGGGTGATCGAGCTGGAGGTGGACGAGGCGGCGCTGACCGAGCGGATCGTCGGCCGCTATACCTGCGCATCCTGTGGCACCGGCTATCACGACACGTTCAAGCAGCCCGCGACCGGTGGCGTCTGCGACGTCTGCGGTTCGACCGAGTTCAAGCGCCGTCCCGACGACAATGCCGAAACCGTCGCCACCCGCATGGCCGAGTATCGTGCCAAGACCGCGCCGATCCTGCCCTTCTACGAGGCACGCGGCCTGGTCCGCCGGGTCGATGGCATGGCCGACATGGCCGATGTCGGCGTTGCGATCGCCGCCATCCTTGACGAGACGCGATAGCATTTTTGTGTTCGTCCAGTGATGACGCTTTTGTCATCCACCGGTCACGCTGCGGCAGTCCCGTACCGTCTATCTGCTATCCATTGGGCGCGAGCGCCGCGACGCGCCCGGCAGGATTTGCAAGATCGGTACCCGAACTCCCGGGGGTGCCGTAGGGGCCGGCGGGAAGGATGCTTTCCGCCGGCTTTTCCTGTATGGGCGGCGCGGAGGCGAGCGACACGATGACCCGCAAGATCCTGATCGTCGAGGATGATCCCTCGACCGCAGCCTATCTGGCAAAGGGACTGATAGAGGCGGGCTACACCGTGGAGACCGCCGCCGACGGCCGCGACGGCCTGTTCCTGGCGAGCGAGGGCGTGTTCGACCTCATCATCGCCGACCGGATGCTGCCCGGGCTGGACGGTCTCTCGATGGTGGGGGCGTTGCGCGCGGCCCGGATCCCGACGCCGGTGCTGGTCCTGTCCGCGCTCGCCTCGGTCGACGATCGGGTCGACGGGCTGAAGGCGGGCGCCGACGATTATCTCTGCAAGCCTTTCTCCTTCACCGAATTGTCCGCCCGGATCGAGGCGCTGGTCCGCCGCGCCGACCGCGCCGCCAGCGAGCCGCAGAAGACCCGCCTGTCGGTCGGTGATCTGGAGATCGATCTGCTCTCGCGTCACGTCAGCCGCGCTGGCCGGACGATCGCGCTGGGCGGGCGCGAGTTCAACCTGCTCGAATTCCTTGCCCGCCACGCCGGTCAGGTCGTCACCCGCACGATGATGCTGGAGAAGATCTGGAACTATCACTTCGATCCCGGATCGAACGTCGTCGACGTCCATATCGGCCGCCTGCGCCGCAAGCTGGAGGACGGCTTCACCTCGCCCATCCTCCACACGGTACGCGGGGCGGGATATCGGCTGGCCGCCGCGGAGAGCTGATGCAGCCCCGTCCATGAGGCTGTCGGTCACCGCGCGGATCGCGCTGCTCGCGATCGCGCTGGCGCTGGTGTCGAACCTGGTGCTGGTCGGCTTCGTCTGGAAGCAGACCCATGACGACGCGATCGCCGCCACCCGGCGCGAGATGATCGAGCAGTCCGACGCGCTGCTCGCGATCTGGCATGAGGGCGGCGCGGCGGCGCTTTCGGCAGCGGTTCGCGACGCCCGGCCGCCCGGCGACGTCTCGCTGGTCGTGGCGGTGCTCGACCATGACGGGCGACGGCTGGTCGGCTACGCCCCGGACCGGGTCACCGTACCGCTGCGACCGACCCATTTCCGTGTCGCACGGCTGGGGGAGGAGGGGGCCTGGGGCCTCCACGACACCGGCTACCTCCTCCACGCGATCGGCGGCTACTGGCTGCTGACCGGGCGCAACCTCGACGTGATCGAGGCGGAGCAGCGCGCGATCGAGAGCGCGCTGGCGCTCGCCGTCACCCTGTCGCTGGCGCTCGGCATCGGGGCGGGCCTGGTCCTCGCCCGTTATGTCGGCGCGCGGCTCGACCGGATCGCCGGGGTGGTCGAGGCGGCGGGGCAGGGCGACCTGTCGCGCCGGGTCGAGATGGTGGCGGGCGGCGCCGACGCATTCGACCGTCTCGCCGCGCGGCTCAACG
Organism: Sphingomonas aurea; assembly: GCF_030678875.1. Lineage (GTDB taxonomy): Bacteria > Pseudomonadota > Alphaproteobacteria > Sphingomonadales > Sphingomonadaceae > Sphingomonas > Sphingomonas aurea. Next base: position 5,649 of record NZ_JAUUDS010000004.1, on the reverse strand, counting down.
TTATGCTCGGCCGGATCGAGCGGCTGATGACCGAGTTGCGCGTCGTCACCGACAGTCTGGCGCACGATCTCCGCTCGCCGCTCGCCCGCCTCAGGACCAAGACCGAGCAGGCGGTGATGATCGCGGACCCGGCCGCACGCGACGCTATGCTGGGCGGTCTGCTCGCCGAGACGGACGTGGTCATGCGGATGCTGACCATGGTGATCGAGATCAGCCGTGCCGAGTCGGTGTCGCGCGACCGCTTCACTGACGTCGATCCCGCCGCGCTGATCGAGGAGATCGCCGACCTCTACGGTCCCGTCGCCGAGGAGGCGGGGCTCGCCTTCGTCGTTGCGATCGACGCAGGGTCGCCGGTGATGCGCCTCCACCGCGAGCTTATCAGCCAGGCGATCACCAACCTGATCGACAACGCGCTGAAGCACGCCGCGGCCGGGGGAATGGTGACGCTGCGCCTGGCCCCGCATGTGGAGGGGGTCGCGATCCAGGTCGAGGATCGCGGCACCGGCATCGCCGCATCCGACCGGGCGCAGGCGCTGCGCCGCTTCGGCCGCCTCGACACCGCGCGGACGACCCCGGGGGCAGGGCTAGGCATGTCGCTGATCGATACGGTCGCGCGGCTTCACGACGGTCGCTTCGAGCTGGCCGACAACCATCCCGGACTGATCGCACGGATCATCCTGCCGCTTTAGCCGGGGTGCAAGCGCGTGCGCTTTGCGCTAGCGCCGGGGCATGGACGCCCTGACCGCCTTTGGCCTGTTCGCCGTCACCTTCATGCTGATCTGCTACGTGCTGGAGGATCGGGCGCCGTTCTGGACGCTGCTGTTCGCCCTCGGCTGTCTGATGGGGTCGGCCTATGGCTTTCTCCAAGGTGCGTGGCCGTTCGGGGCGGTGGAGTTGATCTGGTTCGTCGTCGCGTTGCGACGCTGGGTCGGCTTGCGGAGCAAGGCATCGGCTCTGCGACGATCCGCGGAACCCGATGGTTGACAGGGCGTTGCGCCGCGCTTAACTGACCCTCACTCCGCAACACCGGTTTCCGGCGGCGCTTGTTTGCGCTCGCCGCCATCGTGCGTTCGGGGTCAACGCGTCGAGATAGCGGTCGTGGCTAGCCATGCCGGCCGCTGTGGAGCTAGGAGTATATATCACATGGCACGTATCGCGGGTGTTAACATCCCGACCAACAAGCGCGTCGTCATCGCGCTGACCTATATCCACGGGATCGGCCCGGCCAAGGCCAAGCAGATCACGGACAAGCTGAGCATCGCGGCCGAGCGCCGGGTCCAGGACCTGACCGATCAGGAGGTTCTGCAGATCCGCGAGGCGATCGACGCCGACCACACGGTCGAGGGCGATCTGCGCCGCGAGACCGCGATGAACATCAAGCGTCTGATGGATCTGGCCTGCTATCGCGGCCTGCGTCACCGCAAGGGCCTGCCGGTCCGCGGCCAGCGCACGCACACCAACGCGCGCACCCGCAAGGGCAAGGCAAAGCCGATCGCGGGGAAGAAGAAGTAAAAAACAGTCCGGGGGACTGTTTTTCACTTCTTCTCCGCCGGAGGCAGGTCAGAGGCATACCGCCTCCCGGCCTCCGTACCACGGAACAAGGTCAGGATTAGATAATGGCACAAGCACCGCAGCGCATTCGCCGTCGCGAACGCAAGAACATCACCGCCGGCGTCGCGCACGTCAACGCCAGCTTCAACAACACCATGATCACGATCACCGATGCGCAGGGCAATGCGATCAGCTGGTCGTCGGCCGGCATGATGGGCTTCAAGGGCTCGCGCAAGTCGACCCCGTACGCGGCGCAGGTCGCGGCCGAGGACGCCGGCAAGAAGGCCGCCGAACACGGCGTCCGCACGCTCGAGGTCGAGGTCAAGGGTCCGGGTTCGGGCCGCGAGTCGGCGCTGCGCGCGCTGCAGGCGGTCGGTTTCCAGATCACCTCGATCCGCGACGTGACCTCGATCCCGCACAACGGCGTGCGCCCGTCCAAGCGCCGGCGCGTCTGAGCCTTATCTTGCTCGACCTTCGCGCCGGCTGACGAGTCGGCGTTACTTATCCGAGGCCGGCGCCCCACCGGCCTCCAACCCAGGGGAACCCCGTGGCTGTCAACGCAAAGAACTGGCAGGAACTCAAGAAGCCGAACGGCCTGGAGAAAAAGGGCGGTGACGGCAAGCGCAAGGCGACCTTCGTCGCCGAGCCGCTGGAGCGTGGCTTCGGCCTGACGCTCGGCAATGCGCTGCGCCGCGTGCTGCTCTCCTCGCTGCAGGGTGCGGCGGTGACGTCGATCAAGATCGAGAACGTCCTGCACGAGTTCTCCAGCCTCGCCGGCGTGCGCGAGGACGTGACGGACATCGTCCTGAACGTGAAGCAGATCGCGATCCGCATGCAGGGCGAAGGCCCGAAGCGCCTCCAGCTGTCGGCCACCGGCCCCGGCGAGGTGAAGGCGGGCGACATCGCCGTGTCGGGCGACATCGAGGTCATGAACAAGGACCTGGTGATCTGCCACCTCGACGAGGGCGCGACCTTCAACATGGAGCTGACCGCCGACGTCGGTAAGGGCTATGTCCCCGCCGCCGGCAACCGTCCGGCCGACGCGCCGATCGGCCTGATCCCGGTCGACGCGCTCTACTCGCCGGTGCGCCAGGTGTCGTACAAGGTCGACCCGACCCGCGTCGGTCAGGACCTCGACTATGACAAGCTGACGCTGACGATCGAGACCGACGGCACCGTCACGCCCGAGGACGCGGTGGGCTATGCCGGCCGCATCCTGCAGGACCAGCTGGCGCTGTTCGTCCATTTCGACGACTCGTCGGTCACCCGCTCGGCCCCGATCGGCCAGGCGGCGGCGCCTGCCGCCGGCGCGGAGCCTGCGGGCGACACCCAGCAGATCAACCGCTACCTCCTGAAGAAGGTGGACGAGCTGGAACTGTCGGTGCGCTCGGCCAACTGCCTGAAGAACGACAACATCATCTATATCGGCGATCTCGTCGGCAAGACCGAGGCAGAGATGCTCCGCACGCCGAACTTTGGCCGCAAGTCCTTGAACGAGATCAAGGAAGTGCTGTCGTCGATGGGGCTGCGGCTGGGCATGGAAATTCCCGGCTGGCCGCCCGAGAACATCGAAGAGATGGCGAAGAAGCTCGAGCAGGAGATCATGGGCTGATGCGCACCGGTGCAGCGATGCTGCACCGGAGACGCACAGCCCCGGCCGGCGGGTCGGCTTCCAGCCGACCCGTTCGACGTAGAGGACGCGGCTTGGCCGCGGCCCGGCCAGCATCCCAACGGGTGTGACCTTTCGTGACTTTCCAGGGCAAATGGCGGTGGCCCTTCCATAACACCGCCTGGATCGGGGTACCTCACACGGCCCCCCTACGAACGAGAAGGAACTACCATGCGTCATCGCGTCGGCGGCCGTAAGCTGCAGCGTACCTCGGCCCACCGGATCGCCCTGTTCCGCAACATGTCGGCCGCGCTCATCAAGCATGAGCAGATCACCACCACCGTCGCCAAGGCGAAGGAGCTTCGCCCCTACGTCGAGAAGCTGGTGACCCTGGCGAAGAAGGGTGGCCTGTCCAACCGCCGTCTGGCGCACGCCCGCCTGCTCGACGACGCACAGCTCGTGAAGCTGTTCGACGTCCTGGCCGAGCGCTATGCGGGCCGTAACGGCGGCTACACCCGCATCATCAAGGCCGGCCCGCGCCAGTCGGATGCGTCGCCGATGGCGATCATCGAGTTCGTCGACCGCGACGTGTCGGCCAAGGGCCAGGATTCGGGCCCGGTAATGAACGACGAGGATTACGACGACGCCGCCTGAGGCGGACCGCGCGGCGTCGCCGCGCCGGCGTCTGTAATAGAGGGGCCGTGCTTCCACCCGGAAGTGCGGCCTCTTTTCGTATGACCGCATGAGCGCCGCGGCAAAGCCGCACCGCCGGACGGAGCGATGCTCCGCCGGCCGGGCTTGGCCCCGTCGCTCCGCCGGGCTTGGCCATTGCCGCCTGCGCGGCTAGGGCCTGCGCCATGGAACACCCCGACAGCATCCTCATCGTCGACTTCGGCAGCCAGGTGACCCAGCTCATCGCGCGGCGCATCCGCGAGGCGGGGGTCTATAGCGAGATCGCCCCTTTCCAGTCGGCGGCCGAAGCCTTTACCCGCATGGCGCCCAAGGGGATCGTCCTGTCGGGCGGCCCGGCCTCGGTCGTCGACGAGGACAGCCCGCGCATTCCGCAGGAGATCCTCGACAGCGGCCTGCCGATGCTCGGCATCTGCTATGGCCAGCAGGCATTGACCCGGCAGCTCGGCGGCCAGGTTGAGAAGGGAGCGGGCGGCGAGTTCGGCGAGGCGTTCATCGACATCGGCGCGCCGTGCGCGCTGTTCGACGGCCTTTGGACCCAGGGCGAGCGGCACCAGGTGTGGATGAGCCACGGCGACCATGTCGCAGAGCTTGCCCCCGGCTTCCGCCCGGTCGCGACCAGTAAGGGCGCGCCCTTCGCGATCATCGCCGACGACGCGCGCCGCATCTACGCGATGCAGTTCCACCCGGAGGTCGTCCACACCCCCGACGGCGCCAAGCTGATCGCCAACTTCGCCCGCCATGTCTGCGGCCTGACCGGCGACTGGAGCATGGCCGAGTTCCGGGCCGCCAAGATCGCGGAGATCCGCCAGCAGGTCGGCAGTGCCAAGGTGATCTGCGGCCTGTCGGGCGGGGTCGATTCGTCGGTCGCGGCGCTGCTGATCCACGAGGCGATCGGCGACCAGCTGACCTGCGTGTTCGTCGACGGCGGCATCCTGCGGCAGGGCGAGGCGGAGCAGGTCGTCGGCCTGTTCCGCGGCCACTACAACATCCCGCTGATCCATGTCGAAGCGCAGACGCTGTTCATGAACGGCCTCGCCGGCGTCACCGACCCGGAAGCCAAGCGCAAGTTCATCGGCAAGACCTTCATCGACGTGTTCGAGGCGGAGGCGAAGAAGATCGGCGGCGCCGAGTTCCTGGCGCAGGGCACGCTCTACCCGGACGTGATCGAGAGCGTCAGCTTCACCGGCGGCCCGTCGGTGACGATCAAGAGCCATCACAATGTCGGTGGCCTGCCAGAGCGGATGAACATGAAACTGGTCGAGCCGCTGCGCGAGCTGTTCAAGGACGAGGTCCGCGCGCTCGGCCGGGAGCTGGGCCTCCCCGACGTGTTCGTCGGCCGCCACCCGTTCCCCGGCCCCGGCCTCGCCATCCGCATTCCGGGCGAGGTGACGAAGGAACGCTGCGACATCCTGCGCAAGGCGGATGCGATCTACCTGGAGGAGATCCGCAACGCCGGCCTCTACGACGCGATCTGGCAGGCGTTCGCCGTGCTGCTGCCGGTCCGCACGGTCGGGGTGATGGGCGACGCGCGCACCTACGACTCGGTGCTGGCGCTGCGCGCGGTGACCTCGGTCGACGGAATGACCGCGCAGGCTTTCTCCTTCCCCGGCGACTTCCTGCCGCGCGTGGCGACGCGGATTATCAACGAGGTGAAGGGCGTCAACCGCGTCGTCTACGACTATACATCCAAGCCGCCCGGCACGATCGAGTGGGAGTGATCGGGAACTAGCGAGCAGCCGGGGGCTGCTCGCCCCGATCACTCGGCGCGGCAACGCGCCGCCAGGCGGGAACTAGCG
>NZ_JAUUDS010000003.1 GCF_030678875.1 Sphingomonas aurea | reverse complement strand
GCCGAAGCGTGCCGCCACCGTCGCCAGCGGGCGCGCCATCACGTCGCCAACCGTCTTCAGCCCGGCGCGCGCCAGTGCGGCGCTGTCCTCGGCCTCCAGCCCCAGCGCGGCGACCGGCAGGCGGCGGACCGCGCCGCGCTCGTCGGGCGCCGGCGCGCCGGCATAGCGGGCGAGCGCGTGCGCGATCTCTGCGGTGTCGCCGAAGGCATGGCGGACCAGCACGCCGCGCCGCGCGAACCGTCCCTCGACATCCGCAGCCAGCATCCGCTCGCCCTCGAACGCGTGGGTACAGCCGGCGATGTCGAGCAGCAGCGCATCGGGGGGATGGGTGGCGACGACCGGCGTGTAGCGCTGGCAGCTCGCCGCCAGCCGGTCGAGCCAGTCGAAATCGGCGCCGGCATCGTGCGCGAACACCTCCAGCGCCGGCAGCTGTGCGCGCGCATCGGCCAGCGTCATTCCCGGCCGCAGCCCCAGCACCGTCGCCGAGCGGTCGAGCGCGGCCAGCCGCACCGCCCCGCCGACCGTCTCGACCAGCGCGACCGGCGCCTCATCCCGCCCGACGAACAGGTGCGGCCGGTCGCTGCGCAGCCGCTCGATCGGCAGCCAGGGGAAGACCAGCGCCAGATAGCGGCGCGGCATCGTGCGGGAGGACGCCGCCTGCCGTGTCGGCACCTTCCGGGGGGACAAAGCATCGCGCATCACGGTTCCACTCCACTCGCCCGCGCCACCCGGCGGGGCCGCCACGGCGGCGCAGGCATTCGATCTCGAAGGCGGGTCCGCCCGGCGCGTCGGCGGCCAGCGCGGTCGATCCGGCGGCGGCGACGCGCCAGCGGCTGGCGGCGGCGCTCGGCACCGGGTCGGCGCCCAGCCGCACGCTGAGCACGGTGACGCCCGACGCCTCCGCCCCCAGCATCAGCCGGCGCGTCGCGGTCAGGTCCAGCCCGGGCGCGAGGCCCCAGCTCTCGATCAGGACGGTGCCGACCCCGGCGCAGCGCGCGGCGTCGGCGGCGGTGCGCAGCAGCGCGGGCTCGTCCGCGGTCACCACCAGCATCAGCGCGGATGGCGGCAGGCCGAGTTCGGCGAGCCCGCCCGCCAGCGTCCGCCCCGCCTGCCGCTCCGCCGCCTCCGTCCGGATCCACAGGAGCGGCAGCGCCGCCGCGGCGAGCGCCAGCGCGACCGAGAAGCCGGTCGCCGCCGCTGCATCCGCTGCCTCACCGGCATAGACCTCGTGCAGCTGCCCGCGCGTCAGCCCCTGGCCGTACCACGCCCCCTCCGCTACCGGCGCCGCCGCCCCTGGCGCGCCGCCGCCACCGGCGGCGATGCGCCGCCCCTGGCGCGCCGCCGCCACCGGCGGCGATGCGCCGCAGTTCGGCGAGGAGGGCAGGCGATTCGCTCATTATGTTCTTGTAATGTTCCAACAAGCGAGTCGCCAAGCGTAAAAATCGACAAAGGGTGCTTGCAGCCTGTCCAAGTGGCTGCTAGTGGCCGCGCCTCACCCAGCCGGTGGCTTCAACAGCCGCCGGAACATGGCGCCAGAGCGGGCGTAGCTCAGGGGTAGAGCACAACCTTGCCAAGGTTGGGGTCGAGGGTTCGAATCCCTTCGCCCGCTCCAGTTTTCAGACAGATATGCATCGTGTGACCGCCTCCCTTGTCGGGGCGGATCGGCACGCCGTGCATCCTTGTGCCACGCCGATTTTCACTCGGCCGGCTGCTCTCTCCTACATGATACCGGGCGATGCTGCGCCGCTCGGGCGGTTTCGAGCCGGCAACGAAAAAGGGCCCCGGTCACCCGGAGCCCTCCTTTCGTCATGACGGCCGAAGCGATCAGAACTTGATATTGGCATTCGCGAAGAACGACCGGCCGACATAGTCGTAGCCCGAATAGAGCGGCGCGTTTCCGACGGTCGTAAAGCCGATGGCGCTGATCCGCGGCGGTGCCTTGTTCAGCAGGTTGCGGACGCCGAAGGTGAACTGGTAGATCTTCTGCACGTTGAACTGAACCGACAGCGAATGGAGGAAATAGTCGTTCGCCTCCAGGAAATAGCTGTCCTTGTAATCCTGTACCAGATCCGGATCGCTCACGCCGGTCAGATTGTCGAACGCGAAATAGTCGTAGGTGCGATGGTGGTCGCCATCGATCCAGTCCAGACCGTAACGGAAGGTGACGCCGTCATAGGTATAGGTGGCGTCGAAATTGCCGACCCAGTTGGGCGCGGTGACGATGCCGTTGGCGTCGGTCAGGAACTCCTCGGGGAAGAGGCGGGTCGACTGCTCGGTATAGTGGGTGACGTTGGCGTTCAGGATGAAACGTCCGCCGAACAGATCGCGGGCATAGCGGCCGTTGAACTCATATCCCTTCACGATGTTCTCGGACAGGTTCACGAAGCTGCTCGTGACGGTCAGCGCCTGGTTGGCATCGCGCTGCACGAAGCGGCAGAACCCTGCGGTCGGATCGAAGTTCGCGTTGCTGTAGCAGCGGCTCAGGATGGTTCCGCCGTCGAGATCCGACACGCCGTTCTTCACCTTGACGTCGAAATAATCGAGCGACAGCGACAGCGAGCCGACGCTCTCGGGCAGGCGGGGGCTGACGACCGCACCGACTGTCCAGTTGGTCGAGGTCTCGGCACTCAGCCCCGCCTCGGCGCCACCGACGCGGAACGAGGTGATGCCGTTGCGCTGCTCGAAATCCGCCGGCAGGCCGATCGCGGCGCAGTTGCGGGCGATGATCTGCTGGTTGGGCGACTGATCGGCCGCGACGGGCAGGGCGCTGCACGGATCGCTGTTGGTCGGCAGGAACCCGCTGGTCGCCCCTAGGAACTGCTCGGCCAGCGCCGGCGCGCGGTACGAGGTGCCATAGCTGCCACGGAAGCCGAAGCCGCGGAACGGCTCCCACTCGGCGGCGACCTTGTAGGTCGTGTCCGACCCGTAGGACGCATAGTCGGTATAGCGCGCCGAGCCGGTCAGGTTCAGCCGGTGGAAGAACGGCCGGTCGGACAGGATCGGCAGGAAGATCTCGCCGAACACTTCCTTCACATTGTCCTTGCCGACCGTCGGCGTGGCGGCGGTCAGGCCGAACAGATTGCCGTTGATCGAGTTCAGGTCAGGCTGGTCGTTGATGCTCTGGCGACGATGCTCGACACCCAGCGCCAGCTGCGCGTCGCCGCCGGGCAGCGCGAAGACCGGGCCGTCGATGTTGAACGCATAGGTCGTCTCGCGGAACTGCGTCTTCCCGATCGTATTCTGGACGATGTAGTTGCGGAACGCCGCCGGCAGATTGCCGCCGATCACGTCGGCCGTCAGCGCCGGCGCCGCGACGCAGGTCGGGTTGGCCGCGGCGGTGGCGCAGCTGAACGTGCCGTTGGCGTTGGCGACGACGTTCAGCGAGTTCGCCAGCCGGTCGGTCAGGAAGGACTCGCCCTCGGACGTGCCGTCGTTCCACGACTTGCCGACATAGGCGTCGTAGCGCCATTTCGGCAGGAAGAAGTCGCCGCGGATACCGCCCGATGCGCGTACATAGTCCACCGTCTGGCGCGCCTGGGTCAGGCCATAGCCGATGAACGCACGCGCTGCGATATTCTGCCCGCTCGACGTGTTGGTCGGGTTGGCGAACAGGCCGCCGCGAAGATCAGCGGGGAGCAGCGGGTTGCCCTGCAGATAGTCGAGCGACAGCTGGCGATAGAGGGGAGCCGACGATTTGCGGCGGGTGGCGAGCAGCTCGGCATAGATCTCGGCATTGCCAAGGCCGTCGAGCTTGTAGCTGCCCGACATTAAGCCCGTATAGGTCTTCACGCCGGTGATGAGCGGCTCGCGCTCCTGGTTGAAGTCGAACGTGTCGCGGTCATAGGTGCCGACGCCAAGATAGCCGGGGAACGGCCCGGTGGTGACACCCGGCGCGGGCACGAAGCGGTTGAACCGGCCGACCACGCCGCTGGTCCGCCCGATCGCGTTGCGGGTCGGCAGGCCGAGCGTGTTGATCGTCACGCCGCCATTGTCGAGCGTGAAGCAGGCGCGGGGATCGTCGGGCGAGAAATTGTCGCCCGAGCCGAAGGCCGAACCCTCGCCGTCCAGGAAGCCGCCGATCGGGCAGTTGAAGAACGGCACGTCGCGGCGCGCGAGCGAGTCGCGCTTGCGATATTCCAGCGAGCCGATCAGGCTGAGCCGGTCGGCCTGGACGCCGAAGGTCGCGGCCACGCGGCGGTCAATGCCGGCGCCGACCTGCGGGATGTTGGTCTGCGCGTCGAGACGCAGGCCGGTCAGCGCCTTGTCGGTGATGATGTTGACGACGCCGGCGATCGCGTCCGATCCATAAACCGACGACGCGCCCGCCTTCAGCACCTCGATGCGGTCGATGATCGCGGTCGGCAGAACGTTGAGGTCGGCGGCGACCACCGATCCGCGCGTGCCGCCCGGCGCCAGACGGCGGCCGTTGAGCAGGATCAGCGTCCGTGCCGGACCCAGGCCACGCAGGCCCAGCGTGTTGGCGCCGGTGCCGCCATCGGTGACGAAGCCGCCATAGGCGTTGTTGATCTGGCCGGTGCCCTGCGTAACGGCATTGCTCTGCAGCGCGTCGGTGGCGCTGTTGAACCCGGCCTGGGTGATCTCGTCCTTGCCGATCACGGTCAGCGGCTCGGCCACCGAATATTCGTCATGCCGAATGCGCGAGTCGGGGACGACGATCTCGCCGCCGCCCACCTCGGTTCCAGCCGACGGACTCGTCGGCGATTGCGGGTTCTTCGCATCGTCGGGAACCTGGGTCGGATCGGGGCTCGGCGTCTCCTGTGCCCACACGGGCGCGGCGCAAGCGACAGCGAGCGGCGAAACGGCGCATACAAACGGAAAAACTTTTCCTAATGCCCCTATGGCTTAGCCCGACCCGAGCGCCTGGCATATAAAATGCCGGAGAAGGCCCCCTCATCAAGGACTTCATGACAAATCAGAAATTATTTGTCATTTGCGACATATATATAATGCTGACTTATTTGCAGCCCGGCTCTGGGAGGGCAAGGGCGACATCCAATGGCGAGTGCGGGGGCCTCAGCCCCAAGGGCCTCTGCGAGTAGGCTCGCTGTCGTTCGGTTCCGGTTGCTCGGTTGGAAGCCGATGACGATCACGGTACAAGGTCCGCAGGATTGTCGCGAGGTCGGCTTCGGTCAGTCCCGACGCCTGATCAATCAGCGCCCCGCTCGGGATCGGCAAGGTGAAAGCCGACAATCTGTTGCAGGCAGCGCCGAGTTCCGGGTCGGCCGCATCGTCGAAATCAGCCATCGATGTCCCCTGCCGTCACGGACTTGGCAGGCGCCCGCAGCCGAGAGGCAAGCGCCAGCCCTGCAACCAGTTGTACGACGCCATATCCGCGCCGCCGACCCGGCCTGCCACCGAACGGCCGCACCAGATTATCCACGATTACGAAGCGTGAGCGCCATAATTCGACATGCCGCGTCGGCTGCAGGATACCGAGCAGCCCGTCGCCGATCATGAACACCGCGGCCATCTCGGCGGTGCGACGCATCGCAACCTGTCGATCACCACTGTCCATGACAGCCTCCCTGGCAAACCCCATCGACACCGATGAAGACACATCACGCCAGAACGCGCGCCGGAAACCTTGTGTCCGATCGAGAACCGCCATGCGCGTCACGCGGTGTTTGCAGATCGATGTTTCGTGGAAGTGGTGCCGCTTACAGGACTCGAACCTGTGACCCCCGCATTACGAATGCGATGCTCTACCAGCTGAGCTAAAGCGGCGTGCCGGTCCGGCGATGCCGGTGAGGGTGGGCGATTATCAGCGGACGGGCGTGCTGACAAGCGGCTGCGTGTCGGGGCGGCGATTTACGTCTCGTTTACCACGGATGGTCCACAAGGCGGCTTGGACGATGCAGGATCAGACGGGGCCGATGGACATGCGTCATGACGCGGAAGTGCTGGAGCTCGACGCCGAAGACGCGATCGATGACGGCGGCGATGGCGCGCTGTTCGAGCTGGGCGGCGACGAGCGGCGGATGCACGTCCGTGCCTATAATCACTGGGTTTCGCTGCTGAAGGGGCGGCCCTTTCCGGCGATCGCCGACCTTGATCCCGCGCGCGCGGCCGATTTCGGATCGAACGGCGTGCTGCTCGACTTCGCGCAGGACGTCGAGGATCCCGCGATCGTCTATCTGGGCGATCGGCTGGCACAGGAATGTGCGCTGGGCGGACCGATCGCGCGGGTCGGCGACGTGCCGCCGCGCTCGCTGCTGTCGCGCCTGACCGACCATCACCTGCAGATCATCGCCAACCGCGCACCCGTCGGTTTCGAGGCGGAATTCGTCAGTACGCGCGGCTCGACTACGCTGTATCGCGGCATCCTGATGCCCTTCTCGTCGAGCGACGCGGACACGATCGACTTCATCTACGGCGTCATAAACTGGAAGGAGATCGCCGATCCGGCGGTCCAGGCCAGCCTGGGCGCCGAGCTGGCGGCGGCGGTGCGCGAAACGCCGGCCGCTCCCGTGGTCGAGGCGCCGGTCTGGGCCGATGGTCCGGGTGCCGACACGGTCGGGTCGGAGGCGGTGGCGCTGCCCGAGGGTACACTGGCCGACGCGCTGATGATGGCGCGCGAGACCGCCGCGGCGGTACGGGCCGCCGACACGCGCAGTCGCGCCGCACTCTACCGCGCGCTCGGCCGCGCACATGATTTCGCGCTGGCGGCCGATGCCGACCAGGACGGGTATCAGCGGCTGGTGGCGGAGGCGGGGATCGCGATCCAGCCGCGCGCGCCGATGACCCCGGTGGTGAAGCTGGTCTTCGGCGCCGATTACGACAAGACCCGCCTCACCGAGTTCGCCGCCGTGCTGGGCCATGCCCGTCGCCATGGCATCGCGGTCGGCCGGCTGCCCAATTTCCTCGAAGGGTTCGAGGGCGGGATCAAGGCGATCGTCGCCGCCGAGCGCGACGCACGTCGCCCGGTCACCGCGCGTCCGGCGACCACGCCGGCCCTGGCCGAGCGGGCGGTGATCGCCCGCCTGCCGCTGGCGATCGAGTCGGCCGCCCCCGGCGATGCGGTGGTGCTGGTCGCGCGGATGGGAGCGGACGGGGTGCTCGACATCGTCGGCAGCGTCGCCGATGCCGGGCTGGCGGAGCGTGTGCTGAAGCGCGGCTGATCGGCCGTAACCCGCCCACAAGCCTTGAGAAGCCAGTCCGCCGGGCGCATACGGCGCGCATGGAGAAGGATAACATCACCGCCGCGCTCGCCGATCGTCTGACGGTCGGCGCGCTGCCCGGCGAGCTGCGCGATTTCGGCCCGACAGAGGCCCTCGCCGCCGCCCGCTTCGCCGCCGCGGCTGCCGAGCAGCGCGTGCCTGGCCAGCCCGCCATCGCGCTGGAGCCGATCGCCGCCGACGACGTCCGCCGCCGGATGCGGGTCGCGATCATCAACGACGACATGCCGTTCCTGGTCGATTCGGTCGCCGCGACGATCACCGGCCGCGACATCGCGATCGATCGGATCATCCACCCCGTGGTGCCCGTCACCCGTGACGGCGAGGGGCGGCTGACCGCGATCGGCGAGGGGCCGGCGCGCGAATCGATGATCTATCTGGAGGTCGAGCGGGCCGACGCGCGCGAGCGGCGCGACCTGCTCGCCGACCTTGCCGCCGCGCTCGCCGACGTACGCGCCGCGGTCGCCGACTGGGAGGCGCTGAAGCGGGCGCTGGCGCAGGACGCCGATGCGCTCTGGTCGGGTGAGGGGGCGGCGCTGCTCCGCTGGTTCCTCGACGGCAAGCTGACCCTGCTGGGCCATGAACGCTGGCACCGCGAGCGCGGCACGCTCGACGCACTGGGCATCGCGCGCAATCCGCAGCCGCGCCCGATCCTGGCCGACGGCTCGCGCAAGCTGGCGATGGAATGGTTCGAACGGGCGGCGGAGCGCGGCTGGCAGCCGCCGCTGCTGCTGAAGTCCAACCTGATCGCCAGCGTGCACCGGGCGGTGCCGATCGATCTGGTGGTGATGCCCCTTCGCGAGGGCGGGGTGGTGACCGGCCTGTCGATCCATATGGGCCTGTGGACCTCTGCCGCGCTCGCGACCGAGCCGCGCGCGGTGCCGATGCTGCGCGCGCGGCTGGCGGCGCTGGAGGAGAAGTTCGGCTTCGATCCGCGTGGCCATGCCGGCAAGGCGTTGACCCACGCGCTGACCGCGCTGCCGCACGACATCGTCGTGGCGCTCGACGCGGACCGGCTGGAGCAGCTGGCGCTGGCCGCCATGTCGATCGCCGACCGGCCGCGTCCAGCGCTGGTGCTGGTCCCGTCGCCGCTGGGGCGCCACCTGTTCGCCTTCGTCTGGTTGCCGCGTGACGAGGTGACCGCCGGGCGCCGCGCCGCGATCGCGGCGATGCTGGCGGAGGCGGCGGGCGCCGACGTGCTCAACTGGTCGATCGCGCTGGAGGACGGGCAGGTCGCGCTGATCCGCTACATGCTCGAACCTCGCGGCCGCGGCCGGCCGCTGCCCGATGTCGAGGCGCTGGGCGGGCGGCTGGAGCGGATGGTGCGCGGCTGGGTGCCCGATGTCGAGGCGGCGCTGGCCGAGATCGTGCCCGCGCCCCGCGCGGCGCGGCTGGCGCTGCGCTGGGCCGACGCCTTCCCGCCCAATTACCGCAATGTCACCGACGCGAGCGAGGCGGCGAGCGACGTGCTGCGGCTGTCCGCGCTCGATGGTGGCGAGGGGCGCGGGGTGCGGATCCTGCCGGCGGTCGAGGGTGAGGACCGCCAGCTGAAGATCTACAAGCTGGGCGGCGCGCTGGCGCTGTCCGACGCGGTGCCGGTGCTGGAGAATTTCGGCTTCCGCGTCATCGGCGAGCTGCCGACCCGGCTGCGCGATGCAAGCGACGCCTTCGTCCACGACTTCGTCGTCGATGCTGCAGGCGTCGCCGGCAGCGATGCCGGCGTGCTGGAGGGCGCGATCGCCGCGGTGCTGGAAGGGCGTGCGGAGAATGACGAGTTCAACCGCCTGATCGTCGAGGTGGGGCTGGCGCCAGACGCGGTCGTGCTGCTGCGCGCCTGGTTCCGCTATCTGCGCCAGGCCGGGCTTCCCTACGGCCTGTCGACCGTGGTCGACGCGCTGCGCCGCGCGCCCGACGTCGCCCGCGCGCTGATCGATCGCTTCGCCGCGGCGCACGGCCCGGCAGGGGGCGGCATCGAGGTGGCGGACGCCGCGCTCGACACGGGGCTCGACGCCGTCTCGGCGATCGACGACGACCGCGTGCTGCGCGCCTATCGCAGCTTCGTCGAGGCGTGCCTGCGCACCAACGCCTATGCGCCGGCGGGCGCGGAGGCGCTGGCGTTCAAGCTCGACAGCCACCTGATCCCGGGCCTGCCGGCGCCGCTGCCGTGGCGAGAGGTGTGGGTCTATAGCCCCCGCGTCGAGGGCATCCACCTGCGCGCCGGCCCGGTCGCGCGCGGCGGGCTGCGCTGGTCCGACCGGCGCGACGATTTCCGTACCGAGATCCTTGGCCTGATGAAGGCGCAGCGGGTCAAGAACGCGGTAATCGTGCCGACCGGCGCGAAGGGCGGCTTCTATCCCAAGCTGCTGCCGTCGCCCGCGGTGGATCGCGACGCCTGGCTGGCGGAGGGGACGGAGAGCTACCGCGTCTTTATCCGCGCGCTGCTGTCGATCACCGACAACATCGTCGACGGCGCGGTGACACACCCGGCGGATGTGCGCGTGCTGGACGGCGACGATCCCTATTTCGTCGTCGCCGCCGACAAGGGTACGGCGACCTTCAGCGACGTCGCCAACGCGCTGGCGCTGGAGCGTGGCTTCTGGCTGGGCGATGCTTTCGCCAGCGGCGGCTCGCAGGGGTACGACCACAAGGCGATGGGCATCACCGCCAAGGGCGCCTGGGTTTCGGTCCAGCGCCATTTCGCCGAGCGTGGGGTGGACGTGCAGACGGACCCGATCACCGTCGTCGGCTGCGGCGACATGTCGGGCGACGTGTTCGGCAACGGCATGCTGCTGTCCGAATCGATCCGGCTGGTCGCGGCGTTCGACCACCGCCACATCTTCCTCGACCCGAACCCGGATGCGGCGACCTCCTATGCCGAGCGCGCGCGCCTGTTCGCACTGCCGCGCTCGTCCTGGGCGGACTATGCCGCGCCGGTGTCGGCCGGCGGTGGCGTACATAGCCGCGCCGCCAAGTCGATCGCGATCACGCCCGAGGTGGGCGCCGCGCTGGGGATCGACGCGACCAGCCTTGAGCCCGCGGCGCTGATCTCCGCGATCCTGCGCGCCCCCGCCGACCTGCTCTGGTTCGGCGGCATCGGCACCTATGTGAAGGCGTCGTCGGAGAACAACGCCGCGGTCGGCGATCCCGCCAACGACCGGCTGCGCGTCGATGCCGAGGAGCTGCGCGTCACCGCGATCGGCGAGGGCGCCAATCTGGGCGTCACCCAGGCCGCGCGCATCGCGTTCAGTGCTGCCGGCGGGCGGATCAACACCGACTTCATCGACAATTCGGCTGGCGTCGACTGTTCGGACAACGAGGTCAACATCAAGATCGCGCTGAACCGCGAGATGAACGAGGGGCGGTTGGCCGAGGCGGACCGCAACGTCCTGCTCGCCAGCATGACCGACGACGTGTCGCGCCTGGTGCTGGAGGACAATCGCCTCCAGACGCTCGCGCTGTCGATCGCAGAGCGGGGCGGGGCGACCGCGATGCCGCGTTACGTCCGCGCGATCGAGACGTTCGAGGCGGCCGGGCGGCTCGACCGCCGGGTCGAGGGGCTGGCCGGCAACCAGGAGCTGCTGCGCCGCGGCCAGGACGGGCGCGGGCTGACCCGACCGGAGCTGGCGGTGCTGCTGGCGACCGCCAAGCTGGCGCTGCAGGACGCGATCGAGCAGAGCGGGCTGGGGCTGGACGAGGCGCTGCTGCCCGACCTGCAAGCCGCCTTCCCGCCGGCGATGCGCGAGCGGTTCGGCCGCGCCATCGACGAACACCGGCTGCGCGGTGAGATCGTCGCGACCAAGCTCGCCAACCGTCTCGTCAACCGGCTCGGCATCCTGCTGCCGTTCGAGCTGGCGGAGGAGGAGGGCGTCGATCTGGCCGATATCGCGGGCATGTTCGTGGTGGCGGAGCGGCTCTTCGGGCTCGACGCGCTGTGGGCGGATATCGAGGCGACGACGATGCCGGAGCCGGCACGGCTGGCGCTGTTCGACGAGGTCGCGCTGGCCGCCCGCTCGCACGTCGCCGATCTCGTCCGGATCGGTCGTGGCGAGGGCGGCATTGCCGCGGTCGTCGCGCGGGTCGGGCAGGGCATCGCCACACTCGACCGCCAGACCGAGACGCTGCTGCTGGAAGAGGCGCGTGCCGGCAGTGCCCGCATCGCCGCGCACCTGCGCGAGGCGGGGGCGCCTGACGCCATCGCCACCCGCGTGGTCCGTCTCTTCGAGCTGGACGGGGTGGTCGGGCTCGCCGATCTGGGCGTCCAGCTGGGCATCGGCGAGGAGGCGCTGACCCGCGCCTACACCCGGCTGGGTCAGGCGCTGGGGCTCGACTGGGCGCAGGCGCATGCGGCGCGACTGGCGCCGGCCGACCCTTGGGAGCGGCTGCTCGTCGCCGGTCTGGTCCGCGACTTCGAGCAGCTGCGGCTCGACTTCCTCGCGCGCCGGGCGGGTGCCGATCCGCAAGGTGCGGTCGAGGTGTGGCTGGCGGACAATGCCGCCCGCGTCGGCCAGTTCACCACGATCATCGACCGTGCCCGGCACGCCGCCGCGCCGAGCACGGCGATGCTGGCGCAGGTCGCTGGCCAGGCACGCGTGCTGCTGGGGCGGTAGGGAGAAGGGGGAGTGTGGAGGACGCTTAGGGGCTGCATACGCCCCGATGACGACCGCCGCTCGTCCTCGACGCCAATCCCCTTCGTCATGCCGGGTTGGTCCCGGCATCCACCGGGCCGCACATGCTCAAGCCGCTGTTCTTGCGGGACAGTGGATGCCGGGACCAGCCCGGCATGACGGTAGAGGTATCGGCTTAAGCCTTCGCCCGCTGCTTGGCGGCGAGTTCGGCTTTCCAGCCGCGAGCGCGCCACCACATGATGATGCCGGTGATCGCCAGCACCGCCGGCAGGATGCCGCCGATGAAGATCACCACCTGCCAGACGATCCCCATGCCGTCGCCGTCATGGATGCGGCGCATCAGCCGCGCGACTCCGCCCTGCGGCCCGCCCGCACCGGCCGCGGCGGGGGTGGCGGTGCCCGTATCGTCGGCGACCTTGATGCTCAGCGGCGCGCCCCCGCCGGCGAAAGTCACCGTCCAGTCGGGACTCTTGTCGGTCGGCCACGCGATGCTGCGCAGCGTCGCGCCGCCAGCCAGCGGCTGCGCCTCGCGCAGCACGGTCGCGACCGACTGGGCGGGGCGGGCGAGCGGCTGGGCGCGCATCATCCCGCCGCGATCGGGCCCGCGCTGCGGCCCGCCCTGACCGGTCAGCCCGGCGAAGAAGGCGGGAAAGCTGATCCACGCGCCGGTCAGCGACAGGATGAACAGCGGCAACGCGACCCAGAAGCCCATCAGGTAATGGAGGTTGGTGTCGGTGTTGCGGTGCCGCCGCCAGCGCAGCCCGCGCGCCCATCGGCCGACCGTCGGCCACCACAGCCACAGACCGGTGAAGCACGACACCATCATCGCCACGCCGATCCAACCGACGATCGTCCGCCCGACGCCCGGTACCTGCAGGCTGCCGTGGAGGACATGGAGGAAGCGGACCAGCCCCGCGCGGCTCGACGCGACGTCGAGTACCCGGGCGGTCGGCGGGTCGAGATAGATCGCTGTGCGCTGCGGCGGACCGCCCTGCGGGCGCGCGCCCGGCGCAGGTGCGGCGGCGGCGCTGACGACGACGGGGCCGTCATGCTCGGGCATTGCCAGCTGCGCGATGCGCTCGCCCGGCTTCAGCGCGGGCTCGGCCGCAGCGGTGTAGGCGTCAGGACCGAGCAGGGTCGTGCCGCTGGTCGCGAAGCGCGCGGGGTTGACCACCCGATCGAGTGCGTCGTGCCAGACCAGCGCCGCACCGCTCAACGAGATCGGCACGATCAGGATCGCCAGGATCAGCCCGATCCACTTATGGACCTGAAACCAGGTCCGGCGCCACGCCAGCTTGCTCATGATCGTCCCCGCATCTACCCCGCTTCGCCTGTGCACGGCGCGCTATTGCAAGTCAATCGCACAGATGTCAGGCGTCGGCCCAGCGGCGCAGCAGATTGTGGTATACGCCGGTCAGCTGCACCACCGCCGCGTCACCTTGGCCCCGGTCGGTCGCGACTGCCTGGATCGCGCGGTCCAGCTCGAACAGGGTCCGCCGCTCGCCGTCGTCGCGGACCATCGACTGGAGCCAGAAGAAGCTCGCCGTCCGCACGCCCCGGGTGACGGGCGTGACCCGGTGCAGGCTGGAGGCGGGATAGAGGACGAGGTGACCGGCGGGCAGCTTGACCGCCTGCGGCCCGAACTGGTCCTCGATCACCAGCTCGCCACCGTCATAGCTGGCGGGATCGTCGAGGAAGAGCGTCGCCGACAGGTCGGAGCGGATCCGGAAATCGGTGCCGCGCTTCATCCGGATGGCGTTGTCGACGTGAAGCCCGAAATCCTGCCCGCCGGCGTAGCGGTTGAACAGCGGCGGAAACACCTTGAGCGGCAGGGCTGCGGCGACGAACAGCGGCGAGCGGCCGAGCGCGTCGAGCACCAGTCCGCCCGCCTCCCGCGCAGGCACGCCGTCCTCGGGCAGTTGCTGGTTGCGCTTGGCGAGCGCCGCCTGCGGGCCAGAGGTGACGTTGCCGTCGACCCACTCTGCCGCGTCGATCAGCGCGCGGACCCGCGCCACGCCGGGGGCATCGAGGACATCGGGAATGGCGATCAGCATGGCATGGCCCTCACGTCTTCTCCCCGCCCCGCCTCCGGGGGGAGCGGACGGGGAGAAGTAGCAGACGTCAGAAGCTGTAGAACAGGCTGAAGACCGCCTGGCGGCCTTCGCCCGGTGCCGCCCAGCCGTTGTTGCGGATCGAGGTGTAATATTTCTCGTCGGTGAAGTTCTGCACGTTGACTTGCGCAGTCAGCCCGTTGGCGAAGCTGTAGGCGAGATAGGCGCGGTGGATCAGATAATCGTCCGAGCGGAACTGCGTCGGCGCGGCGAGGCTGGCGGCGTTCAGCGCGAAGCTGCCCTGGTAGGTGAGGCCGTAGCCGACCTCCAGGCCAAACGGCAGCTTGTAGGTGGTGAACAGGCTGCCCGAATGCTTGGGCGTCTGCACGAACAGCGTGCCGCGCTGCGGATCGGGGACGGCGGCCGAATTGCCGCAGGTTGTGCTCGGCACCGCGAGGCAGCGATCGGAGATCGCCTGCAGGATCTCGCCGTCAAGATAGGTGTAATTGGCAAAGATCGTCCATGCGTGGGTGACGTTGCCCGATGCGCCGAGCGCGATGCCGTCCACCCGGCTGCGACCGTCGAGCACCTGGGTCGCCGTCGGCAGCGCCGGATCGTTCGACGCGACGCGGAAGTTGGTGCGCTCGTTGCGGAACACGGCCGCCGTGAGTTCGAGGCGGCGATCGAACAATCCGGCCTTTATCCCGGCCTCGTAGTTCTTCGCGGTTTCCGGCGCGACCTGGCAGGGGTCGAATATCTGCGTCTGACCGCCGATGACCTGCGAGGTCTGCGCGCCGCATCCCAGGCGTACCGTCGCCGAGGACGGCGTCTTGGCATTGCCATAGCCTGCGTAGATGCTGACATTCCGCACCGGATGAGCCACCGCGCCGATCCGGTAGGAAAACAGCCGTTAGTCGCTGCGCTGCGGCGCTTGCTGCGCGGCGGTCAGCGGGACCGTGCCCGGTGGCACCACGGCCAGCGGCAGCGCGCGGAAACGGGCTTGCTGGGTTTCCCAGCGGACGCCGCCATTCAGCTCGAAATAGCGACCCAGTTCCAGCGTGTCGAAGGCATAAACCGCGACATTGGTGGTTGTGGACTTGGACTGCGCGGTCACCGTGCGATTGATCGGGCCGGTATAGACGGTGTTCGGGTCGCCGATGCTGATCGGCGGCAGGATCAGCGCCTGCCCCGCGGCATTGCGGATCAGCGATGCGGTGGTGATCGCATAATCCTCCGTCGACGCCGACATGCCGATGTTCGCGACGTTGCGGACGCCGCCCTTCTCGCCTGTCTCCAGGCGGATATCGGTCTGGTTAACCAGCAGCTGATTGACCTGCTCTCGGATGAGGCCGCGCGGGCCGTTCGGCTGGAAGAAGCCGGCAGCGACCGGAATGGTCACGGAGCTTGTGCCCGGGCGATAGACACCGCCCGCGTCGACGACGTTGGAGAAGGTAGCGGTACATGCTCCGCCGGTCGGCGTGCGATTGGTTGCAGCCAGGCAATACGTGCCCTGCGGCGCGCTGGTGACGCTGTCCTGGCCGACACGCTGCCAGCGGATCAGATTGCGCACCGACAGATGCGCGTCGACCTGATGACGGAACGTCGCCGTGAAGCGGTCGACGGTCGTATCCTGGCGGTCGAGGTTGACGATGCCGAAATAGTCGCTGCTATCGACGCCCGGCAGTGCGCCATCGTACAGCGCGTTCTTGTAATAGGGCACACCATAGATCGGCGTATTGTTGTCGCGCTGGTGGACATAGGCGAGCGTCAGGCTGGTCGGCCCGTCGACCCCGATCGTCACCGACGGGGCGATGCCCCAGCGCTTGTACTTCTCGACATCGCGGCCGGGTACGTCGTTGTGGTGGTAGGCGGCGTTGAGGCGGACGGCCACCAGGTCCGATACGCGTGTGTTGGCGTCGATCGCCCCCCGGTAATAGGCATCGGTGCCGACCGATCCCTGCACGATCGTCAGATCCTCGGGCCGCGGTTCCTTGGTGACGAGGTTGATCGTGCCGCCGACGCTGCCCGATCCGTTGAAGACCGAATTGGCGCCGTTATACACTTCGATCTGCTGGATGTTGAACGGGTCGGTGCGGCTGTACTGCGCGCTGTCGCGGATGCCGTCGATGGTGATGTCGTTGTTCGCCGAATAGCCGCGCAGGTTGATGCTGTCGCCATAGCCGCCGCCACCCTCGCCGGCGCCGAAGGTGATGCCGGGAATGGTCTGGAGCGCGTCGCGGAGCGTCTGGAGGTTCTGCTTGCGGAGCACCTGGTCGCTGATGACGGTGATCGTCTGCGGCGTATCGAGCAGGGCGGAGGTCGCCTTCGGGCTCTCGACGGTGGCGGGCGCCGCCTCTGCCGTACCGGTGACGATGATGTCGTCGCGCGCGACGTCGCGCTTGCCGTCCTGCGGGTCGGCGGGTGCGCTGGCGGGAACGACGTCGGCCGGCGCGGCGGCGGCTGGTGCGGTCGCCAGGAAGCCGACGCACGAGAGAGCGATGAACGAAGCGGACGATGTGGACACTGTAACCCCCCTTGTTGGGAGGCCGGCTAATGAGAGTCGTTCGCACTGTCAACGCTATTGCGAGTGACTTTCATCAATGTCGCAGTTTGTGTCAAGAAACAGCCATGTTCTTAACGCACTGGCCAGATTGGGTGGATCGTCTTCGCGGATGCGCAGCGCATCGATCTGCGCGACCAGTGCCGACAGCGGCAGGGCGCGCGCCGCCGCCGCCGCCTCCAGCGCGGTCCAGAACACGGGTTCCAGGCTGATCGAGGTCTGGTGCCCGGCGATCGTGATCGACCGCTTTACCGGGCCGACAAAGCCGCCGGGCGGCCGATCGATCGTCCGGCTCAGCGGTTGGTCCTGAGCCGGAGTGCCACCGAGCGTGCGTGCGCGGGCAGCCCCTCCGCCTCGGCCAGGGCGATCGTCGCGGGACCGAGTTCGGCGAGCGCGGTTTCGTCCAGCCCCAGGAAGCTGGTACGCTTCATGAAGTCGAGCACCGACAATCCGCTGGCGAAGCGCGCGCGCCGGCCGGTCGGCAGGACGTGGTTGGGCCCGGCGACATAGTCGCCGATCGCCTCGGGCGTGTGGCGGCCCAGGAACACGCTGCCGGCGTGGCGTACGCGGGCGAACAGCGTGTCGGGATCGTCGACGGCAAGCTGGAGATGCTCGGGCGCGAGCCGGTCGACCAGCGGCATCGCCTCGGCCAGCGACGCGACGGTGACGATCGCGCCGTTCGCCTCCCATGCCTGCCGCGCCACCGTGCCGGTGGCGAGCGTATCCAGCTGACGCTCGACCGCCGCCGCGACCGCGTCGGCGAAGACCGCATCATCGGTAAACAGGATCGACTGGGTGACGGTATCGTGTTCGGCCTGGCTCAACAGGTCGGCGGCGATCCACTCGGGATCGTTGGCCGCGTCGGCGACGACGACGATCTCCGACGGTCCCGCCACCATGTCGATGCCGACGACGCCGTAGAGCTGGCGCTTGGCCTCCGCGACCCAGGCATTGCCCGGGCCGGTGACGACATCGACCGGCGCGATCGGCCCGGCGCCATAGGCGAGCGCCGCCACCGCCTGCGCGCCACCGATGCGCCACACCTCATCCACGCCCGCGAGATGCGCGGCGGCGAGGACCAGCGGGTTGATCTGTCCATCGGGCGTCGGCGTAACCATCGCCAGTCGCCGCACGCCCGCCACCTTGGCCGGGATCGCGTTCATCAGCAGCGACGAGGGATAGGCGGCGCGACCGCCCGGCACGTAGAGCCCCGCCGCGTCGACCGCCGACCAGCGCGCGCCCAGCCGCACCCCGGCTTCGTCGCGCCAGTCGCTGTCGACCGGTTTCTGCCGCTCGTGATAGGCGCGGATGCGCGCGGCGGCGAGATCGAGCGCGGTGCGCAGTCCCGGCTCCAGCGCGTCATAGGCGGCGGCGCAGGTCGCCGGCTCGATCCCCCAGCCGGTTTCCGCCAGGTCGTGCCGGTCGAGCCGCAGCGTCAGCTCTGCCACCGCCGCCTCGCCATGCTGCCGCACGTCGGCGACGATCGCCGCGACATCGCGCGTCACATCGGCGGAGGACTCGCGCCGCGCGTCGACCAGCGCGGTGAAGGCTTGGGCGAAGCCGGCGGCCGCGGCGTCGAGCCGGATCATGCCGCAAGCCGCTCCACCACCGCGCGGCGGAATCCCTCGACCAGCGGCACGACGTCGTCGCGCGTCTTCATCGCGGCACGGTTGACGACCAGTCGGCTGGTCACGTCCATGATCCGCTCCACCTCGACCAGCCCGTTCTCCTTCAGCGTCCGGCCCGAGGAGACGAGGTCGACGATCCGCGGCGCCAGACCCAGTGTCGGGGCCAGCTCCATCGCGCCGTTCAGCTTGACGCACTCGGCCTGCACGCCGCGCCGGGCGAAATGGGCGGCGGTGACATGCGGATATTTGGTGGCGACACGGACATGGCTCCACCCCCGCGGATCGTCGCGCTCCGCCAGTTCGGCAGGCTCGGCGACCGACAGGCGGCAATGGCCGATGGACAGGTCTACGGGCGCGTACAGCTCCGAATAGTCGAACTCGGCCAGCACGTCCGACCCGACGATGCCCAGCTGCGCGGCGCCGTGCGCGACGAAGGTGGCTACATCGAACGCGCGCACCCGGATCAGCTCGATTCCCGCCACATCGGTGGCAAAGCGCAGCGCGCGGCTGTTCTCGTCGGAGAAGGCCGGTTCGGGCCGGACGCCGGCGGCGGCGAGCAGCGGCAGCGCCTCTGCCAGGATGCGCCCCTTGGGCACGGCGATGATGAGGGGAGCGGGCACGGGGCGGGCTTTACTGATGGGCCGCAGAGGGTGCAACTCATGGGACGAAGGAGTCGGTGATGGCGGACGAGGCGGGCAATCGCGAGGCGTTTCGGATCCAGCGTTTCTACTGCGCGCAGATGGCGGCGCCGATCTACGCGCGGATGTGCGGGGTGATCGCCGATCGGCTGACCGCCGACAGCGAGACCGGGCGGCGGGTGCTTGGCTGGTCGGGCGAGCCGACCCGCGACGCGCTGCCGCTGCGGCTGGTCGGGGGCCTGCACGCGCTGGTGCAGGCCGGGCGTGACGCCGACCTGACACGGGTATTCGCTGGGGAGGTCACGGACGAGGAGAGGATCGCCGCCATTCTGTCGCGGGTGTTCGGCGAGCACGACGCGTGGCTGCTCCCATGGCTCGATGGGCCGCCGCAGACCAACGAACCGGGGCGTTCGGCGGCGCTGATGACCGGGCTGATGACGGTCGCGGCGCGGCACGGCCCACGGCTGGAGCTGCTGGAGATCGGATCGAGTGCGGGGCTGAACCTGCTGATCGACCGCTATCGCTTCGACCTGGGCGGCACGCTGGTCGGACCCATGGGCGCGCCGGTGATGATCCGACCCGAGTGGCGCGGCGACGCGCCCGATTTCGTGCCGCTGGCGATCGTCGGGGTGCGCGGCTGCGATATCCAGCCGCTCGATGCCACCGATCCGGCGGTGGAGGCGCGGCTCGCCGCCTATGTCTGGGCAGAGGCGCCCGAACGGCAGGCGCGGCTGCGCGCGGCGATCGCGATGCAGCGCGAGCGCGGCATCCGGCTCGACCGGGCGGACGCCGCCGACTGGGTCGAAGCACGACTGGCCGAGCCACAGCCATCGGGCGTGACGCGGGTCCTGATGCACTCGGTGGTGTGGCAGTATCTGCCGACCGCGAGCGCCGACCGCATCCGCGCGGCGATGCTGGCGGCGGGGGAACGCGCCGATGCCGATCGCCCGCTCGCCTGGGTGATGATGGAGCCCGACCGCGCCAGTGCGCGCCAGTTGGTGCAGGTCCGCAGCTGGCCCGGCGACGGCGGCTGGCAGGTGGTGGCCAGCGCCCATGCCCATGGCGCCTGGATCGAGCCGGGCGCGCCCATGACAGACGGCGAGACGATCGCGCTGCCCGACGCGGCGCTGCGCGGGGGTGCCTAGATTCCCCAATCCCGCATCGCCGCGATCACCGCCTGCGGGTTTTCCCATGGTACGAAGTGGCCGGCATCGACCTTCGTGACGGTCAGGTCGGGGACGAGCGCGTCGAGCCCCTCCAGCTGCACCGGCAGCAGCGCCTTGTCGCCCGTGCCCCACACCACCAGCGTCCGCTGCATCACCGGCGGAAAGGGCGCGTCGAGAAAGGCGGGGCGGGGCGGGTCCTCACCGGGGGCGGGCACCACGATCGAGGACGCACGATACCAGTTCAGCATCGCCGTCATCGCGCCCGGCTGCGACCATTCGTCCAGATACGCCGCCTTGTCCTCACCCGCGATCGCTTTGGTCACATGGTGCGCGAAGCTGCTGCCGAAGAACCGTTCCAGCCCCGCACCGACCAGCCCCTGGTCCAGCCCGGTATCGCGAAAGCGGGTGATGTACTGGCTGGCGGCGCGCTGGTCGGCGTCGTCGAACAGCGAGCGCTGGAAGATCAGGGGATGCGGCGCGTTGACGATCACCAGCCGCTCGATCCGGTCGGGTCGGGTCAGCGCCGCCATCCATGCGACCGCACCACCCCAGTCGTGGCCGACCAGCGTGAAGCGCCCGATCCCCAACGCATCGGCGAGTGCGATCAGGTCGCCCACGATCCTGTCGGGCGTGTAGTCCGCGACCGCCGTCGGTTTGGAAGAGCTGGCATAGCCGCGCTGGTCGGGTACGACGACGCGGTGGTCGCGGGCGAGGTCGGGGACGATGTGCCGCCAGGTCCGGTGCGACTCGGGAAAGCCGTGGAGCAGGATCACCGCCGGCGCGTCCTCCGCGCCCGCCAGCTGCACGTCGAGCTCGACACCCGTCGACAGGGCGATGCGGGTCAGCGTCACTTGGTGTCCTCCAGCAGCTGGTTGAGGTCGGCGGGAAAGATCTGCTCCGGCCAGTCGGCCAGTTCGGCGCGGGTGAACCACCGCCAGCTGTCGAGCACCTGTCGCTCCAGCTCGGTCAGCGCGCCCGCGGCGATCTCGCACGCGTCCAGGTCGATGCGGAAATAGCGCTCGTCGGCATCGACATGATCGCCCTCGAACGTCACGAACTGCACCTGCCGCCGCGCGACCTGCGCGCCGCAGTCGAGCGTCAGTCCGGTCTCCTCCCATAACTCGCGCCGCGCCGCATCCTCGTAGCTCTCGCCGTCGTCCACCTTGCCGCCCGGCGTGCACCAGAGGGGCGGGCGATCGGTCGGGGTGAAGCGGAACAGCAGCACGCGGTCGTCGCGGTCGACCATCAGGATACGCGCTGCCGGGCGGGGCAGACGGACGATCGCCTCCGCCCTCACGCCGCGTCGAGCTCGGGATAGTGGCGGAAGATGCCGTCGGTGTTGAACCCCAGCCGCCGGTCGCTGGACAGATAGGCGCGCACGCCGGGCAGGGCCGCCACCTGGTCGCGCACGCGGATCAGCCCCGGATAATCCGGCTCCAGCGTCGCCATGCGCTGTGGGAACATATAGCGCAGCCCCTCGACCAGCTGGAACAGCGAGGTGTCGGCATAGGTCCAGCGATGGTCGACCAGCCAGTCGCCCGGACCGGTCGCGATCGCCGCCTCGAAATGGCCGAAGAATTTGGGCATCCGCGCCTCGCGGAACTGCGCCGCCGCCTGTGCCGCGGCGTCGCGCTGGTCCTCGTAATAGGCGCCGACCGAAACCGGGTGGTGCACGGCGTGGACCTCGGCAACCATGTCGGCGATCGTCAGCTGCACCTGCGCCAGCCACAGCCGGTCTGCCATCGCCGAGGGGGCCAGGTCGTGGCGCTCGCCCAGGAACATCAGGATGTTGGCGACCTGTGCGATCACCAGCCCGCCGAGCACCAGATAGGGTGGCGCGAACGGCGCGCGGGCGGTGCGCGACGCCATGTCGGCGACCATCGCCTTCGCGCCCAGCTCGCGCGCGCAGTCGCGATAGGCGATGCCGGCGGCCTCCAGCGGCAGCCGCACGAACTCGCCGCGCCCCTGGATGGTCGGCCAGTACCACAGGTCATAGGTCATTCACTGTTCCCCCGGTGCTCGTGCGCGGATCGCCAGCGCGTGGATGCGGGTAGCCAACAGGTCGGCGAGCGCTTTGTTCACCAGCCGCTGCCGCGCGACCCGCGACAGGCCGGCAAAGGCGGCACTCTCTATCTCGACCGAGAAGTGCGTCTCGCCGGTGCCGTCGTCGCCCATATGGCCGCGATGCTGGGCGCTGTCGTTGGAGACGGCGAGGCGGGCGGGGGACAGCGCGTCCTCGAGCCGGCGGGCGATGAGATGGTCGAGCGGTTCGGTGGCGGTGCTGGTCATCCACCCTATATAGCCCCTTTGGATCGCCGCAGGGAATGACGTGGCACACGGTGCTGAGAAGAAGGAACGGCCGGGCACGCGCTTCCACGGCCGGATGGAATCGAACGGCCGTGCCTGTGCCGAGCCGGGCTGTCCCGAGCCGGGCGAGTTCCGCGCGCCGCCGCTGGAAGGCGCGTCGACCGGTGGGCCGCCGGCATTTCGCTGGATGTGTCTGGACCATGTCCGCGCGTTCAACGCGCGTTACAATTTCTTCGACGGCATGACCGCCGAGGAGATCCACCACGCCCAGCGCCCGCTGGCGGGGTGGGAGGCGGAGACGCGCGCCTTCGCCCGCGGCCATGGCGGCGGGCAGGGGCCGCGCTGGGCGGATTTCAGCGACCCGCTCGACGCGATCGCCGCGCGCTACCGCCGCGAACCCGCCGCCGACCGACCGGACGGCAAGCCGCTGTCCGGCGAGGACCGTGCCAATCTGAAGCTCCTCGGCCTGGGTGCGGACGCGGACCGCTCGGCGTTGCGCAAGCGCTATTCCGAGCTGGTCCGCCGCTACCATCCCGACCGCAACGGCGGCGACCGCAGCCACGAGAGCCAGCTGCAGAAGGTCATCGCCGCCTATCAGGCGCTGCGGGGCGCACCGGCATTCGCGTGAAGCGATCCTTGCCATCCACCGTATATTGTTATACGTTCGTATAACAAGGAGCCGAGTTATGTATGTGACAAATCTCCGCAAGGTCGGCGGGTCCGTGATGCTCGCCGTGCCGCCCGCGATTCTCGACCTGCTGCACCTCCATGCCGGAACGGCCGTCGGCCTCGCGGTCGACAACGACCGGCTGATCGTCGAGGCCAGGACACACCCGCGTTACCGGCTGGACGAACTGCTGGCGCAGTGCGACGCGACGGAAAGCACCGACGCTGATGATCGCGCCTGGCTCGAAGGGCCGGCGATCGGGCGCGAACTGATCTAATGGAGCGGGGCGACATCTACCTCGTCTCGCTCGATCCGACGGCGGGGCATGAGCAGCGCGGCACACGTCCGGTGCTGATCGTCTCGCCTACCGCGTTCAACCGGTTGACGAGCGCGCTAATCGTCTTGCCGATCACCAATGGTGGCAATTTCGCGCGCATGGCGGGTTTCGCGGTATCGCTGGCGGAGGCCGGCACCCGCACCACCGGAGTGGTGCGCTGCGACCAGCCGCGCACGCTCGACCTGACCGCGCGTCACGCGAGAAAGCTGGAGAGCGTTCCGGCCGCGATCATGGACGAGGTGCTGGCGAGATTGTCCCCGCTGTTCGATTGAGACAGCCCGCCTACCCAGCCAATTGCATCGCGACCTCTACCAGCTGGTCGGTCGCGGCGTTCCAGCCGGGCTCGAAACCCATCGCCGCGTGGCTGTCGCGCGCCTCGGCGGTCCAGTGGCGGGCGGTGGCGGTGTAGCGGGTGCGGCCGCCCTCCTCGGCGAACGCGTCCAGCCGGACCATGAACGGCCCCTGCGGCAGCCAGCCGCTGGCGAAGGCGTCGGTCGAGACGATCAGCCGCTCGGGCACCACCTCGAGATAGACGCCCTCGATCGGGTTCTCCTCCCCGTTCGGCCCCCGCAGCACCAGCGACGAGCGGCCACCGGTGCGCAGATCCATCGCGCGGATCTCGGTGGTCCAGGGGCGCGGGCAGAACCATTCGGCGGTATGTTCGGTCCAGGCGCGCCACACCGTCGCGACCGGCGCGTCGATCAGGCGGGTGATCGACAGTTCGTAACGCTCGGTCATGCATCGTCTCCGTCGGCAGCGGCCTCGATCGCGGCGATGTCGATCTTCACCATGGTCATCATCGCCCGCATCGCGCGGCCGGCACGGGCACGGTCGGAATCGGCCATCAGCTGCGCCAGCCGGTCGGGGACGATCTGCCACGACACGCCGAATCGGTCCTTCAGCCAGCCGCACTGCACCGCCTTTCCGCCATCGGCGGTCAGCGCGTCCCAGTAGCGGTCGACCTCCGCCTGGTCCGCGCACGACAGCTGGAGCGACATCGCCTCGCTGAAGCCGTGACCGGGGCCGCCGTTCATCGCGACGAAGCTGCGCCCGCCCAGCGTGAAGCCGACCGTCAATACCTTGCCGAGCCCGACCGCCGGGTTCTCCGCCGGTGCGCGCACGACGTCGCCGATCCGGCTGTCGGGGATCAGGCCGGTGTAGAGGCGCGCCATCTCCTCCGCCGTGCCGTCGCACCACAGCCAGGTGGTGACCTTGTCGCGCGAGCCGAAGCCGCTCATGCCGCCGCTCCCCGCGTGCCGACCAGCCCGAAGCGCGCACCTTGCGGATCGGCGAGCACTGCCGAGAAGGCGCCGCCCGGAATCTCGTCCGGTCCCTGGATCAGGGTGCCGCCGCCCGCGGCGACGCGACCGACCGCGGCGTCGATGTCGGGCACCAGGAAATAGCTCTGCCAGCCGTTCGGTGCGCCCGGCGTCGTCCGCATCGCCGCACCGACCATGGCGTCGCCGTTGTAGAGGAACTTGTATTCGCCGAGCGGCCCCATCGGCATCGCGCCGTCCTGCCGCCAGCCGAACAGGTCGGCGTAGAAGGCGATGCCGGCATCCTGATCGGGGGTGGACAGCTCCGTCCAGACCGCATGGCCGGGCCGCGCGCTATTCCCGTGCTGCTCGAAAGCGCGACTGTCGATCGTACCTTCCCCGTGCATGACGTAGAAGGGATTGCCCTGCGGATCGGCGAGCATCGCCAGTCGCCCGGCGCCGGGCACGTCCATCGGCGGCAGCTGGAGCGCAGCGCCCTTGGCCTGCGCCGCCGCCACCGTCCGGTCGACATCGTCGCAGCCGATATAGACCAGCCAGACCGGAGCAGCCTCCATGCCGGCGGGCCGGGGCATCAGCCCGCCGACCCGGTCGCCGTCGCGGGCGGAGAGGATGCGATAGTCCATGCCGGGCATCTCGCCGGGCGCGATCGTCCAGCCGACCACGTCGGCGTAGAAGCGTTGCGCGGCGTCGGGATCGCTGGTGACCAGCTCGAACCAGACGGGGTTGCCAAGGGTGCCCATCTCAGGCCTCCAGCTCGTAGATCGGCTCGAACCCGCCGAAGATCATCCGCTTGCCGTCGAACGGCATGCCCAGATCGTGCATGCGCGGATCTTCCATCATCTTCGCTTCGGACGCGTCGGCGGTGGCGCGGTCGGGCCAGACGATCCATGAAAAGGCCACCGTCTCGTCCTCGGTCGCCTGCACCGCGCGACGGAAATCGGTGACCTTGCCGTCGGGCAGCTTGACGCCCCACGCCTCTGTCATGGTCAGCGCACCATATTCCTTCAGCAGCACGCCGACCTTCTGGCACAGTTCGATGTACGCCGCCCTGTTGGCGGTCGGCACCGGCGTGACGAACCCGGATATATAGGTCATCTTCTCTCTCCCTCGTCGATGTTCAGGCGATCGGAATGGGACCGATCATGCCATGCTGAGTAGCGATCAGCAGCGCGGTCGCGGCGAAGGCGACCAGCCCGATCGACCATTCGCGGGCGACGCGCACCGGATCAGGCCGCCGCC
This sequence comes from Sphingomonas aurea, assembly GCF_030678875.1. Lineage (GTDB taxonomy): Bacteria > Pseudomonadota > Alphaproteobacteria > Sphingomonadales > Sphingomonadaceae > Sphingomonas > Sphingomonas aurea. The sequence goes on along the minus strand of NZ_JAUUDS010000003.1, from coordinate 291,392 downwards.
GGCTGCGCGGCCATGGCGGCGAGCGCGGCATCCAAGTCCATCCACATCGGCCCGAACAGGTGGCCGTCGAGATCCTCGAAGCTGCGGCCGTACATGAAGCCGTGATCGTCGGGCGCGTTGACGTCGGCGCGTCCGCCCGCCGCGGCGGCAGCCTCGACGATCGCATCGACCGCGGCGCGGCTGTCCTGCGACAGGCAGAACAGCGCCTGCGCCGTCGCGTGCGCGTCGGCGATCGGCTTCGGGCTGAAGCCGCCGAAGAATTCGTGCGAGGTCAGCATGAACACGATGGTGTCGGAGAACTGCATCGACGCCGCCTTGCCGGGCGTGCTGAACCGGTCGTCCCGGGTGGCGCCGATCGCGGTGTAGAAGGCGGCGGACGCCTCCACATCCTTCACCGGCAGGTTCACAAAGATCATCGGCGCCATGGTCGTTCCTCCTTCGAAGCGCTGTTTGCGTTGGATGCGCGGTTCAGTTAGTAAAAGCAACTATGAAGTTAGAAAAAGTAACTGAGCAGACGAGAGTAGCGGCGAAGCGGTGGTACGACGACGCATGCGGCACGGCGCATGCGCTGGAACTGGTGGGGGAGCGCTGGTCGCTGCTGATCGTGCGCGAGCTGATGTTCGGTCCGCGCCGCTTCGGCGAGCTGCGCGCCGCGTTGCCGGGGATCAGTGCCAACGTCCTGACCCAGCGGCTCGCCGGGCTGGAGGCGGCCGGGGTGTTGCGGCGCCAGACGCTGGCGCCGCCCGCCAGCGTCCAGGTCTATGGCCTGACCGCATGGGGTTATGAGGCGGAGGAATCCATCCAGGCGCTCGGCCGCTGGGCGGCGCGGTCGCCCGATCACGACCCGACGCTGCCGATCTCGCCGGCCTCGATCATGCTGTCGTTCCGGACGATGTTCAAAGGTGCGGGCGGCTGGCGCGCCACGATCGGCTTTCGCTTCGGCCCCGAGTCGTTCGTCATCCGGGTCGCCGACACGCTGGAGGTGACCCGGGAGGAGCCGGACGGCGTCGCGGACGTCGTACTGGCGACCGAGCCGACGATCGTTGCCGCCTTCGTCTATGGCAAGGTGCCGCTTGGGGAATTGCCGATCGCGGTGACCGGCGATGCCGCGGTGGCGCGCGGTTTCGCCGCTCTCTTCACCCTCCCGCCCAAGGTGCCGGTTGAGTAGGGAGCCACGACTGTCCTAAGGCGTTCTCGCCATGGCCATGACCGATATCCCAAACACCCAGCCCGACAGCCGCGAGACGACGATCCTCGACGCCCCCGACAAGGTGGTGAACGTCCGCGACGCGTTCGACATCGACCTCGACATGGAGGTACCCGCCTTTTCCGAGGCGGACGAGCGCGTTCCCGACCTCGATCCCGCCTATGTCTTCGATCGCGAGACGACGCTGGCGGTGCTGGCGGGCTTCGCCCACAACCGCCGCGTGATGGTCCAAGGCTATCACGGCACCGGCAAGTCGACCCACATCGAACAGGTCGCAGCCCGCCTGAACTGGCCGTGCATTCGCATCAACCTCGACGCGCATATCAGCCGCATCGACCTGATCGGCCGCGACGCGATCGTGCTGCGCGACGGCCAGCAGGTGACCGAGTTCCGCGAGGGGCTGCTCCCCTGGGCGCTCCAGACCCCGACCGCGCTGGTGTTCGACGAGTATGACGCCGGCCGCCCCGACGTGATGTTCGTGATCCAGCGCGTGCTGGAGACGGAGGGCAAGCTGACCCTGCTCGACCAGAACCGCGTCATCCGGCCGAGTCCCTGGTTCCGCCTGTTCGCCACCGCCAACACGGTCGGGCTGGGCGACACCAGCGGGCTGTATCACGGCACGCAGCAGATCAACCAGGGCCAGATGGACCGCTGGAACATCGTCGTCACGCTCAACTATCTGCCCGCCGCGGTCGAGGCGCGGATCGTGCTCGCCAAGTCGGGCGAGTATGACAAGCCCGACGGCAAGAAGACCGTCGACGCGATGGTCCGCGTCGCCGACCTGACCCGAAAGGGCTTCGTCAACGGCGATATCTCGACCGTGATGAGCCCGCGCACCGTCATCACCTGGGCGCAGAACGCCCTGATCTTCGGCGATGTCGGCACCGCCTTCCGCCTGTCGTTCCTGAACAAGTGCGACGAGGCGGAACGGCCGCTGGTGGCGGAATATTACCAGCGCGTGTTCGGCAAGGACCTGCCCGAGAGCGTGGTGGCGCGGGGTTGAAGGCGGCATGGACAAGGTAGAGGCCCTGACACGACTTCGCGCGCGGGAAGCGGACCTGCGCGCCATGGGTATCGAGCGCTTGTCCCTATTCGGCTCAACTGCGCGTGGGGAGGATCGGCCCGACTCGGATGTCGATCTTGCTGCCGTCATGGACTATGATCAGGTAAGCACGCTGGGGCCGTTTGGTTTCTTCGGTATCGAAGACCGCGTCGCCGAGATGCTGGGTGGTGTGAAGGTCGATCTGGTAACCGAACCCACCCGTCGTTCGCGCTTGCAAGCCCAGATCGATCGCGACCGCGTCGATGTATTCTGAGCGTACCCGCCTGTTCCTCGCGGATATTGCAGAGGATGCGAACCGGCTGATGTCCTTTGTCACGGGAATGGATGCCAACGGGTTGGCCGGCGATGAGCGGACATTGCTGGCGGTAGAGCGGCTGTTCCAGCGGATCACCGAGGCGGTGATACAGATCGGGCCGGACGACATGGCGCGGATAGATCCGAACTTGCCTATCCGCAACATTCGCGGTCTCGGCAACCGTCTGCGCCACGATTATCGCAATATCGATCCCGCGCTCCTTTTGCGCACGGCACAGAATGATCTGCCCGCGCTCGTCGCGGCTGCGGAAAGGGCATTGGGTAGCTGATGGCCAACGAAACCCCTCTCGACCGGTTCAAGGCGGTCCTCGGCGGCGCCGCCCGCGCGCTGGCGGACGAGCCGGAGGTGGAGCTGGCCTTTACCGCCGACGCGCCGGCGCAGTCGGGCAGGCATCTGAAGGTGCCGATGCCCGCGCGCGCGCTGCCGGCCGAGCAGGTGGCGGAGGCGCGCGGGTTCGCCGATTCCTTTGCGCTGCGCCTCAGGCTGCACGACGTCGGGCTGCACCAGCGTGGGGCGCCGGCCGATCCGGTCGCGCGCGCGGTGTACGACGCGGTCGAAACGGCGCGGGTCGAGGCGCTGGGTGCGCGCGGCTATGACGGCATCGGCGACAATCTGGCCCATGCGCTGGAGATGCGGCTGAAATCCGATCCGATCGCGCGGGCGCGGAGCCGGGCGGAGGTGCCGCTGTCGACCGCGCTCGGCCTGATGGTGCGCGAGGCGTTGACCGGGCGCGCCGCTCCGGCGGGCGCCGATGCGGGGCTGGCGATGGTCCGCCCCTGGGTCGAGGAGCGGGCCGACCTGTCGGCGCTGGCGCTCGCGCTGGACGACCAGCGGGCGTTCCAGGCGCTGGCCAACAAGATGCTCGCCGACCTGGAACTGACCGAGGGCGAGCAGTCGCCGGACGAGAGCGATGAGGGCGGCGACGAGGACGAGGGACAGGATGACCCGTCCGAGGGCGACAGCGATGACGCGGCCGAGGGGGGCGATGCCGAGGGCGAGATGGAGGCCCGCGGCGAGGAGCGCGAGGCCGAGGGCGAGAGCGAGGACCAGCAGGAAACCGAGCAGGATTCCGGCGAGGACATGGACGGTGAGCCCGGTGAAGAGGGCGACGAGGGCATGCAGCCCGTCCGCCCCAACCGGCCTAGGTCGGATCCGTCGCCCCAGTTCGACTATCGTCCCTGGACGACCCAGTTCGACGAGGTGGTGACCGCCACCGACCTGTGCGACGCCGACGAGCTGCTGCGGCTGCGCGGCTACCTCGACCAGCAGCTCGCGCACCTGCAATCGGCGGTGTCGAAGCTCGCCAACCGGCTTCAGCGCCGGCTGATGGCGCAGCAGAACCGCAGCTGGGACTTCGACCAGGAAGAGGGGCTGCTCGACGCCGCGCGGCTGGCCCGTGTCGTCACCAGCCCCGGCCAGTCGCTGAGCTACAAGGTCGAGCGCGACACCGATTTCCGCGACACCGTCGTCACGCTGCTGATCGACAATTCGGGGTCGATGCGCGGCCGGCCGATCTCGATCGCGGCGATCTCTGCCGACATCCTCGCACGCACGCTGGAGCGGTGCGGGGTGAAGACCGAGATTCTCGGCTTCACCACCCGCGCGTGGAAGGGCGGGCAGAGCCGCGAGACCTGGCTCGCCGCCGGCCGTCCGCCGCAGCCCGGCCGCCTGAACGACATCCGCCACATCATCTACAAGAAGGCCGACGATCCCTGGCGCCGCGCCCGCCAGAATCTGGGGCTGATGATGCGCGAGGGGCTGCTGAAGGAGAATATCGACGGCGAGGCGCTGTTATGGGCGCACAGCCGGCTGATCGCGCGGGCCGAGGATCGCCGCATCCTGATGGTCATCAGCGACGGCGCGCCGGTCGACGACTCGACGCTGTCGGTCAACAGCGGCAGCTATCTGGAGCGCCACCTGCGCCAGGTGATCGGCTGGATCGAGGCGAAAAGCCCGGTCGAGCTGATCGCGATCGGCATCGGCCATGACGTGACACGCTATTACAGCCGCGCGGTGACGATCATGGATGCCGAGCAGCTGGGCGGCACCATCATCGAGCAACTCGCGTCGCTGTTCGACGCCGACTGACCTTTTCGGAGCATTGCCAATGAAGACTCGCGCCGCCGTCGCGTTCGAGGCGAAACAGCCGCTGGAGATCGTCGAACTCGACCTGGAGGGGCCGAAGGCGGGCGAGGTGCTGGTCGAGATCATGGCGACCGGCATCTGCCATACCGACGCCTATACGCTCGACGGGCTGGACAGCGAGGGGCTGTTCCCCAGCGTGCTGGGGCATGAGGGCGCAGGGGTGGTGCGAGAGGTCGGCGCCGGCGTGACCAGCGTCGTATCCGGCGATCACGTCATCCCGCTCTACACGCCCGAATGCCGCCAGTGTAAGTCGTGCCTGTCGCAGAAGACCAACCTGTGCACCGCGATCCGCGCGACACAAGGACGGGGGCTGATGCCCGACGGCACGACCCGCTTCAGCTACAAGGGGCAGCCGATCTTCCATTACATGGGCTGCTCGACCTTCTCGAACTTCACCGTCCTGCCCGAGATCGCGGTGGCGAAGATCCGCCCGGACGCGCCGTTCGACACCAGCTGCTATATCGGTTGCGGCGTGACGACCGGCGTCGGCGCGGTGGTGAACACGGCCAAGGTGCAGCCGGGCGACACGGTCGTCGTGTTCGGGCTGGGCGGCATCGGCCTGAACGTGATCCAGGGTGCCAAGCTGGCGGGTGCCGGGATGATCGTCGGGGTCGACATCAATCCCGACCGCGAGGAGTGGGGCCGCAAATTCGGCATGACCCACTTCGCCAACCCGCGACAGGTGGGCGACATCGTGCCGCACATCGTCCAGCTGACCGACGGCGGTGCCGATTACAGCTTCGACTGCACCGGAAACACCGACGTGATGCGGCAGGCGCTGGAATGCTGCCACCGCGGCTGGGGCACCAGCATCGTCATCGGCGTGGCGGAGGCGGGCAGGGAGATCAGTACGCGCCCCTTCCAGCTCGTTACCGGTCGTAACTGGCGCGGAACCGCGTTCGGCGGCGCGCGCGGGCGGACCGACGTGCCGAAGATCGTCGACTGGTACATGGACGGGATGATCCAGATCGACCCGATGATTACCCACCGCCTGACGCTCGACGAGATCAACAAGGGATTCGACCTGATGCATGCCGGCGAGTCGATCCGCAGCGTGGTGGTGTATTGATGTTCAGCCACGTCACGCTCGGCATGGACGATGCCGAAGCCACCCGCCGCTTCTACGACGCCGTGCTCGGCACGATCGGAGTACCGCCGGGCGTTACCGATGAGCGGGGGCGGCTGGTGTACAGCCATGATGGCGGGCGGCTGCTCATCACCCGGCCGGTCGACGGGCAGGGGGCTGCGGCGGGAAACGGCCATACGCTCGGTTTCCTGATGCCGTCGCCCGAGGCGGCCGATGCGTGGCACACGGCCGGCGTGGCAAATGGCGGCACGACGTGCGAGGATCCGCCCGGCATTCGTCAGGCGACCGGCGGGCGGGTCGTCTACCTCGCCTATCTGCGCGATCCCGCCGGTAACAAGCTGTGCGCCTTTCACCGCATCTCATGAGCGGCGATTCCTCCTTCGTCCTGACGCTGACCTGCGAGGATCGGGTCGGGATCGTCGCGGCGGTGGCGGGGGCGCTGGCGGGCGTCGACGGCTTCATCCTCGACAGCCAGCAATATGCCGATCTGGAGACGGGTCGCTTCTTCCTGCGGGTCGTGTTCGGGCGCGGGGGCGACCGGTTCCCGGCAACGCGGGAGCCGCTGGCGGCGGCACTGGCGCCGATCGCCGCACGGTTCGGCTTCAACTGGTCGCTCGCGAGCCTGGCCGATCGGCCGCGCGTGCTGGTGGCGGTGTCGAAGGGCTCGCACTGCCTGAACGACCTGCTTCACCGCTGGCGGACCAACACGCTGCCGGTCGAGATCGTCGGCGTGGTGTCGAACCACGACACGCTGCGCCCGCTGGTCGAGTGGCACGGCCTGCCCTGGCATCACCTGCCCGTCGGCGCAGACGACCGCGCGGTGCAGGAGGATGCGATCCTGTCGCTGGTGGAGGCGAGCGGCGCCGATTACCTGATCCTCGCGCGCTACATGCAGGTGCTGGGGCCCCGGCTGGTCGCGGCGCTCGCGGGGCGGTGCATCAACATCCATCACAGCTTCCTGCCCGGCTTCAAGGGCGCAAAGCCGTATCACCGCGCCCATGCGCGCGGCGTGAAGCTGATCGGCGCGACGGCACATTTCGTCACCGCCGACCTGGACGAGGGGCCGATCATCGAGCAGGCGGTCGAGCGGGTCGATCACCGTGCCGATGTCGAAGACCTGATCCGCATCGGCCGCGATATCGAGGCTCAGGTGCTGGCGCGCGCGGTCGCCTGGGTCGGCGAGCGGCGGGTTTTCCTGAACGGCAACCGGACGGTCGTGTTTCGGTAGAACGCGGTCATCACAATTCATGTCATGCCGGGACGAGCCCGGGATGACGGATCACTGTAACCTGATCGCCCCCGCCAACCATGCCGCCGCCTGCTCGGGCGATTGCTTGTCCGCCTCGCGATCGACGCGGTAGTTGGCCTGCCGCATCGCCTCTACCCCGATCCGTCCGGCAAGGGGGCGCAGCGCCGCCAGGAAGCGCGCGTCCTTCGCCCGCCCCGGCGCGACCAGCAGGATCGCATCGTAACCGGGGATGGCGTGCTTCGGATCGGTCAACACGCGCAGATGCTCCGCCGCGATCCGTCCGTCGGACGAGAAGGCGGTGATCGCATCGACCCGGCCGCTCGCCAGTGCCTGATACATGAAGGTCGGGCTGAACGGCGTCGCCGCCGCGAAGCGCATCGGATAGGCGCGCCGCACCGCCGCCCATTCCGGCCGCTCCAGAAATTCCAGGTCGCTGCCCAGCCGCAACGAGGGAGACTGCGCCGCCAGATCGGCGAGCGTCGCGATCCCCCGTGCCCGCGCCACCGGCTCGCGCATGGCAAAGGCATAGGCGTTCTCGAACCCCAGCGCGGCAACCAGCCGCACGCCGCGGGTGCGCGCGGTCCATTCGCCGATCGTACGCAGCATCGCCGCGCGGTCGGGCACGTCGGCGCGTTTCATTTCGTTGGTCCAGATCGTGCCGGCATAGTCGACATAGACGTCGACCGCCCCGCTCGCGACCGCACCGAAGATCACCGCCGATCCCAGCCCGTCGCGATATTCGACGCGATATCCGGCGCGTTCCAGCCGGTCGCCGATCAGCCGGGCGAGAATATATTGCTCGGCGAAATTCTTCGCGCCGACCGTCACCAGTGGCCGGTCGCCACCTTTCGCCGGCCACCACAGAGGCGCAGTCGCCGCCAGCATCCCGCCCGCCAGCACCGCGAGCGCCGCCAGCCAAAGCCCGCGCCGCCGCGCGGCGATGCCGCGCTCGACCAGCCCCATCAGCGCGTCGACCGCCAGTGCCAGTGCCGCGGCGGCGAGGCAGCCGGCGAGGACCAGCGACCAGCTCTGCGTCTGCAATCCGGCGAAGATCAGGTCGCCCAGGCTCGGCTGCCCGACCGTGGTCGACAGCGTCGCCGCACCGATCGTCCACACCGCCGCGGTGCGCAGCCCGGCAATCGCGACAGGCGCGGCGAGCGGCGCTTCGACCAGCCGCAGCTTCTGCGCCGGCGTCATCCCCACCGCATCCGCGGCCTCGATCACCGCCGGGTCGATGCCGCGCAGGCTCGCGACCCCGTTCCGGAGCAGCGGCAGCAGCGCGTAGAGCGTCAGTGCGAGCAGCGACGGCAGAAAGCCGAGCGCCGGCAGCGCCCCGCCGCCGACCAGCAGCAGCAGGGGAAAGAACAGGGCGAGCAGCGCCAGCGCCGGAACGGTCTGGATCAGGCTGGCGAACCCAAGCGCCACCGCCGCCACCCGTGGCCGTCGCGCCGCGACGATCGCCAGCGGTGCCGCGATCGCCAGCCCCAGCGCGATCGCGGCGAGGCTGAGCGTGACATGCGCGGCCAGCAGCGGCGGCACGCGCGACAGGGCGGCGAGGAAGCCGCTCATCGCACCGCCGCCAGTCGCGCCGCCTGGTCGCGCGGCACCGCGACCAGCGCCTGCGCCGCGTCCCCGCCGCCGCCGGCCAGCAGCGCTGCGGGCGTCTCGTCGGCGACGACGCGGCCCGCCTTCATCACCACGACCCGCGTCGCGAGCAGCAGCGCCTCCGCCATGTCGTGCGTCACCAGGATCGTCGTCAGGCCGAGTTCGTCGTGAAGCGCGCGGAGCCGCTGCCCCAGCGCGTCGCGCGTGACCGGATCGAGCGCGCCGAACGCCTCGTCGAGCAGCAGCAGCTTCGCCCCCGGCGCCAGCGCACGGGCGATGCCGACCCGCTGGCGCTGCCCGCCCGACAGCTCCGCCGGCATCCGCGGCGCGACGTCGCGCGGCAGCTCAAGCAGGTCGAGCAGCTGCGCAACGTCGGGCACCGGCTGCCCGGAGATGCGCGGCCCGATCGCGACATTCTCGGCGACGGTCAGGTGCGGGAACAGGCCGATATTCTGGAAGACATAGCCGATCCGCCGCCGCACCGCCGGGGCCGGGCCCCGCGTCACGTCCTCACCCCCCAGCAGCACGCGGCCACGCGTCGGCTCGACCAGCCGGTTGGCCATCTTGAGGAGCGTCGACTTGCCCGATCCCGACGTGCCGACCAGCGCGACGAAGCTGCCCCCGTCGACCGCCAGAGACACGTCCGCGACCGCCGCCGTGTCGCCGTACAGCTTGGTGACCTGTTCCCAGGCGAGGGCGGGCGGTTGCATCGGGCGCCACGATGGGCGACGCCATCGTCATCGTCAAAAGATAATATGATGGAGAGCAAGACCATGGCGCGCAGCATCCTGATAACCGGTGGCGGATCGGGCATCGGCCGCGCGACGGCGCAGCTGTTCGCGGCACGCGGATGGCGGATCGGTCTGGCCGATGTCGACGCCGCCGGCCTCGCCGCCACCGCCGCGCTGCTGCCGGCGGGGGCGGAGACGTTCGTGATGGACGTGCGCGACCGCGACGGCTGGGCGCGGACGCTGGCGGATTTCTGCGGCGAAGGCGGGGCGCTCGACATGCTGTTCAACAATGCCGGGGTGCCGGCGGGCGGGCCGCTGGCGCAGACCGGCGGCGACGAGATCGACCGGGTGATCGCGATCAATCTGGTCGGGGTGATCGACGGGGCGCGGCTCGCCTATCCGTATCTGGCGCGGGCGAAGGACGCGTGCCTGCTCAACACCGCGTCGGCGGCGGGGATCTACGGTGGCCCCGGCATGGCGATCTATGGCGCGACCAAGGCGGGGGTGCGCAGCCTGACCGAGACGCTCGACGCCGAATGGGCGGCGGACGGCATCCGCGTGCGCGCGCTGATGCCCGGCTTCATCGAGACGCCGCTGCTGAACGCGACGCTGACCGGCAGCAACGCCACCGTTCGTGAGCGGGTGACCGCGGCGGGGCTGGAGTTCACCCCCGTCGAGCAGGTCGCCGAGGCCGCCTGGGCGGCCGCGCATGGCGAGCGGCTGTTGTGGCCGGTCGGCAAGACCGCGCGGCGCCTGACCTTCGCCGCCCGATGGCTGCCGGGCCGCCTGCGCGCGCAGATGCGGCGGACGGGGATGCGGTGACGCTTACCGCTATCGCTCCGCCAATACCTCCGCGATCGCCAGCAGCACCTCCGGCCGCATCTGCACGCCCAGATGGCTGCTCCTCACCTCGATCGCCCGGCACGCGTCGTCGCGGCAGATGGTGCCGGCGACCAGCCCGTCGCTGCGGCTCCAGATCGCCGTGGCGGGCACCGGCAGCGGACCCGCGATCCGCACGGAGCGGGCGACAACCGCCGGGTCATCCAGCCGCTCGCCGGTGAACAGCTCGAACGCGCGCCAGACATTCGTCGCCCGGCCGCTGCCGGCGAAGGGAGAGCTGACCGTCACCACCTCGCGCACCAGATCGGGGCGCTCGTGCGCGACCAGCCGCGCCATGATCCCGCCCAGGCTGACGCCGATCAGCGTCACCGGTCCGTGCATTCGCGCCACCTGCTCTACCCGCGCGATCAGCCGTTCGGCATCGCCGCCGACCGTCTTCGCGCCGAGATTGCGGCCGAGGCCCCAGCCTTCGGCGCGGTAGCCCAGACGGACCAGATAGCGTCGCATCACCGCGTTCGACCGGTCCGAGTTGAACAGTCCGGGCAGCAGCAGCACCGGTCGCCCGTCGCCGCGCGGGGCGGCGTCGAGCGCGGCGCGGTGTCGCCACCAGGTCGCCGCCATCCACGCCGCGCGGGGTACCTCGGCCGCCCACAGCGCCTTGCTGGGCGCCGCTACAGCCACTGCATCACCGTCGCCGGAAACGGCGTCCATGCTCCCATCCTCACTCCGGCATGGCGCAGCGCCGCGCCGGTCCACGCGTTGCAGGTGCGGATCGCGTCATAATGTCCGCGCCCCTGATAAAAGGCGTCATAGCCGGCATAGCCGTGCCGCCGCTCGCCGTCCGGTGCAACGCTCCCGGCGATGAAGGCGGCGAGGCGGCGATATTCCTCGGGCCGGAGCACCAGCGCACGCACGTCGGGATCCGGCACGGGGCGGGGCAGGTGTTCGACATGGACCAGCGTATCGTCGCTGCCCAGCGCCGCCGCCAGCACCGTGCCGGGCCGCAACTCGGCCCAGGTCGGCGTGCCGAGATAGAAGCCGCGCTCGCCCCAGCCGAACGACAGGTGGTCATAGGCGGCATAGCGCGGATCGGCGAGATCCCGCGCCCGCACCAGCCGCCGCCAGTCGACGCCGGCGGCGACCTTGGGCACGACGATGCCGGTGTGGACGCCGTTGCTCTCGACGAAGATCGTCACCCCCGCCGCCGCCGGCCGCCAGTCGCGATGGACCGGCACGGCCCCACCGACCGCGCCGGCGACCAGATAGGCCGACGGCACCGTCACGATCGCCAGCAGGGCGATACCGAACCGTCGGAGTTTCCGTTCGCTCACACCCCATGCTAGGGTCTTTGCATGGCAGAGGAAACACACGTCCTCGACCGGCCGCCCGAGGGGGCCGCCGCCGACTGGACGATCGATCAGCACTGGGACCGCTACACGGCCGAGGAACACGCCACCTGGGACACGCTGTTCGCGCGCCAGGCGCAGCTGCTGCCCGGTCGCGCGTCGAACGCGTGGCTGAAGGGGCTGGACGTGCTGAAGCTCGACCGGCCCGGCATTCCCGATTTCCGCGCCCTGTCCGACCGGCTGATGGCACTGACCGGGTGGCAGGTGGTGGCGGTGCCGGGGCTGGTGCCCGACGACGTGTTCTTCGACCACATGGCCAATCGCCGCTTCGTCGCCGGCAACTTCATCCGCACGCCCGAGCAGCTCGATTACCTGCAGGAGCCGGACGTTTTTCACGACGTGTTCGGCCACGTCCCGATGCTCGCCGACCCGGTCTTCGCCGACTATCTGGCCGCCTATGGCCGGGGCGGGCAGCGCGCGCTGGGGCTGGGGGCGCTGAAGTACCTCTCGCGGCTCTACTGGTACACGGTCGAGTTCGGGCTGATCGCCGAGCCGGAGGGGCTGCGCATCTATGGCGCGGGCATCGTGTCGAGCTTCTCGGAAAGCCGCTTCGCGCTCGAGGATCCCAGTCCCGACCGGATCATGCTCGACCTCGCCCGCGTGATGCGGACCGAGTACCGGATCGACGATTTCCAGCAGAACTACTTCGTCGTGCCCAGCTTCGACGAGCTGCTGCGCCTGACGGTGGAAACCGACTTCGCGCCGCTCTACGACGCGCTGAAGCAGCAGCCCGATCTGCCCGTCGCGACGGTGCTCGACACCGACACGGTGCTGAATCGCGGCACACAGGACTATGCCCGCGCGAAGGGCTGAACGAGGACGAGATCATGAAGCTGAGCGCACGCAACCAGATCGCGGGCACCGTCGTGTCGATCACCCCCGGCGCGGTCAACGGCACCATCAAGGTCGATATCGGCGGCGGCAACGTCGTGACGGCCAGCATCACCGAGGAGGCGATCGCCGATCTGGCGCTGGCACAGGGCGACGCGGTGACCGTCGTCGTCAAGGCCAGCGACGTCATGATCGGCAAATGACGTGCAGGTCGGCCCGCTCAAGCTGAAGGTCCAGCTGACCTGCGGCGACGGCTTCGCGCTGGGGCCGGGCAAGGCGGACCTGCTCGACGCGATCATCGCGCATGGCTCGATCTCCGCCGCCGGCCGCGCGATCGGCATGAGCTATCGCCGCGCCTGGCTGCTGGTCGACGAGATGAACCGCTGCTTCGATCCCGTGCTGGTCGAGACGCTACGCGGCGGTGGGCAGGAGCGCGGTGCGCGGGTGACTGAGACGGGGCGTGCGATACTTGCCGCCTATCGCGCGCTGGAGGACGAGGCGGCGGCGCTGGCGATGCGGCCGGCCTGTGCGCAGCTGCTCGCCCATCTCCGCCCGGAGCCGCGCCCGACACATTGACCCCTTTCGTCATGCCAAACTAGCCCGGCATGACGAAGCTGTATATACGCGCAGATACACACTCGATATACGACCGGACATAAAGGCGTGGGCAAACCGCGCCGCCAAGGGGTTCCCGGTCGATGACGAAGCGTTTCCTGTCCGCCCTGTGCGCGTCCGGCTGCCTGTGGTGCGTCCAGCCCGCCGCGGCGCAGACCGCCGCCGCCGACACTGCGCAGGAGGCGGATGACGGCCTCGCCCCGGTCATCGTCACCGCGCGTCGCCGCCCCGAGGACGCGTTGCGCGTGCCCGCCGCCCTGTCGGTGGTCGGCGGCGACCTGCTCGACCAGAGCTATACGGTGAACACGCAGGGGCTGACCGCGCTGATCCCTAGCCTGAACTACAGCTCCGCCAACCCGCGCAACACCGCCTTCACCATCCGCGGGCTGGGGTCGAGCGTCGTCGCGGTCAGCCAGGCCAATGACGGGCTGGAGCCGGGCGTCGGCTTCTATGTCGACCAGGTCTATCACGCCCGCCCGGCGACCGCCGCGTTCGACTTCGCCGATATCGAGCAGGTCGAGGAGCTGCGGGGGCCGCAGGGAACGCTGTTCGGCAAGAACACCACCGCCGGCGCGATCAACATCACCACCCGCGCGCCGACCTTCACGCGTGAGGGGTTCGCCGAGGTCTCGTACGGCAGCTACGATTTCGTCCAGGCGAAGGGCTGGGTGTCCGGGCCGATCACCGACACGATCGCGTACCGCGTGTCGGGCGTGTCGACGCGGCGCGACGGCGTGCTCGACAATGTCCGCACCGGCCGCGCTGCCAATACGCTGGGCACGCAGGCGGTGCGCGGGCAGCTGCTGTTCAGGCCGGACGACACCATCCAGATGCGGGTCAGCGCCGACTTCACCAACTTCCAGGCCTATTGCTGCACCCAGGTGCCGCTCCGCGTCGGCACCAGCCGGCGGGCGGCGGCGCGGCAGTATCCGGCGCTCGCCCGGCTGTTCGGCTATGCGCCGCCCTCGTTCGACTATCGGGACCGCGTGACCGACATCGACGGGCCGCTGGGCGTCGACACCAACGAGGGCGGGGTGGCGGCGATCACCGACTGGAACATCGGACCGGCGACGATCACCTCGGTCACCGCCTGGCGCTTCTGGAACTGGGATGCGGAGAACGACCGCGACTATACCGGCCTGCCGATCCAGCTGAGCCAGCACATCCCCTCGCGCCAGGACCAGTACAGTCAGGAGCTGCGGCTGGCCTCGAACGGGGAGCAGCGGCTGGGCTATGTCGTCGGCCTCTACGGCTTCCGGCAGAAGATCGTCGGGCGGCCGATCTCGATCTATGGCCCGGCGGGCGCGTGGTGGCTGATCGGCCAGACCATCCCGACCAGCGCGACCAATCCGACGCCGGTGAACGTGCCGTCCAACCTGCTGAACGGCTATGGCCAGGACGGCCGCACCGACTTCCGCACGCAGAGCTATGCCGCGTTCGGCGAGGTCAACTGGCGCGTGTTCGACCCGCTGACCCTGACCGGCGGGCTGCGCTACACGCACGAGGACAAGGACGGCTATTACTCGACCTTCAACACCGGCGGCCCGGCGATCACCGGCACGGCGGCGCAGGTCACCGCACTGACCAATGCGCGGCTCGGCGTGCTGCGCGGCCAGACCTACGAGGCGCATGACAGGGACGGCAGCCTGTCGGGCCGCGCCAACGCCGCGCTGGAGCTTGCCGAGGGGCTGCTGACCTATGCCAGCTACGCGCGCGGCTTCAAATCGGGCGGCATCAACATGTCGGGCCTGCCGCTCAACGCGCAGAACCAGCCCGCGCTGAGCGCCGCCGTCGTCCGGCCGGAGCGCAACACCACCTACGAGGTCGGGGTGAAGGCGCAGGCGTTCGGACGGCGGCTGGTGCTGGCCGTCGATGCCTATCACACGCGGGTCCGCGACTTCCAGGCGACGATCGTCGACACCGGCCCGACCCAGACCGCGGCGCTGCGCGGCTACCTGTCCAACATCCCGCTGGTGACGGTGAAGGGCGTGGAGGCGGACGCGGTCGCGCGGGTGCTGCCCGGGCTGACGCTGCGCGCCGCACTCGCCTATGCCGATGGGCGCTACACCCGCTATCCGGCCGGCCCGTGCCCGCTGGAGGCGCAGACGGCGACGACCAGCGCCTGCGACCTGACCGGCCGCCGCCTCGCCTCGCTGCCGCGCTGGGCGGTGACGGCGGGGCTCGACTATGTCCGCGCCGTCGGTACGGGTCAGGTCTTCGTCCATGTCGACACTGCGTCGCGCAGCGGCTTCAACGGCGATCCCTCGCTGTCGCGCTTCACCTGGATCGGCGGCTACAACCTGACCAACGCCAATATCGGCTATCGTTTCGAGAGCGGGGTCGAGCTGATCGTTTTTGCGCGCAACCTGCTGGATGCCGACTATGTCCAGAACCTGACGATCCAGGCGGGCAATTCCGGACTGGTGCTGGGCAGCCCCAGCGACCCGCGCACGGTGGGCGCGACGCTGCGCTTCCGGATGTAAGCGTTCAGATATCGAGCGCCCAGCCGTCGCGGCCCTTGGGGTCGAACGGCTGGGTCGGGACGTAGCGCTCGGCCCCGGCGGCCAGCCGCAGCACGGTCCAGTCGCCGCGCCGGTCGCGCGCCTCGACGGTGCAGCCGCAGGCGCGGTACGCCGCCTCCACGCCCTCGCGCTGCGTCTCCAGCAGCCCGGCGAGCAGCACCGTCGCGCCCGGTGCGGCGATGGCGGCGATCTCGGGCGCCATCGACACCAGCGGCCCGGCGAGGATGTTGGCGATGACGAGGTCGTAGGGGGCGTGCGCCACGATCGCGTCGTCCAGCGTCCCGTCGGCGACGATCAGCCGCGTGCCCTCGACGCCGTTCAGCGTCGCGTTGGCCGCCGTCACCTCGATCGCGACGGGATCGATGTCGGTCGCGGTCACGTCCGCTTCAGGCCACAGTTCCAGCGCGGCGAAGGCGAGCAGGCCGGTGCCGGTGCCGATATCGATCACCTTCGCGAACCGCTTGCCGTCCAGCGCCATGCGGTCGAGCATCGCCAGGCAGCCACTGGTCGTCCCGTGATGCCCCGTGCCGAAGGCGCGGCCCGCGTCGATCAGGAAGGCGCGGGTGCCCGGCTCCGGCGTCGGCGGATGCGCGCTGGTGTGGACGACGAAGCGCCCCTCGCGAATCGGCTCCAGCCCCTGCTGGCTCAGCGTCACCCAGTCCTCGTCTGTCAGCTGCACGACCTCGGCCGCGCGACCACCCGCACTCGGTACCAGCGCGCCCAGCGCGGCGAGCATGGCGGCGTCAGGCGCGGCGTCCATATAGGCGTCGAGCCGCCAGCGCTCGACATCGTCCTCCACTTCCTCGGTGGTCATCAGCACCGCGTCGATCGCCAGGTCCGACGCGGCGTCGATCGCCTCCGCCTCTGCACGGGTGCAGGGCAGGGTGACGCGCCAGCTATCGGCGGCGCTGGCGGTCGCCGGGGCGCCGGCCGGTCCGATCGCTCCGCTATCGGACATAGGAGGCGCCGTTCACGTCGAGCACCGCGCCGGTCATCGACGCCGGCGCCTCGGTCGCCAGATAGCGGACAACGCTCGCCACCTCGGCGGGATCGGCAACCCGGCCGAGCGGAATGTCGGCGAGCAATTTGTCGCCGCCGCGGCTCTCCAGATAATCCTCGGCCATGCCGGTCATGGTGAAGCCCGGGCAGACCGCGAAAGCGAGGATGCCGTCACGGGCATAGCCGCGCGCGATCGTCTTGGTCATCGCGACCATTCCTGCCTTGGACGCGGCATAGTGCCAGTGGGCGGGACTGTCGCCGCGATAGGCGGCGCGGCTGGCGACGTTGACGATCCGCCCGCCGACCCCCCGTCGCTGCCAGTGGAGCACTGCCAGCCGGCACAGCTCGGCCGCGGCGGTCAGGTTGATCCGCATCGTTCGCTCCCACCCGGCGGTCCAGTCGTCCGCGCCCAGCGGGTTCGCCTCGAACACCCCGGCATTGTTGACCAGCACGTCGATCTCACCGCCCGCCCGGTCAAGCGCCGCGTCCCATAGCGCGGCGGCGGCGTGCGGCTCGTCGAAGTCGGCGGGAATGCCGCTGGCGGTGCCGTGGCCGATCACGTCGTGACCCGCTTCGCGCAGCGCCCCATCGATCGCGGCACCGATGCCGCGGCTGGATCCGGTGAGAAGTATCGTCATGCCCGGCGCTTAGCGCAGGGTGGGGCCAGGGGCCATGCCTGGCTGTAACCCCGTGTCGTCGTCCCGGCATTCGCCGGGATGACGTGCGAGGTCAGGCCGCGACCTTGGTCACGAAATCCTCGGCGCTCGACCGCAGCATCCCCAGCCGCCCGTCCAGCGCGTCGAAGCCGCGGCCGACGCCGTCGATCTCCGACGCGACATTCTCGGTATCCTCGCGGATCGCGGCGATAGTCGAGGACATCGAATCGGCCGCCAACGCGGTCTCGTCGACCGCGGCGGTGATCGCGGTCACCGTCTGCGCCTGCGCCTCCATCGCGTAGCGGATGCGCTCGGCCGATTCCTGCACCTCGGCAACGGTGGACTTGATCGACGCGTTGGTGACGACGGTCGAGCGGGTGGCGGACTGGATCGCGGCGATCTTGGCGGCGATATCGTCGGTCGCGCGCGCGGTCTGGCTGGCGAGGCTCTTCACCTCCTGTGCAACCACCGCAAAGCCACGCCCGGCATCACCCGCGCGCGCCGCCTCGATCGTGGCGTTCAGCGCGAGAAGGTTGGTCTGGCCCGCAATGTCGCGGATCAGACCCAGGATCGATTCGATCGACTTGGCATGGTCGGACAGCGCCTCCGACATGCCGACCGCCTGGCCGGCCTGCGCAGCGGCGCGCGTCGCGATCTCGGCGGCGGCGTCGACCTCGGTGCGGGCATCCTCGATCGCGCGGATCAGGCCGGCGGCGGTCTGCGCCGCCTCGCGCATCGCGACCGCCGATTGCTCGGCAGCGGCGGCGACCTCGGACGATTTGCCCAGCATGCCGCGCGCCAGCATCGACACGCGCCCGCTCTGGGTGCGCAGCGTGCCCGAATCGCTGCTCGCGACCTCGACCGTCACGCCGATGCTCTCGTGGAACTCCGACGTCAGGCGGTCACGGGCGTGGCGCGCCTCGTGCGCGGCGAAGCCGGCGAACAGCTCGACGGTCAGCTCCGTCTCCATGCCGAACAGCCGCAGCAGCGCGTCGATGATCGCTGGATAGCGGGGATCGTCGGCGGGCAGGCGGCGGCACAATACGTTCAGCGCCGCCCGATCGCTGGCGCAGGACATCGCCAGCACCTCCATCGGCGAGATGCCGGAGCGATAGGCGGCGGCGACCGAGCGCTCGAGCGACTCCACCCAGTCGCGCCCCGCCAGCGAGCAGAACCGGTTACGCAGATAGGCGCGCCCCGCCTCGGCCCGGCGCTGCTGGTCCAGCGGCGTCCACTCCCTCTGCCCGGGGTGCGAGCGGTTCCACGAACTCCAGTACGCCTCGACGATCTCGTCGGCTTCCGGCTCTATGATCGTCCACAGCGCTGCGGCATTCTCCAACAGGCTGTTGTCGCCGCCGTCGAACGCGCGGATGCGAGCCTGGATGTCGATCCGGGCGGCGATCGTGGTCGGCGCGGGCATGTTGCTGTCGGACACGGGCAATACTCTCGCGGAAAAAGGAATTATGCGGCACATGAGGTATCCCGCATTGGTTAAGGCGGGGTTATGGCTCGTGCTCCGATGACGCGGTGCGGCGTGCGTGCTTGCATCCCGCGACCGGGGGTCGCATAGGCGCGGAACAGGTTTTTTCCCGCCACTCCACCGCATACGAGGCACGCCTTGGCATCCCGCAATCCCGCCCGGCCGCTCAGCCCGCATCTGACCATCTGGCGCTGGGGCCCGCACATGCTGGTCTCGATCCTCCACCGTGCGACCGGCAGCGGCATGGCGACGGTGGGCGCGATGCTGCTCGTCTGGTTCCTCGCCGCGCTGGCGGGCGGGGCAGACAGCTATGCGACCTTCGTCGACACGTTCACGGTCGAATCCGGCGGGCTGAACGTGTTGGGCTACATCGTCGGCGTGGGGCTGACCTTGTCGCTGTTCCAGCACATGATGACCGGCATCCGCCATCTGGTGCTCGACACCGGCGCCGGGTTCGAGCTGCGCACCAACAAGCTGGGTGCGCTGGCGACGATGCTGGCATCGGTCATGCTGACCGCGCTGTTCTGGCTCTATCTGGGGATCAAGTAATGCGTTCCGGCACCTCGCTCGGTCGCGTTCGCGGCCTTGGCTCGTCCAAGGAGGGCGCGCATCACTGGTGGCAGCAGCGGCTGACCGCCGGCTCCAACTTCCTCCTGATGCTGTGGTTGGTGGTCTCGATCGCCCGCCAGCCGGCGTTCGACTACGCGTCGATGCGCTTCTGGCTGTCGAGCGCGTGGGTCGCGCTGCCGATGACGCTGCTGATCCTCTCAGTCTTCTGGCATTTCCGCATGGGATTGCAGGTGGTGATCGAGGATTACCAGCATGACGAGAGCCGCGTCGTCGCCCTCGTCCTTCTCAACTTCTTCGTGGTGGCGCTGGGTGCCACCGCCATCTTCTCGATCCTCAGGATCGCGTTCGGAGCCGCCGCCTGATGTCCGCTGCCGCCTACAAGATCATCGATCACACCTATGACGCGGTGGTGGTCGGCGCCGGCGGGTCGGGCCTGCGCGCCACCATGGGCATCGCCGAGAGCGGGCTGAAGACCGCCTGCATCACCAAGGTGTTCCCGACCCGCAGCCACACTGTCGCGGCACAGGGCGGCATCGCCGCCTCGCTCGGCAACAACTCGCCCGATCACTGGTCGTGGCACATGTACGACACCGTCAAGGGCTCCGACTGGCTCGGCGACCAGGACGCGATCGAGTATCTCTGCCGCGAGGCGCCGCAGGCGGTCTACGAGCTGGAACATGCCGGCGTGCCGTTCAGCCGCAACGAGGACGGCACGATCTATCAGCGCCCGTTCGGCGGCCACATGCAGAATATGGGCGAGGGGCCGCCGGTGCAGCGCACTTGCGCCGCCGCCGACCGTACCGGCCACGCGATGCTCCACGCGCTGTACCAGCAGTCGCTGAAGTACGACGCCGACTTCTACGTCGAATATTTCGCGCTCGACCTCATCATGGAAAACGGCGCCTGCCGCGGCGTGATCGCGCTGTGCATGGAGGATGGCTCGATCCATCGCTTCCGCGCGCATCAGGTGGTGCTGGCGACCGGCGGCTATGGCCGCTGCTATTTCTCCGCCACCTCGGCGCACACCTGCACCGGCGACGGCAACGCGATGGTGCTGCGCGCCGGCCTGCCGCTGCAGGACATGGAGTTCGTCCAGTTCCACCCGACCGGCATCTACGGCGCCGGCGTCCTCATCACCGAGGGCGCGCGCGGTGAGGGCGGCTACCTGACCAACAAGGAGGGGGAGCGCTTCATGGAGCGTTACGCCCCCTCCGCCAAGGATCTGGCCAGCCGCGACGTCGTATCGCGATCGATGGCGATGGAGATGCGCGAGGGTCGCGGCGTCGGCGACCATGGCGATTACATATATCTCCACCTCGACCATATCGACCCCAAGGTGCTCGCCGAGCGGCTGCCGGGGATCACCGAGACGGGCAAGATCTTCGCCGGTGTCGACCTGACGCGCCAGCCGCTGCCGGTGACGCCGACCGTCCATTATAATATGGGCGGCATTCCGACCAATTATCACGGCGAGGTCGTGCGCCTCAAGGACGGCGATCCCGACAGCGTCGTCCCCGGCCTGTTCGCGGTCGGCGAGGCGGCATGCGTCTCCGTCCATGGCGCCAACCGCCTGGGATCGAACTCGCTGATCGACCTGGTCGTGTTCGGCCGTGCGACGGGTCTGCGCATCAAGGACATCCAGAAGCCGAACGCGCCGCACAATCCCCTCCCCAAGGGGTCTGAGGAGCTGGCGCTCAGCCGCCTCGACGGGTTCCGCAACGCCGCCGGCGGCTCGCCAACCGCCAAGCTGCGCACCGAGATGCAGCGCACCA
Source organism: Sphingomonas aurea (assembly GCF_030678875.1). Taxonomy (GTDB): domain Bacteria; phylum Pseudomonadota; class Alphaproteobacteria; order Sphingomonadales; family Sphingomonadaceae; genus Sphingomonas; species Sphingomonas aurea. Next base: position 270,298 of record NZ_JAUUDS010000003.1, on the reverse strand, counting down.
TGCAGAAGCACTGCGCCGTGTTCCGCGACAGCGCCCTCCTGACCGAGGGCGTGGCAAAGATGGAGCAGATCTATGCCGGGATGCAGGACGTATCGGTCAAGGATCGCTCGCTGATCTGGAACACCGATCTGGTCGAGACGCTGGAACTCGACAACCTGATGGCGCAGGCGTCGGTGACCATCAAGGCCGCCGAGAACCGCAAGGAATCGCGCGGCGCCCACATGCACGAAGACTTCCCGGAGCGCGACGACGCAAACTGGATGAAGCACACGCTGACGACGTTCGAAGGCTGGGGTGGCAAGGGCGGTACGGTCGCGATCGATTACCGCCCGGTCCACGACTATACGATGACTGACGACATCGACTACATCAAGCCGAAGAAGCGAGTGTATTGAGGGCGGGGTCCACCCCGCCTTCAGCGTAACTCGATCAGCCGATCACCGCGGGCGAGCATTGTCTCGACCGCGGGCCATCCCTCCTCAAGGCGCGCAATCAGCACGCGATTGGACGCGTTGCCGATGCGTATCCAAACGAAGCTGAATCGATCGGGAAGTCGGAGGCGGAGAAAGTCCTCGTCTTTCGAAACCAACGTCCGCTGCTCGGCCTCCGCCAAGTCGGCGATCATCTGGTCGGGAGCGTTGCCAAGATCGCACGAGGCAACGTGAATGGAGTCGTGGCCGCGGTCGTTGAGCCAGTCGCTTAGCTTGGGCGGCAATTGCGCATCGACGATGAACTTCACGCAGCCGCGCTGACAATCGGGTGATCGGCTGCCCTCGCGGCAAAGGCGAGGCATGCGCGAATGTCGGCCTCGACCACATACGGGAAATCTTCCAGAATCTCGTCGGCGGTCGTACCGCCGGCCAGCATGTCCAAAATGTCGCTCACCCGCATGCGGGTGCCCGTGACAGTCGGACGACCGCCGCAGATCGCCGGATCGATGGTGATGCGCGCGGACTCGATGGTGGCCATGGCGGGAAGATCGGCCGCCCGCTCTGCTCCGTCAACCCCGCCGCCGCATCGCCAGCCCCGCCGCCGCCAGCAACACCCCGCCGATCCCCACCGCCGCGGTCGTCTTGGGATGCAGCGCTGCGGCGGTGTAGAGGCTGGTCTTGCGGGCCGCGGGGTGCTCGCCCGAGCGTTCCTCGCCGGCATGGACGCCCCATTTGATGTTATCGGGCGTGGGCTGTACGCGGGATTTGTCGACGAAGCTGCGCGCCGCCTTGGGTGCCAGCCACTCGTACAGCGCCGGGAAGTGCGCGGCGAACAGCGCCTGCGCGCGTGCCGCGCCGCCGACGGTCACCTCGCGGGTCGGCCTTACGGCGCAGGCAAGGATCGCGTCGGCGACCAGTTGCGGGTCATAGACAGGTGGCGGGATCTGCGCCTCGCCACCCTCGTGATTGGCGGCGTGCTGGGCGATCGGCGTGTCGATGCCGGCCGGCTTGACCAGCGTGACCACGACCGGCGCTCCTTCCTGCGCCAGCTCCATGCGCAGCACGTCGATATAGGCTTTGGCGGCATGCTTGGACGCCGAGTAGGCGCCCATGATCGGCGCCGGCATCTCCGACGCGACCGAACCGACCGTAATCAGCGCCCCGCCATGCCGTCGCAGATAGGGCAGGGCGGCTTGGCAGCCATGCACCATGCCGAAATAGTTGGTGCGGAACAGCCGCTCATGTTCGTCGAGCGGCGTATCCGACAGCCGTGCGTAGATCGCCACGCCGGCGTCGTTGACCCAGGTATCGATGCGGCCGAATACCTGCTCGGCATAGGCGGCGGCGGCCTTTACCCCGTCAGGATCCCCGACATCGGCGGCCTTGGCCTCCACGCGGCAGCCCTCCGCCTGCAACTCCGCGACCAGCTCGCGCAGCACGTCTTCGGATCGGGCGACCATCAGCACGCTCGCCCCGGCGCGCGCCGCGGTGCGTGCGGTGACCAGCCCGATGCCGGAACTCGCGCCGGTGATGACGATCGCCTGATCGCGGAGCGGCTTCAACTTGACCATGATGCTGGTTTCTCCCGTGACGACGCCTTCAACCCCGTGCTTTATCAAGGGGTTCCGCCGAGCGCGCGACAGCCGCTTGACCGCTCATCCATTTCGCCGGACACCGGTGATTGTGGGAACGGCGCGCATTCGGGCGGTGATCGCGGGGCTGGCGACGGCCGGCGTCGCCGCGCTGCTGGCCGCTGAGGAGCCGCCACCTACCCACAGCCGCAATCCCCCGCTGTTCGGCACGGCCACGCCCGAGGAGGCGGCGGCGCTCGCCGACGGTGCCGTCGCGATCGAGCATGACCGCACCCCCGCCCGCCAACTGGCGGAGCATCGCCGCCTCTCCGCCGCGCTGGCGTCGCTGGGGCCGCAACGGCCGGGCAAGGTCGACGCCTATGTCGTCGCGGTCGCGCTGGACAGCGATCCCGTTTTCGCACGCGAGGCGCGGGAAGCGGGGCGCGTCCTCACCCGCCGCTACGCCGCCGCCGGGCGCAGCGTGACGCTGGCGGGCAGCGACGGGCGCGACGGTGCGCCGCTCGCGATGGGCTCGCCCGCCGCGCTCGCCACCGTTCTTGCCCGTGTCGCGGAACTGATGGACGTGCATGAGGACGTGCTGGTCCTCTATCTGACCGCGCACGGTGCGCCGATCGGCATCGTCTATAACGACGGTGACCAGGGATATGGCGCGATCTCGCCGGCGGCGCTGTGGACGACGCTGTCGATGCTGGGCATCGGCAACCGTCTGGTGCTGGTCAGCGCCTGTTTCTCCGGCACCTTCGTGCCGATGCTGGCGAGCGACACCAGCGTGATCCTGACCGCCTCCTCGGCCGATCGGACCTCGTTCGGCTGCCGGGCCGATAATGACTGGACGTTCTTCGGCGACGCGATGGTCAACCACGCGCTGCGCAAGGGCCAGCCGCTCGCCCGCGCCGCGGCGGAGGCGCGCGCGACGATCGCCGGGTGGGAGAAGGCGGGCGACCTCGAACCCTCGCGGCCGCAGGTGTCGATCGGAGCCGGCACCGCCCGCTGGCTCGCCGCGCTGGAGCCTGCGCCCGATGGCGGCGCGCCGGTCGGCCGCCCCGCGACCGACGCGCTGGAGGAGCGCTGAAAACGCCGGGTCCACGGAACCTCGCCACCCGCACCGGGTTTGCCGCGCCATGACCGACACCCGAGGCAACGCCGCCAACTATCCGCTCCTCGCCGCACCCCATGTCCAGCTCTACGGGCCGGTGAACGAGGCCATGTACGCCAGTTTCAAGCAGCAGGTGGCGGATGCGCCTGCTGACGGTCCGCTGGTCGTGTCGATCACCACGCTGGGCGGCGATCCCGAGATGGCGCGCGCGATGGGGGACGGCATTCGTCTGATCCGCGAATATACCGGCCGGGACACGCTGTTCCTCGGCAAGGTCGCGGTTTACTCGGCAGGGGCGACCTTCATGGCGGCCTTTCCCGTCGACAGCCGCTTCCTGACCCGCGGCACCCGGCTGATGATCCACGAGCGGCTGATGAACTCGACGATCCAGTTGAACGGTCCGCTCAGCACGCTCGACTATCTGCTCAAGGCCAAGCTGAACGAGATCGCGGACTCGATCCGCATCCAGGACGAGGGGTTCGCCGCGCTGGTCGAGGGATCGCAGGTGCCGCTATCCGAGCTGAAGGAGAAGGCGCCGTCCAACTGGTATATCGAGGCGGAGGAGGCGCGGCGGCGCGGCCTGGTCCTCGACATCATCTGACGGTGCCGGCCAGCGTTCATGACATTGCCGCGACGCGGCAGGGATGTTAACGGCCACCGCTATATCAGGTATCGGGACGCAGCATGGCCGAATTCGCCCTCCCCAAGAACAGCCGCATCAGCAAGGGCACCGATCACCCCGCCACCGGTGCGCCGGCGGCGAAGGGCCGGTTGAAGAAGTTCAAGGTCTATCGCTACGATCCCGACAGCGGCCAGAATCCGCGTTACGACAATTTCGAGATCAATCTGGACGAGTGCGGGCCGATGGTGCTCGACGCGCTCATCAAGATGAAGGCGGAGCAGGACAGCTCGCTGACCTTCCGCCGGTCTTGTCGGGAGGGGATCTGCGGTTCCTGCTCGATGAACATCGACGGTCGCAATGGCCTCGCCTGCACGACCGCGATCGAGGACGTGAAGGGCGAGGTGCGGATCACCCCGCTGCCGCACATGGACGTGGTCAAGGACCTGGTCCCCGACTTCACCCACTTCTACGCGCAGTACAGCTCGATCAAGCCGTGGCTGCAGACCGTCACCCCCGCGCCTGCCGGCAAGGAGCGGCTGCAGAGCCCGGAAGACCGCCAGAAGCTCGACGGCCTGTACGAGTGCATCCTGTGCGCCTGCTGCTCGACCAGCTGCCCCAGCTATTGGTGGAACAGCGACAAGTTCCTGGGGCCGGCGATCCTGCTCCAGGCGTATCGCTGGCTGGCCGACAGCCGTGACGAGATGACCGGCGACCGGCTCGACGAGCTGGAGGATCCGTTCCGCCTCTATCGCTGCCACACCATCATGAACTGCGCGAACGTCTGTCCCAAAGGCCTGAACCCCGCCAAGGCGATCGCCGAGATCAAGAAGATGGAGGCTGAAAGGATCGTGTGAGGTCGAGCCAGTGGATCAGCGACGCTGATCCACGTCGCGGGCTCGACCCCGGCCGGCCTCGCGCGAGCGAGGACCGACGGCGTGGCTTCGCCACGCCGCCCCCGCAAGCAGAACGAGCCCCATTCCATGACCGACCCCTTCGTCGACCTGCTCGTCGCCGACCAGCCCGGCTGGCTGGAATGGCGCCCCTCCGACCCGACCCGGTTCAACACGCTGATGGGTGCGATCACCTGGCGGATCGAGGACGGGACGGCGCGGGTGCGGATGACGCCGGAGCATCGCCACTCGAACGTCCGCGATGCGGTGCATGGCGGCGTCACGCTGGCCTTTATCGACATCGCGCTGTTCGCCGCCGCGCGTGGCTTCGGGCTGGTGACGGCGGGGACGGCGGTGACGCTGGGCCTCGACACCCAGTTCATCGGCGAGGGTCGGATCGGCGAGCCGCTGGAGGCGCAGGTCGAGCTGCTGCGCGAGACCGGGCGCCTGTTGTTCCTGCGCGGGCTGGTGGTGCAGGGCGAGGACACGCACCGGGTCGCCGCCTTCTCCGCCACCATCCGCAAGCCGCCGCGCGCATGATGCCGCCCCGCACCCCCGCGTGCGCCCGCCTTCGCGGGAGAACAGGGGCATGACCGTCCTCGCCGCCTACGAGGCGCTGATCGCCGCCGGAGAGCTGCGCCCCGACCTGGAACAGGCCGCCGCCGCCGCCCGCCTTCAGGCGCTCGCGACCGAACTTGAGCATCCTCGCAAGGCCGGCTTTCTCCGCCGCCGCACCGTGCCCGCGCGCGGCGTCTATCTCTGGGGCGACGTGGGTCGCGGCAAGTCGATGCTGATGGACCTGTTCTTCCAGCACGTCGCCGTGCCGCAGAAGCGCCGCGTCCATTTCGCCGAGTTCATGCTCGAGGTGCACGGCCGTATCGCGATCGAGCGGCGCAAGGAGCAGGGCGACCCCATCCCCCCGGTCGCCGCCGCGCTGGCGGAGGAGGCGCCGCTCCTCGCCTTTGACGAGATGATGGTCACCAACAGCCCCGACGCGATGATCCTGTCGCGGCTGTTCACCGCGCTGATCGAGGCGGGGGTGACGATCGTCACCACTTCCAACCGTGCGCCGTCGGAGCTGTACAAGAACGGCCTGAACCGCGAGCATTTCCTGCCCTTCATCGCGCTGGTGCAGGAGCGGCTCGACGTGCTGGCGCTGAACGGCCCGGTCGATTACCGGCGCGACCGGCTGGGTAGCCAGCAGACCTGGCTGGTGCCCAACGGTGCGGAGGCGACCGCCAGCCTCTCCGCCGCCTTCTTCCGCCTGACCGATCACGAGGTGACCGAGCCGATCCCGTCCGAGGATCTGGCCGTCCAGGGCCGTACGCTGCACGTTCCCAAGACGCTGAAGGGTGTCGCCGTCTTCTCGTTCCGCAAATTGTGCGGCGAGGCGCGCGGCGCGGCCGACTATCTCGCGGTCGCGCGCCGGTTCCACACCGTCATCCTCGTCGGCATCCCCCGCTTGGGGCCGGAGAACCGCAACGAGGCGGCGCGCTTCGTGTCGCTGATCGACGCGCTCTACGAACACAAGGTCAAGCTGCTCGCCGCCGCCGATGCTGCGCCCGCTGACCTCTACCCCAGCGGCGACGGCGCCTTCGAATTTCAGCGCACCGTCAGCCGTCTGGAGGAGATGCAGTCGGATGACTATCTCGGCGCGGGCCATGGCGAGACGGCGTAGCGCGGCTACGCCGCACACCATCCCCCCGCCAGCGCAGGACAAGTTAGCCCTCGATCGCCTTATTGATCTTGCGAACCATTATCAAAACTAATCCTTAACCGGGTCGCTTTAGCGGTTGCCCGATCCCGGCAATGGGCGTAGGCGGCATGTCCAATCGCTCGCGACCCCGATGGAGAAGGATTGGAATGGCCCGCAAGAAGATCGCGCTGATCGGCGCCGGCAATATCGGCGGCACGCTCGCGCACCTCGCCGCCTTGAAGGGGCTGGGCGACATCGTCCTGTTCGACGTGGTCGAGGGCGTGCCCCAGGGCAAGGCGCTCGACCTGTCGCAGTGCGGCCCGGTCGAGGGGTTCGATGCGAACATCAAGGGCTCGAACGATTACGCCGACATCGCCGGCGCAGACGTCATCATCGTCACCGCCGGTGTCGCGCGCAAGCCCGGCATGAGCCGCGACGACCTGCTCGGCATCAACCTGAAGGTGATGAAGGCGGTCGGCGAGGGCATCGCCGCCAACGCCCCCGACGCCTTCGTGATCTGCATCACCAACCCGCTCGACGCGATGGTCTGGGCGCTGCGCGAATTCTCCGGCCTGCCGCACAACAAGGTGGTCGGCATGGCGGGCGTGCTCGACTCGGCGCGCTTCAGCCACTTCCTCGCCGAGGAGTTCGGCGTGTCGGTGAAGGACGTGAACACCTTCGTTCTCGGCGGCCATGGCGACACGATGGTGCCGGTGCTGGAATATTCGACGGTTAGCGGCATCCCCGTCGCCGACCTGATCGACATGGGCTTCTCCACCAAGGAGAAGGTCGACGAGATCATCAAGCGCACCCGCGGCGGTGGCGGCGAGATCGTGGCGCTGCTGAAGACCGGCTCGGCCTATTATGCGCCCGCGACCAGCGGCATTGCGATGGCGGAGGCATATCTCTACGACCAGAAGCGCATCCTGCCCGCTGCAGCGCACCTGACCGGCCAGTACGGGATCGACGATCTCTATGTCGGCGTGCCGGTGGTGATCGGCGCCGGCGGCGTCGAGAAGGTGGTCGAGGTCAAGCTGTCGGACGAGGCCAAGGGCAACCTCCAGGTGTCGGTCGACGCGGTGAAGGAGCTGCTGGTGGCCTGCAAGGGGATCGATGGCTCGCTGAACTAAGCTCCGCTGTTCCCCGGCGAAGGCCGGGGCCCAGTTGGGAAAGCCCGCGATGGAGAGGTCCGGCTTCGTCTACATCATGGCCAGCCGGGTGAATGGAACGATCTATATCGGTGTAACCAGCGATCTCGCCGCACGGGCGTACCAGCACCGCAACGGCATGGTCGAAGGCTTCACCCGAAAACATGGTTGCACGCTGCTGGTCTGGTATGAGGTCCACGACGCACTGGACAATGCGAGACTTCGCGAGCGCCAGTTGAAGAAATGGAACCGCGACTGGAAGCTGCGGCTGATTGAACAGAAGAACCCCGACTGGCTCGATTTGTACCAGTCGTTGTTCTGATATCTCGTGCTCCCGCGAAGGCGGGAGCCCAGTACTGGGTCCCCGCCTTCGCGGGGATACAATGGAGTTGGGAGCTAAGATGAGCATCCTCGTCGACAAGAATACCAAGGTCATCACCCAGGGCATGACCGGCGAGACCGGCAGCTTCCATACCAAGGCGGCGCTGGAATACGGCACGCAGATGGTCGGCGGCGTCACGCCGGGCAAGGGCGGCACCACCCACCTCGACCTGCCGGTGTTCGACACCGTGGCCGAGGCGAAGGCGAAGACCGGCGCTGATGCCAGCGTGATCTACGTCCCGCCTCCCTTCGCGGCCGACTCGATCCTCGAGGCGATCGACGCCGAGATCCCGCTGATCGTGACCATCACCGAGGGTATCCCGGTGCTCGACATGGTCCGCGTCAAGCGCGCACTGTCGGGATCGAAGTCGCGGCTGATCGGTCCGAACTGCCCCGGCGTGCTCACCCCCGGCGAGTGCAAGATCGGCATCATGCCGGGCTCGATCTTCCGCCAGGGTTCGGTCGGCGTCGTCTCGCGCTCGGGCACGCTGACCTATGAGGCGGTGTTCCAGACCTCGAACGCCGGCCTGGGCCAGACCACCGCGGTCGGCATCGGCGGCGATCCGGTCAACGGTACCAACTTCATCGACGTGCTCGAGCTGTTCCTGGCCGACGAGGCGACCCAGTCGATCATCATGATCGGCGAGATCGGCGGCGACGCCGAGGAGCAGGCCGCGCAGTTCCTGATCGACGAGGCCAAGCGCGGCCGCAAGAAGCCGATGGCCGGCTTCATCGCGGGCCGCACCGCGCCCCCGGGTCGCCGCATGGGCCATGCCGGCGCGATCGTGTCGGGCGGCAAGGGCGATGCCGAGAGCAAGATCGCGGCGATGGAGGCGGCCGGGATCAAGGTCGCGGCCAGCCCGTCGGAGCTGGGTTCGACCCTGCTCGAGGTGCTGAAGGGCTGAACGCCCTTCACTGTGTTCCCGCGAAGGCGGGAACACAGTACTGGGCCCCCGCCTTCGCGGGGGCACAAAAAGGTGAGTGACGATGGGCTACGAAGGCCAGGATTTCAGCGACATCGCCGCGGGCGTCAGCCCGGCGTTCATCGAAGGGCTGTACGCGAAGTACAGCACCGACCCCGGTTCGGTCGACGCCGGCTGGCGCGGCTTCTTCGAGGGGCTGGAGGGCGGCGCGTCGCAGCCGAGCTGGCAGAGCGACCGTTGGCCGCTGACCACCACCGACGACCTGACCGCCGGCCTCGACCCTACCCAGATGGAGCCGGCACCCAAGCCGGCGCGCGGTGGCAAGCCTGCCGCACCCGCCGCCGCGGCGCCGTCGAAGGACGATATCGTCAAGGCCGCGGCCGACGCGATCCGCGCGCAGCTGCTGATCCGCACCTACCGGGTGCGCGGCCACTATGCCGCCAATCTCGACCCGCTCGGCCTCGTCAAGCGCGAGATGCCGGAGGATCTGCGCACCGAATATCACGGCTTCTCCGACAATGACCTCGACCGCCCGGTCTATCTCGGCGGCACGATGGGGTTCGAGTGGGCGACGATCCGCCAGCTCGTCGACACGCTGCGCAAGAATTACTGCGGCAATGTCGGGCTGGAATTCATGCACATCGCCGATGTCGAGGAGCGTCGCTTCCTCCAGGACCGCATGGAGGGCCAGGACAAGGCGATCGAGTTCACCACCGACGGCAAGAAGGCGATCCTGAACAAGGTGATCGAGGCCGAGCAGTGGGAAAAGTTCCTGGGCCGTAAATATGTCGGCACCAAGCGCTTCGGCCTGGACGGCGGCGAGAGCATGATCCCGGCGCTGGAATCGGTCATCAAATATGGCGGCCAGGCCGGCGTGCGCGAGATCGTGATCGGCATGGCGCATCGCGGCCGGCTGAACGTACTCGCCAATGTCATGGCCAAGCCGCTGCGCGTGATCTTCCACGAGTTTGCCGGCGGATCGGCCAACCCGGACGATATCGGCGGCTCGGGCGACGTGAAGTATCACCTGGGCACCTCGACCGACCGTGAGTTCGACGGGCACAAGGTCCATATGTCGCTGGTCGCCAACCCCTCGCATCTCGAGGCGGCGGACCCGGTCGTGCTGGGCAAGACCCGCGCGATCCAGACGCTGACCAACGACCTGAAGGAACACACCGCCGCGCTGCCCGTGCTGATCCACGGCGACGCCGCGTTCGCGGGCCAGGGGATCGTGTGGGAGTGCCTCGGCTTCTCGGGCATCCGCGGCTACAACACCGGCGGCTGCGTCCACTTCATCATCAACAACCAGATCGGCTTCACGACGAGCCCGCAGTTCGCGCGCTCCTCGCCCTATTCGTCCGACGTGGCGAAGGGTGTCCAGGCGCCGATCTTCCACGTCAACGGCGACGATCCGGAGGCGGTGACCTTCGCCACCAAGATGGCGATGGAATTCCGCCAGAAGTTCCACCGCGACATCGTCATCGACATGTGGTGCTATCGCCGCTTCGGCCATAACGAGGGCGACGAGCCGAGCTTCACCCAGCCGCTGATGTACAAGGTCATCAAGGATCATCAGCCGGTCAGCGCGATCTATGCCAAGCGGCTGGAGGCCGAGGGCGTCGTCGACGCGAAGTGGGTCGATGACAACGTCGCGCAATATGTCGCGCGTCTGGAAGGCGAGTTCGAGGCGGGCGCGAGCTACAAGCCGAACAAGGCCGACTGGTTCGCCGGCCGCTGGACCGGCCTGTCCGCGCCGACCGAGCGCCTGACCGATCGCCGCACCGCCGAAACCGGCATCAATCCCAAGCTGTTCGACAGCCTGGGCCGCACGCTGACGACGATCCCCGACACGATCCAGGTCCACAAGACGCTGGCGCGCGTTCTCGATGCCAAGCGGCAGATGTTCGCTACGGCTGCGAACTTCGACTGGGCGACCGGCGAGGCGCTCGCCTTTGGCTCGCTCCAGGCCGAGGGATACGGCGTCCGCCTGTCGGGCCAGGATTCCGGTCGCGGCACGTTCAGCCAGCGCCACGCCGTCTGGGTCGACCAGACCGACGAGCATAAGTATGTGCCGCTCTCGACCGTGGAGCATGGCAGTTTCGAGGTGCTGGACTCGCCGCTGTCCGAGTACGGCGTGCTCGGGTTCGAATATGGCTATGCGCTCGCGGACCCGAAGACGCTGGTAATGTGGGAGGCGCAGTTCGGCGACTTCGTCAACGGCGCGCAGATCATGATCGACCAGTTCATCGCGAGCGGAGAGGCCAAGTGGCTGCGCGCCAACGGTCTCGTCATGCTGCTGCCGCACGGGTACGAGGGGCAGGGGCCTGAACATTCGTCGGCCCGGCCCGAGCGGTTCCTGCAGCTGTGCGCAGGCGACAACATGCAGGTCGCCAACTGCACCACGCCGGCCAATTATTTCCACCTGCTGCGCCGCCAGATGCATCGCAGCTTCCGGAAACCCCTGATCGTCTTCACGCCCAAGTCGCTGCTCCGCCACAAGCTGGCGGTGTCGCAAGCGGCGGATTTCCAGGGCGACAGCCACTTCCAGCGCATCATATCCGACACCAACGGCGCGGCGGATGCGGAGACGAAGCGGCTGGTGCTGTGCACCGGCAAGGTCGCCTATGACCTGATCGAGGCGCGAGACGCGGCGGCAGACCAGGGCATCCAGATCGTCCGCATCGAGCAGCTCTATCCTTTCCCGGGCGAGCCGCTGGCCGAGCGGGTGAAGCGGATGCCGAACCTGGAAGAGGTGATCTGGGCGCAGGAGGAGCCGAAGAACCAGGGCTATTGGTTCTTCACCGAGCCGCTGATCGAGGAGGCGCTCGCCGCCGCCGGATCGACCGTCAAGCGCGCCCGCTATGCCGGCCGCGCGGCCGCCGCGTCGCCCGCCACCGGCCTGATGAAGCGCCACACGACCGAGCAGGGCGCGCTGGTCGCCGACGCGCTCGGCCACAGCGTCCGCGAGGAAATCCGCCGCAGCCGCGAGAGTGACAAGAAGGCCGGCAAGGCCGGCGCGTAACCACCCAATGTGCGCCCGCGAAGGCGGGCGCCCAGTAACTGGGTCCACGCCTTTGCGGGGACACAAAAGGAAGTAGAGATGGCCACCGAAGTTCTCGTCCCCGTGCTGGGCGAATCGATCACCGAAGCCACCGTCGGCGAGTGGCTGAAGCAGCCCGGCGACAAGGTCGCCGCCGACGAGCCGATCGCCAGCCTGGAAACCGACAAGGTCTCGGTGGAGGTGCCGTCGCCGGTTGCCGGCGTCATGGGCCAGCACGCGGTCGCGGTCGGCGACACGGTACAGGTCGGCGCGATGATAGCGACGATCGACGCCGCCGGCAGCGCCTCCGCGCCCGCACCGGCGCAGGCCGCCGCCCCGCAACCGGCGGTGACCGAGAGCCCGGCCGAGCCGGCTGGTGACGCGGTCGCACTCTCTCCCTCGGTCCGCCGCGCGGTGCTGGAACACGGCGTCGACCCTGCGACGATCAAGGGCACCGGCAAGGACGGTCGCCTGACCAAGGAAGACGTCGCCGCCGCCGCTTCGTCCAAGTCGCAGCCAGCCGCCGCGCCCGCCGCCGCGGGCACGGCGTCGGACGGTGGCGCTGCCTCCGCCGGCCGCGCCGGCACTGGCCGGCGTGAAGAGCGCGTCAAGATGACGCGCCTGCGCCAGACCATCGCCAAGCGCCTGAAGGAGGCGCAGAATACCGCCGCCATGCTGACCACGTTCAACGACGTGGACATGACCGCCGTGATCGAGGCGCGTGCCAAGTACAAGGACCTGTTCGAGAAGAAGCACGGCGTCCGCCTTGGCTTCATGGGCTTCTTCGTGAAGGCCGCGACCATGGCGCTGAAGGACATCCCCTCGGTCAACGCTTCGATCGAGGGCGACGAGATCGTCTATCACGACTATGCCGATATCTCGGTCGCGGTGTCCTCGCCCGGTGGCCTCGTCGTTCCGGTCATCCGCGACGCGCAGGACCTGTCGGTCGCCGGCATCGAGAAGACGATCGGCGATTTCGGCAAGCGCGCCAAGGACGGCACGCTGAAGATGGACGAGATGAAGGGCGGCACCTTCACCATTTCCAACGGCGGCGTGTTCGGCTCGCTGATGTCCACCCCGATCATCAACCCGCCGCAGTCGGCCGTGCTCGGCCTGCACCGGATCGAGGATCGCCCGGTGGTGGTGAACGGCCAGGTCGTGGTGCGGCCGATGATGTATCTGGCGCTCAGCTACGACCACCGCCTGATCGACGGGCGCGAGGCGGTGACCTTCCTCGTCGCGCTGAAGAACGCGATTGAGGATCCGACCCGGATCCTGATCGACCTGTAATCGCGGGCCTGTACCCCGGCGGAGGCCGGGGCCCAGTCGGGAAGGCCGATGTAACCGGGCGCGGCGCTTACCATATGCCGTTGCCGAAACTGGGCCCCGGCCTCCGCCGGGGAACGGAGATGAAGATGGCAGACCAGTACGACTATGACGTCCTCGTGATCGGTGCCGGCCCGGGCGGGTACGTCGCCGCGATCCGCGCCGCGCAGCTCGGCCTGCGCACCGCCTGCGCCGAGGCGCGCGAGACGCTGGGCGGCACCTGCCTGAACGTCGGCTGCATCCCGTCCAAGGCGCTGCTCCACGCATCCGAGCTGTACGAGGAGGCGACCGGCGGTCACCTCGCCAAATTCGGCGTCGACATTCAGGGCGCGACCCTGAACCTAGACCAGATGCATGCCGAGAAGGCGAAGGCGGTCAAGGAGCTGACCGGCGGCATCGAGTTCCTGTTCAAGAAGAACAAGGTGACCTGGCTGAAGGGCAAGGCGGCGTTCCAGGACGGCCATACGGTAAAGGTCGGCGACCAGACGGTGACCGCCAAGGACATCGTCATCGCCACCGGGTCGAGCGTCACGCCGCTGCCGGGTGTCGAGGTCGACCAGCAGGTCGTCGTCGACTCGACCGGCGCGCTGGCGCTGCCCAAGGTGCCCGAGCATCTGGTGGTGATCGGCGGCGGCGTGATCGGGCTGGAGCTGGGCAGCGTCTGGAAGCGGCTCGGTGCAAAGGTGACGGTGGTCGAATATGTCGACCAGATCCTGCCGGGCTTCGACGGCGAGGTCCGCAAGGAATCGGCCAAGCTGTTCAAGAAGCAGGGCTTCGAGCTGATGACCTCGACCAAGGTCACCGGCGTCGCGGTGAACGGCGGCCGTGCCACCGTGTCGATCGAGCCCGCCGCGGGCGGCGCGGGCACCACGCTCGACGCCGATGCCGTGCTCGTCGCGATCGGCCGCAAGCCGAACATCGACGGCCTGAATCTGGAGGCCGCCGGCGTACAGCTGACCCAGCGCGGGCAGGTCGGCATCGACCACGACTTCCGCACCAACGTCGCCGGCATCTGGGCGATCGGCGACGTCGCGCCCGGCCTGATGCTCGCCCACAAAGCCGAGGACGAGGGCGTCGCGGTGGCGGAGAACATCGCCGGCCAGACCGGCATCGTGAACCACGACGTGATCCCGTCGGTGGTCTACACCATGCCCGAGATCGCCGGCGTCGGCCTGTCCGAGGAAGCCGCCAAGGAGAAAGCGGGCGAGATCAAGGTCGGCAAGTTCCCCTTCGCCGCCAACAGCCGCGCCAAGACCAATCGCGACACCGACGGTTTCGTCAAGGTGATCGCCGATGCCAAGAGCGACCGGGTGCTGGGTGTCTGGATCATCTCGTCGCTCGCCGGCACGATGATCGCCCAGGCCGCGCAGGCGATGGAGTTCGGCGCGACCAGCGAGGACATCGCCTATACCTGCCACGCGCATCCGACCCATGCGGAGGCGCTGAAGGAGGCCGCGATGGCGGTTCAGGGCAAGCCGATCCACATCTGAGCCGCAGCAGGCGCAGCGCAGCAGCGCCGCGCCCGCGGCCAGATCGGCCGGCGGCGCTTAAGCGCCGTCCGACGTCATGGGATTTACTCCCATGACGGCTGTCCGGCCGAATGCCGTACCTGAAAGAGGTCGGCGGCAACACGCAACAGTCGTCGGAGCTCGCTACGACTCGCACCCACACCCAGCCTCTTCCTTGCGGGGGGGAGGGGGGCAGAAGTGCTTGCCGGGCTTCCCATAATCCACAACACTCCGGCCATGCGCCCCTACATCGCCGCCGCCGCCCTCCTCCTGCTCGGCCAGGCTCCCGCGCCGCCGCCGAGCCTCGGCGCCAACAACTACCGCATCGACGCTCCACTCCGCCGCTCGCCCACCGTGCGGCTCGTCTGGCACGACGAGTTCGACGGCAAGAGCCTCGACCGGCGTCGCTGGGCATCGGAAACGGCGTTCAACAAGCAGGGTTGGTTCAACAACGAGCGGCAATATTACGCCGCCGACCGGCCGGAGAACCTGCGTGTCGCCGGCGGCCGGCTGATCCTGACCGCCCGGCGCGAGCGCCTCGATCCGCAGCGTTACGCCGACTGGGGCAGGCAGGATTACACCTCCGCCCGGATCACCAGCACCGACGGCTGGCGGCAGGGTTTTTTCGAGATCCGCGCGAAGCTGCCCTGCGCGCGCGGCACCTGGCCGGCGATCTGGATGCTGCCGCTCGCTCCGGGCGCGGCATGGCCGGAGGACGGCGAGATCGACATCATGGAGCATGTCGGCTGGGATCCGCATGTGGTGCACGGCACGGTCCACACCGCGCTCTACGTCCACTCGCGCGGTACCCAGCGCGGCGCGGAGATCGCGGTGCCCGCCGCCTGCACCGCCTTTCACCGCTATCAGCTGGCCTGGGACAAGGGCGCGATCACGATCGGCATCGACGATCGCGCCTATTTCCGCGTCGCCGACGACAAGCCCGGTGGGCGCGGCGCCTGGCCGTTCGACCAGCCGTTCCGCCTGATCCTGAACCTGGCGATGGGCGGCGACTGGGGCGGGGCGAAGGGCATCGACGACGCCGCGCTGCCCCAGACGATGGAGATTGACTACGTTCGCGTCTGGCAGGAGCCCGCGCACTGACCGATCGTGCCGCGCTCCAGACCGAGTGGCTGCGCCTGACGCGTGAGACCTTGCCCGGGCTTGCGGCCGATCGGCATTGGCCGGTGCGGGCAGACCACTGCTTCCAGCGCATCCTGCTCGACACGGCCTGTGGCGGCAGGTGGTACGACCATATCGCCGGCCGTCCCGCTTATGCCCATGCCGACAACGCCGTCCTGGCCCGCGCGGTCGCGATGGGCCGCGCCGTGGTGGCGGGCGATGCGGATCTGGCAGCGCTCAACCGCCAGTCGCTGGCATGGCGCGGCAAAGGTCGGTCGGGAGCCGGCTGACCGCGGTTCTCCCCTCCCATGCCCAGAGAGGGAAGCCTGATCTGGCGCTAGATCCCCGGCTTCTTGCGCAGGAACGCGCCCAGCACCTGCTCTGCCGCCTTGCCCAGCGCGACGCCGATCTCGTGCGGGTCGGGCGCGGTCGTCGTTCCCTGCGGCGGCACGGGCGGCACGGGCGGCACGGGCGGCACCGGGGGGACGGGCGGAACCGGTGACACCGGCGGGACAGGTGGGACCGGCGGTACCGGAGAAGCCGGCGCCACCGGCGCGGCGGCGGTCGTGTCGGTCGCCCCCTTCATCAGCGCCGCACTCGCCGCCGCGGCGGCCATGGTTAGCCCGCTCGCCAGCAGCTGCCGCGCCTCGGGCCGATTGGCCTGCTGGACCAGCACCGCTGCGATCCCGGCCAGCGGTGCCAGCGGGTCACGCCGGCTGTCGCCCGTACCGTGCTTGTCCTTGCGATGCTTCTTCTTGCCCAATGCTGCCTCCAACTGTCTTGTTGCGATAATACACATGGGACACGAGGAAAGCCCTGACAAGGTGTCGCTATCGCAATCGATAGGCCACCAGCTTCTGCGGCATGGTCGAACTGGAATATTCCAGGGGCATCTCCTGCGTCACGAGCAGCGTGCCGTCGGCGGTGATCGCCATCGCGCCGGGCGTCGGCGCGGACCATGCCACCGGATGTGCGGGATCGTCGATCGCGATGGCGTAGACGGCCTTGTCGGTGCTGACGAACACCAGGGTATCGGTGGCGATGGTGTTGCCGATGAAGCGTTCGTCGGCGGGCGGCGTCCACGACCAGACCGGTGCTCCCGATGCCTCGCGCAGGGCGTCGAGGCGGGACGGCTGGTTGCGCGCCAGATAGATCATGCCGTTCGTAACGGCCGGCGTGGTGACATAGGCGTCGGCGGAACGCCACCGCAGTCCGCTTCCCGGAGCCCAGGCCGCCAATGGCGAGGACGACGCCGATCCGCGCGTACCGGCATAGGCCAACACCAGTCCCGACGACGGGGCCAGGATGGGAGCGCCATAATAGCTGCTGCCACTTCCTTGGAAGAACGGGTCGGCCATCGCTTCCTTGACCTGGCCGGTGCGTCGATCGATCAGGACCATCGCCTTTCCGGCATAGTAATAGGCGTAGCGATCGTCGACCGCGGGGGTCTCGCCATCCCAGATGCCGGCACCTTCGCCCGCGACCGACCATTGCGTCTGTGCGGCGATGTCGAACCCGTAGACGGTGTTTCCCTGATAGCCGGCAGACATGTACAACGACGTGTCGAACGGCGTCGGCGGCAGGAAGAAGGACCATTGCGCCGAGAACAGCATGACCGGCGACCGGAACTCGCCCGTCGCCGCGTCCAGCGTGACGATCCGGTTCTCGTCCGATGACACCGTCATCGTCGTCAGGAAGACGCGGCCGTTGCCGATCGCGGGGCCGCTGGCGAAATGCACCTGCCCCAGATTATAGCCCCATCGCTGGGCCCCCGTCGCGATGTCGAGGGCATGGACGCTGGTCGTGCCATCACGGTTGTACGCGGTCACCATTGCCATGCCGTCGTGCGACGATGCCGGCGACAGCCGGTACGCCGCTGGCGCCCATTCCCATGCACGGCGGAACGCGGCCGGCGAGAAGCTGGCATGGACATAACCGGTGTGCGCGGGATTGCGCTGGAACATGCTCCATTCGCGCATGCTCACGTCCAGCGTGTAGCTGGCGGTCTGGGTGGTGCCCGGATAGACGCTGGCACAGCCCGCGTCGCGGCACAGCCGGAACGTCAGCTCGCCGCTGTACCGGCCCAGCGCCAGCCCGCGCGCCGTATGGGCGCGGATCGTGTACCGGCCATCGCTGCCCGCCTCGATCCCGTCGGGGATCGACAGCTTGGTCCGGTCATATTGCACGTCCGGGATGACCGCGTCCGTGGTGGTGCCCGCGCGCGTCGCCTCGATGGTGAGCGCGACGTCGCTGTTGTCGTCATAGCCGCGCAGGTTGCTCTGCATCGGGGTCAGCGAGACGCTCAGTGACGATGCCGCGACGGTTGGCGAGGGGGAGGGGGCGGGAACGACCGCGACCCCGCCGCCGCTGCTGCCGCCGCCATCGCTCCCGCAGGAGGCCAGCGCCAGGCCCAGGCATAGCGCAGCGGCCCTGCTCCGTGTCGTCGTCATCAATCGCTCCCCTCTGACGGCCGCCGTTCGGACGGTCGCCATCCCCGTCGAGGACGCTGGCATGGAGTTTGCCGCCGGTCGAGTGGAAAAGGCGTGCGGTACTTTTTCGCCGCCTCTTCGTTCCTATCTGCCCCTCATGCCCCCTGTTCCCGGCCGCAGAACGGAAGTAGAACGAGATCCATGCTGACCAAAATTTCCGTCCGCGGCGCGCGCGAGCATAATCTCAAGGACGTCGACGTCGACATTCCGCGCGACACGCTGACGGTCATCACCGGCCTGTCGGGTTCGGGCAAGTCGAGCCTCGCCTTCGACACCATCTATGCCGAGGGACAGCGCCGCTACGTCGAGTCGCTGTCGGCCTATGCGCGCCAGTTCCTGGAGCTGATGCAGAAGCCCGACGTCGATCATATCGAGGGGCTGTCGCCCGCCATCTCGATCGAGCAGAAGACGACGAGCCGCAACCCGCGCTCCACGGTCGCGACCGTGACCGAGATCTACGATTACATGCGCCTGCTCTGGGCGCGGGTCGGCATCCCGTACAGCCCGACCACGGGCGAGCCGATCGCCGCGCAGACCGTCAGCCAGATGGTCGACCGGGTCATGACCCTGCCGGAGGGGACGCGCCTCTACCTGCTCGCCCCCGTCGTGCGCGGCCGCAAGGGCGAGTATCGCAAGGAACTGGCCGAGTGGCAGAAGGCGGGTTTCACCCGCGTCCGCATCGACGGCACGATCCACGAGATCGACGAGGCACCCGCGCTCGACAAGAAGTACAAGCACGACATCGAGGTCGTGGTCGACCGCCTGGTCGTGCGCGAGGATATCGCCACGCGGCTGGCGGAGAGTTTCGAGGCGGCGCTGAAGCTCGCGGACGGGCTCGCCTATGTCGATCCCGCCGACCCCGCCAAGGACGAATACGAGCCGCGCACGCCCGAGAGCGTCGTGCTGGGCGACCACGCGCCGCCGGGCCGCATCGTCTTCTCGGAAAAGTTCGCCTGTCCGGTCAGCGGCTTCACCATCGCCGAGATCGAGCCGCGGCTGTTCTCGTTCAACGCGCCGCAGGGGGCCTGCCCGGCCTGCGACGGCCTTGGCGAGAAGCTGATCTTCGACGAAGACCTCGTCGTTCCCAATCACGAGCTGTCGATCAAGAAGGGCGCCATCGTCCCCTGGGCCAAGTCGAACCCACCCAGCCCCTATTACATGCAGGTGCTGGCATCGCTCGCCAAGGCGTTCGACTTCTCGCTCGATACGCCGTGGAAGGACCTGCACCCCGAGGTCGCCGACAAGATCCTGTTCGGCACCGCGGGCAAGCCCGTCGTCCTGACCTTCATCGACGGCAAGAAGAAGTACGACGTCAACAAGCCGTTCGAGGGCGTGATCGGCAATCTGAACCGCCGGATGCTCCAGACCGAGAGCGCCTGGATGCGCGAGGAACTGGGCAAGTATCAGTCGAGCCAGGCGTGCGAGGTCTGCCGTGGCGCGCGGCTGAAGCCGGAGGCGCTGGCGGTGAAGGTGGCGATGCAGGACATCGCCCACGCCACCCATTTGTCGGTGGTCGACGCGCTCGCCTTCTTCTCCGACCTGCCCAACCATCTGGGCGATCAGCAGCGCGCGATCGCCGAGCGCATCCTGAAGGAGATCGTCGAGCGGCTCGGCTTCCTCAACAATGTCGGCCTCGACTATCTGAACCTCAACCGCACCTCGGGCACGCTGTCGGGCGGCGAGAGCCAGCGCATCCGCCTTGCGTCGCAGATCGGCAGCGGCCTGTCGGGCGTGCTCTACGTCCTCGACGAGCCGTCGATCGGGCTGCATCAGCGCGACAATGACATGCTGCTGGCGACGCTGCGCCGGCTGCGCGACCTCGGCAACACCGTGCTGGTGGTCGAGCATGACGAGGATGCGATCCGCACCGCCGACTATGTCATCGACATGGGGCCGGGCGCGGGCGTCCATGGCGGTGCGATCGTCGCGCAGGGGACGCTGAAACAGCTGCTCAAGTCGAAGACCAGCATCACCGCCGATTATCTGAACGGCGTCCGCGAGGTGCCGGTGCCCGCGAAGCGGCGCAAGGGCAGCGGCAAGAAGCTGACCGTCCACAATGCGCGCGCCAACAACCTGACCGGCGTCACCGCCAGCGTCCCGCTCGGCACCTTCACCTGCATCACCGGCGTGTCGGGATCGGGCAAGTCCAGCTTCACCATCGATACGCTCTACGCCAGCGCCGCCCGCGCGCTGAACGGCGCGCGCATCCTGGCGGGCAAGCACGACAAGGTGTCGGGCCTCCAGCATCTCGACAAGGTCATCGACATCGACCAGTCGCCGATCGGCCGCACGCCCCGGTCGAACCCCGCCACCTATACCGGCGCCTTCACCCAGATCCGCGACTGGTTCGCCGGTCTGCCGGAGGCGCAGGCGCGCGGCTACAAACCCGGCCGGTTCAGCTTCAACGTCAAGGGCGGCCGGTGCGAGGCGTGCCAGGGCGACGGCGTGCTGAAAATCGAGATGCACTTCCTCCCAGACGTCTATGTCACCTGCGACGTCTGCCACGGCGCCCGCTACAATCGCGAGACGCTGGAGGTGAAGTTCAAGGGCCACAGCATCGCCGACGTGCTCGACATGACGGTCGAGGACGCCGCCGAATTCTTCAAGGCCGTGCCCCCCATCCGCGACAAGATGGCGATGCTGGTCGAGGTAGGCCTGGGCTACGTCAAGGTCGGCCAGCAGGCGACGACCCTGTCGGGCGGCGAGGCGCAGCGGGTGAAGCTCGCCAAGGAACTCGCCCGCCGCGCGACCGGCAACACGCTCTACATTCTCGACGAACCGACCACGGGCCTGCATTTCGAGGACGTCCGCAAGCTGCTCGAAGTGCTCCACGCGCTGGTCGAGCAGGGCAATACGGTGGTGGTGATCGAACATAATCTGGACGTCATCAAAACCGCCGACTGGGTCATCGACCTGGGACCGGAAGGCGGCGTTAAGGGTGGAGAGATCGTCGCGACCGGCACCCCGGAAGAGGTCGCGGCGGAACCGCGCAGCTACACCGGCCGCTATCTCGCGCCGCTGCTCGAACGCGGGAGGGAGGCGGCGGAGTGAGGGCTCCGCATCGACCCGAACTGTTGCGGGCGTTGGCGATCCTCGCGCAGGTGAGCGAGGCGATGTGCCGACGCGGGCTGCCTCGGCCGGTACTGGTCGGCGGTGCCGCGGCTGAGTATTTCTCGGGTAGCGCGCTGATGACCGGTGATGTGAATCTTACCTCACCGGCGCAGGTGGAACTCGAAGAGGAGTTGCTCCGGCTCGGGTTTACCAAGCCGGAAGGTGTCGGACATACGACGCTCGGCTGGGTTCATCCGGACCTGCGCCTAGGTTTCGAAGTGGTCGCCGAGATGCCGTTCGACGGCATGGTCGATCGTGGTCGCCTGTTGCTGGTGGAAGGTCTTGCGGACCGGGCAGCGTTCGTCGTCATCCCGATCGAGGATCTGATCGCTGATCGGATGGGTCAATATGCATCGGGAACGGCGCCGGAAATGCTTGGCCAGGCACAGACGCGGTATCGGCTTCATCCCGATCTCGACATGGCGTATCTGTAGCGGCGCATCCGCGAGGAAACGGGAAACGACCATGGCATCGCCGATCTCCAAGAGTGACCCTGCCGCCGGCTGGCAGGGCCGGTTCATGAGCCATGACGATTTCACAGCGAGATTGGCGGCTCGACGGGCGCTGATGGGTGAGCCGGCAATGCCGCGCAACGCCGGCAATCGTCGGACTGAGAGCAAGTGCGCGTTGCTCAGAGCGTTGGATGATCTCGGCGCCAAATGATAATGCCGCGATGGCGGTCCTATCGTTTTTCGAACGGACGGAAAGCGATGTAGTCGCTCAGGGGCAATGCATTATCGCCGTTTTTCTGATGCTTCACTCTACCCGCTGCCGCTCCACCACTTCTGGATCGGTGCCGAGCGTGAACAGGTAGAGTTTCCGCTCCTCCGATCCGGGCCTCAGCTTGCGCAGGCGGCGGTCCTGGTCGCGGGTCAGCGTGTAGCGGACATAGCCGGCCTTGGTCAGGCAGGCGTCGACCTCGCCCTGAAGCGAGGTCTGCAGCGCGTCGACCTTCTTGTCGGGGCTGTACATGCGGCGGAGCAGCACCTGCCGCTTCGCGCGTGCGAACGTGTCGTTGTCACCCGCTGGCGCCGGCATGGCCGGCATGTTGTTCTCGCGCTCCAGGGCCTCGAAGCCCTGAACATAGGCGGTCGTCTCCGGCCGTCCGGCCACATCCGCCCTGGCGGCGCGCAAGCTGCACTCGACGCCGCCGGCCTCGAACGCCGCGCGGGCGGCGCCGGGCTTGCCCCAGCTCTGCGTCGGCGCCGCCTCGGCCGTGACTGGAAGGGCAAGGGCGATGACGGCGATCAGGCGACGCATGGGGCAACTCCCGGGCATGGGAGCGGAAGGAGAAACCGGGACCGCCCGCAGGTCAAGCCGCGACGCCGCTCCGCTCAGTCGAAATAATCGGTCCAGCCCGCCCGCCGGCGGCGATTGCGCGTCTTGAACGCCCAGCCAAACAGGATCAGCCCGCACGCCGCCAGCGCCGCCAGCACGAACAGCGGCCGGTGCCCGCCGTCGGTCACCGCCACTACGCCTGCTGCGGCGATCGTGGTCAGCACATAGGCCAGCGTCGCCGCCACCACCCGCTTGCGGGCGGGCGGCTGCATCGCATCGAACGGCGCCACGATCGCCAGGCACGCCGCACCGCCGACCAGCAGGCCGATCGTGGTGAAGCCGATCGCCGGGAGCATCAGCAGGATCGCCGCCATCATCAGCGATGCGATCGACAGCATGGCCGCGCACATCCGTAACCTGTTCATGCCGGGGGCTGCACCTGTCTTGCCTGAAGAAACTCGATCGTCGGCGTGCCGAGCCGCACCGCGGTCAGCGCACCGGTACGATACGCACCAGTATCGATCCCGATCCGATGCTGCGCGAGTACGGGGGTCGAAGAGGTCCAGCTATGGCCGTGGACGATGATCTTCTCGAACGGCTGGCTGTTCTCGAGGAAATCGTCGCGGATCCACAGGAAATCGCGCTCGTCCTGGCGATTGAGCGGCAGGCCCGGTCGCGCCCCGGCATGGACGAACAGATAGTCGCCGCGCGTCGCGCTGGTCTTCAGCGCGCGCAGCAGGTCGAGGTGCGAGGCGGGGAGCCGGTCCATCAGCTCGTCGCGGATCCGCTCGCACCGGTCGGCCACGGCCTGCTCGCCCTCGGGCAGGGCGATGCCATAGCTGGCGAGCGTGGTGGCCCCGCCGACCCGCAGCCAGCCCTTGGCGTGGAACGGCCGCTCGATGAAATCGAGCATCATCGCCTCGTGATTGCCCTTCAGCAGCACGAGGTCGAAGGGCGAGTGGCGCGCCAGCCAGACCAGCGTCGACAGCACCTTGTCCGACTGCGGCCCCCGATCGACATAGTCGCCCGCGAACAGCAGCAGCGGCTGGCGCTGGCCGGCCCCGGCGCGGCTCACCCCCTTGGCATCGTCGGCGATCGCCGCCAGCAGCCGGACGAGCAGCTCGTAACAGCCATGGACGTCGCCGATCGCGTAGACGATCTGCCCGTCGGTCGCGCCCGACGCCGCCTCGCGCGACACGTCCGCGCGGCGCACGACCTCGATGGCCGGGATCGGTTCGCTGCCCATCGCCTATTGTTGCTCGGTACGGGTCAGGTCGTCCAGCCGCTCGGCCAGCCTGTCATACCGGCGGATCGTCTCGTCGGGCTCGTTCAGCGAGATGGCGCGGGCGCGATCCCAGCGGCGGCGCACGGCGACCAGCTCGTCGGTCGGCACGCCGGCACGGGTCGCATCGTCATAGGCGGCGCGCAGCCGGCGGTCGGCACCGATCACGTCGCGGTAGATGCAGTGATCCTCGTCCGCGCCGGGCGGGCAGTCGTTCTGGACCGCCGGCCGCGCCGCCGCCGCGCGGCGGGTCCGTACCGGCGCGGCGGAGCGATCGGTGTCCTCGTCCCGCTCGACCGCCACCGCCGGACGCAGCGCCGGGCGGTCGTCGACCGGGGCCGGGCCGAAATCATCGGCGCTCAGCGTCTCGACCCGCTCGCGCCCGTCCTCGACACCCGGATCGGTGACCGCGCGGGGCAGGGCGGCGGCGGCGACATAGGCGGCGGGCGCGGGCCGCTCGGCGACCGGCGTGGTGGTGTTGCCCGGCACCAGGGTCAACGCGAACCGCACCGCCAGCGCGATAACGAACAGGGCTGCCAGCACCGGCGCGGCAAGCAGCAGCCAACGCCGCGAGGGGGCGGACGGCTCGACCGAAGCGGGCGGCGCGAGCGGACGCGGTGCGGCGCCGGTTTCCGCCACCGGCCGGACACGCGTGTCGTCGGTCAGCGCCGGTGCGGCGCCGAACACGCGCTCCATATCCGCCCCGACGCTGCGGTCCCGGTCGAAATCGACAGTCATTCCATGCCCCTGTTGTCGGGTCTGGCCTCTAGCCTCGAGGTCGTGAACCGTGTGTTTACGGGCACCCATTTCTCCTGCAGGTAGCGCCATTCTACGGCAAAGCGGCGGCCTTGCGAAGCCGCCCCTATGTCGCAAAGGCGACAGGGCGATGGCATGCCGCGATCGGTCATCGGACGACTACCGATGGCGACACGGACCGGCTATCGCCGCGGACAGAACAAAGGGGAGATCGAGGTTGGCCGAGCAGATCGAACGCGCGGGACTGGGCGTCGCCAGCCTGCTGGCCACCTTTGTCGAGGAGCAGGCGCTGCCCGGCACCGGCGTGTCGCCGGACGCTTTCTGGCAGGGCGCCGCCGCGATCTTCGCGCGCTTCGCCCCACGCAATGCGGCGCTGCTGGCGGTCCGCGATACGCTCCAGGCGCAAATCGACGCGTGGCACGACAGCCGCGCGGGCGCGGTCATCGAGCAGGCCGAGTATCAGGCATTCCTGCGCGAGATCGGCTACCTGGTTGCAGAACCCGCGCCCTTCGCGATCGGGGCGACCCGGGTCGATGCGGAGGTCGCGTCGCTCGCCGGACCGCAGCTGGTCGTGCCGATCCTCAATGCCCGCTTCCTGCTCAACGCCGCCAACGCGCGCTGGGGCAGCCTGTACGATGCGCTCTACGGTACGGACGCGCTGCCCGGTGCGGCGACCGGAAAGGGCCACGACCCGGAACGCGGGGCGCAGGTGATCGCCTGGGCGAAGGCGTTTCTCGATGACGTGGTGCCGCTCGCATCCGGATCGTGGACCGGGTGGACCGGGGGCGATCCGGTGCTTGCAGATCCGGCGCAACTGGTCGGCCGCGCCGGCGACACGCTGTTGCTGCGCCACCATGGCCTGCATCTGGAGCTGGTCGTCGATCGCGACCACCCGATCGGCCGCGACGATCCGGCAGGGCTGGCCGACGTCATCCTCGAATCGGCGCTGACAGCGATCGCCGACCTGGAGGACTCGGTCGCCGCGGTCGATGCCGAGGACAAGGTCGCCGCCTATGCCAACTGGCTGGGATTGATGAAGGGTGACCTGTCCGCCAGCTTCGACAAGGGCGGGCGCAGCGTCACCCGCGCGCTGGCGGGGGATCGCCGCTACACCGCCGTGGACGGCGGCGGCGAGCTGGTGCTGCCCGGCCGCAGCCTGATGTTCGTGCGCAACGTCGGCCACCTGATGACCACGCCGGCCGTCACGCTCGCGGACGGCGGCGAGGCGCCGGAGGGCGTGCTCGACGCGATCGTCACCAGCCTGATCGCGCTCCACGATCTGCGCGGCGGCGGGCGCAACAGCCGCGCCGGCAGCATCTATATCGTCAAGCCCAAGATGCACGGCCCCGACGAGGCGGCCTTCACCAACGACCTGTTCGACGCGGTCGAGGATCTGCTCGATCTGCCGCGCCATACGATCAAGGTCGGAGTGATGGACGAGGAGCGGCGCACCTCCGCCAACCTCGCTGCCTGCATCCACGCGGTCCGCGACCGGATCGTCTTCATCAACACCGGCTTCCTCGATCGCACCGGCGACGAGATGCACACGTCGATGCGCGCCGGCGCGATGATCCCCAAGGGCGAGATGAAGAACGCCGCGTGGATCAGGGCGTATGAGGATCGCAACGTCCAGATTGGCCTCGCCTGTGGGCTCGGCGGGCGGGCGCAGATCGGCAAGGGGATGTGGGCGGCGCCCGACCGGATGGCCGACATGCTCGACCAGAAGATCGCGCATCCGCGTACCGGCGCCACCACCGCCTGGGTGCCGAGCCCGACTGCAGCGACGCTCCATGCGACCCATTACCACCGCGTCGACGTCACCGCCCGCCAGGCCGAGCGGCGCGGCGAGCCGGTGGCGCCGCTGGGCGCGCTGCTTGAGGTGCCGGTCGCGACAGGGCGCAACTGGCAGCCGGACGAGGTCCGCGCAGAGCTGGACAATAATGCGCAAGGGATTCTCGGCTATGTCGTTCGCTGGATCGATCAGGGCGTCGGCTGTTCCAAGGTGCCCGACATCCACGACATCGGCCTGATGGAGGATCGCGCGACGCTGCGCATCTCGTCGCAGCACATCGCCAACTGGCTGCTCCACGGCGTCGCCGACGCCGCGCAGGTCGACGCTGCCTTCGTCCGCATGGCCGCCAAGGTCGATGCCCAGAATGCCGGCGACCCGCTCTATCGCCCGATGGCGGGGCACGAGGACGACAGCCTGGCCTGGCAGGCCGCACGCGCGTTGGTGTTCGAGGGGACAGCGCAACCCAATGGCTATACCGAACCGCTGCTCCACCGCTACCGCGCCGAGGCCAAGCAGCGGGACGCCGGCTGATGCCCCGCTATGCCATCGACGGCAAGAAACCGCAGCTGGGCGAGGGCGCGTGGATCGCGCCGTCCGCCGACGTGATCGGCGACGCGCATCTGGGGGCGGGGGCCAGCGTCTGGTTTGGCGCCGTCATCCGGGCGGACAACACCCCGATCCTGGTCGGCGCGCGGACCAATGTGCAGGAGGGGGCGATGCTCCACTCCGACCCGGGCAGTCCGCTGACCATCGGCGAGGGGGTGACGGTCGGCCATCATGCGATCCTCCACGGCTGCACGATCGGCGACAATGTGCTGGTCGGGATGGGGGCGACGGTGCTGAACGGCGCGGTGATCGGTGACGACTGCCTGATCGGCGCCGGCGCGCTGGTGACCGAGGGCAAGACGTTCCCGCCGGGCAGCCTGATCGTCGGCGCTCCCGCGCGCGCGGTGCGGACGCTGTCGGCCGAGGCGATCGGCGGGCTGCGGCTGTCCGCCGCTCACTATGCCGCCCGCGCCGCCGCCTATGCCACTGGACTGACGCGCCTGCCGGATTGAGGCCGCAGAGACCGGGCCATCGCCAGGGCGATCGGATAGCCTACCTACGACGTTGGTCGAATCGGCCGGGTCGCGCTCTGCCGGTGTAAGGTCCGTTTAACGACTTTCAGGCCTGACCTGTTTCGCACAAATCGGCGAAAGGGGGAATTGGCGACACATGCCGCGGCAAGGAGTCATCGGAACGGGGTTTACGGCGCTGGCGCTTGCCGCCGCGCCGGCTGCCGCCGCGACGACGCCCGCCGGCACCCGGATCGAGAACACCGCCGCCCTGTCGGCCGGCACCGATCGTGTCGCCAGCAACACCGTCGTGATGACCGTCGACGAACTGCTCGACGTCACCGTCGTCGCGGATCATCCGCAGCTGGCGGTGGCCGCGCCCGACACGGTGCTGCCGGTCGGCTTCGTCGTCACCAACACCGGCAACGCCAGCGCCGCCTTCACCCTGCTCGCCACCGCCGATCGCGGGGCGGAGCCGGTTGCGCCCGACGCCAGCATCACCCTCGCGCCCGGCGAGAGCCGCCACGTCGTCGTCGGCCTGCGCGCCGGCGCCAGCGGCACCACCGTCTCGCTCGCCGCCACCGCCGCCAAGGGGCATGGCGCACCCGGTACCGTCGTCGCGGGCGCGGTGATCGGCCAGACCGGCGCCAGCGCCACCGCACGCACCGTGCTGGTCGACGGCGCCGACGCCGGGCCGCGGCTGGAAAAGTTCCAGTCGGTCCTTGCCGCCGACGGCTCCGCCCGCCCGCGTCCCGGCGCGATCATCACCTATCGGCTGGAGGCACATTTCACCGGCCCGACGCCCGATGTCGCGATCGCCGACGCCGTGCCCGCCGGCACCGTCTTCGTTCCCGGCAGCATCACGCTCGACGGCCGGACGCTGACCGACGCGGCCGACGGCGACGCCGCCGCCTTCGACGGCACCACCGTCCGCATTGCCCTGGGCGACGTCCCGGTCGCGGCCGTGCGCACCATCCAGTTCCAGACCCGCATCCAATGAGGACCGCGCCGATGTTTCCCAGCTTCCTCTCCAGCGCCGCCGTCTCGGTATCCGCGCTCGGCCTGCTGATGGTCGCGCCCGCGATCGCTGCCGGCCCGCTCGAGGTTACCGCCCACATCCTGGTCGAGGCGAAGCAGCGTGCCACGGACGGCACCACCCGCGTCGCGCTGGTGCCCGCCACGCGCGTCGTGCCGGGCGACCGCGTCGTCTTCCAGCTCGCCTATCGCAACACCGGGCGCCAGCCGCTCGCCGACATCGTCCTCGACAATCCGGTGCCTGCCGCCATCGCCTACCGCGCGCCGGCAGAGGGCTCGGCCGCGCCGGAGCTGACCGTCGACGGTCGCCGCTGGGGTCCGCTCGCCACGCTCGACGTCGCGCTGCCGGGCGGCGGCACCCGTGCCGCCACCGCCGCCGACGTGACCCGCGTCCGCTGGCGCCTCGGCGCGCCGCTCGCGCCCGGCGCCGCCGGCCGCCTCGCTTTTCAGGCGGTGCTCAAGTGACCCGCCGCCCGCTCGCCACCATCCACCAGGGGAATCGCCAGATGTTCGCAAAGAAGGCCGTCGCCGCACTGCTCACCGGTACGGCTGCGATCGGCGCGGCCGGGGCCGCGCAGGCCCAGACCACCACGCCCGCCGCGCAGACCACCGCCGCCGGCACCGTCATCAGCAACACCGCGTCGGTCAGCTATACGGTCAACGGCACGGCGCAGACGACCAACTCGACGACCGCCAGCTTCGTCGTCGACCGCAAGGTGAACTTCACCGTCGTCACCGACCAGAGCGGCTACACCCAGGTCAATCTGAACCAGCAGAACGCGGTCACCACCTTCCGCGTCACCAACCTGACCAACGGCACGCAGGACTTCCTGCTCGATGCCGACCAGCCGGGGCTGCTGACCGGCCTCCTGATCGGCACCGACAATTTCGACATGCTGAACCTGCGCGTCTTCGCCGACAGCAACAACAACGGCGTCTATGATCCGGGCGTCGACACCCAGACCTATATCGACGAGCTGGCACCCGATGCCTCGGTCGCGGTGTTCGTCGTCGGCAACGTGCCGAACCTGCCCAGCGCGTCGATCGCGTGGGACTCGCTCCACGTCACCGCCGCCGCCGGTGGCGCGACCGGGACGAAGGGCGCGGCGCTGATCGCGACCGACCTGAACCTGGGCAACGCCGACAATACCGTCGACATCGTCTTCGCCGACGACGACAGCGACGGTGCGCTCAATCTGGGCGACATCGCCCGCAATGGGCAGGGGCGCGCCTATTCCGGCTATCAGGTCGGTGTCCGCAACGTCGCGCTCACCGTCAGCAAGTCCGCACGCATCCTGTCGGACGGGGTCAACACGCTGAATCCCAAGGCGATACCGGGTGCGACGGTGGAATATTGCCTGCTCGTCAACAATGCGACGACCACGACTCCGGCGACAGCCGTCGCGCTGACCGACGTGGTGCCCGCCAACACCACCTATGTCGCCGGATCGATCTCGATCGGCACGCCGGGGCTGCTCGGCGTCGCCTGTGTGGTGAACGGCAGTACCGAGGATGACGACGCCGACGATGCGGCCGAGACCGACGGGCTGACCGCCTCGTTCGATACCGCCACGAAGACGGTGACCGCCAATGTCGGCGACGTGGCCGGCGGCGGGCGTATCGCCGCATCGTTCCGCGTGACGATCAACTAGCGCCCAGCCGGCCCCATTCCCGACAGATCAGGAGAAGCCGCTCCGGCGCGTGGGTACGCGCCGGGGACCGACCCCGCATGTCCATCGCGCGACGCCTTGCCCTTGCCGCGGCCCTGATCGGGCTGGCTCCTGCCGTGCCGGCGGGGGGGCAGGTCGCGCGTGTCGAGAACACCGCCACCCTGTCGTTCGGCACCACCGGCGCGCGGCAGGCGGTGCAGTCGAACACCGTTGCCATGACGGTCGAGCGCAGCAAGGTGGCGACCTCGCTCAGCTTTCGCCTGCCACCGCCCGGATACCGGATGAGCGGGATGGCCTGCGACGCCGCGACGCATCGCTTCACGCCCGCCCCGATCGACGCCGCCACGCTCGCCGCCTCGCCGCCGGCGGTGACGCTGGAGCCGCAGGCGGCGATGATCTTCGTCCTCGACAATCCGGGCGGCAACCATGACCCGACCGCGGTCGAGGGTGCGTGGATCAGCGTGTCGTCGGGCAACTTCAGCGGCCGTATCGAGCTGATGGAGACGGGCGTCGACACCGGCGTCTTCGCCGGCGGCCTGCCGCCGATCGGCACCCATCCCGAACTGTCCGCCTGCGATCCCAGCTTCGCGCGCGGCAGCCGCCTGGTGCTGAGTTTCCACGAGGATGATTACAGCCTGGCATCGACCAGCGCGACGCTGATCGATCCGGCCGGCTATGTCTTCGATTCCACCACCGGCGCGCTGATCGACGGCGCGACGGTGACGCTGCTCGACGATCAGGACCGGCCGGCGATCGTGTACGGCGAGGACGGCGTCAGCCGCTATCCCTCTACCGTCGTCAGCGGCGACGGCGCGCAGGATGCCAGCGGCCGTCGCTATCGCTTCGCGCAGGGCAATTACCGTTTCCCGTTGGTCGCCGCCGGCACCTATCACCTGCGCATCGTCCCGCCCGGCAGCTATACCGCCCCCTCGGTGCAGGACCCTGCGGTACTCGCCGCGCTGCGCGATCCGAGCGGCCGGCCGTTCCTCATCAATCCGGCATCCTTTTCCGGTCGCTTCACCCTGTCGAACCCCGATCCCTTCTTCGCCGACATTCCGCTCGACCGGCACGGCGACACGGTGCTGCTGCTGACCAAGACCGCGTCGGTGCGAGAGGCGTCGCCCGGCGATTTCGTCCAGTTCCGCGTCACGCTGGAGAATCGCGGCGATGCGCCCGTGTCGGGCATCCACCTGACCGACATCATGCCCGCTGGCCTGCGGTACGAGCATGGCTCCGCGCGGGGCAGCGAGCAGCCTCTGCTGTCGGCGGACGGCCGCAACCTCGATTTTGCCCTGCCGACTGTCGCCGCCCGATCCAGCGTCGACGTCAGCTACGTCATGTCGGTCGCCCCCGGCGCGAAGCCGGGGGAGGCGGTGAACCGCGTCCTCGCCTCGGGTTCGGCCGGCGCCACTGCGAACGAGGCGTCGGCCTCTGTCCGCATCCGGCCGCTGCTGTTCACCGACGGCTTCTCGCTGATCGGACGCGTCACCGCCGGTGCCTGCAACGCGCCCGCGGCGGGGCGCAGGGGCATTGCCGGCGTGCGCCTGATGCTGGAGGACGGCACCTTCGTCGTCACCGACCGCGACGGGCTCTACCATGTCGAGGGCATCCGGCCGGGCCGCCACGTCGTCCAGCTCGACACCGCGACGATGCCCGCCGCCTATGAGCCGGTGGCCTGCGACGACGACACGCGCCAGGCCGGCAGCGCCATCTCCCGCTTCGTCGAGAGCCAGGGTGGCCTCTTGAAGCGCGTCGATTTCCAGCTGCGCCCCACCGGTCGCGCGGTCGCGGCCGAGGTGCTGCCGATCACCGTCGCCAGCGATGCCGCCGCCGCCGGTGGTGATCGCGACTGGTTCGCGGGGCAGCAGCCCGGCATCGCCATGCTGTTTCCGCAGGCCGATCACAATCCACGCAGCCCCGCCGTCCGCGTCGTCATCAAGCATGCTCCCGGTCAGCGCGTCGCCCTGTCGATCAACGGCGCCCTGTCCGACCCGATCGCCTTCGACGCGACCGACAGGAATGCCGAGGGCACCATCGCCATCTCGCGCTGGAGCGGCCTGCCGTTGGCCGTGGGCGACAACCGGATCGAGGCGCGCGTACTCGGCGCCGACGGGCAGGTCGTCGAGACGCTGACCCGCTCCGTCCACGTCGCGGGCGTCGCCGCGCACGTCACGGCCATGCCCGATCTGGGCCGGCTGGTCGCGGACGGCGTCACCCGGCCGCTGATCGCGGTACGCGTCACCGACCGGGCCGGCCGTCCGGTCCGTGCCGGTACGCTGGTGCCCTATCAGGTCGCGCGGCCCTATGCGCCCGCGCTCGACGTCGCGCTGGAGCAGGCGCGGCGCCAGGACGCCGGCGCCGTGACGCCCGCCGCCACCGCCCGCGTCGTCGGCGACGACGGCGTCGCCTTTATCGCGCTCCAGCCGACGACCCAGGCGGGCAACGCGCGCGTCACCGTCAGCCTGACCGACGACACGCTGGTCCGCACCACCGAGCTGCGCGCCTGGCTGGCGGCATCGGCCAAGGACTGGACGGTCGTAGGCTTCGGCGCCGGCACCTTCGGCTACGACATGCTCCAGCGCCACGGCCGCCCGATGGCGACCCGTGGGGCGGGAGAGGTGCACGCCGATGGCCAGCTCGCCCTCTATGCCAAGGGGCGGATCAGGGGATCGTGGTTGGCGACGATCGCATACGACAGCGACCGCCGCCGCGACCGCAGCCGCGGGCTGCTCGGCACGATCGATCCCGACCGCTACTACACCGTCTATGGCGACGGATCGCAGCAGGCTTACGACGCGCCGACCGCCGGCAAGCTGTACCTCCGCCTCGAGCGCCGCGAGTTCTACGCGCTGTTCGGCGATTTCGAGACCGGGCTGACCGACACCCGCCTCGGCCGCTACAGCCGGACGCTGAACGGCGCCAAGGCCGCGTACGAGAATGGCGCGCTGACCTTCACCGCCTTCGCCGCGCACACCGACGAGCGCTATGCCCGCGACGAGATCGCCGGCAACGGCCTCAGCGGCCCGTACCGCCTGTCGGCGCGCGACATCGTGCCCAACAGCGACAAGCTGCGCATCGAGGTGCGCGACCGCTTCCGCTCGGAACGGATCGTCGCATCGACCGCGATGACCCGCCACATCGATTACGACATCGATCCCGTTGCCGGCACGATCCGCTTCCGCGAGCCGGTGCTGACCCGCGACGCGCAGCTGAACCCGATCTTCATCGTCGTCGACTATGAAAGCTACGGCACCAGCCGCAAGGTCGCCGCCGGCGGCCGCGTCGCCGCACGCACCGCTGGCGGCCGGGTGGAAGTGGGCGTCACAGCGCTTCACGACGACACGATCGGCAACGCGACCGTCCTCGCCGTCGACACCCGCCTGCGCCCCGACGACACCACCGAGATCCGCGCCGAGGCGGCGGCGGGCGGGCGCGGTGGGCTCGACGCGGGGCGGGCCTGGCTGGTCGAGGCGGAGCATCACGGATCGGCGCTCGACGTCATCGGCTATGCGCGCCAGCAGGATCGCGGTTTCGGCGTCAACCAGCAGAACATCGTCGAGGGCGGCACCCGCAAGCTCGGCCTGGACGGGCGGGTCCGCCTGACCGACCGGGTGTCGCTGACCGGCACCGCCTGGCACCAGCAGCAGCTGGACAGCGCCGGCCGCCGCACCGCGCTCGACGCGCGGCTCGAATGGCGTCGCGCCACCGGCAGCGCCTTTATCGGCACGCAATGGGCGATGGATCGCGGTCTCGACGGCGAGGATCGCGACTCCCGCCTGCTGACGCTGGGCGGCACCCAGGCGCTGATGGGCGGGCGGCTGTCGCTTTCCGCCCAGACCCAGGTCGCGCCGGGCGGCAGCAAGGCGAGCGTCGACTTCCCCGTCCGCCACCAGATCACCGCCGCCTATCGCCTGCGTCCCGGCATCCGCCTGATCGGCGGCTACGAGATTGCCGACGGCAAGGACTTCACCGCCCGCACCGCCCAGTTCGGCTTCGACGTCGCTCCCTGGACCGGGGCCAAGCTGATGAGCACGCTCAACCAGCAGGGCATCAGCGAGAATGCCGGTCGCACCTTCGCGCAATACGGACTGAGCCAGTCGCTGCCACTGGGCCGGAACTGGACGGTCGACGCGACGCTCGACGCCAGCAGCACGGTGCGCGGCCGCATCGCGGAGGGCGCGGCGATCAACGCGTTCCAGCCGGTCGCCTCCGGCGGGTCTCTCTCCCAGGGCGACCGCGTCAATGGGGATTATGCCGCGGTCACCCTCGGTGCCGCCTTCCGCGCCGCGCGCTGGTCGTGGAACGGCCGCGCCGAGTATCGCGACGGCGGCAGCGGCAACCGCTTCGGCATCACCAGCAACGCGCTGCGCTCGCTGGGCGAGGGACGGACGCTCGCCTCATCGCTGCGCTGGTACCAGGTGCGGCAGGACAATGGTGCGATCGCGTCGAGCGCGACTGCCGACCTGGCGCTCGCCTGGCGCCCGCTCGACAGCCGCTGGTCGCTGCTCGACCGGCTTCAGTTCCGCAAGGAGCGGGCGGATGCCGGCTTCACCGACCGCAACGTGCTGGGCGTGCCGGCGATCGGCGGCAGCTATCAGGCGTCGCTGCGCGCGATCAACAACCTCGCGCTCAACTATCGCAGCGGCGACGAGGGTGTCGGCCACGGGGTCGAGGCAACCGTCTATTACGGCGCCAAGTGGGTGCGCGGTAAGTTCGGCGGCGACGAATATACCGGCTATGTCGACGTCACCGGCGCCGAGTTCCGCCTCGACATCGCACCCTCGCTCGACATCGGCGTGCAGGCATCGGCGCAGCATGCCTGGAGTCGCCACGCGCTGAAGTTCAGCGTCGGGCCGATGCTGGGCGTCTCGCCGGCGAAGAACCTGTGGTTCAGCGTCGGCTACAACATCTCGGGCTATCGCGACCGCGATTTCTCCGCCGAGCGCCAGACCCGCGCCGGCCCCTATGTCACGCTGCGGCTGAAGTTCGACCAGACGCTGTTCGGCGTCGGGCGGGCAGGGCGGTGATGCGGCGCCTGCTCCTCCCCGCCGCGCTGCTGGCCGCCACGCCCGCCACCGCGGCACCGCTGACCATTACCAAGACGGTGACGATGGTGTCCGACCCGCTCGGCAACCTGCTGCCCCGGTCGCTGCCCGGCTCCGTCGCCGACTATCGCACCCGCGCCGAGAACCCGACGGCCAACCTGCTGAAGCCGGTGGGCGACATCGTCCTGCTCGAAGAGCTGCCCGCCAATGTCGACCTGCGCGTCGCCGACCTGAACGCGGGCAAGGGGCCGGTGGAGTTCTCCGACGGCAGCCTGCTCGGCACCGGGCTGGCGGCGAGCGGGCTGACCTATGCCTTCACCGCGCTGGCATCGACCACCGACGGGCTGGAATTCTATAACGGCACCAGCTGGGCGTATCAGCCGGTCGCCGACGCGGATGGTTATGACCGCAACGTTCGCGCGATCCGCGTCAAGCTGGGCGCGACCTTCGCGACGGGCACGTCGTTTCAGCTCCGCTACCGCGTCCGCATCCGCTGATCCGTCAGCCGCAGGAAGGCGACGGCGGCGTCATATTCCATCCGGCGCGCCGCCAGTGCCTCGGCAGCCAGCGCGTCCTGTCCCCAGCGCTCCGCCTGCCACGTCGCGTCGAGTTCTGCCGCATCCCAAGCCGCGCCGGGCGCGATGGCGTCTTCGACCAGCGCGAGGGACAGCACCAGCGATCCGGTCAGCGTCACGATCGGCGACAGCGCCGCCAGCACCCACGCGTCCTGTGCCGCCACCGCCTCGGCCAGCCGCGCGACGGTCGCCGCCGGCTGCGCCTGGTGGATGATCCCGGTCGCGAGGGTGAAGTGGACGTCGTACCGCCCGCGCGCCCAGTCGAGCGGCGGGTCCCACATCTCCGCCTGCCGCGCGACCAGCTCCGCCGGCTCATCCGCGCGGTAACAGAGCAGGTCGGTCTCGGCATAGCTGGCCAGCCCCGCCGCGAACACGCCCGGCGCTGGCGCGATCCGCTCGATCGCCGCGTTGGCCAAGCCGGTCAGCCGCATCGCGCGCGGGTCGATATCGCCCTCGACCGCGCGCCACTCCGCCGCCACCGCATCGGCCAGCGCCGCGGTCGGCAGCACCAGCGGCAGCCGCCCCGGCGTGCGCACCGGCCGCCCATCGAGCAGCACGCCGCCGTCGGCGACCGTCACTTCGGTCCAGAAACGCTTCATCGCTTGGGGCTCCGCCAGCGGCGCGCCAGGCTGGCAGGCACGACCATCATCATCAGCATCGCCGACAGGACCAGCGCCACCCCGATCACCTGCGGCGCCAGCGTCTGCGCGCGGCCGAGCAGCACTAGCCCCAGCAGCGCGCCGCCGACGCCCGCTACCCGCACCCCGGTGATGGCCAGCCAGCGCCGCCGCGCGACCGAGTCCGGCACGCTCACGCCGGTGCCCGTTCCAGCATCGCGACCAGCTCGTCGGCGTGCTGCGCGATCACCGCAGCGCCGGCGTCCGCCAGTTCGGCCGTGTCGTGATAGCCCCAGGCGACGCCCACCGCCCGCGCACCTGCCGCCCTGGCCATCGCCATGTCGAAGCTGGTGTCGCCGATCATCGCCGTGTTGGCCGGGGTCGCGCCGACCTCCGCCATGGCCGCCAGCAGCATCGCCGGGTCGGGTTTGGAGGGGTGACGGTCGGCAGTCTGGAGGGTGGCGAAGCGATGCGTCAGCCCGTGCCGCTCCAGCACATGCGCCAGCCCGCGATCCGACTTGCCGGTTGCCACGCCCAGCGTCCATCCCGCCGCCGCAAGCCCGTCGATCGCCGCTGCCACGCCTTCGAACAAGGGTTCGTCGTCTAGCGCGTCGTCGCGGCGCAGCCGCTGATAGACCAGCTTATATTCCGCCGCGAGCGCGTGATGATCCGCATCCGCCAGCCCGGGCGCCAGTACCCGCATCGCCTCTGCCAGGCTCAGCCCGACGATCGCCCGCGTCGCCGCCCGTGGCGGCACGGCAAGCCCCGCCGCGGCGAACGTCTCATCCATCGCCCGGCCGATATTGGCCTGGCTGTCGACCAGCGTCCCGTCGCAGTCGAATACCGCCAGCCTTACCGTCATGCCTGTTCACCCATCATCCGCATGCTCTGGCCCGCCGCCAACACGGATGCAACATCATGATGCCTTGCAATGCATGTATACGTGTGACAAAAGGCAGCATGGATGTCGAATCATGGCAGTCGCAGTTGCGCAAAGGGGCCGCGGAGTTGGTGGTGCTTGCCGCTCTCGACCGGCAACGCGCGTACGGACTGCAACTGCTCGCCACGATCAATGCCGGCGGTGAGCTGGTGACCGAGGGCGGGCTCTACCCGCTGCTCGCACGGCTGGAGAAAGCCGGCCGGATCGCGGCCGAATGGGTGCTGCCCGAGGCGGGGGGCAATCCGCGCAAATATTATGTCCTGACCGACGAAGGCCGCCAGCTGCTCGCCGCGATGCGCGGGCGCTGGGCGGCATTTCGACAAACGATCGACCAGCTGGTGGAGGAATGACGATGACCGACGAACACCGCATCAACGACTATGTCCGCCGCCTGGGCTGGTCGCTCCAGCGCCTAGATCCCGCCGAGCGTACCGCTCTGGTCGACGAGATCCGCAGCCACCTTATCGAGAGCGCGGCGGCGGGCACCGATGCGCTCGACCGCGCATTGGCCGGGCTCGACACGCCCTATGCGCTCGGCCGCCGCTTCGTCGAGGAGTATGAACTGGCCGGCGCCGTCTCCGGCTCGGGGCCACGGCGGCTGCTGGTCGCGCTGCTCGGCCGCAGCACGCGCCGCGTGGCGGGCGCCAGTGCGGTATTCGTCGCGATTCTCTGCTATCTCTGTGCGCTGATCTTTGCCGCCATGGCCGCGATCAAGCCCTTCGCCCCCGGCCGAGTCGGTGCCTGGCGCGTCGGCTCGGGCTGGGAAGCGGGGATACTGATCCCGACCTCGAACGCGCCCGAACTGCTCGGCCTGTGGATCATCCCGCTGTCGATCGCGCTCGCCATCGCCAGCTATCTCGCCGGCACGCTCGTCCTGCGCCACACTGCGCGGCTGATGCTGCGATAGAGGCCAGGATGCGGACGATCGGCATCATCGGGGGCATGAGCTGGGAAAGCTCGCTCGAATATTACCGCATCCTCAACCAGGCGGTGCGCGCGCGGCTGGGCGGTCACCACTCGGCACGCATCCTGATGCTGTCGGTCGATTTCGCACGGATCGCTGCGCTCCAGCATGCCGGCGACTGGGCGCGACTGGGCGACGAGATGGTGGCCGCCGCGCAGGCGCTGGAGCGCGGCGGCGCCGCGTGCGTCCTGATCGCGACGAACACGATGCACCTGCTCGCGCCGCAGGTCGCGGATGCGGTCGCCATTCCGCTGCTTCATATCGGCGACGCGGCTGGCCGCGCGATCAAGGCCGCCGGCCATCGCCGCGTCGGCCTGCTCGGCACCGCCTTCACCATGGAGCAGCCCTTCTATGCCGAGCGCCTCGCGCAGCATGGGCTGGAGGTGCTGGTACCCGACGAGGCGGACCGCCGCACCGTGCACCGCGTGATCTATGACGAGCTGGTCGCCGGCCGTATCGAGCCCGCCTCCCGCGACGCGTACCGCGCGATCATCGCCCGGCTGGTCGCGCGCGGTGCGGAGGCGATCGTGCTCGGCTGTACCGAGATCATGCTGCTGGTCGGCGAGGGCGACAGCCCCGTTCCCCTGTTCGACACGACCCGCCTCCACGCGCTGGCGGCGGTGGAGTGGGCGCTGGCCTAGCTCCGCATTGCCGCAGCCAGCGCCACGTTGCCGGCAGCGTCCAGCCCGGCGACCGTGCCGGCGCGATCGGCGGTGGTCTTGTTCTGGCTGAGCTTGCGGGTGCCGCGGATCGCGGTCGGGGTCAGCTCGAAACCGACGATGCCGCGCAGCAGCGCCACGATCCGCGCGGGATCGGTCTTGTCCCGCGTCCACGGCGCCGCCGGGTTGACCCGCGGCTCGTGCACCGCCGCCAGTTCGTCGAGCTGCGCCAGCAGTTCCGCCTCGTCCAGCGGCGCGACGATGCCGTCGATCTCGACCGCGACATAGTTCCAGGTCGGCACCTGATCGACCGGCGCCGCGTACCAGTTGGGGCTGACATAGCCGTCGACGCCCTGCACGCTGACCAGCGCCGCAGCCCCCGGCAGGTGCGGCGCAATCCGGTTCGCGCGCGACACGTGGAAGCGCAGCCGGTCGCCATGGCGCGTCACCGGCGCGTGGACGACCATCAGGCCCTCCGCCCCGGCGAGGAAGATGTGGGCGAAACCGATCGTGCCTGCCAGCGCCAGCCAGTCCTCGTCGCTGCGGAACGCCGGTGCCGGGTGCATCAGTCCCGCGACCCGCGGCCCCGCCGCTCGCCGCGACGCTCCTTGCGGACCGACTTGGCATGCGCCTTGGCACGCTGCTTCAGCACCGCCTTGGGCGGCGGGCCCTTGTCTTCCTGCAACTCCAGCGCGTCGCCCAGCGCCGGGTCGAAGCCCAGGCTGGCGAGGCTCTCGGCGAAGTGCGAGGGCAGGTCGGCGGTCACGTCGATCCGGCCGCCATCGGGATGGTCGACGCGAATGCGGCGCGCGTGCAGGTGCATCTTGCGGGTGATCCCGCCGGTCAGGAACGCCGCCGGACCACCATATTTGCCGTCGCCGACGATCGGGTGGCCGATCGCCGCCATGTGCACGCGCAGCTGGTGGGTGCGCCCGGTAAAAGGCTGCAGCTCGACCCAGGCCGCGCGGTTGCCGGCCCGCTCGATCACGCGATAGCGGGTGCGCGCCGCCTGGCCGTTCTCCTCGTCGACATGCATCTTCTCGCCGCCGGTGCCGGGCTGCTTGCCGATCGGCAGCTCGACCATGCCGTCCTCGATCGAGGGTACGTCGACGATCAGCGCCCAATAGACCTTGCGCGCGGTCCGGCCCGAGAACGCCTTGGCGAAGAACGCCGCCGCGCGCGCGGTGCGCGCCACCAGCAGCGCACCCGACGTATCCTTGTCCAGCCGGTGGACCAGCTTCGGCCGCCCCTCGTCGTCGTAACGCAGCGCGTCGAGCAGCCCGTCGATATGCTGGGTCGTCTTCGTCCCGCCCTGCGTGGCGAGGCCGGGCGGCTTGTTGAGGACGAACGCCTGCGGGTCGCGGTGGATCACCAGCTCGCGCATGAAGGCGATCTGGTCCTCGGCCAGCGGCGCACGCACCCGCTCGGGCTTGGCACCCGGCAGCGGCGCGGCCTCGGCCGGGGGCACGCGCAGGATCTGCCCGGCCTTGATCCGGTCACCCGGCGTCGCACGCGATCCGTCGACGCGCAGCTGGCCGGTGCGTGCCCATTTGGCGACGGTGGTGAAGCTGGTGTCCGGCAAGTGTCGCTTGAACCAGCGATCGAGCCGGATGTCGTCGTCGTCATAGCCGACGGTGAACTGCCGGACGTCCTTCGTATCGGTCATGCCCAGCTCCGTGTCATCGCCAGCCCGGCGACCAGCGCCGTCACCGATCCCGCCACCGAAACCAGCGCATAGCCCATCGCCATTCCCACTTGCCCCCGCTCGGCCAGTGTCACGACGTCGAGCGAGAAGGACGAGAAGGTCGTAAACCCGCCCAGCACGCCGACCGCCAGCAACAGCCGCCACGGCTCTGCCGCCGACATGCGCGCCAGTACGCCGACCAGCATCCCCATCAGCAGCCCGCCGACCAGATTGACGGTCAGCGTGCCCCAGGGCAGGTCCGGCCCGAACAGCGCGAGCATCGCCCGGCCGGTCAGGTGCCGCGCACCCGAGCCGAGCGCGCCGCCGAGCATCACGAGGATAAGAGAGGGCATCTCGCCGCCCTAGCGCGAAGGCGGCGGCGCGGCAAACGCGGCGTCGAAGCGGAAGCGGGGCGGAGCAGGGGATGCAACCCGCCGCAGCGACGGGGGTTGACCATCGGTGACCGGCGGCGATGATGCGGCCGGGTGGAAGGGGAGCCGCAACTTGCTCAATCTGGTCTCGATCGTCATCGGCTTCGTCACGCTGGCCCTGGGCCTGATCGCGTTCGTGCCGCTGCTCGGCTGGATGAACTGGCTCGTCATCCCGATCGGCATCGTCGGCGCGGCGATCGGCGCCATGTCGTCGAGCAACGGCGGCCGTAACATGAACCTGGTGCTGATCGTCATCTTCGCCCTCCGCCTGATGCTGGGCGGCGGCATCATCTAAGAAAAAAAGGCCCGGATCGCTCCGGGCCTTCCCTATTCAGCGGCAGACCACCTGCCCGCGATCGACCGACCGCCCCAGCAGCGCGCCGCCACCGGCGCCCAGCAGCGTGCCGAGCAGGCTCGACCGGCCATTGTCCAGCAGGCTGCCCAGCACGCCGCCCGCGACGCCGCCGACGATCAGCCCGGTCGTGCCGTCGCCGCGGCGGCAGTAATAGCGCCCGTTATAGCCGCGATAGACGCGGTCGTTCCGGCCCAGTCGGCGCGGCTGATAGTAGCGGCCGTCGCGATAATAGCGGTCGGCGTAATAGGTACGCTGCCCCGGCTCGAAACGGTTGTAGTCGTAGCTGCGATACCGACGCCAGTCGCGCGCACGATCCTGGCGAATATCGCGTAGGTCGTTGCGCCGGTCGCGCCGCGCGTCGTTCACTTCGTGGCGATAGTCGCGGCGCGCATCGCGCACGTCGCCGCGATCGTCGGCATTGCGCATGTCGCGGCGATAGTCGCGCCGTGCGTCGCGGACCTGGTCGCGATACTCGCGGTCGGCCTCGCGGCGGGTATCCTGTGCGACCGCGGGCGCGGCCGTCGCGACGGTGGCGGCCAGGGCCGCGGTCAAGAAGGCGAAACGCATACTCACTCTCCTTATGGTGGGATGAGAACGGTCCGGTTCTACGCCAGGTTGCGTGAACCCATAACTACGTCGCGTTCATCGCCGCGACAGCGCGAACCACACGGGCAGCGGGAACGAGAAGGGGCGCCGCGGATCGACCGCGACGCCCCCTCCCGACGAAACCTCGTGATGTCAGCGGCAGCGGCGCTTGCTGCTGCCACGGTCGACCTCGCGGCCGACCAGCGCGCCTGCTGCGGCGCCGCCCAGCGTGCCGAGCGTACGGTCGCCGCGCGTGTCGATCGTGCGGCCCAGCAGCGCACCGGCGACGCCGCCGACGACCAGACCGGTCGTGCCGTCCGGCTTGCGGCAGCGCGTGCGGCCGCGGTCGTCGCGCCACTCGCGATACTTGTACCGGCGCTGCGCATCCGCGTCGGACACGGTGGCGACCAGCGTCGGGGCAACCATCGCGGCACAACCCAGGGCGAGCAT
This sequence comes from Sphingomonas aurea, assembly GCF_030678875.1. Taxonomy (GTDB): domain Bacteria; phylum Pseudomonadota; class Alphaproteobacteria; order Sphingomonadales; family Sphingomonadaceae; genus Sphingomonas; species Sphingomonas aurea. The sequence continues at coordinate 227,753 of NZ_JAUUDS010000003.1, read as the reverse complement.
CATCTTACGCATCACTCTCGTTCCTCTCTGTCCAACAATACGGTAGCGTAACGTGACGCTGCGCTGTCGGTTGCATGAACGCAAAACAACGAAGGTTAACGCTGAGGTTCAGCTTCGCGTTGCAGGCAAATCCGCAGGATCGGCAAAGACTTGAGTTGCTGCCGGTATCGATCGCGCGGTCATTGGCGATCATCGTTCGTCCGTCATGTTGGAGCCGGCAGATTGGGAGATACGTGCAATTCCCCGGCATGCCGGAAGGTGGGGCAGGGGGCGGTATCTCTCCAGTCTTCTTCACCGGCTGGTGAATCCAGCCGCGCCCCGCGTATAGGCCCGGCGATGCTGACGCCCGCCCTTGCCCCCGTGCTGCCGATCGCCGCACCCTGGTTCGACTTCGCCGGCCTGGCGGTGTTCGCCGCGTCGGGGGCGCTGGCGGCGGCACGGACGCGGCAGACCTTCGTGACGATGGCGTTCTTCGCGCTCATCACCGGGGTCGGTGGGGGAACGGTGCGCGACCTGCTGATCGGGGCGCCGGTGTTCTGGGTGCGCGACCCGCACGTCGCCGCCCTGTGCCTAGTGGTGGCGGTGGTAATCTGGATGACCCCGGCCCGCTGGTGGGCGGGCGCCGCGCTCGACTGGTTCGACGCGATCGGGCTTGCCGCCTATGCGGTGTACGGCGCCGCAAAGGCCATCCGGTACGGCGTGCCGCCGGTGCCGGCGGCGCTGATGGGGATCATCTCGGCATGTGTCGGCGGCATCATCCGCGACGTGCTGGCGAGCGAACCGTCGATCCTGCTGCGACCCGAACTCTACGTGTCCGCCGCGGCGCTGTCGGCCGCCAGCTTCGTCGCACTCGGTGCCGCGGGGCTAGACCCGACGCTTGCCGCCATCATCGCGGCCGCGGCGGGTTTCGCGCTGCGTGCCGCCGCCATGCACTGGAAGATCGCGCTGCCGCCCTATCGCGGCGACCAGTGATGTCGCCGCCGCGTTGGTCCTCGCAGGTGAGGCCGGTGTCGCGTCGCTACAGCCGCACCACGCCCACGTCGGCGAAAGGCCGCGGCTCGGCGGGTGGCGTGGACGGCTCGGCCAGCTCCCGCTGCCACAGGCCGACATCGATCCACTGGCCGAACTTGTAGCCGACTTCGCGCTGCACGCCGGCGCGGCGAAAGCCAACCGCCTCGTGCAGCGCGATCGACCCCTCGTTGGGCAGGGCGATCCGCGCCACCGCCTGGGTGAAGCCTTGCGTGCTCAGCGTGTCGACCAGCGCCTTGTATACCAGCCGCCCTGCGCCCCGGCGCTGCGCGGCGTCGGCGACATAGACCGTCGTCTCCACCGTCCAGCGATAGGCGGTGCGCGCGTGAAAGGCGGAGGCATAGGCATAGGCGATCACGCCGCCCGCATCCTCCCCCTGCGTCGCGACCAGCCAGGGATAGAGCCCCTCGCTCGCCGCCATCCGCCGCGCCATCGCGCGGCCATCGGGCGCCTGCTCCTCGAACGAGGCGGTGCCGACCAGGACGTGCGGCGCATAGATCGCGGCGATCGCCGCCGCATCCTGCGGCGCCGCGGCCCGGATCGCGATCAAAGCCCGAACCGTGCCAGCAGCAGGTCGAGCAGCCGCGCGTCCGACGCGGTACCGGCGTTGGGGCCCAGGCCGCCGCATTCCAGGCAGCGCGCCTGGATCGATCCGCCGCGGGTCAGTCGCGCCACGTCGCCCAGCGCCCGGCCGACCAGCGCGCGCCGATCGGCGGCAAGCCGGGCGAACGCATCGCCGGCCGGCGAGGCGCTGTCTTCGTCGTCGCGCTGCGCGATGCTCGCGGCCAGCTTCGCCGCCCAGCCGGGCTCCTTTTCCAGATACTCGGCATGGACCTTGGCCGGGTCCAGCTTGGCGCGGCGTGCCGCCTCGGCCACCGCATCGCCCAGGTTGCCGAAATTGTCGACCAGCCCCAGCTGGCGCGCGGTGCCGCCATCCCACACGCGACCCTGGCCGATCTGGTCGACCCGCTGCGGCGTCATCCGCCGGGCGGCGGCGACGCGGCCGATGAACTGGCGATAACCATGCTCGATCCCGGCCTGCAGGATCGTATCGAGAACCGGCGTCGTTCCGCCGAACACGTCGGGCTGGCCGGTCAGCGGCGTGGTCCGTACCCCGTCGCTGGTCACGCCGATCTTGGCGAGTGCGTTCTCGAAGGTGGGCAGGATGCCGAAGATGCCGATCGACCCGGTGATCGTCGCCGGCTCGGCAAAGATCGCGTCGCCCGCGGTCGACACCCAGTAACCGCCCGACGCCGCCAGCCCGCCCATCGAGACGACCACCGGCAGCCCGCGCTGCTTGGCCTCCAGCACCGCCAGCCGGATGCGCTCGGATGCCAGCGCCGACCCACCCGGCGAGTCGACGCGCACCACCACCGCCTTTAGATTCTTCTCGGCGAGACCCTTCAGCATCGCCTTGGCGATGGTGTCGCCCGCTGCCGTACCGGAGCCACCCTCGCCATCGACGATCTCACCCGCGACGGTCAGCACGCCGATCGCGTCGCCGCCGGTCGGCAGCGGGTTGGCTGCGACGTAGCGATCATACCTGATCGTGCGGAAGCTGCCGATCGGCTTGCCCGCCTCGGCGCCGGCGATCTGCGCCACCCGCTGCTCGAACGCGCCGCGGCTGCCCAGCTTGTCGACCAGCCCGGCAGCCAGGTTCGCCTTGGCGACGTCACCCTGCGTCGCCAGCACGGCGGCCTGCGGGTCGGTCAGGAACGGCATCACCTGCGCCTTGGGCCGTGCCCGCGCCACGCCCTCGCGCCACTGCGCCAGCAGCGTGCCGTAGAGCGCCTGGGACGCGGCGCGCGCATCGTCGCTCTGGTCGGCGCGGGTATAGGGCTCGACGAACGACTTGTAGCGGCCGACGCGATAGACGTGGGCGTTGACCCCCAGCTTGTCGATCAGCCCCTTGTAATAGAGCTGGGTCCCGCCCGGCCCGCCGAACAGCGTGCCGCCCATCGGGTCGACCCACACCTCGCTCGCCGCCGCTGCCAGCCGGTACGCGCCGTCGGTATAGGCGGTCGCGAAGGCGAGCACCGGCTTGCCCGATGCGCGGACCCGGATCAGCGCGTCGGCGACCTCGCCCAGCGCCGCCGGATAGGCGCCGCCGAAGCGGTCGAGATCCAGCACCACCGCCTTCACGCGCGCGTCGGTGCGCGACGCGTCGATTACGCGGACCAGATCGCGCAGGCGGAACTGCTGCGCGACCGGCTGGCCGGACAGCGCCGCGAACGCCGCCGGCTCCTCCGGCTGCTCGACGATCGAGCCGTTCAGGTCGAGGAGCAGCGCGCCGTCCCCGATCGCCTTCGTTCCCGGCCGCGCGTTCAGCGCCGCGAACAACAGGCCGAAGAACAGGAGCAGCAGGACCAGCGCCAGCAGATCCTTGATCGCGACCAGCAGCTTCCACACCGCTCGCACGATGCGCCACCCGCTCCGCGATTTCTGCGGCCGGCCATCGGTGAACGAGGGGGCGGGGCGGTCCGAAAAGGATGCGGCGGTGTCGGTCATGGCCGTGATGGCTAGAGCATGCCCGTCGCGCTGGCAACGGGGTGTCTGGGGGCGGCAACACGCGGCGGGTTTCGGGCGGGCGTCGGAGGTGGTTTCGCGCGAAAACGCTAAGACGCGAAGAGAAGAATGGGTTCGCGCGGAGACGCGGAGACGCGGAGAGTTGCCTTTCGCGAGGACGGTCCGCGATCGGTAGACGCTGCACCAACGGCCGCAAAAGACATCAAGGCCGCTGACGCGGCGGGATCCGGCGTGAGCGCAACTCTCCGCGTCTCCGCGCCTCCGCGTGAACCAAACTTCCTCTTCTCTTCGCGTCTTGGCGCCTTCGCGCGCGAACAATCTCCGCTTCCCCAACCTCCACGCGTCAGAGTAAACACCTGCTCATGTCCCATCCCGCGCCGTCCCTGGCCCGGCCGCCCGAAACGGCCAGGGCGGAATTTGCTGCGCTGCTGCGGCTGGCGGGGCCGCTGGTGGCGGCGAACCTGTTGCAGATGGCGGTGTTCGCGGTCGACGTGGTGTTCGTCGCGCGGCTGGGCGCGGTCGCCTTCGCTGCCGCGACGCTGGGCGTGTTCCTGTTCAACCTCCTGACCTTCGCGATCATCGGCCTGACCGGTGCGGCGGAGCCGATCATCGCGGCCGCGCTGGGCGCGCGGATCGGCGCGGTGCGCGAGGTGCGGCGCACTTTCCGCGCGGGACTGTGGCTCGTCGTTCTCGCCGCCATACCGGTGGTGGCGCTGCTGCTGCAGGGCGAGGCGCTGCTGCGGCTGTTCGGGCAGGATCCGGCGGTGGCGGCCCGCGCCGGCGGGTTTCTCGACATCCTCGCCCTCGCGGTAATACCGGCGGCTGCTGCGGGGCTGATGCGGCTGACGGCGGCGGCGCTGGGGCGGCCGGGCTATGTCTTCGCGGTCACCGTGCTGGCTCTGGGCGTGGCGGTCTTGGCCAACTGGTGCCTCGTCTTCGGCAATGCAGGGTTCCCCGCATTGGGGCTGGAAGGGGCGGCGATCGCCAGCCTGGTCACCAGCGTGGTGATGATGCTGGCGTATGCCGTCATCCTGATGACCGACCGGCGACTACGCCGCTTCCGCCTGTTCGGCCGCTGGTGGCGCAGCGACCGGCGGCACCTGCTCTCGGTGTTCCGCATCGGCCTGCCGATCGCGCTGACCTGGATGTTCGAGGGCGGGCTGTTCGGCGGCGCCGGGCTGCTCATGGGCCTGATCGGCGTGACCGAGGTTGCGGCGCACGCGGTCGCGCTCAACATCGCCGCCATCGCCTTCCAACTGCCGTTCGGCATCGCCCAGGCGGCGACGATCCGCGTCGGCCTGGCCTATGGCGCGCGCGACCATGCGTGGATTGGCCGCGCCGGCAACGTCGCCCTGGGGCTCGGCATCGCCGTGATGGCGCTGACCGCGGCGGTGATCTGGAGCGTGCCGGCGCGGCTGGTCGGCATCTACCTCGATCCCTCGGCTGCCAATCTTCCCGTTGCCACGCTTGCCGTCCGGCTGCTCGGCATCGCCGCGATCTTCCAGCTGGTCGACGGGGCGCAGGCGGTGGCGGCGGGCGTGCTGCGCGGCGTGCAGGACACACGCGTGCCGATGCTGGTGGCGCTGTTCGGTTACTGGGCGATCGGTTTCGGCACCGCGGTCTGGCTCGGCTTCGGTATGGGGCTGGGTGCGACCGGCATCTGGTGGGGACTGGCGGCGGGGCTGCTGGTCGTCTCGATCCTCCTCGTCCGCCGCTGGACGGGGCGCGAGCGGCTCGGCCTCGCCACGCGCACGCCCCACCTGAAATAGTTCCCGCCGCCCGTTGACGCTGCATCGACGGCTACGCATATGGCGGGCGTTGGCACTCGGGAGGCTCGAGTGCCAGAAATCTGTCACACACCTTGAAAAGGGCACAGCAATGAACTTTCGTCCGTTGCACGACCGCGTTCTCGTCCGCCGCGTCGAGGCTGAAGAGAAGACGGCCGGCGGGATCATCATCCCCGACACCGCCAAGGAAAAGCCGCAGGAGGGCGAGGTCGTCGCCGCCGGCACCGGCGCGCGCGCCGAGAACGGCACGATCACCCCGCTCGACGTCAAGGCCGGCGACAAGATCCTGTTCGGCAAGTGGTCGGGCACCGAGGTCAAGGTGAACGGCGAAGACCTGCTCATCATGAAGGAATCCGACATCCTCGGGATCGTCGGCTGACTTCTGCGTCGCACCCCAAGCGGGTGTGACTTTCTGTGACTTTCCAAATCAACTGAAAGGGTAGCCAACATGGCAGCCAAGGACGTAAAATTCGGCCGCGACGCGCGTGAGCGCATCCTGCGCGGCGTCGACATCCTCGCCGACGCGGTCAAGGTCACGCTGGGGCCGAAGGGCCGCAATGTCGTGATCGACAAGTCGTTCGGCGCACCGCGCATCACCAAGGACGGCGTCACCGTCGCCAAGGAGATCGAGCTGAAGGACAAGTTCGAGAACATGGGCGCGCAGATGGTGCGCGAAGTGGCCTCGAAGACCAACGACATCGCCGGCGACGGCACCACCACCGCGACCGTGCTGGCGCAGGCGATCGTCCGCGAGGGCATGAAGTCGGTTGCGGCCGGCATGAACCCGATGGACCTGAAGCGCGGCATCGACATTGCCGTGACCAAGGTGGTCGACGACATCAAGTCGCGCTCCAAGCCCGTCTCGGGCTCGCAGGAAGTCGCGCAGGTTGGCATCATCTCGGCCAATGGCGACCGTGAGGTCGGCGAGAAGATCGCCGAGGCGATGGAGAAGGTCGGCAAGGAAGGCGTCATCACCGTCGAGGAGGCCAAGGGCCTCGAGTTCGAGCTGGACGTCGTCGAGGGCATGCAGTTCGACCGCGGCTATCTGTCGCCCTACTTCATCACCAACCCGGAGAAGATGACGGTCGAGCTGAACGATCCGTACATCCTGATCCACGAGAAGAAGCTGTCGAACCTGCAGGCGATGCTCCCGATCCTGGAAGCCGTCGTCCAGTCGGGCCGTCCGCTGCTCATCATCGCCGAGGACATCGAGGGCGAGGCTCTGGCCACGCTCGTCGTCAACAAGCTGCGCGGCGGCCTGAAGGTCGCGGCCGTCAAGGCTCCGGGCTTCGGCGATCGTCGCAAGGCGATGCTCGAGGATATCGCGATCCTGACCAAGGGCGAGATGATCTCCGAGGATCTGGGCATCAAGCTCGAGAACGTCACCGTCGGCATGCTCGGCACCGCCAAGCGCGTCACGATCGACAAGGACAACACCACCATCATCGACGGTGCGGGTGAGGCCGACTCGATCAAGGGCCGCACCGAGGCGATCCGTGCGCAGATCGAGAACACCAGCAGCGACTATGATCGCGAGAAGCTCCAGGAGCGTCTGGCGAAGCTCGCCGGTGGCGTCGCGGTCATCAAGGTCGGCGGCTCGACCGAGGTCGAGGTGAAGGAGCGCAAGGACCGCGTCGACGACGCGCTGCACGCGACCCGCGCAGCCGTCGAAGAGGGCATTGTCCCGGGCGGCGGCACGGCTCTGCTGTACGCGACCAAGGCGCTCGACGGCGTCAACGGCGCCAACGACGACCAGACCCGCGGCGTCGATATCGTCCGCAAGTCGCTGACTGCGCTGGTTCGCCAGATCGCGCAGAATGCCGGCCATGACGGCGCCGTCGTGTCGGGCAAGCTGCTCGACCAGTCGGACACGTCGTTCGGCTTCAACGCCTCGACCGACACCTACGAGAACCTGGTCTCGGCCGGCGTGATCGACCCGACCAAGGTCGTCCGCACCGCGCTGCAGAACGCGGCGTCGGTCGCCGGCCTGCTCATCACCACGGAAGCCACCGTGTCCGAGCTGCCGGAAGACAAGGCTCCGGCCATGCCCGGCGGCGGCGGCATGGGCGGCATGGGCGGCATGGACTTCTGATTTTCGACCGGGGCAGGCGATGCCTGCCCCGGACAGAGATCGGAACGGCCAGCCGACCGGCTCTGCCGGACCGGCCTGACGTCAGACAAACGGCAAAGGGCCGGCGGATCGCTCCGCCGGCCCTTTTCTTTCGCCGATCGCGGGGTCTCAGCCGGCGAGGTTCAGCGCTACCGCCGCCCGGACCAATGCCCGGAAAGCCTCCGCATCGACCTGCTCCCCCTGGCGGATGTCGATCGCCCGGCGTGCATTGCCGTCCAGGCTTGCATTGAACAGCCCCGCCGGATCGGCGAGCGCGGCGCCCCGCGCGAAGGTCAGCTTCACCTTGTCGCGATAGGTCTCGCCGGTGCAGATGATGCCGCCGCGCGACCAGACGGGGACGCCGGCGGGGTTGGAGGGCTTGCGCCACTTCACCTCCTCGACGATCGCATGGTCGGTCGCCAGGATCAGCGCGCGCATCCGTGCCAGCGTCTCGTCGCGCCAGCTGTCAGCGGCCATGGCGATGCCGCTCCAGTGCCGCCGCCTGCGCCGGGAAGTTCAGGCTGCACCCGTCCAGAAACGCCGCGATGCCGCGATCGGCGAAGAAGTCGACATCGTCCCGCCGCTCGTCGCCGGTCGGTGGAAAGGCGCCATATCCGGCGAGCAGGCAGTGCCACGAGACGTTGCCGAACTGGGTCTGGTCGCTGCGCCGGCGCAACTCCTCGGCCAGGTCGCCGCGGCGGAACCACAGGTCGAGCACGCGGCGCAACGGCTCCGATAGCGCCATGTTCGCGGCGTTGGCGCGCCAGTAATCCGTGTCGGTCCGCGTGTTCAGCTTGTAGTGCGCCACGATATAGTCGCGCACCCCCTCGATCCGCGCCGAGATCGTCGCGTTGAATGCATCACGGTGCCGGGCGGAGAACTCACCCTGCTCATAGTGGCGGACGAACAGCTCGACCGTGTTCAGCACCAGATGGAGCGCGGTCGCCTCCAGCGGCTCGATGAACCCCTGCGACAAGCCGACCGCGACGCAGTTCCGCTCCCAGTGCCGCGCCAGCTGCCCGACCCTGAACGTCAGGTGCCGCGCCGGTTGGTCGTCGCCGACGCCCAGCACGCCGCGCAGCTCCGCCTCCGCCGCGTCTGCGCCAGTAAAGGCACTGCTATAGACATAGCCGTTACCGAACCGGTTCTGGAGTGGGATCGTCCAGCACCAGCCGTTCGACAGCGCAGTCGCCACCGTCTCGACCGGCGGAGCGCGGTCCATCGGCGTCGGCATAACCACTGCGGCATCGTTGAACAGATTGTCGCCGAAGCTGCGGAACGGCACGCCCAACGTCCGCTCGATCAGCAGCCCGGCAAAGCCGCTGCAATCGACGAAGACGTCGCCCTCGATCGCCTCGCCACGATCGGTGGCGAGGGCGGCGATGTCGCCATTGTCGGCGCGCGTCACCGCGGTCACGCGCGCCTGCCGGTGGATCACCCCGCGCCCGACCGCGACCTCGCGCAGATAGTCGCCGAGCAGCCCGGCGTCGAAGTGATAGCCATATTCCATGCGGAACGGAAAATTGGGCGGCGTCATCGGCGCCTTGCCGTCGGCCGCCAGCCGGCCGTTCAGCAGGAAGTCGCCCGGCTGCACCGGCACGTCATGGCCCAGCCGGCGATTGCGGCAGTTGAGGATGAACGCGTCCTCGGTATGCACATCGACCTGGGTGGTGAATGGGTGGCTGTAATCGGGCCAGGGCGCCGCCGGGCTCCATCCGGCGAAGCGGATGCCGACCTTCCACGTCGCCTGGCAGCGCGGCATCCAGTCGCGCTCGGCGATGCCAATGTCGGCGAAGAAGCGCTTCAGCGACGGGGTCGAACCCTCGCCGACGCCGATCGTGGCGATGTCGGGCGCCTCGACCAGCGTGACCGCCGTGCCGTGGCGGCCCCAGGCGACGGCGAGCAGGTTGGCCGCGATCCAGCCGGCGGAGCCACCGCCCAGGATGACGACACGGCCGGGCGGCTTCATGCGGCCAGCCCGCCGAACGCCTTCAGGAATGCGTCGTGCAGCGGCATGCCGGGCACCGGTTCTCGCTTCAGCGCCGCCAGTTCGCGCAGCTGTGCCGCCAGTTCGGCGTCGACCGTGCCGTCGGCGAGCGGGTGATGGTCGGCCGGCACGATGCCCTGACCCATCAGCACCTGCACCCAGGACGGCTCCATGAAGATGTCGAGCGGGTCCTGCGACAGATAGCCGTTGGCGCGGAACAGCGCGATCTTGGCGGCGAGCCGCTCGGGCACGGCCATTCCGCGCAGGTCGCGCCAGAAGCCGGAATCGTCGCGCGCGGTGGCGTGATAGTGGAGGATGATGAAGTCGCGCACCGTCTCATATTCGATCTGCGACTGGCGGTTATATTCGGCCACCGCGCGCGGATCGATGCCGGCGTGCGGGAACAGGTGCAGCAGCCGCACGATCGCCGACTGGATCAGGTAGATGCTGGTCGATTCCAGCGGCTCCAGGAACCCGCTCGACAGGCCGACCGCGACGACGTTGCGGTCCCATTGCCGCCGCGCCCGCCCGGTACGAAAGGGGATGATCCGCGGCTGGTCCAGCGGCTCGCCGTCGAGATTGCCCAGCAGCGTCGCCGCCGCCGCGTCGTCGCTCAGGTGGCGGCTACTATAGACCAGCCCGTTGCCGTTGCGGTGTTGCAGCGGAATGCGCCACTGCCACCCGGCCGTGTGCGCGATCGCACGGGTATAGGGTGCGGTCGCGGCGAACCGGGCGGAGGGCACCGCCATCGCGCGGTCGCAGGGCAGCCAGTGGCCCCAATCCTCGTACCCGACGTTCAGCTCCCGCTGGATCAGCAGCCCGCGCGCTCCCGAGCAGTCGATGAACAGGTCGCCGGCGATCTCCGTGCCGTCGCGCAGGGTCAGCGCGGTGACCGCGCCGCTCTCGCCGTCGCGCCGCACCTGCTCGACCAGCCCCTCGGTCCGGACGACGCCGCGCGCCTCGCTGTAGCGGCGGAGATACTGACCATAGAGGCCGGAATCGAAGTGATAGGCATAGGGCAGGTCCCAAGTGGGATCGCCGCCCTGGATCTTGGCGAACTTGCCCTCGCGCGCGCACAGCGTGTTGAGGTCGAAGTCCCAATAGTCGACATCCATCCCCGCCCGTCGCGCGCGGTTCCAGAAATGATGGAACGAGCAGAAGGCCAGGTTCCGCCCCGGCGTGCCGAAGCTGTGGTAATAGGACTCGCCGATCCGGCCCCAATTCTCGAAGCGGATCGCGAGCTTGATCGTCGCCCGCGTCTCACGCAGGAACTCTGCCTCATCGATCCCCAGCACCGCGTTGACGTGCTGGATCGGCGGGATCGTCGCCTCGCCGACGCCGATGATGCCGATCTCGTCGGACTCGACCAGCTCGATCGATACCTGGGCGCCGATGACCTTGGCGATCAACGCGGCGGCCATCCAGCCCGCCGTGCCGCCGCCGACGATGACGACCTTCCTGATTGCCGGCGTCACCGCTGCCTCTCTCTGCATCAAAGCCAGATACCCCCGCCGACCATGATCGGCGAGGGTGTTTCCGGCAATACTCAGAAGAGGGCGTAGGTCAGGTTGAGCAGGAAGTTGCGGCCGAACGTCTCCTGACGGGTGGTCAGGCCACTCGCCGAGTCGGTGTAGGTGTCCTTCTCGTTGGTCAGGTTCTGCGCCTGGATCGAGACGCGCAGCCGGTCGAGATAGTTCACGCCGATTCCGGCGAAGTCATAGCCGATCTGGGCGTCGACCAGCGTCTGGCCCGAGCGGTTGACGTTGGCGATGCTGTTGCTGCCGCCGCGATCCTCCGACACCCACTTCGACCGGTTATTGGCCGAGATGCGGGCCGAGAAGCCGTATTTCTCGAAATAGGCCGTGCCCTGGAACACGCGCGACGACAGGCCGGGGATGCGCGATCCGTCGTCCAGCTTGCCGTCGGTGAACGCTGCGCCACCGGTCACGCCGAAGCCGTCGAGTGCACCGATGAAGCGGCGGAAGGGCAGCGATCCCTGCAGCTCGATACCCTTCACCCGGCCCTTCAACCCGCCGGTGAAGGTGGTGTTGACGCCCTGGAACGTCGCGGGCGTGTAGATCGTCGTGCCGTCGCTGCTGACCGCCTGGTGATAGCCGGGGATGTAGAACTGGGTGAAGTCCCGCAGCGTCGTGGTCTGCACGTTCCAGTTGCGCAGGTCCTTGTAGAAGGCCGAGGCGGAGACGAAGCCGTCGCTGGCGAAGTAATATTCGTACGACAGGTCGGCCTGGTTCGCCTCGTACGGACGCAGGCGGGCATTGCCCGACCGCGACGTCCACGGGCCCAGCTCGGGATTGGAGTTGGTGACGTTCGAGACGTTGTTCGAGAACTTCACCGACGAGCCCGGGTTCAGGTAATCGATGCGCGGCCGGCTGACGACCTTGGCCAGCGCGAAGCGAACCGTGTGGCCGCCGCCCAGGTCGAAGTTCATGTTCAGGCTTGGCAGGACGCGCGTGTACTTGGCGCCGTCGGTGATCGGTGTCGCCTGCACGCGCAGCGTCGAGACGACCAGAGCGTTGAAGCCGCTGGCGCGCTGATCGGTGAACAGGCCCTGCACGCCGACATTGCCGAACATGCGGATGCTGCCCAGGTTCGATTCGAAGTCCGCCTTGATCGACGGCTGCCACACCTTCTCGTGGATCGAATAGGTGTCGCCCAGCCGGTCCGGCTCCAGCGCGCCCGCGTCCCAGCGCTGGTAGAAGTTGCTGTTGATGAGGCCGAGCGCGTCATAGGCGACGACGTCGCCCAGCCCGACCCAGCCGAGGTCGGCGACCCCGCGGCGTGCGTCTTCAGGCACCGGGCCGTCGGACGGATAGGTGTTGGCCGTCAGGAAGAAGCCCTCGTTCTCCTTGGACTTCTTGTGGTTCGAATAGCGGACGGCAAGGCTGACCGACTTCAGGAAGCTGTCGTCGAACCGGTAGTTCGCCTCCAGCCGGACCGCATTCAGATACTCGTCGAACCGGGCGGTGTTGACGAAGCCGTCCTGCGCCTGTGCGAAGCCGATGCCGGCGGCGCGTGCCGCCGCGGTGTTCAGCTGGGTGATCGGCGCCAAGCTGCCGCCCCAGGACTGCGGACCCGCCAGCTTGACCATCGAGTAATCGTCGAAGGTCTGGCTGTTGTTCGAGAACATCAGGCCGTCCGGGGAATAGGTCCAGGTGCGCAGATTGTTCGGACCCTGGCTCGCCAGGCCGGCGCGGCCGAGGCCGGCATAGCTCTCGGCGCGGGTGTCGCGCTTGTTGCTCTCCGACCGCGACACGTCGAGCGTCAGGTCGAGGTTCGACGTCGCCTTGTAGACGATGTTGCCGCCGAAGACCTTCAGGTCGCCGCGCTTGTCGAGGGGGTCGGAACGGATCACCGAGTTGAAGCCGGTGGTGCGCGCCGAGGTGACGGTGGTGTCGTTCGAGCTGATGACGGTGCTGCCGTTGGCCGCGACCGGCAGCGCCTCGATGAACCCGCGCGAGATGCCCTGGTCCTTGAACTTGATGTAGAGCGCATCGAAGGTCGCGGTGAACTGGTCGGTCGGCTGGTACTGCAACACGCCGGCCAGCGTGTCGCGCTTCAGCACGCGCGACCGCGACGAGATGTCGATACCGGTCGGCACATACTTACCGGCGTTCGGACCCGAGGTGATCGCGTTCTTGTCGTAACCCCAGACGCTGAAATAATTGTCCTGCACGGGCGACGAGGTGGTCGCGGCGGTCAGCGCGATGCCGATCGTGTCGTCGGCGAGCTTGTCGGTATAGGACAGGGCGAAGCGGTGGCCATTGTCCTTGAAGTCGGGGTTCTTCGACTTCATCCCGTTCTGCTCGAACGTCGCATTGGCGATCAGCGCGGGCTTGCGCTCCAGCGGACGCACGGTGCGGATGTCGACGGTGCCGCCGACGCCCATCGCGGTCAGGCCGGCGTCAGGCGTCTTGTAGACGACGGCGGCCCCGACGATCTCGGCCGGGTAGAGATCATACTCGACGCCGCGATTGTCGCCGATGCCGATCAGCTCGCGCCCGTTCAGCGTGGTGCCGACGAAATCCTCGCGGAAGCCGCGGACCGAGATGCCGCTGATCCGGCCCGAGCGACGCTCGCCGGCCAGACCCGCCAGGCGGCCGAGCGAGTCGGCGACGCTCGACTGGGGCAGCTTGCCGATGTCCTCGGCCGAAACCGCTTCGATGACCGAGCTGTTGTTGCGCTTCAGCGCCTGTGCACGCTCCAGGCTGGCGCGCAGACCGGTGACGACGATGTCCTGATCGGCCGCGGGATCGGCGGCGGTCGCGGTCGTGTCGGTGGGCGCGGTCGGCGTGGCGTCGGCAGCGGGATCGACCGGCGGCACGACCGTGTTGGTGGCGCCCTGATCGGCCGCCGGATCGGCGGTCTGGGCGAAGGCCGGCGCCGCGCACAGCAGCGTCAGCACCGCGGTCGAACAAGCCAGCTTGATCTTCGTGTTCATCGACGAATCCCCTCCTGAAGGATTGTTGTTGGGCGGGCCCTGAACCCCGCCGATTCATCCTGTCATCATGGTCTATGGCTGCAAGCAATCGTTTGCAATCGCCTTGCCGATGTCCGCCGCCATTCTGTTTGGCGACTGTGGCCGATCTGCATCAGCAGGCGTCCCACGCTTGCGACAAACGATTGCATCGACTATGCCGCGATAAAGAGGAGAGGGACAAACCCATGCGCAAGATCTTGAACAAGGCCGCGCTGATGGCCGCTGCGGCGATGCTGCCGGCCGGTGCGGCTGTCGCGCAGGCGAACGGCACCGCGGCCACACCTCCGACCGTCGACCGCGGCATCGCCGTCGTTCCCGCGACGTCCAAGCCGTGGTGGCAGCACGCGGTGATCTACGAGATCTATCCGCGCAGCTTCCAGGACAGCAACGGCGACGGCGTCGGCGATTTACGCGGCATCACCTCGCGGCTCGACTATCTCCAGTCGCTGGGGCTCGATGCGATCTGGATCACGCCCTTCTTCAAGTCGCCAAACGCCGATTTCGGCTATGACGTGTCCGACTATACCGCGATCGATCCGCAATACGGCACCATGGCCGACTGGGACACGCTGGTCGCCGAGGCCAAGAAGCGCGGCATCCGCGTGATGGTCGATCTGGTCGTCAACCACAGTTCGTCCGAGAATGCGTGGTTCAAGGAATCGCGCAGTTCGCGCACCAATCCCAAGGCGGACTGGTACGTCTGGCACGACGGTACGCCCGACACCCCGCCGACCAACTGGAAGTCGATCTTCGGCGGCCCGACCTGGACCTGGGACAAGACCCGCAAGCAGTGGTATTACCACATCTTTCTGCCACAGCAGCCGGACCTGAACTGGGCGAGCCCCGGCCTGCGCAAGGCGATGTTCGACGTCGTCCGCTTCTGGCTCGATCATGGCGCTGCCGGCTTCCGCCTGGATGCCACGCCCTACCTGTTCGAGGATACGAACTGGCCGCAAGACCCGAACCCCGACGCTGATCCGGTCTGGCTGAAGCCCTATAACTCGCAGCTGCCGGGCACCAACCAGGTGCTGCGCGAGATGCGCAAGGTCGTCGATGGCTATCCCGGCAACCCGGTGCTGCTCGGCGAATCCTCGACCCGCTCGATCGATCAGCTGCGGGCGGTGTACGGCAAGAACAAGGACGAGATCCACCTGCCGATGAACTTCCTGGTCGGCAACATCACCAAGCTGGACGCCGCCGAGTTCAAGCGCCGCTACGACGAGGCGGCGACGAAACTCGACGGACTGACCCCGGTCGAATTCTTCAGCAACCACGACCAGTCGCGCCAGTGGAGCGAGTTCGGCGACGGCGTGCACAACGACCTGATCGGCAAGATGTCGGCGGCGCTGACACTGCTCAATCCCGGCACCGCGCTCCTGTATTACGGCGAGGAGATCGGCATGGGCGACGTCGACAAGGCGGTGCTCGCCACCACGCCGCTCGGCCCCAACCGGCCGCGCGCCGACGAGCGCGACCGCGCACGCACGCCGATGCAGTGGAGCGACGCGGCACGCGCGGGCTTCACCACCGGCACGCCTTGGCTGCCGCTCGACCCGAACTACCGGACCCGCAACGTCGCCGCCGAGAACGTCAACCCCGCATCGCTGCTCAATTGGTATCGCGCTCTGGTAAAGCTGCGCCGGACCGACCCGGCGTTCCGCGACGGCGCCTATGTTCCGCTGGAGAGCGGCGATTCGGCGATCTTCGCCTTCGGGCGCGTCGCTGCGGACGGAACGGGCGCGCTGGTGCTTGCCAATACGGGTGCGACCGCGCGGGTGGCTGCACCCACCGGCTGGGTCGGCGCGACGCCAGTGTTCGGAACGCGGACCTGCGCATCGGGGCAGGCGGGTACGGGCATGACCGTGGCGCCGTACGACACCTGCATCATCCGCTATCATAAGGCAGGATAGCGGGAAGCTCCGCTTAGGCGCCGGCAAGGAAGGATTGCGCCAAAACCCCTGTGAAATGCTGGAGAATGGAAGCATCTGACAAGCTTGCCATTCCTTCAGGGGGTTTTGCCGTGATCTTCGCCCGATATCCGCTCCTCGCGGGCGCCTCGCTGCTGGTCGCCGGCCTCGCCGCGCCGGTGAGTGCCCAGAGCGCACCCGCACCCGCAGCCGCCGATGCGGAGCCGGCCACCGACCCGGCTCCGGCCGACGACATCGTCGTTACCGGCACCCGTGCGCCGGGGCGCAGCCGGCTCGACAGCGTGTCGCCGGTCGACGTGCTCGGCGGCGACGCGCTGCGCGCGCAGGGCACCACCGAGCTGGCCGACGCGCTCGCCACCGTCGCCCCCTCGATCGACTTCCCGCGCCAGGCGGCGGTTGACGGCACCGACGCGATCCGTCCGGCGACGCTGCGTGGTCTGTCGCCCGACCAGACGCTGGTCCTCATCAACGGCACCCGCGCCCATGCCTCGGCGCTGCTCAACATCAACGGCTCGGTCGGGCGCGGCGCGGCGGCGGTCGACCTGAACACCATCCCCACCGTCGCGCTCGACCGGGTCGAGGTGCTGCGCGACGGCGCCTCGGCGCAATACGGCTCGGACGCGATCGCCGGCGTCGTCAACCTCCGCCTGCGCGAGGCGCGCTCGGGCGGCGGCGCGGCGGTCACCTTCGGCCGGTACGTCACCGAATATGACGCGGCGCGCACCTCGCGCTCGGCACGCGACGGAGAGGCGCTGACGGTCAGCGGCTGGCAGGGCTTCGGCCTGGGCGCCGACGGTTTCCTGACCGTGTCGGGCGAATATGTGACGCGCCAGCCGACCAACCGTGCCGATCTCGACCCGCGCGGCATTACGCCGCTGCGCATCCGCGCCCGCTTCGGCGATCCGGAGGTCGAGCAGGGCACCGTCTACGTCAACGCCGCCGTACCGCTCGGCGACAATGGCTGGACCGCCTATGCCAATGGCGGGTTCCAGCAGCGCGACAGCGAGAGCGCGGCCTTCCCGCGCGTGCCGAACGCCACCGGGTCGGCCGCGAACGCCAATGCCAACGCGCTGACCGGCCTCTATCCGGACGGCTTCCTGCCGCTGATCGGCACCCGCTCGCGCGACTATAACGCGACCGGCGGCATCCGCGGCGAGCTGGCTGGGTGGAACGCCGACCTGACCGTCAGCTATGGCCGCAACACGATCGACTTCGCGACGCGCAACTCGGCCAACGCGACCTATGGCAATGCCTCGCTGACCGACTTCGATTCCGGTCGCCTGACCTATGACCAGCTGGTCACCGGGCTGGACGTGGCGCGCGAGTACAGCTTCGGCGCGGCGGTGGTGAACGTCGCCGCCGGTGCCGAATATCGGCGCGAGGGGTTCAAGATCGGCGCCGGCCAGCCCGAAAGCTACAACCGCGCGACCGGCGCGGCGAACAATTTGGGTTCGGGCGCGCAAGGTTTCCTGGGCTTCCAGCCGGCCAATCAGGTCGATGTCCACCGCGACAATGGCAGCCTCTATGCCGATGTCGAGGCGAAGCTGTGGGACCGGCTGACCATCGGCGTCGCGGCGCGGGGCGAGAGCTATTCCGACTTCGGCGAGACGGCGACCGGCAAGGTCTCGGCGCGCTACGACGTGGCACGCTGGCTGGCGTTCCGCGGGTCGATCTCGACCGGCTTCCGCGCGCCGTCGCTCCAGCAGCAATATTATACCTCGACCCAGTCGCTGGTGACCGGCGGCCAGATCCTCGAAACCGGCCTCTATCCCGTGTCGAGCGACATCGCCCGCGCGCTCGGCGCGTTGCCGCTCGATCCGGAAAAGTCGCGCAACTACTCGCTCGGCACGGTGATCCGGGCGGGCGGGTTCAGCCTGACGGTCGACGCCTATCGCATCCGCATCCGCGACCAGATCGCCCTGTCGGAGAATATCCAGTCCAGTGCCAGCCCGGCGGTGGCGGCGCTGCTCGCACCGTTCCGCGTCCAGGCGGCGCGCTTCTTCGTCAACGGCATCACCACCACGACCAAGGGTCTGGATGTGGTCGCCGCCTATACGCTGCGCACCGACACGCTCGGCAGCTTCAACCTGTCGGCGGCGGCGAACCTGAACGACATCAAGGTCAACCGCATCCCAACTTCCACCGCGACGCTGAACCCGGCGCCCAGCCTGTTCGGCCGCAACCGCATCCTGACGATCGAGGACGGCACGCCTGCTACCAAGCTGGTCGGCTCGATCGACTGGAAGCTGGACGGGTTCGGTGCGACGCTGCGCGCGGTGCACTACGGCAACGTGCTCCAGCCCGGCACCGTGGCGGCCAACGACGTGAACACCGGTCGCCACACGCTGGTCGACCTGGAGGCGCGCTATCGCTTCAACGACAGCGTCGCGCTGGCGATCGGGGCGGATAATCTCTTCGACGTCTACCCCATGACGACGCCGGCCGCGCTCAACAACAACGGCGTGACGGCGTTCCCCTATTACTCGCCGTTCGGGTTCAACGGCCGGCAGATCTACGGGCGCCTGAACCTCAGCTGGTAAGAGTCCATTCGAAACCTCGCGGAAGAGCGAGTTTTGAGGCGGTACCGGCCCGCTCCCCCACCCGACCTCCCATCAAGGATACTCTGTGGGCGGTCGGGTGGGGGAGCGGGCCGGTACCGCAAACGTGCCCTCGGCACGTTTTCAACCAAGGCCGCACGTCCGTGGCGGCGATGGCCGTCACGGACGCTGGCCGCGCCCGGTGGCGGTCCAGTGGATGCCGCCCATCAGATGCGCGAGGTACTGCGGGTCGCGGTACATCTCGCCGTTGTGGCCCAGCGTGGTGACGAAGACGCGACCCTGCTCGAATCGGTGGTGCCAGGCGATCGGATGATCGCGGCCCATCGGGTGCGACATCTGGCCCGGCCAGATCTTGCGCGGGTCGTAGCTGCTCTCGTCGACGTTCAGCACCGGGTCGATGGTGATACGGTAAGGGTTGCTGGTGACGTAGAACTCGTCGCTCCACAGCCAGCGCTCGGGCAGGCCATAGGTCGCGGGGAAGCCGCGATCGACGATGGTCACCACCCCGGTCTGAAGCATCGGGTGGACCCCGACGGTGCGCCCGACCAGCTTCTCGTACCAGGGCCAGTCGTTCGCCGGCATGATCGCGGCACGGTGGACGATCATCGCGTTGCCGCCGGCGCGCATATACGCCTCGAACCGGCGGCGCTGCGCCGCGTTCAGCTCGCTGCCGGCGGTGTTCAGGAACATGATCGCCGCGTACTGGCTCAGATCACCCTCGAACACATTCGTCTTGTTGGTGAAAACCAGTTCGAACGCGTGCAGCTTGGCCAGCCGCTCCAGGCTGTCGCGCGCGATCGGAATATATTCGTAGTGGTAGGTGCTGGGCCGGGCGAGGACGAGCAGCTTGTACTGGGCCTGCGCCTGCGCGGCGGCGGGCAGGGCCAGCGCGATGACGGCGAGCGGCAGGAGCGATCGGTTCATGGCCGTACCCGGTAGAGCGCGTGGTGGGTGATGACGAACAGCGTGCGCCCGTCCTTGCCGCCGAACAGCAGCTGCAGCGGCCGTTCCGGCACGTCGATCCGGCCAAGCGCGCGGCCGGCGGCGTCGTGGACGAAGATCTGGCCGTTGGCGATGAACACCCGGCCCTTCGCGTCGGTCGCCACGCTCTCGCCGGCGCGATCCGCGAACGGCTTCAGGTCGGTCAGCGCCCCGCCGGATCCGACCAGCGCGCTATAGGTCTTTCCCTCCGACGCGTTGCTGACCTGGACGCGCGTGCCCGGCCGCGCCTGCACGAAGCCATAGGTGTCGAGCGCGTCGGAGAAGCGCCGCCCGCGAAAGTCCGCCGGTCCCTGCTGGAAGGTGCGATAGGCGGGCAGCACCACGCTGCCGTCCGGCGACACATATTCAAGGCCGCGTGGCACCGCGACATCGCGCGCGAACATCTCGGCCAAGGTCGTGAAGCGATAGGTGCCGAGGTCGAGCTGGTCGCGGAACTCGCCATTGTTCCACCAATTGCCGGGGAGTGCAGTGGAGGCGCCGGGATGCGGCACGGCGGGCGTGGCCGGAATGACGGTCAGCGCCAGCTCGGGCGTACCGGGCCGGAAGCTGTAGACGGTGCCGTCACGCCCGGCCGACGACAGGACCATCAGGTTGCCCGCGGCATCGGCGGCCAGGTTGACGGGATCGAGCGTGGTGTCGCGCTCAATCCCTAGCCCGGCGGCCTCCGCCCAGCGATAGATGCGCTGCTGCGTCCGGTCGACGAGGTAGAGCGTGCCGTCCGGCGTTACCGCGCCACCGCCCGCCGCGTCGAACCCGTCCGCCAGCTTCTCGACCCGCGCGGTGCCGAGCGTCGCGGGCGAGGGGGCGTCGGGTGCGCGGCCCATGGGGATGTCGAGCGTCGCGAACTCGCGCTCGCGGACCTCGCCACCGCGGCTCATGTCGACGATCGCATTCTCGTACGGGAATTTGTTGGCGCGCAGGAAGGTGGCGCAGCCATTCTCGTCGCAGGTGCCAAGGCCGCTCTCGGCATTCACATGGACGTTGCGGAAGCGGATGCCCGACGCATTGTAGAGGGTGACCGCGGCGGGCTTCGCCTTGGCGGTGCGGGTCACGCGGTAGGCGTGGAGGTTGGCGACCAGGATGTCGCGCGAATCGCGGATCTCCAGCGCCACGGCGTCGCGGCTCTCGCCGCCCTCTTCTTCGGTCTGGGGAGCGATCAGCTCCCAGTTGGCGACGCGGTTCAGCGCGATCTCGACCCGGCCATGATGCTCGGCGGACATCTGGTAGACATGGCCCGGCGTGTCGGTGTCGGAGACATAGAGCCCGGCCTGCGCATAGGTATTGGGCGTCCAGATATTGTTGAACGTGCCGCCGCCGCCCGCGGTCACCCACAGGCTGGGATATTGCGCGTCCCAGCGTTTGGCCGGATCGGCGTCGCCGGTCGCGTTGGCGTTGTAGGGGATGAAGCGCTCGCCCCCGGCCAGGTCGGTGCCATGGCCGCCCTGGAACTTCACGTCGTCGACCAGCGAGTCCGCGCCTGCCTTCCACAGCAGGGCGGTGGCGCGCGGGTTGATGCCGCCGGTGAACAGGCCGACGCCCGCCACGATCGCATCGCCGCCCGCCGCCGTCTCGACCAGCGCCCGAGGCGCGCCGACGCCCTGAAAGCCTGGGGTGCGGTCGGGCAGGATGATCTGGGTCAGGTTGGGGTGGAGCGCGACCAGCACGCTGTCGGGCTTCAGCCGCAGGGTATCGGTGACGATGTAGCGGCCGGCAGGCAGGTAGACGGTTCGGTGCGTGTCGATCGCGCGCTGGATCGCGGCGGTGTCGTCGGTGCGGTCGTCGCCTTTGGCGCCGCCGTCGCGGACGTTGAACCAGCTGTCCGCCGCCGGCAGCGCGCGCAGCGCCGGCGCGCGCCGCGCGGGCAGGGCAGCGAGCGGCTGCGCCTTCATCACCGTCGCATAGTCGCCCATCCGGCCGAGGCCGGGTACGGCAAGCCCGTAGTTGAAGCTCGCAACGCGGTATGCGCCGGCCAGACCCCGGCTGGTCCGGCCGCTGTCGCGGAAATGGGCAAAGACCGGCGTGTTGGCCGCCACCGCATTCTCGAACGCGATCTGGGTATAGGCGTTGTTCTCGTTCGAGATGACGATGCCGGCGCGTGACACGTTCTCGAACCGCACGTCCTTCCCGAACAGCCAGTCGCCATAACCCTTGTCGATGTCGATCCCAACCGGCGTGTCGCGGATCGCGACGTTGACCATGGTCAGCCCCGCCTCGTGCTCGCGGATCGCCGCCTCGCGCTGGCCCTCGAACGTCGCGTCGATCAGCGCGAAGGGCCAGGCGGGGGAGGGCTTCTCGGTCAGGATGCCGTACCGCCCGCCGCGGAAATGCAGGTCCTGCCCGATATTGCCGACCTGGTAGAGCCCGGCGAGCCCGGAGCCGATGTCGAAATCCATGTGGCTGACGAACGCGTGCTGCGCCGCGTGGAACCGGATCGCCGCGGCGGCCGGATTGCCCGCGCCGATCACGATGTCGACGTTGCTGATCGCGGAATAGAAGGTGCCGGGATTGGCATCGGCGATGGCGGGGTCGAACGGCACGCTGCCCTGGACCGGAAAGGGTACCTTCGCGCGGGTCGCGGCGCGACCGTCGTCGCTGCGCACGCCCTCTCCGCTGCGGCGCGCGCCGGCGAAGACGATCATGTTGGCCAGCCCGCGCTGGAAGCCGGGCGTGCGGTCGCCCAGCACGATGCGCGGGCGGGTGGCGCCGGTCCCGAACAGGCGCACGCCCGGCCACAGGAACAGGGTGCGGGTGATGCGATAGGTGCCGGCGGGCAGGAAGACGATGCCGCCGCCCCCTTGATCGGCCGCCGCGTCGATCGCGCGCTGGATCGCGGCGCCGTCGTCGGCGCGCCCGTCCCCCTTGCCGCGCACGGTGGTGGCGCGCGCGTCCTTCGGCGCGACGATGAGGGCAGAGGGCGCGCCCTGCGCCGCCGCGGTGCCGCCGGTCGCGATCAGGGCGGCGGCGAGCGCGAGGCGTGACAGCATGACGGCGGGTCTCCGGAAGTGGTAAAAAGGTCCCGGCGCGGGGGCCGGGACAGAGGGGGGAGGGTGAGGCCCCCGTTGCCGGGGGCCAGGTATCAGAAGTTGAACCGCACGCCGACGCGGTACACGCGGCCAATGATGTCGTAGAGGAACGGGTTCACGTCGACACCGGTGTTGGTCTGCGGCGACGGGGTCGGGTCGCGGTTCAGGAGGTTGTCGACCTTGAAATAGGCGCTGACGCTCTTGCCGAAGTTATAGGTGCCGCCGATGTCGACATAGAAGGCACCCTTCATCGTGTTGTAGTCGATCGTCGGCGCGTCGGCGGTCGAGGTCGGGCAGGCGGTCTGGCAGACGACATACTGGTTGCCGAAAACTCCGTCGGAGAACCAGCGCTCCTGCACCAGCAGCGAGAACCGGTCCTGGCTGTAGGTCTGGGTCAGCAGCCACTTCCACGACGGCACGTTGCCCGAATTGGCGCCAGCGCTGTCGATCGGCACGGTGCGCGGCAGGCCCAGGTCGGTCACGAACTCGCGGACATGGGTCGCCAGGCCACGCAGCGTGAAGGTGCCGGGCAGGCCCAGTGGCTGACGATACTGATAGCTCGCCTCGAAATCGAAGCCCTCGGTCTTGATCGAGGCGAGGTTAAACGGCTGGACGTTGACGAAATTGCCAAGCCCGCCTGGCCCGTCGAGGAAGAAGGCGCCGCACAGCTGGGTCACCCCCTGCTGGCAGTAATTTACCAGCTGCTGTGCGCCGAGGGCCGAGATCACGTCCTTGATCTTGATGTTGTAGTAATCGACCGAGACGCTGAGTCCGGGCAGCCAGCTGGGCCGCGACAGGACGATCCCCGCCTCGGTGTTGCGCGCCGATTCCGGCACCAGGTCGCGGTTGCCGATCGTATTCTGCGAGATGGCGATCGACGAGGGCGGATTGGTGAAGGGGTTGGTGAAGTTCGGCACGTTGACCGAGATCGGCGCGGCGAACAGCTCCGACAGGTTGGGCGCCCGCACGTCGCGCGAGGTGACGGCGCGGATACGCACCCCGTCGAGCGGCGTGTCCCAGGTGCCGCCGACCTTCCACGTATAGACGGTGCCCGAGGTGCTGTAGCGGGTGGCGCGGCCGGCGGCGTTGATGTTCGCCGATCCCAGCCCGTCGGGGTCGTTGAGCAGCGGCACGTTCAGCTCGAGATAGCTTTCCAGCACGGAAAAGGCGCCGCGGCCCGCGCGGTAATTGCCCGCATACCAGTTGCCTCCACCGTTATCGAACACCGGGTCGGCCGGGTAATCGGCATTGTATGACGTGTCGCCGGTCAGGATGCCGTTGCCATAGGGGTCGGAGGTGACGCGGTAGAATTCGCGCCGCCACTCGACGCCTGCCGCCACCGATACGCGGCCCGCCCCGGTCGCGAAGGGGTCGCCGGAGATGTTGGCGCTCGCCACGTCCTGCGTCTGGCGGGTGTGCTGGAACGGCCCGTTGACCGGCTGGAGATAGGCGAGTGCCGCGGCAGACGGCGTCGCCCCGCCGAAGATGTTGATCGGCTGGCAGCCATTGGCGCGCGCCACCGCGCTGCGGCAGACGATCGTGCCATTCTCGGTCACCGCGTCGATTGCCTGAAGGTACCGGCGCGGGATCAGCATGTTGCGGACATGGATGTCCGTGATGTTCTCGCCATGCTCGTAATAGGCATCGTAGCGCCAGTCGCTGCCGAATGCCTGGACCTTGCCGGTCGCGCCGCCGACGAAGCGATACTGCTTGCGCGAGGGATAGACCTGGATGTTGGGCAGGATCGCGTTGCTGACGCCGTAGCGGAAGCTGGTGATGCCGTTCGGCGCGCACTGCGCCGCGACCGATGCGGGCAGGAAGGCGTTGGCGCAGCTGATCGTCAGGCTGGTCTGCGCGGCGCCGGGATTGGGCTGGTTGCTGGTATCGACCTGCGAGATGTTGACGGTCGCGTAGATCTCGTTGTCGGCGTCGATGTCGAAGCCCAGCCGGCCATAGCCATTGTACCGCTCCAGCTTCGACTTCAGCGTGGTGCCGATGCCGACATTGCCCGACAGGTCGCCGCCGATGCAGAACCCGACGTAGCAGCCCGCGACGTCGCCATTGGCGTTGCGCCGCGGCACGCCGTTCGAACCATAGTTGAACTGGAAGGGCTGGCCGCTGGCGTCGAAGGCGATGCCCTGGAGCGGGCCGGCGTTGATGAGGCCGAATTTGGTGTACTGATACGCCTGCGCGTGCTCGCGATAGTTGAACTGCGGTGCGCCGTCGTTGGTGATGCCGCGATTGACCAGCGTCGCGGTGGTGTACCAGTCGCGACCGCCCGGCCCTTCCTCGCCGAAGCCGCCGGGGCCGATGCCGCCCTCATTGGCATATTCGCCGCTGACGATCAGGTGCAGCCGATCGTCCAGAAACGAGGTGCCGACCGCCAGCTGGGCCAGGATCTGCTCGTCGTCGCCGTAATCGCTGATGCCGCCCTGAATGTTGCCCTTGATCCCCTTGAACCGCTTGTTGGTGATGAAGTTGACGACACCGCCGACCGCGTCGGAGCCATAGGAGGCGGATGCGCCGCCGGTCACCACGTCGACCCGCTCGATCAGCAGCTGCGGAAACTGGCTGATATCGGGCACGCCGGTCACGTTGGCGCCGACCACGCGCTGCCCGTCGAGCAGGGTCAGCGTGCGGATCGTGCCGAGCCCGCGCAGCGAGAAGGAGCTGAGCCCCTGCGTACCGCTCGACGTGCTGTTGGTTCCGGTGGTGACGCCGGTCGATCCCTGCAGCGAGGGCAACTGGGCGATGGTGTTGAACACGTTGGGCTGGGCGTTCAGCTGCAGCTGCTCGGCCCCGATCACCGTCGTCGGCGTTGGCGCGCTGAAGCCGTTCGACACGATGCGCGATCCGGTGACGACGATGTCGCTGCCGGCGGTGCCCTGTTCCTGGGCTTCGGCAATCTCGGCACCGATTGCGGGCGCCTGCGTCGCCTCGGTCGCGGGCGGCGTCTCCTGTGCCGCGGCGACGCCGGGCAGGGCGAGCGCCGCCGCCATCAGCGGGGCGAGGCTGGCACGCAGCAGTGCGGCGCGTGCGGACGGGTGACGGGGCGTGGTGGACACGGCGTTTTCTCTCCCTGACGTTTTTGTTCTAACGATGGTTACAATTGCGCGGCGTAGAGCGCGTGGTGGGTGAGGATGAACAGGGTGCGGCCACCCTCTCCGCCGATCAGCAGCTGGAGGGGGCGCTCGGGCACGTCGATCCGGCCCAGCTCCCTGCCATCGGGCGCATAGACGAACACCTGCCCGTTCGCGACGAACACGCGGCCCTGCGCATCGGTCGCCACGCTCTCTCCGCCGCGCTCGGCAAAGGGGGTGAGGTCGGTCAGCGCGCCACCGGTCGCGATCGTGCCGCGATAGGTGCGGTTCTCCGACGCGTTGGTCACGAACACCCGCTCGCCGACCTTGCCCGACACGAAGCCGTGCGCGTTCAGCGCGTCGGACCAGCGCCAGCCGATATGGTCGGGCGTGCCCTGCTGAAAGGTGCGGAAGGCGGGTAGAACCAGGCTGCCGTCGGTCGAGACATATTCACGCGTCTTGGCGGTGCCGGCGTCGCGCACGAACATCTCGGACAGGGTGGTGAAATGGTCGCGGGCGGGGTCGTACTGGTCGCGGAATTCGCCGTTGTTCCACCAGTTGACCGGCACCAGCACCCGCGCATCGGCGCGCGGCGCGACCGGGCCGGCGGCGAGCGGCGTCAGGTTGGTCGCCGGTCCCTCCGGATCGAACTGGAAGACGGTGCCCGCGGCGCCATAGGATGACAGCACCAGCAGCTTGCCGGATTCGTCGACCGCCAGGTTGACCGGGTCGGACACATGGTCGCGCACCACCTCCAGCCCCCTGGCCGCGGTCCAGCGCAGGATGCGCTGGAAACGCCGCTCGACGAAATAGAGCGCGCCGCTCGGGTCGACCGCGCCGCCGCCGATCGACCAGAAGCCGTCCGACAGCTTGCGCACCTCGCCGCCCAGGCGCGACACCGGCGGGGCGACCGGCCTGGCCGGCACATCGAGCGTCGCGAACTCGCGTTCGCGCACCGCCAGCCCGTGCGTCTCGTCGGTGATCGCATCGTCGAAGGGGAATTTGCTCGCGCGCAGGAAGGTGCCGCAGCCATTGTCGTCGCAGGTGGCAAAGCCGCTCTCGGCGTTCACATGGACGTTGCGGAAGCGAATGTCGGAGCTGTTGAACATTCGCACCGCGCTTTTGGCGGGGTGGAAGGTGCGGGTGACGCGATAGGCGTGATAGTTGGCGAACAGCAGGTTCCGCGAGTTGCGGATCTCCAGCGACACCGCGTCCATCCCCTCGCCGACCTCCTGCTCGGTCTGCGGGGCCAGCAGCTCCCAATTCTCGACATTGTCGAACACGAACTCGTTGCGGACGTGATGCTCGACCGACATCTCGTAGATGCGGCCCGGCACGCGCGTGTTGGTGACGGTGAAGCCCGCGCTGGCAAAGGTGTTGGGGCTCCAGATATCGAAGAAGGTACCGCCGCCGCCGTCGACCCAGATGCTGGGATATTGCGCGTCCCAGCGATTGTCGGCCACGGGATCGCCGCTGCCGCCGCGCTTCGCGCCGAGCGGCTGGCCGTCGACCGTGGGGGTGCCGCCGCCGCCCATGATCTTGACGTCGTTCAGCAGGCTGTCGGCGCCGCTGCGCCATAGCAGGGCCGCGGCGCGCGGATTGATCCGGCCGGTGAACAGCCCCAGGCCGGACACGATGTTGCGACCCTTCAGCGGCGTCTCGACGATCGGCACCACCGTGCCGATGCCGGCGTGGCGGGCATTGTTGTCGGGGATGACGAACTGGGTCATCGCCGGGTGCAGCCCGAGCAGCACCGTGTCGGCCCGCAGTTTCAACGTATCGGTGACCAGGTAGAAGCCGGTCGGGAAATAGAGCACCCGCCGGCTGTCGATCGCGCGCTGGATCGCAGCGGTGTCGTCGGTGCGGCCATCCCCCTTCACGCCCAGCGTCTTCACGTCGACCCACTGCGCGACCGGCGGCAGTGCGCGGATCGCCGGGGCGGGGACGGCGGGCAGGCGCGACAGCGGCGTAATCGCGACGTCGGTCGCGGTCGCGCCGACGCTGTTCAGTCCGTCGACCTTGATCCCGTGTGAGAAGGACGCGACGCGATAGGCACGGCCCTTGCCGGCGATCGTCCGGCCGCTCTCGGCGAAGCGGACCAGCGTCGGCACGTCCTGCGCCACCGCGTCGTCCAGTCCGACCTGGGTGAAGACGCTCTTCTCGTTGCCGATCGACAGCGCGGCTTTGGAGATGTTCTCCAGCCGCAGCCCCTTGGCCCAGAAGGAGTCGCCATACCCCTCGTCGATCTGCACCGCGACCGGCGTGTTGCGGATTGCGACGTTGACCATGGTCAGCCCGACCTCATGCTCGCGGATCGCGGCGTCGCGCTGGCCGTCGAAGGTGGAATCGACGATGGTGAACTGCCAGGCGGGCGAGGTCTTCTCGGTGACGATGCCGTAGCGGCCGCCCTGGAAATGCACGTCCTCCATGACGTTGCCGGCCTGGTAGATGCCGGCAAAGGCGGAACCCAGGCGGAAGTTCATGTGGCTGAGGAAGCCGTGCTGGGCGACGCGAAAGCGGACCGCGGCGGCGGCGGGGTTGCCGCGCCCGATCTCGACATCGACATTGCTCATCGACGAGTAGAAGGTCGCCGAGTTGGCGTCGCGCACCACCTTGTCGCGCGGCACCACGGCCGGCACCGGCACGGGTACGTCGCCGACATTGTACTGGTCGCCGCCGGAAAAGACGATCAGCGTCGACACGCCCTGCTGGAACCCCGGCGTATCGTCGCCCAGCACCAGCACCGGGCGGGTGCGCCCGGTGCCGAACACGCGCACGCCGATCGGCACGACGATCGTACGGGTCAGGCGATAGCGGCCGGATGGCAGGAAGACGATGCCGTGTCCGTCTCCTTTGCCGCCAGCATGATCCTTGGCGGTGTCGAGCGCGTGCTGGATCGCGGCGGTGTCGTCGGTACGGCCGTCGCCGGCGCCCTGCACGACGACCGCGGCAGGGTCGTTCGGTCGCACGGTCAGGACCGAGCCGCGCTGGATCGCCGCCGCTGCCGGCATCGCGGCCAGCAGGGGTGTCGCCAACATCGTCGCGGCCATCAGAGCGCCTGCGCGCATGCCAGTCCCTTCCTCATGGTCTTCATGGCCGTGGCGCTGCGTCGCCCTCTCGGCAGCGTTGTAGGCGCTAACAAGAGGACGAGCATCCGCGACCATGGTCCCGGTGTCGGCAAGGCGACAGGAAATCTAGTGGGAAGTGAAGACTCTAGGAACGAGCGGAATGCCGGCGTGAACCGATCAGTGGCAGAGTGGCCGGCCATCCCGATGGCGATCATCGTCATGGGGGTCAGCGGCAGCGGCAAGTCGACGCTGGGTGCGCGGCTGGCCCATGCCTATGACTGCCCGTTCCTGGAGGGCGACGACTTCCACGCCGTCGCGGCGGTCGACAAGATGCGCGCGGGTCACCCGCTGACCGACGAGGATCGCTGGCCATGGCTCGACCGGCTGGGTCACGCGCTGGCCGCAGCGGCGGCGGAGCACGGTCGCGCGGTTGCCGCCTGCTCGGCGCTGCGACGCGTCTATCGCGAGCGGCTGGAGGCGGCGGTGGGCGGGGCGACGCGCTTCGTCTTGCTTGACAACGATCGCGACGTGCTGGCGCGCCGGCTCGCCGATCGGCCGGACCATTATATGCCGGCCAGCCTCCTCGATAGCCAGCTGGCGACACTGGAGCGCCCCGGCGCCGACGAGCCGGCGCTGATCCTCGATTCCAATGCGCCGCCCGACTGGCTGTGCAACGCCGCCGTGACCTGGCTGGCGAACGACTGAACCCTAAGGCATCAGGCGCTTGCGGCCCTCCGACAGGTGCCAGCGCATTGCCAGCGCGGCGGCGTCGCCGTCCTGCGCGCGGATCGCATCGACCACCATCTCGTGCTCGCGCATCATCGCCCCGATCACCTCGGGCGGGCGCGAGCGCGAGATGTCGACGCCGGCGCGCATGATCCGCTCGACCTCGGGGAACAGCGCTTCGAACGCGGCCAGGAAGGCGGGATTGGCGGTGGCCAGCACGATGCGGCGGTGGAGCAGCATGTCCTCGTCATGTGCGGGCGCGCTGGAGAGGAGCGCGGTGCGCAGCATCACCAGCGCCTCCTCGATCTGCGCCATCTCGTCCGACGACCGGCGCTGCGCAGCGAGCCGGGCCGTCTCCGATTCCAGCACGAAGCGCACCTCGTAGGTGCCGAGCGTCGCCGACAGGCCGGCGGTCGGCATGTAGGCGAGCATCCGGTCGGATGGCCGGCTCTTCACGAACGATCCCGCGCCGCGCCGCGCCTCGGTAATGCCATCGGACGCCAGCCGCGCCAGCGCCTCGCGCACGATGGTGCGGGACATGCCGAACCGCACCGCCAGCCGTGATTCGGAAGGCAGGCGGTCGCCGACGGCCATGTCGTCGCCGTTTATCATGTCGACTATACCCGTATACGCCCGGTCTGCCAGCCGTTCCTGCGCCATAGCTTCTCCCTTCGAACGGCGGTTTGGTATGCCCAATGTCAGAATATGCGACTGGCCAGCAAGACCAATACCAGACCCATCACCGATATGACCGTTTCCAGCACCGACCAGGTGCGGAACGTGCCGGGCGTGTCGGTGCCGAGATAGGATTTTACCAACCAGAATCCGGGATCGTTGACGTGGCTGAAGAAGACCGATCCGGCACCGATCGCCAGAACCGTCCATTCCGGCGACGCACCGGTCGCGGTCACCACCGCCGGCATCACTCCCGCCGTGGTGATCGTCGCCACCGTCGCCGATCCGGTCGCAAGCCGGATGCACACCGCGATCCCCCAGGCGAGCACCAGCGGCGACAGCGCCGCACTGGCCGAGGCCCGGACCAGCAGGTCGGACAGGCCGACCGTAACCAATACCTGCTTCAGCGCGCCGCCGGCCCCGATCGCCAGCAGGATCGCGCCGGCGGGAATCATCGTCTCGGTCCAGATCGCGGTCTGGACGGCCGGGCGAAGCGCGGCGCGCCCGAACAGCAGCGGCAGTGCGGCGAGGCAGGCGATCAGCAGCGCCAGCACCGGGTTGCTCGCCGCCGACAGCCAGGCGAAGCGCGGTGCGATCCCGGCGGGGAGCAGCGCTTCGACCTGGCCCGTGGCGATCAGCGCGACGGGCAGGATCACGACCAGCGCCGCGCGCCAGATCGGCGGGGTCGGTAGCGCAATCGGCGGGGTCGGCAGCGCGGGCTCGCCCAGCACGACGCCGCGCGCGGTGAAGCGGGCGAGCAGCGGCCCGGCGACGATCGCGGTCGGCACCGCCAGGATCAGGCCATAGACGATGGTACGGCCAAGGTCGGCGCCGAGCGCCTCGACCGCCAGCAGCGGACCGGGATGCGGCGGCACCAGCGCGTGGACCACCGACAAGCCGGCAACCGCCGACAGCATCAGCCGCAGCCGGGCGGCGTCGCGGCTGCCGGTCAGCACCGGCAGGGCGGCTGCGGCGGTGGCGACGATCGGCAGCAGCAGCACCAGTCCCGTCTCGAAGAACAGCGGCAGGCCGATGACGAGGGCGACGAACAGGCTGGCCCATGGCGCCCCCGCCGGTCCGCACAGCCGCAGCGCGGAGCGCGCCAGCGCTGCCGCCCCGTCCGACAATTGTAGCATCGCGCCGAGCGCCAGGCCGAGCGCCACGACCAGTCCGGTGCCGCCCAATATGTCGCCGGCGCCCTTCTGCACCGCCTTTGCCGTCTCCAGCGTCGGCAGTCCGGCGAGCAGCCCGACGGCGAAAGCTCCGCAGAGCAGCCCGATAAAGGGATGGAAGCGAGCCTTGACGATCAGGCCGACCGACAGCGCTACACCAATTACCGCGGCGAGGATCAGCTGGGTATCGGCCGCGCTCATCGGCGCCGGTCCACGCACGTCGTCCCGATCCGCTGCGCCGTCATCGCTGTCCCTCCCATGATGTCGAACCATCCCGATCCAGCGGGACTGCACCACGTGTTGATGCAAAATCTGTATGACAGCCTCGGCGATGTGCCAACTGTAAATCGTGGTTTCACGACAGAACTAGCAAAAATACGCTTGAACCTGTCCAACTAATTCCACTAGCCTCGTACCAACGACTCAACGTCCGGACGGGGCAGCGACGCCACCTAGACGATTGGGCACTGTGTTGGGAGGCGGAGCGGCATGATGACAGGGCATCAGGACAGTGAACGACAGGCGATCGCGGCGGCGCGGCTGACGCCTACCCAGCTGAAGGTAATGGAGGGAGTCCATTCCGGCCTGCTCAACAAGCAGATCGCCTATGACCTGGGCATCGCCGAAAAGACGGTGAAGGCGCACATGACCGCGCTGATGCGCAAGCTGAACGTCAGCAATCGCACGCAGGTAGCGGTCGCGGCGCAGTCGATGGGCTATGGTCGCCGTCTCGCCGGTTGACGGCACGCCCATAGTTTCCATAGCATTGGCGATCACGAACAAGAGCAGCCGGAGCGTCGTGATCGTCGCGCCGGACAGGGGAGGCGAATGATGAAGTCTTGGCAAATTTTGTTAGCGTTAACGTCGGCCATGCCGCTTGTCGCCGCTGCGGATCCGATGGCGACGATGGACCGGCACGGCAGCAGGGTGTCGGTAGAGCCCTATGCCCCAAACATCGTTCGCGTCACCATCGCGCTCGACCAGGACGACGCGGCGGGTGCGCCGGGGTTGGGCGTTACCGCCAAGGCAGACGCGGCGGGGTGGCGCCATACCACCGACGCCACAGGCGACGTGTTCGCCTCTTCGGCGATGACGCTGACCGTCGCGGCACAGCCCTGGCCCAAGGCCCCCACCCAGATGCAGCGCTATTTCGCGCCCTCGCTGCCGCCAGTCGCCGTGACCATCCGTACTGCCGACGGACGCGAAGTAGCGATGAACGGGTGGGAGATGGCGCCGCACGACGTCGCGGGCGAGCACACGTTCCGCGCCGGCGCCACCTTCGCTGCTGACGAGGACGAGCATTTCTACGGCCTCGGCCAGAATCAGGAGGGGATACTGGACCTGAAGGGGCGGACCATCGACTGTCGCCACTGGTACGACGCGCCCGCCGGCGAGCAGGTCTGCGTTCCCTATCTGGTCAGCAGCAAGCGGTACGCGATCCTGTGGGACAACCCGTCCGCGCTCACCGTCTCACCCGGCCTGCACGGCAAGACCCACTTCCAGTCGGAAGTGGGCGAGCGGGTGTCCTTCTTCGTCGTCGTTGCCGACAAGGCGGACGACCTCTACGCCGGCTATGCCCGCCTGACCGGGCGCACCCCGCTGCCGCCCAAGGCCGCGTTCGGGCTGATCCAGTCCAAGGCGCGGTACGAGAGCCAGCAGGAGCTGACCGGCATCGCCGACGGCTATCGCAGCCGCAACTATCCCATCGACATGATGGTACTCGACTGGTTCTACTGGACGCGAATGGGGCAGATCGACATCGACCGCACCTATTTCCCCGATCCCAAGGCGATGAACGACCGGCTGCACGCGCAGGGGATGGAATCGATCATCTCGGTCTGGCCGCGCTTCGAGAAGGAAAGCCGCTACTTCAATTATCTGGCGAACAAGGGCTGGCTGCTGAAGGACAAGGACGGCAAGCCCGTCGACGGCCTGGCCGTGCGTTCCGATCGTGCCGGTGCGCTGATCGATTCGACCAATCCCGATGCCCGCGCCTGGTTCTGGCGGACGATCAGCGACAATATCCTGAGCCAGGGCTTCGATTATCTGTGGCTCGACGAAACCGAGCCCGATCTGGTGCCGGATGGCTATTTCTACTCGATCGGCTCTGGCGACCGCTATCACAACCTCTTCCCGCTGCTGCACACGCAAGGGGTGGCGGACGGCGCCGCGCGCGATCGGCCCGACCGGCGCAACCTGATCCTCGCCCGCGCCGCCTATACCGGGGCGCAGGCGAACGGCGCGCTGTTCTGGTCCTCCGACGTCGAGTCGACATGGGAGGCGCTGCGCCGGCAGGTGCCGACCGGGCTCAACATGACCGCATCGGGCATCGCCAACTGGTCCAGCGATACCGGCGGCTGGCAGTGGCCAAACGGTCCCAAGGCGGCCCATGCGCCGCTGGTCGACCCGGCCGGCGCGACCGCGATGGGCGCCGGTTATCCGGACTATCCCGAGCTGTTCGTTCGTTGGTTCCAGTACAACGCCTTCACCCCGACGCTGCGCATCCACGGCCAGCGCCCGGCGACGGCGATCTGGGAATATGGCAAGGCGGCCGAGCCGATCCTCGCCGACTGGCTGCGGCTGCGCTACGCGCTGATCCCGTACATCTACCCGCTGGCGCGGCAGACCTACGACAGCGGCGCGCCCTATATGCGGGCGCTGTGGATGGACTTCGCCAACGATCCGGCGACGGCGACGATCGGCGACGAATATATGTTCGGCCCGGCCTTCCTGGTCGCGCCGGTGACCGAGCAGGGCGCCACCAGCCGCCGTGTCTATCTGCCCGCCGGCACGGATTGGTACGACTGGTGGACGAACGCCAGGCACGCGGGCGGGACCTGGATCGACGCCGCCGCGCCGATCGCGCACATGCCGCTGTTCGTCCGCGCCGGATCGATCGTGCCGCTCGGCCGACAGGTGCCGAGCACCGCGACCCGCCAGCTGCTCGAAGAGGTCCGCGTCTTTCCGGGCCGCGACGGCACCGCCACGCTCTATGATGACGACGGCCGCACACAGGCCTACAAGAAGGCGACGGGCGGCGTCACGCTGAAGTGGGACGAGCGTTCGCGCAAGCTGACCGCTGACGGCAAGCTGCCGACCGGCCAGGCCCTGGCGCCGCTGATCCGGGTGATCGGCGGCTGAGTTACGGAGACGACGATGGACCCGCGGCAGATGACAGGCTTCGCGCCCGACCGGCGGCGGGTGATCGGGGCGGGGCTGGCGCTGCTCGCCACTCCCGCCTGGGCCGCGGAGGCGCCGGTCGCGCGGGTCCGGCGGCTGTCGCCTAAGCTCGACCGCATGGTCGCGCCCGACGCGGCGATCGAGACGGTGGCGACCGGCATCCGCTGGGCGGAAGGGCCGTTATGGGTGGAGCGGGGCGGCTATCTGCTGTTCACCGATCCGCCCGCCAACGTCATCCGCCGCTGGCAGCCGGGCCGGGGCGCGGCGAGTGTCTTCCTGTCCCCCTCCGGCCTGCCCGATCCCGATCCGAAGCTGGTGCGCGAGGCGGGAGCGAACGGCCTGGCGCTGGCGCGAGACGGCGCGCTGCTGATCGCCAACAGCGGCGGACGCAGCATCGACCGGGTCGACTTGGTCACGGGCAGGCGCACGGTGCTGGTTGACCGCTATCGCGGACAGCCGTTCAACAGCCCCAACGACCTCCACGTCGCGCGCGATGGCACGATCTGGTTCACCGATCCGCCGTACGGCCTGGTCGACGACGACCGCTCGCCGCTGAAGAAGCAGCCGCACAACGGCGTCTATCGCTGGCGCCAGGGGACGGAGCCGGTGCTGATCGACGGCACGCTGACCCGCCCCAACGGCGTTGCGCTCTCCCCCGACGAGCGGCGGCTCTATGTGTCCGTATCGGACGACAAGGCGCCGCGGATCATGGTCTATGACCTGGACGCCAGGGGTATGCCGACGGACTCGCGGGTGCTGCTCGATGCCGCATCGTCGCACGCCGCGGGGGCGCCCGGCCTGCCCGACGGGATGAAGGTGGCGCGCGATGGGACGCTGGTCTGCTCCGCGCCCGGTGGCATCCTGTTCCTGTCGCCCGAGGGCGAGACGCTGGGCATGATCGAGAACGGGCAGGCCATGGCCAACTGCGCCTTTGGCCAGGGCGGGCGTTCGCTCTTCATTGCGGCCTCCGACCGCGTCCTGCGCGTGCCGCTGCGGGCGGGTTGGCAGGGGTAGGGTAGAGCGGTCATAGCCCCTCCTCGTGACGGGAGGGAGAGGGATCGGTCACCCGCCCCGCCGGGGCAGCTTCATGCCCAGCAGCACCAGCTTGCCGCCGGTAATGCCGAACCAGTGCGGCACGCCGGCGGGCACCAGCAGCACGTCGCCCGGCCCCAGCGTGCGCGTCGTGCCGCCGTCGATGCGGCTGCCCTCGACCAGGCCGGGCTGGGTGGTCTTCGCATCCGCCATCGTGCCGCCGGACACCAGCGTTCCCGCGCCCTCGATCACGATCGCATATTCCGCCTCGTCGGGATGGACGGCGGGGCGACCGGGGGCTTTCCAGTATTCCAGCGCGGCGACCGTCTCGCCGTCCCTGACCAGCGGGCGATAGAGGAAGCCGCGACCGTCGCGCATCGTCTCCGCCATCTCGGCGACGATCCGGCGGACCTCGGTGCCGCTCGCCATGTCGGCGGGGGCGGTCGGCGCGGCGGCGACCGGAGCGGCCAGCACAGCAAGCAGCGGGGCAAGCCGGCGCATCATGCCCGCCCGTCCAGGCGGATCGTCCGCCCCTCGCGCGCGGAACGGTAGATCGCCTCGACGATCCGCATGTCGCGCAATCCCTCCTCGCCCGACACGATCGGCTCGTGTCCGGTGGCAGCGCAGCGTGCCATGTGGTCGAGCTGGCCGACGAACTGGTTGCGCGCGGATGCGCGGGGCGGGGTGATCGCCTTCTCGCGGCCGTCCTCGCCGACCCACATCCGGTTGCCGTTATAGCGGGTCGCCGGCTCCAGCTCGATCCGGCCCTTGTCGCCCATCAGCAGGATGCGGTTCTGGTTGGCGCTGTACATCGACTGGCACCCGCCGAGCGCGCCGGAGGGAAATTCCAGCGTCCAGTCGATCATGTCCTCCACCTCGGTGAAGCGCGGGTCGCGGCGGTCGGTGGATTCGCGCGCAGTCACCGCCACCGGTTCCTCGCCGGTCATGTAGCGCGCCGCCTGCAGGCTGTAGACGCCCATGTCCATCAGTGACCCGCCACCTGCCAGCGCGCGCTTCAGTCGCCACGCGTCGGGGCTGCGCTGGACGAAGCCATGTTCGCTGCGGACATAGCGGATCTTGCCGGCCGCTCCGGTGCGCGCCAGCCGCATCGCCTCGAGGTTATACGGCTCGAAATGGCAGCGATAGCCGATCATCAGCTTGCGGTTCGCCGTCTTGCACGCCGCGATCATCGCCTCGCACTCGGCGACCGACACCGCCATCGGCTTCTCGCACAGCACATGCTTGCCCGCCTTCGCGGCGCGGATCGTGTACTCGGCGTGCATCGCATTGGGCAGGCAGACATAGACGATGTCGACGTCCGGATTGTCGCGGATGCGGTCGAAATCGGCGTAGGAATAGACCGAGCGCGCGGGCAGGCCATGCTCCGCCGCTACCCGCTTCGCCTTGGCGGGATCGCCGCTCACCACCGCGGCCAGCCGGCTGTGGGCGCAGTTGCGGAACTGCGGAATGATGACGCCGAGGCCGTAGTAACCAAGCCCGATGATCGCATAGCCCAGCTTGCGCGGCGACGCGGCCAGCGTGGGCGCGGCCATGCCCACCGTCAGCGCCGCGGCCGACAGCAGCAGGTCGCGTCGTTCGATCTCCATCGCCCTCGTCCTCGTCCTTCGCACTGAGTTTCGGTCGGATCGTACAGGCGGGGATCGGGCGAATACAATCGCCTCATGGTCCTACATCGGCGTCGGGCTTTCGTACGACATGCACCACAAGCATCTGGCGTTCGGTGGCTATTTCGGCTCTGGGCAGGGGATGCCGTCCCGCCGTTCCGCCACGCTCCTGCTCCTGGCAGGCACCACCGCCATGCCCGCCTTCGCCCAGACCGCGCCGGACGCGCCGGATATCGTGGTGGTGGGCAGCGGCCTCGCCGTCCGGCCGGGGGACAAGGCGTTCGACGTGGTCGCGATCGACCCGGCGCGCATCGCCGAGAATGCGAGCAACCGGCTGGAGAGCGTGCTGGCCGACGTCGCCGGGCTACAGCAGTTCCGCCGCTCCGACAGCCGCTCCGCCAACCCGACCAGCCAGGGCATCTCGCTGCGCGGCATCGGCGGCAACGCGTCGAGCCGCGCGCTGCTGGTGCTCGACGGTGTGCCGCAGGCGGACCCGTTCGGCGGCTGGGTGCCGTTTCCCGCCTATGCGACCGACCGGATCGGGCTGATCCGCGTGACCCGCGGCGGGGGCAGCGGCTATTTCGGACCCGGCGCACTGGCTGGCACCGTCGAGATCGAGAGCGCCGGCCCCGCCGGCCAGCCTGTCCTTGCCGCCGACATCGCCTATGGCAGCCGGAACTCGGTCGACGCGCAGGCATCGGGGATGCTGGAGAGCGGGCGCGGTTTCGCGACGGTGTCCGCCGCCTATGCGCGCGGCGACGGCTTCGTGCCGACCGTCGCCGCTTCGCGTGGAGCCGCCGACCGGCCCGCGCCCTATGAGCAGGCGTCCGCCGCGGTGCGCGGGGTGGTGCCGATCGGCGTCGATACCGAGTTGCAGGCCAATGTCTCCGCCTTCACCGACGCGCGGGAGCGGGGCACCGCCTTCACCGCCAACCGCAGCGAGGGTGCCGACGCCAGCGTCCGCCTCGTCGGGCGGGGCAGCTGGGGCTATTCGGCGCTCGCCTATCTCCAGACGCGGGCCTTCGCCTCGCAGTTCGCCAGCGTCGATGCGGGCCGTACTGCCGCGACCCGCACGCTCGACCAGTACAATACTCCCGCAACCGGCCTCGGCGCGCGGATCGAGCTGGTGCCGCCGGTCGGCACGGGCCGCGACCTGCGCATCGGCGCCGATCTCCGCCGGGTCGAGGGGCGCACGCAGGAGCTATACACTTACGTCGCCGGCCTGCCGACGCGGCGGCGGGTGGCGGGCGGCGCGGCGCTGACCGCGGGGCTGTTCGCCGATGCCAGTGTCGAGGCCGGCGACGTTACGCTGACCCTGGGTGGGCGGGTCGACCGCTGGCGCCTCTACGAGGGCAGCCTGCGCGAGCGGGTGCTGGCGACCGGTGCGAGCCTGACCGACACCGCCTATGCCGACCGGACCGGCACCGAGTGGACCGGCCGCGCCGGCGCCGCCTGGTCCCCCGTCACGCCGGTGACGCTGCGCGCCGCCGCCTATCGCGGCTGGCGCCTGCCGACTCTGAACGAGCTGTACCGCCCGTTCCGCGTCGGCGCCGACGCGACCGCCGCCAATGCCGCGCTGTCGCCCGAGCGACTGAGCGGGGTCGACGGCGGCGTCACCCTGACCCCCGTGCGGGGCGTCACGCTGGCGGCGACGCTGTTCTGGAACCGGCT
This sequence comes from Sphingomonas aurea, assembly GCF_030678875.1. Classification (GTDB taxonomy): domain Bacteria; phylum Pseudomonadota; class Alphaproteobacteria; order Sphingomonadales; family Sphingomonadaceae; genus Sphingomonas; species Sphingomonas aurea. Next base: position 189,076 of record NZ_JAUUDS010000003.1, on the reverse strand, counting down.
GGCGGACGCCATCGCCAACGTCACCGCCGGGCGCGGCCCGGGCACGTTCGCGGGCGTCGGCTTCGTCGGCGCGGCGGGCGTGTACCGGGTGCGGCAGAACCTCGACGCGATCCGCTCGACCGGGCTGGAACTGGACGCGCGCTGGGCGCACGGGCCGCTATTCGCCCAGGCATCGTGGAGCCACACCGATCCGCGGGTCGAGGCGAGCGGCGCGGCGGCGGCGCTCGACGGCCTGCGCCCGGCGCAGACGCCGCGCGACCTGGTCTCGGCCACGATCGGCTGGCGCCGGCGCGGGGCGGCGGTGTCGACGACGCTGCGCCACGGCGCGCGCCAGTTCGAGGACGACCAGAATAGCCGCAGCCTAGCGCCCGCGACGACACTCGACGGCTATGTCGCGTTGCCCGTGACCCGGCGGGTAGCCGTGGAGTTCCGGGCGGAAAATGTCTTCGACACCCGGGTCGAGGCGGGGATCAGCGGCGCCGATGTCGTCGAGCGGGCGACGCCGCGCACGCTGTGGATTGGACTGCGCCTGCGCTGACTCAGGCCGCGCCGCGGCCCCAATCCTTGTTCAGCCCCAAGGCCGCCAGCGTGCAGGCGGCGCCCGACAGCAGGTACGCGCCGACCGCCCACAGCCCGAATTCGGTCGCCAGGAACAGCGCGACCAGCGGCGCGAAGCCGGCGCCGATCAGCCACGCCGAATTGGCGACGATCGCCGCGCCGGTGTAGCGATGCTGCGAGGGGAAGCGGTCGTTGACCAGCCCCGACGACTGGCCGAACGCCAGACCGAGCAGCGCGAAGCCGCCGATCATGTACACCGCCTCGCCCCAGCCGCCCGCGCCCAGCAGCTGCGGCGCGAAGCCCGAATAGGCGCCGATCAGCACCGCCGACACGCCCAGCACCGCGCGCCGCCCGACCCGGTCGGCGATCAGGCCGGAGGCGAGGATGGCGAGCACGCCGACGACCGCGCCGACCGCCTCGATCATCAGGAAGCGCGCCGGGTCCTCGCTCGCCGACAGCGTCACCCACGACAGCGGAAAGACGGTGACGAGGTGGAACATCGCGAAGCTGGCGAGCGGGGCAAAGGCGCCCAGCACGATCGTCCGCCACTCGACGAACAGGGTGGCGAAAGCGGGCGAGGGCTGAAGCTCGCGGCTCTCGAACAGCTGCGCGAACTCCGGCGTGGCGACCAGGCGGAGGCGGGCGAACAGCGCCACGACATTGATCGCCAGCACCACGAAGAAGGGATAACGCCAGCCCCAGGACAGGAAGTCGGCCGGGCTCAGCACCCCGAGCAGATAGGTGAACAGCGCCAGCGCCACGAGCAGGCCGAGCGGCGCGCCCAGCTGCGGGATCATCGCGTACCAGCCGCGCTTGTCCTTCGGCGCGTTGAGCGACAGGAGCGAGGGCAGCCCGTCCCATGCGCCGCCGAGCGCCATCCCCTGCGCGAAGCGGGCGAGGCCGAGCAGCACCGCCGACAGCGCGCCGATCTGCGAGTAGCCAGGCAGCAGCGAGATCGCCATGGTCGACCCGCCGAGCAGGAACAGCGCCAGCGTCAGCTTGACGCCGCGGCCATAGCGGCGGTCCAGCTCCATGAACAACAGCGTCCCGAACGGCCGCGCGACGAAGGCGAGCGCGAATACCGCAAAGGAATAGAGCGTGCCGGTAACCGCGTCGACATAAGGGAAGACGACGCGCGGAAACACCAGCACCGACGCGATCGCATAGACGAAGAAGTCGAAGAATTCCGAGGTGCGGCCGACGATGACGCCGATCGCGATCTCCCCCGGCGCGATGCGGTGCTCGCGCGCGTTGACGACACGCGCGTCGCGCTCGAGGGCGGTGGAGTTCGCGGGGGATGCGGTCGTGTCCGTCATGCCTTGTCCTCTAGCCGCTGATACGGGGATCAGAGGATTGGACAAAATGTCCAATGTAGCGCCTGCCGCCCGGCGCCTATCCGGCCGTCATGCGAACAGCCAAGCTTGCCCCGATGGCCCTGCTGCTCCTGCCTTTGCTGGCGGGATGTCAACATGCCGTCCTGAATCCCGCCGGCGACGTGGCGTTGCAGCAACGCAACCTGATCTATGCGTCGACCGCACTGATGCTGCTCATCATCGTGCCCGTCATGATGCTGATCGTGCTGTTCGCGTGGCGCTATCGCAAGGGCAATAGACAGGCGACCTACGACCCGCACTTCGATCATTCGACCTCGCTGGAACTCGTGATCTGGTCCGCGCCGCTGCTCATCATCATCGCGCTGGGCGCGCTGACCTGGTCGAGCACCCACCTGCTCGATCCGTTCCGCCCGCTCGGCCGGGTCGCGGCGGGCAAGCCGCTGGACCCGAAGGACAAGCCGATGCGGGTGCAGGTCGTCGCGCTCGACTGGAAATGGCTGTTCATCTATCCCGATCTGGGCATCGCGACGGTCAACGAACTGGTCCTGCCGGTCGACCGGCAGGTGCGGTTCGACATCACCTCGACCAACATGATGAACAGCTTCTATGCGCCGACCCTGGCCGGCATGGTCTATGCGATGCCCGGCATGCGCAGCACGCTGCATGCCGTCCTGAACAAGCCCGGCGAGTATCAGGGGATGTCGGCCAACTATAGCGGCGCCGGCTTTTCCGACATGAAGTTCCGCCTGCGCGGCGTCAACGCCGCCGGCTTCGACCGCTGGGTCGGACAGGCGAGGGCGAGCGGCCGCACCCTGCCGACCGAGACGTTCCTGCGTCTGGAACGGCCGAGCGAGAAGGTGCCGCCGATGCGCTTCGCCGCGGTCCAGCCGGGGCTGTTCGACAAGGTCGTCGAGCGCTGCGTGCGGCCGGGCACGCCGTGCATGAGCGACACGATGATGCACGACCGCGGCATGATGCCCAAGGGCCGCGACGCCCCGCCGCCGACCGGTGAGCGGCCGGAGGGCGCGCTGTTCAAGGACAGCGACCAGATCGCGCCCGCGCCCAACGTCACCAAGCCGCGCCGCCCCGGCGCACCGGGATCGACCGATCCCGACAGCGCCCGCAACCGCGACATGTCCTGAGCCGCCGGAGCGATCATGACCGACCATCTGTTGAAGATCCTCTTCGGGCGGCTGAGCCTGGAGTCCTTTCCCGTCCACGAGCCGATCCTGCTCGGCACCTTCGCGGTCGTCGTGCTGCTCGGCCTGGGCATCGTCGGCGCGGTGACGAAGTACCGGCTGTGGGGCTGGCTGTGGCGCGAGTGGTTCACCTCCGTCGACCACAAGAAGATCGGGATCATGTACATGATCCTGGGGATCATCATGCTGCTGCGCGGCTTCGCCGATGCGGTGATGATGCGTCTGCAACAGGCGATCGCCTTCGGCGGCAGCGAAGGATATCTGAACGCGCACCACTACGATCAGATCTTCACCGCGCACGGCACGATCATGATCTTCTTCGTGGCGATTCCGCTGGTCGTCGGCCTCATCAACTATATCATGCCGCTCCAGATCGGCGCGCGCGACGTCGCGTTTCCGTATCTGAACAACCTCAGCTTCTGGCTGACCGTCGCGGGTGCGCTGCTGGTGATGGTGTCGCTGTTCGTCGGCGAGTTCAGCCGCGCCGGCTGGCTGAACTATGTGCCGGTCGCCAACCTCCAGAATTCGCCCGATACCGGTCCCGACTATTATCTGTGGGCGCTCCAGATCGCGGGTGTCGGCACGACCCTGTCGGCGATCAACATGGTGACGACCATCATCAAGATGCGCGCCCCCGGTATGACGATGATGAAGATGCCGGTGTTCTGCTGGACGGCGCTGTGCAGCAACGTGCTCGCGGTCGCGATCTTCCCGATCCTGACCGCGGCGTTCGCGCTGCTGATGCTCGACCGATACGTCGGCACCAACTTCTTCACCAACGATCTCGGCGGCAACCCGATGATGTACTGGAACCTGGTATGGATCTGGGGCCATCCGGAAGTCTATGTGCTGGTGCTGCCGGTGTTCGGCATCTTTTCGGAGATCACCTCGACCTTCTCGGGCAAGCGGCTGTTCGGCTATTCGTCGATGGTCTACGCGACCGTGGTCATCACCATCCTGTCGTTCCTGGTATGGCTGCACCATTTCTTCACCATGGGATCGGGTGCCAGCGTCAACAGCTTCTTCGGCATCGCGACCATGGTCATCTCGATCCCGACCGGCGCCAAGATCTTCAACTGGCTGTTCACGATGTATCGCGGTCAGATCCGGTTCGAGCTGCCGATGATGTGGGTCGTCGCCTTCCTGCTGACCTTTACCGTGGGCGGGATGACCGGCGTGCTGCTGGCGGTGCCGCCGGCCGACTTCGTGCTGCACAACTCGCTGTTCCTGGTCGCGCATTTCCACAACGTCATCATCGGCGGCGTGGTGTTCGGGCTGTTCGCGGGCATGACCTACTGGTTCCCCAAGGCGTTCGGCTTCCGCCTCGACCCGTTCTGGGGGAAGGTCAGCTTCTGGGGCTGGGTGGTCGGCTACTGGGTCGCGTGGACGCCGATCTACATCGTCGGGCTGATGGGGACGACCCGGCGCGTGCGCCACTTCGACGATCCCAGCCTGCAACCCTTCTTCATCGTTGCGATGATCGGCGTGCTCATCATCGCCATCGGCATCGCCGCCTTCCTGATCCAGATCGCGGTGAGCATCCGCAACCGCGAAGCCTTGCGCGACACCACCGGCGACCCCTGGCACGGCCGCACGCTGGAATGGGCGACGAGCAGCCCTCCGCCGGCGTACAACTTCGCCTTCACGCCCGTCATCCACGACCTGGATGCGTGGTACGACATGAAGGCGCGCGGGCACGAGCATCCGGCGGGCGGCTGGCGGCCGATCCACATGCCGCGCAACACCGGCGCGGGGGTGATCCTGTCGGGGCTGGCGCTGGCGCTGGGGTTCGCGATGGTGTGGTACATCTGGTGGCTGGCGGCGGTCAGTTTCGCCGGCATGATCGTCGTCATCATCGGCCACAGCTTCAACTACGACCGCGATTACCACATCCCGTCCGAGGAGGTCGCCGCCACCGAGCGCGCGCGCCTCGCGGCGGTGGGAGCCTGATATGTCCAGCCAAGCACCCAGCTTCTACCTGATCGACGAGGAGGAGCATCACCACGGGCCGGGGGCCAGCACGGCGCTCGGCTTCTGGATCTACCTGATGAGCGACGCGCTGATCTTCGCGACGCTGTTCGCGACGTACGGCGTGCTGAGCACCAGCTATGCCGGCGGACCGGCGCCGCACCAGATCTTCGAGCTGCCGCTGGTCGCAATCAATACGGGCATGCTGCTCCTGTCGTCGATCACCTTCGGCATGGCGGCGATCGAGACCGAGGCAGGACGGCTGCGCGCGACGCAAGGGTGGCTGGCGGTGACGGCGCTGTTCGGCGCGGCGTTCGTTGGGATCGAGCTGTACGAATTTGCCACGCTGATCGCCGAGGGGGCGACGCCGCAGCGCAGCGCCTTCCTGTCCGGCTTCTTCGCGCTGGTCGGCACGCACGGGCTGCACGTGTTGTGCGGGCTGGTGTGGATCGGCGTGACGTTGGTCCAGATCGGCCAGCGCGGGCTGACGCTGGACAACCGTCGCCGCATCATGTGCCTGGGCATGTTCTGGCACCTCCTGGACGTCGTCTGGATCGGCGTGTTCACCTTTGTCTATCTGCTGGGAGTGCTGCGATGAGCGACGGACATTCCGGAGCCGCGCCCCATGCCTCGCGCAAAGGCTATCTGATCGGTTTCGCGCTGTCGGTGGTGCTGACCGCGGTGCCGTTCTGGCTGGTGATGACCGGCGTGCTGGGCAGCGTGCAGGGGACGGCGGCGGCGATCGTCGCGCTCGCCTTCGTCCAGATCATGGTCCACACCCTATTCTTCCTGCACGTCAACGCGAAGTCGGAAGGGGGATGGGTGCTGCTGACGCTGATCTTCACCGCCGTGATCGTGGCGATCGTGGTCAGCGGATCGCTGTGGATCATGTACCACCTGAACAGCAACATGATGCCGATGACCGACATGCAATGAAGCGAGGCCCGTTCGCCGCCCTGTGCCTGCTGCTCGCCGCCGGTTTCGCCGCGCTCGGCGTCTGGCAGGTCGAGCGGCGGGCGTGGAAGCTGGCGCTGATCGACCGGGTGGAGGCACGGGTCCATGCCGCGCCCGGTGCGCTGCCGCCGCGGAGCGATTGGGGCAGCGACCTTGCGTATCGGCGAGTTCGCATGTCCGGCGTATTCTGCGGCCGCGAGACTCTGGTCCAGGCGGTCACGGCGATGGGGCCGGGATGGTGGGTGCTGACTCCGTTGCGCGGCATCGACGGGTCACCAACCGTGCTGGTCAACCGCGGCTTCGTGCCTGCGGATCGCCGCGATCCGGCGACGCGATCGGCCGGACAGCCGGCGGGACCGGTGACCGTTACCGGCCTTATCCGGACGAGCGAGCCGGGCGGCGCGTTCCTGCGGTCGAACGATCCGGCGGCGGATCGCTGGTACTCGCGCGACGTCGCGGCGATCGCGCGGGCGCGGGGATTGCAGGATGTGGCGCCGTTCTTCGTCGACGCCGATGCGACGCCGAACCCGGGCGGGTTGCCGGTTGGCGGACTGACCGTCATCCGCTTCAATAACAACCATCTCGTCTATGCGATTACCTGGTTCGGGCTGATGGCCCTGTCGCTGTTCGGGGCGTGGATGCTGATCGGGCGGAGAGGAGAGGCGGAATGATGGACGCGCCGCTGCTCGCGCTGACCCGCCCCCTGACCCGGCACGGCGTGTCCTCGCCGGACGGTCCTTCGCCCGAGGCGACGGCGGCGGACAATATGCGCCAGCTGGTGCAGCTGCGCTGGCTGGCGGTCGGTGGCCAGCTGGTGACGATCCTGCTCGTGCGGTTCGCGCTGGGCGTGCCGTTGCCGCTGGCGCCGATGCTGATCGCGGTCGCAGCGCTGGCGGTCGCGAACCTGGCCAGCCTGGCGCTGCTGCCGCGCCACCGGGTGACCAATGGCGAGATCATGGCGGCGCTGCTGGTCGACATGGGCGTGCTGACCGTCCAGCTGTACCTGAGCGGCGGGGCGGCCAACCCGTTCGTATCGCTCTACCTGTTGCAGGTGGTGCTGGGGGCGATCCTGCTCAGGCCGTGGTCCGCCTGGGTGCTGATCGCGGCGACCGGGCTCTGCTATGCCGGGCTGACCGTCAGGAGCCTGCCGCTGGTCTATCCGCGCGGACTGCTGGCCGATACCGCCGACCTCTACACGCTGGGCGCGTGGATCAGCTTCCTGCTGATCGCGACGCTGCTGGTGATGTTCATCGGGCGGATCACGCGCAACCTGCACGCGCGTGACCGCTACCTGTCCGACCTGCGCCAGCATGCCGCCGAGGAGGACGGGATCGTCCGCATGGGCCTGTTCGCGAGTGGCGCGGCGCACGAGCTGGGCACGCCGCTCGCCTCGCTGGCGGTGATCCTGAGCGACTGGCGACGGATGCCGCGGATCGCCGGCGATCCCGAGCTGGCGGGCGAGGTGCAGGAGATGCAGGGCGAGGTCGAGCGGTGCAAGCGCATCGTCTCCGACATCCTGCATTCCGCCGGCGAGCCGCGGGGCGAGGCGATGGAGAGCGTGCCGGCAGGGCCGTTCCTCGACACGATCGTCGCCGAGTGGCGGGCGACGCAGCCGGCAGTGCCGCTGGACTATACGCGCGATCTGGCCGGCGCGGCGCTGGTGGCGGGCGCGTCGCTGCGACAGGCGATCTGGAACCTGCTCGACAACGCGGCGGAGTTCTCGCCGGGCTGGGTGGAATTGCTCGCCGAGCGGCAGGATGGCGAGCTGGCGATCACGGTGCTCGACCGCGGGCGCGGGTTCGGCGAGGCGCAGCTGGCCGGGATTGGCAAGGCGTATCAGTCGAGCAAGGGCGCTGGGCACGGGCTGGGGCTGTTCCTGGCCAGCAACGTCGCGCGGCGGCTGGGCGGGCGGCTGGAGGCGTCGAACCGCGACGGCAGCGGCGCGGCGGTCAGCTTAATCCTGCCGCTGGTCACAGGGCGGGGAGAACGGGGATGACGGAGCGCCAGCTGCTGATCGTCGAGGACGACGCGACGTTCGCGCGGACGCTGCAACGCTCGTTCGAGCGGCGCGGCTACGTCGTGCGGGTAGCGAGCGGGCCGGGCGAGGTGGAGGCGCTGCTGGCGGACTTCGCGCCCAACTTCGCCGTAGTCGACCTGAAGCTGGGGACGGCGTCGGGCCTGACCTGCGTCGCGCGGCTGCATGCGCATGATCCGGACATGCTGATCGTGGTGCTGACCGGCTTCGCCAGCATCGGCACTGCGGTCGAGGCGATCAAGCTGGGTGCGTGCCACTATCTGGCCAAGCCATCGAACACCGACGATATCGAGGCCGCCTTCAGCCGCGCCGGGGGCGACGCGCAGGTGCCGATCGACGGGCGCACGACGTCGATCAAGACGCTGGAATGGGAGCATATCAACGAGATGCTGGCGGAGACCGGCTTCAACATTTCGGAAACCGCCCGCCGGCTGGGGATGCATCGGCGGACGCTGGCACGCAAGCTGGAGAAGCGGCCGGTGAAGTAAGAGGGGGCGGCCGACATTCACCGACCCGCGGCACTTGACCATCAGCCCGGCTCAAGACCGGGGCGACGTGAGAAAGGAGCTGTTGCTTACGCCCCGCCGACCGGCCTTGTGGCATAGTCGGGATAGACGGTGAGCTGGCGGACCAGCTCGAACTCGCGGATCAGGGCGTGCTTGACGCGGGTCGCCATGTCGAGCGTTGCGCGGCGGTAAGATGCAAGGACACCGTCACCCGCCTCGACGCCGGTGCAGTAGGCCTGGTAGTCGCGCGCCAACGCCTCGCAATCGGCCTTCAGCGCGGCGGCGGCGGGGGCATCGGCACCGCCGGCAGTGATGATCGGATCATAGACCTCGCAATGCTTGAACCGCTGATAGGCGGTCAGCGCATCGCCGATCCCGTTGCGGCTCGCGTCGAGGCGGTCGCCGGATGGCCTGCCACTGTCCTCCAGCAGCGATCCAGCCTCTTCGAGGCGGTCGAGGATCGCCGTCTGATGGTCGCGGAAAGCAGCGGCGATGGTAGGCATGACGGACGCGTTTCCTTTGACACTGATCCGCGGCGGACGGCGGCAGCGTGCCCTGCACCGGCCGGGTCGCCATGGACAGTCACGATCCAAGGCGGCATCGTCCGATTACGACACATTATATTAACCCGCGATAAAGGAAGGATTGTTCCGGATACGAGGCTGTGGCGGGCGTCATCGTCCCGATCGGCGCGATCATGGCGTCGCAACCCTGCTGCGTATTCGATGGCAGTAGCGCCGTTGCCGGCCGGAAGAGGCCCCCCTACAAGATCGCGGACGGCCGGCATTCGACCCGCCGGCAGGAGAGTGGCCCCCGTGACCTATTCCACCGTCAGGCTCGACATCGCCGACCGCGTCGCCACGCTGACGCTCGACCGACCCGACCGGATGAACGCGTTGACCTCCACGCTGTTCGCCGAGGCGACCGCCGCGATCGACCGGGCGGTGGCCGACGGCGCGCGGGCGCTGGTCATGACCGGGGCGGGTCGCGCGTTCTGCTCCGGCGCGGACCTGATCGGCGACGGCGGCGGACCGCAGCCGGGCCGTGACCTGGGCGAGTCGCTGGACCGCGACTACAACCCCTTCGTGCGCAAGATCGCCGGGCTCGACATTCCGGTGGTGACGGCGATCAACGGTCCGGCAGTGGGCGCGGGGCTGGGACTGGCGCTGCTCGGCGACATCATCGTCATGGCGCGATCGGCCTACGGGCTGCTCGCCTTCGTCAATATCGGGCTGGTGCCCGACGCAGGATCGACCTGGCTGGTGGCGCAGGCGGTCGGGCGGGCGCGGGCGCTGGAAATGGCGCTGCTCGGCGAGCGATTGTCGGCGGAGGCGGCGCTGGCGGCAGGGCTGGTAACCCGCATCGCCGAGGACGATGCCTGCCTGGCCGAGGCGCAGACGCTCGCCGCGCGGCTGGCGGCGGGGCCATCGGTGGCGGTGGCGCTGATCCGCAAGCAGGTCGCCGCCGCGCTGACCGCGTCGCTCGACGAGACGCTGGTGATCGAGCGCGAGAACCAGCGGGCGGCAGGGTGGACGCAGGACTTTGCAGAGGCAGTGCGGGCGTTCGGGGAAAAACGGGCGCCAGTGTTCAGGGGGGCGTGAGGGAACGCCGGGCTGGCACGATGCCACGACGTTTGTTTCGCACCCTGCTGTCACGCCGGGACAAGCCCGGCATGACGTAGGTAGCACCGTCTGCGTAACGTCCCCACGCGGGTGCGCCGCCGGGCTTGGGACCCGGCGGCGCGTCTCGGAAAGCGATTTGGTGTCAGGCGATGGCTGCCTTGGTGTCGCGACGGCGATAGCGGGCGGTGGCGGCGACCATGCCGAAGCCGACCAGCATCATCGCCCAGGTGGCGGGCTCGGGGACGGCGGCGACCGAGTTCACGGTCAGCGCGGCCAGCTTGAACCCGTCGGTGTTCCAGTCGGGATTGGCCTGCGACGCGCCGATCATCCAGAGATTGCCCGCACCCTTGATGGTGTAGGTCTGCGCGGCGTTGCCGTTGCTCGACACGTTCAGCGTGCCGGCGAACATTTTGCCAAGGCTCGCCTCGCTGATGCCGTTGAGCGACAGCGCCTGGTTCCAGGCGCCGTTCAGCGCGCCCCACTTCACCGTCGAGTCGTTGTCGGCGTCGCTGAAGAAATAGTCGAAATAGCTCGATCCGACGGCATAGGAGTTCAGCGTCGCACTGACCAGGTTCACGGTCTGGCTGAACTGCAGCAGGATGAAGTCGTTCCCGCCCAGGTTGTCGACGGTGTGCGTGTTGTAGTTGCCGCTGTCGGTGGTCGACGTGACGCCGAGGCCGGCGGCGCCGTAGCTGACGAGCTTGGCTGCGCTCACCTTGCCGTCGGCGACGTTCCAGCCGGTGGCGCGGACGTCCAGCGTCTCGGCACCGGTCTTCGCCTGATAGGTAAGCACGTTGCCGTAAGTATTCGACGAGGTGGTCGTGCCGCCATTCATGGTATTGACGGTAAAGCTGGTGGCATAAGCCGGTGCTGCGGCGGCAATGGCGGCAGCGGCGGCGGTGATCGCGAAAATCCTGGTCATTTCTGGTGTCCCCGATTGTTGTATGGCTAACGTTGCTGACGAGAATTGTTCTATTTTCACCGTAGATTTGTCGCAATTAAAGATTTTTCATCCATTTCCCATGCCGATACACAACATGCTTAACGCTCGTCTTTGTTAACTTCCTGCAATCGTTGCGCGGCGGTGGACGCCCCGAAACGGGGCATATAGGCTGGCGACAGAAGCAGATTTCAGGGGGCGGCATGAGGGTGAGGCTATGGATGTCGGCAGCGGTGCTCGCCCTGCTGGCGGGGTGCGCGGCCGATGGCGGCGGCGAGCGGCCGAAATCGGCTTCGTCGAAGGGCGAAAAGGCATCGGCGCTGGGTCGCGACAAGGGCTATGCGCATGATCCCTTCCCCTCGACCTATCACGCCTATCCAGGGGTGCCGACGCTGGTGACCAACGTCACCGTCTATGACGGCGAGGGCGGCCGGATAGAGGGCGGGTCGGTGCTGTTCGCCGATGGCAAGATCGTCGCGGTTGGGCAGACGCTAGAGGCGCCGGCCGGTGCGACGGTGATCGACGGGACGGGCAAGTGGGTGACGCCCGGCATCATCGACATCCACAGCCATCTGGGCGACTATCCCAGCCCCGGCGTCGAGGCGAATTCTGATGGCAACGAGGCGACCGATCCGGTCACCGCAGATGTCTGGGCCGAGCATAGCGTGTGGCCGCAGGATCCCGGCTTCGGCCGGGCGCTGGCCAATGGCGGCGTCACGACGCTGCAGATCCTGCCCGGCTCCGCGAACCTGTTCGGCGGGCGATCGGTGGTGCTGAAGAACGTCTATGCCCGCACGATGCAGGCGATGAAGTTTCCGGGCGCGCCATACGGGCTGAAGATGGCCTGCGGCGAGAATCCGAAGCGCGTCTATGGATCCAAGGGGCGCAAGCCCGCGACGCGGATGGGCAATGTCGCGGTCGACCGCGCGACCTGGGCACGCGCCGCCAGCTACAAGCGGAAATGGGACAAGTATGAGGACGAGGGCGGCGATCCGCCCGAGCGCGACATCGCGATGGATACGCTGCGCGGCGTGCTGTCGGGCGAGATCCGCGTGCAGAACCACTGCTACCGCGCCGACGAGATGGCCATCGTCATGGATATGGCCAAGGAATTCGGGTACAAGGTGACCGCGTTCCACCACGCGGTCGAGGCGTACAAGATCGCCGACCTGCTGAAGCAGAACGACACCTGCGCCGCGGTCTGGGCCGACTGGTACGGGTTCAAGATGGAAAGTTACGACGGGATCAGCGCCAACCTGGCCCTGCTGGAAAAGGCGGGGGCGTGCGCGATGATCCATTCCGACGACGCCAACGGCATCCAGCGGCTGAACCAGGAGGTGGCCAAGGCGCTCGCCTCCGGACGGCGCGCGGGCGTCGACGTGTCGGATGCCGCGGCATGGCGCTGGCTGTCGTACAATCCGGCCAGGGCCTTGGGGATCGCCGATCGGACCGGCAGCCTGAAGCCGGGCAAGATGGCCGACGTGGTGCTGTGGAACGGCAACCCCCTGAGCGTCTATTCGCGGCCCGAGAAGGTGTGGGTGGACGGCGCGATGCTCTACGACGCGCTCGACCCGCGGCGACGGCCGGTGAGCGATTTCGAGCTGGGCCAGCCGGGCGAAGGAGACGTGAAGTGAAGGCGCTCATGCTTCTCTCCGCCGCTCTGGTGGCGGCACCCGTGGCGGCGCAGACGATCGCGATCACCGGCGGCACGGTCGCGATCGGCGACGGGTCGGCGCCGATCCCGGGCGGCACGGTGGTGATCCGCGACGGGCGCGTGGTCGCGGCCGGGCGCGGCGTAGCGGTGCCGGCGGGGGCCGAGACGGTCGATGCTACGGGCAAGTGGGTGACGCCCGGGATTGTCGCGGGGATCGGCAGCCTGGGGCTGGTCGATGTCGGCGGCGTGCAGGAGAGCAACGACTCGGGCGCGCGCAACTCGCCCTTCTCGGCGGCGCTCGACGTCGCGACCGCGATCAACCCCAACAGCGTCATCATCGGCAACGAGCGGGCGGGCGGGGTGACCCGCGCGATCGTGTCGGCCGACGCGCGCGGCTCGATCTTCGCCGGGCAGGGGGCGATCATCGACTTGGGCGACGATGCCGATCCAGTCACCCGCCCGCGCGCCTTCCAGTTCGTCGAGCTGGGCGAGACGGGGGCGGATCGGGCGGGGGGCAGCCGCCCGGCGGCCTATGCGATGCTGTTCGACGCCTTCGCGCAGGCGGAGGATTTCCGGCGGGATCCCAAGGGATTCGACGGGCGCAGCCGCGACGCGCTGCTGAAGCGGGCGGATGCGGAGGCGCTGCTGCCGGTGCTGGACGGGCGGATGCCGCTGGTCGTCCATGTCGAGCGGGCGAGCGATATCCGCCAGGTACTGACCCTGCCGAAACGCTTCCCCAGGCTGAAGCTGATCCTGGCCGGCGCGGCCGAGGGCTGGATGGTCGCGCCCGAGATCGCAGCGGCGCGGGTGCCGGTGATGGCCTCCGCGATCGCCGACCTGCCGGCGTCGTTCGAGCAACTGGCCGCGACAGAGAGCAATGTCGGGCGGCTCCAGCGCGCGGGCGTGACCGTGGGCGTGCTGTTCGACGGCAGCGGCGGCGAGCATGGGCTGGCCCAGTTCGCCGGCAATCTGGTGGCGATCGGCAAGATACCGGGTGCGGCGGGGCTGAGCTGGGGCCAGGCGTTCGCGACGATCACCTCTGGGCCTGCGCGCGTGATGGGCGTGGATGGCGAGATCGGCTCGCTGACCGCCGGGCGACGCGCGGACGTGGTGCTGTGGGACGGCGATCCGCTGGAACTGTCGTCGCTGCCGGTCGCGGTGTGGATCGACGGCAAGCCGCAGCCGACCCGCTCGCGCCAGAACCGGCTGCGCGATCGGTATCTGACGCCGGACGAGGGGGCGCTGCCCAAGGCGTATAGCCGATAGCGCCACCCACCCCCTGGTATGTGTCCCCGGGGAGGCGGGGACCCAGTGACCTTGTGCGCTTAGGGCAAAGGCACTGGGTCTCCGCCTTCGCGGGAGCACGATGTTGGGGGTGGAAGGGCTCGTTCAGCGCGCATATACGCGAGCGGGGCGATAGGGTGCCGGTGTTCCGCCGCCTGATGCTTGCCGCCCTGCTGCTGTTCGCCGCGCCTGCCGCGGCGGCGCCCGTGATCCAGACGCCCGGGGATGCGCTGGCGCAGGATGCCGCCGCCTATGCCGCCCTGCGCTCGCTGCCGCTGGACGAGGCGCTGCGGCGGCTGCGTGCGCAGCAGGAGAGCGTGGCGGCGACCGATGCGCTCGCGGCAGAGTTCCGCGACCGGCTGGCGGGAATTGCGATCGAGCAGGAGCCGTACCGCATCGTCGTGCTCCTGACCGGCATCGATCCGGTGGCGCCGCGGATCGTGCCGGCTGGCGGCATGACGGTGCCGGTGATCTTTCGCACCGGCGCGCTGGCCACGCGCGCCCAGCTGGTCGCGGCGATCGCCACCCATCAGGCGGAGATCCGCGCGGCGCTGCGTCGGCCGCCGGGCATCGGGGTGGATCCGCGGAGCGGACAGCTGGTCGTGATGGCCTCCCCCGCCGATCTTGTCGCCGAGGACGCGGTGGCGCTGGCCGACCGGATGGCGGCGATCGCCGGGGTGCCGGTACGCATCCGCGTGATCGGGCGGCCCGACCTGGAGCCGGAGCAGAACATGGCAGGCGAGGTGATCGGCGGCGCGCGGGTGATCGGGGTCAGCCCGGCGGATGGGAAACGATATGCCTGCACCACCGGCTTCGCGGTGACCGATGGAGTGCGGAACGGCGTGGTGACGGCGGCGCACTGCCCGGACGAGTTGCGCTATGTCGATCCGGCGGCGGGGGATGTGCCGCTGACGTTCGAGGGGCAGTGGGGCTGGGGTTATCAGGACGTGCAGTTGCACACGACCACCGCGGCGGTGGCGCCCCTGATCTATGCCGACACCGCCAAGACGGTGGCGCGGCCGGTGCTGGCGGTCGAACGGCGCGACAGTACGCGCGCAGGCGATGTGGTGTGCCACCGGGGGGAGCGGACCGGATATAGCTGCGCGACAGTCGAGCTGGTCGATTTCGCGCCGGCAGGCGACCTGTGCGGCGGGCCGTGTACGCCCAGTTGGGTGACGGTGGCGGGGCCGACCTGTCAGGCGGGCGACAGCGGCGCGCCGGTGTTCCTGGGGACGACGGCGCTGGGGATCGTGAAGGGCGGCAGCTACCGCGCGGACGGAACTTGCGTGTTCTATTTCTACATGGCGGCGGATTACCTGCCGGTCGGGTGGTCGGTGCTGACGGGGGTACCCGTGGAGAAGCGCTCTATCGGCATCCCGCCGGACGCCGGCACCCAGGGACGCGGTAAGGCTGGCGTCGGCGCGGTACGGTAGCTCTGCGTGACCATGGGTCCCGGCTTTCGCCGGGATGACAGAGTGGATTAGGGCGGTGCTTCCCTCCCCCCGTGCTCCCGCAGAGGCGGGAGCCTAGTGCTCTTTTTGGCTGGAGTCGTGGCTCCTCGAATGCACTGGGTCCCCGCCTTCGCGGGAACACCCATAGGGCGTGGCGAGCATCACCCCAGCGAAGCGTGGGCCAGTTTCAGGTCCTCGACGAAGCGGGCATATTCCTCCTCCGCCTGTACCTTGTCGGGCAGGCGAAGGAGGTAGCTGGGGTGGACGGTGATCCACGCCGCGCCGCCCTCGGGCAGCGGGATCGCGCGGCCGCGCTCGCGGCCGATCGTCATGACGCGGCCGAATAGCGAGCGGGCAGCGGTGGCGCCCAGTGCGACCGTCACCTGCGGGCGGACCAGCATCCGTTCCTGTTCTATCCACCAGCGACAGGCGTCGATCTCGCCGCCGTTCGGCTTGGCGTGGATGCGGCGCTTGCCGCGCTGCTCGTATTTGAAGTGCTTGACCGCATTGGTGACATAGACGCGCGACCGGTCGATCGCGGCGTCGGCCATGGCCCGATCGAACACCTGCCCGGCGGGGCCGACGAACGGATGCCCGGCCAGATCCTCCTGATCGCCGGGTTGCTCGCCGACGAACATCATCGCTGCGTCGACCGGCCCCTCGCCGAACACGGTCTGGGTCGCGGGCTTGTAGAGCGGGCAGCGGGTGCAGCCGGCGGCCTCCTCGCGCAGGGCCTGCCATGCCAACTCGATATTGCCGCCGATCCCGTCATGGGGGGCGGTGCGCGCCTGCTCGATCATGCCGCTCTCCCGTGCCTGTGCGCCGGCGATCAGTTGCGGCACCAACGCGGTTTCGGGCATGTTTTTCCAGTATTTGCGCGGCATCTCCTTCAGCATCGCGCCGATCTTGACGCGGGCGGGGTTGAAGATGCTGGCGTAATAGGTCTTCCACACTTCCTCGGTGGGATCGCCCTCGGGCGCATCGGCCTTCTTGGCGCCGGGGCCTTCCGACAGCATCTGCCCGTCCCAGTGGAGCGACACCTCCGGCGTCAGGATCGACCAGCGCATCGATGCGAAGCGGTTGACGAAGAAGGCGGCGTTGGCGCGGACGATGTGGTGCTCGGGCTCGAACCAGGCGACGAAGCGGGGGGTGCCGCCCTCGTCCACCTCGCGGAAGCGGAGAAAGGCGCGCATCTTGTGGATGTCGCGGCGGACCTGTTTGGCCATCTCGTCGAGCCGGCGGACGAGGCGATCGGCCCGGTCGTCGATCAGCCGCGGCTCGCGACGAAGGCGGTGGAGTGCGGTGTAGAGGAGCGCGAACCGCTCCGGCTCGTGCGACAGGATGACGCTGCGGGCGAGGTCGATAAAGGCGCGGGGGACGGAGAAGGCAGCGGTGGCAGGCGGCGGCGCGTGGGCGTTGTCCTCTCCGGCGAACAGGTCCGTTGGGGTGGGGCCGACCTGCCACACCACGTCTTCGGGCGGCACCTCGGCCGCGGCGAGATCGCGGGCGGCGGCGCGCCACGCGTCGAAATCGTCGGGCTGGGGGATGGTTACGACGCGCATGGCTCGGGTTTCAGCGTTTGGGACCGTGGTTGGTTTCTTCGTGCGGCGGACCGCAGGTTCGATCCGCCTTCGTCATGCCGAGGCGGGCCCGCCCGACAGGACGTCAGGCCGCGAACAGTTCGAGCTGTTCCTTCTTCGGCGCGACCAGCGGTTTCAGTTCGGCGCGATCCGTCAGCATGACCGGGCGCCAGTCATCGGTGACGATGAAGGGGCGCAGCTTCGCGATCGACACGGTAAGGCGCGCGACGTCGTCGAGGCGCAGGCGACGCCAGCGGCGGCTGGTGAGGATAGCGCCCACCGCCTTGACGCCCAGTCCCGGAATGCGAAGCAACATCTCGCGCGGGGCGCGGTTGATGTCGACGGGGAAGCGGTCACGAAACTTCAGCGCCCAGGCGAGCTTGGGATCGATGTCGAGCGGCAGCATGCCCGTTGCCTCGTCGGCGGCGGCGACGACTTCGTGTGGCTGAAAGTCGTAGAAGCGCATCAGCCAGTCCGACTGGTAGAGCCGGTGCTCGCGCATCAGTGGCGGTCGTTGCAGCGGCAGGACGGCGCTGGCGTCCGGAATGGGGCTGAACGCGGAATAGTAGACGCGGCGCAGGCCGAAGCGATCGTAGAGGGTCGACGCCTTGCGGACGATGTCGCCGTCGGTCGCAGCATCGGCGCCGACGATCATCTGGGTCGACTGGCCTGCGGGAGCGAAGCGAGGGGCGGACTTGTACTTCTTCGTCGCGTCGCGATTGTCGGCGATCGAGGATTTCACATCGGCCATGGCGCCCTCGATCCGGGTACCGTCCTTTTCGGGGGCGAGGCGCTTCAGGCCGCCGGCGGTGGGCAGTTCGACATTGATCGAGATCCGGTCGGCGTAGAGCCCGGCAAGGCGAACCAGTTCCGGATCGGCATCGGGGATGGTCTTGAGGTGAATATAGCCGCGGAAATGATGATCCTCGCGCAAGGAGCGTGCGACCTCGACCAGCTGTTCCATCGTATAGTCCGACGAGCGGATAATACCCGAGGAGAGGAACAGCCCCTCGATATAGTTGCGCTTGTAGAAGGCGATGGTGAGGTTCACCACCTCCTGCGCGGTAAAGCGGGCGCGGCGGACGTTCGAACTCTTACGATTGATGCAGTAATGGCAATCGAAGATGCAGCTGTTCGTCAGCAGGATCTTCAGCAGCGAAATGCAGCGGCCGTCGGGAGCATAGGCGTGGCAGATGCCCATCCCCTCGGTCGAGCCCAGCCCCTTGCCGTCACGCGAGTTGCGCTTCTGCGTGCCCGACGAGGCGCATGAGGCGTCGTATTTCGCCGCGTCCGCTAGGATCGCCAGCTTCTCGCGAGTGTCGAGTTGCGCCATCCCGTTCGATATACGTTCCCGTGCCATCGCCAGCAAGGCCGGGAACGTCCGGCAGCGACGATGCTTGTGACCTGGATCAACGGGGACGTGAAATCATGGGTTTACGAATGGGGGCGGCACTCGCCGCCATGGCGATGACGGGCGGCATGACGACGGCGCCGGGTGCGGAGGCGCAGACCTTCGTCGACCTGTTCGCCGGGCGCTCCTTTCCCGAGCGCACCGCCGCGACGATCATCGCCGACGAGGCGCGCGTGAACGGGGCGATCGTGCCCGCGCAGCTGCGGGTCGATGTCGAGCGGCTGGAGCCGACCCGGTCCACCATCTACGGCGCGCGCGTCGGCCACTGGTTCGGCGCGTTCGGCGTCGCGTTCGATGCAGCGACCCTCGATCCGGACGTGAAGCGCCAGACCATTCGCGCCACCGCAAACCTGCGGTTCGACGAACGGGTGTTCGGCGAGGAGGTGGTGATCGATCCCGGGCGGCTGGTATCGGTGGACATTCCGCGCGTGACGGTGCCGACCACGGCGACGCTGTCGGCGCTGGCGATGCTACGCATCCCGCGCGACGGGCTGGAGCCCTATGCGTTCGCGGGGCCGGCCTACCTCATCACCGACAGCGACATGAGCGGCGATTGGGGGCTGCGCGTGGGCGGCGGCGTCAAGCTGATGCTGACGCGGTCGATCGGGGTGTTCGGCGAGTATCGCTATACGAGCGTGGCGGCCGACGCGGTGGCCGGACGGATCGGCGGCACGGTGAGCGGCGACCGCGGCAGCATCAGCGGGACGACCGGCGACATCCGGGTCAACCTGGACGTGCGCAACCACAGCGCGGTCGGCGGGGTACGCTTCGCCTTCTGACGCGCGACCTCGCCGCACCGCTTCCCCCGAACGGAAAGTCGGTGCGGCGAGGCGAGCTTACGCCCCGGCGCGCTTCAGGGCGGTCTCGAGCTGGGGCCAGGTGACGACGCCGGGCGCGGTATCGCCGTTGATGATGAAGGTGGGGGTACCGGTCACGGTGCCATTGGCGGTGGCGGTTTCGGTCGGCTTGGTGATCGCCTCCAGCTTCTTGCCGTCGGCCAGGCAGGCGCGCGCCTTCGCCTCCGGGATGCCGCGCTGCTTGATGAACTCGACCGCGCCGATCTTGTCGGCAAGGGTCGCCACCGCCTGGGCCGGCGCCTGCGACTGGAGCGCCTGCTGGGTGGCGGGGTCGAGGGCCTGGAGCTTGTCGAGGAAGGTCGACTGGACGGCGTAGGTCTGTTCCAGGATCGGGAAGAAGGTGGCGGGATTGTCGCCGCAGGTGCCGAGCAGCGCCAGCGCGATGTCGGGGGCGCCGTGGACCATATAGTCGCGGAATTCGAAGCTGACCTTGCCGGACGCGACGTAGTTGCTGGTCAGCGGCTGGAACCCCTCGCGCGCGAAGGCGCCGCAGACGGGGCAGGTGCGCGAGCCATATTCGACCAGCTTGATGGCGGCATTGGGGTTGCCCATGCGATAGCCCTCTTCGGTCTTCGTCACCGTCTCGGTCCAGTTCTGGCCGGCCGGGGCGGGGACCGCGGCGACGGGGGCGGCGGGGCTGCTGCTGTTGCCATCGCCGCTGCCCGAGCAGGCGGCGAGCAGGATCGCGGCGGAAAGGGGGAGGACGTGCTTCATGCGAATGGCTCCTGAGGGAATCAGCGGGCGCCGGCGGCGGCGAGCGCGGGCTGGAGCTGCGCCCAGGTGCCCTGCGGCTGCAACTTGCCGTTGAGGAAGAAGGTAGGAGTGCCGGTGACCTCTGCCGGTACGGTTGCGCTCAGCGCCAGCAGCTTGTCGATCGCGGCCTGGTCGGCGAAGCAGGCGGCGACCTGCGGCTCGGTCAGCCCATGCGCCTTGCCGATTGCGGTCAGGCCGGTGCCGTCGGCGACCTGGCGCAACGCGGCGGCGCGGGGGAGCTTGTCGAGCCGCTCGCCATTGGCCTGGAGGAAGGTGTTGGCCTGCGTCATCCACTTCTCCTGCTGCGCGAAGACGGCAAGGTTGGTGGCGGCAAAGCCACGCGCGCCGGTGCAGCGCACCACGATCGCGGCGGCGAGGTCGACGGGATCGCGGACCAGGTGCCGCACCTCGAGGCTGGTCGAGCCGGAGCGGATCATCCGGTCCTTCAGCACCGGTGCCGATTCGGTGGCGAAGTGGCCGCAGTGCGGGCAGGTATAGCTGGCCCATTCGACCAGCTTTACCTTCGCCGCGGGACTGCCGAGGACATAGGCGCCGTCAGGCTTCATCGTCGCGACCGCCGACCAGTCGCGCGGCGGCGCGGCCGTGGTCAGGGTCGGGGCGAGGAGGAGCAGGGCGAGCAAGCCGAATTTCAGACGCATCAGGATACCTTGGGAAGCCCGCGGGTCGCCGCGACGCCCGCGGCCAGCGATTCCAGCACCGCCCGCAGTTCCGGGTCGGCGATCGATTTCAGGCCCTCGCCCATTTCCTCGGGCACGGCACGGATGCCCGCGGGCGCGCGGCGGATCGCACCGGCGGTGGCGGCAATCTCGCCCTGGCGGATCTGGATGCGGGCGACGGCGGTGTAGCCGAAGAAGCGGTTCACCCGCTCGACGATCTCCGGCACGACGTGCTGGATCATCACCGCATAGGCGCCGTGGACGGTCAGGGTCAGCGTGCCGTCCGCCTTCTGACCCACGGGGAAGCGGATCGATTCGGGGGCGGAGGCGCGCGCCAGCTTCTCGCCGACGATCTCCGGCCAGCGGCTGACCAGCGCGGACTGCACGAAGCCGAAACGCCGGAATGCGGCGCCGCCGATCGCCGGCAGCAGCTCCGACACGGCGCGCGCGCGGTTGGAGCGCACCGGCTCGGCTGGTGGCTTGGCGCGCGGGGCGGGGCGCCTGATCGTGGGGGTGGCGCCGTCGCGCTTGCTCATGCCGGTCCCCATGCCATAGCGGGCGGGTGGACGCCAAGCGATCTTCCATCGGTGCCGAACTGCTCGCCTGGTACGACGCGCATGGGCGGGTGCTGCCCTGGCGGGCGCGGCCGGGCGAGACGGCCGATCCGTACCGCGTGTGGCTGTCGGAGGTGATGCTGCAGCAGACCACCGTCGCGGCGGTGCGACCCCGGTTCGAGAACTGGGTCGCGCGCTGGCCGGACGTGGCCAGCCTGGCGGCGGCGGACGAGGGCGAGGTGATGGCCGCCTGGGCGGGGCTGGGTTACTATGCCCGGGCGCGCAACCTGGTGAAGGCGGCGCGCGCGGTCGTTGATGACCATCGCGGCGCATTTCCAACGACCGAGGCGGAGTTGCGGGCGCTGCCGGGGCTGGGGGCGTACACGGCGGCCGCGGTGGCGGCGATCGCGTTCGGTGAGCGGGCGGTGGTGGTCGACGCCAATGTCGAGCGGGTGGTGGCGCGGCTGTTCGCCATCGACGCACCGCTGCCGGGCGCCCGCGGGGCGATCCGGGCGGCGGCGGATTCGATCACGCCGACACTGCGGGCCGGGGACTTCGCACAGGCGATGATGGATCTGGGGGCGACGATATGCTCGCCGAAGCGGCCCCGCTGCCTGCTGTGTCCGTTGCGGGAGGAGTGTCGCGGCTTCGCGGAGGGAGAGCCGGAGCGGCTGCCCGTGAAGGCGAAGAAGAAGGCGCGACCGGCGCGGTTCGGGACGGTGTTCTGGCTGGAGGGGGACGGTCCCGGCATGACGGGTTCGGTGTGGCTCGTCCGCCGCCCGCCCAAGGGCCTGCTCGGCGGGATGCGGGCGCTGCCGACCGGGTCGTGGAGCGAAGAGCCGCCGCTGCTCGCCGACGCACCCGCCGCCACCGACTGGCGCGTCCTGCCCGTCACGGTGGCGCACGGCTTCACCCATTTCGACCTGACGCTATCCCTTGCGATCGGGCGCGGAACGCCGCAGGGCGAGGGGGAGTGGTGGCCGGTCGCCGATGTCGAATCGGCGGGGTTGCCGACGCTGTTCGCCAAGGCCGTTCGGGCCATATTGGAGAGTGACCGATGAAGACGCTCGCTGCCGCACCGCTGATCCTGTCGCTCCTCGCCGCGCCGCTGGTGGCGCAGGCGCCGCAGCCGCAACCACGTCCGGCCGCTCAGGCCCCGACGGCCGTGGCATATCTGCCGCACACGCAGGCGCTGTTCGATGGGTATGTCCGCGACGGCAAGATGCCGGGGATCGTCGGGGCGTTCGGCGTGGGCGACGCGCCGACGCTGTTCCCGGCGGCGGGCCGTATCTCCGACGATCGGGGCGCGGCGGCGGCGGGACCCGACAGCCTGTGGCGGGTCTATTCGATGACCAAGCCGATCACCGGCATGGCGGCGATGATCATGATCGAGGATGGCAGGCTGAAGCTGGACCAGCCGATCAGCGACTTCTTTCCGGGCTTTGCCAAGATGCGGGTGCTGACCAGCCCCGATACCAGCCTCGATTCGGTGCCGGCGAAGACGGCGATCACGGTGCGCCATCTGCTGACCCATACCGCTGGTCTGGGCTATACGATCGTGACCAAGGGGCCGCTGCTGAAGGAATATGAGCGGCTCGGCCTGGTACCCGCCACCGTCAATGCCGAGGTCGAGGCAAAGGCGCGCGCCACCCGGCCGGCGACGCTCGCCGCCTTTGCCGAGCGGGTCGCGACCATGCCGCTGATCGCCGAGCCGGGGACGAAGTGGAGCTACTCGATCGGGCTCGACGTGCTGGCCGCGGTGATCGAGAAGGCGAGCGGTATGCCGTTCGAGCGCTTCGTCCAGACACGGCTGTTCGACCCCTTGAAGATGCGGTCGAGCTACTGGACGGTGCCGGCGTCGGCGGCTGGGCGGCTGGCGACCAACTATGCCTTCACCCTCGGTTCGCGCGCGCCGCTCGATCCGGGCGCGACCTCGGTGTGGCTGCAGCCGCCGAGCTTTCCCTATGGCGGCGCCGGGCTGGTGATGTCGGCGCGCGACTACGACCGGTTTCTGCACATGCTGTTGGACGAGGGGACGCTGGACGGCGTGCGGGTGATGAAGCCGGAAACGGTGCGGCTGGGCATGTCGAACCTGCTGCCCGATGGCGTGACCTTCGGCGAGGTCGGCGGCGGCACCGGTGGCACGCAGGCGGCGGCGCCGATGGGATTCGGCGCGGGCGGATCGGTCTACCTCGCCGACGGACCGGGCGGGTTTCCGGGCAAGGGCACCTATGGCTGGGGCGGCGCGGCGGGGACGATCGCCTGGGTCGACCCGGTCAAGAAGGTGCGTGGCACGGTGATGGTCAACTATTTCCCGGCCGACCAGTATCCGCTGCGCCGCGACGTCACCGCCGCGCTGATGCAGGATGCGATGCGGCTGCACGGGACGACGTCGCCCCGATGAGTGGGACGACGATCGGGTTCACCGGCGGGCGGCTCGACCGGGCGGACCGGTTGCGGCACGATCCCGAGGCGCTGGCGGCGGCGCTGTCGGGGGCGCGGATGCTGCTGCTCGACGGACTGACGCCGCAGGTGACCGGCGAGGGGCTGCTCGCCTGGGGCGATTATGCCGATGCGCCGCCGGGGGCGGAGCCGGTGCTGCTGGGGATGGACGGCGGGCGGGCGCATGTCGCGGCGCTGCTGCCGGCGAGCGGTCGGGGTGACGTGCCGGCCATCCGCAGCCCGGCGCTGATGGCGGTCCTGTCCGGGTTGCAGCCGGGCGAGGCGGCGACCTATGCGGCGGCGCGGAGTTTGCTCGACTGGCATGCGCGCCACGGCTTCTGCGCCAATTGCGGGCAGGCGACCGCCCCGTTCCGGGCGGGCTGGGGACGGCGCTGCGCGGCGTGCGGCACCGAGCATTTCCCGCGCGTCGACCCGGTCGTCATCATGATCGCCGAGCATGACGGCCGCGCGCTGCTCGGCCGCGGCAAGGGCTGGCCGGAGGGCCGCTACTCGGCACTCGCCGGCTTCGTCGAGCCGGCCGAGGCGATCGAGGAAGCCGTGGCGCGCGAGATCGCCGAGGAGGCGGGGGTGCACGTCACGGGCGTGCGCTACATCGCCAGCCAGCCTTGGCCGTTCCCGTCGCAACTGATGATCGCCTGCATCGCCACCGCCGACAGCGACACGCTGACGGTGGATACGAACGAGCTGGAGGACGCGATGTGGGTAACGCGCGACGAGGTCCGCGCCGTGCTGGCCGGTGAGCCGGGGCCGTTCCTGGCGCCACCGCCCTATGCGATCGCGCGGACGTTGCTGGGCGTGTGGGCGGGGTAAGCCGATCGATAAGCGAGGGTTTGATAAAGGAGTTCGGTGACTTCATCGTCTTTGCGGATGAGAGTGGCACCATGGCCTTGTCTCGATCGACCCCCAATTTCCTGTCTTCGCGCTCGTATTCTGCGTCTTCGAGAAGGTCGCCTATGCTGCCGAGATCGAGCCCGCATTTCGACGGCTGAAGTTTAAGTATTTCGGGCATGACGCGGCGATTCTCCATGAACGAGATATTCGCAAGCAGGCGCCCCCCTTCGCCTTTCTGCGGCAGGATGCCGCACTGCGCGAGGCGTTCATGGCAGACTTGAACGCAATCGTGGCGGGCGCGCGATTTCATGCGTATTGCGCGGTCATCGATAAGGTGAGGCACAAGGCGCGGTACGCCGATCCTTGGAACCCGTACGAGATCGCCATGCATTTCTGCATGGAGAAGTTGAGCGACCGGCTGGTGGCCGATGGTCAATGCGAACGCCTGACCCATGTTCTGTTCGAGGCGCGTGGACGGGAGGAGGATCGACAGCTGGAATTGGAGTTTCGTCGCGTGGCGTCGAACGACAAGCGGTGGGGTTGGCGATCCGTCGACTTCGGGCGGACACCGCTGGAGCCGCTGTTCGTTTCCAAGGCAGCGAATCTGGCGGGTCATCAACTCAGCGACCTGATCGCACGCCCCTTGGCGTTGCGCGCGATTAGGCCCGATCAGCCGAACCGCGCCCATGATGTCATTGCCGATCGCATCTGCGCGTTTAAGATTTTCCCCTGATCGGGAACGCCGCATAAACGAAAGGGCTCCGGTTATCCGAAGCCCTGACGTCGACCGGGAAAGCCCAATCCTTGTCGCAGACATAGGTCTGACAGGCGTCTTGCGCAAGGTGCTCCTAGCGGTCGCGCGTCGTCACCTTCGCGGGGTCTGTCGCCGGCGCCTTGCCCGCAGCCGGCTTGCACACCCGCACCTTCGGCTGGCACGCGATGCCGAGGGTGGAGCACACCCGCTTACCCCTCACCTCGGTGCAGGCGCGGCAGGGTTGCTTTACCGTCGTGCAGATCGGCGGCGCGGTGAGGAGAAGGGCGAGGAGGGTCAGCATGGGCTTGCCCCCGATGTCCTACACCCGCCCCCACCTGTTATGCCACCCGCATGCCGATCATCCGCCGCGCCACCCGAACCGCTCCGACCGGCGCGTGGCAGCGTCGGAACCGGACACGCGAGCGGGTACGTAGTGTCCGGTTCCACCGCGGTGACCGGTCACCCCCGTGCCCGCGCCTGCCGGTACGTTCCGAGCAGGCGGACCCATTTCGAATGGAACCCCAGTTCCTCCACCGCCCGGTCGAAGCCGGGGTCGCCGGTCTTACCCTCGACATCGGCGTAGAATTCGGTCGCGGCGAAGCTGCCGCCGCGCTGGTAGCTTTCCAGCTTGGTCATGTTGACGCCATTGGTCGCGAAGCCACCCATCGCCTTGTAGAGCGCGGCGGGTATGTTCTTCACCTCGAAGATCAGCGTCGTCATCCACGGACCCTCGCCGACCGCCGGACGGCTGCCGCGCGCCAGCGTGACGAAGCGGGTCATGTTGTGGTCGGCGTCGGCGATGTCGGTCGCGAGCAGGTCCAGGCCATAGAGCGCGGCGGCGCCGGGTGGAGCGAGGGCGGCGATCGCGGGGTCGGCGAGTTCGGCGACCATCGCGGCGGCGCCGGCGGTGTCGGGATAGGTGACCGGCTCGATTCCGTGCGCGCGCAGCCAGTGGCGGCACTGGCCGAGCGCCTGGGGGTGGCTCATCGCCTGGCGGATTTCAGACACCGGACCCCGGCCGATCAGCGCGTGGCGGATCGGCAGGAAATGCTCGCCGGTGATGGCCAGCCCCGATTCGGGAAGCAGGAAATGCATGTCGGCGACGCGGCCGTGGAGCGAATTTTCGATCGGGATCACCGCACAGTCGGCCCGCCCGTCCTTCACCGCGTCGATCGCGTCGACGAAGTCGAAACACGGGAGCGGCAGGCCGTCCGGAAACGCCTCACGCGCGGCGACGTGGCTGTTGGCGCCGGGCGCACCCTGAAAGGCGACGGCGCGCTGCGGCTCGGCGGCGGCGGCGGCGGTCATCTCGGCGACCAGGGTTTGCGCGGGGGCGGCGAAGTTCTGCATGGCCCTGCGCCTGTGGACGGCCGATCCGGAACGATCAAGCGCGGCTTGCGGTTGGCTCCACGCTTTCCTAAGGGACGGCAAAGCATTCCGGCGCAATCCGGGCATACTGGGGCAAATGATGGACCTGAAGACCAACACGATCGCCGGATGGGCGCTGGGCGCGGGGATGGTGGCGCTGGGCTCGGCGATCGTCGGCACCATGATCTTCGACGGGCACCGGCCCGAGAAGATGGGCTATCCGATCGAGGGCGTCGAGGAAGAGGGCGCCGGCGGCGGCGCGGCCGAAGTGCCGATCGCCTCGCTGCTCGGTACCGCGGACCCGGCCAAGGGCGCCGAGGTGTTCAAGAAGTGCGCGGCCTGCCACACGATCAACCAGGGCGGCGCCAATGGCATCGGCCCGAACCTGTACGGGACGCTGGGCGAGGCGATCGCGCAGGGCAAGGCGGGCTTTGCCTTCTCCGACGCGCTGAAGGCGGTCGGCGGCACCTGGACGTTCGACGCGATGAACGCCTGGCTGACCTCGCCGCGCAAGTTCGCCAACGGCACCAAGATGACCTTCGCCGGCCTGTCCAATCCGCAGGACCGCGCGAACGTGATCGCCTATATCAACAGCCAGGGCTCGAACCTGCCGCTGCCCGCCGCCCCGGCTGCTGGCGAGGCGCCCGCGGCCGATGCCGGCGGCAATGTCGCAGCGGCGGCCAATGCGGTCGATGCGGACAACAAGGCCGAGACGGGCGACATCGCCAACACCGGCACCCCGGCCAGCGGCGCGCCCTCGGTCGATCCGGAAGCACAGCGCAAGGGCGCCCGGACCGAATGATCCAGACCGGATCGGCAAAAGTCATATTTTACTTTTTGTTAACCGATCGAGAATAGGTCCGTATTCCAGACCGATAGAGGCTGGGACGGATGGTAGAGACGCTGCGATTAGCGACGCTGAAAAGCTACGGCGTCCTTGATACCCCGGCAGAGGCCGCTTTCGATGCGATCGCATTCGAAGCGGCCCGCGCCCTCCACGTTCCCAGTGCGGTCGTGTCGTTCATCGACGAGGACCGCCAGTGGTACAAGGCGCGCTTCGGCGTCGAGGCCAGCTTCGTCCCGCGCGCCATCTCGTTCTGCACGCACATCCTGGACAGCGACGACGTGACCGTGGTCGCCGACACGCGCAAGGATGCGCGCTTCCTGGCCAATCCCTTCGTGATCGGCGAGCCGCATATCCGCTTCTATGCCGCCGCGCCGATCAAGGCACTGAACCGCCAGCGGGTAGGGACGGTGTGCGTGTTCGATACCGAGCCGCGCAGCGGCACCAGCGACCGCGAGCGGCGGCACCTGTCGGCACTGGCGGCGCGGACCGTGGAGTTGCTGGAGCAGCGCCGCTGGGCGGAGCGCAGCCGTGCGGCAGCGATGGCGGCACCTAGGGCTGCCGTGGTGGCGCAAGTGGGGCGCTGAAATGAGGTTGGTTGCGGGCGCGGA
Source organism: Sphingomonas aurea (assembly GCF_030678875.1). Classification (GTDB taxonomy): domain Bacteria; phylum Pseudomonadota; class Alphaproteobacteria; order Sphingomonadales; family Sphingomonadaceae; genus Sphingomonas; species Sphingomonas aurea. The sequence continues at coordinate 160,868 of NZ_JAUUDS010000003.1, read as the reverse complement.
AACACCGAGGTGTTCCGCGCGGGGTAACCAGTCCTCTGCGTCGACGATTTCAGGGCGAGGGCTGCCGCGCGGGATCAGCCGGTGATCGTACGCGGTCTAGCTCCCGGACAAGGCGGCAGAACGCGGGGCCGGGAAGGCACCTTCTCGCGGGCCGGCCCACCAAACCCCTCCCGTGTCCTGGGAGGGGAGCAGAAGACCATGAACCGGGCTCAGCCGTCCTGCTTGGCGCGGTCGTCGTAGAAGGCGCGGACGACGTCCCACGCTTCCTCGGCGGTTTCGACATAGGTGAAGATGCCGAGATCGCGCTCGGACACCACGCCCTCTTCGACCAGCGCCTCGAAATTGACGACCTTCTCCCAGAACTCGCGGCCGAACAGCAGCACCGGGATCGGCGCGATCTTGCCGGTCTGGATCAGGGTGAGGAGCTCGAACAGCTCGTCGAACGTGCCGAACCCGCCCGGAAACGCCGCCAGCGCGCGGGCGTGGAGGAGGAAGTGCATCTTGCGCAGCGCGAAATAGTGGAACTGCAGCGACAAAGACGGGGTGACATAGGGATTGGGCGCCTGCTCGTGCGGCAGGACGATGTTCAGCCCGACCGATTCGGCGCCGACATCGTGCGCGCCGCGATTGGCCGCCTCCATGATCGACGGGCCGCCGCCGGAGCAGACGACGAACTGGCGATTGCCCTCGTGATCGCGCGGCAGGCGGCTGGTGATGCGGGCAAGCTCGCGGGCGACCTCGTAATATTTGCTCTTGGCGACCAGCCGCTCGGCGATGCGGCGGGACGTGTCGTCGCTGGCCATCTCGAGGAGCGCATGCGCCTTCTCGGGCTCTGGAATGCGGGCCGAGCCGTAGAAGACGAAGGTGGAGGCGATCTTCGCTTCGCTCAGCGTCAGCTGCGCCTTCAGCAGCTCCAGCTGGAAACGGACCGGGCGCAGGTCCTCGCGCAGCAGGAAGTCCATGTCCTGGAACGCCATCTTGTAGGCCGGGCTCTCGGTCTGGGGGGTGGAGATAACGGTCTTGGCGCTCTCGGCGTCCTGGCTGGCGCGGGGAAAGACGCGGGCGGGTACTCGGGTATCAGTCATCCGAGGGAGTTAGAGCAAGTTTCCGTGACAGGCTAGCGGCAGAAATGCGCAGCATCGTCCTCGAGGTGGAGGTGGTTGCGGTGCGCGGCGTTATAGTCGGGCGACAGGACCGTGCCGTAGCGCTTGCAGGCCGAGGCGCGGATGGTGCGCAGGAAGCGGTTTACCTGCGGGTCGGCGGTGTTCCAGTCGTTCAGGATGGTGATCCGCCGCCCGTCTTTCAGCACGAAGCCGCCGATATCAACCGCGTTGGCGAGCGCATGGCCGGAGCGGCGGTCGCCCATGCCGCGGGTGCCGATGATGTTGCGGCAGGCATAGGTGCCCATCCCCTCCACCTTGGCGAGCGGCGAGCCGAGCAGCTGCCACGCCGCCGGCGCGACCGCGTTGCGGACCCAGGCGGCAAAGGCGCGCGCGTTGCCGCAGCGCATCGCAGTGACCCCGGTGACCGGCACGCCGATATCGGTCAGCTGAACCGCGCCGTATAGGCCGCAGCCCTGGCCGAAATCCTGTGCGGGCAGGATGCGGAAATCGACGCCCTCTCGGCGCAGGTCCGCGTGGCACTGCGCCGTCTCGCCGGCGGGCGGCTTCATCGGCTCGCGCGTGATGAGCGGCGGATGCGGCGCCTGCGACCGGCCGCACGCGGCGAGAAGCGCCAGTCCCGCCAGATTGATGCTGTGCCGCCGCCACCCCACGGTCCGCTCTTGCCCCGGACCGGGCGGCGCCCGCAAGCCGGCGCGTCCGGTGAAAGAACCGGTTTATCCCAACGCGCGCTTGCCAGCCCGGTGCGGCGCCTCTAGGGCCGTCGACGGGCCACGCCGCCCCAACGCGGCGCGTGCTCTCTGTAAGGAGAGATACATTGACGGATACCGCCACCGCCCCCGACGTTCGGGGTGCGCAGAAGCCCGCTACGAAGCCGGCTCGACCCTTTTTCAGCTCCGGCCCCTGTGCGAAGCCTCCCGGCTGGGATGCGGCGAAGCTCGCGACGGCGTCGCTGGGGCGCTCGCACCGCTCGAAGATCGGCAAGCAGCGGCTGCAACATTGCATCGACCTGATGCGTGAGGTGCTGAAGCTGCCCGATACGCACCGGATCGGCATCGTGCCGGGCTCCGACACCGGCGCGTTCGAAATGGCGATGTGGACGATGCTCGGCGCGCGGCCGGTGACGGCGCTGGCGTGGGAGAGCTTCGGCGAAGGCTGGGTGACGGATGCGGTCAAGCAGCTGAAGATCGACCCGACCGTGATCCGCGCCGATTATGGGCAACTGCCCGACCTGGGCGCGATCGACTGGTCGAACGACGTGCTGTTCACCTGGAACGGCACCACCAGCGGCGTGCGCGTGCCGAACGCCGGCTTCATCCCGGAAACCCGCGAGGGGCTGAGCTTCGCCGACGCGACGTCGGGCGTGTTCGCCTATGACATCGACTGGGCGAAGATCGATGTGGCGACGTTCAGCTGGCAGAAGGTGCTGGGCGGGGAGGGCGCACACGGCGTCCTGATCCTGGGCCCGCGCGCGGTCGAGCGGCTGGAGAGCTACACCCCCGCCTGGCCGCTGCCCAAAGTGTTCCGCCTGGTGTCGAAGGGCAAGCTGGCCGAGGGCGTGTTCAAGGGCGAGACGATCAACACCCCGTCGATGCTGGCGGTGGAAGACGCGATCTTCGCGCTGGAATGGGGCAAGTCGCTGGGCGAGGGCGGGCTGATCGCACGCTCCGATGCCAATGCCGCCGCACTCGACGCGATCGTCGAGAGCCGCGACTGGCTGGGCCATCTGGCGGCCGATCCGGCGACGCGGTCGAAGACGAGCGTCTGCCTGACGGTCGAGGGCGCCGACGAGGCGTTCATCAAGACGATGGCCGGGCTGCTCGAGAAGGAAGGCGCGGCGTACGACGTCGCCGGCTATCGCGACGCGCCTGCCGGCCTGCGGATCTGGTGCGGGGCGACAGTGGATACCGCCGACATCGAGGCGCTCGGGCCGTGGCTCGACTGGGCCTATGCGACCGCGAAGGCTGCTTAACTCACACCCAATTCGTCATTCCCGCGAAGGCGGGAATCCATACGCGCAAGGCTGTCGAATGAGCCGCCACGTCAGCGGCTATGGATCCCCGCGTCCGCGGGGATGACGGCTGGTATCTTAAGGAACCCCACATGCCCAAGGTACTGATTTCCGACAAGATGGACCCCCAGGCCGCCAAGATCTTCCGCGAGCGCGGGGTCGAGGTGGACGAGATCACCGGCAAGACGCCGGACGAGCTGAAGGCGATGATCGGCCAGTATGACGGCCTCGCCATCCGCTCCTCGACCAAGGTGACGAAGGAGATCCTCGAGCACGCGACCAACCTGAAGGTCGTCGGCCGCGCCGGTATCGGCGTCGACAATGTCGATATCCCCGCCGCGTCGGCCAAGGGCGTTGTCGTGATGAACACGCCGTTCGGCAACTCGATCACCACCGCCGAACACGCCATCGCTCTGATGTTCGCGCTCGCCCGCCAGCTGCCCGAGGCGGATGCCTCGACCCAGGCAGGCAAGTGGGAGAAGAACCGCTTCATGGGCGTCGAGCTGACGTCCAAAACGCTGGGCCTGATCGGCGCGGGCAATATCGGCTCGATCGTCGCCGACCGGGCGCGCGGGCTGAAGATGAAGGTGGTCGCGTTCGACCCGTTCCTGACGCCCGAGCGCGCGGTCGAGATGGGCGTGGAGAAGGTGACGCTGGACGAGCTGCTGGCGCGCGCCGACTTCATCACGCTGCACACGCCGCTGACCGACCAGACCCGCAACATCCTGTCGGCGGAGAATTTGGCGAAGACGAAGAAGGGCGTGCGGATCATCAACTGCGCGCGCGGCGGCCTGATCGACGAGGCGGCGCTGAAGGCGGGGCTCGATTCGGGGCATATCGGCGGCGCCGCGCTCGACGTGTTCGTGACCGAGCCGGCCAAGGAATCGCCGCTGTTCGGCACGCCGAACTTCGTGTCCACCCCGCATCTGGGCGCGTCCACCACCGAGGCGCAGGTCAATGTCGCGATCCAGGTCGCCGAGCAGATGGCCGACTTCCTCGTCTCGGGCGGGGTCACCAACGCGCTCAACATGCCGAGCCTGTCGGCCGAGGAGGCACCCAAGCTGAAGCCGTACATGGCGCTGGCCGAGAAGCTGGGCTCGCTCGTCGGGCAGCTGTCGACCGGCGCGATCGACCGCATCTCGGTCCATACCGAGGGCGCGGCGGCGGAGCTGAACCAGAAGCCGATCACCAGCGCGGTGCTCGCCGGGTTCCTGGGCACGCAGACCGCGACGGTCAACATGGTCAACGCGCCGCTGCTGGCGCGCGATCGCGGCGTCGAGGTGCGCGAGATCCGCTCGGAGCGCGAGGGCGACTATCACACGCTGGTCCGCGTGTCGGTGCGTACCGCCGACGGTGAGCGCTCGGTGGCGGGGACGCTGTTCGGCGACCAGGCGCCGCGGCTGGTCGAGCTGTTCGGCATCAAGGTCGAGGCCGATCTGGTCGGATCGATGCTGTACGTCGTCAACGAGGATGCGCCGGGCTTCATCGGCCGGCTCGGCACCGCGCTGGGCGAGGCGGGGGTGAATATCGGCACCTTCCACCTCGGCCGGCGTCAGGCGGGCGGCGAGGCGGTGCTGCTGCTGTCGGTCGACGAGCCGGTGACGGCGGAACTGCTGGCGCGGGTGAAGGCGCTGCCCGGCGTGCGGACGGCGATGGGGCTGTCGTTCTGAGCAACGAAGGGGAGGGCTCCCTCCACAACCGCGCCAAGGTCTGGCTGGCGAACGCCACCGGGCTCGACCACGCGACGCTCCACGTCCATGTCGGCATGCTGATATGGGTCGTGGGCGTCGCGGTCGCGGGCGATGTCGGCGCGATCTGGCCGCTGGCGCTGTGCATCGCCGCCGAGCTGGTGAACGAGGTGTTCGACCGGGTACGCACCGGATCGTGGCGCGTTGCGGACACCACGCAGGATATCGTCAACTCGGTGCTGTGGCCGGTGGTGCTGTTTACGCTGGCGCGGACCGGCGTGATTTGAAGCGGAGGGTGCCATGGCGAAACACCCCTCGCCACACCCGCGCCCGGCCGCTATCGCGCGCGGCATGACCAAGCCTGGCCTGCTCCCCGAGGGTTTCCACGACCGCCTGCCGCCCTTCGCCGACGTTGCCGCCGGGCTGGAGGCGCGGGTGCTGGAGGCGGCGCGGCTGCATGGCTATGAGCGGGTCGACCCGCCGCTCGCCGAGTTCGCCGACGAGCTTGCGACGCGGCTGAAGGCCGGCGGGCTCGGCAATGCGGTGCGCTTCGTCGATCCCGTCGGGCAGGCGACGCTGGCGATCCGGCCGGACCTGACCGCACAGGTGGCGCGGATCGCGGCGACGCGGATGGGGCATCATCCGCGCCCCGTCCGGCTGTCCTATGCCGGATCGGTGCTGAGTCTGCGCGCCTCGCAACTGGCGCCCGCCCGCGAGCGGCGGCAGGTCGGTGCCGAACTGATCGGGCTCGATACGGTGGATGCCGCGAGCGAGGTGGTCGGCGTCGCGGTCGAGGGGCTGGCGGCGGCGGGCGTCGCGGACATCTCGATCGACTTCACCCTGCCCGACCTGGTCGACACGCTCGCTGCCGGGCCGCTGCCGGTGGCACCCGACGCGATCGAGGCGCTGCGCGAGCGGCTGGATGCGAAGGATGCCGGCGGCGTCGCGGCGATCGCATCCGGTTATCTGCCGCTGATCGCGGCGGCCGGACCGTTCGCGCCGGCGGTGGCGCGGCTGCGGGCGTTCGACGGGGCGGGCGTGCTGACCAGCCGGCTCGATGCGCTGGAGGCGATCGCGGCGACGCTGGGCGACGCGGCGGCGCTGACGCTGGACCCGACCGAGCGACACGGGTTCGAGTATCAGTCGTGGCTGGGCTTCTCGCTGTTCGCGGCCGGGGCGGCACGCGAGCTGGGGCGCGGCGGGACCTATGTCATCGTCCATGCCGATGGGCGCGAGGAGGCGGCGACGGGGTTCTCGCTCTACGCCGATGCGCTGGGACTACCTGGGGGTGCTGCGGCGCGACGGCGGATCTTCCTGCCGCACGGTACGCCGGTCGCCGACGGCGTGGCGCTGCGGCAAGAGGGCTGGGTGACGGTGCGGGCGCTCGAGGCGGACGACACGCCCGAAGCGCAGCTGGCGACGCATGTCTGGCGGGACGGGGCGGTCCGGGCGGTCTAGGTTTTCAGGAAGAAGTTTGTTCGCGCGGAGACGCGGAGACGCGAAGAGGTCTCGTGCGCGGCAGCGTACTCGCACGATCTCTGGCCGATGATGAACAGCTGCCGCGCGGCTGGGCGCAACACCTCCGCGTCTTCGCGCGAACGAACTTCTTCTCGCCACCCCTTCGCGTGAGATTATCCGTCATGCCGGGCTAGTCCCGGCATCCACCGATCCGCAGGCGCATAGGCCGCTGCCCTCGCAGTGCCGTGGATGTCGAGACGAGCCCGGCATAACAGGGGCATTTCGACGGTTGGACCCCATCACGGCAATGACGGGGGTTCATCCAATGGCCAGAGCCATGTCGTTTGGCGAAGCCATACATAGCGTATCGATGCCACTCCCGCAATCTGCCGCTTGCCGGTTGACCCGCATCACCGGTCCCGCTACCCGCGCCCCGCATCATCGGCACCCCCGGCGCACCGAGTCCTGTCGAAGGGCGCGTCGGGTTCTCCCGGCAGGGGGATGCCTGTATCATGGCGAATGTAGCGGTCATCGGCGCGCAGTGGGGCGACGAAGGCAAGGGCAAGATCGTCGACTGGCTGGCCGAGCGGGCCGACATGGTCGTGCGCTTCCAGGGCGGCCACAATGCCGGCCACACGCTGGTCGTCGGCGACAAGACCTACAAGCTGTCGCTTCTCCCCTCGGGCGTGGTGCGCGGTACGCCGAGCGTGATCGGCAACGGCGTGGTGCTCGACCCCTGGGCGTTGAAGGCGGAGATCGAGCGGCTGGCGGAGCAGGGCGTGTCCGCCACGCCCGAGACGCTGCGCATCGCCGACACCTGCGCGCTTATCCTGCCGGTTCACCGCGACCTCGACGGGCTGCGCGAGGATGCGTCCGGTGCCGGCAAGATCGGCACCACGCGCCGCGGCATCGGCCCGGCCTACGAGGACAAGGTGGGCCGGCGCGCGATCCGGGTGTGCGATCTGGCGCATCTCGACGCGCTGGGGCCGCAGCTCGACCGGCTGTGCGCGCACCATGACGCGCTGCGCGCTGGCTTCGGCGTGGCGCCGATCGACCGGGCGGCGCTGGTCGAGGAGCTGCGCGCCATCGCCGGCTTCGTCCTGTCCTTCGCCAAGCCGGTGTGGCGCGATCTGAACGCGGCGCGGGCGGGCGGCAAGCGCATCCTGTTCGAAGGTGCGCAGGGCGTGCTGCTCGACGTCGACCACGGCACCTATCCCTTCGTCACGTCGTCCAACACGATCGCGGGCACAGCGGCCGGCGGATCGGGGTTGGGGCCGGCAGCGGTCGGCTTCGTGCTCGGGATCGCCAAGGCTTACACCACGCGCGTCGGATCGGGGCCGTTCCCGACGGAACTGGAGGATGCGACTGGCGAGCGGCTGGGCGTGCGCGGGCATGAGTTCGGCACCGTCACCGGGCGCAAGCGGCGCTGCGGCTGGATCGACACGGTGCTGCTGCGCCAGTCGGCGGCGGTCGGCGGGATCACCGGCATCGCCCTGACCAAGATCGACGTGCTCGACGGGTTCGAGGAGGTGAAGATCTGCACCGGATATCGCCTGCGCGGCGAGACTATCGACTATTTCCCGGCGCACGCGGCCGATCAGGCGGCGGTCGAACCGGTGTACGAGGTGATGGAAGGCTGGTCGCAGTCGACCGCGGGCGCGCGCAGCTGGGCCGAGCTGCCGGCACAGGCGATCAAGTATATCCGCCGTGTAGAGGAACTGATCCGCTGCCCGGTAACGCTGGTATCGACCAGCCCGGAGCGGGCCGACACGATCCTGGTTCGCGACCCGTTCGCCGATTGACGAAAAAGGGCCGCTCCTCTGTGGAGCGGCCCTTCTGACGCATCAGGGCGTGGGAACCGGGGCGCTGCTGCCCGGATCGACCGTCGCGCCCGGCGTGGTGGCGGTGCCGCCGTTGACGCCGGCATTGGTGCCGGCCTCGGTCCCGTCCATGCCAGGGCTGGTCGTTGTGGTGGTGCCGACCCGACCGGTGGTGCCGGTGCCCTGCGTGCCGGCGGTGCCGCCGACGCCCGTCGTGGTCGAGCTGGTCGTTCCGCGGTTCTTCGAGCGGGCCTTCGACCCGCTGCGGGTCGTGGTGGTGCTGGTACCGGTGCCGGTCTGGTCGGTCATCGTGGTGCCGGTGCCGGGGGTGCCGATACCGGTGCCCATCGTGCCGGTACCCTGCGTACCCATGGTGGTGCCGGTGCCCATCGTACCGGTGCCGACGCCACCGCCGACACCGCCACCGACACTCGTGCCGGTCTGGGCCATGGCCATCGCCGGTAGCGCCAGCGCGGCGATCATCAGAGTCTTGCGCATGACATTCTCTCCTGCTTGGAACACCGCCGACAACGGCCAAGCAGTTTGAAACGTTCCGTTTCGGTACGGTCGTTCAGCCGCACTGAGCCCGGTGGAGCAACGCCTGGTCGGCTAAAACCAGCGCCATCATCGCCTCCACGACGGGCACGCCGCGGATACCGACGCACGGGTCGTGGCGGCCCTTGGTGGCGATGTCGGTCGCTTCGCCGTCGCGGGTAATGGTGGGAACGGGCGTCAGGATCGAGCTGGTCGGCTTGAACGCCGCGCGCAGGCGGATCGGCTGGCCGGTAGCGATCCCGCCTGCGATCCCGCCGGCATGGTTGGCCAGGAATTCCGGCCCATCCGCGCCGGGCCGCATCGGATCGGCATTGGCTTCGCCGGACAGCGCCGCCGCGGCGAAGCCGTCGCCGATCTCGATGCCCTTCACCGCATTGATCGACATGATGCCGCTCGCCAGTTCCGAATCGAGCTTGGCATAGAGCGGCGCGCCCCAGCCGGCGGGCACCCCCGTCGCCTCGCACGCGACGACCGCGCCGAGTGACGAGCCGGCCTTGCGCGCCGCATCGACCAGCGCTTCCCAGCGGAGCGCCGCGGCGGCGTCGGGGCAGAAGAAGGGGTTGGCGTCGATCTGTTCGGCGTCGAACGCGGCGGGATCGATCGCGTCGCCGCCGATCGATTCGACCCATGCGCGGATGCGGACCTGCGGAACCACGAGCCGCGCAACCGCGCCGGCGGCGACCCGCGCCGCCGTCTCGCGCGCCGACGATCGGCCGCCGCCGCGATAGTCGCGAAAGCCATATTTGGCGTCATAGGCGTAATCGGCGTGGCCGGGGCGATAGGCCTTGGCGACGTCGCCATAATCCTTCGAGCGCTGGTCGACATTCTCGATCATCAGGCTGATCGGCGTGCCGGTGGTGCGCCCCTCGAACACGCCGGACAGGATCCGCACAGCATCGGGCTCGCGCCGCTGGGTGGTGAAGCGCGACGTGCCGGGGCGGCGCCGGTCGAGCCAGGGCTGGATGTCGCTTTCCGACAGTGCGATCCCCGGCGGGCACCCGTCGACCACCGCACCGAGCGCAGGCCCATGCGATTCGCCCCAGGTGGTGAAGCGGAACATGCGGCCGAAACTGTTGTAGCTCATGCGGGATCGTCCTGCGCCGATGCGCGATGTTTGTGGAAGCCAAGCCGCCATGGCAGATTGCGGCGAGCGAGGACATAGGGAGGGCTGCGCGTTGCACGACTGGCCGCCGTGGTTGCCGCTATGCTTGCGCTGCCCGGCGTCGAGACGGGCACCAGCTATGGCCTAGGGGTTGATCTAGTGCCGATCGACGTTCAGCATCGCCGACTGTTGAGACTTACTGTCGTCATTCCCGCGAAGCCGGAAATGCAGACGAGCGGAGGCTGTTTGTAGAGCCGCGACGTCAGAGATTCTGGATCCCCGCCTCCGCGGGGATGACGAAACATAGCCTGCCGCGCTGGATGTCGATCGGCCCTAGGCCGGTAATGTCAGAGTCCCCAGCTTGTCACAGGCATCGCTTCACCCAGCAGGCAGGCTATTTGGCCGACAGCATCGCAAAGGCAGCAGCGTGGCTGGCATTACCACGTACGCCACAGGGGATCAGGCCGCCTTGCAGGGGCAGCGCCATCAGGTACTCGCCGGCATAGGGACTGGAAAAGCCACTGGCGACATCGGCTGCGAAGCCGAAGCGTGTGTAGTAGCCTGGGTCGCCGAGCACGAAGCACAGAATGATGCCGGCTGTCTCAAGCTGTTCGATGCCGGCATGGACCAGCGCCTCGGCGACGCCCTGGTGGCGGTGGGTGGAGGCGACGGCGATGGGTGCGAGCGCGACGGCGGGGATCGACCGGCCGCCGATTTCCACCGCCATGCGACTGAAGGCGACCGTTCCGACGACCGCGCCCTCGTCTTCGTCGATGGCGGCGAGGACCAGCACCATGTCGCCTGCGATGCACAGGTTGCGCACCAGATCGGCTTCTTCGCCGCGCGGGAAGCAACTGCGCAGCAACGCGTCGATCGCGGCGACATGATCGGCGCCGGCCGGGCGGATGGCGATGGTCACCAGCCGGTTCCCCTCAAGCCAACGCGATATCCGGCGCGTCCTCTGCCTTCATGCCAATGACGTTGTAGCCGGCGTCGACATGGTGGATCTCGCCGGTCACGCCGCTCGCCAGGTCGGAGAGCAGGTAGAGGGCGCCGCCGCCGACCTCGTCGATCGACACGGTGCGGCGGAGCGGCGAGTTCAGTTCGTTCCATTTCAGGATGTAGTTGAAGTCGCCGATACCACGTGCTGCCAGCGTCTGGATTGGGCCGGCGGAGATTGCGTTGATGCGGATGTTCTCCGGCCCAAGGTCAACGGCGAGGTACTTCACGCTGGTTTCCAGCGCAGCCTTAGCGACGCCCATGACGTTGTAGTGGGGGATGACCTTCTCGGCGCCGTAATAGGTCAGGGTCAGGATCGACCCGCCGTCGGGCATCAGCCGGCGCGCGCGCTGGGCGACCGCGACCAGGCTGTACGCCGAGATGTTCATCGTCATCAGGAAATTGTCGAGCGTGGTGTCGTAGTAGCGTCCGCGCAGCTGCGACTTGTCGGAGAAGCCGATCGCGTGGACGACGAAGTCGATCGTCGGCCACTCCGCCGCCAGCGCGTCGAAGGTCGCGTCGAGTGCCGCCATGTCGGACACGTCGCAGTCGAACAGGCGCGCGGTGCCGAGCTGCTCGGCGAGCGGGCGGACCCGCTTGGCCATCGCCTCTCCCTGATAGCTAAAGGCCAGTTCCGCCCCCGCCTCGCTCAGCTGCTTCGCGATTCCCCAGGCCAGCGACTTGTCGTTCGCCAGGCCCATGATGAGCCCCCGCTTGCCTGCCATCAGTCCGTTCGTGCTGCCCATATCCTACGCCGTCGCCGTTTTCGTTGCCGTTTCGGCGCGGTGTAGCGCCGGTTCGGGCGGTTCCGCCAGTGCGGCGTTGAAATGAGCGCCGAAAACCATCCCGAGCCCGATCAGGTAGAAGAACAGCAGCATGACGACGACGCCCGCCAGGCTGCCATAGGTCAGGTCGTAACCGCCCAGGTTCGACAGCACCCAGGGCAGTCCCGCGGTCATGGCGACCCACCACAGGCTGGTGAACAGCGCACCCGGCCATTTCCGGCAGTTGCTGTAGCGGTACTTGGCCGGCGTGACCGAGTAGAAGAGCATGTAGAGCGCGCCGAACATGATCGCGCCGGGCACCAGCCGCGACAGGCCGATCAGCCCGACCCAGTCCTGCGCGAACGGCAGCAGGCGATAGACGAACTGCTCGGCGGCGGTCAGCAGCCCCTGCGCAATGAACGACAGCAGCACGACGACGACCGACAGGATGATGATCCCCGACGACGACAGGCGCGATTTCCAGAAGGGCGAGGTCGCCTTCACGCCATAGGCACGGTGGAAGATATCGCGGATCGTCTCGACGAAGCCGCCGACGGTCCACAGGCCGACAAGCCCGCCCAGCCACAGCAGATTGCCGGTGCGCGCGGTCAGCACGTCGGAGATCGGCTTCTGGAGCAGGGTGGCGACATCGGGCGGCAGGACCCGGAGGAAGCCGTCGACAGTCCGCACCGTCTCCTCGCTCTGCCCCAGCAGCGACAGCACCGCAGCGGCGGTGATGAAGAAGGGGAACAGCGTCATCAGCGCGAGATAGGCGAGGTTCCCCGCGTGGGTGAACCCGTCATTGAACACGCCGAGCGCGGCGCGCTTCATCACCTCGAACGCGTAGCTGCCGGGCCGCACCTTGGCGAGCTGGCGATCAAGGCGGGCACGGGCGCGGTGGTGCGCGCGCGCCTCGGGCGTCAGGGAATCGAGGGTATCCACGATGTCGTCAGACGCCCATCGCACCCCGCGGGTTCCCGGCACCGGCACCCGACCAGCCCTCGACGAAGGTGCGCAGGTCGGCGTCGTCGGCGGGAATGTCGATCATCAGCGTCACCAGCTGGTCACCGCGGCCGCCGCCCTTCTTGTGGAATCCCTTGCCCTTCAGCCGCAGGGTGCGGCCCGAGCTGGTACCGGCGGGGATGGTGAGCATGACCGCGCTGTCGACGGTCGGTGCCTTCACCTTAGCGCCCAGCACCGCCTCGGCCAGGGTGATCGGCAGGTCGATGCGGACATCGTCGCCATCGCGGACGAAGAAGCGATGCGGCTGGACCTCGATGGTCACCAGCGCGTCGCCGGCACCGCCGGGGCCGGGCTGGCCCTTGCCGGCGAGGCGCATCTGGGTGCCGGTGGCGACGCCGGCGGGCAGTTTCAGCTCGATCGACTTGCCGTCGCCCAGCGTCACCCGCTGGGCCGCCAAGGTGGCGGCGTCGGTGAACGCTACCTGGAGCTTGTACTGGATGTCGGCGCCCTTGGGCTGCTGGCGCCCGAAGCCGCCGAACCCGCCCGAAAAGCCGCCGCCGCCGCGCCGCGCCTGCGCGCCGCCGAACAGCCCCTCGAAGATATCGCTCATGTCGGCGCCTTCGCCCGCACCGAATTCGAACCCCTCCGAGCGGAAGCCGCCGCCGGGGCGCGGGCCGCCGCCACCGCCGCCGAAGCCGAACGGCGCGGCGGGGTTGCCGTCGCCGTCGATCTCGCCCCGGTCGAAACGCGCGCGCTTGTCCTTGTCGGACAGCAGGTCATAGGCGTTGGTGACCTGGCTAAACCGTTCCGCCGCCTTGGGATTGTCCTTGTTGCGGTCGGGATGCAGCTCCTTGGCGAGCTTGCGGTATGCCTTCTTGATGTCGGCCTCGGTCGCGGTCCGCGCGACGCCGAGGGTCTGGTACGGATCGGCCATCGATTACCCCTGGTGTATTGCCCGCGTATGTGGGGCAGCCGTTCCGGGAGCGCAACGCGCTTGGCGCCCATGCGTTGGGTCGGACGAGGAGATTTTCACATGACCGACAGGCAGCAGATGCAGGCAGGCGGCGGCGACGGGCACAAGGGCGCGTCCGATGGCGTGTCCGACGCCCCCGCCAAGCAGGGCGGCGGCGAAAGCGGCGGCGGCGCCTATCCCAATCCGCAGACCGGGAAGACGCCGGAGGGCGGCGGCTTCATGGGCCATGGCGGACAGACGGACATCGATTATTCGGGGCCGGGCGGAAAGGATCAGCCGGGCGGCAATGCCAATGCGGTGACCGACAAGGAGTAAGACTTTCTCCGTCATTGCGAGCGTAGCGAAGCAATCCAGACCCCGGCGCGTGACGCCCTGGATTGCTTCGCTACGCTCGCAATGACGAAGGTTGGGGACGAGGGTCGGGGTTGCACCTCAGGCATCCAGGGGCGCGACGTCGACGCTGACGTCCATCGCCTGCGCTCCGGAGCCGAGGACGACGCCATCGACAGGCGCGATCTCGGCATAGTCGCGGCCGACCGCCATCAGGATATGGTCGCCCGCCATCCAGATGCCGTTGGTGGGGTCGACGCCGACCCAGCCGCGCGCCGGCCCGCACCATAGCAGCACCCAGGCATGGGTGGCGTCGGCGCCGACCAGGCGTGGCTGGCCGGGCGGCGGGATGGTGCGGATATAGCCCGAGGCGTAGGCGGCGGGCAGGCCCCGCGCGCGCAGGCCCGTAATCATGATCTGCGCGAAGTCCTGGCACACGCCGCGCCGCTGGCGAAAGGCGTCGATCGGCGGCGTGTCGACGACGGTGGCCGATCCGTCGAAGGCGAACTCCTGCTGGATGCGGCGGGCGAGCGCGATGGCGGCGTCGAGCGCGCTGCGGTCGGGGTCGAGATCGGGCGCGCACCACTCGGCGATCGCCGGATCGAGCGGGATCAGCGGGCTGGGATAGAGATAGCCCGCCGGGCCGACCGCCGACAGGTCGCGGCTGGTGCGGGCCAGCGCGGCGATCTCCGCCAGGGTCGAGTCGGATGCGGCAGGAACGGGCACGAGTCGGTCGACGGTGACGCGCGCGACGCTCTCGATCGCCAGCTCGCGCACCGGCGTGTCGACGACCAGGCGGGTGACGTTGGCGAGCCCCGCCTCGGCCCGCGCCGCGCTGAGCCGGCCGACCGGGCGGGCGTGGAGCGCATAATGGTCGAGCCGCTGGCCCGGCCAGTCGACCGGCTTCAGGCGCAGGTTGCAGCGCGCGAACTTCACCTGCGCGCCGTAATCGAAGCGGGTGACGTGGCGGATGTCGTAGATCATCGGTTGGAAGTCCTCCCCTGGCAGGGGAGGTGGCACTCCGTAGGAGTGACGGAGGGGTGTAGCCGGTCGTGAGCGCGCGCGCCATCACGGGCGGGGACACCCCTCCACCATTCGGCTACGCCGAACGGTCCCCCTCCCCTGCAAGGGGAGGATTTAGGAGCTGGCTCAAGCAAGGGTCAGACCCACGGCGCGCAGGGGCTCGGCGCCCTGGAGGAAATAGCGGCGGGCGATAGCGTCGGACAGAGTCGCCAGGCGGCGCTCGATATCGCCGAGCGTGTCCGCATCGAGCGTCGCCGCCGTCGCGGTGGCGATCAGGGCGTTGAGCGCGGTAGCCTGTGCCTGTTGCGGCTCGGCCATCTCGTCGTCGCCGAGCACCGGCAGCCGCGCGAGCCGCTGGGCGATGCGCTCGGCCTGAAAGGCGAGGCCGCGCGGGTTGTTGGGATCGAGCGCGACCAGATCGACGACCGCGACACGCGTGAGGCCGCCCGGATAACGCTGGCGATAGCTGATCTGGCTGTCGGCCAGGTCGAGCAGGGTCGACAGATCGTCGGTCGCGGCGCCGGCGCCCAGTCCGTCCATCCCGAACAGGCGGACGACGCGGGCTATGGCGATCGCCCGCTCGATCCGGCGGCCGAGGTCGTGGAAGCGCCAGCTGTCGTTGCGCACCATATGCTCCGCCGACAGGCCGGCGATGGCGGCGTAGCGGCGTTGCAGCGAGCCGGCGCGTTCCAGCATTCCGCGCTGCGTGGGGAAGGGCGCCTCTAGCAGGCGGACCATGTCGGCGGACAGGCGATCGCGCGACGCCTCGCCGATCGCGCGGGCGTGGCGGTTGAGCGCGGCGACCGACGCGGTGGCGCCGTCTTCCATCGCGGCACGGGCGAAGGTGGTGAGCGCGGCGCGGCCGAGGTCGGGCGGATAGGTCGCGGCCCCGGCACCGGCGATCATGCCGACCAGTCGCGCGACCGTGGCCGGCGGCAGCACCGCGCCGCCATCGGCGTCGATCGAGTTGCCCATCAGCACGCGGATCGCACCGAGCAGCGCCTCACCGCGTTCGAGATAGCGGCCGAGCCAGTAGAAATTGTCGGCGACCCGGCTGGGCAAGGTGCCGGGATTGCGGCGGACGTGGAGCGAGCCGGGTTCCGCCAGCAGCGACACCGGGGCGACCGGATCGGCGCCGTGGACGCAGACGTCGGTCGACCACAGCCCCTCGCCGATGGCCGCGGCACTGTCGTCGGGCGCCTCGCCGATCCGGCCGAAGCCGCCCGGCATCACCACCCAGTCGCCGTCGCCGCCCCGCGCGACGAAGACGCGCAGCGTGAAGGGGCGCGGCGCCAGCCGGTCGCCGATGACGGTCGGGATGGTGGTGAGGCGCACCTCCTCCTGCCCGACATAATCCTGCGGCCGGCGCGCCATGTCGGCGAGGAGCGCGTCGCGCGCCGCCCCGGTGATGGCGGCGCCCGCGGCGGCGCCCCCCGGCAGGCCGAGCGGCGCCGGGCCGAAGGCGGGGGCGATGGTCAGCCGGTCGAGCGCGGCGGCGACATGCGCCTGCTCGGCCGCGCCGCCGCACCACCAGGTGGCGATGTTTGGCAGCTTCAGCGGCTCGCCGCGGAGGTGGCGGCAGAGCGCGGGCATGAACGCGGCGAAGGCGCGCGCCTCCACCACTCCGGCGCCGGGCGCATTGGCAAGGACGACGCTGCCCGCCTCGTACGCGTCGATTAGCCCGGGTACGCCGATCTGCGAGTGGGTGTCGAAGGCGAGCGGGTCGAGCAGGCGCGGATCGAGCCGCCGCCACAGCGCGTCGACCCGCTTCAGCCCGGCGACGGTGCGGACATAGACGCGGCCCTCCAGCGCGGCGAGGTCGGCCCCCTCGACCAGCAGCAGGCCGAGATAGCGGGCGAGGTGCGCCTGCTCGGGATAGGTCGGGTTGTAGCGGCCCGGCGTCAGCAGCCCGATGCGCGGATCGGCGCGCCGGCACAAGGCCGCCAGCCCGGCGCGAAACGCGGCGAAGAAGGGGGCATGACGCTGAATGTTCAGCTTGGCCTGGAGTCCGCCGAGCGTCCGGCCGACCGCCAGCCGGTTCTCCAGCGCATAGCCGGCACCGGCGGGCGCGCGCAGGTGATCGGCAATCACCCGCCACTCGCCGGTCGGGCCACGGGCGAGGTCGATGGCGATGAAATGGAGGTGGCGGCCGCCGGGCGGCTCCAGCCCGACCATCGGGCGCAGGAAATACGGGCTGCCGGTGGGCAGCGCGGCGGGGATGATGCCGTCCGCCACCAGCCGGCCGGGGCCGTAGAGATCGGCGACGATCTGCTCCAGCAGCGTGGCGCGCTGGACGGCGCCAGCGGCGATCTGTGCCCACTCGGCCGCGTCGATCAGCAGCGGGACGGGAGAGACGGGCCAGGGTCGCTCGTCGGTTTCGCCGATGATGCGAAAGCCTGTGCCGATGTCAGTGGCGTGGCGCTGCACCCGCTCGCGCGCATGGTCCAGCTCGGGCGCCACCGCGGCCAGCTCCTCGAACATCGCCTGCCAGGGGGCGGTGTCGGTGGCGGCACAGAGCATATCGGTCGCTTCCGCACGGGCGCGGTAGTCCGCGATCCAGGTGGCCGCGTGGGCGGCGGGATCGGGGGTCATGGGTGAGCGCGCCTCCGGTCATGCCGGCCTCGTCCCGGCATCAGGAGCCGCGAGCGGCGTGCTCGATGACCCTGGATGCCGGGAGAAGGCCGGCATGGCGAAGGAAGGCGAATGACGATCGGCTGTGATCCGTTTCTGCGCTGGTCGTCCGGTCCCATAGCCGGTTCGCGCCCGCGACGGCAATCTTGCCGCGATGCGGGAACGGCGATGCGCGCATGTCGTTGAGGGGCCGACATTTCACGATCAGGGGGCCGACGTGACGACATTGCCTGACCGGCTCGAGGCCGGTTCTCCCTATCCGCTGGGCGCGACGTGCGTGGAGGGGGGCGTGAACTTCGCGGTCTTCTCCGCCAATGCCGAGAAGATCGAGCTGTGCCTGTTCGACAATGGCGGCAAGCGCGAGCTGGGCCGGCTGGCGCTGCCCGAATGCACCGACGAGGTGTGGCACGGCTTCCTGCCCGATGCGGGGCCGGGGCTGCTCTATGGCTACCGCGCCTATGGCCCCTATGAGCCCGAGCGCGGGCACCGGTTCAATCCGCACAAGCTGCTGCTCGATCCCTATGCCAGGAAGCTGCACGGGACAATCAAGTGGACCGACGCGCTGCACGGCTATCAGGTGCGCTCGAAGAAGGAGGACCTGTCCTTCGACAAGCGTGACAGTGCGCCGGCGATGCCCAAGGGCGTGGTGGTCGACGATCATTTCGACTGGTCGCAGGACCGGCGGCCGAACACGCCCTGGTCGGAAACCGTCGTCTATGAGGCGCACGTCAAGGGCCTGACCAAGCTGTTCGAGCTGGTGCCCCCGCAGGAGCGCGGCACCTACAAGGCGCTGGGCCATCCCAAGGTGATCGATCACCTGAAGCGGCTGGGCGTGACCGCGCTGGAGCTGCTGCCGATCCACGCCTTTACCCAGGATCGGTTCCTGGTCGAGAAGGGGTTGGCGAACTACTGGGGCTACAACACCCTGTCCTATTTCGCGCCCGAGCAGCGATATTTCGCGACCGACAGCCAGGACGAGCTGCGCCGCGCCGTGCGCAAGCTGCACGCTGCCGGGATCGAGGTGATCCTGGACGTGGTCTACAACCACACCTGCGAGGGGTCGGAGAAGGGGCCGACCCTGTCGTGGCGCGGGCTGGACAACGCCACTTATTACCGCGCGGTGAAGGACGATCCGCGCTACTCGATCAACGACACCGGCACCGGCAACACGCTGAACACCGACAAGTCGCGGGTCATCCAGATGATCGCGGACAGCCTGCGCCACTGGGCGACCAGCTATGGCATCGACGGCTTCCGGTTCGATCTCGGCCTGACGCTCGGCCGGACGGAGACGGGGTTCGATCCGGGCCATGCCTTCTTCGACGTGCTGCGGCAGGACCCGGTGCTGGGTCGGCTGAAGCTGTCGACCGAGCCGTGGGACATCGGCCCGGGTGGCTACCAGCTGGGCAATTTCCCGCCGGGCTTCGCCGAGTGGAACGACAAGTATCGCGACACGGTGCGCAAGTTCTGGCGCGGCGACCCCAGTCAGCGCGGCGATCTGGCGGCGCGGCTGTCGGGGTCGGGCGACCTGTTCGACCGGCGCGCGCGGCGGCCCTGGGCGAGCGTCAACCTGCTCGCCGCGCATGACGGCTATACGCTCTACGACACGGTCGCCTACGAGCAGCGCCACAACGAGGCGAACAAGGAAGACAATCGCGACGGCCATTCGGAAAATTACAGCCGCAACTGGGGCGCCGAGGGCGAGACGGACGACGCGGGCATCAACGCGACCCGCGCGACGGTGCAGCGGTCGATGCTGACGACGCTGTTCGCCTCGCTCGGCACGCCGATGCTGGTGGCGGGCGACGAGTTCGGGCGGACGCAGGGCGGCAACAACAATGCCTATTGCCATGACGACCGGATCAGCTGGCTCGACTGGTCGAAAATGGACACGCCCGAGGGCAAGTCGCTGTTCGACTTCACCAGCCGGCTGACCGAATTGCGGCGGCGCTATCCGGTGCTGCGGTCGAAGTCGTTCCTCTACGGGCAGGATTCGCCGGGTGAGGGCGTCAACGACATCGAATGGTGGGACGAGCGGGGCGCGCAGCTGTCGGCAGACGACTGGAACAACCCCGAGGGCCGGGCCTTGGTGATGCGCCGCGCGGTGAAGCTGGACACCGGCGAGGTCGAGGCGGTGACGCTGCTGCTGAACGGGTCGGAGGACGAGATCGCCTTCCGCCTGCCGCCGCCCGAACATGCGAAGCGGATCGTGCTGATCGACAGCACCGATCCAACCGTGCGCGATGCCGAGGTGGAGGACGAGTATCGGCTGGGCGCGCACGGCGCCGCGCTGATCGCGTGGAAGATCGCGGCGGCATGAGCCGTTGGGGCGCGGAGCTGGTCGAAGGCGGTACGCGGTTCCGGCTATGGGCACCCGATGTTCAGGCGGTGACGCTGGAGATCAACGGGCGCGGCCCGCAGCCGCTCGACGCGGCGGGCGAGGGCTGGTTCGAGGGAACGGCGCCGGTCGGGGCGGGTGCGCGCTATCGCTTCCGCATCGGCGACATGGGCGTGCCCGATCCCGCGTCGCGCGCGCAGGACGGCGGGGTGAATGGATGGAGCGTCGTCGTCGACCCGCACGCCTATGACTGGCGCAGCGCCGACTGGCGCGGCCGGCCGTGGGAAGAGACGGTGATCGAGGAGGTCCATGCCGGGCTGCTCGGCGGCTTTGCGGGGGTGGCGGAGCGGCTGCCGGGGCTCGCCGCCTGCGGGATCACCGCGGTGCAGCTGATGCCGGTCAATGCCTTCGGTGGCACGCGCAACTGGGGCTATGACGGGGTGCTGCCCTATGCCCCGGCCGAGAGCTATGGCACGCCCGACGACCTGAGGGCGCTGGTCGACCGCGCCCATGAACTGGGGGTCAGCGTGTTCCTCGACGTCGTCTACAACCATTTCGGCCCGGACGGGAATTACCTGGGCGAATATGCCAGTGCCTTCTTCCACCCCGAGGTGCAGACGCCCTGGGGCGGAGCGGTGGCGGTCGACGAAGCGGCGCCACGCCGCTTCTTCATCGACAATGCGCTGATGTGGTTGCGGGAATACCGGATCGACGGGCTGCGCTTTGATGCGGTGCACGCGATCGCCAACGATCCCTTTCTCGACGCGATGGCGGCGGAACTGCGCGCCGCGGTCGACCGGCCGGTGCATCTGGTGCTGGAGAACGAGAAGAACGATGCCGACCGGCTGGCGCCCGGCAAGTACGACGCGCAGTGGAACGATGATTTCCACAACGTCCTGCACGTCCTGCTGACCGGCGAGGATCACGCCTATTACGCCGACTTCGCGGAGGACGCGACGGCGCGGCTGGCGCGGTGCCTGTCGCAGGGCTTCATCTACCAGGGCGAGGAGTCGGTGAACCATCCCGGCACGACGCGGGGCAAGCCGAGCGGACACCTGCCACCGACCGCGTTCGTGTCGTTCCTGCAGAACCACGACCAGATCGGCAATCGCGCGCTGGGCGAGCGGCTGACGGTGCTGACCGATCCGGATCGGCTGCGCGCGGCGACGCTGCTGCTGCTGCTCTGCCCGCAGATCCCGCTGATCTTCATGGGCGACAGCGGCGGATCGCGGACGCCGTTCCTGTTCTTCACCGACTTCCATGACGAGCTGGCCGACGCGGTGCGCGAGGGGCGGCGGGGCGAGTTCAAGGGATCGCCGGGCTTCGACGATCCGGACGCGCGCGAGCGGATTCCCGATCCCAATGCGGCGCAGACCTATGAGCGGTCGCGGCCGGGCGACGGCAAGGATGCGGCGGCCTGGGCCGCGCTCTATCGCGACCTGCTGGCGGTGCGGCGCGAGGAGGTGGTGCCGCGGCTGAAGGGCGCGATGGCGGACGGGGCCGATGTGATCGGCGACAAGGCGGTCTGCGCCCACTGGCGAATGGGCGAAGGCGCCCGGTTGAGCATCGCGATCAACCTGGGTGACGATACGGTCGAGGTGTCGGGCGAGACGCCGCTCGCCACGATCGGCGTGCCGGGTGCGCCGGCGAGCGCCACCGCCTGGCTGCGCGCGGCATGAGCGCCCTCCACCAGCTGGCCGAGGCGGCCGGCCTGCAGGTCGACTGGACCGATGCCGGCGGACAGGCGCAGCGGGTAAGCGACGACGCGCTCGTACGCGTGCTTGACGCGCTGGGCTACCCGGCCGGGGATGACGGCGCCATCTCGGACTCGCGGGCGCGGCTGGCGGAGGAGCGGGCAAGCCGGCGCGGCGCGTTCGTGTCTACCGATGTCGGAGCTGAACTGCACCTGCCGGATGCGCGCGGCGTGCTGGTGCTGGACGACGGCACGCGGATCGACGTCGCGGGCGGAGTGGTGCCGGCGGTCGACCGCCCCGGCTATCACCGGCTGCTGACCGATGACGGCGAGGTGACGGTTGCGGTCGCGCCGGCGCGGTGCTTCGCGGTCGGCGATGCGGCGCCGGGTCGGCGGGTGTGGGGGCCGGCGGTGCAGATCGCCGGGCTGCGCGACGCACGCGACACGGCGTTCGGCGACTTCGGCACGCTGGCGCGGACGGCGGCAAGCTTCGGCGAAAAGGGCGCGGATCTGGTCGGGGTCAGCCCGGTCCACGCGCTGTTCCCCGCCGATGCCGGGCGATACAGCCCCTATGCGCCGTCGAGCCGGCTGTTCCTGAATATCCTCTACGCCGATCCCGCGATCGTCGGGCTGCCGGTGACGGGTGAGGACGCGCCTGACCTGATCGACTGGGCCAGCGCGATCCCGCAGCGGCTGGCAAAGCTGCGCGCCGCCTATGAGGCGCGGCCGGATGCGGTGCGCGACGCGGTGGCGGCGTTCGCGGAAACGGGCGGCGAGGAGCTGCTGCGCCATGCGCGCTTCGACGCGCTGCACGCGCATTTCCTGCCCGATGGCGCCTATGGGTGGCAGGCGTGGCCAGAGGCATTCCACGATCCCGCCGGTGCTGCCGTCGCCGAATGGGCACGGGCGAACCGCCAAGAGGTCGACTTCTACCTGTTCTGCCAGTGGCTGGCGGACCGCAGCCTTGCCGAGGCGCAGAAGGCGGCGACCGACGCCGGCATGGCGCTGGGCCTGATCGCCGATCTGGCGGTCGGCATGGATGCCGGCGGCAGTCATGCGTGGAGCCGGCCGGAGGACCTCATCACCGGCCTGTCGATCGGCGCGCCGCCCGACATCCTGGGGCCAGAGGGGCAGAACTGGGGCATCACCGGCTTTTCGCCCCAGGCGCTGGCGGCGCGCGGGTTCGCGCCATTCCGCGCGACGATCCGCGCCGCGCTGGCCCATGCCGGCGGCATCCGCATCGACCATGCGATGGGATTGCAGCGGCTGTGGGTGGTGCCCGATGGCTGTTCGGCGGCGGAGGGGGCGTATCTCTCCTATCCGGTCGACGACATGCTGCGCGTCCTGGCGATTGAGAGCCACGCCGCGCGCGCGGTGGTGATCGGCGAGGATCTGGGCACCGTGCCCGAGGGGTTCCGCCCGCGCATGGACGCGCGCGGGATGCTCGGCATGCGGGTGATGCCGTTCGAGATGTGGGGCGACGACCTGATCCCGCCCGACCGCTACAATGCGCAGGCGGCGGCGATGACCGGCACCCATGACCTGCCGACGATGGCAGGCTGGTGGTGCGGGCGCGACATGGACTGGGCGGAGAAGCTGGGGCGCGGCCGCCCCGACCACGCCGCCAACCGCCGCGAGCGCGAGGCGCAGCGGGCGGGCTGGTGGCGCAGCTTCACCGCCGCCGGCGTGGCGAGCGGCGAGCAGCCGGCCGTCGACGATCCGGAGCCGGTGGTCGACGCGGCGATCGGCTTTGTCGGGCAGACGCCGTGCGACATCGTCATCCTGCCGATCGAGGACGTGCTGGGGCTGGTCGAGCAGCCCAACCTGCCCGGCACGATGGACGAACATCCCAATTGGCGCCGGCGCATGCCCGGCGACACGGCCGCGCTGCTGGCGAGCGAACCCGCCGCCACGCACCTCGCCACGATCAACGCCACCAGATTGAATGGGGCCCGAACCCGATGACTCCGCGCGCTACCTATCGCCTGCAGATGCACAGCGAATTCACCTTCGCCGATGCGACCGCGATCGTCCCCTATCTGGCCGATCTGGGGATCAGCCACGCCTATCTGTCGCCGATCACCGTGGCGACAAAGGGCTCGACCCACGGGTACGACGTCGTCGACCCGACCCGGATCAACCCGGAGCTGGGCGGCGAGGAGGGGTTCCGCGCACTGGTCGCGGCGCTGCGCGAACATGGCATGGGGACGATCATCGACATCGTGCCGAACCATATGGGCGTCGCCGGCGGCGAGAATGCGTGGTGGAACGACGTGCTGGCTAGGGGGGAGGCAAGCGAGTTCGCCGGCGTGTTCGACATCGACTTCTCCCGACCGATCGTGCTGCCGGTGCTGGGCGATCCGCTGCCCAAGGCACTGGCCGACGGGGCGATCGCGATCGAGGGAGACGAGGTGGTCGCTTACGGCGAGCATCGCTTCCCGCTGCGGCCGAAGGATCATGGCGTCGGCGCCGTCGAGGGCGAGGATCTGGCGGCGCTGCTCGACCGGCAGCATTACCGGTTGGCCTGGTGGCGGACCGCCGACGACGAGCTGAACTGGCGGCGCTTCTTCACGGTCAACGAGCTGGCCGGCGTCCGCGTCGGGCAGGAGCCGGTGTTCGAGCGGACGCACGCGCTTTTTTTCCGGCTGTGGCAGGAGGGGCTGATCGACGGGGTTCGCATCGACCATGTCGACGGGCTGACCGATCCGGCCACCTATTGCCGCCGCCTGCGCGCGCGGTTCGACGCGATGTCGCGAGCGGACGGCGTGCCGGCGATCATCTGGGTCGAGAAGATTCTGGGCGCGGGCGAGCCGCTGGCGGCCGACTGGGGCATCGACGGGACCAGCGGCTACGACTTCATGGAAGAGGTCGCAGGCTTGCTCCACGATCCGGCGGGCGAGGCACCGCTGGGCGAGGCATGGGCGGCGTTGAGCGGGCGCAGCGCCGACTTCGCGCCCGAGGAATTGCAGGCGCGCCAGGACGTGCTGGCGTGGCAGTTCGAGGGGCAGCTGAAGGCGTGCGTGCGCGCCTTCGTTGCGCTGGCGGAGTCCGACCCCGATAACGTCCTGACGCCCGAGATGCTGCGCCGGGGGATCGAGCGGCTGCTGTGGGTCTTCCCGGTCTATCGCACCTATGGCACCGGCGACGCCGCGCCCGCCGCCGACGCGGCGATCCGCGCGCAGGCGCGCGAACGGGTCGCACCCCTGGTGCCGCCGGGCGAGGACTTCGTCGTCGATGCGGTGCTCGGCTGGCTGGCGGGTGAGGGGCCGGGCGACGCCGCGCTGGCGGCCGAGGCGGTGCGGCGGTTCCAGCAGCTGTCCGCGCCGGTCGCGGCCAAGGGAGTCGAGGACACCGCCTTCTATCGCTACGGCCGGCTGCTCTCGCGCAACGATGTCGGCTTCGATGCCGGCCGCTTCGCCGGGTCGACCGAGGATTTCCACGCAGCGATGGCGGCGCGGGCGGAGGAGTGGCCGCGCGCGCTGCTCGCCACCGCGACCCACGACCACAAGCGCGGCGAGGACGTGCGCGCGCGCCTCGCGGTGCTGAGCGAGGTGCCCGAGCTATGGCTGGAGCATGTCGCGCGGTGGAACGGGCTGGCGGCGGACGCGCTGGAGGGAGTCGATCCGGCCGACGCGTACATGCTCTACCAGATGCTCTACGCCGCATGGCCGGTGGGGCTGGAGACGACCGACGCGCCCGCGCTGCGCGCTTTTGCCGAGCGGATCGTGGCGTGGCAGGAAAAGGCGCTGCGCGAGGGCAAGCTGCGCTCGTCCTGGGAGGCGCCGCAGGAAGAGTATGAGGCGCTGTGCAAGGCGCTGGTCGAGCGGCTGCTCGATCCGGCGCATGCGTCCGGCTTCCTCGATGACCTGACGGTCTTCCGCACCGCGACCGCCGCGCCGGCGCGCGCGAACATGCTGGCGCAGGTGGCGCTGCGGCTGACCGTGCCGGGGGTGCCGGACACCTATCAGGGGACCGAACTGGCGGACCTGAGCCTGGTCGATCCCGACAACCGCACGCCGGTCGATTACGACGCGCGCGCCGCCGCGCTGTCGGCCGGGCGGGAGTCGAAGCTGGCATTGATCGCGGAGCTGTTGGCACTGCGCCGCGAGCGCCCGGCGCTGTTCGCCGTCGGGCGCTATGTGCCGGTGGAGGTTAAGGGGGAGCGGGCGGACCACGTCCTCGCCTTCCTGCGCGAGGATGGCGAGGCGCGGCTGCTGGTCGCGGTGGCGCTGCGCATGGCCGCTGGCGGCGAGCCGGGCTGGTGGGGTGACACGGCCGTGATGGTCGACGGCGCGGAGCGGCGGGCGGTAACGCTGTTCCGGACGCGGACGGTGGCGGTGGCGTTGCTCTGACGCCTTCTCCACCTCGTCATCCCCGCGTAGGCGGGGATCCATAGACGCTGACGTTCGAGGCTAGAGGCGACAGCTTTGCGCGTCTGGATCCCCGCCTACGCGGGGATGACGGTTCGGGCGAGTGGGAACACCGCTGCGTGCACCGGCGTTCGACGGGAATAACCAAGGGGGAACAACGACATGGCTGGCGACACGACGGCCGGGCGGGCGGCGGGCGCCGACGCCGACAGCCCCTGGGGCATCCCGGCAGCGGGGTGGAAGGCGGTGTTGCTGCGCGCCTGGAACGAGGCGGGGGAGGACAATATCGGGCTGATCGCCGCGGGCGTCGCCTTCTACGCGTTCCTGTCGATCGTGCCGCTGCTGGGCGCGGTGGTGATGCTGTACGGGCTGGTCGCCGACACCGCGACGGTCGGCGCCAATGTCGCCGCGCTGACCGAGGTGATGCCGCGCGAGGTCGCCCGGCTGATCGGCGAGCAACTGCTGCAGGTCGTCACCACGTCGGGCGGGGCGAAGGGGTTCGGGCTGGTGATCGCGCTGGCCCTCGCCCTCTATGGCGCGATGAGCGGGGCGGGGGCGATCGTGACCGCGCTGAATATCGCCTATGAGGAGCATGAGGATCGCGGCTTCATCCGGGTGAAGCTGGTCGCGTTGGCAGTGACCCTGGGGGCGGTGGTGCTGGTGCTGGCGGCGATGACCACGGTGGCGGCGGTCGCGCTGCTCGACGACCTGCTGCCGGGCGTGCCGGGCTTTGTGCGGGGAGCGATCCGGTTGACGAGCTATCTGGTGCTCGCCGGGCTGGCGGCGGCGGGGGCGGCAAGCCTGTACCGCTTCGGCCCCGACCGGGCGCACGCGCGCTGGGTATGGCTGACGCCGGGATCGGTCGGCGCGACGCTGATCTGGCTGGCGATGACGACGGGCTTCGGGCTCTATGTCGCCAATTTCGGCAATTACGACGCGACCTATGGCTCGCTGGGGGCGATCGTGGTGATGCTGACCTGGCTGTCCTTGTCGGCCTATGTCTTCCTGCTCGGTGCCGAGCTGAACGCGGAGCTGGAGCGGCAGACCGGGCGGGACACGACGACCGGACCGCCACGCCCGCGCGGCAACCGTCATGCCGCGGTGGCGGATGCGCCGGCGGGAGGCGTGTCCCTGCCGCGCGAGCGGGCGCCGGTGGTGGCGAAGCGGACGGGCGGCGGCACGCTGCTGCCGGCGCTGGTCGCGGCGGCGGGGCTGGCGCTGCTGCGCAAGGGGCGCGGCTGGGGGATCGCGGTGGTCGGGCTGGCGCTGGTCGCGGGGCGACGGCGATGACCGGGCACAATTGTGCGACAATTGGCTGATAGCGGCGCCGGCGAACATGGGAGTGACGGCGTAATGCGGGCGATCGGGTGGTTGATGACGGCGGGTCTGGTCCCCGCCTCGGCCGTGGCGCAGCAGGCGCCCCAGCCTTCGTCTCCGCCGGCCGCCTCCCCGGCCCAGGCGACGCCCGCCCCCGCCACCGAGGACGAGGAGGACGCGTCGGAGGCAGGCGACATCGTCGTCACCGGATCGCGCACCCCGCCGGGGTCGGTGATCGGCGACATCCCGCCCGACCAGACGCTGAGCCCGGCCGATATCCGCTCCTACGGCGTCAGCTCGGTCAACGACCTGCTGACCGAACTCGCGCCGCAGACCACCAGCGGGCGCGGCGGCGCCCCGGTGGTGCTGCTGAACGGCAAGCGCATCTCCGGCTTCCAGGAGATCCGCGACATCCCGACCGAGGCGATCCAGCGGGTCGAGATCCTGCCCGAGGAGGTCGCGCTGAAATATGGCTATACCGCCGATAGCCGGGTGGTGAATATCGTCCTGCGCCGCCGTTTCCGCGCGGTGACCGGCGAGTTGCAGGACCGTGTCGCGACCGAGGGCGGGCGCCACCTGCCCGAGGCGGACCTGGACCTGCTGCGCATCCAGCGCGACGGGCGCGCCAACCTGCACCTGGAATATGAGGGCGCGACCGCGCTGCTCGAATCGGAGCGGAACATCGCCGCGGCGACCAGCGACGATCCCGCCAACCCCGGCTTCGACCAGCGTCGGTTCCGCACGCTGTTGCCCTCCAGCCGCAACCTGAGCGCGAACGCGATCTACGCGCAGCCGCTGCTCGGCACCTCGGCGACGTTCAACGCGCGCGTGGAATCGACCGATACCAAGGGGCTGTTCGGACTGCTCGATCCGTCGTCGACCTCGCCGCTGGTGCAGGATCGCGACGAACTGACCGTGCATCTGGGCAGCACGGTCAATGGCAATTTCGGCCAGTGGCGCTGGTCGTTCACCGGCAATTACGACCGCGATCGCACCGATACCGCGACCCAGACGAGCGCGGGCGCGGCCGATCCGCTGGCGGTGGCGACCAACCGGGCGCGGTCGGTATCGACGCGCGGCGGCGGCGACTTCCTGCTGAACGGATCGCTCTTCCAGCTGCCCGCAGGGACCGCATCGACCAGCATCCGCATCGGCGCGAGCACCAGCGATCTCGACTCCCGGTCGGAGCGGTTCGGCGTGGTCCAGGTCGCCGGCATCGCCCGCGACGTCGCCAGCGCCCAGGCCAATCTGGACCTGCCGATCGCCAACCGCACACGCGGCGGGCTGGAGGCGCTGGGCTCGCTATCGGCGAACCTGAACATGGAGGTGGAGCAGCTGTCGGACTTCGGCACGCTCATCACCACCGGCTATGGGTTGAACTGGTCGCCGATCGAGGGCGTGCGGCTGATCGGATCGGTGACCGACGAGGATCAGGCACCGAGCGCGCAGCAGCTGGGCGGCGCGACGATCGTGACGCCGGGCGTGCGCGTGTTCGACTATGTCCGCGGCACCACCGCCACGGTGACGACGGTGACCGGCGGCAATCCGCTGCTGACCGAGAGCAACCGCCATGTCGAGAAGCTGGGGTTGACGCTGAAGCCCTGGACCGACCGCGACCTGAACCTGACCGCCAATTTCGTCCGCACCGCGGTCGACGATCCGACCGCGACCTTCCCGGCGGCGATCGCCGCGATCGAGGCGGCATTCCCCGACCGCTTCACGCGGAATGGCGACGGCCAGCTGATCCGGCTCGACACCCGGCCGGTCAACTTCGCCCGGACCGAGGAGTCGCAGCTGCGCTGGGGCATCAACTTCTCCAAGCCGCTGAAATCGCGCATCCAGCGCGAGCTGGAGGCGTATCGTGCCGGCACCGGCCCCAATCCGTTCGCGGGCCTGCGTCCGCCCGGCGGTGAGCGCCCGCCGGAGGGCGGGCCTCCTCCCGCCGAGGGACGGCCGGGCGGTGGCGGCGGACCGCCGGGCGCTGGCGGTGGCGGCCGCGGGCCGGGCGGGTTCGGCGGTGGCGGCTTCGGCGGGCGTGGCGGCGGTCCGGGTGGCGGCGGCGGACGGTTGCAGTTCGCACTCTATCACACCTGGCACTTCACCGATCGGGTGCTGATCGCGCGGGGCGGGCCGAGCCTGGACCTGCTGAACGGCGACGCGATCGGCGCATCGGGCGGCCAGTCGCGACATGAGCTGGAAGGGCAGGCCGGCTATACCAACAACGGGCTCGGCGCGCGGCTGTCGGTGAATTACCGCACCGCGACCGAGGTGAATGGGCTGAGCAGCACCGATGCGCTGCGCTTCGGCGCGCTGGCCACCGCGAACCTGCGACTGTTCGCCGATCTGGGTGGGCGGCTCGACTGGGTGCGCGCGCATCCGTGGCTGCGCGGCGCGCGGGTGTCGGTGTCGGTCGACAATCTGTTCAACCGGCGCCAGCGGGTGACCGACGCGACCGGCGCGACGCCGGTGAGCTACCAGCCGGACTATCTCGATCCGCTGGGGCGGACGGTGCGGGTTTCGGTGCGCAAGCTGTTTTTCTAGGGGGCGCGACATACACTGTCGTCATCCCGGCGAAAGCCGGGACCCATGGATACGGAACATCGGACGTTGCGTAATCCACTCACCCGCCCGCAACCATGGGTCTCGGCCTTCGCCGGGATGACGGTCGGATGGAGGATGTTACCTCTACTGCACAGTCGCGCAATTCGAGTGTGATCCACCGAGACTGAAGCACCTCCCCGGCGAAGGCCGGGGTCCAGTTGGGAGGATGGTGACGAAGCGCGTTGCACGTCGTCACGACAGCCTTCCCAACTGGGCCCCGGCCTCCGCCGGGGAGGCGAAGTGGCTGGTTCAGTCCGAGTGGATCACACTCTAGCCGTCAGCCGTTCGCGCAGCGCGTCCAGCCGGATCGCGCCCATCGCGACCTCGGGTTCGGCGCGGCTGCGCAGCAGGGTGGCGACCTCGGCGATCACCTGCGCCAGCCGGTCGAAGCATTGCAGCGGCTCCGCATGGCGCGCGAACACCGCCGGGTCGAGGCACAGCGACACCGCCGCCTCTTCCAGCGACGCCTTCACCGCCTCCAGCTCGCCCGCGAGCGCGTCGTGAAACGAGGGCGCCGGCCCGTCAGCCACGGCACATGTCGAGCACGGTGGGGGCGATGTCGCCGAGCTTGATCGGCTGGACCGCCATGCCCCGACCCATTTCCAGCTGGTCCGAACCATCCTCGGCCGGCGCGACGGCATAGCCGCGCGCGCTGCGCAGTGCCGCAGCTCCCTGGCCGCCATCCTCGCCGCCGGCCAGCATCACGCCGATGGTCTGGTCGGCCGCGGTCTTGGCCAGCGTGGCCAGCATCAGCGATATCGACGGGCGCTGGCCGGCAAAGGGCGGCTTGTCGAGCAGGCGGATGGTGCCGCCCGGCCACTGGTCGACATAGACATGGGTCGGGCCGGGACGGGCGAAGACGACCATGCCCTGTTCCAGCTTCAGCCCCTCGGTCGCCTCGACCACCTTGGGCGCGATCGCGTCGGACAGTTTGGCGATCATGCCGTCGGCCAGTTCGGGGCGCATGTGCTGGATGACGATCACCGGCGGACCGTCGGCGGGCCAGCCGGCGAGCAGGTCGAACAGCGGCTTGGTGCTGGCGACGTCGCAGCCGATCGCGACCAGCTTGCCGTTCCACTTGAACGGCGCGGTCGACGCGGGCTTGGCGGCCTTGGCGGTGCCGTCGTGAAGGGCGGCGAAGCGCTTGGGCGCGTCCTTCACCGTCTTGGCCAGCTTGCCGATCGCGGCCTGCACCTCGTCGGGCGTGGCGCGGGTCGGCTTGGGATAGCAGTCGAGCGCGCCCAGGCGCAGCGCCTCGATCGAGCTTTCGGCTCCCTTGGCGGTCAGGGTCGAGAACATGACCACCGGCATGGGGTTCTTCTCCATGATCTCGGCGAGATATTCGAGGCCGCTCATCCCCGGCATTTCGACGTCGAGGGTCATGACCGTCGGTTTCAGGTCGATGCACATCTGGCGCGCCTCGTCGGCGCCGTCGGCGAGGCCGACGACCTGGATGTCCTTGTCCTTTTCCAGCATGCCCGCGACCAGCGCTCGCATGGTCAGTGAGTCGTCGACGACGAGTACCTTGGCCTTGGCCATATCAGTTCCTTGGGTAAATCAGGGTCATGCAGCGTCCGCGAGCGGCGGGGCGAGCCGGTCGAGGTCGAGGATCAGGATCATGCGGTCGTCGACCGTCGCCAGCCCTTCCAGCAGGGCGGCGGCCTGGCTGGAGCCGACATCGGGCAGCGGCTGCATGTCTTCGGGCCGGATGGTGACGATGTCGTTGACCGCGTCGACGATCACGCCCTGCAACTGCTCGCCGATCCGGACGACGATGATGACGTGGCGCGTCGTCGGGTCGGTCAGGCCCCAGCCCAGCCGCATGCGCAGGTCGAATACCGGCAACACGACGCCGCGCAGGTTGACGACGCCACGGATATGCGCAGGCACATTGGGCAACGGGGTCGCCGGCGACCAGGCGCGGATCTCGCGGATCGCCATGATGTCGATGCCCAGCGACTGGTCGCCGAGTTCGAAGGTGATGAGCTGGCGGGACATGGACCTACCTTTCAGACGAGGACGCGGCGGACGGCCGCAGAGAGCTTGACGGGGTCGAACGGCTTGACGATCCAGCCGGTCGCGCCGGCACTGCGCGCGCGCTGCTTCTTCTCGTCGGAGAACTCGGTCGACAGCACCAGGATCGGCAGATTGCCCCAGCGATGGTGGCCGCGCACCGCCTCGATCAGTTCGAACCCGTCCATGCGGGGCATGTTGATGTCGGTGATGACCAGGTCGGGCTCGGCATCGTCGATCCGCTCCAGCGCATCGACGCCGTCCTCCGCGGTTTCGACCTGATAGCCTTCGCCCGCCAGCGCGTGGCGCAGCAGCGCCCGCATGCTGGGGGAGTCGTCAACGGTCATGATCGTTCGCGTCATGGTGCCTTCCTTCAGAACAGGTCGAGATCGCCGCTGGCCACGGCGTGGACGGGGGCGGAAATGGGAGCGGGGCGGCGGGGGGCGGCCGGCACGGCGTCGCGCACCAGCTTGGCGCGCGAGCGACCGAGCGCGGGCTGGAAATCGATCCGCCGCGCCGAGTTGCCGCCCAGGTCGCGCACGATCAGCGGGATGCGATCCTGCTGGAGGAAGCGGACCGCGAAGGCGGCATTGTCGCTGCCGATCGCGCGCATCCCGGCGTGCAGGTTGGCGCCGCCGTACAGGTGCGCGCGCAGCCGGTCGCGCCGGGCGCCGTGGCGGAGCATGTCGTTGATGAGCAGCTCCATCGCATGGACGCCGTAGCGGTGCTGCGCGGCGGGATCGACGACCTGCCCCGGCTGCGGCTCGCCCAGCAGGAAATGGTTGATGCCGCCGACCTTCGCCTCGGGATCGTAGAGGCAGGCGGCGACGCAGCTGCCCAGCACGGTCGAGAACATGATCTGCGGATCGGCGGAGACACCGCGATCGCCCTGGATGATGCCGATGTGGCGGAAGCCGTCGGCGCGCAGGGCGCCCGGCTTCGCGCCCGGCTTCGCACCCGTGCCGGCGATGCCGACCTGCGCGTTCATGCCGCCATCTCCATCGCGGCACCGGCGACGCGACCCATCGGCAGCTGCTGCTCGACCGCGCCGATGGCGTGGGCGGCGGCGGGCATGCCGAAGACGACGCTGGTCGCCTCGTCCTGGCCGATGGTCCGGGCGCCGGCGCGGCGCATCTCGAGCAGGCCGGCGGCGCCGTCCTGGCCCATGCCGGTCAGGAGGATGCCGACCGCGGGCCGACCCAGCCGCGCGACCGAACGGAACAGCACGTCGACCGAGGGACGATGGCCGCTGACGGTATCGCCGGCATAGAGGCGGATGCGCGGCGCACTGGTACCGACGATCTCCATGTGCTGCTCGCCACCCGGTGCCAGATAGACATGGCCGGGTTTCAGGATGGTGCCGCTGCGCGCCTCCTCGACCTTGGGCGGGCAGAAGCGATCGAGCCGATCGGCGAAGCTGGCGGTGAACAGCGCCGGCATGTGCTGTACGATCACCGTCGGCGGGCAATTGGGCGGGAAGCCGCCGATCACCTCGAGCAGCGTCTCCACCCCGCCGGTCGAGGCGCCGATCGCGATCAGCCCCGCACCGCCCGCCGCCGCCGTCGCGATCTGGCGGCGCTGCTGGGTACGCACGCCCCGGTTGGGGCAGCGGGCGGCGGCCTTCACCATCTGCGCCAGTGTCGTATCCTCGCGGATCGTCAGCAACGACGCGGGCTTGGGGAAGCATTCGAACGCCCCCGCCGCCAGCGCGCGCACCGTCGCGGCCGCACCCCGCTCGGTCATCGACGAGACGATGACGACCGGCATCGGTCGAAGCGCCATGATCTTGTCGAGGAAATCCAGCCCGTTCATTCCCGGCATCTCGATGTCGAGGGTCAGTACGTCGGGATCGAGCGTCTTGATCTTCGTGCGCGCCTCCATCGCGTCGGCCGCCTCGCCGACGACCTCGATCGCCGGGTCGCGGCGCAGGATGGCGGAGAGCAGGCCACGCATCGTCGCCGAATCGTCGACGATCAGCACGCGAACGGGGGCGGGGGGCTTGACCGACATCGTCAGCCCCGCCGCCGGTAGATGGTGTTGCCGGCCGGCTCGAACGCGTCGGTGGCCGGGCCGATGACGCGTTCGGAATGGCCGATGTACAGGAAGCTGCCGGGGGCGAGCAGCTCCGCGAACCGCTCGATCAGGCGCGCCTTGGTCGGTTCGTCGAAATAGATCATGACGTTGCGGCAGAAGATCGCGTCGAACTTGCCCTGCATCGGCCATGGGTCGAGCAGGTTCAGCTGACGATAGGCGATGATCCGCTTCAGCTCGGGCGCCATGACCATCTGGTCGCCCTCCATCGTCGTCCAGACGCGGCGGTACCGCTCGGGCACGTCCTTCGCCATCTCGCCCGGATAGCGACCCGCCTTGGCGACCGACAGGACGTGCGGCGCCAGGTCGGTGGCGAGCATGGCGACATCGCGCTGCACCAGCCGGGCGCCGGCGGCACGATTGTCGCCGAGCAGCGTCATCGCCAGCGAATAGGGCTCCTCGCCGCTGGAACTGGCCGACGACCAGAGCCGGACCGGCCGGCCACGCTCCGCCGCCTCGATCAGGCGCGGGCGCAGGGCCTGAGCGAAATGGTCGAAATGATGGTTCTCGCGGAACAGCTTGGTGTGATTGGTGGTGAGCGCGAAGATCGCCTCGCGCCGAACCTGCGCGTCCGACTGCATCAACTCCACGAACTCGCCGAAACCCGACAGCCCGCGCTTGCGGATCTGCTTGGCGAGCCGAGAGTAGACCAGCTGGCGCTTGCCATCGTTCAGCGTGATGCCCGCGTGCGCATGGGTGATGCGCGCGATGGTCGCGAAGCTCGCGGGATCGAGCGTATAGTCGGCGGCGGAATGGGTCATCACGCTCATGCCGCGAGCGCCCGGTAGCTGTCGCCACGGTGGCGCTGGACCAGCGTCTCGACGTCGAGGATCAGCGCGACGCGTCCGTCCCCCAGCACCGTCGCGCCGGCGAGGCCGGGCACCGGGGCGTAGTTCGCCTCCAGGCTCTTCACCACGACCTGGCGCTGGTCCTGGATGCCGTCGACCATCAGGATCGCCTGGCCGGCATCGGTTTCCACCACGACCAGCACCGATTCCGTCGGCTCGACGCACGCCTCGGCGACGCCGAGCAGCCGCCCGACCGACAGGATCGGCAGATAGGCGCCGCGCACGTCGAGCACGCCGGCATCGGGGCCGAAGCCGCGCACCTCGCCCGACTGCGGGCGCAGGCTCTCGACGATGTGCGCCAGCGGAATGACATAGGTCTGGCCACCGACGCTGACGACCATGCCGTCGAGGATCGCCAGGGTCAGCGGCAGGGTGAGGGTAAAGGTCGATCCCTTGCCGAAGCGCGAGGTGATGCCGATCCGGCCGCCCAGCGCCTGCACGTTGCGGCGGACCACGTCCATGCCGACGCCGCGGCCGGAGATGTTCGACACGGTCGCCGCGGTCGAGAAACCGGGGGCGAAGATCAGGTTCTCGATCTCCTCGTCCGACAGGTTGGCGTCGGGGGCGATGATGCCGCGCTCCACCGCCTTGGCGCGGACGCGGGGCAGGTCGATGCCCTTGCCGTCGTCGGCGACCGAGATGACGATCCGTCCCGAGCGGTGTTCGGCGGCCAGGCGGACGACGCCCTCGGCCGGCTTGCCGATCGCTACCCGTTCGTCGGGCATCTCCAGTCCGTGATCGACGGCGTTGCGGATCATGTGGGTCAGCGGCTCGCCGATGCGCTCGACCACCGTCTTGTCGACCTCGGTCATCTCGCCCTCCACCTCCAGGCGGACGCGCTTGCCGGTGCCGGCCTCCAGCTCGCGGATGATGCGGGGCACGCGGTTGAAGACCGATTTCACCGGCTGCGCGCGGATCGA
Source organism: Sphingomonas aurea (assembly GCF_030678875.1). Lineage (GTDB taxonomy): Bacteria > Pseudomonadota > Alphaproteobacteria > Sphingomonadales > Sphingomonadaceae > Sphingomonas > Sphingomonas aurea. The sequence goes on along the minus strand of NZ_JAUUDS010000003.1, from coordinate 125,239 downwards.
CATCGCGCTGTCCTGCAACTCGCGGGTCAGGTGGTCGAGATCGGACAGCTCGTCGATCGTGCCGACGCCGTGCAGCGACAGCCGCTGCGCCAGCATCGCCTGGGTGATGACCAGCTCGCCGACCAGGTTGACCAGCCGGTCGAGCTTGTCGAGTTCGACGCGGATGGTGGGCGACGGCGCGGCGTTGCGATCTTCGGTGGCCGGAACCGCGACGGGAACGGGTGCCGCAGCGACGGGCGGCGGCGGCGGGGCGACAGGCGCGACCGGCACGGTTGCCACTGCCACCGGCTCGGGCACGGGTTCGGGCTCCGCCTCGTCGGCACGGGCGATGACCAGGGTACAGCTGTCGGCAACGAAATCGAAGATCGCCTCGATATCATCGCGCGATACGGCGGCGGGCAGCATGAAGGTCCAACCGATCCAGCACTCGTCCACCGCGAGCGCGTCGAGCAGCGGCAACTGGGTCTGATCGAGCGCGACGACCCGGCCGCCCATCGCTTCCATCTCGCGGAGCAGCGGCAGCGGATCGCCGCCATTGTCGAACGCGCCGCGGCCGGGGCGGAAGGTGACACGCCAGTCCGCCTGGGGCGCCGCCGGCGCGCCGGGCAGGTCGATCGAGGCGAGCAGCGCGTCGAGGTCGAAGTCCATCGGCTCCTCGGCCGGCTCGCCTGCGTCCTCTGCGGTGGCGGCGTCGGCAGGCGCGGCGTCGGCGGAGCCGTGGGCGACGGCCTCCAGCCGCTCCAGCACCGCCGCATCCGCGGGGGCGGGGCCGCCCGACTGCGCGGCGGCGACATGGTCGCTCAGCACGTCGAACGCGGCGAACAGCAGCCCGATCAGCTCGGGCGTCGGTGCCCGCTCGCCGGTGCGCAGCAGGTCGAGCACGGTTTCGAGATGGTGCGAGAAGCTCTGAAGCGCATCGAAGCCGAAGGCACCGGCGCCGCCCTTGATCGAGTGGACGGCGCGAAAGATCGTGTTGATCGTTTCCGGGTCGGGCGCGGCGTCGCGCGCCTCGGCGAGGTTGGCTTCGACCGTTGCCAGCCCTTCCTCGCACTCCTGGAAGAAGATCGCCTGAATTTCGTCGAGTTGCATCGGCTGATTCCTTAGCGATCGGATGCGAGAAGCACGGACGCGCCCGCGGTTGCGACGGCGGCGGCGAGCGGTGCGCTGGCCGGGGCGATGGTGAGCGCGTGACCGCCCGCCGCAGCGGTGGCGCGCGCGCTCAGCAGCAGCTGGATTCCGGCCGCCCCGATCCGCTCCACCAATCCACCGTTGATCGTGATCGCTCCCGTCGCCGCGCGCAGCGTCTCGGCGAGCGCCACGGCGGCGGCGAGGTCGACCACGGCTGGCAAGACAATGGCGGTCATCGATCAATCCTTGGATCGGAGAAGCGGAGCGGGGGTGGGCAAAGGTGCGACGCGGCGGCCGCGGGACCGGTCAGAATTTCGACCAGTCGTCCTCGTCCGGCTCGACCGCCAGGGCCAGGGCGCCGCGGGTCTGCGCGCGCGGCTTGGCGACCAGCTTGGCAGGCGCGGGTGCGCGGGGAGCCTGTGGCACGAACGACACCGGCGCCGTGGCGCGGCTCTCGCCGGCCAGCCGGAACCGTGCGACGTGATTGGCCAGTTCGTCCGCCTCGCTCGCCAGGCTGCGCGCGGCGGCGGTCGACTGCTCGACCATCGCGGCGTTCTGCTGGGTCACGTTGTCCATCTCGCCGACCGCGGTGTTGACCTGCTGAAGGCCGGCGGCTTGCTGCTCGGCAGAGGCGGCGATGGCGGATACCAGCGTGCTGATCTCGTTGATCCGGGTAACGATCCGCTCCAGCGACTTGCCCGTCTCGCCGACCAGCTCGACCCCGTTCTCGACCTGCTCGGAGCTGGCGAGGATGCGGGTCTTCACATCCTTGGCGGCGTCGGCCGAGCGCTGTGCCAGCGCGCGGACTTCGGAGGCGACGACGGCGAAACCCTTGCCCGCGTCACCGGCGCGGGCCGCCTCGACACCGGCGTTCAGCGCCAGCAGGTTGGTCTGAAAGGCGATGCCGTCGATCACGCTGATGATCTCGGAAATCTCCTGGCTGGACCGCTCGATCCCGCCCATCGCGGTGACGGCCTGGCGAACGACGCGGCCGCTCGCTTCGGCATCGTTCTTCGCCTCGCCGACGACCGCATTGACGCGGGCGGCGCCGGCCGCGGTCTCGCGGACGGTCGAGGTGATCTCGTCCATCGATGCGGCGGTTTCCTCCAGGCTGGCGGCCTGCTGCTCGGTGCGGTGCGACAGATCGTCCGACGCCGCGCTGATCTCGGACGAGGCCGTGCGGATGCCGGTCGTCGAGCGGGTGACCGCGGTCAGTGCATCGCTCAGCGCGTCGACGGCGGCGTTGAAGTCGTTGCGCAGCTGGGCATATTCGGCCGGGAAGCTCTGATGAATCTGGCTCGACAGGTCGCCCTGTGCCAGTCGGCCGAGGCCCTCGCCAAGCGAGCGGACGATCAGGTCCTGCGCGGCGGCGGCGGCGGCGACCGCCTGGGCGTTGTCGCGGAACACGCTCATCGCCTTGGTCATGCGGCCGACGCAGTCGCCATGGTCGGAATAGCCGACCGGGCTGGTCAGGTCACCCGATGCGAGGCCCTCCATGCGAACGACGGTGTTGACGTAAGGGGTGGTGACCAGCTTGGAGGTGACGATGCCGCTCAGCGCCGTCAGCGCCACCATGGTACCGCCGATCGCCAGCGCCTCGGTGCCGTGGCCGGCATTGGCTGCGACGATCGCGCCCAGCGATACCGAGGATAGCCCCGTATAGCCGAACAACATCACCCGGAACTTCGCCCGGATGGGTGCATCTTTCTCGAACCAGGTAATCACGTCCTGTCTCTCCTTACCCGTGATGCGGACCCAGGAAACTCTACTGTGCCGCTGACAGGCCGCTTTCGGGCGCAAAAGGTGAAGGAGACGGAAAGGGTGATTAGAAAGGCATATTCCTCTTAAAGAGACAGCCGAATATTTATGAATCCTGCCCTTCGGCACGGAACCGGCGGGGCGTCATGCCGATTTCGCGGCGGAAACACCGGGCGAAATAGCTCTGATCGTCGAACCCGCAGGCATGGGCGACGCTGGAAATCGGCCGGCGCGCATTGACCGGATCGACCAGCAGGCGGCGTGCCAGGGTCAATCGCGCGGTGAGGATCGCGTGCGAGGTCGTGGTGTTCACTCGCGCGAACAGCGACGACAGGTGGCGGGCCGATACCCGCATCAACGCGGCAAGCTCCGCCACGCCGAAATCGGGATCGGACAGGTGGGCGGCGATCAGCACCTGTGCCCGCTCGATGGTGGCGGCATCGTGGCTGGTCAGGCGGATATCGACGACCTGTGCCGCGAGCCGCGCCGCCAGGTCGGTCAGGATCTCGATCAGCCGCGCCTCGACCAGATCGTCGCCCGGCTCGCTACGGCCGAGTTGCAACCGGGCGGTGTCCTCCAGCATCAGCCAGAGCCGCTTGACGACCATGGCGAGGTCGGAGCCTCCATCCATGGGAACGCCGACGAACCGCTGGCGGTCGTCGATCCGCGCACCGATCCGCCGGTCGCCGAGTTCCAGCAGTCGCGCCGACCAGCCCGGGCCGCCGTCGCAGGCGAGTGGCAGCGAGCGGTCGATGATCGCGAGGTCGCCGTCTCGCAGCTCGAAATCGCGGCCGGCATGCTGGATGCGCAACGCGTCGGTCGTCCACAGCAGGGCGAAGCCATGGGCCGGTTCGAGCGCAGGCGAGGTTGCGCTCAACGGAATGGCGGACCAGCGGCCAAGGCGATTTGCGCCTGGGCGAACAACCGGCGGGATGTCGGCAGCCGGCGCGATGCGTATACGGTATGACATCCGCAATCGTTATCATCCGATTCGGACCGGTCCTATACGTAGCTTTGCGTAATATCCTAAAATAGTTGTCGTACAACTTCTCGACTAACTGGACAAGTCTGTCAAGTATCCGGAAACCCCGCCGTAAATGCGACGCGGATCAGTTCGGCCAGCGAGCGGGCGTTTAGTTTGGCCATTAGCTTGGCACGGTGGATTTCTACCGTCCGGGCGGAAATTGCGAGATCGTGGGCGATCGCCTTGTTCGAGGAGCCTGCGATCAGTCGGGTCAGGACGTCGCTCTCCCGCGGGGTCAGCGCGTCGATGAGGCCGCGCGCCTCATGCACCGCCACCACCTGCTGCCGCCACCGGGCGAGATATTGCCCGCCGATTTCGATTGCGGAGCGGAGTGCGGCGGCGTCGGCAGGCTTTTCGAGGAAATCGAGGGCACCCGCCTTCATAGCCGCGGTGGCACAGCGGGCATCGTTGCGACGGGTCAGGATGATGGTGGGCAGTGCGCAGGGCAGTTCGGTCAGGCGGCGGAGCGCGGCCAGTCCGTCGAACTCGGGGCGGCACAGGTCGGCCAGGACGCAGCCCGCCTCCACGTCGTCGAGCTCGGCGAGGAAAGACGCGGTCGAAGGCCAGCAGCGCAGCCGATAGCCATGTGACTGGACCAGCGCTTCGGTTCCGGCGCGATCGTCATCATCGTCGTCGACCAGATGGACCAGCGGCTTCGCCCATTGTGCCTGGGTCGCTGCGGCATCGCATCGTCCAGACCACTGGATTCTGACGGCGAATGGGTAGTTATCTCTATTGAACACGGGTCCACGTTCCGAACAGTGGCCGTCGCGGAATGGCTAGAGGCGAGGGGCGCCAGCGTGCGTCGAGCGGCAAGGCGGAGGTGTAAGCACATTTGAAACCGGTGTCATGAACTGTCCCTCCCGATTTCGTTACAAATCGGTAGGCCGTAAAGAACCATGGGTCCGGCATGCATCCCGCTTAATGCATGTTGGAGAGCTTGCCCAGACGTTACGATGCAACACTTTAACATCTGTTGTGCAGATGGCGCATTGTTCTACTTTGAGACAGGATAACTGCTAAAACTATCCCGCATGAAAACCGGCGCATAACCGGCATTTACGCTACGGAAGGCAGGAATTGCAGATGCTTGTCGAGGGTGATCGGATAGTCGCGGACACGCACACCAGTCGCATTGTAGATGGAATTGGCAATCGCCCCGCCGACGCCGCACAGCCCCAGTTCGCCGACGCCCTTGGCCTTCATCGGCGATGAGATCGGGTCCACCTCGTCGAGGAAGATGACGTCCTGGTGCGGGATGTCGGCGTGGACGGGCACTTCGTAGCTGGCGAGGTCATGGTTGACGAAGAAGCCGAAGCGCTTGTCGACTGCCAGTTCCTCCATCAGCGCGGCACCCACGCCCATGGTCATCGCGCCGATCACCTGGCTGCGCGCTGCCTTGGGATTGAGGATGCGCCCCGCCGCGCAGACCGCCAGCATGCGGCGGACGCGGACCTCTCCGGTCCAGGCATCGACGCCGACCTCGACGAAGTGGCCGGCGAAGGTCGACTGCTGGTAACGCTTGTCCAGGTCGCCATACTCGATCGCGTCCTCCGCCGACAGGCCCGCAGGACCGGCCGCCTCGGCCAGCGGCACGCTACGGTTGCCGCTCATCACCTTGCCGCCCGCGAAGGTCACGTCGGCGGAGTTGAAGCCCAGCCGCTGCGCCACGCTGTCGCGCAGCTTCATGCAGGCGGCGTAGACGCCCGCGGTCGAATTGTTGGCGCCCCATTGTCCACCCGAGCCAGCGGACTCCGGAAAGCTGCTGTCGCCGAGCAGCACGATAACCCGGTCGAGCGGCACGCCCATCGTCTCCGCCGCGGTCTGGGCGATGATCGTGTAGGTGCCGGTGCCGATATCGGTCATGTCGGTGGCGACGGTGACCATGCCCTTGGCGTCGATGCCGACCCGCGCCGCCGACTTCATCAGCAGGTTGTTGCGAAAGCCCGCCGCGACGCCCATCCCGACCAGCCAGCGGCCGTCGCGCACCTGCGCCGGTTTCGGGTTCCGCGCGTCCCAGCCGAAGCGCGTGGCGCCGAGCCTCAGGCACTCGACCAGCTGGCGCTGCGAGAAGCGACGCTCGGGCTTGGCCGGATCGACCTGGGTGTCGTTGAGGATGCGGAACTCGACCGGGTCGATGCCCAGCTTTTCCGCCATCTCGTCCATCGCGATCTCGAGCGCCATCATCCCCGGCGCCTCGCCCGGCGCGCGCATCGCGTTCCCTTCGGGCAGGTCGAGCACGGCGAGGCGCATCGCGGTCAGCCGGTTGGCGCCGGCATAGAGCAGCTTGGTCTGCGACACGGCCGTCTCCGGCCCGCCGCCGGGCAGGTCGCCCGAGCCGCTCTCGTGCGCGATCGCGGTGATCCGGCCATCGCGGGAGCAGCCCAGCCGGATGCGCTGCGTCGTCGCGGGGCGGTGCGTGGTGTTGTTGGCCATCAGCGGCCGGGTGAGCGCGACCTTGACCGGCCGCCCCGCCGCCTTCGCGCCGAGCGCCGCCATGATCGCGTCGGCGCGGACGAACAGCTTTCCGCCGAACCCGCCGCCGATATAGGGCGAGATCAGCCGCACCTTCTCCTTGGGGATGCCGAGCGTCCGCGCCACGTCGCCACGACCCCAGGCGATCATCTGGTTGGAGGTCCACAGCGTCAGCTCGTCGCCGTTCCACGCCGCGATGCTGGCATGCGGCTCCATCATCATGTGGCTCTGGTCGGGCGTGGTGTAGCGCGCGTCGAGCTTGACCGGCGCGGCGGCGAAAGCGGCATCGAAGTCGCCGACCCGGTCGATCGGCGGGGCCGAGCTGCCCTCTCCGCTGCTGTCGCCCTTCAGCGGCGCGGCCTTCAGCGCGGCGTCGAGGTCGAAGCGACCCTTGGCGCGGGCATAGTCGACGCGGACCAATGCTGCGGCGGCACGGGCCTGCTCGAACGTCTCGGCGACCACGACCGCGATCGCCTGGTGATAATGGTCGATGTCCGGCCCGCCGAGCAGCTTGGCGGTGTTCATCCGGCCCTTGCCGAGCTTGCCGGCATTGTCGGCGGTGACGATCGCGAGCACGCCGGGTGCCGCCTTCGCCTCGGCTAGGTCGATCGCGCGGATGCGGCCCTTGGCGATGCCCGCGCCGATAACATAGCCATAGGCCTGGCCGGACGCGACATCGTGGCGTTCATAGGCATAGGGCGCGGTGCCGGTGGTCTTCAGCGGCCCGTCGATCCGGTCGGTAGGCTTGCCGACGACTTTCAGCTGGTCGATCGGATTGGTGCCGGCTGGCGTGTCGAACTTCATGCCATGTTCCTCGCGTCGTGAAGCGCCGCGGCGAGCGTGCGTTCGACCAACGGTACCTTGAACGCGTTGTCCTGGGTCGGCTTCGCGCCGGCGAGGAGGGTGGCGGCGACCACCTTCGACCCCTCCGCCAGACGACGCTCCGCCGCCTCGACCCGCCACGGCTTGTGCGCGATGCCGCCAACGGCGACCCGCCCGCTGCCGTCGCGCTGGATCACGGCGGCGACCGATACGAGCGCGAAGGCGTAGGAGGCGCGGTCGCGGACCTTGCGATAGACGTGCGTACCGCCGAGCGGGCGGGGCAGGGTGACGGCGATAATCAACTCGCCGGGCGCCAGTGCCGTCTCGATGTGCGGCGTGTCGCCGGGCAGGCGGTGGAAGTCGGCGATCGGAATGGTCCGGACGGCGCCGTTCGGCGCCACCGTCTCGACCGCGGCGTCGAGTGCCCGCATCGCGACCGCCATGTCACCGGGGTAGGTGGCGATGCACGCGCTGCTCGACCCGATCACCGCCAGCTGGCGGCTATAGCCGCCGATCGCCGCGCAGCCCGACCCCGGGCGGCGCTTGTTGCAGGCCTGGTTGGTGTCGTAGAAATAGGGGCAGCGGGTCCGCTGGAGCAGGTTGCCCGCAGTCGTCGCCTTGTTGCGGAGCTGGCCGGAGGCGCCCGCGACGATCGCACGAGACAGCACCCCGTAATCGCGCCGCACGCGCTGGTCGGCGGCGAGGTCGGTGTTGGTGACCAGCGCACCGATGCGCAGCCCGCCCTCCGCGGTCGGCTGGATCGTGTCGAGGCCGAGGCCGTTCACGTCGATCAGGTGGCGCGGCACCTCGATCTCCAGCTTCATCAGGTCGAGCAGGTTGGTGCCGCCGGCGATGAACTTCGCGCCCGGATTGCGGACAGCAGCTGCGGCGGCGTCGGCGGGCTTGGTCGCACGCTCATAGGTAAAGGGCCTCATGCCTTCACTCCCGCGACGTCGGCCATCGCTTCCAGGATGTTGGAATAGGCGCCGCAGCGGCAGATATTGCCGCTCATCCGCTCGCGCATCTCGTCGTTGGTGGGGCCGGGCCTGGCGGTCAGGTCGGCGGTGACGTGACTGGGCACGCCGGCCTTGATCTCGCCGAGTACCGCGACCGCCGAGCAGATCTGGCCGGGGGTGCAATAGCCGCACTGATAGCCGTCGTGGCGGACGAACGCCGCCTGCATCGGATGGAGCTTGTCCGGCGTGCCCAGCCCCTCGATCGTCGTCACCTTGTCGCCCTGGTGCATCACGGCGAGCGTCAGGCAGGAATTGATCCGCTTGCCATCGACCAGCACCGTGCAGGCGCCACACTGACCATGGTCGCAGCCCTTCTTGGTGCCGGTCAGCTCCAGCTTCTCGCGCAGTGCATCGAGCAGGGTGGTGCGGGTATCGACTTCGATCGTCCGGCGCTTGCCGTTGACTTCCAGCGTCAGCGGCATCGTCACCGGCTGCGGGGCAGGGCGCACTCCCTGCGCGTCGGCGGCGGGAGTAGCGGTCACCGCCACCGTCGCCGCGCCACCGACCAGCACGCCGCGGCGCGATATCGCCGATTGCTCGCGATCATCCATGGAGTCATCGTCCTCTTGCCGCCCGGGGGAACGGCAGGCCACGATATGTGTCGCGCGTTCTTGTTCGTGACAATGCGTTCACTTGGTAAAAGGTCCGATGGCCAATCCACTCGCCATCGGCACCGCGCGAAGCTAAGGCGCGGGAATGCAGCGGCTAGACGGCGGCGCGCCCATCCCCCCCGAGCTGGCCGGCGGGATCGTCGCGCTCGGTAATTTCGACGGATTCCATCTCGGCCATCAGGCGGTGGTCGGGGCGGCCGTCGCACAGGCGCGGGCCGAGGGGCGGCCGGCGCTGGTCGCGACGTTCGACCCGCATCCGGTTCGCCACTTCCAGCCCGACACGCCGCCGTTCCGCCTCACCACGCTCGCCCAGCGCGAGCGGCTGTTCGCGGCGGCGGGGGCGGATGCGATGGTGGTGTTCGGCTTCGACGGGACGCTGGCGCAGCTGAGCGCGGAGGCGTTCGTCGCCGAGCGGCTGGTCGCCGGCCTGCGCGTCAGCGGGGTGGTGACCGGCGAGGACTTCACCTTCGGCCGGCACAAGGGCGGCAACATCGCGGTGCTGCGCGAGGCGGGCCTGCGCCACGGCTTCAACGCGACCGCGATCGGGCCGGTGGCGCTGGACGGCGAGCCTGTCTCTTCCAGCCGCATCCGCGCGCACCTGCGGCTGGGCGAGATGCGGGCGGCGGCGCGGCTGCTGACCCGGCCGTTCGCGATCGAGGGGGTGGTGCAGCACGGCGACAAGGTCGGCCGGACGATCGGCTATCCGACCGCCAATCTCGATATGGCGCAGTATCTGCGGCCCGCCTACGGCATCTACGCGGTGCGTGGACGGCTGGCGGGTGGGCGGGTGCTGGACGGTGCCGCCAATCTGGGCATCCGGCCGCAGTTCACGCCGCTGAAGGAGTTGCTGGAGCCGCACTTCTTCGACTTCGACGGCGACCTGTACGGACAGGTGCTGGAGGTCGATCTGGTCGAATATATCCGCCCGGAAGCGATGTTCGACGGGCTGCCCGCGCTGATCGCGCAGATGGACGCCGATTGCGCGCGCGCAAGGGACATCCTAAGCGCGGAGCGATGACCGAAACGAACGACTGGCGCGGCACGGTGTTCCTGCCGCAGACCGACTTTCCGATGAAGGCGGGCCTGGCCGCCAAGGAGCCCGCGATCATCGACCGCTGGGCGCGGATCGGCCTGTACCAGCGGCTGCGCGAAGAGCGCGCGGGGCGCGAGCGGTTCATCCTCCACGACGGCCCGCCCTATGCCAATGGCGACATCCATATGGGTCACGCCATGAACAAGGTGCTGAAGGACATCATCGTCCGCAGCCAGACGTTGATGGGCAAGGATGCCCCCTACGTCCCCGGCTGGGACTGCCACGGCCTGCCGATCGAGTGGAAGGTCGAGGAAGCGTATCGCGCCAAGAAGCTGAACAAGGACGACGTGCCGGTTGATCAGTTTCGCGCCGAGTGCCGCAGCTATGCCGAGAAATGGGTGGCGGTACAGCGCGGCCAGTTCGAGCGGCTGGGGATCATGGGCGACTGGGACGATCCCTATCTGACCATGACCTATGGCGCCGAGGCGGCGATCGTCGGCGAGTTGCTGAAGTTCGCCGAGAGCGGCCAGCTGTATCGCGGCGCCAAGCCCGTCATGTGGTCCCCGGTCGAGAAGACCGCGCTGGCCGAGGCGGAGGTCGAGTATGAGGATATCGTTTCCACCCAGATCGACGTCGCGTTCGAGATCGTGTCGGCGGAATGGGAGCAGCTGGTCGGCGCCCATGCGGTGATCTGGACGACGACGCCCTGGACGATTCCGGTGAACCAGGCGGTCGCCTATGGCACCGCGCACGATTACCTGCTGTTCCGCAGCGGCGAGCGCCGGTATGTCGTTGCCGAAGCGCTGTTCCCCGCCTTCTCCAAGCGGACCGGGCTGGCGATGGACGAGTTCCTGGGACTGGTGAAGGGCACCGAGTTCGCCGGCGCGACCGCGCGGCATCCGATGCACCGTCTCGGCGGCTTCTTCGCGCAGCCGCGGCCGTTCCTGGCGGGCGACTTCGTCACCACCGATGCCGGCACCGGGCTGGTCCACATGGCGCCCGACCATGGCGAGGACGATTTCCTGCTGTGCAAGCAGCATGGGCTCGACCCGGTGTTCGCGGTCGACGCCGCCGGCCTCTACCGCGCCGACTGGGCGTGGCTGGGCGGGCAGGGCAGCGTCATCAACAAGAAGTTCGTCGCCGCCGACGGTCCGATCTGTTCGGACCTGCGTGAAGCCGGCGCGCTGCTCTCCGCCAGCGACGATTTCGCGCACAGCTATCCGCACTCGTGGCGCTCCAAGGCCAAGGTGATCTTCCGCGCGACGCCGCAATGGTTCATCCCGATGGACCGGAGCGAATCCGGGGAGGCCGGTGCGCAGGGCGAGCCGCGGGAGGCCCCTGCCGCCGCAGGAGCGACGCCCGGGAGCAACGGCGCGACGCTGCGCGAGATCGCGCTCGACGCGATCGCCGCCACCCGCTGGGTGCCCGCGCGGGCGGAGAACCGCATCACCTCGATGGTGCAGGGCCGGCCCGACTGGGTCATCAGCCGCCAGCGGGCGTGGGGCGTGCCGATCGCGCTGTATGTCCATCGCCAGACCGGCGCCTATCTGAACGATCCGGCGGTCAATGCCCGCATCGTCCAGGCTTTCCGCGACGGCGGGGCGGACGCGTGGTTCACCGCCGATCACCAGGCGCTGCTGGGCGATGGCCATGCGCTCGAGGATTACGAGCCGCAGAAGGACATTCTCGACGTCTGGTTCGATTCGGGTTGCACCCATGTCTTCACCGTCGAGGCGCGGTTCGGAGAGGACGTGCGCGCGAACCTGTATCTCGAAGGCTCCGACCAGCATCGCGGCTGGTTCCAGTCTTCGCTGCTGGAAAGCTGCGGCACGCGCGGTCGGGCGCCGTACGACGCGGTGCTGACCCACGGCTTCGCGCTCGACGGGCAGGGGCGCAAGATGTCGAAGTCGCTCGGCAACGTCGTCGATCCGCTGAAGGTGATCGGCGAGAGCGGGGCGGACATCCTGCGCATGTGGGTCGCCTCGACCGACTATTTCGACGACGTCCGTATCGGCAAGGAGGTGCTGGCCACCGCCTCCGACGCCTACCGCAAGCTGCGCAACACGTTCCGCTACCTGCTCGGCGCGCTCGACGGCTTTACCGATGCCGAACGCGTCGATGTCGCCGCCATGCCCGAGCTGGAGCAGTATGTGCTCCACCGGCTGGGCATGCTCGACGTCGAGCTGCGCGAGGCGGCGACGGGGTATGAATTCAACCGCTACCTCCGACTGCTGACCGACTTCGCCAACGAGGATCTGTCGGCCTTCTTCTTCGACGTGCGCAAGGACTCGCTCTACTGCGACGCGGCCGACAGCGTGAAGCGGCGCAGCTATCGCACGGTGCTCGACACGCTGTTCCACGCGCTGGTCCGCTATGCCGCGCCGGTGATTTGCTTCACCGCCGAGGAGGTGTGGCAGGCGCGCTACCCGTCCGACGACGGGTCGGTGCATCTGCTGGAATGGCCCGAGCTGCCGGCGGTGCCCGGCGACGTGCCGCTCGGTACCCGCTGGCAGGCGGTGCGGGCGCTTCGCGAGCAGGTGACCGAGGCGATCGAGCCGCTGCGCCGCGAGAAGACGGTGCGATCGAGCCTGGAGGCCGAGGTGACCGTGCCCGAGCTGCCGCTGGATGCCGAGGCGCTGGCGGAGATCTTCATCGTCGCCGACGTCACGTCCGCCGACGCGATCACCGTGACGCGCACCGCGCGCCACAAATGCGGCCGCTGCTGGCGGCACCTGCCCGAGGTCGTCGAAGACGGCGCCCTGTGCGCGCGCTGCGCGGAGGTGGTGGCATGAGGCTCCCCGTGCGCGGCCTCCTCGCCGCTCTCTTGCTGTTCCTGATCGACCAGCTGAGCAAATGGGCGGTCACCGGGCCGCTCGGCATCGATCATCTGGGTGCCTCGCGAGAGATCACGGGATTCTTTTCACTGCGGTTCGTGCCCAATATCGGCGTGTCGCTGGGGCTGTTGCCGGCGGATGGCGACGGCACCCGCTGGGCGCTGGTGGCGATGACCGGCGCGATCGCGATCGGCGTCGCTGTCTGGATGACGCGCGAGAAGAACCCGACCGATCAGGTCGCGCTCGGCCTGGTGCTGGGCGGGGCGCTGGGCAACATCCTCGACCGGATGCGCTTCGGCTATGTCGTCGACTTCGCCGACCTGCATATCGGTGACTGGCGACCATTTCTGGTCTTCAATGTCGCCGATGCGGCGATTACGATCGGCGTGGTGCTGCTGCTGTTGCGCGCGCTGCTGACCCGCGACAAGACACCGCCTGTTCCGGCCGAGTCGGCATGCTCGGCCCCGTCACCTTCGGAGACTCCCCATGCGTAACGTCGTCATCCTTGCCGCGGGGCTGATGCTCCTGTCCGGCTGCGCGAGCAGCGCGCTCGATCGTGCGCGACCCGACGAGTTCGCGGTGGCGCGCCAGGCGCCGCTGGTGATCCCGCCCGACTATGCGCTGGTCCCGCCGCAGCCCGGCGCCGCCCGCCCGCAGGACTCGGTCGGCCAGCAGCAGACGCTCGACGCGATCTTCGGCGCCGCACCGCGCAGCGCCGGCGAGAACGCCGCGCTCGACCAGACTGGCAGCGACGCCGCCGATCCCGGCATCCGCTCCTCCGTCGGTGATCCAGGTACCAATGTCGTCGACAAGGGGACAACCACCCGCGACATAGTCGCCGCCCCCGCCGGCGACGGCCAGGACGCGCGGGCGAGTGCGGGTACTGCGCCCGCTCCGGCACCGACGGCTACGCCGACGCCGAAGGGGTGATATGTCATGCCGGACTTGTCCCGGCATAACTAAGGGATTGGGCGGCCCCTGCCAGGGAACCGCCCGTCCTCAGAACGCCGCGGTCAGTCCGAACAGCACGGTGGCACCCGCAATCTGGCCGGTGCCATCCTGCCCCTTGCTGAAGTTCGGCTGGAGATAGGCCGACTCGCTCTTGCTGATGTCGGTGTCGATATACGACACGTTGAACGTCAGGTTCTTGTAGAACGCCACGTCGGCGCCGAGCGCCCAGTCCCAATATTCGCCGGTCGGCGCCAGGCTGGTGCCGTTGGGGCCCAAGCCCGGATTGCCGTTCGAGTAGCCGATATGCGCCTTGGCGGTGATCGGCGTGCCGGGAATGCCGAGCGTGCCGTCCCCGGTCAGGTACAGGTTATCCTCGCGCTGGCCACGGCTGTAGCTGGTCGCCGAGAAATTACCGAGCGAGGTCTGCTTGGGCGCGTAATAAACCCCGGCAGTCAGCCCCAGCGGGCCGGCGGTGCCAGACAGGCGGCCGAAGAACTCGACCACGTCCGATTCGCTGAACCCGCCCGGATAGGTATACCAGGTAACGCCGGCATCGACCGTGGCGCTGCCCATGGTCTTCTTGAAGCCGCCGATCGCGTCCAGCTCGACATTGGCGCCGCCAAACGTGCCCCAGCCCGACAGGTTCGATCCGAAGGTGCCGATATAGAAGCCGCTCTCGTGCGCGATGGTCAGCGCGCCCTGAATGGCGGCGTTCTTGTCGGTTTGCGAGATGCCGCGCAATCGATAGTCGGTCAGGACCGACACGCTGCCGCTGATCGTGAACGGCGGTGGCGGGGCGGTATCCTCCTGCGCGAACGCGGGAGCGGTGATGGCCGACAGGCCGAGGCCGGCGACCAGAAGGTGCGAGAAGCGCATCGTATTTCCCTTTGTTGGGATGGATCCGATGTCCCCGCCTGCATGTGTCGCAGATGCCGCGTCTGTTGAGGGCTACAAGCCCGCGCGCGATCTGTCTTGCGATACGCCATGGATGCCAGCGCCTTCGCACTTGCACAAGAGATTTGATAAGCGTGTGGCCGTTGGCCGGGCTGCCGTTGCGCGGTGGACACAGACACCCGACCCCCGGCCATGTTCCCGCCTGCGCGCGAACACAAGGGCGGCGATCAGCCGTCGCGCGCGTGGCGAAAGCGGTCGAGCCCGGCGTCCAGATCGGCGATCAGGTCGCCGACATCTTCCAGGCCGATCTGCAGCCGCACCATCGGCCCCGCCGGCTCGCGGCGGGTGACGCTGCGGTGACGATGCGGATCGATCGGGATGGCGAGGCTCTCGTATCCGCCCCAGCTGTAGCCGATGCCGAAATGCGCCAGCCCGTCGATCAGGGCGGCGCGTGCCGCCTCGTCGCCGCCGTCGAGCGCGAAGGCGAACAGACCGGTGGCACCCCGGAAGTCGCGAACGAACAGGTCGTGGCCGGGGCAGGAGGGAAGGGCGGGGTGAAGCACCTGCGCGACCTCTGGCCGGCCCTCCAGCCAGCGGGCGATGGCGAGCGCGCTCTCGCCCTGTTCGCGCAGGCGCAGCGCCATGGTGCGCAGGCCGCGGCTGCCCAGCCATGCGTCGTCCGGGCTGAGATGCTGGCCGAGCGCGAAGCTGGTATCACGCAGCGCCGCGAATCGGCCGGGGCCGGCTGTCACCGATCCCATCATCACGTCCGAGTGGCCGACGACATATTTGGTGCAGGCCATGATCGTCAGGTCGACACCGCGCTCGATCGCCGGGAACAGCAGCGGCGTCGCCCAGGTATTGTCGAGCAGCGTCACGATGCCGCGCGCGTGCGCGACGGCGACGATCGCGGGCACATCCTGCACCTCGAAGGTCAGGCTACCCGGACTTTCCATGAAGATCGCGCGGGTGTCGGGCCCGATCAGGTCGGCGATGCCGGCACCGATCACCGGATCATAGAAGCGGGTGGTGATGCCGTAACGCGCCAGCAGCCCGGTCGCGAGCGCGCGCGTGGGATCATAGGCGCTGTCGACCAGCAGCAGTTCGTCACCCGGCGACAGCACCGACATCAGCGCCGCCGCGATCGCCGCCACGCCCGACGGGTAGAGGAAGGTCCCCTCCGCCCCCGGCTCAAGCTCGGTCAGCGCGTCCGCCAGCGACCACTGGGTGGGGGTGCCGCGCCGGCCGTAGAACAGGCGGTGATGGGTGTCGCGCCCCGCCGCCGCGCGCAGATCGGCGACGCTGTCGTAAAGGATTGTGGAGGCGCGCCAGACCGGCGGGTTGACGATCCCGGCCGTCCACTCGGGACGGCGGCCGGCCTGCACCACCCTGGTCGCCGGCTTCACTGTCTTGTCGCTGCCGCTCATGCACCGGTTACCTTTTGCGTGGTGGGATCGCTGCCCCATTCGGTCCAGCTGCCGTCGTAGAGCGCCGCCTCGCGCCCCAGAAGGTGCGCGCCGAACGCGATGACCGCAGCGGTGACGCCCGACCCGCATGTCGCGACCAGCGGCGCGTCGAGGTCGATATCCTCGAACACCGCACGCAGGGCGTCGCCGCGCTTCCATGTCCCGTCTGCTGCGAAGAAGCGCGGATAGGGGATGGAACGAGCGCCGGGAATGTGGCCGGGGGCGGCGCCGTGCGGGTCGGCCTCCTCGCCGGTGAAGCGCGCCGCCGAGCGGGCATCGAGCAGCTGCTCCGCGCCGCTCGCCAGATTGGCGCGGACCTGTGCCATGGTGCGCAGCCGCGCCTCGTTGAAGGTCGGTGTGACCGGGCGCGACGGGGAGGTCTCGTCGCCGGTCGCGAGCGGGCGGCCCTCCGCGCGCCACCTGGCCAGGCCGCCGTCGAGGATCGCGACATCGCCGATGCCATAGCTGCGGAGCAGCCACCAGCCTCTCGCGGCGGTACGCCACGGTGCGTCGTCGTAGAGGACGATGCGCGCGCCATTGCCGATGCCCAGCGGCGCCAGATGCGCGGCCATCGTCGCGGCATCGGGCAGGGTGTTCGGCAGCGGCGAGGCGGCGTCGCGCAGTTCGGCGAGGTTCAGGAACACCGCGCCCGGAATGTGGCCGGCGCGATACTCGGCGCGCGCATCGCGGCCCAGATCGGCGGCGAGCATCGTCGCATCGACGATCACGAGATCCGGCGTGCCCAGCGCATCCGCCAGCCACGCCGTCGATACCAGAGAATCCATGCGCGCTTCAGTAGTCGGCCGGCTCCGCTTCGTCGAGGGTGGCGAGGAAGGCGGCCGCCTGTGCGCGGATCGCAGCCTGCGTCTCCGGAGTCTGCTTCGCCCAGTTGCGATAGGGCATCGCCATGCGGCGATTGTCGCCGAGCTTGTCCTGGTGGCGGGCGATGAAGTCCCAGTACAGCGCGTTGAAGGGGCAGGCGTCCGGCCCCACCCGCTGCTTCACGTCGTAACGGCAGTGGCGGCAGTAATCCGACATGCGGTCGATATAGGCGCCCGAGGAGACATAGGGCTTGGTCCCGACCAGCCCGCCATCGCCGAACTGGCTCATGCCCAATGTGTTGGGCAGCTCGACCCATTCATACGCGTCGATATAGACCTCCAGGTACCAGAGATGGACCTGCTTCGGATCGGCGCCGATCAGCAGCGCAAAATTGCCGGTCACCATCAGCCGCTGGATATGGTGCGCGTGCGCGGTCGCCAGCGTCTGGCCCAGCGCCTGCGCCATGCAGTGCATGTCGGTTTCGCCGGTCCAGTAGAAGCCGGGGAGCGGGCGATGATGGTCGAGGAAGTTGCGCTCGACATAGTCCGGCCCCTCGCGCCAGTAGATGCCGCGCATATATTCGCGCCAGCCGATGATCTGGCGGACATAGCCCTCGACCGAGTTGAGCGGCGCGCGCCCGGCGCGATACTCGGCCTCTGCGCGGCGGCACAGGTCGAGCGGGTCGAGCAGGCCGGAGTTGATGTAGGGGCTGAGGATCGAGTGCCACAGGTGGCGCTCGCCGGTCAGCATCGCATCCTCGTAGTCGCCGAACTGCGGCAGCGCGTCGCGGAAGAAGACCGCCGCCTGCCGCTCGGCATCCGCGGCGGTAACCGCATGGTCGAAGCCGTCGAGGCTGCCGGGATGGTCGCCGAACCGCACGGCGACCAGCGCCAGCACCTCCTGCGTGATCGCGTCCGGCCCGAAGGCCAGCGGGCGCGGCATCAGCAGGTCGGCCTTGGCGGGCTTGCGGTTGTCCTTGTCGAAGTTCCAGCGGCCACCGGCGGGTTCACTGCCGTCCATCAGCAATCCGGTCTTGCGTCGCATTTCGCGGTAGAACCACTCCATCGTCAGGTCTGACTGGCCCTCGGCCCACTCATCGAACTCGGCATGGGTGGCGACGAAGCGGGTGTCGGGGCGGACCTCGACGGGAATGCCGAACAGGGTTTCCCACGCTTCCAGCATCGCGGCGACGCGCCACTCGCCCGCTTCGGTCACGACGATGCGGTCGGGGGCGTGGCGCTCGACCGCGCGGGCGATCTCGCCGGTAAAGCTGCCGCTGTTGGCGGGGTCGTCGAGCGTGACGTAATCGACTGTCCAGCCGGCCGCGCGCAGGGCGGCGGCGTGGTGCCGCATCGCCGACAGGATATAGGCGATCTTCTGCTGGTGATGGCGGACGTAGCGTGTCTCGTCGGCCACCTCCATCATCAGCACGACCGCACTCGCCTGGCGCTGGCCGCGCAGGGACGACAGCGCGGGCGACAGCTGGTCGCCGAGTATCGGGATCAGCGTTTTCATCACGTGCCCCCTTCCCTACATGGGGGCCATGACCCCGAAGCATCTTGGCCAGTCCACGCCGCTGCCCACCTCTCCGCAAGCGGCAGAGCTGGATTATGTTCCCAACCCGCGGCCCGGCCGCCTCTATCTGGTGCGCTTCGCGGCGCCCGAGTTCACCTCGCTCTGCCCGGTGACCGGCCAGCCCGACTTCGCGCATCTGGTGATCGACTATGCGCCGGGCGAGACGATCGTCGAGTCCAAGTCGCTGAAACTGTTTCTCGGCGCCTTCCGCAATCACGCCGCCTTTCACGAGGATTGCACGGTCGAGATCGGCGAGCGGCTGTTCGACGAGATGAAGCCGGTGTGGCTGCGCATCGGCGGCTATTGGTATCCGCGCGGAGGTATCCCGATCGACGTCTTCTGGCAGTCGGGCACGCCGCCGGCGGAGCTGTGGCTGCCGGATCAGGGCGTGGCATCCTATCGCGGGCGCGGCTGAAGTCGCGATCGACCGATCGGAATGTCCGTTGATCTCGATCAGTTAGGCTGAGGCAAATGACGCCGAATTCATGTTGCGTCGCGTCAAACGGTGCAACTTTCGCCCCGATGAACGGTTCGGTCAGGTGGCGTGGAAGGAACGAAGCGTTCCGCATGTCTTGCAAGGAACGATGATGGTGGAGACGATGGGCCTCGATACAATCAGGCATCTGGCGCTGATCGGCAATTTCCTGCCGCGCCAATGCGGGCTCGCGACCTTCACTACCGACGTCTACAAGGCCGTGCGCGACCGGTTCCCGGAGGTACAGGTCGATGTGTGGGCGATGGACGACCATCCCGGCCGGTACGCCTATCCACCCGAGGTCACCGGATCGATCGCGCAGAACGATCTGTCCGCCTATTTCACCGCCGCTCGGGCGATCGAGGCGTCGGGTGCTCAGGCGATCTGGCTCCAGCACGAATATGGCATCTATGGCGGCCCCGCCGGCGAGCATATTCTGGCGCTGCTCGATCGCACTACGCTGCCGCTGATCGTCACGCTCCATACCGTGCTAGAGAAGCCGAGCGCGGACGAGCGGCGCGTGCTGGAGGGGCTGCTCCAGCGCGCGGCAAAGATCGTGGTGATGGCTGAGCGGGGACGCGACATCCTTCAGCGCGTCTATGGCGCCAATCCGCGCCAGATCGCGATGATCCCGCACGGCGTGCCCGACCGACCGCTGGTCGATCCCGAGACGATCAAGGCCCGCTTCGGATGGAGCGGGCGGCAGGTGGTGCTCACCTTCGGCCTGCTCGCCCCGAACAAGGGCATCGAGACGATGATCGCGGCGCTGCCCGTGGCGGTCGAGCGTCATCCCGACCTGCTCTATGTCGTGCTGGGTGCCACTCACCCCAATCTGGTGGCGCACGAGGGCGAGCGGTACCGCGACAGCCTGAAGGCGCTCGCCGCCGCGAAGGGTGTCGAGCGCAACGTCCTGTTCGTCGACGGCTTCGTCGAGCATGAGGAACTGCTCGACTATCTCCAGGCGGCCGACATCTACGCGACGCCTTACAACAATCCGGCGCAGATCACCTCGGGCACGCTGTCCTATGCGATCGGCGTCGGCAAGCCGGTGGTGTCGACCCCATACGTCCATGCGACCGAGATCCTGGCCGACGGGCACGGCGTGCTGGTCGATTTCGGCGACGTCGCCGCCTTCTCGCGCGAGATCGACCGGCTGCTGTCCAACGATCGCGACCGGTCGAAGCTGTCGGAGCGTGCCTATGCGCGCGGCCGTACGATGATCTGGCCGCGGCTGGCGGAAGCGGCGATGGCGGAAACCGGCGCGGCGATCGCCGCGCGCCCGCGACGGATCGCGGCGCATGTCGCGGTGATGAAGCCGCTCGTTCCCGACTTCGCCGCGGTCGAGCGGATGAGCGATGCGACCGGCATGTTGCAGCACTCGATCTACTCGGTACCCGATCGCCGCCACGGCTATTGCATCGACGACAATGCCCGCGCCCTGATGCTGGTCAGCGCGATGGCCGACCTGGACGACGAGCGTCGCGACAAGTGGATGACGATCTACGCGTCGTTCATCCAATATGCGTGGAATCCGGACCGGCGGCGCTTCCGCAACTTCATGAACTTCGACCGGACCTGGTGCGAGGACGAGGGGTCGGAGGATTCCAACGGCCGCACCATCTGGGCGCTCGGCGTCACTGCGCGCGACGCGCGGGCGGGAAAGCATCGCGACTGGGCGGGGGCGATGTTCGACACCACCGCCAGCATCGCGCTGGAGTTGGGCTCGATCCGCGCGCAGGCGTTCGCGATGCTGGGTGCGGCGGCGATGCTGGAGGCGAAGCCGGGTCACGAACTGTCACGCACGATCCTGCAGCGCTTCCCCGCCATGCACCTCGACCTGCTTGCCGAGGCGCGCCGGCCCGAATGGCAGTGGTTCGAGATCGTGCTGGCTTATGACAATGCTCGCCTGCCCGAGGCGCTGATCCGAGCCGGGCGTGCTCTGGACCGCGACGACCTGGTCCAGTGCGGGTTGCAGACGCTCGACTGGATCTGCGCGCAGCAGACCTCGCCCGAGGGGCGTTTCCGCGCGGTGGGCACCGAGAGCTTCGGGCGCCCCTATGCCGCGCCGCTCCAGTTCGATCAGCAGCCGCTGGAGGCGCAGGCGACCGTCGATGCCTGCCTGACCGCGCACCGTGCCACGGGCGACGCCCGCTGGCTGGAGGAGGCGCAGCGTGCCTATGGCTGGTTCCTGGGTGCCAACGACCTCGACCTGCCGCTCGCCAGCCCGGCCGATGGCGGCTGTTTCGACGGGCTGATGCCGACCGGGCTCAACCGCAACCAGGGCGCAGAGTCGATTTTGGCGTTGCAACTGGCCAATTGCGCGATTTCTGGGCTGGCACGACAGTCGTTACCCGTGGCAGGAGCGTCGCGCTCCGTCGCGTAGCCTCGCTCGCGATGGCGTGAGGACGTTCGACCAGCCAGCGGGGCCCTAGTCGCCAATGAACCTGTTCACTCACGAATTGCGGCTGCACGCCGACCCGTCGCGCGTGGTGGTGCGTCCGTTCCACATTGCCTGGGGTGGGGTCGGCGGCCCGCCCAACCGGACCGAGCGGCTGGTGGCCGAGGTGCTGGCGATGACGCCCGGCCAGGCGCGCGAGCAGCTGGAAGAGGTGCTGAAGGATTTCGAGGCGCGCCACTGGCAGACGCGCCGCGTCTTCATGACCCGGTACGACGAGATCGAGGGACTGCTGGGCCTCGACAGTGAGCAGATCGGCGACGAGAAGCGGCAGCTGATCGGCGCCTATTTCTGCCACGAATACAGCTATGCCGCCGCGGCGCTGATGAACCCCAGCGCGGTGCCGCATTTCGACCAGTCGGGCATGCCGCCTGGGTCGTTGCGCGTGCTGATGTCGATGCGCGCGGTGGGCGAGGGGCATATCTCGTCGGTCGCGTTCCGCGAAGGCATCATCACCGACCGCAACCAGATGAAGCTGGCGCCCGAGCCGCCCTTCGCCACCGCCACCGACGCGACCGGACGCGAGCTGGAAGAGGCGCTGGAAGGGCCGATCACCGTCTACCGACACCGTGATTCCACCCTGTCGGGCACGGTGATCTTCCCGATGACCGCCGCCCAGTCCAAGGGGCTGGAGGACATGCGGATCGTCCAGTTCCAGCACGAGGACGGCTCGCTGGAATGGATCGGCACCTATACCGCCTATAACGGCTCGCAAATCCAGTCGGAGCTGATGCGCACCCGCGACTTCCGCGCGTTCGATCTGGTGCCGATGACCGGCACGGCCAGCCATAACAAGGGCATGGCGCTGTTCCCGCGCAAGGTCGACGGACGGTACATGATGATCGGCCGCTCGGACGGCGAGAACCTGTTCCTGCTGAAGTCGGACGACCTGACCCATTGGGACAATGGCGAGAAGATCCTAACCCCGGTCTATCCGTGGGAGCTGGTGCAGATCGGCAATTGCGGCCCGCCGATTGAACTGGACGAGGGCTGGCTGCTGCTGACCCATGGCGTCGGTGCGATGCGCAAATACTCGATCGGCGCGGTGCTGCTCGACAAGCGTGATCCGGCCAAGGTGATCGGCCGCACGAAGGAGCCGCTGCTCGCCGCCAAGGATCAGGACCGCGAGGGCTATGTCCCCAACGTCGTCTATTCGTGCGGCGCGATCCGGCACGGCGATACGCTGTTCCTGCCCTATGGCATTGCCGACAGTTCGATCGGGTTCGCGTTCGTCGGGATTCGGGATCTGCTGGCGGCGATGGCCTGATCCGGCCGGGCCGCGCATGACGGTGATCGTTCCCGACAGCGAGCATCGCGGGCTGGTCGCGCGCCTGCCGGCGCGGCTGCGCGGACTGGCGCTGCTGGCGCGGTTCGACCGGCCGATCGGCTGGTGGCTGCTGTTCTGGCCGGGAGCGTGGGGCGTGGCGCTGGCCGGGCAGGCGGCGGCGCGCTGGGATCTGATCCTGTGGCTGCTGCTCGGCAGCATCGCGATGCGCGGGGCCGGGTGCGTCTATAACGACATCGTCGACCGCGACCTCGACGCGCAGGTGGCGCGGACGGCGGCGCGGCCGATACCGAGCGGGCTGGTGTCGGTGAAGGCGGCCTGGGCGTGGCTGGTCATGCTGAGCCTGATCGGGCTGGTCGTGCTGGTGCAGCTCCATCCCCTCGCGGCCGGCGTCGCGCTGGCCAGCCTGGCGCCGGTCGCCGCCTATCCGTTCATGAAGCGGATCACCTGGTGGCCGCAGGCGTGGCTGGGGCTGGTCTTCTCGTGGGCGGCTCTGGTCGGCTGGGCGGAGGCCGCGGCGAACCTGTCATGGCCGATATGGTTTCTCTATGCCGGCTCGATCGCCTGGGTGGTCGGATATGACACTATCTACGCGCTGCAGGACCGCGAAGACGATGCGCTGATCGGCGTTCGCTCCTCGGCATTGGCGCTGGGCTTGCGGGTGCGGAGCGGCGTGGCGGCCTTCTACACCGCGGCGATCCTGCTGTGGGCGGCGGCGATCTGGAGCGTGCGGCCGGATCCGCTGGCGCTGGCAGCGCTGCTGCCGGCAGTGGCGCATCTGGCCTGGCAGGTCGCGACGTTGCGCCCCGACGACGGTGGTGGCGCGCTGCACCGGTTCCGCTCGAACCGCCTGACCGGGCTGCTCCTGTTCCTGGCGTTTCTGGTTGTCGGTACCGCGTAGATCCCTCAATCCTGCCGCCGCAGGTGAAGGTACAGGTCGTTGAAGTCGGCGACCGAGCGCAGACGCTGGATGTCGGGAAAGCTGATGACGCGCCGGGCACGGGTTATCAGCCCCTCTTCCTCCAGCGCCCGGATAGAGCGGTTCACATGGACCGAGGTAAGACCGAGCGCGTCGCCGATCTGCTCCTGGGTCATCGGCAGCTCATACCCCTCGCCGTTCACCAGCCCCTGCGCATCGAGCCGGCAGGCGAACTCGCACAGCAGGTGGGCCAGCCGCTCGCGTGCGGTGCGCCGGCCGATATTGACCATCCACTCGCGCGCGATCGACGCTTCGATCTGGACATGCCGCAGGATGGCGTCGGCGATCGCAGGGTGACGGGCGGCAAGATCGTGTACCGCCTGCATCGGCACCAGCGCGAGATCGGCCTGGGTAAGCGTCTGAATATTATGGTCCGCGGTGTGCAGCGAGAGGTGCTGAAAATCCAGCGCCTCGCCGGGGATCTGCAAGGAGACGATCTGGCGCACGCCGTGGCGGGTGATCTTGTGGCGCAGCGCGTACCCCGTCACCAGCACGGCGCATATGGTCGGCGGATCACCCTCGCGCAGCAGGTAGGTCCCGGCCGGCGTGGCGCGGATCATATGGGGCAGGGCATAGATCGCCTGCCGCTGCTCTGCATCGAGCTGCACCCCGCCTTCCAGTTTGCGGACCAGCAGATGCAAGGGATGCGATGCCATGGGAATCTCCCATCAGGGGACGGGAGCAGAAGCGCGCGAGTACCGATGCTCCGGCATATCGGTACGAGGAACGCTATAGCACTAATAAGCTTTTGAAATAAACATGCGTTAACGGATCGATTGGGGATCGCTGGCGAAGGGAACTGGCGGGCCGGATCGGCCATTACGGGAGTTAGGCCCCGTAACGGCGAGGCGCCTTCGTCCGGACAAGGAGGCCGATGGCAACCTATTTTTTCCAGTGGCGCTGCGGCACCGAACGTGTCGACGACGAGGACGGGCGCGAGTTGCCCGACCTGGCGGCAGCCGTCAGGGCCGCGACGGGGGAAATGCGGGGTCTTATCGGCCAGGAGGCGACGGAAGGGCAGATCCGGCTCGCCCAGCGGATCGAAATCGAGGACGAGGCGCACAGGGTCGTCCACCGGGTGGTGGTCCGCGATGTCATCACCTTTATCTGATCGGGGTGGAACGCGCCTTGGCGCGTGTGCCAACAGCCTCTAAGCCGCACCCATGCTGACCATCGACCAGGCGTGCGATCGCGCCCAGACCATTGTCGCCCACGCGCGAACCGCAGGTGCGGATGCCGCCGACGCGGTGTTCGCGGCCGACGCCTCGCTCGACGTCTCGGTCCGGCTCGGCAAGCTGGAGGATGTCGGCCGTTCCGAAGGCAGCGACCTGGGCCTGCGGGTGTTCGTCGGCCGCCGCTCGGCCAGCGTGTCGACATCCGACCTTTCCGACGACGCGCTGCGTACGCTGGTCGACCGCGCGGTGGCGATGGCGCGCGAGGCGCCGGAGGACGAGTGGGCGGGGCTGGCGCCGGCCGACCGGCTGATGCACGGCGCGCCGCCCCTGCTCGATCTGGACGACCAGATGACCGGCGCTGCGCCGCCCACGCCGCAAGAGCTGCGCGACCTGGCGCTGGCAGCCGAGGATGCCGCCCGCGCGGTGCCTGGCGTCACCAACAGCGAGGGCGGCGGCGCAAGCGCGGGACGCAGCGTCTGGGCACTCGCCACCTCGACCGGGTTCGCCGGCAGCTATGCGACGACGAGCTACGGCGTCTCGGCCAGCGTGCTGGCGGGCGAGGGCGGGGGGATGCAGCGCGACTATGCCCATCACGCCGCGCGGCGTCGCGAGCACTTGGCCGACCCGGCCGCGATCGGGCGCGAGGCGGGTGCGCGTGCGACGGCGCGGGTCGGGCCGGGCAAGCTGGCGAGCGGGCCGATGCCGGTGGTGTTCGACCCGCGCGTCGGCGCCTCGCTGCTCGGTCACTTGACCGGCGCGATCGGCGGCGCGGCGATCGCGCGGCGGACGAGCTTCCTGCTGGAGGCGCTCGGTACCCGCATCCTGCCCGCGACGCTGTCGGTACGCGACGATCCGCATCGTCCGCACGGCCTGCGCTCGCGCCCCTTCGACGGCGAGGGGCTGGCGGTGTCGCCGACCGCGATCGTCGAGGATGGGATGTTGGAAACTTGGCTGCTCGACTCGGCTGCCGCCCGCCAGCTGGGGCTGGAGCCGACCGGCCATGCCGCGCGCGGCATCGGTGGCGCGCCGGGGGTGACGACGGGCAATCTCTATCTGGACGGTGGCCGGGTGCCGGTGGAGACGCTGCTCGCCGAGGTCGGTGATGGCGTCTATGTCACCGAGCTGATCGGGCAGGGGGTGAACGGCGTCACCGGCGATTACAGCCGCGGCGCCGCGGGCTTCCGTATCGTCGGGGGCGAGCTGGCCGGGCCGGTCGCGGAATTCACCGTGGCCGGTAACCTGCAGGACATGTTCCTGAACATGACGGCGGCCAACGACCTCGTCTTCCGATACGGCGTCAACGTGCCGACTCTTCGCATCGACGGGATGACCGTTGCCGGCGGCTGAACTGCTGACTGCGGTGGCGCAGATCGCCGGCGAGGCGGCGCAGATGGCGCTGGCCCGCTGGCGCACCGATTTCCGCCGTTGGGAAAAGGAGCCGGGCAGTCCGGTGTGCGAGGTCGACCTGGACGTCGACCGGATGCTTCGATCGCGCCTCGCTTCGCTGTTGCCCGATGCCGGCTGGCTGTCGGAGGAGACCGCCGATGCGCCCGACCGGCTGGCGCGGCAACGGGTGTGGGTGGTCGACCCGATCGACGGCACCCGCGACTATATCCGCGGGCGCGAGGGCTGGGCGGTGTCGGTTGCGCTGGTCGAGGATGGCGCAGTGGTGCTGGCGGTGCTCGACGCACCGGCGCGGGGGGAGCGCTGGGCGGCAGTGCACGGGCAAGGGGCGACGCGCAACGACCTGGCCCTGGCGGCGAGCCAGCGCGACACCCTTCCGGGCGCGCGCGTGCCGGCCGACGCGCTGCCACGGGCGGACCGCGACTTCGTGGTGGTCGCCAAGCCCAACTCCATCGCATTGCGCATCGCCATGGTCGCTGCCGGAGAGGCCGATCTGGTCGCCACGCTGCGCTGGGGCAATGAGTGGGACATCGCCGCCGCGGTGCTGATCGCGGCGGAAGCGGGCGCGACGGTCAGCGATGCGTTGGGTGCGCCGCTGATCTTCAACAAGCCCGATCCGCAGGCACTGGGCGTGCTGGTGTCGGCGCCGGCCATTCACGCAGGGGCGGTGGCGCGACTGGCGGACCGGGCGGCGGCGCTGGCGCGGGGGTAGGCCACCTCCATCATGCCGGGCATTTGCCGGCATGACGACAATCGAGAGTATGCGGCTATCCCGCGCTCAGTGAACGAACCGCGCCACCACGTCTCGATACGAGCGGCTGACCTTTACCTGCGCGCCGGAGCCCAGCACCAGGAAGCATTCGCCATTGGTGTGTGGCTTCACCTGCTTGACCAGATCGAGGTTGACGATCGTCGAGCGGTGGATGCGCTGGAAGCGGCGCGGGTCGAGGCGCTTTTCCAGATCCTTCATCGTCTCGCGCAGGATCAGCGTGTTGTCGCCGGTGTAGATGCACATGTAATCGCCGGCCGCGTCGATCCGCTCGATCGTGTCGACATCGACGCGGAAGATCTGGCCGCGATCCTTGATGTTGATGAGCTTCTCGTAGCGATTGGCGGCCATATCGCCACTGCCGCCCTCGCCCATGTCGGCCGCCGCCTCGGGCGCGACCTCGGCCAGCACTTCCTTCAGCCGGTCGACCTCCTCGACGCCGCGCTTCTCAGCCAGCCTCTGGCGAACGCGGTCCAGCGTGTCGGCGAGGCGGTTCTCCTCGACCGGCTTCATCAGGTAATCGACCGCCTGCGCCTCGAACGCCCGCAATGCATGGTCGGAATAGGCGGTGACGAAGACGAACAGAGGCGGCTCGACCTCCATCAGCCCCTGCACGACCGAGAACCCGTCAAAGCCCGGCATTTGGATGTCGAGGAAGACGAGGTCGGGCTTGTGCGTCTTGATCGCGCGGATCGCCTCGCGGCCGTTGACGCATTTCTCGATGATCTCGACGTCGTCATGCGCCTGGAGCCGCAGTTCGAGGCCCTGGATGGCGAGCGGCTCGTCGTCGACGAGGATGGTGCGGATGGTCATGCAACCTCTTTGTTCAAGTCATTCAGCTGGAACGGGATCTCGATTTCCACCGAGAAGCCGCCAGCCGGCGTGGAGCGCGTTTCGAACCGCTGGTCCGGGCCGTATGCCTGGACCAGCCGCTCCCTGATATTGGCGAGCCCCACGCCGGTTGAAAGGCTTGGACTGATCCGCGCTTCGTTCAAGCCGGGGCCGGTATCGGATACGGCGATCTGCACCCGTTCCCCGGCGAAGCGCACGCGAACGCAGATATCGGCGCCCTCTTCCTGCGGGGTGACCGCATATTTGATCGCATTCTCGACCAGCGGCTGGAGGAGGAGCGAAGGAAGCAGCGCGCGTTCGGCGCGCGGATCGATGTCGAACTCGGTGCGCAGCCGTGTCTCGAAGCGCATCTTCTCGATCTCGAGATAGAGTTTCAGCGTCTCGATCTCGGCGGCGACGGTGACGTGTGCGGTCGGCTCGTTGGCGAGCGTGTAGCGCAGGAAGGACGACAGCCGGCTGAGCATCGCATTCGCCCGGTCGGTCTGTTTCAGCAGCACCAGCGTCGAGATGGAATTGAGTGTGTTGAACAGGAAATGCGGGTTCAGCTGATAGCGCAGCATCGCCAGCTGGGCCGACGACGCCTGCAGCTCCAGTGCCCGCATCTCGTGAAGCTGTTCCTCGACGACGATGTAGAAGTTGATCGCGTAATAGAGCGCCGACCAGCTGGCGAGCATGACGAAGGTCAGGAACACCGCGCCGGCGATGCCGGTCACGGTGATCCCCGGCACGCCGTTGCGCATGAACGAGTAGGCGAAGGCGATCAGCGAGGCGTAGAAGAAGGTGGCTGCCGCCAGGGTGCCGATCGCCAGGAACACCTCTACCACGCGCGGCAGGCGGCGGTAATAGCCGTAGCAGGCCGACAGGATCAGCGTGATGCAATAGCCGACGATCGCCTCGACGATGATCGGGATGATGATGTCGAGCCGGATGCCGTTCGAGATCGCGGTGACCCCGCGCAGCAGCAAATACCCACCCCAGCCGACCGCCTGCAACGTCCAGAACGCGCGTGGCTTGTTCTCGAAAAACGGCCGCACGTTCCAGGTCGGCCGGCGCGACCGGCCGGTGACGGCGGTGGAGCGCGCAGCAGCAGGCGCGCCGGCGGCAGAGGCAGGAAGCGTGGCCATCGTCGCGCGGCGTCTTACACCGGCACGGCGCGGGTGCAAAATGCGGGTGGGGCGTGGATACGGAAAAGGCCGCCGTTCCGGGTGGAACGACGGCCTTTCCTGACCGGGTATCGGGGCGATCAGAACTCGAAGTGGATCGAGCCGATGAAGGTCCGCGGTGCGCCGAAGGTCACGCGCGGGCCAGCCGCGTTCGTGGTGGTGCCCCCAATGGTGTACGGGAAAGCGTTCGCCACTGTCGACAGGTTGCCAAAATAGCGCTCCTTCAGCAGGTTGCTGACGTTCAGCTGGAGGAAGGTCCGGTTCAGGCCGGCAAATCCGAGCCCCAGCCGCGCGTCGAGATCGACCAGCGTGTAACCTGCCGACTTCAGGTCATTGATGTCGCTGATCCAGCGATCGCCGGTATGCTTGGCCTGGATGCCGACCGAGATCGGATCGAAGTCGATCTGCGCACGGCCGCCATACTGCCACTTCGGCGTCTCGACGACGAACTTGCCCGCGGTCGGCACCAGCACGCGGCCGCTCAACGGATCGGTCGCATCCTGCTGGAGGCGAGCGATTGTGTACGACCCAAAGCCGTAGAGGGAGAACCAGCGAAGCGGCTTCACCGCGACGCTGGCATCAACGCCGTGGCTCTTCACGTTGCCGACGTTGCGATCGACGCTGAGCGTGCCACCGCCCTCGAGCAGAACGGTCGAGCTGATGATGCGGTTCTTGAAGCCGACATACCAGCCCGCAACCTGTGCCTGGATCAGGCGATCGGTATAGCGCAGGCCCAGATCGAACGAGTCGGTCTTTTCCGGCTGAGTGGCGGACACGGGCGAGATGCTGACGTCATCGAAGCCGTAGAGGTTGTCCGTCCGCGGCAGCGACAGGCCCTTCGAGTAGCTGCCGAACATGCTGATCGCCGGCGTGTAGTTATAGGTGAAGCCGACGTTCGGCAGCACCTCGTTATAGGTCTTGATGCGGTTGGTGTATGGCGCACCCAGCGTGATAGCTGTGCTCGACGCATCGAGTGCGGCGACCTGAGCCGGGGTCTGCGACGTGCAATAGGCGTCGCTCGACTGACCCGCAATCGTGTAGCAGTAGTTGTTCAGGTTGCGACGGAAGAACGGGGCACGGATGCCCAGCGCGACCTTGAACGTGTTGTCGAAGAAGCCGCCACGATACTCTGCCGATACCTGGTGCAGGATCGCGTAGGACAGGCGGTTGCGCTTCTGGAACACATTGCCCGCGGCATCGAGGACAGGCGAGGCCCCCTTTCCGTCGAGTGCGCTGAACGGCGAGAGCGGACGGCCGTCGTTGCCGAGCAGCTGCGCCTCGCCGGTCTGCCGGTGACGCGCACGATCCCAGGTGTAGGCGATGCGCACCAGGTTATCGTCGTTGAACTGGTAGCGAAGGCCCGCGATGGCGGTGAAGCGCTGGGTGCGGGTGTTGGACGGGAAGTAGACGCGCACGAAATCCGCGCGGTCGCCGTCGCCGTTCAGGTCGACACCGGTCGCGGTGCCCGCTCCCAGGCGCCCGAAGGTGCCGGTGATCGGACGATACTGCTGGGTGTACGTGCCATTGGTGTTGGTGCCGGTGATCGGCGAGGCGTTCGCGTCAGTCTCCGCGAGCAGGGTCGAGCCGCCGCCGTTCGCGCGGGTGAACGAGTAGGCCCCGTCGAAGGTGAACAGCAGCTTCTCGGTCAGCCCGAAGCGAGAATTGATGCGGACGTTACCCGTGTTCGACGGATTGAACGCAGTCGCGTAGATGTTGTTGCAGCTGTTGCGATCAGTCTGCGAGCCTGCGCCACCTGGGTTGGACTGGAGGTCGCAATTATAGTCGTAGCGATAGGTGCTCGACGTATCGTCAAACACATAGTCGAAGTCGCTATTGTTCAGATCCAGTGTGTAAGGGTTCGCAGCCGAAGCGGTCGTGCCAGTGGCGTTCGTCGGCAGCGTGCTGTTCACACCGGTCAGGCGCGCGCGAATGTTCGCGTAAGTCGGGTTCGAATAGAAGTAGCTGCGGTTCTGATTGTAATGTGCAGCGACCGCGACGAAGTCACCGTTGCTGCCGATCGGCTGATAGACCTTGCCGTTATACTGCTGCTTGTAGATCGTGCCGGGGCCGCGGAACTGGTTGTACTTCTGGGTCGAAGCCGAAACCCATGCCTTGGTGCCCGACGAGGTCAGCGTGCCCAGGTTGAGCAGGCCGAACGCCCGGTTCATGTTGTTCGTGCCGTGCGAGTAGACGCCGATCGCGCTCATCGTATCGGTCGGCGTGATCGAGCGATAGTTGACGGTGCCGCCAGAGGCCGCCGCCGTCGGCGAGTCGACATCGGCCGAGCCGAAGTTCACGTTGACCTGCTCGATCAGCTCCGGATCGAGCTGCTGGTTCGAATAGATGGCGTAGTTGCCCGAGTCGTTCAGCGGAATGCCGTCGAACGTCAGCGCGATACGGTTGCCGTCGAAGCCGCGGATGCGGATCTGGCCGCCCGAGCCGCCATAGGCGTCCGAGTTGGTGAAGCTAACACCCGGGATCAGGTTGATCGTGTCCAGAATGGTCTGACCCGGCGCGCGGCGCTCGATCAGTTCCTGCGTCAGGACGGCACGCGCCTTAGGGGTATCGGGAACCTGGATGCCATCGACCGATGCCGGACCGCGACTGCCGGTCACGACGATGGCGTCACCTTCCTCGGCTTCGATCGAACCGGTCGACTGCGCCAGGGCGGCGGCCGGGATCATGAGCGCGGCAAATGCCACGCCGCAGGCAAGCTTCATACGCATTTATCAATTTCCCCTTGAGCATGCGCTCTGGTCCGGCGGTCTCGACCGCTCTGTCAGCGCCCCTGCTCCCGAATTATGTCGCTTCGGTGACAACCGCGATATGGTTCCATGTCACGGAAAAATCAGTGTTGGTGCGTTGCAAAAGAGCAACGAATGCTGGCCTATTCCGCCGCCCGGACGATCTCGCCCCACGCCGCCTCGTCGATCGCGCGGACGCCCAGATCGGTCGCCTTTTTCAGCTTCGATCCCGCTGCCGCGCCGTAGATGACAAGGTCGGTCTTCTTCGACACCGAGCCGGACACGTGCGCGCCCAGCGCCTCCGCCTGCGCCTTAGCCTCGTCGCGGCTCATCGTCTCGAGCGTGCCGGTGAAGACGACGGTCTTGCCCGAGACTTCCGATTCGCGAACCTCGTGAACGACGTCGAGCGGCTCCACCTGACGCAGCAGGTCGTAGACGGCGTCGCGGTTGTGGCGCTCGGCGGCGAAGCCGATCAGGGCATGGGCGACCTCCGGCCCGATCCCGGCGGTATCGATCCGCGCGACGAGCAGCCGGTCGCGGCGGAGGACGAACTTGCGCTCGGGCTCGCCGATCTGCGGCTGGGTGGCATGGTGCAGGTGCACCGCGCCGCGCAGCATCGCGCCGAGCGCGCGCGCCGAGACATAGCGACGCGCCAGGTCGCGCGCGGTCACCTCGCCGATGTGGCGGATGCCGAGCGCGAAGAGGAAGCGGTCGAGCGGTACGCGGCGCTTGGCGTCGATCGCAGCGATCAGATTGCCGGCCCAGACCCGCCCGTCCTTCTTGCGTGCGGCGAGTTGCTCCTCGGTCAGGCGGAAGATGTCGGCGGGGGCGGCGACGAGGCCGTCGTGGAAGAACGCCTCGATCAGGGTCTGGCCCAGCCCGGCGATGTCGAAGGCGTGGCGGGAGACGAAGTGGCTCAGCCGCTCGACCCGCTGCGCCGGGCAGATCAGCCCGCCGGTGCAGCGATAGACGACCTCGCTCTCCTCACGATCCGCGGTGGACCCGCAGGCGGGGCAGGTGCAGTCGAAGACGTAGGGCGGGTGGGCAGCTTCTGGCGTCAGGTTCTCGACGATCTGCGGGATGACATCGCCGGCGCGCTGCACCAGCACCCGGTCGCCGGGGCGAACACCCAGGCGCGCGATCTCGTCGAAATTATGGAGCGTCGCATTGGTCACGATGACGCCGCCGACCGTCACCGGCTCCAGCCGGGCGACCGGGGTCAGGGCGCCGGTGCGGCCGACCTGGATGTCGATGGCGAGCAGGCTGGTCTGCGCGCGCTCGGCCGGAAATTTGTGCGCGAGGCCCCAGCGCGGCGCGCGGCCGACGATGCCGAGCCGCTGCTGCCAGTCGAGCCGGTCGACCTTGTAGACGACGCCATCAATGTCGAACGGCAGGTCGGCGCGCGCCGCCTCGATCCGGCGATAGAGGGTGAGCGCATCCTCCACCGTTGCGGCAGTGGCGAACAGGTCGGCGGCCGGAAAGCCCCAGGCGCGAAGCGCCGCGACGACGGAGGACTGGGTGTCGCCGGGCAGTGCGCTCGCCTCTCCCCAGCCATGCGCCAGGAAGCGCAAGGGGCGGCCGGCGGTGACGGTGGCGTCCTTCTGGCGGAGCGATCCGGCGGCGGCGTTGCGCGGATTGGCGAACTGGCGCGGCTCCTTGCCGGTTTCTGCCGCTTCGGCCGCCAATCGGGCGTTGAGTGCGGTGAAATCGGCCTTGGCCATATAGACCTCGCCCCGTACCTCGAAGATGGCCGGCGTATCGCCGGGCAAGCGGCGGGGAATATCGCCGATCGTCAGCACGTTGGCGGTCACGTCCTCGCCGACCTGGCCGTCGCCGCGGGTCAGGGCCCGTATCAGGACGCCGTCCTCGTAGCGGAGCGAGCAGGACAGGCCGTCGATCTTGGGCTCGGCAGTCAGCGCGACGGGCTCGTCCGGGGCGAGCTTCAGGAAGCGGCGGATGCGATCGACGAACTCCGCCACCTCCTCATCGGCGAAGGCGTTGTCCAGGCTGGTCATCGGCCGGGCATGGGCGACCTTGGCAAGATGACCGGTCGGGGCGGCACCGACCTGACGCCCGGGCGAGTCGGCGCGGACGAGCTGCGGAAACGCCGCCTCGATCGCGGCGTTGCGGCGCATCAGCGCGTCATAGGCGGCGTCGCTGATCTCGGGCGCATCGTCATTGTGGTAGAGGTGGTTGTGGCGGCCGATCTCGGCGGCGAGCGCCTCAAGCTCGGCGGCGGCTTCGGTCTCGGTAGTGGGCAGCGGATCGGTCATTACGGGCTCCCCTATCAGCCGCGCCGCACCAGGAACACGCCCGCCAGCACCAGCGCCGCGCCGACGAGCTTGACCGGGGTGACGGGAGCGGTCGGCAGGCCGAGGGCGCCGACATGGTCGAGCGCCAGCGCGGTGGCGATCTGGCTGGCGACCGCGACGGTGATCGCCGTCGCCAGCCCGAGCCGCGGCGCGCCATACGCCATCGCCGCGACGAACCCGGCGCCGTAGAAGCCGCCGATCCAGGCCCAGCCCGGCGCCGCCCTGAGCACGACCGGCGAAGTGCGATCCAAAGCCAGCCACGCGACACCGAGCACGACCGTGCCGATCACGAACGATACCAGCGCCGCGAGCAGCACCGAGCCGGACGTGCGGGCAAGCGCCGCATTGGTCGGTGCCTGGACAGCGATGCCCATGCCGGCGAGCAGGATGGCGAGGAAGGGCAGGGCGGCGGCCATGGTCACGCCGTCTCCAGCAGCCGGTCGGCCTGGGCGCGTGCCTCGTCCGTCACGGTCGCGCCGGAGAGCATGCGGGCAATCTCCTCGCGTCGCTCGGCCTCGGCGAGCCGGCGCACGCCGGTGCGGGTGACGGTGCCGTCGCTGGCCTTGGCGATCAGCAGATGCGCGGCACCGCGCGCGGCGACCTGGGGGCTGTGGGTGACGACCAGCAGCTGGGTCGCACGGGCGAGGCGGGCGAGGCGCTCGCCGATCGCGGAGGCGACGGCACCACCGACGCCCCGGTCGATCTCGTCAAATACCATCGTCGCCGCGCCGCCCTGTTCGGCCAACGCGACCTTCAGCGCGAGGATGAAGCGCGACAGCTCGCCGCCCGAAGCGATCTTGGTCAATGGCGCGAACGGCGCGCCGGGGTTGGTCGAGATCTCGAACTCCACCCGGTCCTTGCCCGCACCCGACCAGCCCTCTTCGCCGACCGGCACGACGACGGTGCGGAAGCGGGCGGCGTCGAGCTTCAGCGGCGCCAGTTCGCCCGCGACTGCGGCGTCGAGCCGGGCGGCGGCCTCGGTGCGCGCGGCGGTCAGTGCGGCGGCAGCGTCGTCATAGGTGCGGCGGGCGGTGGCCAGCTGCGCCTCCAATGCCGCGATGCCACCTTCGCCGGCCTCCAGCCGCTGGAGCCGACCGGCAAGATCCGCTGCGAGGGCAGGCAGGTCGTCGGGCTGGACGCGGTGCTTGCGCGCCATCGCGCGCAGCTCGAACAGCCGCGCCTCGTCATCCTCCAGCGCGCGGGGATCATAGGCCAGCTCGGTGCGCGCCTCGCGCAGCCGGTCCTCGGCGGCGGTGCCCTCCAGCACCGCGCGGTCGATCGCCGCCAGAGCCTCGGCAAGGGCAGGGTGGTCCGCCGCCACGCGTTCCAGCACGCGGGCCGCCTGGCGCAGGCGGGCGAGGCCGCCGTCGGACCCCTCCAGATGCTCCTCGATCGCGGCGAGGTCGTCGGCGATCTTCTCGGCGCGCTGCATGGTCCGCCGCTTGTCGGCGAGCGCCTCTTCCTCGCCCGGCTCGGCGGCGAGCTTATCGAGTTCGGCGACGGCGTGTTCCAGCCACTCGCGGTCGCGTACCGCCGTCTCGATCTCGGCACGCGCGGCGGCCAGGGCAGCCTCGGCAGTGCGATGGGCGCTCCACGCGCGGGCGACGGCGCCGGTGTCGAGCCCACCGAAACTGTCGAGCAGCGCCCGGTGGCCCCGCGCGTTGAGCAGGCCGCGATCGTCGTGCTGGCCGTGAATCTCGACCAGCCGCGGCGCGATCTCGCGCAGCAGCGTGGCGGAGGCGGGCTGGTTGTTGACGAAGGCGCGGCTGCCACCATCGGCCTTTACCACGCGGCGGACGAGCAGCGGCTCGCCCGGCTCGACCTCGACGCCGTTGTCGTCGAGCAGCGTGGCGAGATCGGCGGACGGCGGGTCGAAACTGGCGGTGACGACCGCTTGCGCGGCGCCGTGGCGCACCAGCCCGCTATCGCCGCGCCCGCCCAGCGCCAGCCCGAGCGCGTCGAGCAGGATCGACTTGCCCGCGCCCGTCTCCCCGGTCAGCACGCCCAGACCCTGGCCGAAATCGAGGTCGAGCGCCTCGATCAGCACCACGTCGCGAATGGATAGCGCGGTCAGCATCGCGGCGGATGTAGGCCGGATGCGCGCGGATTTGAACCGGTTATGTTCCGGCTGGCGTTATTGGGGCGTGCCGCTGGGCAATGGCGCGGCACCCGCACCGGTGCCGACCGTCGACGGCGGTGCGGCAGGCGTCCGTGCCGGCGCCGTCGCGTCGGACGTGCCATCGGGCTCGCTGGGGAGCACGGTGACGGACGGCGGACCCGGCGGAGCCTTCGGATGGGCGGCAGGGGTGACGACCGGGGTGCCAGGCGGGACCAGCGCCGCGAGCTGCACCGGATGCTCGCGCATCAGCTTGTAGGCATGCTCGTACCAGTCGCTGCCGGGATAGTTGCGGCCGAGCACCGCCGCCGACTTCTGCGCCTCTTCCGGCACACCCAGCGACAGATAGGTCTCGGTCAGGCGCATCAGCGCCTCGGGCGCGTGGGTCGTCGTCTGATACTTGTCGACGACGGTGCGGAACCGCATGCTGGCCGCCAGCCACTGGCCGCGCACCTCGTAGAAGCGGCCGATCTCCATCTCCTTGCCGGCGAGATGGTCGTTGACCAGGTCGATCTTCAGCCGCGCATCCGACGCATAGCGGGTGTTGGGATAGCGCCGGGTCAGCTCGCCGAGCGCGTTCAGCGCCTGCAGCGTGATCTTCTGGTCGCGGGTCACGTCGGTGATCTGCTCGTAATAGCCGAGCGCGATCAGGTAATAGGCATAGGGCGCGTCCCGGTTGCCGGGATGGACCGAGATGAAGCGCTGCGCCGACTGGATCGACTGGGTATAATCCTTGGCCAGATAGTAGCTGAACGCGCTCATCAGCTGCGCCCGGCGGGCCCAGATCGAGTAGGGATGCTGGCGCTCCACCTCGTCGAACAGGATCGCCGCCTCCTTGTAGCGGTTCTGGTCGAGCCGGCGCTTCGCGGTGGTGTAGAGCGTGCCGACATCGCGCGCGACATAGGGCACGTCGCCCTTGGTCGTGGTGGTGCGGGCGCAGCCGGCGAGCGACATGGCGGTCAGGGCGATGAGCGCCAGCGGGGCGGCCGGGCGGAACGGAAGGGTACGCATCGAGGATCGCCTTAGCCCAGCGGACAACCCCCGAACAATAGGCTAGGGCGCGCGTTACAGGCCATCCCCTTTCGCTTGAGGACCGACCATGCCCGCCACCCTGCTTCACACCCACCGCGTCGAGAAGCCGTGGGGGCGCCGCGATCTGTTTCCCGGGTTCGACGACGTCGCGGAGGGTGGCGAGCCGGTCGGCGAGGTCTGGTTTCAGGAGCCGGGTGATTCGACGCCGGACCTGCTCATCAAATATCTGTTCACCGGCGAGAAGCTGTCGGTGCAGGTGCATCCCGACGACGAGCAAGCGCACAAGCGCGGCCTGCCGCGCGGCAAGGACGAATGCTGGACGATCCTGGCCGCTGCCCCCGACTCGACGATCGCGCTGGGACCGAAGCAGCACATCAATGCTGACGCTTTGCGCGCCGCGGCGCTCGACGGATCGATCGAGGACAAGCTGGACTGGGTGCCGGTGAGGGCGGGCGACTTTTATTATGCGCCGTCGGGCACGATCCACGCGATCGGCGCGGGGCTGACGCTGATCGAGGTGCAGCAGAACAGCGAGACGACCTATCGCCTGTACGATTACGGCCGCCCGCGCGAGCTGCACCTGGACGACGGAGTCGCGGTCGCGCACCTCGACCCGTATCGGCCGATCCAGTCGCCGGGGCCGGTCGACGAGCATCGCACGGTGCTGGTCGAAGGGCCGAAGTTCGTGCTGGAACGGTGGAAGGGCGGCGCGGAGCACCGGGTTGCGCTCCCAGACGGGCTGACCGCGTGGATCGTGCCGATCGCCGGCACGGGCGAGGTCGCGGGCGTGGCGTTCAAGGCCGGCGAGTGCGCGACGGTGACCGGCAGCGAGACGATCACGACGAGCGCCGACGCGGACTATCTGCTCGCCTATCCGGGCACCAAGCGGATCTGAATATCGGCCCGTCGCATCGGAACCGGACACTACGTCCCCCCTTGTGTGTCCGGTTTCGCCGCCGTCCGTCGTCCCGATCAGCGGACGAAGGGCGCGGACGGGTGGTTGCATGGCGGAACATATAGCAGGCCGCCGCGCGTGTAGGACATCGCGCGGTCCGTCAAACGCACCGCGTTATCAGATGCGACAGGCCGCTGGTCCGACCGTCGTCCGCAGCGTCGCACGACGCCGGCGCAACATTCCGCCGATCAGGCCGAAGCCGGCGATCATCAACATCCACGACTTTGGCTCAGGCACGGCGGCGATACTGGGCACCAGCTTCTCGATCAGGTTCGCCCGGACCGATTCCGGCAGAGTGGGGTCGAGCATGGTGGTGAAGGTGTGCGTGGCGTCCGCGAACCCGCCGCGGTTGACCGGCAACTGGAGCGCGGCGACGGTCAGGATCTGCTGGCCCGGCTGAAGCGTGATGGTTCCC
Source organism: Sphingomonas aurea (assembly GCF_030678875.1). GTDB lineage: Bacteria > Pseudomonadota > Alphaproteobacteria > Sphingomonadales > Sphingomonadaceae > Sphingomonas > Sphingomonas aurea. The sequence goes on along the minus strand of NZ_JAUUDS010000003.1, from coordinate 86,699 downwards.
GCATTGGGCAGACCGTTCGAGCAGCCGCTGGTCGTGATCGTGCTGGACGACTCGCCGCCGCGCAGATTGCCCGCTGGTGTGTTGCCCCCCAGCGATGCGATCGCCAGCACGCCCGCCGTGCGGCAGCGGGCCAGGAACAGCTTGCCGAACAGCTCCTCGGCCGTGTTCAGCCCGCTGAGGATCGACGGATCCCAGATGCCGACATAGCTGGTGAAGGCAGCTCCGCCCGGCAGCCACGAGCCCGGGGCATATTCGGTGTCGCCATCGGCGCGGGTGCGGATATAGTCGGGCTGGCTGACGCTGCTGTCGACGATGTGAAGGGTGGCGGACAGGGCGAACTGCGTCGCCTCCGTTCCGGTCCAGGTGAAGGTCTGGAAGCCGAACGCGTTGATATTCATTCGGTCGTCGGCACCCGCCCTCGTCTCCGCACGGATCTGGGGGAGCGACAGCGCGCCGAGGCTGACGCTGCTGCGTGCATACGCATCATTGTCGGTGCCGGGACGGTCAATGTCGAGATTGGCGGAGGTGAAGTTGCCGATGCCACCGGCATAGACGTCCTGCAGTATGGCCTGGCGAGGATCGACGTCGGACCCTTCGCAGCTATCCGTGGCGGCTATCCCGGCGCAACTGCGATAGGTCGATCGCTGCGCCGAGCCGGACGGCCCGGTCTGGGCCTGTGCGCCGGCGATGCTGCCGAAGAGAGCCATGGTGGTGGCGAGCGTAATGCCGGCGCGTTTCATCGTTGACCCCTGTCGTTCCCTGTCGGAGCACGATTAAAGGGTCGGAGACAAGTCGCCTTCACGCAAACGGGTGATGCGGGACAAGAGCGGCGCCATCCGCCGGCATGTGTCCCGTGTCGGGACGGTCAGGCGTCGAGCGGGTAGAGCGCCGCTGCCACCTGCCGCCCCTCGTCGCGCAGTACGCCCCAGGCGCGGGCGGCGGCGCGGCTGTCCATCGCCTCCAGGCCGATGCCGCGCGCGTCGAGGGCACGAACCAGCGATTGGGGAGGCCGGACGAGGGTGGCGCCGGTGCCGATCAGGATGAACTCCGGTGTGGGGGTCAGCGCCGGCTCCAGCGCCTCGACGGTCAGGGCGGTGACCGGGGGCGGGGTCCAGTCGAGCGCCTGGCTGATCGTCAGCAGCAACGCGGGCGCAACCGTGACGTCGTCCAGGCGAAAGGCGTTGCCCGCGAAACCGCGGATCAGCGGGCCGTCGACCGGCTGGCCACGCTGCATCCGCATGGACCGGCCTCAGCTCTCGCGCGGCGCGATGCGCTCGGCATCGGAGCGGCGGGTCTTGTCGGTCGTGCCCGGCTTCTCGCGGTTCGGCTCGGCGCGCAGGCCGAGCGCGATGAGGAGCGAGGAGGAGACGTAGATCGACGAGTAGGTGCCGACGATGATGCCCAGGATCATCGCCGCGGTGAAGCCGCGCAGCACATGGCCGCCGAGCAGCAGCAGCGCGCCGAGCGCCAGCAGGATCGTGACCGAGGTCATGACCGTGCGCGGCAGCGTCTCATTGACCGACAGGTTGATGATGTCGCGCATCTCCATCTTGCGATAGCGGCGCATATTCTCGCGGATGCGGTCGTCGATGACGATCTTGTCGTTGATCGAATAGCCGATGATGGTCAGCACCGCGGCGACGGTGTTCAGATCGAACTCGAACGTGTCGCGCATCAACGCGAAAAAGCCGATCGTCATCAGCAGGTCGTGGACGATGGCGACGATGGTCGAGATGCCGAACTGCCACTCGAACCGGAAGATTGCGAACAGCCCAATGCCGATCACCGCGAGCACGACGGCGAGGACGCCGTTCTGGATCAGCTCGCCCGACACCTTGCTGCCGACGGTTGCGTAGCGGCTGAAGGTGGCGCCGGGGAACTCCGCCGCGATCGCGGTCTGCACCTTGCGCACGACGGCGTTGGTCGCGCCCTCGTCGGCGCTTTCCTGAACCGGCAGGCGGATGGTGACGGTGCGCCCGTCGCTCGACTGCTGGAGTGCGGCCTGCCCGACACCCTGCGTATCGACGACCTCGCGGACGCGGTCGAGCGAGGGCGGGCGGTCGAACTTTTCCTCGATCGACAGGCCGCCGGTGAAGTCGACGCCCAGGTTCAGCCCGCGCGCGAACACCAGTCCGACTGCGATCAGCGACAGCGCAAGGGTCAGCCCGAAGGCCCAGCCGCGCAGGCGGACGAAGTCGATATTCGTGTTATCGGGGACGAGTTTCAGGAGTTTCATGACAGGTCCCCGATCATATGTTGATCGTCTTGGGCTTGTTGCGGCGGATCCACAGCGCGACCAGCATCCGGGTGAAGGTGACGGCGGTGAACACCGAGGTGGCGATGCCGATCAGCAGCACGACCGCGAAGCCCTTCACCGGGCCAGAGCCCAGCACCAGCATGATGAGGCCCGAGATCGCGTGGGTCACGTTCGCCTCGAAAATCGTCCGGCTGGCTTCCTTGTACCCCAGCTCGACCGCCTGGACGACGCTGCGCCCGCGCCGCCGCTCCTCGCGGATACGCTCGTTGATGAGGACGTTGGCGTCGACCGCGGTGCCGATCGTCAGCACGAAACCGGCGATGCCGGGCAGTGTCAGCGTGCCGTTGAGAAGCGCGAGGACGCCCAGGATGACGAACACGTTGATGACGACGGCGAGGTTCGCATAGACGCCGAACCGGCCATAGGTGACCAGCATGAACGCCACCACCAGCGCCACCGCGATCGCGGAAGCCATGATGCCGGCACGGATCGAATCGGCGCCGAGTTCGGGGCCGACGGTCGATTCCTCTACCACCTTCAGCGCGACGGGCAACTTGCCCGAGCGGAGCGCGATCGCCAGCTGGTTGGCCGATTCGACGGTGAAGTTGCCCGAGATCTGCGCGCGGCCGCCCAGGATCGGCTCGTTGATGTTGGGTGCCGAGATTACCTGATTGTCGAGGATGATCGCGAAGGGCTTGCCGGTATTATCCTGCGTCACCCGCGCGAAGCGGCGGCCACCCGCCCCGTCGAAGGTGATCGCCACCTGCGGCTGGTTGTTCTGCGGATCGAAGGTCTGCTGCGCGTCGATCAGCTGGTCGCCCGAGATGATCGCGGAGCGCTTCACCGCGATCACCGGCTGGCCCAGCGGATTGCCCGGATAGGGCAGGACCTGGCTGCCCGGAGGCGCCTGGCGCTGCGCGAGCTGCTGCGGCGTCGCGGTCTCGTCGACCAGCTTGAACTCCAGGCGCGCGGTCTTGCCGAGCAGGTCCTTCAGCGCCTGCGGGTTCTGGAGGCCGGGGACCTGCACGACGATGCGGTCGCTGCCCTGGCGGATGATCGTCGGCTCTCGCGTGCCCAGCTCGTCGATGCGGCGGCGCACGACCTCAGTCGCGTCGCCCATCGCGGTGTCGATCGCCTGGGCAAGGCCGGCCTGGGTCGGCTTCAGCACGAAGCGGCTGGAATCGACGACGTTGATGTCCCAGACGCGCTGCCCACTCATCCCGGCGCCGCCGCCGGTGATGGTCAGCAGCCGCTCGCGCGCGGCATCGACCTGCGACGGATCGCGCAGCATGAACGACAGCTGCCCGTCACGGGTTGAGATATCGCCGATCGCGATCTTGGGCGTGCCGCGACGCATCTCGGTCGCGACCTGGTCACGCATCGTCTCCAGCCGCGTGGCGGCGAGATCGGCGGTGTCCGCCTCCAGCATCAGATAGCTGCCGCCGGCGAGGTCGAGGCCCAGGTTGATCCGCGGCACGCGGAACCCGGCGCCGGCGGTCACCCGCTCGGGCAGGAAACTGGGGATCGCGAGTGCGACCAGCACCGTCAACGCGGCGATGATCGACCACACTTTCCAGCGTGGAAAGTCGAGCATCAGTCGTTCGCCGGCTTCGTGTTGGGGCTGACCACCTCGGCCAGGGTCGCCTTGACGACGCGGACGCGCACGGTCGGCGCGATCTCCACCTCGACATGGGCGTCCTCGACCCGGGTCACCTTGCCGACGAGGCCGCCGGCGGTGACGACGGTGTCGTTCTTCTTCACCGCGGCGACCGATTCCTGCAGCGCCTTCATCCGGCGCTGCTGCGGACGGATCATCAGGAAATAGAAAACGACGAAGACGAGGAGGAGCGGCGCGAGGCCGAGGAACGAGCCGAGGCCCCCTGCTTCGGCGGCGCCGCCCGCGGCCTGGGCGTATGCTGGTGAAATGAACATCGGTCCCGTTTATGGCTGGGGCGCGGGGACAGCCACCGCGCACGAAGCGCGCCCGCTACCACCGGACAGGCGGCATGGCAACGGAATGTGCCGGACCGCCGCAATGGCCGGAACAACCGCCTTGCATCGATCGGGCCCGGCGCGTAGAGGCCCCCGCTCGGGTGGTCGCAAGCGCGGCTGCCCTCGGTCGGGGCGTAGCGCAGCCTGGTAGCGCATCACACTGGGGGTGTGGGGGTCGCAGGTTCGAATCCTGTCGCCCCGACCATTTCACCAAGACAATCTACGGGGTCCAGCGGGGTCGGTGGTGGCATCGGCAGGATTTCCTGCTCGCCGTCGAACCTATATCCGATGCACGCGCCATCAATGTAGTGGTTATGAGCGGCTCGTACTGGTTAGCGGACGAGCAGATGGAGCACTTGTAGCCGCTCTTTTCCGTGGCCACGGCAAGCTCCATCCAGTCGGGCGACGTGCCAAAAGGGCCGTCGCTTCACGACGCCATCTCTTCCACGGTCACTCGCGCTGCCGCCATTGTTCCCCGACGCTGCCGCAGAGTCCTGAACCTAGGGAAGCAGGAGCGAGGCGTCGCCGTATGAGTAGAAGCGGTACTCGCTCTCGATCGCATGGGCATAGGCTGCCTGCATCCGCTCCACCCCCATCAGCGCCGATACCAGCATGAACAATGTCGATCGCGGCAGGTGGAAGTTGGTGAGGAGCCCGTCGATCGCGCGGAAGCGGTAGCCGGGGGTAATGAAGATCGCGGTGTCGCCCTCGAACGGGGCGATTCGGCGATCCTCGGCGGTCGCACTCTCGAGCAGGCGGAGCGAGGTGGTGCCGACCGCGATCACCCGACCGCCGCGGGCGCGGACGGCGTTCAGTCGATCGGCGGTGGCGGCGTCGATCCGGCCCCATTCGGCGTGCATGCGGTGATCGACGGTGTCGTCGGCCTTCACCGGCAGGAAGGTGCCCGCGCCGACATGGAGCGTCAGCGTCTCGTGCGCGATCCCCGCCGCCGCCAGCGCTGCCATCAGCGCAGGCGTGAAGTGCAGCGCCGCCGTCGGCGCGGCGACGGCGCCGGGCTCGTTCGCGAACATCGTCTGGTAATCGTCGGCGTCGCGCGCCTCGATACCGCGCTTCTGGGCGATATAGGGGGGCAGGGGCATGCGGCCGGCACGCTCCAGCAGCAGCTCGACCGGCTCGTCGCCGGCGAAGTCGAGGGCCCAGCTGCCATCCTCGCCGCGCGCGGTGCTGGTGGCGAGCACGCCTGCGCCGAAATCGATCGTGTCGCCGTCGCGCAGCCGCTTGGCGCCGCGCACGAACGCGCGCCAGCGGCGCGGCCCTTCCCGCTTGTGCAGGGTGGCGCCGATCCGCGCCTCCCCACGGCGTCCCTCCAGCTGGGCGGGGATGACGCGGGTGTCGTTGAAGACCAGGCAGTCGCCGGCGCGCAGGCAGGCGGGCAGGTCGCGCACCGCGCGGTCGTGCATGCCGACGCCATCCAGCACCAGCATCCGCGCGGCGTCACGCGGCGCGGCAGGGTGAAGGGCGATCCGCTCCGGCGGCAGCGCGAAGTCGAACAGGTCGACCCTCAACGGCGCGGCGCAGCCTTCTTGGCCGGCGCCGGTACCGCCCGCTTGGGCGCCGCGGTGCCGGCGGGCTTGCCTGTTCCCGGCAGCGTCACCGGCGCGCCGAGATCGACCGGCGGTGGCGGCGGGGCGGGGGTATAGGCGGGCGGATTGTCGGCGGCGATATAGGCGTGGACGATCTTCGACGGGTTCACCGGCGGCTCGCCGCGCTCGATCGCGTCGACATATTGCATGCCGTCGATTACCCGGCCGAACACGGTATATTTCTTGTCGAGCGCCAGGCGCGGCTGGAAGACAATGAAGAACTGGCTGTTGGCGCTGTTCTTGTCATCGGCGCGCGCGGCCGACACGGCGCCGCGGACATGGGGCAGCCAGTTGAACTCGGCAGGCACGTTGGGCAGCTGCGAACCGCCGGTGCCGTCGCCCTTGGGGTCGCCGCCCTGGGCCATGAAGCCGTCGATCACGCGGTGGAAATTCAGCCCGTCGTAGAAATGCTCGCGGGTCAGCGTCTTCACCCGCTCGACCATCTTGGGCGCGACGTCAGGGCGCAGCCAGATCGTCACCCGGCCGCCGGTCGACAGGTCGAGCAGCAGCAGATTTTCCTTGTCCGTCATCGCCGGCGGCGTCGGATCGGCGGCGAGCGCCGGCGTCGCCTTCTGCGCGGCGAGCGGGGCGGCGGTGAGGCAGGCGGACAGGGCAATCAGGGCGGCAGTAACGCGCATGGAGTTCCACTCTCGGGGGGATGCGCGGCGCTGTAGAGCAAATCCCGGCTTGCGCCAAACTGAACGTTCCGCCGCCTGGGCACAGTGGCCGAGGCGGCGGGCGCCCGTTATTTCGCGGCCAGTCCCGGCACGTTGGCCGCGCCCTCGCGCACCTCCGCGGTCGAGCCCTGCAGCGCGGTGCCGATCGGCTCTGCGCGGCCACCCAGGCAGGGCGCGAGGAAGTTCTCGGCCACCGCATTGAACGCGATGTTGTTGACCGGGCGGGCGAAACCGTGGCCCTCGTCCGGGAAGACGATGTAGGTGACGGGGATATTCTTCGCCTTCATCGCGGTGACGATCTGGTCGCTCTCGGCGACGTTGACGCGCGGATCGTTGGCACCCTGACCGATCAGCAGCGGGCGCTTGATCCGGTCGGCGAACGACAGCGGGCTGCGCTCCTTCAGCAGCGCCTGACCCTCGGTCGTGGTGGGGTCGCCCATCCGCTTGTAGAATTGCTGCTTTCCCGCCTCCCAATAAGGCGGGATCGTCTTCAGAAGCGTCATCAGGTTCGACGGGCCGACAATGTCGACCCCGCAGGCGAAGGTGTCCGGGGTGAAGGCGAGGCCCGCCAGCGTCGCGTAGCCGCCATAGGAGCCACCCATGATCGCGACCTTGTCCCTGGCCGTCACGCCCTGCTTCACCGCCCAGTCGACCGCGTCGAGCAGGTCGTCGTGCATCTTGCGGCCCCATTGCAGGTCGCCCGCCGAGGTGAAGCCCTTCCCGAACCCGGTCGAGCCGCGATAATTGACGCTCAGCACCGCATAGCCGCGGTTCGCCAGCCACTGGTGGTAGCTGTTATAGCCATAGCCGTCGCGCGCCCAGGGGCCGCCATGGACGAACAGTACCATCGGCACCGGCCCGGTCGCGCCCGCCGGCTTGGTCAGGTAGCTGACCAGGGTCAGCCCGTCGCGCGCCTTGATCTCGACCGGCTGCATCGGCACCAGCGGCGCGCCCGCCAGCTCGGGCCGGCTGACATAGAGCTGCTTCAGCGATTTGGCTTTGCGGTCATAGACCCAGGTCGAGGCGGGGGCGGTGACGGGATCGAACGACACGATCCATTTGTCGTCGGCGTCGGTGCGCGATCCGACGACGAACTGGCCCTTGTTCTGGCTCTTCAGGAAGGCGAGGTCGGCCTTCACCGCGTCGCCGACAGGTACATATTCGTTCTTCAGGTAATTGACCGCATAGGCCTCGACCTGGCCCGTTCGCGGGTTGAACAGGCCGCCGCCGACATCGGCCTTGTCGCTCTGGCCGATGACGCGCATCTGCCCGGTGCCGACGTCCTGCGCCATCAGCGCCGCGGTGTCGCGGCCGCGCGAGTCCATCCAGTAGAGCGTCTTGCCGTCGACGGTGAAGCCGAGCGGCGAGGTGGTGAGCGAATCGTCCAGCCCGAACTGGACGACCGGCTTCGCCTCCACGGTCGTGCCCGTCATCCGGTAGTAATCGGTGCCGCCGTCGGGCCGCGCCTTGGCTGCCAGGCGCAGCTTCAGCTGATCGTCGGCGACGAACCCGGCATAGCCGTCATTCTCCATCACCTTGGTCAGCGCGCCTGTGCCGAGGTTCAGCTCGTACACGTCGTGCCAGCGCGGATCGCGGTTGTTGACGCCGACGAGGATCCGGTCCTTCATCGTCTCGCTGGTGCCGACGATCTCGACCCGGGTCTTCTCGAACGGGGTCAGCGCCTTCTGCGTCGCGGTGGCGATGTCGACGCCGTAGAGCAGGAAATTCTCGTCGCCGCCCTTGTCGTTGATGAACAGGATCGACCGGGAATCGGGTGCCCAGAACGCCTGGCGGATCGGCCGCGTCTTCTCGGCGGTCAGCGGCTTGGCCTGATCGGGCGTCGCGGCGGGCGCGACCCAGACGTTCAGCACGCCGTCGCGGGGCGCGATGAAGCTGATCCAGCGGCCGTCGGGCGACAGCTGGCCACCGGTGCGGGTCGGGTTGCCGAACAGCTTGGCCCGCTCGATCAGCGGCACGGTTTCGGCGGCCATCAGCGGTTGCGCCAGCAGCGCGGCGGCAAGGACGATCGGCAGACGCAGCATCGGTGTTCCACTCCCCCCAGTGTGTGTTGCTCGAACATTACACGTCCCTCATGACCGATCAAGGACGGCCTATATAGTGACCAGCTGACGCACCGCATCGCCCCGCGCCAGCCGGTCGAACCCGGTGTTGATCTCGGCCAGGGGCAGGGTGCCGGTGACCAGCCGGTCGACCGGCAGCCGCCCGGCACGATAGAGCGCGACATAGCGGGCGACGTCGCGCACCGGCACGCAGCCGCCGATATAGCTGCCCTTCAGCGTGCGTTCCTCCGCCACCAGCTGGACGATGTTCATCGGCAGGGTGGCGGTGGGGGCGGGCAGGCCGGCGGTGACCGTAGTGCCGCCGCGCCGGGTGATCGCCACCGCCGATTCCAGCGCGCGCGCCGATCCCGCCATCTCGAACGCCGCATCGACCCCGCCACCGGTCAGCGTACGCACCCGCGCGACCGCGTCAGCGTCGCGCGCATCGATCGTGTCGGTGGCGCCGAGCGTCGCGGCGAGCGCCAGCTTGTCCGCCGACAGGTCGATCGCGATCACCCGCGACGCGCCCGCCGCCACCGCGCCGAGCAGCGACGACAGCCCGACCCCGCCCAACCCGATCACCGCCACCGTCTGGCCGGCGCGCACCGCCCCGGTATTCAGCACCGCGCCCACCCCGGTCAGCACCGCGCAGCCGAACAGCGCCGCCTCCGCCAGTGGCAGTTCGCGGTCGACGCGGACCAGCGATCGGCGCGACAGCACCGCGTGGCTGGCAAAGGCGGAGCAGCCGAGATGGTGGTGGACGACCTGCCCGTCCGCGTCGGTCAGCCGGCTGCCGCCGGTCAGCAGCTCGCCGCGCCCGTTGGCAACGGCACCGGGCTCGCACAGCGCCGGCCGCCCCTCGGCACAGGGCAGGCAGTGGCCGCAGCTGGGCATGAAGACGGTGACGACATGGTCGCCGACCGCCAGGTCATCGACACCCGGACCAAGCGCCTCGACCACCCCGGCGGCCTCGTGGCCCAGCGCCATCGGCAGCGGCCGGGGGCGGTTGCCGTCGATGACCGACAGGTCGGAATGGCAGAGCCCCGCCGCGGCGATGCGGACCAGCACCTCGCCCGGACCGGGTGGCGCCAGCTCCAGCGTCTCGATGCCGAGCGGGCGGCTGTCGGCATAGGGCGTGGGCGCGCCCATGGTGCGCAGTACCGCGGCGGTGATCCTCATCTACCCTCTCCTCCTGCGGCGTCGCCGGTCTATAAGGCGGTCATGCCAGACCGCGCGACCCGAGACGCCTATCGCCGCTTCGTTGCCATCCCGACCCGGTGGATGGACAATGATATCTACGGCCACCTCAACAACGTCGTGCATTATTCGCTATTCGATACTGCGGTGAACCGGACGCTGATCGAGGCGGGGCTGCTCGACATCGATGGGGGAGCGATCATCGGGCTGGTGGTCGAATCGGGATGCCGGTACCACGCATCGCTTGCCTTTCCCGATGTCGTCCAGGCGGGCCTGCGCGTGGGAAAGCTGGGGCGCAGCAGCGTCCGCTACGAGATCGGCCTGTTCCGCGGCGACGAGCCGCTGGCGGCGGCGGAGGGGCATTTCGTCCACGTCCATGTCGACCGCGGGAGCCGGCGGCCGGTGGAACTGCCGGCGGACTGGCGGGCGTTTTTCGAGGGGCTGGTGTAAGTCCTTCAGATCCTCCCCTCTAAGGGGAGGGGGACCGCCGCGAAGCGGTGGTGGGGGGGTGTCCCCGCCATCGATAGGGTGACACCCCTCCGTCAGGCCTGCGGCCTGCCACCTCCCCTGCTAGGGGAGGAATGTTACCTAAGCACACGCCGGCAGCCAGTCCGTCGCGATCTCGGCGTGGCGGTCGACGAAGCCGGTGAAGGCGACCAGACCTGCCTCGTCCAGCACGCGGATGCGGCGACCGCTGCGGCTTATCATGCCGCGCATCTCCATCTCGCGCATCGTGCGGTTCACATGCACCTTGGTCAGGCCCAGTGCGTCGCCCAGATCGGTCTGGGTCAGCGGCAGGTCGAAACTGTCGACCACGCCGCCCGCCGTGACCCGCAGGCGGGCGAGGATGTCGAGCAGCAGCGTCGCCAGCCGCTGGATCGCGTTCATTCGCCCGATCGAGGTCAGGCGGTCGCTGAGCGCGACATTCTCCGCCGCCGCGACCGCGTAGAGCAGCCCTGCCAGCCGGCCATGTTCGGCAAGCAGCCGGCCCAGCTTCGCCTTGGGTACCTCGGTCACGATGCCGTCGCTGACCGCGGTGAGCGAGGCCGAGGCGCGCGACCACGCGATCGACGAGGTGCCGATCAGGTCGCCGGGATAATGGAAGCGCAGGATCTGACGCCCGCCGATCACCGGCCGGGTCGAGGAGTGGAACCAGCCCTGCTGTACCACGAACAGGGCGTCGATCGGCCCGCCCGCCTCGACCAGCACCTCGCCCGCGATCAGCCGCCGCCGCTCGCCCTGCATCTCCTCCAGTGCGTCGGCCTCCGCCGCGGTCAGGGGCAGATAGTGCGACAGGCGCATCGACAGCGCACTCTGGGTGCCGGCCGGGGACGAGAACATCATGGCATCACGGCATGCCATGCGCCGATCAGATCGGCAACGGTCGTAAAGGGGTGCGATCGCCATCTTTTCAACCGGATCGCGAAGGAACGCGCGCCGCCCGACGGGGGTTGAGACCCGGCCTTTTCAGGAGCCGCCGTGTCGCACCCCATTTCCGTCCCCACCGCCATTGTCGCAGCAGCCCTGGCGGAGGCGGATGGGGACGTCGTTTTCGTCGCCGCCGACGCGCAGCGGGCGGCGCTGGTGGCGGAGGCGGTCTGCGGTCTGATCCCCGATGCGGTGGTCGCGAACCTCCCCTCCGGCGACGCGCTGCCGGGCGATGCCGCGCCGGCCTCGCCCGCCAATGTCGGGCAGCGGGTGGCGGCGCTGCGGCGGGTGCGGGCGGCGCTGAACGCCCGGAACCGGGCGCGGGTCGTGCTGGTGACGACGGCCGAGGCATCGGCGGTGCGCTATCCCGTGCCCGACGCCTTCGATGCCGCGCCACCGGCGATCGACGTCGGCGCGGCGCTGGACGCGGAGGCGTTCGCGGCCATTGCCGCCGAACTCGGCTATCAGGTCGACGACCGTGTCGACGAGCCGGGCGAGATCGCGATACGCGGACAGGTGATCGACATCTTCCCGGTCGATCACGAGACGCCGGTGCGGATCGAGGTGGAGGACGGCCGCGCGATCGCGATTCGCCGCTACGATCCCGTTACGCAGCGCACCACCGACACGCTTGATCGCGTCGAACTCGGCCGCGCTGTCGAACCGGCGGTCGAGAAGGGCGTGCCGATCCTCGCGCACCTGCCCGATGCCGCGGTGGCGATCGATCCCGAGGTTGCGGCGCGGCGCGACCGGTTCCTCGCCATCGCCGGTGAGCGTGGCGCACGTAGGCGCAAGCCGGCCGGACTGGTCACTGCCGATGATTGGGACAAGGCGCTGGCCGATCGCAAGCGGATCGATCCGGGCGAAGTCGGCGATCCGCCGCCGCGCTTTGTCGAGCGGCGGGCGCCGCTGCGCGCCTTCGCACGGTTCGTCGCCGGGCGGCAGGACGCGGTGCTGGTGATCGCCGGCAGTGCGCGTGACCTGCGGTTCCTTGCGCCGCGACTCGGCAAGGCGGGCAAGATCGACCTGACCCCGGCCGCCGACTGGTCGGCGGTGCGGGCCGCCGAGCCCGGATCGGCCCTGCTGCTGACCGCCGCGATCGATCGCGGTTTCGCGCGCGGCGACGTGATCGTGATCGCCGCCGCGGACCTGCTCGGCGGTCGCGCCGGACATGATGCTGGCAACGCCACCGCGGCGGGCGCAATGTTCGGCGGCGTCGGCGACCTCGCGCTCGGCGACGTGGTGGTGCACGAGGACTTCGGCATCGGCATGGTCGAGGGGGTCGAGCCGGTCGAGGACGGCGGCGATGCGCTGGTGCTCGGCTATGCAAAGGGTGCGCGGCGGCTGGTGCCGGTGGCGGAGGCCGACCGCGTCTGGCGCTACGGCGCCGACGGTGACGGGGTGGCGCTCGATTCGCTCGATGGCGCCAGCTGGCAGAAGCGGCGCGGTGCGATCGACCAGGCGGTGGCGGAAAGCGCACGGACGCTCGCCACACTCGCTGCGGAGCGCGAGGCGCGGACCGCCGACCCGATCGTGCCTGATGCCGCCGGTTACGAGCGGTTCGCGGGCGGATTCGCCTTCACCGAAACCGCCGATCAGGCCCGCGCCATCGCCGCGGTGCGCGGCGACCTGGCGTCGGGTCGGCCGATGGACCGGCTGGTCGTCGGCGATGTCGGCTATGGCAAGACCGAGGTGGCGCTGCGTGCCGCGGCGCTGGTCGCGCTGGCGGGGCGGCAGGTGGTGATCGCTGCGCCGACGACGGTGCTCGTCCGCCAGCACCTCGATACGTTTCGCCGCCGCTTCGAAGGGACGGGGATCGAGGTCGCCGGCCTGTCGCGCCTGTCCTCGGCGGCCGAGCGCAAGCGGGTGATCGCCGGGCTGAAGGACGGGTCGGTCGGCGTGGTCGTCGGTACCGGCGCGGTCGCGGGCAAGGGCGTCGGCTATCGCGACCTGGCGCTGGTCGTGATCGACGAGGAACAGCGCTTCGGCGCGGCCGACAAGGCGAAGCTGGCCGGGCTGGGCGCCGGCCATGTCCTGACGCTGAGCGCCACGCCGATCCCGCGTACGCTGCAATCGGCGCTGGTCGGACTGCAGGACATCTCGATCATCGCCACCCCGCCCGCGCGGCGCCAGCCGATCCGCACCGCGGTGCAGCCCTGGGACGATGCCGCGGTGCGCGCCGCGCTGGTCCGCGAGCAGGGCAATGGCGGGCAGAGCTTCGTCGTCGTGCCGCGGATCGAGGACATGGCGCCCCTTGCCGACAAGCTCGGCCGGCTGGTGCCGGAGCTGACGCTGGTGCAGGCGCACGGCAAGATGCCGGCCGCCGAGATCGACGAGGCGATGGTCGCCTTCGCCGGGGGCGAGGGCGACGTGCTGCTGGCGACCAACATCATCGAGGCGGGGCTGGACGTGCCGCGCGCCAACACGATGATCGTCCACCATGCCGACCGGTTCGGTCTGGCCCAGCTCCATCAGCTGCGCGGGCGGGTGGGACGCAGCGGCCGGCGCGGGCAGGTGATGCTCACCACCGTCGCCGATGCGGAAATCGCGCCGGCGACGCTGAAGCGGCTGCGCACGCTGCAGGCATTCGACCGGCTGGGCGCCGGTTTCGCGATCAGCGCGCGCGACCTGGACCTGCGCGGCGCCGGCGACCTGATCGGCGAGGAGCAGGCCGGTCACATGAAGCTGATCGGCATCGACCTGTACCAGTATCTGCTGACCCAGGCGCTGCGCCAGGCGCGGGGCGAGACGGTCGACAGCTGGACCCCGGAACTGTCGCTGGGCGTCACCGGTCGCCTGCCGGAGGCGTGGATACCCGAACTGGAGGTGCGGCTGGCGCTCTATGGCCGGCTGGCGCGGCTACAGCGCGAGTCCGCGATCGACGCGTTCGAGGAGGAACTCGAGGACCGCTTCGGCGCCATCCCGGCAGAGGCGGCGGTGCTGCTCGATCTCGCCCGCGTGCGGCGGCTGGCATGGGGGGCGGGGATCGTGCGGATCGATGCCGGGCCGGCGGCGATCGCGTTCACGCCGCGCCACGCCGGGACGGCGGTGCCAGACGGACTGGTCGAGAAGAAGGGACGCTGGCTGCTCGCCGAGCGGATCGACGACGCCGGCGAGCGACTGACCCGCGTGGCCGCGCTGCTGGGCGAGTGGGGCGGGGACTGACGCCTCCGTGCGACCGATCGACATTGGGCATCGCAGGCTTTGGAAACGCCCCGCAGTCATTCCCCGCGAAGGCGGGAATCCAGACGCGCGGAGGCTGCTTGTAGAGTCGCGACGTCAGAGTTTCTGGATCCCCGCCTCCGCAGGGATGACGGAACATGGCCCGCCACGCTGAATGTCGATCGGCTCTGGCTCCTCCCCTGGCCGGGAAGGTGCCAGCCCGCAGGGCTGACGGAGGGGTGTCGCCGGTACATAAGGTCGCGTGCCGTTCGGTAGCGGTGACACCCCTCCACCACCGCTACGCGGCGGTCCCCCTCCCCTTGCAGGGGAGGAGTTCAGCGTGTGATCCGCCCGGATTTGAACCAAACACTGTGCCTCCTCGGCGGAGGCCGGGGAGGTGCTTCAGTGTCGGTGGACCACGCCCTGGATGCCTCAGCCCTCGCCGATATAGTTCTTAAGCTCGTCGCCGGTGATCCGCGTCACATGCAGCACGTTGGTCGATCCCGGCGTGCGGAAGGGGACGCCGGCCATCACGATCACCTGCTCGCCCGCCTTGGCGATGCCGTGGCGCAACGCCATCCGCTTCGACTTGGCGACCATCTCCTCGAACGATTCGACGTCGCGGGTATGGACCGCATGGGTGCCCCATAGCAGGCCGAGCCGCCGTGCCGTCTCCGCCTTGGGAGTCAGTACCAGGATCGGCACCGACGGCCGCTCGCGCGCGATGCGCCGCGCGGTCGAGCCGGACGAGGTGAAGCAGATGATCGCCGCCGCCGACACCGTCCGGGCGATCCCCTTCGCCGCCTCTGCCAGTGCGTCGGCGGTCGTGGGATCGGGCTTCATCACGGTGAAATGGACGCGGTCGCCATGGGCCGGATCGCTCTCGACCGACTTGCCGATGGCGTTCATCATCGCCACCGATTCGACCGGCCAGTCGCCCGCCGCGCTCTCGGCCGACAGCATGATCGCGTCGGCGCCATCGTAGATCGCGGTCGCCACGTCCGACACCTCGGCGCGGGTCGGCGAAGGCGACTTTATCATCGATTCGAGCATCTGGGTGGCGACCACCACCGGGCGGCCCATCCGCCGCGACACCTCGACGATCCGCTTCTGGAGCGGCGGCACCTGCTCGGGCGGCATCTCGACACCCAGGTCGCCGCGCGCGACCATCACGCCGTCGCACTGCTCGACGATCTCCTCCAGCCGCTCGATCGCGGCCGGCTTCTCGATCTTGGCAAGGAGCGCGGCCTGCCCCTTGATGAGGCCGCGTGCCTCCATCAGATCCTCGGGCCGCTGGACGAACGACAGCGCGATCCAGTCGACCCCCTGCTCGACCGCGAAGGCCAGGTCGGACCGATCCTTCTCGGTCAGCGCCGCCATCGGCACGACCACGTCAGGGACGTTCAGCCCCTTGTTGTTCGACAGCATGCCGCCGACCTCGACCGTCGCGACGATCCGGTCGAGATCGTGGTCGGTGACGCGCAGCACCAGCTTGCCGTCGTCCAGCAGCAGGCGGGCGCCCGGCTCGATCGCGGCGAAGATCTCGCGGTGGGGCAGCTCGACGCGGGTCGCGTCGCCCGGCGTCGGGTCGCGATCGAGGATGAAGGTCGAACCGGTCACCAGCTCGACCTTGCCATCGGCGAATTTCCCGACGCGCAGCTTGGGACCCTGAAGATCCGCGAGGATCGTCGTCGGGCGGCGGAACCGCGTCTCCATCGCGCGGATCGCCTGGATCACCGCGACCTTAGACTGCTGGTCGCCATGGCTCATGTTGATCCGGAACGCGTCGGCGCCGGCCTGGAACAAGGTCGCGATCATCTCGGGCGAGTTGCTGGCGGGGCCGAGCGTCGCGAGGACGCGCACCTTGCGCGATCGGGGGGCGAAAGCCTGGGTCATCGATTGTGCTTCCCTGGGGTGCGAGCGGCCGTCCTACCCACTATCTGCCGTCGATCAACCTCGGAGAATACGAATGGATGAGCTGGACCGCCTGGACGACGCCGCAGCAGCGGCCGCTTTTCGCCGGCTGGTGCGCCACTTGCGGCATCGGACTGACGCGCAGAATGTCGACCTGATGGGGCTGGCCGGTTTCTGTCGCAACTGCCTGTCCGACTGGGTCGGCGAGGCGGGCGGTCTGGACCGCGAGACGGCGCGCACCGCGATCTACGGCATGCCTTATGCCGAGTGGAAGGCGCTCCATCAGGCAGAGGCAACCCCCGAACAGCTGGCGCGAATGGCCGAGAGCGTGAAGCGCAACGCGTGAGCCATTGACCGGACGGCGCGGGCGGGCAAGGTTCTGCCGGACAGGGGAGGAACCGCGATGAAGACGATGTCGGGCACGCTGGCTGCGATGATGATGGCGGGGACCGCCATCGCCCAGCCGGCTCCCACTGCGCCGCCCGCTTCGATCACCTACATCCACGCCGGCACATTGCTCGATCGTCCCGGAGAGCGGCCGCGCGGCCACAGTACGGTGGTGGTGCAGGGCGGCAAGGTCGTCGAGATCCGCGACGGCTTCGTGCCGCCGCCCGCCGGCGCGAAGCTGATCGACCTGCGCGACCGCTTCGTGCTGCCCGGGCTGGTCGACATGCATGTCCACCTGCTCGGCATCGGTGGCGATCCGGCGCGGGCGCGGATGACGGCGCTGAATACCGAGGCCGCCGACGACCTGCTCTACGGCGCCGGCAATGCGCGCGCCACGCTGATGGCCGGCTTCACCACGGTTCGCGATCTGGGCGGCGACGCGCGCGGCATCCGCGCCCTGCGCGACGCGATCGCGCGCGGCGATGTCGAGGGGCCGACGATCGTCAATGCCGGCATGCCGATCTCGGTTACCGGCGGGCATGGCGACCCGCTGAACGGGCTGGCCGAGCCGTTCGCCCATGCGGTTGCGGGCACGGTCGAGAATACCTGCGACGGCGCCGACGATTGCCGCCGTGCGACGCGGCGTCAGATCGGGTTGGGCGCGGAGGTGGTGAAGATCACCGCGACCGGCGGCGTGCTGTCGAACGTCGCCGGCGGCCTGGGCCGCGCCTTCACGCCCGAGGAGATGCGCGCGATCGTCGAGACGGCGCACGGCCTGGGCCGCAAGGTCGCCGCGCACAGCCACGCCGCCGACGGGACCAAGGCGGCGTTGCAGGCGGGCGTCGATTCGATCGAGCATGGCAGCTTCCTCGACGACGAGGCGATCGCCCTGCTGAAGAAGACCGGGGCCTATCTGGTCCCGACCGAGCTGGCACCGGTCGCGGCACTTGCGCAGGCGCGCGCCGGCGTTCTGCCGCCGGCGACCATCCCCAAGGCGGAAGCCGCGGCGGCGGCGATGGTCGACAGCCATCGCCGGGCGCTGAAGGCGGGCGTGAAGTTCGCCTTCGGCACCGATTCAGGCGTGTCCAGGCACGGCATCAACGCGCAGGAGTTCGCGCTGCTGGTCGACAAGATCGGCATGACCCCCATGCAGGCGATCCGCACCGCAACGGTCGCCGCGGCCGATCTGCTGGGTGAATCCGACCGGATCGGCACGCTGGCGCCCGGCCGGGCGGCGGACCTGATCGCGGTCACCGGATCGCCGCTCGACGATGTCCGCCGGCTGGAGCGGGTGGACTTCGTCATGCACGACGGCGTCGTCGCCAAACGGCTGGAGGAATGATGCGCCGGACCTCGACCGACGATGCCCGCGCGCATCTGGCCGCCACGCTGGTCGCGACCGGCAGCGAGGACCGCGTCGCGTTTCACGAACTCTATCGCCTGACCTCAGCGAAGCTATTCGGGATCGTGCTGCGTATCTGCGGCGATCGATCGGCGGCGGAGGATGTGTTGCACGACGTGTATCTCGTCATCTGGAAGCGGGCAGGGGGCTGGGAACCCGGCCGTGCGAGCCCGATCAGCTGGCTGGCGACGATCGCGCGCAACAAGGCGATCGACTGGCGCCGCGCGCACGGCGTCCGCCGCACCGCCCGGCTGGAAGAGGCACCCGACCTGCCCGACCCCGAGCCCGACGCCGAGGCGCTGCTGGTCGAGGCGGGCGAGCGCCACAGCCTGCACGACTGCCTGCGCGAGCTGGAGGACCGCCAGCGCGAGGCGATCCGCACCGCCTTCTTCGACGGGGTGACCTATGCCGAGATCGCCGAGCGGCGACATGTGCCGCTGGGCACGGCGAAGAGCTGGATCCGGCGCGGGCTGGCGCGATTGAAGGAGTGTCTCGACCGTGGCGATTGACGAGGACACGGACATGGCCGCCGCCGAGCTGGCGCTGGGCCTGATCGAGGGTGAGGAGCGTGCCGCTGCGCTGCGCCGCGTACTCGCCGACCCCGGCTTCGCGGCCGAGGTCGAGCGCTGGCGCCAGTGGCTGGCACAGCTGTTCGACCTTTGGCCCGAGGTGGAGCCGCCGGCCGAGCTGATCGACCGGATCGACGCCAGCCTGGGCGGGGTGGCGATGCCGCGTGTGCGCCGCTTCCCCTGGCCGCTACTGGCGATCGCGAGCAGCGCGCTGGCGGCGTGCCTGCTGGTCATCGTAGCGCTGCGCCCCGGCGGCGGGCCACCCCCGGGATCGCCCCCGATCGAGGCACCTGCGCCCGAGGCGGCGCAGCCGACGCTGGTCGCGGCGATCGGTGGCGAGGGAGCGGCGGTCGCGGCGTCGTTCGATCCCGGCGACGGCAGTCTGCGCGTTACCGCTGCACCCAAGGTGCCGGCCGGTCGCGCCGCGCAGCTCTGGGTGATCGGCGGCGACGGCGTGCCGCATGCGCTCGGTCTGCTGGCACGCGACGCGACGCTGCTCGCCCTGCCGCAGGCGGACCGCGTGAGGATCGCTGCGGGCGCGACGCTCGCCATCTCGGTCGAGCCGCCCGGCGGCTCCCCGACCGGCAAGCCGACCGGCCCCGTTATCGCCACCGGCGCGCTGGCGGCGGTGTGACGGTGGCGGGTTTTGCTGTTAGTGCGACGGCATGAACCGTCCCGCTGCGATCTCGGCGACTCCGCTGGACTCGTCGTTCCGCGCCCGCTTCTCTACCGCCGAGTTCGTCCGGATGGGGGAGGCGGGTGCGTTTGCCGATATGAAGGTGGAACTGGTCCATGGAGAGCTGGAGCGGATGAATCCGCCGCACAATCGGCACGCGGCCCGGCAGGCCAAGATCGTCATCCGCCTGGCGAGGATCGTTCCAGAAGACCTGATCCGGGGTGAGGTCGGGCTCGATCTGGGAGACGACACCGTATTGAGCTGCGACGTCGCCGTGTTGCGTGCGCCGATCGTCGAGCAGCGCTTGCTCGAACCGGTGGAATTGGCTCTGGCGATCGAAGTGGCGGAGACGACCAGCCAGCGCGATCTGGGCATCAAGCGGCTCGCCTACGCCCGTGCAGGCATCTCGCACTACTGGGTGATCGATGGGGAGCGTGCCACGGTGCACATCTTCTCCGACCCCGTAGCGGGCGAATATACCGGCAATGCCAGTGCGCGCTTCGGCGAGCCGATCCCCGTTCCGGGCACCGACGCCACGATCGTGATCGACTGATGGCACGCGTCGGTGGAGTCGCGAAGGCGCTGGGGTTTGCGGGCCTGCTGCCGCAGATCGCGGCGGTGCTGCTGATGGTTCTGGGATCGCGGTCCGCTGGGGACATGGGGGGCATCCTCGCGCTTGCCGGTTACTGGCTGGCGATGATCTATGGCGCGTTGATCCTCAGCTTTCTGGGCGGGATCTGGTGGGGTTTCGCGATGCGCCGCACGGAAGGGCAGGGGCGTCTGGTCACTGTGGCCGTCGTGCCGTCGCTGGTCGCGTTCGCGATGCTGATCGCCGCCTCATGGACGCTGCCGCACCTGCCTCAGGCGTGGCCGGCGATGGTCCTTGGCAGCGCGATCCTGCTGACCCTGGTGGTCGACCGTCACCTCGTCTCGACGAGCGAGGTGCCGGCCGGATGGATGGCGCTGCGCGTTCCACTGTCGTCGGGGCTGGGCGGGCTGACCATCGTCGCCGGCATTCTGATAAGACTGAACGTGAGCGGCTAGAGCATTACCGCATCAGGTTGAACCACCGTCATCGCCCTGCGGGCGACCGCTGCGCGGCGGGGCGCTTTCGACGTCGTGCTGCGTAGTTCGTCGGTCACGATGCTGCGGCATCGCTCCCTCCTCACGCCTTGCACGATGTCGAAATCACCTCCGTGCCGATGATCCCACCTGATACGGTAATGCTCTAGGCCGCCTTCTTCAGCTCCAGCCGGCCCCAGATCTCGACGAGCGCCTCGGTCAGCTCGCGCATCATCGCCTCGTCGTGCGCGGGGCCAGGAGTGAAGCGCAGCCGCTCCGTGCCGCGGGGGACGGTGGGATAGTTGATCGGCTGGACGTACACCCCGTACTCGGCGAGCAGGATGTCGCTGATCTTCTTGGCCTTTACAGGGTCGCCGACCATCACCGGCACGATGTGCGTCTCGCCCAGCATCACCGGCAGGCCGGCATCCGCCAGCATCGCCTTCAAACGCGCGGCGGAGGCCTGCTGCCCCTCACGCTCGACCGACGACGCCTTCAGGTGGCGCACGCTCGCCAGCACCCCGGCGACCAGTACCGGCGACAGGCTGGTGGTGAAGATGAACCCCGGCGCGTAGCTGCGGATCACGTCGACGATCATCCGGTCGGCGGCGATATAGCCACCCATCACTCCGAACGCCTTGCCCAGCGTCCCCTCGATGATCGTCAGCCGATGCGCGACCTCGTCCCGCTCCGAAATGCCGCCACCGCGGGCGCCGTACATGCCGACCGCGTGGACCTCGTCGAGATAGGTCAGCGCGTTGTATCGGTCGGCCAGGTCGCAGATCGCCCCGATCGGCGCGACATCGCCCTCCATCGAGTAGACGCTCTCGAACGCGATCAGCTTGGGCACGCCGGGATCCTCGGCGGCGAGCAGCTCTTCCAGATGGGCCAGGTCGTTGTGGCGAAAGATGCGCTTCTCGCACCCGGCGTTGCGGATGCCCGCGATCATCGAGGCGTGGTTGAGTTCGTCGGAGAAGATCACGCAGCCCGGCAGGATCTTCGCCATGGTCGCCAGCGTCGCCTCGTTGGAGACATAGCCGCTGGTGAACAGCAGCGCCGCCTCCTTGCCGTGCAGGTCGGCGAGCTCGCCCTCAAGGTCGACGTGATAGTGGGTGTTGCCACCAATATTGCGGGTTCCGCCCGATCCGGCGCCGACGTCGTGCAGCGCCTCTTCCATCGCCGCGATCACCTTGGGGTGCTGGCCCATGGCGAGATAGTCGTTGGAGCACCAGACGGTGATCGGCTTCGGCCCGTTATGCCCGGCGAAGCAGCGCGCATTGGGGAACGCACCCTTGTTGCGCAGGATATCGATGAAGACCCGGTAGCGGCCCTCGGCATGCAGGCGATCGATCGCCTGGGTGAAGACGCGCGAATAATCCACGCGCGGCTGATCGGTGCCGTCAACGGTCATGAGCCGGCACTTAGCGGCACCGGTCCTCGTTTACCAGCGCGATCCACCGATAACGGTGATCGGCAGCTTGGACATATTGTCCTATATCGCCGCGACTACAGTGCCTCTGCGACCGGAAAGCCACGCCTCGCCAGCCCGGCGGCGATCTGCCGCTCGCGTTCGCCCAGGCGCGTGAAGACGAGGCGGCCCGGCGGTGATGTCGCGGGCCAGTCCTGCCCCTGTGTCAGCGACGCGATACGGCGCGCGATGCCCGGGCCGCCATCGACGAAGCGGACGCCCGTCGGCGCCACCGCCGCCATGTCGCCCTCCAGCAGCGGAAAGTGGGTGCAGGCGTTCACGATCACGTCGATCCGCTCGCCCTGCGGCTGGCTGAACAGGCCGGCCAGCTCGGTGCCGATCCGGTCGAGCGATGGCGGAACGCCGGCTAGCGTCTCCTCCGCCATCTCGACCAGCGCCGCCGATCCGTGACGCAGGACGATGCAGTCGCCCGCGAACCGCGTAGCGAGATCGTCGACATAGGGCTGGCGCACCGTCGCCTCGGTGCCGAGCACACCGATGACGCGGGTCGCGCTCATCGCGGCGGCCGGCTTGATCGCGGGCACCGTGCCGACGACAGGCAGGTCGAGCGCGGCACGCACCGCCGGCAATGCGATGGTCGAAGCGGTGTTGCAGGCGATCACCACCAGCCGCGGGCGATAGCGCTCAACCAGCCGGCCGAGCAGCGCCGGCACCCGCGCGGCGATCTCCGCCTCGGTCCGGGTGCCATAGGGGAAGCCGGCGGAGTCGGCGGCGTAGACGACCGGCGCATCGGGGATCAGCGCCAGTGTGGGCGCGACGACGGATAGCCCGCCGACGCCGGAGTCGAAGAAGAGGATCGGGCGGTGATCGGGCATGAGGAGGGCCATAGCGCGGTGCCGGCCGTGCTGCGAAGCCCCTCCATCATGCCAGGACGGCGCCTGCTCGACATTGGAGCCAGCTGGGCTTGGTCGGTGGACACACCGTTCGCCTTTGGTATGATGGAACGGAAGGGGGACGTGTTGCACACCGAAATACTCTGGGTGGCCCCGACGCTTGCGATCGTGATCGGCTATGTGCTGGGGTCGATCCCGTTTGGCATCATCCTGACGCGACTTGGCGGGGCCGGCGACCTTCGCCAGATCGGCTCGGGCAATATCGGCGCCACCAACGTGCTGCGCACCGGGCGCAAGGGACTGGCGGCGGCGACGCTGCTGCTCGACCTGCTGAAGGGATCGGCGGCGGTGCTGCTGGTCCAGGCGCTGTTCCCAGGCGAGGGCGTGCTGGCGGCGGTCGGCGCGTTTATCGGCCATTGCTATCCGGTCTGGCTGCGCTTTCGCGGTGGCAAGGGCGTGGCGACGCTGATGGGCGTGGTGCTGGCGCTGCACTGGCCGTCGGGGCTGGTCTATGCGGCAGTATGGCTGGGGCTGCTGGCGGTGCTGCGCATCTCGGCGGTCGCGGGGATGGCGGCGGCGGTCAGCGCGCCGGTATCGGCGGCGCTGTTCGGCCGCTTCGACCTGGTGCTGGTGCTGCTCGCCTTTGCGCTGATCGTCGTGTGGAAACATGGCGACAATATCGAGCGGCTGCTCGCCGGCACCGAGCCGCGGGTCGGACGCTCCCGGGCCGACGAAGCGTAGACGCGCGCGCGTGAACGACGAAACCGGCGCGCGCCTGCGCCTGATCCGGACGCCGACGATCGGTCCGGTCGCCTATCGCCAGCTGACCGCGCGCTTCGGCAGCGCCGCCGCCGCGCTCGACGCGCTGCCGGGGCTCGCCCGCCGCGGCGGTGGCGCGCCGCCGGTGCCGCCGCCGCTCGCCGAAGTGAATCGCGAGCGGGAACGGGTGGCGCGGCTCGGCGCGCAATATCTGTTCCTGGGCGATCCCGACTATCCGCCGCTCCTCGCACAGCTCGACAATGCGCCGCCGGTGCTGGTGTGGCGTGGCGACCTGACGCTGGCGGCGCGGCCGTGCGTCGCCATCGTCGGTGCGCGCAATGCTTCGGCGGCGGCATGCCGGTTCGCACGGCAACTGGGGGCGGAGCTGGCGGCGGAGGGAACGACCGTGGTGTCCGGACTGGCGCGCGGCATCGACACCGCCTCCCATCAGGGCGCGCTGGGTGGCGGCACGATCGGCGTGATCGCCAGCGGCATCGACGTGGTCTTCCCGCCCGAGAATGCCGGCCTGCAGGAAGAGGTCGCGATACGCGGTCTCCTGCTGGCCGAGCAACCGCCCGGCACCGAGCCGCGTGCGCGCCACTTCCCATTCCGCAACCGCATCATCGCCGGGCTGGCGAGCGGCACGGTGGTGGTCGAGGCGGCGCCGAAATCCGGGTCGCTCATCACCGCGCGGCTGGCGGCGGAGGCGGGGCGCGAGGTGATGGCGGTGCCCGGCAGCCCGGTCGATCCGCGCGCGCAAGGCTGCAACCTGCTGATCCGCGAGGGCGCCACCCTGGTCCAGAACGCCGCCGACGTGATGGAGCTGATCCGCCCGATCGACCCGCGTGCGGTGCGTGCGCCCGCCAGCGGCTACGCCGCGCCACCGCCGCAGGATGCCGACGATGCCACGCGCGACCGGGTCGGCGCGCTGCTCGGCCCCGTGCCGGTGCCGGTCGACGAACTGATCCGCCAGTCGGGCGCGGCGCCGGCGGCGGTGCAGATGGTCCTGCTGGAACTGGAACTCGCCGGGCGACTGGTGCGCCATGCGGGCGGACGGGTCAGCCTGGCGTGAAGCGTATCCTGTTCGTGTGCAGCCAGAACCGGCTGCGCAGCCCGACCGCCGAGCAGGTCTTCGCGAACCATCCCGGGGTCGAGGTGTCGTCGGCGGGCACCAATCACGATGCCGAGAACCCGCTGTCGGCCGAGCAGATCGACTGGGCCGACCTGATCGTCGTGATGGAGAAGGCGCATCGCAACCGCATCCAGCGCCAATTCCGCCATGCGCTGAACGGCAAGCGGATCATCTGCCTCGACATCCCCGACGACTATGAGTTCATGGAGCCGGGGCTGATCCGCCTGCTCGAAGCGAAAATGGCACGACACCTGCCCGCTTGACGCGGTTCGCCGCCCCGCTCCACCCTCGCGCGTACACGTAAGGACAGTATCAGGCCCCCATGCAGCTCGTCATCGTCGAATCGCCCGCCAAGGCGAAGACCATCGAAAAATATCTCGGTTCGGACTACCGCGTCCTCGCCAGCTATGGCCATGTCCGCGACCTGCCGCCCAAGGACGGGTCGGTGAACCCCGACGAGGGGTTCGCGATGGAGTGGGAGAACTACGCCGACAAGGCCAAGCAGTTGAAGGCGATCGCCGACCTGTCGAAGACCGCCGACCGCCTGATCCTGGCGACCGACCCGGATCGCGAGGGGGAGGCGATCAGCTGGCATGTGCAGGAGGTGCTGCGCGGACGCCGCGCGCTGCCCAAGGACGTGCAGCGGGTGACGTTCAACGCGATCACCAAGCCGGCGATCCTGGCCGCGATGAAGGCGCCGCGCGAGCTGGATACCGACCTGATCGACGCGTACCGGGCGCGGCGCGCGCTCGACTATCTGGTCGGCTTCACCCTGTCGCCGGTGCTGTGGCGCAAGCTGCCCGGCGCCAAGTCGGCGGGGCGCGTCCAGTCGGTCGCGCTGCGCCTGATCGTCAGCCGCGAGCGCGAGATCGAGGCGTTCAAGGCACAGGAATATTGGTCGGTCACCGCGACGCTCGAGCATGACGGGACGCCGTTCATCGCGCGGTTGGTGACGTGGCAGGGCAGGAAGCTCGACCGCCTGTCGATCGGCGGCGAGGGCGACGCACTGGCGGCCAAGGCGGACGTCGAGGCGGGTCGCTTCGCAGTTCAGTCGGTCGAGACCAAGCCGGCGACGCGCAACCCACCGCCGCCCTTCACCACCTCGACCCTCCAGCAGGAGGCCGCGCGCAAGCTCGGCTTCTCGGCCGACCACACGATGCGGATCGCGCAGGGCCTCTACGAGGACGGCGCGATCACCTATATGCGGACCGACGGCGTCCAGATGGACGGCAGCGCCATCAGTGCCGCGCGCAAGGCGATCGCCGACCGCTACGACGGCGGCTATGTGCCGGACAGCCCGCGCCAGTACCAGACCAAGGCGAAGAACGCGCAGGAGGCGCACGAGGCGATCCGCCCGACCGATTTCGGCAATGACCGCTACGGCGGTGGTGACCATGCGCGCCTGTACGAGCTGATCTGGAAGCGCGCGCTCGCCAGCCAGATGGCGTCGGCGCGGATGGAGCGGACAACGGTGGAACTGGCCGAGGGGACCGGCCGCCACGTGCTGCGTGCAACCGGGCAGGTCGTGCTCTTCCCCGGCTATCTCGCGCTCTACGAGGAGGGGCAGGACGACAGCCAGGATGAGGACGCCAAGCGCCTGCCCCGCCTGCGCGAGGGCGATGCGCCCGCGAAGAAGGGTGTCGAGGCCGAGCAGCATTTCACCCAGCCGCCGCCGCGCTTCTCCGAAGCGTCGCTGGTCAAGCGGATGGAGGAACTCGGCATCGGCCGCCCCTCGACCTATGCCTCGATCATCAAGACGCTGAAGGACAGGGCCTATGTCCGCGTCGAGAAGAACCGCTTCTTCGCCGAGGAGAGCGGGCGGCTGGTGACGGCGTTCCTTGAGCGGTTCTTTGAGCGCTATGTCGGCTACGACTATACCGCGGGACTGGAAGAGGAGCTGGACGACGTGTCCGGCGGCCGCGCCGAGTGGCAGGCGGTGCTCGAGGCGTTCTGGCGCGATTTCAAGCCACGCACTGCCGAGGTGATGGAGCAGCAGCCCTCGGCGATCACCGCCGAACTGGACCAGTTTCTCGCCCCCTATCTCTTCCCGCAGCGCGCCGATGGCGGCGATCCGCGGCTCTGCCCCAATTGCGGTGCGGGGCAGCTGTCGCTCCGCGGCGGCCGGTTCGGGGCGTTCATCGCCTGCTCGAACTATCCCGAGTGCAAGTACACCCGTCGCTTCGCGCAAGGGGGCGAGGCCGGTGAGGACAGCGGGCCGGAAACGCTGGGCAAGGATCCGGAGACGGGCCTGCCGGTCGAGCGCAAGTCCGGGCGGTTCGGCCCCTATATCCAGCTGGGTGAGGGCAAGGAGGCGAAGCGCGCCTCGATCCCGAAGGACGTCGATCTCGACCTGGAATGGGCGCTGAAGCTGCTCAGCCTGCCGCGCACCATCGGCAACCATCCCGAGACGGGCGAGGCGATCACCGCCTCGATCGGGCGCTACGGCCCCTATCTGGCGCATTCGGGCAAATACGCCCGGCTGCAATCGACCGCCGAGGTCTTCGAGACGGGGATGAACGCTGCGGTCGCCAAGCTGGCGGATGCGGCGGCGGGCGGCGGGCGGCCGGCGCGGGGTGCTGCGCGCGCGCCGCTGAAAGAGCTTGGTAATCACCCGCGGACCGAGGCGCCGCTGAAGCTGATGGAGGGCCGCTACGGCCCCTACGTCACGGATGGCGAGACCAACGCGACCCTGCCCAAGTCGGTCACGCCGGACCAGCTGACGCTGGAGGAAGCGGCAAGCCTGATCGACGCACGCGCGGCGGCGGCACCCAAGGCGAAGAAGCCGGCGAAGAAGGCCGCAGCCAAGAAGGCGCCGGCCAAGGCCGCGGCGAAGAAGCCGGCCGCGAAGAAAACGGCCGCGAAGAAGGCGTAGAGCCGCGGCGCCTTCTCTCCGTCATTCCCGTCCTCGCGGGAATGCCGGCGGGGGAGAGGGGCCGGTGAGGTTCAGGCCGCGCGCTGGTGCAGCGATCCCAGCCAGGCCCGTGCCGCAGCCTGCGCCGTCGCGATCTGCCGCGCACTCATCGCCGATGCCACCTCGGCCCGCGCGTCCTGCGCGGCGGCCATGCCGCTGACGGCGGCGAGGTTGAACCATTTGTGCGCCTCGATCAGGTCGATCGCCACGCCGGCGGTGCCGGTCTGGTAGCAGATGCCGAGATCATAGGCGGCGTCGCCGTCGCCGCGCGCGGCATCGGCCATGCGGTGTTCCATCGGAAAGTGCAGCATGGTGTGTCGGTCGGTCATCCAAATTCCCCAATTCTGTTGGGGCCATGCTGGACCGATTCTCGCTACCAAGTGGTTAACCGGATTAACCCTGTTCGCGGTTCACCCAACCGCGACGTTATCAATAAGTCGAGTCGCCCCCAATCTCGCCGCCGCGAGCAGCCGGCGCGGCCGGTCGGCGGCGGGGCCGGGGATCAGCGTCTCGGCATCGACGAGCGCGACATAGTCCACTTCGAACCCCGCCCCTTCCAGCGCCGCCCGCGCGTCGCCGAGTACGGCGGCCGGTTCCTCGCCGCGCGCGATCGCGCGAGCGGCGATGCCGAGGGCGCGGGGCAGGGCGACCGCACCGGCGCGCTCGGCCTCGTCGAGATAGATGTTGCGCGATGACAGGGCGAGCCCGTCATCGTCGCGCTGGGTAGGGACGCCGACGATCTCGACCTCCATGTCCAGGTCGGTAACCAGTCGACGGATCACCGCCAGCTGCTGGAAATCCTTTTCGCCGAAATAGGCGCAGTCGGGCCGTACCTGGTTCAGCAGCTTGGTGACCACCGTCGCCACCCCATCGAAATGGCCGGGACGGGCGGCACCGTCCAGCCCCTCGCTAACTCCGCCAACCGCGATGGTGGTGGCGAAGCCGGCCGGGTACATCGTCTCCACGTCGGGCATCCACAGCAGGTCGCAGCCCCCCTCGGTCAGCAGGCGCGCGTCCGCCGCCTCCCGCCGGGGATAGCGGGCCAGATCCTCGTTTGGCGCGAACTGTCGCGGGTTGACGAAGATCGATGCGACCACCCGCGTGCCCGGCCGCCGCGCCGCGTCGACCAGCGCTATGTGCCCGGCGTGCAGCGCACCCATTGTCGGCACCAGGGCGATCCGCGCGCCCTCGCTGCGCCACGCGGCCAGTCGTTCGCGCAAGCTGGCGAGATCACGGACGGTCAACACGGGAAAACACCCCCTCGAAACATGCGGTCGAGGCTTCTATGGAGGGTGACCGAACGGATCAACAGGGAACACGGGCGAACGGATGAGCGGTCCACACATCATCGTCTTCGCCAACGAAAAGGGCGGCACCGGCAAGTCGACGACCGCGGTCCACACCGCGATCGCGCTGGCGGCGAAGGGCGCGCGCGTGGCGTGCTTCGATCTCGACCATCGCCAGCGCACCACCGGGCGCTATCTCGACAATCGCGCCGAAACGATCCGGCGCAAGGGCGTGGGCTTGCCCATGCCGCGCCACGCGACGCATGACGGGGAGAGCGAGGACCGGTTCGAGGAGGTGTGGCACGCGCTGACCACCGATACCGACTTCCTGATCGTCGACACGCCCGGTCGCGACGACCATTTCGCCCGCACCGCGGCGACGCTGTCGAACACGCTGGTCACGCCGATGAACGACAGTTTCGTCGATTTCGACCTGATCGGGCATGTCCATCCCGAGACGTTCCAGGTGACGCGCCCGTCCTTTTATTCGGAGCTGATCTGGGATGCGCGCAAGCAGCGCGCGCGCGCGGATGGCACGACGATCGACTGGGTCGTGCTGCGCAACCGCCTGCAGCATGTCGAGGCACGCAACATGCGCCGGGTGTCGGACGCGCTGGGCCAGCTCGCCAAGCGGGTCGGTTTCCGTATCATTCCGGGACTCGGCGAGCGCGTGATCTATCGCGAACTGTTCCCGCAGGGGCTGACGATGATCGACGCGCGCGAGTTCGGGTCGATGGGCCTCGCCCATGTCGCGGCGCGGCAGGAGCTGCGCGAAATGATGGCCGGTCTGCAACTGCCCGAGCCGGGCACCGAGCAGCCACGCGAGCGAACCGGAGTCGCGGCGTGAAGTGGATTGTCGCCGCCTTGCTGATCTGGGCGGCGTGGACCTATCTGAAGCCGAGCGGCAAGCGCCGGATCGCCGGTGATCGGGAGCGAACGGCGGATCGCGCCGCCCGCGAGCGCACGGACGCCTATGCGACGCTGGGCATCGCACCCGGGTCCGACGACGAGGCGATCCGCGCGGCGCACCGTCGGCTGTTGACCGGGGTCCATCCCGATCGCGGTGGATCGGAGGCGCTCGCCCGGCGCATCAACGCCGCACGCGACCTGCTTCTCGACCGGTGAGGGATCATATCGCCACGCCGGTGAATGCGTCCTGCTCCGTCATGCCGGGCTCGTCCCGGCATCCACGGCTCTGCAAGAGGTTCGGCTTCGGCATTGGCGGTGAGGTGGATGCCGGGACAAGCCCGGCATGACGAAGCGTGTTTCGCGCAAAGCCTGGTCTGCCTCGACAGTCTGCCCATGACGCACCGCTTCCACCCCGACATCCTGCGCGAATATGACGTTCGCGGCACCGTTGGCCGCACCCTGTCCGCCGACGATGCCTGGGCGCTCGGGCGGAGCTTCGCGACGCTGCTGCGGCGGAACGGCGGACGGCGCGTCGCGGTCGGGCAGGACGGTCGGCTGTCCTCGCCGATGCTGGCCGAGGCACTGGTGCGCGGCCTGGCGATGGGCGGGGTGGACGTGGTCCGCATCGGGCTGGGACCGTCGCCGATGCTTTATTTCGCCGAGGCGGTGCTGGAGGTCGATGGCGGCATCCAGGTGACCGGCAGCCATAATCCGCCCGACGACAATGGCTTCAAGATGGTGATGGGCCATACATCCTTCTGGGGCGAGGACATCGGCACGCTCGCGACGCTGGCGGCGGCGGGCGACTGGAGCGAGGGGGCAGGCGCGGTCGCCGACGCGGACGTGGTGGACGACTATGTCGCGCGGCTGATGGCGGGCTATGCTGGCGGTACGTACAGGATCGGCTGGGACTGCGGCAGCGGTGCGGCCGGCCCGGCGGTCGAGCGGCTGGTGCGCCAGCTGCCCGGAGAGCATCACCTGCTCTTCACCGAGCCTGATGGCCGCTTTCCCCATCACCATCCCGATCCGACGGAGGAAGCGAATCTCGCCGACCTGCGCGCGCTGGTGGCGGAGAAGCGGCTGGATTTCGGTCTGGCGTTCGACGGCGATGGCGACCGGATCGGGGCGATCGACGGCCGGGGCAGGGTGATCCATGGTGACGAGATCCTCCAGCTGCTCGCCGAACCGCTGCTGCGCGAACTACCCGGCGCGACGATCATCGCCGATGTGAAGGCCAGCCAGGCGCTGTTCGACCGTATCCGCGAACTTGGCGGCAACCCGCTGATGGCGCGCACGGGGCATAGCGCGATCAAGGCGGACATGCTGCGAACCGGCGCACCGCTGGCGGGTGAGATGTCGGGGCATATCTTCTTCGGGCAGGATTATTACGGGTTCGACGACGCGCTCTACGCGGCGGTGCGGCTGATCCGTGCGATCCACCTGTCAGGCCACTCGCTGACCGAGTTGCGCGACACGATGGCCGCACGCGTCGCCACCCCCGACCTGCGCATTCCGGTGCCCGAGTACCGCAAGCACGCCGTGGTCGCCGAAATCGCCGCACGGCTCGCCGAGGCGGGTGCCACGGTCGACGCCACCGACGGCGTCCGGGTGCGCGAGGCGGACGGGTGGTGGCTGCTGCGCGTGTCGAACACGCAAGCCGCGGTGACGGTTCGCGCCGAGGCGCAGGATCAGGCCGGGCTCGATCGGCTGCTCGCCATCGTCGACGCGCAGCTCGCAGCGAGCGGCGTGGTGCGCTGATACCCTCGCAATCCGGCGCGTTTGGCCCCAGATAGCAACCGATGCCTCCTGCACCCCAACCCACCATCGTCCGCGTCATCGACCTGGAAACCACCGGCAACGCGCCCCCCGCCCACGCGGTGCTGGAGGTCGGCTGGCAGGACGTGGCGCTGGGCAAGGATGGCCGCTGGGAGCTGTACGGCGAGGGCGGCAACATCATGGTCAATCCCGGCCGCCCGATCCCGCCAATCACCATGGCGATCCACCATATCCGCGACGAGGACGTGGCCGAGGCACGCTGGTGGCACGATGTGGCGCGGCCGGTGCTCGATCCCTGGCCGCGCCGCGTCGCGCTGGCGGCGCACCGGGCGGCATTCGAGGAGCAGTTCTGCACACCCTCGCTGACCCACGGCGCCAAGTGGATCTGCACCTGGAAGTGCGCGCTCCGCCTGTGGCCGGACAGCCCCAGCTTCTCCAACCAGGTGCTGCGCTACTGGCGCAATCCCGAGGGGCTGGAGCATGAGCGCGGGCTTCCGGCGCATCGGGCTTTCCCAGACGCCTATGTGACGGCGCACCATCTGCGCGACCAGCTGAACGAGGCGAGCGTCGAGCAGCTGATCCAGTGGTCCTCCGAACCCGGCCTGCTGCCCCGCGTCCGCTATGGCCCCGATCGCGGCAAGGAATGGCGCGAGATCGAGGAGGAGAGCCTGATCGGCTTCCTGACCGACCGCGATCCCGACATTCGCTTCACGGCGGAGACGGAGATGGCGCGGCGACGCGGCGGCGGGCATGTGGGGCGGATGACGCCGCAGGAGTTGCTGCTGTAATCCGCCGGTAATAGCCCGCTCCTTCAGGGAAGGGTTGGGGTGGGGCCTTCCCCGGAGCGATGTGTTCGCGGCGACCCCCACCCCAGACCCCTCCCCTGAAGGGGAGGGGAGACGCTCAGCCTCCCACCAACTCGCGCACGCGCGGGATGACTTCGCGGCCATAGCGTTCGATGCAGCCCATCAGCCGGTCGTGCGACAGCGGACCAGCACTGTATTTCAGCTGGAAGCGCGCGAGTCCTAGCACCTTCACCGTCGCGGCGATCTTGCGCGCGACCGTGTCCGGCGATCCGACATAGAGCGAGCCGCTGTCCACCTCCGCATCGAACTGCGCGCGGGTGAAGGGCGGCCAGCCGCGGGTTGCACCGATCCGATCGTGCATCCGCTTGTAGTCGGGAAAGAACTCCTCCCGCGCCGACGGATCGTCGGCCCCGACATAGCCCGGGGAGTGTACGCCGACCGGCTGCGGCGCCTGCCCGCGTTCGGTCAGCGCGCGGGCGTAGAGATCGACATAGGGGCGAAAGCGCGCCGGATCGCCGCCGATGATCGCGAGCAGCATCGGCAGCCCGTAATGGGCCGCCCGCACGACCGACTGCGGACTGCCGCCGACGCCGACCCAGGTGGTGAGCGGTCCGTGTTCCAGCGGTGGGTAGACCGGCTGCTCCGCCAGCGCCGGTCGCACGCTGCCCCGCCACGTCACCCGCTCTTGCGTGCGCAGCGCGGAGAACAGGTTCAGCTTCTCGTCGAACAGCCGCTCATACTGGTCAAGCGGATAGCCGAACAGCGGGAAGCTCTCCGTGAAGGAGCCTCGCCCCAGGATCACCTCGGCCCGTCCGTTCGACAGCGCATCGAGCGTGGCGAAGCGCTGGTAGACGCGAACCGGATCGTCCGAAGACAGCACCGTCACCGCCGATCCCAGCCGGATGCGCTCAGTCCGCGCCGCGATCGCCGCCAGCACCGGCTCCGGCGCAGAGACGGCGAAGTCGTCGCGATGATGCTCGCCGATCCCGAAAAAATCGACGCCGACCGCATCGGCCAGCACACCCTCTTCGACCACGTCGCGGATCGCCTGCGCCGGATGGACTGGCACGCCGTCCCGCTCGGTCACGTCGCCGAACGTGTCGAGGCCGAAGGTCAGCACCGGGTCAGACGTCGAGATTGGCGACGTTCAGCGCATTGTCCTGAATGAACTCGCGCCGCGGCTCGACCACCTCGCCCATCAGCTGGGTGAAGATCATGTCGGCGGCCGACACGTCCTCGCTGGTCACGCGCAGCATCGAGCGATTGGCGGGATCGAGCGTGGTTTCCCACAGCTGTTCGGCGTTCATCTCGCCCAGCCCCTTGTAGCGCTGGATCGCCAGCCCCTTGCGCCCGGCCGCGAGGATTGCGTCGAGCAACTGCGACGGGCGGGCGACCAGCGTCTCGCCGCGAGACTTGCCGGCGGCTGGGGCGTTCGGCGCGGGGGCGGTGCCGTCCTCCTCATTACCCTCGGTAGCGGCGTCCTCCTCCGGTTCGGCGGCGCCTTGGGTGCCGGCGCGGACCAGCTTGCCGGCCTGGGCGAAGCTGTCCGCCTCCAGCGCGGCGAGGCTGTGCAGCTTGCGCGCCTCGCCCGAGGAGATGAAGCTCGCCTCGACGATGTGGTGGTCGGTCACGCCGCGCCACAGCCGCTCGAAATGAATGCCGCCATCCTCTGTCAGTCGCGCGCTCCAGCGACCCTCGCCGTCACCCGCGTCGAGCCGGTGCGTCACCTCGGCGACGCGCGCCTGCCGCCCGTCGCGGTCGAGCGCCGGATCGAGCGCACCGGCCAGCGCCAGCACCTCGATGATGCCCGCATCATAGCGCCGCGGAACGTAGCGCATCAGCGTGCGCATCCGGCGGGCGTGATCGGCAAGTGCCTTCAGATCGGCACCCGATCGCGGGCCGCCGACCGTCTCGAAGACCATCGCGCCGACCCCAGCCTCGACCAGATAATCGTCGAGTGCCGCATCGTCCTTCAGATAGACTTCCGAGCGTCCCTTCGTCGCCTTGTAGAGCGGCGGCTGGGCGATGAAGAGGTGCCCGCGGGTAATCAGCTCAGGCATCTGACGGTAGAAGAAGGTCAGCAGCAGGGTGCGGATATGCGCGCCGTCGACGTCTGCGTCGGTCATGATGACGATCTTGTGGTAACGCAGCTTGTCGGCGTTGAACTCGTCGCGACCGATGCCGGTGCCCATCGCCTGGATCAGCGTGCCGATCTCCTTGGACGAGATCATCCGGTCGAACCGGGCGCGCTCGGTGTTCAGGATCTTGCCGCGCAGGGGGAGGATCGCCTGGAAATGGCGGTCGCGGCCCTGCTTGGCGGAACCGCCGGCCGAGTCGCCCTCGACCAGGAACAGCTCGGACTTGGCCGGGTCCTTCTCCTGGCAGTCGGCGAGCTTGCCAGGCAGCGAGGCGATGTCCATCGCACCTTTCCGCCGGGTCAGCTCACGCGCGCGCTTGGCCGCCTCGCGTGCCGCGGCGGCGTCGATGATCTTGCCGACGATCGCGCGGCCATGCGCCGGGTTCTCCTCCAGCCACTCGGCCAGCTTGTCCGCCATCAGCGACTCGAGCGGCTGGCGGACCTCGGACGAGACGAGCTTGTCCTTGGTCTGGCTGCTGAACTTCGGGTCGGGCAGCTTGACCGAGACGATCGCGGTCAATCCTTCGCGCATGTCGTCGCCGGTCAGCGTCACCTTCTCCTTCTTCAGAAGGCCCGACTTCTCGGCATAATTGTTCAGCGTGCGGGTCAGCGCGGCGCGGAATGCGGCGATGTGGGTGCCGCCGTCGCGCTGCGGTATGTTGTTGGTGAAGGCGAGGACGTTCTCGTAATAGCTGTCGTTCCATTCCAGCGCGACGTCCATGCCGATCATGTCGCGCTGGCCGTGGATGGCGATCGGTTCGGGAAACAGCGGCGTCTTGGAGCGATCGAGCCACTTCACAAATGCGGCGATGCCGCCTTCGTAATACAGCTCGACCGTCTTCGGCTCGTCATGGCGCGCGTCGGTCAGGAACAGGCGGACGCCGGAGTTGAGGAACGCCAGCTCGCGATAGCGATGCTCCAGCTTGTCGAAATCGAACTCGGTGATCTTGAACGTGGCGGGGGAGGGCAGGAAGGTGACGCGCGTACCCTTCTTGCCCTCGGCGGCACCGACCACCTTCAGCGGGGCGACCGCATCGCCGTGCGCGAAGCGCATGTAATGCTCCTCCCCGTCGCGCCAGATCGTCAGGTCGAGATGCTCGGAGAGCGCGTTGACCACCGACACGCCGACGCCGTGGAGGCCGCCCGACACCTTGTAGGCATTGTCGTCCGACGTGTTCTCGAACTTTCCGCCGGCGTGCAGCTGGGTCATGATGACCTCGGCCGCCGACACGCCCTCTTCGGGGTGGATGCCGGTCGGGATGCCGCGGCCATTGTCGGTGACGCTGACCGAACCATCGGGGTTCAGCTGGATATCGATGCGGTCACAATGCCCCGCCAACGCCTCGTCGATGGCATTGTCGCTGACCTCGAACACCATGTGGTGCAGGCCCGATCCGTCGTCGGTATCGCCGATATACATACCCGGCCGCTTGCGAACCGCGTCGAGACCCTTCAGCACCTTGATCGAAGAAGCGCCGTACTCGTTGGAATTGGGGTTGGATGCCATGCCGATCATATAAGGACCGCGCCCCCGAAACGAAAGCGAAATGCCCGGTTCCCGGTGCGCCGGCGACCTGAACGTATGCTGCCAGACCGGTTCAGCATCGTTCAACAGCGAATCGGGCAGAAGGTCTTTATCGCAGTATCGCCACAGGAGACGATCGATGATGAAGACTGTCACGAGAATGATCGCGGTCGCCGGCGTGGCGATCACCAGTGTCGCCGCGGTGCCGGCGGTCGCGCAGGACTATGGCTACGGCTATGGGTACGGCGATCGCTACGACCGGCATTACGACGATCGGCGCGACTATGATCGCCGCTATGATGATCGTCGCGGCTATTACAACGATCGCGGCGGCTACGACCAGCGCCGCTATTACGACAATCGCCGCAACTATCGCGGTGTGCGGTGCAGCTCCGGCACGACCGGCGGCGTGCTGGGCGCGGTGGTCGGCGGGCTGCTCGGTCGCGAGATCGGACGCGGCGGGCGCTACAATGCGCCGAGCACGACCGGGCTGATCGTCGGCGCCGGCGTCGGTGCGCTGGCCGGTCGCGAGATCGATCGCAACCAGAGCTGCCGCTGAGTCACCCGATCGTGATGCGGGTCGCCTGACCCGCATCGGCGAACAGATCGGGTTCCGTGCCGGTCATCCACACCTGGCCTCGTCCGGCGAGCCGCGCGAACAGGGCGGCGCGACGGACGGGGTCGAGGTGTGCAGCGACCTCGTCGAGCAGCAGTACCGGCGCGCGGCCGGTACGATCCGCGACCAGTTCGGCATGGGCGAGGACGATGCCGAGCAGCAGCGCCTTCTGCTCGCCGGTCGAGGCGAGGGCGGCGGCCTGTCCCTTGTCGAGATGGGTCACCGCCAGATCGGCGCGGTGCGGCCCGTCGAGCGTGCGCCCCGCCATCGCGTCCCGCCGTCGCCCCAGCGCGAGCGCACGGGTGAATCCTTCCGGATCGACCGCTTCGCCGGTCAGTGCCAGACCCGCCCGCGCGAACGGTCCCGCTGGAACATCGGCCAGCCGCGCGGCCAATGCCGTGACGGTCGCGACCCGCGCGGCGTCGAGCGCCACGCCATGCTCGACCATCCGCCCCTCCAGCGCCGACAGCCATTCGGGATCGGCGCGCTCCCCAGCCAGCAGCCGGTTCCGCTCGCGCATCGCCGCCTCGTAGCGGGTGGCGTGGAGCGCGTGGGTGGGGGCGAGCGCCAGCGTCAGCCGGTCGAGGAAGCGCCGCCGCTCGCTCGCCGCGGCGGTGAACAGCCGGTCCATCGCAGGGGTCAGCCACAGCACCGTCAGCCACTCGGGCAGTGTCGTCGCGCTGGCGGTCGCGCCCTGCACCCGCACCACCCGCCGCTCCGGTGCGGGAGCGAGGGTGCCGGTCGCCAGTTCGACCGCGTCGGCCAGGGAGGCGGCAACGCCCCAACCACCCGGCCCAGCCTGTTGTGCCATCGCCGACAAAGCCGCCCGTCGCAGCCCGCGCCCGGGCGCGAGCATCGACACGGCCTCCAAGATGTTGGTCTTGCCCGCCCCGTTGTCGCCGGTGAGCACGACGAAGCCGCTGCCGGGCTGCAACGTCAGCGCGGGATGGTTGCGGAAATTGGTGAGGGTGAGGCGGGCGATCAAGACTTAGACAGGATGCACGACGATGCCGCGCTCCCGCGCCGCATCGCCGAGATCGCGATCAAAGGTGGCAAGCTGGCATCCTTGGTCGATCGCGATGCCAGATGCAGGGCGTCACCTGATCGAAGTCCGCGGGGAGCCACGTCGACCAACGCCGCAGCTTGGCGGAAATGCCTTTGCCCGATCGGCAGTTGGTCAAGTTCGGCCTGCATCGCCGACCAGCCATGCTCAACGATCTGCCGCTGAGCGTCGTCCAGCAAACCATTGCGATGCTTGCGGGCCAGCGCGCTCGCCACCTCCGTGATCGTCCACGGGCTGACGCCGCATCGGGCGCGACTCGAAGTGAAATACCAAGCACGGGCGGCTGGGCTGGTTGCTTCGGGTAAGAGAACCGACACCAGCAGCGACGTGTCGCAATAGATCACTAGTACCGAGCTTCCTTCCGCATTTCGACGACGCTGTTCGTCGGATCGAAGGGGAAATGCTTGATCGACTCGAAATACGCTCTCCAGTCAAAGCCTCGCGTTTCGGCGGCAGCCTCGATGCCAGCCGGTATCACTCGGGCGACGATGCGTCCCCCTCGCTCGATCTCTACGCGTTCGCCCGCTGCCGCGCGGTCAACAAGGTCGTTCAGGCGGGCATCCGCATCCGACAGTGAATAGGCATCCATGACAAAGTCCTTCGCCGGCAATGCTAGGCGCATGGAGGCAATGCCGCAATCACACCCGCATCGGCATCAGCACATACAGCGCCGGGCTCTTGTCGTTTTCGCGAATCAGCGTCGGCGCGGCCGCGTCAGCGAGGTGGACTTCGACGCTGTCACCGTCGATCTGGCCCAAAATATCCATCAGATAACGACTGTTGAAGCCGATCTCGAACGCCGCGGCGGCATAGTCGCCTGGGACTTCCTCGGCGGCGGTGCCGTTTTCGGGGCTGGTTACCGACAGGGTAATCCGATCCCGGTCGAGCGCCATCTTCACCGCGCGGGTCTTCTCGGTCGCGATGGTCGAGACGCGGTCGACGCCCTGCATGAAGCTCTTGGGATCGAGCTTGAGGATCTTGTCGTTGCCGGTCGGGATGACGCGCGAGTAATCGGGGAAGGTGCCGTCGATCAGCTTCGAGGTCAGGATCGCGCGGCCCAGGTCGAAACGGATCTTGGTACCCGACAGCGACACCCCGACCGAGCCGTCGACCTCGTCGAGCAGCTTGCGCAGTTCCGCCACGCATTTGCGCGGCACGATCACGTCGGGCATTCCCTCGGCGCCCTCAGGCCGGGGCAGGGTGACACGGGCCAGCCGGTGACCATCGGTCGCCGCGGCCTTGAGCACCGGATCCGAGCCGTCGGCATTGGCGACGTGCAGGAAGATGCCGTTCAGATAATAGCGCGTCTCCTCGGTCGAGATGGCGAAGCGCGTCTTGTCGATGATCTGCTTCAGCGTCTCGGCCGGCAGCTCGAACTGGGTCGGCAACTCGCCCTCGGCGATCACCGGGAAGTCGTCGCGCGGCAGCGTGCCGAGCGAGAAGCGGGCGCGGCCGGCGACGATCGTCATCCGCCCCTCGGCCGCAGTCAGCTGGACCTGCGCGCCCTCCGGCAGTTTCCGGGCGATGTCGAACAGCGTATGCGCCGACACGGTGGTCGAGCCCGGCTGGTCGACCGCGGCGGCGACCGATTCGTTGATCTGGAGATCGAGATCGGTCGCCATCAGCTTCAGCGCGCCCTCCGCCGTCGCCTCGATCAGGACGTTGGAGAGGATGGGGATGGTGTTGCGCCGCTCAACCACCGACTGGACGTGGCTCAGGCCCTTCAGCAGCGTCGCGCGTTCGATCGTCGCCTTCATGTTCTCGCGAATCCCCCGGCCCGATTCCGGCCAATCTGTTGGTGTACTGTCCTACCCGAAACAGGACGCCGGGCAAGGGCGGCCTCGTCGCCTGTCAGTGGTAAACACCGGCTTTACGGGTTTCGCATTGCATCCCGTCGCCAGTCGGGACAATCCGCCGCGATGACGGGCGGGGCGAGATGGGCGATCGGCGGATGCGCCGCGATGCTGGCGATGGCGCCGGTCGCCGCGCGGGATACGCTGGGCGTCTATCGCGGCTGGGCGGCGTTCCGCGATCCGGAGCGCTGCTATGCCATTGCCCAGCCGCAAGGTCGGGTCCGGTCCGGCCAGCCGTTTGCCGCCGTCGCGACCTGGCCGGCCAAGTCCCTGCGCGCCTCGCTCCACGTCCGGCTCAGCCATCCGGTCCAGCCCGACCAGCCGGTGACGCTGAGCGTCGGCGAGCGCCGCTTTCGCCTGACCGCGACCGGCGCCGACGCCTTCGCCGCCGACGCGGCCAGCGACCGCGCCATCGTCGCCGCGCTGCGCGACGGCCGCAGCATGAGCGTCGAGGCGGTCGGGCAGGGCGGCCATCCCTTTGCCGACAGCTACGCCCTTGCCGGTGCCGCGACGGCGATCGACGCCGCGACGCTGGCCTGTGCGGCGCTAAGGTAAAGCCGGGTTCGGAAGGGTAGAAAAAGCGCCCGCTTCGCGCTATGTGCCCGCGATGCAGACAGCCGCGAACCTGATGCCCATCCCCGGGCACGTCGATCCCGTGCCGGTGCCGCGCGCGACGGTGGCCGCACGCCCCGACGGGCGGATCGACCTGATCGGCCTGTCCAAGGACCAGCTGCGCCAGACGCTGCTCGATGCCGGCATGGAGCTGCGCCAGGCGAAGCTGCGCGCCAAGCAGATCTGGCACTGGCTCTACAACCGCGGCGCGACCGAGTTCGCGCAGATGACCGACATCGCCAAGGCGCAGCATCCGTGGCTGGCGGAGCGCTTCGTCGTCGGCCGGCCGGAAGTGGTCGAGGCGCAGGTGTCGACCGACGGCACCCGCAAATGGCTGCTCCGCTCGCCCGACGGGCAGGATTACGAGGCGGTGTTCATCCCCGACGCCGATCGCGGCACCCTGTGCGTGTCGAGCCAGGTCGGCTGTACGCTGAACTGCACCTTCTGCCACACCGGCACGATGCGGCTGGTCCGCAACCTGACCGCGGGCGAGATCGTCGGCCAGGTGATGCTGGCGCGCGACGCGCTGGGCGAGTGGCCATCGCAGCCCGAGGGGCGGCTGCTGACCAACATCGTCATGATGGGGATGGGCGAGCCGCTGTATAATTTCGAGCATGTTCGCGACGCGCTGAAACTGGTAATGGACGGCGACGGACTCGCCTTGTCGAAGCGGCGCATCACCCTGTCGACCAGCGGCGTGGTGCCGATGATGGCGCGCGCCGGCGAAGAGATCGGCGTCAACCTGGCCGTCTCGCTCCACGCGGTGACCAAGGAAGTGCGCGACGAGATCGTGCCGCTGAACCGCAAGTACGGGATCGAGCAGCTGTTGCAGGCGTGCGCGGACTACCCGGGTGCCAACAACGCGCGGCGCATCACGTTCGAGTATGTGATGCTGAAGGACAAGAACGATTCGGACGCGGACGCGCACGAACTCGTCCGGCTGCTGCGCCACTACAAGCTGCCGGCCAAGGTCAATCTGATCCCGTTCAATCCCTGGCCGGGTGCGGCGTACGAGTGCTCGACGCCGGAGCGGGTCCGCCGGTTCAGCGATATCGTGTTCGAAGGCGGCATCTCCGCACCCGTCCGCACGCCGCGCGGGCGCGACATCGATGCGGCGTGCGGCCAGCTGAAGACCGCCGCCGAGAAAAAGAGCCGCGCCGAGCTGGACCGCGAAGCGGCCGCCGCGCTTGCCTGACCTGCCGACGCTCGCGCTGGCAGCGGGGGCGGGCGTGCTGGGCGGGGCGATGAACGCGCTGGCG
This sequence comes from Sphingomonas aurea, assembly GCF_030678875.1. GTDB lineage: Bacteria > Pseudomonadota > Alphaproteobacteria > Sphingomonadales > Sphingomonadaceae > Sphingomonas > Sphingomonas aurea. The sequence goes on along the minus strand of NZ_JAUUDS010000003.1, from coordinate 45,346 downwards.
GGCGGCGGCACCTTCGCCACCATGCCGGCGCTGCTGGCGCTGGGCACGCCGGCCAATATCGCCAATGCGACGTCGAACCTGGCGCTGATGCCGGGCGCGGCGACCAGCGCCTGGGCGTTCCGCGACGAGCTGAAGCCGGTGGGCGGCGTGCCGGTGCGGCTGCTGGCGGCGATCACCTTTGCGGGCGGGCTGGCGGGCAGCGCGCTGCTGGTGGTCACACCCAGCCACGCGTTCGACCTGATCGTGCCGTGGCTGTTGCTGATCGCGTTCCTGGCGATCGCGTTCGGGCCGCGGATCGCGGCGTGGCTGAGTCACCGGGTGACGATCGGACGGGCGACGTTGCTGGTCGCTCAGGCCGTGCTCGGCACCTATGGCGGCTATTTCGGCGGCGGGGTCGGGATCATGACCACGGCGACCTATGGATTGCTGGCGGGCGAGACGCCGCGCAGCATGTTCGCGCCGCGCACGCTGATGCTGGCAACCGCCAATTTCGCCGCGGCGATCGTTTTCGTCGCGATGGGCATGATCCGCTGGGACGCGTGCGTGCCGATGATCGCGGGCGGGCTGCTCGGCGGCTGGCTGGGCGCGGTGATCGGCAAGCGGCTGCCGGCGGCGGCGGTGCGCTGGTGGACGCTGCTGGTGACCGCGGCGACGACGGCGGTGTTCTTCGCGCGGGCGTATTGAGGGCGCAGAACCTCGTCATTGCCGCGAAGGCGGGAATCCATAGCCGCTGACGTGGCTCTTCCTGCCGGGGGGCCAGCGTGTCTGGATCCCCGCCTCCGCGGGGATGACGGGAGAGGCTAGGACGATCTTATCTCGGCCGACGCATCAGGAAGCGTGTGTCTTCGGTCGCCTCGAAATAATCGGCGGGTCCGCCGCCGCGGGAGATGGGGCGGGCGCGGGCGGTCTGGTAGACGCCGTCTTCGAGCAGCGCGGTGTCGATATGGATGCCGACCGCCTCGCCGATCGCCAGCCACTGGTCGATCGGCTCGCCCTCTTTGGTCTGGAGGCGGATCAGCTGGGTCAGCCGGCACTCGAACGCGACCGGGCTTGCCGCCACCCGCGGCGGTACGACCAGCCGCGAAGGGGCGGGCTCCAGCCCGGCCAGCGCGAACTCGTCCTCTCCGGTCGTCGCCGAGGTCGCGTTCATCGCCTCGGCCAGCGGCCGGGTGGCGAGGTTCCAGACGAACTCGCCGGTTGCCTCGATATTGGCGATGGTGTCCTTCCACCCCGAGGACGAGAAGGCGATCAGCGGCGGTGTGTAGCTGATGAGGTTGAAGAAGCTGTACGGCGCCAGGTTGCGCTGTCCCCCCGGTGACACGGTCGAGATCCAGCCGATCGGCCGCGGTGCGACGATCGCGTTCAGGGGATCATGGGCCAGCCGGTGCCCGGCGGCGGGCTCGTAGAAATGCCATTCGGTCATGCGCAGATAACTGCTACATCGCGGCAATGGACGCACCCCCCGGCACGATCATTCGCCGCCACGCGATCGGCACCCGCATCTGGCACTGGGTGAACGCGGTCGCGATCTTCATCCTGCTCGGCTCCGGCCTCGGCATCTCCAACGCGCATCCGCGGCTCTATTGGGGGCGGTATGGTGCGAACTTCGACCCGGCCTGGCTGGAGCTGCCGCGCTTTCCCGGCTGGATCACCATCCCGGCGAGCTACAACCTGGCCATCTCGCGGCGTTGGCACCTGTTCTTCGCACTGGTGCTGGGGTTCGGGCTGCTCGCCTATATGGTCTGGAGCCTCGTCAATCGCCATTTCGCGCGCGACCTGCGGCTGCACCGGCGCGAGCTTTCGGCGGCGCACCTGCGGGCCGATTTCCGCGCCCATCTGGATTTCCGCTTCCATGATCCGGAGCGGCCGCGCGACTACAACATCTTCCAGAAGCTGTCGTACATTCTCGTCATCTTCGTCGCCTTGCCGCTGGCGATCCTGACCGGCATCGCGCTGTCGCCGGGGATGAACGCGGCATGGCCGTGGGTGCTCGACCTGTTCGGCGGGCGGCAGTCGGCGCGGTCGATCCACTTCCTGACGGCGACGGGCATCGGGCTGTTCACGATCGTCCACCTCGTCCTGGTCATCCTCGCCGGACCGCTGAACGAGGTACGCTCGATGCTGACCGGGCGCTGGCGGGTGCCCGAATGATCGGGCGTCGCACGCTGATCGGCGGGGGCGCCGGGCTGCTGCTCGCCGGATGCGACCGGGTGGTGCAGGTGCCCGCCGCCCGCCGCATCCTGTTCGCCGGCGAGGATATGCAGCGCGGACTGCAACGCGCGCTGATGGACCGGAGTGCGCTGGCCCCCGAGTTCGACGCCGCGCAGCGCTCGCCCTTCTTTCGCCCCAACGGCACCCGCGATCCGGGGACGGCAAACTATGCCGCGCTGCGCGCCGGCAAGTTCGCCGACTGGCGGCTGACGGTCGGCGGGCTGGTCGCGCGGCCCCTGTCGCTGTCGCTCGCCGATCTCGGCGCGATGCCGCAGCGCGCGCAGATCACCCGCCACGACTGTGTCGAGGGGTGGAGCGCGATCGCCAAGTGGCAGGGGCCGCAGCTCGCCACCGTGCTCCGCGCCGCCGGGCTGCGCGACGCGGCGCGCTACGTCATGTTCACCTGCGCCGACCTGTATGGCGGCGTGCCCTATTACGAGACGATCGACCTGGTCGACGCCTTCCACCCGCAGACCATCCTCGCCTGGGCGCTCAACGACCGGTTCCTGCCGGTGATGAACGGTGCGCCCTGCCGCCTGAGGGTCGAACGGCAGCTGGGGTACAAGCATGCCAAATATCTGATGCGGATCGACGCGATCGCCAGTCTGGCCGGAATAGGACAGGGCAAGGGCGGGTACTGGGAAGATAATGTCGATTACGACTGGTACGCGGGCATTTGACAGCGGTGCCCGGTGCGGTAGCAGCCGAACATGGCTCTGATCGATCGTTTCCTGGCGCGGCAGGTCAAGCGCGGGCAGCTCACCGTGATCCACGCCGACGGGCGGCGGCTGACGATGGGCAAGCCCGATCCGGCGTTGCCCGACGTGACCATCCGCTTCGCCGATGCCGGGGTCACCGGCCGAATCGTCCGCCACCCGGCGCTGGGCGCCGCGGAGGCGTTCATGGACGGGCGGCTGGTGATCGAGCAGGGCGATATACGCGACCTCGTCTCTCTACTGAAGGGCAACAGCCCGTGGGAGCGGGGCGGGGGGCTGCATCCGTCGCTGCCGGTCCGGGCGGCGGGGGCGTTGATCCACCGGCTCGACCGGATCAACATGGCGCGCCGGTCGAAGCGGAACGTCGCCCATCATTACGACCTTTCGGGCCGGCTCTACGACCTCTTCCTCGACGCCGACCGGCAGTATAGCTGCGCCTATTTCACCGATCCGGCCAACCCGCTGGAGCAGGCCCAGGCCGACAAGAAGGCGCATATCGCCGCCAAGCTGCTGCTGAAGCCCGGCATGACCGTGCTCGACATCGGCTGCGGCTGGGGTGGGATGGCCCTGTACCTTCACCAGAAGACCGGTGCCGAGGTACTGGGCGTCACCCTGTCGGAAGAGCAGCTGAAGGTCGCCCGCGCCCGGGCCGAGGCGGCCGGCGTCGCCGACAAGGTGCGGTTCGAGCTGATCGACTATCGCCACGTCACCGGCAAGTTCGACCGGATCGTGTCGGTCGGCATGTTCGAGCATGTCGGGCCGGCGCACTACAAGGCGTTCTTTCGCCAGTGCCGCGACCTGCTGGCGGACGACGGCGTGATGCTGCTCCACACCATCGGCCGGATGGGTGGACCGGGCGTCACAGACAGCTTCACGACCAAGTACATCTTCCCCGGCGGCTATAACCCCGCCCTGTCGGAGATCGTCCGCGGCTATGAGGGGACGCGCCTGTTCCCGACCGATGTCGAGGTGCTGCGCGTCCATTACGCGCTGACTATCGACCACTGGTACGACCGCACGGTCGCGGCGAAGGACCAGATCGTAGCGCTCTATGACGAGCGCTTCTATCGACTCTGGACCTTCTACCTGGCGGGCGCGGCGGCGGCGTTCCGGACGGGCGGCATGTGCAACTATCAGATCCAGCTGTCGAAACAGCGGCTGACCGTGCCGCTGACGCGGGACTATATCGGCGAGGCGGAGGACGCGCTGCGGGGGTAGCCGCGCGTTGCTCGGTCATGCCGGGGCCAGCCCGGCATGACCGAGCAGCTACCGCCCCGCGTCCTTCTTCGCCGCAGCGCGCTCGTCGCCGCCGATCCTGCCGTCCTTGTTGGCGTCGTACTTCGCGAAGGTGGCGGCGAGTAGCGCCTGTGCCTCGGCCTGGGTGACCTTGCCGTCCTTGTTCGCATCGGCCTTGTCGAACCACAGGTCGCTCAGGCGCTTGGCGTGGACCCGGTCGATCTTCTTCGCACCCGCGCCCATCCGCGCGATCCGGGCCTGCACCTCGGTGCGGGTCAGGACGCCGTCCTTATTGGTGTCGGACAGGGCGAACTCGGTCTTGAACTTGGCCGCTGCCGAGGCGCGGGTCTCCTGCGCGGCGGCAGGCAGGGCGAGCAGCGAAATCAGGGGCAGGGCGGCAACGACGAGGCGCATCGGCGAATTCTCCGGAGAAGGATGCGCGTCCGTGCGCCTTGCCGGCTGCATCGCGGCTGAACGCCAGCGAGAGGTTGCGCCCGCGCGTGCGAGCGCATAGGGGCGCGACCCATGAACGATAGCGGCATCAAGAAGGTCGTCCTCGCCTATTCGGGCGGTCTCGACACCAGCGTCATCCTGAAGTGGCTGCAGCAGGAATATGGCTGCGAGGTGGTCACCTTCACCGCCGACCTGGGGCAGGGCGAGGAGCTGGAGCCGGCCCGCGCCAAGGCCGAGCTGATGGGCGTGAAGCCCGAGCACATCTTCATCGACGACCTGCGCGAGGAATTCGTCCGGGATTACGTCTTCCCGATGATGCGGTCGAACGCGCTGTACGAGGGGACATACCTGCTCGGCACCTCGATCGCGCGGCCGCTGATCGCCAAGCGCCAGATCGAGATCGCGCGCCAGGTCGGCGCCGACGCGGTCAGCCACGGCGCTACCGGCAAGGGCAACGACCAGGTCCGTTTCGAGCTGGGCTATTACGCGCTCGCCCCCGACATCAAGGTCATCGCGCCGTGGCGCGAGTGGGACCTGACCAGCCGCACCCGCCTGATCGAGTTCGCCGAATCGCACCAGATCCCGGTGTCGAAGGACAAGCGCGGAGAGGCGCCGTTCTCGACCGACGCGAACCTGCTCCACACCTCGTCCGAGGGCAAGGTGCTGGAGGATCCGTGGGACGAAGTGCCGGATTACGTCTACTCGCGCACCGTGAACCCCGAGGATGCGCCCGACGCACCCGAGACGATCACGATCGATTTCGAACGTGGTGACGGCGTCGCGCTGAACGGGGAGGCGATGAGCCCGGCGACGCTGCTGGCGGCGCTCAACGACCTCGGCCGCAAGCATGGCATCGGCCGGCTCGACCTGGTCGAGAACCGCTTCGTCGGCATGAAGAGCCGCGGCATGTACGAGACGCCGGGCGGCACCATCTATGCGATGGCGCATCGCGGGATCGAGCAGATCACGCTCGATCGCGGCGCCGCGCACCTGAAGGACGAGCTGGCGCCGCGCTATGCCGAACTGGTCTATAACGGCTTCTGGTTCTCGCCAGAGCGCGAGATGCTGCAGGCGGCGGTGGATTACAGCCAGGCCAAGGTGTCGGGCACCGTCCGGCTGAAGCTCTACAAGGGGTCGTGCAGCGTCACCGGCCGCAAGTCACCCCACTCGCTCTACAGCGAGAAGGTGGTGACGTTCGAGGACGACCAGGGTGCGTACGACCAGCGCGACGCGGCGGGCTTCATCAAGCTGAACGCGCTGCGCCTGCGCCTGCTGGGGCGGCGGGACCGCTGATCCTCGTCATTGCGAGCGCAGCGAAGCAATCCATAGCGCCGCGCGTGATGCCCTGGATCGCTTCGCTGCGCTCGCAATGACGGAAGAGGAAGGCGTGGCGAGACGTCACCCTTCGACCATCCACCGCAACCACGTTGCGCCACCGAGTCCATCGTCCTAAGGCTGTGCGAATGGGGGAAAAGCTGCATTGGTGGCAGACGCGCTGGTTCGTCGTCGCAATGGCGCTGGCCGCCACCATCCCGTTGCTCTGGCCCGACATTCCGCCGCTGGTCGACCTGCCGGGACACATGGCGCGCTATCGCGTGTCGCTGGTCATCGGCGACAATCCCTGGCTGCACCGCTGGTATGATTTCCGCTGGTCGCTGATCGGCAATCTCGGCATCGATCTGCTCGTCATCCCGCTCGCCCATCTGATGGGGCTGGAGCCGGCGGTGAAGCTGATCGTCATCGCCATCCCGGTGCTGACCGTCACCGGGCTGCTGTGGATCGCGCGCGAGGTGCATGGCCGCATCCCCGCGACCGCGCTGTTCGCGCTGCCGCTGGCATACAGCTATCCCTTCCAGTTCGGCTTCGTGAACTTCGCGCTGTCGATGGCGCTGGCGCTCAACCTGTTCGCCTGGTGGTTGCGGCTGGCGCGGCTTGGCCGGCTGCGCTTCCGGGCGCTGGTGTTCGTGCCGGTGTCGTGCGCCTTGTGGGTTTGCCACACCTTTGGCTGGGGCGTGCTCGGCGTGCTCGCCTTCTCGGCGGAGATGATCCGCCAGCACGATCTGCGCAAGGATCGCCAGGGCGGCCACTGGCTCGAATCATGGATCCGGGCCGGGCTCGGCTGCATTCCGCTCGCCCTGCCGATGGCGCTGATGATCTTCTGGCGGTCGGGCGACCATGTCACCGGCCAGACCGCCGACTGGTTCAACTGGAACGCCAAGTACAGCTGGGTGCTGATGGTGCTGCGCGATCGCTGGATGCTGTGGGACATCCTGTCCGCGTGCGTCCTGTTCGCGATCCTGGTGAAGGGGGTGCGCGACAAGCGGATCGTCTATTCGCGCAACCTGGCGCTGTCGGCAGCCTTTCTGGCAGCGATGTTCCTGCTGCTGCCGCGGATCGTGTTCGGCTCGGCCTATGCCGATATGCGGCTGGCGCCGTTCGTGCTGGCGATCGCGGTGATCGCGCTGCGCCCGCGGCCCGGCGTGTCGATGCGCAGCATGGCGACGCTCGCCATGCTGGGCCTCGCCTTCTGGGGTGCGCGACTGGCGGGGACGACCTGGAGCTACTGGCTCTACGACCAGCGCTACGACAGCGTGCTGACCGCGCTCGACAAGCTGCCGGATCGTGCCCGCGTCGTCAGCTTCGTCGGTCGCCGCTGCCAGGACGACTGGGCCTATTCGCGGCTGGAGCATGTCCCCGGACTGCTGCTGGAGCGCAAGCTGGCCTATACCAACGACCAATGGTCGATGGCCGGTGCGCAGCAGCTGACCGCGCGTTACTTCGCGGCGGGCGGCTATGCCCATGACCCGTCGCAGGTGGTCACCGACCGGCGCTGTCGCGGCGAGTGGTGGCGCCCGATCGCGATGTCGCTCAACAACTTCCCGCGCAACGCGTTCGATTATGTCTGGCTGCTCAATCCGCCGGTCTTCGACCCGGCGCTGGTCAAGGGCATGACGCCGATCTGGAGCAACGGTCGCGATACGCTCTACCGGATCGACGACCGGACCCAGCCGCCGCCGGTGCTGTTGCCTCACCCGCGGCGGAACGGCGCCAGCGTCGTCAGATAGTCCGCGTCGGCGGCGACGCCCTCGCGCTCGCGCTCCAGGAAATCGGCTACGGCGCGGTGGAAGTTCGGGTCCGGAATGTAATGCGCCGACCAGGTCGGCACGGGGACATAGCCGCGCGCCAGCTTGTGTTCGCCCTGCGCCCCCGCCTCGACCCGCGACAGGCCGCGCGCGATCGCCGCGTCGATCGCCTGATAATAGCATAGTTCGAAATGGAGGAACGGCACCTCCTCTGTCGCGCCCCAGTACCGGCCGTAGAGGGCATCGTCGCCGATCAGGTTCAGCGCCCCCGCGATCGGCACCCCGTCCCGCTCCGCCAGGATCAGCAGCACGCGCTCGTCCAGCGCCTGCCCCAGCAGCGGGAAGAAGGTGCGGGTCAGGTACGGGCGGCCCCATTTGCGGCTGCCGGTATCCTGGTAGAAGCGCCAGAACGCGTCCCAGTGGCGCGGCTCGATCGCGGCACCGGTCAGGTGGCGGATCGTCAGCCCCTCGACCGCGGCGGCGCGTTCCTTGCGGATCGCCTTGCGCTTGCGACTGGCCAGATCGGCCAGAAAGTCATCGAAAGTCACATAGTCGCGGTTCGCCCAATGGAACTGCGTGCCCAGTCGGATCAGCCAGCCTGCCGCCTCGAACAGCGGCACCTGATCCTCGGCGATGAAGGTGGCGTGGGCGGAGGACAGGCCGTTCTGGTCGACCACCGCCTCGATCGCCCCGATCAGTGCCGGGGCAGCGGCAGGGTCGCGCAGCAGCAGGCGCGGGCCGGGCACCGGGCTGAACGGCGCGGCGATCTGGAGCTTGGGATAGTAGCTGCCACCGGCCCGCTCCCACGCATCCGCCCAGCCATGGTCGAAGACATACTCGCCCTGGCTGTGGCTCTTGGCATAGGCGGGTGCGATGGCGGCGGGGCGGCCGTCGACGCCGTCGACCACGATCGGCAGCGGCTGCCATCCGGACCGGCCGCCGACCGAGCCCGACTCCTCCAGCGCCGCCAGAAAGGCATGGCCGACGAACGGGTTGCCGGGGCCGGCGCAGGCGTCCCACTCGGCGGCGGAAATGGCGCGGACGCCGTCGTGCAGGCGAGCGGTTACGCTGGTCATCGTCGCCCAGATAGGGGCGCCGGGGTCAACCTGCCAGCGGTTCGCCGATCGCGACGATCGCGTCGATCTCCACCGCCGCGCCGAGTGGCAGCACCGGTACGCCGACCGCCGATCGGGCATGCTTGCCCGCGTCGCCGAACAGCGCGACCATCAGCTCGGACGCGCCATTGGCGACCTTCGGCTGATCGGTGAAGTCGCCGGTCGAGTTGACGAACACGCCCAGCTTCACGATCCGCTGCACCCGCGACAGGTCGCCGAGATGCTTCTTCAGCTGCGCGACGATCATCAGCCCGCACGCCTGTGCCGCGGCCTGGCCGTCCTCCAGCGACACCGAGTCGCCCAGTCGGCCGGTGATGAGCTGCCCGTCGCGGAACGGCAGCTGTCCCGACAGGTGGAGCAGCCCGCCAGCCTCGACGACGGGGACATAGGCGGCGACGGGGGCGGCCGCTTCCGGGAGCGAGAGGCCCAGCTGCTCGAGCGCGCGATCGATGTGTTCGGTCATGCCGGCTGGGTGCCCGGAGCCGCGGAACGGGTCAAGGGGGGCTGTCGATCCTCCCCTGTAAAGGGAGGGCAGCCGCTGCCGAAGGCGTGGGGGGGGGGGGCACCGCCATCGAGAGGGTGACACCCCTCCGTCAGCCGTTCGGACTGCCAGCTCCCCTATTGGGGCAAGATTTACGCTGCCATCCGCGCCGCGAAGCGCGCCTCGATCCAGTCCCGCGCCTCGACCCAGTCGTCGATCCGCGCGTGCGCCGCGGGGGCGGGGGGCATGGCGGCGGCGAGCAGCGGTTCGGCGATCATGTGCAGGCGGTGGACGCCCGGCGCGTGGCGCGCGACCGAGTCGTGGTGGACGGCCAGATCGTCGACGAACACCGTCACCGGATCGCCATGCTCGGCGACCAGCGCCGCCACCGGCTGACCCTTGCCGCCCTGGTTGCAGACGACGCGGTGCGGAATGCCGAAGGCGGCGAGCTGCTGGACGCGCGCAGCGTGGCAGGCGTCCGACAGGTTGGTGAGGATGACGATGTCGGCCTGCGCCGCCAGCGCGCGCAGCGCCTCCGCGGCGCCGGGCACCAGCGTCTGCCGCGCCATTTCCGCCGGGAAGAAGCCGCCGAGCAGGCCCCACATCTCGTCCTGCGTCGGCGCCGCCGCGCCGTTGCGCCGGGTCATGCTGGAGGTGAAGTCGCCGCCGCCCAGATCGAAGTCGATCGCGTGCGCCTCGCCCAGCCAGTCGCGGAAATGCCGGACCATGTGGACGAGCACCTCGTCACAGTCGGTGATGAGCAGCGGCTTCATTGGCTCTCCAGTGTCGCACGCGCCGCGACCAATGCGGCGGGGCGGCAGTCCAGCGCCTCGGCGGCGGCGATCAGGTCGGGCTCGTGCGCCTCAAGGAAGCCGAGTATCGCCGCCAATACCGCCGGCTCGCCGATCCGTGCGCGCAGGTCCGCGGGCGTCAATCCGGTGGTCGACAGCAGCCGCTCGGCCCGCGCCGGTTCAGCCAGCGTCCACGCAAGCGCGTTAAGGGCCAGGTCGGCCGCGTTGTCGTTTGTGTTGGCGGGGTTCATTGCATATCGTCGTGAAAGGATGATCGAACGCGTGGCGAAAAAGGTTCTCGTTGTCGAGGACAACGAACTCAACCTGAAGCTGTTCTGCGACCTGCTGCGCGCCCATGCCTGGATCGCCGAGCCGGTCCGCGACGGGCGCGAGGCGGTGGCGCGCGCGCTGGCGGTGATGCCCGACCTGATCGTGATGGACATCCAGATGCCGCACGTCACCGGCTATGAGCTGATCCTGGCGATCAAGGCCGACGAGCGCCTGCGCCGCATCCCGATCATGGCGGTCACCGCCTATGCCGGGCGCGAGGACGAGGAGCGGATCCGCGGCGCGGGGGCTGACGCCTATGTGTCGAAGCCGATCAGCCTGTCGCGGTTCATGGAGGCGGTGAACCGACTGGCCTGAGGTGGCGGCATCCGCTCGACATCGGCCTCTTGCCGGGATGAGCCCCGCCTGACGGAGCCGTATCGCAGCGATCGTGTCCGGAGCATCGAAGACGTTCGAGCACAAAAAACCGCGGGCGTTGCCGCCCACGGTCTGTGCTCGATCCGGCAATCCAGGGGGCGGCATGGCCGCCCCGGGACGGATTACTTGATCTTGGCTTCCTTGAACTCGACATGCTTGCGCACGACCGGATCGTACTTGTTGAAGCTCAGCTTCTCGGTCTTGGTACGCGGGTTCTTCTTCGTCACGTAGAAGAAGCCGGTATCGGCGGAGCTGACGAGCTTGATCTTGACGGTGGTCGGCTTGGCCATGAGCCCTGTTCCTGCAAATAAGAAGAGAGCGGCCGGCCCGACGGACCACCGCTCGATCAGTCGCCGCGCATGGCGGATGGCGGCCGCGAAGTCAACCGCCGACAGCGGTCCGAATCGGCGTTCACCTGGCATTGACCATCGCGAGCCTAGCATGGCATCGCCCGATCGGGGGCGAGGGGATGGTGATGGACCAGGCGATCGACAACGGCGTAGTCGACAATGGCACGCTTCGCGCCGACCTGATGGCGCGGATCGCCGCGCTCGACGTGCGGGCACCCTATCTCAGCGCGGCGCAGATCGCCCCGCAGCTCGACGCCATCCGCCTGCTCGCCCATCGCGGTGGTTTCGACCCGGCGGTCACCGTCGCGCATTTCTTGGGCAAGGCGCTCGGCCAGGGCGATGTTGCGGTGCATGGCTGGCTGGCGCTCCTCGCCGATGCGGTGGGCAGCGAGGCGCAGGACCTGGCCGCGTGCGACGCCTATGCCGCCGCCTGCTCGGAACGGCTGGCGGCCTGATCGATTTCGCGGGAGCCAATCGCCGAGCCGGTCGTTTCGCCAGCGAACCCTTATCGGAGCTCCGCATGGCCACCGTCGATCCCGCGCTTTCCACCCCCAGCGACCTGAACCGCAATGACACGAAGTCGGTCGCCGAAGCGCTGAACATCGCGCTGGCAGACTGTTATGCGCTGTACATCAAGACCAAGAATTTCCACTGGCACGTCTCCGGCCCGCATTTCCGCGACTACCACCTGATGCTCGACGATCAGGCGACGCAGATCTTGGGCGTGACCGACGCGATCGCCGAGCGGGTGCGCAAGACGGGCAACACCACGCTGCGCTCGATCGGCGATATCGGCCGGCGCCAGCAGATCGCGGACAATGATCGCGACTTCGTTCCCCCGCACGAGATGCTGGCGGAGCTGCGCGACGACAATCTGAAGCTGGTCGAGGCGCTGCGCGACGCGCGCGAGCGGGCGGAAGAGGCGAAGGATACCGCCACGTCCAGCCTGGCCGACGACTGGATCGATCAGGCCGAGGAGCGCGCCTGGTTCCTGTTCGAGGCTAGCCGCAACAGCTGAAAGGATTGGTCATGCTGAAACTCGCAATCATCTTTCTGGTCGTCGGGCTGATCCTCGGGGGTCTGGGCTTCGGCGGAGTGGGCGGCGCCTTTGTCGGCATCGCCAAGATCCTGTTCTTCATCGCGATCGCGTTGTTCGTGATCTTCCTGGTGCTCGGCCTGATCGCCGGCAAGACGGTGAAGGACGCGGTGGACTAATCGCCTCGGCCCGCCGATCCGCGCAGCCGTACCAGCCACAGGTCGGGCGGTGCGCCGAAGCGGATCGGCAGGCGACTGGTGCCCAGCCCGGCGGTGACGATGCTCAGTCGGCCGGGATCGCGGACCAGGCCGCAGCGATAGCGCGGATCGAACAGACGTTCGCCGGTGTCGATGGCCTTGCTGACGAACAGGTCGCCGGGCAGCACGACCTGACCGCAATGCGTGTGACCCATCAGCACCAGCGGTGCACTATCGGCTGGAAGCAGCGGCAGCACGTCGGGTCCATGACTGACGACAAGCAGCGGACCACCCATAGCCCGCGCGGCTGCAAGAGGCGGGCCGGTTACGGCGTGACCGGTATAGCCGTCGTCGATGCCGGCCACTACCAGCGGCCCGCGCCGAACCGATCGGTTTGCCAGCACGGTGATGCCCGCCGCCTGTAGCCCCCGGGTGACCGCGGCCGGTGCGGCGGAGTGGTCGTGGTTGCCAAGCACGGCGATCACCCCCAGCGGCGCCGACAGACGCGCGAGCGGACGGGTCAGCGCCGCGGCATAGGCGCGGCCCTCGACCGGGTCGTGACCGTTGATGAAGTCGCCGGCCAACACGATCAGGTCGGGGTGGAGCGCGTTCACCTCACCGACGATGCGCGACAGCCGGCCGGTATCCATCGCCATGCTGCCGATATGCACGTCGCTGAGCAGCGCGACCGTCACCGGCTTCGCATTTGCGGGCCAGTCCGGCAGCAGCACCGTCGCGCGCCGCACGACCGGATCTGCACGCGCGTTGAGGAAACCGACAAGCGCCACGCCTGCGATCAGCAGCGGCACGACGAGCAGGAACAGGCGCGGGAGCAGGCGGCGGCGGGTCATCGCCCGCGCGCTTACGGAGCCGGGGTCGGAACCGCAACGACCCTGCCGAGCGTTGCACCCGCATGCACGCCTTTGCCGCGCTTCTCGACTCGCTGATCTACACGCGGGGTCGCAACGCCAAGCTGAAGCTGATCGCCGACTATCTGGCCGTCACCCCCGATCCCGACAGGGGTTGGGCGATGGCGGCGCTGACGGGGGAGCTGGACCTGCCGGGGGTCAAGCCCGCGCTGATCCGGGCGTTGATCGAGGAGCGGGTCGACCCGGTGCTGTTCCGCATGAGCCGCGACTATGTCGGCGACACGGCGGAGACGGTCGCGCTGCTCTGGCCCGCACCGACGGTGCCGGTCGACGCTGCGCCGATGTCCCTCAACGACGCGGTCGAGCGACTGCGCCACCTGTCACGCGCCGACGCGCCGGCGGAACTCGCACGGATGCTCGACCGGCTGGATGCCGAGGAGCGTTTCGCGCTGCTGAAGATGGCGACCGGCGCGTTGCGGATCGGCGTGTCGGCGCGGCTTGCCAAGACGGCGCTCGCCAACGCGTTCGGGGTCGATGTCGAGCTGCTGGAGGAGCTGTGGCACGCACTGTCGCCGCCCTATGCGACGCTGTTCGACTGGTTGGAGGGCAGGGGCGCACAGCCGACCGCCGCCGACACGCCGGTCTTCCGCCCGTTCATGCTCGCGCATGGGCTGGAGGATGCGCGCGTCGACCTGGCCGATTACGTTCCCGAGTGGAAATGGGACGGCATCCGCGTCCAGATCGTCCATGTCGCCGGCCAGACCCGGCTCTACAGCCGCACCGGCGACGACGTGACCGGCAGCTTTCCAGACGTCGCTGCCGCCTTCGCGACTCCGGGCGCGGTCGACGGCGAGCTGATGGTGAAGGGCGAGTTCCAGGGCGGCGCCCTTGATGCGGGTGGAGGGGCGGCGAGCTTCAACGCGCTCCAGCAGCGGCTCGGTCGCAAGACGGTATCGGCGAAGATGCTGGCCGATTATCCCGCCTTCGTCCGGCTCTACGACATCCTGTTCGACGGGGCGGAGGATCTGCGGACGCTGCCCTGGACGGAGCGGCGGGCGCGGCTGGAGGCGTTCGTGCCGCGGCTCGACCCCGATCGCTTCGACCTGAGCCAGGTCATCGAGGCGGCCGACTTCACGGCGCTGGAGGCGATCCGCGCCGGCGCGCGCGATGCGGCGATCGAGGGGGTGATGCTGAAGCGCCGCGACAGCCCCTATGTCGGCGGTCGCCGCGCCGGGCTGTGGTACAAGTGGAAGCGCGATCCGCTGACCGCCGACTGCGTGATGATGTACGCGCAGCGCGGCAATGGCCGGCGATCATCCTATTACAGTGACTATACCTTCGGCTGCTGGACCGAAGATGGCGAGCTGCTGCCGGTCGGCAAGGCCTACTCCGGCATCACCGACGAGGAGCTGCGCCAGCTCGACAAGTTCGTCCGCGGGCATACGCTCAATCGCTTCGGACCGGTCCGCGAGGTCGAGAAGACGCTGGTGCTAGAGATCGCGTTCGACTCGATCCATGCCTCCACCCGGCACAAGTCGGGCGTCGCCATGCGCTTTCCGCGGATCGCCCGCATCCGCCTCGACAAGCCGGCGGCAGAGGCCGACCGACTGGCGACGTTGCAGCGCCTGATGACGTGAGGGGCGTTCAGTCTTTCAGCCGGACCTCGAACAGGGTCGGCCATAATTTGCCCGTTACAAACAGGCGCCGCGCCTTCGCGTCATAGGCGATGCCGTTGGCCACCGCCTCCGAATCGGTCGCCGCGATCTCCGCCACCAATGGTCGCAGGTCGATGATCCGGGTCACCGCGCCCGAGCCGGGGTCGATGCTGACGACGAAGGGCTGGTGCCAGACATTGGCCAGGATCGCGCCGTTCACCCATTCCAGCTCGTTGATCTGGGTCAGCGGCCTGCCGCGCAGCGTTACCGTCAGCTGCCGCTGCACCGCCAGCGTCCCGGGATCGAGGAAGCGCAGCTGCGCCGTGCCATCCGACTGGATCAGCGAGCGGCCGTCGCCGGTCAAGCCCCAGCCTTCGCCGGTAAAGCGCGACTGGCCCTTCTTCTTCAGCGTCTTGGCATCCCAGCGATGGGCGACGCCGTCGTGCCAGGTCAGGCTGACCAGCTCGCTGCCCCACGCCGCCAGTCCTTCGCCGAACTGCGCGGGCGGGATCTTCGCGCTGCGTTCGACCCGGCCATCGGCCAGCCGTACGCGGCGCACATCCGACTCGCCCTCACGCCCGACGCTCTCGTACAGCGCGCCATCGCGCCAGATCAGCCCCTCGGTAAAGGCCGTCCGGTCGTGCGGGTAGCGCGCGATTACCTCGACCGGGACGATCGGGGGCGAGGCGACCGTCTGGGGCCGGGCGGGGGCGGCGAGCGTAACGGCGGCGAGGGCAATGGCGATCAGGTGGCGCATGACGCGGCTCCTTGAACGCAAACGCCGCGCGGCGCCATGGCGGAGTGCTATCCCGCGCGATGCTCCGCGCCGGCCACGATCAGATCGGCATGGGGCAGGCGGCCCAGGCCGAACCGCTGCCAGAGTGGTTGCGCCCGGACGGCATGACACAGGTCTGCCCAGAACCGTTCCTTGCCGCCCGGCGACCCGCCATTCCGACGCGGCCAACTGCGGTCGAGCATCGTCCGCGCCAGATCCGCATGACCGGAGAGCATCGCTTCCACCAGCGCCTTGGCCGTAATCGGCGTCCCTGACGGCGCCTCCGGCGGGTAGAGGACGGCCGGGTTCTGCCGGGCGGCGAGCCACTCGCGAAGCTCGTGCGTCATCGCCGCCACGCGCGCATTCGCCTGCGCGGGGGAGGGGGCAGGGCGGATCAGCGCGGGCAGGTCGAGCGCGAAGTCGCCATTCGCCCAGCGCACCGGCAGCGGCACGATGATCGCTCCGGCATGTGGCGCGCCGTTGAAGAACTCGATGTCGAACGCCAGGGTGATCCGTGGCCCGGATTTGCCCGGGGTCACCGTGGCCGAGTCCATACGCTCGCCGCTCAGCGTCCGAACCTGCACGTCCCGGCCGAAGGTCACCGCGAAGAGGTCACCGTAGCCGCCCGAGCCGCCGTCGTCGCCGAACAGGATGATGTCGGGACCTGCTCCACGTGGCGGTCGGCGCCAGAGGGAACGGACGATTATATAACCGCTGCCGAGCTTTCGGACCTGGAGGCTGGAGCGCGCCTCGACCGCGCGACAATTCTCGTCATGATCTCCACCAGCAGGGCAGGGGGTTATGACAATGGCGTCATCTCCGCGCTGAAAGATCGCACCGATCTTGTGCGGCTGAGCGACTGCTGCGGTCGCCATGGTTGTTGCGACGACGGCGATAAGGCGAAGTGAGGACTGAAATCGCATCGCGGCTGACCACGCTAGAGGTGGTGAGATCGTAAGGATGAGCATGTTCGCGGGCAATGGGTGCAAAATGCTGAAGATCAGATGCCGGAGATCTGCGCACCCCTGGTCCGAAACGAGACAAGGCCCGGCGCGGAATATCCGCCCCAGGCCTTATCGGAAACGCGAACAGGAAGCGGCTCGCCCGGTCAGGCCGGGCGAGCCATCATCATCTGGGTCGGATCAACCCTGATGCTGCGACAGGTTGACCGCGGCATACTTGCCGCGACGATCGACCTCGAGTTCGAACTGCAGGCGATCGCCCTCGTTCAGGCTCGCCATGCCGGCGCGCTCGACGGCCGAGATGTGGACGAACGCGTCGGGCTGACCATCGTCGCGCTGGATGAAGCCGAAACCCTTCATGGCGTTGAAGAACTTGACCGTTCCGGTCGCCTTCTCACCGGTCAGCTGCCGCTGCGGAGCACCGCCGCGATCGCCGCCGAAGCCGCCTGCCGCGCCGCGAGCCGGACGATCGCCGAAGCCACCCTCACGCGGCTCGCGCGGGGCGCGCTCGGTCACTGCCATGGGCTCCCCGTCGATCTTCAGCTCGGTAGCCGAGATGCGGCCGCCGCGATCGACCAGGGTGAAGCCGAGCGGCTGACCCTCGGCCAGGCCGGTCAGGCCGGCCTGCTCGACTGCGGAGATGTGGACGAACACGTCCTCACCGCCATCATCGCGCACGACGAAGCCGAAACCCTTCTGGCCATTGAAGAACTTTACGACGCCCGTGCCCTCGCCAACGACCTGGGGGGGCATGCCGCGGCCACCGCCGCCACCGCCGCCAAACCCACCGCCGCCGCCGCCGAAGCCGCCACCGCCGCCGCGATAGCCACCGCCGCCGCCGACGCCGAAGCCGCCGCCAAATCGGTCACCGCCGCCGAAGCCGCCGCCACCGAAGCGATCGCCGCCGCCGCCGAAGCTGCTACCGCCGCCGAAATCGTCGCCACCGAAGCTGTCGCGCTTGTCGCGCCCACGCCCGCCACGCTGACCGCGGCCGCCTTTATCGAAACTCATAAGCCCTGTTCGTCTTCCCGGTTCGCCCGCATGTGCTTCCTAAAGAACCCGAGCGCCGGACGACGTGCTCACGGCCTTTCGGCGCCAAACCTTCCGCGCCTATCCTCTCGTATAGCGGATCACCGCAGCCTCTGCGAACAGTTTTTGCTTAATGCCTCCGGTTCGACCGAAATGTCGCGATGCGTTGCCGTAACGGCACAGTCAAACGATTGCGGCGTCCGGGTGCGTCGCTGGCGGTCCCGATCGGACGATGCGTTGTTGAGCGTTCACGCGCGCGCCGCTACGGCACCGCAATGACCGTTTATCTGCACGAGGAAGACCTTCCCGCCGGCCTGTTCGCCGGAGCCACGTCGATCGCCGTCGATACCGAGACGATGGGGCTGATGACACCGCGCGACCGGCTGTGCGTGGTGCAGCTGTCCGATGGCGGCGAGGACGAGCATCTGGTCCGATTCGCGCCGGACAGCGACTATGGCGCGCCCAATCTGCGTGCGCTGCTCGGTGATCCGGACGTTCTGAAGCTCTATCATTTCGGCCGGTTCGATATCGCCGCGCTGGACCATTATCTGGGCGTGGTCGCCGGACCGGCCTGGGACACCAAGATCGCGTCGCGGCTGGTGCGCACCTATACCGATCGCCACGGGCTGAAGGAGCTGGTGCGGGAGCTGTTGGGGCAGGAGCTGTCCAAGGCGCAGCAGTCGTCCGACTGGGGCGGCCCGGTGCTGAGCGAGGCGCAGAAGGAATATGCCGCGTCCGACGTCCGCTATCTCCACCGGCTGAAGGACGAGCTGGAGCGTCGGCTGGCGCGCGAGGGGCGGACCGAACTGGCGCAGGCATGCTTCGACTTTCTGCCGGCGAGGGCCGCGCTCGACCTGGCGGGCTGGCCGGAGATCGACGTGTTCGCCCATGTCTGAGGCCGCCCGCCGCGAGCGGACCGCGCGCCAGATCTGGGCAGCGCCGGGCAGCCGCCACGACCGGCTCGTCGCGGGTGCCCGCGTCGTGCTGCCGATGTCGGTCGGGGTGCTCGCAGCGTTCCTGGTGATGGCGCCGCTGACCGCTGCCGGCGACGTCTCGTTCGTGCTCGACAAGAACAAGGTCGAGGTTGCCAAGGAGCGGATGCGCCTTCAGTCGGCGCGCTATCGCGGGCAGGACGACAAGGGGCAGCCGTTCGAGCTGGATGCGGGCTCGGCCGTGCAGCGCAGCTCGGCCGAGCCGATCGTGCGCCTGTCGCAGCTGAGTGCCGGCATCCGGCTGAGCGATGGGCCGGCACGGCTGGTGGCGCCGTCCGGCCGCTACGACATGGATACCCAGAAGATGAAGGTCGACGGGCCGATCGCGTTCCAGGCGGCGGGCGGCTATCGGCTGGATACGGGCGACGCCACCGTCGACCTTGGCGAGCGGACGTTGCAGAGCGCGGGTGCGGTGAGCGGCACGGTGCCGCAGGGCACGTTCCGCGGCGACTCGATGCGCGCCGACCTTGAAAGCCGCACCGTCACCCTGGATGGCAATGCCCGCTTGCGGATCGTGCCGCGCGGCCCGAAATAGCCGCCATGCGCCTGCCTATCGCCGCCCCGCTGCTTGCCTCGCTGCTCGCCATCCTGCCGCTGTCCGCGACGGCGCAGCAGCGCCACAACACCAACGCACCGATCGATTTCGGCGCGGACCATATCGAGTTGCAGGACCGGGCCAACCGCGCCGTCCTGTCGGGCAGCGTATCGGTGAAGCAGGCGGAGATGACGCTGAACGCCGCGCGGATGACGGTCGCCTATACGGGCGAGGTCGTCGGCGGCAATCCGCAGGTGTCGCGACTCGACGCTAGCGGTGGCGTCACCGTCCGCCGGCCGGACCAGACGGCAAAGAGCCAGTACGCCATCTACGACCTGAACCGCCGCGTCATCACCATGCTGGGCGCGGTGTCGCTGACGCAGGGCGGGGGCAACACGGTCAATGGCGGGCGGCTGACGATCAACCTGGACACCGGTCGTGCGGTGATCGACGGATCGTCGGTCGGCAGCACCGGCGCACCCGCGACGGACGGCAACGTCCAACGCCGCGCGGGGCGGGTCACCGGTACATTCTCGGTTCCGAACCGCAACTGATCGGACGAAAGGGGCTTTTCCCGCCCCATTCGCTCATGCATGAACCCTGCCACAATCGCCGGCTGCGATGCGGCGATACCAAACTGCTGCGAGGCGCCGTTCGATGGCCACTACCGCCCTGCCGACCGACACCGCCCCCACCGACACGTCGCCGATCGCCGAGCCGCCGGCGACCGACGGCCTGCAGGTCGTGTCGATCGCCAAGTCCTATGACAAGCGGATCGTGCTGACCGACGTGTCGGTCACGGTGGGCCGGGGCGAGGTGATCGGGCTGCTCGGCCCCAACGGCGCGGGCAAGACCACCTGTTTCTATTCGGTGATGGGACTGGTGAAGCCCGATTCGGGGCGGATCATGCTCGATGGCGACGACATCACCGGCCTGCCCATGTATCGGCGCGCGATCCTGGGTCTGGGTTATCTGCCGCAGGAAACCTCGATCTTCCGCGGCCTGTCGATCGAGAAGAACATCCTGACCGTGCTGGAACTGTCCGAGCCGGACAAGGCGGCACGGCAGGCCAAGCTCGACCGACTGCTCGACGAGTTCGGCCTGACGCGGTTGCGCGCGGCGCCGGCCATGGCGCTGTCGGGCGGCGAGCGGCGGCGGGCCGAGATCGCCCGCGCGCTGGCCGCCGACCCGTCGATCATGCTGCTCGACGAGCCGTTCGCCGGCATCGACCCGATCTCGATCGCCGACATCCGCGACCTGGTGAAGGATCTGAAGCGCCGCGACATCGGTGTACTCATCACCGACCATAATGTCCGCGAGACGCTGGACATCGTCGACCGCGCCTACATCATTTATGACGGGCGCGTGCTGTTCACCGGCAGCCCCGCCGAACTGGTCGCCGATGCCAATGTGCGCCGGCTGTACCTCGGCGAGACGTTCTCGCTGTAGGGGGATGGATGTGCCCGGACGCCAATTTCTCTCCTGCAAGGGGAGGGGGACCGGCGAAGCCGGTGGAGGGGTGACCCGCTATCGAGAGGGCGACACCCCTCCGTCAGCGCTGCGCGCTGCCACCTCCCCTTGCAGGGGAGGATCTAGGTCGTGACCCTCGCTCCGCGCCTCGACCTGCGCCAGTCGCAGTCGCTGGTGATGACCCCCCAGCTTCAGCAGGCGATCAAGCTGCTGACGCTGTCCAATCTCGAGATCGAGACGTTCATCGCCGAGGAGATCGAGAAGAACCCGCTGCTGGAAGCGGGGGCGGGGACCGAGATCGTTCGCCCCGAACCGGCACCGGCGCCCGAGCCCGCCACCGCCGACGCGCTCGTCACCGGCGCGGCACCGGCCGAGCCGCTCGACATCGACTATGCGACCGAGAGCCACCAGCAGGACTCGGTCGCCGACGGCGGGGTCGGTCGCGATGGGCGCCTGTCCGGCGGCGCCGGGCCGGAGGACGGCCCCGACCTCGACGCCTTCGCCAATCCCGACCTGAGCCTGTCGGAGCATCTGATCGCACAGGCCGGGCCGGCGGTGGCGGGGGCCGACCTGTTCATCGCCCACCACCTGATCGACCAGATCGACGAGGCCGGCTATCTGCGCGGCAACCTGCTCGACATCGCGCAGCGGCTCGGCGTGCCGCTGGCGCGGGTGGAGGCGGTGCTGGCGATCGTCCAGACCTTCGACCCAACCGGCGTCGGCGCGCGCGACCTGGCCGAGTGCCTGACGCTCCAGGCGCGCGAGGCTGATCGCTACGACCCGTGCATGGCGCGGCTGCTCGACAATCTCGACCTGCTGGCGCGCGGCGACCTCGCCCGGCTGAAGCGGCTCTGCCATGTCGACGACGAGGACATGGCCGACATGATCCGCGAGCTGCGCGCTTACGATCCCAAGCCGGGCTGTCGTTATGGCGGCGAGCCGCCGAGCGCGGTGGTGCCCGACCTGTTCGTCACCCGCGCCGCGGACGGTAGCTGGACGGTCGAGCTGAACAACGCGACGCTGCCGCGCGTGTTGGTCAACCGGCGCTATCACGCGCAACTGGCGACCGGGCCGCAGGACAAGGCGTCGAAGGCATGGCTGTCGGACTGCCTGGCCAGCGCCAACTGGCTGACCAAGGCGCTCGACCAGCGGCAGCGCACGATCATCCGCGTCGCCGCCGAGATCGTGAAGCAGCAGGAGGCGTTCTTCCTCCACGGTGTCGCTCATCTTAAGCCGATGACGCTGGCGCGCGTCGCCGACGCGATCGAGATGCACGAATCGACGGTCAGCCGGGTGACGAGCAACAAGTACCTGTCCTCCGCGCGCGGCACGTTCGAGCTGAAATATTTCTTCACCTCGGCGATCCAGGCGGCGGACGGCGGCGATGCGGTGTCGGCCGAGGCGGTCCGGAGCGCGATCCGCGCGCTGATCGCGGGTGAGGGGGCCAAGATCCTGTCCGACGACACGCTGGTCGAGCTGCTCCAGGCCAAGGGATTCGACATCGCGCGGCGGACGGTCGCGAAATATCGCGAGGCGATGGGGATCGGCAGTTCCGTCCAGCGCCGCCGCGCCCGGGCGCTGGAGGGGGCATGATGGGGTTGGCCCACACCTTCCGTGTTCCCGCGAAGGCGGGAACACGGTGTTGGAGAGAACATTCGCTGGTGTGGCTCATCAGACTGGGCTCCCGCCTTCGCGGGAGTACAAGACAGGGGTTGGCGCTGCTCTTGACGCTGATCCTCGCTTGTCCCGCCACCGCCAAGCCCACCGACCTGACTGTAATGACCGTCAATGTCCGGGTGCCCGTCGCCACCGACGGGGCCAATGACTGGGCGCATCGCCGCGCGCTGATGGCGAAGACCATCGCCCGCGCGGCGCCCGACGTGATCGGCACGCAGGAACTGGTCGCCGCGCAGGCGCAGGACCTAATCGCGGCGCTGTCCGGCTATGCCTGGTTCGGCCGCGACCGCCGCGGCGGGCATGGTGACGAGCATATGGGCATCTTCTATCGCACCGACCGCTGGCGGCTGGACGCGCAGGGTGACTTCTGGCTGTCGGACACGCCCGGCGTGCCGGGCAGCATCAGCTGGGGCCATCCCTATCCGCGGATGGTCAGCTGGGGCCGGTTCACCAGCCTCGACGGCACGCACGGATTCACGCTGTTCGACACGCACCTGCCCTATCGCATCGACGACGAGGCCGCGCGCGTCCGCGGCGCCCGGCTGCTCGCCGGCCGCGTCGCCGCGACGCCGGGTCCGGTCGTCGTCACCGGCGACTTCAACGCCGCCCCCGACAGCCCGACCCACGCGACGCTGGCGGCGAGCCTGTCCGACGCGTGGCAGGTCGCCTTCAAGCAGAAGGGCCCGGCCGCCACCTTCCACGGCTTCACCGGCAAACCGGACCGACGCATGGACTGGATCTGGACCCGTGGGCTGATCCCGATGAAGATCCGTACCCTGACCGACCATCAGGGCGCGCTGTATCCGTCCGATCACTTTCCGGTGGTGGCGGAGCTAACCTGGCCGGCGGCGAAGAAACAGGCGGTCAGTCCAGGTCGTTCTCGCTGATGACGACCATCACCTGATCCTGATCGCGCGCGAACGCCCTGGTTCCGAGCGTCGCGATCCGGTCCTCCTGCGCGTGGAATGCGGCGACCGCGCGGTCGTTCGGGTCCTCGCCAGACAGGGCGCGGAGGAGGTCGTACTGGGCAGCGAAGGCGTGGCGCGCGCCATCGATCGTGGCGGCGAACTCGACGCGGTGCTGGTCGACATTGTCGAATATGCTGGCGGGATCGATGGTCAGCCGGTCTTCGGCCATGGGGATGCTCCGAATGGTGGAGCGGACCAAGCGCGGCGACCCGGTCACAGGTTCCGGGCGGGCCGGCTCCGAGAGTGGCGCCCACAGCGTATTTCCAGGCGAACTCTCAGTCGTCTTCGTCCTCGAAGCCGACCAGCGCCAGCGCGCGCGCCTTGATCTGGCGCTGCTCGCACCAGTGGACCAGCGCCTCTTCGCGGCCGTGGGTGACCCAGACCTCGCGGGGGGCAATCTCGGTCAGCGTGTCGGTCAGCTCGTCCCAGTCGGCATGGTCGGACAGGATCAGCGGCAGCTCGACATTCTTCTGCCGCGCGCGCTGGCGTACCCGCATCCAGCCCGATGCCATCGCGGTGATCGGGTCGGGCAGCCGCCTGGACCAGCGGTCGTTGAGCGCGGAGGGCGGGCACATCACGACATGCCCGGCCATCGCCGCCTTAGGCACGCCCGCGACCGGGATCAGCTCGCCCAGCCGGACGCCGTGATCGGCGTACAGCTCGCACAACCGGGCGAGCGCGCCGTGGATGTAGATCGGCGCCTCGTGCCCGCGGTCGCGCAGCTCTGCGATTACCCGCTGCGCCTTGCCGAGCGCATAGGCGCCGACCAGCACGCAGCGGTCGGGATTGGCGTGGAGGCGCGCGATCAGCTTGTCGATCTCGTCGCCAGTGTCGGGATGGCGGAAGACGGGGAGGGCGAAGGTCGCCTCGGTGACGAACACGTCGCATTTGACCGGCTCGAATGCGGCGCAGGTCGGGTCGGGCCGGCGCTTGTAGTCACCCGACACCACCACCCGCTCGCCGCGATAGTCGAGGACGATCTGCGCCGATCCGAGGACGTGCCCGGCGGGAACGAAGCCGACCTCCACGTCGCCCAGCCGGATCGTCTCGCCGTAGGCGACCGGCTCACCGGTCTGCGGGCCGTAGCGGGCGTCCATGATCGCCAGCGTTTCCGGCGTCGCCCAGACGCGGGCATGGCCGCCGCGGGCATGATCGGCGTGGCCGTGGGTCACCAGCGCGCGCTCGACCGGCTCCGACGGGTCGACCCAGGCGTCGGCGGGGCGCACATGGATGCCGTGGGGATGCGGTTCGATCCAGTCGCCGAGCTTTGCCATGCGGGCACTACGCGCGAGCCGGCAGGAGGGTGCCGGATCGAACCGCTTGCCCGATACGTTGACCGGTACGACATTCCACGAAGGATGCCCGATCATGAACGAGATTCAGGAACAGACCGCGAGCAGTACGGCGAATGGTAGCCTGTGGCTGATCGTGGTGTTCATCGGCGCGTTCGTGCTGGTCGGCGCGATCGCCTGGGCCAAGGCGAAGAACCGCCGGATCAGCCCCGAGCAGGATCGCCGGACCGAACAGGCGACGCGCGACCTGTATCGCAACGGGTCGGACGACGACGCGGCCGGGCGCTGAATGACGCCATGCCGGGTCGGTCCCGGCGTTCGGAGCCGCGGACGACCGCGCTCGTGACCCTGGATGCCGGGGCAAGCCCGGCATGACGAAGCCTGCCGACCTGCCCCCTCAACTCGCCGGCTGGTTCGCTGCGCGCGGCTGGCGGCCGCGTCGACACCAGATGGATATGCTGGCGCAGGGCCGGGCGGGGCGGCACGCGCTGCTGGTGGCGACCACCGGTGCGGGCAAGACGCTTGCGGGGTTCCTGCCGACGCTGGTCGACCTGATCGAGCGCCCGAGCGAGGGGCTGCACACGCTCTACGTCTCGCCGCTGAAGGCGCTGGCGGTGGATATCCAGCGCAACCTGGTGACGCCGGTGGATGAGATGGGCCTGGACATCCGCGTCGAGACGCGCACCGGCGACACGCCGTCCGACCGCAAGGCGCGCCAGCGGGTCAGGCCGCCGCACATCCTGCTGACCACGCCCGAATCGCTGTCGCTACTGCTCAGCTATCCGGACAGCGACCTGATCTTCGCCGGGCTGAAGACGATCGTCGTCGACGAGGTGCATGCCTTCGCCACCGGCAAGCGCGGCGACCTGCTGGCGCTGTGCATGGCGCGGCTCCAGCGGCTGGCTCCGGCGATGCGGCGGGTCGCGCTGTCGGCGACAGTGGCCGATCCGGACGGATACCGCGCCTGGCTGGCGCCCGATGGCGACATCGATTCGGTCAGCCTGGTGCAGGGCGAGCCGGGCGCCGATCCGGTCATCGACATATTACTGCCGCAGGACCGGGTGCCCTGGGCCGGCCACTCGGGTCGCTACGCCGCCGAGCAGGTGATGGCGACGATCGCCGCGCACCGGACCAGCATCGTCTTCTGCAACACCCGCAGCCTTGCCGAGCTGATCTTCCAGGACCTGTGGAAGGCGAACGACACGGGGCTGCCGATCGGCGTCCATCACGGCAGCCTGTCGCTGGAGGCGCGGCGCAAGGTGGAAGGGGCGATGGCCGCCGGGCGCCTGCGGGCGCTGGTCGCCACCGCCAGCCTGGACCTGGGTGTCGACTGGGGCGATGTCGACTGCGTCGTCCAGATGGGCGCGCCCAAGGGATCGTCGCGCCTGCTCCAGCGGATCGGGCGTGCCAATCACCGTTTGGACGAGGCGTCGAAGGCGATCCTGGTCCCCGGCAACCGGTTCGAATATCTGGAGGCGCGCGCGGCGCTCGACGCGGTCGAGGCAGGCGAGCTGGACCCCGACCTGTTCCGGCCCGGCGCGCTCGACGTGCTGGCGCAGCACGTCATGGCCTGTGCCTGCGCGGCGCCGTTCCGGCAGGAGGAATTGCTGACGGAGATCCGCTCGGCACTGCCCTATTCCGCGCTGACCGACGATCTGTTCGAGCGGGTACTCGGCTTCATCCGCGACGGCGGCTATTCCTTGCGCGCCTATGACCGGTTCAAGCGGCTGGTGCAGGACGCGGACGGCAGCTGGCGGGTCGCGCATCCGAAGTTCGTCGCGCAGCATCGGCTGAATGCCGGCATCATCGTCGAGGCGACGATGCTCAACGTGCGCTTCAAGAACGGCCGCCATCTCGGCAAGGTCGAGGAGGGGTTTGCCGCGACGCTGAGCCACGGCGATACCTTCTTCTTCGCCGGGCTGAGCCTGGAGGTCGAGAAGATCGATATCGAGGATCTGATCGTCCGCGCGACCAGCCGCCCGGCGCGCATTCCGACCTATGGCGGCAGCCGGATGCCGCTGTCGACCAGCCTGGCGGACCGGGTGCGCGCCTTTCTCGCGACGCCGGCCGAGTGGCACCGCTTTCCCGACGACGTGCGCGACTGGCTGGAGATCCAGGCGCGCCGATCGACCCTGCCGGCGCCCGGCCAGCTGCTGGTCGAGACCTTCCCGCGCGAGGGGCGGCATTATCTGGTCGCCTATGGGTTCGAGGGGTGGAACGCGCACCAGTCGCTGGGGATGCTGCTGACTCGGCGGATGGAGACGCAGGGGCTGAAGCCGCTCGGCTTCGTCGCCAACGACTATGCCATCGCCTGCTTCGGGCTGGAGAAGATCACCGATCCCGCCAGCCTGTTCTCGCCCGACATACTGGAGCATGAGTTCGTCGAGTGGGTGCAGCAGTCGCACCTGCTGAAGCGCGCGTTCCGCGAGGTGGCGGTGATCGGCGGGCTGGTCGAGCGCCAGCATCCCGGCAAGCGCAAGACCGGCAGGCAGGTCACCTTTTCCACCGACCTGATCTATGACGTGCTGCGCAAGTATGAGCCGTCGCACCTGCTGCTCCAGGCTGCGTGGGACGATGCGCGGGCGCGGATGACCGATGTCGGCCGCCTCGCCGGGCTGCTGGAGCGGGCGGCGGACACGATGCTCCATGTCGATCTGGAACGGGTGTCGCCCTTGGCTGTGCCGGTGCTGGTGCTGATCGGCCGCGAGCGGGTGTCGACCAACAGCGGCGACGACGCGCTGCTGCTGGAAGCCGAGGCGCTGGCCGCGGAGGCAATGGCGCTCGACTGATCGCAGCGGCCCATTGCAAAAGGTCCGCAACGGGCGCAGCATCGCCGGATTATGGAGAGGATGTTCGCCCTGATCGCGGCGATCGCCGCGTCAATCGCCGGGCCGGATCCGGCCGCGTTCCCGCCCGTGACGGCGCAGCCCGAACCCGCGGCAACGCCGACCGACGAATGGCAGCTGCGCGACACCGAGATACGCATGACCGTGCCGGTCTCGATCGCCGGCAAGGGCGACTGGCCGTTCGTGATCGACACCGGGGCCGAGCGGACGGTGGTGTCGCGCGAGCTGGCGACCGAGCTGGCGCTGGCACCCGGCCGCGACGTGCGGGTGACGACGATGGCGGGCACTGCGCCAACCGCTACCGCGCAGGTGCCGCTCCTGAAGGTCAGCCGGCTGGCGCCCGCGATGATCGAGGCGCCGGTCTATGCCCGAAGCGATCTGGGCGCGCAGGGGATGCTGGGGCTCGATGCGTTGCAGGGGCACCGCGTCGCAATCGATTTCGACCGCAGCCGGATGACGCTGACCCCCTCCGCCGGCAAGCGGCGCGTCCAGTCGCGCGATCCGGACGAGATCGTCGTCGTCGCCCGCTCGCTGTTCGGCCAGCTGATCGTCACCGACGCGCACTGGCGCAACAAGCGGATCGCGGTCGTCATCGACACCGGATCGTCGGTGACGATCGCCAACACCGCCTTCCTCAAGCTGCTCGGCCGGCAGAGTTCGATCGGGCGCTGGGACCTGCTCGCCGCCGACGGGATGAGGGTCGCGTCCGACGCCTATGTCGTCGATCAGCTGAAGATCGGCGGGCTCGCGCTGTCGAACGTACCACTGGCGGTGGCGGACGTGGCGCCGTTCGAGCGGTTCGGCCTGGCGAACAAGCCGGCGCTGCTGCTCGGCATGCAGACGTTGCGCTCGTTCCGGATGGTGGAGATCGACTTTCCCAATCGCGCCATCCGCTTCACCGTGCCCGAGCGGCGGATCCGGCTCGGCTGAACGGCTTGCGCCAGCGCCGTCGAGCGGCTCTACTCGCTGCGATTTGACGGGGGACGGAATATGGCGCGGATCGGATGGATGGTGGCGGGTGGCCTGATGATGGCGGCCACCCCCGCGGTCGCGCAGGACCGTGCCGACCAGAAATCCTTCTTCGACCTGTACAGGGAACTGGTCGAGACCAACACGACGCTGTCGGTCGGCAGCTGCACGCAGGCCGCCGAACAGATCAAGGCGCGGCTGCGCGCCGCCGGCTATCCCGACAGCGACCTGATCTCCTTCTCGGTGCCGGAGCATCCGAAAGAGGGTGGGCTGGTCGCCATCCTGCCCGGCCGCGACAGGGCGGCAAAGCCGATGCTGCTCCTCGCCCATCTCGACGTGGTCGAGGCCAAGCGCGAGGACTGGGCGCGGGACCCGTTCAAGCTGGTCGAGGAGGGCGGCTATTACTATGCGCGCGGCGCGATCGACGACAAGGCGCAGGCAGCGGTCTGGGCCGACACGATGATCCGCCTGCGCCAGCAGAACGCGCGGCCCCGCCGCACGATCAAGCTGGCGCTGACCTGTGGCGAGGAGACGACCTTCGCCTGGAACGGCGCGCAGTGGCTGGCGAAGACCCGCCCCGACCTGGTCGCCGCGGAGTTCGCACTGAATGAGGGCGGCGGCGGGCGGCTGGACGATGCCGGCAACCGCCAGCTGCTGGTGATGCAGGTTGGCGAGAAGGCGGCGCAGAACTATACCTTCCAGGTCACCAATCCCGGCGGCCACAGCTCGCAGCCGACGCCGGCGAACGCGATCTACGAACTGGCCGATGCGCTGAAGGCGGTGCAGGCGTACCGCTTCCCGGTCCGTTTCACCGACACGACCCGCGCCTATTTCACCTCTGCCGCGTCGCTCAGTCCCGAGCCGATGAAGGGCGCGCTCACCCGCCTGCTGGCGAACCCGACCGATGCGGAGGCGGACGCGATCGTCAGCGGCGACAAGGCGTTCAACTCGACGCTGCGTACCACCTGCGTCGCGACGCTGGTGCAGGCAGGCCATGCCGAGAACGCGTTGCCCCAGCGCGCCACCGCCAACGTCAATTGCCGCATCTTTCCCGGCGAGACCGTCGAGGGCACACTTGGCCAGCTGAAGACGCTCGCCGGCGACAAGGTCGTCGTCACCGCCAACCAGCCCGTGCGCCCGACGGCGATTCCGCCCAAGCTGGACCCGAAGATCATGGAGCCCGCGCGGAAGATCGCGGCGAAGCATTTCCCCGGTATCCCGATGGCGCCGTTCATGTCGACCGGCGCCACCGACGGCATCTTCCTTCAGGCGATCGGCATCCCGGTCTATGGCTTGCCCGGGCTGTTCGTCGACCGCGACGGCAGCGGCGCGCACGGCCTGAACGAGCGGGTGCGGGTGAAGTCGCTCTACGAATCGCGCGACTATCTGTTCGATCTGGTCAGGGCTTACGCGGGGTAGGGGCGGCGGGCTTCTGCGACGCGGCGATGTCGGTCAGTTCCTGGCCGCAGCGCTGGCTCTCGGTCCCGACATTCACCTTCTGCGCCTGGGCCAGCTGTGCCGCCGCATCGAGCGTCGGCGCCAGCGCGATGCGCGGGTTACGGCCGCGCAGCTTGCCCATGTAATAGGCGGTACCGGTCCGCACCGCCTCGATGCGCTGGGGGGTCTGGTTCGGCTGCTGGTTGATGAAGCCCAGGATCACGACGCAGCGCGCGTCGGCCTGTTCCGGCGTCAGGCGGGCAGCGGGGGCGGCGGCCTGGGCCAGCGTGGCGGCGATCAACAGGGTCAGGGGCATGTCGGCGGTCCTTGCGATGGCGTTCGGTTCACCGTTGGCAGGATTCGTCTCGTCCGCCTATCGCAAAGCGACGCTTGCGGCCGGAGCCGGTTCGCGTCATGGCGACGCCATGGTTCCCCTTTCGTTCGGCGGACATGATTTCCTGGCGCTGTCGGAGGGCGCGCTGTTCTGGCCCGCGCGCGCCGCGTTGCTGGTCGCGGACCTGCATCTGGAAAAGGGCAGCTGGTTCGCCGCGCGAGGGCAGCTGCTGCCGCCCTATGATTCGCTGGCGACGCTCGCCGCGCTGACCGCGGTGACGGAACAAACGGCGGCGCGCGAGATCTGGTGCCTGGGCGACTCGTTCCACGACATCGAAGGGTGCGACCGCCTGCCGGTCGAGGCGCAGGCGATGCTGACGGCGCTGACCGGGCGGCTGCGCTGGACCTGGATCACCGGCAACCATGATCGCGCGATCCTCGACCGCTGCGGCGGCGAGGTCGCCGACGAGGCGGAGGTGGAGGGCATCGTGTTCCGCCACGAAGCCGATCCGGCCGAGCCGCGCCCCGAATTGTCGGGCCATTTCCATCCCAAGCTGCGCGTCCGGGTGCGTGGGCGGCAGGTCGCGCGGCGCTGCTTCGTCGGCGGTGCGACGAAGATCATCCTGCCGGCGTTCGGGGCACTGACCGGCGGGCTCGACGCGCATCACCCGGCGATCGTGCGGGCGATGGGTGGGACGGGGCAGGCCTGGGTTCCGGTCGAGGACCGGCTGCTCCGGTTTCCGCTCGCCGCCTAGAGCTGCCCGCCGCCTAGAGCTGCAGGTCCAGCCGGTCGCCGCGCAGCGTGACCGAGCGGAAGCGGGCCAGCGCTGACTGGCCCAGCAGCGAGTGGGGCGGGCCGTTGTCGGCGACCACCACTGCGTCGGTATTGTCGACGGTGTGGCCGGCGATCTTCAGCCGCTCGATGCTGGTCCAGCGCATCGCCTGTCGCCCGCCAGCGGTGCGCAGCGTCTGCCCGGTGCCGCGCGTCGTGGTGACGCCGACCGCCTGCGCGTCGCGGCGGGTGAGGACGACCACGTTCGCGCCGGTGTCGACGACGAAACGCACCGGCACGTCGTTGACCGCCGCGGTTACGTAGAACAGCCCGTCCGACGCCTTGGTCAGCGTCAGCGAGCGGCCCGATGCGGCGAGGTCGACCGGCGCGGCGACCGGGCGCACCACCGCCAGCTGGCTCGCGGGTCCACGCGCGCCGCCATCGGGCGGCGCGATGTTGGTGAAGCCCAGTGCAGCGACCGCGATCGACAGCGACTTGTAGGACATGGACGAGAGCATGACCGGGAAAATGCCGGTCGAAAGTAAATAAACACCCGGTCTCAGACGGTTTAGAGAGCGTTTACCGTGCTTCGCGCAGGCGCCGCCGCAGCCGTTCGCGGCGCAGGTGAAGCAGACCGGCCGCGATAAGGCAGACCAGCCCGACGATCGCCAGCTGGATCGCGGCGACGCGGTACGGCCATTGCAGTCCGGCTCGCGTGGCGAACAGCGTGTAATAGGGCGTGGTCAGGTCATAGCCTGCGTAACCGAACAGCTTCTCCAGCTCCCCCGGCAGGCCGCCCTGGCGCAGGATACCCTCGCGCAGGCCATCGGGCCGCAGCGTCGCGGCCTCCTCGTTGGGGCCGATCTCGACGAAGAAGCGGACCGATTGCGGCGCGGCGCCCGGCGTCAGCATCGGCGCGAACCGCATCGTCCGGCGCGCGACCAGCAGCTCCTGGTTCAGCCCGGCGGTGCGGTCGCGCACCACGCTGCCGACAAGGATGGTCGGGCCGGTTCGCGGCACGCGGGCGGCGGTCGGCGAGCCCAGCACGATCCGCTCGACCGGGCCAGTGTCGCCGGGCAGACTGGTCATCGCGATCAGCACGACCAGGCACACCAGCAGGCAACCGACCCCGACGCCCAGGATGCTGCGGATGAAGAACAGGCCCGGAAGATCGGGGAGATCCTCGTCCTCGCGCGGATCGCGCCGCAACAGCCACAGCACCGGCGACGCGATCACGACAGCGAGCAGCACATAGGTCAGCGACGGATAGTAGCGGCCGAAGGTGTTGAACTGCCACTCCGCGGCCAGCGCCATCAGCCCGCGATAGGTGAGGGTCTGCCAGAGGAGGAACAGGCTGGCCAGGATGCCCCAGGCAGCCAGCGCCCCGCCGATGCGCCGCCGACGCCGGGCGCGTGCAGCCGGTGTCCGCTCGCTCACGCGATCGCGACCCTGGCCCGGCGGTCGCGGGTGAACCGCATCTCCTGTCGCATGGTGAATGCCTCCCTGCGTTCGCCTGTGACATTGTCGGCGGGCGCCCGCAACGCGTAATGGCCACGGAAGTTGCATCGCTGCCGAGTGGCGACATTGCCAAAACTGGGGATGACCGGTAGGACGACAGCGTCGAGAGGATGGCCGACCCGGCAGGACCGTCGCGGTCCGCAAGGTGCTGGTGGTCGACGACGACCTTTGTGGCCCCTTAACCTTTGGAAGCTAGGCGTGCCGCCATCATGGATCTAAGCGTGTCATCTTCCAACTCGACGCCTGAACCAGACTGGCCGGCGTCACCGGCGAACGGTCCGGCCCCGAATGGCACCGCCGCGGCAGAGGGGACGTCCCCGCGCAACCCTTGGCTGGTCACCGCCGAGAGCGCCTGGGCGGCGTTCCGCAGGGCGCCGATCTTCTGGCTGGGCATCGCCGCATTGGCGGCGCCGACCCTGATCGATCTGGCGGCGCGCGGCTGGGGCACGGATCAGGCCGCGCATGCGCCGATCGTGTTCGCCACCGCCATCTGGCTATTCGCGCTGAGCGCCAAGCAGGCCGCCGCCGCGATGCAGGCGCCGCCGGCCTGGCGCGCCGTCGTTGCGCTGGCGCCCGGATTGATCCTCTACGCTGCGGCGCGGATCACCGGCCTGCTCGAGGTGCGTGGGCTTGCCGCCTATCTGTCGCTGGTCGCGGTGCTCTATGCGGTCGGCGGCAAGCGGGTGCTGGCGGTGCTGTGGTTCCCGATCCTCTACTCGCTGTTCCTGATCCCGATCCCCGACACCCTGGTCGACATCGCGACGCAGCCGGTGAAGCTGTACATCTCCAAGACGGTGGTAGGGCTGCTCGGCGCGCTCGGCTACCCGGTCGCGACATCGGGCGTCAGCATCTATATCGGCCAGTTCGAGCTGCTGATCGCGGCGGCCTGTGCGGGGCTCAACTCGCTCATCAGCCTGACGGCGATCGGCAGTTTCTATGTCTATCTGCGTCACAATGCGAGCTGGCGGTACACGCTGCTGCTGGTCGCGCTGATCTTTCCGATCGCGGTCTTCGCCAACTTCCTGCGGGTGCTGATCCTGGTGCTGCTTACCTATTATGCCGGTGAAGCGGTGGCGCAGGGCTTCCTGCACGAGGCGGCGGGCCTGTTCATGTTCGTCGCCGCGGTGCTGACGATCTTCCTGATCGACAAGATCTTCACGGTGATCGGCCAACGCATGGGATGGATGACGGCATGAGCGCGACGGGCATCACCCCGGGTGCGGATCTCGGCACCGGCGTGCCGACCGGCACGGAGCGCGGCTCTGATCCGCTGTCGCGGCGCAAGCTGCTGATCGGGCTGACCGTGGCCGGCACGGTTGCGCTGTCCGAACTGTACGTTCCGCGGCGCAGCGTGCCGCGGCTGACCGACGCCAGCTTCGACCGGCTGTTCCCGCACAAGCTGGGGCCGTGGCGCTACCTGTCCGAATCCGGGCTGGTCCTGCCGCCCGAGGACCAGCTGTCGCGCACGCTCTACGAGCAGCTGCTCACCCGCAACTACAGCAAGGCGGTGAGCGGTGGCGAGGTAGGGCCGGTCATGATGGTGCTGGCCTATAGCAGCGTGCAGGAGGGGCGGTTGCAGGTCCATCGGCCCGAGGTCTGCTATCCGGCGGCCGGCTTCTCCATCCTGGAAAACGTCGCTGCCGAGGTTCGGATCAACGACGATTTTGTCATTCCCTGCCGTTTCCTGACCGCCGATCGCGGTGCGCGGCGCGAGTATATTCTCTACTGGACGCGCGTCGGCGGCTCGATGCCGATCCGCTGGTTCGACCAGCGGCTGGAGATGGCGAAGGCCAATCTGCAGGGCTTCATCCCCGACGGGCTGCTGGCACGCGTGTCGGTGATCGGCAACGACCGCGAGCAGGGATTGAACATATTGTCCGACTTCGTGCGCGACATGGTCGCGACGGCGGGGCGCGCCGGGCGGACCATGTTGATCGGTCCGCACTGAAGCGATCGGGCGGCGCTGCGCCGCCCGTCGACGGTCAGGCGCGCGCGAACGGCTTCAGAAAATAGACGGTGTAGGCGATGATCCCGACAAATACGAGCACAGCGAAGATATCGTAACCATTGTTGCCCAGATAGTTGGTCACGGCGCAGCCACCGGCCGGAACGATATAGTGAAGCATCGAATCCTGCTTCTCCTCCGGCCCGACCGACCGCTGGAGCAGCAGTACGACCAATCCCGCGAAGAAGGCCACCGTGATCCAATCGTAGATAGTCTCCATCACGCGTTTCCTTTAAAGCTGCCGCAAAGTTTCGTCGCAGGGCCCTGCATATCATCGGCCCTGCTCCCGGTAATCGACGTTGGTTAGGAGTGAAAGACAGTTATGCGATCAAAATCATTAACGATCCTGCTGATGGCAACGGCAATCGCCGTCGCCGGCTGCAAGCGCTCGGCCACCGGCCAGGTCGTGGCGGTGGTCAATGGTGAGGAGATCTCGCTGTCCGAGCTGAACGGCGAGCTGAAGAACGCCCCGCAGGGCGCCGACAAGGACGTTGTCCGCGCCCAAGCGCTCCAGAACCTCATCAACCGCAAGCTGCTGGTGCAGCAGGCGCGCGAGCGCGGGATCGACAAGGATCCCGACTTCCTGCAGCGCGAGCGCCGCATGGACGATCAGGTGCTGATCGAGATGCTGGGCCAACAGGTCACCAAAAACGTGTCGACGCCCGGCGCGGCTGAGATCGACCGCTTCATCGCGCAGAACCCGCAGATGTTCGGTGGCCGTGCGATCTACGCGCTCGACCAGATCATTTTCCCGATGCCGCAGGACCGCAACCGTCTGAAGGCGTTCGAGGCCGATCACAGCCTGGATGCGGTGGCCAAGCGGCTGCAGACCATGAACATCCAGTTCCAGCGCCAGCAGGGCAAGCTCGACTCCGTCGCAACCCCGCCCGAACTGCTGAAGCAGGTCACCTCGCTGCCGGCCGGCGAGCCGTTCGTGATCGCCACCGGCGGTAACGTCGTCGTCAGCGTCGTCGGCGGCAAGCAGGATGCACCGATCGCGGGCGACCAGGCCCGCCAGATCGCGTCCGAGCTGATCCGCAAGAATGCGGTCACCGATATCGCGCAGAAGCAGATCAAGCAGGCGCGCGACGCGGCGAAGATCGACTACCAGCCGGGCTTCGCGCCCAAGGCCGATGCGGCAGCGGCAGGCAAGGCGAAGAGCTGATCGACCGGGTGCGCCCATCCGGTGCCGATCAGGTACCGGGCGGGTCGCGCCGTCCTTCCGCCCGCGCCAGCGCGAAGATGCGCGGCCCGGTGACAAGATAGCGTTTCCACAGGCGGACCGGATCCGCCATCAGTCGAAACGCCCATTCCAGGTGCATGCGCTGCACCACTCGGGGCGCACGCCGGCTCTCGCCCACGACGAACTCGATCGCGGCGCCGATGCACAGGCCCATGCCCACTGCGTCGCCGCGCCGCAGGACATGCCGCGCCAGCAGCTCCTGCTGCGGCGAGCCGACCGCAAGGAAGGTGAACCGCGCCCGCGCCTGCGCGACGAAGGCGGCGGCGGCGTCCATCGCGGCGGGATTGCGGCGCATTCCCATGGGCGGCTGGTGCTGCACGATGTCGAGCTGCGGATAACGGCCGGCAAGGCTTGCCGCAGTCGTCGCCGTGCCGCCGACGATCGCGATCCGGTCGCCCGGCCGGCATAGCCGGTCGAGCACCAGCTGCGTCATGTCGCTGCCCGGCGCCACTGGCAGGTACTTGCCATAGCGACGGGCGATCACCGCCAGGATACGGCTGTCGCAGCTGCTCAACGTCGCGTGGCGATAGGAATCCCACACCGCCTCGCGATCGTCGGACCGGTCCTGGTGCAGGCGAACGACGTGATCGACATTGGGGGTGACCCAGTAGCCGAACGGGGCCGCCGGATCCCGCGCGCCCAGCAGCGCGAGTACCTCATCCTGCTCCAGCAGGTCGAAATCGACGTCGAGGTAGCGGATGCGCTCGGCCGTCACGACCCGTCACTCGCGTAATCGTCGCGATAGTCGCGCTCGCCGCTCCGCTCGTCATCGGGAACGGGGGGCACGGCCAGCTTGGCGCCGTGCAGGCGAGCGATCAGCGTCGTGGCGCGCTTGGCGCAGGCTGAATCGCCGATCCGCTGGCACACGGCGCGGCGGAGCGACCATCCGAACAGCGAATCGGGATGGTGCATCGTGTAGGATCGGAGATAGTTCTGCGCGTCGATCCCCCGATCGCGCGCCAGCAGCAGCGTGACCAGCTGGCGCAGCGCGATCGGATCGTCGTCATCCGCGTTGACCGCGTCGAAATACGCCTTCTCCGCCAGCAGCTTGTCGCCGCGTGCGGTCAGGATTCGGGCGAGCACCGCATAGCCGGGTGCGAACCCCTGATTGTCGCCGACCACGCCGCGTGCGTCGCGCAGGGCGGCGTCGCCATTGCCGGCCGCCATCTCGGCCAGGGAGCGGGCCATCAGCGCGTAAGGTTCGCCGCTATCCTCCGCCAATACGGCGTCTGCGCGTCGGCGTGCGTCATCCCCCTGTCCGCCGACTGCCGCCAGAAAGGCGAGGACGCCGTCGCGATCGATCGCCGTCGCGCCATCCGCGCTCGGATGTGCGGACAGCAGCGACGCCGCCACGGGGTAGCTGCCGCGTGCGATCGCATATTCCGCCAAGGCGACCACGAAGTCCGGCTGCGGTGCCGACAGCGTGTCGACCGCTGCGGCGATCGCGGCAGGATCGACGTCGACGTCGGCGAGCGCCTGGACGGTCTTGGCACGGCTGGCATCGCCCGGCGCGATCTTGTGGGCGGCATCAAACGCGACGGCCGCCTCGTTCAGGTCACCGGACAGCGCCAGCTGCTTGCCGAAGCTGCGCTGCGCGACCGCGTCCTGTGCCCGGTCGGCCGCGTCGCGGCGCGCGATGCTCAGCAGGCCGGGGCCGTCGGCCTGCTGGGCATAGAGCTGGGTCAGCTGCTGGCGCAGCTCGTCACTCCCGCCGCCGGCCTTGAAGATCGGCTCAAGCAGGGCGATCGCCTGGGCGAAACGGTCGCGGCGCTGCTCGAGCCGACTGGACAGGACCAGCGCGCGTTCGTTGTCCGGTGTCTGGGCCAGCAGCTTGGCGACGCTCTGTGCGGCGGTGTCGTAGCGGCCGGTGCGGAACGCGACGGTGGCCAGGACCAGCTGCGCCATTGGGTCTTCCGGCGCCAGCGCCAGGATCTGTTCGGCATAGTCGCGCGCGTCGTCGATCCGATTCGATGCGAGTGCCAGCTGCGACAGCGCGTCGAGTGCCTCGCGGTTGGTGCGGTCCTGATCCAGCGCGTTGCGGTACGAAGCAAAGGCGCCGGCATAATCCTGCATGGCGATCTGGTTGCGCGCGCGCAGGATCCAGAGGTCGGGCAGATCGTCGCGCGCCTGAACGGCGATGTCGAACTCCGCCTGGGCCGCTCCGTACAGGCCGGCCGAGGCGAGCTGCTGCGCCTTCGCCGACGCCTCTGCCGCGCGTTCGGCCGCTGATTTGCATCCGGCAAGGACCGGCGCGATCATCAACAGCACCGCGGCGGTGCCCGCGCGCAGCCGCTGCCGGTCGCGCGCGGGTCTGGCATTCCTCGTCAAGCAGGTGATCCCCAAGCGTACCGATCCGTTTCTCGACAAGACCCGAAAAGACCCGTTGCAGATGGGAGTGAAGGCGAGGCGATCACTGCCGCCGACGGGTCGGTCAGTATGGCTTTTTCAAGGTTCTGCGATTAAGGCAAGCCCGGTACACAGCGCTGCTGGGGGATTTGTGAAGATGAAGATGGTCTTGGTGCGAGCGCTGGCGCTGGCCGGCGTGACGGCATCGGTGTTCTCCGGCACCCCCGTACTCGCGCAGGGCGCGGCCCAGGCTGCGCCGGTCGGGCGCTCCGCTCCGCTGCCACCCTATCGCGTCAACCCCGGCGACGAGATCGAAGTCTATGTCTGGGGCGAAGAGCGGTTGCAGCGGACGCTGCGTGTATTGCCGGACGGCAGCTTCTCGTTCCCGCTCGCCGGCCGCATCGAGGCCGCCGGCAAGCTGCCGTCGGAGCTGGAGGCGGCGATCTCGCGCGGGCTCGCCAGCCAGTTCCGCGACCAGGTGCCGCAGGTGACGGTATCGATCCGCTCGCCCTCTGGCTTCCAGGTGTCGGTGATCGGCAAGGTGCGCTCGCCCGGCACGCTGACGCCGGGGCGCTACATCAACGTGCTCGAGGCGGTCTTCATCGCCGGTGGCCCGACCGACTTCGCCAAGACCAACGACATCGTCATTCTCCGCAAGACCGGCAGCGGCGTCACCCCGATCAGGGTCCGCCTGTCCGACGCGATCAAGGGCGATCCCAGCGCGCGCGATCTGGCCGGCATCCCCGAGCTGCAGAGCGGCGACACCGTGGTGGTGCCGTGATGCGGGGCCGTCGTCCATTCCTCGCGCTGCTGGGCAGTGCCGCTGCGATCGTGCCGCTGGCCGGCGCGTCTGGGCAGGTCACGACCATTCCGTCGCTGACGGCGTCGGTCGGGGGAGCCTATTCGACCAACCCGTTCCTGACGGTCGATGGCGAGGATTCCGCCTCGGTCCAGCTGAACGTGCAGCCGAGCCTGCAGCTGATCGACGGTGCCGACACCGCGCTTATCACCGCCAATTACAATCGTGCGGACTATCTGACCCGCTACGGGTCGAACAGTGGTTATGGTGGCTCCGTGTCGGGGACGACGCGCCCCAATGCGCGCACGACCCTTGGCATATCGGCGTCCTATGACAGTCAGGTACTGGGCGCGCAGAACGGCTTCGCCACGCCGCTCAACCCAATCCTGACCTCGCCAGTGACGGGTGGATCCACGACCGGCACGGGCGTGGACGTGGGCACGGCGCCCGTGGTTTCGACCCCCATCGTGACGAACCCGGTGCTCACGACGCCTGGGCTGCCGATCGTGAACGGGGACGTCGGGCTGATCGGTCTGCGTCAGCGGCGCAACACGCTGAGCGCCGGGCTGACCGGAAGCTACGCGCCGGGGCCGCTCTCGACGTGGAACGCCGGGGTGAACGTCCAACGCGCCACCTATCCGGGTCGCAACGGCAATGGCGAGGGGTTGAGCCTCTTCGCGTCCAACTTCCGCAGCTATGGTGGCAATCTGGGCTACAACCGCTCGCTGACCGAGCTGTCGTCAGTCGGATTCCAGCTGAGCGGAACCTATGTCGATTACGACAGCGGCACCCAAACGCAGATCTATACGCCGCGCGTAACCTACAGCCGTACGCTGTCGGAATTGACGACGCTGAACGTCGCCGTCGGTGCGGGCATCACCCATGATGAGGGCGGCACTTTCGTGTCCGTGGCCTTCGACGGTACGCTCTGCCGAAACGGCGAGCGGCTGCGGGGGTGCGCGATCGTGTCCCGCGTGCCGAGTGCCACCGGTCTCGGGGGCGTGCGGGTTCAGACCACCCTGGGAGCGAACGCGACCTATACGATCAGTCCCAATACGAGTGCGTCGGCATCGGGCAACTACGTTCGCGTTGGCGCCATCCAGAGCGATCAGGCGCAGGTGCCGGTCCTTGGTCTGGGCGCCCAGGACTACTTCACGGGTGACGTGTCGCTGCAGCGGCGCCTGGGGCGGATGTTTTCGGCGGTGGCGTCGGTCAGTTATCGGACCGCCAGTGGTATTGGCGCCGACATTCCCGGCGATATCACCGGTCGCCTTGGTATCTCGGTCTTTCTGGGGCAGTCCCGATGAGTGACGGTTACGCGCAGGACATGGAGAATGAGGGCGAGGGCGGTGGCCTGATCGCCTATCTGCCCTCGATCCTGTGGGCGCGGAAATGGTGGATCGTGACCCCACTGGTGGTGGGAACGGCACTGGGCGGCGCCGCGGCGCTCCTGATGCCGCCCAGCTATCGGTCGAGCGCGACGCTGCTGGTCGAATCGCCGCAGCTGCCGACCGAGCTGGTCGCGGGCCAGCCGCAGAACAGCATGATTGACCGGCGCATCGCCAAGATCCGTCAGCAGATCCTGAGCCGCCCCGACCTGATCGAGCTGATCGAGAGCAACAACCTCTACGCCGAGGAGCGGCAGAAAAAGCCGCTGTCCGAGGTGCTGGACAAGATGCGCGGCGCGACGAGCATTTCGCCCGTATCGGCGGACATCGGCGGCGGGAATGGATCGAACACGATCGCCTTCTCGCTGACGTTTGATTACCCCGAGGCACAGAAGGCGCAGGTTGTCGCGCAGGACTTCGTCGAGCGACTGGTGAAGCTGGACGCGACGCAGACGGCCGAACAGGCCACTGGCACCGTCGAGTTCCTGCAGGAGCAGGCGAACAACCTGACCGGGCAGATCAACGCGATCGAGCGGCAGATAGAGTCCATCAAGCTGGCGAACGGCATGACGCTGTCGAGCAGCAGCATGATGATGCTGGGCAGCGGCGGCGGCGGCAATTATCAGGCGCAGATCGCAGCGCTGAAGCGTGAGAACGCACAGTTGCAGCAGGCGCTGAACCAGCAGTCGACCGCAACCGATCGCGATCCCGCCGTTGTCAATGCCGAGGGCGCGCTGGCCGCCATGCGCGCGGTCTATTCGGACAGCCATCCCGACGTTCAGGCTGCGCAGCAACGGCTGGTCGAGGCGCGCAAGTTCGCGCAGCAGAACCAGACCCGGTTCAACGCGGGCTCGACGATCCGCAGCCAGATGGCGTCCAACGCTTCGGCGATCGCCAACCTGGAAGCGGCACAGAATAACGAGCAGGCGCGCGCCAGTGCCGTCGTCGCCGCGCAAGCCAAGGGGCCGGCGGTGCAGGAGCAGATCGCCCAGCTTCAGGCGAAGGCGGATGGTCTGCGGATCAATTACCAGACGATCCAGACCAACCTGATCGGCGCAAAGGGTT
Source organism: Sphingomonas aurea (assembly GCF_030678875.1). Lineage (GTDB taxonomy): Bacteria > Pseudomonadota > Alphaproteobacteria > Sphingomonadales > Sphingomonadaceae > Sphingomonas > Sphingomonas aurea. Next base: position 4,027 of record NZ_JAUUDS010000003.1, on the reverse strand, counting down.
CGGCGCGGATCAGCGAACAGCAGCGCGGCGAGCGCCTGACCGTGATCGATCCGCCGGTTGCGCCGGATAAGCCGAACTCCCCCAATCGGCCGCTGCTGATCGCTGGCGGCCTGGTGGCGGGCGGCGGCCTTGGCCTGGCGATCGTGCTGCTCCTTGAACTGATCGCCCGGCCGATCCGCGGGGTGGGGCCGCTTCAGGCACTGACCGGGGAGCCGCCGCTGGTGATCGTTCCTAAGCTGTCGTCAACGAAGACGCAGGTAAAGGAGCGCAAGTGGTTCAAATGGCCGTTCCGTCGCAAGACTGCGGACGTGGCGGCGACCACGGGTTAAGACAGGAAGCTGAACGTCGATGAGCTATCAGACGGTTGACCGGAACAGTGAGATGACGATCAGCACGACCCCACGCCACTTCATCGCGACCGACGCGCTCGGCGAAGCGATCGTGGGCTTTCGCAGCCGCGATGAGCGGTCGCGCTCTTTCAACCTGCTGCGCACCCAAATCGTGCGCCTGATGGGTAACGGCGTGCGGGTGATCGGCATCACGTCCGCGACGCCGAAGGTCGGCAAGACTTTCGTGGCGTGCAATCTTGCGGCGTCGCTCGCCCGGCTGCCCGAGATGCAGACGGTGCTGATGGACCTCGACCTGCGTCGCGGATCGGTGGCCGAACGCTACAACATCCCGGTCCAGACCGGCCTGACCGAATATCTTGCCGGCAGGACCGACGATCTGGCCGATCTGGCCTGGGGTGTCGAGGGACAGCAGTTGACCATCTATCCGTGCGCCGTGCGCCGGGTGATGTCCTCCGAACTGCTCGCGAGCGCCCGCTTCCAAGAGCTGATCGTGGCCGCGCGCGCGCTCCCCGGCCAGGCGGTGGTGCTGCTCGACCTGCCGCCGGTGTTCGCCAACGACGACGCGATGATCGTCGGCGAGCTGATCGACGGCTATATCCTCGTCGTGGAAGACGGCGTGACCACGGCCAAGCAGGTCCGCGACTCGATGCGCCTGATGAAGTCGGTGACCTGCTTCGGCACCGTGCTGAACAATTATGTGAGGGGCTTTGCCGGCGGCGATTACGGCTATGGCTATGGCAAGAGCAGCGGTTACGCGGACTACTACAATTGATCTGTGCCGCCGTATCAGGTGCGGAAAGCCGATCCTCCATGCGGTGTCGGGTAGTCGATGAGCGCGGATGAGCTCGGCGGAAGCGCCGGCCAGCCGCGTCGGATCCTGCTGGTCGCGCCCAACATCTCGCGCCGCATGGGTGGGGAGGGGCTTAAGGCCATGCAGATCCATCTCGAACTGCGGGCCATGGGGCATGATGTGCGGCAGGTGACGCACGCCCGGGTATACGACGAGATGCGGCGCGATCATCCCGAACTCGCAATCGACTATTTGGCGGATGGTCCGGTTCAAGTGGCGTTGAACCGACTGCGGCTATCTCCGTTGCTGGCAGTCCTGAATGCCTGGCAGCTGCATCGCCTGGCAACGAAGGTCGCAGCGGAATTCGATCCCTGGGTGGTGCATTTCACCTCGCCGATCTCTCCGGTACTGCCGTATTTCCGGATGCGGGGAAGCGCTGTCGTGATCGGACCGTTGAACGGCAACGTAGCTCATCCGCCCGCTTTTCGCGATCGCGAGCCGCGCGGAAAGATAATCGGACAGCGCATCCTGGCGCCGCTTCAGGCAGTTCTCGGCCGGCTGTTCCGCGGCAAGCGCGACGCCGTCTTGCTGGTTGCTGGTGGCGATCGTACTGTGAGAGCGCTCGAACTGGGTGGCTGCACGCGCGAGCAGATGGTCCCAACGCTGGACTGCGGTATTCCCGATGCGCTGATCGATCGTCCACGTATCATGCATACCGGCATCAACCACCGCTTCGTCCATCTTGGACGGCTCGTCGGTTACAAGGCTTGCGACCTCGCAATCCGCGCTGTCGCAGCGGCCGATCCGGAAACGACGCTCGACGTCATCGGAGATGGCGAGGAGCGGGCAGGGCTGGAAGCCTTGGTTGCGCAACTCGGGTTGGGCCATCGTGTGCGGTTCGTCGGATGGTTGCCGGCGGGGTCTGCACTTTACGATCGGCTGGCGAATTACCGGGGGTTGGTGCTGCCAGCACTTGCAGAGGCGAACGGAATCGCGTTTCAGGAAGCGATGGCATTGGGGCTGCCGGTAGTGTGCGTCAACTGGGCGGGGCCGCAGATGCTTCTGAGTTCTAACGAAGCCATCATGATCGCGCCAGCGGGGGTAGATGCGGTGATAGACGATCTTGCGACCGCGATGAACCGACTGGCCTGTGATGGTGAGGCCGCGGACGCTATGGCGGCGAGCGCTCACGCACGTGCCATCGCGATGGGCTTCCGCTGGCGAGACCTACTGAACCGCTGGCAGCACGCTTATCATAGCGCTGCTGCTCGTTCGGCATCCTGAATTTCGCAAGTCGTCATGCTACTCTCCTTGACCGGCCCGTCATGGCAGAAGGTCAAACGCGGCCTTTTTGCTGACACCAGCCTCGTCATCTGGGCGATGATCGTGCAGAACCTGCTGCGGATCGTGAGTTCGATGACACTAACCCGGTTGCTGACCGCCGAGGCATTCGCCGTGATGGCAGTCATAACTTCGGTTCTAGTAACAATCGGACTCGTGTCGGATATCGGAATAAGCGCCTTTATCGTTCGTCACGAACAGTCGGCCGAACGCGAGTTTCGTGACGAGGTGTGGACCTTGCGCTTGATTCGCGGCGTCATGCTGTCGGTTGCAACCGCAGCCTTGTCGATCCCGTTCTCCAATCTCATGGGGCGCCCCGAGCTGTATCTAGTCATTGCAGTGGCCGGTCTTACGTCAGTACTTGACGGGCTTGGCTCGCTGGCACCTTTTGTTGCGCTGCGCAGTCGTCGGTTGCGTAGATTGACTGCGATCGATGTGGGCAGCCAGATTATCGGCCTCGTTATGTCGATCACATTAGCGGTCTGGCTGCGATCCTACTGGGCCATGATCCTAGCCAATTTGGTTGGACAAGCCTTAGGTGTAGTCTTCAGCTATATATTTTATGAAGATTCTTATCAGCGGTGGCGATTTTCCAGGGAGCGGGCTGCGGAATTGTGGCGCTTCTCACGCTTTATTACCGGATCAACGATCTTGACGCTCATCATCACGCAAGGCGACAAGCTCATTCTGACCCGGGCACTCCCGCTCCATACGCTAGGCCTGTATGTCATCGCGGCAGGTTTGGCGGCCGTGCCAGCCTCGCTCATCGGCGCTTACGCCTCTAAAGTGACCTATCCGTTGCTGGCGGAGGTGCGCCGCGAGGCGCCTGAGACAATGGCATATCAATTCTACCATCATCGCCTTGCTCCGGCTTTGTGCTACGCCTTCGCGGCAGGGGGTTTAATCGGCTTCGGTCCGACCTTGATTGCTGTGCTCTATGATCCTCGCTACCTTGGCGCAGGTGCATTTTTGCAGATACTGGCGATCTCTTCCTTCTTCACCATGGGCACCTGCATGGCAAATGAAGTGATGATAGCATTGGGTCACGCCCGTTTCACTTTCTTCACTAATGTCGTGCGGCTGACCTATCTGCTCGTCGGGGGCGCTGTTGGCTGGTTTGCATTGGGTCCCATCGGAATCGTCTGGGCTGTCGGAACGGTTGAGTTGGTTGCGCAATTGTTTGGTTGGTTCACTCTGCGTCGGCACGCATTGCTAGATCTGCGTTGGGAAGGATTGATCCTGATCCTTGCCGTTGCGGGAGTAGGCACAGGCTGTCTCATTACAATGTTGGCGCATCTGGCTTTTCCTGTCGCTTGACGAACTGGCGAGGCTGGCGAGAGGACCAAAGATGGTTAGCCGGATCGACCGGCGTATCCGTTACTGGGCGATGCTGCCGATCTACGGCGCGCTGATCCTGATTGGGTGTAGACCGTCGTCGCCGAACGATAAGATGGCGGCATCCAGGCGGACCACGCCATCGTTTTCGTTGGGAGTGAATGTATCTGGCCCTGCGTATTACTCAGGCGAGCCGTTGTTTGCGAATTTG
>NZ_JAUUDS010000002.1 GCF_030678875.1 Sphingomonas aurea | reverse complement strand
TGTCCATCGACGAGCTGTTGCCGCTGTCCGCCACCGAGGTGTTGGTGGTGTTGTTGCCGCTGTCGGCGACCGAGCGGGTCGTCGAATTGTTGCTGTTGTCGGTGGACGAACGATTGCTGTTGTCCATCGAATTGCCGCTGTCTGCGACCGAGGTGTTGGACGAGCGATTGCTGTTGTCCATCGACGAGCTGTTGCCGCCGTTGTAGCTGCCGTCGGTGCTGGTCGTCGTGGTGGTCGTCGGCGTGCTGTTGCCGCTGTCGCTCACGGTGATATCGCCGGTGGCGAGGCTGCTGTCCGCCGCCGCCGACGTGCCGCCGCCGGCCGATCCGTCCTGTGCGCTGGCAATGCTTGCGGTCGCGGCGAGCAGTGCGGCAACCGACGTGCTGATGATGAGACTGGTTTTCATCCCCGTTGTCCTCTCGATACTGACAAGGACAGTGACCTCCCTGGGAGAACTGTCCGTTCCATCGGAACATCGGTTAATTAGCCATTAATGATTTTCGCCCGCCCCCTGCATCTGGGCGAAATGACCGTGCCGGAACGGGTAAAATCGCCCCCTTCATCTGGGGGGAACGGACATGTAACAATCGGCCTATTCGGCGTTGTCCCGAAATGGGACCGAAAGGTGTTTCAAAGTGGGATAACCTACATCAGGAACGGCGACAGTTCGCCGCGACGAAGGTCGCGCCGAACGATCACCTTATCGTCTCCGATGGCGGCCGGTATTTAGGCCGCGTGGAACAGGAAATCGCCCCTGACCGCGCGTTGATAGCGGATTACCAGCTGGATCAGGTCCGCCTGTCGATGCGTGTCGGTCTTGGCGAATACCTGCTTCAGATAGGCGCGTGCCGTGTCGGGCTTGATCCGCATCTCCGCCGCCGCCTCGCTCAGCGTGCCGCCCGCGACGAGCCGTGCGACCAGCTGCGTCTCGACGGGTGACAGCCCGTGCAGCTGGCAGATCACCTCCACCCCGCGCAATCCGCTCAGTTCGGGTCGCATGACATAGACGATCGCCGCCGCACCGCCCTCTGCGCTTTCCGCCGCGGCGGGGGCGATCACCGCGATCAGCGGGCGCTGCTGTTCCGGCCGGTCGAGCAGCAGCATCATGCTGTGCCGGCTGGGCGCACCCAACTCGGCGGGCAGTGCCAGCACATGGTCGAGCGCCGCCTGGAACCGGATCGCATCCTGATAGCGGGTGGGGCGCAACTGGTCGCGACGCAGCTCGACGCCGTCACGCGCCGCCAGGATCGCCTGCGCCGCCAGGTTGCTGAACGATACGCTGTGATCGGCGCGGACCAGGATGATGCCGCACTCGCTCTGGTTCATCACGCCCGCCAGCAGCCGCTGGCGCTCCGCCGCCCTGTCATTCTGCAGCCACGTCTCGTGCATCGCGCCCGCTGCCGCCGCCAGTCCGGGTGCGGCGGCCATCACCTGCGCGAACGTGTCGGCATCCTCCAGCGCGCGGTGGTCGAACACCAGCAGCAGATGCGCGCTCGTCCCCGCCATCGGCGTGTCGAGCAGCAGCGCGCGGTACGCCGACATCGTCGCCTCGCGCAGCCAGGCATGACCGCGCCGTCCGGGCACATGCCCCGCGGCCAGCAGCACGGTCAGCGCCGCGTCGGCGAGCGGATCGACGGCGGCGCGGCCATGGGCCAGTCGCTCGCGGTCGGTCGGCGCATCGTCGTCCAGCACCAGGCAACCGGCCACCGCGCCGATCGCCCGGCACAGCCCCTCGACGAAGCGCGCCAGCGGCTCCGTCGCTGCGGTCGCCGCCACCGGCGTTTCCCCCTTCACGGGTCGTGCGACAAGATCGATGCCCAGCATCGCCACCTCCCGTTGTGCGCCCCCGCACCTGTATTCAGCACTTATCGGCCCGCCGACAGCTCAACATTAATCTGGATCAAAGTAAATGCCACGTGATTGAAATGACAACGATTGATGTGCCGTTCGGCGCCGCTTTCCTGTACTTCGCGGAGAGAGCTGTCCCGGATCGATACGGGCGGATTTGCATAATAGTCCGGTAGCCTGCTGTTTTTCGGCACGTGTCACCACTTTCCCGATCGTGGCGCCGGTCGTACACCGGCGACATGACCAGCAGGGACGCACACCGCGGCATCATCCGCACCGGCATCGGCGGCTGGACGTACGAGCCGTGGCGCGGCACCTTCTATCCCGCCGGCCTGCCACACAAGCGCGAGCTGGAACACGCGGCGGCCCAGCTGACCGCGATCGAGGTCAATGGCACCTATTATTCAGGCTTCAAGCCTGCGACCTTTGCCGGCTGGGCGGCGCAGGTGCCCGACAATTTCGTCTTCACGCTGAAGGCGTCGCGATACTGCACCAACCGCAAGGTGCTCGCCGAGGCAGGCGAGTCGGTCGCGCGCTTCGTCGGGCAGGGCATCGTCGAGCTGGGCGACCGGCTCGGCCCGATCCTGTGGCAGTTCATGGCGACCAAGAAGTTCGAGCCGGACGACTTCGCCGCCTTCCTGCAACTCCTGCCCTCGTCGCACGACGGCGTCACCCTCCGCCACGCCGTCCAGGTTCGCCACGACAGCTTCGCCGACCCGCGCTTCGTCGACCTGTGTCGTCGGGCAGGGGTGGCGATCGTGTTCGCCGACTCGGCCGACTATCCGGCGATCGCCGACGTGTCCGGCGACTTCGTCTATGCCCGTCTGGAAGCCGCGGTGGAGGAGGAACCCACCGGCTACACGCCCGCCGCTTTGGACCAGTGGACTGCCCGCGCCCGCGAATGGGCCAGCGGCGGCTCGCCCCAGGGCCTGCCCTATGCGGCCAACCCCGCGCCCGTGACCCCACGCGACACCTTCGTCTTCTTCATCAACGGTGCCAAGGTCCGCGCGCCCCACGGCGCCATGGCGATGATCGAGCGGTTGCGGGGCTGACGACCGTACCGGCGGTCAGCGTGCTGTCCTGACCCCCTCTGCGACGATCGCGCCGTTCTCCCGTACCGTTATCGTCCCTGGCCCGCCATCGGGTCCGGCGAACTCGAACAGGAGAGGGCGGTCCCGCGCACGAAACACTGTCGTGGCAACCGGCACGAGGTCCGTCGCCAGGTCGCCCGACGCCAGATGCAACCGGTCGTCGACCAGCGTGACCGCGATCGACCCCATCGCAGAGGCATAGACCCCGACATAGCGCCGCAACGTCACCGGCGGAATGTCGACGGACGGCATTACCGGCTGGTCGAGCGCTGGTCCGTGCGCGTAGCTCAGCACGCGGCGCATGACGAACCTGCCGTGCAGGTCCTGCCAGACGATCGCGAAGCGCGCCTCGCCATCCAGCCGTTCGTTCTGCCCATCGCGCCGCGCGTAGAAGCGGTGCCTTCCTGTCGAGATCGCGCCGAAGCCGGGAACCGCATCATAGGACACCGACCCTGCCACCACCTCGCGTCGGACGTGCAGGCCGGGCGTGCCGCACGGACCATCCATCAGCGACCGGACGACCGGGCCGCGAGAGATCGTCGCACCGGTCTTGTCGTGATAGAACTCGATGTCGGGCGAGAGCGCCGCGGCCATGCCTGCCTCGTCGCAGGCGTTGAACGCCGTCCAATAGGCGTCGTCCGCCGCCCTGACCTGCTGTTCGATCGATACGGGCGCCGGCGTTGCTCGCGCGGGCGTAGCATCCGCCATCATCAACGCCATCAGCAGCATAGTCTTCTCCCCCGCCGATGAATGTCGGTCAGGGGTAGGTGTATTACATCAGCGATACACTGTGGCAACCCACGTCGATGATCGATCGAGGCTCGAAGTCGGTGTGGCAGCGAAATGTCCGAGATCGTTCGCTGCCGATCGGTCCTAGGACGTCGCGCTCACCACCGGTGCCGTTGGCGTCGTCGTGATCGGCGGCGGGGTGGTCGTGCGCACCGGCTGCTGCGCACCCTGCGCCTGTCCCAGGATCGCCGCCGTCTCGATCACGTCCAGCGCCTGATGTGCCAGCGCGTAGCGTCGCGCCGCCGCCAGCCACGCCCCTGCCTGTGCCGCACCGGGCAGCCGCGCCACTTCGGCGCGTGCCGCGTCGACCTGCCCGTCGTCGAGCAGCCGCCGTGCGCGCGCCAGCCGGTCGACCGGTGCGGCGGACGGCGTGCCCTCCTCGCGCAGCACCACCAGATGGCCCAGCTCGCGCCGCATCTGGGTCAGCCAGCCGGTGTCGGCGCCGGTCTGCAGCGTCGGCGCGATCGCGTCCAGGCCCTGGCGCAGATCCTCGGTCGTCACCGGGGTGCGTGCCGCCTGGATTACCACCGCCACCGCGCGCGGCTGGGCCGCGACGAAGCGGGTGCGCAGCTGTTCTTCCAGATAGCCCAGGCCCGTGCCGCGATCGATCGCGCGCCGCGCGGCGAAGGCGACCATCAGCGCTTCCGCTCGTGTCGCCTGGGCGCCCGCGGCGGCGGCGTCCGTGGCGATGGCGGCGGCGCGGGCCTCCAGCGCGGTCAGCTGCCCGGCCAATGCCGCCTCGCGCGAGACGAGGGCGGCCGGATCGACCGCCGGTGCCTCGCCCGCCGCACCCAGCGGCTGGGCGGGGACGAAGCCCGGCGCCTCCGCCGTGCCCACCGCCTTGGTCTTGTCGCCGGTCAGGTGCAGCGTGCTGCCCCAGTCATAGCCCTCGCGGATCGCGTAGCTGGTCGCGACCCCGCCGATCACGAAGGCCAGGATCACGAGCAGCGCGATCCAGACCCAGGCGCGTCGGCGTGGCGGCTGCGTGCCATAGGGCGGGTGGCTGCTCATCGGCGGCGTTTATCCTCGCAAGCCCTCGCGCGGTCAATCGGCCAGCTGCACCGCAAGGGCGACCAGTGCTTCGTCCTCGGGCCGGTCGAGCGCTGCCACACGCTGCCAGCCCCCGCCCGCTGCCGTCAGCACCGCTGTCGACAAGGCCGCCAGCCGCACCGTGTCACGCGCGATGCCGAACTCCGCCAGCCGCGCCGCCGCCCGCGCCGAGTGGAGCAGCACGACGCTGCCCGCCAGCACGCCCGCGTCGACCGGCACGGGATCGGCGGCATAGACCGTGATGGCGTCCAGCCCCGCCAATGCCACCCGCTCGCGCCCGGCAAGATGCAATAGTCGCCCCGGCAGGCCCGCGATCAGCGAGGCCGCATCGGCTGTCCCCACCGTCGCGACTGCGAACCCCGCCGCCCGCGCCGCCGCCGCCGTCGCCGCGCCGACCGCCTGGACCGGCAGTGCGCGCAGTCGCGCCAGCTCGGCGCCGCCGTGACGGAACGCATTGGCGCTGGTCGCCACCAGCGCGTCGTAACCGGCGGGATCGGGCGCCCGCCACGTCACCGGCGTCACCGCGAACAGCGGTAGCCGGATCGCGGTGAACCCCAGCGCCTCGATCGCCGCGGCGGTACGCGCATTGCCCGGCTCGGGCCGCAGCACCGCCAGCGACCGGCTCACGCCGCGAACAGCCGCCGCACCGCCTCCGGCGCCCGCGCTAGCAGGTCTGCCGCCAGTGCCGCGCCCAGATCGTCCGTCGCCACGCCCTCGACGAACCCCTCGATCCGTGCCGACCCGTCCTCCGCCAGCAGCTCGCCGCGGAGGACCAGCGTCTCCCCCGCGAGCGCCGCCAGCGCCGCGACCGGCGAATGGCAATCGGCCTTCAGCGCCGCCAGCAGCGCCCGCTCCGCCGCCACGCAGGCATGGGTCGCCGCGTCGTCGATCGCCCCGACCCGTGCGTGGGCGGCGTCATCGTCGGCCCGCACCTCGATCCCCACCGCCCCCTGCGCCGGCGCCGGCAGCATCGCGTCGGTGGCGAGCGCATGACCCACCTCGCCACGCCCCAGCCGGTCGAGCCCCGCCGCCGCCAGCAGCGTCGCATCGACCTCGCCCGCCGCCAGCTTCGCCAGCCGCGTCTCGACATTGCCGCGCAGCAGCACGATGCGCAGGTCCGGCCGCACCGCCAGCAGCTGCGCGCGCCGCCGCGGGCTGCTCGTCCCCACCACCGCGCCGGGCGTCAGGTCGTCGAGGCTCTCGGCCCCGATCAGCCGGTCGCGCACATCGGCGCGCGGCAGCATCGCGGCGATGCGGATCGCCGTTGGCCGCACCGTCTCGACATCCTTCATCGAGTGGACCGCCGCGTCGATCTCGCCGGCCAGGAGCGCCCGGTCCAGCTCCTTGGTCCAGAGCGCCTTGCCGCCGATCTCGGCCAGCGCGCGGTCCTGTACCCGGTCGCCGGTGGTGCGGATCACCACCAGCTCCACCGCGTCCTCCGCCCAGCCATGCGCCGTGCACAGCGCCGCCCGCACCATCCGCGCCTGCGTCAACGCCAGCGGCGACCCGCGCGTGCCCAATCTGAACTCGACCATGGCCCCGCCTAGCGTGTCTTGGACAAGGGCGGCAACCGGCCTACAAGCCCGGCCATGCTGATCCTCGGCCTCGAATCCTCGTGCGACGAAACCGCGGCGGCGCTCGTCACCGGCGACCGGCAGGTCCTCGCCCACCGGCTGGCGGGGCAGGAGGCGGCGCACGCACCCTATGGCGGCGTCGTTCCCGAGATCGCCGCCCGCGCCCATGTCGAGGCGCTGGCGCCGTTGGTCGAGGCGGCGCTCGCCGACGCGAACGTCACCCCGGCCGATGTCGACGCGGTCGCCGCGACCGCCGGTCCCGGCCTGATCGGTGGCGTGATGGTCGGCCTGGTCACCGGCAAGGCGCTCGCCCATGCCGCGGACAAGCCGCTGATCGCGGTCAATCACCTGGAGGGTCACGCGCTCAGCCCGCGCCTGTGCGATCCCGACCTCGCCTTTCCCTATCTCCTGCTGCTGGTGTCGGGCGGCCATTGCCAGCTGCTGCTGGTCGAGGGGGTCGGCCGCTATCGCCGTCTCGCCACCACGATCGACGACGCCGCGGGCGAGGCGTTCGACAAGACCGCCAAGCTGCTCGGCCTCGGCTTTCCCGGCGGTCCTGCCGTCGAGCGCGCGGCGGCGGCCGGCAACCCCCAGGCTGTCGCGCTTCCCCGCCCGCTGAAGGGCGCGGCCGAGCCGCATTTCTCCTTCGCCGGCCTGAAGAGCGCCGTCGCCCGGGCGGTCGACCAGTATAGCCCGGAGGACCTGTCCGCCTCGTTCCAGCAGGCGGTGATCGACTGCCTGGTCGACCGCACCGCCCGCGCCCTCGCCGCCGCGCCGCAGGCGGAGACGCTGGTCGTCGCCGGCGGTGTCGCCGCCAACACCGCGGTCCGCACCGCGCTGCGGTCGCTGGCGGAGGCGCATGGCCGCCGCTTCGTCGCCCCGCCCCTGTGGCTGTGCACCGACAATGCCGCGATGATCGCCTGGGCGGGGGCCGAGCGCTTCGCCGCCGGCCTCACCGATCCGCTCGACACCGCCGCCCGCCCGCGCTGGCCGCTCGACCCGGCGGCAGAGGCGGTGCGCGGCGCCGGGGTGAAGGCATGAGGATAGGGGTCATCGGCGGCGGCGCATGGGGCACGGCCCTCGCGCAGGTCGCCGCGTTCGGCGGTCGCGAGGTGCTGCTCTGGGTGCGCGGGGCCACGCTGGCCGAAACGATCACGCGCGAGCGCAGCAATCCGCTCTACCTGCCCGGCATCACCCTCGCCCCCACCATCCGCGCCACCACCGACGCGGCCGATCTGGACGCGGTCGACGCGCTCCTCGTCGTCGTGCCCGCGCAGCATCTGGGCTGTGTCCTCTCCGGCTTTGCTATCGGCACCCGCCCGCTGGTCCTCTGCGCCAAGGGGATCGAGGCGGGCAGCCGCCGCCTGATGGCGGAGGTCGCCGCCGCCATCCACCCGCGGGCGCCGATCGCCGTCCTGTCCGGCCCGACCTTCGCGCACGAAGTCGCGCGCGGCCTGCCGACAGCGGTGACGCTGGCCTGCGCCGACGCGCAGGTCCGCGCCGCCTTGTCCGAGCGTCTCGCCGCCCCGCATTTCCGCCCCTATGCCTCGACCGACGTCATCGGCGCGGAGATCGGCGGCGCGGTCAAGAACGTGCTCGCCATCGCCTGCGGCGTGGTCGAGGGCGCCGGCCTCGGCCAGAACGCGCGCGCCGCGCTGATCGCGCGCGGTTTTGCCGAGATGACGCGCTTCGGCCTGGCGCGCGGGGCGCGGGCGGAGACGCTAGCCGGGCTGTCGGGGCTGGGCGACCTGGTCCTTACCTGCTCCTCGACCAGCAGCCGCAACTTCTCGCTCGGCGTCGGGCTCGGCCGCGGCGAGTCCGCCGCCAGCCTGCTCGCCGACCGCCGCACCGTCGCGGAGGGCGCCTTCACCGCCCCCGTGCTGCTTCAGACGGCGGCCGAGGCCGGCGTCGACATGCCGGTGTGCGAGGCGGTATGCCGGCTGCTCGAAGGCGCGGCGGTGGCGCAGGTGATCGGCGCGCTGCTTGCCCGGCCGCTGAGGGAGGAGGGGGTATGACCGCGATCGGGATCTATGGCAGCAGCGGGCGCATGGGCCGCGCGATCGCCGAGGCGATCGAGCTGGCCGGCGCGACGCTGGCCGGCGGCGCCGACGCGGGCGACGATCCCGCGCCCCTCGCGCAGACCGCCGACGTGCTGCTCGACTTCTCGACCGCCAGCGGGGTCGAGGCGCACCTCGCCGCCGCGGTCGCCGCCGGCACGCCGATCGTCATTGGCACCACCGGCCTCTCGGCCGCACAGCATGCCGCGATCGACGCCGCCGCGCGCGACGTCGCCGTGCTCCAGACCGGCAACACCTCGCTCGGCGTTACCCTCCTGGCGACGCTGGTGCGCGAGGCGGCGGCGCGGCTCGGCCCCGACTGGGACATCGAGATCGTCGAGATGCACCACCGCCACAAGCTCGACGCCCCGTCCGGCACCGCATTGCTGCTCGGCGAGGCGGCGGCGGGCGGCCGCGGCTCGACCCTGTCGGAACTGCGTGTCGACGAGCGCTTCGGGCTGGTCGGCGCGCGGTGCGAGGGGACGATCGGCCTGGCCGCGTTGCGCGGCGGATCGGTCGTCGGCGACCACAATGTCATCCTGGCCGGGGAGGGCGAGCGGATCGAGCTTGGCCACTATGCGCAGGACCGCTCGATCTTCGCGCGCGGCGCCGTGAAGGCGGCGCTGTGGCTCGCCGGCCGGTCCGCCGGCCGTTATCGCATGGGCGACGTGCTCGGCCTGTGAAACGGGCCGACGTCTTCGAATTCTACGGCCGGCTGGCGGAGGCGAACCCGCATCCCGAAACCGAGCTGGAATACACCAATCCCTATACGCTCCTCGTCGCCGTCGCCCTGTCGGCGCAGGCGACCGACGTCGGAGTCAACAAGGCCACCCGCGCCCTGTTCGCGGAGGTCGATACGCCGGCGAAGATGGTCGCGCTGGGCGAGGACGGGCTGAAGCAGCACATCCGCACCATCGGCCTGTTCAACAGCAAGGCCAAGAACGTGATCGCGCTCAGCGAAATGCTGCTCGCCGACCATGGCGGCGAGGTTCCCGCCGACCGCGACGCGCTCGAACGCCTGCCTGGGGTCGGCCGCAAGACCGCCAATGTCGTCCTCAACACCGCCTTCGGGCAGGAGACGTTCGCGGTCGACACCCACATCTTCCGCGTCGGCAATCGCACCGGCCTGGCGCGCGGCAAGACCCCGCTGGCAGTCGAGCTGAAGCTGGACAAGGCCACGCCCCAACCCTTCCGCCTCCACGCGCACCACTGGCTGATCCTTCACGGCCGCTACACCTGCAAGGCCCGCCGCCCCGAATGTTGGCGCTGCCCGGTCGCCGACCTGTGCGCGTACAAACCGAAGACGCCGGCGCCGACGGCCTGATCGTCATCCCCCATGTCCCCGCGAAGGCGGGGACCCAGTGCCTTCGTCCCCGAACGACAGACGGATGTTCGCGCAAAGACGCAAAGACGCGATGAGGTCCCGTGCGCGACAGCGCACCCTTCCAATCATTCTCGCAGATAGAGAGCTGCCGCCCCCTCATCCGCAACACCTTCGCGTCTTTGCGCCTTCGCGCGAAAATCATCGTTCGATGAAGGTTCACGCGGAGCCGCGGAGCCGCGGAGGGGTTGCATCCAGCCGCGCGGCCACCGCCCATCACCAGGCCGAGGCAAAGCCGGTGCGCTACCGCGCACGAGACACCCTCCGCGTCTCCGCGCCTCCGCGCGAAACCCTATCGAACCCGCCGCACCGAGGTGATCCGCACCGGCGCCGACAGGATCTGCCCGCGCATCGCCGCACCCCCCGCCGTGGGCGAGGTCGGCGCCGCGAGGATCCGCCGCACCACGTCCATGCCCGACAGGACATGCCCGAACACCGCGTAACCCAGCTTGTCCCCCGTCGCCGCGGGGTTGGCGTCCAGCGTCGGCACCGAACCCACGACGATGAAGAAATCGCCCCGCCCGCTGCCCGGCTCCGCCCGCGCCAGCGAGATCGCGCCGTCGTCATGGGTCAGCCCGGTCTTCGTCGTCGGCTCGTGCGCGATCGGCGGGAAGATCAGCTTCGTCTGGTTGCGCACCCCGCCCTGCACCAGCCCGGCACTCTCCCCCAGCTTCATCGCGCGGTAGAAGTTGGTCCCGTCGAACCGCTTCGCATCGACGTAGCGCAGGAAATTGGCGACGGTGACCGGCGCCTTGTCGCGCTCAAGCTCGACCAGGATAGGGCCCTCGGCGGTGGCGATCGTGACCCGTACCGTGCCGGCCCGCGGCGTGGCGGAAATGGTCGGGGTCGGAGTCGGGGTGGGAGAGGGAACAGGCTCCTGCGCCGCCGCTATCGCCAACAGAACCAGAGCAAGTTTCAACATGGGACCATCCTAATCAAATCCTCCCCTGCAAGGGGGAGGGGAACGCCGCGAAGCGGTGGTGGAGGGGTGTCCCCGCCAGCGGTGAAGTCCCGACCTAAACCACCGTCGACACCCCTCCGTCATGGCTGTGCCATGCCACCTCCCCTTACAGGGGAGGAATGGAGTCACCCGCGCCCCACCATGGTCACATGCCCCATCTTCCGCCCGGGCCGCGCCGTCGCTTTCCCGTACAGGTGCAGGTGCGCGCCCGGATCGCCCAGCGCGGCCAGCCCGTCATCGTCGCCGATCAGGTTGCGCATCGTCGCGCCCGTGCCCGTCAGCGCGGTCGAGCCCAGCGGCAGGCCGCAGATCGCGCGCACATGGTTCTCGAACTGCGAGGTTTCCGCCCCCTCGATCGTCCAGTGGCCGCTGTTGTGCACGCGCGGCGCCATCTCGTTGAACACCGGCCCGTCCGCGCCGACGAAGAACTCGCACGCCAGCACGCCGACATAGTCCAGCTCGGCCATGATCCGCCGTGCCAGTTCGCTCGCCGCGTCGACCTGCGCCAGCACCGCCGCCGGCGCCGGCACCGTCGAGGTGCGCAGGATCGCCTCGCGGTGGACGTTCAGCGGCGCGTCGTACAGCGCGACCGCGCCGTCCTGTCCCCGCGCCATCAGGATCGAGAATTCATGCTCGAACGCGATGAAGCCCTCGACCACCGCCGGCCCGCCGATCGCCTCCCACGCCGCCGCCACGCCGCCGGCGTCGCGGATCACCGCCTGCCCCTTGCCGTCGTAACCGAAGCGGCTGGTCTTCAGGATTGCCGGATAGCCAATCCGCGCCAGCGCCGCCTCCAGATCGGCCAGGCTGTCGACCGGCGCCCAGGGCGCGGGACGCCCGCCCAGCCCCTCGACGAAGCGCTTCTCCGCCGCCCGCTCCTGCGCCACCGCCAGCGCGCGCGGATGGGGGTGGACCGGCACCCGCTCGGCCAGCCACTCGACCGGCGCCACCGCGACATTCTCGAACTCGTAGGTGACGACGTCGCAGGCGGCGGCAAAATCGGCCAGCACGATGCGGTTGTGGTAATCGGCACGCGTCGTCACCGATGCGGTCTGCGCCGCCACGCTCTCGCGATCGGGGGCGAGGACATGGGTGCGATAGCCGAGCTGCGCCGCCGCCACGCCCAGCATCCGCCCCAGCTGCCCGCCACCGAGGATGCCGATCGTCGATCCGGGCGCCAGACCCTGCCCCGACATCAGGCGGGCTCGATCGCGACCGCGTCGGTCTGCGCCTGCCGCCATGCCTTCAGCCGCTCGGCCAGATCCGCGTCGCCCAGCGCCAGGATCGCGGCGGCAAGCAGCCCGGCGTTGATCGCCCCCGCCTTGCCGATCGCCAGCGTGCCGACCGGGATGCCGCCCGGCATCTGCACGATCGACATCAGGCTATCCATGCCCTTCAGCGCCTTGGACTCGACCGGCACGCCCAGCACCGGCAGGTGCGTCATCGCCGCCGCCATGCCGGGCAGGTGCGCCGCGCCGCCCGCGCCCGCGACGATCACCTTCAGCCCCCGATCGGCGGCGCCGGTCGCGTAATCGTACAGCCGCTGCGGCGTGCGGTGTGCGGAGACGACCCTCGTCTCGTGCGCGACGCCCAGCGCTTCCAGCGTCGCAGCGGCGTGCCGCATCGTGTCCCAGTCGGACGTCGAGCCCATGATGATGCCGACCTGCGTCATGGCCGGCGGTTAGCGGCGGCGGCGCGGCGTGGCAATATTTGATGACGGCACCAGCCCGCTCCCCCACCCCGCGTCAGCGCGGTCAAAAGAGCTTGCGCACGCCCAGCCGCACGGAGCGCCCGATCGGATCGAGGAACGCGCCCTGGAACCGGTTCGGCACCGCGCCGGTCCGGTCGCGCACATCGATGCGGTCGTTCAGCAGGTTCTCGACCGTGAACTGCACCGACATCCGCTTCGCCCAGGGGGCCTTGGCGATCCGCTCGACATCGACGTTGCTGTACAGCACCAGCCAGGTCCGCCCGGAAAAGCGCAGGTCCGCCGCCGCCAGGTCGCCCCGTACCCGTGTCGGCCCCTGCACCCGCGCGAACAGGCCGCTGCTCACCGGGCCGATGCCCAGCCCGGCATTGCCCTCCAGCTCCCAGCGCGGCCGCCCGCCGGTGCCGTCCAGCGTCGCTCCGCCGAGCAGGTCGAGCGGCGCGGTGCCGGGGCGCAGCGTCACCCGGTCGGCGAGCCGCAGCGTGCCCGTCAGGTTCATATAGAGCGTCGGCCGCGGCTTGGGCGGGGCAGGCGGCGGCGCGTCCTTCGCCTGCTGCCCCGGCGCGGCGGCGGGTGGCGGCGGGGGTGCGGGGCCTAGCCGGGTAAAGAAGTTGGCCGATAGCTGGACCTTCCGCTCGCGCTCGGCCGCTAAGTTGACCAAGCGCACGTCGACCTGGGTCAGCACGCCAGCCTCGTCGCGCAGGAACCGGTCGGGGAAGGCTGCCTGGATCGCCGGCAGCGTCCCTGCGAGGACCGTCGCCTGGTTGCGGATGCGCGTATCGACATAGTCCAGGTTCAGCCGCAGCTCCTTGCCCCGGATCGGCGACAGCGCGACGCCCAGCGTCGTGACGCTCCGCCGCTCCGGGTCGAGCGCCGGATTGCCGCCGCTGATCGTCGTGACCAGCGGGCTGGTCCCGGTCGCGAAGTCGAAGAAGGGGGTGTTGGGCGCGGTGATCGTCGGCGCGGTCAGCAGCGCGATCGCCGGCGGCGTCTGCGTGCGGTTGACCGCGCCGTTCAGCTCGAGCCCGCGCAGCGGCGCCCAGTTCAGCCCCAGGTTCGAGCTGAACAGCCGGCCATAGTCGGACACGTCCGACACCCCGATCATCCCGTTCGCGCTCAGCCGCCCAACGAACGCCAGCACGCCGCGCTCGGGCGAGGCGATCGGGACGCTGGCGTTGACGCTGGCGCCCCCCGTCGTGCGCTGCAGGTCAAGCGACGGATCGCCACTGCCGAGCAGCCGCCCACTGCTGGTCGAGCGTGCATAGTCGGCCGACACCGTCAGCTGCGCCGGCCCGGCGGGCAGCTGCACCAGCGCGCCGCTCATCACCGCCTTGCCGACCAGCGTGCCCGTCGCCGTCCGGCTGCGCGCGACCGGCCGCTGGGCTGCCGTCCCGTCCGGCACCACACCCAGTTCCGCTACAGCAGTGCCGCGCACCCGGTCGTAACTGCCGGTGACGTTCCACAGCCAGCGGCCGAGATTCCCTTGCACCGTCGTGCCGCCATGTAGCGTCAGCCCGGTGCTCCGCTGGCGCAGCGGCGATCCCGGCAGATAGGCGACGCCGTCGCTCGGCAACCCGTTCAGCCCGGTCGAACGCTGGGCCTCCATCGACAGATTGGCAGAGGCGTCGACCTTGCCCAGCACCGTCGCCAGCGTGCCTTCGCTGCGGACCTGGTCGGTCCGCCCGATCAGCGTGCGGTACGGCCCCAGGTCGATCATGCCGGGTTCGGGTACGATGTCGCGCTGGCTCTGGAAGACCGGGTTCAGTCGGAGATAGGACGCGCTGAGCGAGGCGCGTCGCGGCCCGTCGATCCGTGTCGACCCGACCTCGGTGTAATTGGTTTCGCCACCGCCCTCGGTAGTGATGCCGGGCAGCTGCTGCACCTGAAGGCTCCGGAAATGCTTCTTGGTAATCAGGTTCATCAGCCGCACCGTCGGCGGATAGCCGAAGCGCCCCGCTTCGCTCTCGGGCAGGATCTCGGTTCGCTCGATCGCCTCGGGCGGGATGCTGCGCAGGTCTTCCCAGCCGGAGATGCGCCGCCCGTTCAGCAGCAGCACCGGCTCGCCCCCGACCGCCGACCGGCCGAGCGGCTTCAGCCGGTCGAGCAGTTCCTTCATGCTGGTCGCGCCCAGCGACCGCAGTGCGTCGCCGTTCAGCACCGCGACCGGCGCCGCATCGCCGATCGCCGAGCCCTGGACCCGCTCGCCGGTGACGACGATCGCGTCGTCGTCGGCCGGGACCGGCGGCGGCGCGGCCAGCGCGAGCATGACGAATGCGATCATCGGAGGCGAGGGTGAACCAGCCTCATGTCTGGCGCAAGCGCCAGTCCATGCTTTTGTCCGTGTTAATCCCTATGGTCGTCATCCCCGCGCGGGCGGGGATCCAGACTCGCTAACGCGCGGGAATCTGACCGCAACGTCAGCGTCTATGGGTTCCCGCCTGCGCTGGAATGACGAAGCTGCGGGTATTTCCCCGCTCACCGCTCCGACAGATAGTACCGATCCGTCGCCTTCAGCGCATCGTCCAGCTCGTACACGATCGGCTGGCCGGTCGGAATCTCCAGCCCGGTAATCTCGTCGTCGGGGATCGCCGACAGGTGCTTGACCAGCGCGCGCAGCGAGTTGCCGTGCGCGGAGATCAGCACCCGCTTGCCCGCCTTCAGCTCCGGCGCGATCCGTTCCTCCCAATAGGGCAGGACGCGCGCGATCGTGTCCTTCAGGCTCTCGGTCTGTGGGATTTCGATCCCGGCATAGCGGCGGTCGGCAGACAGGTCGAACTCACCGCCCGCCTCGGCCACCGGCGGCGGCACGTCGAAGCTGCGTCGCCAGATCTTCACCTGATCCTCGCCGTGCTTGGCCGCCGTCTCCGCCTTGTCGAGCCCGGTCAGCCCGCCATAATGCCGCTCGTTCAGCCGCCAGTGCTTCTCGGTCGGCAGCCACAGCCGCCCCATCGCCTCCAGCGCCAGGTTCAGCGTCTTGATCGCGCGGGTCTGCAAGGACGTGAAGGTCAGGTCGAAGTCGAGGCCCTTGGCCGCCATCATCTCCCCCGCCGCCCGCGCCTCGGCCGCGCCCTGCGCGGTCACGTCGACGTCCCACCAGCCGGTGAAGCGATTCTCCAGGTTCCAGGCGGACTGGCCGTGGCGGATCAGGACGAGCTGCGGCATCGGGGTTCCTTTCGTGTCGCTGCCCGCATAGTCGGCGAACGGAAAGCCTTCCACCCCCTCGTTCCCCCGCGCAGGCGGGGGCCCAGTGCCTTCTGCACGGTCAAATGTTTTCACGCGAAGGCGCAAAGAGAAGAAGTTGAGGTTCACGCGGAGACGCGGAGCCGCGGAGAAGAAGAGGTTCGCGCAGATAGCGCAGATAGCGCAGCCTGCGCGCCAGCGCGCAGAAACATCACCGTCAGATAATGAAAAGCTGCCGCAGGACCGAACGCAACCCCTCCGCGTCTCCGCGCCTCCGCGTGAACCAAATCCTCTTCGCGCCTTCGCGCCTTCGCGAGAACATAACTATCTTCTCTTAGCGTCTCAGCGCGAACACCCTCCCTCTCGCGTCATCCCGGCGAACGCCGGGATGACGAGGGGACGCCCCCTCAACCCCCGTCGATCACATCCGCCAGCGTCTCCAGCATCGCATGCGCCAGCCGCTTCGACCGTTCCGATCCCCAGCCGAATTCCGGGTCCGGGTTCAGGTCATGGTCCTTGAACGGCATCTCCAGCGTCATCGCCAGCGCGCCGAACCGCTCCGCCACCTGGTTGGTCGACATCGACAGGTTCGCCGTCCCCGCCGCCGCCTTCACATAGCCCTGCTCGGTCTGGAAATCGGGCGTGTGCGCCGCCAGCCGCCGGCCATAGTCATAGAAGCGCTCGCCCCGCGCTTCGGTCCAGGACGGAATGCCCTCATACCCCGCGATGAAGTTCGCCGGGATCGCCTCGTCGCCGTGGATGTCCATTGCCACGTCGACGCCGGTCGCATCCATCGCTGCCAGCACGCACAGCACCTCGGGGCTGCGCTCGGCCGAGGGGGCGTGCCACTCGCGGTTCAGGTTCACCCCCGCCGCGTTGGTGCGCAGGTGGCCGCGGCGCGTGCCGTCCGGGTTCATGTTGGGCACGACGTGGAACGTCGCCTTGGCCAGCAGGTCGCGCGTCACCGGGTCGGCGGCGTCGCCCAGCCGCTCCAGCGCGCCTTCCATCCACCACTCGGTCATCGATTCGCCGGGGTGCTGGCGGCCATAGATCCAGACCTGCTTCGGCCCGGAACCGATGTCGAAACAGTCGATCGCCTGCCCGTCCAGGCTCTGCCCCAGCTCGCGGTGGCGCATCCCCGGCACCAGCGCGGTCCGTGCGACCAGCGCCTCGTGCTGCTCCATCGTGTACGGCGCGAAATAGGCGAACCATGCCAGCGCGGTGTCGGGCGTCCACCGCCACTCCAGCACTCCGTCGGCATAGCTCGTCCCGGTCATCCGCCACGCCAGCCGGTCGGTCGAGGCGCGCACCTTGTATCCCGGCCAGCCGAACGGATAGGCCGACTGGCCGGCGTTCAGGATGCGGAACGTCAGCGTCCGCCCCGCCGCCGCGCCCGCGACCCGGAAATAGAACCACTGGAAGAAGTCCGACTGCCGATCGGTCACGATCTCCAGGTCGACGCGGTCGCCCTCGATCGCGACCAGGCGGATGTTGCCGCTGTCGAACGCGGCGTTGATCTGAATGCTCATCGCACCTCGATAGTCCGCCCCGACTCGCCGGGGAAGCCGGTGAACAGTGCCGTGGCCAGCTTGGTCGCCTGCGCCTGCACGTCGGCATCGGGCTTGCGCGCGTCGGCGATGGCGTGGGCGCGGCCTTCCCAGACCGGCGACTGGTCGGCGCGGCGCTTGATCGTCACCGCCAGCTCCGATTCGACCAGCGCGCTGTTGCGGCTGCCCCCGATCGGGATGCCGATGCCGCCGCCCAGGCCCACGCCGCCGCCGCCGCGCCCGCCGCTGAAGCCGCCGCCGCCCAGCCCGATCGACAGGCCCGACGAGCGCGGCGGCCCCACCCGGTTGGCGCGGTTGAAGCTGACGGTGGCGACCAGCTGCGGCTGCGCACCGGCGGCGGGCAGCGCATAGCCGTTGCGCAGCAGCTGCGTCTCGACCGCGGCGGCATAGGTCTTGAACTCGATGCTGGGCGTCGCGCCCTCGGCCGCCAGCGGCTCCACGCGGATCGTGCCCCGCTCCAGCGGCTCGCCCAGGTGATAGCGGATGACGTCGGTCGGCGGCAGCGTCGGGCCGGTGGCGCAGGCGGACAGCCCGGTCAGGGCGATCAGGGGAAGGGCGAGGACGGCGATACGCTGCATGGGAACCTCGTGGCTATGATCTGCGAAGGACGTTTACAGACGTGCAACGCCCGCACCAGGCGGTCCGTTGCTTGACTTGGCGCCCCCTTGCCACTAGGCGGCGGCGCTTTCCAGACATCCAACGAAAAGCCGTCAGCCATGAAGATCCGCAATTCGCTGAAGTCGCTCAAGGACCGTCATCGCGACAATCGCGTGATCCGTCGTCGCGGCCGCACCTACGTCATCAACAAGACCAACCGCCGCTTCAAGGCCCGCCAGGGCTGAAGCCGACGGCAGGACGTCAGGCGATGTCGACTCGGCCCGAGGCCGTCATCTTCGACATCGGCCGCGTCCTCTACGACTGGGACCCACGGTTCCTGTACGAGCGCCTGATCCCCCGGGGTCCGGCGCTCGACGCGTTCCTGCGCGACGTGCTGACCCATGACTGGCATTTCCAGCACGATGCCGGCCGCGATTTCGCCGAGACCTCGGCAGAGCTGATCGCGCTCCACCCGCATCAGGCGGACCTGATCGCCGCCTGGGGGCCGCGCTTCCTCGAATCGATCCCCGGCCCGATCCCCGGCATGGTCGAACTGGTCGAGCGACTCGATGCGGCGGGCGTGCCGCTCTTCGCGATCACCAACTTCAGCCACGAATTCTGGCCGCCATTCCGCGCGCAGGAAGCCGCGCTGTTCGACCGCTTCCGCGACATCGTCGTCTCGGGCGCCGAGAAGCTGGTGAAGCCCGATGCCGCGATCTACCGCCTCGCACTCGATCGATTCGGGCTGCGTGCGGAGGAGGCAGTGTTCATCGACGACAATGCCGCCAACATCGCCGGCGCCGCAGCGATCGGCTTGCATGCGATCCACTTCACCGGTATCGATGACCTGCTGCCCCGCCTCGACGCGCTCGGCCTGCCCGCGTCAACGAACGCCGACGGTCGGCACACGATCGACGCTTAGGGCAGCGCCGCCAGCTGCGCCTGATTCGCGCGCATCTCGTCGGTGATGAGCAGTTCGCGGTCCAGCTTGCGGCCCTCGACATACGTGTCGGTCACGACCACGGTCGTGCCCAGATCCGTGATCCCGAACAGGCGCTTGGCGAACTGCGTCGGCATCCGCACGCAGCCGTGCGAAGCGGGAAAGCCCGGATTGCGCCCGGCATGCAGCGCGATCCCGTCCCAGGTCAGCCGCTGCATGAACGGCATCGGCGCGTCGTTGTAGAGGTTCGACTTGTGGATCTCGTTCTTCTGCAGGATCGGATAGATGCCGACCGGCGTCTCGTTGCCGTCTTTGCCGGTCGAGACGCTCGACGCCGCGACCAGGGCGTCACCGCGATAGACGAAGGCGCGCTGCTGGGGGATGCTGACCACGATCGTGACCGGATCGGTATTCGCCGGATCGCTCCAGACATAGGCGTTGGGCGCCAGGCTTTCCGCGGCTTCCTCGACATTTGCGGCGATCTCATTGGCAAAGGCCGGCACCGGCGCGATCGCCAGCAAGGCTGCGGTGGCAAGGATCAGCTGCTTCATCGTGGTCGTCCCTCTTTTCCGTTCCCCTTCACCTCGTTCAACGCACGGGGCGGGAGTTCGTGCCGCACTGCGGTGTCGGCCAAGCGTGACCCGTTCGGGACAGGGTGAGCCCGATCCCGTGCAACCATTTCGGATTGCAGCGGAATATTCATGCGAATCATGCTATCCGGCAGTCCACGGGGTTAACCAAGATCCGGGATGTCGATGCACGATCACGATATCGCGCGCGGTCGCCGCGCGCTTCTGAAGAATGGCCTATTGTTCGCGGGGGTTATGGCGGTGCCGGGTGCGGTGTCTTCCGCGACCCGCCGGCTGTCGACCGCCGAGTTGCAGGCTGCGGCCAAGGCGCCGGCCGCGCCGCTCGTCTCGCCCAACGTCGTCCGGCCCGAGCTGCTGCGCCAGGCGCTCGCCTCGCTCGACCGGCAGGGCAGCCGCGTCGCCCAGCGCGACCGGATGGGGATCGTCGACTTTACCGCCGGCTCGTCGCAGCCGCGCTTCCACTTCGTCGACCTTGCCAGCGGGCGCAGCACCTCGCTGCTGGTCGCGCACGGCAGCGGCTCGGACCCGGCGCACACCGGCTATCTGAAGCGCTTCTCCAACGATTTCGGCTCCAATGCCTCGTCGGAGGGCGCGTTCGTCACCGGCGATTATTATGTCGGCAAGCACGGTCGCTCGCAGCGGCTGATCGGGCTCGATCCGACCAACTGCAACGCGCTCGGCCGCGCGCTGGTGATCCACTCGGCCTGGTATGCCAACCCCGACATGATCCGCACCCACGGGATGCTCGGTCGCAGCCAGGGCTGTTTCGCGGTCGGCGAGAAGGACCTCGACCAGGTCTTCGCCCGCCTCGGCCAGGGTCGGATGATCTACGCCGCGAAGGTGTGACCGCGTCAGCCGGTGACGATCTTTCCTTCGGAAACCGTCACCGGCCACGCCGTCAGCGCCTGCCCCATGCACGGTCCGCCGACACAATTCCCTGTCTCGACCGCGAACAGCGCCGCGTGCCAGCTGCACGCGATCAGTCCGCCATCCGGCGTCAGATAATCGTCCAGCACCTGCGCCAGCGGCAGCCCGGCATGGGGACAGCGGTCGACATAGCCGTGGACCGCGTCACCCCGCCGCACGACGAAGCCGTGGAACCGCCCCGCCTTCATCTGCAGCACGAAGCTGCGTGCCCTGCCGTCGGCGATCAGGTCGAGCGGCCCCAGCGTCACCCCCGCCGGCGTGGCATGAACGCGCGTGTCGCTCACGTCCGAGCTGGCTGGATGTCCGCGCGGCACGCGCCGAAACCGATGGGCACATAGCCATCTGCCGAGGCGCGCGCGGTCAGCACGACCTCGTCGCCATCCTCCAGGAACGCCCGCGTCTCGCCGCCCGGCAGCATCACCGGCTGGCTGCCACCGCGCGAGATCTCGAGCAGGCTGCCGAAGCCGCTGTCGTCCGCCGCGGAGATGGTGCCGGTGCCGAGCAGGTCGCCCGGCATCAGGTTGCAGCCGTTCGACGCGTGGTGCGTCACGATCTGCGCGATCGTCCAGTACATGTTGCTGGCGAGCCCATGGCTGAGCCGGTGCGGAGCGGTGCCGGCCTTGCGCATCGCGGCGGTCGACAGGTGCACCTCCAGTTCGATCGCCAGCGCACCCCGCGCCTGATCGCCCTCGTCCCACAGATAGGGCAGGGGGCGGGGGTCGCCCTCCGGCCGCGGCGGCTGGGCGATGCGGAACGGCGCCAGCGCCTCGGCCGTTACCACCCAGGGGCTGACGCTGGTGTGGAAATTCTTGGCGAGGAACGGCCCCAGCGGCTGATACTCCCATGCCTGGAAATCGCGCGCCGACCAGTCGTTGAGCAGCGACAGCCCGGCGATATGCTCCCCCGCCTCGCCGATCGCGATCGGCTCGCCCAGCGCATTGCCGCGGCCGATCCACACGCCCATCTCCAGCTCGTAGTCGAGCCGGCGGCTGGGGCCGTAGTCGGGCACATCGGCCTGGGGCGGCTTGCGCTGGCCCTTGGGGCGGATCACCGGCACACCACTCGGCCGGACCGACGAGGCGCGGCCGTGATAGCCGATCGGCACCCATTTATAGTTGGGCAGCAGCGGCTGGTCGGGCCGGAACTGGCGCCCGACATTGTTGGCGTGGTGAATGCCGACATAGAAGTCGGTATAGTCGCCGATCGCCGCCGGCAGGTGCATCGTGCACTCATCGGCGCAGTGGAGCATCGGCGCGACGATCGCCTGATCGGCGTCGTCGGACAGCAGCCGCGACACCGCCCGGCGCAGCGCGACCCGATCCGCCACGGGCAGCGCGAACAGCGCATTGAGTGTCGTGCCCGTCAGCGCCGGCGCCACCGCGTCGGGCAGCAGCGCCGCGACGCCGGTCAGGTCGAGGATCATGTCGCCGATCGCGACCCCCGGTCGCGGCGTACCGCCCGAGGGCGCGAAGATGCCGAGCGGCAGGTTCTGCACGGGAAAATCGGCATGGCCGTTGGCGCTCTCGACCCAGCTGGTCAGCTCGGGCGCATGGGTGTGGTCGATCGTCATGGCAGGCGGGCTTTCGGGAAATCGGCCCAGACCGCGTCGTAATCGGGCTGGCCGTGCTCGATGGCATAGGATGTCGGACGATAGGGCCAGCAGCTTTCCAGCATGAACGCCATCGTCCCCGCGATCCGGTGCGGCTTCAGCTCGGCGGCGGACGCGCCCTGCCAGCTGGCGAGGTCCGGCCCGTGCCCGGCCATCAGGTTGTGCAGCGACAGCCCGCCCGGCGCGAACCCCTCCGCCTTGGCGTCATAGGCGCCGGTGATGAGGCCCATCGCCTCCGACATCACGTTGCGATGAAACCAGGGCGGGCGGAACGTGTCCTCCGCCACCATCCACCGTGGCGGGAAGACGACGAAGTCGGCGTTCGCGCGGCCGGGTACGTCGCTGGGGCTGGTCAGCACGGTGAAGATCGACGGATCGGGATGGTCGAACGACACGGTGTTGATCGTGTTGAAGCGGGCGAGATCGTAGCGCCATGGCGCGAGGTTGCCGTGCCACGCCACCACGTCGAGCGGCGAATGGTCGAGCGTCGTCGTCCACAGCGATCCCATGAACTTCTGGATCACCTCGGTCGGCGCGTCGCGATCCTCGTACCAGGCGACCGGCGTCTCGAAATCGCGCGGATTGGCCAGGCCGTTGGCGCCGATCGGCCCCAGGTCGGGCAGGCGGAATAGCGCGCCGTGGTTCTCGAGAGAGTAGCCGCGCGCGGCGCCGTCGGGCAGCACCGCGCGAAACCGCACGCCGCGTGGCACCAGCGCGATCTGGCCGGGGGCGACGGCCATGCGGCCAAGCTCGGTCAGCAGCTCCAGCCGCCCGTCCTGCGGCACGAACAGCAGCTCGCCGTCCGCGTTCATGAACACGCGCGACTCCATGTCGCGGTTCGCGGCGTAGAGGTGGATCGCCACGCCCTCCAGATCGGCGGGATGACGGTTGGCTAGCATCGTCGTCATGCCGTCGATCAGGTCGGTGCCGGGGGCGGAGTCGGCGACCGGGTCCCAGCGCAGCCGGTTGGGCGCGAGGGCTGCGTCGCTGGTGCCCGGCGCAAACCGCGCGGCACCGGTGTAGCGCACATAGGCAGGATGCTCCGCGGTCGGCCGCATCCGGTAGAGCCAGCTGCGCCGGTTCTCGTGGCGCGGCGCGGTGAAGGCGGTACCCGACAGCTGCTCGGCATAGAGGCCGAAGGCGGGGCGCTGCGGCGAGTTGCGCCCGACCGGCAGCGCGCCGGGCACCGCCTCGGTCGAGACGTGATTGCCGAAGCCGGGGATGTAGTGGGTCATCTCTACCTCTCAGATCCTCCCCGGAACGGGGAGGGGGACCAGCCGTAGGCTGGTGGAGGGGGCGGGCCGCGGGCGTTGCGCTGGTGGATGCCCCCCTCCACCAGCTTCGCTGGTCCCCCTCCCCGTGCCGGGGAGGATCTCAGGCGTCGACCTGGATCACACCTCTGCGAATTTGGTCGAGTTCAATCGACTCGAACAGGGCTTGGAAGTTCCCGTTCCCGAAGCCCTGATTGCCCTTCCTTTGAATGATCTCGAAGAAGATCGGGCCGACCATGTTCTCGGTGAAGATCTGGAGCAGCAACCCCTCGTCACCGACATTGCCGTCGATCAGGATGCGGTTGCGGCGCAGGCGTTCCAGGTCCTCGCCATGCCCCGGCACCCGCTTGTCGACCAGCTCGTAATAGGTATCGATCGTGTCCTGCAGCCGCACGCCGCGCGCGCGCAGCTTTTCCACGGTGTCGAAGATATCGTCGGTGGTCAGCGCCAGATGCTGGATGCCCTCGCCCTGATACTGGCGGATGAACTCCTCGATCTGGCTGTTCTCGTCCTGGCTCTCGTTCAGCGGGATGCGGATCGCGCCATCGGGGGCGATCATCGCCTGGCTGAACAGCCCGGTCGCCTTGCCCTTGATGTCGAAATATTTCTGCTCCTGGAAGCCGAACAGCCGGCCATAGAAGCTCGACCAGGTCCGCATCTCGCCGCGCCGGACATTGTGGGTCAGGTGGTCGAGCAGGTCGAGCCCGACATTATTGGCGGCCTCCGCCTCAACGGCGCCCGGCACCGGCTGCCAGTCGGCATAGAGGTCCGCACCCGCCTGGACGAGGTAAAGATAGCTGCCGCCGATCCCCTCGATCACGCGCGCCTCCGCGCCCAGCGTCCCGCGCGCGGCGTCGACCGCGGTGGCGCCCTCCTCGATCGCATGGGCGTAGGCGGCGGCGGGGTCGGCGACGCGAAACGCCATGCCGCTCGCCGACGGACCGTGCGCGGCGCGGAAGTCGGCCGCCTGCCCCTCGGCCTCGCGGTTCAGCAGCAGGTTGATGCGGCCCTGCTTGTAGCGGACCACGTCCCGGGTCGGATGGCGATGCGCGGCGACGAAGCCCATCGCCTCGAATTGCGCGGCGAGCGCGTCGGGATCGGGCGAGGTGAACTCGCAGAACTCGAACCCGTCCAGGCCCAGCGGGTTATCGGTCGCGGTCTGCTGATCGGTGGTCGACGCCATGGCATCCTCCAGAAGCGGTATCATTTGAAACCGGATCGCATGTTGCCGACATGGTGTCAAATGCTACTACTATCCCTATGAGCGACGTCCTCCGCCTCGATGCCTTCCTGCCGTTCCGGCTGTCCTTCACCTCGAACCTGGTAAGCGACACGATCGCGGGCATCTATGTCGCGCTGTTCGACCTGCGCATCCCCGAATGGCGGCTGATCGCGGTGGTGGCGGAGGAAGAGGCGTCGCCGCTCGGCGGCGCGACCCAGCAGGAGATCGGCCGGCGCACGCGGATGGACAAGGTGACGGTCAGCCGCGCGGCCATCGCGATGGTCGAGCGCGGGCTGATGGCACGCGTCGCGCATCCCGACGACAAGCGCTCGCACCTCCTGCACCTGACCGACGCCGGCCGCGACCTCTACGCGCAGGTCGCGCCCAAGGCGCTGGAGCTGGAGCGGCGCATCTTCGCCCGCTTCGACGCGGCCGAGCTTGCCGCCTTCACGGCGACGCTGCGCAAGATCGACGCGGCGATCCTGGCGGAAGAGCAGGCCGGCTGACTGCCATTCAGCGCAGGAACGGCCCCAGCACGAACGACAGCCGCGTTGCTTTCGACACGTCGAGCTTCTGGAAGATCGCCTGGGTCTGCTTGCGCACCGTGTCGCTGCTCGCCGACCGCCGCTCGGCGATCTCGCGCGCGCTCAGGCCATGGGCCAGGTCGATCGCCACCTCCGCCTCGGCGCGGGTCAGGCCGAAGGCGGAGACGAGCTGCTGCACCACCTGCCGGCCCGGCCGGTTCTCCGTTACCTGGATGATGCAGCCGATCGACATGCCGTCCTGCCGCAGCGGCGCCACGTCGAGCCGCGCCGGCAGACCGTCCGCCCCGGTCAGGGCGAGGGTGATCCGCTCCGCCTCCTCCGCTTCGGCAGTGCCGCAGCGAACGATCGCGGCGCGCAGCCGGGCATGACCCTGCGGATCGATCGCGACCAGCCGCTCGGCCGATGCCGCCAGGATCTCGCCGGCGTTGAGGATGGCAGCGGCCGGCTGCGAACAGGCCAGCACCCGTCCCGACGGGTCGCAGACGATCGCGGCGAGCCCGAGATCGTCGAGCGCAGCGATCCGGGCGTCGGCCTCGACCTGTCGCTGCCGCGCGGCCGGTACGACCCTGACCGACGGTCGGGCGACAGTGGGTTCCACGCCGTCGAATGCCGCGATGTCGGGGCGTAGCGCGGCGAAGGGGCGATCCAGCCAGATCGTCGCGCGCCGCCCCTCGATACCCGACAGCGGCCGCGACCGTCCGGTATTCCCGCCCGTGCTGATCGACCGTTCCATGCTGCCCCGCCTCCCGTTCCGCGTCGTCCCGGTATCGCGCCGATGGGTCGGAAGAGAGGTGTGGCAAATTGCGCCATTCGGCGGTTTTGTGCCGTAGCGCAGGATTTTACGCTACGTCACCGGCGCGTAGAGGCGGCCGATCAGCTGCTGGATCTTCGCATCGTTCGCCCAGCGCGCGGCGATGCGGCGGCGGACGCTGTTGCCGTACCAGTGCTCGCCGGCCGCGACCGCTTCGGTCATCAGGGCCTCGGTGCTGTCCCGGTCGCCCATCGAAGAGGCGAACAGCGCCGGCGCCTGCCGGGTCGTACTGGCCGCCCGATCGGCCTCGTCACGGCGCTGCCGGATCAGCAGCGCCAGCGCGGCGGCGGGATCGCGGGCATAGGCGGCGGTCAGCGCTGCGGCCTCGGCGATCGCGCGTGGCTCGTTGCGATACTTGGCGACCAGCGCATTCTCCCGCACGAACGCACCCAGGTCGCCCATCGCGATATAGACCCAGGACAGGCAGAGATGCAGGTTCGGGTTGTGCGGATATCGCTTCGCCAGCGCGGTCAGCGTCTCCAGCGCCTGCCGATCGCGCCCGGCAAGCCAGTGCGAATAGCCGTGCTCGATCTCGATTGCGGTCGACCCAGGCAACAGCAGCCGGGCGCGCGCATATTCCAGCTGCGCCTGCTCGTCGTAACCGGCATCGGCCAGCACGTTGGCGAACCAGAAATGCGTCTGGCCGTCGCGGTCGTCGAGCGCGATCGCCCGCCGGAACGAGGCCATGCCCTGATCCTTCCGGTTCTCTCCCC
Source organism: Sphingomonas aurea (assembly GCF_030678875.1). Classification (GTDB taxonomy): domain Bacteria; phylum Pseudomonadota; class Alphaproteobacteria; order Sphingomonadales; family Sphingomonadaceae; genus Sphingomonas; species Sphingomonas aurea. The sequence goes on along the minus strand of NZ_JAUUDS010000002.1, from coordinate 372,019 downwards.
AATAGGCGATGAAGCCGAGCGCGCGGTGGGCGGCGGCCAGCTGCGGATCGAGGGCCACCGCGCGTTGCGCCGCGACCTTGGCCGCCCCGAACGCGGCCTGTCCGTCGGCGCTGCCATATTCGCGCTCCAGCAGCCAGACATCGGCAAGCGCGGCGTGCGCGGGCGCGAAGTCCGGCGCGCGCCCGATCACCCGGCGGAGCAGGCGGATCGCCTCGCGCAGGTCGGTATCGGTGCGCAGCGCCCAGTGGTCGCGCGCTGCGACGAAGTCCGCGGCCGCCTGCGGATCGGCGGGCAGCGAGACGGCGGCGGCGACCGGCCGGGCGAGCGGCGTGGGATCGCGCCATGCCAGCACCGCCGCGCCGGTCGCACCGAGGCCGCCGATCACCAAAACCGTGGGCAACCAGCGCCCGCGGCGACGCGAGGGAGCAGCGGGCGGTGCGGCGGGTGAGGGCGCGCCGGCCGGTTCATCCTCGTCGGCGTGGCGTAGCGCCCAAGCGGCCAGCTCATGCTCCAGCGCGAAGACCGAACCCTGCTTGCCGCCCGGCAGGCGTCGCACCGGCAGCTCGCGATCGCGGGCCCAGCGCATCACGGTGGAGCGATCGCGCTTGAAATAGCCCGCTATCGCCTTCCATCCGTCCAGTCGCTTGGTCGTGTCGACGTCCCGCTGCATCGATTCGGCGCATCCTGCAAACTGATGATGGCCGCCCGACACGAGCCGGGACCCGCGTGCGTGTCAACCGGTCGACGTCGAAATCGATGCAATCGCAGCGGATTTCAGCTCAGCGATGTGTAAAGGGACACCGGAATGGTGCCCGAGGGCGGATTCGAACCACCGACACTGCGATTTTCAGTCGCATGCTCTACCAACTGAGCTACTCGGGCATTGCCGATCCGGAGAATCGGGAAGCGCGTCCCTAGTCGGGCGCGTGCGCCTTGTCCACCCCGTCTGCATCCTCCGCATCGGCAGGGCCGGCGGGCAGGCGATATCCCTCGCCCAGCCATTGCAGCAGGTCGCGGTCGCGATGCCGGGCGGAGCAGAAGGGGGCGTGGGTTGGGTCGGCGGGATCGCCGCAGATCGGGCAGCCGGAGCGGGCCATTACATGCTCTCCAGTAAGTGGACGACACCGGTACGCCGCGCGAGTTCCGTCAGCCACTCCGGGCGCGCAGTGAGCGCCCGGAACGCCGATGCGGGCAGGCGGTGGTGAAGCGACGCGCCGGCCGGGCTGCGCTCGATCAGCCGCAGCGCGGCGCGCGCTGCCGCTGCCGCCGGATCGGCCCGCAGGCGCTCGGGCAGGGAGGGGCGGGGGCGGGGGCGAACAATCTGGAGAAAGCCGAAACCGTTCACCGCGGTCCGCTCGAACGGCTGCGGCAGCCCCGCGTCGAGCGCGGCGGCGATCGCCTGCCGAATAGCCTTGCCCTGGACGGTCGGGAAGTCGATGCCGATCGAGCCGCCGATGTCGTGGCGGACGATCGCCGCCGCCACCGCATCGGCCGCCGCCAGCGCCAGCGCGTCGACCGGCGGCGCGCCGTCGACGTCGAACAGCGTCATCGCCGGCGTCGGGCAGAGCAGCAGCGTGCCGCCCGAAAACGCGATCTCGCCACCGCTCGCCTCCTCCAGCACCTCGCTCCAGCCCGCCTGTTCGAGACGGTCGGGTTCGTGCGGGCGCAGGGTTCGAACCGGATGGCCGGTGGCGACGATGCGCGCGAGCAGGTCGGGCCCGGGCGCCGGTGCGGCATCGGCAGCGACGCAGCGCGCGGGCTTCGCGCGGCCGGGCTCGACGATCGGCTCGCGCGTGATCGCGACGGTCAGCGCAGATCCTTGCGTCATACCCGGCGGCACCGTGTCGAGCATCGCCTCGCCACCGTCGGCGAGCGTCACCCGCCCGCGCCGCGCCGGCAGCAGTTCGATCAGCCGTGCCGCGCAGACCGTGCCGACCAGCGGCCCGGCATCGTCGGGCTCGATCGCGGCGACCAGGATGCGGTCGTCGGCATCGACCAGCGCGGCCCGCTGTTCGCCGATGCCCGCCTCGTACAGCCACTCAGCCATGGGGAAATGCGGCCCGACATCTCTCGACCACATGATGTCCGAGGGTTCGGGGATGAGTCGCCCTCACCCCCATCGTCGGCCCGGCGTACGGCGGGATGACGGAAGGGGCGGACCCGTCAGCCAAGATCCAGCCCGGCCGCCTTCAGCAGCGCGCGCGTCTCGAACAGCGGCAGTCCGACGACGCCCGAATGGCTGCCCGACAGGAACCGCACGAACGCCTCGGCCCGGCCCTGAATGGCATAGCCGCCCGCCTTGCCCAGCCCCTCGCCGCACGCGACATAGGCGTCGATCTCGGCAGCGGAGAGCGGCTTGAACGCGACGATCGTGTCGGCGATCCGGGTCCGGACCTTCCCGCCCGCATCGATGACGCACACCGCCGACAGCGCGTGATGGCGCCGGCCGGAGAGCAGCGCGATCAGCTCGCGCTGCACCGCCTCGGTGGTCGCCGGCGGCAGGATGCGGCGGCCGACCGCGATCGTCGTGTCGCCGGCAACGACGATCTCGCCCGGCGCGCGCGCCACCGCCTGCGCCTTTTCCACCGCGAGCCGCAGCGCATAGGCGCGCGGCAGCTCGCCGGGACGCGGACTCTCGTCGATGTCGGGGGACGCCACGCGCGTGGGCACGGCGCCGATCCGCGCGAGCAGGTCGCGCCGGCGCGGCGAGGACGAGGCGAGGACGAGCGTCATCACAAGGCTATCGCCCGCAACGCTGCCCGTCACTTGAAGCGATAGGTGATCCGACCCTTGGTCAGGTCGTACGGGGTCAGCTCGACCAGCACCTCGTCCCCCACCAGCACGCGGATGCGGTTCTTGCGCATCTTGCCGGCGGTGTGGCCGAGAATCTCGTGATCGTTCTCGAGCTGGACGCGGAACATCGCGTTGGGGAGCAACTCCACCACGCGACCGCGCATCTCGAGCAGTTCTTCCTTGGCCAAACAAAATCCTCGGGTTGTCGTGAAGGCGCGTCGCCTTAGCGAAAACTGCGCATGAAATAAAGGTAGGGTTCGCGTCACCGGGCGGCAAGGTCTGTGGCGGCATTGCCACGCCTGCTGCACCACCAGCTTGCCCACCCCCGCGCCGCCTGCCATGGCGCGGCAAACCCTATCAGGAGTTCCCGCGCATGTGCGGCATCGTCGCCTTTGTCTCCGGCCAGCCGGTTCAGGACCGTACGGTCCACGCGCTCGAGAAGCTCGAATATCGCGGCTATGACTCCTACGGTTTCTCCTTTGCCCAGTCCGACGGGGTGAAGGCGTCCGATTTCGCGATCGTGCGCGGCGTCGGGCCGCTATCGGAACAGGCGCAGGCGCTGGTCGCCGGCGGCCTGCCGCAGGTCAATGCCGCGATCGGTCACACCCGCTGGGCGACCCACGGCGGCGTCACTGTCCCCAACGCGCACCCGCACCGCTCGTTCGACGGCAAGTTCGCAGTCGTCCATAATGGCGTGATCGAGAATTTCCTCGAGCTGAAGCGCGACCTGATCGCCGGTGGCGTGGAGTTCTCCTCCGAAACCGATACCGAGGTGATCGCCCATCTGCTCGCGCGCCATTATGCGACCTCGGGCGACCTCGATGCCGCGCTGCACGCCACGCTGGCGCAGCTGTCGGGCGAGTTCGGGCTGGCGATCACCTGCGCCGACCGGCCCGAGCTGCTGATCGGCGTGCGCCGGCTGAGCCCGATCGCGGTCGGCATTGCCGACGGCGCTGGCTTCATCTGCTCCGATCCGGTCGCGGTCGCCGGACAGGATGGCTGGATCGCCTATCTGGAAGAGGACCAGATCGCCTTCGTGACCCGGGATGCGGTGCGGGTCGCCTCGTTCCTGACCCCCGACTTCCCGGCGGTGGAGCTGGAGCGCATCCCGCTGACCACGGTCGCCGAGGTCGCCGAGCTGGGCCACTATCCGCATTTCATGATAAAGGAGATCACCGAGACATCGGAGGCGGTGCGTACCGTCGCGGCGATGCCGGGCTCGGTCTTCGCGCCGGCGGCAGAGCGGCTGGCGACGGCCGACATCGCCTTTTGCGGGGCGGGCAGCTCGCACTATGTCTGCATGCTCGGCCAGTATTTCTTCCACCAGATCGCCGGTCGCCGCGCGATGTGCCACTCGGCCGACGAGTTCATGAACCTTGCCTCGCTGGGCGACAACGGCGCGCTGATCGCGGTCTCGCAGTCGGGCGAGACCTATGACACCCTGCGCGTCATGGAGCAGGCCCAGGCCGATGGCGCCGCGCTGGTCGCGGTCAACAACGTCGCCGGCTCAACCGCACAGCGCATGTCGGACTTCCCGATCCTCCAGCGGGCCGGGCGCGAGGTCTGCGTGCTGTCGACCAAGTCGGTCATCAGCCAGACCGCGATCGTCTGGCGCCTGGCCGCCGAGGTCGCAGCGCGTGCCGGCGGGGCGGAGGGCGCCGACATGGCCGACCTGAACGCGCTGGCCGCCCAGCTTGACGTGCTGGTCCAGTCGCTGTCGCCCGAGATCAAGGCGGTGGCCGAACGCTATCGCTGGATCGAGCATTGGTTCTTCCTGGGCCGCGGCATCCACTGGCCGGTGGCGGCCGAATCGGCGCTGAAGTTCAAGGAAGTGTCGTACATCCATGCCGAGGCGATGCCGGCCGGCTTCCTGAAGCACGGCACCATCTCGCTGATCGACGAGAAGTTCTTCACCGTCGCCTTCATCCCCAATGCGGCGCACGACCCGGAGAGCTTCGCCCATGTCGTCTCCAGCCTGCACGAGATCCGCGCGCGGGGCGGCAACATCATCGGTTTCGGCCACGACCTGCCCAGCGTCTTCGCGGACGGCTTCTTCGAAGCCTATGTCGAGCTGCCGAGCGTGTCGAAGTTCATGGATCCAATGATCCAGCTCGTCGCGGGCGAGCTGTTCGCCTATCACTGCGCGGTGAAGCTCGGCCGCAACATCGACCGCCCGCGCGCGCTGGCCAAGGCGGTAACCGTGCGGTGAGGACCGGTTCGGGAGCGCGCTTCGGCGCGGTCCCGAACGCCTTCCCTCGCTACTGTGCCGCCGCGCCCCGGCGCACCGGCGGCATCGCGTTGCAGATGTCCGCCCCGCCCGCCGGCACGACGAAGAAGGGCGGCTGCCGGTTCTCGCGACCCGCGATCCAGGCGGTGAAGCGCGGATTGTCGGTCCGGCGATACTCGTAGCGCGGCCGGCTGGCGGCGGGGATCTCGCTCGCCAGCCGTACCGTCGCGATCGGCACCCGCTCGCCCTCGGTCTTGTAGAAGCCCAGGTCGCCCGTGCCGCGCGGCAGGACCGAGACGCGCTCGATCCCCTCCACCACCCGCCCGACCAGCGCGACGTTGCGGTCGAGCGCCCGCGGCCCGTGGCCGATCGCGACGTAGAGCTCGGCGCCGCTGCCGGTATCCGGCGCCATGTCGCGCCCGACGCCCACCATGCCGTAGCAGTGGGGCATCCACTCCGACTGGAAATTGCCCGCCAGCGGCCAGCCGTCGCGGCTATAGCCCGCCCAGTCGGCATAGGGGTCCCGCCGTCCCAGCCGGGCCACCGCGCTGGTACCCGGCCGGTCATATTCCGCCGGCGGCCGCAGCGTGATGCCGGGCGGCAGCGGCTTCTTCTCGGTCGCGTCGCCCCACTGCGCGACATAATTGTCCTGCACGCGGTAGATGCTGGTCGCGTCCCACCAGTGCGCCCCGACCAGCGCGCGGATGTTGGCGACATGCACCGGCGCCATCGCCGGCGCGAGCCGTACCGAAACCGTGCCGCCGTTCGCCAGCGTGATGACCATCACCTCGTCGTCGGGGATCGCCACCCAATCCTCCGGCAACGGATCGGCGGGCGTCGCCGCCGGGGCGGGCGGGACGGCGGGAGCGGCGCTCTGGAGCAGCGCGGCGACGAGCAGACTCAGCATGGCACCAGCCTGCCCGAGCAGATGGCACTGCGCAACCGCTTGCGCCGCGCGCCGCTCCCGCCTAGTGCGCGAGGCCCAGGTATGCGGAGCGGTGGCCGAGTGGTCGAAGGCGCTCGCCTGGAAAGTGAGTATACGCCAAAAGCGTATCGAGGGTTCGAATCCCTCCCGCTCCGCCATCAGGTCTCAAGCTATTGTTTTTGCACGGAAAATCCTGAGTTTCCGGCGCGTTTCCGCGCCTGTTCGGCATGGTTCGGTAGTGCGGAGAGTCAGCTGCAAACTGGGAATACGAAAATCACTCGGATTTTCTCCGCCGAGTTCCCGACTGGTACGGAATGGCTTTGATGGATTTGATATCGAACGTTCGAATGCATCTTCGGTCCGCCAATCAGTCTTCTCGATCAGCGTTTCGCACCGCAAGGCCGCAGATATCGGCGCAGAACTGCGGCTTTGCGGGCCGGCAACGGTAATGAAGAGAAAGTCGGTCGAGGAGAAAGCCGGCAGTTCTCGCCCGCGTTCTCCGCGCGCTCAGCCGGCAGTACGGTTTCCCTGAATTGGCGAATTTGCCTGTTATCCGTCGATCTACAGGGATTTGGTGATGCTAGCGGCTGAGAAGCGACGTTATCGCTCGGGTAGGTGACTGTGAATTCACGCGAATTTAGAGAAATTCCCTGCGCCAGCTAACAGGGAATCAGTAGGGACGCCGCGCCGGCAAACAGCCAAGCAGCAGCCACCCTGCACAGAGTCGGAGCCGGCCGAAATCGCCCATGTCAAGTTTTTTCTTGAAATGGCTTGTAGAACAGGGAACCAACACCGAAATCCCGCCTAAGCCGTTCCGGCCCGCGGGCAGCACAGACTTCGGTCAGAGCAATTCCGGAAAACTCAACCATTCTCCCGAGGCAGCGGGACTCGTCTTTGTGCACCCGCTAGTCTTCGGCGGATTGGAGAGGCGCGTCCCCATGACAGCCACGCGGGAGCTATCCCGGAGATGCGACATGTCGCGACCTAAGGCTACCAGAAGTACCAAGTCGAACAGCGATGCACTGTTTGCTCGCTTAGGTGAAATTTCGTACCGCCAGCCAGGCGAGCTCCTCGCTTACAAGCGCAACCCGCGCCAGCACCCCGAGCGTCAGCTGGTCGCGCTCACGGCATCGATCCGTGAGTTCGGGTTCATTATCCCCGTCCTGCTCGATAGTGACAGCACCATCATCGCAGGGCACGCACGCGTTGAGGCGGCCAAGCGAGCAGGGCTAGCCGAGGTGCCGACGATTTCGGCCGTGCACCTGACGCCTGCGCAGGTGAAGGCCTACCGCTTGGCTGACAATCGGCTTCCATCCCTCGCGACTTGGGATATGGATATCCTCGCGGTCGAGATCGACGAGATCCTGTCGTTGGGCGAGATCGAGATGGAAGGGCTGGGCTGGTCGACGGCCGAGCTTGACGTCCTGCTCGATGCTGCCGATCCGGTCAGCGATGCTGATCCCGCCGACGATGTTCCTGAGCCGCCGGTTGTGCCGGTCGCTCGACCCGGTGACCTCTGGCAGCTCGGCGCCCACCGACTGCTCTGCGGATCAGCAACGGAGCCGGCATCTTGGGAGCGTCTCCTAGACGGCAAGATGGCGCGCATGATCTTCTCGGACCCCCCGTTCAACACGAAAGTGAATGGCCATGTCAGTGGTCTGGGCAAGGTCAAGCACCAGGAGTTCCACGAAGCTTCCGGCGAAATGACGAAGGCAGAGTTCACCGACTTTCTCACTCGCTTCTTGGCTGCCATGCTCCCCGTGGTAGCTGACGGCAGCGTGGTCGACGTCTGCATGGACTGGCGCCACCTAGGTGAGCTGCTGGGGGCTTTAGAAAAAAACAAGCTAGCGTTGCTCAACCTGTGCTGTTGGTCGAAGTCCAATGCAGGCATGGGCAGCTTGTATAGGTCAAAACACGAAATGGTGCTGATCGCCAAGAAGGGCAAGGCGCCCCACACCAACAACGTCGAGCTCGGTAAGCACGGTCGCTACCGGACTAACGTGTGGGAATATGCTGGGGCAAATAGTTTCGGCGCCAGCCGTGATCAAGATCTGGCGGATCATCCGACCGTCAAACCTATCGCGCTTGTTGCCGACGCTATCCGCGACGTGACCCAGCAGGGCGACATCGTGCTTGATGCCTTTATGGGCTCGGGCACCACGCTGTTGGCGGCCGAGCGCACCAAGCGGATTGGCTACGGCACCGAGATCGAGCCGCGCTACATCGACGTGGCGGTGCGACGCTGGCGGACAATGACGGGTGGCGAGCCAATCCTGGTGGGTGATGGCCGCACCTGGACGGAGATTGCCGCCGAACGTCGCGCCGCAGCCGAGATCGCTGTTGCGACCGATAGCGCCGCCGAGCGCCAGCAGGGGGAGATGGTCAATGTCGCTGCCTGATCGCCTCCCGCCTGCGCGTCATCGTGCCCGCCCTGTGCCGCTGTCGCAGGCGGCGGTACCACCGCCGATGGTGGTAGCGCCGTCCGCACCTGTTCACTCCGTCCAGCCAGCCTCGAGCGAGGCCGCCTACGAGGTCGGCTATGGCAAGCCGCCCGTCGCCCGCCGCTTCAAGCCCGGCCAGTCGGGCAACCCACGTGGTCGCCCCAAAGGGTCCAAGAACCTGGACACCATGGTGCGCGAGATCCTGGATGAGCGGATCACGGTCAACACCCCCACTGGCCCCAAGCGCGTGCCGCGCATCGAGGTGCTACTCCGCAAGTCCATCGAGGTAGCGGCGAAAGGCAACCCGCGGATGGTCGAACAGGTCTTGCGCCAATATGCGGCGGCTTATGCCGCGCAAGCGTCGGCGCAGGCGGTCGCGACGGAGGCTGCTGTGGAGGTCAGCGAGGCTGATGTGCTCGCAATGGCGCAGTACCGTGACATGGTGGCTGCCGACATCCTTGCTGGCTTGGGGCTAGCGGGAGATGCGTCATGACGGCCTATGATCCGAGGGTACTCGCGGCAGCCCGCCGCGAGTACTTACCCTTGTTCCTGAGCAAGGCGTTTGAGACGCTGCATCCAGGCGAGCCGCCGCTGGCACGCGCCTGGTACCTGGATGCAATGTGCCACGCGCTCCAGGAGGTGGAACGGGGTGACGAGCGACGGCTCGTCATCACCGTGCCGCCGCGGCACCTGAAGTCGGTGACTGCCTCAGTGGCGTTCGTCGCCTGGGCGCTTGGCCGTGATCCAACGCTGAAAGTGATGGTGGCCAGCTACAGCCAGGACCTGTCCAGGCTCCATGCCGGCCAGTTCCGCACCCTTCTGGAGGCGCGCTGGTATCAGGAGCTCTTTCCCAACACCCGCATCGCCGATGGCGGCAACCGTGCGCTGGAGATCGAGACCACCCGTGGCGGGGTGCGCAAGGCCGTGTCAGTGGCAGGCTCGGTCACCGGCTTTGGTGCCGACCTCATCATCGTCGATGATTGCATGAAGGCCGACGAGGTGCGCAGCCAGGCTGCCCGTGAGGAGGTGAAGGGCTGGTTCGGCAACACCCTCTTCACCCGCCTGAACAACAAGCAGACTGGGCGCATCATCTCCATCCAGCAGCGGCTCCACGAAGACGATCTGCCGGCCATGCTCCTGGAGCGCGGCTATCGGCACCTGAACCTGCCCTCGATTGCCGAACGCGAGGAGAAGGTGCCGATTGGCCCCAATCGGTTCCACACCCGTACCATCGGCGACCTCCTGAACCCAGAGCGGGAAAGCCGCCAGCTACTGGAGCAGATCCGCCGCGAACTCGGGCCAGCGGTGTTTTCGGCGCAGTACCAGCAAAACCCCGTCACCCCCGACGGCAATGCCATCCGCATGGAGTGGTTCAAGACCTACACCGAGGCACCAGCACGGACCGATTTCACCAAGGTCGTCCAGAGCTGGGATACGGGCATGAGTGCGGCGCCCACCAGCGACTATTCGGTATGCACGACCTGGGGCTTTCGCGACCACAAATGGTACTTGGTCGATGTCTACCGTAACCGGCTGGACTATCCCGACCTGAAGCGAGAGGTCATCCGGCTTGGCAAACGCTGGAAAGTCGACCGTGTGCTGATCGAGGATGCCGGTGCCGGTAAGTCGCTCGCCCAGGATCTGCGACTGCAAGGGATCTTTCAGCTGCGCCTGTGCAAGGCGGTGATCGACAAAGAGGCGCGGTTCACCGGCTGCTTCGGTGAGATCGAAGAGGGCAACATTCTGCTACCCTCTGCGGCACCGTGGCTGGACGACTTCTGCAAGGAGCTGCGTGGGTTTCCGCTCGGAAAACACGACGATCAGGTCGACAGCGTTAGCCAATTCATCAACCATCAGCGCAAGCAGTGGGCGTGGGTGCTATCGACCTACGACGAGCGTACCGGGCGGCCGAACCGGCCTGTCCACCATCAGCGCCGACCCTGGTAACGGCATACAACCCCCATCTCGTCATCATGTCCGGACTACATTTCAGACGAAATCAAGGCGGCGCGCTCAAACAGAGCATGCCGCTTTTCATGGTCCGCCATCAAGCGTGTCACTCGGCGGCAGTAGGTGACGCCGTCGTTGCCGCCGCCAGCTCGGCTTTCGCGCTCGGCTTCAGGTCGCTTCCGCAATGCCGGCATCGAACAGCCAATTTCCGGACCGACTCAGCGCAGAAGGGGCAGCGTACCAAGTCGCCATATGCGCCTGTACGCGCCGCTGCCTCGGCGCCCGTGGGCATCGCTATCGCCGCAAGGAAACCGCCCAGCGGCGGCAAAAAGGCTGTAATGGCCATGACCGTACCGCTACCCTGACTGCCGAGCGATGCGAGAATAATGAGGGGTAAGACGGGCACGATGGATGCGGCGAATATCGCCCCACCGGAACGCCCGCGCTTACTGGCGATCAGCGCGTTCATGCTGCTCCAGAGCACGATCACGATAAATCCAACGAGTTCCATACTTCCCCCGTGTCCGTTCACATCCAAGCGTCGATCGCCGGAGCAGCTTCGCGCCTTGTCGACAATCAGTGACACCGCACATGCCGGAAGCACGTTGGAAATCAACCGGAATGTCACTCATCGTCTGTAGATCGATGAGCGACATGGCGGTCTTTCTGGGCACGTGGACGTCCGTCAGCGCCTCTCTGCCAATCTGCGTCGCCTGCGTTCAGAACATGGCTGGAGCCAGGAGGATTATGCCGACCGGGCAGGCATCCACCGCACCTATGTGAGCGACCTGGAACGCGGCGCGCGCAATCCAACGATCATGATGGTGGAGAAGCTGGCTGTGCCGTTTGCGCTCACCGCCAGTGACCTCATAGCCTGACTAGGCAAAGGCAAAAGCTGCATATCGACTTCTAACGTCATCACGGCATGTGTCGCGTCCAGGAGCGTGACGATGAGCGATGATGAAATGATCCGCGTGTATATGACAGCGGCTGGCATGATCATGGAGGACTTGTCGCCGAAGGTGATATTAGGGCCTTACAGCCCCGAACTCTTCGGTGAGCTGCGGCAGGCCGCCAGGACATTGGAAAAGATCGCCGATGTTGCTGAGGCAATCGAACGAGTCAAGGCGTCGCGCGGCCGCTGAAAATCACCACAAGGGTGGCGCTAACAGCGGAACTCGCCCGAGCGTACCCACGCTTGCGAACGATTGGGATGCGTGGGAGAGCCCCTTGCACCATGCAGTCTGAAGCGCTCGTTGATCTGGTCCAAAAGGTCCTTGCCCGTGCACCGGAGTGGGTGCGGTCTGACCTGTCAGCACGCGATCCGTCGATCCGGCAACGGGCAGAGGAGACGCTCGCTGCGATGATTTCGGCGGCGCTGGCCATCAAGTGAGCCAGGCCACTAGGCTGGCAAGGTCCGGGGACGGCTAGCCGGCTTTGTCCGACCGCGTAGCCTTGTTTGTTGTCCATCTCGGAAAGCCATTGGCGGAGCGGAAGAGTTGAGCATAGCATGGGCTATGCCTCCGGTCGCCGCCGCCATCTGTGTTGCCCTGTCCCGTGTTGCCGCGGAGGAAGGGGAGCCGCCGAGCCTTCGTCCGAGCAAGCCGCCGCTGGCGGCATCAGCCGCAACCGCCGCGGGTTTCGTACCGCCCGGGTGGGCGCTCGAGCGATCGGTGCAAGGCGATCTGAACCGCGACGGCAAACCGGACATTGCCGCGGTCCTGAAGGGTGCCGATCCGAATTGCATCGTCCACATCGAGGGCATCTCCACGCCACTGGACACCAACCCACGCGTGCTGCTGGTCGCCTTCGGCCAGGCTGGCGGGTACCGCCTGCAGCTGGCCAACGCCGCCGTCATTCCGCGCATCGATGATCGGTACATGGACGATCCCTTTGCCCCCGACGCGCTCACCATCCGCGGCGACGTGCTGCGTCTTGGTCTCAGCTACTGGCGCAGCATGGGCGGGTGGACGACCTATACCTCGACCCTCGCGTTCCGCTGGGATGGTGCGCGCTTCCGCCTGATCGGGTTCGACAAGGAGGCGCTGCAGCGGAACAGTGGTGAAACCGAGACGCTCAGTGCCAACTTCGTCACGGCCCGCGTGAAGATCGTCACCGGATCGATGGAGGACGATGTCGCCAGCAAGACGCGCTGGCAGCGGACTAAACAGGTGCCGGCCAGCCTGGAGACGATCGGCGATGGTTTGGCCTTCGAGCTGCAGCGATCCGATCGTTAGCGGCGTGTCGCTGCGGTCAGCCCTGTAGCATCGTACAGCCCACGGTATTAGACGACCGCGATTACCGGATCTTCGCTAGGGTGTCGGTCGCCAGCCACATCTCGGCCGGCAGTTGCGACTGAAAGGCGGACACATCGATGTGGCGGAGCAGGTGGCGCAGATGCACCTGCGCGTCAGCGTCGGCGGTGAGAATGGCGATGCGGTCGCCAGCAGCGTAGGTCCGCTGCATCTCGCGCAGGATCTGCTCCTCGATCTCTGCTGTTTGACGTTCGGCCTGGCGCACGTCGGATAGGATGCGCACGATCTCCCCTGCGTCCCGGATCGGCTGGATCAACATTCGGAGCGCAGAATAATGGGCCTCGACATCGGCTGCGCTCCACCGACCGCGAGCAGTGATGACGATAATACCAGACTCGCCCTCGATCGAACGCGTGATCACGCGATCCACCCTCGCATTGTTCGTCCCTTTGTCGAGATGGTAACCAACGCCATTTGTCTGATCAACAATGCTTGCGTGCCAAATGTAAGATCGACAACTTGGAGATGGTGCAGGGATCTTCGCTGCACCCGCGAGCCTGGGTCAGGCAAAGAGAGCCTCACCTTTGGCTTAGACTGCGCGGCGCGGGGGTCTCGCGCTACTGGCGGCACAGCCGATCCTATCGAAAGCGGCTGATGCGCTGGCTATTCGACCTTGGTCGAAGCGGCAACAATATGGCAAGAAATCAGCGGGATGAAGGGGCCATGCAGTCTTCCTTCTCCCTTGCGGTCGATGTCGAGCACAGCTTCATCCGAGTCACGCTGGCAGGCTTCTTCACACCGACCGACATCGCACGCTTCGATGCCGCGCGCGCCGAGGCACATCAGCGGCTCAAATGCCGGCAGGGCGATCATGTGACCCTCGTCGACATGCGCGAGATGAAGATCCAGTCGCAGGAGAGCGTCGGCGCCTTTCAGGCGCTCATTGCCAACCCGCGCTACCATGGTCGCCGCATCGCCATCGTTGTCGCATCGTCGCTCGCCCGCTCCCAGATCAAGCGGGCGGCGACCGGGCGAGGCGCCGCTTACTTCCACTCCATCGAGTCGGCCGAGGCTTGGTTGCAGGAGAGCGACTGCAAGGCGGCGGCCTGATCGGCCCGCGCGGTCGCACCCACACCCTTCGTTCACACCTGTCTGGCAATCACGCCGGGCGTCGGGGAGGGCGTTCGGTGTGGAGCAGATGTACACGGTAACGATCGAACCTGCGCTTCACCTGCTGCGCATCCGCGTTGCGGGCTTTTGGTCGGCAGCGGTGATGAAGGCCTATGTTGCCGAACTTGTGCGGCAGGCCGAGGCGCTCGGGCGAACCGGTGGTTGCCGACGCATCCTGGTGAACATGTCGGATTATCCGATCCAGGCACAGGCGATCGCAGACGGGCACGCCAGGATCATCGCGCACGGCAAGACCGTCATGAAGGCGCACACGGCTGTCGTGATGAAGAGCGCATTGTCACGGCTGCAGGCGATGCGCGTGGCGGACCTTGCCGGACATGAGCTGTTCGATGATGAGGTGAGCGCCAGACGCTGGCTCATGTCGATGCCCGCCGGCGCAGCCGCCGGCAACGACATGAACGCCGCGCTGCCAAAGAGGGAAGCTGCGGTCAGGTAGAACGCCGCACCGCGTCGGCCGGCCGCCGACCAGCCCGCACCCCGTTCAGGACGCCGGGTCGGCAAAGCCGCCCGGCGCAATCTCTCACTCGGTGGCTTCGGTCGCTTTGCGCTTGCGCGGCGTCTTGGCAGGGGCGTCAGCAGGCGCCTCCTCCGGCGTCGCAGCTTTAGGCTTGCGGCCGAGGCCGATCTTCACCGCCATCGCACGTCGCGCTTCGCCGTAGGCTGGTGCCACCATGGGGTAATCCGCCTTCAGCCCGTAGCGCTCGCGATACTCGTCCGGAGTCAGGCCGTTGGTAGAGAGATGGCGCTTCAGCGTCTTGTACTTCTTGCCATCAATCATCGAGATGATGTGGTCTGGCGAGGCGAGAGACTTCCGAACGGACACCGCCGGCGTGTATCCCGGGGCGCTGGGCGGCTCCGCGGCGGCTTGACTGGTCCCCGACAGCTGCTGGACGGTCACGTGCATCTTGGTGAGAAAGGCCGGCACGTCCTCGCTGTTGACGCGGTTGTTCGGGTTGGAAAGCCAGGCAGCAGTAAGCTCGGCAGCCAACATCACCAGATCGGACTTATTGTCGGTATCGGTCAATTCAAAGCTCCTGTGTCGATGTAGAGACAGCCATCTGGATACAGCAACACAGTCTCAGATCAATCGTCGGCCAGCAGTTTTTCGACTATTGGCAGCAGCGCATCTACAACTGCGCTGATTGCGGCGCCATTTGGATGCATCTGGTCGGCCAACACCATTGCCGGATGGCCCAGTACGCCGTCCGGAAAGAACGGTGCGGTCACAGCGCCATGAAGCGTCGCAAGCTCCTGGTGGATGCCGATATAGGCAGCGGCCCGGTCGCGCAGCAGCGCTGGCGGCTCGACCGTCGTCAGCAGCACCGGTATTCCGCAGCGGCCGAGCTCGAGCAGGATCGCCTCCAGACTGGCGCGCACAACCGAGGGCGGCACCTGTCGCAGCACGTCGTTCGGGCCGACCTGAACGATGGCGAGCGCAGGACGAGCGGGGAGGCGCGACAGCAGGGCCGGTAGCCGCTTCAGCACGCCGGCAGCCGTATCGCCCGAGACGCCGGCGTTCATCACCCGAGCGTCGGGGAACGTCGCTTGGAGACGGCGCTCTAGCTGAGCGGTGAAGCTTTCCGCCTGGCTAAGGCCGTAGCCTGCGATCAGGCTGTCGCCGATCGCGAGGATCAAAGGATGAGGAATGGTCATGGTTGGCTGAAAGATAGGTGATGGTGTCGCGTGCAGAAGGATGGAAGGCTCCTCCACGGCGGCACACTGGCACGCCGCTGCCGAGGTATCAGGTTAGATCCGCTGGTTGGCGAGTACCGCATCGAGCAGGCCGGGGAAGCGCTGGTCGAAGTCGGCGCGGCGCAGCGCGTTGATCATCTCGCGTCCAGCCTGAACCGTCTCGATCAGCCCGGCGGCGCGCAGCAGCTTCAGGTGGTTGGAGAGCGTGCTCTTCGGGATCGTCTCGCACGGCGCGGCACCCGAGCAGCTCAGCCGCTCGGTAGCCGCAAGCCGCGCAACCATCGCCAGCCGATTGGGATCGGCAAGCGCGTGCAGCGCCATCTCGAGGGGCACGTCCTCCAGTCGGGGATGAGTGAAGCGGGGCATGGAGCAAATATAGGCATGCTTCAGCAATTTAATAGTTCGGCATTATTGAAATGATGAACTAACCCACCATCTGACCGTCAGCCGGCAGCGCACGATGACGTGATCGCGGGCCAAACTTTCGGAGAACTCCCATGTCACTCGAGGGCAAGACGGCGCTCGTCACCGGTGGATCACGCGGCATCGGCGCTGCGATCGCCAAACGGCTGGCGAAGGATGGTGCCAAGGTTGCGATCACCTATGCTGGTAACGAGGCGGCGGCGGATGCCACCGTGCAGGCGATCCAGAGCGCGGGCGGTACCGCGTTTGCGTTTCAGGCGAACGCCGGTGATCCTGCCTCGCAGCGCGCCGGGGTCGAGCAGGCCGCAGCCGCGCTGGGTAGTGTCGACATCCTCGTCCACAATGCCGGGGTCGCCGAGTTCTCTGCCATCGCCGACGATACCGACGAGATCTACGACCGCCAGTTCGGCGTCAATGTGAAGGGGCTGCATGTCGGCACCCGCGCAGCGTTGCCTCATCTGAACGATGGTGGCCGGATCATCCTGATCGGCAGCGTCTCTGGCGAACTCGCCTTTCCAGCGACCGCCGTCTACAGCGCGACCAAGGCCGCAGTGGCCGCGCTGGCCCGTGGCTGGGCAAAGGACCTCGCCTCGCGCAACATCCTGGTCAACACCGTCCAGCCTGGGCCGATCGACACCGACATGAACCCTGCCGATGGTGACTTTGCGAAGCAGATGACCGCATTTGTGCCGCTCGGGCGTTACGGCACGGTCGAGGAGATTGCGGGCGCGGTATCGTTCCTGGCTGGACCGGATGCGAGCTATATTACCGGCACGACGCTCAACATCGATGGTGGTGCCGCCGCTTGATGGCTATCGGACAGCCCCTTTGCGCAAGCGGAGGGGCTGCTGGATCATGTCTGCCTCGCAGGAGAAGATGCGGCGAGAGCTGGCCGTTTTGTTGAAGCAGAAGGTCTGGAATTGGCTGAAGCTGGTGGAGAGCGGCCTTTCCGCTTTCGGGCGTCGATCACGACAAAGCGGACGCTCGTTCAGGCGGGAGGGCATGGGGCGTGAACGGGTCGTCCCCTCGAATCGTGAGCGGACTTGTAATCAGCCCCTTTGACACTTTGAAACCGGCACGAACCCATGGGTCAACGGGCAGGATCACAACCGTCCGGGTGTGACACTTGATCGTCCTTTCAAAAACGATGATTCTAACGCAGCGTTGATCGAGGCGGACGGCCGCCCTTCCTAGTCGCAAGCAGATCAGATAGCGTTCGACCGAAAGGGTAGCGCTTGGCAGACATTCCGACGGCCGCAGAAATAACGAAACTCACGGGATTGCTAGCACCGGGCATAGTAATCTTATGGGTCCGATCACGTTTCCGCGATACCGTGCCACCCACGCTTTCCGATAAACTGACGAGCTATGCAGTTGTGTCAATCGCGTATAGCGCTGCGTCTTATCCGGTGTTTCATGCTGATATAGGACCAGCGCTGCCCTCATGGCTTTGGCAGCTTCTCCTTTATTTCGCGATTCCGCTAATTGTCGGAGTGGCCTTAGTGTTCTTCGACCAATCAGAACGCTTTTATGCGCTCACGGAGCGGATGGGGCTTATGCCGGTCCACCACACACCAACTGCCTGGGATTATACTTTCCGCAAGCGGGAACCATCATTTGCGTTGGTTCACCTTAACGACGGGTCGGAAATAGCAGGCGCGTGGATTGATGGTTCGTTCGCGTCGTCAACGTCCGGTGATCGGGATGTGTATCTAGCGCAAATGTTTCAGGTCGGGGATGATGGTAATTGGAACGAGGTTGTTCCGCCTCGCTCTATCCTTATCTGTGGCGGAAGCATCCGTATGGTTGAGTTCATCAAGGGAGGCTCGGATGAGTGACAAAGAACGCAAGCAGTTCAACGATGGCTGGACCGTGGGTCAAAAGGGTTACACGCCCTCGAAGAACCCGGACACGTTTGGCTACAAGCCCGCATCAGGTAGCCCCGGAAGTCCACCTACCAGCGGATCGGCTGTGTCTAAGCCCGCGCCTGACAAGAAAGGGTGATGGCCACTATAGATAACCCGGAAGGATTCTTTGATGAATGACGATGATTTCATCTCGTTAGAGGGATGGGGAATGGGGAAGTTCCCGATCCGCGGTGGTATGGGCAAGGTGCAGGGTGGCTACATCGGGCCTAATGGAGGGCTTGGAGCACTTCCTACCGTGGGCAGTTTAGTATCAAAGCCTAAGCAGCCTCAACCGCCGAAGGATGAGAAAAAGGGCTGACCGTTAAAGCGATCACGCCACTTACATCCTGAGTCTTTCTGCTTCCCAGCGAACGATCGGGAAACCGTCAGTGTGATCCTCTCGCTTCGTAGAGATAGGGAGTGGGCGGGCGAGCGGGTCGACGTACCCGGTCGCATATGCTGGCAACAAAGTTGCGTCCTTGAAAGGTGCGCTGTTCTACCTATGTCTCTACCAAATCAAGGTTGAGGAAGGGAAGGATATGGCGAAGACCTACCACTTCAAGGTGGGCAACGGCGACATGGCTTTGGTCGAACTCGAGAACGGTCGACGTATCCTTATCGACATCAACATCCGCAGCGCGGCTGATAATTCGAATGACGACACCCCAGATGTGGCCGCACAGTTGCGCGAAATCCTTGATCGGGATGACGATGATCGGCTGTTCGTCGATGCGTTCTTGCTGACGCATCCCGACGCCGATCATGTACGCGGATTGCAGAACCACTTCCATCTCGGACCGCTCTCGTCGCACAAGGCAGCGGACGACAAGATCGTGATCCGCACGATGTGGTCGTCGCCGCTGGTCTTCCGCCGTCGCCGCAAAGACGATCTGCTGTCGGCCGACGCCGAGGCGTGGAAGGATGAAGCGCGCCGGCGTGTCGCGTTGTTCCGCAAGAACAAGACGCTCGGCGATGGGGATCGCATCCTCGTGTTGGGCGAGGACGTCGATGCCAAGACCGATGATCTGGAGGGCATCCTTGTCCGTGCCGGTGAGCGGTTCGCGAATGTGGACGGCATTGAGGATGAACTCTTCGATGCGCTGCTGCTGGCACCGCGGCTCGCCGAAACCGAAGACGAAGCCAATATTCTTACCAAGAACAACTCGAGCGTCATTATTCAGATGCGGATCGGAGCCGCCGGCAAAGAAGATGCCGCCTATCTTCTATTCGGAGGCGACGCCGAAGTTGTGATCTGGGAGAAGCTGTGGAATCGCTGGCAGGACGAACCAGTCAATCTAGCGTATGATCTTCTGGTTGCTCCGCATCATTGCTCTTGGCATAGCCTGTCGTGCGATAGTTGGTCGGAAAAGGGCGAAGACGCCGTGGTTTCGCCAGATGCACGGAGCGCGCTCGCGCAAGGCCGCCCCGGTGCGATGATCGTCGCCAGCTCCTGCCCGATCAGCGACGATGACAAGGACCCGCCGTGCATCCGCGCAAAGCGCGAATATGAGGACATGGCCGGCGGTTTCAGCGGCGAGTTCAAATGCGTCGGTGAGATGGAAGGCGACGATCCGGTTATGTTCGAGATCGGCCGGAACGGTCCGAAGCTGAAGCGCGTGGCGCTGGCTGCCACCACGGCAGCGGCGACGGGTGTCGGCAGCGAGGCACTGGCGCACGGGTGAGCGAGGACTCCGCAGTACCGCCCGAGCTGCCGATCGCCGTCGCACGGGCGCTTCGACAGGCTGAAGCGCACCCGTCGGTCCGCAGCGTCTCTGTGACCGGCAGGATGGGGGATTGGACGTTTTGTCGGGTCGTCATTCACACCGAACTACCGGCGGCCTGGCGCGCGGCGGGGCACAGCCCATTCGGCGTCCAGATGGATGAAGCGGTCACGATCGCACTGCATGATCGTTTTCCGTTGGTGTCGCCGTGGATCAGGCTACGTGACGACTTCCCGCGCATCCACCCGCATATCCAGCCCGGCAAGGCTGGCTCGTTGGTCGAGCCGTGTCTGGTCCTAGGCAGCCCCCGTGAGGTTGTTCAGGCGCGCGGGTTTGTTGGCTTGGTAGAGCAGCTCGTCGAGTGGCTGGATCGGGCCGCGGAACTCGATCTCAACGATCCTGCGCACGGCTGGGAGCCGGTGCGGCGCGACACGATCTCCGACATCATCGCGTGTGATGCTGATCGGGTACGAAGCCACGTCACCCTGGCCAGCGGTACGGCGCTCTTCACGACGACCTACATCCACTACCCCAAATCCGACATGTTCAAGCTGCTGCTCGGCTCGAGCTGTATCTTGCCGCCTGCGCTGATCGGCCCGATCCTGACGCGCGACGACGATATCGGTAGCGGTCTGACGTTGCTGGCTTGGCCCGGCTCGGGACCACAGGGGCCAATCGTTGCCGACTTCTACCTGCCTGAGACGGTTGCCACCGTTGGCGATCTCTTCGACCGCGCGAACCTTTATGGCTGCCGGGATGATCTGGTGGCTGGGTTGGTTGCCGTTCGGGATGGTCTGATCGCCAATCCCCCACCGCAGGCCATCCCGCTCGCGATACTGTTGCTCCCCCGTCGACCCTATCCGTTGGTGGGGTCGGACAGCACGATCGAGATTTGCCCGTATCTGATCGAGGTGGCGCCGGGGCAGGACTTCCTCGATACCACGACGCCGGTACGGCTGGCTGCGCAACGGGAGACTATCAACGCGGGATTGCTGCGAAGGACGTCCGGTGACGGTTCCAGTGCGGCGACGTTGCCTTGGACCATGCTTGGCGCTGGTAGCGTCGGGTCGAAGATAGCGCTCCACGCGGCCCGCGCCGGTCGGGCACCGTCGATCGTCGTCGATCGTGGCCACATGAGCGCCCATAACTACGCGCGTCACACCGCAATGCCGATCGGCATCGCGGAAAGGCTCTTTCTGCGCGCCAAGGCCGATCTCGTCGTCGACCAGATCAATAAGCTCGACCAGAAGGCTGCGGCCGTGTCGGATGATGCCGTCTCGCTGATCGGCTCTGCCGAAGGGCGAGCGCAGCTCGTCCAGGAGGGGTGCGCGATGTTGGTCGATACCACGGCGAGCCTCGTCACGCGTGAGGCGTTGGCGCACGCCCCTTGGCCCAATCGCCCGCGGATCGTCGAGGCGTGCCTGCTGGGCGCCGGCCGCATGGCGTATGTCGCGTGCGAGGGACCGGACGCGAACCCGAGCATCAGCGACCTTGCTGCGGAAGCGTATCGAACGCTGGCACTCGACGCCAACGATGCGGCGATCGCGTTCGGTGCCCGAGCGGAGGAAGTGATCATCGGGCAGGGCTGTTCGGCCGTTACCTTCCCGATGCCGGATAGCGATCTGTCGATGCTAGCCGCATCCATGGCGCGACCGATTACGGGGTGGGCGCGCAATGGCCTGCCGGCGAGGGGGCAGGTACGTATCGGCCGAACCGATGCCGACGGCGGCTTGGCTTGGTCGGTGGCGAACGAGGATGCGTGGATCGATGTTGACCGATCGGCCCCTGACGAGCCCGGCATCCGGATCCATCCCCGTGTTCACGCAGCGATCGAAGCGGATATCGCGCTCTACCCGGGCGTCGAGACCGGCGGGGTTCTGGTGGGTCGTTTCTCTCAGATCGGCAATCTATTCCAGGTGGTCGATCTGATCGCTGCCCCGCCCGACAGCACCCGCAGCGCTGCCGAGTTCGTCCTTGGCACGCAGGGTTTGAGGGCCGCGGTTCTCGGCATTGCGCGGCGTACCGGCGGTGCGCTGCAAGTGATTGGGACATGGCACAACCATCTGATGACCAGCGGTCCCTCGATGACCGACGCCATCGCTGGCAGTATTCTTGCCATGCGCCAGTTCGGCCCCGCTTTGCTTCTCATCCATATCCCAGGGGGCTACGCTAAGCTGATTGCGGAGCGGGTATACTCGCAACCCGCGATTGAAGTTGGAGGGGGCGGAGAGCCATGAAGGACTGGTTTCCGCTCGCTAGCTATGAGTTTTATGCATTCCTGACGACCGGTATGGTCGCACTTGCGGCATATGATCGTGTGTTCATGGGGTCCGCTCTCGCGCACGAGCAGCATTGGACGATCGTGTCCGGAGTATTTTGGGCCGTTGTAGCGTACCTTGTGGGGCAGATCATTGCCATGCCGTCGGCAGCGTTGCTGGAGCATGTGGTGGCCCGGCGCATATTGCGGCCGCCTTCGGAGATCGTGCTTGGCATCCATCCGCCGCGTCGCCGAGAACGCTGGCTTGCGGCGTTATCGGGCGCACGGGAGTATCAACCGTTTCCCGTCCCCAACCAGACGCGGATCATGGGGAAGCTCGCGACAGGGCTAAACGTCGCATCTACCGCGATGGATGGCGAGGCTGCGTTCGTCGCAGCCTTTCCTCATGCGCGCAGTGTGTCCGATACTGCGACTCGCCTCGATAACTTCATTAACCAATATGGCATGTGCCGCAATGTCTCGATGGCCGCGATCATAGCGACCGCCATGCTGGCTTATGCGTCGTGGCAGACACATGATCGCATGACCGTCACGTTGATGATCGGTGCAGCAGTCTTGGCGATCGGCTTGTTCCTTCGCTTCATCAAGTTCTATGCCGCGTACACGCGAGAAGTATTCAGGACGTATGATAAGGTCGTATCCTGATGGGATCGGCGTCAAAGCGCATCATGCTGAAATTAGATCGCAATTGGGACGGCCGCGCTTAACGTACGATCCCGAATATCCTCTAGCCCGCCCCCAAATAACGCTTCCCTTAGCTGGGAGCGTCGTGCAGATCGCGTGCGGCCTGCACCAGCTCGACGATGTTCTGATGCTGAAAATACTAGCCGCGATCCACGACGCCAGACCTTGGTGTAAAAACCGAGCGGTTGTGACACCAGGAAGCAGCGCCAACGTGAGATGAGCGAACGGCAGAAACTGCGCCTGTGAAAATGGGGCTGCCAACGTCTGCACTTGGTCGCCGGTAATGAAGTGAAAAGCGGCAGCTCCCGACCAGAATGCGTCGTTCGCCGATCGCGTTTCGGCCGGCGGCTCCTGCCAGAACCTGCCGTTCGTCTAGCGCGAAGCCGCCAAACAGCAATGCGCCCCAATATCGGTCATAGCTGATCGCCTCTTGATCATCTGAAAGTGGATTAGATCGACACCGCCAACCTATCGAGTGACTTCAAACGTGACATTCTGCTACCCTGCGGAATGCTGCTACTGCATCCGACCGTGACGAGGCTTTGATGACACCGATCATTCGGGGCGAAGGGCTGACGCCTTCGGAGCAGCGGCTGGCGCAACTCGCCGACCGCGCTTTCCTGCGACTTTGGTCGTATCCCAACACGTTCAACGACCGCACCAAGACCGCGTGCGGCGGCGGGCAGGAGATCGCCGATCTACTCGCGGTGTTTGGGAAACATGTTGTGCTGTTCAGCGACAAGGCGATCAGCTGGCAGGGGGACAAGCCGATCAAACTCGCCTGGTCGCGCTGGTATCGGCGGGCGATCGAGGGCGCGGTGGCGCAACTCAATGGTGCCGAACGCTGGCTCGACCTTCATCCTGACCGGGTGTTCACCGACAAGCATTGCACCCAGAAGCTCCCAGTGCCGCTGCCGGCCAAGAACGACCGGATCACTCATCTGGTCGCGGTGGTCAGCGGCGCCGAAGCAGCGGCCCGCCGCTATTTTTCGGACCCGCGTGGTTCGCTGATGATCATTCCTTCGATTGTCGGCGCGGCGCATGTCGATACCATGCGCGACGATTTCCAACCGTTCATGGTCGGCGACGTCAATCCCGGCGGCACCTTCGTCCATGTCTTCGATCAGATCGGGCTCGAAGTCGTCTTGAGCGAGCTCGACACCGTCGCCGACCTTACCACCTATCTCACGGCCCGCGCAGAGATCCTGCGCTCGGGCAAGATCAGCCTCGCCGCCGGCGAAGAACATTTGCTGGCGGCCTATATGATGAACGGCCTCAAGGACGGCCGGCCAATATTCGTGCCCGAGAAGATGCGCAAGCGCACGCGGCGTGTGCAGCTCGCCATCCCCGAGGGCGAATATGAGACATATGTTTCTTCACAGCTCTACGCCGAGCTCGCCGCGCTCAAGAAAAAGTCGCTGCTGTGGGATGAGGTGATCGAGCTGATCGCCGACGATGTGCTCAAGGGCACGTCGATCTCGATCCTCAACTATCAGCCTAGCGTCGCGCTGTCCGAAGCGGCGCTGCGCGTAATTGCCGCCGAGCCCAGAATGAACCGCGTCAGCCTCGCCCATGCACTATAGGGCGCGATGGAGCGTTGTGTCAGCGAGGACATGGCGCGGTTCGTTAGACGAACGTTCGTGACGCGCCGCTTCCCGATGCAGCGCATCGGCTATCTGTTCCTGATCCTGCCGCAGGACAAAGGCGCTGGCACCTATGACGAATATCGCGCCTATCGCGGCAGCATGCTCCAGACCTATTGCCATTCGCTGTTTCGTGAGCAGCCCAAACTTGACACGGTGGTCGGCATGGCGTTCGACATCTATCTGAAGGACGGCGAGATCCGCACGCGCTCGGAGGATGTCATGGCCATGGCGCCGCCAGATTGGACGCCCGAGGAGATCGAGTTCCTTGAAACAAATCGCACCCTGTTCGAAATGCAGGACCCGCGCGACCTAGCGGGGACCAAAATGCGCCACCTCATCCGCAATCCGTTCCGCGCCAGCCTGCGCTCGCCCTGACGCGAGCGGCCGGACCGCCGCCCGCCAGCGCGATTAGCCGGGCTCCGCCGTCAACAAGCCGATCGTTAACAGAAACTCCGCCAGCGCGCCCTCGACGGTGCGGATCTGCGCGAGGCTCGCCACGTCGATCCGCTGCGCGAGCCGCGCTGCCGGCATCGGCTTGCGATAGTCCGGCCAGCGCTGAACCAGCTGCTGGCAGGCAACCCGCGTCTGCGGCGGACGCAATTGCGCGCAGCCCGGCAGATGCCGCAGCAATAGCGCTTCATGGCAGGGTTGCTGCCAGATCAGCGCGATCGCCTCGCCGGCGGCAATTGCCGCTGCGCGGTCGTCACGCTGCGGCGATTGCCCAAGCTTGTCGGCATCCAGCAGAATGGCGCGGTGGGCATAGGGTGCGCCGGACTGGCGCTCGCGCTGCGTCAAGCGCCGCACGGCGAGTTCGACGATCGCACAAGGATCGCCGCCGCCCGGTTGCAGCACCACCGTGTCGAGATGGAGGGGCAGGCCCGCCGCATCGGCGAGCCGCTGAAGCAAGGCAACATAGCCTTGTTCGCTCTCGCCTTCGCATCCGACGAAGATACGGACACGCTGGGGGCGCGCCGCACGGCGCCGGCCAACCGGCGGTCTCATCCGATGCGCGGAACGGCGCCGTAAATGCCGCTCAGATATTTGCGATAATAATTGTCGTCGCGGCGCACGCCTTGGACGTCGCTCAGGGCATAGACTTCCGAGCGTCCGTCGCCGGTCTTGCTGGTGAAAAGGATTTCCTCCTTCACCAGATCCTCGAGCAGCGACGCATTGTGGCAGGTCATCCAGAGCTGCGCGTTGTTGGGATTGCGCTTGGGATCGTAGAACCAGCGCAAGATCTCAGGCAGCAGCAGCGGATGGATCGCGGTGTCGAGTTCGTCGAGCAAGGCGATCCCGCCAGTATCGAGCGCGCGCTGCAGGAACGGGTAGATCCAAACAAAGGCGCGGGTGCCTTCGCTCTCCCAATGGAGCGGCACAGGGCCGTCCAGCCCTTCATGCGAGAAGAGAAGCAAAGGCCCGTTCGGCCCCTGCTCTATACGCATCGCCTGGATGCCAAGATCCACCCGCTCGATCTCGCGGTTGAGCGCTTCGACCAGCGGTGGGTTCGAAGCGTAGAACTGCACCATCTCCTGCTCGACCGTCTGTGTGCGCTCGATCAGCATATTGGTAAAGACGTGCTGGGCGGCTTCCCGCAAGGTCGTCGCGAACCCGTGCTGCAGCTGGGCGAGCGTCGAGATCACGCTGGCATTGGGGCGCAGAACCTTGCCCAGCGCCTGCGTAAAGCCAGTCATTCCGAATTCGGGACCGGTCTTGACCTTGCCCTGGGCATCGCGCTCGAACAGCCGGACCTTGCGGCCGCTATCGTGCGCCCAATAATGCATGACCTCACGCAGCACCTGATCGTGCCCGTCGGGCGAGCGTCCTAGGACGACCTCGTAGCCGTAGCGAACTTCACCCAACAGCCAGTCGACCGGGTTCACGCCGGCAAGCTGGATCGCCAGTCGCGTCCGCTTCTGAATGGCGTCGCTGCGGTTGAAGCGGAGAAACGGCAGCGGCGCGCCCGGCGCGAGACTGAAGCTGTCGCGCGCGAACCAAGCGATGAACGAGAGCGCGCGCAGCACGGTCGACTTGCCCGACGCATTCGCGCCGAACAGTCCGACTACCTTGGGTGCACGCTCACTCGATCTCTCCCAAAGCGGCGCGAAGCGGCCGGGCGTATCGGGCACGTTCGAGGCAACCCGCAGGTCGATCACCTGAGGGTCGAGGATCGCATAGAAATTTTCGATCTCGAGTTGGTGCAGCATAACTTCCCTTGCACGAAGATACCCACTTTGGAGCATAGTTCAACGATTTTTCGTTAAAATGCGTCTAAAAGTTCGCTTTGCCAGCCACAACGCTGCATGCTGAGGTGGTGATGGATACCGTCCCGGTGGCCCGTCATTCCGCGAGTGGGAAGAATCTGGCGGGGTTGCCATTTACGGTTCGGCTAGCGAATGATTATATCTAATCGACTGCTAATTCGGCCCTTGGCTCGATAGAAGTTCAGCTTTTCCACTCGCTTAATTAAAAGCAAGAGACCGATGACGGCCCAGCGTCAGCCGGAACGCCACGCCGCGCGGACAGCTGTCGAACGTCGGCTTGTGAAAAGAGCAGACGTTTGACCTGTGTGGTGGGAATGACGGGTTTGTCCCAAATCTTGCCGTGTCAGTATCGGGAGCGGCTTGGGCCTTCGAACCCGATTCAGAACATGAATGAATGGCAGGAGTTGGGGAACGGGGATGGCTGTCTGAACGGCCGAGTTTGGGTCGGCCTTGCCAGATAACGGACTACGAAGATGCTTTCCGCTTCATATCCAGCGTCCTTATGCCGGCAGCTAGAGCATCGTCGGTAGGAGAGACAAGGACATCAGGCTCAAGAAGTGAGCGTGCGCGATCATGCACGTCGTAAACCGGTTCTGCCGAGTATTGCAGTTGGATGCCCGTACGATCCAGGTGTAGCGGGAATACTCCTGCACCAAGGCGCATCATCGGCGTGCCAACAATGGAGGCACGCCCGATCCCGCGCATACCCATCGGAAAACCCTCAGCCATGCTGGCGCTCCAGCGGGTCGTGATAACGACGACGGGCGCAGTGTAGGTGAAGGGACCGCGGGGGTCGACGATTTCGGTCCACAGCTGACTCAAATGGTCGCCATCGCGCCGGCGCATTCGCGCGTACGGCTTTTCCTTCGCGATGAAGCGTCCCATGATAGGCCGCGCGACCGCGGTATCACCGCCGCCATTCTGGCGCACGTCGATGATCAACCCCGGCGCTTCACGGAACCGAAGCAGCGCGGCGTCGAATGCGTCGACCACCGCTTGGTCGGAGAAGCTGCGAATGACGATGTAGCCATAACCGTCCTGAAGCAGCCGGCTCTCAACGTCCGGCAGCCTGGGTGTGATCTTCAATGGCAGGAATACCGCTCGTTTGCCGCCCTTGGCGCTGCGCAGCGTGATCCGACGTGGTTGGCCGCGTCTTCCGGCGACCGCGATGTTGAGCGTAAAAGCAGTGGCGGCGGGATCGGGGTGGCTCAGACAGCGCGGCATCGATGCTGCGGCTCGCGCGGCGGCAGGTATGCCATCAACGCCGATGATCGTATCACGGGCCACAATTCCTGCGTCTGCCGCAGCCGACCCGTCCCGAACGCTGGTCACGAGCGCGTTCCCGGCGGCGGGCTCTACCCAGAGGTCGTGGTAGGGCAGGCGGGCGGTGCCGTCGGCCGCGTCGCCCCGATGCGCGTGCGCGTCGTACAATTCGCCGAGCACGCGTTCGACGACGGTGGCGAACTCCCATCCGGGCCAGCAGCTTAAGCTGCATTACAGGCCGGACAGATGGCAGCATCCGACCGTGTGTCAGAACTCCCAAATACCGCTTGCAACCGAAGGGGCATCCACAGATGGGTCTAGATTGCCTCAATCTGCCGGCGTTGGCTCCGCCGATTGAACGGGGAGGTCAGGACACTGGCCAAGCAGGAGTCGCAGTCACCGCGCTCGGTATTAACGCGGTCGAGTAGGTAGACAGGGTTTGCCAGCCAAGAGTGCGATACAATGAACGGCCCTCTTCCGTGGCAACGAGCAGCCCGCGTAAAGTGGAGTTGCGGCAGCTCTCCCTAAGCGCCGTCATCACGGTCTTGCCCAGCCCCCTCCTGCGATGGCCCGGAGCTGTTACGATCCTGTCGTAGATAAACGCTTCCGCGGTTTCGGCTCCAAAGCCGCTTGCCGCAACCTCACCAACCTGTGCTCGGAGCTGCACCCGGGTCAACGCCGCTCCAGGCTCCACTTCTAACTTATAGCCGGTCGGCAGCTTCGCGCGCTCCCAGCCAACCAAGGCGGTCATGAAGTAGCCAGTAGGCTCGACCTGCCATCGCTCCGGTAGCGCCGCTCGCAGCTCCTCGGCGGAGCAGCAGACCTTTAGCAGGCAACCTGGTTGGCTCACTTCTTCTGCAAGCTCGAGGAGCCCCGGCGTCGCCCGAGGGAAGATCCAGCGGCAAATCTCGGCAGCCGAGTTCGTATCCACCCGAAGTCCACCTCGTTCGGGTACCGGTCGCGGGAGCCCGCGCGCTATGGAGCGTCCAGCAACCCAGCTTCCAAACATCCCTGAGTCAATCGCCGAGTCCATCATTACCGCGCTTATATGAACGTGAGTCCGATCTTGGGGAGCCGCGAACAGGTCGGGAACGTCTGCCATTGGGTCATTTCAACAATGGGCGATGACCGCTGCGGCGATCAGCTCGCCTAGCGGAGTTGTTCCGCGCATCGGTGATCGCGGTTTGTCGAAATCCTGGTCCAAGCTGACCGCGGTCATTTTGGCATAGGCTCGTGCGGCCTCGGGGGAAAAGCCGGCGTCCTGGTAGACCGTTTCCCATTGCTCGCGCGGCGCAACCTGTACGACCACGTCTCGGCCCAGTGCCGAGGCGAATGCGTCGGCAACATCCTGCGGGGTGTAGCGCTCTGGACCTTCGACATAACGAACCGCGGTGTCGCTGACCGACGCCAACAGCCGTTCGGCGGCCGCGCGACCCAGATCGGCAGGCGCGACCATCGGCATGCACGTGTCGGCCGGGAACATGCTCGGCAGCGTTCCGGACCTCCGGACCATATCGCCGAAGCCGAGCCAGTTCGTCATGTAGTATGCTCCGCGGTTGATCGCAGCCGGGATCGACTGGCGCGTCAGGCCCTCCTCTAGAAGCCACAGCGTCGATAAATCGCCGATCGCATCGCCTGGTTGTGCGCCATAGGTCGAGGCAGCAACCACCTTTTCCAACCCGGAGCCCTCCAGGGCCTCGAGGATGTTCGCAATCGTGCGTCGCTCAACTTCGTCGGTGTTCCCGCTAGGGTTAGCCGGCGGGTTCAGGAGAAAGGCGCGATCGGCCTTCCGGAACGCGTAGCGCAAGGATGCCGGATCTTCTGCATCGACATTTGCAACGCTCGCGCCCTTGTCACGCCAAGCCGTGGCGTGTTCAGGGTCACGGGTCAGGATCAGGACGTCTTCGCCCCTGGCCAGCAGGGTGTCAGCGACTGTTCCGCCAATGTGTCCCGTTGCACCCATCACCACGAACATCGCCCACGCTCCTGAACCTGCTCATAGGATCAACGCCCGCTTGAGCGCCGGTGTCCGTTTGGCGGTTCGCCGGGCCGACCTGAAATGAACGAGCGACCGCTTCCGGGGAACGCGCGTGTCGGACTCAGTGACCGATTGTGGGTCGTCACTCCGTAACAGCCGTGGACATAGAGACGCCAATTTCCAGTCCCGACTGACAATCTCTCGGACCGAACCCTGCCAGCATGAGTTTGCCCATTTCGAAGGGGATAGGAATGGCGATCGGGACGGACAAAGCGGTAGAGGCAAGTGGCGTAGTCGCAGCCAAAGTGCCGAGCAGAGACGGATTGCTCGGCCTCGCGGTCGCGGTTGTGGTGATCGCTGGGCTCTTCCTGGCGAAGGACGTGCTGGTGCCCGTCACTCTCGCAATCCTGTTGTCCTTCGTCCTCTCGCCTATCGTCCTCTTGCTCCGCCGTTTGCACATGCCAAAGGGGCTGGCGATCTTCGTCGCCGTATTGGGTACGTTGGGCGTGCTCGGCGGAATCGGCACGCTGGTTGGCACGCAGGCCGCGTCGCTGGCCGACCGGGCGCCGACCTATGTCGCGACGATCCAAGCCAAGGTCGACGGGGCGAGCGGCTATTTGACACAGCGTCTGCCGTTCCTGCGGCCGGCGGCCACCCAATCTCTGGCCAGCGCCGACGCCAATGTTCAGCGCGGCACCAGGAGCCATCCGCTGAACGTCCGCGTGGTGGAAAAGGAGACCCCGGTGCTGGAGGAGGTGGGTGGCTATCTCAGCCCGGTGGTGGCGCCGTTCGAGACGTTCGTGATCGTCCTCGTCGTCGCCGTCTTCATCCTCATGCAGAAGGAGGATCTGCGCGATCGCCTGATCCGCCTATTCGGTTCGTCGGATCTTCACCGCACGACCGCGGCGATGGATGAGGCCGGCGCGCGGCTCAGCCGCTACTTCCTGTCGCAGCTCGCGGTGAACGCCAGTTTCGGGCTGACGGTGGGCATCGGCCTGTGGCTGATCGGCCTGCCGGTCCCCGCGCTCTGGGGCATCCTAGCCGGCGTCTTGCGCTTCGTGCCCTATATCGGTGCGTTGCTCGGCGCCGCGCTGCCACTGGCCGTGGGGGCCGGCGCGGATCCCGGCTGGTCGACGATGCTGATGGTCGCGGCGCTGTTCCTGGCGCTCGAACCACTGATCGGCTATGTCGTCGAGCCGCTGCTCTACGGCCACTCCACCGGCCTATCGCCCTTGTCGGTCGTGCTGGCGGCGGTGTTCTGGACGTGGATTTGGGGGCCGGTCGGGCTGGTCTTGTCGATGCCGCTCACGCTGCTGCTGGTCGTGCTGGGGCGGCACATCCCCAGCCTCGAGTTCCTCGACGTGCTGCTCGGCGATCGGCCGGCGCTCACGCCCGTCGAGCGCTTCTACCAGCGCATGCTCGCCGAAGACCCCGACGAAGCGCTGGAACAGGCGGAAAGCCAGCTCGCGACCCGGTCGCTCACCGCTTATTACGACGAAGTGGCTCTGGCGGCGCTGAAGATGGCGGCCGCGGACGTCGAACGCGGCGCGATCACACGCGAGCGCGCCGCGAAGGTGGTCGATTCGATGCTCGTGTTGGTCGACGAATTGCGGCAGCAGGACGACACCGCCACCCCTTCCAAAGCGGGTGGGAGCCTGCTGACCCCGTTGCCGGACAGCGGCGCGGGGTTCCAGGAGACGGCACCGTCCATGCTGCCCTCGGCACCGGCGGCGTGGCATGCGGACGGCCGAGTGCTGTGCATCGCCGGACGCGGCGTCCTCGACGATGCGGTTACCGCGATGCTGGAACAGTTGCTGGCCAAGCGCGGGTTTGGCGTCAACCGCGTGTCCCACGAGGCGGGATCCCGCGCGAACGTCGACCGGCTCGATGCCTCACAGGCGCGCCTCGTCTGCATTTCCTACCTCGAGATTGGCGGATCGCCTTCGCATCTGCGCTATCTCGTGCGGCGAATCCGTTCTCGCGCCGGCAACGTGCCCGTCCTCGTCGGCCTGTGGCCGGAAGGCGAGGCGGCTCTGACCGATCGCGAAATCCAGCGGATCCTTGGCGCCGATCTCTATGTCGGCAGCCTGGGCGCGGCTGTGGAGGCATGCCTCGATTACGCCACCAGTAACCTGGAGCGGGCGGCGTGACCGCGCCCGATCCGAGCGCCAAAGAGGGCTGGTCTCTGAACAGCAGCATTATCGAGCTGGTTAGCCTACTCCGGCGTAAAACGCTGAGCGTTGACCTGTAGATGAATGGACGGCCGCTTCAGGGAAGCCGTTTGCTCATGCTGGACAACTGCAAATGGGTCCTCAGCGCCGCGGACCTGACGCAGAAGTCGCAACTCGTATCACACGTTCGACACGAACCACACAATGAATCCCGCCACTCCAACCACGGCCACAGCGAGCGCAACCCGGACAAGGGGCGGATCTCTCGGTGCGACTTCTGTAGGCCACGACACGGTGAGTGCCCGCAGGGGTCCGACGAAGGCGGCGGTTGCGCCCGCGACGCGAACCCAGTCCAGCACCACCCAGCGCTGCGTCATTGCAATCGACTGAGCGTCCGTGATCGTGTCTTTGGGTGAGCCGATACCGTGATAGTATAGCGCGGCGTTCATCGGCCAGAACGCGACAACCGTCAGGATGAGCAGGAGCAATATGCCAATCGACGGCAGGCAAAGCAGCCATCGATAGCGCCACGGGGTGCGCCACCCGGCGGCGAGCGCCCCAAACCCGGCGATCAGCATGCCCGCCGAGAATGGAATGAAGAACACGCCGGTGTCGACTGGCCACGCCTTCCCGTAGGGCATCATCGCGAGAGACGCAGGCGGACGAGCGCTCCATGCGCCAGCAAGAACGAGAAGATCGAACAACTTGGCGCCGAGCAGCGGTCCTCCCGCTAAGACCGCAAGCCACAAGAATGCTCGGGTGACATTTTGCCTTCTTGCCATATCGCCCTCAGCCAAACTCGCGCGCAGTAGTCCGCTCGATTGGAATCATCTCCTGAAAGCTGCCCGGCGGCAAGCCAGCACTCGCGCCGTGCGTTTTCTCAAAAGTGGCCGTTAAGCAGACGGCGAATGCGGAGAAGCGAGCGGCCGCTTTCCGGAGGCAGGCGAGCGCGATTGACTGGCAGAGTTTGGGTCGAGGGGACGAGGCTAGAAGCCCAAGCGGAAGACTACCATGTGCCTTCCGCCATTCGTTTCTGGCGCTCGACCTCAGCTGCGCTGGTGCTCGGGTCGGGATGGTTGGCGGTCGGAACCGGCCCGGCCGGTGCCCAACGTGTGACGAT
Organism: Sphingomonas aurea; assembly: GCF_030678875.1. GTDB lineage: Bacteria > Pseudomonadota > Alphaproteobacteria > Sphingomonadales > Sphingomonadaceae > Sphingomonas > Sphingomonas aurea. Next base: position 339,093 of record NZ_JAUUDS010000002.1, on the reverse strand, counting down.
CACGCCCTTTTCGCCAACCTGCTGTTGGAGCAGGCGCCACGCGCCCGGCGGCGTCCCGTCGCCGAACAGACGCTTCCCGGTTCCTAGCACGACAGGGAATGTCATTAGCACCAGCTCGTCGATCAGCCCCGCAGCGAGAAGGGGCGGGTAGAGCGTCGACGATCCCTGGATCAGCAGGTTGGGACCGTCGCTCTCCTTGAGCATTCGTACCGCAGTGGTGCCATCAAGGCGGTGGCTGTTGTCCCAGCCGAGCGGCTGGTCTCTATGCGTCACGACGTGCTTATCGGCTGCGGTCAGCGCCTCGCCCATGCCGGCCATCTCGCCCTCGACGTACGGCCAATAGGCGGCAAATATTTCGTAGGTACGCCGACCGAGCAGCAGAGCGTAAGGCGCGCCGAACAGGCTGTCCAGCACTGGGTCGATCACATCGTCGCCGATGCCGAACACCCAGCCCCCTTGGTCGAAGCCGCCGGTCGGGTCCTCAGTCGGCCCTCCAGGTGCCTGCATCACACCGTCGAGCGATAGAAAGACTGCGCCAGTTAGCTTACGCACCAATCATTCCTGTCCAAGACGCCTCGCCGACAGCCATACTTGACCGGAACACATCGAGCAGCAAGCGATCAAGTTCGGCTCAGAAGCGCTTGAACAAACGACCGCTTACGAGCAGCGGCCCTGCGCCGCGGAACGTTGGCTTCTGGGTCGAGGCAGCCGGTACGATCTCGGCCTGCAATGCCGTCAGTTACCAGTGCCAACATCCCGATCGGTACGCCGGTGAACGGGTTCATGGACGAGGATGTGCCAGTGGCGTTCTCGACCGCGACGCCGCAGCCGATGATCGTCAGCTCGCCTGCCGCACCCCAGACCGCTTCGGCCGTTCTGACAACGATCTCTACGCCGGCAAAGTAATTCATGCCCCGCTGTTCGAATGGTCGGCAGCGGGGCCAGCCTTTGATGGGCATGTCGGTGATTAGCTGCCGAACAAGCGGCGCATGAAGCTGGGCTTTGCCGGCTGCTCACCTTTCAGGTTCAATCGGATGAGGACACCCCGGCTCGGCTTACCCTTCGTGCCGCCGTGAATGCGCTCGATCAGCGCCAACGCGTGATGCCCGTCGTCGATCTTACCGCCGATCCAGCGGGCATGTTCAGCAGCGACGTAGCCGATCTGAACACCTCGAACGCTGTGCACCGCCACCGCGTTGGTGTCGTGACGGTTGTCCGGCTCGCGGGTCAGGGTCACGGCTTCTCCCGCCCTGCAACGCGCTATCTCAGTCTGGCGACTAGACCCATCCGGATTGCGATAGCTCTCGCCGACCACGTTCAGCGACCAGTCGTTCGTTCCCATTGGCCAAGTTTCTTGTCGATAACGGCGTAGGTCAACCGCCATGCCGTTCGACACCGATAGGGGAAGATCGGATGAGGCCCCCGGCTCGACTTACCTGTCATGCCGCCGGACTGCGTCAAACCAAATGCACTGGCTGGTAATCGGGTGATGGTGGGTTAGGGAGGGGGCATGCCACGCCCGCGCAAGCCAGCCTCGCCGTTCCGCTACCTCAACTCCTCGCCAGAGGTGATCCGGCTTGTGGTGCTAATGTACGTGCGCTTTCCACTCAGCCTGCGGAACGTCGAGGACCTGCTGTTCGAGCGCGGGATCGACATCTGCCATGAGACGGTGAGACTCTGGTGGAACAGGTTTGGCCCGATGTTCGCGAGCGATATTCGTCGAGCGCGGTTGAGCTGCATGCGGGGCTTCCAGGATGGCGTCCTCAAAGACCGACGTGCATCGTGGTGAGCGGGTCGCGTTAGACTAACAGCACCATTGAGAAGGCAACCAGAGTGGAGGAACTGTCAACTAAACGGATCTGCCGGCTCCGGAGCCGCGCATGGCTGACAGTCTCGAGCATCTAAGTTATGGCTTTCGCTTCTGGTGCTGCGAACTTGCTTGGTATTCGCGAGCTCGGCCGCCGTTTATTTAATAAGCAGCGAGCATACGGGCAAAAATCCGCCTTCGATCGGCCGTGTGCCGTTGCTTTGACGGCACCTTCCTGGTTGAAGGCGGCGAAGCTGCGTCAAGCATTTTCCAATGGCGATACTGCGCTGTGCTTGATCCGTCGCGCCGATCTCGCTTAATCGTTCTATATGACTGGAGAGCCACAATGATCCATGCTCCCCTAGGACAGCCCAGATTGCTTTGGCCTCGTCCATCTCCGCACTAGGTGACATCTTCGCCCTCCCAACTAACCGAAAAGGCCGCCGGATCGCTCCGACGGCCTCCTCTTGGTCATCCTCGCGGAGGATCAGGCGTAAGCTGCCTTGGTGCTGCGACGACGGTAGCGGGCGGCACCGGCGACCATACCGAACCCGACGAGCATCATCGCCCAAGTGGCAGGCTCAGGAACGGCTGCAGTAATTTCCGAAATGGTCACGGAGGTGAACGAGCCGGTGTTGTTCTGATTTCGACCGCGGATAAAAAGATAACCGCCGTCATAATACAGGTTGAACGGCGAGCCGCCCTGTGCGGTTGTGAAGCTCACACCCGCGAGGTCGAAATACGGTGCCGTCGTCTTCAGGATGTTGTCGTTCGAAACGACACCGTCAACCGGGTAGGTGCCTACCGCCGACAGACCATTGATGGTCTGCACATTGTTGCCGTTCCCGGCCGGCTTCACCGTTCCAGTGATGCCAGTGATCAGGTATCCGGTGTTGTTGCTATAACCGACGTTGTCCGAGCTGTCGGTGGTCGTCAGCGTGGCATCGATGTTGAAGCTGCTGCCAGTCGCAGTCAGCGTGAACATGCGAGCAGCCATAGCCGGCGTAGCTGCGCTCAGCGCGATGAGAGCGGCACTAGCCGCCAATGCAAACTTCTTCATTGCTTCCCCCTTTTGAGAGCCGGCCGGCAAGTCCGACATGGCCGATTTGTGCTATCAAAGGCGCAGAATTTTCATAGGGGTGATTAACCTCCTGTTCATAGTGAAATCTAAGATCCTGTACCATATCGGTACATGGTATCTGTTCGATTATGCTCAAACCTTGGATGGCTCCGACTGACAAATGCAACTGCTGGGATACTGTAAAGCCGACGTGGCATGCGGGGTAGAGGCTGATACTGGCCCGGAATGCTCCGCAGATCACGAGCGCTCCGGCCTAGCCCGTTCCGCCAGTTTATCTCGTCACCCGAGGTGATCCGGCTGGTGGCCCTGATGTACGTGCGCTTTTCGCGCAGCTTGCGCAACGTCGAGGACCTGCTGTTCGAGCGCGGGATCGACATCTGCCATGAGACGGTGAGGCTCTGGTGGAACAGGTTCGGTCCGATGTTCGCCGGCGATATCCGCCGGCAGTGGTAAGCCGCATGCGAGGGTTCAGACACTGGCGCTGGCACCTGGACGAGATGTACGTGAAGCTGAACGGCGAGGTGGTCTACCTGTGGCGAGCGGTAGATCATGAGGGAGAAGGCTGGAGAGCTACGTCACCAAGACCCGGGACAAGGCAGCCGCGCTCACCTTCATGAAGAAGGCACTGAAGCGGCACGGCTCGCCTGAGGCAATCACCACCGATAGTTTGCGCAGGTACCGTGCCGCGATGAACGAGCTCAGCAATGCCGACAAGCAGGAAATCGGCCTCTGGGCGAACAACCGGGTGGAGAACTCACACCTGCCATTCCGACGACGAGAGCGGGCGTTGCTGCGGTTCACGCAGATGAAGACGCTACAGAAGTTCGGCTCCGTCCACGCCAACATCCACAACCAGTTCAGCCCGGAGCACGACCTCACTGATCGCAAGACCTACAAGGAACGACGCTCTGCTGCCCTGGCGGAGTGGCAGATCCTCTCGAGCTAGGCTGCTAGCCATAAAGACCAGGGTGCATTGTGTGGAAAGCGGTCCGCGTTGCCGACAGGGCCGCCACACACTTTAAATCATTCAAAGCGCGAGCACATCTCGAAATTTCCGGCGCAAATACGTGCCTGCTCCGTGATATTTCTGATCCGATCATAAATTCTTTAGAACTGAGCAGTGACCCGCCCGTAGATGAAGCGCCCGTTAAATCCGAAAGGCGAGAAGCCGCTGTAAGGTATATAGATCTGGTTTGCTGGATTTTGGCCGCCGACAGAGGCAGCGCGTGGGCCGAAGGGCAAGCGCGTCGGATAGACGTCAAACAGGTTGTTCGCACCGATCGCGAAGGTCATGTGCTCCTTGAAAGTGTAGCGGGCTTCCAGATCGGTGATCCACTTCGGCCGGAGAAATACGTCGTCGGGTCCATAATCGCTCAGACCGAGGGTGGTGCCCGTGAGCGAGGTCGCAGTGGGAGCGATGACGCGGCCATAGCGCGTGGAGCGCGCAGTGACCCCGAACACGCCGAGATCGCCGTCGGCTGACAGCACCACCTTATCGCGGGGCTGTCCCTTCTCGAACCGAATGCCTTCCACCCGGCCGAACAGGATGATGTTAGGGTTCGACGCGAGCGGCCCTAAGTTATTCAGGCGCTTGTCAATTTTGTTTTGCGTGTAGTTGTAGGCGGCCGACAGTGACCAACTGCCCAGATCGCCGAGGCGCAAGCGATAGGTGCCGACCACATCGACGCCCTGCGTGGTCGTGTCCAGCCCGTTGATGAAGAAGCGCGCGGCGCCGACCGAACTGAAGCCGTTAGCGTTGAGCGCCGCCCGCGCCGCAGCGTCCGTCACCGCGTTGCCCGACGACCCCAGATTCTCGGTCAGAACGATGCGGTCATTAATCTTGATGTGATAGTAATCGGCGGTCAGGTTGAATCCACGGAACGGGTTCGAAGTGATGCCGGCCGAAAGATTGATCGACTTCTCCGGATCAAGCGGCTGAGAGCCAAGTGCGCGGGCGATGGGGCTCGAGACCTGCGCCGTTACGATGTCGACCGGAACGCCCGCTACGAAATTGGTCGAGGTGGTGGTGAAATATTGTTGGTGCAGCGAGGGGGCTCTGAAGCCGTTGGAGATCGAGCCGCGGACCGCCAGCGCAGGCGCGAACTCGTAACGCAGCGCGAGCTTGCCGTTCAGCGTGTCGCCGAAGTCGCTGTAATGCTCGTAGCGCCCGGCTGCGGTGGCAGTCAGTCCAGCAAATAGATCGGTATCGAATTCGATGTACCCGGCATAGCTGTCGCGGCTGTTGTCAGTCGCGGCGGCCGCGGGGATGCCGGGGAAACCCTGCTGGCCGATCGCCGCTCCGCGTGAGGCGAACGGACCGGCAGCGTAGGACTCGACCTGGCCGGCACGCTCTTTAAAGTTCTCGTGTCGGTACTCAGCACCGACAGCGAAGGTTAGCGGCTTGACAAATCCCAGGTCGAACTCGCGCGTGACATCCAGGTTGGCGGTGAACTGGCCGAAGCGGATGCCGCCCGCATCGACGTTGCGTGGTCCCGCCGATCCAAAGGAGGTGTTGATGCTGTTGAGAGTGCGGTAGTCTATCTCGTTGTGGCCGTAGACGCCGGACAGGTCGACGGACCACGGACCAAGGTCGCCCTTCACGCCGGCTGCGATGGAATAATCGTCGTAATCCGACTGGATCAGCGGCAGAAAACCGTCCGCATAGATCGCCACGAAATTAGCGTTCGTCAGCGCGACGTTCGCAGGGACGGCGGAATAGTCACGATTGGCGGCATTGGATGCCTGGCGGTAATTCGCCGCCGACAGCCCGTCACGATGCGCGTAGCTGCCAAACGAGTAGAACTCGAAGCCGGAATTGCCTAGCGGCATGCCGGCGTTGACGAAGACGTTGTAGTCCTCGGTCTTCGGGTCGCCGAGCTGAAAATTGAGACGGTTGAAGGTGAGTTCGCGCGCGTCGAAGGTCGTCGTGCTCGGGCGGAGGTAATTGGGGCGAGTGTCGTAACCTGCGCGGTTCACCGCGTCGCGGTCGCGGTACTCGCCCGTCACGTTCAGATAGCCCGGGCCGATCGGAATGCCGATATTTGCGCCCAAAACCCATGTATCACCATCGTTGCGCTTTGCATCGCCGCCATAGTTGCCGGCGAGATAGCGCGAGCCTGCGGCCGCCTGACCGTTGACCGCGGCGACGGCATCGTTGGGATCGAAGAACGGCTGGCCGCCCGACGTTTGCAGACCGAGCAGTTCTGGTACGCCTGCCATGTGCGTCACGTACTTGCCGTAGCTGACCTGCGCCCGGCCGGTGTTGACGCCCCTCTTTAGCTGGACGTTGATGACGCCGGCAATCGCGTCCGAACCGTATTGCGACGAGGCGCCGTCCCGTAGCACCTCGATCCGCTCAATCGCGAGGGCCGGGATCGTGTTAAGATCGACCGCCGCCGAACCGCGCCCGACCGTACCGTTGATGTTGAGGAGCGACGAGACATGCCGGCGCTTGCCATTGACCAGTACCAGCGTCTGATCTGGCGACAGTCCGCGAAGCGTCGCGGGGCGGATCACATCTGAACCGTCGGCGATTGAGGGCTGGGGGAAGTTAAACGATGGAACAAGCTGGTTCAGGATCTTGTTCGTGTCGCCCGTGCCTGTCGCATTGGTCAACGCTTCGGAAGAGATGACGTCGATCGGCACATTCGATTGAGCGACGGTACGATTAGACGCGCGGGTACCGGTCACTACGATCTCGGACTGCGGGTCGATCGCGGTAGGTTCGGTGCTGTCCGTCTGGTCGATGGTCGGCGGCGTCGCGGTTGATTGCGCGATGGCGGCGCTCGCCATCACGAGCGACGAAGCGGATACCGCAAGCACTGCCGTGAACGACTTCAACATGGTTTTCCCCCTGCTAGCCCTAAGTTGCAACCTCCGGGATTTTGGGTGCGTGGCAACATGTTAAAGTCATCCAGCAGATGTTTCGGTAACAGCTGTTGCATAATGGCGACAACGCTTGCGATTGCAGACCGGAGCCGAAGGGCGGGCTCCGTCAAACCAAATGCACCAGCTGGTAATTGGGTGATGGTGGGATAGGGCGGGGGGGCTCCGTCAAACCAAATGCACCAGCTGGTAATTGGATGATGGTGGGGTAGGGCGGGGGCATGCCCCGCCCGCGCAAGCCAGCTTCGCCGTTTCGCTACTTCAACTCCTCGCCTGAGGTGATTCGGCTGGTGGTGCTGATGTACGTGCGCTTCCCACTCAGCCTACGCAACGTAGAGGACCTGCTGTTCGAGCGAGGGATCGACATCTGCCATGAAACGGTGCGGCTTTGGTGGAACAGGTTCGGTCCGATGTTTGCCGGCGACATCCGCCGCCAGCGCGTGAGCCGCATGCGTGGCTTCCGGCACTGGCGCTGGCACCTGGACGAAATGTACGTGAAGCTAAGCGGCGAGATGGTCTACCTGTGGCGAGCGGTCGATCAGGAGGGCGAGGTGCTGGAGAGCTACGTCACGAAAAGCCGAGATAAGGCAGCGGCGCTCACCTTCATGAAGAAGGCACTGAAGCGGCATGGCAGCCCTGAGGCAGTCACCACCGATGGCCTTCGCTCCTATCGTGCAGCGATGAATGAGCTTGGCAATGCCGAGAAGCAGGAGGTAGGCCGCTGGGCCAACAACCGGGTGGAGAACAGCCACCTGCCGTTCCGACGACGAGAGCGGGCGATGCTGAGGTTCAGGCAGATGAAGACGCTACAAAAGTTCGCCTCTGTCCACGCCAACATCCACAACCACTTCAGCCTGGAGCGCCACCTTACTGATCGCAAGACCTACAAGGAACGACGCTCTGCCGCCCTGGCAGAGTGGCAGATCCTCGCGAGCTAGGCTGCTGCCCTCAAAGACCAAGGTGCATCGTGTGGAGAGCGGTTCGCTTTAGACTGACAGCACCCACCCAAGACGGCAGGTGCCGAGCTCCGCCGCTGCTGCGGGATGGGCAACCACCCGCTGGAAATCGGATGAGGATGCAGCTACTTGGATCGCGGTAGGGGCGGCCCGCCGATAGTTCGCAAGAACGCTCTGCCAGGCAGTCTCGGAACCAAACCTCTATGCTCTCCAATCCGGCTCACTCGTCCAGCCCTTTTCCGCCGAGCGGTGGCGAGTGCGCCGCCATCCTACGCGACATCGACTGGTCAACGCATCCGCTCGGCGATCCGGTGGGCTGGCCCCCCGAATTGAAGACGGCGATCCAGACAGCGCTCACCTCGCGCTTTCCATCCATGGTGCACTGGGGCGACGAGCTCTTCACCTTTTACAACGACGGCTACGCAGCCATACTCGGGCGCAAGCACCCGGGACATCTGGGCCAACCCGCGCAGGCATGGTGGTCCGAGATGTGGGACCAGCTCACCCCATTTTTTGCCCGCGTGTTGGCCGGCGAGAGCTTCTATACCGAGGATGCGCTGTATACCCCTGACCGGGACGGCACTCCGCAGGCCGCGTGGTTCACTCACAGCCACAGCCCACTCTGGAATGACATCGGCGAGGTTTGCGGTATCTTCGTCACAGCGATAGAGACCACGACGCGTGTCCGCGCCGAACTGGCACGCGCCAGCGACGAGCGGCGCAACCGTCAGGTCCTCGACAGCGCAATTGACTACGCGATCATCGCCACCGACATTGAGGGTCGCGTGACCCGCTGGAATGAGGGCGCTCGGCGCATCCTCGGCTGGACCGAGGAGGAGATGGTGGGGGAAACCGCCGAGCGCTTCTTCACGCCGGAGGACGTGGCGGGCGATCGGCTCCAGGTGGAGATGGACGCGGCGGTCGCATGCGGCCGCGGCAACGACGAACGCTGGCACCTGCGCAAGTCCGGCGAGCGCTTCTGGGCACAGGGCGAGATGACGGTGCTCCGCGACGAGCACGGCAACCACGAGGGCTATGTGAAGGTGCTGCGCGACCGCACCGAGCAGCACCTGACCCAGATGAAGCTGGAAGCGAGCGAGACGCGGTTCCAGCTGGCGCTCGGTGCCGCAGGCTTCCTTGGCTCGTGGGATTGGGACATTGCCGCGGATAAGGTCTACGCCGATCCGCACTTCGCCGAGTTCTACTCGGTGCCACCTGAGCAGGCTGCCGAGGGCCTCCCGCTTGCCACCTTCGTGGCCGGCATTCATCCTGACGACCGGGATTGGGTCGGGGCAAGGATCGCGGAGACGGTCGCCACCTGCGGCGAGTTCGCCGAGGATTATCGGCTGCAACGCCCGGACGGGCGCGTGTCGTGGGTTGCCACCCGTGGGCGGGTCTTCTGCGACGACGAGGGCAAGCCTACGCACTTCCCGGGCGTAGCCGTCGAGATCACCGAGCGGCGTGCCATGGAAGATGCGCTGCGGGCGAGCGAGGCGGGCACCCGGCTGGCACTCGATGCTGCCGACATGGGTATCTGGCAGACCGCGCTCGATCTCAGTGACCAGCAGTGGGACAGCCGCACGCGTGTGCTCCTCGGCCACGATGCGGACGAGGACGTCGGCTTCGACAGCTTCCTAGACCGCGTCCATGCGGGTGACCGCGACCGGGTTCAGGCCGAGATCAGCGCAGCACTCGGTTGCGCCACCGAAAGCCTCGACATGCAGTACCGCGTTCTCGATCGTAAAGGCGGACAGCATTGGGTTCACGTCCGCGGCAGGATCGTTGGCGATGGAGGTGGACCGGCACGACTGGTAGGCACCATCCGAGACATTACGCCGCAGAAGGCAGCAGAAGAGCAGAGTGCCTTGCTCGCGAAGGAGCTGAACCACCGCATCAAGAACACGCTGGCGGTGGTACAATCCATCGTCAGTCAGTCACTCCGCCGTGCTGACACGCCGGAGCAGGCGCGCGACGCCATTGGCGAGCGCCTTGGTGCTCTCGGGCGAGCGCACGACCTGCTGACGCAAACCAGCTGGATGGCAGCGCCTCTCCGATCCGTCGTCGAGGGCGCAACGCAGGTAGACGGTAGGGCGACAAGCCGGGTCTCCGCTGAAGGGCCTGAGGTACGGTTGAAAGCGAAAGCCGCACTCGCTTTTTCGATGGCTCTTCATGAGCTCACGACCAACGCAATGAAGTATGGCGCGCTGTCCACCGAGTGGGGTGCTGTTGCGGTCCAGTGGCGCACAACGGTGGAGGCAGGCGCACGGGCGCTTGAGTTTAGGTGGATCGAAACCGGCGGTCCGCCGGTGACGGTTCCAGAGCGCTCGGGCTTCGGCTCACGACTGATGAAGGGTCTTGCGCGTGACCTTGGCGGGGAGGGCCAGGCCGATTACCAGAGGTCGGGCTTCAGATGGCTTCTAAACGCCAATCTGGAAGCGATCGAAGAAAACGCGTAAAACCGTAGCTTGCAGGGAACACAGCCGTACCCGGCCTGTTGAAAGCACCTATGTCCGCAGATACAAGTCAACGTAGGGTCGTCCTCGTCGTAGACGATGAGCCGTTCATCCGGATCAACGCGATCGACGTGCTGACCGACGCGGGCTTCGATGTTCTCGAAGCTGCTGATGCCGATGAGGCGCTGGAAATCATAGCGACTCATTCAAAGATCGGCGTGCTGTTCACCGACATCAACATGCCAGGGTCCATGGATGGCCTCGACCTCGCGCGGCGGGTGCACAGCATGCGGCCGGACATTCATCTCATCCTGACCTCGGGCAAGGTCCGGCCGAACGTCGAGCAGATACCCGACTCTGGCAAGTTCATCGGCAAGCCCTACCAGGAAAGGCAGTTCGTCGCCTTGGTGCAGGCGGCGTTCGCCTGACGAAACAAACTTCGCGTCTGTTGATAGCGCTGTGGCGAACTATTGCTCGTCCACGTTCACTTCGACGCCTCGTCGTGACGCGCACGAACCTAAACGAACATCCGCTGTCAAATTCAGCGGGAGCCCTCCTGAACGTCTTCAATCGTGTTACATTTCGCGGCTTGCTAGCGATCAGCGGTACGACCGCGGCGGAGGGTCTCTGCTGCCTCCCAGGTCCAAATGCCTGTGCCTTCCGGACGTCAGCGGCGCGCAGTCGCAAGTTCCTGAGACGTCGCCTCACGGTTGAAGCGGAGCGTTTCTGGACAGGTCGAGTTTGACCGTGGCAGGCACCAGCTCGACGACAGAGCCGCGCCGTGAGGGCCTGGACCATTGATGAACGTGGACCACATGGACGAGCGTGGAACCGAGCGTGCGGCGGCGTTGGCCTACTATGAGATCCTCGACAGCCCGCGGGAGGAGGCGTTCGACGAGTTGGCGGCGCTAGCCGCCAAACTGTGCGACACGCCAATTGCGGTCGTGAATCTGATGGCGGCAGACCGTCAATTCTTCAAGGCGGAGGTCGGGCTCGACGTGCGCGAGACGCCGTTCGATAGCTCGTTCTGCGCCAAGGCGCTGCACGAGGAGGACTTCCTCCTCGTGCCGGACACGACCAAGGATGCCAGGTTCGACTGCAACCCCCTCGTTGTGGGCGAGCCGTACATCCGCTTCTATGCAGGCGTGCTGCTGAAGACGCCAGAAGGCGTGCCGATCGGCACGTTGTGCGTGATGGACTTCCGTCCGCGCGAGATGTCCGCGCTTGAGCAGGAGACCCTGCGCGTGTTCGGCCGCCAGGTTATGGCGCAGCTTGATCTGCGCCGGACCGCGCTGGAGCGGGAGCGAGAGCAGGAGGCCGCCTTCGCGAGCGAGTCACGCTACCGGGTCCTGTTCGAGTCCATCGAGTCCGGCTTCTGCTTGGCGGAGGTCAGGCTTGGGGATGGAGACGCTCCGACCGATTACCGCATCGTCGAAGCCAATCCGGCCTTTTACCGACAGACCGGCTTTCCCGAGGCGATTCTGGGGCAATGGCTGCGCAGGGCCGCGCCGGGCCTGGAGGAGCATTGGTTCGAGACCTATGGGCAGGTCGCGCGCACCGGCGAGCCCATCCGCTTCGAGGACGGCGCGATCGCGCTGGACCGGTGGTTCGATGTTTCCGCGTTCCGGGTCGGCGAACCGGACGAGTACCGCGTCGCAATCCTGTTCAACGACATCTCGGCGCGACGCCTCGCCGAAGAAGCGCTGCGGCAGCTGAATGAGACGCTGGAGGACCGCGTTGCTACGCGAACTGCCGAGCGCGACATGCTGTGGCGCAACACGCAGGACATCCAGGTCACTCTCGACGGAGCGGGCCTGTTCCAGTCGATAAATCCCGCTTTCACCGCGATCCTGGGCTGGGAGCCCGACGATGTGCTCGGCAAGCCTGTCTTCGACTTCGTGCTGCCCGAGGACGAGGAACTGACCGATCAGGCGCTTCAGCATGCGCGGACGTCGGCGCTGCCGATCGTGGAGAACCGCTACCGGCACAAGGACGGCGGACTGCGGTGGATCTCTTGGGTAGCGGCGCCGGCGGAGGGACTGATCTACGCGAGCGGTCGGCACATCACCGCCGAGAAGGAGCAGGCTGCGGCGCTGAAGCAGTCCGAAGACGCGCTCCGCCAAGCGCAGAAGATGGAGGCGGTGGGTCAGCTTACCGGTGGTCTGGCGCACGATTTCAACAACCTGCTCACCGGCATGATGGGCAACCTTGAATTGTTGCAGTTGCGCGTCGCGCGCGGGCGGCTGGAGGACCTCGATCGCTTCATCAACGCGGCGCAGGGCGCGGGGCGGCGGGCGGCATCGCTGACTCAGCGCCTGCTGGCCTTCTCACGACGCCAGACGCTCGATCCCAGGCCTACGGACGTGAACAGGCTGATTCTTGGCCTAGAGGAGATGCTCCAGCGCACGATGGGAGCGACGACCGACATCGAGATCGTCGGGGCGGCGGGATTGTGGGCGGCCGAGATCGATGCCGGCCAGCTGGAGAACGCCATCCTCAACCTGTGCATCAACGGGCGCGACGCGATGCCGGGCGGCGGACGGCTGACGATCGAGACGGCCAATAAGTGGATCGATGACCGGACCGGCCGCGAGCGCGATCTCCCGCCAGGTCAGTACATCTCCGTGTGTGTTACCGACTCGGGAACCGGCATGAGCCCGGAGACGATCGAGCGGGCGTTCGAGCCCTTCTACACGACCAAGCCGATCGGACAGGGCACCGGTCTCGGCCTGTCGATGATCTATGGCTTCGCTCGTCAGTCTGGCGGGCAGGTACGGATATACTCCGAACTCGGGCAGGGAACGACCATCTGCATTTACCTGCCGCGCCATCATGGAGAGGCTGTGGACGAGGTGGGCAATGATGTTGCCGCCCTGGTGGAGGCGGGGTCGGGGCAAACCGTTCTGGTCGTGGACGACGAAGCCACGATCCGTCACCTGATCGACGAGGTTCTCGACGAGATCGGCTACACTGTGATCGGCGCGGCCGATGGCGCAGCCGGGATCAAGGTGCTGCAATCCGGCGCACGGATCGAGCTGCTGATTACCGATGTCGGCTTGCCCAATGGAATGAACGGTCGCCAGGTCGCCGACGAGGCGCGTCGGCTGCGGCCGGGGCTGAAGGTGCTGTTCATCACCGGCTTCGCCGAGAACGCCGCAGTCGGCAACGGACATCTCGAGCCCGGCATGGAATTGCTCACCAAGCCGTTCACGTTGGAGGCGCTGTCGGCCAAAGTGGCTCAGATGTTGAGCGGTTGATCGCCGATCCGACGTGGAGAGGCGTCTGCGGAGGTGTGAGTTTAGACCGACGCCGCTCGCTTATCTGTTGTCGCTGCGTGTCCCTCTAAACGCGGCGCACCAACTCAGCATGGCGGCATACCCGCGAGATGAACGAGCGGCCGGTTTCGGTTATTGCCTGAAAGGCACTGGACGGCCGACTTTGGGTCCGTGCTGTCACAATCGGCCGAGCAGCAGCCTTGAAACTTGACTGCTAGTTCAACTTCGTAACGGCCTAATCTCCCGGATGAGATCGATCAGCAGGCGCAGCCCGGTGGGCAGATGCCGGCGCCCTGGATAATAGACGTGGAAACCGTTTCCCGTCGTCGTCCAGTCCGGCAGGATCGCCACGAGCGTGCCGCGCTCGAGATGCGGGCGCAGCACCGCTTCCGTGGCGTAGACGATCCCGACGCCCGCCAGTCCGAACGCCAGCGCGGCGTGGCTGGCGTCCACCGTCAGCGGGCCGGGCGTCGCGATCGCGACCTCCTCGCCATTGCCTTCGAACTCCCACTGGTAGAGCTGGTCGTTGCCCAGCCGGATGCCGACGCAGCGATGGTTCCGCAGGTCCCGCGGATTGGCCGGCGCCCCGAAGCGGTCGAGATAGGACGGGGCCGCCGCCGCCATCCAGCGCAGATCCGGCGACAGCCGCTGCGCGATCATGTCCTCCGGCACAGTGCCGCCGTAGCGGATGCCCGCGTCAAAACCGCTGCCGACGACGTCGATCAGGCGATTGTTTACGCTGATGTCGACCGTGACGTCGGGGTAGCGATCGGCGAAGATCGGCATGACCGGTTCGAGCAGCAGGCCGACCGCATCCTCCAGCACGTTGATCCTGATCCGCCCCGCCGGCGCGTCGCGGTGGCGGTCGAGGGTCTCGCCTGCCGCCTCGATCGCCCGCATCGGCGCTTCGATCGCCAGGCGAAGCTCCTCGCCCGCCGCGGTCAATGTGACACTGCGCGTGGTCCTGTTCAGCAGTCTGACCCCGCGCCGCCCCTCCAGAGCGGTGATCGCGTGGCTGAGCGCGGAGGGGGTAACGCCCATCGCGAGCGCCGCCTGCCGGAAGCTGCCATGCCCCGCGATCGTGAGGAAATAGGCGAAGTCCGCGAGGTCGGCCCGGCTCAGCTGCATGGCGGTGGCGTACACCATTGTTGAGCGGCGTTCACCGGCTCGTTGCGGGTCCGCGCGCTAATCGCCCCGGGCGCAAGCGCCTACATTCAACTCCAGAACGGTCGTCACGGTGGCGATCGACCACTCAGGAGGCGTCCATGATCAAGCGGAGCCTGTGCCTGGCCGTGCTGCTGCTGCCGATCGGTACCGCGCACGCACAGAAGGGAGCTAACGGAATGACCATCGAGCGCAAGGCGGACATGAAGACCGTCGACGGCGGGACCGAGAACTTCACCGGCAAGGCGACCATCACCGGCCAGTTCCAGCGCGAGGCGCCGTCACGCGTCACCGGCGCGATCGTCCGCTTCGAGCCCGCCGCGCGCACCGCGTGGCACACCCACCCGGCTGGCCAGACGCTGATCGTGACCGAGGGCGTTGGCTGGACCCAGATCGCCGGCGGCCCCAAGCTGGAGTTCCACGCCGGCGACGTCCTGTGGTGCCCGGCCGAGCACAAGCACTGGCACGGCGCGACGCCCCACGGCGCCATGACCCACGTCGCGATCCAGGAGTCGGTCGACGGTTCGAACGTCACCTGGATGGAGAAGGTCAGCGACGAGGACTATCTTGCGCCGCTGGGCAAGGAGTGAGCCGGTGCCGCACGTCGTCGTGAAGCTCTGGCCCGGCAAGTCCGATGACCAGAAGCGCCGCCTGACCGACGCGATCGTCCGGGGCGTGACCGACACGCTCGGCTACGGCGAGGACGCGGTGTCGATCGGGCTGGAGGAGGTCCCTCCCGCCGACTGGACGGCCCGCGTCTACCAGCCCGACATTCTGGCCAAGTGGCCAAGCCTGACCAAGCAGCCCGGCTATGGCGAACGGCCGCCGGCGCGAAAGGACGCGCGATGATCTTCGACGAAGCATACACCCTTGCGGGCGGCGTCGCGATCCCAAAGCTGGGGCTCGGCACCTGGCGCATCGACGACGACGCCGTCGGTCAAGTCGTCCGCGCGGCGATCGCGATCGGCTTTCGCCACGTCGACACCGCGCAGGCCTATGGCAACGAGCGCGGCGTCGGCGAGGGGCTACGCGCCACCGGCGTGGCGCGCGACGCGCTGTTCGTCACCACCAAGCTCGCCGCTGAATCGAAGAGCTACTTGGACGCGAAGGCCCGCATCGACGGCTCGCTGCGGGCGCTCGGGCTCGATCACGTCGACCTGATGCTGATCCACAGCCCGCAGCCCTGGGCCGCGTTCCGCGAGGGCGGAGACTTCGATGCCGGCAATCTGGAGGCGTGGCGCGCGCTGGAGGAGGCGCACCACGCCGGCAAGATTCGCGCGATCGGCGTCTCCAACTTCGAGCGCGCCGACCTCGACAACATCCTGAGGCACGGCACGGTACGGCCGGCCGTCAATCAGGTGCTGGCGCATGTCGGCAACACGCCGTTCGACCTGATCGACTATTGCCGCGAGCAGGACGTGCTGGTCGAGGCCTATTCGCCGATTGCGCATGGCGCGGCGCTGGCCAAGGCCGAGCTCAAGGCGATGGCCGCGGGCTACGGCGTCGATGTTGCGCAACTGTGCATCCGCTACTGCCTGCAACTCGGGCTGCTGCCGGTGCCCAAGTCGACCGACCCCGACCACCTGCGCAGCAACGCGGCGGTCGACTTCGCGATCGGCGCGGACGACATGGCGCGGCTGACCAGCCTGTCGGGCGACGTCGACTATGGCGAGGCGAGCGCCTTTCCCGTCTTCGGCAAGCCGCGCCAG
Source organism: Sphingomonas aurea (assembly GCF_030678875.1). Lineage (GTDB taxonomy): Bacteria > Pseudomonadota > Alphaproteobacteria > Sphingomonadales > Sphingomonadaceae > Sphingomonas > Sphingomonas aurea. The sequence continues at coordinate 322,763 of NZ_JAUUDS010000002.1, read as the reverse complement.
GTCCCCGCCGCGAACACCAACGGCTGATCGGCCGCTACTCTCCCACCAGTTCGAAAGGTCATCCGCCATGTCCGACGCTCATCGCTTTTCCGGCAAGGTCGCCTTCGTCACCGGCGCGGCGAGCGGCATCGGCCGCGCCACCGCACTCGCCTTCGCCGCGGAGGGCGCCCGCGTCGCCATTCTCGACCGCACCGAGGATGCGCTGGCCGACACCGCCGACGCGGTGCGGCGCGCGGGCGGCGAGGTGCTGGTGATCGCCGGCGACGTGTCCGAGCCCGATCACGTCGAGGCGGCGGTGGCGCGCGTGGTCGCGACATACGGCCGGCTCGACATCGCCTTCAACAATGCCGGCGTCGAGAACAAGGCCGCCCCGGTCCACTCGATCGAGCTCGCCGAATGGGACCGCATCCTCGACATCAACCTGCGGGGCACCTTCCTGTGCATGAAGCACGAGCTCGCGCAGATGGTACGCCAGGGCGGCGGCGTGGTGGTCAACACCTCGTCCGGCGCGGGCGTCCGCGGCGTCGCGGGCGGCGCATCCTACGCCGCCTCCAAGCACGCCATCATAGGCCTCACCAAGTCCGCCGCGCTCGACTATGCCAAACAGAACATTCGCGTGAATGCGGTCCTGCCCGGCAACATCGAATCCCCGATGATGGACCGCTTCACCGACGGCGACATCCAGAAGGCCATTGACCTGGAGCCGGTCGGACGCCTCGGCAAGCCGGAGGAGATCGCCGACGCCGTGCTGTGGATGAGCGCCGATCGCGGCGCGTTCGTCACCGGTGCGGCTATCTCAGTGGATGGGGGCTGGTCACTTTAATAAGCCGGGTCTCGGCTGATCCAGCCTTCAATTTGACGATTGTCGCTGTTGGAGCGCTTGGGATTCCATGCTTGCCGCGGATGAACAAGCGTCTGGTTCTGGCACGCTGACAAGCGGCGCCGAGCGTCCGAAACTGGGTCTTGTTACATCTTCCAAGTCCTGTGAATTGCCGACATCGACCGATCAGTCGCGCATGAAGCGCGCGAATGCATCCTTCCAGGCGGGGTGCCACCTCGACAGGGCCGGACGATTGTCAACCAGGTCTCGCGCCGCCCAGGCGATGCGCTTTGCGTCCTGTTCGGGCGTTGTCTCATTGTCCGGGCACAGGATGTAGAAGTCGCCGCAGGCGAGCCGCTCCATCATCAGCGCCACGACCTGTTCAGGCGTCCATGCGGCGGCGGGCTTTTCGGACAAACGGGACGCGGTCATGCCGGTCCAGGTGAAACCGGGGACGAGCAGATGAGCGCTGACCCGGTCACCGGTACGTTCGCGCAAGGTGTGGGCGAGCCCTTCGGTCAGCGCCTTCACGCCCGCCTTGCTGACGTTGTAGGCGGTGTTGCCGGGCGGTTGCGTGATGCCCTGCTTGGAGCCCGTATTAATCACCAGCGCTGGCGCTTCGCCATTGATCATCGCGGGGACGAACGCCTGGACGCCGTTGAGCACGCCGAAGAGGTTGACGCCGAGCACCGCGTCCCATGCAGCAGGGTCTGCGAAAGCGTCGCCGCCTGCACCGATGCCGGCGTTGTTCATCAGTATCGACACCGGACCGTGGTGCTCCACCACTGTCCGGGCCAGCGTGTCCATGGCGGCGCGATCGGCAACGTCGGTGGGCAGCGCGGTCGCACCCTCGATCGACGCAACCGCATCGTCCAGCGCCGCACTGGGGCGATCGACGAGCACGACACGCATGCCAGCCCCAGCAAAGGCCCGCGCCGCTGCCAGCCCAATGCCGCCGGCGGCGCCGGTTACGACCGCGACCCTGTCGGGCGCAATGGCAGCGAACGATGCCGCGCTCACCGGTTTACGCTCGCCATGGAGGCCTGGGGGTAGCGGGTGCCCTCGGCCGCTCCGGGCGGCAGCACCTCGTCAAGGCGGGCGAGGTCGGCATCGGCCAGCCGCAATTCTAGTGCGCCCAGATTGTCTTCCAGATACGTCCGCCGCTTGGTGCCGGGGATCGGCACAATGTCCTCGCCTTGACGCAGCACCCACGCGAGCGCCAGCTGCGCGGGCGTGCAACCTTTGTCGCCCGCCATGGCGCTGATCGCGGCGACCAAGTCGAGGTTCTTGCCGAACGCTTCGCCCTGAAAGCGGGGATGGTTGCGGCGGGTATCGCCTGCCTCGAGATCGTCGGACGATGTGATCTGGCCGGTCAAAAAGCCGCGTCCGAGCGGACTGTAGGGCACGAAGCCGATGCCGAGTTCGCGGCAGGTCGGCAGGATCTCGGCCTCCACGTCGCGGCTCCACAGCGAGTATTCGGTCTGAAGCGCTGTGATCGGGTGCACCGCATGCGCACGGCGGATAGTCGCGGGCGCGGCCTCGGACAGCCCGAGATACTTCACCTTGCCTGCCGCCACGAGCTCGGCCATCGCACCCACCGTTTCTTCGATCGGCACGTCCGGGTCGACCCGGTGCTGATAGTAGAGGTCGATGATGTCGAGGCCCGTGCGCCTCAGGCTCGCGTCGCAGGCGGCACGCACATAGTCGGGACGGCCGTTGACGCCCTTGAAGCTGCCGTCCTCGCCGCGAACGTTGCCGAACTTGGTGGCGACGACGACCCACTCGCGCCTCTGGCGCACCACGCGGCCGACCAATTCCTCATTGGCGCCGACACCATACATGTCGGCGGTGTCGAGAAAGTTCACGCCGAGATCGATCGCGCGGTTGATCGTGGCCATCGACTCTGCCTCGTCGCGGCCGCCGTAAAAGTCGGACATGCCCATGCAGCCAAGGCCCAGGGCGGACACTTCGAGGCCTTGCTGGCCGAGCTTGCGGGTCTGCATCGTATCAGTCCTTGTTGACCGGTGTGGCAGCGTCGGGGTGAAGGATGCCAGCTGAGCGGAGCTCTTCCCAGAAGGCAGGCGGGATCTTGGCCCGGAGCGCGGCGTGGTCCGCGAGGATGTGCGCCGGACTGGCGGTGCCGACGATCAGCGCAGACGCGACGTCGGGAGCGAGGCTGAATTGGAGCGCAGCTGCGACCAAGTCGACCCCGTGGCGGTTCGCGATTTCGCGCAGCATCGTCAGCCGCTCGCGCTTGTCGTCGGGGATCAGCGTGTTCTCCTCCCCGTAATTGTACCGTGGCTCGCCGCCCAGAAAGCCTGCGTTTAGAGCAGAGCCGACTACGAAGCTGACGTCCGCCGCGCGTGCTTTCGGAAAGAGCTGCTCCACCGCATTGGCGTGATCGACGAGCGAATACTGGCTGGCGAGCAGATGGACGTCGCTGTCCGCCGTCTCTAGGCAGCGCAGGATTGGCTGCGGACAGTTGACGCCCATGCCCCAAGCGTCGATCACGCCTTCCTTGCGCAACCGGGTCAGCGCCGGAAAGGCGCCTTTCTCCGCGACCGGCCACAGCGCTTCCCAGTTCTCCGGGAGGTACTTGTTGTCGGGCGACAGGTCGTGGACGAAAACGATGTCGAGCCGGTCCAGCCCGAGCCGCTGCAGGCTGTCCTCAATCGAGCGCAGCACGCCGTCGGCCGTATAGTCGAAGTGCGGCGTGTTGGGGGACGTGCCAAAGGGGAAGTATTTCTTCGATTGATTGTCACGGCTGGCGCGCAGCAGCTTGCCGACTTTGGACGATAGGATGAATTCGTTGCGAGGTTTGCGGGCCAGGAAGCGGCCAAAGCGACGTTCTGCGAGTCCGAGACCATACCAGGGCGACACGTCGAAATAGCGCACCCCGGCATCCCAGGCTGCGGCTAACGTCGCCTCCGCCTGCTCATCGGTCGCGAACTGGAACTCGTTGCCGATCGCCACGCCGCCGAGGCCGAAGTCATGTGGGGGACGGTAGTGCTGGGCAGGCATGACGGACCTCCTCGAGATAGAACGCGTAGAACCCTGTGGCGTGGCCATGTTTCCGCACGACCTTTGAAGGAGCGGGCAGATCGTCGAACCGTGGAAGAACGTGAGCCTGAAGGCAGCGCTGGCCCAGATGCATTCTTGGCACCTACATCAGGATGAACGAGTGAACGGAGTGGGGGGAGCGGTGAGCAGCTGCGAACGTCTGGGTATGGGTCGCTGTGGGCGCTGTTTGTGCTCAAGGAGCGATACTCGAAAGCACGAACTTCGCAGGTTGATGATGGTCGCGACTGGCTAAGCGGACGTCTCGCTTTCACCCAGTGGCGCCCAGGAAAGGCAATGCAGACTGTCGGTGCCTTTGACGTCCGTCATCGACGTTCTCACGGGATCAAGCGGTCGGCGCGGAGTCGTTCGAAGAGAGCGTAGAACGCATCGTCGGTGGGCTGGTAACGGGTGAAGCCCAGGCGACGGCTCTTGCTCATGTCCGTGACCACCTCAAAGGGACGGCCGAGGTCCGCGTCGGTATGCCAGGGGGAGGCCAAGCGGTCGAGGTCGTGTTCGACCAGCCTCTCGCGTTCCGCGATCTCACGCCACAGTCCGGCATCGTCTGTCATCTGCTCCTCGAGCGGCCGCACGGTGCCGTCGAACGGTGCCGCCTCCACACCGAACCAGTCGGCGATGCGGCTCCACATCCACTGCCAGCGGAAGACATCGCCGTTCACGATGTTGAACGCTTGGTTGTGCGCCGGCTCGGTCTCCGTCGCCCAGAGAAGGTGGCGGGCAAGCTGCGCAGCATCGGTCATGTCGGTCAGCCCCGACCATTGCGCGGCGGAACCGGGAAAGGTGAACGGTCGTCCCGTCTCACGGCACAGGGTCGCATAAACGGCAAGCGTAGTGCCCATGTTCATCGCGTTGCCGACCGCGAGCCCGATCACGGTGTGGGGGCGATGCACACTCCAGGTGAAGCCGTCGCGCTCTGCCGCGGCGAACACTTCATCTTCTTGCGCATAGTAGAAGTTGTCGACGTCGAGCCGCCCTTGCTCCTCCCGGAACGGAGTCTGCGGCAGCCTTCCCTTTCCATAGGCCTCGAATGGTCCGAGATAATGTTTGAGTCCGGTGACCAGCGCGACGTGGCGCGGACCGGTGGTCCCGCGCAGCCCCTCGAGCAGGTTGCGCACCATGGCCGAGTTGACGCGGATATTCTCCGCCTCGCTGTCCTGGCGCAACCAAGTGGTGATAAATACCGCGTTCGGATTTAGATCACCCAACGCCGTCGCGGTCCCCGCCGCATCCTGCAGGTCGGCCGCGATCGGCTGCACACCCGTCTGCGTAGTGGGGCGCCGGGCGAGGCCGTGTACCGTCCAGCCTTGCTCCACCAGCAGCGCCGCCGTCGCGCTGCCGACGATCCCGCTCGCGCCCACCACCAATGCCGTCTTCGTCATGGATGCTCCTTCTCTGCGTCAGAGCTAGGCATGGACGGCCGGCGCTTCTAGACGGCACCAATCAGGCCCCCAGGCACTAAAAGGTAACCACATGCAGCCCGGAACTCCGGATGAGGAATGGCGGGAGGATTGCGCCCCGCGCCGCGTGCTGGAGCTATTCGCGACCAAGTGGACCAGCATGGTTCTGCACACGCTCCATGCCCGTCATGACGGTGTTGCGCGCACCGGCGTACTTCAGCGCAGCCTGCCGGGCATTTCAAAGAAGATGCTGACTCAGACGGTGCGTGATATGGAGGCGAGCGGGCTGCTGAGCCGCCATGTTCAGAGCACGATCCCGCCGATGGTTGAGTACCGCCTAACCGATCTAGGCCGGCGCTTCGTAGAGCCGGTCGAGCTGCTCTACGGCTGGGGACGAGACAACCCCGATGCGCTGGATCGCTTGGTGCCTCGACGAAGCTCACGACGGGCGTAGTTGGGGCAACGGGCAGCTCACATGAACCAACGCCTGGAACTTGGGAGCCGAAGATTGGCTCTAAGCGACCATTGTTGGGTCGTCGGCATGCTTCTGATTTTAGCAGATGGTTCTTATCGGCTTAGCCGCTGCCGGGTGAGACGAGGATCCTCATAGAGGTCGCGGCAGGCACGCAGCCGGAACCGGTTCCACCAGCGCTGCCACCGGTGCTCGGCGGCAGCGTGGAGGGTCTGGCAGCGTTGGCATAACGCCTTGAGATTGCCGGGCGTGCTGTTGCCCGGATCATGGTCAAGATGCGCGCAGGCAAGTACCACCTTGGTCATCCGCACCGCACCGAGCGCGATCCCGGTTCTGATCGCGTTGCGCCGGCCGCGATCGCTCCGCCAGCAGCGCGCCTCGCCATCCCTCCAGCGCCCATCGCCGAGATGCGCGACACGGCGCAGATGCGGCCGTCCGCATTGTTCGCAGCGCGCGCCGGCGCGGCGGAAGCGCACAGTCGCCGACAGCTGCTGCCAGTCTATCGGGTAGAGCCAGCGGTTCTCGGGGCGGATCGGCATGCCAATTCTATGAGTCAGTTGTGGGCAGAGCAAAAGGGAATCTTCCGGCGAGGTGATCGTTCGGTGGACGAGCTACTCAGATGAGACGGGGTGGGTGTAGCTTCTATCCTACGCTTGGTTGTGACGCAGGCCTTTGAGAATGTTGCCTTCGGTCGACAGGTAGTTGTCGCAATAGTCAAAGCGCGGCGTATCTGCGAACAGCAGGTAGTAGTATTTCATCTGCTCGGACCACCAGTAACCGGGGCAGTGATCGGCCTGACGCTTTGGCGTGACTGTCACGTCGGCTAGGTCCGTGTAGCCATAGGGAGCCTTGTTCCACCGCTTCATCGCCTCATAGTGGAGGCGACCAATCTCGCGCCAGCGTGGGTTTCGATCGATCAGCCAGAGTGTGAAGGCCGCGTCGGCGAGTTCGGGGCGCAGTGCGTTGGTGACCTGGGTCGGTCGTGATGTCGCATAGTCATAACCTTCCGGCAGGACACCATAGCGCGCCTGCACCTTGGCCCAGCTCTCGGTGTAGGCGGCACCCTGTTTGAGCGCGCCACCCTGGCCAAGCAGGCCACCATAGAAGGAGGCGAGCTCGTCCTGCTCGGTCGAGACCACGGCGCCGCTCTCGAAATCGACGTCGGCGAACCACAGCTGATGGTCCTTCCAGACCTGCTGATGCTTAAGGATGGCGGCAGTGCATACATCGTACATGCGCTTCCATTCGGCATCGCCGAACAGCTGCCAGCTATCCCACAAATACTCGAAGAAGCTGTCGCAATAGGAGCCGATCGTCGCGGTGCGGGAGCGCCAAGCGCCGCTCAGCACGTCGATCTTGGTCGCCACCAGATCGAGGGGCGAGCGCCGCTCGAAGACCGCGATCATCGCCTTGCGTGCGGCTGCCGCATAACGAGGATCACCGGTCAGGCGGCTGAGCGTGCCCCATTCGGGCAGATAGGTGGCAATATCGGCAGGACTGGTGACCGCCTCGCGCGGCACGCCGGTTCTGAGGTTGATGAAGCGGTAGGGCATGCCGGTCGGCGTCGCGAAGGCCGGCAGCAGCCGGTCCGCCAGATCGCGCGCCTTGGCGAGCAACACCGCGTCGCCGCACGCGAGGTGGGCGGAGAGCAGCCCGCCGACGAGACGGATCGATGTCTCAAACACCGAGACCTCGCCATCGACGTTTGCGTCGAAGTGGGTTTTGACCCACGCGACGCCGTCCTCGAACCGGGAGTCGAGACCCATCACCCACAGCGTGTCGAGCGCCTCGATTAGGCTGAGCCCCAGATGATGCGTCTTGAGCGGAAAGCTCGAGAAGGTGCCGCTCACCGGCTTGATCTCGTCCTTGCCCCAGGCACGATCACGGTAACAATCCCAGGACCATGCCATCTGCGCTTTCACATCCCCTGCTAGCGCACGCCACCGCGCGTCGTCTCGCGCGTAGGATGAATCCGATATCGCTGTACCGGTCAGCGCAGTTGCCGCGCCGATGACGGTTCGCCTGGTAATCTGCACTCGGCCTCATCCTCTTTCGTTGCGACTTTATGCAGAGGAATGCAGCCTGCTGTTCCCGACGTCTACCGGCGGTGATTGCTACAGGCTCATCCGAAAAGGGTAACCGGCTGACCCACTCGGCGAGGAACTGCCGTTCAACCAGATTAACGAAGGTCCGGAAGTGAGAGGCGGGGAAGGGCGCTCGGATGTCGACTTGTGGGTCTCAGTGGAAGCGCTCACCTCGAGCGAGCTGTTCGAGTATTAGCTGCATCCTGCGCGCTCGCATTTCCGGCCGCTTGGCCGTCTGGAGCCGGTAGTAGATGGAATATAGGTTCTTGCGGTCGAGCGTCCGGAAGAACGCTTCAGCCTCGGGCAGAGCTGACAGGGCTTCTAAGAAGTCTGATGGGATGACCATGGCGGCCGAGCCCTCGTAGGCGAAGTTCCAGCGCCCATCTGCGCGCGCGGCCTCGACATGGGCGAGCCCAGCCGCAGTCATGCGCCCTTCAGCTATCAGCCGGTCTGCGTGATCACGGTTTTTAGCGGACCAGCTCGATCCTGACCGGCGCGGCGTCAGGCGCTGAAGGTAGGAGCGCTCGTCACCTGGCCGCTTCAAGCCGTCGATCCAGCCGAAGCGGATCGCCTCCACGACGCACTCGGTCCATGTGACCGATCGCTGTCCCGAAGCGGCCTTGTAGATGCGCACCCAAAGTTCGTCGCTCATCGCGTGGTGCTCAGCGAGCCAACCCGCGAGATCCTCAGGGGCCTCGAACGCAAGGGCATTGGCTTGAATGATCGTCATTGCCTGAAGCTAACCAATGCTCATCCTTCGGAGAAGCAGTATGGCGTTCCTCCCATCCTCCCACGCTTGGCGAAGCGTGCCTCTCCCGCCAGCTATGCCGTCCCTGCCAGCTCTCCTTCATCGACGTCCGCCTCTGCCTCAGCATCGACGCCGCGCTCCAGCCTAGCTTCGTCGGCGGCGAGAGCCGCGGCATCCTGATCCGTGATCCCGAACCTGGCCGCAACATCTGGCGCAAAGCGCAGCAGGTCCGGGCGGAGGCGCAGCAGGCTGAGATCCTTGGATTTGCCCTCCATCATCACATCAAACACCAGCCCTTCGGCCATGCGCATGAAGGTCGCGAATTCGAAAGGATTGGTGAAGTCGGCATGTCCCGTCCAGATGGGCGGACGCAGCACAGTCTTCACGCGGGCGGTCGGCTTGACCGGCGCCTTCAGCAATTCACCGTTCTTAGCCTTCGCCTTGCCCGCCTTTGCTGCGGCACGCGCTTTGGAGGTGATCTTCTGCTTAATCTCCCGCAGCTCCGTACGTGGAGAGGAGAAATGGATCTTTGGTCGCACGCCAGTAGGCCAGGTGGCGAGAAAACGTTCCAGCGTCTGGCGCATATCCAGCCGCTCAGGGTTGAGGCACCACATGTGCTGGTAGTCGAAGATCAGCCGAACGCCGGTGCGCTCGTGAATCCACAGCACGTCGGCAGCCGAGAAGCGGATATCGTCATTCTCCAGGACAAGCCGGCGCCGGACGTGCTCGGGGCATTGCTCCCACCCCTCGATCCAGCGGGCGCGGCTTGCCTCGTGATCGTCGTACACGCCCCCGACGTGGGTGATCATCACCGCTTCGTCATCCAGTCCCATCCTGTCGAGCATCTCGGCCTGGCTCGACAGATCCCAGATACTCTTCTTTGTCAGCTCCGGATTGGGCGAGTTGAGCAGGACGTACTGCGACGGGTGGAACGACAGTCGGATGTCGTACTCCTTCGCCTTGGTTCCAAAGGCGCGAAGCTCCGCATCGCTATCCGCCACCATCGAGTGGAACTGCGGCATGTCGGGATGAGTGGCATAGGGGGCGATGTCCGAGGACAGCCGGTACATGTCGAGCTTCTCGGACTTGAGGTAGTCGAGCACCTTGTCGAGCACCTTGTCGAGCAGCTCCAGCGAGCATTTCAGATGCGGATCCTTCTGCCACCGCCGTGTGTCCTGGCTCTTGAGGTCGGGCCTGCCCATTACCTTGACGGGGAAACCGAGACGCAGGGGACGGTTCGTGCCGGTCATGCTTCTACCTGTGCTTGGGGCAGGCCGAGGCCTGCTATAAACTCGTTCCAGACGGCGATTGGCAGCGCGCCGCCGGTGGCCTGAGCATGCCCATTGCCATAGCGCCCGTCGGCGCTGGCCGGTCGGTGCTCGGCCAGAAAGGCTATGAGGTCGCGACCGCTTGCCGAGCGTGCGGCGAAATGCACCCACCCAGCCCGGTAGCCCCGGTTGGCGGCGATCACGATCTTGTCCTTAAGCCGGCCGCGCCACTGCTGCGCGATCAACGGGTGGATCTGACATGGCGAGTTGAGCGCGATCAGCGCAACGTCGCCTGCGACGAGCGGGGGCACGCGCTTGCCCTCGTCCATCGCCGCGCGGACCTCCGCCTTGGCGGCATGGAGCGCCTCGGCATCGGCGTCGTCACCCTTGGTGATCCGTTTGGGACCATCCGCGCTCAGCAGAAGGCGGAGCGCCGGGCCGGCGTCGGCCGCCGCCGTCCGGCGGGGCGCGTTGATCAACGACGTCGCATCTCGCAGCGCCGTCTTGCCCCAGCGCACTTGTGCTTCGGCTAGTTCCGGAAACTCCGAACCTTCCGCCATGTCACCGATCAGGCCGATGGCTGCCAGCCATAGGAGATCCGACTGGTTGCCCAGTGCCCCTGCCGCCCACCACGCCAGCAGCGCCGATGTCGGCTCGGGATCGAGCCCGTTGCCGCTGATCGTTATGGCTTCTTCAGGCTCGCCCGTTGGCACGTGATGGTCGATCACCAGGGTAGGGCAGCCGGGAAGCACAGGCTCCGCTCGGGTGCCGAGGTCCGTCACGATCAGGCCTGTGGGCCCCAGCGCCCGAAGGCGGTTGCGGGTATCTGCTTCCCATGGCGATCCGGTTTTACCGATCACCATCGGTTCCGCGGCCCAGCCCGCTTGGCGAAGAGAGCGTATGAGCATCGCGGCAGCGCCAAGCCCATCCGCATCGAAATGGCTAAGCACGATAACAGGGCCATGCTGTCCGAAAGAGGCGAGTGCGTCGGCCATGGCGCTTCGCGCTGCGGCTCGAACGTCATCCTCTTGAGAAAGCCTGCCGATCATCGCCATGCAACGCAGTATGAGCCACGCGGCTCCGGCATCTTCTTCAAAGGCAGGGTTTAGCCTGTGGTACGCCGCCGCCTGCAGCCCGTCGATCTCATCTCAGCTGCTTGCGCCTCGGGCGCGTGTTATGGTGAGGCTGAACGAACGGCAGAAAGCGGGAAGTCGAAGCTGGGCCACGACTGTCTGATTGGGGGTCGCACGAGATGTGGTAGCTCACGGATTGGCGATCATGCTTGACGTAGGTTGTGCGTACAGCCGGCTTGGGTCGCTGCGAGCTTGTGTCTGGCTCGCTCGGTCATCGTTGGCCACGAGCACAGTTGTTCCAAGCTGATCCACGCTTATACTCGGACAAAACGGAGAGTGGATAATGCGCCTTCTGATCGCGGTTGGTCTAGCCGCTGCCGCAATCGCGTCCTCGCCGGCGGTGGCGCAGTTGCCAGACACGATCCTCTATGGTGTAGCCTACTACGACGAATACACTCCGGTCGATCGGGTCGAGGAAGACGCTCGGATGATGAAGGCGGCCGGCATAACGGTCGTCCGCATAGCGGAGTCCACATGGGGGACACTTGAGCGGCAGCCCGGCGTCTTCGACTTCAGTCATATCGATCGGATGCTCGCGGCCATGCATCGCCAAGGCATAAAGGTCATCGTCGGGACACCGACCTATGCGGTCCCGACATGGTTGGCGCGTACCCATCCGAACGTGCTGGTCGTCACGCCGCAAGGACGTGCCGATTACGGCCGGCGGCAGAACATGGACATCACTGATCCAGATTACCGCGCTGCTTCGGAGCGGGTGATCGTCGCGCTGATCGATCATGTGAAGGATCATCCGGCGGTCATCGGCTACCAGCTCGATAACGAGACCAAGGCCTATAACACCAGCGGTGCCAATGTGCAGGCAGCGTTCGTGGCGTCGATGAAGGCCAAGTGGCCAAGCCTGGACGGGCTCAACAAGGCGTACGGCCTGGATTATTGGAGCAACCGGATCAACACGTGGGAGGACTTCCCTTCCGTCAACGGATCGATCAACGCCAGTCTGTCAAATGCCTTTGCCGCGTTCCAGCGTAGTCTCGTCACCGATTTCCTTGCCTGGCAGGCAAAGCTCGTCCGTGCCCATGCGCGCCCCGGACAGTTTCTGACGCAGAACTTCGATCTTGGCTGGCGTGGCTATTCGTTCGGCATACAGCCGGAGGTCGACCACTGGAAAGCTTCTCAGGTGCTGGATATCGCTGGCATCGACATCTACCATCCCAGCCAGGATAAGCTGACCGGTGCCGAGATTGCATTCGGTGGCGATGTGACGCGATCGATGCGCAATGGCCAGAACTACCTCGTGCTGGAAACGGAAGCGCAGGGCTTTCCAGATTGGACGCCCTATCCCGGGCAGTTGCGGCTACAGGCTTTCAGTCACTTGGCGTCCGGCGCGCAGATGGTCGCGTATTGGCACTGGGCAACGACCGCTAACGCGATTGAGACCTACTGGCGCGGATTATTGTCGCAGGATTACAAACCAAACGCTGTGTATGCCGAGGCGTCGACGGTCGGCGCCGATCTGAAGCGCATCGGGTCGAAATTGGCCGGGATGAAGAAGCGCAATCGCGTCGCCATTTATGTCAGCAATACCGCACTTAGTGCGTTCGACTCTTTCAAGCCGAATGGCGGCGTCGACTATAATCAGGTGCTACGTCCATTTTACGACGCATTGTACCGGATGAATGTGGAGGTCGACATCCTATCTCCGAACTCCACTGCCAAGCTCGACGATTACAAGCTCATCGTTGTGCCCGCGCTTTACGCTGCCAGTGACGCAGAAATCGAGAGACTTAACGGCTTTGCCGAGCGTGGCGGTCATCTACTCTACACGTTCAAAAGCGGCTTTTCCGATGAGAACACCAAGGTCCGCTACGCGACGCAGCCCGGTGCGATCGCGAAGGCGGCTGGCGTGACCTATCAGCAGTTCACGATACCCGAGGGCGTCACGCTGGAGGGCGACCCCTTTGGCGTTGGTGAGAAGGATAATACCGCGCGGTGGTGGATGGAAATGTTGAAGCCAACCACCGCCAAGGTCGTTGCGCGCTACAAACATCCGTCATGGCCGGCGTTTGCTGCGATAACACGTAACGCGTGGGGCAGGGGCGAAGTCAGCTATATCGGCTTCATGCCGAGCGACGCGCTGATCGAGAAGATCATCGCTGCGGCGGTGGACCGTGCTGGAGTGCAACCTAGCCAGCCTGGCGTACACTTTCCGGTGATCGTGAAAAGCGGCACGTTGAAGAACGGGCACACGGTGCGCTACGTCATGAACTATTCCGCAATGCCGCAAAGCGTCGTGGCTTTGCAAGATGGCACCGACTTAATTCGGTCAAAGGTGATTGCTCGCGGTCGACCGATTGACCTCGGGCCTTGGGATGTTGCAATCATTGAGGAAGATGGCCCTGGCAAGTAAGTGTGCGTTCGCACAATCGGCTAAGCTAAACGACATCTGCAGCACAAGTCACGATGTTGCAGGGGCTGTCCATCCCATCACGTCATTTCGGCGCTTTAAACCGTATACGGGTCGCGGATTAAAGAAAGTCCGCTTTAGGAGTTGTTCAATTCGGTCTGAGTGTCTGATCCGGGGTTCAGCCGGCCGTAACAGCTTACGAGGGGCGAAGCTCATTCTCTGCGAATGAGCGCGCCTCGACCTCCGACCAGTCGAGCTCCTCGAGAAGGCGGCGATAGACATCCTCCGGAACCTCGCCGTGCGCACGCATGTGGTTGAGTGTGCAACGCTGCCGGGCGAGCACCCGTAGGTGCAGCTCATCGAACTCTGAAGGTGCTTGGGGATCGTCGGCATGCGCAACGACGTGACCGGCCGCCCCATAGCGAACGCGCAGGGCGTTTGCGGCGTCGTCGCGCTGATCGCCAAGTGCTTCCAGACCGGCGTCGATCAATGTGCGACGCGCCCTGCCGACGGCGTTGGCCAGTTTGCCATCCTCTCCGACGTTCAGGCGACGGATCAACCAACCTAGCGTCAATCCTTGGATCACGAGGGTGCCTATCACAACAGTGAACGCCGCGAGGACAATGAGGTCCCGCCCGGTGACGCTGGCGGGCACTGCAAAGGCGGCGGCCAGCGTCACTAGTCCACGCATACCCGACCAGCCGAGGATCAACGACGCGCTCCAAGGTGCCGGCGTCGGCAACCAGGAGGGTTTCGACCGGCGGACGATGCCTGCCTCAACGGCTCGGACGGCGAACACCCAGACAAGACGGCTGAGCAGCACAGTGGCCAGCACGACGAGCGAGAAGCCGATCGCTGGTAGCCGTTCTTCCCCGGTCAACCGCGAAAGAATGTCGCGCGCCTGCAGGCCCATCAGCATGAACGCGACGGCGTTCAGCACCAGGATCGCGGCCGACCAGACCGCGCTGGTCTGGATCCGATCTCGGGCCGGCTGCTCCATCGGTCGCCACGTCGACACGATCATGCCGAATGCCACTACGGCGAGTACCGGCGAGACGTGAAAGCGCTCTGCCAGCAGCCAAATGGCAAAAGTAATGGCAAAGTCAGCCAGACTGGAGCCAAGCGTTCCCGAGAACAGCGGCACCACGCGCAGATAGCCCCAGGCTGAGACTGCTCCGAACAGGATGCCGCCGGGCACTGCAGCAGCGAGCACCCAAGGAGTTGCTGGGGTGTCGCTGTGCGTGGCAAGCGCGAGCGCGAGACCGAACAGTAGCAGGGCAGTAGCGTCGTTCAGCAAACTCTCGCCCTGGAGCAACAGCATGCCGCGCCGCGGAATGCCGACTTCGGACAGCACCGCCTCCGAGGCTGCGGCGTCGGGCGGCGCGACGATGGCGCCGAGTACGAACGCAGCTGCGAGCGACAGACCGCCGACAGCAACACCGGCCAGTGTCACAGCGGCGGTGGTGACGATCACTGCGACTACGGCAAGGGCGAGTAGCGGGAACCACATGCGTCGCAAACCGCGCGGGCTGGTGTGATAGGCTGCATGGAGCAGCGCCGGCGCGATGAAGAGGGCGAGCGCGAGGTCAGGTTCGACATGAATGTCGGGAGCTATTGGTAGCGCGGCGAAGCCAAGGCCGGCCGCCGCAAGCAGCGTCGGATATGGAAGTTTCAGCTTGCGTGCGACCACCAGCAGCAGCAGTGCCGCCACGAGGATTGCATCAAGGCTCTCGAACAGGCGCATGCAAAGACGAACGAGCAGGAAGCGTGATCGACGCAACCTCTCGCCAGTTGCCCCTTGCGAGCTGATCGGATGAACGATTGTCCATAAGCGTGCGGCGTGAGCGGCCGCCGATCGTCTGGCTCGGGGTCATGTCGGTAAATTCGCTAAGGTAAGCAATCGGTTCAGCGTGGGCATCAAGGCTGCGAGTGTCTCCGCAGGGGAACGGTGCAGATGCTGTCACCAGTTGAAGGTGGATTGCGCGCGACGCGGGCTCACAATGCCTGTGCTACTTGCGGCAACTGCCCCGAAATGAGACATGCGTGCTCGAGGCCCGCTTCAACGCCTCGGCGCGTCCGCTTCTCCCCGTTGTCGGGCGCGCCACTTCGGATCATCGGCGATAGCTATCCTTCGACCCGTCGGAACAGATCTGAGTTACTAAATCTGCACGCGTCTTCGTGGCGGACATGATCGTTCCTGAGGGCTCCTCGACCCTCACCGAAGGTGTGCATGACTATCTGGCATCCCATTGCCACAGCTCCCGAGCACGTCATTGTGCGAACACGCGTGCGGAGTGACGGCCGCAACCGACCGGTTCTACGCGCGCGGCGGATGGGCAGCCTATGGTTTACCGCGGACGCGCCGCCCAAGCTGGTCTACGACACGCCAACCGAGTGGCAGGTCGCCTAGCGGCTATCAGGCCGGCCATAACGCCGCGGCCGGCGCAGTGGCCGCGCTGCCGGCCTGCTCCAACCAGCTCGCCTCAACGGTGCCGGTGAGGGTAAGCGAGCGCACATCCATGCCGGCGGGTTGCCGGCCGGCGAGGATCGCCTGAGTGAGGGCGGGCGAGAGAAAGGCCAGGCGCAGGACGCGGGTGAGATAGGATGCGGTTACCTGCTCGCGGGCGGCAAGGGTAGCAAGGCTGATCTCGCCGCAGCGCAGCTCGGCCCACCAGCGATGTGCTTGGGCAAGGAGGCGGACCAGCGCTGCGTTCGGCTGCTCGGGGGAGGGGGCACCCGCCTGGACCAGCCGCAACACCTTGCCTGAGCGGGTCAGCCGCGCGTCGATACGGGTCACCGCCGTCGCAGGCGCGTGCGGGTGCTGGGTGACGGCGAGGGTTTCGGCGATGGTGCCGGTGGCCCAGTGGATCTCGACCTGGCTGTCACCCAGCCGTACCTGGCTGACCAGGTCGGCCAGCTGCCGGGCATTGCCGGGTGACTCGGCGAGCTGCCGGCACCGGGCGTGGAAGCCGGCCATGTCGCTGGCGGGCACATCGAGCCAGGCAGAAGCTGCGAGCGCCAGCGGGTCACCGAGGAGCAGCACGGCCTGCTCGGTCACCAGCCGCTCGATCTCGCGGGCGGGCACGCGCAGGCCGCTGGTGCTGGTGCCGTGATGGAGAGCCCGGCTGACATAGTAGCGGTAGCGTGCCGCTCCCTTGGTGGCATGGCTGGCGATGAGCGGCTCGCCGTCAATATCGACGATCTTGCCGGCGAGAGGGCTGACGACGGCCCTGCCGCCGCGGCGGTGATCACCCTGGCGATTGTCGGCAAGACGCGCCTGCACCGCGTCCCATGTCGCCCGGTCGATGATGGCGGTGTGCAGTCCCTGGTGGATGCGGCCCTGATGATGGACCTCGCCGACATAGGTCGGGCAGCGCAGGATGCTGTAGAGCTGCCCGCGCGAGAAGGCGCCGCCGCCAAAGGCGGTGCCCTTGGTTGTGGTGCGCACCGGCGCACGGACGTGGTCGCGGGTGAGCTCGTCGGCGAGGAGGCGCACCGAGCCGAGTGCCAGATAGCGGGTGTAGACGCGCTGGATGATGGCGGCATGGTCGGGGACAATGACAAGGCTGCGCCCATCAGGGGCATAGCCCAGGGGCGGGGTGCCGCCCATCCACATGCCCTTGGCCTTGGAGGCGGCGATCTTGTCGCGGATGCGCTCGGCGGTGACCTCGCGCTCGAACTGGGCAAAGGACAACAGCATGTTGAGGGTGAGGCGGCCCATGCTGGTGGTGGTGTTGAACGACTGGGTGACCGAGACAAAGCTGGTGCCGCTCGCATCGAAGGCCTCGACGAGCCTGGAGAAGTCGAGAAGCGAGCGGGTGAGCCGGTCGACCTTGTAGACGACGATGATGTCGACCCGGCCGGCCGCGACATCGGCGAGGAGGCGCTGGAGGGCAGGGCGGGCCAGTGTCCCGCCGGAGATGCCACCATCGTCATAGCGCTCGGGCAGCAGCGTCCAGCCCTCGCTGGCCTGGCTCAGGATGTAGGCCGCACAGGCCTCGGCCTGCGCGTCGAGCGAGTTGAAGTCCTGCTCCAGCCCCTCCTCGCTCGACTTGCGCGTGTAGATGGCACAGCGCACCGCACCTTTGCGCGGGGTAACGGGCTCCCTGCTCATGCTGCCACCTTCTTCTTCAGCCCGAAAAAGGCCGGCCCCGACCAGCGGGTGCCGGTGATCGCACGGGCGACCTCGCTCAGCGAGCGCCACTCGCGCTCATCCCAGCGGATGATCCCATCCTCGCCGACGGTGACGACATGCACCCGGCCCTGCCACGCGCGCACCAGCCGCATGCCGGGGCGAGCCGGGGTGGTGCGGGTCTTGCCTGTGCCCAGCTGGTCGAGGGTACGCACCACCCCGCGCGGTAGGCCGCCGAGCGCGCGCGCCTGGATCTCCCAGGCGAGCGCCAGGCGCAGGAGCCTGGGGCTAATCCGCGGCACCGGTCCGAGCGCCAGCCTGGTCCAGCGCTCGCGCAGCGCGGCGGAGGACAGATGGTCGAGAGCCGCGACCTCCAGCTCGAGCTTGCTCATGCCGCCACCGCGATCCGGTAGCAGGTAGCGCCGTCGCGGGTGCCGCGGACGATGTCGTGGCCCTTCTTGCGCAAGCCGGTGAGCGCTGCGCGCGTGGTGTGCGGGAGCCAGCCGGTCGCGGCGATCAGCTCGGGCAGGGTCGCGCCGCTATCGCGCTCGAGGAGAGCAACGACGGTTGCCGCCTTGGTGACCCGGGCAGGTGCGGCGGTGTCTGCAGCAGCAGGAGGCGAGGTCACGCCTTCATCACCGCGCGCCTCCACACCGATGGCGGCAAGCCCGGCAGCGGTGACGAACAGGCCGAAGCCCAGATCGCCGTCGCTGCGGCGCACCGCCTCCTTGTCGCTCGTCTCGCGCTCCTCGGCATAGCCGGCCGCCACCAGCGCTGCGACCGCTTTGGCGGTGCCGCCGCCGGGGCGCAGGGTCTCAGGGAGCGGGTAGAGGCTGGCACTCTCGCGCTGGCTAGCCGCTGCCAGGATAATCGCTTGCGTGTCGGTGAGTTTGCCCATGGCTGTGGTCTCCAGTGGCAGCCGGCGTCATTGCCGCTGCCACCAGCCACAGCCCCCTCGGTCGCACCGAGCAGGGCTCTACCCGGCGACCATCCCCAAGGCCGCTCGAGTCGTGCTGCTGTCGCTCTGGTGCGAGGAGAAGTCGAGCAGAAGTCGAGCGGATGTCGCAGTGGCCTGACTTAGATTGTTGCGAATACCCTTGAGCCAGCAGGTAGGATCGGGCGGTGTGACTGCCGCGCTGGCGCCTTTCGCAGCGGCGGTCTAGCCTCGGTGGATGGGGGGCTCCTGACGATGATGACGATGCTTGAGTTGGCCGTGGTGCAGGCGCCCGCAGCGCAGATGTTCGATCCGGTGGCTGCGACCCACGCCTACCTCGCCACCGTGAACGGCGCGGCCCGCGCGCGCTCCGATGCGTACTTCGAAGGTGGTTACTGGCTGATCCTGTGGAACGCGGTGGTGGGCGCTGGCATCGCCTGGGGATTGCTGCAGACCGGCATCGTCGCGCGACTGTCCGGCAAAGCGGAAGCATGGGCCAGAGGACGCAAGGCCGGTCGCGCCTTTCTCTTCTCGATCCTCTATCTGGCGCTCACCAGCATCGTGACGCTGCCCTGGACGATCTACGTGGGTTGGCTGCGCGAGCATCAGTACGGCATGTCCAATCAGACGCTGCCGGCCTGGCTCGGCGAGTGGCTGATTGGGGCTGCGATCAGCACCATCGTAGGTGGTCTGGCACTGCTTGCGCTGTTGACGCTCTATCGCAAGCTGCCGCGCAGCTGGTGGGCGTGGGGGACGCTCGCGAGCGGCATCTTTCTGTTAGTTGGCCTGCTGCTGGGGCCGGTGTTCATCGAGCCGCTGTTCAACCGCTACACGCCGATGCCGGCGTCACCGCTGCGCGATCAGATCCTGCAGATGGCGCAGGCGAACGGCGTACCGACCGACAATGTGCTTGTGGTCGACGCCTCGCGCCAGACCAAGCGGATTTCTGCCAATGTGGCGGGCCTCGGTCCAACCGTGCGCGTCGCGCTCAACGACAATCTGCTACATCGCACCTCTGCGCCGGAGGTGCGCGCGGTGATGGGCCATGAGCTTGGCCACTATGTCCTGGGCCACACAGCGTCGTTGCTGATCGGCTTTACGTTGATCGCTGGGCTGTTCCTGCTGGTCCTTGATCGCGCCACGCCGTGGCTGGTGTCGCGCTGTGGCCGCTCGTGGCGCATCGCAGGGCGCGACGACCCGGCCATGCTGGTGCCGGCAACCATCGTCGCAACGGTTCTTGCTGTCCTGCTCACGCCGGTGACCAACAGCCTGATCCGCTTTCATGAGAGCCAGGCCGATTATTTCGGCATCAACACGTCGCGGGCACCTGATGGCTGGGCCAGGGTGGCGTTGAAGCTCGGCGAGTATCGCAAGCTGGAACCCGGTCCGCTGGAGGAGATCGTCTTCTACGACCATCCGTCCGGCCGGACGCGCATCCTGATGGGCATGCGATGGAAGGCGCACCACCTCGGCGAGCCCGACGTGCAATGACCCCGCTGGTTGCCGTAATCTGCGTCGCCCTGTCCCAGCCGGTGACCGACTATTTTGGCGATTCACCCGACTTGCGCACGCCCAAACCGACTATCCCGTCGAGCGCGGCGACGGCGACTGGCTTCGTGCCGCGCAGCTGGACGTTGGAGCGGGCAATTACCGGCGATCTGAACCGCGACGGTCGCCCAGACCTCGTCGCGGTGCTGAAAGGCGCCGATCCGATCTGCGTCGTGCGGATCGACGATGCCACGCAGCCGATGGACACCAACCCGCGTGTGGTGCTGGTCGCCTTCGGTGGCCCAAATGGCTACCACCTGCAGCTGGTGAACGCCGCCGTCATTCCGCGAATCGACGATCGGTACATGGACGATCCCTTCGATCCCGACGCGCTCACGATCCGCGGCGACGTGCTGCGGCTCGGCCTGAGATACTGGCGGAGCATGGGCGGGTGGACGACCTTCACGTCGACGCTGGCCTTTCGCTGGGATGGTACGCGATTTCGCCTGATCGGGTTCGACAAGGAGTCCTTGCAGCGGAACAGCGGCGAAACGGAGACGGTCAGTGCGAACTTCGTCACCGGCCGGGTGAAGACCGTCACCGGATCGATGGAGGACGATGTCGGCAGCAAGACGCGTTGGCAGAAGCTTCGTCAGGCGCCCACTAACCTGGAGACCATCGGCGACGGCTTCAGCTTCGAGTTGCCGATCAGCGGCCACTAATTCCGCGTCCTGATAACCGTTTGCAGGGTACGTGCTCCGGCCCTTTGGCTATAGCACGATGCTTTCGATGTGTTGTTAAGCGGTGTGATACCCGATCATGGCAGCGGAGAGCCGTCTCAATCGGCTCGGATGATCGCTGTGACTCCAATAACGTCGAATGCGTCACGCACGCCCAGGACACGCACGCGCTGCCCCAGCATCCGGTTTGCTCGCCACTCGGTAATGAGTCCGCAATCAAGCCGCCATCGACCACCGCCATCGCGGCGAAGGATCAATTCCTTACCATCCCGGTTGAGCCAGCCCGTCTCGATGACCTTCGATCCCCTGGGCATCAGAGCACCGCACGCGGACAGGTTCGCGCCACTCGCAAACCATTATCCCACTGCGACTTATAGATCGCCTGCTTGTGCACGAGTCGCCAGCAGGACAGGTCGCCAACCTGACTGGCCCCCATCGCGAGTGTGCGGCCATAACGATCCTGGCCGACCCGATTGATTGTCAGCGATCCGTACAGCGCGTCGGCCAGACTGCGTGAGGATGCAATTGGATCGCCATCGACGCACCGGCGGCCGGCACGACAATGCCCCTGAAGCTCGGGTGCGTCGATGCCAAGTAGTCGAATGCGCTCGTCATCACAGCGGATCGTGTCGCCATCGGTTACCGAACAAGCGAATAGTGGCGAAGCATAGGAGCGGCGCCGCTCGACGCCGTCGTGGTCAACGCAGGTGCGAAGCCCACAACGGCGCCGATGAGCACAGCACCGGCCAAAGCGCTGATCGCAAAGAGCTTAGACAGGCTTTGCCCCTGGCGTACCGCACTTGGCAAATTTGCCTTTAGCGTCCTTGCACTTCGTAGCTTTGACCGGCGCCTTGTCCGGGCACTTGACGAACTTACCCTTACCGTCGCGGCACGGCGCAGCACTGGCGGGTGCAGCGGCGAGACCAGCAAGAGTGGCGGCGAGCAGAAGTGCTTTCAGCATCATGATCTCCATCGACCAGGGTGGAGCACTCGAGAGCGCTCCACTGATGATAATAGACCTACTTGGCGGGCGTGGAAATCGTCGTGAGCGTCGCCGGTGCCGCTTGTGAGGCTGCCGGAGCGCCGACCGCCATGGGACCCGGGCCGGCGGCAGGCATCGCCAACTGAACATCCTCGTCCATGAAAGCTCTGACTGGCGTTCCGACCTCCAGCTTCGCGCTTGTCCCGGTCATAAAGAAGCCCGCCACTGGGATCAGGACAGCCGATG
The DNA here is from genome assembly GCF_030678875.1 of Sphingomonas aurea. Taxonomy (GTDB): domain Bacteria; phylum Pseudomonadota; class Alphaproteobacteria; order Sphingomonadales; family Sphingomonadaceae; genus Sphingomonas; species Sphingomonas aurea. The sequence goes on along the minus strand of NZ_JAUUDS010000002.1, from coordinate 300,876 downwards.
TCGCGACGGCTCCGACACCGCCAGCAACACCCTTGTCGTCGAACACGCCGGTGAGGCGCAACTGCCGGCCATTTACTGTCGTGTACAGCACGCGACCCGAGAGATGACCCGACTTGCCCCACATGCCCTTGTTGCGAACATCGGTGATCTCGCCCATCGCCGGTGATCCGGCTGGAATAACCACAACGCCATTGACCAGCACCGGCTCTGCAACTTCCAGATGTACGCGCTGACCGGATTTCAGCTTCTTGCCCTTGGTGGTCAGCATCTCGCTTAGTTTCAACGGCACTTCGGTGCCGGTACGAAGAACTGCTCCACCTGATGCCAGTGCCATGATCGGCGAGCCAGTTTGTGCAACAGCAGCAGACGACGCGAGCAGCACCGCGCACGCGAATATAGATACCTTCATTATGGCCTCCCCGGTCGAACTCCCCCCGGAGTTCGTAGTTAGAAACATGACGAGATCGTCACACATGTCAACGCAACATATGCAGCGCGTCAGTACCGTTTTCGCGCGAGAACCTCGGCCAGCCTGGTGCCGCCAGCCCAATGAATGCTCAGGGTGACGCTCAGCACAGCTGTCATCACAGCAAGCTCGCTACATGATCGTCGTCTATCGGCGATCGTCTACCTGTCTCAAGATGCCATTCAGCGCGGCCGTGCAACCTTGCGCCCGGCCGATGTCGTGATCCGTCCCCGCCGAGTTCCAGAACATGTCGAGCGGCCAACGCTCTGGGCAGTGTGCGAGGAGGCACCGCAGTGCGAGGCGAACTTCGATCGTGTCGACCTTTCCCTTGTTGGAGCGCGCGGCAGCTGCACGCAAGATGTGGAGGGACAGGTCGATGATGATCCGCTGGTGCCGTGACACGGGAGCAATCAGTGGAAGTCGCGGGACTTGACCCGCACGACGTTTTCCGGGTCCATTCCGTTGGCGTGCGGCGGCCAATAGCTGTCGCGGGGAGCGGGACGCCAGCCGGCGTCACCACGATCCGGGCTGCCGGCGTACCGAGCGCCGTCGCCTCGGCCGGTCGCATGCGGGAAGTCCATTTGGCCGACCTGAGCAAGGAGCGAGCTATGGTCGATGATCCGGTCGCAGATGACATGGATCACTTGGCCTTCTTTCTGCACCTGACCCTTCATCCCGATCATCGCCGCCGACATGACAGTGCGGCGCTGTGCTTCGAACCGATCGGGCCAGAGGATACCGTTGGCGACCCCGGTCTCGTCTTCGATGGTGATGAAGAGCACGCCTTTGGCCGAGCCGGGTTTCTGGCGGACGAGGATGATGCCGGCGACCTCGACATGACGCCCTGCCTTTATATGCTGAAGATCTGCGCAGCGCACGATGCCGCGGCGGGATAGATCCTGACGCAAGAAGGCGAGAGGATGAGCGCGCAGCGACAGTTGAAGCGCGCGGTAATCTTCGACGACCTCGCGTCCGTCCGACAGCGGCCGGAGCGATACGTCAGGTTCTAGCCCCTCCGGATTGAACAGCGCCTCGCGCGCGTCGGCGGCGGCAAAGAGCGGCAGCGGTGCTTCACCAAAGCCTTTGACCTTCCATAGACCCGGACGTCGGTCCTCGCCCAGCGCGTGAAAGACATCGGCTTCCGCCAGCCGCTCGATAGCGGCGCGCGGTACACCGGCGCGGCGCCAGACTTCCTCGATTAAAGTAAAGGGCGCCGCTCCTCGCGCTGCGACGATCGCTGCGCCATGGGCATTGGCTAGCCCGCGTACTTGGCGCAAGCCGAGCCGCACGGCGAGATAGCGGCCAGCGGTCGGCTCCAGCGTGCAGTCCCAGCGGCTGGCGTTGATGCAGGCCGGCCGCACCTCCACGCCATGTTCGCGCGCATCCCGGACGACCTGCGCCGGCGCGTAGAAGCCCATGGGCTGGGCGTTGAGCAGCGCCGCACAGAAGACGTCCGGATGATGATGTTTCATCCAGCAGCTGGCATAGGCGATCTTGGCAAAGCTCGCTGCGTGGCTCTCGGGAAAGCCGTAGGAGCCGAAGCCTTCGATCTGCTTGAAGGTGCGCTCGGCGAAGTCGAGGGGATAGCCGCGCGACACCATCCCCTCGACCAGCTTTTCGTAGAAGTGGCTGACCCCGCCGGTGAATTTGAAGGTTGCCATGGCCCTTCTCAATTGATCCGCCTCAACCGCGGTGAAGCCCGCGCCGACGATAGCGACCTTCATCGCCTGTTCTTGGAACAGCGGCACGCCCAGCGTCTTCTCCAGCACCGCGCGCAGCTCTGGGCGTGGATAGTCCGGTTTCTCCAGTCCGGCGCGACGGCGCAGATAGGGATGGACCATGTCGCCCTGGATCGGGCCGGGCCGGACGATCGCAACCTGAATGACGAGGTCATAGAAGCGCGCCGGCTTCATTCGCGGCAGCATCGCCATCTGCGCGCGGGACTCGATCTGGAAGGTACCAAGCGTGTCGGCCTTTTGGATCATCGCATAGACGTCCGGATCGTCGTCCTGCAGGTCGGCCATGCTGACCCGAATGCGTTTCGCTTCCTCCAGCAGGTTGAAGGCACGGTTCATGCAGCCAAGCATCCCCAGCCCCAACACGTCGACCTTCATGAACTTCAAAGCGTCGATGTCGTCCTTGTCCCATTCGATGACCTGCCGGTCGATCATCGCGGCCGGCTCGATGGGTACGAGATCGTCGAGGCGGGTCTGGGTCAGCACAAAGCCGCCGGGATGCTGCGACAGATGCCTCGGCACGCCGATCAGCTGGCGAGCGAGCTGCAAGGCGAGCCGCAGGCGCCGCTCGTTCATGTTGAGGTTGAGCTGCGCGACCTGTTTCTCGCCGACGCCCTCCTGGCTCCAGCCCCAAACGAGGCCGGCGAGCGCCTTGGTCAGATCCTCGGGTAGGCCGAGTGCCTTGCCAACCTCGCGCACCGCGCCGCGCGCGCGGTAGCGGGTGACGACCGCGGTCAGCGCGGCATGGTTGCGGCCGTAGGTGTCATAGATCCACTGGATGATCTCCTCGCGCCGCTCATGCTCGAAATCGACGTCGATGTCGGGCGGCTCGCGGCGTTCGCCCGAGACGAAGCGCTCGAACAGCAGCTCGTGTTTGATCGGATCGATGCTGGTGATGCCGAGCACGAAGCAGACGCAGCTGTTCGCCGCCGAGCCGCGCCCCTGGCAGAGAATGCCGCGGCGCCGGCTCTCGGCGACGATGCTGTTTACGGTAAGGAAGTACGGAGCGTAGCCAAGTTCGCCGATCAGCCGCAGCTCGTGCGCGATCTGGTCGCGATAGGCTTGCGGCAGGCCGTCGGGGAACATCCGCGCCGCCGCCGTCTGGGTCAGCTGTTCGAGTGCGCCCTGCGCGGTCAATCCCTCAAGCACGCGCTCGTGCGGGTACTGGTAGCTGAGCTCGCCGAGGTCGAAGGTGCAGGCGCGCGTGATCGCGGCGGTCGCGGCGATCGCATCGGGGAAGGCGGCGAAGCGCCGCTCCATTTCGGCCGGGGATTTGAGGTGCCGGTCGGCATGCCGTTCGCGCCGGTAGCCGAGCGTGTCGACCGTGCATTTCTCGCGGATCGCGGTGACAACGTCCTGCAACAGCCGCGCCTCGGGCGCATGATAGAGGATGTCGCCGAGCGCCACGGCGCGAATGCCTGCTTCTGCGGCAAGCGCGGCGAGGTCGTGCAGCCGCAGCGTATCGTCGGGGCGGCGGCGGAAGGCGAGGCCGCAATAGCCGCGTTTGCCGAAGGTCGTGCGCAGTTCGGCGAGTTGCGCCGCAGTCACCGCATCCGCCGCGTCCGGCAACAGGATTGCGATCAGCCCCTCGCTCCAAGCCACGACGTCGCTCCAGCCGAGCGTGCAGCCGCCTTTGCCGGCGCGCGCCTTGCCGAGCGTCAGCAGTCGGGTCAGCCGCGACCAGGCGGGCTTGTCGGTCGGGTAGAGCAGCAGCGCGAGACCATCGTCGAGATCGACCCGCGCGCCTGCGATCATCCGCACGCCCGTTGCCTTCTGCGCCTCCCAGGCGCGTACCAGCCCGGCGACGCTGCCGCGGTCGACGATGCCGAGCGCGCGATGGCCTTGCAGCGCGGCGGCCGCGAATAGCTCGTCGGGGCTGGAGGCGCCGCGCAGGAACGAGAAGTGGCTCGTCACCTGAAGCTCGACATAGGTGGTGGTTGGGCCTGCCATCAGCCGAACAGCCCGTGCAGATACCAGCTGAGGTCGCCGGTCGTGGCATCGACCCCGTCGCCGCGGCGGAACAGCCAGAAGCGCGCGCCGCGCTCGTCTTCGACCCGGAAATAGTCGCGCACCGCCCAGACCTCGCCGTCGCGCCGCCACCATTCGCCATGGATGCGCTCCGGCCCGTCGCCCGCAACCACGGCATGGACTTGCCCTCGCCAGGTAAAGCGGCGCGGCGGCGCATCGGGGAGGAGCGCGAGCACGCCGGTCAACGGCTCCGGCCGGTTGAGCAGCCGCACGGGTCGCCGCCATGCGGGCCAGCCGGTCGGCGCGGCGAGCGGCGGGGCGCGGCGCACCGCGCGTTCGGGCACGTCGCTCTCGACCGGCGCGGCGGTGAACAGCGCCGTCTCGCCGACACGGCCGGCGATCTGATCGACGAGCGTCGCAACATCGGGCACCGCCGCCTCGCCGGTCAGGTCACCCGCGACCGCGGTCGCACCGAGCGGATCGGTGCGTGTCGCGGCGAGGCGCATCGTCTCGATCCCGTCGCCCGGCTCGATCCGCTCGATCCGCAGATGGAAGAGGCGGGCGAGATGCACGGCATCACGGGTCGCGCGTGCGGTGCCGATCGCAAGGCGCTGGTCGCTGCCGTCGATCCGCTCAACCAGCAGCACTAGCATGCGCACGCCGCGCCCACGTTCCTGCAACAGCAGCATCATGTCAGCGAGGAGGTCGGCGATCACCTGCTCGATCGCCTCGGCGGTGCCGATCGGTTCGAGCAGCCGGCGCCTGGCGACGGGCATTTCCTCGGGTACGACCGGCACGATCGGCTCCGCCGCCCGGCCGAGCGCCGCATCGAGCCGGTTCACGCTGGCCAGCCCCAGCCGCCGGGCAAGCGGCCCGCGTGGCAGCGGAAGCAGGTCGGCGATCCGGTCGAAGCCGAACCGTTGTGCCGCCGTGATTGCGTCGGGGGTTAGCCGCAAGGCGGCGGGGGGCAGCGCGCTGATCGCCTGCGCCTCTCCGCCGGTTGGGGCTAGCGTTACCGCTTCGCGCCCATAGCGCGCCAGCGCATGCGCGGCTCCCGGCGTCCCTGCCACCGCGACCCGCGCGGTATAGCCGAAGCGCCGGCAGAAGCGGACCAGGCGCGCACAGAAGCGTGCCTCGCCGCCATGAAGATGCGCCGCCCCGGTGAGGTCGAGCCACAGCCCGTCCGCCCCGCTCGGCGCAGCGGTCGGGGTCCAGTGGCGCACCGCGTGGAGCGTCAGGCCGTCGAGCACCGCCCCGTCTGCCGTGGGATCGGCGGGGCGGATGTCGAGATCGGGCACCAGCGCGCGAGCATGGGTAATCGCCATGCCGGGCACAAGGCCCAGCGCCAGCGCCGCCGGGCAGGCGGCGGCGATCACCTGCCGCTGGCCGATTGTCGCGGCGAGGATCAGCGGCACCGCATGCTCCACCGCAGCTGCCGCCACCGGCTGGCGGACCACCGCAGCCGTCGCGCGCTTGAACGGATGCTCCGCCGCCTCCGATCGGCGGCCGAGTTCGCGCATCGTTGGTTGCTGGTGGAGCGGCAGCGCCGCCGCTTCCTCGGCGATCGCGGCGCGCGCGCCTTCGGCTTGCGCCCAGCGCGCGCCTGGCCGCCAGCCGCCGCCCCGCGGCACCGAACAGGCGCCGGGGTCGTCGTCGACCGGCAGCAGCGGCAGCGCGGGCGCGTCAGGCAGCGCGCGCGGCCGCTCCAGCCGCCGCAACCGCTCGATTGCAAGGTGCGGCAGGTAGAGCGAGGCGACCCGTGGCATCGCAAGCCTCCAGTTCGAGGATAAAGCCCGGCCCGCCGCGCTGGCGGGCGAGCTCGACGGTCCAGCGTGGCCGGCCTACGCCAGGCGCGTGCAGGGGAGTCGACGGTGCACAGGCGATCCGCCAGCGCGTCATGGCGGCGGAGAGTTCGGTCAGCGGGTCTGTAGCCTGGCGTCGCCAGCGTCGCGACAGCAGGGCAGGGGTCGCGCCAGTCATAGCGGCGAGCTGGAGCCGGCGACTGGCGACCATGTCCGCGCGTTTCACCTCGCCGACGACAGCGGCGAGCCCGCCGTGGCGCAGGGCATCCTCCATGACCGCCAGCACGTCCTTGTCCTCGCGTACCTCGACAAACAGCAGCGTCGCCGGATCGAGCCCTGCCTGTTCCAGCCCCGGCGCATAGAGGTCGAAGCGGGTCACCGCCCACAGCACGCGTCGGCTTCGATCGGCTGGGGCGCGCGCCGCGATTCCTACGGTAAAAAGGGTCGCGGCCGCATCGTCGCTCAGCGTCGACGTCGCCGGCGACACCTCGTGTAACCCGTTCAGGGCGAGGCCTCCCGCCGCCAGACGTCCATCCATCGCCTCGATCCCGAAGGGCAAGATGGCCGTCTCGTCCGCACGCGCACCATCGCTGCACTCTCGTAGGAGGGCCTCGGCTTCTTGGCGGCGAAGGGCAGCGGACATCATTGCAGCGACTCACGTGTTCGCTTTATGTTCCGTACTTCTTGATGAAGCGTCAAGGCATTGCGGAGCCAAATCGATGAACCGAACTGCCCCGGAAGCTCCGGCCGCCAGCACGCGCCACGCCTCGTCCAGCAGCGAATATGATCATGTCGGCCGCCGTCTGCGGACGCTCGAGCAGTGCGCGTTACACAAGCGGACGCTGCGGCTTACCTGTCCTGAATGCGGCCACATCCGCGTCCTTGACGCCGTTTCGTTGTGGTGGCTGTTCCATCGGCGTGGTTGGGAGGACACGCTGTCAGCGGTGTGTGATCGGCTGCATTGCTCCCCCTGCCGGATCCGTGACGGGCTGAAGACACGACCGCAGATCACCGCGGGTCGGGAGCCGCCGACAGGCGAACCGCTGCCCTATCCCGACGCTGCGACCTGGAAGAGGCTTGTCTCGCGCTATCGCTCGTGATCGAACGGCGAGATGTGCAATCTTTACAGCCTGAAGGTTGATCCGCGCGGCTACTTCGACGCGATGGCCGCCGCCGAGGACTCGGCCAACTCCCTGGCGGTCGAGAAGGATTACGCCGCCCCCGGCAAGCCCGGCTTCGTCGTGCGGCAGGAGGGGAAACAGCGTGTGCTAAGCACGATGCGTTGGGGTTTTCCCACCCGCAAACCCCGCAAGCGACCGGCGCGGGAGGGCGAACTGCCCTTCCTCTACGACTGGTGGACCAACGCCCGAAATATGCAAAGTAACATGTGGAAGCCGTGGCTGCTGAAGGCCGAGCATCGCTGCCTCGTGCCCTTTACTCGCTTTGCCGAACCCAAGGCCGCCGCCGACCGGCAGGCACCCGGCGACACCAACTGGTGGTTCACCGTCCAGGACCAAGCGACGCCTTGCTTCGCTGGCCTTTGGAAGTTCGACCAGGACCACGACCGCGTCTATGCCTTCTGCACGACCGAGCCCAATCCGCTGGTCGCGCCGAAGCATCCCAAGGCGATGCCCGTCATCCTGATGGCCGAGGATCAGGACCGCTGGCTCACCGCGCCCGTCGAGGAGGCAGTGGGGCTGCTGACGGCATACCCATCCCAGCTTATGGGGGTAAGCTGAACGGAGCGGTGGATCGGCCCGGGACGCTCAGCTGACCGTCACGCCTTTCCAGAAAGCGACCCGGTTCCGGACCGCCTCCGCCTCGGGCTTCGGATCGGGATAGTACCAGGCTGCGTCGCCATTCTCGACACCATCGACGTCGAGGCTGTAGTAATGCGCTGTGCCCTTCCACGGGCAGGTCGACGTGGTTGCACTCGGCCGGAGGACCGACTGGTCGACCGAGTCTACGGGGAAATAGTGGTTGCCTTCGACCACCACGGTATCGTCGCTCCTGGCGATCACCGCGCCGTTCCAACGTGCCTCGACCATCCTGCGTCTCCTTTGCACGGTAAACGTTGGGCGGGGCGGCGGCATGGTCAAGCCGGTGTGACGCTCATTGGTACATTTCCCGGCGCGTCCAACAGGATGTTCCCAATCCGTTCCGCCTGCGGTAAAAGGGTGCCATGGCGGTGCGCAAGATCATCCACGTCGACATGGACGCTTTCTTCGCGTCGGTGGAGCAGCGCGACGATCCGTCGCTGCGCGGCAAGCCGGTCGCCGTCGGCCACGCTGCCGCGCGCGGTGTCGTCGCCGCGGCGAGCTACGAGGCCAGGGCGTTCGGCGTCCGCTCCGCGCTGCCATCGGTCACCGCGCTGCGGCGCTGCCCCGACCTCGTCTTCGTGCCGCCGCGCTTTGAGGTGTATCGCGACGTGTCGCGCCAGATCCACGAGGTGTTTGCGCGCTACACCGACCTGATCCAGCCACTGTCGCTCGACGAGGCCTATCTAGACGTCACCGCGAACAAGCGCGGGCTGGACACCGCCTGGTTGACCGCCAAGGCGATCCGCGCCGAAATCCTGGCTGAAACCGGGCTGACCGCGTCAGCAGGTGTCTCGTACAACAAGTTCCTCGCCAAGCTCGCCTCCGATCATCGCAAGCCCAATGGCCAATTCGCGGTGACGCCGGAGATAGGGGCCGCCTGGATCGAGACGCTGCCGGTCAACCGCTTCCATGGGGTCGGGCCGGTGACGGCGGAGAAGATGAAGCGGTTGGGGATCGAGACGGGCGCCGACCTTAAGGCCAAGTCGCTCGCGTTCCTGCAGCAGCATTTCGGCAGCGCCGCCGAATGGTATTATGCCATTGCGCGCGGCGAGGACGATCGCCCGGTCAATCCGAACCGGGTGCGCAAGTCCTCCGGATCGGAGACGACTTTCGACCGCGACCTGACGGAGGCGGCGGAGATCGAGGCGGGCGTGCTCAGGATGGCGGATGACGTGTGGTCGTGGTGCGAGAGCCGCCAGGCGTTCGGCCGGACGGTGACGGTGAAGGTGAAATATGCCGATTTCCACCAGATCACTCGGCGCCGCAGTCAGCCTGTGGCGGTCGCCAGCCGGGATGGGTTGCACGGCGCCGCCCTGGCGCTGATCCGCTCGGTGCTGCCGACGCAAATGGGTATCCGGCTGGTCGGCGTGACCGTCTCCAACTTCGCCGAGGTGAAGGCCGAATTCGCCAACGAACTGCCGATCTTCGTCGAAGCGGCGGCATGATGCTCGACCTGTTCGACGCGCCGCTGCTGCCAGGTCTCGCCCAGCAAGCGTCGCTGATCAGCGCGGAGGAGGAGCGCCTGCTGATCGAACGAATCGATGCCACCGATCTGGCGCCGTTCCGGTTCCAGGGCTGGACAGGCAAGAGGCTGACGACCTCGTTTGGCTGGAGCTACGACTTCGACGTGGGCCGACCCAAGGACGCGCCGCCGATGCCCGACTGGCTGCTCCCTATTCGCGATCGCGCAGCCAAATTCACCGGGCTGGCACCGGCAGCGCTGATCCAGGCGCTGCTGATCCGCTACGATCCGGGCGCGGGGATCGGCTGGCATCGTGACCGGCCGATCTACGGCCATGTCGTCGGCCTGTCGCTCGGCGAGCCCGCCACCATGCGCTTCCGGCGCCGGCGCGGTGACGGGTTCGACCGCGTGTCGGTGCCTCTCCACCCGCGTGCTGGCTATCACATGAGCGGCCCCGCACGCTACGAATGGGAGCACAGCATCGCATCGATCGAACGAACGCGGTGGTCGATCACCTTCCGCAGCCTAGCGGAAGCGCGATGACTGGCGCGACGGGCAGACCTGAGGCGGAGCAGTCCAGTGGTTTGGATGTCCCCGACTTCGTCGTCGTCGATGTCGAGACGTCCTGCTCGCGGGTAAGCAGCATCTGCCAGATTGGGATCGTCGGATTTAAGGACGGTCGAGAGACCTTCGCCTATGAGACGTTGCTCGACCCATGCGAGCGCTTCTCGTCGTTCAATACGCGTATCCACGGCATCGCCGCCGACCATGCCGCTGGTGCACCAACACCCGCCGATACGCACGCGATCATTCTGAGCCATCTGTCTGGACGGGTCACCGTCTCCCTTTCGGTGTTTGACAAGGGCGCGCTAGCCGCCTTCCATCTGCTACATCGGCGCGGTCCGATTGCGGCGACGTGGCTAAATAGCGTCCGCGTGGCCAAGAGGGCTGGGCCCGATCTGCCGAGCCACCGGCTTAACGTGCTGACGAATTAGACTGACAGGATCCGTGAACTGTCAGATCAAACATCTCGTCTCCATCTGGATTGACCCTCCCAATTAGTCCGACATAATCTAAGCTCAGATCGGCAGTAAAGTCCGGGGGAGATAGGATGCAACGTTGGATCGGCGCGACCGCGATCGCGGCAATTATCGCCGCAACTCCGGTGCGGGCGCAGGCGCCATGGGAAGCGACCACCTCGGCGCCGGCAGCCAAGACCGTGTTGGAGGAGAAGAGCGCTGCCGGCGCCCGCTTCCGCATCCCGGAGGGCGTCATGCAGGTCACCCCTTGGGGCAACCGCGCGATCAGGGTGACCGTGTCCAAAGTGGCGGAGCAGATCGGCAACGGCCCGGCGGTGCTCGGCGGGCCGCAAAGCACCGCGTGGACGATGACTGAGGAGCCCGACCGCTTCGTGATCGCCACGCCGGCGATGCGGGTCGCGCTAGCCAAGGCGGACGGTCGGCTGGCGCTGCTCGGCGCGGATGGCAAGGCGCTGATCAGCGAGACCGATCCCGGCAGTCGCCGGCTTGGCGAGGTGGTGGACCCGGACGGCAGCGTGCAGCAACGCTTCGATATCGGTGGCGGGCAGGCGATTTATGGTCTGGGCCAGCATCAGGCGGGGCTGCTCGACTATCGCGGCACCACCGTGCGGCTTCAGCAGGCCAATACCGATGTCGGCGTGCCGGTAATGGTGTCCAGCTCGGGGTACGGACTGTTTTGGAACAACCCAGCGGTGACGGAGATCGCGGTCGCGGTGCCGCAGGCGACCGATCGGCTGGTGTTCCGGTCGCAGGCGGGAAAGAACATCGACTATTTCCTGTTCGGCGGCCCTGACGTCGATGACGTGATCGGCGCCTATCGCATGCTGACAGGGCAGGCGCCGCTGATGGCGCGCTGGACCTGGGGGTTGTGGCAGTCGAAGGAGCGTTACCAGTCGCAGGCCGAGCTGCTAGGCGTCGCCGCGCGGTATCGCGCACTGAACATCCCCCTCGATGCGGTGGTGCAGGACTGGCAATATTGGAAGCCGGGCGAGTGGGGCAGCCACCTAATGGACCCGGCGCGCTTCCCCGATCCCAGAGCGATGCTCGACACGCTGCACGCGCAGAAGCTGCACAGCATCGTGTCGATCTGGCCGCGCTTCGACCTGGGGCTGGACACGGCCAAGGCGCTCGAGGCGGTCGGTGGGCTTTATCCGAAGGTCTATCCCAACGTGTACCCTGCGGGCGAGGGGCGCTGGTACGACGCTTTCTCGGCGGCAGGGCGCAAGACCTATTGGCGGTACGTGTCGGACCGGCTCGGGCGGCTCGGCTTCGACGGCTATTGGCTCGACGGCAGCGAGGCGGAGCTGGGCGGCCTCTGGGGCGAGATGCGCGCCGTGCAGACCGCCATGGGGCCGGGCGCGGAGGTCTACAACGCCTATCCGCTGCTCCACACCAGCGCGGTGCATGACGGGATGCTGGCGGACTATGCCGCCAAGCGCCCAATCATCCTGACTCGGTCGGCTTGGGCCGGGCAGCAGCGCAACGCCGCGATCACCTGGTCGGGCGACGTCGCCGGCCGCTGGGATGTTTTGCGTGCGCAGATCCCGGCTGGGGTCAATTTCTCGATGACTGGCATCCCGTACTGGTCGGCCGATATCGGCGGGTTCTTCGGCAGCAGTCCAAAGGATCCCAGCTATCAGGAGCTCTTCACCCGATGGCTGCAGTTCGCGGTGTTCAACCCGATGTTCCGCATCCACGGCACCGGCGACGGCAAGGAGTTGTACAGCTTCCCGAAGGAAGCACGCGGGCCGCTGCTCGAGGCGGTGACGCTGCGCTATCGGTTGCTGCCCTTCTTCTACGCGCTGTCGTGGCAGGTTACCGATCGCGGTGCGTCCTTCATGTACCCGGCGGGCATGATCTTCCCGGGCGACGAGCAGGCGCGTGACTTGCGCGACGAATATATGTTCGGCCGTTCGCTGCTGGTCAGCCCGGTGATCGAGAAGGGCGCGACGGCGCGGCAGGTCTATCTGCCGGCGGGAGCGGACTGGTACGATTTCTGGACCGGTGTCCGGCTGGCGGGCGGTGGGCGAGTTACCGTCGCCGCGCCGATCGGCCAGATTCCGCTCCACGTCGCGGCAGGCACGATCCTGCCGATGGGGCAGGCGGTGCAATATGCCGAGCAGTCGGTGGCGCTGCCGACCGAGCTGCGCGTCTATCGCGGCGCCGACGGACGCTTCACCCTCTACGACGATGCGGGCGACGGGCAGGGCTGGCGCAAGGGCGAGCGGGCGACGATCGAACTGACGCTCGACGACAGGGCTGGCGTGCTGACGATCGGCGCGCGGCAGGGCCGCTATCCGGGGATGGCGACGGCGCGCACCTTCCGCATCGTGTCGGTTGCGCCGGGCAACGGCACCGGGCTGGCCGCGGGCGGGGGGCGCACGATCCGCTACACCGGGCGGGCGGTCACGGTATCGCTGGACGATGCGGGGGCGGCGAAGTGATGCGGCGTTCCGACATAGCTCGACTCGCCTGGCTGCTGCCGCTGGCGGTGATCGCGCCGGCGATGACGGTCACGGCCCCGGCCCGCCCCGCCGCCGCCGCGCGCGCTCAGGCCGTCGCGCGGGCAATTGCGGCCGATCCCGTCTGGAGAGCGCCGATCCGCGGCAGCGTCACGCTGGCGGATACCGGTGCGGGCGCCGCCGCGATCCGCTGGCGCTCGTCCGACCCCTCGCTGCTCTCCGACACCGACCGGCACGTCGGCAGCGACCTGATCCGCAAGGGCACGGCCACACGAGGCGCGACCGACAAGGCGGTGAGGCTGACCGCGACCGTCCTCGTGCCTGGCGCGGCGCCGGTCACCGTGCCGCTCGCCCTGACCGTCGCCGCCGCGCCTGCGGCCGCGCGGGAGGAGAAGCAGGCCTATCTCTTCGTCTATTTCACCGGCGACAGCGTCGAGGGGGAGAAGCTGCGCTTTGCCGTGTCGGACGGCAACAACGCGCTCCAGTGGAAGGAACTGAACGGCGCGCAGCCGATCCTAGAGTCCGCCTTCGGCACGCGCGGCCTGCGCGACCCCTTCGTCCTGCGCTCTGCCGAGGGCGATCGCTTCTTCCTGCTCGCCACCGACCTGTCGGTCGGGCGGAGCGGCTGGGGCGAGGCGACCAGCCATGGCAGCGCCCATTTGGAAATCTGGGGATCGACCGATCTAGTCCACTGGGGCAAGCAGCGCCACGTCCGGGTGAACACCCCCGACGCGGGCATGACCTGGGCACCGGAGGCGAGCTACGATCCGGCGATCCAGGCCTATGTCGTCTACTGGACCTCCAGCCTGTACCGCGACGCCGCGCACAAGATGGGCGACGGCAACGGGCCGCAGATCCTGATGTCGACCACGCGCGACTTCCGGACCTTCACCAAGCCCGAACCCTGGTTCAAGTCCGTGGACGTGCCCGGGCTGGTCCGCGACAAGGGAATGATCGACGCGACGGTCTTGAAGGACGGCGACGACTATTACCGCTTCACCAAGGTCACGCAGGCGCAGGGCTGCGCCTCTCCCGACATCATCGGACAGCGCACGACTGTGCTCCGTGCGCCGGGTGCGTCGCCGCAATGGACGGTGGTCGCCAGCTGCATCGGGCGCGACGCCGGCACACCCGAGGTGGAGGGACCGAGCGCCTTCATCGCCAATCCCGGCGACGTCAGCGGTTTCCGTTATTACCTGTGGGTCGATAATTATGGCGGCGTCGGCTACATCCCGCTCGCGACCAACTCGCTGAAGGGCAAAATTCGCTGGACCTATCCGGCGAAGTTCCGGCTGCCCGTCTCGCCCCGCCACGGATCGGTGCTGTCGATCACCGCGAAGGAGCGCGACGCGCTTGTTGCCCGCTGGGGCACGGCGCCCGCCGCACCGCTAGCCAGCGCCAATCCGGCGCAGGTTGGCGACGCCTGGGTGGTTCCGCCGGTGCTGGCATCCGGCACCCGGCTGCCAGCACCGGCCGGCGCCCGCGTCCTTTGGATGGCGGACGGGGCCGGGTTGGAAGGGGACTTTGTCATCAACGCGAACGTCCGGCCGGTGACGCTGCGGCTGACCGGCACCGCCGCGCTGCCGGCGGGGGGCTCGATCGCCAAGACCTTCACTGTCCAGGTGCTCGGCCAGAGCAACCAGCGGCTGACGGCCTACGCCCGAACGCCGACCGACGCGCATGACGCGAACCAGCCGATGATCGCGCGCAGCGTGCATTTGGCGCTGGGTGACGGCAGCGCGGCACCGCGTCCTCTGAACGATGACTATGGCGTGCTGTTCGCCAGCGGCGACTATACCGGGGTCGACCGGGTGTCACTCCGCGGCGTCGCCGATCCGTCGCCCTTCTATTTTGCCGACGGCAGCCTGGGCGTGATCGGAACGCGCGTGCAGATGTCAGGCGCGCCCGACCCCTCGCTGGCGGATACAGTCATCGTGTTCAAGGCAAAGGCCGGATCGCCGGCCGACTTCGTTGAACTGGGGACGGTGGACCTGCGGACGAAGGGAGGTGTCACCGTGCCATCTGCCGTGTGGGACTCGGCGGCGAAGCGCTACGTCGTTGCGTGGACGGATCGCACGGGCAACCCGCGCTGGACCACGGTGTCGGATCTGGCGCGCACCGAGCGGGTCGCGACGCCCTATTATCCACTCGACGGCGGGCGTCGCTCCCGCATCATTTCGGACGGCAATGTCGGCGTGATGCGCATGGGCAGCGTCGCGACGGGTAACGTGACGAGCGGCCTGCCGGTCAGCAACGAGGTCGCCACCGCCTTGCAGCAGCGCTTCGGCCGCGTCGTCAACACCGCCGCCGCAGTCGACGCGCGCACGATCGCGCCCGGCGACATCGCCGCCGTGCGGGCGAGCCGGGTGCGCCTGACCTATTCCGACGGATCGATTGCGACGCGCGGCGTCGACTGGAACCCGGCCGACCTCGGTCGCCTCAGCAAGGCGCGCAGCGGCACCTACGTAATCCACGGCACCGTGCGCCTGCCGGACTATCCGCAGATCTTCGCCTATAACCGCGCCGATCCGGACATCTTCCGCTACGACCATGCGGGACGGACCCGGTATTTGTTCATCGCCACCGACGATGACGGCAACGACAATGTCGGGTCGGCCCACCTGCCGCTTCGCGTTGCCGACAGCATCGACGCGCTTGCCGACGACAATGGCGGCCGCGCCCGTGAGGTCGACCTGCTCAACCGCCGCACTCGCCGGGACCGGACGGTCGAGGGGCGGGTCATCGCCGGCTGCTACTGGGCGCCAGAGCTGCACGAGATCGGCGGGCGGCTGACCATCCTGTTCGCCCCCTGCTTCAACCCGAACGACGACCAGTCGAATGAAAAGGGCTCATGGTCGACGGTCCAGTCGCACATGATCCAGCTGCGCGAAGGCGGCGATCCCGCCAACCCCGCCGACTGGTCGAGAGCCGCCGCGATCCGCAAGGCGGACGGCAGCCCGCTGGGCCGCGCGGCGTTCCCGAAGAACATCAGTCTCGACATGTCCTATTTCGAGATCGGCGGGCAGGGCTATTACACGTGGTCGCAGCGTTACCTGCCGGCAACGGGTACGCTGGGCGATCCGCTGACCTGGATCGCGAAGGTTGATCCCGCCGCGCCAAGCCGCCTGACCTCCGAGCCGAGGCCGATCATCGCGCCCGACCTGTCGTTCGAGGAGAATCTGTCGGAGGGTGCCTTCGCCCTGTTCCACGACGGCCGCGTCCACCTGGTCTATTCGGGATCCGGGGTGAGCCCGACATACGTCGTTGGCGGCGTCTGGGCGGATGCGCAGACGGACCTGACCGACATCGACAGCTGGCACAAATATGGCGCGCCGCTGCAAAAGAGCGAGCCGATGCCGGCCGGGGTGACCGACTATCGCCGGTACGAGCAGGGCCCGGGGCACGGCGCCTTTACGACCGATGCCGACGGCAACGTGCTGTACGTGTATCACAGCTGGGGTAACGGCGTCGGCGGCGATGGCCGCGACGCGCGGGTGCGCCGCATCCACTGGGCGGCGGACGGGCGCCCGCTCCTCGACATGCGTGCCGAAGAGGAGGTTGCGCTGGCGAAGCGTAAAGTCACGATGGCGGTAACGGTTAGACGGGCTGCGTCAAACCAAATGCACCTGCCGGCAAGGAGGGCTAGATAGGGCGGGGGCATGCCCCGCTCGCGCAAGCCAGCCTCCCAGTTCCGCTACTTTAACTCTTCGCCTGAGGTGATCCGACTGGTGGTGCTGATGTACGTGCGCTTCCCGCTCAGCTTGCGTAACTTGGAGGATCTGCTGTTCGAGCGCGGGATCGACATCTGCCATGAGGCGGTGCGGCTCTGGTGGCACAGGATCGGTCCGATATTCGCCGGTGACATCCGCCGCCAGCGGGTGAGCCGCTTGCGAGACTTTCGGCACTGGCGCTGGCACCTGGACGAGATGTACATGAAGCTGATCGGCGAAATGGTCTACCTGTGGCGAGCGGTCGACCATGAGCGAGAAGTGCAGGAGAGCTACGTCATCAGGACCCGGGACAAGGCAGCCGCGCTCACCTTCATGAGGAAGGCACTGAAGAGGCATGGATCGCCAGAAGCCATCACCACCGATGGTCTGCGCAGCTACCGCGCCGCGATGAACGAGCTCGGCAATGCCGACAAGCAGGAGGTCGGCCGCTGGGCGAACAACCGGGTGGAGAACTCACACCTGCCGTTCCGACGACGAGAGCGGGCGATGCTGAGGTTCAGGCAGATGAGCAGCTTACAGAAGTTCGCTTCTGTCCATGCCTACTTCCACGACCATTCCAGCCTGGAGCGCCACCTCACTGATCGCCAGACCTACAAGGAACCACGCTCTGCCGCCTTGCCGCAGTGGCAGATCCTCGTGAGCTAGGCTGCGTGTCTCAAGGAGCGCCGTGCATGCTGTGAAGAGCGGTTCACTTTAGACTGACAGCAGGACCGACGCTGTTGAGCCGGCCGCTATCGTACTTTTCGCAGCGTATCCAGCATGCTGCGCAGGCTATCTATGCAGTGGAGTGGATCGGCTTGATCCAAAGCTCGATGCCGCCTTCCTGCTTGAAAGCAGGCAAACGAGATGGAATTGTGCTCCGATCCGGCTGGTGCAGTTCCTTTGCCAATACCGGTTTAATGCATAGACCGTAGGTGCTGTAAAATCTCAAGCCATGACTGCTGCGCTGCTCCTTCTGCAAGCCTAAGCTGCTGGCGAGCGATTTCTTCGGCTCGATCGCCAGCCTCACGGTGAAGAGCAAGTGCGTAATGTCTCGCGTCATGCCGAGAAGCTCCGAGCACGGACGCGCTACTCTCGCGTTCCAGGGCGTTGATGGCGGAAGCGAGGTGAGCCGATCCCAGCGGACAATCGAGCTCATCGAGCTGCGTTAGAGCCAGCTGCAGTTTGCGA
Source organism: Sphingomonas aurea (assembly GCF_030678875.1). Classification (GTDB taxonomy): domain Bacteria; phylum Pseudomonadota; class Alphaproteobacteria; order Sphingomonadales; family Sphingomonadaceae; genus Sphingomonas; species Sphingomonas aurea. The sequence continues at coordinate 283,219 of NZ_JAUUDS010000002.1, read as the reverse complement.
TGCAACAGCTGAAGCTTTCCCTCGTCTCGAACCATGCAGAGCCTCCTGGCGCTTTTCGCTAGCCCTCTTCGACATCGTTCAAGCGGGAGGCGAAATGTAAAACATAACGGCGTGTCATCAATTTTCTATCAAGGCCTATGCGGAAAGGAGCTCCCTTACCTGCATAGACAATGTCAACGGATCGAACGGCTTTCCTATGATGCCAACGGAGCCCAATTCGCGCATAGCTGCAACTTCGTGGCGCATCAGCCTACTCGTTAAGAAGATCAATGGTAATGCGGTGGCGCGCGCGTGATAGCGAAACCTGTCTAAGGCGCTTACCTCTGTCGACGTCGTCGGTACAGAGTCGATTATGACAGCATCAAATTGGAGGCGGAACGCCTGCATTTTGATAGCAGCAACAGTGATATTCGGGCAGGATATTACCTGAATCTCGTTATCAAGCTGCAGCGCTACGGACGTGATAAGGCGGCGGTCTGCATCTCGCTCAACGTGAAGTAGCGATAGCGCTCCCTTTTTCACGCGCGCCTCCTGATCCGTGACAATCATCACGCATCTTGGCAGGAGTGGCAATGACCTTCTGTATCGCTTTCACCCGAATAGCGGCGCAAACCTAGGCCAGAACCGCGTACTCTGTCCTTGACGGCAATTTTTCTCAAATTGTAGAGGCGGAGAAGTAAGTGGGTCCAACGTTGGCGTAATATCCTGCATTTGCTGACTTTGGCCTAGCAGTATACTATCGCGTCAAGTATCATTGAACAAGTTCCTAAGCTTCGCCGTTTTTCTCACGCGCTGCTTCTATCGCCATCTCGATGTGAGCTGCGACAAGTGGACAATTATTTTCATCTGCAAGTGCAAGGGCTTGAACCAGCAACTTGACGGCTTGGTCCAATTTTGACGGTAGTTCATCTGTCATGGGAGTTATCTCTGTGGATCAAAGCCGCACTCGCTGAGAGAGCAATCGATTTAGTTTGGTAAAGGTTCCGTGTTGATGCTAGCGTAATGCATGACAAAGCGGTCATTACACCGTTCGGTCTTGAATGCCGTATCCTCACGGGCGGTGGGCCCAACGATCGCACGGTCAAAGCGCGCCTTCAAACGGGTGGGTAATTCTGCCATTGTTTGATGCCGATCCGGTACTATATTATCTAGGTATTAAGGCGGAGAGAACCTATGCCGTCGGCTCATTGTGTATCAACTCGTGAAGGTATCATCCTTAACGGTGACCAGGGCTTCTGCGAACTGCTGCAGCGCCAAGAAGCTGACATCGTTGGGCGGTCGTACCGGGCCTTTACTGATCCAAGGGACATGGAGCGGAGCAAGCGCATGCTCGCAGTGCTCGAATGCGGTGCAGCGCCAGTACGGCTGCAGAAGCGCTATATTCGCCCGGATGGCAGCAGCGTCGCGGCAAACCTGTTCGTCACGCGTTTCTCCGAACCGGATCGGTTGGTGAGCACGTTGTTTTGGAGCGAACACGAGCGACCACTTCCGCCGGCGCGCTTATGGGAAGCAGCATTGCGCATCCGCCATGTTCATGCAGCCCGCGCAAATCTGTTTGGTAACGATTTGAGTACGGATCCTGTAGGATCGCTCCTTACAGGTATGTACTTGGCGGAAGCTGAAGGGCGTAATTTCTCACTCGTCGAAGCCGCCGAGTTCGCTGGCCTGACGTCGTCCACGGCAACGCGTTGGCTCACGCTGCTTCGGCAGAAAGGTTTCGTCCAACACGACCTTAGCTCCGGGCGCGGAATTCAGCTGACGCAGGAAGGGCTGCTTCGGACCGAGGCTATGCTAGCAGCTGTCTATGAAGTACCCGATACGGTGATGACAGTGTCTCAGCACTGAGGAGGGCTCCGTAAAACCAAATGCAACAGCTGGTAATCGGGTGATGGTTGGGAGGACGGGGACATGCCTCGCCCGGACACTGTCAGGCCAACGTGGCAAGCCTCGGTCCAGCGCCATGGTGATAGGCAGCCTGGACGGCTGAACTATGCTGAACGCGCTGGCAGTGTCGCCATTTTGCTCGGTATCTTCTGAGATCGATTGCCGTTTGCCTGCTCATCAGCAAGCATGGGGGGTAGAAGCTGGGCCTCAGATCAGTGTGCCCCGTTTCTTTGATATCACCTCCGCAACCAATCGGTCAGTTGCGGCACTTGCCAGCGACCCGCGCGGCGCGTTGATCTAGGACGACATGCATTGCGCCCTTCGGCGTCTGTCCGGTCATCTCGGCGCGGCCGACAAAGCCGCTGGCATTGTAGGTGCCGGCCCGGTTCACCTGCATCGGTGCACCTCGCTTCTGCGGACAGGTCAGCGCCTGCATGTAGCGGCCATCGGCGATCTGCTGTTTGTCGATACGGCATTGCGCCTTCGGGTCTGGGGCCAGGAGCGCAGCGACGGCTCCGCCGGCCGGGACGCACTTGTGCTCCGCTCGCGACTTGCCCTGGGCCATGCGGAGGAGAAAGTCGGGTGCGCCCGGCACCGTCAGGTTGACCACGGTTGAGGTGACATCCCATCGTTCAGGGGAAGGCGGCTGACCCAGCCCGGCAGTGGGAGGCGCGACAAGTGCTGCCAGCAGGACGGCTTTGTGCATGACGTAAGGGTGGCCCTCGTACCGGGCGAGCGCAAGGGCGGGCTGCTCGTACGTCGCTTGTGCGGGGCACTGGTCGTGACGATACTAAACTAGACGGTCAGATCGAGTAGGTAGAAATACTTACCGATCTGCCGCCCAGCCGTTTCACCGACCTAGGTCGGCCTGAACTGCCGGTCGTTGGACCCAGCCCGATCTTGGAAGCCATAGAGCGCTCATGGCAGGTAGATGATGGAGCGCGGCGGATGACAGATGGTCGAGGGCCGCGACCTCCAGCGCGAGCTTGCTCATGCCGCAACCGCGACCCGGTAGCAGGTGGCGTCGTCGCGGGTGCTGCGGACGATGTCGTGGTACTCGCCAGCTAGGCTGGCGTGCGCAAAGACCGACGTGCATCGTGGAGAGCGGGTCGCGTCAGACTGACAGCACTTACCCGACCCGCAGGCCGGCGGACGATCGTGGCGATGCGCGACCTGCGGTCGCACAAGGCTTTATCAGCCTCGGCGCAATGTCGGGTGCCACGACACGCCGCCGTGCTGATGCGGATCGAGAGACAAGCCGAGCGGAACTGACCTCCCGCTTTACCGCCGGGTTTGTCCGTCATTTGGTCCGCGAGCGTCGGCGCTCTGCTTATAGGGGCGCAGCTTAGCCCTATGAATAAGTTGACAACAACCAGAGCTTGTCTGAGTATACCATATAAGGAATATAGATGAGCGGGGAGATGACAATGCGTGACATACTGCGTTTTGGAACCATGGTGGCTGCGATCTCGCTGCTGCCTATCGGAGCGTTCGCACAGACCGGAGCCACCGCGGCGACGCAGGATGCCAATCCGGCCGAGGATCGTACCGAAGTCGTCGATCCGACCGGCACTCCGGACGGTTCGGCGAAGACCGACATCCTCGTGATTGGCATCCGTGGCTCGGTTACGTCCGCGGCCAACAAGAAGCGCAAAGCCAAGCAGATTGTTGACTCGGTCGTGTCTGAGGATGTCGGCAAGCTGCCCGACAACAATGTGCCCGAGGCGCTGTCGCGCATCACCGGTGTGCAGATCACGCGCGAGCGCGGGCAGGGGCAGAGCGTCGCGATCCGCGGTCTTTCTGGCGTGCAGACCACGATTAATGGCAACGACACCAGCCTGGGCGTCGGCCGCTCGCTGAACCTGGCGGACATCCCGGCCGAGCTGTTGAAGTCGGTCGACGTTTACAAGACCCGCACCGCCGACCAGGTCGAGGGCAGCATCGCCGGTACAGTCAATGTCGAGCTGCGCCGGCCGCTCGACCTGGCCAAGGGCTGGACGATCGCCGGCAGCGTCAAGGGCATTTACGACGACATCGCCGAAAAGGTCAGCCCCTATGGCAGCCTCCTGGTCGCTAAGCGCTTCGACACCGGGATCGGCGAGGTCGGATTCCTCGTCAATGCGTCATGGACGCGAACAAATTACAAGGAAAACTATATCGAGAGCGAGTCGCCTGACGTGCCTTTCGGCAGCGCGGCTGAGCCGAACAGCCCGCGCGCCGGTCTGCCGGCCGGTTTTGAGAATACGGTCATACCGTACCGCGCCTATTACGGACTAGAGGAAGGACGCGTTGACCGTCCGTCGATCAGCGCGGCGTTGCAGTGGCGTGCCAACGACAATCTCGATTTCGTGATCGAGGGCCAGTATCTAGGCTCGGACGCGCGCAACACGTCCGACCGGCTCTATCTGCTGACCCGCGAGACGGGATCACGCTATAGCAACATCACGCTCCAGCCCGACGGGCGGACCGTGCGGTCGCTGACCGTCACCGTCCCGATAAACTCGGTCACGCCGGAGGGGCTGCAGGCTGGCATCGACTCGATCTACAGTCGCGCCAAATCGGACCTGTACACCACCAATTTCGAGATGCACTGGCGGAGCGAACGCGCGCTGCTGAACACCAGCATCCAGTACAATTGGAGCAATGTGGACACGGTGATCGCCGAGCATCTGACGCGTCCCTATGGCCTGACCTCGGCCACGGTGGACTTCGCGTCCGACGCCTACTCGCGACCCGTACCCTCGATCACATTTAACGGCATCGACCTGTCTAATATCAACACCTACGGCGTACAGCGGTATCAGGATCTGACCAACGCCGAGCGCAATCGCGAATTCGCGACCCAGACTGACCTGACACTCATCGTAAGCGATACTGGCCTGCTACGCACGATTCAAACCGGCGTTCGCTTCAACCAGCGCACCAACCGCCGCGACTATGGCTATCGCGACGGCCTGCCGCGCATCAACGGTCAGTTCACGCCGCTGGCGCAATTCCCCGGCGGCAGCCAGGCGGAACTGGTCGGGCCGGACCTACCCGGTGCGCTGCAATGGTATCGCATCCCTGGAGACGTCGTCTTCGCCAACCGCCCGGCGATCCGCGCCTACATCCAGGCCAATGATCCCGGCAACGCCGCGCGCTTCTCGACCGAAGCGATCCCGCCTGATCGTGGGCAGAATTTTGAGTCGGTGGAAAATCGTCTCTCCTATTACGCGCAGCTCAACTACGACTTTAACCTGTTCTTCCCGGTCGAGGGCGTGGTGGGCGCCCGCTACACCAATACCTGGGGCAACGTCTCCAGCTTCAATTTCCGGCCGGGCAACGCCAGTAACAATTTTCAGGACATCGTTGAGAGCGGTGCCGGCAAGGTCAATTACGAAGATATCCTGCCGAGCGCGACCGCGCTGATTCACTTCACGCCTAAATTCCAGCTTCGATTAAGCTACACAACCAATGTTCAGCGGCCTGCCTTCTACGACCAGCGGCCTTTCTACTTTGCCGAAACGCGGGCGGTGCCGCCGATCATCTTCGCAGGCAATCCGGATCTGAAGGCTCAGCGCGAACACGCGTTCGACGCCAGCGCCGAATATTATTTTGGTCGTGGCGGCCAGCTGACCTTGGCCGGTTACTACAAGAAGGCAACGGGCTTCCTCTACTACAGCCGCGAGGTCGTCGATAATCTCGCTCGTTACGGCTTGCCGGGGCAGAGCGGGTTCGTCGAGCAGGTGCGCAATGCCGGCGACGGCACCTTCGCCGGCGTCGAGGCGAGCGCCCAGACTTTCTTCGATATTCTGCCGGGGTTTTGGCGCAACTTCGGCGTAAGCCTGAACGGCAGCTACATCGCCAAAGCGCGGATTGAATATCCCTATCCGGAAGATTTCCCCGGCGCGTTCGACTCGACGGATACGTCGAAATGGACGGCGAATGCCGCGCTCTTCTACGACACGCCCACTTTTAGCACGCGCGTGGCGTTCAACTATCGCTCGTCGTATCGTCTGTTCGTCTGGACTAACAATCCCGAATACTCCTGGTACAATGACGACACGTACCGGCTGGACGCAGCGGTCAATTTCACGCCGGTCAAGTTCATGACCCTGTCGATAGAGGGCACCAACTTGCTCGGCAACGACGTGTACCGCTATTTCGGTCAGCAGAACCTGCTGCCGCTTGGCGTGCGCACGCTGGCGAGGACGGTGCAGGGAAGTGTGCGCTTCCGGTTCTAGGTCGTTTTCGAGCGGTCGGCGGGCAGCGGGACGCAGGGTCGTTGTGATCCTGCGATCCGGTGCCTGCCAGTATCACGTTACCGCCGCGCTCCTTAATCTAATGCACTAGCTAGTTAGGCGCGCACCGTATCGAACACGCCTGCGTCGATCATCCCCGCCGCCCTGCCGACGTACTCCTCGAAGGAGCACCGTCAGTTCAAAGGCGCCAGCCGGATCACCTCGGGTGAGGAGTCTAACTAGCGGAACGGCGAGGCTGGCATGCGGTGGCGATGCCTGCCCGCTCAACGCGGCCATCACCCGATTACTCACCAATGCATTTGGTTTGACGGAGCCCTCGTCAGCGGCTGAGCTAAAAACATCGATAAGCAAAGTTTGACAGCGCCCTGTTTTCCCAAGAAGATCGTTGGTTGCCACAAATTAGTATGATCACTGCAGCAAAAAGCTATTGGAAGGATTAAAGTGACTCGTACGCTTTCGAACCGTACATTTGAGATCGTGCGAGATTGGATAGCGTCGGGGTTTCTCCCTTGTAATGCCCCATTAATACAAGATGAGCTCGCTACAAAACTTGGTGTAAGTCGCCTAACTCTGCGAGAGTCGCTCGCGCGTCTGGAGCAGGAAGGCTTTGTAGTTGGTCGAGCAAACCGGGGATACTTCGTTCAGTCCATGTCTGTGGATCAAATGAATGAGATTTACGCCTTGCTCCTTGCGCTTGAACCAAATGCTGCTGCGCATGCGGCTGGACTAGCAACGTTGGTCGATCAAACTGCAGCAATTGAAGCATACCATAGGCTGGAAAGCGCCGTAGACCAGGATATTTCTATCATCTCCATCTGCAATCGTTTTTTTCACCTTTCTATGGTAAGGCCTGGCAATCGAGATTTTACAACGCAGCTCATCGAGCGTCTTTATACTCTGTCCGCGCGTTATGTCGTAGCGTATTTGCAGCCGAAATCTCGCTGCATTCAAGCTTACAAAACGCACGCCACATTGCTTGATGCCTTTATCTCACGGGATCAAGCAGGCCTGTCTGAACTTCTCTCTGATCATATTCGGATCACGTTAGAGGACCTCGTTCATCAAGTTGAGCTGTCAAAGCGGCTCCGTCAAACCAAACGTACCAGCTGGTAATTGGGTGATGGCGGGGCATGCTCGCCGGCGTAAACCAGCCTCCCCGTTCCGCTACTTCAACTCATCACTCGAGGTGATCCGACTGGTGGTGCTGATGTATGTGCGCTTTCCGCTCAGCCTGCGGAACGTAGAGGGCCTGCTGTTCGAGCGCGGGATCGACATCTGCCATGAGACAGTGCGGCTCTGGTGGAACAGGTTCGGTTCGCTGTTCGCCGGCGACATCCGCCGCCAGCGGGTGAGCCGGATGCGTGGGTTCCGGCACTGGCGGTGGCACCTGGACGAGATGTACATGAAGCTGAACGGCGAGATGGTCTACCTGTGGCGAGCGGTCGACCAAGAGGGAGAGGTACTGGAGAGCTACGTCACCAACACCCGCGACAAGGCGGCGGCGCGTGCTGTAATTCAGTAGTTCAGGTGTGGGTTGACAGCGCACTTGTCATGCGATTTCAGTAATGATCGAGCTACAGTGGATGGGACGCGAATGACTGAGCGATTTGATTGGCGTTCAGCTCACGTTTGAACTTTAAGCCCAAGCGGTCACCTCTCGACCAAATTATCCTCGCTTCGTGAGCTTCATCGTTTAGCCGAAGCACGGCATGTTCTCCGACTTTAGCCGCAGAGTGAGTGTGGATACGCGCACCTGAGGCAGAGAGATCCAGCAGGTGGGCGCGGGCCGGAATGCCATTGAGGATGAGCTCGGTTGGTACGAATACCTTGACCCTGCGCGTTTTACGCTGATCGACGCCGCCGTTGCTGGCGGGAGCTGGAAGGTCCAGCACTTGCTCAAGGACCCTTCAGCTTCTTCAGCGCTTCTTCGGCCGCCTTGGCGGCATCGTTGATCTGCTTTTCAGCCTCCTTGGCGACCTTCGCTGCTTCCTTGGCCGCGTCGTCCGCAAGTTTCTTAGCCGCCTTAGCTGCGTCCTCCTGCTGCTTGGCAAGATCCGCGGCAGTCTTGGCGGCATCCTTCGCTGCCTCCTTGGCCGCCTTTTCGGCATCCTTATCCGATTTGTCCTTGGTGGCTTTAGCTGCATCCTCGGCTGCTTTCGCCGCGTCCTTGGCAGCCTTCTCGGCATCCTTGTTGGAGGCGATCTTGGCAGCTTCCTTCTGGGCCTTATCGGCGGCGGCCTGTACCGCCTCAGCCGCAGTTCTTATCGCAGCGGCTGCTGCGTCCGCCGCCGTTCTCGCTGCCTGTGCCGCCGCGGCTTTGGTCGCGTCGTCAGCAGTCGCTTCTTCCGCAGCCTTGGCAGCGGTCTCGGCCAGCCTCGCGGCATTCGCCGCATCGGCATCGGCTTTGGCCTGTGCTGCCATCTTCGCAGCAGCTTCTGCTTCAGCGCGCGCAGCATCGGCGGCTGCGTCGGCAGCGGCCTTGGCGGCTGCGTCGGCCTGCGCTGCAGCGGCAGCCTTGGCGGCGTCGCTGCGTGCATGCTCTTCGGCAGCCTGAGCGGCAGCCTCGGTTGCGCGTTGCGCCGCGGTGGCTGCCTCCTGGCTCGACTGGTCGGCGACACGCTTCGCCTCTGCGGCTGCTGTAGCGCTCTCTGCCTGTTTGGCGGCGGCGGCGCTGGCTCTCTGTTCTTCAGCAGCGGTTTCAGCTGTCGCCTCCGCGACCTGCACAGCCTTGATTGCACTGGTCGCGGATTCTGCGGCGATCTTCGTCGCCAACGCGATCTCGGCGACATCGCCGCCGACGCTGCCGGACACGAGCCCGTCGGTGACCTTCGCAAGCGACACGGGTGACTCATAGATGGCTGACGTGATGCCGCCTGCGACGACGCTAACCGCGGTACCGGCGGGGGAGGGGGCTTCGGGAGCCTCCACGGGCTCATCAGGAGCGTCGGTGCCTGGCGGGGATGTGGTCGCTGGCGCTGCAGTATCGCCAGGTGTTGGTCGGGCGGGCGAATCAATCGTGCGTCGGACGCCGTCCGCCTGGATCTGAAGCCGATAGATGTTGCTCGCGCCGACCAGAGCGACGGCACCAGGACGGAGCAGATCATGGGCGCCACCGTCCCCGGTTGCAACGTCGACCGCGCCTTCCAGCACCTGGACAGAGGCTCCCTGCGGCGTAACCCCGACCGAGAAGGTCGTGCCCTTTACCACCGCGGCGAGATAGGGCGTCTTCACCTCGAAGTGCGGCGTAAGCTTTTTCTTGATCATGAAGACGACGTTGCCGAAGTCCTGCATAACTTGGGTGAAGCCGCGTGCTGGCGCCTCGGTGGGGAGACGAAGCTGCGAAGCCGGGGCGACCATCATGAACTCCGTGCCACGCACCAGGACTGCACGGCCGCCTGCTCCCGTCGTGACAACATCGCCGGCTGCGATGGCCGTGCCACGCATCGCAACCTTGGTGATCCCAGCATGAGCGACACGGACCGGGCCGCTAGCCTCGCTGACCGTCCAAACTCGATCCTGTGCCAGCGCCATGGTCGAGCAACTTGCCGCCAGCGCAGCTAGCATATGCTTCACCATTGGAATCCCTTTTTCACGCATGGCGATCGTCGCCACCCCACGCGATCTGCGGACCTTCCGTTTAGGATCAGGTTCAACGCTACGGTAAATTCCGTATTAGGATAAGGGCGCGGCAACCATTTGCAAACGCTTGCCCACTAGCTGCTGCATCAAGCATTTAGGGGAAGTCGATGCCGCGCCGTTTGATCCTGGCGACAACCGCCGCCAGTGCCGTGTGCATAGCCGTTCCGGCCGTCGCACAGGTACAGCTGGATCGGGCCGACCCGACGATCGCCGAACAGGTGCTTCCGAAGCCCAATGATAATCCTCGGCCCACCACTGAGCCGTTCACCGTGGCGCCTACTGTCGGCACGCCGCGCCTGCGCTCGCCAATGTCTACGCCTGGTGCGATCGTGGTATCTGGCAATACGGCGGTTGCAACGGCCGCATTCGCGCCTGCGTTGGTGCCGTTTCTGGGGCGGCAGCTCACAGGCGAAGATCTCACTCAGCTCGCAAGCGCCGTTGCGACGGTGGCTCGTCAGGCGGGCTATCCGTTTGCGAACGCTTCTATCGAGCCGCAGTCGATGTCAGACGGCATTCTGCGCGTGTCGCTGGATGAAGGGCGCATCGCCGCCGTTCGCGTGGTCGGCGCAGTCAACCCGCTTGCTGACCGACTGCTGACGGACGCGCTGGTAACGGAGGAACCGGTCCGTCGTACCACCCTCGAGCGCGCGATCCTGCTCGTGGGTGATGTTGCCGGGGTCACCATAAAGGAGAGCCGGTTTGTAAGGCAGGACGGCTTTGGCATTCTGCTAGTTACCATCGAACAGGATCGCGCCAGCGCATATGTCCAACTCGACAATCGCGGCAGCGCCGAGATCGGGCCGATCCGCGCCACGATGCTCGCCAATTTCAGGGGCATTGCCCAGGCAGGCGACGAACTGCGCCTGATCGCTGCGACGACACCCGTCCACCCCGGTGAATTCGCCTTTCTTCGCGCTGCCTATGCCGCGCCGGTTGACCTGCACGGAAGTACGCTGTCGGTCTCCGGATCGATCGGCCGCGCCAATCCAGGCGGCTGGCTCAAGCCGCTCGATGTCATTGGTGACAGCGTGGATGTCGCGGTCGCCTATACAAGGCCGCTGGAGCGCAGCCGGGCGCGGAGCCTCTGGGCCGGGGTGGAGTTGCGAGCGCTGCGCACAAACCAGACATTGCTGGGCAGCACCTTGCGGGACGACCGGATCGCCACGATCACCGGCTCAATCAACGGCGTGGTGCGACTCGGACCGGGAGTCCTGACCGGCGAGATCGCGATGGTCGGCGGATTGCCGCTTCAGGGCGTCACCCATGTGGGGGATGCGCGGACGTCTCGCGTCGATGGAGACGCACGGTTCATGACATGGGGCTACACGGTGGACTGGACCACCCGTCTGAAGGGACCGTTCGTGCTGGCCCTGGCCTCCACGGGGCAACTCGCCTCGCGGCCGCTGCTCGCCACCACCGAAATTGGCGTCGGCGGTCCGGCGTTCGGACGCGCCTATGACTATGCCGAGCGGACCGGCGATCAGGGCATCCTCGGCTCCGCCGAACTGCGTGCGGATCTTGGCCATGTCGAGGGAGCGATCGACCGCGTGCTACTCTACGGCTTCGTCGACGGCGGCTATGTCGATAATTTGCGCGGTGGTGCTGGCGGCGGCTCGCTGCTCTCGACGGGCACCGGCGCTCGGCTCGGACATGGCGCGCTGGACGGGATGGTTGAGATCGCCTTTCCGCTCAACGCGGATCGGTTCGACACTGGCACGCGGCGCCCGCGGGTGTCCTTCCGCGTAGCGCGGCGGTTCTGACCCATGCGTCTGGATCGCCGCCCTTCATCCTGGATCACGCTGGCGCTGATCGTCGCGCTGGGTATCGCGATGATGACGAGCCGAACGGGCGACGCGATCGATCGCGGGCTGATGCCGTTGCGCTTTGCTGCAGTGGATCGATCGGCGAGCGGCACCATCGTGATGGTCGAAATGGATGCCGAGAGCGCCGCTGCCATTCGGCGCTGGCCATGGTCGCGGACGCATTACGCCATGGTGGTTGATCATTTGCGGAAGGCGGGTGCAGCCTCGATCGTGTTCGACGTCGATTTCTCGTCGGCTTCTGATGCGGCCGGCGACCAGCTCTTTGCCAACGCGCTGGCGCGGGCGCCGGGGCTGGTCGCACTGCCGACCTTCAGCCAGAATGCGAGCAGCAGTGATCGCCGATCGATCGACGCCTTGCCGATCCCAATACTGCGCGATCATGTCGCGCTGGCATCGGTCAGTATTCGTCCTAGCGAAGATGGGCAGGTCCGCGATATGCCGCTGGCAACGGTGACCGAGGGACAGCCGCGCCCGTCGCTTTCGGCATACATCGCAGCCCGGTCCGGCGTGGTCGACCAGCAGTTTCCGATTGATATGTCGATCGATCCGGCGACCATCCCGCGAATGAGCTTCGTCGATGTTCGCAATGGGCTGTTCGACCCCGCATTGGTCAAAGGCCGGAATATCCTAATTGGCGCCACTGCGATCGAAATGGGTGACCGTTACGGTACGCCTCGCTGGGGGGTGGTTCCCGGCGTAGTAGTTCAGGCGCTGGCGGCGGAGACGCTGTTGCGTGGGACACCACGCTATGGCTCTCGCTCGGCCATGCTGATGCTTGGAGCACTAATCGCCGCAGCAATGCTTCGGTGCCGTTCCGCCATGTCGAGTATCGTGATCGGCGCGATCGCGGGGATCGCGATCGTCATCGGGGTTCTGGTCGCGCAATATCATACGCTCATCGTTATGCCGTTGGCGACGGCTCTAATGATGATCTTCGGGGCCGCCGTTACGTGCGGCGTTCGCGACGTCCTGCGCCGTTTCCATGACCAGCGATTGAGTGACGAGGCGACCGGCCTCGCCAACGCGCGAGCGCTGCTGCGGCAGGCAAGCGGACAGGATATGGTTGTCCTCGCCGCGGCGCAGATCGGCAATTACGATGCCCTGCGCGCGGTGTTGGGCGAACGCGCCATCGGCGATGTCGTGATCCGCATCAGCGAAAGGCTGGCTCTGGCCGGCGAGCGTCGGGCGGTTTACCGCGCCACCGATCACCAACTCGTCTTCCTGCTGGGGGTCGAACAGGCGATTGACGACACGCTTCACGGCCTGCGCGCCTTGCTCCTCCAGCCAGTCGAGGTCAGTGGTCGCCGCGTCGACGTCGCGCTCACGATTGGCGTTGCTACGGGCGTTCGAGCGAATTTAGAACGGCTGCTCGCCGGGGCCACGCTCGCCGCTGATGAAGCACGTGCCGGCGATAGCTTCTGGCGCCGTGCCGAGATGGACACGGACAGCTTGGATCGATCAATCTCGTTAATGGGTGAACTGGACGAGGCGATCGCCGCAGGTCATGTCCAGGTCTTCTACCAACCCAAGTACGACCTGCGTCGCCATCAGATCACCAGCGTCGAGGCGCTGGTGCGTTGGCGCCATCCGGTGCGCGGTTTTATCGGGCCGGACCTGTTCATTCCGGTTGCGGAGAAGTCCAACCGCATCGCACCGCTGACGCTGCATGTGCTGGCGCAGGTGCTTCATGACCTCTCGGCGTGGCGGATCGACCACCCGCATGTTACCGCCGCGGTCAACATCTCTGCGAAGCTATTGTCCGATGCGGCCTTCAACGGCGCGGTAGAACGGCTCGTCGCCAGCGCCAGTGTTCCCACCGCCGCCATCGTATTCGAGGTGACCGAGTCGGCTGCGATGTCGGACGCCAGCGCGGCCATAGCTTCACTCAATCGGTATCGTGAACTGGGGATCGCGATATCGATGGACGATTACGGCACCGGTCAGTCGACGCTCACGTACCTGCGGGAGTTGCCGATAAGCGAGCTCAAGATCGATCGCACCTTCGTGCAGTTTGCCCATTCCAACCATGACGATGGCATCCTGGTTCGCTCAACGATTGAACTCGCCCATCAACTCGGCCTGAAAGTGGTTGCGGAAGGTGTGGAGGAAGAAGCGTGTCTGACGTTCCTTACAGCTTGCGGATGTGATCTGATACAGGGTTATTTCATCAGCAAGCCTCTGCCTCTGGCAGACTTAAGGATGTTGCTCGATGAAGGTATGCAGCGAGCGGCATAGGGCAGGTTGGGGCTCCGTCAAACCAAATGCACCAGCTGGTAATTGGGTGATGGTGGGATAGGGCGGGGGGCATGCCACGCCCGCGCAAGCCAACTTCGCCGTTCCGCTACTTCAACTCGTCACCCGAGGTGATCCGGCTGGTGGTGCTGATGTACGTGCGCTACCCTCTTAGCCTGCGTAACGTAGAGGACCTGCTGTTCGAGCGCGGCATCGACATCTGCCATGAGACGGTGCGGCTTTGGTGGAACAGGTTCGGTCCGATGTTCGCCGGCGACATCCGCCGTCAACGGGTAAGCCGCATGCGCGGGTTCCGGCACTGGCGCTGGCACCTGGATGAGGTGTACGTGAAGCTGAACGGCGAGATGGTCTACCTCCGGCGAGCGGTAGATCACCAAGGCGCTCGAGAGCTACGTCACCAGAACCCGTGACAAGGCAGCGGCGCTCACCTTCATGAAGAAGGCGCTCAAGCGCCATGGCAGCCCTGAGGCAGTCACCACCGATGGCCTTCGCAGCTACCGTGCCGCGATGAATGAGCTCGGCAATGCCGAGAAGCAGGAGGTAGGCCGCTAGGCGAACAACCGGGTGGAGAACAGCCACCTGCCGTTCCGACGACGAGAGCGGGCGATGCTGAGGTTCAGGCAGATGAAGACGCTACAAAAGTTCGCCTCTGTCCACGCCAACGTCCACAACCACTTCAGTCTGGAGCGCCACCTTACTGATCGCAAGACCTACAAGGAACGACGCTCTGCCGCCCTGGCAGAGTGGCAGATCCTCGCGAGCTAGGCTGCTAGCCTTAAAGACCAAGGTGCATCGTGTGGAGAGCGGTTCGCTTTAGACTGACAGCACCGCCACAGTTTTACGCACACCGTCTTGCAGAGAAGGTTTTCGGCTGGAAGCCTGCGCTATTTCGCGCGTCATTCTCCACCCCAGATCCAGCCAGTACGGTTCGCCGGATGGCTTCGAAATTATCGTCATGCGACCACAGCGACGCCCGGGCGTTCATCGGCCGACACGGCTGTGGATAGGAGATGATGATGACCGAGCCTGAGGCCAGCGAGCCGACCATCGAAAGCTTCGCCGATCTGCCGATCCAGCCAACCGGCTCCGGGGTCGCCGATCTGGAAATCGCCTATGAGCAGATGAAGTTGGCCGACGAGGCGGGTGCGGGAGGGGACATGGCATCGGTAGGCGGGGCGGACGACCCGCGCGCCCTGGCGGCCGTGCCAACCGAGATCAGCGACGACGCTGTCGAGAGTTCAGCTCATCCGAGCTGATGCGCTCGGCTGAAGGGCACCGCGCTTGAACAGGTCTCGTAGCCTCCGCGCGACAGGGATGTCTGCCGGCGCCAGCTCTAGCGACAGGAGGTCGCTGGCCGGCACCCAGCGCGCGTCATCATGAACGCTCAAGCGGAAGCCATCCGAGGTGAGCGTGACGATCACGGCGATGAGGTTGATTGCGCCACCGGAATAGGTGTGGCGATGCTCCATCAGAATACCGCCGGCCGTGCAGTCGACCGACAGCTCCTCGGCAATCTCGCGGACAATACAGGTCTGTGGGGTTTCCCCGGGCTCGAGCTTGCCGCCAGGAAACTCCCACAGGCCCGCCATCTTCTGGCCCGGCGCCCGCCGGGTCACCAGCACCCGATCTCCGCGGCAGGCAATGGCCGCAGCGACGTTCTGGACGGGGTACATGGCGGCGGCGTTCACAGCTTGCCGATATGGACGGGATGCACGCGCGCAGAAAGCCGGTCCGGTGTCGCTGCTTACGCGACCGGCTCGGCCGCCTTGCGCTTCTGCGGCGTCTTGGTCGGTGCTTGAGCAGGTGCCTCCTCCGGCGTTGCCGCCCTGGGCTTGCGGCCGAGGCCGATCTTCACCGCCATCGCACGTCGCGCTTCGCCGTAAGCTTGCGCCACCATGGGGTAATCCGCCTTCAGCCCATATCGCTCGCGATACTCGTCCGGGGTCAGACCGTTGGTGGAGAGATGGCGCTTCAGCGTCTTGTACGTCTTGCCGTCGATCATCGAGACGATGTGATCGGGCGAGGCGAGTGACTTCCGAACGGACACGGCCGGCGTGTATTCCGGGCCGCCAACCGGCTCCGCGATGGCCTGGCTGGTCCCCGACAGCTGCTGGACGGTCTCGTACATCTTGATGAGAAAGGCCGGCACGTCATCGCCGTTGACGCGATTGTTCGGGTTGGCAAGCCAGGCGGCGGTAAGCTCGGCTGCCAGCATCACCAGATCTGGCTTGTTGTCTGTCTCAGTCATTCATGACCCCTGCACCACTGTAGAAGACAGCATCTGAGTACAGCAGCACCGGCGCCGATCAATGGTCGTCCAATAACTTTTCAACAGTCGACAGCAGCGCATCTACGACGGCGCTGATCGCCTTGCTGTTCGGATGCATTCGATCGGCCAGCACCATCGCCGGATGACCCAGTACACCATCCGGAAAGAACGGTGCGGTCACGGCGCTATGGAGCGCCGCAAGCTCCTGATGGATGCCGATATAGGCAGCGGCCCGGTCGCGCAGCAGCGCTGGCGGCTCGACCGTCGTCAGTAGCACCGGTATCTCGCAGCGGCCGAGTTCGAGCAGGATCGCCTCCAGACTGGCGCGCACGACAGATGGCGGCACCTGTCGCAGCACGTCGTTCGGCCCGACCTGAACAATGGCGAGCGAAGGACGAGCGGGGAGGCGCGACAGCAGAGCCGGCAATCGCTTCAGCACGCCGGCAGCCGTATCGCCCGAGACGCCGGCGTTCATCACCCGAGCGTCGGGGAACGTCGCGCGGAGACGACGTTCGAGCTGAGCGGTGAAGCTATCCGCCTGAGTAAGGCCGTAGCCCGCGACAAGGCTGTCGCCGATCGCGAGGATCACAGGATGAGGTCTGGTCATGGTTGGCTGAAAGATAGGTGACCGTGCCGCGTGCAGAAGACGTGGAGGCTCTGCCCAGGTCGGCACACTGGCGAGCTGCTGCCGCGGCATCAGGTCAGGTCCCCTGTGCTCAGCTTTGTCCTCGTGGCTCAGGCGAAACCGTTGCGAGACGCACGACTGGCAGCGGGGGACACAAGCCTGGATTTGGCCTGGCTGGTGACGGTTTCGGCCGCCGATCGCAGGCCCTCCATCACGGGCGGCTGCTTGCCTAGGGCGCAATCGCGGTCGTCGGGCATCTGACATTCGAGGAGCAGGACACCACAAGGATGTTTCGGCTCGGCCAATGTGGTAAACAGGCCGCGCGCGCTGTCGATCCATGCTCCACCAGCAGCAGCGACCGCGCCGGAGTTATCAATGACGTGGTATGAGAAACTGCTGCTCGTCGCGGCGATGGTCGTGTTCATGGAGTGTTTCGCGTGGGCGACGCACAAATATGTCATGCACGGCTGGGGATGGGGCTGGCACCGTTCACACCATGAGCCGCATGACGGCGCCCTTGAGAAGAACGATCTCTATGCCGTGACCTTCGCGGCGATCGTCATCGGACTGTTCGTGGTCGGCATCTACCTGGAACCGGTCTGGTGGATTGCGTTCGGCATCACCGTTTACGGCGCGATCTACGCCTTTGTACATGACATGCTCGTCCATCAGCGGTTCGGCATGCGGTGGGTGCCACGACGCGGCTATTTCAAACGGCTCCACCAGGCGCATCGGCTGCACCATGCCGTCAAGGGCAAGGATGGCGGCGTCAGCTTCGGCTTCCTGTTCGCTCCTGACCCCGTCAAGCTGAAGCGCCGGCTGGGCGAAAGAGCAAGCCGGTGAGTTCCGGCGGGCAACGCATAGCAGATGCCAGGCGCGGCCCCCTGATCGCAGTACTGATCGGGGGTGCGTGGCTGGGCGTTCACATCGGCGGCATCTTCTTTTGGCAATGGAACAGCGTGACGATCCCGCTGGCGGGGTTGATCGTCCTGCTGCAGGCGTGGCTCAGCACCGGGCTGTTCATCGTTGCGCATGACTGCATGCACGGATCATTGGCGCCGGGTCGGCCGAGTTTGAACACCGTGGTGGGAACGCTGTGCCTGGGCGCCTATGCCGGGCTATCCTATGGAGCGCTGCTGCCCAAGCATCACGCGCATCATGCTGCCCCCGGCACACCAGAAGATCCCGACTTCCATGCCGGCGCACCCAGGCGCGCGCTGCCCTGGTTCGTGTCCTTCTTCCGCAACTACTACACCCACGGGCAGCTGGTGCGGATCACGTTGGCGGCTGTCGTCTACCTGATCCTCGGCGCCTCGCTTCTCAACATCGTCGTGTTCTGGGCGCTACCGGCTCTCCTGGCATTGGCGCAGCTGTTCGTGTTCGGCACGTATCTGCCACATCGTCACGACAGCCGGCCCTTTGCCGACCGACACAATGCCCGCAGCAACACGCTGCGACCGGCACTGTCCCTCCTGACCTGCTTTCACTTCGGTGCCTATCATCACGAACACCATCTCAGCCCCGGCACACCGTGGTGGCGGCTGCCGGCGTTCAGGCGCGAGAAGCTGAGACAGTAATCGCAGTGTCAGCGGGCCAAGTCCGCGGTCGTGGCGGTTGCGCTGCGATGGTGCCACCGATCGGCTATATCCTGGACTTGTGCCTGGAGGCGCTGTCGCCGGTGGCTTCGGGTAGCCGGCCGACGTGCATTTCGTCTTCGTCGCGCTGGTAAACGACAGACGGCAGACAATGATGACGCGCCACCCCGCCACGCACCGCTTGCGCTCGCGATGATATCGATGTCAAACGGTGAGGGAGAAGTCGGCGAGGAGAAGGTGCGACATGGTCGGGACGAGGGACACTGGTCGGGACGATGCGGCTCCGGCGCAATCCGGCGAGCCAAGCCTCGCGGATGTGCCCGCGCTGCGTATCGGGATGGCCGAGCAGGGCCGGTCGCTCCCGGCGCCTCGGGTGGACGCGCGGTCCTATGTTGCCGACGACGTGCCGCTGCGGCTCTATCGCCCGGTCGAGCGACCGGGTGGCCCGGAGGCGCCTTTGCCGCTGCTCGTATTTCTGCACGGGGGCGGGTGGCTGCTCGGTGACCTGGACACGCACGATGCGCCGTGTCGATGGCTGTGCGCGAAGGCCGGGTGCGCGGTGCTGGCTGTGGGCTATCGCCTCGCGCCGGAGCACCCGTTTCCGGCCGCGCTGGATGACACGATGACGGCATTCCGCTGGGCAAGGGCCAATGCGGCCGCGCTCGGGTGCGATCCGCGGCAGGTCGCCATCGGTGGGGAGAGCGCGGGCGCGAACCTCGCCGCGGCGATGACGCTCGTCGTGCGGGACGGTGGTGAGGCGCCACCGGTGTTCCAGCTGCTCGTGCATCCGCCGACGGACCTGCGCATGCAGCAGCCGAGCTTCGACGAGGTATCGCTGCCCGGCCTCAGTCGGTCGTTCCTCGCCGACTGCATCGGCGCCTATGCGGGCGCGGCATCGCTGGACGACGCGCGTCTGTCGCCCCTCAGGGCCGATGACCTGTCCGGCCTGCCACCCGCCATCGTCATCACCGTGGAGAACGATCCGCTTCGCGACGATGGCGAGCAATATGGCCTGGCGCTCGCCCGCGCCGGCAACGATGTGAGAATGCAGCGCCTGCCCGGTCTGCCCCATGG
This sequence comes from Sphingomonas aurea, assembly GCF_030678875.1. Lineage (GTDB taxonomy): Bacteria > Pseudomonadota > Alphaproteobacteria > Sphingomonadales > Sphingomonadaceae > Sphingomonas > Sphingomonas aurea. The sequence goes on along the minus strand of NZ_JAUUDS010000002.1, from coordinate 263,816 downwards.
CTTCATGTTCCTGCCGGCCACCCAGCCCAAGGTAGCCGCCGCGTTCCGCTTGCTCGGTTCGCGTGTGGCACGGTACTTCCACGCGCTGTGACAGGGCGAACGCACTTTCAGCCGGGCACGGCGGCTCGACCTACGATGGCCACGATCGCCGAGTTGGCGGGGGTATCGAAGATCACGGTGTCGCGCGCGTTGAGCGGCAGCGAGGCGGTTCGCCCCGAACTGCGGGAGAAGATCGCCGCGATCGCGCGCGAGGCCGGCTATCGCATGAACGTGGCGGCGCGCGCGCTCCGCACGCGACGCAGCCGGACGGTCGCGCTGGTGATCGAGCGCCTCGTCGCCGGCGACCGGCCGATCTCCGACCCGCTCGTCCTGGCGATCATCGGCGGCCTGCTCGAAACCCTCACGCCCGCCGGCCAGGCGATGCTCGTCACTTCGAGCGATCACTTCCTCGACAGTCAGGTGGTCGATGCCGACGGCATCGTCATGCTCGGACAGGGCGTGGGTGCGGAGCGGGCGCGGATCATCGCCGCCCAGGGCCTGCCCATGGTCGCCTGGGGAGAACGTCTTCCCAACAGCGATCTGGTCGTGATCGGCAGCGACAACCGTCTGGGTGGCCAACTTGGCGCACGGCATCTCATCGACACGGGGCGACGCCGGCTGGCGTTCCTGGGCAACGTCGACCATCCCGAGGTCGCCGCCCGGCTGGAGGGGGTGCGGGACATCGTGGCGACGACTCCGGCGATGATCGCCGCCGTCGTCCCGTGCGATTTCTCCCGCGTGGACGGTACCGCTGCGATCCGCGCGCTGCTGGCGGACGGCGTGCAATTCGACGCCGTCGTCGCGGCCAGCGATTTCATCGCGGCGGGCGCATGCGACGCCCTGCTGGAAGCCGGACGTCGCGTGCCGGCCGATGTCTCGGTCATGGGCTTCGACGATATCGCCGTCGCGGCGAACAACCGGCCACCTCTCACCTCGATCCGTCAGGACTGGTCGCGGGCGGGCCGCCTGCTGGGCGAATCGGTGCTGGCGCTCATCGGGCAGCCGGAGAGCTACACCCCGCCGGACCTGCTGCCGGTCGAGCTGGTCGTCCGCGAGAGCACGACGGTGGCGGCCTAGTTGCGAAGCCGCCTCACTTTCGGTGGAGGTGCCGCCCGAAGTGGCCGGCCATGATCTGATAGACCTCCTTCGACTCGGGCAGGAGCGTGTCGACGTGATGCGCGTGCCACATGCCGTCGAAGAGGAAGAACCGCGCATCGACACCAGCGGCGACTAGGCGGCGATGCATCACCGACGCGCTGCTAGCGGCGAAGTCGCGTGTGCCGGTGACGAGCAGCGATGGCGGGAACGACGCGAGTATCGCCGGATGCTCGCCCGGAAAGACGAGGGGGTCGGCGGGATCGGTGCCGGCGAAATAGGGCAGGTCGTGCATGCGCTGGATGTCCGCCGCCGCGGGCGAGCCGTTCAGCTGCGCGGCCACGGACAGCGAGTCGCCGCCGACCTCCATGCCTGATCCATGCAGCAGCGCGATGGCTGCGGGGAGGGGGCGGCCTTCGGTGACGAGGCGCGCGACGACCTGTGCGGTAAGGTAGGCACCGGCAGAGCAGCCGTAGATGCCGATCGGGCCGATATCGGCGTCGATCAGCGCGGCATAGACGGCAGCGGCGTCGTCCACCGCGTTCGGGAAAAGATATTCGGGAGCGAGTCGGTAGTCGACGGCGAGGACGCGCATGCCCGTCGCCGCGGCGACCGGAACCGCCTCCAGCACCGCACCGGCACCTGCGCCCCACAGGAACGCGCCGCCGTGCAGGCAGATCAGGACGCCGTCCGGACATGGCTGCGCCGGGACGACCTCGTGCACCAGAACCCCGGCGATCTCCCGCGACGTGACCGTCATGGGATGATCGCGCAGAGCGCCTGCCAGCCGCGCCGTGTTGATCGCGTCATAATAGCCGCGGCGCTCTTCGAGGTCGGCGGGCGCACAGGACGGAGCACGCACCTCTTCGTCGAAGAACGTGCGGGAGGTGGGGCTGACCCACCGCGCGTGTTCAGGCGGACATGCCATCCAGAAACCCCTGCTATCGATCACATTGGTTAGCATGCCGAGCCGCGCCATGCCTGCCAACCCCACAAATGTCGTTGTTGACATCGATATCATTACGCGAGAAAAGAGCGATAGGAAAGCCGCTGCTAAACGCGGACGTTTGGAGGATGCTGATGAGGTCACTATTTTTCATGACGGCCAGCGCCGTCGCGATCGCACTCATCGATCCTGCCGCTGCGCAGGACGCTCCGGCGGACGCGACCGCAACGGCGACGCCCGCTGCGTCGGAGCAGGCCGAGGACGTCTCGTCGACCCTCGGCGACATCGTGGTGACCGCCCGCCGGCGCGAGGAGCGGCTGCAGGACGTTCCGCTTTCGGTGACCGCGTTCTCGCCCGAGAAGCTGGCGGACGCGCGGATCGTCAATCGCACCGACCTGGCCAATTTCACGCCGTCGCTCATCAGCATCACCGGGGGCTATCCGGGTGAGTTCGCGTTCTTCGCCTTGCGGGGTCAGGGGCCGGCCTTCGGGTCGGTGCCGGGCGTCGTCAACTATTTCGCGGAGGTGCCGGCGCTGGTCGGGATCGACGGTCGGGTCGGCACCTTCTACGATCTCGCCAACGTGCAGGTCCTGGCGGGGCCGCAGGGCACGCTGTTCGGCAAGAACGCCACGGGCGGCAACATCCTGTTCGAACCGGCGCGTCCGACCAACCGGCAGGAAGGTTACGTCCAGCTCGAATACGGCAACCTGCGCGACGTCCGCGCGGAGTTCGCCGTCAACCTGCCGATCGTCGACGACAGGGTGCTGCTGCGGGTCGCCGGCGAAATCGGCCGCCGCGACGGCTACACCAAGGACGTGGGGCCGTTCTTCCGCGGCAAGGACTATGACAATCTCGGCTACCAGAGCATCCGGGCCAGCCTGACGCTGCGCCCCGTCGACGGCGTCGAGCTCTACACCGTCGCGCGCTATCACCACTCGGACAATAACGGGCCGGGTACGGTCCTTCAGCAGCTCGATCCCGCGCTCGGCGCCCCGGCCGCGCCTGCCGCGCTGTTCCTCCCCGGCTTCGGCAGCGCCCTTTCCAACCAGCAGAGCTACGGGCCGCGTCGCGTCGCCTACGACATCGACGAGTTCGCGCGGACCGATTACTGGCAGGTCGTCAACCACGCGACCGTGTCGCTCGGCGATGCGCTGACGCTCAAGAACATCGCCAGCTATTCCGAGCTGACCTACCGCTACGGCTATGATTACGACGCAACACCGCTGTCGATCAGCGGCCAGACGAGTGCGACCGGTGCACCGACGCAGGCGCCGACCTATTTCACCGAGGAGCTGCAGCTGCAGGGGCGGCTGTGGCAGGATGCGGTCAATTTCAGCGTCGGTGGCTATTACGACCGATCCGGCCTGCGTCGCGACCAGGGTCTGTTCGTCATCCAGTTTCCGCTGACGGCCGTGGTCGGTCCGGTGCCGGCGATCGTCAACAATCGTGCCCGCAGCCACGCGGTGTTCGGCCAGGCGACGATCGATCTCGGCAAGGCGGGGCTGTTGCCGGGGCTGAGCGTGACCGGCGGCCTGCGGCATACGTGGGACGAGACGTCGAACTACACGCAGATCTTCGTGTTGCCGGCGACCAGCGGCACGGGCAAGTTCGACTATACCAGCTACAACGCGTCGGTGGATTATGCCTTTGCAGACGGTGTCCACGCCTATGTGACGGCGCGGGACGCGTTCAAGGCGGGCGGCGTCAACGGACCGGTCCCGACCGACTCCCCTTTCCGCACCTTCCCGCCCGAGAAGCTGGAGGATGTCGAGATCGGCCTGAAGAGCCAGCTGCGCATCGCCGGGGTGCCGACGCGCTTCAACGTCGCGGCCTATCGCGGGATCTACACGAACATCCAGCGCACGACGCAGGAGGCGATCGGCGGCACGATCCTGAACGTGACGCGCACCGCCGCCCGCGGGCGTATCCAGGGCGTGGAGGTCACCGCAGCGGTCGAGCCGGTCCGGGGGCTGGCGCTGAACGGCAGCTATTCCTACACCGACGCCAAATATACGCAGGTGACCGATGCCTCGGCAGGCGCGATCCTGCAGGGTGCCGCCTTCCCCTACACGCCCAAGCACAAGGTGACGCTGGGTGCGAATTACCGCCAGGATCTGGGCGCCGCCGGCACGCTCGCCCTGTCCACCAACTGGGCGTACCAGAGCCGCTTCTCGACCGCACAGAACAATCTGGCGCGCGTTCCCTATCTGCCGTCCTACGACACGCTTGCGGTGCGCGCGGGGCTGCAGGGGATCGGCGGCAGCAATCTCGACTTCACGCTGTTCATGGCGAATGCGACCGACAACACCTTCGCGACCGGGTTGCAGGACCTCTACAATGTCGGCGGTGGCACCGTGACCTATACGTACGGCGAGCCGAGAACCTACGGGGCGCAGCTCCGCTTCCACTGGTAGGCGGTCATGTCGGCGCTCCTCGCGCAGAGCCCGTCCGACGGGTACCTCCTGCCGGGCTTTCGCAGCGCGGCCATGCCGGACATGCTGGTCGGCCGCGGCGCGATGGAGGTGGCGTCACCCGCCGACCTGTTCGGACCGCTGTTGGTAGAGGTGCAGCTCGGACGCCTGTTCGCGGACGGCAAGACCTTCGTCGATGCCGTACCCGTTCGGGAACCGGGACAGATCCGGGATGCCTTCGCCTTCCTCCCCGCGGACGAGGCGTCGCTGCGCGGCTTCGTGGCGGAGAACTTCACGCTTCCCGCTCCCGCACGGGTTCATGGGGCGCATGGGGAGCGCGACCTCAGGCGCTATCTCCGATCGACATGGGCGGACCTCTGCCGCGAGACCGTGACGCCGAACGCCGGTGGATCCCTGCTGCCGGTCGCGGGCGTGCATCCGGTGCCCGGCGGCCGCTTCGCCGAACTCTATTACTGGGACAGCTATTTCACGATGCTGGGCCTGATAAGGGACGGCTTCGAACAGGTCGCCGCCAGCACCGTGGACGCGTTCGCCGAACTGCTGGAAACCTATGGCCGCATCCCCAACGGAACGCGCAGCTACTATCTCAGCCGGTCGCAACCGCCGATCTATTTCGCGATGCTCGGCCTGGTACCCGATGCGAGGCCGGCCACACGGCGCCGGCGGCTCGATGCGCTGCTGATCGAGCATGCGTTCTGGATGGATGGTGCCGCCGATACCGGTCCGGGGGAGAGTGCGAAGCGAGCCGTGCGGATGCCGGACGGCGCGGTCCTGAACCGTTACTGGGACGATCGCGCCACGCCCCGCGACGAATCCTACTGGGAGGACTTCCGCACGGCGGACCAGTCGGGTCGATCGCCCGGCGAGGTCTATCGCGCACTGCGGGCCGGCGCCGAAAGCGGCTGGGACTTCTCCTCGCGCTGGTTCGCCGAGGGTGAGGGGCTGGAGAGCATCCGCACCACCCAGGTCGTGCCGGTCGACCTCAACGCCTGCCTGTATGGCATGGAGCGGACGATCGCGGAGGTGGCCGACGGCCTGTGCGACGACGCGGTCGCGAGGCGGTTCGACGGACTGGCACGGCGGCGCCGCGCGGCGATTCACCATTGGCTCTGGCACGATGCCGGCTATTTCTGCGACTTCGACACCGACACCGGAGAGAGGCGTGCGCAACTCACGGCCGCTACGCTGATGCCGCTGTTCACCGGGGTCGCGACCCGGATGCAGGCGACGCGCGTGGCGCGCGTCACGGCGGACAGCCTCCTTGCTGCGGGTGGATTGCGCACCACCCTGATCGAGACGGGCGAGCAGTGGGATTGGCCGAACGGCTGGGCGCCCTTGCAGTGGATCGCCTTTGCCGGCCTCCGCCGGTACGGCCATCGCCGCCTCGCCCATGCCATCGCCGCCCGCTGGGTCGGGACGGTGGATGCCGAGTTCCGGCGGAGCGGCTGGATCCACGAGAAATACGATGTGGAGCGCGGCACGGGCGGCGGCGGCGGCGAATACGTGCCCCAGATCGGCTTCGGCTGGACGAACGGCGTCACCGTCTCGTTCATGGACCTGCTGGGGATCGGCTCGGGCGAAGGGCCTGCCCGTTTCCCGGCGCAGATGGCGGAGACGGACCGGTGACGCGCGATAGTGCAGCGTACCGCGCCCGCGTGATGACCGCCGAACAGGCGGTCGCGCTCATCCCCGACGGAGCGCGCATCTGCATGGCACTCGGCGTGGCCCAGCCGCCCGCAATCCTGGCAGCGCTCGCGGCGCGGGCCGCGGCAGGAGAGATCGAGGGCGCGAGCCTCTATTATCTGCTGTCGACGTCGGTGGCGGGGCACACGGTGCTGCGGCGCGACCTGCGTCACCGGCTGCGGCCGATAAGCCTGTTCCACAGCGCCGTCGAGCGCGCGATCGACGTGGAGGCGGCCGCGATCGGCGATCGGGATGTCGACCTGATCCCCGTCGCCTTCAGCCGCGTGCCGCGCATGCTGCGCGACGAGGTCGGCGTCGACACGCTGGTCACGCAGGTGGCGCCGCCCGACGAGAATGGCGACTTCAGCCTGGGCACGAACGTCGATTATGCGCACGGCGCGGCACGGTCGTGCGCGCGGGTGATCGTCGAGGTGAACCGCCACATGCCGCGCACCGGCGGCAACGGCACGATCCCCTTGTCGGCGGTGACGGCCATCGTCGAGCATGACCGGCCCCTGCCGGAAATCCCATCGGCGGCGCGCAGACCGGAGGACGAGGCGATCGGGGCCATCATCGCGGGCCTGATCGACGACGGCGCCTGCCTGCAGATGGGGATCGGCGCGGTGCCGGAGGCCGTCTGCGCGGCGCTGCACGCGCACCGTCACCTCGGCATCCATTCGGAGTTGATGACGCCCGGCCTCGCCGCGCTGATGCAGGCGGGTATCGTCGACAACAGCCGCAAGGTGAACCACCCTGGTCAGACGATCTTCACCTTCGCGATGGGCGACCGGCAATTCTATGAATTTCTCGACGGCAATCCGGACGTCGCGGCCCATCCGGTCGATTACGTCAACGACGTCGCCGTGATCGCGCGCAATCCGAACATGGTCTCGGTCAACGCCACGCTGGAAGTCGACCTGCACGGCGCGTGCAATTCGGAAGGCATGAACGGGCGTCAGTACAGCGCGGCCGGCGGGCAGCTGGACTTCGTGCGGGGCGCCTCCGCGTCCGTCGGGGGCAAGTCGATCATCGCCTGTCACGCGACGGCGGCGCGGGGCACCGTCTCGCGCATCGTGCCGCGCCTGTCCGGCCCCGTCACGACGCCCAGGAACGACGTCCATATCGTCGTGACCGAGTTCGGTGCAGCCGACCTGCGCGGCAAGTCCCTGACCCAGCGGGGTGAGGCACTGATCGCGATCGCCCACCCCAGGTTCCGGGACGAACTGACCGCGCAGCTATACGCCCGCAGGAGCGGTCTATGACCACGTCGTCGTCGCTGCCGGATATCGGGTCCGCCGTCATCGCGCCGCCCGGAACGCCGCGGGCGGGGCTCTCCGTCAGGATATCGGGGCTCTACCTGGCGCTCTATCTCCACTTCGGCTTCTTCACCTTTCTGCCGCTATGGCTCGCTGCAACGGGCGCCCCGCCCGGTGAGATCGGCATGCTGATGGCGATCCCGCTCATGCTGCGGCTGGTGACGGTGGCTCCGTTCTCGGCATGGGCCGGTCGGACCGGGCGCGTGCGCAACGCGATCACCGTGACCGCGCTTGGCTCGGCGGCGCTGATAACGCTGCTGCTTGGCCAGCCGGATCACCTCGGGCGCATCCTCATCGTCATCGCCTTTTCGATCACCTGGGACCAGATACCGGTGCTGACCGATGCCTATGCGGTCATGGCCGTCCGGCGCGACGGGCTCGACTTCGGACGGCTTCGCGTCTGGGGATCGATCGGCGCCGTGGTGTCGAGCGCGGCCGCCGGCTGGGTATTCGACCTGACCGGTATCGCCGCGCTGCCGTGGCTGGTCGCCGCACTCCTCCTTCTGCCGGCGATCGTCGCGCTTCTCCTGCCGTCGGACCGGCGCACAGCCGACGTGGCCGCGTCCGCGGCAGGAAACTGGCGCCAGGTGGTCGGCGATCGGACGCTGATGCGCCTCATCGTCGCGGCGGCGCTGGTGATGGCCAGCCACGGTGTGCTGACCAGCTTCGGAGCCATCCAGTGGAGCGGGCGCGGCATTTCGACGGGAACGATCGGCGTGATCCAGGCCGTCGCGGTCAGCGCCGAGATCGTCGCCTTCTGGTTCGGATCGAAGCTGCTGGGGCAAAGGGATCCGGGCGTGATGATCTGGATGGCGGGTTGCGTCGCCATTCTGCGCTGGCTGGTGATGGCGGGCGATCCGCCGGCCGCGGTCCTCCTTGTCGTGCAGCTTATGCAGGGCGTCACGGCGACCGGCGCGATCCTCGGTACGATGCTGGTGATCGCAAAGCGCGTACCACTGGTCTCGAGCGCGGCGGCGCAGGGCCTGAACGCGGTCCTTCTCGGGCTCGCGCTGGCGATGACGACCGCGGGCTCGGGGCTGCTGTGGCAGCGAGGGGCAGCCACGGCCTATCTTGCCATGGCTGCGCTTGCGGTGCTTGCCGTGGCGCTCGCCTGGCCACGCACCTTCCGGCGGGATGACGAGGCGGCGTCCGCCACGGTGCCCGGCCGTTCGACCGCATTCCCGGAAAGGAGCTGAAGCGATGCCCTCCAAGATCCGATACCTGATCCACAAGGCCGTCATGGCGGCGATGGTCGCGGCGGTGGCCAAGGGGGCCGCGACCGCGCAGACGCCGTCGCCGGGCTCCAGGAACCTGGCCAGGTGGGAGCTGCCGAACACGCTCAGTCCAGAGGGACGTGCCATGGCGGCGGCGCTTGCCGCGGCTCCGATACCCGATCCCGCGCCTCCGCTAGAGGCGCAAAGACGGTTCGTCGCCGACCTGCAGGCGGGCATGGGCGGGGAGCTGGCCAAGCGCTACGACGTCCGGGTCGAGCAGTCGACGATCGCCGGCGTGCCCGTGCGGATCCTCTATCCCAAGGGCGTGAAGGCGCTGGGCAAGGGGCCGATCCTCCTTAACCTGCATGGCGGAGGATTTCAGGCCGATTCGGGATCGCTTACCGAAACCATCCCGATCGCCGCGCTCACCGGCATCCCCGTGGTCGCGGTGCTGTACCGCCTGGCGCCCGAACATCCCTATCCGGCCGCACTGGACGACGCGCTCGCTGTCTACCAGGCGCTCGAGAAGGATCACACGGCGTCGCGCATCGCCGTCTACGGAACGTCCGCCGGTGCTGCGCTGAGCGGGCAGCTCATGGCGCGGCTCACCGCGATGAAGCGGCCGATGCCCGCAGCCATGGGCTATTTCTCGGGCAGCGCGGATCTTAGCACCAGTGGCGATTCCGAATCCTGGATGCCACTTCCGGGCGGCGCCAGGACGATGACAGAGAGCGTTGCCGGCTATGTCGGCAAGACGCCCGTCGATGATCCGATCCTGTCGCCGCTGATGGGCGACATCTCGCATTTCCCGCCGACCCTGCTGGTCACCAGCACGCGCGACATCCTGCTGAGCCCGACATCGATCTTCGCCCGCAAGCTGATGGAGCAGGGGGTCGATGCGCGGCTCGTGGTGTTCGACGGTCTGCCGCACGCGTTTTGGGCCTATATGGCGATCCCGGAAACCGATCAGGCCAATGCCCTGATGGCACGCTTCCTGAAGGCCAGGCTCGAGAAGACGGCGGGACGCTGACGATGTACTCGGGCATCTCCGATTTGAGGCGCTGGAGCTTTCCGGCGGTGATCGAGGAGCAGGCCGAGGCGCAGGGCGACCGCGTCGCGGTAACCATGACGACGACCGGCGAACGGCTGACCTATCGCGAGCTGCGCGATGATGCGGCCCGTGTCGCCGGGATGCTGGCTGCCGCTGGTGCGGCGGCCGGCGACCGGATCGCCGTGATGCTGCCGAACGGCCTCGACTTCCTGCGGGCCTGGGCCGGCATCGCTCGCCTGTCGGCGACGGCGGTGATCCTCAATGCCGAGCTGACCGGGTCCTTTCTCGCCCATCCGCTCAGCGACGCGGCGCCGTCGATCCTGATCGTCGACGCGCGCTACTGGCCCCGGCTGGCGGACCTCGACGCAGCCACCGCCAGCCTGCGGACGATCTTCGTCGTCGGCGATCATGTCCCCGGCACCAGCGCGTTCGACGCCTGGCGGGCGGCCGAGCCGTCGTCTGCACCGTTGCCGCGTGCCGACGACATCGCGTGCATCATGTACACCTCCGGCACCACAGGTGCGCCCAAGGGCGTCCTGATGCCGCACGCCCACTGCTTCCTCTTCGGTCTCGGCGTGGTCGAGAATGCGGGCGTGACCGCGGACGACATCTATTATGTCTGCCTGCCGCTATCGCACGCGAACGGCCTGCTGATGCAGATCGGCGCGGTTCTGATCGCGGGAGCGAGCGCGATGCTGCGCGAGCGCTTCTCCGCTGCCGGCTGGCTGCCCGACCTCATCCGATCCGGCGCGACGCTGACGAACGCGCTCGGCGCGATCAGCGCGTTCGTTCAGGCGCAGCCACCTGGTGAGCGCGATCGCGACCACCGGCTTCGCCTGCTCATCGCCGCGCCGAACCTGCCGGACCATGATCGCTGCTGGCGCGAGCGCTTCGGCATCGCGGACGTGTTGAGCGGGTACGGCATGACCGAGACCAATATCGCGCTCTATGGCCGTCGCGGCGAGCCGCGTCCGGGGACCTGCGGCGGCGTGTACCCGCGGTTCGAGGTCCGGATCGCCGATCCCGAGACCGACATTCCCGTCGCAACGGGCGAGGTCGGCGAGATCATGGTCCGCCCTTGCGTTCCCGGCGGCTTCATGGCCGGCTACCTCAATCTGCCGGGCAAGACCGTGGAGGCATGGCGGAACCTGTGGTTCCACACCGGCGACGCCGGCCGGATCGACGCCGACGGCCATGTCACCTTCGTCGACCGGATCAAGGACTGCATCCGCCGCCGGGGCGAGAACATCTCGGCCACCGATATCGAAGCTGCGCTGGAGGACTTTCCCGGCATCGATCAGATCGCCGCCTATGCCGTGCCTTCCGACATCCCCGGGGGTGAGGACGAGATCATGTGCGCCATCGTGGCCTCCGCCGGCGCTGCGATCGATACGGCCGCGCTTGCCGCCCATGCTGCATCCCGCATGCCCCGCTTTGCCCAGCCACGCTTCATCGAGTTCATGCCCGCGTTGCCGCGAACCGCCACGGAGAAGGTCCGGAGGGCCGATCTGCGCAAGCGTGGCGTGACATCGGCGACGCTGGACCTCGACGTCCGTTCGGAAAAGCGCGACACATGACGTCCGAGCCCCCGATCGGTTCATCCGTTGCTGCGGCGGCAACCGTTCGGGTTGCGTCACGCGATGGAACCACCGCCCAGATGTCGGCGGCTTGAGGGGAGGATCGGAATGGGCACAGCCCGTGTCGCCGGGGTCGGAATGATCCCGTTCACCAAGCCCGGCCAGAGCGCCGACTGGGACGTGATGGCCGAGCAGGCGGTCCGCCTGGCGCTCGCCGATGCGGGGCTGGAGTACGGCCAGGTCCAGCAGGCTTTCGTCGGCTATGTCTACGCCGATTCCACCGCCGGCCAGTCCGCGCTCTACCGCCTCGGCCTGACCGGCATCCCGATCGTCAACGTCAACAACAACTGCTCGACCGGCTCCACCGCGCTGTACCTGGCGAGGCAGATGGTCGAGGCGGGTGTGATCGACTGTGCGCTGGCCGTCGGGTTCGAGCAGATGGTACCGGGTGCGCTCGGCATGGTCTTCGCCGATCGCAAGCGTACGCTCGACATGGCGCTGGTCCGCCAGGGACAATTGCAGGCCCATGACGACCAGTCCCCCTTCGCCGCGCAGCAGTTCGGCGGTGCCGGGCTGGAGCATCAGGCACGCTACGGCACGAGCGACGAAGCCTTCGCGCTCATCAGCGTGAAGGCGCGCCGCCACGCCGCACACAATCCGATGGCCTTGTTCCGCACGACGATCGACCTTGCGGAGGTCATGGCCGCGAAGCGCCTTTACGGACCGATCACCCGCCTCCAGGCGTGTCCCCCCACCTGTGGCGCCGCGGCGGCGATCCTGGTGTCGCCGGCCTTCGCGGCACGGCACGGCATCGATGCCGGGGTGGAGATCGTGGCACAGGCGCTTACCACCGACCTGCCCGGCACGTTCGAGGACGGCGGCATGATGCGTGTCGTCGGCCATGATATGACGCGAGAGGCCGCCCGGCAGGTCTATGAGGCGGCCGGGATCGGGCCGGAGGACATCCAGGCCGTCGAACTCCATGACTGCTTCACGCCCAACGAGCTGATCTCCTACGAGGCGCTGGGGCTGACACCTGAGGGCACGGCCGAGCAGTACATCCGCGATGGGCAGAACACCTATGGCGGCAAGCACGTCACCAACCCTTCGGGCGGCCTGCTGTCGAAGGGGCACCCCCTGGGAGCGACGGGCCTCGCGCAATGTTTCGAACTGATCCACCAGCTGCGTGGAAGCGCAGGCGCGCGTCAGGTCGACGGCATGCGGTTCGGCTTGCAGCACAATATCGGGCTTGGCGGCGCATGCGTGGTGACGCTGTACGGGCGGGCGGCCTGATGAGCAGACGGGACGGCAAAGTCGCGCTCCAAGGTACGTAGCTGCGTTCTGAACGCTTCTTCAGTTCCCGCTCTCAATTTCGCGGATCCCGCGCTCGGACGGCTCGGTTGCCGCCGTGTATGCGCCGCGGATCGCCGCGGTTGGGGAACGGGCAAGGCAGCTGTCGCACGCCCTAAATCCGGCGGCAGGCCAAAAATATGATATTTGCTTGTTCGTGATCGAGGATGCGTTTAACCTCCGCCGATCGGGCCGCTGGATGAGCGGATAGGGAGTGGGGGAAGCGTGTCGCAATCCGTTGACCGGATCGGTCGTATCGAGTGTTTTCCGGTACTGCCGCGCTGGCTCTTCGTTCGGGTCGAAACCGACCAGGGCGCGATAGGCTGGGGTGAGGCGACGCTGGAGGGGCATGGCGAGGCGGTGATCGGCGCCTTCGAAGCGGTGCGCGACCGGTTGATCGGCCACGATCCCGACCGGATCGAGGATGCGTGGCAGCTGCTCCACCGGCTGGGCTTCTATCGCGGCGGACCCGTCCTTTTGTCGGCCATCGCGGGCGTCGATCAGGCGCTGTGGGACATCAAGGCGCGCAAGCTCGGCGTGCCGGTCCATCAGCTGCTCGGCGGCCGGGTTCGCGACCGCCTGCCCGTCTATGCCTGGATCGGCGGCGACCGGCCGGCGGATGTCGCCGCGGCCGCCGCCGCGCGGCAGGCGCAGGGCTTCGCTGCGGTCAAGATGAACGGCACCGAGGATCTCGACTGGCTCGACAGCAGCGCGCGGGTGGACGCACTTGTCGAGCGGCTGGGCCAGGTGCGCGCCACCGGGATCGACGTCGGCGTTGACTTCCACGGTCGCGTCCATCGCCCGATGGCGCGCACCATCCTGCGCGCGATCGAACCGCTGACGCCGCTGTTCGCGGAAGAGATCGTGCTGAGCGACAATGTCGATGTCGCCGCGCAGCTGGCCGGATTCACCGCCGTGCCGCTGGCCTGGGGCGAGCGGCTGTACAGCCGCTGGGACTATCGCGCATTCTTCGAGCGCGGCGCGGTCGACATCGTCCAGCCCGACCTCAGCCACGCGGGTGGCATCTCCGAGTGCCGGCGGATCGCGGCGATGGCGGAAACCTATGACGTCGCCTTCGCCCCGCATTGCCCGATCGGGCCGCTGGCGCTCGCCGCCTGCCTGCATGTCGGGGCCGCGACACCCAATTTCGCGATCCAGGAGGTGTCGATGGGCATTCATTACAACGCGCCATCGCAGGATCTGACGACGCTGGTCCGCAATCCCGAGATGTTCGCGATCGAGGGCGGGACGATGGCGGTGCCGTCGCTGCCTGGCCTTGGCGTCGAGATCGACGAAGCCGCGGTGCGGGACATGGCGAAGACGCCGCATCGATGGCGCAACCCCGCCTGGCGCGGGCCGAACGGAGACCTGCGCGAATGGTAAGCGGCCGCAGCGTGATCGTGACGGGGGGCCTTGGCGGCATCGGCCTCGCCAGCGCCCGTGTGTTCGCCGAGGAAGGGGCCTCGATCCTGCTCGTCGATGCGCGCGACGATGATGGCGGCGCGGCGGCGGCGTTGCTGACCGGGCTGGGCGCCGCAGCAGTGCAGAGCGTCGCGGCCGACATCGGCGACGGCGACCAGGTCGCCGCCGCGGTCGACCAGGCGTGTGCGGCATTCGGCCGGCTCGACGTGATCGTCAACGTCGCCGGCATGATGATCTACAAGCCGCTGGCGGAGCTGGACGCGGGCGACTGGCGGCGGCTGCTCGACGTCAACCTCATCGGCGCGGCGCTGTTCACCGGCCATGCTTTGCGCCGGATGCGACCGGGCGGATGCGTGGTCAACATCGCCTCGGTCCACGCGCGGCGCACCTCGCCACTGGTCGCGCCCTATGCGGCGGCTAAGGCCGGGCTGGTCAGCCTGACGCGCTCCGCGGCGATCGAGGGCAAGCCGCTCGGCATCCGCGTCAACGCCGTGCTGCCGGGCGCGATCGACACCCCGATGTTGCACGCCAGCCCGAACATCGCGTCGGGCGCGGAGACGATCGATCCGGAAGACCTGGGGCAGCCGGAGGACATCGCGGCGGTCGTCGCCTTCCTCGCGTCGGACGCGGCGCGCTTCATCACCGGCGAGGACGTGGTGGCCGATGGCGGCCGGATGGGGAGACTGTGACATGCACGTGATCGACGCGGGCGGGCCGGCGGACACGGCGACGGTGCCGCCGCCGGCTTCGGCAGTGGTATGGCTGACTGCATCGGTGGCGGCGCTGGGCGGGCTGCTGTTCGGCTATGACTGGGTGGTGATCGGCGGCGCCAAGCCGTTCTACGAGGCCGCCTTCGGTCTCGTCCGTCCGACCGACCAGGCCTGGGCGGTCAGTTGCGCACTGATCGGCTGCCTTGCCGGCGCGATGACCTCGGGCGCCCTCGCGGACCGGTTCGGCCGGCGACCGGCGCTGCTGCTCGCCGCGGCGGTGTTTGCCGTCTCGTCGATCGGCACCGCGCTGGCGGGCGGGTTCGACGCCTTCGTCGCCTGGCGGATCGCCGGCGGCGTGGCGATCGGCCTCGCCTCGGGACTGTCGCCGCTCTACATCGCCGAGATCGCACCGCCGGCGCATCGCGGCCGGCTGGTCGTGCTGAACCAGATCGCGCTGGTGGTGGGGCTGCTCGCGGCGCAGATCGTCAACTGGCTGATCGCCGAGCCGGTCGCGCCGGGGGCGACCACGTCCGCCATCGCTGCGAGCTGGAACGGCACCACCGGCTGGCGCTGGATGTTCGCCGCCGCCGCGATACCGGCCGCGGCGTTCCTGCTCGGCTGTCTGCTGATCCCGGAAAGCCCGCGCTGGCTGGCGCTGCGCGGTCGCTGGGACACGGCGGCGGGGGTGCTGCGCCGGCTGGGCGGCGACGCCTATGCCGACAGCGCGGTGCGCGACATCCGCCAGGCGCTCGATGCGGGGCCAGGGCGCGGCCTGTCCGCGGTGCTGGCCGAGCCGCGCTTCCGCCGCGTCCTGCTGATCGGCATTGCGCTGGCGGTGCTCCAGCAATGGTGCGGGATCAACGTGATCTTCAACTACGCGCAGGAGATCTTCGCCGGCGCCGGCTATGCCGTGTCGGACACGCTGTTCAACATCGTCATCACCGGCGTGGTCAACTGCGTCTTCACCTTCGTCGCGCTCGGCACGGTGGAGCGCTGGGGCCGGCGGCGACTGCTGCTGATCGGCTGCGCGGGACTGGCGGGCATCTACCTGCTGCTCGGCGGAGCCTATCTCGTCGGGATGCAGGGCTGGCCGCTGCTGCTGCTCGTGGTCGCGGCGATCGCGGTCTATGCGATGACGCTGGCGCCCGTGATCTGGGTGGCGCTCGCCGAGATCTTTCCGGGCGAGGTGCGCGGCGCCAGCATGGCGGTGGCCACCACCGCGCTGTGGGCGGCGTGCTTCGTGCTGACCTACACCTTCCCGCTGCTCAACGCCGCGGCCGGCACGGGGATGACCTTCTGGCTGTACGGCATCATCTGCGCGGCCGGGTTCGTGTTCATCCATCGCACCCTGCCCGAAACCAAGGGCAAGACGCTGGAGCAGATCGAGCGCGACTGGCGGTAACCGCCAGTCGCGCCCGTTCGCCCGATCAGCTGGTCGCCAGCGCCCGCAGTTGCGCGGGCGACACGCGCACCGCCGGGCGGAACGCCTCGCTCGCCATGTAGCGCTCCAGGCTCGCGACCAGCTGCCTGCTGACCGGATCGTCCGCCCCCTCTCCGTCGAGCGCGAAGCCGCAGACGATGGCGCGGCCCTTGCCGACCGCGACCTCGATCACCAGCCCCAGCGGGCGCGCGGTGAACCAGTCGTCGATCACCCGCACGATAGGCTCGACGCCCGCCGGCAGCCGGTCGAGCCGCAGCGCGCCGGCGCGGTGCATCGGATACCACCACTGCCAGTTGCTGTGCGCCTCGGTCGGGAAGTCGGCGAGCGCGGGGTGCGCGGGATCGCACAGCACGCCCAGCGTCGTCGGCGCCTGCCGGTTGGTCCAGAGCGTGCTCCAGAAGATGCTCGAGAAGCCGAGCTTGACCGGCCGGTCCTCGTAGTTCGCGACCGTCCCGGCAGGCAGGCCGATCAGCACGTCCTCGCCCTTCGCCAGCCGCGCCAGCACTCCGGCGTCGATCCGGTCGGCGCGCGTCACCCGCTTCGCGGCGGCGGGCGTAGCGGCGGGATAGACCCACAGGTCCCAGTCGTTGCGCGCCACCACCTGACCGCGGCGCAGGATCGTCACGATCAGCCGCGCCGCGGTCGCCTTGTCCGCCCGCAGCACCGCCCCCGCGGCGAGCGACAGCGGCGCGTTGCCGACGGGAATCGTGCGCGCGGGGAACCCGCCCTCGGCCAGCGGCGCGCCGCCGGCGTCGGTCACCTGCCAGGCGATCTCGGCTCCCTCGATCGGCGCGGGCGAGAAATTGGCGACGTCGACCGTGAAGTCGAGCCGCTCGCCCGAGCGCAGCACCCGCCGATCCATCCGCGCCAGCGGGACGACGGCATCGCAGAAGCGGCGATATTCCTCACCGGTGACATAGCCCTTGTCGTCCCAGAAGGGATCGACGACGCCGACCAGCGCGGTCCCCTGTCCCGGAAAATCCTGCAGGCCGAGCAGCTGGAACCCGCCCATGTGCGGGGTGCGGAGCACGCTCTCGACCTCTTCCTTGTAGCACATCAGCTGGAGGCGGCCGGAGGCATAGAGAAATTCGGGCGCCAGGTCGCGCAGCCCGTTCTCGCGCATCCGGTCGGCGAAGATGTCGAAGTTCTTCGCCTTCAGATAGCCGGTATATTTTCGCCGCTCGCCCAGGTCGGGATAGACGCACCATTGCCCGATCTCGTGACTGATGACCGGCACCGCGCGCTTGTCGATGAAGTCGCGATAGTCGGTGCGCGTCTCCGGCGGCCTGGCGTTTATCCGCGACTTCAGCCCCTCGCCCCAGGCCTGGATGCGCGGATCGGGGGTGACGTGGTACTGGTTCTCGGGCAGCTCGGGCCAGCCCGATCCCGACGTCCACAGCCGCCGCGGATCGCGCGCGGCATAATCGAGGACGTATTTGGCGAGGTACGCGTCGCGCTTCGCATTGCCGATCTTGGTATCGCCGCCGCCCGGTTCGTTGCCATGGGTCATCAGCACGAACGAGGGATGGTTGCCGTGCGCGGCAAGGATGCGGTCGGTCTCGGCATAGACCCAGGCGTCGACCGGCAGGCCCTGGCCGATCGCCACCGACTGGTTGGCCCATACCGTTTCCACCTGCATATAGATGCCCGCCTCGTCGGCGGCGTCGAACGCGGCCTCGGGCGGCGTGTAGCTGTGGAAGCGCAGGTGGTTCAGGCCGTAATCCTTGGCCCGGCGCATCACCCGGCGCCAGCTGGCAAGGTCGGTCGGCGGGTGGCCGGTCAGCGGATAGATGCTGCAATCGAGCGCGCCGCGGAACATCATCGGGCGTCCGTTGAGCGTGAAGCCTTCCCGCCCGCCGGCCAGTTCGCGCCAGCCGAACCGTCCGTGCCAGTCCTCGCCGTCCGCCAGCCGCACGGCGACGTCGTGGAGCACGGGGCTGAACTCGTCCCAGGGTCGCGCCGCGGGATCGTCCGGCGCCACCTGGACCCGCGCCTCGAACCGGCCCTCGGCATCCTGCCACGTCACGCGTGCGCGCGTCGTGCGCCCGGCGAAGCGGATTTCCGCCGTCTTCGCCGCCCTGCCGCCCGCCAGGCGGCGCGCCTGCCCGCGCACCAGCAGCGTGCGGTCGGCGAAGCGGGGGTGGAGATCGACCTGGTCGATCCAGGCCGGCTCGCTCGCGCGCAATTCGATGCGGCCGGCGATGCCGTTCCAGTTACCCTGGGTGTGATCGGTGATGCCGTGGCCGTTGACGCCGATCTGGACGATCATCCGGTTGTCCACGCGGATCGTCAGCCGGTGGCGACCCGGCGTCAGGCTCTGCAGATCGTAGCGGTGCGGTACGTGGAGCGCGTCGCTGCGCCCGAATGGCCGGTCGTCGACCCAGACGCGCGTTTCCCAGTGCGGTCGCTCGAGGAACAGCTCCACCCGCTTGCCACGCCAGTCCTCCGGCACCTCGATGTCGCGCTGGTACCAGACCGGGCCGCGATACCAGGTGTCGGGCTGGAGGAAGAACGGCACCTTGACCTGCCCGGGCACGCGATAGGGTGCATCCTCCGGCGCGGTGAACCAGCGCCGGTCGTTGATGTCGCCGGTCCAGGGCGTGTCCGGCGTCACCATATTGCCGATACCTGCACGCTCCAGGCTGCCGGGCAGCGGCAGCATGTCGGAAAGGTCGCGCGCGAACCAGCCCGCCGCCTCGCCCCGGTCGTCGGCATCGAGCGCGCGGCGCCAGACGGCGGTCAGGTCGGTCGTCTCCCCGGCATCGTCCGCGCGCGCCACAGCCGGCACGGCGGCGGCAAGGCCGGCGACCGGAATCGCCCCCATTGACTGGACGAGACGCCGCCTGCTGATCGCCACGGTCGAGCCGTCGGGGTCGCTCATCGCCTGCATTCCTTTTCGGATAATCGGTCACGATCTTAGGATTAAATATGACATAATTCAGAAGGCGTCGAGCGATTTCGCCACCGATCGCGCGCGTGGGGCGGCGTCGTCACAGCGCGGCATTCACGACACAGCGCGACACCCGGCGATCGTCAGCCAGCTTGGGACAGCATCGCTGCGCCTTCGACGGGCGGGTGATCGGAGACATGGTGACATGCCGAGGGGCAAGGTCGTTGTTCGCGCGTCCGGGACATTCGCGAACGCCCCGCCGCCGCCGGGCCGATCAGGGGAGGTCGACCTCCGCCCGGTCGAATGGCACGCTGCTCGTCGCGTTATGGAGCTGGCGCAGCCGCTCCACCTGCGCCAGCGACGCCGACATCAGGCTGGCAGCAGAGAGAAACCCGCAGCGATACAGGTCGAGCACATCGGCATCGGCCAGCGTCGCCAGCCCTTCGGGATCGAGCGTGTAGAGACCCTCCAGCGCCTCCTCGCCGTCGCCGCGACCCAGCACGACGGTCATGGCCCGGATCAGGTCGAGCGCGGCGAAGCGGGCGATCATCGCGCGGGCGGCGTCCACATCCGCCACCAGTGCCTCGAGCGCCGGCCGCACGGCGGCGAGCGCAGGGGAGGGCCGCCCCTCCGCGAACAGCGGCTCGCCATCGGTCGCCCAGCCGTCACCGGCCTCGTCCACCGCAAGGCCCAGATCGCTGTGTGCAGACAGGCGGAACGGCGCCAGCCGTGCTCCCTCGGGCAGGTAGGTCGACTGCCAATGCCCCTCGATACGGAACAGATTGCGCGGTTCGGTCAGCGACAGAAGGGCGATCAGGTCGAACCGTCCGGTCTGGCCATCCTTTGCCAGGCAGACGGGAAAGTCGGCGACCGCCAGCGGCAGCTCCGACAGACCGAGCAGCGCATAGCGCATCGCGCCGCCGCCAGGCCGCGGCGACAGGCGCAGCCCGGCGTGGCGCTGCACCGACAGGGGCACCACCGCGCTCATACCGCCTGCAACCCATGGTCGCGGATCGCGCGGAGCAGCTCGCGATGCCGCGGCAGAGCGCGCGCCGCCTCTGCCTTCATCCCGGCGGCGCGGGCGATCAGCCGGTCCGCCTTGGCGTGCCGGGCAGGCGGTGCGAACTCGGCATATCGCGTCTCGAAATCCATGCCGTGCAGTACATATTGATAGCTCGGCCAGCCGAACACCTCCGGCGCGTGCGGGAAATCCGCCGGACCGGGAGGATGCGCTCGCCACAGCTCCAGTCGATCCGCCAGGCCGTCCGGCACGCTCGTCGCCGCGACATTGTCGCGCCAGAAGTCGCTGTCGGTACGCCGGGTCAGGACGTAATGGAGCTTCAGGAACTCGACCACCCGTTCCCAATGATGGTCGAAGGCCGCGTTGAACTGGCGCGCGGCGACGCGCATCGCGGCCGGGGTGCGCGGCAGGCGGTCGGCGATCGCGTCGACCGCCACCTCCACCAGCATCAGCGACGAGGCTTCCAGCGGCTCCAGGAACCCGGCGGACAGGCCGACTGCGACGCAATTGTTCTGCCAGAAGATGCGCCGCTGCCCGGCATTGATGGTCAGCCGCCGCGCCGTCAGCCCCTCGGCCTGCGGCCCGACATAGGCCCGCAACTGGCGCTCCGCCTCGTCATCGCTGATGTGCGCACTCGAATAGACATGCCCGATGCCGCGCCGTGACCATAGTCCGATGTCCCAGATCCAGCCAGCCGACTGGGCGGTCGAAACGGTGTGGCAGGTAATCGGCGCGTCGGGCGTGTCATAGGGGACCTGCAACGCCAGCGCCCGGTCGGCGAACAGCACGTCGCTGCGGTCGCGCAATCCGACGCCATAGACGCCGCCGATCAGCAGCCCCTTGAACCCCGAACAGTCGACGAACAGGTCGCCCGCCTGCAACGATCCGTCGGCGAGGTGCAGTGCGGTGATGTCACCGTTCTCCGCCTGGTCGACCGTCGTCACGTCCTGCCGGATGTGGCGCACCCCCAGCCGCTCCGTGCCGTGACGCCGCAGCAGCTCGGCGAACTTGCCCGCGTCGAGGTGATAGGCATAGTTGGCGATGCCGCTGAACTGCGGGCTGGTGATCTTCTTGGGCGCGAGGCCCGCGTCGCAGAGCGACGCCTGGAAGTCGACGCAGTCCGCGAAACTGGTATTTCCGCCGCCCCCGTCGACCCAGCGGCTCGCCAGATCGACCTCACCCGCGCCGATCGGCGGGTTGAGCGGATGGTAATAGGCGTCCTCGCCGCCATGGGTCCAACCCACGAAACGGGCACCCTGCTTCAGCGCGGCATCGGCCTCGCGGATGAAGTCGGCCTCGGCGATCCCGATCCGTGCCAGTGTGTTGCGCATCGTCGGCCAGGTGCCTTCGCCCACCCCGATCGGCGGCGTCGTCGGCGATTCGATCAGCGTTACCGACGCATCCTCGTGCGCCGCGGCGATCCGGCACGCGGCGATCCATCCCGCGCTGCCGCCGCCGACCACGACGACGCGAAAGCCGCGACCGTCCTCCACCCCTTCCGTCATTCGTCCCTCATTCCAGGCCGTAAGCCGCGACTGTGTTCTCGTTACAACAACACATCTGATAAATAATGCAACGCCTCTTGTCGTTCTTCGGGGGCTGCAATATGCAATATGTCAGATATTAAGTCACGCCACCAATAGTCGGTGGTTCAGAGGAGGGGAAACGTATGAAGCTGTTCATTCAGCCCCTGGCCGCATCGCGCGCCGGGATCCGTATCACCAGCAGCGCGGCGGCACTTGCCATCGCCCTGCTCTCCGGTCCGGCACTCGCCGCGGTCATGGTAGACGGGCAGGCCGGCGCCGCTCCGCAGACCAGCGACACGACCACCCCGTCGACCGATCAGGCCGCCGCCGCGCCCAACGCGACGATCGCGCAGCAGGAGGACAATGGCGATATCGTCGTCACCGGCATCCGTGCCAGCCTCGAATCGGCGGCGGGCCGCAAGCGTGACTCGGCGATCGTGCAGGACAGCATCACCCAGGAAGATCTGGGCAAGTTCCCCGACGCCAACGTCGCCGAATCGCTGCAGCGCATCCCGGGCGTCGCGATCGACCGCAGCAACGGCGAAGGCCAGTTCGTCACCGTTCGCGGCCTCGGCCCGCAGTTCAACACGGTGCTGTTCAACGGCCGCAGCTTCGCGTCCGACAATTATGGCCGCGCCTTCTCGTTCGACCTGCTGGCCGCCGAGCTCATCAGCGGCGCCGACGTCTACAAGACGTCGCAGGCACGGGTGCAGGACGGTGGCATCGGCGCGACGATCAACCTGCGCACCTCGCGGCCGCTCGACCTGAACGGCTTCCGCGCGATCGCAACCGCCAAGGCCAATTACGAACCGAACAGCGAGAAGACGACGCCGCAGCTCTTCGGTCTTATCAGCAACACCTTCGCCGACGGCAAGCTCGGCATTCTGGGCTCGATCTCGTACCAGAAGCGTATCGCCAACATCCGCAGCGTCTATTCGGAAGGCTATCTGCCCGACATCCAGGTCGGCCCCTCCTCCGCGCCGCTGCTGAACGGCCAGCGCGTCTATGCGCCGCGCAACCTCAACGTGAACGGCACGACCGACCGGCGTAGCCGCCTCGGCATGACGCTGGTCGGCCAGTACCGGCCGAGCGACCAGCTGACCGTCACCGTCGATGGTCTCTACAACAAGTTCAAGTCGGACCAGACCAGCAAGGCGCTGGGCCTGTGGTTCGAGCCGTCCGCACTCCGCGACGTGCAGATCGACGCGAACCGGAACGTCACCTCGCTGACCACGACTGCGAACGCCGACATGATCGACGCGTCGGGCGTACGCGATACCGACACCTACCAGATCGGCGCCAATGCCGATTTCCACCCGACCGACGATGTCCGCATCGTTTTCGACGTCACCAAGTCGCGCGCCAAGAACGACGGCGCCGGCCGCGGCTATTTCACCGTCGCGGGCGTGCCGACGTCCTACACCTACACCGCCGGTGGCCCCGGCGAGCTGCCATCGATAACCAACTTCACGGCCGGCTCGCTCACCGATGCGGCGGCGGCGCGCACCCACCTTGCCAGCAACCGCGGCAACAACGTGCAGGAAGACGTGGTCGAGTCGAAGTTCGACACCGAGTGGAAGGCGAACGGCACCCTGTCCGCCGTTCGGTTCGGCGCCAGCTACACCAATCGCAAGCGGCAGAACCAGGGTTCGGGCACGCTGAACGTCAGCTGCCTCTATTGCGGGTACAACACGCTGGCCGACCCGTCGCTGTTCAGCGTCTACAACGTCGGCAAGGTCGGATCGAGCGGCAACATCCCCACCTCGTTCCTGCAGTATAATCCGGACGCCTATCTCGCTTTCCTGGCCTCGCCGGCCGCGCTCAGCGCGCTGGACACGGCTCTGAAGCGGCCGGCCGGCACGTCCGCCGCTCAGCTCCAGGCCGATTCGGAAGGCAACGGGTTCCGCGCGGTCCTCGATCCGCCCGACTTCGTCCGCGAGCGCGTCTATGCCGGCTATGTGGAGGCCGATCTCGAGGGTGATCTGGGCGGCCTGCCCTGGTTCCTCAACGTCGGTGCCCGCTACGTCCATACCGAGCTGGCCTCGCGGTCGCAGTCGCGCCAGCTCATCGACCTGCTGCCGATCGCGACCGACGCGTCGATCTACAACCCGGTCTATCTGAACGGCAATCGCACCACGCCGATCACCGCGAAGAACAGCTACGACGCGTTCCTTCCGGACTTCAACCTGAAGATCAATCTGGCGCCGCGCGTGAACCTGCGCTTCGCCGGTTCGGAAACGCTGACCCGTCCGGCGCTCAGCGACCTGCGTCCGGTCACCTCCTATGACGTGACGCGGCCGGCCGCGCTCCAGTCGAGCGGCGGTAACCCGAACCTCCAGCCCTACCGTTCGACCAACATCGACGCATCGCTGGAATGGTATCCGACGCCGACGACCACCTTGTCCGCTGCCTTGTTCTACAAGCACATCAAGGACTTCATCGTCACCACCCTCGAGCCGGAGACGACGCCGATCCTCAACAACGGCAATCTGCCGGTGGGCGGGTTCATCACCGGGCCGAACGAGGCGACGTTCACCGCATCCCGCCCGCGCAACGCCGACGCAGCCGACGTGCGCGGCCTGGAGCTTAACGTCGTCCACACCTTTGACTGGGCGCCGGGCATTCTCAGCGGCTTCGGTACGCAGGTGAACGCGAC
Organism: Sphingomonas aurea; assembly: GCF_030678875.1. Lineage (GTDB taxonomy): Bacteria > Pseudomonadota > Alphaproteobacteria > Sphingomonadales > Sphingomonadaceae > Sphingomonas > Sphingomonas aurea. The sequence goes on along the minus strand of NZ_JAUUDS010000002.1, from coordinate 239,447 downwards.
GTTCGTGAGCACCAACAGGGGCTTCGACGAGATCACCGCGACGCAGCGTTTCGCGATCGTCGGCATCGGCAACTCGCAGAACTTCACCCTGTTCTACGAGAAGTTCGGCATCTCGGCGCGCATCGCCTACAACCGGCGTGAACGCTTCCTGCAGTCGATCGCCAACGGTTACGGCAGCGAGCCGCTGTTCGTCCGCAACTATGGCCAGTTCGATGCCAGCGCGTCCTATGATGTGACGAAGTTCGCGCAGGTGTTCGTCGAGGGCACGAACATCTTCAACGCGAAGTACGTCACGGTGGCGCGCTTCGACAACCAGCTGCGCAGCTTCGAGAATTACGGCGCCCGCTTCAACGCAGGCTTCCGCCTGCGGTTCTAAGGCGACGCAGCAGAGATGCTGGCAGCAACAGCTGCCAGCATCTCGCAACCGCAAGGCTCGACCCGGGATCCCGCCTATTCAGGCACGCCGAGAAGCGGGATCCCACCGGGCTCACCACCTGAAACGGGCGCTGCCCTGTCGAACGCCCGCCAGTCGTAACAGTGTAGGACTGGCCGGCCGGCCGGCCCCGTCAGAGCCGCAGAGGGTTGCCCGCACGGCGCACCGGACGGCGACCAGCCTGCTCGCAGAGGGGCTGTTCCCGATGTATCGGGGCGCATGCTGCACGCTCGCATGTCCAGACAACCCATGATGTAAGCGAGCGGCGCTCGATGCGTGCAGTCCTGGTCGCTTTCGCCACTAGCCTATTCCAGGAGTTCGGCTCCGTAGCCGGCCAGCGTCATCTCACCCTGGTATCGCTTGCCCGACAGCACGGCGCGCCTGGCGCCGCCGATCTGCACCGTCACCGGTGTGTCGGTGGTGTTGACGTACAGGGTTCGTCCGTCGACGATCCGCGCCACGACGCCCCTGGGTGTCTGCGGTCCGCGTTCGATGTTCAGCGACTGGTACAGCGACCGGATCAACGGACCGGTGAAGCCGGGTTGAGCCGCCGTCGCCAGGTAGACGGCCTGCCCCTTGCCGAACCGGTTGATGGTCACCGCCGGGCTTTTCGCCGGCGTGTTCTCGAACGACGCCAGCACCCTGGCGGTGCCCGGCTCCAGCACCTCGTAATAGCCGTCGGTGCCTGTCCGGCTCACGCCACCGATGGTGACCTTCAGCGGCTGGTCCGACCGATAGAAGGCGTTGGTCCGCACCCCGAACACATCGGTCAGCCGCCCCGGAAGCGGCGTCTCGAACCACTTGCCCGTCTCGTCGACCTTGGCCGAGTAGCCTGTCATGATGACCGTGCCACCCCTGGCGACATAGGATCGGACGGCGTCCGCCGTCTCCTTGTCCATGATGTAGGCGCTCGAGAGCACCACGAGCTTGTATCTGTCGATCGGGTCGTGACCGATGTCGATCACGGCGGTGTCGACATTATCCTCGAACAGGGGCTGAAACGCGGCCTTCACCTGTTCGCGGTAATTGCCCCTGAAATACTCCTGCATGGTGTTGGGTCCGGGCGGCGGACTAGTCAGCCAGCTCGTCTCGAAGGAGTAGTGGATGGCGACTTCCGGCGGCCGGTACCGGGGAAATCCCAGTTTGCGCAACGTCGCGAACTCGCGCGCGATCTGGCCGAACTCGCCGACCTTCCAAGATGGCCGGCCGTCATGATCGACCAGGCCGAACAGCGCCTGTTCCTCTCCCCCGATGTGCGAGTTGAAGGTCCAGGCAAGGAAGGTCTGCGCATAATGGAGCAGGCCGAAATAGGCCCACATGCGTGACCGCCCCGGCGTGCCGTAGTTCCCGCCGCCGCCCGCGGTGAACTCGTTGAACCAGACGGGTGTGTCGTGACCGGACCGGTTGGTCATGACATCGAGCGCGGCACTCACCGGATCTCCGGGGTAGAAGCCTTGCGCGCCATAGGTGGAGAATTTCTCCCACGAGCGTGGATAATTGAACCCCTTGGTCCATGCATCCGGCCAGAAGTTCGATGCGGTCGGCAGGTTCGGCGCCCATTTCTGGCGGACGGCCTCCAGATCCTCGAGCGCACCGATGGTGTCGTCGGACCAGTATCGGCGCAGGTCGAGATACCGCTCGTTCGGTCCGGGGCCGCGGCCATAGGGCAGGTCCACCTGGCTCCAGTCGTTGATCCGGCGGGACCAGCGCTGCGTCGCCCAGGCCTTGTTCAGCGCGTCGATGGACCCGTATTTCTTGCGCAGCCAAGCGACGAAACGGCCACGATCGGCGTCCGAATAGGACATCTGGCCATTGCCGATCTCGTTCGTGTAGCCGAGCGCGATCACCGCCGGGTTCCTGGCGTAGCGCTGCATCATCTTCTCGGCCAGGCGCTTCGCCAGGCGCCGATAGTCGGGATCACTGATGTTGTCCCAATAGCGGGTGGCGGCGTTGAGCCTGACCCCATCCTGGTTGACCAGGTCGACACCGGGATAGCGCTTGTGCAGCCAGATCGGCGCGGGCTGGCCCGGGATGTCGACGATCACCTTGATGCCGGCGGCGTGCATCTGGCGAATGACGTCGTCGAACCATTCGAAGGTGAAGCGTCCCTCCTCGGGCTCGAAGGAATCCCAGGACAGGTCGCCAATCCTGACCATGGTGAAGCCGGCCCCCTTCATGATCGCGATGTCCTGGCTGATCTGCTCGGGCGACCGGTCGATGGGCTGGTAGCAGGCGCCGACGAACAGGTCGCCGCGACCCGGCCACTCGGGATGGGCGCCGCCGCCCTGCGCCACGGCGGCAGGCAGGCCGGATGTCGGCGTAAGTCCGGCAGCCAGCGCGGTTGCGATCGCGACGGCACCCAGGTGGAGGAGGCGAGGCATAGATATCTCTCGGATAAGGGGCGGGAAGAGCCGGCCGATCACGCGAAGTCGATCGCGAAGGCGCTGGCGTGGCGGGTAGGCAGGGTGGGCGGGACGTCGATCACCAGAGCGGCGTCGGTCTGGCGGAACGACACCGATCCACGATGCCCCAGCAGCCTCACCTTGCGGACGCGGCGTCGTTCGTGCGGATTGTCGAGCCGCAGCGCGGTGATCGCCACCGTCGCGGACGGCTCGCCCAGCGTGAGGGCGTAGAGCGTGTCGCCCTTGGTCGTGAACCGAATGTCCCGGGCGGAATAGTCGCCGCTTTCCTTGAACATGCCGGCGGCCGTCTCGGTCGGGCCTTCCCCGAACGACACCCATGGCCGCGTGCCGTGGATCGCCTCGCCGTTCACCTTGATCCACGGCGCCAGTTCGGCGAGCAGTTGCTCCGACTGGGGTGGCAGGCTGCCATCCGGAAGCTGGACGACGTTGAGGAGCAGGTTGCCGTTCTTGCTGACGATGTCGGCCAGCATCGTGATGACGTTCGCCACGGTCTTGTAGGGATGTCTGTCGTTGAAGAACCAGTCGCCGTTCGACGTGCAGGTCTGCCACGGATAGGCGTTGATGCCTGGCAGGACTCCGCGCTCGACATCCTGCACGCTGGCCTCGCGGTGGAACTCGCCCGAACCGGAGTCCTTGCAGGTGTAGACGGCGTCGACCCTGCCCCCGGTCCGCGCGGCGCTCGCATTGTAGAGATGGGCGACAAGGCTGCGCCCGACCGCGCCGAACGGCAGTCCGCCATCCGAATAGAGGAGATCCGGCTGATATGCGTCCACCAGATCGCGGATCCGCCGGAGCCAATGTTGGTGAAAGGCGGTGTTGAGCGTGTACCAGGATTGCGGCGTGTTGATGAAGGGTTCGTTCGCGTTGTCGTGGTATAGATCGGCCAGCTTGGGATCGGCGCCGTCATAGGCGACGCCCAGCTTGGGCCAGAACTGGTCGTACAGGTGGCTGGGATGCCACCAGGTATAGCTTGCCGCGAGATGTTCGGAGACGCCGAAGCGAAGTCCGCGCCGCTTCGCCGCGCTTTTCCACGCACCGACGATGTCGCGCTTCGGGCCCATCGTCGTGGCGTTCCAGCGCTGATGCCGGGATTTCCAGAGGTCGAAATTATCGTGGTGGACGCCCATGGAAACGAAATACTTCGCTCCCGCGGCCGCATATCTTTCCATCAGGGCGTCGGGATCGAACCTGTCGGCCGTCCAGAGCGGGATGAGGTCCTTGTACCCGACGGCCGACGGGTGGCCGTACGTCTTGACATGATGGTCGTAGTGCGGGTGACCGGGAACGTACATGAACCGGGCGTACCAGTCCCCTTGTCGCGGCACTGCCTGAGGGCCCCAGTGCGACCAGATGCCGAACTTGGCGTCGCGAAACCAGTCCGGTGTCCGGTAGGTCTTGAGGGACTCGACGGTCGAGGTGAACGGCCCTGTCGGGAATGCTGCCGGGAGTGCTGCCGTGTCGTCTGCGGCGCTGCTGGCGAGAGAATGGGCGTAGCCACCCTTGCCAAGGCCGAGCGCGGCGATCAGCGGCGCGGCGAGAATGTCGCGTTTGGTCAGCTTCACGTCGAACCTCTCCTTGGTAACGACCTCGCACCAGCTCGGCAAACGTCGTCCGATCTGGGTTGAATTCATATTTGCAACTGGATATCATCGAGCAAGCGTGCTGCACGCGTTGAAGCGCTGCAGGTGCCGATTGCTCCTTACCAACTAAGGATTGTCCGTTCCTCTCGAGAGATGATATTCATTAGAGCCACTGAAGAAGCTGACTGAGAGTGCCGGACAGTCATACGACTAGCGTCCTCTCGCCAGGAACGAGGCGTGGCTCGGCATCGCGTCTGCCCCGCGCTGGATCAGGCCGCGCATCCGCTGCAACTGCTGGCGTATCAGCTCCTCGGGAAAGGCATCCGCCTGTGGATCATGGCCGCGCGGGGCGGGGCCTTGCCCCAGCAGCACAGCGGCCCAACTCGTCTCGGTAAACAGCTCCCCGGGTTCCAGGATGATGCGCCCGTGCGAGCGGAAGACCTCCAGTCGGCTGGCCAGGCTGTCGGGCACATCCATCGCGGCGACCGCCCGCCAGAAGGGCGTGTCGCGGCGCAGGGTGTGCTTGTAGTGCAGGATCACGAAATCCCGCACTCGTTCGTAATCCTGCTGCATGAGCCGATTATATTGAGCGACTTCCGCAGGCTCGATCGAGGCGCTGGGGAAAAGCGCCATCAATGTCTGCACACCTTGTTGGACAAGGTGGATGGAGGTCGACTCGAGCGGTTCGATGAACCCTGACGCCAGGCCCAGCGCGATGACATTGTGGTTCCACGACAGCTTCCTGCGCCCGGTCGTGAAGGTCAGGCGCCGGGGTTGCGCCAGCGCGGGGGCGTCGAGCCCCTCGATCAGCTGCCGCTCCGCACTGTCGTCGTCGAGGAAGCTGCTGCAATAGACGTGACCGTTACCCGTCCGATGCTGCAACGGAATGCGCCAGCGCCACCCCGCGCCCGTGGCGGTCGAGCGGGTGAACGGAGTGGGTTCCCCGGTCTTCGCACACGGAACCGCGACGGCGCGATCCATCGGCAGCCAGTGCGACCAGTCCTCATAACCGGTTCCGAGCGCCTGCTCGATCAGCAGGCCGCGAAAACCCGAACAGTCGAGGAAGAGGTCGCCGGCCATGACGCGTCCGTCCTGGAGGACGAGGGAGTCGACGTCGCCGCTCTGCCCGTCGCGCCGTACGTCGACGATGCGTCCTTCGACGTGAACGGCGCCATCCGCGATCGCCCTTTCCCGCAGGAAGCCGGCATACAGGCTGGCGTCGAAGTGCAGCGCGTAGGACATCTTCGACAGCACGCTGCGCGGATCGTCGGAAGGGCGACTGAACTTGCCTGCATAGGCAGCGACCTGGGGAAGCGAATACTCTCCCAGCCGCCCTTCGCGCGTGCGCAGCCAATGCTGATGGAAGGACAGGCCGCCGATCGGCGCGCCGTAGCTGCCGAAGGGATGGAAATAGCTGTGGCCGGGTTCGCGCCAGTCGCGAAATTTGATGCCCAGCTTGTAGGTGCCCTCGGTGCGCCGGACCAGCTCGTCCTCATCGATGCCGAGCAGGCGATTGAAGTCGAGGATCGGCGGGATCGTGGCTTCGCCCACTCCGACGATGCCGATCTCTGGCGACTCCACGACGGCGATGCCGACGCGGCCGGCGGGCAGGCGGCTCGCCAGCATCGCCGCCGCCATCCATCCCGCGGTTCCGCCACCGACGACGACGACGCGACGGACGGGCTTACCGGGCACGGCGGTTGCTGTCGGCGAGGGGCATCGACTTTCCTTGATGGACCGACCTGAGCGGCCCTTCGTGCTGCCGCAAATGGCGCGATGCCGTGCAGGACATTCCGGCCGGCCGGCGAAGATGGAAAAAAGGTGGCCGCCAACCGGCGGCCACAGAGGGGGATCGTGACAGCAGCGTTCCACTTGGATCACGGTTCTCGACCGTTGCTGCTGGCGTTTCGGTGCTCATGCGATCCTCGGATAGACAAGGCATGAGGAAAACTGATCTAGAAGCGAACCCTGACGCGGGCCGACAGCCGCCTGTCGTTCACCTGGAAATCACGCGGCGTGGCCGGCGTTCCCAAATAGCTGCGATATTGGGCATTGTTAAGGTTCGATCCATCGATAGTCAATGAGAAATTGGGACTGAAGTCGTAACTGATCGAAGCATCCAGTACGCCGTACGGCTTGACGAATTCGGGCAAAGTCTGGGTGCCGACACCGGTTGTGGTCAGAAGGTAACGACTGCGCCAGTTGTAAGCTACACGAAGATTGAAGCCGTATTTGTCGTATAGGCCGATCAGGTTGTAACTGTACTTGGACAGGCCGATCAACGGCACCGCCACCAGGTTGGTGCTTCCTACCGTCCCCTGCGCCACGACGCCCGCGTCGCTGTCCGACAGCGTGAAATTGGCCTGCACGCCGAGGCCCGAGAAGACGCCCGGCAGGAAGTCGAAGAAGCGCTGGCCGCCGACTTCGAAGCCTTTGACGCCGCCCTTCGACACGTTCACCACCGAACTGACGTTGAACTGCACGGCACCGACGCCGGGGATCGTCTGGTTGACGGGGAAGGTCCTGTTGTCGAGCAGATCGACGAGGTTCTTCTTGAACACAGTCGCAAAGACATAGCCGGTCGGCGCGAAGTACCATTCCAGGGCGCCATCGAACGACGTCACCTGCTGCGGACGGAGGTTCGGGTTGCCGGACACGTTGCCCGTTCCCGCATAGGGGTTCGAGGTCGCGTCGTACGGCAGGTTCGGGTTGACCGTCTGCGGAGTGTTGCTCGATCCGTTATAGGTCGGGCTGAGGTTGAAGCTCGGATTGAGCTGGTTGAAGTCGGGTCGGAAGATATTCTTCGAGAATGCGAACCGGGCCTGCAGCTTCGATGTGACGTGCAGGCGCAGGTTCACGCTGGGTAGCCACTTCGTATAGCTGCGGCCGCCGGTGAACGGTTCGCGGGTGGTGACGTTCGCCGGCGGCGTCACCGTTCCGTCCGGGTTGGTCACGGGTGCGCTGTTTGGATCGCGGTATGTCAGCCCGCGCGATCCGATGCCCACCTCTTCCGTCCTGACATAGCGGATGCCGGTGTTTCCGTCCAAATCCATGCCCAGGATGCGCGACCCGAAGCTGGCCCGGAAATATGCCGAGATGTCCTTCTCGTCGACCGTCCCGTTGAACGCGCTGGGGTCGTCGAAGGGCGTGAAACCGATCCTCTGCCCCGATATGGCCTTCACATCCGCGAAGCCCTGGTCGGGATTCGCGGCAGAACTCAGACGCCATTGCAACACCGGCCCAAAATACAAACCAGCCGCCCTCCCACGCAGAAGGGTCGCCTGGAGCGGGTTGAGTTCCGTGAACTGCGGGAACGCACTGGGCTGGTAACAGCCGGCTGGCGACGACCAGTTCGCGCAGGTCGAGCCGATCGTCGACCATGTGCTGGAGTTGCGGTTGATCGCCTCCTTGACCGAATAGCGGCCACCCGCGCTCAACTTGCGCAGGAACGAATCGTCATCGAAATCCCATTCCAGGTCGCCGCGCACGGCGTCGCCGTTCGCCCGATTGCGCTCCTGAAAGGGCTGAATCGCGGTAAACTCGAAGTTGCGGGGATCCGTCAGGTAACCAGGCCGGTCGATCACCATCGACGGAAGGTCGCCGCGGGTATCGAACAGGACGTTGAAGTTGGAACCCAGGCCCGGCAGCGACGTGGACGGATTCACGACGTTCATGGTCAGGTTCAGGCTGCGGTTGTTCGCCGTCGAGTGGATGTGCTGATAATCGACGCTCGCATGGAGGCGATCGGTGACGGCCCACTTCGCGCCGGCGGAGTAGTCGCTGGTCATCGTGGCCCGGTTGCCTTGATACACCACGTTGCTGCTCGACGGATTGCTGAGCGATCCGGACGTCGCCACGCCGTCCTCGACCGTGAACGTCGCGCCGGGCGTCGGCGTCATCGGCGTGCCCGCTGCGAAGAACGACAATCCATAGTCATGGTAGCGGTAATGTGCGGTGAGGAACTGTGCGTAGATCTCGAGATTGTCCGCGGGTTTCCACTGGAAGGCGGCCGCGGCGCTGAAGCGCTTCCGGTTGCCCACCGCATCGTTGAAACCGCCGCCGTGCGGCACCAGGACGTTCTGGTTCTCGAAGCCGGGGACCAGGGTGTTCTCGACCGTCGCGCCCTCGATCGGGGTCGGGCCATGGAAATGATAGGGCTCGATCTGGATCTTGTCTTCGCGAAAGGCGGTCTGCTGCCAGGAGGCGTTTACCAGGAAGCCCACATCTCCGATCCCGGTTTCCCAGCGATTGCTGTAGAGGCCCGAGGCACCGAAGCGGTTCTTTTCGGCGAAATCGTACCGGGTGACCGATCCTGTGACCGAGATGATCTGCCCCGGCGCGTCGAATGGCATGCGCGTGCGCAGGTTCACCGTACCGCCCAGCGATCCCTCGATCAACTCGGCGGAGGGATTCTTGTAGACGTCCACACCGGCCAGCAGGTCGGGGCCGATCTCTTCAAAGGAGAGCCCGCGGCCACCGTTCGCCGAGAAGATGTCGCGTCCGTTCAGTTCCGTTCGCACCTGCGTGAGACCGCGGATCGCGATCGCGCTGCCTTCACCGCGATTGCGCTGGATCTGGATGCCCGAGATGCGCTGTAGCGCTTCCGAAACGTTGGTGTCCGGCAGGCGGCCGATGTCGGTCGCGGTGATCGAGTCGACAAGCTGTTCCGAGTTCCTCTTGATCGCCTGAGCGGATGCAAGGGACTGGCGAAGGCCGGTCACGACGATATCGTCTCCGGCAGCGCTGGCCGTAATGTCGCCGCCCTCGGTAGCGCCCAACACGGTGCCCGGTGTCGCGACCTGTCCGCCTGCGGTGGCCGGCGTGCCCGCCGGTACATCCGACTGGAGCGGATCGCCGGTCTGGCTGGTCGCCGCCGGGGCGGCCGAGGCTGCGCCGTTCTGCGCCAGCGAAGGCGTGGCCGTCATCGCGATGGCGAGCGCCAGGGCCGATGCCCCCCGTAATGCTGTCCGTTCCTTTCTCACATCCATCTCCCCTTGACGCATTCTCAGGCGCCTTGCCTCGTCTTAGCATGTTACCGCGCACATGAAAGTGAAAAATGAAATATGAAACTGCGGTGGCGGGGCTGCTGTTTGGTGCCGAGGGGATGGGACAGGTCCCAAGGCTCGGCTCCGACGGCAGGGCTTCGCTCTTACCCATTGGCATCCGAGAGATCTGGTAGCGCCGGACCGGCGTTTAGGAGGCGGCAGGTGCTCTGCGCGCCCGTAGTCGCCATTACGTGACATGCTGCACCTGGGTTCGGTCGGTCGACGGAACCGGGATTGCTGGGTTACGCCCATGATCCTGCACACTCGCAGGTAAGCTCTCTCTGAATCGTGGCAGGGTGTGACGGCGGCGTCTCTTGCCCGGCGCGGGTGCAGGACCTATTCGCCAGCCGGGCAGCCGAACTGTCACGCGAAGAGAGGGTGGATTCGGAATGGAACGACAGGGGCGCAAAGGCACCTATGCCGCGCCGGCGCTCGACAAGGCGTTCCGCATCATTGAACTGCTGGCGGACAGACCCGAGGGCATGCTCATCAGCGAGATGGCGGCTGCGCTGGGCCGCTCGCTCGGCGAGTTGTTCCGGATCGTCGTCGTGATGGAGGAGGCGAGATATCTCGAGAAGTCGCCGGTCGACGATCGCTATCGCGTCACGTACAAGTTTCTCGAGATTGCGCACCGCGCGACGCCTGCACAGCGCCTGACGGCGGCGGCACTCCCTGAGATGCAGCAGTTGGCGCAGGCGATCGGCCAATCCTGCCACCTCGTCGTCATCCAGGGTGGAGCCGCGCTGGTCATCGCACGGGAGGAGAACCCCGGCACGCGCGGTTTTGCACTTCGCGTGGGGGCTTCGATCGACATACTTCGGAGTTGTTCGGGTCGGGTGCTGCTCGCCTTCTCGTCGGCCGCCGAAGTCGACCGCGTACTGGGACGTGCCGAACTTACGATGGGAGCGCCGATCGGCCGCGCCCGCCTGACTGCGGAACTGGAGCGGGTACGCAGCCAAGGCTTCGACCTGCTGGAAAGTCCGATTACACGCGGGGTTACCGACGTCAGCTATCCCGTCTTCGGTTTCGGAGGCGAGTTGATGGCGGCGCTGACCATTCCCTTCCTCGAGCTGATCGATGGATCGCAGTCGGTGAAGATCGACGAGGCGAGTTCGGTCCTGGCGGCGACCACCATGAGGATCTCGAAACTGCTTGGCTATCTGGAGGCTGAGGCGACGACCACCTGACGTCGCCGTTCAGCAGTCAGCGGCGGCGGCCGATGGCGGTCGCATCCGGCCTGGTGGCATAAACCGGGGGGACGGAGTGTCGCCACTCCGCCCCCGACGGCATCAGAACTTCGCGCCCAGGCGAACATAGCCGAACTGGCCCGGCAGGTCGTAGGTGGTCGGGTCGAACCCGCCACAGCTCAGGCAGTCGGGTGCCCGCTTGCCCAGAATGTTGTTCACGCCGAGTGCCAGGGTGAAGGCGCGTGCGGCGAAGGGCAGGTTCCAGCCGATCTGCGCGTCCAGATACAGGGTCGGCTTCAGCTCGTTGTCGTCATAGGCCGGCTCGGTGACCTTGCTGATATAGCGGCCGGTGATCGACGCCAGGAAGCTCTCGCTGCTCCAGTCCAGCGTGGCGGTCGACTTGAACCGCGGATAGGCCTGGTCACCACGCTCGGTGCCCTGCCGCTCCAGCTTCACCGAACCCGTGGCGCTCGGCAGCGTGGTCGAATATTCCAGCAGGTAGTTGGCGGCCACGTTCAACCCGATCGTGCCCGCTCCGACCGGCGGGCTGCGATAGGTCAGGATCGCGTCGATGCCCTCGCTCTTGATCCCGCCGATATTCTGCAGAAGGCCGCGAATCTGGGTGATCTCGCCGCGGGCCGACCGCGTGATCGTGCCGCAGCTGACCGCGTCGTTCAGTCCGGTGCAGTTCGCCAGCAGTACGTCGGCACCGATCGATGAGATCGCGTCGTCGACCTTGATGGTGTAGTAGTCGACCTCCAGGCTCAGGTTGCTGGCAAAGCCGCCGCGTGCCCAGGAGGGGCTATAGACGCCGCCCAGGATCCAGCTTTCCGACGTTTCAGCGCGCAGGTTGCGATTGCCGCCGGTCAGGATCGGCAGCTGCTGGTTCGCCTGCACATAGCTGCCGTTCGCCGGCACGCCCTGCGAGACGCAGTTCTGCCGCACGGTGGCGGAGGCGCCGTTGTTGTTGAAGTCCGAGCAGGGATCGATGACGCCGCCGTCGAAGCGCGACGGCGTGCCGAACAGCTCGCCGATGCTGGGCGCCCGAAACCCTTGCGCCCAGGTGCCGCGCAGGCGCAGGTCCTCGACCGGCTTCCAGCTGAGGCCGCCCTTCATCGTCGTCTTGCTGCCGCTGGTCGAATAGTCGGAATAGCGCGCGGCGAACGATCCTTCGAGCAGGCGGAAGAACGGCACGTCCTTCAGCACCGGGATGCTCAGCTCGCCGTAGACCTCGTGCGCGTTGATCCGGCCCGACGTGGGCTGGGCGGGAATGTCCGAACCCAGCCCGGCGGCGACGATCGCGTCAGGGGTGAACGATCCGTCCTGGCGGCGGAACTCGTACCCGACCGCGACGCCCAGCGGACCGGCAGGCAGCGTGAACAGGTTGCCGGTGATGTTGAACGTGGCGTCGGTCAGCACCTGGTCGCTGCGATCGCGCTGGTCGAACGTGACATAGTCCAGCATCGCCGGGGTGATCGAGCCGAGGCCGCCGAAGAGGTTGATCGGCACGCACGATCCCGTGCAGGCCGACACCGGTCCCAGCGCCCGCGCCAGGTTGGCGGCGTTGACGTTGCCCTGTACCTGCTGCTTGGCATCGGTTTCGGCGTGGACGACGTTGGCGTCCCAGTACCAGGTGCCCTTGCCGATCGGGATCTGCCCGTCCAGCGTGCCGCTGACGTACATCGTGTCGACGCGCTGCGAATAGTGGCGGGGACCGTCTTCGAGGAAGCGGCGGCGCACGACCGCATAGTTCGACGGCTGGCCGTTTGCGCCGGAATTCAGCGTGACGCCGAACGGGTTGTACGGGTTCGTCACATCGACCGAGATGGTGTCGAGCAGGTTGCCGTTACCGGCGTCGGGGCCGATCACCACCGGCAGCGGCGCCGCCTGGTTGTCCGACGTGCGGCGGTTGTAGATCATCTTGGTGCTGAAATGGACGTTGTTGCCTAGGTCGCCGGTGAAGGTGATGAACGCGCCGATCCGCTCATTGGGCGTCAGCAGGTAGTTATAGGGCCGGAAGTTGAACCGGTCCGCGACGGTGAAATCCTTGAAGTCGCTGTTCGCGCCGGTGGGATTGGCAGGATCGAAGCGTGGCCGGGTCAGTGGGTTGCTCTTCAGCGTCAGATTCAGCGACTGGCCGTTCAGCGGATTGTTGAGGACGAAGCGGCCGTTGGGCGTGGTCGAGCTGCAGCTGGAGGTACACGCCGTCGCACCCGGATCGGGGAAGGCATAGTGCGCGCGGTCGCCGGCGAAGACGCTGCCCTGCTTGATGTAGTTCGCGCCCGCGACGAACGAGACGCGGTCATCGCGGTGACCCCAGCTCAGCTGGTAGTTCTGGGTGACGCCGTCGCCCTTGTCATAAGCACCCACCTGCGCGCTGCCGACGAACCCGTTCTGCCGCTTCTTGGTGATGATGTTGACGACCCCGGCGATCGCGTCGGACCCGTAGATGGTCGACGCGCCGTCGCGCAGCACCTCGATCCGCTCGACCATGGCGTCGGGAATCGCGTTGATGTCGACCGCACCGGGGACGCCGCTGGCGGAGGAGCCGTTGATGAAGCGCTGCCCGTCCAGCAGCACCAGCGTGCGGCGGCTGCCCAGGTAGCGCAGGTCGATCTCGGCCGAGCCCGCGCCGACGCCGCCGCCGTCGGGCGGGTTGCCGTTGTTACCGCTGCGGTTAAAACGGGAGTTCAGGCCGCCGGCACTGCCGGGCAGCCGCTGCAGCACGTCGGCCACCGAGGACAGGCCGGTACGCGCGATGTCGGCGGCATCGACCGTCGTCAGCGGCGCGGCCTGAGCCAGCGGATCGCGACGGATGCGCGAGCCGGTCACGACGATGTCGTCGCCCGGCGCATTTGCCTCGCCACCCTGCTCCGCGGGCGAGGCGGGCGTGTCGGCCGTCTGCGCGGTCGCCTGCGTCGCACAGGCAAGGCTCAGCAAGGCCACGCCGGCATGCAGTAGACGTCGACGTGCCGTGATCGATGAACGCATGGAATTCCCCTTTTCTAAGGTGCGTAAACGCACTGATTTTCCGCCTGCAGGTGCAGCGCCGCATCGTGGCGACGCCGTCAGTATGTTCCGGTAGTGACCTTCAGCAGCCGCGGCGCGGCGCCGAAATTGAAGCCGTAATCCGTCTCGTCCCCGTTCAGCCAACGGGTCGCGTGCCATTCGCCGGCACGATAGTCTCCCTCCTCCACGCGCAGTAGCTGGCCGTGCGAACCGTCGGCCGCGACCCGTTTCAGCTCGACCCGGGCATCGATCCCGCCGACCAGCCAGCTATTGGCCGCCAGCCGCACGACGAAGGCGCGGCCCGACTGTTTGGGCGAGTTCGCCAGGATCGCGGGCGTGTCGCCCCAGGGCGGCGGTCCGAACGCCAGCGCCGCCTGCCACCCCTCGCCCAGATCCAGCACCTGCTTGGCGCGACCCGGCGCCTCGGCCGCGGCGAACAGCCGCCGGTCGAACGCGGCCTGCGCGACGATGTCGCGGATCGGATCGAGCAGCGTGAAATTGGCGCGGTGCGCCGCGACCGCCGCTTCGCCCGCCGGCGTCATCGGATCGTCGTCGATCCCGAATACCGAAAAGCCGATGCCGCCGCGTGCCAGCACGTAGAACAGGTAAGGCGCGGTCTTCGCGTCGAACCCGGTTTCCGACACCCAGGACGGATTGTCGGGCCGCGCATAGCGGTCGAGTACGCGGGCATATTCGTCGGCATCGTCGGTGTAGATGTCGGTGCCGATGAAATCGACCGATGGCGACGCCGCGCGCCACAGGTCGAACATCGTCCACACCGCGCCGCCGCTGGGATAGTCGATCCCGGGATATTTCTTGTCCTTGTAGCGCAGCCAGGTGTTCACATAGACGGGCAGCGGGTTGACCGCCTTGCCCGCCGCGGCGATCGCCTCGATATAGCTGGCGGTCGTCCAAGCGCCGAACGCCTCCTCCGCATCGGGGCCGAACACCGTGCGCCAGTCGCCCGGCCGGCGGCCCAGCTTCGCGACGATCGCGGCGGGCACCGGCCCGGCAAAGGCCCGCTCCGCGGCCGCGCCGTGATCGCGGATTGATCCGATCGCGCCCGGCTCGTTTTCCACCTGCACCGCGATGACGGTGTGGCGATCGCCATCGACCTCCTTCAGATGGCGCATCAGCCGCAGATAGGCGTCCCGGTCCGCCTCCAGGTTGGCTGGCGCGTGCGGCGACATGACGTCGATCGGCTCGCCCCGCGCATCGATCATCCGGGGGAAGGTGGCGGTGTCGGCCTTCATCCAGGTCGGCACGTAATGCATCTGGCCGTTCTTCCAGGTGCCGAACCATAGCAGGATCAGCCGCTTGCCGCTGGCCCGCGCGCGCGCGATCAGCGCATCGACGTTGCGGGTGTCGAACCGGCCGCGGGCAGGCTCGAACTGCTCCCAATAGACCGGTGCCTCGATCGTGTTCGGCGCGAGCGCCTCCGCCGCCGGCCAGGCGCGGGGCAGGACGTCTGGCCAGGCACTGGAATTGTGCAGCTGCGCCGCCAGGATCAGGAACGGCTTGCCGTCCACGCGCATCATGTAGCGGCCGTCGTGCTGCTCCAGCCGGGGCATCTCCTCGGCCATCGCCGGGAGCGGCGCGCCGAGCAGCAGTGCGGCGAGCAACGCCACCCGCTTCATCGCGGCGCCGCCAGCATCTCGTCCTCGATCAGCGCGACCGGGATGATGCCCGGCCGGGTCATCGCCTGCAGCGCCTCGGCCGCATCGAACGGCCGGCCCTCTGCCTGCGCGCGGTCGGACAGGCGCGCCAGCAGATGGTCGAACTGCAGCTTGCCGGTGACGTAGCTGCTGCCATAGCCCGGCTGGCGCAGGTAGAGCAGCTGTTCGAAGCCGACCAAGTCGCTTTTCGCCTCGGCCCAGCCCCTTGGCGTCCAGCGTTCGTGAAAAGCCCCCGCCTCGGCCAGCGTCATCTGGTTGGCCTGGACGTGCAGCGACGCGAGTCCGCGGGCGGCGCGGTTGGCCAGCATGATCCACACCAGCTCGCGGCCGCGGGGCAGATCGTCGTACAGCCCGGCCTGCATCGCGATCTCCTCGACCGCGGTCGCGAAGCCTTCGGACCGTTCCATCCAGATGTTGAACAGCAGCGGGCCCTGTCGGATCGGGTCGGGATTGGGGTCGTGCTTCAGCCGCGCAAGGTCGATCCAGTGGTAGAAATGGCTGTACAGCGGCAACGGATCGCGTGCCGTCACCTGCGAGAAGAAGTTGCGCTGCGCGGGCGGCGTATAGGGCACCGTCTGCGCCGCGATCGCGGCATGGTTATACGGGCGATCGGGCACCATCCCGATCCGCACCAGGAAGTCCGAGAAGCGCCGCGCCCGCTCCACGGACAGCCGGCGATAGGCGGCGGGATCGTTGACCGGGTCCAGCGGTGGCAGGTCGCGGTTGCGCACCTCCTCCAGCCGCAGCGAGGCGTGTGCCCGGTCCAGCTCGCGCTGCAACAGCGTCTCCTGCGCCTGCCAGTCATAGGGCAGCAGATGGACGTTGCGCATCGCCCAGTCATAGTCCGCCTTGCCGACACCCGACGGCCCCGTCTTGCTCGGCGCTTCCGCGGCGACCCAGGCGGCAAAGGCGTCGGTCGCCGCGCGCGCGGCGCGCACCGCCGGGATCAGGGTGGCGCCCGATGCGCCGGCGAGGGTGCCGGTCTTCGTGCCCTCCAGCGTCCGCATCGCCAGCGTGCCCGCCTCCAGCTGGGCGAGGTTATCGCTCTGCTCGTGCAGCGCGCGACCGGCATAGGCCCACAGGTCGCGCGCGTTGCCGTCCTTCAGCGTCTGCCGCGCCTGGGCGAGCATCGGCGGCACCGTCCGCAACAGTGCGCCCAGCCGGCCGGCATCCGCGGGCGACAGGGGATAGTCGAAGCGGAACAGGTCGATGACGGGTGCATTCGGCCCTTCATGGCCGGGCACGTCGCTCTGCTCGGCCCAGATGTTCGCGTAGAAGCCGGGGTCTCGCGCCCATGGGCGGAGCACCCGCAGCTCGAACTCCATCCCGGCCATCTCCGCCGCGATCAGCTGCGCGTCGATCCGCTCGGCTTTGCTCCACCCGGTGCGATCGAGCGCGGCGAGCCGCTTCTGCCATCGCTTCAGGGCCGACAATCGCTGCCCGACAGCGGCGGGACCGTAATCCGGCACGGTCGCGTCAGGGGGAACGGCGAACTGGCGCCACTGGGCAAACAGCTGTGAAAGCGGCGAGGTCGAAGCGGCAACCACCTCAGAGCTGGCGATCGCGCCGGGAAGCGGCACCGATACGACGAGAGCAACGATGCCGAGCGTCCCCCGAAACTGCATGGCACGTCCCCCCTCGCCCCGCTTATACGGTATACATATGGGATGCTAACGTTTGTCAATCACTGGTTCGACAAACCAGCGACGCGGCATGCGCCGTGGAGGCAAACAGGCGAGCGCGCGGATCAGTCGGCCAAGACTCGCGGCAGCGAGCAAACTGAGCGCGGCGCGAGGCATCGTGCCCGTGGCAGAACGAACCCCGACGCTTGATCGGCCGTGCCGAAGGCGGCGTGAATACCAGGCGTCACGCCGTCGCGGGTCAGCGACCTTGGCAACCGGGGCAGCCTTCAGGAACGGGCCGCGCCAAGCGCCGGGTCGCTGACGACCTCAGCAATATCGGTATGTCACCGGAGCCTGCCGCCGCCGCATCGCCGCCGCGATCAGCGCAAACCCGCCGAACATAAGGATCCAGGTCGTGGGTTCCGGTACCGCTGCGACCGACACTCTGCTGGTGTAATTCAGAAGATCGATCCGATCGGTCACTGCAACGCCATAGTTCAGGCCGATTCCCGGTTGTACGCCATTGCTCCACAGGTTTACGGCGTACCCGTTGGCGATGGTGAACGTCACACCGTAGATATCGAACAACCCTCCGGAAAAGGGATAGTCTGTCGACGTCTGCGGCGATCCGTCCGGATAGAACAGGTTGTCGTAGGAGAGGCCCGGTGCAGGCGGAGCGCCGGGAACGTCGCTTTGTACGCCGTTCGCGATCAAGAGCCGGCTGAAGCTGTTTGGTGCGCGCTTGTTGCCCTCGTCAGGCGTGGCGAAGTTGACGGGTACAAGGCCGGTCACCGCCGCATTCGTTATGCTCAGACGGGCGTTCGAGAATGAGCCCGTTATGCCGGTAATCACATAGGATCCCACCGGGTCGACGGGGTTCGGCGAGGTGCCGGGAAGGGTGCCCGCGTTTGCGTTTACTTCATAGATGATGCTCAAATTACCCGACACGCCCGGGCCGCTGAGAGTGAAGTCGAAGACACTGGCCTGCGCCGTGATCGGGACCGCGAGCATGGCAAACGCTGCTGCTTGAAGGATCATTCTCATGATAGATCTCCCTCTCTGGTCGTCGCTCTTATCTTCTACAGTGCCTGATTATCCTAATCTGTGGAAGCGCAATAGCTGATGCTGCCGCCGCGCAGGATTGGTCGCCATCACGATGCTGTCCGTGGCGGCACGAAATAGCTTCGCGGCACCGAAGCCCGCTGCGACCGGCCGGCTTCTCGTCGCGTTGCCAAGCGCGAAATCGCGGGCTATGTTGCATTCGGATGCAAAAGGAGGACGAGGGTGCGCCATCTGAAACGGGGCTTGGCCCAGGACGCGCGGGTCGAGCATAACCGCACGGTGCGCGACACGGTGGAAGGCATTCTTGCCGATATCGAGGCGCGCGGCGACGATGCGGTGCGCGAGCTTTCGATCCGCTTCGATCGCTGGGACCGTGACAGCTATCGCCTGACCGATGCCGAGATCCAGGCCTGCATCGACCAGCTGAACCCGCAGGACCTGCGCGACATCGAGTTCGCGCAGACCCAGGTGCGCAACTTCGCGCAGATCCAGCGCGCCAGCATGACCGATGTCGAGGTGGAGACCTTGCCGGGCGTCGTGCTCGGCCACCGGAACATTCCGCTGAATGCCGCCGGCTGCTACGTTCCGGGCGGCAAGTATCCGCTGCTCGCCAGCGCGCACATGAGCGTCATCACCGCCAAGGTGGCTGGGGTGAAGCGGGTCGCGACGTGTGCGCCGCCGTTCAACGGCGCACCCGCCCCGGCGATCGTCGCGGCGCAGGCGATGGCGGGCGCCGACGAGATCTATTGCCTGGGTGGCATTCAGGCGGTGGCGGCGATTGGGCTGGGCACCCAGTCGATCGCGCCCGTCGACATCTTGGTCGGCCCGGGCAACGCGTTCGTCGCGGAGGCCAAGCGCCAGCTGTTCGGGCGCGTCGGCATCGACCTGTTCGCCGGCCCGACCGAGACGCTGGTGATCGCCGACGAGATCGGCGCGGACGGCGAACTCTGCGCCACCGACCTGCTCGGCCAGGCGGAACATGGCCCGGACAGCCCGGCGATCCTGCTGACCACCTCGGAGAAGCTGGCGCGCGACACGATGGCGGAGATCGACCGGCTGCTGACCATCCTGCCGACCGCCGACCATGCCCGCAAGGCGTGGGAGACGTACGGCGAGGTGATCGTCGCCGATTCCGACGAGGAGATGCTGCAGATCGCCGACGAGATCGCGTCGGAGCATGTTCAGGTCATGACCCGCGATCCCGATTATTTCCTCGCCAACATGACCAACTATGGCGCGCTGTTCCTGGGACCGCGCACCAACGTCGCTTACGGCGACAAGGTGATCGGGACCAACCACACGCTGCCGACCAAGAAGGCGGCGCGCTATACCGGCGGGCTGTGGGTCGGCAAGTTCCTGAAGACCTGTACCTATCAGCGGGTGACCAGCGATGCGGCCTCGGCGATGATCGGCGAATATTGCAGCCGGCTGTGCGCGCTCGAGGGGTTTGCCGGCCATGGCGAGCAGGCCAATGTCCGCGTGCGCCGCTATGGCGGGCGCAACGTGCCCTATGCCGGCCGCGCCGAGCCGGTGGTCGAACCGGCTTGACCCTCCCGCGCACACCCTCTTTCCGCCTCGACGGCCGGCGCGCGCTGGTGACCGGGGCAGGGCGCGGCATCGGCCTCGCCCTGGCCGCCGCGCTGGCGGAGGCGGGGGCCGAGGTCGTGCTCGCCGCGCGCTCGGAGGGCGAGATCGAGGCAGGCGCGGCGACGATCCGCGCGGATGGTGGCCGTGCGGCGGCGGCGGTACTCGACGTCGGCGACCCGGATGCGGTCGCCGCTTTCTTCGCCGGCTCCGCGCCGTTCGACATATTGGTCAACAATGCCGGCACCAATCGGCCCAAACCGATGCAGGACGTGACCGCCGCAGATTACGACGCGGTGCTCGACCTGAACGTCCGCGCCGCCTTCTTCGTGTCGCAGGCGTGCGTGCGGGCGATGCTGGCGGCGGGCATCGGCGGCTCGCTGATCCACATCGGTAGCCAGATGGGGCATGTCGGCGGGCCGAACCGCTCGCTCTACTGCGCGTCGAAATGGGCGCTGGAGGGGATGAGCAAGGCGTTCGCGCTTGATCTGGCGCCGCACGGTATCCGCTCCAACACCATCGCGCCGACCTTCATCGAGACACCGATGACCCGCCCCTTTTTCGAGGATGCCGCGTTCAAGGCGAGCGTGCTTGCCAAGATCAAGCTGGGCCGGCTGGGGCAGGTCGAGGACCTGATGGGCGCCGCCGTCTATCTCGCCTCCGACGCCGCGGCGATGGTGACGGGCACCAGCCTGATCGTCGATGGCGGCTGGACCGCCGATTGACCCCTTTGCAGAGAGACGCGCCATGACCGATCACATCCAGACCACCCATGTCGGCTCGCTCCCGCGCAGCGCCGAGGTGACCGAGCTGATTTTCGCGCACGAACGCGGCGAGCCGGTCGATGCCGCGCGGTTCGACGCGGTGCTGACCGAGGCGGTCGACGCCTGCGTCGCGCGGCAGGTCGCCTGCGGCATCGACCTGGTGTCCGACGGCGAGATGGCCAAGATCTCCTACGCCACCTACATCAAGGACCGCATCACCGGCTTCGACGGCGACAGCGAACGCACCCCGCCCGCCGACCTGGAGGCGTTTCCCTCCTTCCTGAAGCGGCAGGCGAGCAGTGGCGGGACGCCGACCTATCGCCGGCCCTGCTGCGTCGGTCCGATCGCGCCCAAGACGCTGGCGCCGCTGGACGAGGACCTGACCCGCTTCGATGCCGCGATCGCGGCGCATCGCCCGGCGGGCAGCTTCATGAACGCCGCCTCGCCCGGCGTGATCGCGCTGTTCCAGCCCGATCGCCACTACGGTTCGCAGGACGCGTATCTGGAGGCGCTGGCCGAGGCAATGCGCCCCGAGTACGAGGCGATCGTCGCCGCGGGCCATGTCCTGCAACTCGACAGCCCCGACCTGGGGCTGGGCCGGCACATGATGTACAAGGATCGCAGCGACGACGATTATCTGGTCCTGATCGCGCGCCATGTCGAGGTGCTGAACCACGCGCTGCGCAACGTACCGGCCGAGCGCGTCCGCATGCACGTCTGCTGGGGCAATTACGAAGGGCCGCACCACTGCGACATCGAGATGCGCACCATCCTGCCGGTGCTGATGACCGCCAAGCCGCAGGGTCTGCTGTTCGAAACCTCCAATCCACGCCATCAGCATGACTGGCAGGCGTTCCGCGATCTCGCCGCGCTGATCCCGGACGATCGCGTGCTGATCCCCGGCGTCATCGATTCCACCACCAACTTCGTCGAGCATCCCGAGGTCGTGGCGCAGCGGATCGAGCAGTTCGCCGCCATTGTCGGCCGCGAGCGGGTGATCGCCGGCACCGACTGCGGCTTCTCCACCTTCGCCGGCTTCGGCGCGGTCGATCCCGAGATCGTCTATGCCAAGCTCGCGACGCTGGCCGAGGGCGCGGCGCGCGCCAGCGAGCGGCTGTGGCGGGCGGCGTGAGCGGCGGGTTGAAGCAGCGGCTCGCCGCCGGCGAGACGATCGTCGGCACCTTCGTGAAGACGCCGTCGCCGATCGTGGTCGAGGTGCTGGCACTGACCGAACTCGACTGCCTGTGCCTCGATGCCGAGCATGCGCCGTTCGACCGGCTGGCGATCGACGGCTGCATCCTGGCGGCGCGGGCGGGGGGTACGGACGTGCTGGTCCGCATCCCGGCGGTGACCGCCGACAATGTGCTGAACGCGCTGGACTGCGGCGCGACCGGGATCGTCGCGCCGCATATCCGCTCAGGCGAAGAGGCGGCGGCACTGGTCGCGATGAGCCGTTATGGCCATGGCGGGCGAGGCTATGCCGGATCGTCGCGCGCGGCCGGGTACACGACGCGGACGATGGCGGCGCACCTCGCCGGCTCGGCAGAGCGAACGGTGGTCGTGGCGCAGATCGAGGATCCGGAGGCGATCGACGCGATCGACGCGATCGCTTCGGTGCCCGGCCTCGACGCGCTGTTCGTGGGCCGCGTCGACCTGACCGTCGCCTATGGTGCCGATACGCAGGATGACCCGCGCGTCGTCGCTGCGGTCGAGGCGGTGTGCGCGGCGGGGCAGCGCCACGGCGTACCGGTCGGTATGTTCCTGGCGCGTGCCGCCGACATCCCGCACTGGCGCGAGAAGGGGGCGACGCTGTTCCTGCTCGGCTCGGACCACGGCTTCATGCTGAGCGGCGCAGCGGCGCTGGTCGCGGCGGCGAAAGGCTAGACGCGGCGGCCCGGCAGCAGCGGGTCGGTATGCGTCTCGGGCAGCCATAGCCAGATCAGCGCGGCGGCGGTGAAGGCGGCAGCCGCCGTGCCCATCGTCACGCCCAGCCCGAACCGCGTCGCCAACGCGCCGGTGATGAGCGGTGCGAAGAACGACACCAGCCGCCCCCAGTTGAAGATCGACGCCGCGGTCGATTTCAGATGGGCGGGATAAAGCTCGGTCAGCCACGGGCCCCAGATGACGCTGGCCGACAGCATGAAGCCATAGGCGACGCCGATCGTGCCGAGCAGCACCGCGTCGGTTTCGACATGCAGGTAGAGCAGGATCGCCGCCGCCGCCGCCAAAAAGCCGAGTGCGTTGAAGCGCCGCCCGAACCGGTCGCCCGCCCAGCCCCAGACGAAACCGCCGACGATGTTGGCGCCGAACTGCCACGCGACCAGATGCCCCATCGCGGTCGGATCGAGCCCGCGCACGTCGCGCAGATAGGTCGACAGCCAGCCGCTATACGCCTGGTAACCGAAGAAATTCAGCCCGGTCAGCGCCGCCAGCAGCAGCGTGCGGGCGCGCACGCCGCTCGCGAACAGCTCCAGCACCGGCAGCCGCGCGGTCTTCTCGGTCACCCGCGCCCGTACATCCGCCGATTTCGGGATCAGGACGAAGGCGAGCCCCGCGAGCAGGATCGGCGGCAGTCCGCCGGCCAGTAGCAGCACACGCCAGTCGCCGTTCGCCCAGCCGCTCGCCAGCCCCAGCATGGTGATCGCGCTGGAGAAGATCGCGTTGATGAGGCTGGCCAGCCGCCCGCGCACCGTCGCGGAGAACAGCCCGACATAGATGCCGACGACGATCGGGAAGATGCCGCCCATGAATAGGCCCAGCACGACCCGCTGCGCCAGATAGGCCGGATAGCCGTTGACGAAGCTGCCCGCGATCAGCGTCGCGCCATAGCCGACCATGACCAGCGCCAGCATCGCGCGCCGGCCGAACCGGTCGGCCAGCTGCCCGATCACCACCGCGCCGACCAGCGCGCCGGCGCCTTGCGCGGAATAGCCGGAGCCGGCCTGGGTCAGCGTCAGCCCCAGCGTGTCGCGCATGAAGGGGCGCAGCACGTCGACGCTGTTCCACGCCCAGCTGTAGAAGAATTCCGCCACCATCAGAAAGGCGAAGGCGACCACCGCACGGGCGAAGGGCGGGCGCCCGGTCGCGTCCTCGTGCAGCGCCGACGGTTCGGCCAGCGTGTCGCGGGCGGCGTCCGCCACCGGGGGGATGGCGGACGACATCGACCTCAGTACCGCACGCCGACCCGCAGGCCATAGACGCGCGGCGGGCCATAGGATTGCTGGATGCGCTGGTTGTTGCCGACCGTCGAGCTGTAGAGCACCGCCTTCTTGGTCAGGTTGGTGCCGAACGCCTCGACATAGAGATTGGACGAGGCCGAGGTCCAGCGCAGGTTCGCGTCGAGCAGCGCATAGGCGTCCTGCTTGTCGATCCGGGTGTTATAGTCGGTCGAATAATAGGACGTCGAATACAGCACGTTCGCCGCCGGCGTGATCCGGGCGCCACCGGCCAGTTCCAGGTCGTAATAGACGCTGGCCGTGCCCTTGAACGTCGGCGACATCGGCACGTCCTTGCCCGCCAGATCGACGGTCAGCGCATTGCCGTTCGCCGCTGTGTAGAAGGGGTTGGGCCGGGTATAGGCGGTGAACTGCGCGTCCAGCAGCGCGCCGGTCAGGTCGACGTGCAGCCCCTCGAACGGCAGG
This sequence comes from Sphingomonas aurea, assembly GCF_030678875.1. Classification (GTDB taxonomy): domain Bacteria; phylum Pseudomonadota; class Alphaproteobacteria; order Sphingomonadales; family Sphingomonadaceae; genus Sphingomonas; species Sphingomonas aurea. The sequence goes on along the minus strand of NZ_JAUUDS010000002.1, from coordinate 215,421 downwards.
GTGCGCAGCTCGACCTCCGCGCCGTAGCTGCGTGCCGCACCGGCACTGGCATAATAGGACAGGTTGGTCCGCTGATCGAGGATCGTGATCTGCAGATCCTTGTAGTCGTTGTAGAAGGCCGACAGGTTCAGGATCATGCGACCGCCCATCAGCGTGTTCTTGCTGCCGACTTCGTAAGCGGTGACCGTCTGCGGCGCATAGCTGAACGGGATGGCGGCGTTCGACGAGTTGTTGTTGATGCCGCCCGACGAGAAGCCGGTCGATACGGTGCCATAGAGCATCATCCGGCGGGTCGGCGTGAACTCGACGCCGCCCTTCCACGTCACCTTGTTGAAGCTCGGCTCGCCGGTCGCGCGCGCTGCGGTCTGGGTGTTGAAGTTGAACGTGCCGGCGGGCGCGGTGTAGTTGGTGATGAGATAGCCCTTGCTCTCGTCCGAGTAGCGGACGCCGCCGATGATCTTCAGCGTGTCGGGCACGATCGCCAGGCTGGCCTGGCCATAGGCGGCATAGGCCTTGGTATTGATGTCGGTCCGCGACTCCGTGCCGCGCGTCGTGCCGGTGGTGTAGACCTGCTGATAATATTCGGTGATCTTGTCGTGGAAGTAATAGCCCCCGACGATCCACTCGAACGGCGACGATCCGGCCGAGGCGAGCTGCACCTCCTGCGTGACCGAGGTAGTGTAGGTGTGCGCTGCCTGCAGCCCCGACGCGGCGAACCCGCCCGCGGTGCCGGTGGCCGGGAAGACGACGCTGGTCTGGTCGAGGTCGGCGCTGCGATAGGCCTGGAAATCGGTGTAGCCGGTGATCGAGCGCAGCGTCGCAAAGCCCAGGTCGAACGCGATCGAGCCGCTGCCATAGGCCTGCTTCAGCCGCTCGAACGGCTTGTAGTCCCACGAGTTGGTATAGGGATCGTCGGTCACCGACACGCCGATATCGACGCCGTTGACGAAGTTGGTGCCGTTGCGCGCGCTGGGATTGACCGCATAGGGCTGGCCGGTGATCGAGCGCAGCCCGGTCGCCGGATCGATCAGCGTGCCGCCGACGCGGTAGCCATAGGCGCCGCCGCCGGTGTTGTCCCGCTTCCAGTATCCGCCGCGCGCATCGATCTGGATCTGCGGCGTCAGCGTGATCGCGATCGCGCCGCGTACCGCGGTCTGATCCTCGTCGAGCAGGCGGAAACCGCTGGTCGAGCGGACATAGCCGTCATGCTCGCTGTGATAGGCGGCGACGCGCAACTGCACCGCGTCGCTGACCGGCACGTTCAGAAAGCCGTCGAACTGGCGCAGGTCGTAATTGCCGAGCGTGCCGTTCGCCCCCGCCTCGAACCGCTTAGACGGCGCGTTGGTGGTGACGCTCAGGTTGCCGCCAAAGGTGTTGCGGCCATAGAGCGTGCCCTGCGGCCCGCGCTGCACCTCGACCCGGGCGACATCGAACAGCGGAATGCTCTGCTGCTGGGTGCGGCTCTGGTAGATGCCATCGAGGTAGAAGCCGATGACGGGATCGCTTTGCGCGCTGACCAGCTGGGTACGGACGCCGCGGATCGCCGGGAACGAGTCCGACCCCTGCTGGCCCCAGGTCAGGCCGGGCGCCAGCAGCTGGAGCCGGCTGGCGTCGGTGATGCGGACGCGGTTCAGATCCTCGGCACTGACCGCGGTGACCGACAGGGGCACGTCCTGCAGCCGCTCGGTCCGGCGCTGCGCGGTGACGACGATGTCGCCAAGCCCGCCGGTGTCGCTCTCGGTCGGGGCGCTCGCCACCTTGTCGGCCGCGGCGGGGGACTGTTCGGCCGATCCTGCCGACGCATCGATCGGCGCCGTCTGCGCCATGGCAGGTGCCGCGAGCATCGCTGCCAGAATGGCCGTGGAAACGCCGACCGAAACCCGCTTGTTCATGCCCGACCCCTTATCGTTCGAGGCTGTTTCGCCCCTCAAACACCAAGAGCTATCGGCGGCCCGCCACACTGTCCAGCATTAATTGCATCCGAATGCACCTCACATGAGGCGAACTAGTAGGGAATTTTGGTTTTCCTGGAGAGGGATAACGGCACTCAAGGCGAACTTATTGGCGATGCGCCTGCGCGTGGACTGGTTGCGCAGTCGGATCAAAGGCGCGCCGACTGACCGGGGACGAAGGCGCCGACGAACGAGCGTCGTTCGGCGGGCAGGGTCGGGTCCTCGATCCGTTCCAGCAACATTTCCACCGCCGCGGCGGTCATCCGGCGGACCGGCTGGCGGATCGAGGTGACCTGATAGCTCATCCACCCGGCCGGTTCCGATCCGTCGAAGCCGACCACGGAGACATCCTCCGGCACCTTGAGCCCCAGATCGAAGCGGCAGCCGTCGATCGCCCCGATCGCCATTACGTCGCTGACGCAGACCACCGCGTCCGGCGGCGTCGCGGCGCCGGCCAGCGTCGCCACGGCCTCGCGCCCGCTGGCATAGCTGAAGTCGCCGCGGGTCACCGGCACGTCGTGGATGCCCGCTTCGGCCAGCCGGGCGAGCGTGGCCAGGCGACGCTCCTCACCCACGGCGCTGTCCTGCGGCCCGGCGACCACGGCGAAACGGCGATGCCCGGCCGCGAGCAGCCGGTCGACCAGGTCGCGTTCGCCCGCCGCCGAATCGCACCACACGCTGGGGGTCAGATGCTCGCCGGCCGTGCGGTTGTAGAGGACGATCGGAATGCCGTGCCGCCGGATGCCGGCGATCTGCTCGTCGTCCAGCCGGGCGGCCGAGATGATGCCGTCGACGTCGTGGCGCCACACCTGTTCCAGCAGCAGATCGATCTCGCTCTCGGCGGTCAGCGCGAAGAGCAGCACCCGAATGTCGCGATCGGTCAGCTGGCGACTCAGCTCTGCCAGCACCTCGGGATAATGGAGGTTGGTGAGGCGTGAGATGAATACCGCGACCAGGTTGGTCCGCCGGGTAATCAGCGCCTGGGCGAGCGCGTTGGGCCTGTAGCCCAGCTCGGTCGCCGCCTTCATCACCTTCTCGCGGGTGGCCGGCGCGATGCTACCGCCCGGCGCGAAGCAGCGGGACACCGCGGACTGGGACACCCCCGCCAGCTTCGCCACGTCGTAAGACGTCGCCCGCCGGACGCCGCCGAACGGGCGGGGCGCAGCGGCACCCTTGCCCGCGTCGCTCTTCTTGCCAGACTTCGCCACTTCGCCCCCGTGACATTTGCATTCGCATTCAATATGCGTCGGCCGACGCCACGTCGTGGCATCGCAAAGGAGGATTTGAATGACCGACGCGGCACCGAAGGGGTTCGAGCAGACCACCGCCTATGTCAAGGCGCCGGCCCGCGACTCGATCGGCGATCAGCAGGACGTCGCCGGGCTGGTCGAGAATATTCTCGCCGATGTCCGCGCCCGCGGCGACGCGGCGGTGCGCGATTACTCGGTGAAATTCGACCGCGCCGATGTCGATGTGTTCGAGGTATCCATGGCCGATCGCGAGGCCGCGGTCGCCGAGCTGGATCCGCAGACCCGCGCCGATACCGAGTTCGCGATCGACAATGTCCGCCGCTTCGCCGAGGCGCAGCTGGCCACCATCCTACCGCTGGAGGTCGAGCCGCTGCCCGGCCTGCATCTGGGCCACCGCGTCATCCCGATCGACCGGGTCGGCTGCTACGTGCCGGGCGGGCGCTTTCCGCTGCTCTCCGCGCCGATCATGACGATCGTGCCGGGCAAGGTCGCCGGCTGTCGTGAGGTCGTCGCCTGCCTGCCGCCCAACGCGCACCGCGCGATGATCGCCGGCTGTCATCTGTCGGGTGCCGACCGCATCTTTCGCATCGGCGGCGCGCAGGCGATCGCGGCGATGGCGTTCGGCACCGAGAGCGTGCCGCAGGTCAACAAGATCGTCGGCCCCGGCAACGCCTTCGTCAACGAGGCCAAGCGCCAGGTGTTCGGGCCGGTCGGCATCGACCAGCTGGCCGGTCCGTCGGAGATCTTCGTGCTGGCCGACGCCAGCGGCGACCCGCGCCTGATCGCGACCGATTTGCTGGCGCAGGCCGAGCATGACGTGCGCACCCGCGTCGGCCTCATCACCACCGACCGCGCCGTCGCCGAGCAGACCGCGGCCGAGGTGACGCGCCAGCTCGAGACGCTGGAAACCGCCGGCATCGCCGGGCAGAGCTGGGCCGATTACGGCGAGATCGTGCTGTGCGCGGACGAGGCGGCGATGATCGCCTATTCGGATCATGTCGCGGCCGAGCATCTCCAGGTCCATACCCGCGACGCGCACGGGCTGGCCGCCAGGCTGCGCAACTACGGCTCGCTGTTCATCGGCGAGAATGCGAGCGTGGTCTATTCCGACAAGACGGTCGGCACCAACCACACCCTGCCGACGATGGGCGCAGGCCGCTATACCGGCGGGCTGTGGGTCGGCAGCTATGTGAAGATCGCGACCCACCAGTGGCTCGACGACGAGGCGGTGCTGAAGGTCGGGCCGCCCGCCTCGCGCCAGAGCGCCAGCGAAGGGCTCGACGGGCACATGAAGGCAGCACAGGTCCGCGTCGACCGACTGCATCAGGCCGCTACCGCCTGAGGGAAGGGCAGGGGCGATCCGACCGGATCACCCCTGCCGCCTATCGGTCGGACGAGGTCACGAACGATGGGTCGATCTGCGCAGGCGTGGGGATCGCCTCGGTCGACCGGCCCGGCAGCGTCTCGCGCTGACTGAGCCAGATCACCGCCGCCAGCGTGAACGCCACCGCGGCCGACGCCATCGCGACCGTCAGGCCGTACTGCTCCGCCAGGAAGCCGGTAATCAGCGGCGCGAAGAAGCTGATGATCCGGCCCCAGTTGAAGATTGATGCCGCGGTCGAGCGCAGATGCGGCGGATAGAGTTCGGCCAGCCACGGGCCCCAGATCACGCTGGAACACAGCGTTGCGCCATAGATCAGGCCAACGACCCGGAACAGCATCGGGCTTCCCGGCATCGCCAGATAGGTCAGGATGGCAGCGGAGGCGATCAGGAAGCCGACCGCGTTGAACCGCCGCCCGAACCGATCGGCTGCCCAGCCCCAGACGAAGCCGCCCGCGATGTTGCCGGCGAACTGCCATGCCACCATCTCACCCGCGACCGCCGCCGACAGGCCGCGCGTCTCGGTCAGGTAGGTGGTCAGCCAGCCGCTATAGGCCTGGTATCCGAAGAAGTTCAGGCCGGTCATCGTTGCCAGCAACAGCGTCTGGCGGCGTACCGTCGGGTGGAACAGCTCGCGCACCGGCAGCTTCTCTCCGCGGACATGATGGCGGTCGACGCTCGACCCTGCCGGGATCAGCGCCAGCACGACGCCCGCCAGCAGCAGTGGCGGGATGCCGCCCAGCCACAGCAGAAGGTGCCAGTCGTGTCCGCCCAGCTGCCCCAGCGCCAGCCCGAGCGCGACGATCGAGAAGCTGAAACAGGCGTTCAGGGTGCCGGCTATGCGGCCGCGCACTTGCTCCTCGAACAGGTTGACATAGATGCTGACGCCGACCGGGAAGACGCCGCCGGTGAAGACGCCCAGCACGAAGCGCTGCGCCAGCAGCTGCGTGTAGCTGGTCACCAGCAGCCCCGCCAGCAGCGCCAGGCCGAAGCCGACGATGATCGTCGCCCAGACCCGCCGCCGCCCGAACCGGTCGGCGAGCTGGCCGATCAGCACCGCCCCGGTCAGCGCGCCCGCCCCTTGCGCGGAATAGGTCGAACCGGCCTGAACCAGGCTGAGCCCCAGCGCGCTGCGCTGGAACGGGCGCAGCACGTCGACGCTGTTCCATGCCCAGCCGTACAGGAACTCGCCGATCATCAGCGCGGCGAAGATCGCCAGCCGTCGCGAGCGCGTCAGTAGAGCGGCACTGCCCGATAGACCTGCGCTGTCGACATCCATGACCCTGCTCCTTTTCTGCGGTTAGATTGCATTCGCATGCGGATGTAAAGCTTCGGCTGGCCGGTTTTCCCGTCTGTATCGTCCAATGGTGGATCGCGCTCTGTGGCTCTCGAGACACAAAGTCGCGAGTTTCGCGGGATATGACGTAAGTTTCATACAGCCGTGACTTGTGAAAGCATGCATTCGCATGCAAACTTGCCGTCATTGAGATCGGGTGAACGCGCCCGGATCGTAGAGGGAGGTTGCAATGGTTGGCACGCAGTGGCTTCGAAACGCATCGGTTCTGGCGATCATGCTCACCGCTGCGGCGGGCGCGCCCGCGCTGGCGCAGGAGGCGCCGATCCCCGCCTCGGGCAACACCGACGCGACGCAGCAATCCTCGTCCTCGACCGACCAGACCGGCGACGTGTTGCCGGGCGACATCGTCGTGACCGCGCAGCGCCGGGCAGAGCGACTGCAGGACGTGCCGATCTCGATCACCGCGGCCAGCGGCGCCGATCTGCAGCGGCTCCACGCCGACAATGTCAGCCGGCTGGAATTCATCGCACCGGGCTTCACCTGGGGCAGTCAGGGGTCGGACTCGTTCCCCGCGATCCGCGGCGTGCGGACCAGCCTGGTCAGCGCGCAGAACGATCCGGTCATCGGCTTCTACATCGATGGCGTCTACCAGAGCCGCACCCAGCAGCAGAGCATTCCCCTGTTCGACATCGCCCGGGTCGAGGTGCAGCGCGGGCCGCAGGGTACGCTGTATGGCCGCAATACCTTTGGCGGCAACCTCAGCGTCGTCACCGCTTCGCCGACCAACCGCTACGAGGGCGGGCTGAACGTCGATTTCGGCAATTATAATTCGCAGCGGATCGACGGCTTCGTCAACGCGCCGCTGTCCGACACGCTCGCGCTGCGCGTCGCCGGCGTCTATCAGGACCATGACGGCTATGTCCGCAGCACGTCGGGCGTCGAGATGGTCGACCTGAAGGAATATGCCGGCCGCGCCTCGCTGCGCTGGACGCCCGACAGCCGGCTGGAGGTCGAGCTGCACGGCGGCTTCTGGCGCCGTGACGATGCCGGTGCGGGGTCGTACGGGTACAAGGTGGCGGGCACGCTCATCAACCCGCAGACCGGATACCAGTCGATCAACGGCGTGCCCTATGCCGTCAATCCGTCGGTCAAGAACGGCACGGTGCTGGTCAACGGCGTCGATATCGGTGTGGCGGTGACGCCGGGCGCCTATACCAACGACTGGGACTATCAGCCGTTCGAGCGCATCCGCGAGAATTACGTGTCGGGGACGGTCAGCTACGACCTGGGCGGGGCCACGGTCCGCTCGATCACCGGCTACACCTTCTTCCGCGCGCATCGCAGCGCCGACAACGACCAGAGCAGCGTGGTCTTCCAGGCGCCGGCCCTGGGCTTCGGTTCGGGCCAGCAGGAGCCGAACACCCGTGCCAAGACCTTTACCCAGGAACTCCAGCTGGTGTCGAACAGCACCACGCCGTTCCAGTGGATCGTCGGCGGCTATTATCTGAACGACGACATCTTCGAGACGTACCAGCAGAAGATCGATGCGCCGGGCTCGACCGTGCCCGGCTTCCGCGCCGATGCTGCACTGGTGACGAACGCCTATGCCGCCTATGCGCAGGGGACCTATGCGGTGATCCCCGACACGCTGCGCGTCATCGCCGGCATCCGCTACTCGCACGAGAAGAAGTCGTTCGACTTCGCCGACTTCGCCGACGGCATCCCCAACACCTACACCTTCACCACGCCGTACAGCGTGACGTCGGGCGCGCCGTCGTTCGACAGCGTCACTTGGCGGGCGGGCCTGCAATTCACGCCGACGCGCGCGACGATGGTCTATGCGACGGCGTCGACCGGCTTCGCCTCGGGCGGGGTCAACGACACCGGCGGCAGCACGGTGATCCCCAATTCCTACGCGCCGCAGAAGGTCGACGCGTACGAGGCGGGCATCAAGAACCAGTTCCTGAACGGCCGCGTGCAGACGGAGCTGGCGCTCTATTACAACCGCTATTCGAACCTGCAGATCAACGTCTACACGCCGCTCGTCTCATACTTCGGCAGCGCCGGTCGTGCGCGCAGCTATGGCGGCGAGGTGACGCTGCGGACGCTGCCGCTTCAGAACCTCCATGTCGACGCGACGCTGGCCTATCTCAATGCCGAGTACACCCGCTACATCAGCGGCAACAACTTCTACGGCGCGTCGAACGGGGCGGACCCGGTGTCGCTCGACCTTGCTGGCAAGCGGGTGCCGCAGTCGCCGCGGCTGAAGACCACGTTGGCGGTCTATTACGACATCGACCTGGGCAGCGCCGGCACGCTCGCCCCCTATGCCAACTGGCTGCATTCGAGCAGCTATTTCACCACCGACTATAACACGGTGCTGGATTACCAGCGCGCGTACGACAAGTTCGACGTGTCGCTGCGCTGGACCGAGGCGAAGGGCAAATTCTACGTCGAGGGTTATGGCAACAACGTCACCGACAAGGCGGTGCTGCTGAGTGCCGTAATCGGCCGGGCGCAGCGCGTGCAGGTGTCCTATGGCCCGCCCGCGACCTATGGCATCCGCGCCGGCGTGAAGTTCTGATCCGGGAGCCCGGCCGGTTATGCGACCGGCCGGGCTTGTCCGAGTTGCGGGATCGGTCGCGGGCCCGTGCCCGCCTCGATCGCGCGGCCGAGCGCGAACAGGGTCGGTTCGGCATGACTGCGGCCGAGCAGTTCGATCGACAGCGGCAGGCCGTTCTCTGCGCGCCCGGTCGGCACCACCAGCGCCGGCCAGCCGCTGCACGCCGCCAGTTCCGGCGCCCAGCCGCCTTTGGGATTGTCCATCGACACCGGCAGGACGACGGAGGGCGGATAGAGCAGGGCGTCGAACCGCTGCTCCGTCATCATCCGGTCGAGCGCCTCGCGCAGCCGGTCGTGCCGCTCGAGAATGGCGCTGCGCACCGCCGGATCGCGCGGACGCGCCCGGTTGCGCAGCACCCCGTCATAGTCCGGAAGGAACCGTCCGCCGTCGATCAGCGTGGTGAGCGAGGCTGGCGCCGTACCGGGCTGGAAATTATCGCGCAGATAGCGATCGAAGGCGGGGCCGAACTCCTCGTCGACGATATGCGCGCCGGCGGGGATCATGGCGTCGGGCAGGGCAGGAGCATCCACCACCCCGACCCCTGCCGCGCGTAACGCATCGGCCGCCGCCGCCATGCCGCGCGCGATGTCCGGCACCGCGCCCGCCAATTGTCGCAGCACACCCACCCGCATGCCGGCTACCGAGCGGAACCGTAGCGAGCGGCCAGGTGCGAGGATCGCGAACAGCAATGCCGCATCGTCGACGCAGGTCGTGATCGCACCGACCGTGTCGGTCGACGGCGCGAGCGGAGCGACGCCGGCGGTCGACACGACGCCCCAGGTCGGTCGCAGCCCGACCAGGCCATTATAGGCGGCCGGCACCCGGATCGATCCGCCGGTGTCGGTGCCGATCCCCGCCAGTGCGAAGCCCGCCGCCACCGCGACGGCGGTGCCGCCACTCGACCCGCCTGAGGTCACGTCTGGCGCGAACGGATTACGGGTGTCGCCGCCCAGCGAGCTGCGCGAGCGGATCTCGAACGAGAATTCGGACAGGTTGGTCTTGCCGACGATCACGCTGCCTGCCGCCGCCAGTGCTTTCACGATCGGCGCGGTCCGGCGCGGCATCGCCCCGGCGAGTGCGCGGCACCCCGAGGTGGTCGGGGTGCCGTGCAGGTCGATATTGTCCTTCAGGACGATCGGTACACCGTGCAGGGGTCCGTCCGCGCCGGCGGCGCGATCGCGGGCCTGCGCCGTATCACCCGCGTCTGGCAGTACGCGCAGCATCGCCGCCAGCGCGCCGTCATGCGCGGCGATCCGCGACAGGCACGCGTCCACCGCCGCCCCCGCGCTCGCCGCGCCCGCATCGCAGGCGGCAACGAACGACCGGATATCCGACATGGGCGGCGTCGCCGGATCAGCCCGCCGCGCGTTGCAGCGCGGCCAGCTTCACCTGTGCCAGCATCGACAGCTCGTCATAGACGGCCCATTCGTCGACGATCTTGCCGTCACGGACATGATAGTGGTTCACGCCCATGACGAACAGCGGATGCCCGGTCGGTGCGCCCAGCGGCCCATAACCCAGATGATGCCCGTCGAGTGTCCAGCGCACGGCATATTTGGTGCCGCCCTCTTCGCTCTCGACCGAGCAGATGTGCTGCGGCACGAAATAGCCATCGGGGATCAGGGCGACCAGCCGCATCGTCTGCTGCAACACTGCCGCGACCCCATAATATTCGCGCATCAGCGGGCCATGCCACTGGCAATTGGGCGCGTAGAGGTCGTGGATGCGGCCGAACATCCGCTTGTTGTAGATGTGGTGCAGGTCGCGCAGCAGCTGCGCCTCGCCGTCATTGTGCGCGATCGAGACGTCCGCCTCGGTCTCCGGCGGATACTGGCCGAGCAGGCGGCGGTTCTCGACCACCTCCATGATCGGCTCGCCCGCCTCGAACTTGCGCACCGCGATGTCCTGCGCATAGGCGTGCGGGTCGAGGCCCAGCTGGATCACCGGACCCATATTGTCGCGGACGATCCACTCCTTGTAGATCTTGTTCTCAACGATCATGCAGTCGGCGACGGTGCGGGTCAGGAAGGTGCGGCCGGTCGGCTTGCCGTACATGCCGTACTGGCTGTGGCGGCCCTGGCCGTGCGTCATGTGGCTGGTGTAGAAGCCTTCCTGGTCGTCGCCCCGCCAGATCACCTGCTGCGCCAGCCCGCGCCGATCGGGGAACTCGACCAGCCGCTGGATGGTGTCGCGGATATGCGTCTCGCGATCGTACATCGTGCCCATGGTCGTATAGGCGACGCAATTGTGCGTGTAGTGGCTGTAGATCAGCCCGACGTCGCGCTCGTCCCAGATGCGGTGGGTGCAGCGGACGATATAGTCGACGATGTCGGTATAGATCGGATCGAAGCCGCGCATCCCCTGCGCCCGCGCGCGATCGGTCGGCACCAGCTCGGTGAAGTCGCGGCGCTCGACCTGCAGGACGGTGCCGGTCTCTTCCGGCGGCGTGGTCTTGGTCATGTCGTCTCCTGTGCGGATCGGGGATGTCGAAGGTGTAGCGGCATGGTCGACCCGCGCCAGCCAGGCGGCGACATGCGCGGCGACCGCGTCGGGCGCCTCGAGCGGGGCGAAATGGCCGGCCCCGTCAATCAGGGCGAGTGTGGCATCGGGCAGGCCGTCGGCCAGCTCCCGCTGGAATGCCGGCGGGCAGAGCGCGTCCTCCGCGCCTGCCAGCACCAGTGCCGGCATGGCGAAACGGGCGAGTTGCTCGCGCTTGTCGGCACGGGCGACCGCCAGCCGCTCCTGCGCGGCATGGGCGGTAGCACCGACATCCTGCGCCATCGCGTCCAGCAGTCCGCGCAGGTCGCCGTCATCGGCCCGCGCCGATCCGACCGAGCGTGGCCAGGTGTCCGCGACTGCGGCAGCCGGCGGGCCGGGATGGGGCGGCGCGTCGGCGGCGCGCGCGCGCGCATTGCTGTCGAGCAGCGCCAGTCCCACGACTCGCTCCGGGGCGCGCAGCGCAAGCTCCAGCGCGACCAGCCCACCGAGCGAGAAGCCGAGCAGCGCGAATCGCGGTGGCGCCTGTTTCAGCAGCGCCTCTACCAATATCGCGGGATCATCGCCGTCGATCGCGAGCACCCGTGTGTCCCGGTGCGCGAGCCGGTCGAGCAGCGGCGCGAACAGCCGTGCATCGCACAGCGTACCCGGCAGCAGGACCAGCGGGACCGCGCCGATATCGCCCGGTGTTGCAGGAAGAGGCCGGATCGGGGAAGTCACTCAGCGTTTCGCCTGTCGCCTTGCATGCGGATCGCAGTTGGTCTAGCTGTTCTGCATTCGGATGCAAGAGTGTTTCCCGAGACCCGGAGATGGACGTGAACTGGACTGAGGAAGCCATGAAGGCGCGCCTGGTGCGCTACGCGGACCTGATACCGTGCCGCACCGCGTTCATCGACACCCGTACCCCGGGTTCGACGGAGAAGGAAAACTTCACCATCATCGGCGCCGGTGTGTCGGAAAGCGCGGACCAGCACGTCCACATCACCGAACGGCACGGCTTCAACATCGGCGCCGCGCGCCAGCCGTTCGGCTGCGTGAACTCGCAGCATAGCCATGACACCGCCGAAGTGTTCGTGGTCCATTCCGGCCACTGGCGCCTGCCGTTCGGACCGAACAAGGAAGACGGGTCAATCGACATCGGTCCGGGCGACGTCGCCTCGGTGCCGATTCATATGTTCCGCGGATTCGAAAAGCTGGACGAGGGCGTCGGATTCCTCTGGACGGTGCTGGGTGAGGATGATCCCGGCAAGGTGACCTGGGCGCCCGCGGTGTTCGAGGCGGCGGCCGACCATGGGCTGAAACTGGCCAAGGGCGGGCGGCTGATCGACACGTCGCAGGGCGAGTATACGCTGCAGGATGTCGAACTGGCCGAGACGACCGGCGCTGATGCCGCCGCCGAGCTGAAGACGCCGCCGATGGACAAGCTGCGCGAGTGCGTGGTGTCCGCCGACGCGATTGCCGGCAATCCGGGGTCGCCGCTGGCGGCCGAGGGCGTCTCCGAAGCGCCGGTCATCACCCCGGTCGCGACCGGCGACGGCTTCGCCGCGGGCCCGATCGCCGGCTGGTGGCCGCACGGTTTCAACCTGCGCCGCCTGACGCTGGCGACCGGCGCCTATGTGCCGCAGCACGCGCGACACGAGGTCGAGGTGATCTTCGTCCATGCCGGCACGCTGGAAGTCAGCTGGGACGGCGGCGCGATCACGATGGGCGCCGGCGACACGCTGAGCGTGCCGATCGGCCTGTCGCACGCGTTCCGCAACACCGCATCGGTCGATCTGGTCGCCTTCGTGGTCCGCGGCGGCGATGCGCCGGCGATGCCCACCTTCGCTCGCTGAGCGCCAGCCTGCCTGCTGTTACAATCCGACGCTGAGCTTCAGATAGCCCAACTAGCCGGGGACGTCGTAGGTGGTCGGGTCGAAATCGTTCAGGCTGCAGCTGAAGCAGGCGGGCGGGTCGGAGACGAACACGGTGTTCACGCCGATGGCGACGCCGATCCGCTTGCCCATCACCAGCGGCGTCAGGCGGAGCTGGACGTCGCCGTAGAAGCGGCTGGTCAGGCGGTTGTCGGCACCGTTCTCCACGGCACCGTCGATCCCGACCGGTAAACGACGCGCCCAGCGATCTCGACTGTCAGTCGAGCGCCGCGTTCCCATTGTACTTGGGGAATGCCTGGTCGGGGCTGCCGCACTCGGTGTTCTTGCGATCGATCACGACGAAGCCGTTCGACGCCGACAGCACGTATTTCAGCAGTCGCATGGCGTTCAGCGAGACGCCGAAGCTGCCGATCCCCCTCTCTGGCGAGCGGTAGTCGGCGGTCAGGTCGACCCTGGGGGTGCGGATGCTATCGAGATTTTGCAGCGTGCCATCAATCGCGTTGATGAAGCCGTTGGCGGTCCGAACCGCGAGCGGCGCGCTTTCCCCACCGCAGCTTGACGGCAAAAAGAAAGCGGCGGCGCCCACCGGGCACCGCCGCTTCTTTTAGTCTTCGCTCAAACGATCAGAAGCGCAGGCGGCCGCTGACGAAGAACGAACGGCCAAGCACGTCGTACAGCGTCGGGAAGGTGTTCGACTGCTCACCATTGCCGCCCTGCTGAGTCGAAGCCGACAGCGGCGGCGTCTTGTCGAACAGGTTGCTGACACCGATGTTGAACTGGAAGTTCTCGGTCGCATCGATCGTGGTGGTCAGGTCGAAGTAGTTGTACGCCTTGATCCGCTCCGAACCATAGGTGGTCGTGTCGTCATCGTCGCGCGCAGAGCCGATGTAGCGCCACTGCAGCGAGAAGGCGGCATCGCCGAGACCCAGGGTGGTACGCAGCGTGTGCTTCCACTTCGGCGTCGGAACGCCGCACTGCGCGCCGAAGCGACCGGTGCAGGTGATGACCGTGTCCTCACCGACGACCGGGGTCAGCTTCAGGTTCAGCAGGCGCGAGCCCGAGAAGCTGAAGCCCAGACGCGCATTGTCCGTGCCGAGCAGGGCGCCGAGCGGCTGGGTGTAGCCCGCCGTGACGTCGATGCCCGAGGTCTTGAGACCACCGGTGTTCTGCAGTGTCGACGCGAAACTGTCGATCTGGCCCGACGAGTTGCGCGTGATGAGCGAGCAGTAGGTGTCGTTGAACTTGCCGAAGCAGAGCGACCCGATCGTGTCGGTCGGAACCGACCCGATATAGCCGTCGATCTTGATGTTATAATAATCGACGGTGACCGAGAAGCGCGGCAGGAACGACGGCTGGAACACGCCGCCCAGGGTGTAGGTCCGTGCCTCTTCTTCGCGCAGGTTACGATTGCCGCCGGTGAAGGTCAGCGGATTGACGTCCGTACCCTGAATGCCGGCATTGCCGATCAGCGACACCGGTGCGCCGGCGGCGGTGAACTGAGCGCGGCAGATCGCGTTCAGCTGCGTGTTGGTCAGCGCAGTGGCGGTGCCGCACTGGTCGGCATTGCCGTTGAAGCTGACGGTGTTGCCCAGGAACAGCTCGTTGACGCTCGGGCCACGAATGGCCTTCTGATACTGACCACGGAAGGTCAGATCGCGGATCGGCGCGAGCTGGGCGCCGGCCGACCAGGTGAACACGTTGCCCGGGGCGTTCGAATAGTGCGACGCGCGGGCCGCGCCGTTCAGCTCGAGGCGGTGGACGATCGTGTTGCTGAGCAGCGGGACGCGGATTTCGCCGAAGAAGTCACGAACCGAGTAGCTACCCGAGGTCGGCTGGCCGGGGTTGAAACCGGCAACGTTGCCCGAGGAGAGATACTCGTCCGGCGTCACCGAGCCGGCCTCGTTGCGCCACTCGGTACCCACGGCGATACCGACGCCGCCGGCGCCGAAATCGACCAGGCTGGGGTTGGTGACGACGAAGCTGGCGACCTGGGTCGTGTACTCTTCGAGGTTGGTGGCGCCGATACCGATATAGTCGATCGCCGCCTGGCTCAGGTTGTTGAGGCCGAAGATGTTGATCGGAACGCAACCCGCCGCCCGCGCCGTGGCACTGGAGCATTGCAGGTTGCCTGCAGCGTCGAACGAGGTCTGGACACCCGCCAGGAACCGATCGATCGCGACGTTGCCGTCCTGCCGCTGCGAATTCTTCGTGCGGGCGTACATGTAGTAGCCGTCGTAGCTGAAGCCCGCGCCGATATCCCCCTTCATGCCGGTGACGACACGGAACGCGTTACGCTCGTCCTGGTTGACGCGGCCGCCCAGCTGAGTCGTGCGGTAGTTGAAGTTCGCACGGACATAGCCATCGCCGCGGGTCGCGGCCGGGGCACAGACCTGGTTCGGCGCGGTGCCGGTGCAGGTAACCTCGTTCTGGTCATAGGCGGTCAGCGCAGTGCGCAGCGCGCTCGACAGGAACGGCGATGCCGTCTGGATCGTGATCGGGCCTGTCGTGCCCGCACCAAACGGCGTGCCGTTGCTGATCGGGGTAGCGGCGAGCTGCGTATTGACGCGGTTGTTGGCGAACTGCGCCTCGAAATACGGCCGGAAGTGCTCGTTGATCTCATACTCGCCCATGGTCGAGATCAGGAAACGCTCCTGCGGGACCTGGAGGTAGTTGACCGGGTTGAAGTTGTAGCCGTCGGCCGCCGTGTAGCAGGTCGATGCGCCAGCAGGGGTGAACACCTGATAGATCGTGTTCGATGCCGCGCAGCCATTGTTCAGGCGGGCGTTCAGGCCCGGATTGAGGATCACGGACGTGGTGCTGCCACCGACCTGCGCGGTCTGGTTCTGAACCAGGATACGGCCCTGCGGAACCGAGCCCGAACCACCGGCAGCGAAAGGCGCCGAGCCGTCCTGGTTGTCGCTGAGCGCGTTGCGCGAGAAGTCACGCTGACCGGCGAAGGTCGGCTTGCGCTTCAGATAGTCGACGAACACGGTCACGTTGCCGCGATTGTCGTCGAAGTTGGCGCCGATCGTGCCGTTGACGTCCCAGATCTGGGCGTCGCCGCGCTCGGTGACGCGGTAGCTGCTGCCCATCTCGACGCCCGAGAAGTCGCGCTTCAGGACGAAGTTGACGACGCCGGCGATCGCGTCCGAACCGTAGACGGCCGACTGGCCGCCGGTCACGACGTCGACGCGGCTGATGAGCGACGACGGAACGGTGTTGAGGTCGACCACCTGGCTAACGTCGTAGGACATGTAGCGCCGGCCATCGACCAGCACGAGGGTGCGCTGCGAGCCGAGGCCGCGCAGGTTGACCGTGGCGACGCCGCCGCCCGGGTTGTTCGAGGTCGACGACGTGGTCGCGGTGACCTGCGGCAGGTCGTTCAGCACGTTCTCGATGTTGGCGGACGCCGCCTTGACGGCAATGTCCTGCGACGAGACGATCGCGATCGGGCTCGTAGCCTCGAGATCAGGACGCGCGATGCGCGAACCGGTAACGACGATCTCTCCGTCGTTGGCGGAGTTGCCGGCATCTTCCTGCGCGGCGGGAATAGCAGCGGCCGGCGGAGCCGCTTGCGCGAAGACGGGTGCGCTGAGGGTGGCCAGGCCGATGGCCAGCGTGGCAGCGCTGCACCGGAGCGCGCTATTCAATGGACGGCGATCAATCACTTAAAAGTCCCCTTTATTTCGAGGCATCTCGAACGAGACGCGACAGCCCGCTTACGCGATGTCTGTGCCTCCCAATCATCCGGGCGTATGCGAACGTACCCCGGTGTGATGGGGCAACGGTGTGATGAGCGGCGCAACTTCTGTAAAGCTGTCCCGATCATTCTTGCTATTATTGGGAGCTTTGTGTCGCAAAGGTGCAACACTGGCGGGCAGGTTGAAGCCGCATTCCCGAAGGTGTAGCGAGCATCCTTCGCAAGGATGGCCATCGATGAAATACCTGATACTAGTCATCGTGCCGGCCCTGATGCCGAGCGCCGGCATGGCCGCCGATCGGCCTGGCGGGCAGGCGCCGGTGTTGCGTGCGCTGGTCGAGTGCCGCGGCGTGGCCGATCCGCAGGCCCGGTTGGCATGTTATGACGACAAGGTCGCCGTGCTCGCGGACGCCGAGCAGGCCGGCAAGGTCGTGGTGGCGGACGAAGCGCAGATCCGCCAGTCGAAGAAGGCGCTGTTCGGCTTCGGCACAGTCCGACTGCCGATCCTGGGCAGCGACGATCGCGACACGCCCAAGCAGATCGAAGCCAAGCTGGTTTCGCTCCGGAATGTTGGGTACAAGAAGTGGGAGTTCACGCTCGATAACGGAATGCACTGGCGGCAGACCGACGATGTCGAGATCTTTCCCAAGGCGGGTCAGCCAGTCATCGTCAAGACTGCGGCGATGGGCAGTTATTTCCTGAAACTGCCGTCGGGGACGGTCCGGGTCGTCCGCACGCAATAGCCGGAGTCAGCCGACGAATTTACCCAGCACCTTGTTGGCACGGCGCAACAGATCGCGCTCCTCGTCGTCGAGATAAGGGTTCCAGGCGTCGATGATGAGAATGACGCGGGTGTGGTCGCTGTCGTTCCACGCCTCGTGCTCGATCGTGTCGTCGAAGGCCCAGGCTGTGCCTTCCTGCCAGGATCTGGTGTCCGATCCGACGCGGAAGCCGCAATGATCGGGCACGATCAGCGGGAGGTGCACCACCGCGCGGATGTTGGTGACCCCGTGATGGGGTGGGATGCGCGTATGAGGGCGCAGCGTCGAGAACATCACCGTCGGTCCGCGCGCCGGGATATCGAGCAGGGGCAGCCGGCGCAGGATGTCCATGGTGCCGGGACAGCGGGTCGCATTCTCCGCAACCTCCGCACCATCCCTCATCAGGAAGATCGCGCCCCAGTCCAGCGAGTTGTTCAGGGCCTGCCACTGGTTCACCGGGGTGCCGGGCGCGATGCGGACATAGGGGGTATTGCTGTCGCCCGCCCGCCCCAGCGCGAGTAGTTCGTCGCGGATGACCTGGGTGCCCGCTTCCAGCGTCTCGAACCATGGGAACAGCGCCCGGTCAAAATATTGGGGCGCGGGCAGGTAGGGGAAGTGAAGCCCGGCGGGTTTCGGCAGGTAGATGCGCCTCCGGCCGCCAAGCACTTCCAGTGCGTGATCGAAACGCGGCGAGGTCATCGGGGTGTCGGCCAGCTCCGCGCGGATCGCCTGTTCGATCCTGGCGTCGCGGGCGTCGACCAGCGCCTTGCCGTGTTCCAGCGCCTGTCGAAGGGCGGGTTGCAGCGTCTCGAGGGACGGTGCGGCATCGAGGAGCGAGCGATAGGCGGCGATCGCATCGTCGGCGCGATCATGGCGCTCGTGCCACTGCGCCTTGTGCAGGAGCGCCACGACAAAATAGGGATCGGCGACCAGCGCACGATCGAGCGCGGCAAGCTCTGCCGCGTCGTCGCCCAGCATGCGCAGCACGCCGGACAGGTTCAGCCAGATCGGCGATGCGCCGGGGTCGCGTGCGACGGCCCGCTCGAAATAGCCGCGTGCGGCCGTCAGATTGCGGGCGGACAGCGCCTGGTTGCCGAGCGCGTTCAACGCGCGCGGATGCTCTGGAGCGCGTGTCAGGATCTGCTGGTAGAACGCCGTGCTTTCGGCAGTGCGGCCGTTGCGGCTGGCCGTTTGCGCCTGATCGAACAGGGCTTCCAGCTCGGCGGTCATGTCGGTGGGAAAGGTCATGCCCGAGGATGTATCGACTGCTTCGCCGGTAGAGCGCAAGAGGGCCGCTCGGCCGATGATGGCTGCTGCCGGTGTTCAGCCGACCAGCGGTGCCACGATCGCCATCGTCAGTAGCGAGCGTTGGCCCGGCCCCGATGGCGGATGCCAGCGGCCCTGCATCCAGCCGGGCATCATCAGCAGCGTTCCAGCCGTAACCGGGATCGCGATATCCGGGGCATAGAGGCTGACGTCGCGACCGCGCTGCATGCGCAGGCGAAGATCGGGCATCTCCATCATCGGCGATGGCAGGCGCGGATCGGCCAGGATCATCCGCCCGTCGGCTCCCCCGTCCTCGACGATGTACAGCGCCTGCCAGAAGGCGTCGTAGATCGGGTCGATCGGCACGGCGTGGCGATCCTCGGCCGTGCGGGAGGTGACCGAAATCCGCCAGTCGATCGAGCGGCCGGCACGCGCGACATCCTCGGTCATCCGCGACGCCAGCGATCGGACATAGGTGACGAGAGGCGGGACGTCGACGGACGAGGCGAGCGATGATCCACGCCGGCCGATCGCCATGGCAAGGCTGGGAAGGCGGGCGGCCAACTCCGCCGGCCAGTCTATCACCAGCGGTGTGGCGAAGAGCGGCTCGACATGGATCGGTTGCGGGTCGCCCATCATGCCGGCCGTGCGACCAGGTTGATGGCGATCGACAGACGCGTGCCATCGCCGTCATAGGGCCTGACGGAATGGGGCAGGAAGGAGGGAAAGGCGATCAGCAGGCCGCTGAACGGACGAATCCAGGTTTCCTGTTCCTCGATGGTGCCGGTCGGCGTCCGGTGCCGCAGATCGGGCGTCCGCATCCGCAGGAACGGCATACGCGGATCGATGAAGACCAGTTCGCCGCCAAGCGATCGATCGCCCGATCCCCTGTATCCATCGTCCACATAATAGACGAAGGAGAGGTAGGACCCCGGATGCCAGTGGCTCTGGTTGGAATCGCCCTTGCGATTGATGTTGGCCCACATTTCAGGCTGCCACCGCACCGCGGCGGGGTTGCCGCGTGGGTCCGCCGTCACGCGGGCCGCCGCAGCGATGCACGCGTCGGCAAGGGTTCGCGCGCCGATCCCTCCCCACTCGATCATGTCGGCGGTCGATTGCCAGCCGCCGACGTTCGACTTGCTGACCCCCTGCGCGCGGCGGCGTTGAGCCTCGATCGCGCCGGCGAGTTGCGCGTTCAGGTCGGCCGCGTTCGGGACGCCGATCGTATAGACCGGGGTCGGGAACAGGGTGGCGAGGCGAGCACTGGTCAAGGCCCCACCCCCACCACCAGCAGCGGGTCGAGCTTGGCGCCGCTCCACTGCAGGCCCCAGTGAAGATGCGGCCCCGTCACACGGCCGGTGGCGCCGGACAGGGCGACGGGCTGGCCCTGACGGACATGGTCGCCGACGCGGACGTCGATGCGCGACAGATGGAGGAGCGCGGTCGATACGCCCATGCCGTGATCGATCATCAGGAGGTTGCCCTCGAGGGTGAACGGACGCTCGGCGGCGAGGATGACGACGCCGTCGGCGGGGGCGATCACGGGGGTGCCGGTGGGCACGGCGACGTCGGCGCCAGAGTGATAGCTGCCGGGCTGGCCTTGATAGACGCGCTGCGAGCCGAACCAGCCGGACTGGCGCCCGCGCGCGGGCCAGACGAAGCGCTGGCGCCAGCCGGTGGCGTCGGTCCGCATCGCGCGCGCGGCAACGATCTGCGCCAGCTCGCCGGGGCGCAGCGCGGCGAACTCCTCCGACGTGCGGCCGGCGCGGTAGGGGGCGTCGACACGCTCGATCTTCCAGTCGCGCGGGGCGACCGGCAGGCGGGTTTCCTGGCGCAGCGTCGTGCCGGGGCGGGTGGCGACAAGGACGGCGGCGGGCGGCGCGTCGCGGTCGAAGCCGATGACGAAGGCGCCGTCAGGGGCGACCGGCACCGGGCGGCCGTCGAGGGTCAGGGTGGCGCCGGGGGTGACCTGACCGTGGAGCAGGCCGCCTTGGATGGCGGGACCTTCGATCCGGACGACGGGGGCGGCGGGTGGCTGCGCGATGGGCGCAGGGGCAGGTGCTGCCGGAAGCGCGGGCTCGCGCGCCGGCGGGGCGACGCAGCCCGCAAGCAGCAGCGCGCCGGCCAGCGCGGCCCTCATCGCGGCGCCAGCGCCTCGCTGGCGAGCTGGGCGGTGGCGTAGGGGCGCTGGCCGACCACGTCCCAGTAGCGCAGCTCGTCGAGCGGGATGCGCGCGTTGGAGGCGGCGCACACGACATGGTCGCCCGGCGCCAGCACGCGGAAGCCGTTCGCCATATAGTGGAGGCGCGCGGGGCGATCGGTGTTGGACATCAGCATGGCATCGGATTCCGGTTACGGGTCACAGGAGCGTCGGCTGCTCGGTCCTGGCGACATAGGTCCTGGGCGACGGCCGCTCAACCTTTGCGTCGATCGCGCCGTCGCGGAAGTGGAGCGTCACCGCGCCGGCGGCACGCGCCTCGTCGACGGTGGCGAGGGTTTCGCCCCCCACCCGGGCGGTAACGCGGGCATAGCCGCGTTCCAGCACCCGGTCGGGATTGAGCGAGACGGTGAGGCGCCAGGTGGCGTCGAGCCGGCCGCGCGCCGCCTCCAGCTGGCGCGACAGCACCGCCGGGCGGAGCGCCCCGGCGGCATGGGCGAGTGTTCCGCGCGCGGTGGTGACGCGGGCGGACAGCGCGCGGTCGAGCCGCTGGCCGGCATCGTCGGCGCGTTGGCGCTGCGGGCCGAGCAGCGCGTCGCGCTTGGGCAGCAGGCGGGCGAACGCGTCCAGCCGCTCGCGCCCGCGCTCGACGTAGCGGTTTGCGCAGCGCGCGGTGCGGGCGGCGTGGCTGGCGACGGTGTGGCGCAGTTCGGCGAGGACCGGCACCGCGATCTCGGCGGCGGCGGTGGGCGTGGGGGCACGGCGGTCGGCGGCATGGTCGCACAGCGTCGTATCGGTTTCGTGCCCGACCGCGGAGACGATCGGGATCGAGCAGGCGGCGACCGCGCGGACCACCACTTCCTCGTTGAAGGCCCAGAGATCCTCGATCGAGCCGCCGCCGCGCGCGACGATGACGAGATCGGGGCGGGGAACGGGGCCGCCCGGCTGAATCGCGTCGAAGCCGCGGACGGCGGCGGCGACCTCCTCGGCGGCGCCCTGGCCCTGGACCTTGACCGGCCAGACCAGGACGTGGGTCGGGCAGCGATCCTCCAGTCGGTGCAGGATGTCGCGGATCACCGCGCCGGTCGGCGAGGTGACGACGCCGATGACGCGGGGCAGATAGGGTAGCGGGCGCTTGCGCTGCGGATCGAACAGCCCTTCGCCGGCGAGCTTGGCCTTCAATTTCTCGAACAGCGCCATCAGCGCGCCGGCGCCGGCCAGCTCCATCCGCTCGATGACGATCTGGTATTTGGAGCGGCCGGGATAGGTGGTCAGGCGACCGGTCGCGACCACCTCCACCCCGTCCTGCGGCTGGAAGGGGAGGGCGGCGGCGGCGCCCTTCCACATGACCCCGTCGATGATTGCGGCATCGTCCTTCAGGCAGAGGTAGACATGGCCGGAAGTGGCACGCTTGTAGCCCGAAATCTCGCCGCGCAGGCGGACATGGCCGAACTCGCCCTCCACCATCCGCTTCAGTCGCGACGACAGTTCGCCGACCGACAGCGCGAGCGCGTTGTCGCCGGGGACCTCCTCCGCTACCAGCCGCGAGGTTTCTGAAAAGGGGTCTGGCATGAACGTCCTGTTGATCGGCTCCGGAGGCCGCGAGCACGCCTTGGCGTGGAAGCTGGCGCAGTCGCCGACCCTCGATACGCTCTTCGCCGCGCCCGGCAACCCCGGCATCGCGCAGCATGCGACGGTGGTGGCGCTGGACGCGACGGATCACGCGGGCGTCGCGGCCTTCTGTGCGGAGCGCAACGTGCGGCTGGTGGTGATCGGGCCGGAGGCGCCGCTGGTCGACGGGTTGGGCGATTCGCTGCGGATGGCGGGGGTGGCGGTGTTCGGCCCCTCGGCGGCGGCGGCGCAGCTGGAGGGGTCGAAGGGCTTCACCAAGGATCTGTGTGCGCGCGCCGGCATCCCGACCGCGGGCTATCTGCGCGTCACCGACCGCGACACGGCGGCGGCGGCGTTGGCTGGAACATTCGGGCTGCCGGTCGTCGTCAAGGCGGATGGCCTCGCAGCGGGCAAGGGCGTGACCGTGGCGATGACCCGCGAGGAGGCGCTGACGGCGGTCGACGACCTGTTCGCGGTCCCCGGCGCCTCGGCGGTGATCGAGGAATATATGGACGGCGAGGAGGCGAGCCTGTTCGTCCTGACCGACGGCGTCCATCTGGTGCCGTTCGGATCGGCGCAGGACCACAAGCGGGTGGGCGACGGCGATACCGGTCCCAACACCGGCGGCATGGGTGCGTACAGTCCGGCGCGGGTGCTGACCCCGGAATTGGAGCGCCAAGCGATCGACACGATCGTGCGGCCGACCGTGGCGGCGCTGCGCGAGGAGGGGATGCCGTTCGTCGGCGTGCTCTATGCCGGGCTGATGCTGACTGCGCAGGGGCCGAAGCTGATCGAGTATAACGCCCGCTTCGGCGACCCCGAGGCGCAGGTGCTGATGATGCGATACCGGGGCGACCTGGCGCAGCTGATGCTGGCGGTGGCCGAGGGACGGCTGGCGGGCGAGGCGGCGCCGGCCTTCTCGCCCGACCCGGCGCTGACCGTGGTGGTGGCGGCGCGGGGCTATCCGGGAACGCCGGCGGCGGGCGGGCGGATCGCCGGGGTCGATGCAGCCGAGGCGGCGGGGACGACCGTGTTCCAGGCGGGCACGCGCGCGGACGGTGATGGCTTGGTGGCGAGCGGCGGGCGGGTATTGGCGGTGACCGCCACGGCCGCGACCGTAGCGGCGGCGCAGGCGGCGGCATATCGCGGGGTCGACGCGCTCGACTTCCCCGACGGTTTCTGCCGGCGCGACATAGGCTGGCGCGAGATCGCGCGCGAACAGGTGCAATGATCCCGCTCGCGCGTTAGGGTGGGCGTATGAACGACACCACCGCCCCCGCCCCCGGTTCCAGCCTGCTGCCCGACGGCATCGGCGCGATCACCGCGGTCCATTTCGTGCTGATGGCGATCGTTGCGATCGCTGCGGTGGCTATCATCGTCGCCGGCATCCGCCGCAAGCGGATCCGCGCCCGGGCCGAGCAGCAGGTCGAGGCACGCGCCGAGGAGGCGGGCGTCGCGTCGCCCGCCGTCGAGCCGGAGCCCGAACCGGCCGCTCCCGCTGCGGTCGAGCCGGAGCCGGAGCCGCAGCCAGTCGTCGCGGAGCCGCCGCTGGCCGACGAGCCGATCGCTGCCGCCGCGCCGATGGAGGCGACGCCGGCCTCGGTCGCGGCGGATATTCCGGTCGCCACCGCCGCCGTCGCGCCGGTGTCGGCGGCGCCCGTCGCGGAATCGGGCCATTCGGCGGAGGGGCCGGCCGACGGGCCGGTGACGCAGCTGAAGGGGCTCGGCCCCAAGCTGGCCGATCGGTTGGCGGGACTGGGCATCACCACGGTGGGGCAGCTCGCGGCGTTGAGCGACGACGAGGCGGCAGTGCTCGACGCGCAGTTGGGGCCGTTCGCCGGACGCATCGCGCGCGATCGCTGGATCGAGCAGTCGCGCTTCCTGGCGGCGGGCGACCGAGCCGGGTTCGAGGCGGTGTTCGGGCGGCTCTGAGTCTTGGCCGGTCCTCTCCCCTCCCTCGTCCAGGGAAGGGGAGCAGGTGTTCACCGCGCAGTGTCGGCGGATTGGCGGGCGAGCGCTTCCTCGTTCAGGCGGCGGGTGATGACGACGTCTTCTGCAAGGGCGCGGCGGAGGGCCTCTCCGGTAAGGTGCGGGGCTTCCTGCGCGCCGATGCGCGGCGGCGGCGCTGGCTTGCGGCGACCAACGGGTGGCGGTGGCGCTGGCGTCGGTTGCGGCGGCTTTGGTTGCGATACGGCGGTCACCAGCGCGGGGAGCGGGGGCGGGACGATCACTCTCGGCGCGGGCGGCGGCGGTGGTGCCGTGCGGGGTGCCGGCGTGCCGACCAGCACGCCCGTCGCGACCAGCGCGGCGGCAGCGGCGACCCAGGCCGGCGCGCTGCCGCGACGGGCGGTGGCGAGCCGCGGCGCGGCCGCGCGGCCGAAGATGCGCTCCATGTCCCGGGCGACGGCATCGGGGTTGGTCATCGGAATAAAGTGCCTCCTGCCATGCAGTTACGTGCGAACATCGGTCATGGATGACATCGCGTGACGGGTCGCGTGCTCGGGCTGATGCTGCTGCTCGTCGTCGCGGGCTGGGGCGTGGGGCAGGTGGTGCGGTGGGCGATGCCGGTCGGGCGCGACGTGTCCGGCGACGTGGCGGCCCGGGCGGTGCTGGCCGACACGGGCGAGCCGCGGGAGGTGGCGCGCGATGCCGACCTGACCATGGTGGTGTTCACCGACTATCGCTGCCCGGCCTGCCGCGCCTCGGCACCGGCGCTGGAGGCGGCGGTCGCGGCTGACGGGCGGGTTACCGTGGCGTACCGCGACTGGCCGATCTTCGGTGACGCTTCGGTCGCAGCGGCGCGGGTGGCACTGGCGGTCGAGCCGGCGCGTTACGGGGCGCTGCACCGGCTGCTGATGCGCGAGCGCCGGCCGCTGACGCCGGACGTGCTGTTCGATCTGGTGGCGCGGGTGGGCGACGATCCGGCGCGGGTGCGGGCAGTAATCGCAAGGAACAGCGCGGCGATCGACGCGCGCCTCGCCGCGAATGCGCGGGCGGCGGCGGCGCTGGGGCTGCCGGGAACGCCGGCCTGGCTGATCGGCGGAGTGCTGGTGGTGGGCGCGCTGGACGAGGCGGGCTTCGCGCGTGCCTTTGCCTCAGCGCGCCGGCATGCGCGCCTGAAATAGCCGCCCGCCCTCGACCAGCAGCACGATCGCGAGCGCACTGACACCGATCGCGAGATAGCCGATCGCCAGCGGCCAGGTGCTGCCGTCATAGGCCTGGCCGATCGCCGAGCCGACCAGCACCGCGACGGTCGAGGTGATGAAGCCCTGCACCGACGAGGCGACGCCAGCGACATGGCCGACCGGCTCCATCGCCATCGCACCGAAGTTGGAGCCGCACAGGCCGATGCAGGTCATGCTGAGTGCCTGGAAGACCATGTAGCTCCACAGGTTTTCCACACCCGCGCCGATCACGCCGAGATGGACGACCGATAGCCCGATCAGCGCGAACAGCCCGGTCTGCGAGATCAGGCGCGTGCCCAGCCGCTCGACCAGCCGGCTGTTGAGATAAGAGGCACAACCCATCGAGAAGGCGCAGGCGGCGAACAGCAGGGTGAACCGCTCGCCCGCGCCGAACTCGTCGACGAAGATCTGCTGCGCCGACGAGACGAAGGCGATGATCCCGCCAAAGGTCAGCGACGCGGCAAAGGCATAGCCGACCGAGTAGCGGTTGGTCAGGGTCAGCCGGTAGGACTGGCGCAGCGACCGAAGCGAGATCGGCGCACGCCGCGCCGCCGGCAGCGTTTCCGGCAGGCGGACCAGCGACCAGGCGAGTACCACCGCCGCAAAGCCGCCCAATGCGTAGAAGATGAAGCGCCACGGCCCGATCGCCAGCAGCAGCTGGCCGATGCTGGGCGCGAGGATCGGCACGATGAAGAAGATCATCTGCGCCAGCGACATGACCCGCGCCATCTGCCGTCCGGCATAGCTGTCGCGCACCATCGCCACCGCCAGTACGCGGGTCGATGCCGACATCACCCCCTGGAGCACGCGCGCGCCGAGCAGCGCGGCGAAGGTCGCCGAACTCGCCGCGAATATGCTGGCCGCGACGAAGCCCGCCAGGGTGACGAGCAGCACGGGCTTGCGCCCGTAGCGATCGGCGAGGGGGCCATAGATCAGCTGGCCGATGCCGAAGCCGAAGACATAGGCGGTGACGATCCACTGGCGCGCATTGTCGGACGCGATGGCCAGCTCGTGCCCGATCGCCGGCAGAGCGGGGAGCATCAGGTCGACGCCCAGCGCGTTCACCGCCATGATCGCGGCGATGAAGGCGACGAACTCGCGCCGGCCGACGCCAGGGTGCGGGGTGGGGGTGGCGGTCATCATCGCCCGGTAACGAAAGTTGCGACGGAAAAGAACCTTTCGCCTGAAATCCTCGCCTTTCAGGGGAGGATTTGACGGCCGGGTTGCGGATTGCCATGCCGGGCTGGACACGATGGAGGTGAGGATGGCTGACGCGACGGGTCTGGAGCTGCGCTCCACGGTGGGCGAGGACGGCACGCTGACGTTGAGCCTGGAGGAGGTGACGCTGGGCGCACCGGGACCGGACGAGGTGATCGTGCGGGTCGAGGCGGCGCCGATCAATCCCTCCGACCTGGGGCTGCTGCTCGGTCCGGCCGACGTCTCGACGATGGCGGTGTCCGGCGATGCGGTGCGGCCGGTCGCGACCTTCGCGGTGCCGCAGGGGCGGATGGGGTCGCTGCGCGCACGGGTCGGCCAGTCGCTGCCGGTCGGCAACGAGGGTGCGGGCACGGTGATCGACGCCGGCGAGAACGGCCGCGACCTGATCGGGCGCAAGGTCGGGATGATGGGCGGCGGCATGTACGCGCAGCTCCGCAAGCTGCCCTTGCGCGACGTGGTGCCGCTGCCCGACGGGGCGAGCGTCGCGGACGGGGCGGCGATGTTCGTCAACCCGTTGACCGCGCTCGCCTTTGTCGAGACGATGCGGATGGAGGGGCACAAGGCGATCGTCCACACCGCCGCCGCGTCGAACCTGGGGCAGATGCTCCAGCGCATCTGCCTGGCCGATGGCGTGCCGCTGGTGAACATCGTCCGATCTGCGGCGCAGGCGAAGATCCTGACCGATATCGGCGCGACCCATGTGCTCGACAGCAGCGCGCCCGATTTCCGGAAAGCACTGGTCGAGGCGATCGCGGCAACGGGGGCGACCATCGCGTTCGACGCGATCGGTGGCGGAACGCTCGGCAGCGACATCGTGCAGGCGATGGAGCAGGCCGCCAGCCGATCGGCGGCGGCGTACAGCCGCTACGGCTCGGACACCTTCAAGCAGCTCTATATCTATGGCGCGCTCGACCTGTCGCCGACGACGATCAACCGGCTGGCGTTCGGGTTCCAGTGGAGCGTCAGCGGCTTCCTGCTGACCCCGTTCCTGCAGCGCGCCCCGCGCGAGACGGTGAAGGCGATGCGCGCGCGCGTGGTGGCCGAACTGACGACCACCTTCGCCAGCCGTTACACCGCGACGATCGGGCTGGCCGAGGCGCTGAACCCCGATGTGCTGCGGGCGTATGAGAGGAAGGCGACGGGGGAGAAGTATCTGATCGACCCGACACGGTAGGGCCGCTCCTCATGTCCGTAATCCCGCTTTCGCGGGAATGACGGGTAAGGGGCGGGCCGTCACCCGAACTGGTGCTTGACCTTCACGAACGGCACGATGTGGCGGTTGCGCTGGCGCAGCTCCAGCAGTGACGGCTCCTCGGTGCGCCGGTCGGGGAGGTAGAAGGTGCGGCGGCGAAAGGCGGGAGCGCCGCTGGCATTGTCTAGCCCGATGGTGATCGTCGAGCGCGACGTCGGCCGATATTCGGCGAAGACGGTCACGTAGGGCGCACGGCTGTAGCTGCGGTCGATCTCGTTCAGGCGATAGAAGGCGGTCGGCAGCGCCGCCTCCAGATCGACGCCCCAGGCGAAGCGGCGGCTGTCCTGGCGCAGGCTGGCGGTGGCCAGCAGCGGCGAGGTGCCCGAGAAGGGCCGCCCGCGCCCGGTATAGGGATCGTCGACCCGCGTGCCGACATAGGAGACATAGATGGTCGCCCGCCCGCCCTTTACCCCGATCGGCGTCAGCGGCGCGTCGATCCGGCCGCGCAGCAGGTACAGCTCGCCATCACCCAGGTTGCCCGGCGCGTCGAACCCCTCGGGCGTCGGTACGCGGTCCTGCACCAGCTGGATGCGGTTGTATCCCGCCTCCAGCCGGACGAGGCCATCGCCCAGGATCGGCCGTTCGACGAAGGCCAGCGTCTCCCACGCGCGCTGCGGCTGGAGGTTGGCGTTGCCGCCGTTGACGCGCTCGTTGGTCAGCTCGGCGACGCTGATGAAATCCTCGAACTGAAGCTGGGCGACGGTGCGCTTGACCGACGCCTGGGCATGCCACTTGCCGCCCGGCCGCCAGTCGAGCGTGACCCGCGGTTTCAGGAACGTCAGCACCCGGCGCGCCGCGGCATCGCCCGACACGGTGAGGCGCGATGCCTCATAGGTCACGCCCATGTCGACGCGCAGGCGTGTGGAGAGCAGACGCCCCACATTGACGAAGGTCTCACCGCGATACTCGCGCACCGTCGCCTGATCGACCGGGAGGTCGATGCGGGTGCGGCCGCCGCCCTCGGCGATCTCGAACAGGTTGACGTCGCTGCGCAGCACGTTGAGCGCGCCCTCGACGCCCAGCTCGACGCTCCACCCGGCGAGGTCGGAGCGGTTCCAGACGGTGCGGATCACCGTCTCGTCGCGGTGATCGTCCACCGACTGGGCGAAGCCGCCGACGACGTCGCTCTCGACACGCAGCAGCGACAGGTCGCGGTCGTCGCGCGCCTTGCGGGTGACGAGGCCAATCAGCTTCAGCCCGCCACCCAGGAACGGGCGGGTATAGTCGCCGCCCAGCTCGTACCCGGTCAGTTTGTAGCGCTGGGTCAGGCGGTCGTCGCGGACGGGGCCGGTGGCGGGGGTGACGGTGTTGCTCTGCGTCAGTGCCGTGCGATCGAGCGACAGGCGGCCGTTCAGGTGGGCGGTGTCGTTGGTACCGCCGTTGAACTCGTAGGCGCCCGATACATAACCCTCCGGCTCGACCAGGCGATTGATCTTGCGGCGGTATTCGGTCTGCTGCCCAGCAGGCAGGGTGGTGATGCGGTCGAACCCTTCCTCGGTGGTGCGCTCGTTGACGACGCCGAGCGCCAGGTTCAGGCTCGACCGGCCGCGACGGATCAGCGTGGAGGCGGTGCCGGCCGGATAGAGATGGCCGGTATAGTCGCGCATCACGCTGCCCTCGACCGTGCCGGCGACGCCGCCGGTGTCGGTCAGGACGAGGTTCAGGACCTGTGGCCGGCCGGCGAACTCCGCTCCGAACAGGTCGCCGCGGCCGACCTCCACGCGCAGCACGCGGTTGGCGGGGATGCGCTGGAGGATGGTCGCGGGCGTGTCGGACTTCGCCGAGGGGCGCTGGCCGTTGATGACGAAGTTGCCCGCGGCCTGGCCGAAGCCGCGTACCTCCTGATCGGCGACGTCGAGCTGGAAGCCGGGGGTGCGGCGCACGATCTCGAGCGCGGTGGCGGGCGAGAAGGCGCGGAAGAAGGCGGCGTCATAGACCAGTCGCCCGTCGCTCGCTCCGGTCGCGCCTGGCGGGGGCGCCGTGGCGGCGGGCTGGGCGGCGGGCGCGATCGCCTCGCCGGACGGGGCGGTCACCGTGTCGGCGGTCTCGGGCGAGGGGGTGGGTCGGTCGCTGCGTGTGGTCGCCGGATCGGCGGCGGGCGCGGGGATCGGCTCGGCCGGTGGGGCACCCGCCACCTGCGCCAGCATCGCCAGACACCCCACCACCCCCATCACGCCCGCTCCCCCAGTGTTCTAGCGTGACAATACAGCCTCCGGTTGCGATTACAAGTGTAGTCTATCCAGGGCGATGCCGGCCAGATTGTGCGAGCGGCGTACCGCGCGGATGCGGAGCGGCGGTCCGGCACCGAGCAGCCGGCAGAGCCGCTCCAGATGGTCGCGATGCGGCGGCGGCGTGCGGACGCGGCCGTTCGCCTGCGCGACGATGGCGGCGGCGTCCCCGATCAGCACCGCATCGGCGAGTCGCTCCATCCGCGCCAGTTCGGCGGCATGGAGCAGCGCCAGCCACTCGGCGGTCATGCTGGTGCCCGGACCGAGATCGGTGAGGATCGTCGCCCGGCCGCGCAGCACGACGGCGATCTCCATGCCCGCGGGGCGCAGGCCGCCGTCGAAGAAGATCTTGGTGCGTGCGGGCATGGCCCCGTCCGGCTGGCGAGAGGATCGGGCGATGGTGGGTCCGCCGGGGCTCGAACCCGGGACCTCTCGATTAAAAGTCGCTTGCTCTACCGACTGAGCTACGGACCCATCGCCCGGGGCGGACCTAGGTGGATGGCCGGCGGCGGTCAACCTGGGTCAGCAACTGCCGGATGGTGCGGCCGCTGACCGGATCGCGCCAGCACGGCACGATGCGCGCGAGCGGGGCGAGGACGAAGCGGCGGTCGCGAAAGGCGAGATGCGGGACAGCGAGGGTTCGACTGCGCCAGCGACCGCCGGACCAGAGGACGATGTCGAGATCGATCGGCCGCGCGCCCCAGCGGCGGCCGGGGCGACGGCCGAGGCTGCGCTCGATCGCCTTCAGCCGGGCGAGCAGGACGGGGGGCGGTTCGGCGCTGCGGATCAGCGCGGCGGCGTTGGCGAACCGGCGGATCGAAGGGCCGAGCGGCGGGGTCGCGATGACCGGCGACACCGCTTCCACCCCGCCGATCATGGCCAGCGCCGCGCGAAGGGTGGCGGCGGGGCTGCCGTGGCGGGTGCGGCGGTTGCCGCCCAGTGCGACGGCGTAGAGATACGGCGCGCTCAGACGTCGGCGACCAACCGGCCGTACAGCTCCGGCCGGCGGTCGCGGAAGAAGCCGAAGGCGGCACGGTGGCGGCGGATGCGGGCAAGGTCGAGCGTGGCGGTGATGACGCCCTCTTCCTCGCGGTCCAGCTCGGCGAGAATGTCACCGCGCTCGTCGGTGATGAAGCTGGTGCCGTAGAAATGCTGGCCATGTTCGGTGCCGATGCGGTTGGCGGCGACCACCGGCACGACGTTGGATACCGCATGGCCGACCATCGCGCGCCGCCACAGGCGCGCGGTATCGAGGCTGGTGTCGTGCGGCTCGCTGCCGATCGCAGTGGGGTAGAAGAGCAGTTCGGCGCCCATCAGCATCAGCGCGCGCGCGGTTTCGGGATACCATTGGTCCCAGCAGACGCCGACGCCCAGTGTCCAGCCCGGCGCGGTCGGCGGCGCCGGCCAAACCTTGAACCCGGTATTGCCGGGGCGGAAATAGAATTTCTCCTCGTAACCGGGGCCGTCCGGAATGTGGCTCTTGCGATAGACGCCCTGCACTTCGCCGTCGGGACCGATCATCGCCAGGCTGTTATAGTAATGCGGCCCGTCGGCCTCGAAGAAGCTGGTCGGGATGGTGACCTTCAGCGCCTCGGCCAGCGCCTGCATGGCGAGCACCGCCTTGTGCTCGCCGACCGGTGCGGCGTTGGCGAACAGGCCCTCATCCTCGACCCGGCAGAAATACTCGCCCTCGAACAGTTCGGGCGGCAGGATCACCTGCGCGCCGCGCGCCGCCGCCTCACGCACCAGGCGCGACACGTTGGCGATGTTGCGGTCGATGTCGGCGGAAAAGCCGAGCTGGAGCGCGGCGACGGTGATCTCGGTCATGCGCGCGCATTTAGGGCGGGGGGGAAGGGGGGGCAATGGCGCTTTGGGGGCCGGTATAGGAGTGATGCGCGCGAAGGCGCAAAGGTGTCTGGGGCGCGGCAGCGCAACCGACCAATCACCTCGCTACCGATGGCAAGCTGCCGCTGCTCCGGACGCCACCTCTTCGCGTCTTTGCGCCTTCGCGCGAAAATGCGTGCGTTGAACCCGCCGCCGCTCTCCGCCATCACTGGCGTTCGTCTAGTGAGAGGGACACGCGCATGATCCGTCCAGCGGCCATATTGGCCAGCCTGTTGCTGCCGTCCATGGTGTCGGCGCAGGCGGCGCCGCGCCCGGTCGCGGTCACCGTGCAGGCGAACCGCCCGGTCGGCGCGCTGCCGCCGGTGTGGCGCTTCTTCGGGGCGGACGAGCCGAATTACGCGACGATGAAGGACGGCCGCAAGCTGCTGGTCGAACTGGGCAAGCTGCGTAGCGGCGACGTGTTCTTCCGCGCGCACAACCTGCTGAACACCGGCGACGGCACGGCGGCGTTCAAATGGGGCAGCACCAACGTCTATACCGAGACGAAGGACGGCAAGCCGGTCTATGACTGGACGACGGTCGACCGGATCATCGACACCTATCTGGCGCGGGGCGTGCGGCCGTACCTGCAGATCGGTTTCATGCCAGAGGCGATGTCGACCGCGCCTGCCGGCACGCCGTACCAGCACAGCTGGCGGCCGGGGTTCGATTACAAATACATCGTCTCGGGATGGGCCTATCCGCCCAGGAGCTACGACAAGTGGCGCGAGCTGGTCTATGAATGGACCCGCCACAATGTCGAACGCTATGGTCGTGCCGAGGTCGAGCGCTGGTATTTCGAGGTGTGGAACGAGCCCAACGGCTATTACTGGAAGGCACCGCGCGAGGAATTCTTCAAGCTGCACGACTATGCCGTCGACGGGGTGCGCCGCGCGCTGCCGACCGCGCGGGTCGGCGGCCCCGATACGGCGGGCGCGGGCGGCGCGTTCATGGACGATTTCCTGGCGCATGTGACGATCGGCACCAACTTCGCTACCGGCAAGGTGGGAACGCCAACCGACTTCCTCGCCTTCCACGCCAAGGGGCAGCCGAGCTTCGTCGACGGACACGTCCGAATGGGGATCGCGACCCATCTGAAGGAGGTCGATCGCGGCTTCGTGAAGGTGACGTCCACCCCCGCGCTCGCCGCCCTGCCGGTGGTGATCGGCGAGAGCGATCCGGAAGGGTGCGCAGCGTGCCCCGGCCCGGAGAATGCGTATCGCAACGGCACCATGTATTCGAGCTACACCGCGGCCAGCTTCGCGCGGATCTGGGAGCTGGCGGCGCGGCGGCGGGTCAATCTGGACGGCGTCCTGTCCTGGTCGTTCGAGTTCGAGAACCAGCCCTGGTTCGCAGGATACCGCCAGCTGGCGTCGAACGGCGTAGCGCTGCCGGTGCTGAACGTGTTCCGGCTGTTCGCGCAACTGGGGCCGGAGCGGCTGGCGGCGACCAGCGACGCGCAGCTGCCGCTCGACACGGTGGTGGCAGAGGGGGTGCGCGGCGCGGCCGACATCGGCACGATCGCGACGCGGACAGCCGACGGGCGGACCGCGATCCTGGTGTGGCACTATCACGACGACGATGTCGCGGGGCCGGCCGCGGCGATCCGGCTGACGGTGAGCGGGCTGCGCGGCAAGGCGCCGGCAAGCGCGACGATCTGGCGGGTCGACGGCACGCACGGCAACGCCTTTGCCGCGTGGCAGGCGATGGGATCGCCGCTGAACCCCGACGAGACCCGCTATGCCGCGCTGGAGCAGGCTGCCACGATGCGGCCGGAACCGGTCGCGCTGACCGCAGGCAAGGGCGGAACCATCGCCGCCTTCGCGTTGCCGAGGCAGGGGGTGGCGCTGGTGGTGCTGGACGCGCGGTGACGCTGAGCCTGTCGATCGGCGAGGCGCGGCGAGTGGCGCTCGCCGCGCAGGGTTTCGGCGCGCGCCTGCCCGAGCGGGCGGGGGCGCCGCAGCTGCGGCGGGTGCTCGACCGGCTGGGGCTGTTCCAGATCGACAGCGTCAACGTGCTGACGCGGGCGCATTATCTGCCCGCCTTTGCGCGGCTGGGTGGGTACGACAGGGCGCTGCTGGAGCGCGATGCCTGGGGGCCGCTTCGCCAACGGCGTTCGTTCGAATATTGGGCGCACGAGGCGTCGCTGCTGCCGCTCGACCTCCATCCGCTGCTGCGCTGGCGGATGGCGCGGGCAGAGCGCGGCGAGATCGGCTATCAGGCGCTGCAACGCTTCGCGACCGAACGGCGTGACGAGGCGGAGGCGGCGCTGGCGCGGATCGCCACGGACGGACCGATGACCGCGGCCGATTTCGAGAACGGGTCGAGCCGCAGTGGCTGGTGGCAGTGGAGCCATACCAAGCATGCCTTGGAATGGCTGTTCTGGTCGGGGCAGATCACCACCGCGACCAGGCGCGGCAGCTTCGCGCGGGTGTACGACCTGCCCGAGCGGGTGTTGCCCCGTGCGGTGCTCGACCTGCCGACTCCGGACGCGGCGACGGCGCAGCGTGCCCTGATCGCCCGCAGCGCCCGCGCGCTGGGGGTCGCCACCGCCGCCGACCTGCGCGACTATTACCGGCTGAAGCCGGCCGAGGCCGACCATGCGATCGCCGCCGAGGCGGAGGCGGGGACGCTGGTGCCGGTGCGGGTCGAGGGGTGGAGCCAGAAGGCGTGGCTGCACCGCGACGCGGCGACCCCGCGCCGGGTACGGATCGCGGCGCTGCTCGCGCCGTTCGACCCTCTGGTGTGGGAGCGGGGGCGGACCGAGCGGCTGTTCGGCTTTCGCTATCGCATCGAGATCTATGTGCCGCAGCCGCTGCGCACGCACGGTTATTACGTGCTGCCGTTCCTGCTGGACGAGGCGCTGGTCGCGCGGGTCGACCTGAAGGCGGACCGGCAGGCGGGCGTGCTGCGCGCGCAGCGGGTGACGCTGGAGCCGGATGCCCCGGCGGAGGCGATGGAGCGGCTGGGCGTGGAACTGGAGCGGATGGCCGCCTGGCTGGGGTTGGGGGCGGTGGAGGTCGGCGCGGTCGTGTGACCGCCTTCTCCCCTCCCCTTCAGGCGAGGGGCTTGGGGGTGGGGCGGTTCCGCACGCGCGGCGCTGGGGGAGAGGCCCCACCCCAACCCCTCCCCTGAAGGGGAGGGGCTTTGCATTATGCAGTTGGCGGTCGATTCGTTTCACGCAGGGCGGTAGGGCACAAAGCATGACGGATCGCGCCTTGCCCCTTCGATTCCTCACTGCCTGTATCGCGCTGCTGATCGCCGTTACCGGCGCCGCCGTGTTCGCGCAGACCGCCGATCCGGTCCAGGACGCGGCCAACCGGCTGGCGAGCGCGTCGGCGGAGGTCCGCGCGGTCGAGCGGGCGGCGGATGTCGCGACGACGCG
This sequence comes from Sphingomonas aurea, assembly GCF_030678875.1. Classification (GTDB taxonomy): domain Bacteria; phylum Pseudomonadota; class Alphaproteobacteria; order Sphingomonadales; family Sphingomonadaceae; genus Sphingomonas; species Sphingomonas aurea. Next base: position 179,900 of record NZ_JAUUDS010000002.1, on the reverse strand, counting down.
CGAGGAGCGGGCGGCGCTGACCGACCGTTTGAGTGCCGCGCGCGCGGCGGCGGACGATGTCGGGGCGACGCTCGACGCGCAGATGGCGCTAGTCGAGGCCAAGGTTACCGAGATCGGGCCGGCGACGCCGGGGATCGTCGACGCGCCCGACATTGCCCAGCAGCGCCGGCTGCTCGCCCAGCGGCGGGCGACGATCGACAGCGGCATCCGCCGCGGCAAACTGCTGATCGTCGAGGCGCAGCAGCTGGCCGACCAGATCGCCGCCGACCAGACCGCCGAACTGGGGCGTAGTTGGGCAACGCGCAACCGGTCGCCGCTGACCCCGCATTTCTGGACCGAATTGATCGTCGCCACGCCGCGCGACGTGGTGCGCGCGGTTCATTTCACGCAGCAGATGATGGATGATGTCGGCGGCGGACTGGCCGGCGGGCGGCTGTGGCTGGCGATCCTGGGCGCGGTCGTCGCGGTCGCGCTCGGCTGGCCCGGGCGGATCGCGCTGCGCGAGGCGGGGCGGCGCTACGCGATCGGCGCGGCGCCCGGGCACCGCATCCGGCGTACCGGCTATGCGATGTGGCGGCTGGTCACCGGCACCGCGCTGCCGACGCTCGCCGCACTCGCGCTGGTGCAGGGGCTGCGCTGGTCGGGGCTGACGGCGGCGGCGGCCGAGCCGATCCTGACCGCGTTCGTCTTCGCGGTGGGCATGGGCGGGTTCATCGGCGCGCTGGGGGCAGCGCTCCTGATGCGCAGCCAGGGATCGTGGCGATTGTTGCCGATCGGCGACACGGTGGCGCGCGCGCTGCTGCCCTGGGCGTGGGTGCTGGCGGTGCTGACCGGGCTCGACATCCTGCTGTCGGCGGTGGTCGAGACGATGCGGTTGAGCGCCACCGCGATCGCGGCGACCGACGCGGTGCTGGCAGCGGTCCGCCTGCTGGCAATCGGTGGGCTGCTGTTCACGCTGGGCCGGCTGCGCAGCCGCGCGCGGGCCGCGGAGGAAGAGGCGGGCGCGGCGCCCGACGCCGCCGACCCGGCGGTGACCAGCGCGGGCGCCAAGCGCGCGGGCGTCGGCATCGTCACGCTGGTTGCCTGGCTGGTCACGCTGGCGAGCGCGGCGGCTTTGCTGATCGGATACACGACGTTCAGCCTGTTCCTGACCCGGATCGTGATCGAGTGGCTGGCGATCGTGGTCGGCACCTTCTACCTGCTGCTCGCCTTCGTCGACGATGTGGTGACGACCGTGTTCTCGGCGAACAGCCGCACGGGGCATGTGCTGGCGCGCGGGGTCGGCATCCGGCCCGGTGCGATCGACCAGTTCGGGGTGCTGCTGTCGGGCGTGCTGCGGCTGGGGCTGGCGCTGGTCGCGATCGTGATGCTGCTGACCCCGTTTGGATCGGGCGTCGACAGCACGGTCGAGCGGTTCGCCACCGTTGCGGGCGGGATCACCATCGGCGACGTCAGCATCGCGCCCGGCGCGATCCTGCGCGCGGTGGCGGTGCTGATCGTCGGGCTGGCGCTGGCGCGGCTGTTCCTGCGCTGGCTGAACGAGCGCTATCTGCCGACGACCAGCCTGGACCTGAGCGGGCGCAACAGCTTCGCGCTGATCGCCCGCTATGTCGCGGTGCTGCTGGCGACCCTGTGGGGGCTGGCGTCGCTGGGCATCGGCATGGAGCGGATCGCGCTGCTGCTGTCCGCCCTGTCGGTCGGCATCGGCTTCGGTTTGCAGGCGATCACGCAGAATTTCGTGTCGGGGCTGATCCTGCTCGCCGAGCGGCCGGTGAAGATCGGTGACCTCGTCCGCATCGGCACCGAGGAGGGCGACGTGAAGCGGATCAGCGTGCGCGCGACCGAGATCGAGCTGGCCGACCACTCGACGCTGATCGTCCCCAATTCGGAACTCATCACCAAGACGGTGCTGAACAAGACGATGTCGAACGCGCTCGGCCGGTTGCAGATCCAGTTCTCGGTCCCGCTGGGCGTCGAGCCGCAGCGGGTGCGGACGATCGTGCTCGACGCCTTTGCCGCGGAACCGGCGATCCTCGCCGATCCGGCGCCGGTCGCGTTCATCGACACGATCGCGGACGGGCGCATCCTGTTCAACTGCTTCGCCCATACCGCCAGCCCGCGCGCCGCCTATCCGACGCGCAGCGCCGCGCTGATCGCGATCCTGCAGCGGCTGGCCGAGGAGGATATCGACGTCGGCACCGTGCCGCAGCAGCTGCAACTGCTGCCGGCCGAGCATCGGCCCGACTGATGGGGGAGCCGCCGCCGGTGACGCCCGACGGCCGCTATATCGTGGTGCGCGGGCGGTTGTGGCGGCGGGCGAACCCGCATCTGGACGCGGCGGAGCGACAGGCGCAGGTCGACGCGCTGATGGCCGCCCGCCGCGCGGTACGCACCGCCGCCGACCCGGAGGCGATGGCGGCGGCACGGGCGGCGGTGAACGCCGCCAAAGTCGCGCTGGGTGAGCGCGGGCCGGTGTGGTGGGACGGCGACGAGGACCTGAACCGCCACATGGCGCGGAACACCCGCTATGCCGACTGGTACGCCGCGCTTCAGGCGTCCTCGAGCAGCGCCGACAGATAGGGGTGCGCCCGGACGCGGGCGGCATTGCGCGCGCCGATCGCGGTGTCGTTCACCAGCCGCCCGCCGGCGACGGTGCGATACTGGGCGACCAGCGCGTCGATCCGGCGAAAGCTGGCGCCGGCCGCGGCGGCGCGGGTGTAGAAGTCCCAGTCGTTGCAATTGTGGAAGCTGGGGTCGAAGCCCGTGACCCGCTCCACCACCGACCGCCGCGCGATCGACCAGGAGGGGCCGATCACCCCGCCGTGCGCCAGCGCGACGCGGATGTCGTCGCCCCACCAGCCGCACTCGGCCGGGCCGGGCGGGCCGCCATCCTCGACGCGGGCGAAATGGCCACAGACGATGTCGGCGTCGTCGGTCGCGGCGAGCAGCGCCTGCGCGGCCCCCGGCAGCCAGACATCGTCGCTGTCGAGGAACGCGATCCAGGGCGCGCGACAGAGCGCGGCGCCGACGTTGCGCGCGTTCGACGCGCCGCCGTTGCGCGGCAGGATGGCGGCGGTGAAGCGGCCGGGATGCGCCGCTTCCAGCGCCACGATCGCGGCGGCGCTGCCATCGGTCGAGCCGTCGTCGACGACGATCACGCGGACGGGGGCGGGATCCTGTGCCAGCACGCTCGCCACCGCGTCGGCGACGACGTGCGCGCGGTTGAAACAGGGAATGACGACGTCATAGGACGGCAGGGGCAGGGCCCCTGCGAAGAGTTCGGCGATGCTGTGCATACCCCGCTATGTGCGGTGCAGCATCAACGATCAAGACTGATCCTTGCGCCGGCGTAGAAGAAGCGGCCGAGCGGCGAGATCGGCACGTTGGTCTGGAAGCCGATATCGGGTCGCTGGTCGCCCAGATTGTTGACCCCGGCATAAAGGGCGAACCGCTCCGACGCGCGGACCTGCACCTGCACGTCGTGCTGCCACAGTTCCTTGAAGCGGAAATAGCGCGGGTCGACGGCGGTAGGATTGTCGTCGGTGGTCTGGCGATCGAACCGGCGCACGCCGTTCTGCCAGCGCAGGTTATAGCTGACCGTCACCGCGTCGATGCTCCAGGTCGGCGAAAAGGTGAGGCTGTATTTCGGCCGGAACGGCTGGTCGACATTGTCGATCACCGCCGCGCCCGGCGTCGCGACCTGTTCCAGCCGGTGGAGATAGCCGCCGACCAGCCGCAGGTCGAAGCGGCCGGCGCCGGCGGTGGTGACGACGTAGCTGGCGTTCAGCTCCAGCCCGGCGGTGCGGAAGGCAGCGACGTTTTCCGGCTGGACGACGAAGCTGCTGACATAGCCGGTGCCCGCCTGCCGTGTAATCAGCGCACAGAAGACGTTGTCGGTGGTCGGCTGGTCGACGCACGAGGCGGCGATGTCGCTGGCGGTGGCTAGGCTGATCGCGTCGCGAATGCGGATGTCGTACCAGTCCAGCCCGACCTGCAGCCCCGGCACGAAGCGCGGGCGCAGCACGGTGCCGACTGTCCAGGTCCGCGCGGTCTCCTCGCGCAGGTTCGCATTGCCCTGCTGGAAACCGGGTCGATAGGTGATGGCGAAGGGATCGGTGGCGGCGCTGAAGCTGGCCGCGTTGCCCCCGGCGGCGGCGATCAGCGCCTGGCAGTTGGCGACGCGGTACTGGCTGCCGTTGCCGCGATTGGCGAGGTAGCAGGGATCGTCGACCGAATCGCCCGACCCGGTGCGCGGGCGATAGAACTCGCCGAGATTGGGCGCACGGACCGAGCGGCCATAGGAGCCGCGAAAGCTGATGTCCGCGACCGGCGCCCAGATGCCGTTGAACTGATACGCCTGGGTCGCGCCGACGGTGGAGTAATCGGACCAGCGCCCGGCCGCCCCGAACGACAGCAGGTGGGCAAAGGGCAGGTCCTTCAGCAGGGGGACGTTCAGCTCGCCGAACCCTTCCCACACGTCGAACTTCGCGCGCGCCGCGGTGGGCACGATATATTCGTCGTAACCATAGAAGATGCCGTCGACCAGTTCCTGCGCGGGGCGGAAGCGGCTCTTCTCAACGCGGTACTCGGCGCCCACCGCGAACTGGACCGGGCCGCCGGGCAGGGTGAAGAACTGGCCGAAATCGCCGGTCAGCGAGGCGTTGGCGACGTGCTGCTCGATCCGCGCGGTGCTGACCGGATCGTAGAGGAAATAGCCGAACGACGCCGGGTCGATGGTGTTCTGGCCGAACGGGTTGACCGGCAGGCACCCCGCCGCGCGCGCCGCTGCCGAGCGGCAGACGATCTGGCCCGTCGCGGGATTGCGCACCGCGTCGAGCGCCTGGGCGAACTCGGTGCCGAGCCGGTCGTTCAGCTTGGTCGCGCGCAGGTCGGTGCGGCCATAGGTATAGGAAACGTCGTAGCTGGCATGGTCGGTGATCGCGCCGGTCACGTCCGCCACCCCGCGCCACGTCCGCCGGCGATCGTCCTCGCCGCGGCGGGGCAGGTCGAAATTGTTGCGGCTGAGGTCGACCCCGGTCTGCCCGGCGGCGACCGCGGCGTTCAGGATCGACTGCGGGATGTAGGGATTGTCGAGCGGCGTCGACTGGTAGAAGGGGCCGCCCGGATAGGTGCCGGTATAGCTGGCGAGCGTGCGGATGCGGGTCTGGACGAACTTGCCCTCCAGGCTGACCTTGAACGCGTCCGACGCGTCGAAGTGCGACAGCAGGTTGACCGCGTGCCGCTCGGTCTGCGGCAGGATGTCGCCGATATAGCCGGCGACCGGCGTGTCGTCGCCGCCCAGCGTGTAGGGCGTGTTCACCAGCGACGGGCCGGCGGTGTAGATCGCCCCGTCGCCGCGATAGCGGACGCCCCCGATGTCGGTATAGCCATAGGTCGAGCTGTCGCGGTAGCGGATGTCGCGGGCCGGCCCCTGCTGGTAACTGCCCGCGCGGGTCGGGTCGTAATCGTTCAGCGCGACGAAGTTGATGCGGTTGGCGCTGCGCAGATAGTCGCGATCGTCGTTGGCCAGCGGATCCTCGGCCGAATATTCGTACGCCGCGGTCAGATTGGCGCGGCCGCCGGCGAAGTTGCGCCCGACGATTACCGACGCGAAGCGGTTGCCGGCGTCGCCCCGGTCGGAGATGCCGGCCTGCGCGCGCGCCGCCAGCCCGTCGAAATCGCGACGCAGGATGAAGTTGACCACACCCGACACGCCGTCCGCGCCATAGACGGCAGAGGCAGCGCCGGTCAGCACGTCGACCCGTTCGATCAGGTCGGTGGGAATGGTGTTGATGTCGACCGCAGCCGTATCCGGCTGGCTGGCGACGTGGCGGCGCCCGTTGACCAGTACCAGCGTGCGGTTGGTGCCGAGCCCGCGCAGGTCGAGCAGGTTGAGCCCGACCTGCCCGACCGCGCCGTCCGCCTGCGCGTTGCCGGCGCTGCGCGTGCTGTCGACCGAGTTGCTCAGCGCGGGCACGCGCTGGAGGAAATTGGTGACGTTGGTGTTGCCCGACTCGCGGATCTTCGCCGCGTCGAACGAGACGATCGGGTTGGGCGCCTCGTAATCCGGGCGGCGGATGCGCGATCCGGTGACGACGATGTCGGCACCCTCTTCGGGCGCGGCGGCGGGAGCGGGCGCGGGGTCCGCCTGTTGAGCGGCGGCGGGCACCGCGGGGACGAGAAAGGCGGCGCCCGCCAGCAATGCGGCGCGCGTGATCGTGGAAAACGGCATCCCTGTTCACCCCTTTTGCCGCCGGTGCGTGCCGACGGTGATTTTTGTAAGTTTTTGTGAAATCCCGCGCCGGTCAAATGGTTGCACTGCTGGCTTCTGCATTCGCGACCTGCCAAGACAGGCCATGGGACAGGCAGCTAGCCCGCCCGACCAGGGGCTGACGCGGCGCGGGCTGCTGGCGGGATCGGCTGCGCTCCTGGCCTCGGCATGCGCGCCGCGGCGCAACCCGGCAGCGCTTCGGCTGTGGGCGATGAGTTACGAGGGCGATTACTCGCCGCACCTGATGCCGCCCTTCACCCGCGCCACCGGCATCGACGTCGAAGTGCAGTCGCTGCCCTGGACCGCCTCTCACGAAAAACTGCTGACCGCCTTTGCCGGCGACGCGATGCCCGACGTCATGATGCTGCCTGCGGGCTGGGTCGGCGAGTTCGCGATGGTCGGCGCGATCGCACCGGTTTGCGACCCTGCTCTGGTGACTGGGCTGTTCCCCGGCCTGACCGAGGCGACGCGTTACGGCGGCCGGGACCATGCCGTGCCCTGGTCCGTCGCCCCGCAGGCGCAATTCTATCGCCGCGACCTGCTGGCGGCGGCGGGATATGACGGGCCGCCACTCGACTGGGCGGGGTGGCGGCACATGGGGCGTGAACTGAAGCGGCGGCGGCCGGGGGAATGGGTGTTCCTGATGCCGCTCAACTGGTGGGATGCTCTGTTCACCTTCGCCGGGCAGGCCGGGGCAAAGCTGCTGCGTGACCGCAACACGCGCGGCGACTTCGCCTCGCCGGAGTTCGCCGCGGCGCTCGATTTCTACGCCTCGCTCTATGCCGACCGGCTGGCGCCGCCGATGCTGTCGACCGAGTTGCAGGATCCGTTCGCGGCGTTCGCGCAAGGCGCGTTCGCCATCTATCCGCGCTCGCCGGCAATGCTGCTCGACCTGCGCCGCCGCGCGGCCGAGATCGCACCCGATCGCTGGGGCGTCGCGCGGATGCCGGGGCCGCGCGGGCCGGCACCGGCCGGCGGGATCAGCGCGACGCTGGCGGTGGCGGCCACGTCGCCAAGGGCGCACGAGGCATGGACGCTGGTCCGCTACATGACCGGCGTGGGCGCCGAGCTGGAGTTCCAGCGGCTGATCGGCAGCCTGCCCGCGCGCCAGTCGGCCTGGGCGGCGCCGCAGATGCAGGCTCCGGTGCTGCGGCCGTTCCGCAGCCAGATGACCGAGCTGGTCACCGAGCCGAACGTGATCGAGTGGGAGCGTATCCGCATCGAGGTGCAGCTGGTCGCCGAGCGGCTGGTGCGCGGCGACCTGACCTCGGCGCAGGCCATGGCGACGATGAACACGCGCGCCGACGCGATCCTGGCCAAGCGACGCGCGCTGGTCGATGCGGGGCGGATCGCGTGACGGATCTGATCGCGTGACCCGGCAGGAGCGCACCGCCTGGACGTTCACCGCGCCGGTGCTGGCCATCATCGCCTTCGTCCTGATCCTGCCGACGCTGCTCGCACTGGCGCTGAGCGTCACCGACTACAGCGTCTATGCTTTGGCCGACTGGGCGAACCTGCGCTTCATCGGGCTTGGCAATTTCACCACGCTGCTGACGACGCCTTTGTTCTGGCGGGCGCTGGGCAACACCGCACTCTTTTCCGTGGTGGGCGTGCCGATGGCGATCGGCGCATCGCTGCTGGCGGCGCTGCTGCTGAACGACGCCACCGTGCGGTGGAAGCCGCTGTGGCGGGTGGCGCTGTTCGCGCCCTATGTCACCAGCGTCGTGGCGACGGCGACGGTGTGGCAGTTCCTGCTCAACACCCGCTACGGCCTGCTCAACTACGGCCTGTCGCTGGTCGGCATCGGCCCGGTCGACTGGCTGGGCGATCCGCGCGCATCGATCCCGGCGATCCTGATCTTCGTGACCTGGAAGATCTTCGGCTATAACATGATCGTGTTCACCGCCGCGCTGTCGGCGGTGCCGCAGGACCTGATGGAGGCGGCGCGGCTGGACGGCGCGTCGCGGCTCGGCCGGTTCCGCCACGTCACCCTGCCGGCGATCGGGCCGACGCTGCTGCTCGCCGCCGTCATGAGCGTGGCGGGGTTCCTGCAGCTGTTCGCCGAACCCTATGTGATGACGCAGGGCGGGCCGGCGCAGAGCACGGTGACCGTTCTCTATTTCATGTTCGACGAGGGGTTCAAATGGTGGAACCTGGGACAGGCGAGCGCGGTGGCGCTGATCCTGTTCGTGCTCATCCTGGCCGTCACTCTCGTCCAGGCGCGGATCGGCAGGCGGTACGAATGGCTGTGACCGTCCCGCGCGCGCGCATCCGCGCCATCCTCGCCAACGCTGCGGTGGCGGCGGTGACGCTGCTGACGCTGCTGCCGCTCGCCTGGATGGTGACGGTGTCGTTCATGCCGCGCGGCGAGGCGAACCACTTCCCGCCGCCCTTCTGGCCGAGCCGCTGGTCGTGGGAGAATTATCACGAGCTGCTGGTCCGCCGGCTGATCGACGGCGCGTGGTTCGATTACCGCATGGTGCCGGCCCTGTGGAACAGCTTGGGGATCGCCGCGCTGTCGACGCTGTTCGGGCTGCTGCTGACGGTGCCGGCCGGCTATGCCTTCGCCAAATTGCGCTTCACGGGGCGGGAGCGGCTGCTGCGGCTGCTGATCGTCAGCCTGATCGTGCCGGGGCAGGTGGCGATGCTGCCGCTGTTCCTGATCTTCAAGGAGCTGGGGCTGGTCAACAGCTATGCCGGGGTGATCCTGCCGAGTCTGGCCGGCATCTTCGCGATCCTGTTCGTGCGGCAGGCGACGCTCGGCATCCCCGACGAGATGCTCGACGCGGCGCGGTTGGACGGGGCAAGCGAAGCGCGCATCTTCGGCTCGATCGTGCTGCCGCTGCTCGCGCCGATCGTCGTCACGCTGGCGCTATTCATGTTCCTGGGCAGCTGGAACGATTTCCTGTGGCCGCTCATCATCCTGTCGGACCAGCACCGCTACACCCTGCCCGTGGCGGTCGCCGCGATCGGGCGCGAGCATGCCGCGGACGGCGAGCTGATGATGGCCGCCGCGGTGGTGACGACGCTGCCGGTGCTCGCGCTGTTCCTGGCGCTCCAGCGCTTCTACATGAACGGGCTGCTCGGCGGCAGCGTCAAGGGTTGATGGCCGCATCCGCGTGAGCGGATCACAAACCCAGCGAGCGACCCTCGATGTCGAAGACGTGGACGCGTTCGGGTGCGATCGAGAAGCACAGCTCCTCGCCCAGCGTGACGCGCCGATCGCTCGGCAGCTGCGCGACCACCGTCTGCGCGCGCCCGGGTACGCCGAGATGCGCGAAGGAGAGGGGGCCGAGCCGCTCGAACAGTTCGACCGGTCCGCGAAACGGGCCGTTCGGGTCGACCTCCAGATGCTCTGGCCGGACGCCAAGCGTCACCGCCGCACCGACCACCGCCGGGACCGGCGCGCACACCTCGGTGCCGTCGTCCAGCCGCAGCGTCGCGCCGCGCAGGTCGGTGTCGACGACGGTCGCGGGCATCAGGTTCATCCCCGGCGAGCCGATCGCGCGCGCCACCGCCAGCGTCGCGGGCCGGTCGTAGAGGTCGATCGGCGCGCCGACCTGCTCTACCCGGCCCGCGCTCATCACGACGATGCGGTTGGCGAGCGTCATCGCCTCCAGCTGATCGTGGGTGACGTAGATCATCGTCGCGCCCAGCTGGCCGTGGAGGCGCGCGAACTCGTGGCGCATCCGCACGCGCAACTCGGCATCCAGGTTCGATAGCGGTTCGTCGAGCAGCAGCACCTGCGGCTCGCGCACGACCGCGCGGGCGATCGACACGCGCTGCCGCTGCCCGCCCGACAAGGCGCGCGGCCGTCGCCCGAGCAGCGGCGTCAGGTCCAGCGACGCCGCCACCGCCGCGACCCGCGCCGCGACCTCCGCCCGGGGGCGGCCGGCGACCTTCAGCGGAAAGCCGATATTCTCGGCAACGGTCAGGTGCGGGTAGAGCGCATAGGATTGGAACACCATCGCCAGCCCGCGATCGGCCGGCGCCGCGTTGGTTACGTCGCGCCCGCCGATGGCGACGCGCCCCGCGCTCGGCACCTCCAGCCCTGCGATCAGGCGCAGCAGCGTCGACTTGCCGCAGCCCGACGGGCCGACGATCACGACGAATTCGCCGTCCTCTACCGAAAGATCGGTGGGCGCCAGCACCTCGTCCGGGCCGAAACGCTTGGCCAGTCCTGTTATCTCGACACTCGCCACGTCGTTCCCCCGTCCCAGGGTCATCGCCCGCGGCGCAGCAATACGCAAGCCGGTCAATGGCTTGTCGGATGGAGGAGGTAGGCTGGCGCACCCGGCGGCCAGCGCATCTTCATCAGATCCCTGGCACCATCCGGCGGCGCCTCACATCACCACCTTCGGCGGCAGCGAAGCCTCGATCGCCGCACGCACCATCCGCTCCCACACCGCGACGTCACCCACCGCGGCCATCCGCTCGTCCGGCTCACGCAGGGTGCGTAGCACGGCGATCGCCTCTGGCAGGTGGTCCTTCCAGGCGCCATCGACCTGGGCAGAGGCCGATTCCGCATCCCCGCCGCCATTGGCGCTGATCCGTTCGGCGGCGAGCACGCGGGCGATGCGCTCAGCGATCGGGGTGCGCGATATGTCCATGGCTGCTCTCCTTCGCGGCAGGTAACCCGCGAGGGAGAGCATGGTATCCGTCAGCGCGAAGCGGACGAGCCCGCGCCGCGGCCCTGACCACCACCGGAGCCGCCGCGACCCCGGCCGCCGCCGCCGCCACTGCGGCCCTGACCCTGACCACCGCCGCGCCCGCCGCGGCTGGCATTCGCATAGTTGCGGCCACCGCCGGTGCCGGTCGGCGTCGGCGCGTGGGTCGCGCGCGGGCGGGCGGGCGGACGGGCGCCACGCGGGCGATCCTCGCGCGGGGCGGGATCGTTGCCGATCGCCTTCACCCGCTGCGACTTGATCTGGTTCGCCTTGTTGGCGAAATCCTCGGGCAGCGGCTGGACCGGGATCTTCTGGCGCGTGGTGCGCTCGATATCCTTGAGGTACGGCCGCTCGTCATCGGCGCAGAACGACACCGCGATACCGCTCGCCCCCGCGCGCGCCGTCCGCCCGATGCGGTGGACGTACTGCTCGGGCACGTTGGGCAGCTCGAAGTTGACGACATGGCTGACGCCCGACACGTCGATCCCGCGCGCGGCGATGTCGGTCGCCACCAGGATGCGGACGCTCCCCGACTTGAACTCGCCCAGCGCCCGCTCGCGCTGGCCTTGGCTCTTGTTGCCGTGGATCGCGTTCGACGCGATGCCGTTGCCCGCCAGCAGCTTCACGACGCGGTCGGCACCGTGCTTGGTGCGGGTGAAGACCAGCGCGCGATCGATCGTCTCGTCCTGCAGCACCAGCGTGAGGAGCGCCTGCTTCTCGGTCTGGTTGACGAAGGTGACGAGCTGGTCGACCCGCTCGGCGGTGGTGGCGGCAGGCTTGACCGACACGGTGGCCGGCTCGTGCAGGAACTGATTGGCCAGCTCGCGGATCGAGGCGGGCATCGTCGCCGAGAAGAACAGCGTCTGGCGCTTCCTCGGCACCATCCGCACGATCTTCTTCAGCGCGTGAATGAAGCCCAGGTCGAGCATCTGGTCCGCCTCGTCGAGAACGAGGATCTCGATCATCGACAGGTTGACGAAACCCTGCTCGACCAGGTCGATCAGCCTGCCCGGCGTGGCGACGAGGATGTCGACCCCGCGGCTCATGTCCTGGCGGTTCTTGTTGATGCTGGTGCCGCCGAACACGGTGGTCACCGACATCTTCGAGAACTTGCCGTACTCGCGCGCCGAATCGGCGATCTGGCTGGCCAGCTCGCGGGTCGGGGCCAGCACCAGCATGCGGCAATGGGTCGGCAGCACGCGCTTCTGCGCCGCGACCATGCGCTGGATCGACGGCAGCACGAATGCCGCGGTCTTGCCGGTGCCGGTCTGCGCGATGCCGAGCAGGTCGCCGCCTTCCAGCACGGTCGGGATCGCCTGCGCCTGGATCGGGGTGGGGTTGGTATAGCCCTTCGCCTCGAGCGCGCGGACGAGCGGCTCGGACAAGCCGAGAGTTTGGAAAGTCATGGGAGTCCTATAAGATAACAGGCCCTGGCCGCGCAGCCATGATGGATGCACGGAAGGCGGGGGGAAGATGACACCCCGCGTGAATAGGGAAGCCTGACGATTATGGCCGAGGCGGAGCTTCGAACCTTGCGGGTCCGATCACGCTGCATGACGCCTCGATGGTGGTGCACTTAGCCGCAGTGCAGCGAAAAGTCAATGTGGGTCCTTGGCTGTCTTGCCAATCCCGAATGGCGCCGACAGACTTCCGTCGGCGCGGTTTTTGACATGAGACGGAGGTTTTATGAAGGTGGTCGTTGCTATTGCCGTCATTGCGGCATGCACTTCTCAGGTTAGCCTGAGCAAGGAGACTGACACGACTTGGAGTAAGTCTGGCGTAAATTACGAGCAGTACCGAGCCGATTCGGTAGATTGCGCTTACGTCGGATACTATAGGGACGTCTCGAAAGATGAGCCTGCCGTAAAATTTCTGACCGGGTGGCGAGCGGCGGATACTGCTCTGAATATGCCTGGAGGTAACGGCGATGGATGGGGAGCGGCCATCGCCAGAACGCAGCCCGACCGCAGGCGAGCCGAACTTCACGCCATACAGACCTCGGACGTGGAGAATTGCCTTATCCGCAGAGGATATCGGGAAATCCACCTGACCCGGTCAGAGGTAAAAAGACTGGCAAAATACAAGAGGGGGTCTGAAACCAGGCGCCATTACCTGTATTCCATAGCAGCGCGATAACGTCGCGTGCTGACGAGCGCTCGCTAGGCGACTCGAACGGCGGAACGGCTCAGGCGCTTACCGCCCCAGCACGACCGTACCGGCATAGTCGATCGCCTGCACGACCGCCTTCGGTGCCGCAGCGATGCCCCGCGCGCCCAGCACCACGCCGGCGACTGCGGCGTTCAGCGCCATCCACGGCAGCATCGCCGCCGCGGCGACCAGCAACACGGGGACACCCACCGCGCGGCGGACGAGCGGCGACGACGGCCGGCTGACGACGACGTCGAGTTCCAGCGGTGCGGCGGCGGTGATCGGGCCCATGTACATCGTCTCGAACCTCTTCGATGATCTGCCCCGCACTCTGCCGCCGATGCGGTTAACAGTGCGTTACGGCGCACGGATGGTGCCGCCGGGCATATCGTGACGCTTGAAATTTAATTACAACCGCGCGACAGAGTTGTTGACCCAAAGGCGGAGTGCGACTCCGCGCGAACGAGGTGGAGAGACAGTGGCCGAGCCCGATGGCGCCGACGCGCGCCTGCGCCCCAATATGCCGCAGCTGTCGCTGCACGTGCCGGAGCCGCGCTTCCGGCCGGGCGACCCGGTCGACTTCGCCGAGGTCGACATCCCGGCTGCGGGCGCCGCGCGCCGCCCCGACACCGCCGACGCGCCCGGCGGCTTTACCGAGCTGGCCTATACGCTGGTCCGCGTCCTCGACGATGCGGGCAACGCGGTCGGCCCGTGGGACCCGAAGCTGTCGCCCGACCGGCTGCGCGCGATCCTGCGCCACATGGTGCTGCTGCGCGCCTTCGACGAGCGGATGTTCCGCGCCCAGCGCCAGGGCAAGACCAGCTTCTACATGAAGGCGCTGGGCGAGGAGGCGGTGGCGGTCGCTGCGGCCCACGCGCTCGACTATGAGGATATGTGCTTCCCCTCGTACCGGCAGCAGGGGCTGCTGATCGCGCGCGACTGGTCGCTGGTCGACATGATGAACCAGATCTACTCCAACACTGCCGACCGGCTGCAGGGCAAGCAGCTGCCGATCATGTATTCGGCGAAGGCGGCGGGGTTCTTCTCGATCTCCGGCAACCTCACCACGCAATATCCGCAGGCGGTCGGCTGGGCGATGGCCTCGGCGGCGCGGGGCGACACCCGGATCGCGGCGGTATGGTGTGGCGAGGGATCGACCGCGGAAGGCGATTTCCACTCCGCCTGTACCTTTGCCGCTGTCTATCGTGCGCCGGTCATCATGAACATCGTCAACAACCAGTGGGCGATATCGAGCTTTTCCGGGTTCGCCGGCGCCGAGTCGACCACCTTCGCCGCGCGCGGCGTCGGCTATGGCATCGCGGCCCTGCGCGTCGATGGCAACGACGCGCTCGCCGTCTATGCCGCGACCGAGTGGGCGGCGGAGCGGGCGCGGACCAATGCCGGCCCAACGCTGATCGAGCACTTCACCTACCGCGCCGAGGGGCACTCGACCTCCGACGACCCCGGCCAGTACCGCTCGGCGGGCGAGCCGACCGCGTGGCCGCTGGGCGATCCGGTCGCGCGGCTGAAGCAGCACCTGATCGCGATCGGCGAGTGGGACCAGGAGCGCCACGCCGCGCAGGACCGCGAACTGGCCGAGCAGGTCAAGGCCGCGCAGAAGGAAGCGGAGAAGAACGGCATCCTCGGCCACGGCCTCCACCAGCCGCTCGACTCGCTGTTCGACGGGGTGTTCGAGGAGATGCCCTGGCACCTGCGCGAACAACAGGCCCAGATGATGGCCGAGGAAGAGGCGAGTGGCCGGCCATGGGCGCGCAAGTGAGCACGGTTGAAATCCTCCCCGGCACGGGGCGGGGGACGAGCCGCAGGCTGGTGGAGGGGGTTCTCCACCAGCGGCAACCTTCGTGGAGAGCCCCCTCCACCACTCGCTGCGCGAGCGGTCCCCCTCCCCGTGTCGGGGAGGATTTGCAGGCATGACGATGACCGAATCCGCAGAACCCACCACGCGCATGAACATGATCCAGGCGATCAACTCCGCGCTGGACGTGATGATGGACCGCGATCCCGATGTCGTCGTGATGGGCGAGGACGTCGGCTATTTCGGCGGCGTGTTCCGCGCGACGGCGGGGTTGCAGGCGAAGTTCGGCAAGACCCGCGTGTTCGACACGCCGATCACCGAGATCGGCATCATGGGCGTCGCGATCGGTATGGGGGCATACGGGCTGCGTCCCGTGCCAGAGATCCAGTTCGCCGATTACATCTATCCCGCGCTCGACCAGCTCGTGTCGGAGGCGGCGCGGCTCCGCTATCGCTCGGCGGGCGAGTTCACCGCGCCGATCACGATCCGCTCGCCTTATGGCGGCGGTATCTTCGGCGGGCAGACGCACAGCCAGAGCCCGGAGGGGATCTTCACCCATGTCTCGGGCATGAAGACGGTGATCCCGTCGACGCCCTACGACGCCAAGGGGCTGCTGATCGCCGCGATCGAGGACAACGACCCCGTCCTCTTCCTGGAACCCAAGCGTATCTACAACGGTCCGTTCGACGGCCATTGGGACCGGCCCGCGCAGAACTGGTCGAAACATCCCGCCGGCGAAGTGCCGACCGGTCACTACCGCGTCGAGCTGGGCAAGGCGGCGATCGTGCGGCCGGGCGAGGCGCTGACCATCCTCGCCTATGGCACGATGGTGCATGTCTGCCGCGCCGTGGTGGAGGAAAGCGGCGTCGATGCCGAGATCATCGACCTGCGCACGCTGGTCCCGCTCGACATCCAGACGATCGAGGCCTCGGTAAAGAAGACCGGCCGCTGCATGATCGTGCACGAGGCGACGCGGACCAGCGGCTTCGGCGCCGAGCTGTCGGCGCTGGTGCAGGAGCGCTGCTTCTACCATCTCGAGGCGCCGATCGAGCGCGTCACCGGGTTCGACACGCCCTATCCGCACAGCCTGGAATGGGCCTATTTCCCGGGCCCGGTCCGCATCGGCCAGGCTCTCAAGAAGATCATGAAGGACGCTTGAAGATGGCGCGTTTCACCTTCCGCCTGCCCGACATCGGCGAAGGCATCGCCGAGGCCGAGATCGTCGCCTGGCACGTCGCCGTGGGCGACCGGGTCGAGGAAGACCAGAACATCGCCGACATGATGACCGACAAGGCAACCGTGGAGATGGAATCGCCGGTGTCGGGTACCGTGGTCGAACTGGCCGGCGAGGTCGGCGACCAGGTCGCGATCGGCGCCGCGCTGGTGGTGATCGAGACGGAGGGCGAGAGCGAAGCGTCGCCCGCCACCGAAGAGGCCGTGCTGGAAGCGGAGAACCCCGGCGTGGAGGAGGTCACCACTTCCGCTCCTGCCCAAAATCCTGCCCCGGCAAATGCCGGGAGCCAGTCGGGAGACGCGGGTGACGCTGCGCCGTCTTCCAATACGCCGGACGCTCCAGCCGGGTCCCGGCCTTCGCCGGGGAACGATCAGGCGCCCGCCTCCTCTGTCCAAGCCTCCCCCGCCGTTCGTGCCCGCGCACGCGACCTCGGCATCGACCTCGCCGCGGTCAAGACCGATGGCGAGCGCGTTCGCCATGCCGATCTCGACGCCTATCTCCGCTACGGCGCCGCGCAGGGCTATGCCGCCCCCGGTGCCAGCCGCGCGCGCGCCGACGAGCAGGTCCGCGTGATCGGCATGCGCCGCCGCATCGCCGAGAACATGGCCGCCGCCAAGCGCAACATTCCCCACTTCACCTATGTCGACGAGGTGGATGTGACGCAGCTGGAGGCGATGCGCGCCGATCTGAATGCGAACCGCGGCCAGCGGCCCAAGCTGACCATGTTGCCGCTGATGATCGTCGCGATCTGCCGCACCTTGCCCGAATTCCCGATGCTCAACGCCCGTTACGACGACGAAGCGGGGGTGGTCACCCGCCGTGGCCGTGTTCATCTGGGCATGGCGGCGCAGACCGATGCCGGCCTGACCGTCCCCGTCATCCGCGACGCGCAGGACCTGAACGTCTGGCAGCTGGCGACCGAGATCGCCCGGCTGGCCGAGGCCGCGCGCGCCAGCAAGCTGAAGCCCGAGGAACTGGGCGGCGGCACCATCACCCTGACCTCGCTCGGGCCCCTCGGCGGCATCGCGACCACGCCGGTCATCAACCGCCCCGAAGTCGCGATCATCGGCCCCAACAAGATCGTCGAGCGCCCAATCTTCCAGGGCGACGATATCGTCCGTGCCAAGCTGATGAACGTCTCGATCAGCTGCGACCACCGCGTCGTCGACGGCTGGGATGCGGCGAGCTACGTTCAGGCGCTGAAGAAGGTACTGGAAACTCCGGTCCTGCTGTTCGCCGACTGAATCCGTCCGACCCCTGACCACCCCGTCATGCCGGGCCTGTCCCGGCATCCACGGCACCGCAAACGCACGGACCGAGGCGCCTGCGGACGGGTGGATGCCGGGACAGGCCCGGCATGACGGAGAGGGGGTAGGTGCACCCCCAGACCACCGTCACCCCTGCGCAGGCCGGGGTCTTCTGCTTGGCGGGCGCCACGCCTTCCTCCGGGAGACCCCAGCCTGCGCTGGGGTGACGAGATGTGGCTTCACCGAACGCAACACCTTCGCGCCTTCGTGCGAACTTCATCACATCTCGCGTAAATTCCAAACTCGCTTGCGCCCACTCGCCCCAGCGGCAAGGGCGGGCCATGACCGCGACCGATCAAAACCCCCGCACCGGCCTGGCCCTGGGCGTCGTCGCCTATGTCCTGTGGGGTGTGCTGCCGATCTATTTCAAGCTGCTCCACGGCGTGCCGGCGCCCCAGATCCTCGCCCACCGGGTGATCTGGTCGCTGCTCCTCCTGGCGCTGGTCGTCGTCGTCCTGCGTCGGGTCGGTGCGATCCGCGCCGCCGCGCGCGGCCGCACGCTGGCGATGCTGGCGGGCAGCGCCGCGCTGATCGCGACCAACTGGCTGGTCTATATCTGGGCGGTCGGCCACGCGCATGTGCTGGAGGCGAGCCTGGGCTATTTCATCAACCCGCTGGTCAATGTCGCGCTCGGCGTCGCGGTGCTCGGCGAGCGGGTCGGGCGCATCCAGTGGGTCGCGGTCGGTATCGCTGCGCTCGGCGTGCTGGCGATGGCGCTGGGCGGCGGCGGATCGGTGTGGATCTCGCTGACCCTCGCGCTCAGCTTCGGCTGCTACGGGCTGATCCGCAAGGTGGTCGCGATCGACGCGCTCGGCGGCCTGACGATCGAGACATTGCTCCTCGCCGGCCCTGCCATTGCCGTGATCGGCTGGGCGCAGGGACACGGGCAGGGGGCGATGGGCCACGACACCCGGCTCGACCTGCTGCTGGTCGCCGCCGGCGCGATAACCGCCGCACCGCTGTTGCTGTTCGCGGCGGCGGCGCGGCGGATGCGCTACACGACGCTGGGGCTCCTTCAGTATATAGCGCCGACGCTCCAGCTCGCGCAGGCCGTCCTCCTCTTCGGCGAGCCGCTGCGCGATTTCCACATCGTCGCCTTCGCGCTGATCTGGAGCGGCTGCGCGCTCTACGCCGCCGCGAGCCTCCATGCCGCCCGCCGGCCGGCGTCGCTCGCCGGATGAGCGTCCTCCGCGCCGCTATGCCGCATCTTGTCGTGATCGTCGCGGTGGCGATCGGCTATCTGATCGTGCGGATCGGCATCGCGCCGCGCACCGGCCTGCTCCGCTACCACGCCACCGACCTGCTCGCCGGCGTGGCGCTTCCCTCCATCATCGCGCTGGCCATACCCGCCATCACCCCGCTCGGCCTCTGGGCGCGCACGCTGCCCGGCAAGCTCGCCCTGATCGCGGGCGCCATCGCCGTCTGGGAAGTCGCCGTCCCGCTCATCACGACACGCTCGACGCCCGATCCGATCGATGCGCTCTGCTACGTCGCCGGCACCCTCCTGCAGCATGCGGCGGTGGGCCGGAAGTAAGAGTATTCACGCGGAGCCGCGGAGACGCAGAGGTGTCACCCCCAGCCGCACGGCAGCTCTTCACAACCGACCGTCGGTGACACGGACGTGCTGCCCTGCGCGCAATTCCTCCGCGTCTCCGCGTGAACCGATTTTCTCGCGCAAAGACGCGAAGACGCAAAGATGTCCTGTGCGCGGCAGCGCAGCGCGCTCCGCCGGCTGAAGAGGGAAAGCTGCCGCGCGCCCGGGCGCAACCGCTTGGCATCTTAGCGCGAAACGCCCTGACGCCGCTGCTCCCCGATCCAGCGCCAGAACGCCGGATCGTCATACGCCGGCACCCACGAGAAATGATCCGTTGCGGGATACACGGTCAGCCGCGGCTTGACGCTGCCCTTGCAGGCGCGGATCGCCTCGATCATCTCGAAGTCGCCGCGCACCGGCACCGCGCCGTCGTCATCGCCGTGGAACGCCCAGATCGGCACGTCCTTCAACACGCAGGCCCGTCTGGTCGGCGTCTCGGCGGCGACCGGGGCGACTGCGGCGAACAGGTCGGGATGCGCGATCGCCCAGCGCCAGCTCGCGATCCCGCCCAGCGACAGTCCGGTCAGGTAGATGCGCGACGGGTCCACCCGGTACCGCTTGCGGATATCGGCGAGCAGCCGGTCGAGCGTTGCCACGTCCCAGTCCGCATCCGCGGGCAGCTGCGGCGAGACGATCAGCATCGGCGTGCCGGGATGCTGCGCCAGCACCTTGGGCGGCCCCCAGGCGGCCACCTGCGTCACGTCGCTGCCCCGCTCGCCCGATCCATGCAGGAAGATCATCAGCGGCCATGTCTGCGTCTTGTCCGTCTCGTACCCGCGCGGCACGAACAGCAGGAACGGATAGTCGCCCGCCCGATATGCCGCCTGAGCGGTCTGCCCCGCGCCCAGCGGCAGCGGATCGGCGGTGGCAGCGCTGGCGGTCAGGGCGAGCAGGGCGGCGGCGAGCAGGCGTCTCATCGCCCGAGCTTGGCATGGCCGCCTGGCTGCGTACAAGAGGCCGATGACCGTGGAAACCCGCCGCGACGCGCATGTCGCGATCGTCACCTTCGCCCGCCCGCCGCACAATTTCGCCGACCTGACGCTGATCGAGGGGATCGGCGCCGCGTTCGACGCCGCCGACGCCGATCCGGAGGTGCGTGCGATCGTGCTCCGTTCGGAGGGCCGGGTGTTCTGCGCCGGCGCAGATCTGGTCAATGCCAATCCGGTGGCGGACGGCGTGCCGGCGGACGGCCGCAACCCCTTCTACGTCGCCGCAGCCCGCCTGTTCGCGGTCGCCACACCGGTCGTCGCGGCGGTGCAGGGCAGCGCGGTTGGTGCCGGCCTCGGCCTCAGCCTGGTCGCCGATTTCCGCGTCGCGGCGCCCGAGGCGCGCTTCGTGGCCAATTTCGTCCAGATCGGATTTCACCCCGGCTTCGGCATCTCCGCGGTGCTGGAGCGGGTCGTCGGCCGCCAGCGCGCGCTCCTGATGAACCTCACTGCCCGCCGCATCCGTGGCGAGGAGGCGGCGGAGTGGGGGCTGGTCGACCGGCTGGTGCCCCTCGCCGAACTTGACGCGGCGGCGCTGGCGCTGGCGCACGAGATTGCGGCCGGCGCCCCGCTCGCCGTGCAGGCGACCCGCGCGACGATGCGCGGCGACCTAGCCGCGCTGGTTGCCGCACAGACCGATCATGAACTGGCGCAGCAGGCGTGGCTCCAGCGGACCGAGGATTTCACCGAGGGCGTCCGCGCCGTGGCGGAGCGGCGGCCGGGCCGGTTCCTGGGGCGCTAGAGGCAAAAGCGATCAGGACTGCGAGCCCCTCCCCTTCAGGGGAGGGGTTGGGGTGGGGCGCTTCCCCGTGGGCGCGCCTGCGGATACGCCCCACCCCCGGCCCCTCCCCTGAAGGGAAAGGGAGCGCAGTCCTGATCGCAAATGGCTCTAGATCCTCCCCCGGAGGGAGAGGGGGACCGCCGCGAAGCGGTGGTGGAGGGGTCACCGGTTGCGAGAATGTGCTGCCGCCGCCACCTGCGACCTCTTCATGGGAAGAAGCGACGGCAAAGCCGCCGCTTGCGTCGGACGGGGTCGGCATGCGCCGACCCGCCGGCCGTGCCGGGCCATGCGCTTGCGCGCATCGGCGCGGACGTGGCCGCGCCTTGGCCCGTCAGCGCATCAGCACCAGTTCCTCCGCCATCGACGGGTGCAGCGCCACCGTCGCGTCGAAGTCCGCCTTGGTCAGCCCCGCCTTCACCGCCACCGCGCAGACCTGCACGATCTCGGGCACGTCCGGGCCGATCATGTGGATGCCGAGCACCCGGTCGGTTTCCCCGTCGCATACCATCTTGTAGAGCGCCCGCTCGTTCCGCCCGGCCAGCACGTTCTTCATCGGCCGGAAGTCCGACGAATAGACCCGGACCGAGCCATAGCGGTTCTTCGCCTCCGCCTCGGTCAGGCCGACGCCGGCGATCGGCGGGTGGCTGAACACCGCGGCCGGCACGCAGCCATAATCGACCTTCGTCGGCTTGCCGCCATAGACACTGTCCGCGAACGCCTGACCCTCGCGGATCGCGACCGGGGTCAGCTGGATGCGGTTGGTCACGTCGCCGATCGCGTAGATCGAGGCACAGGTCGAACGATTGTCCTCATCGACCCGGATCGCACCGACGTCGTCCAACGCGACGCCCGCACTCTCCAGCCCCAGGCCTGTTGTATTGGGCCGCCGCCCGGTCGCGAACAGCACCTGGTCGACCACCACCGGCTCGTGATTGGCAAGATGGACGGTCAGGCACCCGTCCTCGCCCTTGTCGATCCCGTGGAAGGCGGCGTCGAAGCGGAACTCGATCCCCTTCATCGTCGAGATCTGGAGCAGCCGGTCGCGGATCTGCGCGTCGTATCCGCGTAGCAGCTCCTGGCTGCGATTGGCCAGGATCACATGGCTGCCGAACTGGTGGAAGATGCCGGCGAACTCGTTGGCGATATAGCCGCCGCCCGCGATCAGGATGCGCCTGGGCAGCTCGGGCAGGTGGAACACCTCGTTCGAGGTGATGCCGTGCTCGTGCCCCGGACATTCGGGGATCGCCGGATGCGCGCCGACCGCGACCAGGATGCGCTCCGCCGTCTTCTCGGTCCCGTCGGCCAGCCGCACGCTGTTCGGCCCGGTGACGACGGCGCGCTGGGAAATGATCTCGACACCGTTATTGTTCAGCGTCTGGGTATAGGCGCCGTTGATCCGGTCGACCTCGGCCATCACATTGTCGCGCAGCGTCGCCCACGAGAAGCTGCACGGGGAGGGCACGTCCCAGCCGAAATGCTTCGCGTCGCGCAGGTCCTCGGCAAAGTGCGCGCCATAGACGAGCAGCTTCTTGGGCACGCATCCGCGGATCACGCAGGTGCCGCCGACGCGATACTCCTCCGCCACCGCCACCCGCGCCCCATGCGCCGCCGCCACCCGCGACGCCCGCGTGCCGCCCGATCCGGCACCCAGGACGAATAGGTCGTAGTCATATTGGGGCATCAACTCGCTCCGGGAATGTCCAGCGCCGACCGCAGGCCGAGATGCTGGACGAAAGGTTCGAAATCGCGGTCGCTATAGAGCAGCGGCAGCCCGTCCACGATGCACCGCGTCGCGATCAGCGTGTCGATCGTCTTGCGCGGGGTTATGCCACGCCCGCGCAGAAAGCGATAATGACGGGCGGCGAGCGCGGCGACCTCCAGGTCGCCAACGGTCAGCGGTATCGCCAGCATCAGCCGCGCATGGGCCCTGCGCGCCGTCGCTTCGTTGGCGAATCCCTGCAGAACCTCGACCATGATGAGGTCACCGATCATCACGCGATCGGCGCCCAGCGCCTCGTCCAGCAGCTCGGTCTGTGGCGATCGGACGGCCCGGAAGAAATCGATCCAGACGCTGGAATCGACGACGATCAATCGATCGTCCGACGCGGTGTGTCGAGCCTCATCTCTTCGAGGTCGCCCTCCCAGCCGATCCCGCGAAGCTCGCGGATGGCGCTTTGGCGGCGGACATGCATCGCCGCCTTCAACGCCGATTCCACGGCCTCCTGTTCGCTATCGCCGCCGAAGATCCGCACGGCTCCGGCAACCAAGTCAGTGTCCAGCATGATGGTCGTCTGCATGATCTGCACCTCTCTCACGAAGATAGCGACCCCACCGCCCTCAATCCAGACCGGCCCGCCGGATCAGGTCGGTCGTCGACGGGTCGAACACCTGCCCGCCCGCATCCGCCGCCTTGGCCATCTCCTTGCCCAGCTCGACGCCGAACTGGTCGAAGCTGTTGATGCCCAGCAGCACCCCGTTCACGAAGGTCCGGTGCTCGTAGAAGGCGATCAGCGCCCCCAGCGTCCGCGCGTCGAGCACGTCGAGCAGCAGCGTCGAGGACGGCCGGTCGCCCGGATAGCTGCGCGCCGGGTCGTCGGCCGCCTTGCCCTTCATCAGCGCCGCCCCTTGGGCGAAGGCGTTGAGCAGCAGCTGGCGGTGGTGGTCCGGCGCCAGCGTGTCGCCCGCCTCGATCACCGCGATGAACTCGACCGGCACCAGGTGCGTGCCCTGATGGAGCAATTGGAACACCGCGTGCTGCGCGTCGGTGCCGACCCCGCCCCAGGTGATCGGCGCGGTCGGCCGTCCGACGGGCTGGCCGTCCACCGTCACCGACTTGCCGTTCGACTCCATCTCCAGCTGCTGGAGATAGCTCGGCAGCAGCCGCAGCCGCTCGTCATAGGCGAAGGGCGCGCGCGTCTCGGCCTTGCGTACCTGGGTGTAATAGAGGTCGGCGAACGCCGCGAGCGCCGGCGCATTCTCGCTCAGCTCGGCCAGGCGGAAATGCCGGTCCATCTCGGCCGCTCCCTCCAGCAGCTCCTCGAACGCCGACCAGCCGAGCCCGATCGCCGCCGGAAACCCGATCGACGACCAGAGCGAGTAACGGCCACCGACCCCTTCGGAGAAGGGCAGGATGCGCGTCTCGTCGACGCCCCACTCCATCGCCTTGTCGGGCGCCGCGGTCAGCGCGACGACGCGGCCATAGGGGTCCTCGACCCCGTGCTCGGTCATCCAGCTGATGACGCTGCCCGCGTTCAGCATCGTCTCGGTCGTCGTGAAGGTCTTGCTGGCGACCAGCAGCAATGTCGTCGCCGGATCGAACCGCTCGAAGACCTCCTCCAGCGCGACGCCGTCGACGTTCGATACGATCGCCACGTCGTAGCGCCGGTCCTCGCGGCCCAGTGCATCGACCAGCAGGTGGGGGCCCAGCGCCGATCCGCCGATGCCGACCTGCAGGACGTGGCGCACCTCGCCCAGCGCCCCCGCCTCGATCGCGTCGACCAGCATCCGCATCCGCTCGTGGAACCGGCGTGCCCGCGCGACGCTCTCGGGATTGCCCTCGCCGCGCTCGGCGGTGTGCTCGACCGGGCGGTCCTCGGTCACGTTGACATGCTCGCCGCCGAACATCGCATCGCGCTTGCCCGCCAGGTCCTGCGCCTCGGCAAGCGCCGCAAACGCCTCGATCGCGTCCGGCGTCAGGTGCGTCTTCGACCAGTCGAAATGGATGCCCGCCACGTCCAGGCTCAGCCGTGCCAGCCGGTCGGGGTCGCCGTCGAACAGCTCGGTCAGCCGGGGCGAGGGCAGGGCTTCGATCGCGGACCAGTCGGCCATCATGTCGTCTCCGATTGCGGCGCCCGGACGGGCGGAGTCACGGTGGAAACGTCCCATTGCCACACCCGGTGCCGTCCGCAAGCTTGACGTAATCCGCCGGCCACGCCACGCCGCCCGGCCATGGCAAAGGTCAAGACCGCGAACACGCCCTCCACCCGCTCCGAGGCGAACGAGACGCTGCGCTTCCTCCTGAAGCTGGCGCTGTTCGTGCTGATCCTGCGCAGCTTCATCGTCGCGCCCTTCTCGATTCCGTCCGAATCGATGCTGCCCCGGCTGCTGATCGGCGATTACCTATTCGTGTCGAAGTGGAACTATGGCTATTCGCGCTGGTCGCTGCCCGGCGGCGTCGTGCCGTTCCCCAGCATGCACTGGTCCGATCCGAAGCCCGGCGACGTGGTCGTCTTCCGCAGCCCCGATCCGGCTCCGGGCGATGCCAATCCGGAGCATGACGACCATGACGTCATCAAGCGGGTGATCGGCCTGCCCGGCGACACGGTGCAGATGCGCGGCGGGCAGCTGTTCCTGAACGGCAAGGCGATCCCCAAGCAGCGGATCGCCGACTTCATCCTGCCGCTCACCCCCAATTTCGACACCCGGCACTGCGACGCCGCGTTCCAGGACACGGTCGAGGGCCAGCCCGTCTGCCGCTATCGCCGCTATCGCGAGACGCTGCCGAACGGCAAGAGTTACGACGTGCTCGACCAGCGCGACATTCCCGCGGCGGACGATACCGGCGTCTACACCGTCGCGCCGGGCACCGTGTTCCTGATGGGCGACAATCGCGACGACAGCGCCGACAGCCGCTTCGCGCCACCGATGGGCATGGGCATGATCCCGATGGAGCGGGTCGAGGGGCGGGCGATGGTGTCGTTCTTCTCGACCGACGGCTCGGCCGAGTGGATCAAGCCCTGGACCTGGGTCTCGGCGGCACGCTGGAACCGGATCGGAGAGGGGTTCTGACGGTCGAGCCGCTCGACGACTGGCTGGCGCGCACGCTCGGCCGCGTACCCGCCGATCCGGCGCCGTTCGCGCGTGCGCTGACCCATGGCAGCCACGCGGCCGAGGATTATCAGCGGCTCGAATTTCTGGGTGACCGGGTGCTCGGGTTGGTCATGGCCGAGTGGCTGTGGGAATCGTTTCCGAGGGAGGCGGAGGGGCAATTGTCCAAGCGTCTCAACGCGCTGGTCACCGGCAGCGTCTGTGCGGAGGTCGCCCGCGAACTGGGCGTGCGCCCGCATCTGAAGCTCGGCAAGCAGGCGCTGGGCGACGGCGCCGGCGACAGCGACAATGTGCTGGGCGACGTGATGGAGGCACTGATCGGTGCGCTCTACCGCGACGCGGGGCTCGACGCGGCGCGCACCTTCGTCCGCCGTGTCTGGGGCGAGCGGGTGCAGCGCCATGCCAAGGCGCCGCAGCATCCCAAATCGGCGTTGCAGGAATGGGCGGCGGCGGCGGGGCGGCGCGCACCGGAATATAGGCTGCTCGACCGCTCCGGGCCGGGCCATGCGCCGCGCTTCACCGTCTCGGTCGCGATCGGCAGCTTCGCGAGCGCGGAGGCGACCGCGGGCAACAAGCAGGAGGCGGAGACCGCCGCGGCGCGCGCGCTCCTCGAAAAGGTGAAGTCATGAACGAACAACGCTGCGGCCTGGTCGCGGTGGTCGGCGCGCCCAATGCGGGCAAGTCGACCCTGGTCAACGCGCTGGTCGGCCAGAAAGTCGCGATCGTCAGTCCCAAGGCGCAGACGACGCGCACCCGCCTGCTCGGCGTCGCGATCGAGGGTGAGGCGCAGCTGCTGCTGGTCGACACGCCCGGCATCTTCGAACCCAAGCGCCGGCTCGACCGTGCGATGGTGTCGGCGGCGTGGAGCGGGACCGAGGGCGCCGACGTGCTCGCGCTGGTCGTCGATGCCAAAGGCGGGCTCGGCAGCAAGGTCACCGACATCGCCGAGGCGCTGAAGGATCGGCCCGAGCCGCGCCACCTGATCCTCAACAAGGTCGACCTGGCCGACAAGGCCAAGCTGCTGCTGCATGCCGAGCGGCTGAACGCGCTGCTGCCCTTCACCGAGACCTGGTTCGTGTCGGCGCAGACCGGCGACGGACTACCCGAGCTGAAATCGGCGCTGGCCAGGGCGATGCCGCCCGGCCCATGGCATTATCCCGAGGATCAGGTCTCCGACGCGACCGAGCGCGCGCTGGCGGCGGAAGTGACGCGCGAGCAGCTCTATCTCCAGCTCCACGCCGAGCTGCCCTATGCCAGCGCGATCGAGACGGAGAGATTCTCGGAACGCGAGGACGGATCGGTCGAGATCCACCAGCAGATACTGGTGGAGCGTCCGACCCAGCGCGCAATCGTGCTGGGGAAGGGCGGCGCCCGCATCCGCGAGATCGGCGCGCGCGCCCGCACCGAACTGGCCGCGATCATGGACCGGCCGGTGCATCTCTACCTGCACGTCAAGGTCAAGCCGGGCTGGGACGAGGATCGCCAGCTCTACCGCGATATCGGCCTGGATTGGGTCGAGTGACCGTCAACCTCCGCTGACGGTCACGATCGGCTGATATTCAGCGGCAGCGCACCTTGCCCTTGTCGATCGACCGGCCGAGCAGCGCACCGCCCGCACCCCCGGCCAGCGTGCCGAGCAGCCCGCCGCCGATCAGGTTGCCGACCACCGCACCGCCGACGCCGCCCACGACCAGGCCGGTTGTGCCGTCGTTGCGCCGGCAATAGGAGCGCCCGTCGCGGCCGCGATAGATGCGGTCCTCACGGCTCAGCCGCCGCTCGCGCGCATTGCTGCGGCGATAGTCGCGGCTGGCATCCCAGTTATCGTCGTCGCCATGCCACTGATAGTCCGGTCGATCCCGCCGTTGTGCCTCGACGGGCAGCGCGACGGAACTGGCGGTGGTGACCACCATCAGGGCGGCGAGCAGGGTGTTCTTCATGGGAAGGCTCCTTTCCTAGCCGCCTGAACGATCACCGACGCGATAGGGTTCACAGCAGCGAGGCGACCCATTCCGGCACCAGCGCCCCCGCCGTCCCGAGCCGTGTTTCGTCGAACGACCCACTGCCCGCCGACCGTTCGAGATTGAGTTCCAACGTCGTTGCCCCGGCCCTGGCAGCCACCCGCACGAAGCCCGCCGCAGGATAGACCGCTCCCGACGTCCCGATCGAGACGAACAGGTCGCACGTCGCCAAGGCTGCCTCGATGGCCTCCATTCGGTACGGCATCTCCCCGAAAAAGACGATGTCCGGCCGCAACCTGGCCGCACCGCAATGGGGACACGATGATCCCGGCGGCAGCGCACCGTCATGCGCGCGCCGCGCTCCGCAGGCGGCACATAGGGCCGACTTCAGCTCCCCATGCATGTGGACCAGCCGCCGCGACCCGGCGCGGTCGTGCAGATCGTCGACATTCTGCGTGGCGAGCAGGAAGTCGCCTGGCCACGCCGCCTCAAGCCGCGCCAAAGCACGATGCGCCGCATTCGGCGCCACCGCCCCCAGCGCGCCGCGCCGCAGGTCGTAGAAGCGGTGGACCAGCGCGGGATCGTGCGCCAGCGCCTCGGGCGTGCAGACATCCTCGACCCGGTGCCCCTCCCACAGCCCGCCGGGCCCACGAAAGGTCGCGATGCCGCTCTCGGCGGAGATGCCGGCCCCGGTCAGGACGACGATGCTGGGAGAGCCGGTCATCGGTACAGGATAGGACGGGATGCGCATGTCCGGAAGTGGTGGTAGCACGAACCCGCTGCGCGGGAGGGGCGTATGCGTCGCGGTTGAGGTAACGGAACGAGCGTTGCGCCTGGATTGAGCGCGGCAGGAGGCAGGCAGAGCATCGGGGCTCCACCAGAAGGAGCTCTGCCGTGACCACCCTCGTTCCTGTTGCCGTCAGCCCGCTACGCCAGCGCCTCATCGATGAGATGGATATACGGCGCTTCGGACACGGGACGCAGCGCAACTACCTCCGCGATGTCGGCCGGTTCGCGACCTTCCTGGGGCGCTCACCCGATACCGCGACGGCGGAAGACGTCCGGCGCTTCCAGATCGAGCAAGGCGAGATGGACGTGCCGGCGCCGACCATGAACGCCATCGTGTCGGCGCTGCGGTTCTTCTTCACGCAGACGCTCGACCGGCCCGACCTGGCGCGCAAGCTGGTCCGGATGCGGCATGAGCGCAAGCTGCCGGTGGTGCTGAGCCGGGACGAGGTGGCGCGCCTGCTCGATGCGACCACGTGCCTCAAGCATCAGGCGGCGCTGTCCGTTGCTTATGGTGCGGGACTCCGCGCCTCAGAGGTCGCCTCCCTCAAGGTGCGCGACATCGACAGCGAGCGCATGCTGCTCAGGGTCGAGCGCGGCAAAGGTGGGCGGTATCGCAACGCCATGCTCCCGACCGGGCTTTTGGCGTTGCTGCGGGAGTGGTGGCGCGTCGGTCGGCGGGAGCGCGTGTTGCACGTCGACGGCTGGCTGTTCCCCGGCCAGCACTACCTCAAGCCGCTCAGCACCCGGCAGCTGCACCGGATCGTCGTGGAGGCGAGCGTCGCGGCGGGCATCGGCAAGCGCGTCGGGCCGCACACGTTGCGGCACTGCTTCGCGACCCACCTACTCGAGGACGGGATCGACGTCCGGATTATCCAGACGCTACTGGGACACGCCAAGCTGGATACCACCGCCTATTACACCCAGGTCGCCACGCGGGTCCTGCGCAACGTGACCAGCCCGTTTGAACGGCTCGCGACCACCGCTGCGGAAGGGAAGGCGCCCAAGGGCTGAGCGGCGTTGCGCGCCTCACTCGAGGTTGCCGACATCTTCCGCGCTGCCGGTCCTGCGTACCGGGCCGCCCGCGCCGGCCACCTGAGCCTAGACCAGTTGAAGGTGATGTCGGCGGTCGAACACTGCCGCACCGCCGTCATGGGTGGTCACGTCGAGGCCTGCACCGAATGCGGGCACTGGCGGGTCGCCTACAACTCCTGCCGCAACCGGCATTGCCCGCGATGTCAGGGCGCGGCCGCGCGCATCTGGCTCGCCGAGCGCGAGGCCGACCTGCTGCCGGTCGGCTACTTCCATGTCGTTTTCACGTTGCCGGCCGAGGTCGCCGACATCGCTCTCCAGAACAAGGCGGCGGTCTACGGCCTGCTGTTCCAGGCGGCGTCCGAGACAATGACGACCATCGCCGCCGACCCGAAGCACCTTGGCGCCCGCATCGGCATCACCGCGGTGCTGCACACCTGGGGCTCGGCGATGACCCACCACCCGCACATCCACATGATCGTGCCCGGCGGCGGGCTCTCGCCCGACGACAGCCGCTGGATCTCGTCGCGCCCCGCGTTCCTCCTGCCCGTCAGGGTGCTGGGCAAGCTGTTCCGCCGCCTGTTCCTCACCCGGCTGATGGCGCTGCACGAAACCGGGCGGCTCGCCTTCCATAGCAGCCTCTCCCACCTCGGCGACCGGGGCGCGTTCCTGCGTCATCTCGCGCCGGTCAGGAAGAAGCGCTGGGTCGTCTACGCCAAGCCGCCGTTTGCCGGACCCGAGACGGTGCTCGCCTACCTGTCGCGCTATACCCACCGCGTCGCCATCTCGAACAGCCGGCTCCTGCGCTTCGACGAGGCCGGAGTGACGTTTCGCTACAAGGACTATCGCCGGGGCGGCGCCGACCGGCAGCAAGTCATGACGCTCGCCGCCGACGAATTCATTCGCCGCTTCCTGCTCCACGTCCTGCCGAAGGGCTTCCATCGCATCCGTCACTATGGCCTGCTCGCGGGCGCCACCCGCAAGGCGCATCTCGACCACGTCCGCCAGCTGCTCGGGGTCGCTCCGCCGGTCGAGGCCGATGTGCGGGTCGAGCCGGACGACACCCGCCCGCCATGCCCATGCTGCGGAGGGCACATGGTCGTCATCGAGACATTCGAACGTCAGCGCCAGCCTCGCGCGCCGCCAGCTCCTGCACCGTCACCCGGGACACAGGCGTCGTGATCCGGCACGGCCTGACAGCACCATACCCCGCAGCATCCATGCCTGCGGAGCCGATGTCACCTGCGCCGATCGCCGTCAGCGAGGTTGCTACCTTGAGCCAAGCTGAGCTGCCCACGCGGGTGAGCCCGTCATGGCCACCTGGATCCAGACCGTCCGCATCCAGGGTCGCGCCTGCACCCGCCGTGCCGCTCGTCATCCCCGTGGGACGAAAACCGAAAACCCCATAGCACGCCGCCCGTGGCCCGCGGGTTCGGGCCTCCAAGAGTTTCGTACGCCTGCCGGCATCCGAAACTCTTCAGGCAAACGGAGTAACTGCTTTCTGTGACCTTACGGCTGCAGTGTACGTTCGTTCACGTCGCCTCCACGGAGACCCTGCCCTCGGTGTGGCATCCCAACGTTCCGCTGGATTGAAAGCTGATAATCGGTCGAGAACGTGCATTGTTAATGCCAGTCTTGGCTTTCGAACGATGTACAAAAATGTACGCGGCTTAGTAACCGCGTGGCGGTACCTACAATGCGGTAGAGTCGCGGCAAAAAAGGTAGACGCGTAGCGAATGCCGTAAACGCTCGAATTCTGTATGATCGTGAGGGCAATTTCAATGCCGGACTGCGTGCCATAAAGCGCGAAGCGGCAGATACACTCGTCCGCAGCGTCGCCGGGCGAGAGGTCGGGCACGAGCACCTGGCGTACATAGGCGACGAAAGGGTCGCGTTTGATGCGGTCTTCGAGCACTATCGGCGCAACTACGCCGGCGCCGCGCAGACCGGCGACGAGGGTGGTGGTCGTCCGGTGTCCGTGGGACACGCCCGAGCGTAGCCGCTCACCGCGCCGGCCGCGGACATGGCGCTTTGCCATGTTGGTGGATGCCTAGGCCTCGTCGATGAACACCAGTCGCTCGGGGTTGGAGTTGAGTCGCTTGTCTCGACAACAGACGCTCTTCCATGCCGTTTACCCCGTCTCGCTCAGCTGCAACAGATCCTCATGTTTCGTGGAGCGATAAGCTATAACGAGCAAAGTACAAATCGCAGCAATGTTCAACGCTGCAAATGCCAAGCAGAAAGTATCCTCTTCTTGCTGCCAGACTACAAGATAGCTATTAAGTATTGAAGCTAACAAGTTAAAGCAAAAGTGAAATCCGCTCACCATCAAGAATGCAGCAGCCTTCTTGGCTCTATAGAGGCCAATCTGCAGCTTGGCCATTAGAACGTGAATGGTGGGGCGAAAAACTATGCCGACAAAGCTAAATAAGGGGAACAGTTGTGCAGTGGGGTGCTTGGATGCTGCTATGTTTTCTACTAATCCAAATAGGACACCTACTGAACTGGCGAGAATAGCGTTGACTTTATGCTTCGAAGCAAGCCTCCCTATCAGCGCAATTTTTACAACATCTTCTAATCCGGCTAAGGCAGCGACGACTGTCACTAAAAAACCACCTGATAGGTCAAATTGCTGAAAGAACGATTTTGTGCAGGATAACACAAGCCAACACAAAATTGTAACTAGCAGCGTCTTACATAAGACATTAAAATCAGATCTGGCGATTCCCAGTAAGTACGGAAGCGCTAAGCTTATTGTTATAGCTAACAGCATAGCGCCTCTCGCAGTTACTGAGCCGGTGTATATGGCGGCTGAGGTTGATCGATTTCACGAAACTTATGATATGGGCTGTGGTTCTCGTGCCTGCCTTCCAGTTCACCAGTGTTAGCCCAGTCTCCTACGTATCCAGCTCCCAACCAGAAAGCTGTAGCGCCACAGTCGATTACATTTTCATCGATGCCGGTGCCTACGGCGGCGGCCAAGACGTTGCGGACCCGCTTGAACGTGAGGCCTCCGGTCTCGCCAGCACCGAGCCCGGCGTCGTAGAAGGCGACCTGTTCGCTGGGCTTGATCGCTGGGTCCGGGCCAAGCCGCATCGCGCGATACATCTTGTAGACGTTAGACAGGCGCTGGTCCGGACGCAGGCCGCCCAGCTGGCCGGTACCATCAGAGAATATGAGGATGGTCTTCGACATCGTTTACGCGCCCGCCTGAGATCGGCCTCATATAGCGCTCAAGCCGACATCCGGAAAAGCGGCGACGTGACAAGCGGCGCCAGCACTCACCTCGGCGACAGCCCACTCAATTTTGTCCCCATGCAACGCGTCAGCCGGTAGCTGATCACCTGGAAGCCACTGAGCGCGCCAGTTGGCGTTGTCTGCGTCGCAGCCGGCTGAAACCGGCCACTTCGTCAACATGAACGGACTGGGGAAGTTGGGACGGGCGCGCACGCTTAAATGACCGCATTTGGGTCCTTTGAGCCGATGTAGATCATCAATTGATCCTAACGTTCGCCTCTGCTCCGTCCCACTTGCCGGTGAGGCCGGGCACCTCTTCAAGTTACTGGGCGTCATCGAAGCGACGTCATTCATCCCTGTAACGCACGATGTCGAAGCCGTGTCCGGTCAACTGAGGTACTTAGTCCAGTTCCGCCGCGGTAGATGTGTTCAGATCGATCATGAGAAACTCCAGCCAATTTGCCTGAACCAACGTCTGCTCGTTCTTTGCCGCAGCTTCTTTCGCGCGTTTGCGACTGGCTGGTCCCTGAGCAACGATGTATTGACCGAGGCGCTCAAGCGCAATCTGGCGTGCAGGCTTGCTTACTGCAGTGGCCAGAACAGCAGGATCAGCGGCGTTCCAACCGTTAGCACGAGAACGGAAAGCGGTGCGCCGAGCCGAGCATAATCGCCAAAGCGGTAACCCCCTGGACCGAGTACCAACGTGTTACATTGGTGACCGATCGGCGTCAGGAAGTCGCATCCTGCACCGACGGCGGTCGCCATCAGGAATGCTTCGGGGCGGTAACCCAGGTCGCCGGCGAACTGCGCGGCAATGGGCGCCATCACCAGCACGGTCGCAGCGTTGTTGAGGAACGGTGTGACTGCCATTGCTGCTGCGAGGATCAGCGCCACTGCACCCCAAACAGGGAGGGCGGTCGCGACCTGCGCCAGCGTTGTTGCAATCAGGTCTGATGCACCGGTCGTTCGGAGAGAATCGGACACCGGGATCAGGGCGCCAAGCATGATCAGAATTGGCCATTCGACATTGTCGTACGCTTCGCGCGGACTGATCGAGCCTGTCACCATGACCAGCCCCGCCGCGGCGAAGAAGGCAACCGCAACGGGTACCCATCCCAGTGCCGTCAACAGCATCGCACCGCCAAGGATCGAGATCGGCAACCAGGTCGCCCGCTTCGACCCCAACCGCAAATCGCGCTCTGCAAGCGGAAGGCAGCCAAGCTCCCGCAGCTTCTCAGGCATCGTGTCCAAGACACCTTGCAGCACGACAACATCACCCGCCCCGAGAGTGGTGTTCGCCAAACGCCGCGAAAGCCGCTCGCCGCGTCGAGAAATCGCGATGAGGTTGACGCCGAACCGGTGCTGAAGCCGCAGACGGCCAGCGGATTGACCTTCGAGCCGCGAACCGACGTTGATGACCGCCTCGATCACACCGATCTCGCTGGTCAGGTTGCCATTCTCCTTTTCGCGGCGCTCCTCCCCCTCGTACGCCAGGCGATCGCCGGCGATGACGCGTTCCAGCGCATCGGGATCGCCGCCCAGGATCAGCGTGTCGTCTTCGCGCAGGACAGTCTCCGCAACCGGTGGGCTGCGCAGGCCGGCACGCAACATCTGCGTTATGGTGACCTCATTCTCGTGTCGATCGAGGAAGGCCTGTATCGTCTCCCCGATCGCGGGAGAACCGGTCGGCAGGACCACCTCCGTCACATACCCCCGGATGTCCAGCGCTTCGCCCATCGTTGGTGCGGCGCGGCGATCGCGCGGAAGCAGACGGTAGCCGAAACGCAGGTAGACCAGCCCCATCACGAACAGCCCGAGGCCGACGGGCGTGTAGTCGAACATCCCGAACGCTTCGCCCGTCATCTCCTCGCGCACGCGGCTGACGATGATGTTCGGAGATGTGCCCACCAGCGTCATGAGGCCGCCGAGAAGCGCGGCGAACGACATCGGCATCAGAAAGACGGACGGACTGGCGTCGTTCTTCTTGGCCATCTGGAACGACGCCGGCATTAGCATGGCGAGCGCCCCGATGTTCTTCACGAGTGCGCTGGCGATGCCGACCGATGCCGTGAGCACGATGAGCTGGGACCGTACACGCGTGACCCGTCGCCCGATGACCCGAAGGCCGCGCTCGATTACACCCGATCGCTGTACTGCCGCCGAGATGACCAGTGCCGAGCCGACAATCACGACGATGTCGTCGGAGAAGCCTTTGAAGGCGTCTTCCGGACTCACGATGCCGAGGGCCAACGCTGCCAGCAGCGCCAGGATCGCCGTCACATCGTAGCGGAAGCGACCCCACAGGAAGAGCGCCATCATGCCGATAAGCGTCGCGATGGAAAGGATTTGGGGAGTGGTCATGCTGGAGCCAGAATGCGTGAAAGGTCCGTCGATCTCCGGCGGTGAACCGATTGCTCGGATTATATGATCGGGCGCAGCGTAGAACCGAAGACCCGGATCGGCGCGGGCTCACGCTCCTACGATGCGCCGGCATTTTCGAAGCACTGCCCCGAAGAATGTTCGTCTAGTTCAAGGGTGAACGAGTGGCGGAAAGCAAGTGGCGAGCCGGTCATGACGGATGACCGTTTTTGGGTTTTTTCCGCCGCAGGTCCTTACGTGCCTTGCTTTGCCTTCCGCGGCTTTAGTGTCGGCAGCTCGGCCGCCGTGATGCGCAGCAGCTCGCCGAGCCAGTCGGCATCGTCCCAACGAGTGGGCGCATTAAGCATCTGTGGTTTGGCGCCTGAATACGGCGCCGCTTCAGACACGGGTTCGGCATGGGCGCGTCCAGATACCGTCGGCTTAACGAAGAGCTGATCGTCGCAGACCGAGCCGATCATCTTGCCGTCGACGTAGACGCCGTACTCACCGAACGTTGGCTTAGCCGTCACCGCGCCGGCGCCGGTCGCCTGTTCAAGCAGGAAACCGATTGTGCGCTGCTGCGTGGCCATACACTGATCCTAACAGGCGACCATCACCGAAGGCAACGGAGTGGCCAA
This sequence comes from Sphingomonas aurea, assembly GCF_030678875.1. GTDB lineage: Bacteria > Pseudomonadota > Alphaproteobacteria > Sphingomonadales > Sphingomonadaceae > Sphingomonas > Sphingomonas aurea. The sequence continues at coordinate 144,260 of NZ_JAUUDS010000002.1, read as the reverse complement.
AAGCAGCATCGCCGAGCATCGTGAACGAGCGGCCGCATTCGGGGTAGATCGATACGCCGCTGGATGGCCGATTGTGGGTCCTTCAGATCTCGGTTCGCTCTGACAGTTCCAGGGCATCCCCGATGTCCACGCCCAGATAACGGACCGTGCTGTCTATCTTGGCGTGACCGGGAAGGATCTGAACGGCACGAAGATTGCCGGTCGCCTTATAGATGATTGATACCTTCGTCGGACGCAGTGAGTGCGTCCCGTAATCCTGAGGGGAAGGCCGATGCCGACCACCCACTCATGCACGAGGCGGGCATATTGCCGCGTGCTCACGTGGGTCATGTAGTTGTTTCGGATCGGAAAGACGAAGTCGTTCAGTGTCCCGCCGCGACGCTCCAACTACGCCGCATCGTCTTTCGTGCCGTGTCCATCAGTTCGAACTGGACCGGTCGCTTGGTCTTCTGCTTAATCACAACGCCGCGGTCACGGACGCGTCCGCCGGAAACTACATCGCCGATCCGCACCCGGAGCACATCACAGCCGCGCAGCTTGCTGTCGATGGCGAAGTCGAACAGCGCTCGATCGCGCAGTCGTCGATGCTGGTCGAGAAAGAAGCGAATGGCCCAGACCTGTTGCTGTTTCAGCGCCCGCTTCGCACCGATTAGCCAACCCTCGTTCCAAGGTCGAAAATCGTGAAAGGCGGGGTCCATCGACGAGCGCCCCATCGCTCATCTCCATTGGGACGGACCGGCCAATCGAGTTTACGCAAGCGCGGTGAACAAACGGTTTGGAATGTGGTTGATCCGACATTGGTTGTACTGGACGAGCGGCCGATTCCGGGCGGCGCTTCGTAGTCGCTGAGCCGCCAAAAATGGGTCATAGCCGTCCGCGGATACCGCCGATGATCTGGCGCGCGGTGTCGGCCACGACCTGCGCTGCACCACGATCGCCTTTCGCCATCGACGTCATGAACGCCTTGGCCTGCTCGATCGTGACATGCGGCGGCAGCGGAGCGACGTTGGGATCGGTCTTCACCTCCAGCACCACCGGCCGATCGGCGGTGAGCGCCCGGTCCCAGGCTGCGCTGAGCTGCTCGGGATCGTCGACGAAGATGCCGGTCAGGCCCAGCATCTCGGCAAAGCGCGCGTAAGGAACGTCGGGCAGCGACTGTGTCGTCGGGAAACGGGGATTGCCCTCCATGACCCGCTGTTCCCAAGTCACCTCGTTCAGGTCTTCGTTGTTGAAGACGCAGACGATCAGCCGCGGGTCGGCCCAGCGCTGCCAGTATTTCTGGATGGTGATGAGCTCGGCCATGTTGTTCATCTGCATCGCGCCGTCGCCGACCAGCGCGACGACCGGCCGGATCGGATGCGCGAACTTGGCCGCGATCGCGTAGGGGACGGCGGCGCCCATCGAGGCGAGCCCGCCCGACAGCGAGCCGCGCTGACCGCGCTTCACCTGCCAGTCGCGCGCGTACCAGTTGGCGCACGACCCAGAGTCCGAGGTGACGATCGCGTCGGCGGGGAGGCGCGGCGACATCTCGTAGATGACGCGCTGCGGATTGACCGGCGATGCGTCGGCCATGGCGCGGCCCTTCAGAGTCTCGCGCCAGTCATCCATGCCGGCGATGATGCCGTCCTGCCAGCCGCGATCCTGCTGCTGGGTCAGGAGCGGGAGCAGCCCGCGCAACGTCTCGCCGGCATCGCCGTGGAGGTTGACCTCGACCGGGTAGCGCAGCCCCAGCATTTCGGGCGCGATGTCGATCTGGACGGCGCGTGCTTGCCCGTCGGCAGGCAGGAACTCTGCCCAGGGAAAGCCGGTGCCAATCATCAGCAGCGTGTCGCAGCCCTCCATCATGTCGGACGACGGCTTGGTGCCGAGCAGCCCGATAGCGCCGGTGACGAAGGGCAGTTCGTCGGGCAGCACGTCCTTGCCGAGCAGCGCCTTGGCGACGCCCGCGCCCAGCCGCTCGGCGACCGCGACGACCTCGTCGGCGGCGTCGCGTGCGCCCGCACCGACCACGATCGCGACCTTGCGTCCCGCATTCAGCACCTCGGCCGCGCGGCGGAGATCGGCGTCGTGCGGAACGATGCGGGGAGGGGAGTAGCCCGGCCCTGAGCGGGTGAAGCCGTGTGCACGCTTCGGCTCCTCCCAGGCCATGTCCTGCAAGTCCTTCGGCAGGATCAGCACGGTCACGCCGTTACGTGACTTGGCGACGCGCAGACCGCGGTCGACCAGATGGCGCAATTGCGCGGGGGCGGCCGCCTCCTGCACGAAGTCGGCGACGTCGGCGAACATCCGGTCGAGGTTCAGCTCCTGCTGGTAGCTCGCGCCGCGCACCGTCGTCTCCGCCTGCCCGGCGATGGCGAGGACGGGCATGTGGTCGCTCTTGGCGTCGTAGAGCCCGGTGATAAGGTGGGTCGCCCCCGGACCGCCCGTCGAGAGGCAGACGCCCAGCTCGCCGGTGAACTTCGCGTGCGCGGTCGCCATGAAGGCAGCCATTTCTTCGTGGCGCACCTGGATGAACTCGATCTCACCGTCGGTGCCCTCCGCCCGCTGGAGCGCACCCAGCACGCCGTTGATGCCGTCGCCCGAGTAGCCGTAGATGCGGGTCACGCCCCACGCCTTGAGCCGTTCGACGAAGAAGTCGCTGGTGAGCTGGGTCGTGCGGAAATCCTGTGATCGATGCTGCCGAAGCTGAACGCCCCGGCGACAGTTATGTCCGCCGCTGGTCGTGGACGGACGCAATTGCGACGTCCGGCTGAAGAGGTTCTATTAAGAAGCGCCGCCCTCGTCGCCTCACTGCTCTCCCCAGATCGCCATCACGCGGGCGACTACCGGACGTTTCTTGATCTGCCTGAGGTGGGCATCGAGCGCGGGCGGCAGTGGCACGTTCGTCTCGGAAGCCCAGCGCTCGACGTAGAACAGCGCAGCATCCGCCACGCCGAACCGATCGCCTGCCGCCCAGTCGCGCCCGGCAAGCTGATCGGCGATGATCGCGAACGCCTCCGCGAGCATCGTCTCGCCCTGCTTCTTTACCGATGCCTGACCGAGCCCGATCGTCTGGTGGACCGGATCCTGCGGCTCGAAGCGTGCCGGCATGAAGATCCGTCCATACGCCTGTCCGTGGATCGTGCCCGTCACATAGTCGGTGAGCGACAGTGCCCGCTGCTCCTCGTCGGGGTCGGTTGGCATGAGCCCTAGATCGGGAGCCTGTCGGGCAAGCCACACGGCGATCGCACCGAACTCGGTCAGCACGCGCCCGTCATCGGCGATCAGCGTCGGGACCTTGCCCTTCGGATTGATCGCCTTGAACCACGTTTCTTCAGTAGCACCGCCCTGAACGTCGATCTTCTCGGTCTCGTAGGCCCTGCCGATCTCTTCCAGCAGGATGTGAATACCAATCGCGCAGGTGTGCGGACCCCAATACAGCTTCATGATCGTGTTCTCTCATCTATCTAGGTCGACGGATGTGCGTCGACGCCGTAGGTGAACGTACGGTCCGCGGGTCGGCTGCGAGCACTTCGGATGGATTGACACCGAGCCGTCACTCGACGTGGGCCGGCTCACCGGTCCATAGCTAACAGCTTGTCGACGGTAATCGGTAGTGAGCGCACGCGCTTTCCCGTCGCGTGAAAGATCGCATTGGCGACAGCCGCGGCGGTGCCGACGATGCCGATCTCGCCCAGCCCCTTGACGCCTAGCGGTGTGACCTCGGGATCGGGTTCGTCGACGAAAATCACGTCGACGTCCTCGATGTCGGCATGGGCTGGGACGTGATACTCGGCGTAATTGTGGTTCATCCAGCGGCCGAGCGTCGCATCGATGAACGTCTCCTCGTGCAGGGCCATGCCGATCCCCATCACGACGCCGCCGAGAATTTGGCTGCGCGCGGTGCGGGGATTGATGATGCGTCCCGCGGCCACCGCGTTGACGACGCGGGTGACGCGAACCTGGTCGAGCTCCTCGTCGACGCGCACCTCGACGAACACCGCGCTGTGCGTGTTTCGCGCCTTTTTCGCCATGGAGACCATGTCGGAGAGGCCGGGCTTGGCGGTCTCCTCCACCTCGATCACGTCGAGTCCGCCGGCGCGCATCGCGTCGGTCAGGCTGACGCGCTTGGTGGGATCGCTCTTCAAAACCATCTCGCCATCGACGAAGTCGAGGTCGTCGATCGACTGGGCGCCCCACAGCGGCCGGTTCTCGACCTTGTCCGCCGCCTTGAACAGCTTCTCGGCGACGCTGCGGCAGGCGAGCTGCACCGCCGCGCCGGTCGACGCCGCCGCCCACGATCCGCCTTCGACCGGTGCCGCCGGCAGGTCACTGTCGCCGAGCCGCGCGGTGATGCGGTCGGGCGACAGGCCCAGCGTGTCGGCGGCGACCTGCGTCATCACCGTGTAGGTGCCGGTGCCGATGTCGGATGTCGCGCTCGCCACTTCGAGGTCGCCGTTGGCGGACAGCCTAGCGCGTGCCGAGGTCTTGGAGAACTGCGCGTCCCACATGCCGGTGGCGACGCCCCAGCCGATCAACTCGCGATCCTCCTTCATCGACCGCGGCTCCGGCGAGCGCTCCGCCCAGCCAAACCGCTCCGCGCCTTCGCGATAGGCCTCACGCAGCGCCTTGGAGGTAAACGGCACCTGGTTCATCGCCTCGGTCTCGGAATAGTTTATCATCCGAAATTCGAGCGGGTCGACCTTCGCCTCGTACGCCATCTCATCGATCGCGATCTCGAACAGCCCCATACCCGTGACCGCGCCCGGCGCGCGCATATCGGCCGAGGTGTAGGTATCGCGCGGCGCGATCGTGTAGTGCCCCTCGGCGTTGGGGCAGTCGTAATTCATCATGCCCCAGGTGACGATATCCTCCATGTTGTTCTCGAACCGCGAGGTCGAGGTGGTGGCATCGCCGTAGATCGAGGTGAGCTTGCCGGTATGCTCCGCACCTAGCCGGATCTCGTATGTGCACTCGGGCCGGTGCGCGTGATAGAACATCTGCTGTCGGGTCATGACGACGCGAACCGAGCGTTCGAGCAGGATCGCGCCCATCGTCGCGAGCTGGACCTGCCATTGCGGCCGCAACCCCGAGCCGAAGCCGCCGCCAACATAGGCGTTCACGACGCGAACGTCCTTCTTGGACAGCTTGAACGCGCCGGCGAGATAGCTTTGCGTGTTCTGCGATCCCTGGACCTTGTCGTAGACCGTGATCTTGCCGTCGCCGTGCCACTCGACGGTGGAGGCGTGCATCTCCATCGGATTGTGGTGCTCGGTGGCCAGACGGTACTCGCCCGACACCTTGAGGGCCGCGGCGTCGAAGGCGGCACCCGCGTCGCCGCGTGCCTTGGGCGGGTGGAAGGTGTTGCGGCGCATACCTTTGGGCGGCAGGAACTTCTCGGCGAGCGACGTGTCGAAGTCGACGTTGTGCGCTTCGGCATCATAGTCGATCTGGACAAGACCGGCAGCGAAGCGGGCCGCCTCGAACGTCTCGGCGATAACCAGCGCGACCGGTTGGCCGGCAAAGAGAACACGGTCGTCGTGGAGTGCCTTGAACGGGTCGCCCGGAATGCTGAGCTCGTCCTTCCAGCTATGGTCGAGCCAAGCCTGCTTGGGCCGGTTCTCGTGCGTCATCACCTCGACCACGCCCGGCACCGCGCGGGCGGCGGCATCGTCGATCGACACGATGCGACCCTTGGCGATGCGGGCGGGAACAGCGACGCCGTAGAGGAGATCGGGCACCGCATACTCCGCGGCGTATTTCGCGCGGCCGGTCACCTTGTCGGCGCCGTCGACGCGGGCGAGGGGAGTGCCGATGCCGACCTTGTGGGGAGCGTTCATGGTGATGATCCTCAGCGAATGCGCTTGTCGGTCTGAGACTGCGGCGTACCCGCGGCGGCTTGGCCCAACGCACGGATGATGGCCTTGCGCGCGAGCTCGATCTTGAAGCTGTTATCGCCCTGGCCGATCGCACCAGCTAGGAGCGCACGGGCGGCGGTGTCGAACACCGTGTCGGACGGACGCTCGTTCTTGATCGCCTCTTCAGCCTCGATTCGGCGCCATGGCTTGTGGGCTACACCACCGAGCGCGATCCGGACGTCGGCGATCCGATCGCCTTCCAGCCGCATCGCCACCGCCGCCGAGACGAGTGCGAAGGCGTAGGACAGTCGGTCGCGCAGCTTGAGGTAGGTGTAGTTGGTCGAGAAATCCTCCGCCGGCAGGTCGATGGCGGTGACCAGCTCGCCGCGCTTAAGCGTGTTGTCGCGCCACGGCTCGTCGCCGGGCAGCCGGTGGTAGTCGGCGAAGGCGATCGTGCGATCCCCCTCCGGCCCCGTCACCTGCACCTGCGCCTTCAGCGCGGCGAGCGCGACGCACATGTCCGATGGGTGCGTCGCGATGCATTGGTCGCTCGCGCCCAGGATGGCGTGGATGCGATTGACCCCGCCGATCGCGCCGCAGCCCTGGCCAGGCACGCGCTTGTTGCAAGGCGTGTCGACGTCGTAAAAGTAATAGCAGCGGGTGCGCTGGTTGAGGTTGCCGCCGTTGGTCGCGGCGTTACGCAGCTGCGGCGACGCGCCCGCCAGGATCGCGGAGGCAAGCAGCGGATAGCGTGCCTGGACCCGCTCGTCATAGGCAGTGTCGGCGTTGGTCGCGAGCGCACCAAGTCGGAGGCTACCATCGTCCAGGTCGGTGATCTGCGCCAACGGCAACCGGTTGATGTCGACGACCTCGAGTGGTCGCGCGACATTCTCCTTCATCAGGTCGATGAGGTTGGTGCCGCCTGCCAGATAGGCAACGTGGTCGCCTGCGCCGTCGCGGACGGCCTCGGCGACGTCGCCAGGCCGGGCATAGTCGAAGCGGATCATGACTGCTTCTCCATGACCTCGAGCACCGCATCGGCGATGTTGGTGTAGGCGCCGCAGCGGCAAAGATTGCCGCTCATCTGCTCGCGCACGTCCTGCCGGTCCTTCGCGTGTCCCTCGTTGATGAGCCCCTGCGCAGAGCAGATCTGGCCCGGCGTACAATAGCCGCACTGGAAGGCGTCGTGCTCGATGAACGCGGCCTGGAGCGGGTGGAGTTCTCCAGGCTGGCCAAGCCCCTCGATGGTGGTGATCTCCGCTCCGTCCAGCGTCACCGCCAGCTTCAGGCAAGAATTAATTCGCTTGCCGTCGACCAGCACGGTGCAGGCACCACACTGGCCATGGTCGCAGCCCTTCTTGGTCCCGGTCAGGTCGAGCTTGTCGCGCAACAGGTCGAGGAGCGTCGTCCACGGCTCGACCTGCAACTCTCGCGCCTCGCCGTTGATCGCCAACGACAGCGGCAGCGTTTCAATCCGGCGCGACGCGACGCGTGACGCCGTCGCGCGGTCGATGGTCACGGCGTCGTTCATGCCGGTATCTCCTCGATGGAAGCGGTGTTGGCCGCGGCGACGCCGTTCTCGCGGTGGCGGAAGTCGCTGAGCGCCTGGTAGACCTGGAGCCGCGCGCGCATCACGCCGCCGAGCGGACGATGCGCCGCCAGGCTGTGCGCGGGGCGGAACGTCATCACCTCGTCGAAGTAGCGGACGCGTTCCGCGCTATAGGCCGCCTGGCGCGGCAGGCGGATGGTCGCGACGGTCCGGTACTGGCTGTCCTGCGCGGGCCACTCGACCGAGGCATCCTCGATCGGCTGGGTCTCCGCGTTGGCCCAGAGCTGCACGCGCAGGTCGAAGACGGCGTCGTGCTCGCTGAAATAGTCGATCGCGGCATGGCGGAAGCCGTCCTCGTCCTGGTGCGGATCGAGCTGCCAGTCGTTTAGCGCGTCCTGGTAGGTCGAGGCGGGGAAGGTGCCGAGCTTCGCCACATGGCCGCCGTAGCGTATCGGGCACTGGCTGAAATAATAATCGTCGATCGGATGACTGTCCGGGTGGCCGTAGAAGTCGAGCGTCGGACTGGGTCCGCCCGCAACTGCGTTCAGCAATTTGTTGATGTTGCGCGCGATCGAGGAGGCGGCGCTCTTGACGCCCTCGGGCATCGGCGTGGTCGCGCCGATCTTCTTGGCCTGGCGCAGAAACCCCGCGGCGGTGCCGGCGGGAAAGGTCGGGCCGCTGGCAAGCACGAAGTCCTGGGTGTCGGCATCGTGGCCGGGCAATTTCTCGCCCTCGACCCCGAACACCTTGATCGCCATGCCGCGGTGGGTGGACACGCGGTCGCCGAGCGTCTCGCCCGGTCCCTGCGCGAAGCGGACCGCGACCGGATAGGTGCCACCCTTGGCGAACAGTCCTTGTGCCAGTTCGGGCGGCAGGTCGTCCGCGACCGTCATCTCGCCGACGACGCAGGCCGTGCTCTTGGCGTGGCTGGCACGGGCGGCATGTCCCTCGCGCTTCTCGACGATCTCGCTCTCCTGGGTCATGCCCTTGATGATGCCGTCGATCGACTCCTGCTCCCCGTCCTCGAGGGTCTCGATGTCGTCGCTGTAGCGCAGGTAGGGCATGGCGTTCCTTATTGGACGGGCGGGAAGGAGAAGAGCTGGGTCTTGATCGACGGCGGCGCGCCGGGTGTGAACCACGGCGTGTCCTGGATATGACTTGCCGTGAGGTACATTGTCCCGTCCGGCCCCTCGGAGAAGGTGTCCGGCCAGCGGAGCCGGCGGTCGGTCAGCACCGTCTCCACCCCCCTTTCGGTCAGCCGCTTGACCGAATAGTCGGTGGGCGAGGTCAGATAGAGCACGCCCGCCTTGCTCATCCACAACCCGTCGGCGACGTGGGTCCGCGCCACGGTCTTCACGCCCGCGCCGCGACGATCCTCATCTACATTCTGCTCCAGCAGCGACGTGTCGATCGAGTAGAGCGTCTCGCCGGTCAGCGCCTGATAGTAGAGCGTCCGGCCATCATTCGAGATCGCGATGCCGTCAGAGGCGAAGTCGGGCTGGCGGCCGTCGGGACGGCGCAGCGGTTCGCCCTCGATCGCTACGGTGACGGACTTGTCGATCTGGGTCGACGGATGCCCGTCGAGCGCCCGCCAACCGTCACCGCTCTCCAGGTCCACGACGATGATCGCCCCGCGCGTGCCGCTGTCAGTAATATAACCTGTCTTGCCATCGGGCGAGAAGCGGATGTCGTTGAGGTAGGTCCCCTGCAACGCCACGTCTTCGGCGACAGGAATGACCTTGGTCACCGCGTTGTCGGCGAGGTCGATGCGCACCAGCTTGGGCGCGCCGGGGAGGATTTTCTCGTTGCCGGGTGCACCCGGGTCGAGCACCCAGAGATTGCCGTGACCATCGGGCACGATCGACTGGACACAAACGAAATAGTCGGCGACCGGCATCTCGTTTGCCTTGGCGTTGCGCCAGCTGTTCCACTTGTCGTCAGGATAGGGCCGGAGCGTCCCGTCCTCCATCACCTCCGCCACCGAGATCGGCGCGTCGTCTGTCCAGCGCGGGAAGTTGACGAAACGCCGCCCGTTTCCGGCGACTGCTACGCCAGTCACCTGATGATCGAAAGAAGCTACTTCCGTTAGCGGCCCGGCAAGGCCGATGGCTTCCTTGGCGCGGGACAGGAATGTAGGGCTAGCGTCTTCCATTTAGATGCTCCGCTCTCAAGTAGAGCTAAGAACACCTGCCAAGCGCGCCTCGTTCCCACGCTCCACATCGCTGATCTAGATTAATCAGCCACTTAGCGGCGTTTTGATATCGGAGCTTCCGAGCAGGTAAACCATCGCCAGGCAAAAGCGCTCCGTTAGCCCCCGAAAACCGCGTCTGTAGTCGTGATGAACGAATGGCAGAAGTTGGTGGGTTGAAAACCAATCTTGAATGACCGGCTTTGGGTCCCTACGTTCAGTGGGTCCCTACGTTCAGTAGGGTGGGGCGACCCACAAGCGCTGCTCACGCGCGGCCTCGGTCTACCATGCGAGATCGTCGGCAAACCTCGGGAAACTACGAGCGAGCGCTGCACCGCCGTCATCGATCGGCTCTCCCGCCTGGCCAAGCGCGTGGCCGATCCCGCCGACGGTAGACTGACAGCACCCCGGATGATCGTCGTCGGCGACCTCATGAGTTTCGCCGCCGTGGCCAGCGTCGAGGGCGGTAAACGCTGTCATGGTGTTCCTGTCGAGATCGAAGAAGATGGGAAGCGGGCCGGGTCAGTACATCGGCATTCCGCCGGTCACCGGGATCACCGTTCCGGTCATGTAGCTGCCCTCCGCCGAGGCGAGGAGGACGTAGGCGCCGGCGAGCTCGCCCGGCTGGCCAGCGCGACCGAGCGGCGTGTTCTGGCCGAGCGTCTCGAGCTCGTCCGACTCCTTGGCGATCGGCTGGATCGGCGTCCACACGGGGCCGGGCGCTACCGCGTTGACGCGGATGCCCTTGGGCGCGAGCAGGTTGGACAAACCGATAGTGAGGCTCGAAATCGCGCCCTTGGTGGTCGCGTAGACGATCATGTTCTCGGTCGCGACCTTGGCCTGGATGCTGGTCGTGTTGATGATCGCGGCGCCCGGCTTCATGTGCGGGACGGCAGCCTTAGCAAGGCGGATCATCGCGAAGACGTTGGCGGCGAAGGCGCCCTGCATCTCGTCGTCGTCGATGTCGCCCAGGTCCTCGTTGATCGTCTGCGCGGCGGCGTTGTTGACGAGGACATCGATCCGTCCGAACTCGGCCACGGTGCGCGCGACGAGTTCGGCGCAATGGTCGCGGTCGCGGATGTCGCCGGGCAGCAGCAGGCAGCGGCGGCCCGCATTCTCGACCCAGGCACGGGTATCCTCGGCATCGGCCTGCTCGTCGGTGAGATAGGAGATGGCGATGTCGGAGCCTTCGCGCGCGAAGGCGATGGCGACCGCCTTTCCGATTCCCGAGTCGCCGCCGGTGATCAAAGCAGCGCGGCCCTCGAGCGCGCCCTTTCCCACATAGTCTCTCTCGCCGTGATCCGGCTTGGTGCGCATAGACTGCTCCAGACCCGGTCGGGGCTGGGTCGACTCGTCGGGAAAACTGGTCGGTTCGCTGCTGCGGGGATCGTCGATCATGGCCGTCCTGTCTGATGCACCCAAGCCCAACGATGCAGGACGGGGGAACGCTCCGGCGAAGCGGGGTACCTGTGCAGAGATCGCCTTGGGACGTCCGCTGTTCGCGGCAAGACTCGAGCGCTTACGCGCAACAGAGTGGACGACCGATTGACCCTGAATTATCGTGCTACTTCTCTGCCATTCGGCTGATTCTAGCTGTGATGATCGAGATGAACAAGAGGTAGAAGTCGGGAACCGCTTAACGGGCTTCTGATGACCGCAACTGGATATTCTCCGCCGCGTCTTGAGCGGCTGCTCACGCCGGACTTCGGCGCTGAGCGGAGCAGTTGCGGCAACACACCTTGAGTAGCACGTGCGGACGGCGCTGCCCCAAGGCGTCGCAAGATGATGTTTTCGCGCATGGTGCCTACCAAGGGACGTTGAGCTTGCGTGATCGTCGACGAGCCGTAACGTTCAGAAAATTCGTGCCAAAGGAGGGCTTTAACGTGCAACGATCAGCACTAGCGTTCAGTGGTTTCATCGCCGTCGCTTTGACCGCCTGTGACAAATTCGACGCAGCGCCGATTAATGCGACGACAGTCGAGGGCAAGGTTCGCAGCGCACGAGCAGGCGGCGAAGAAGTTCGCGTATGGCGCGACCCAGAGACTGGCTGCCAGTATTTGCTATGGGAACGCCGCCAGCGTGGCGCAATGACACCGCGTCTTGCACCCGATGGGAGGCCTATCTGTAAGTCGCAGCTCTGAAGGAGCACGGTGGCATAAACGGCTTCGCCGTCGTTCGATGGTCAGGTGTCGGCATCATGGACATCGAGGGTGCGACCGACAAGCAGTGTCCACCGCGTTGGATCATTCGGGCAGGTGCTGTCAAACGTAACGCACCGACTATGTTGGGTTGGCCGCTAACGAGTACTTCATAGAACGTCGAGCATGCCGCATAGGCTGTCAGTGCTGCGGAATCGCTCGGCTTGGCCAAGGGGCCGGTACCGATTGCCTGCTAGAAAGCAGGCAATCTAGGTAGGGCCGCACCAGGAGTCCGGCCTGTGCAGTTGCTTTGCTAGCACCCTGAAGTAAGGTGATTGCACCGTTCAAGCTGATGCTCGCAGCGGAGCCATAATCCAGTGGGGTCGGTTGCTTCATTCATAAAGGCTTAGGATCAATCGCTTAGCCTTGCAGACATGCAAGTTGATGCGAAATTGGGATGCCAAGGCTGCCGCTCAGGGAAGCACGCGTTTAACATCGCGATGGCCTTCCAGCCAATTCTCGACATCGTAACACAGCGTCCCTTTGCGTTTGAAGCGCTCGTCCGCGGTAGCAATGGAGAGAGCGCCGCGACAGTGCTGTCGAGCGTCACTTCCGAGAACCGGTATGCCTTCGACCAGCAGTGCCGGGTAGCTGCGATCGAGGGGGCAGTGGCTGCAGGAATTCTCGAGACGGACGCAAAGCTATCGATCAACTTTCTTCCAAATGCCGTCTACTCGCCGCTCGCCTGCATCCAGCTTACCCTCAAAACAGCCCGTGCTACCAAGTTTCCTACTGAGCGGCTCATCTTCGAGTTCACCGAGAATGAGGAGATGACGGACACGGAACACGTAAAGACCATCATCGAGAGCTATACCAAAATGGGCTTTGGCACCGCCATTGACGATTTCGGTGCTGGTCACGCTGGTTTGGGCCTTCTCGCCAAATTCCAGACAGATTACATCAAGCTCGACATGGAGCTTATCCGAGGCATCGAGCAGAGCATGCCAAGACGCATGATCGTCGAGGGGGTCGTCCGCATCGCTAGGTCGCTCGGCATCACGGTCATTGCGGAAGGTGTAGAGACGACAGCGGAGTACACCGTCCTCAAGGAACTCGGCATACGCTACATCCAAGGCTATCTGCTCGCTAGGCCAGGCTTCATGTCCCTGCCGGCGTCATCATTTTTTGATGATCGGAACACCAGGGCTGCCTAGCGCCCCTTCGCATTCGGCCTGGCCCTGGAGGTTTTCAGCTCCATATTAGAAAGAGAGATGGCTACTTAGAAGCGCTACGAGGGATCACCGTTGCAACGATGACGTGAACCAGCGATTGGCCGGTCTCGTTCTCGATGTTGAGCTGCCAGTGGCCCTCATCGGCGAAGTCGGGATGCTCGGACAGATACCGGCCAAGATACCTTACGGCTTCGTTCCGCGCCTGTGCGACATCTTCGGCTTCAATCGGGGTGCGCTCCCGGGCAGGGCCGGCCAAGCGCAGATAGAATGTCGTCATGGCACCTCGAGTAAATTGTGACCTTACGCGCGAACGCCTCGTTACTCGCTAAAGTGCCGCTTGGCTCGCGCTGCGCCAGCTCGGAAGCGCATCCCGAAACGGGACGCAGAAGCGGATTTTTGCTGTGCTTCCAACAGCTTCACTCTGACGTTGTGCACGCTATCCGAGCAACGACAGCGAGATTGTTTTCGATGCCGCACACCAGGTGGTGGGATCATGCCTGCCTTTGTCTAGCCTCCGAACGCAATGCGATCTTCCCTACCAAAATCGCTGACGGAACCCTCGCCGAACTGGTCGCAACCGCGTTGCAGATGCCAGAAGACCAACATCCGCGTTTGTACATCAAGCTGGATGGAACAAGCAGACGCTTGTGGTGGGCGAGCATCGTCTCGCTCTCTCAACGCTCTGACTTACCAGTGGTTATCTGATCCGCCGCTCGTAGGGGACGCTAATCGATTAGGTGCCTGCGGTCACGAATGCGTCCACCTCTCCGATCGTCGGTGACAGCTCGCTAACGGAGACGCTTCTCGGGAAGAGGCATACTGATCCATGTCACTGTAAAAGCTGGCATCCTGCTTCGGGTCTGCGCCGTATCTGTTGCTGCCCTTTCAGGGCTTCGAGACGTCTCCGGCAGCAACCACCACCCGCTCGCCGGAGACGTTGCCCTACTCTACCGCACTGATGAAAGCGTCGATGCAAAACTGGCAACCCATCGCAACCTGTCCTGAGCACATCATTGTCCGAACACGCACACGCGGCATCGGTCGGTCCCGCCCCGAGCAGCGTTTGAGGCGCCTGGGAACGCTGTGGTTTACGGTCGCAGCCATCCCGCAACTCGTACATCACACCCCAACGGAGTGGCGTCACGATTGATGTAGCGATTGTCTCGATCCTGTACCGCATGCACGCGGTGCGTTCGAGTGCCTCTAACCCATGCGCGTAATGCGCGGTCCAAATACCGCAGACGCCAGATGAACAAACGACTGAAGCTGGAACTGGCGTTACCGAGCCGAATAACCGCACTTGGGTCATCGTTGCCTTTCCAACGTCTCTGCGATCTTGTTGCCAACCTCAGATGTCTTCCGCCCACGGCGGCGTGGCTGGGACGAGCGCCGCGGGGAAACATCGAGGGCCAGGGGGAAGAGTTCGCTGTTGCGCATTTGCGAGAAGCCCATCGCGCGATTGCCAGGTGCCGTGATTATAGCTTGTTTACCATCAAGCAGTACGCGTGTTCGATGCGAAACCGCCGCGGCTCGATCATGATCGTAGTGCAAGTGTCGTTAGCGATCCTTGGATTGCTGATGCTGGCGTTGTGGCCGCCTGCGTCAGGTCGGATTCTTCTTGTCCCGGTCGATGGATCTGACGCGAATAGCGTGCTGATCGGAGCATCAGCTGGCGATGCACGCATTCTCGGCCCTGGCGCATTGCCACGCTCGCTTGTCGTGATAGGCAACCGCGCGCAGATCGCCGCGCATTTTCATCCCTGGAGCGTGCTCATGCTTGCGCCGACGCCGTCGGGCTGCGGCGAGCCGTCACCTAAGGCTGCGGCATGATGAAAGTGGTGGGTGCCGCAACGTCAGCCAACACCCTCGATCGGTTGCGCCGCCATGGCATTCAGGCATGGGCGGTGATCGGCTGGATTTCGCTTGCGCTCATGTTGCTAGTCGACCTGGTATTGCAAGGCGGCGTCGGTACGCCCCTCCTGATTGTCGGTTCACTGGCGAATGCGGGGCCGACGTACATGGCGCTGCGCGGACGCTTCGATGCGGAGGCGAGGCTGGGGCTTGGTGTTCCGGCCGCCGTCATGCCAGCGCTGCTTGTGTTCCTTCTGCAAGGCCATCCCTGGCAAATGGACGCGCACATGTTCTTCTTCGTCGCCACAGCGGCCCTCATTGTCGTAGCCGACTGGAGGCCAATTCTGCTGGCGACCGTGCTCACGGCGATCCACCATCTCGGGCTCGAATGGCTCGAACCGGAATGGGTTTTCACGGGCAGTGGCAATCTGGGCCGTGTGCTGTTCCACGCCGTTGCGGTCAGCCTGCAATTCGGCGCCTTGTCGCTGTTCACCATCCAGCTCGTGCGCCTGTTCCGATCGCAAGAGGAAGCCTTTGCACTGGCGAGCGCCTCTGCGATCAAGGCCGAGCAGGAATGCCGGCGCAGCGAAGAGGCGATGGAACAGGCTCGGGTCGCCGAGCAGGCCGCCACGCGCGAGCGACAAGCGCGAGAAGCGCAGGCCGCCCGGATCGCGGTCGAGCGACGCGGAGAATTGCTTCTCCTGGCTAACGAGTTCGACCGATCGGTGACATCGGTGGTGAAGGTGATCGGTCAGGCGATCGGCCAACTCGAAGGGACGGCGGTCCGTCTAGAGGATGTCAGTGCCGATGCATCGCGCGATGCGGTGAATGTTGCCGCCGGCGCGTCGCAAGCCGCGATCGATATCGCAGCCGTGGCCGGGTCTATTCGAACGCTGTCCGGATCGATCCGATCGGTGGCGGGTACGGTCGACGAGCAGACGAGAGTCACGGCCGTGGCAAGCCTCGAGGCGGAACAGACGGTTTTGACTGTGCACACACTGGAAGAGCGCGCGATCAAGATCGAAGGCTTTCTCGACGACATTCAGCAGATCGCGACCAGGACAACGCTGCTTTCCCTGAACGCAACGATCGAAGCCGCTCGCGCAGGAGAAGCCGGCCGGGGCTTTGCGGTCGTAGCGAACGAGGTCAAGGCGCTGTCTGCCGAGACCGGCCGAGCCAGCGAACGCATTCGCAACCTTATTGCCGGCATCAGGGAGGGTGTGGCGGAGACCGCAGAAAAGCTAGGCGGCGTCAACCAAGCTATCGTCGAGGTATCGACTGCCGCGTCATCGATTTCAAATGCGATCGTCGAACATCGGCTGCGCACCGACGAAGTCAACAACGGGGCAGAGCGGATTGCCCGCCAGACGTCACAGATCGAAACGGAGGTCGGCAGAGCGGCATTGGCGATCAGCGCCGCATCCAGCCTTTCCACCAAGGTCCGCGGCAGCGCGAGCGAACTCGCAAACAGCGCCCGCGAGCTTCGAAGCTCGACTGATCTGTTCGTCTCATTTTTACAGGCTGAAGAGGCACTTGCGGCTTAACTGTAGCCACGTGAGATCCGGCAATCGCAAGCGCTATGACAGCCGGTGCATGTAAAACATATCTTATGGACCCACTTCTGTCCTGCTAGGCACATGTCTACGAAATGCGGGGCCGCTACTGCCATGAGCCGGGTTAGCATCGGCGCGGGCGGTAGCTGCGCAATTGGCAGCGATACGGCGCCGCGGCTCCCGCTAAGCCAAAATTCAAGGGGGCTCTCAGACGTATGTCGTCCCAAAACAGCGGACGCAGAAATCGAATGGCACCGGCACCGTGTGTCATGTTCAACCGCGCGACAACGCATAGATTAAACCGATGTCCGGAACTGGCCTGCCGGGGGGCGGATTGAACGACGTCTCCTGGGTTAAGACAATCACGATACCGCAAGCAGTATAATGGCTGGGCGCGATCCGCGTGCCGCTCTACTATGCTTCGACCATGATGCTTCGGAAAAGGCGTTCAATTTCGTTCTGAGGCCCGTACGGCGGCAAAGCCTCACGCATCTCGGAAGGCGTGTGGCACGCCGCCTGACGGGCAGCACGATCAGCTTCGTCGGTTACCCTCTTCGCGCTGCTTGGCGGCGCGCTCTGTAAGCGTCTTCAACGTCTCGTCGAAACGACCATCACGTTCGGCCTGACGCAGGAACTGGACCTCGTCGACGAGGATTTCGGCTGGCGTTGGCTGCTGGGCGAATTGCATGGCGACAGCGTCGGCGAACGCGTCGAGCGGCATGTAGCCTGGTCGGTTCGCCTGTCCTGGTGTGAGGTCGGTCTGCACGCCTGGCGGCGCCAGCTCGATCACCTCGACTTTGCCCGCTAGCTGGGTCCGAAGCGAGACGGTGTAGGAGTGAATCGCTGCCTTGCTCGCCGAGTAAGTTGGCGCCGCAACCAGCGGCACATAGGCGAGGCCCGAGGTGACCGTGACGATCGCAGCATCGGGCTGACCCGCAAGATGGTCGATCAGCGCGTTCGTCAGTCGGATCGTGCCGAGTATATTGATCGCCAGCGTCGCTTCGGCGTCGGCCAGGTCGCGCCGGCCCGTCAAATCCTCGAACTTCATGATGCCGGCGTTGTTGAACAGCACGTTCAGCGCCGGAAAGTCGGCGACGACCCGCTTGGCGAAATCGTCGACCGCCGCAGCGTCTTCGACATCTAACGTCATGGTATGGATGCGATCACGCCCATTCGCTGCCCTCTGGAGCGCCTCTTGGCGCCGCCCGGCAATTATCACCGTGTCACCGCGATCATGAAAGCGGTGCGCCAGCGCTTCACCGATACCGCTTCCTCCACCCGTCATCAGGATCGTGTTGCCGCTAATCTTCATGGTTGATCGCTCCGGATCGGGGAAGGGTCTTCGGCTCAGAATGATCGCCGCACCAGATCGTTCATTGATGTGTGGGCCGGCGCGGCGACATACCTGAACCAGCGACCGAGTTTGGTAGAGCCTCAACCTGTCCTGAATGACTGCAACTGGGTCGTAACAACTATTGGCGGTCACCGGGCGGGCCTGATGTCAGCCGAAGCGCACTATTCCATCCAGCCCTGCAACCTTGCCTGTCAGGCCGGGCACCTCCTCCAGCTGTCGCAGCGCATCGTAACGGCCACGCTCTTCGCGGTAGCGGACGATCTCAAAGCCGTGCCCCTTGAGCGCGGGATGAGCGTCGATTTCCTCTGCGGTGGCTACATTAATGTCGATGCAGTCGGGCCCGCTCACAGGTTTGCCTGCTCGTCGCGTGGTAGATCGGCGTCCGGCGGGTAGTAGAGCTTCGCGCATTCCGCTCGCAGGCAGCTGCCCTCGATCGTGATGTCGTCGCGGTAGGCGTCAGTGATGAACGACAGCGTGTCGACGTGCCGTGCCTCAAAATACATTGGATGCACGTCGTCGCGTCCCGCGCCGTAGACCACGCGCCCGACCTTGGACCAGATCGAGGCCATGGTGCACATGCCGCACGGCTGGAGCGTCGAGTAGAGCGTCGCGCCGCGCAGTTCCATCTCGCCGATGCCCTCGCACGCCCGGCGGATCGCCATCATCTCCGCGTGTGCGGTGGCGTCCGGCAAATCTTGGGTCTGGTTACGCTCTGCCGCGATCTCGCGCCCGTCGAGCACGATCACGCAGCCAAGCGGGGAGGTCGAAGGATCGGAGCCCCTGGATCGCGCGACCTCGATCGCGCGGCGCATCCAGTGCTCATCCATCGGCGCAAGGGCAGTGCCTGCCATCTCAGGCCTCGCTCACGTCGTCGGCGTGGAACTCGGCGAAGCCTTCGCGGACTTTGGCGGCCTTCTCGTCGTCCTCGATGTCGACCGATACGCTGACGGCTCCGTGCAGCGGTGCGTCTCCGCGCGGCTCTGGACTGGGCTCGCCCGCTTCCCCGTCGGAACCTGCCTGTTCTTCGCCTGCGCTGTTTTCGTTGCCGTCCGCTGCGATGAAAACGTCCGTTCGCTCGACACCGTGCTCCTGCACCAGGCGCTCAACCGTCATCTCAGCCTCCCGCCGCGTCTCGAAGGTGGCGGTCAGAGTCGTGCCCATGATCGTTCTCCCGTGCCGCCGACAGGGGCCGGGGTCGGGGGCATAACGCCTGGGGAGGCACCGGGTCCGCGTATCGCGCGTTAGCCGTCGATGAAAACCGTTCGCATGCCTGATGGCACCGATGTGCCTGCCTTGGGTCAAGGTACCTGGATGATGGCTGAAGACCCGCAGCGCCGGAGCGATGAGATCGCGGCGCTGCGTGCCGGCATCGACCTCGGCATGACGCTGATCGACACCGCGGAGATGTATGCGGATGGCGAATCCGAGCGGCTGGTCGGCGAGGCGCTGGCGGGCCGTCGGGATGACGTCTTTCTGGTCAGCAAGGCCTATCCGCAGAACGCCTCCCGCAGCGGACTGCCCCCTGCATGCGAGGCGAGCCTGGAACGGCTCGGCACCGATCGGCTTGATCTGTACCTCCTGCATTGGCGCGGCAGGGTGCCACTCGGCGAGACGGTGGAGGCGATGGAGCGGCTGGTAGACGCCGGCAAGATCCTGCGCTGGGGAGTCAGCAATCTCGATACCGACGACATGGAAGAACTCGTAGCGGCGGGCGGAAAGGCGTGCGCGACTGACCAGATCCTTTACAACCTGACACGCCGCGGTCCCGAGCATGACCTGCTGCCGTGGCTGGCGGTGCGGCGGATGCCGATGATGGCGTATAGCCCGGTCGAACAGGGCCGGCTCGTCGCGGATCAAGGGCTGCGTACACTGGCGAGCGAGCTTGGCGTTACGCCGGCGCAAGTCGCGCTCGCGTGGCTGCTGGCGCGCGACGACGTGATCGCGATCCCTAAAGCCGGTACTGTCGAGCATGTACGAGAGAATCGCACTGCCGCCGACCTCGCGCTGTCGCCCGAGACTGTGGCTCGGCTCGACGCCATGTTTCCACTGCCGAGCGTTCCCGTGCCGCTTGCTATGCTTTAGGGCCGCCGGCTGCTGAACGAATGTCTGGTTCTGGATAGCGAAGTGGTGAGGCTGAATGGCGGGAACTGGGTCAGTACAGCAGCGAGCGGCAGATCAGCAGATACCCCGACCGTCCGAGACCGTTGAAAAAGGCCTGAGCGGGATTGGCGCAGCGCATGGCTGTTGACGTTCCCCTTCGAACAACGAAGGAACGGTGAGCTGCGCCGGTCCCGGATAAGGCCGTCTCAATGCCCTGCCTCGGCCGATCCCGTCAGACACCAGCGGCGCAGCAGCGACGGTATGGTCAACCCTTGCGCGAAGATCGAGAAGGCCACCACGCCGAAGGTGATAACGACGATCTCGCCCCGTTCGGCGACACTGGCTGGCACCGCCAGGGCAAGCGCCAGCCCGACAGCGCCGCGCAGGCCGCCCCATACCAGAACATGTTGATAAGTCGCTGGAAGCCGCAGCCCGGATCGAGCGAACGGCAGGGCAAGGGGATAAACTGCTGCTGCGCGACCGATCAGCGTCAGGATAATCGCAACGACCAAAGGCAGCGATACCAATGTGATCGGTTGGTGCGCTTCGTGGCTGCCGATCAGCAGGAACAGGCAGGAGTTGGCAAGGAAGGCGGCATAGGCCCAAAAGTCTAGCACGTGTTGGCGGCCGGCAACCGAGATCGTCCCGCGTGGTCCGACATTGCCGATAATCAGGCCGGCCGCCAGAGCGGCGAAGACGCCTGATGCATGAACATGCTCTGCCAGAAGGAACGATCCCCAGGCGACGACGGTCGTCAGCGTGACCTCGACCAGGTGATCCGTCGTTCGCCCCGCGACGGCCAGCACGGCCATGCCGACCACGGCGCCGATAGCGACGCCGCCTGCGACCGTCCACAACAGTGCGAGCGACGCCCCAGACGCGGTCAGCGCCCCACCATTGGCGATGCCGACGAGGATCGCGAAGCCGACTGCGGCGACGCCGTCGTTAAGCAGGCTCTCGGACTCGACTACCATACTGAGCCTAAGTTCCGCCTTCATCTCCTTGAAAGCGGCGATCACTGACACCGGGTCGGTCGCGGCAATCAGCACACCGAAGAACGCCGCGCCGAGCAAACTCCAGCCTAGCAGCAGGTGCATGCCCGCCGTCACCACCGCCGCACTGATCGCCACACCGGCAAAGGCTAGCACGATCGTGAGCGGCATCTCCGTTCGGAACCGTGACCAACGAAGCTGCATCGCCGCTTCGAAGATCAGCGGCGGCAAAAAGACGTTGAATATCAGCTCGCGCGACAGCGGCAGGTCGGCGCCAACCGGCACATAAGCGAGGCCTATGCCCGCGAGGACGAGACCTGCAGTGTAGGGAAGACCGATGCGCCGGGACAGCATCGCCACCAGCGAGGCCACGACTAACATTGTGCCGAGCTCCGTCAGTCCTATCTCTGCCATTGGTCCTCTCTCAGATGCGAAGCGTCATGGAACGCCTGATGAGCTGAACCGCTCAGATTTGCCTGCTCACTGACCATCTGAAGGTTGCGCATGTTCAACGGACTTGGTCTGCCGGCGTTACTCGCGATTTTCGCCACCTGCGCGGGCGTCATCTGGATCGCGGGCGTGAAGCTCGCCGACACGACGGACATTCTCTCCTCGCGCCTCCATCTCGGCAAGGCGCTTGGCGGCATCATCGTGCTCGCAGTGGCCACCAACCTGCCTGAGGTCGCGATCACGATCAGCGCCGCGCTTGCGGGCAATCTGGGCGTGGCGGTCGGCAACATCCTCGGCGGCATCGCGATCCAGACGGTTGCGCTGGTGGCAATGGACATTGCTATGAAGGAGAAGGTGCCTCTTACCTATCGCGCTGCCAGCCTCACGCTGGTCGTGGAAGCGGTACTGGTCATGGTGGTGCTGATCGTGTCGATCATGGCGACGCAATTGCCCGGCACGTTGATCGCCGCCCGCCTGACGCCTGGGGCTGTGTTGATCGCCGTCTTGTGGGTGATCGGCGTGTGGCTTTCCAGCCAAGCCAGCAAGGGGCTGCCGTGGCACGATACGAGCGGCACTGCGCCTGATGGCCAGGAAGAACCCAAGGGCCACTCGCAGGCAAAGAAGGATGACGCGTCCGAGCAGCAGGGCGAGAGCACGGTCCGCGTTGCACTGGTGTTCGGCGCGGCTGCGTTGGCGACCTTGGCAGCCGGCGTGCTGCTGGAGCGGAGCGGCGATGCCATCGCCCAGCAGATCGGTCTCAGCGGCGTCCTGTTCGGCGCAACGGTGCTTGCGGCCGCCACCTCGCTGCCCGAACTGTCGACCGGCATCACCTCAGTACGGATGAAGGACTATCAGCTCGCCGTCAGTGACATCTTCGGCGGCAACGCCTTTCTTCCGGTCCTTTTCCTCGTTGCCGTCGTCATATCCGGCAAGGCGGTGCTGCCTGATGCGCAGGCGAGTGACATATATCTGGCGGGTCTCGGCGTGCTTCTGACCTGCGTCTACGCCGCTGGCCTGATTTTCCGTCCCAAGTGGCAAGTCTGGCGGATGGGAGTCGACTCCTTCGCCGTGCTCACCCTCTATGCTCTCGGCGTGGGTGGCCTGTTCGCTATATCAACCGGTCACGGCGGCTGAACGAGACTTTCTGACGCTTTATTCGCGGGTGAAAAGACTAGCGTCGTAAAGAAGATTATGGAAGGTGAATGGATGTCCGGAAGCGGGTGGCGAGAAAGGCCACAGATGTCCACACATAGGTCATTGATGTAGGTGGGCCTGAAGCCAAGTGCATGAGCAAGGGCAACAGTTACGACACGGTGCCACTTGCAACAACATGGTCGCGTTAATCAGCTAATTGCACGGGCGAGCACTTGGGCGAGTTCATCTAGCGAATAGGGCTTGCGCAACAGGGTTAATCCTCTCGTTCCCTCTTGAGCTAGCACATGGCTGTAACCGCTCGTGAGGACCACGGGCAAATCCGGATACCTGTCGGCGATGTCGGCAGCGAGATCGATGCCCGAACGTCCGGGCATCACCACGTCGGTGAAAACGATATCGTATCGACCCGGTGATCGCTTCAGTTCAGCCAAGGCAGCCTCGGCGTCCTGCACCCAGTACGATCCATGACCCAGTTCAGTAAGCGCCCGGGTCGCGAACTCGCCCACATCCTTGTTATCCTCGACCACCAGAATGCAGGCGTCCGCCTCAAGCGGCTGGACGACAGGCCGACTTGCCTCGGCTTGCGCATCGGCCCCTGCCGCAAGCGGCAGGTAGAGGATGAAGGTGGTACCGCGGCCGACAACGCTCTCCACAGCCACGTCGCCTGAGGACTGCTTTGCAAACCCGAAGACCTGACTGAGGCCCAGCCCGGTGCCATGGCCTACTTCCTTCGTCGTGAAAAAAGGTTCGAAAACGCGGTCGAGCTGGTCTGCGGGAATACCCATACCCGTGTCCGAAATTGAGATCGCAACGTGCGGTGCCCACAGCGCTGCATGACTGCGCAGCGCCGGCAGTTCGGGCACGATGCTGACTGCTATCGTGAGCTGTCCTTCGCCGTTCATCGCGTCACGGGCATTGACAGCCATGTTGACGATCGCGGTGTCAAATTGGCTCGGATCGGCCATGACCGGCGTCGACTTGTCCTCCAGCTCGTATCGAGCCTCGATCCTTGATCCCGTGAGCGTCTGGAGCATGTCAGCGAGCGAACCGACATTCACCGCGGCATCGAACACCTGCGGCTGCAGCGTCTGCCTGCGCGCGAAGGCGAGAAGTTGACTCGTCAGCTTGGTCGCGCGGTCCGCCGTATCCGCGATCGCGTCGACGTAGCGGATCCGCTTCTCGTCGCTGAGACCAGGGCGACGCAGAAGGTCGACGGAGCCCCGGATCACCGTCAGCAGGTTGTTGAAGTCGTGCGCGACGCCGCCAGTGAGCTGGCCGACAGCCTCCACCTTCTGCGACTGACGTAGCGCATCCTCAGTTTGACGCAGCACCTCTTCTGCCTCGCGCGTAGCGGTAACGTCGCGCCCGATCGCGAAGATGTCGCCCTCGCTGGGCGCCGCGGCCCATGAGAGCCATCGATAGGTGCCGTCCTTGTGGCGGAAGCGGCAGAGATACGCCGGCAACTCGCCCACCTGGGCGATCCCGAGCGCTTGCCGCGTTGCGGGCAGATCATCGGGATGCACGAACGCGGTGTGATCGCGTCCGACCACCTCCTCCGGGGAATAGCCCAGCATCGTCGTCCACGCGGGGCTCACCCGGCGATAGATGCCATTCGGATCGGCCAGCACGAGGAGGTCCGGAGATGCGTTCCAGAGGCGTTCAACTTCCGCGGCGCTCGCCTCGACCCGCTCGGCCAAGTCGGTAGCCCTGCGCCGGAGCTCGCGTTCCACGCGCATCTGCTCGGTCAGATCCAACATGGCGCCGACCATACGCAACGGGTGCCCGGCTTCGTCGCGTATTACATAGCCCCGGTCGCGTATGTCGGCATAGCTGCCGTCAGCTCGCAGGAAACGGTAATTGTCGCTCCAGTCGGTGGCGCCGCTGTCGATCACTGCGTGAATGCTGGCGTCGATCCGGGCGCGATCCTCCGGGTGAATGTGCTCGATCCACCAGGCACCGGTCGGCTCGACTCGATCAAGGCGATGACCGTGCGCCTGCTCGATCGCCTCGTTCCACGTGACGTGGTCGCGCACCAGATCCCAGTCCCAGATGGCGTCGTTGGTGGCGCGATTGGCAAAGCGAAGCCGCTGCTCGGTCTCCCGCAATCGCGTCTCGGCGATCCGTGCTTCGGTGACGTCCTGCACGGTGCCGAGCAACCGAACGGCGCGACCGTGCTCAAACAAAGTCTGTCCGCGTGCCGCGACATGCCGGAGCACGCCGTCTTCGATGCCGACCGTCCGATAATCGGTCTCGAACCTGCCCGTACCGGACGGGTCCAAGGCTGTCGCCACAGCAGTGTCGGCACCGGCGCGATCGTCGGGATGCACGCCAAGGAGGAACGCCTCCTGGTAGGTGACCGGTGCGCCTGGCGGCAGCCCGAACAGCGCGCGACAGCCATCGTCCCAGCTCAGCGTGTCCCGGACGAGATCGTAGTCGAACGTGCCGAGCCGCGCGGCCGCGGTCATCAACTCGGCCGATCGGCGGGCGTCCTCGAGCGCCGCCTTCGTCTCGTGCTCGGCGGTGATGTCGCGCACCGCCTTCACATATCCAGGCCGACCCGAGCCCTTCAGTGGCGTCATCGCCCCGTGCGCGAAGAAGCGGCTTCCGTCCTTGCGCAGGTGCCATCGCTCGTCTGAAGCGCGGCCGTCCCTGCGAGCAATGGCGAACTCGCGATCGGGTATGCCCGCCTCGCGGTCTTCCGGCGTGAAGAAGCGGTCGGCACGGCTACCGCACATGTCCGCCTCGCTCCACCCGAAGATGCGCTCGGCACCCGAGCTCCAGCTCGTGACGATCCCGTCAGCGTCCATGGCGATGATGGCGTTGTCGATCGCCGAGTTCACGATGGCGTGATAGCGGTCCTCATCCTCGCGGGCGCGACGCTCGGCCTGGTCGAGCGCCATCGCGTGCGTTCGGCTCTCGATCGCGTCGCTGTTCTCGATCAGCTCGACGACCTGTTGTGCCAGCAGGACGAGCGCGTCGGCCTGATCCCCATCGAGACCGCCAGCCCTGGGCTTCGTGTCGATCGCGCACAGGCTGCCGAGGGCCAGTCCATCCCGTGTGATCAGCGGCGCGCCGGCGTAGAAGCGGAGGTGTGGCTCGCCAGTGACCAGCGACATCCCGAACGTGCGGGGGTCGGCGGCCAGATCCTCGATCTGGAACAGGTCTCGTTGGCGGATGGCGAGCGCGCAGACCGAGGTGTCGAGCGGCGGCTGGTCGATCTCGACACCGTTCCTCGCCTTGAACCACTGGCGATCGGCATCGACGAGGCTGACCAGCGCGACCGGCACGCGACAGACGTTCCGGACCAGCGCGACGATACGGTCGAAACGACCGTCGGCCGATGTGTCGAGAATGTCGTGACGCTGGAGTGCGGCGAGGCGGTCCGCCTCGGCGATCATCGGGTCTTCGGCAAGGCGGTCGTCGTTGGCCACAAGTTCAGGGTTCGCTGTCGAGCGGGAGGTTGCGATGGGCGAGATCGCCACCGCCCCCCGGCTGGCCGCGATTATCGCACGATAGCAGCAACATGCGGCGAGGACAAAGCGGGATCAGGCCGCATCAGCCCCTCTTCATCATGTCGCCAACCTTGCCGGTCAGGGCATCAATGGAGAAGGGCTTGGTCAGCAGCTCCATGCCGTGCTCGAGATGACCGTTGCCGACCGCCGCGTTCTCGGCGTAGCCTGTGATGAACAGCACTTTCAGGCCGGGACGCAGATGACGCGCAGCGTCTGCAACCTGTCGGCCGTTGATACCGCCGGGTAGCCCGACGTCGGTGATCAGCAGGTCGATCCGCGCGCCCGACTGAAGGACCTTGAGCCCTGCCGCTCCATCCGCTGCGTTAATGACGGTGTAGCCGGCATCGTCGAGCACCTCATCGATCAGGTGGCGGATCGTCGCCTCGTCGTCGACGACCAAGACGGTGCCGCTGCCGGAACTGACGACGCTGATACCCTTGTCGTCGCCCGCCTCTTCAGGCGGCGCTCCGACGTGCCGGGGCAGGTATACGCATACGGTCGTGCCCATGCGCGGCTCGGAATAGATGCGAACCTGCCCGCCTGACTGGCGGGCGAAGCCGTAGATCATGGACAGGCCCAGGCCTGTGCCTTGGCCAATCGGCTTAGTGGTGAAGAAGGGCTCGAACGCGCGTTGCGCGGTTTCGGCGTCCATTCCGGTGCCGGTGTCGGTGACGCACACGGACAGATACTGGCCTGGATCGAGGTCGCGGCTGCGGGCGGTCCGCTCGTCCAACCATTTATTCGCGGTTTCGATGGTGATGCGACCACCATCGGGCATCGCGTCGCGAGCGTTGATGCACAGGTTCAGGATCGCGTTCTCCAGCTGGCCCGCGTCGATGTTCGCCGTCCACAGCCCGCCTGCACCTACCACCTCCAGCTCATTGGCCGGACCGACCGTACGGCGGATGAGATCCTCCATGCCCGCAATCAGCCGGTTCACGTCGGCAGGCCTAGGATCAAGCGTCTGACGGCGGGAGAAGGCGAGCAGCCGCTGGGTAAGGGCCGCTGCCCGGCGGCCAGCCCCCTGTGCCGCCAGCACGAAGCGGTCGAGATCGTCCAGCCGTCCGCCCGCAAGGCGGAGCTGCAGAAGCTCTAGGTTGCCCATCATGCCGGTCAGCAGGTTGTTGAAGTCGTGCGCCAGCCCCCCGGTCAGCTGGCCGACCGCCTGCATCTTCTGAGCTTGGCGAAGCGCCTCTTCGACGTTGTGCTGCTCGGTCAGATCGCGGCCGATGATGTAGAAGAGGTCCGACCCGGCCTCCGGAACGGCGGTCCACATAATCGTCCGTGCGCCGCCGTCCTTGGTCAGTACGTGATCGACGAAGCCGGAGACGACCTCGCCCGCGGACAGGCGGGCGACTACGTCCGCGGTCTCGGCATGGTCATCGGCCGCGACGATCTCGATGAAGGGACGGGTCAGCAACTCCTCCTCCGTCCAGCCGAGGAGGCGCTCCCACGCCGGATTCACCTGGACGAGGTGACCGTCGAGTCGTGCGGTCGCCATCAGGTCGTTAGTCAGCTGCCACACCCGGTCGCGCTCGACGGTGCGCTGCTCCACCCTAACCTCGAGCATCCGGTTGGCCTCGCGCAGTTCGTCCTGGCTGCGGGCGAGCGCCGCATCGGCGAGGACACGCGCCGTTGTCTCGTTGGTGAGGATGAATAGGCCCGCCACCTCGCCGCGCGGATCGAGCACGCGTGAGTAGGAGAAGGTGAACCAAGTATCGGCGGGACCGCGATCAGTATCGAGCTTCCAAGGCAGGTCGTTGAAGCGCTGGCTCCGTCCCGCAAAGGCATCGTCGATAATCGGCTTGGCCTGCGCCCAGGCATCGGCCCATACTTCGTCGAACGGCGATCCCATCGCCCACGAGAGCCGCGGCCCCAGCAGCGGGAAATATGTCTCGTTGAAGAAGAAGGTGAGGCGGTCCGTACCCCATGCCAGGATCATCGACTCTGGCGAGTTCAGGACGGTGCTTAGGTTCGACTTCAGGATGTCGGGCCAGCTCTCGGGCGGTCCCAAGGGGTGGCCGGACCAATCGCGCTCAAGAATGAGGCGCGTGGCCTCTCCACCGCCTGCTAGGAAGCGCAGTGGCCTGGGCAGGTCTGTGGAAACGCGATAGGGAGGGGAGGCCATTGGAACCCGTGTGACTGACGCAAGACGCGTTTAAACGATCATGAAGCCGGTTGGTCTCACGAGATTGTGGCAGCTGTTACCATGGCGCGCGACAGATCGCGCCGATCGGCCTTCTTCGTACAACCGCGTGGCTATGCCAACGGCTGATCAAGTAGCGTAGATGCGAGCTGAGCCGCTCGATAAACAAATGACCGGAAGTAAGAGCCGGTAACCGGCCTGCGAATGACTTTAAATGGGTCAAGCCCGCTCGGGCACGTTCCTTTCAATAGGTATTGCTTCTGCCGGACTACTGCATAGACCATTTGAACCGCAGCATCTTCACCACCGGGAGCATTACGGCGCATCACCTCGCTCAGCCGCGGGCACGATCCCGTCATCGAGGAGTCTGTGGAGCGCAGCGATATGACCATTGTCGCGCGCGCCGCCGGGATCGGAGGTCATGACGACCGTCAGCTTCAGGTCCGGCACGATAAACAGCATCTGCCCGCCATAGCCCCAGGCGAAGCGCAACGGATGGCCACGACTGGTGCCAACGAACCAGCCATAGCCATATTGTCCACCGCTCCACGGCGAGACGGTGCGCGGGGTCCAGCTTTCCTCGATCCAGCGCGCAGGCACAATCCGCCGTCCGTCGATCACGCCGCCCAGGCGATAGAGTTCGCCGAACCGCGCTAGACTGCGCGGCGACATCATCATGTCGTTGCCGCCAAAATAGATGCCCTGCGGATCTTGCGACCATGGCGGGATTGCGATGCCGAGCGGCTCCGCCAGCCAATCGCGCATCAAGGCATGGGTGTCGCGTCCCGACGCGCGGGTCAACATCGCCGACAGCAGATGCGTGTTGCCGGTCGAATAGAGCATCGCGCCGCCCGGCTTGTCGACAAGTGGGCGGGCAAGCGCGAAGCGGACCCAGTTGCGACTGGACACCCAGCGTCTGTAATTGTCGCCTGACGTCCGCCCCAACCCCGCACGCATCGTCAGCAGGTCCTCACGGTCAGACGGGTGAGGTGCGGATCGGGATCGGGCGGTGCCTCACTGCCGAGGACTGATAGGGCGCGCTGGTCGACGCCGGTCAGCACGCCTCGTGCGATTGCTATACCGACAAGTGCGGACAGCACCGACTTCGATGCGGACTTGATGTTGACCGGACGATCGAGCGGTGGCCCGCCATTGAAGCGCTGTTCGGCCAGCACCTGTCCGTCGCGCAGGATCAGCAGCGAACGAAGCCGGGGAAGACGTCGGGCCTGGGCGACGGTATCGGCGAGCATGGCGCTGTCCAGGCCGCGCATCTCAACCGGGCTGGATACGGCCGCTTGCCGTGGCGCAGGTGCAGCATCGCAACCGCTGGCGAGGAGGAGCGCCAGCGCGCAGGCATACCGCTTCACGGCGTCATCGCAGAGCGGAGCGATTGCAGGAACTCGGCGGGCGCTTCGACCTGCGGCGAGTGGCCGAGATCGTCCAGGCGGATGAGGCAGGCGCCGGGGATGCGCTTCACCGCCTCCTCTGCGGCCTGCGGCACCGTGCGGATGCGTGCGCGCCGATCCACGGGCGCGCTGTTGGCGCGAAAGGCGGTGAGGTCGCGCTGGCCGATGATGAGCGTGGTTGGCACCGCTAGGCGCGGCAGCTCGGCCGCGACCGGCTGCGTCTGGATCATGTCCGACAGGCGTGCCTGCGCGTCTCGCACCGTGTCGCCATCGGGGCCGGCATATTGACCGGCCAGCATCGCAACCCAGCGGTCATAGGCTAGACGCCAGACCCCGTGATAATAGTTGCGGAGCTGATAGGCCTTGATCGACGCGGCGTTCGTCTTCGCCTCCTCGGCGCGCAGCTTGCCAAGGTCGGAATAGGACACGCCCTCGGCCAGCGTATCGTTGAGCCCCAGCGGATTGACCAGCACCAGCTGCGACACGCGATCGGGGTGGAGGAGCGCAAAGCGTGCGGCGAGGATGCCGCCGGTCGAGTGGCCGACGAGGATGACCTTCTTCACGCCGGCCATGTCGAGTAACGCTCCGGTGAGCGTCGCCATGGTGTGGAAGCTGTACTGGTAGCCGGCGGGCTTAGATGACTTGCAGAAGCCGATCTGGTCTGGCGCGATCACGCGATAGCCTGCAGCGGCGAGCCCTTGAGCGGTATCGCCCCAGGTCGCCGCGCAGAAGTTCTTGCCGTGCAAGAGGACGACCGTCGCGCCGTTCGGGGTCGCCGTCGGTTGGATGTCGAGATAGGCCATGCGGACTGGCCGATCCTGCGAGCTCGTCTCGAACCAGTGAACGGGGGCAGGATAGTCGAAGCGCTGCAGATCGGCACCGAGGGGGGCGGTCTGAGCGCTGACCGGTGACGAGAGGGCGATCGAACAGGCGGCGGCGGTGATGATCCAGTGTGGCACAGAACCGATAACCATCGGCCCCGTCCGCCGTATCCGTGAGCGATAAGCTGCCGTTCCACTAAGATTAACGAGCGGCTTCTTCAGGGTGACGGCCAAGGCACGCTGAGCGTCCACATCTGGGTCATGACCGACAGTAGCTGAAAAGGACGTGATTAACCGCAACCGGGCCGCATCCCGGCTTTAGGATGTTGAGGCAAACTCTGTCTCCTATGCATCGATCATCGGCGACGCGTGATAGTCTGGGCGGTTGTATATTCCAACAAACCCTCGACCCCGTTCTCCACGCCGATCCCCGACTGCTTCATCCCGCCGAATGCGGCGAGCGGCGTCAGGTGCTGCGCCTCGTTGACCCAGACAGTGCCGCTCGCGATCCGTTCTGCGATCGCCCAGGCCGCGTTCTCGTCTTTGCCCCAAACCGACGCGCCGAGCCCATAGTCGCTGGCGTTGGCGCGGGCGACGACGTCGTCGATGTCGCTGAAGCGGATGAGCGGCAGGACCGGACCGAACTGCTCCTCCTGCACGATCCGGCTGTCCTCCGGCGGGTTGTCGATGATGGTGACGGGGACGAAGTACCCCGGAACGTCGCTGTCCTCGCCGCCGATGAGGAAGTCGTATCCGTTCTCTCGGGCGTCGCGTACGAGATCGAGCACGCGCTCGTACTGCGGCCTGTTGTTGATCGGCCCCAGGCGGTTGCCCTGCTCGGAACCGTCGCCCACCTTCACCGTCCGCGCGTAGGCGACCAGTGCCTCCTTCAGCGGCTCGTACACGTCCTCGTGCACGTACATGCGCTTGGTAGCGATGCAGACTTGGCCGTTGTTCGTGAACGCGGCCCAGAAGAGCTTCTCGGCGACCTGCTCCACGTCGACGTCCGCGAGCACGATGGCCGGATCGTTGCCGCCGAGTTCCAGCGTCACCCGCTTGAGCGTGGCAGACGCGCTCCGCATCACGCGGCGCCCGGTCTCGGTCGATCCGGTGAAGCTGACCTTGTCGATGCCCGGGTGCTCGGTCAGCCAGGGACCGAGCCGGTCCCCGCCGCTCACCACGTTCAGCACGCCCGGCGGCAGGATGGTGGCGGCGAGCTCGCCGAACTTCAGCGTGGATAACGGCGTGAAGGGCGAGGGTTTCAGCACCATCGTGTTCCCCGCGAGGAGGGCCGGGCCGACCTTGAACATCGCGAGCACGAGGGGGTAGTTCCACGGCGCGATCGCCCCGACGACGCCGAGCGGCACGTGACGCGTCTCGCTGTAGCGCTCCGCGGAGTCCTCATTGACCGTGACGGGCAGCTGGAGCGTCGCGGCTCCCTTCAGCCACATGCCGGCGCCGCCGACCTCGTAGGCCGCGTCGTCGTGCGACTTGCCCTGCTCGGCGGTGAGCAGTCGCTTGAAGCCCTCGATGTCGGCGAGGAGCGCGTCGCCGAGTCGATCGATCAGGGCGCGGCGCTCGTCGATGGGCGTGGCCGACCAGCCCGGGAATGCGTCGCGGGCGGCGGCGACCGCCGCGTCGAGGTCCTCTCGGGTCGCGTCCGGCGCCGAAGCGACGACCTGCTCCGTGGCGGGGTTGAGGACGTCGAAGGTCTCGGTGCCGGCGATCGCCTTGCCGCCGATGGTCATCGTGTACGCCTGGTCGAAGTCCATCTCGCTCTCCTTCGCGCCGTCTCCTTGAAACAAGGGTGGCGACTTCGTGGAGCGGACTAACAGAATGTGACGCATCCGCGCACGTCCGCGCAAGAAATGTGAAAAAGCTCGGCAAGCCCATGTAAAGCGCTTGAGGTCCGTTCGGTCTACGAAGCGAAATGAAGAAGGCCGCGACCAGAGCCTTCGGCACAAGGAGAGGGCTATGAAGGCCAGGATCACCACAGCGCTCCTCGCTGGCGTCTCGTTCATCGTTCCGGCGACCGCCCACGCGCAGTCCTCCGATCCGCGACCGGCCATGGCGCCTTCGCCGGATGCCACTGTGGCGCCTGCGACGGCCACCGAGAGCACCGATGCACAGTCGGCGACGCCGGTCGCGCAGGACAACGCCGCCGACACCGGCGACATTGTCGTGACCGCGCAGCGTCGCGAGCAGTCGATTCTGACCGTCCCGATCGCGATCTCGGCCATCGCGGGCAACACCCTGACGACGAAGGGCATTACCAACTCGGCCAACCTCGCCGCCGCAGTGCCCAATCTCCAAGTGTCCAGTCCGTACGGCAACACCCAGCCGAACTTCTCCCTGCGCGGCATTTCAGTCGCCAACGAGTACAACGCAAACCAGGCGTCGCCGATCGGCGTCTATATCGACGACGTCTATCTCGCGAGCCGCACCTCACATGGTATGGGGCTCTTCGATCTGGACCGCGTCGAGGTGCTCCGTGGACCGCAAGGCACACTGTTCGGTCGCAACACGACCGGTGGCGCCATCAACTTCATCACTAAAGGGCCGACGCTCAACGGAAACGAAGGCTATGCCGAAGGCGGCTTCGGGAACTTCAACACCTACACGGCGCAGGCCGCCATCGAGACTACCATGGTCGAGGATCAGCTCGGCCTGCGCATCTCCGGCAACTACGTCAAGGGTGACGGGCAGATCGAGAACGTCTTCCCGGGTGGGCGTGACGCCAATTCGCAGAACACCCTGCAGGGGCGCGCGATCCTACGCCTTCGTCCCGGCAACGGCCCTCTCGACATCAAGCTGAAGGTCTACGGTGGGCGCGACAAGGGCTCGCAGGCCGCTGTCCATGGTCTGTTACCCTTCCGGCAGGGGCTTGGCTTCTTCGAGGTGAACGAGAACCGCATCGGCCTGAACCGTACCGAGGCCTACGGCGCCTCCGCGACCATCGCCTACGAGATCTCGCCGACGCTCACCTTCACGTCAATCACCTCGCGCGACGGCGGCAAGCAGAACCTGCAACAGGCGGCGGACGGCTCGCCGCTCGACATTCTCGACATCAACTGGCGGTCGAACTTCCAGCAGTTCAGCGAGGAGGCGCGCTTCAACTACAACGGTGATCGGCTGAAGCTCGTCGGCGGCGGCTTCTACGGCTACGACCGGACGACGACCGACAACACCTTCAACATCGGCCAGGCGATCGCCCCGACGGTGAACGGCGGCTTCTTCCAGCACTATCGGCAGGTTCGCCGGTCCTACGCCGTCTTCGCACAGGGCGACTACGACATCACCGAGCGGCTGACGCTGACGCTCGGCGCCCGGTACACCTGGGACCGTAACCGGTACCGTGACGGCTTCGCGTTCCTCTTCGCCGGGGACGTCGGCGGTCCGCAGCTGCCGCTTGCGACGACCGTGCCGTGTCCCGGTGTCCCGGGGACCTGCGCCTACGACCCGGGCGCACGGTTCGCGCTCAACGGCCGAAACAATGCGCTCACCGGCCGCGCGGCGCTCAGCTACACGTTCGAGGGCGGCACGCTCGTCTACGCGAGCTACAACCGCGGTTACAGGTCCGGCGCCTTCAACGGCGGTGGCTACACGTCGTCGGCCGGCATCAACTACATCGATCCGGAGCGCGTGAACGCATACGAGGTCGGCGTTAAGGGCCGCTACTTCGACATGCTGACGCTCAGCGCCGCGGGGTTCTACTACGACTACAAGAACCAGCAGGTGCAGGACACGCGGGCGGGCCCGGTCTCCTTCCTGGTGAACGCCCCCAAGGCGGAGGTCTACGGCGCCGAGGCCGAGGCGCGGCTGCGCCTGTCGCCCGCCATCACGATCACCGCGGCGGGCGGCTACCTGCACTCGACGTACAAGGACCTGACGTTGCAGGGGACGAACCTGGACGGCAACGACTTGCCGTTCGCCCCACGCTTTACCGCGCAGGGCGGCGCCGACCTGACGCTGTTCAAGGACGGCACCAATGGCCTTACCGTGTCCCCGAGCGTCGCCTTCTTCACGCGCCAGTACTTCTCTCCGTTCAACGACACGAACGCCGTAGGCACCGGTCAGTTGAACAGCGAGTTGAAGCAGGGCGCGTTCGCGAAGGTGAACCTCACCGCGGCGCTCACCGTCGATCGGTTCACCTTCAAGGCGTTCGCCAACAACCTGTTGAACCGGAAGACCTATGTATACGGCCTCGACCTGCGCGG
Source organism: Sphingomonas aurea (assembly GCF_030678875.1). GTDB lineage: Bacteria > Pseudomonadota > Alphaproteobacteria > Sphingomonadales > Sphingomonadaceae > Sphingomonas > Sphingomonas aurea. Next base: position 109,759 of record NZ_JAUUDS010000002.1, on the reverse strand, counting down.
CGCCGGCTTCCCGTACAACTTCCTCGTGCCGGCCGCCCCCCGTACGTACGGCGGCTCGGTCCGGGTGGCGTTCTGATCATGGCGACGGTCGCAGCCGCCGACCTCAAGGATCCCGGCCTCTACGAGGCCGGCGTTCCCTGGGACGAGTTCGCCGCCCTCCGCCGCGAGGATCCCGTCCACTGGAACCCCGAGGCCGACGGTGCCGGCTTCTGGGCCGTGACCCGCCACGCCGACATCGTCGAGGTGTCGCGCCAGCCCCAGCTGTTCTCCTCCGCCTACGAGAACGGCGGCCACCGCATCTTCAACGAGAACGAGGTGGGGCTGACCGGCGCCGGCGACTCGGCGATCGGCATTCCCTTCATCTCCCGCGACCCGCCGATTCACACCCGCTACCGCAAGTTCGTCATGCCGGCGCTCTCGCCCGGACGGCTCGGCGACATTGAGGTGCGTATCCGCGACCGTGTCCGGCGGCTCGTCGACGAGATCCCGCTCGGCGACAGCGTGAACCTGGTGCCGGCGCTCTCGGCGCCGCTGCCGCTGATGACGCTGGCGGAGCTGCTCGGCGTGTCGATCGACATGTGGCCGAAGCTGTACGACTGGACCAATGCGTTCGTCGGCGAGGACGACCCCGAGTTCCGGCAGAGCCCCGTAGCGATGGCTGCGACGCTCGGCGAGTTCTTCGAGTTCGCGCAGGAGCTCTTCCAGGCGCGGCGCGCCGAGCCGACTGGCGACATCGCCTCGTTGCTGGCCAACGCGGAGATCGACGGCGAGGCCGTCCCGTTCCGCGACTTCGTCGCGAACCTCATCCTGGTGCTGGTCGGCGGCAACGAGACGACGCGGAACTCGCTGAGTCACACGGTGGCGGCGTTCTCGGCGAACCCAGACCAGTGGGACGCGATCCGTGCTGATCGGGACGTGCTGAAGACGGCCGCACCCGAGATGGTCCGCTTCGCCAGCCCGGTGATGCACATGCGCCGGACCGCGATGGAGGACACCACCGTGGGCGGCAGGGCGGTCAGGAAGGGCGACAAGGTCGTCCTCTGGTACATCTCGGCCAACCGCGACGAGGACGTGTTCCCGGACGCCGACCGCTTCCTCGTGACCCGCAAGGGCGCGCAGCACGTCGGCTTCGGCGCCGGCCAGCACGTCTGCGTGGGCTCCCGCCTCGCCGAGATGCAGCTGCGCATCGCCTTCGATCTGCTCGCGGACCGTGTTACGTCGTTCGAAGTGCAGGCGCCGCCGCGACGGTTCAGGTCCAACTTCATCAACGGGCTGAAGAACCTCGACGTCATCATGCGGCCCGCGTGACGAGAGAGGACGGGTGAGCCGAATGGCCGCGACCAACGAGACCATCATCGCCGAGACGCTCGGGCGCGCTCCCGACCGGAGCGCCAACCTGGGTGCCTGGCAGTTCGCCCGCTGGCGTCAGTTCATCGGCAGCTACGAGCTGCCGGCGCTGGTCGATCCGGTCTTCGTCGTCCACGTCGGCGGCAAGCCCGACACGCGGCTGTGGGAGGCCGATCACTGGAGCAACGCGCGCTCGATCCCCGGGTGCGCGACCATCGTGCCGGCCGGCTGCCGGACCGGTTGGCGCATCGACGGGGAGCTGGACGTCGTCACGGTATCCGTGCCGCTCGCCGAGATGAGCAGCCAGAACGCGCTCGATCACTTCCGGCAGATGCGCTTCGCGTTCGCGGATCCGCTCGGCATCGCTCTCACCCGCCAGATCCTGAGCGAACTCTACGGCGCCCAGACCGCGGAGCGAACCGCCTACATCAGCACGCTGTTGGATGCGCTGAAGGCTCACACGGTCCGCGGACCGGCACCGTCCGCCGAGGCGCCTTTTCCGAGCGCCGACTTCTCCGCCTACCGCATCCACCAGATCATGAACGACATCCAGGCGCGACCCGAGGACGACCACACCCTCGAGGCGCTGTCCGGCCAGGCGGGCCTGACCCCGTCCCACTTCTGCCGCGTCTTCAAGCGCGCCACGGGTGCGACCCCGCACCAGTATGTGATGAAGGCGCGCCTCGATCGGGCGAGGGACCTTCTCGGCCAGTCCGACCTCTCCGTCGCCCAGGTCGCGGAGATGACGGGCTTCACGAGCCAGAGCCACTTCACGCGCGCCTTCCGCCAGTACGCCGGCCAGACGCCGAGCGGCTGGCGCCACACCATCTAGTAGATCGAGGTAAGAAATGCAGACCACCGCCGCGGTCGCCCGCGAAGCCAAGGGCGACTTCACGATTGAGACGGTGGACATCGAGCCGCCCCGTAGCGGGGAGGTCCTGGTCAGGATCGTCGGGGTCGGCCTCTGCCACACCGACATCGTGTTCCGCGACCAGTTCGTGCCTTATCCGCTGCCCGCCGTGCTCGGGCACGAGGGCGCTGGCATCGTCGAGGATGTCGGCGACGGGGTGACCGGACTGGCGCCGGGCGACCGCGTGGTGCTCGGCTTCTCGAGCTGCGGGCACTGCGCCCGGTGCGACGAGGGGCTGCCGAGCTACTGCCGCGAGTTCCCGCCATTGAACTACGCGGGCATGCGCCTAGAGGACGGGTCAAAGGCGCTGTACGACGAGGGCGGTGCGATCTCCTCCCACTTCTTCGGCCAGTCGAGCTTCGCGGCCCGCGCCGTTGTGCGGGCGCGCAACGTCGTGAAAGTGGCGGATCCCGACGCGCCGCTCGAGATCCTCGGCCCGCTCGGCTGCGGCTTCCAGACCGGCGCCGGCGGCGTGATGCGGTCGATGGCCTGCCCCGCCGGCTCGTCCATCGCGATCGTCGGCGGCGGCCCTGTCGGACTCGCCGCGGTGATGGGCGCGAAGATCCAGGGCTGCTCGACGATCGTGCTGATCGAGCCGGTCGCGGCTCGCCGGGATCTCGCGCTCGAGCTCGGGGCGACCCACGTGATCGACCCGGCCGCGACCGGCGTCGCCGCCGCCCTTCGCGTCATCCATGCCGACGGCGTCGACTTTGCGTTCGACACCAGCGGACGCGTCGACGCGATCCAGGCGGTGCTGGAGGCGCTCGCGCCGCGGGGCATGCTCGGCCTTGTCGGCGTGCCGCCGAGCGCGGAGGACGCGCTGCCCGTCAACATCGCCGCCATGATCACCTTTGGGCAGCGCCTCATCGGCATCATGGAGGGGGACAGCGATCCGCAGACGTTCATCCCCGAGCTGATCGCGGCGCACCGCGACGGTCGCTTTCCGTTCGACCGGCTCGTCCGCACGTTCCCGCTCGCCGAGATCAACGAGGCGGTCGCCGCCCAGAAGCGGGGGGAGTGCGTGAAGGTGGTGCTCATCCCATGACGAACGCGCGGTTCGACGTCGTCATCGTGGGCGCCGGTCATGCCGGTGCGCAGGCGGCCGTTGCCCTGCGGCAGGAGGGCTTCGAGGGCACGATCGCCGTGGTCGCCGCGGAGTCTGAGCTCCCCTATGAGCGCCCGCCGCTCTCGAAGGAGTACCTCGCCGGGCAGAAGCCGTTCGAGCGCATGCTCATCAGGCCTGCCGCCTTCTGGGCCGAGCGCGGCATCGAGATGCTGCTCGGCCGCCGCGTCGAGCGGGTCGATCCGGCGAACCGGACGATCCTCACCGACGACGGCGTGGCGACCAGCTACGGCTACTTGATCTGGGCTGCAGGCGGCGAGCCGCGGCGGCTGACGTGCGCCGGACATCATCTCGCCGGCATGCACGCGGTCCGGACCCGCGCGGACGTGGACCGGCTGCTCGCGGAGCTGCCGTCGGCGCGGGAGATCGTGGTCATCGGGGGCGGCTACATCGGGCTGGAGGCCGCGGCGGCGCTGACGAAATTCGGCAAGTCCGTGACGCTGGTCGAGACGCTCGACCGCGTGCTCGCCAGGGTGGCGGGCGAGCCGCTGTCGCGCTTCTACGAGGCGGAACACCGGGCGCACGGCGTGCGGCTGCTGCTCGGCTCGACGGTGGAATGCATCGAGGGGGAGCGGGCGGTCTCGGGCGTCAGGCTCGTTAGGGGGGAGCTCCTCCCCGCCGACATCGTGATCGTGGGCATCGGTATCGTGCCGGCCGTAGGGCCGCTCGCCGACGCCGGGGCCGAGGTCGGTAACGGCGTCGTGGTGGATGGGGCGTGCCGCACGAGCCTGCCGAACGTCTTCGCCATCGGCGACTGCGCCGCGCATCCGAATCGGTTCGCCGAGGGCGCGACCATCCGCCTCGAATCGGTGCAGAACGCGAACGACCAGGCGGTAACCGCGGCGCGGAACATCGTCGGTCGTGAAGCCAGGTACGACGCGGTCCCATGGTTCTGGTCCAACCAGTACGACCTGAAGCTGCAGACCGTCGGCCTGTCGACCGGGCATGATGAGGCGGTGCTGCGCGGCGATCCGGCGACCCGCAGCTTCTCGGTCGTGTACCTGCGTCGAGGACGCGTGATCGCGGTCGACGCCGTCAACGCGGTCCGCGACTTCGTGCAGGGCAAGCCGCTGGTGGCGGCCGGGACGGTGGTCGCCCCGGATGCGCTGGCGGACACGACGAGGCCGCTCAAGGAGCTCGCGGCGGTTTGACCGCCGCCTGCGGCGTGGACGAGGGCGCGTCCGTGCCCGGCGGAAGGAACGATCGATGGAGTTGAAGCGGGCGATCGCCGAGCGCCGATCGGTACGCGGCTTCCTTCCCACGCCGGTTTCGGTCGAGACGCTGCGCGGCATGGCCGTCGAGGCCGCCCGCGCGGCGTCCGGCGGCAACTTGCAGCCGTGGCACGTCGACATCGTGGTCGGCTCGCCCCTGACCCAGCTGAAGGCGATCATGGCCCGTGCGCTCGCCGACGGCGAAGTCGAGAAGCACGGGTATGACATCTACCCCGCCGCGCTGGATGGCCTCTACGACGAGCGTCGGCGGGCCGCCGGCGAGGCGCTCTACGGCCACCTCGGCATCCCGCGTGCGGACCGCGAGGGCCGCCGGGCCTGGTTCGCCCGGAACTTCGCGCTCTTCGGGGCGCCGGCGGCCTACTTCGTCACCGTGGAGCGTCGCATGGGCCCGCCGCAATGGGCCGACCTTGGCATGTTCCTCCAGAACCTTATGCTGCTGGCGGTTGGAGAGGGATTGGCCACCTGCCCGCAGGAGGCTTGGGCGATGTACCCGACGAAAGTGGAAGGCTTTCTCGGCGTTCCCGCCGAGCGGATGCTGTTCTGCGGCGTCGCCATCGGCATCGAGGATCCCGAGGAGCCGGCGAATAGGACCCGAAGCGACAGGGCGCCCGCCGGGGAATGGCTGTACGTGCGCGAATGATCCTGTCGGCGCGCTAGGCGCAGTACGCGTCGCGCAGTTTGCGCTTGAACAGCTTGCCCGTCGGCTCGCGGGGCAGCTCGTCCATGAAGTCGATCCTTCTGGGCGTCTTTACCCCTCCGAGCTCGCGCCTCGCGAACGCCCGCAGCTCCTCGGCGAGGGAAGCGTCGGCGGCGACGCCCGGTGCGGGCTGCACCACGGCGAGCACCATCTCGCCCATCTCGTCGCAAGGGACGCCGATGACGGCGGCGTCGGCGACCGCGGGGTGGGTGACGAGCAGGTTCTCGATCTCCTGCGGGTAGATGTTCACGCCGCCCGAGATGATCATGAAGCTGCGGCGGTCGGAGAGGAACAGGTAGCCGTCGTCATCGAGCCTGCCGACGTCGCCCAGCGTCGCCCACCCCCGCGCGTCGTGCGCGTCGGCCGTCTTCTGGGGATCGTTCAGGTAGCGGAAGGTCGGTCCGTCGCTGAAGAAGACGTCGCCGGTCTCGCCGATCGGCACCTCCTCGCCGTCCGCGTCGACGATGTGGACGACGCCCAGCACGGCGCGCCCGACCGAGCCCGGCTTCCGCAGCCACTCCTTGCTCGACAGCGCGGTGATGCCGCAGCTCTCGGTGCCGGAATAGTATTCGTGGACGATCGGTCCGAACCATTCGATCATGGCGTGCTTGACGGGCACGGGGCACGGCGCGGCCGCGTGAACCACCGCGCGCAGCGACGAGACGTCGTATCTCGCTCGCACCTCCGCAGCGAGCTTGAGCATGCGGATGAAATGGGTGGGCACGAAGGTCGCGTGCGTGATCCGGTGGCGCTCGATTAGCCGCAGGGCGTCCTCCGCGTCGAAGCGCTCCATGACGACGACGGTGCCGCCGAGCTGCTGCACGGCCATGGCCCACCGCAGGGGCGCGGCGTGGTACAGGGGCGAGGTGGACAGGTAGACGGTGTCCCCGCCCATTCCGTAGAGCCCGGCCCCCATCCTAGTGAGCGGGGTGTCCGCGCCGATCGGCCCTTGTGGCAGCGCGGGCATGACGCCCTTCGGGCGGCCCGTGGTGCCGGAGGAGTAGAGGAGGTCGGTCCCGGCGCTCTCGTCGTCGATCGGTCCGGGCGGCCGCGACGCCGCGGCGGCGCTCCAGTCGAGCAGGCGCTCGTCCGATCCCGTCCAGCGGTAGGCGGGGAGGTCCGCCATCCCGGCGAGCGCCTCGCGGGCGAGGCCCGCGTAGGCCGGCGAGATGACGAGCAGCTTGGCCCCGGAATCCGAGAGGATGTAGGCGACGTCGCGCGGGCTGAGCTTGTTGGAGATCGCGGTCTGGTAGAGGCCCGATCGCTGCGCGGCCCAGCCAAACGCGAACACCTCGGGCGCGTTGGCGAAGAGCGTGGCCACGACGTCACTCCGCCGCAGGCCCAGCGCGCGCAGCTGATGCGCGCTCGCGTTCGAGAGTTCGTCGAGACGGGCGAAGTCGATCGTCTCGCCGGTCTCGGCCATGACGATGGCCGCCTTGCCGGGGTTGCGCGCCGCGTGCTCGGCCGGGTGCATGGGGCCTCTCCATCCTGTTTTCCGGACAGCAACCACGCGCGACCCGGGCGCGGCAACCGGCGCGCAAGAAATGTGAAAAAGCGCGCGACTGCCGAGCAAAGCCGGGGCACCCGTTGTCGGCTACTCAGAGGGACGTGGACCACCCCGTCCGAGGTTGGCCGAGGAGAGAAGGCGTGATCCTTACCGAAGACCAGACGGCGATCCGCGACGCGGTGCGCGACTTCGCGCAGGATCGCATCCGACCGGCGAGCTCGGGCTACGAGGTCGCCGGCGGGTATCCGCCTGAGCTCTTCAGGGAGCTGGGCGGGCTCGGCATGATGGGCATGACCGCTCCGGTCGAGGCCGGCGGCGCCGGCGCCGATTACGTGTCCTACGCGCTGGCGCTCATCGAGGTCGCCGCGGCGGACGGGGCGCTCTCCACGATCGTATCCATCCAGAACTCCATCATGGTGACCGGTCTCCTGAAGGACGGATCGCCCGCGCAGCGCGACCGCTGGCTGCCGAGGCTGGTCTCCGGCGAGGCGATCGGCGCCTTCGCGCTGACCGAGGCCGACGCGGGGTCCGACGCGGCGGCGATCCGCACCCGCGCGGTCAGGGTCGAGGGCGGTTGGCGCATCGACGGCTCGAAGCAGTTCATCACGTCCGGGCGGATCGCGTCGGTGGTGATGGTGATCGCGGTGACCGACCCCGAGGCCGGACGGAAGGGCATCTCGGCCTTCCTCGTGCCGACCGACACGCCCGGCTACTCGGTCGACAAGGTCGAGCACAAGCTCGGCCAGGCGGCGTCGGACACCTGCGGCATCCGTTTCGAGAACTGCGTCGTGCCGGACGACGCCCTCCTCGGCGACGAGGGTCGGGGCTACTCGATCGCTCTTTCGAACCTGGAGGCGGGTCGGATCGGCATCGCGGCCCAGTCGGTGGGCATGGCGCAGGCCGCGCTCGAGACGGCCGTCGCCTATGCGCGGGACCGCAGAAGCTTCGGCAAGCCGATCCTGGAGCACCAGGCGGTCGGCTTCCGCCTGGCCGATCTGGCGACCAGGCTCGAGGCGTCCCGTCAGCTGGTGCTGCACGCCGCCGCCCTCAAGGACGGCGGCCAGCCGGCGCTGCAGGCCGCGTCGATGGCCAAGCTGTTCGCCTCCGAGGCCGCGGAGACCATCGTGTCCGGCGCCATCCAGACGCTTGGCGGCTACGGCTACCTCGAGGAGTTCGGGCTCGCCAAGATCTACCGGGACGTCCGCGTCTGCCAGATCTACGAGGGTACCTCGGACGTCCAGCGTATGGTGATCGCCCGTGGCCTCTGACGCCGCGACGAAGCCCGGATCGCCGCGGCGGCGGGCGCCGTCCGCCGCCCGGCACGCCCGACTGGTCCGCTCGCCTGCGGCCGACCGATATTCCAGCATGAAGGATCAGACACGATGAACATCGACGGCATGGCAGCCATCGTGACCGGCGGAGCCTCGGGGCTCGGCGGCGGAACGGTCGAGCGCCTCGTGCGGCGCGGGGCGAAGGTTACCATCTTCGACCTCAACGCGGAGCTCGGCGCGGCGTTGGCGGAGAAGGTGGGAGGGCACTTCGTCCGCGTCGACGTCACCGACGAGGATGCGGTCGCCGCCGCGATCGCCGAGGCTGAGGGCGTCAACGGCAAGGCGCGCATCCTCGTCAACTGCGCGGGCATCGGCCCGCCGGCCAAGGTCATCGATCGGGACGGCAACCCGCTCCCGCTCGCGTCCTTCTCGAAGATCGTCACGATCAACCTGATCGGCACCTTCAACGTCCTCTCGAAGTTCGCGGCCGCGCTGCACGCCGCCGAGCCGGTCGGCGAGGAGCGCGGCGTCGTGATCAACACCGCCTCGGTCGCCGCCTACGACGGGCAGATCGGTCAGGCGGCGTACGCCGCGTCGAAGGGCGGCGTCGTCGGCATGACGCTGCCGATCGCGCGCGAGCTCGCCCGCTACGGCATCCGCGTGATGACCATCGCACCCGGCATCTTCTGGACGCCGCTCCTCGCCACGCTTCCGCAGGAGGCGCAGGACAGCCTCGGCGCGCAGGTGCCGTTCCCCTCGCGTCTCGGCCAGCCCGACGAGTACGCGCAGCTGGTTGAGTCGATCGTGACCAACCCGATGCTGAACGGCGAGACGATCCGTCTCGACGGCGCCATCCGCATGGCGCCGCGATGAGCGGGACAGGTCCCGCGCCCTCCGCGCGCGCCGCCGAGATCGGCGCGCGGGTCGAGGCCTTCGTCCGCGGCACGGTCGCGCCGTACGAGCGCGATCCCCGCCGCGACGCGCACGGGCCGAGCGACGAGCTCGTCGCCGAACTGCGATCGAAGGCGCGGGAGGCCGGCGTGCTCACCCCACACATCCTCGCCGACGGCAGCCACCTCGACCAGCGCGAGACCGCCTACGTGCTGCGCCAGTCGGGCTTGTCCCCGCTCGGCCCGATCGCGGTGAACACCGCGGCACCTGACGAGGGCAACATGTACCTGCTCGGCAAGGTGGGAAGCGACGAGCAGAAGCGCCGCTTCCTCGATCCGATAGTGCGGGGCGAGGCGAGATCCGCGTTCTTCATGACGGAACCGGCCGAGGACGGCGGTGCCGGGTCGGACCCGTCGATGATGCTGACGACCGCCCGGCTCGACGGCAACCACTGGGTGGTCAATGGCCGTAAGGCCTTCATCACCGGTGCCGAGGGCGCGCAGGTCGGCATCGTGATGGCCAAGTCCGACGACGGCGCCTGCATGTTCCTCGTCGATCTCCCCGATCCGGCCATCACCGTCGAGCGCGTCCTGGACACGATCGACAGCTCCATGCCCGGCGGCCACGCTGTGGTCAGAATCGAGAACCTACGGGTGCCAGCCGACCAGATGCTCGGCCAAAGCGGCGAGGGCTTCAAGTACGCGCAGATCCGGCTGGCGCCGGCGCGGCTGTCGCATTGCATGCGCTGGCTCGGCGCCTGCATCCGCGCCAACGAGATCGCGACCGAGTACGCCTGCCGCCGCCACGCGTTCGGCAAGCCGCTCATCGACCACGAGGGCGTCGGCTTCATGCTGGCCGAAAACCTGATCGACCTGAAGCAGGCCGAGCTGATGATCGACTGGTGCGCGGGGGTGCTGGACGCGGGCGCCCAGGGCGGAGCGGAGAGCTCCATGGCGAAGGTGGCAGTGTCGGAGGCATTGATGCGAGTCGCGGACCGGTGCGTGCAGACGATGGGCGGCACCGGGGTCACGGGCGACACGATCGTCGAGCAGGTGTTCCGTGAGATCCGCGCCTTCCGCATCTACGACGGCCCGACGGAGGTCCACAAGTGGAGCCTCGCCAAGAAGATCAAGCGCGATCGGAGGGAGGCGCGGTGAGCGGCGACCACGTGACTGTCGCTCGCGAGGGCCGCCTGACCATTGTCACGATGAATAGGCCCGCCTCGCACAACGCCCTCAACGCGGAAGCCCACGAGGAGCTCGCGGCGGCCTTCGACGCATTTGCGGCGGACCCGGACCAATGGGTCGCGATCATCACCGGCGCGGGCGAGAAGGCGTTCTGCGCGGGTCACGACCTCAAGCAGCAGGCGTCGGGCGGGGGCATGGCGACGCCGCCGTCGGGTTTCGCCGGGCTGACGTCGCGCTTCGACTTGGCCAAGCCCGTCATCGCGGCGGTGAACGGCGTGGCGATGGGAGGGGGCTTCGAGATTGTGCTCGCCTGCGACATCGTCGTCGCGCGGGCAGGTGCCTCCTTCGCTCTGCCCGAGCCGCGCGTGGGCCTGGCCGCGCTGGCGGGCGGCCTGCAGCGGCTGCCGCGCAATATCGGGCTGAAGCACGCGATGGGCATGATGCTCACCGGGCGCCGCGTCAGCGCCGAGGAGGGCCTGCAACTGGGGTTTGTGAACGAGGTGGTCGATGGCGACGTGCTCGGCGCGGCACGGCGCTGGGCGGAGGATATCCTCGCCTGCAGCCCGATGGCGATCCGCGCGACCAAGGAGGCGGTCCTCCGGGGCCTGGACGAGTCGACCAACACCTTCCTGGAGCATCAATGGGCGCTGCCCGCCATGGCGGCCATGCTGAAGTCGCAGGATGCAGTCGAGGGCCCCGCGGCGTTCGCGGAGAAGCGGACGCCGGCATGGAGCGGACGATGACGACGAGCGCCCTCGACCAAGACGCCAATGCCGGCACCACTCCGGTGCGCGACGCTCACCGTTTTGACGAGGCCGCGCTCGCCCGCTGGATGGCGGAGAACGTGGCCGGATACTCGGGGCCGTTGACGGTCGAGCAGTTCAAGGGCGGCCAGTCGAACCCGACCTACCGGCTCTCCACGCCCGACCGGGCATACGTCCTCCGCCGCAAGCCGCCCGGCGCGCTCGTGAAGGGCGCGCACGATGTGCTTCGCGAGGCGCGGGTCCTGACAGCGCTCGCGGACACCCCGGTGCCGGTCGCGCCGATCCACGGCGTGTGCGCCGACGACGCGGTGATCGGGACGCCCTTCTTCGTCATGGGACTCGTCGAAGGCCGCATCTTCTGGGATGCGACCTTCCCCGACGTACCGACCGCGGAGCGCGCGAGGTACTTCGACGCGATGAACGCGACGCTGGCGGCGCTGCACACGGTCGACCCGGCTGCGGTGGGGCTTGCCGACTACGGCCGGCCCGGAAACTACTTCGCACGTCAGATCGCGCGCTGGACGAAGCAGTACGAGGAGGACGCCGACGCGGGTCGCGACCCGGACATGGACGCGCTCGTCGCCTGGCTCCCGGCCAACGTGCCCGCGGGGGACGAGACCGCGATCGTGCATGGCGACTTCCGCTGCGACAACATGATCTTCCATCCCTCCGAGCCGCGCATCCTGGCGGTGCTCGACTGGGAGCTGTCGACGCTCGGCCACCCGTTGGCCGACTTCGCCTATCACGCCATCATGTACCGCATGCCCTCCAACATCGTGGCGGGGTTGGCAGGGGCCGACATCGACGCGCTCGGCATCCCGTCGGAGGTCGAGTACGTGGCGGCATATTGCGCCCGTACGGGGCGCGAGACCATCCCCGACTACGACTTCTACGTCGCCTTCAACTTCTTCCGGCTCGCCGCGATCTTCCACGGGATCAAGGGGCGCGTGATCCGCGGCACCGCCGCGTCCGAGCACGCCCGCGTGCGCGCCGAGAGCTTCCCCCGGCTGGCGCGGCTCGCCCGCGAGGCGATGGAGACCTGCCGATGACCGCAGTCACGCTCACCCGTCACGGCGCGGCGGCGCGCATAGCGCTCGACCGCCCGGATGCCGGCAACGCCATCGATCCGACCCTGGCGGAGGAGCTGGCCGCCGCGGCCGACGCGGTCTCGTCGGACCCGTCGGTGCGCTGCGTCACCCTGACGGGCTCGGGGCGGCTGTTCTGCGCCGGCGGCGACGTCGGCGCGATGGCGGCGGCCGGCGGGAACGCCGCCGCGTTCCTCTACGCGCTGGCCAGCAGCCTGCACGGCGCGATCGTCACCCTGGCCACCATGGAGAAGCCGCTTCTCGTCGCGGTGAACGGCCCGGCGGCCGGCGCGGGCCTGAGTCTCGCGCTACTCGGCGACGTCGTGCTCGCCGGTCGCTCCGCGCACTTCACGGCCGCGTACACTGGCATCGGCCTGACGCCCGACGGGGGGATGAGCTGGCTCCTGCCGCGGATCGTGGGCCTGCGACGCGCCCAGTCGATGATCCTGACCAACGAACGCGTCTCCGCCGAGGAGGCGGCGCGCCTCGGTCTCGTCACCCGCGTGGTCGACGACCACGAGCTCGCCGACGAGGCCCTGAAGGTTGCTAACGCCCTTGTCGCGGCGCCGACCGCGGCCATCGGCGCCGCTCGCGGACTGCTGCTCCAGGGCGCGACCTCGTCGCTGGCCGAGCACCTTGACCGCGAGGCCGACACCATCGCCGCCGCGGGCACGCATCCTGAATCGCGCGAGGGGCTCTCCGCCTTCCTCGCCCGACGCCGACCCGACTTCCAAGGAGCCTGACCATGGCCGATGCCTATATCGTCGAAGCAGTCCGCACCGCCGGAGGGCGCCGCAACGGGCGCCTCGCCGGCATCCATCCCGCCGATCTGGCCGCCGTCGTTCTCGACGGGCTGGTCGACCGCATCGGCATCGACCCGACCGCGGTCGAGGACGTCATCATGGGATGCGTGACGCAAGCGGGCGAGCAGTCGTTCGCCTTTGGCCGCAACGCGATCTTCGCCTCAAAGCTGCCGGACAGCGTCCCAGCGGTGACGATCGACCGCCAGTGCGGGTCGTCGCAGCAGGCGATCCAGTTCGCCGCCCAGGCGGTAATGTCGGGGACCCAGGACGTGGTGATCGCCGCCGGTGCCGAAAGCATGAGCCGCGTGCCGATGTTCACCAACATGTCCTTCCACAAGAAGGAGGGGGTCGGGGTCGGTCCGGTGAGCGAGAGCATCGCCGCCCGCTTCGGCGCCGCCGAGTTCAGCCAGTTCGGCGGCGCCGAGATGATTGCGAGGAAGCACGGCTTCGATCGCGAGACGCTCGACCGCTTCGCGCTCGAGAGCCACCGCCGTGCCGCCGCCGCCACCGAGGCGGGTGCCTTCCGGCACGAAATCGTGCCCGTCATTGTCGACGGCGAGCCGCACCTCCGCGACGAGGGCATCCGCGCCGACGCCACCCTCGAAGGCATCGGGTCGGTCAAGCTGCTCCAGGAGGGCGGCGTCATCTCGGCCGCGAACGCGAGCCAGATCTGCGACGGGTCGAGCGCCGTCCTCGTCGTCAACGAGCGCGCGCTGAAGGCGCACGGCCTGACCCCGATCGCGCGGATCGTCGACATGACGGTCACAGCAGGCGACCCGGTCATCATGCTGGAGGAGCCGCTGTTCGCGACCGACAAGGCGCTGCGCAAGGCGGGGCTCTCGATCGCCGACATCGACCTCTACGAGGTCAACGAGGCATTCGCGCCAGTGCCGCTCGCCTGGGCTAAGCACGTCGGCGCCGATCCGGCGAAGCTCAACGTCAACGGCGGCGCCATCGCGCTCGGCCACCCGCTCGGCGCGAGCGGCACCAAGCTGATGGCTACGCTGGTCCATGCGCTTCGTGCCCGCGGCAAGCGCTACGGCCTGCAAACGATGTGCGAGGGCGGCGGCATCGCCAACGTCACAATCATCGAGGCGCTCTGATGGCGCTGCGCACCAGGATTACCGACCTGCTCGGGATCGAGCACCCGATCGTGCAGGGCGGGATGATGTGGGTCGGCCGTGCGGAGCTGGCGGCGGCGGTATCGAATGCCGGCGGTCTTGGCATCCTCACCGCGCTCACCCAGCCGAGCCCCGACGAACTCCGCCGCGAGATCGAGCGGTGCCGCGGGATGACCGATAGGCCGTTCGGCGTTAACCTGACGATCCTGCCCTCGGTCTCCCCGCCGCCCTATGCCGAGTACCGCCGCGCGATCATCGACAGCGGGGTGACCATCGTCGAGACGGCGGGACACCGGCCGCAGGAGCACGTTGAGGAGTTCAAGGCGCACGGTGTAACGGTCATCCACAAGTGCACCGCCGTCCGTCACGCCCTCTCCGCCGAGCGGATGGGCGTCGACGCGATCTCGATTGACGGCTTCGAGTGCGCGGGTCATCCGGGCGAGGACGACATCCCCGGCCTGATCCTGATCCCCGCCGCGGCCGACCGCGTGAAGGTGCCGATGCTCGCTAGCGGCGGCTTTGGCGACGCCCGCGGCCTCGTCGCCGCGCTGGCGCTCGGCGCGGAAGGGATAAACATGGGCACGCGCTTCTGCGCGACGGTGGAGGCGCCCATCCACGACGCGGTCAAACAGCTCATCGTCGCCAACGACGAGCGCGCCACCAACCTCATCTTCCGCCGCTTCCACAACACCGGACGCGTCGCCAAGACGAGCGTGTCCGACGAGGTGGTGGAGATCTCGCGGCGGCACGACGCCGTCTTCGAGGACATACGCCCGCTGGTCTCCGGTGCCCGGGGCAGGACGGCGCTGGAGACGGGCGATCTCGACGCCGGGCTGATCTGGGCCGGCCAGATCCAGGGCCTGATCCACGATGTCCCGACCTGCGCCGAGCTGATCGGCAGGATTGTGGGCGAGGCGGAGACCCTGATCGCCGGAAGGCTGGCCGGGCTCATGCCCAGGCTTCTGGAGGAGGCCGCCTGATGCCGACGATCATCGTTACGACTCGCGACGGCATCGAGCACGACCTGGACGCCGCGGCCGGCTCGTCGGTCATGGAGGCGATCCGGGACGCTGGCTTCGACGAGCTGCTGGCGATCTGCGGCGGTTGCTGCTCGTGCGCCACGTGCCACGTCTACGTCGAGGAGGGAGGCGCGTTGCCGCGTTTGAGCGCCGATGAGGACGACCTCCTCGACAGCAGCGACCATCGCACGGCCCGATCACGTCTATCCTGCCAGCTGCCCGCCGGGGCCGCCGACGGCCTTCGCGTGCGCATCGCGCCAGAGGATTGAGGATGACCGGCACCGGCGGGCCGCTGGTCGGGCTCCGCGTCATCGAGTTTGCAAGCATCGGGCCGGGTCCGCACTGCGCGATGCTGCTTGCGGACCAGGGCGCCGACGTGGTCCGGATCGACCGCGAGGGCGGCAACGGCTGGCCCAACCCGGTCGTTGACCGCGGCCGGACGGTCGTGACCCTCGACATCCGCTCGGACGAGGGGCGCGGGGCGGCGCTGGCGCTGTGTGACGAAGCCGACGTCGTCATCGAGGGCCTGCGTCCCGGCGTCATGGAACGGCTCGGGCTGGGGCCGGATGAGATGCTTGGCCGCAACCCGCGGCTGGTCTACGGGCGGATGACGGGATGGGGCCAGACCGGCCCCATGGCGCGGACCGCGGGGCACGACATCAACTACATCGCGCTGACCGGCGCGCTCGACGCCATCGGGACGCCGGGCGAGCGCTCGGTGCCGCCCCTGAACCTCGTTGGGGACTTCGGGGGCGGGTCGCTCTACCTCGCGTTCGGCATCATGGCCGCTCTCTGGGAGCGCGAGCGCTCCGGCCAAGGACAGGTGGTGGACGCGGCGATCGTCGACGGCGTCAGCAGCATGATGACGATGTTCGCCGGCCTGATCCCGTCCGGGCGCATCACCCTTGATCGAGCGCGTAACCCGCTGGGCGGCAGCGCGCCATACTATCGCACCTATCTGTGCGCAGATGGTCGCGAGATGTCGGTCGGGGCGCTCGAGCCGCAGTTCTGGGCGGAGGTCGTCCGCATTCTCGGCATCGAAGCCGATGAACCCGCGTCCCTGCAGCGGGAGGATCGGTGGCCCGAGGCGGCGACGCTCTTGGAAACAGCGTTTCGTTCGCGAGGCAGGAACGATTGGGTAGAGCGATTCCGTGGAAGTGACGCCTGCGTTGCGCCGGTGCTGACCCTTGAGGAAGCTATGCGAGACACGCACCTCCTGACGCGAGGAACCTACATAAATGATGGAAGTGCGACGTTTGCCGCGCCCGCTCCACGCTTCTCGCGCACCTCCAGAGCTTCATGCCCTGAGTCATCTGACTAGCAGCGTCGCAATGTGAAATGTAGGCGTTGCATTAAATGGGACCGCACGCTGCTCGAGATTGTGGGCACCAGGCAACATGCTGTTGAGGTGCGGTTGAATTCGGCCATCGGCTACGACATGCGCATTGCAACAGCGGAAAGGCGATTAGCGCCTGGGGGTAGCGGCATGAACGGGCATCCGCTTCCTGGCAGCTCCGATAGTCGCTGAATGTCCGGTGTTGGGTCCTAACTGCCCAACATCGGGCAGGTCACAGCATTCAGGTGGGGCGAGCCGGCGGGGCCGGCTCGCCGTTCGAGTCACGCCAGCATGCGCACGCCGGGTTCGCGGGGGTAGAAGCGTTGGCTGGCTGCGGAAATAAAGTTGGCGTCCAGCCCGGTAATGCCGACACCCGGTTCGACACCGGCCTTGTCGAGCAACGGCTTGGCTGCATCGCTGGCACCGATCGCCTTCAGGTGACCGAACGCGTCCATCGCGAACTGCACCGCCGCGGCCTCTTTCAGCAGGGCCTTGCAGCCTTCTTTCGAGACGATGATCGCGACCGCGTCGAAGATCTGGCTTGGCGTTCCGGCGAGCTGCCCATCCGCCTTGCGCTTCGATCCGTCGCTCAGGGTCGCGCCGCCGACCTTGGGCGAGACGAGGACGGCCTTGCCCTTTTCCGCCTCGACGGCGGCGACCACTGCGTCGATCGCGGTGGCGTCGCTGCCATCGGTAAAGAGGATGCCGACACTCCGCCCTTCCAGCGTGTCCTTCATGTTCTTGTGGATCGACAGCGCGTCGGACGGGGCCATGTCGACCGGCTCGCGCGCGGCCGGCGCCTTATCCGGCAGGTCGATGCCGAGCCCGTCTGCGACACGCTTTGCCAAGTCCTCGTCGACGTTGCGCAGGTTGGCGACCATCCGCGGCGGTACCTGCTCGAGCACACCGACCTTCGACAGTTCGAACACGAAGGACGATGCGATATGCGCCTGCTCGCTCTCTGTCTGGGAGCGATAGAACAGGCGTGCCTGGCTATAGTGGTCAGCGAACAGCTCGGCGCGGATGCGCAGCTTGTCTCCCTGCTCGTCTGCTCCGGTCGGCGCGTTCACCGTTGCGAAGCCGCGCTCGACGCTCTCACGCGGGCCACCATCCTCGCCGTGGGCGGCAAGGCTGTTGGGTTCGTAATTGGCGCGACCCCTGGGCACCTGGGTCTGCATCTTGCCGTCGCGCTGGAAATTGCCGAACGGGCAGCGGGGCGCGTTGATCGGAATCTGGTGGAAGTTGGTCGTCCCCAGCCGTGAATTCTGCGTGTCCAGATAGCTGAACAGCCGCCCCTGCAGCAGCGGGTCGTTCGAGAAGTCGATTCCCGGCACGATGTTGGTGGGCAGGAACGCCACCTGCTCTGTCTCGGCGAAGAAGTTGTCGGGATTGCGGTTCAGCGTCAGCGTGCCGATGATCCGCACCGGCACATCGTCCTCGGGGATCAGCTTGGTCGCGTCGAGCACGTCATAGGGCTGCGCCTCGGCAAAGGCCTGGTCGAACACCTGAATGCCAAGATCCCACTGCGGGAACGCGCCCGTGTCGATCGCTTCCCAAAGATCCCGGCGCTGGTAATCATTGTCGGCGGCCTGGAGCTTCAGCGCCTCGTCCCAAATCGTCGATTGCAGGCCGAGCCGCGGCTTCCAGTGGAACTTGACGAAGCTCGCCTTGCCGCCGGCATCGACCAGCTTGAAGGTGTGGACGCCGAACCCCTCCATGGTCCGGAACGAGCGGGGCAGGGTGCGGTCCGACATCGCCCACATCAGCATGTGCGTCGTCTCGGGCATCAGGCTCGCCCAGTCCCAGAAGGTATCGTGCGCGCTGCCCGCCTGGGGATAGGCGCGATCGGCCTCCATCTTCACCGAGTGAACGAGATCGGGAAACTTGATCGCGTCCTGGATGAAGAAGACCGGAATGTTGTTGCCGACCAGATCCCAATTGCCCTCGCGGGTGTAGAACTTGACCGCGAAGCCGCGAACGTCGCGCGGCGTGTCGACCGACCCGGCGCCGCCGGCGACGGTCGAGAAGCGGACGAACACTTCGGTCTGTTCGCCTTTGGTGAATACCGCCGCCTTCGAGAGGTCGCTGATGTCGGCGGTTGCCTCGAACACGCCGTGCGCGCCGGAGCCACGGGCGTGAACGATGCGCTCGGGGATCCGCTCATGGTCGAAGTGGAAGATCTTCTCGCGAAGGACGAAATCCTCCAGCAGCGTCGGCCCGCGAGCGCCGGACTTCAGGCTGTTCTGATTGTCGCTGATCGGCACACCATGGTTGGTGGTCAGCACCGCCGCGCCGTCGCCCGCGCGCTGATGGGGTTCGCCGCCGTTGCCGGTGGTGGTCGTCATGTCGCTCATGTGGGTTCCTTGTCCGCCAGCCGTGGCTCTCTGCCTGAACGAACCAGCGCGCCGAACGTCTCACCTGCGAATGCTTTGGTCGAAGGGGTGGGATTGAGGGCGCTTATGCCCCTTCATCAGCAAGAGCCCGATCTGCGCGGCACGATATCATTGCATTCGATGGCTGCTCAGGGGTCAACCTCGCGGCAGGTCGCTGTCTGCGACGCATCGGATCGTTACATCGCTCGGGTCTGTCGGGTCGAGCAGAAATATGCCCGCGTCGCGATTGGCCGCCAGCCAGGCGACGTGCTCGGCGCTGATCCGCTGGCCCGGGACGAGGCGGGGCACTCCCGGCGGGGCGGGAGCGATGATTTCCGCTGCGATCCGTCCCGCCGCCTCTTCCAGCGCGATCGCCTCGACAGCTCCGAAGAACGCATCGGCGGGTGGTGCCGCCATCTCCGTCGCCAGTGTCTTGATCCGGGGAGCATCGGCCGCGGCCGCGAGCGTCAGGTCGCCGGCGCGAAGGCGCGTCACGCAGTCCAGCAGACCCTTCGTCAGCGCCCGCACGTCGCGGGTGGTCGTGCCGACCGAGACGACGGCGAGCAGGTGGCGGGCATCGGAGAGGCCGACGCAGAGCCGGTGATGCTCGTTCAGCCAGTCGTCGATCGCGTAGCCCGAGATGCCCAGCGCCGACACGTCGATCAGGACCTTCGTGGGGTCGAGCTGGCATCCCGACGGGATGTCTTCCTCGGCGAGGACACGCAGGCCGTCGATCGCGGCCAGCCGTGTACGCAGGTCGGAGGCCCGCTCGATCGTCGCGCGCCACGTCTTCTCGCCATCGACGGCATGGTCGCGCCGGGCGGCGTCGAGGCTGGCCAGGATCGGCACCGAGGGACTTGTCGTCTCGTAGAGTTCGTAGGCCATCCACAGCCGCTGCCGGTCGACAAGTTCGCCGCGTGCGAGCAGCGCCGACCCTTGGGTCAGCGCTCCCATGGTCTTGTGCATGCTGTAGACGGCCACGTCCGCACCTTTGGTGAGTGCATCGTGCGGCAGCGCCTCGCAGAAGGCGAAAGCGCCGCCCCACGCGGCATCGCAGATCAGGGGCACACCGCGCGCGTGGCAGAGGTCGGCCAGTGCAGCGATGTCGCTGGTCACGCCGTAATAGGTCGGCGACACCAGGACGAATGCCTTGGCGCCGGGATTAGCATCGAGTGCGGCGGCGAGCGCGGCCGGATCGACGCCGTGCTCGACGTCCCAGCTGTCGTCGACGATCACCGGCACTATGCGCGCGTCCAGCCCCGCCGCGAGCGCATGCGCTCGCTCCGCCTTGTGGACGTTGGCAGCGAACAGAACGGTGTCGCCGGCGCGGGCAACCGCGGCCAATGCCATGTGGAGGCTGAGCGTCGATCCGCCGGTGACGAACCGGCAGAAATCCGCGTTCCACGCCTCGGCCGCGATCTCATGCGCCCGCTGAACGACATGGGCACCCTCGGTTCGGTCGTCGAGCCCCTTGGGAGTGATGATATCCGCCTGGAAGACGCGCGAGCCGAGCAGCTTGCGCAGGTCTCGTGCGGCACTGCGACCCAGATTGTGGCCGGGCGCCCCGAAGCCGCGAACCGGCCGGTGCTCCATCCTCGCCAGCGCCTCGAGAATGGGGGTTTGCTTCTGATCCATGCAGCGGAGAACGCGCGACAGCGCAGGATGAAGCGAGATGACGAGATTTGATTGTTCTGCAGATTTGCGCCGCTCGTATGACCGGGAGTCTGCGTCAGGGATGCAACGTTATGATATCGAACGGCTGGGAGCGTCGGCGTCGGACTCCGGATCTAACGGTCTGCCCCCGTTTAAACGAGGGCAGTACCATTGTATCAGTCTTCTTTATGGCCCGTGCCGGGTTCGGTGGTCTTGGGAGCTTTGCCGTCCTCGACACGTCCTTCGTTCCGCAGGTCGCGCCCTTCCTGAGCCTTCGCCTTTCCTTCCGGCGTGTCCTTGTGTTCGTTCATCTCTTCCTTGACGAACCCGGCAGCTTCTTTCGCCTTACCCTCGATGCTCATACTCGGTCCTTTCTTTGACGCACGATCAAGTGGTTCGACCTAAACCGTCCAAATTGTAATTCGGTCCCGTTATCCTCGTGGCTCGTCAGCCCGGGCGAGATATCGCATCGACGGCAATAGAGCCGCTGAGGCTCGCAGCGCTGGTGCGCGTCGCGCGCGTGATTTGCCGCATACCGACCACGACCGAACGGGCGCTGTATCTACCCGGGCACGGTCATCCGGAAGTGCGAGGACATGCCGAAGTCGATCACCAGACCCGATCCGTCTACCGGATCACGCCTGCCGCAATCGCCAACGCGAGCCGACCGCGTCGGTCACCCTGGCGTCTCCTTCGCCCGTTCGGCAGGCGGTGGCGCATCGCCCGCAGGCCAGCCTTCGCGCTGGCGAGTGCGGTCGCCATCGGTCGCCTCGGTCTGGTCGTGGAACAGGATCTGCGTCGTCGGATAGGGCAGATCGATGCCGTGCTCGCGCGCCGTGCGCCAGATCGCCAGGACGATCTGCGCCTTCAGGTGGACCATGTCGCTACGCTTGGACTTGGTCCACCAGCGCGCCCGCAACGTCACCGAACTCGCGTCGAGGCCCCAGGGCAGTGCCTCCGGCGCCGGGGTCTGCTCGACGCCGTCGATGTTGCGGATCGCCTCGGCGAACAGCGCGGCGGCGGCGGCCGGATCGTCGCCGTAGCCGATGCCGATATCATAGCTGTCCCGCCGCGTCGGGAAGGCGGTGTTGACCGTCACCGGCGAGGTGTAGATGTCCGAATTGGGAATGATGACCCGCCGCCCGTCATAGGTCTTGATGAGCGTCGCGCGGCTTTGAATATGCTCGACCGTCCCCTCGAAGTCCTTGACCGCGATCTGGTCGCCGCGTCGGAACGGGCGATTGATGAGCAGCAGGATACCGGCGAGCAGGTTCTGCAGGATATCCTTGAACGCAAAGCCGATCGCGACCGAGCCGATGCCGAGCGAGGA
Organism: Sphingomonas aurea; assembly: GCF_030678875.1. Taxonomy (GTDB): domain Bacteria; phylum Pseudomonadota; class Alphaproteobacteria; order Sphingomonadales; family Sphingomonadaceae; genus Sphingomonas; species Sphingomonas aurea. Next base: position 88,111 of record NZ_JAUUDS010000002.1, on the reverse strand, counting down.
GATGATCGTCGCAGGCTTGACGCTGGGGAAAACGATGACGCTGGCAATCAGCACGGCGGCGATCATGATCGCGCCGAATGCGATCGAGCCCAGTACGCTGCCGAGGTCGCCATGATCGCGTCGCCCGAACAGTCGGAGGATGCCGCGCGCTGCGAAATGCGCCACACCCCATGCAACGAGCAGGAAGACGATGCCGCCCAGAATGTTGGGCAGCTGGAGGAAGAAGCCGTTCGCGGTGTCGTGCAATTTGGCGACGATGAGGTCGAGCGGATTGCGGATGGGTGGCGGCGTCACAGGCTTCATGGAGCGGGAACAGGCCGGCCCGCACACCGGTTCCGGACCTGGGCGACCGGAACCGTCGCACCTGTCAATCGGTGGCGACAATCCCGATCAAGGCGGCCAGTGCCACGAGTACCAGGAAGCCGTTGACTGCCACCAGCAATGCCTGGGGCAGACGCCGGACGCGGGGTGTCGGCGGACGGACACTCGGCGCGATCTCGCGCCAGACAGCGGCGACGAAGCAGAAGGCGGCGAACAGCGCCAGCAAGCCGCCGGCGCTCCGGCTCAGCCAGGATGGAACGACGTCCACCAGCAACCCGCGCGCGCCGACCCCGGAGGCGAGCGCCGCAAGCCCGGTTCGCACCCAGGCGGCGTAGGTCCGCTCTGCGGCGAGGATCGTTCGATCGGCCGCGAGTTCCGTCCGCCGATCGGCGCTGTCCACCTGTTCGACCGCGCTGTCCTTCAGCACGGCGGCCGACTGTGCGATCTTCTGGTGCGTTCTTGCCGCGGCCTTGTCGTCATCCATGCGGCGCTGAACGATCGGGCGGAAATCCTGTGCCAACCAGGTTATCGGGACGTCAGATTCAGGCGGCGGCCGCGCTGGCGCAAGGGCCGACGACGCGCTTATGCTCGGCGCAGCCCCAAGACGATCGGATCGCCTTTGACCACACCGCAGATACTCTCCTTCTCCATCATCGGTGTGACGATGCTGTTCTTCGCCTGGGGACGGTTCCGCTACGACGTCGTGTCGCTCGTCGCGCTCATGGTCGCGGTCGCGCTGGGACTGGTGCCGATCAAGCAGGCCTTTACCGGGCTGACCAGCGATGTCGTCGTCATCATTGCCGCCGCGCTCGTCATCAGCGCGGCGATCGCCCGCTCCGGCGTCGTCGATGGCCTGATCGCCCCGGCGTTGAAGCGGATCGGGCGGCTGTCGCTTCGCGTGCCGTTCTTCGTCGCGGCGACGGGCGCGCTGTCGCTTCTTACCAAGAATGTCGGCGCCCTGACTATCCTGCTACCGTCGGCGATCCGCGCCGGCCGCGAGAAGGACGGCGCGAGTTCCGCGATCCTGATGCCGATGGCGTTCATCTCGCTGGTCGCCGGCCTGTCGACGCTGGTCGGCACCTCGACCAACATCATCGTCAGCCAGGTACGCGAGGAGCTGATGGGCAAGCCCTATCGCATGTTCGACTTCGCACCGGTCGGGCTGTCGCTCACCCTTGTCGCATTCCTCTACCTCAGCGTGGCGTGGCGTATCCTCCCGCGCGACCGGCAGGGCCGCGAGGCGCTGGGCCAGGCGAATGCGGAGACGTTCTTCTCGACCGAAGCGACGATCGCGGCCGAGTTGCCGGACGGGTTGAAGTCCGTCGGCGACCTTGACCTGCCGAAGCACGGGGTAACGGCGGTGGGCCTGATCGGGGCCGATGGCCGGCGTGTGGAGGTCACGGATGAACACGCGTTGGAGCCCGGCAGCGTGCTGGTGCTGGAGGGCACCGACGCAGCGCTTGCCGACGCCTTCGGTCGGCTTCCCCTCGAGTCGGCGCAGGCGGACGAAGACGTCGAGACCGAGGGCAAGAACGAGGAGGTGCGCACGATCGAGGCGGTGGTGCAGCCAGGTTCCGACCTGATCGGCGGCAATGCGCGGCGTGCGAGGTTGCAGGAACGCTATGGCGTCAAGCTGCTCGGCATCAGCCGGCAGGACCGGACCGTGACCGAGCGGCTGCGCGACGTGACCATCCGCGCGGGCGACGTTCTCCTGATCCGCGCCGGTGAAGGTGCGCTGCCCGAGGCCTTGCGCTCGCTCTCGCTGCTGCCACTCGCCGAACGCGAGGTGAAGCTGGGCAATCCGCGCAAGGCAGCCGCAACCATCGCGATCCTGATCGTTGCCATCCTGCTGATCGCATGGGGCGTGGTGCCGGTGGTCGCGGGCTTCTTCGGCGCGGCGCTCCTGATGGTGGTGATCGGTGCGCTGCCGATGCGCGAGGCCTATGGTGCCCTCGAACCAGGCGTGCTGGTGCTGATCGGTGCGCTTACCCCGATCAGCGAAGCGGTGCAGCGGACCGGCGGCACCGACTATGTCGCGCATCTCCTCGCGCCTCTGCTCCAAGGGCATGCACCGATAGTCGCGCTGGGCGCGCTGATGCTGGCGGCGATGGTGATCGCGCCCTTCCTGCACAACGCGCCGACCGTTCTTGTCCTGGGACCGATCGCGGCGATGGTGGCCAAGCAGATCGGCCTCAATCCGGATCCCTTTCTGATGGCGGTAGCGACGGGGGCGGGGTGCGATTTTCTCACCCCGGTGGGCCATCAGTGCAACACGCTGGTGATGGGACCGGGCGGTTACCGGTTCGGTGACTATGCGCGGCTGGGGTTGCCGCTGTCAATCATGGTGATCGTGCTGGGCGTCCCGCTGATCGCGTTCTTCTGGCCGCTTCAGGGAGGGTAGGCCACGAGATCGCACTAGCTGGAAAGATTATCTTCGAGGTATCTCAGCGGGTCATGTCGTCGATCGTACGCATGAGGCGGGTCGGGTCGAACGGCTTGGACAGGAAGACGCTGTAATCCGGCAGCTCGCTTTGCGATACCGACACCCGCCCCGAGGCGATCAGGAGCAATGTCGGCGGGTAGCGCTTGCGGATATAATGCGCCAGCTTCAGTCCATCCATCGATCCGGGCATGTCGATATCGGTCAGGACGATGCGGATGGTGCTGTTGCGCTCAAGGACGGCGATCGCGTCATCGGCGTTCTCCGCCTCGAACACGCGGTATCCCTCGTCTTCGAAGAAGTCGATCAGCTCGAACCGCACGATCGCCTCATCCTCGACGATGAGGATCGTGTTCATGTCGATCGGTTTGCTCTGACCCACTGCGCTTACTCGCTCACCGTGCCCGCTTCGCCAAGCGGACATTGCATCTCGAACTCCACACCGGTCGCCGGATAGGCGATCTGCGCGTCACCCCGGAAATAGGCACGCAGCGAACGCTCGATCATCGTCGAACCGAAACCTCGCCGCGTCGGCATATGGACTTCAGGCCCGCCGATCTCCTTCCAGGACATGGCGAAACGGCGATCCTCGCCTTTCGCTCCATCCGTTACAGACCAGGCAAGTTCGACATGACCATCGGGTGTCGACAATGCACCGTACTTGGCCGCATTGGTCGCCAGCTCATGGAGGGCCAGCGCCAGCGCGAGCGTCACTTGCGCGTGAAGGACGATCTTCGGCCCGGACGCCCGGATACGGTCGCCAAGACCGCCATGCGGCGCCATCGCCTTGCTGACGAGTTGCAGCAGGTCGGCCGACTCCCATGAACTGGCGGTCAGGACATTGGTCGCCTCCCCCAGGGCCGAAAGCCGCGAGGCGAGGGCGCGCGCAGCCGATGTCGTGCTGTCTGCCTGGCGCAGCGTCTGCGACGCCACGGACTGGACGACGGTCAGCACGTTCTTCAGCCGATGGCCCAGCTCGTTGTTGAGAAGCTGCTGCTGCTCTTCGGCGCGCTTGCGCTCACGAATGTCGCGCGTGACCGTGCCGTAGCCGATATGACCGCCGTCGCTGTCGGTGACGGGGAAGATCGTGCATAGCACCGGGATCAGCTCGCCCGAACGGAAATGGCGGAACGTGCGCTCGCCCGACCAGGAGCCGACGCTGTCGACGTGCGGCAGGATCTCCTGCGCGACGATGCGTGCTTCTTCGGGCGGGAAATAATCAGTGATCGAAACGTCGGCAACGTCGGCGTCTTCCAGTCCGACGAGCCGACGTGCGGCATCGTTGAGGAAGAAGGACGTGCCATCGGCCCGCGCCATGCCGATGAAGTCGGCGCTGTTCTCGACGATCCGGGCAAGCTGGTTGCGCTCCTCCTCATTCTCCCGCGACGCGGTGATGTCGCGCGATACCGACAGGATGCGTTCCGGTTTGCCATCCGCGCCCCGGATCGGGCTGACCGCCACGTCCCACCACCGCGGTGACCCGGCAAAGGTCTTGGCGTGACCGATGAAGTTGCGCGTCTCACCCGCCCGCGCCGCCTCGAGCGCCGCCTTCGCCTGATCGTTGCCGATGCCGGTCCAGAAGTCTGGCCATGGACAGCCGGCGACCGCGTTGAAGTCGCTCACCTCCATGATGCGCTGCCCACCCTCGGACATGAAGGTCATGCGGCCATCGAGGTCGAGCACCTTGATGCAATCGGTGGAGCTGGCCAGCACCCCGGTCAGGAAACTCTCCCGATCGGCGAGCTGACGGTTTGCCTCCCGCAACTCGGCCGCGTTCTCGCCGCGCAACCGCGCCAGGCGGATCGCACCTTCGACCTTGGCGAGAAGCTCGCGGGCGGCGAATGGCTTCACCAGATAGTCGTCGGCCCCCGCCTCGATGCCCTCGATCGCCGCCTCTTCGCCGGCGCGGGCCGACAGGAGGATGATCGGCAGGTCGGCGGTATCCGCCGCTCCGCGCAGGCGCTGGATGAGGCCGAATCCGTCGAGCCTAGGCATCATGACGTCCGACAGGACCAGATCGGGCGCGACATCCAATGCGCGCTCCGCCGCTTCCTCGCCGTCCGCCACCGCCACCACATGATAGCCTGCGGTCGTCAGCAGCCGTTCGACATAGCCGCGCATGTCGGCATTATCGTCGGCGAGCAGGATCGTCTGCCCGCGCAGCGGTTCGCTGGTACCCTGATCGTCGAGGGTCGGTGACGCTTCCTCGCCGCTTCCGCCGGGCAACCAGCGCAACGCCTCGGCAACGAAGGTATCGGCGCGGGTCGCGGTCGATAGCTGGCCGGGGGCGGGCGGCGCGTCCGCGGGCACATGCGCGCGGCCGAACGGCACGGTGACGGCAAAGGTCGCTCCCTTGCCGGTCGGGCTTTCGACATCGACCGTCCCGCCGTGCAACTGAACGAGATCCTTGACCAGCGCGAGGCCGATGCCGGTGCCTTCATGGGTCCGGCCCTGCTGGCCTTCGATCCGATGGAAACGGTCGAAAACGCGCGGCAACTCCGCCTCCGGCACGCCGACGCCGGTGTCGATCACCTCCAATCGTGCGGCATCGCCATCGGCGCGCAGCCTGACGGTCACGCCGCCCTCCAGCGTATATTTGAACGCGTTGGAGATGAGGTTGAGGACGATCTTCTCCCACATGTCGCGGTCGATCCAGACGGGCTGGTCGAGCGCGCCCGTGTCGATCGTGAACGACAGTCCTGCGCGGTCCATCGCCGAGCGGAAGGTGGAGGCGAGATCGGCGGTATAGGCGGCGAGGTCGACAGGCTCGAACGCCGCGCGCACCCGTCCAGCCTCGATCCGGCTGAAATCGAGCAGCGTGTTGACCAGTCGCAGCAGGCGCTGGCCGTTGCGCTGGACCAGCGCCAGCTCCTCCCGCGCCTGTCCGTCCGCGCGGGCCAGCATATCCTCCACCGGCCCCAGCATCAGCGTCAGCGGGGTGCGGAACTCGTGGCTGGCGTTCGAGAAGAAGGCGGTCTTGGCGCGGTCCAGCTCGGCAAGCTGTTCTGCCCGCCGCTTCTCCTCGGCATAGGCCTCGGCATTCGTCGCTGCCGTGCCGATATGGCCGGCGACACGCTCGAAGAGCGTCTGGTAATCGGCATCGAGCCGACGCCGGGGACTGAGCCCGGCGACCAGAAAACCGAACGGTGCCTCTGGACGGCTGCTCGCGATGGGGACGACCAGGGCCTGTTCGACCGGTTCCGGCCACGGTGTTCCGGCGAGCCTGCCCGCGAAGCGGTCCGCCAGATCCTCCAGGCGCTCGGGGTTGCCGCTCCGCAGCACCGTTTCGAACGGCCAGATCGGATGCGTGCCCGCCGGGATCGTAGCAGGGGCTAGATCATCGCCTTCGATGTCGCCCGCCTTGCCGACGAGGTTCAACGTGCCGTCGTCGTCACGCAGATACACCAGGAAAAACGGCGCCTCTTCGGGCAGACCGGCCATCCGCTCGGCAGCGACGCGGCCTGCATCATCCGGCGAGCGCGTGTGCGATGTCGCTTCGGAGATTTCGCGGAGCAGGCGTTCCCGTCGTTCGGCGAGCACGCGGTACGTCGTCTCGGTGACCGCGGTGAACACACCCTCGACCTGCCCGCCTTCACCGCGGACAGGCGAGTAGCTGTAGTAGAAGTAGCATTCCTCGACATAGCCGAAGCGATTGAGCGGCAGGAGCTGGTCCTCCGACCAGGTGGCGGTGCCCTGCGTCATCACCTGATCGAACATCGGGCCGATGATGTCCCAGATTTCCGCCCACACCTCATAGCCCGGACGGCCCAGCGCCCAGGGGTGCTTCTGCCCCGGCACCGGCGACCAGGCATCGTTATAGATCAGCGCCCGTGTCTCTCCCCAGTAGAGCACCATCGGGAAGCGCGAGCCGAGGATGATGCTGACGGCCGAACGAAGCGCGGTCGACCAACCGGCGATCGGACCGAACGGGGTGTCGCTCCAGTCTTTCTCGCGGATCAGGCGGGCCATCTCACCGGGAAAATCGAGAAAGGCGGTGTCGCTGTGCAGGGCGTGGGGCAAGGCGGTCGTCACACCAGAGAGTGCAGGAAACGGCGTTGCCGTTGATAGTCGATAAACCATTTGAACCGTGCGTGGTAGCTTGGGGCGTTTCTGTTTGGCCCAGGGCTGTTCGTCGCCGGCGGGCGGCGTGAATGGTCGGGCCGGATTTCCCTCGACGGTACGATGCCGATCTTCGGCCTGGCGCTTCAAGCCGACGCTAGACGGTCGAAGACGATCGACCTCAGCCGCGTGGCCGCCTGCGGATATGACGACGCGATATGCTCGCGACATCGTTGATCCCCGCAAGCATCAGGGTGCGCTGGAACTCCTCGCCCAGCAGCGTCAGGGCCCGGTCGACGCCGCGCTCACCGCCCGCTGCCAGGCCATATAGGTAGGGGCGTCCGATCGAGCAGGCGGTTGCGCCGAGTGCCAACGCCTTCACCACGTCGGAGCCGCGCCGAATGCCTCCGTCGCAGATCACGTCGGGCGCATCGCCCACCGCATCGCGTACCGCCGCAATCTGATCGACCGGGGCAGGCGCACCATCCAGTTGGCGCCCGCCGTGATTGGAGATCGGTCGCGCCCGACGCGATCGAACGGCGCGCGTCCTCGGGTGTCATCACCCCCTTGATGGCGAGCGGCCCGTTCCACTCGCGTGCCAGCCATTCGACATCACGCCAGCCGACCGAGCGGTCGAACTGGCCGCCGATATAGTCGAACAGGCTCATCGGCCCCGATGCCAGAGCGTCGACCTTGTGGCTGACGTTCGCCAGGTCGAACTTGGAGCCGGTCAGCGCGGGGAGGGACCAGGAGGGGTGAACCGCAAAGCTGAACAATGATTTCAGCGTCAGTTTCGGGGGCAGCGACAGGCCGCTCACCCGGTCGCGCTCTCGATTGCCGGCAACCGGAGTGTCGACAGTCAACGCCAGACCGTGGAAGCCCGCTTCGCGACAGCGCGCAACGAATTCGGCCGTAAGGCCGCGATCCTTGAAGATGTAGATCTGAAAGACCTTCGGTCCGGCGAACGCCTGCGCCAGGTCTTCCAGGCGCGTGGTACCCATGGTCGAGAGGCTGTAGAGCAATCCGTGCCGCGCTGCCGCGTGGGCCACGGCAAGCTCGGCCTGGCCGTGAAACATGCGGGTGAGGCCTGTCGGCGCCAGCATCAGCGGCCAACGCGTACATTGCCCGAACATTTCGATCTCAGTCCGGGTCTCCGAGACGTCGTTGAGAACGTCGGGGACCAGCTCATAGTCCGTGAACGCACCTGCGTTGCGACGGAGTGAAACCTCGTCATCCGCGCCACCATCGATATAGTCGAAGATCGGTCGCGGCAGCCGGCGCCTCGCCAGCAAGCGAAGATCGGCTACGTTGTTGGCACGGCTAAGAGAGGACATTGAGCTGCTGCCGGTTTGTGTACACGAGGTTAAGCTAACTGGGCTTGCCGCTGGAAGTGCATGGGACTGAGATAACCCAAGGTCGAGTGGCGTCGGATCGGATTGTAGAAGCGCTCGATGTAATCGACACGTCGGGCCAACGCTGCCAGGATCGCCGTCACATCGTAGCGGAAGCGACCCCACAGGAAGAGCGCCATCATGCCGATGAGCGTCGCGATGGAAAGGATTTGGGGAGTGGTCATGCTGGAGCCAGAATGCGTGAAAGGTCCGTCGATCTCCGGCGGTGAACCGATTGCTCGGATTATATGATCGGGCGCAGCGTAGAACCGAAGACCCGGATCGGCGCGGGCTCACGCTCCTACGATGCGCCGGCATTTTCGAAGCACTGCCCCGAAGAATGTTCGTCTAGTTCAAGGGTGAACGAGTGGCGGAAAGCAAGTGGCGAGCCGGTCATGACGGATGACCGTTTTCGGGTCCTCGCCGCCGATTGCAGGATCGCGACCGTCTGCCGCCACTTCGCTTACGGAAAGCCGATCTTCCTCAGCCACTCGCCGTAGCGCGGATCGGAGCGGATCGGCGCGAGCAGCGGGTCGGTCTTGAACTGGATCAGCGCTGGATTGCGCTCCTCCCACGCCCGCGCGATCGCGGCGAAGGCAAGGTCACGCTCGCCGCGCCAGCCGTGAATCTGGGCGATCTCATACAGGTTCGTGGCACCGTAGTTCGCCAGGAACGAGGACAGCGCTCGATCGGCCGCCGGGCCACTCACGGCGGCAACGCCGACCACGTCCGCCGCCGGACGGTTCGGGTCGTCCGTCGCCACCAACGTTGCGGTCCTCGCAGCCTCGGCTGCCTGACCCTTGATGAGCTGTACCGTCGCTATCAACGTCTGCAGGAAGGGGTCGTCAGGAAGCGTGGCGAGGTTCGTTCGCGCGACGACGATCGCCTGGTCTAAGCGGCCAACGTTAAATAGGAGGTTCGCCTGAGAGCGTCCGTTCGCAGCTCGTAGCGGGTCGAGGGTCATGGCACGCTGGTAGAGCCCGATCGCGTCGCTATTGCCCATCAGCGAATCGAAAAGCGACTTGGTGCGTAGCACAGTGGCGTCGCCGGGCAGCGCGCGATACGCCGTGTCGTAGGCGTCCCTGGCCCGACGCAGATCGAGCCGTCCCTGGAAGATCAAACCCAGGGCCGCATATGGCTTGCCCGAACCCGGCATCAGCGCCAGCGCATGGCGAACGGTCTGTTCCGCCGCGTCCAGCTTGGCGCGCAGCGCGGCCCCGCTGAGCGAGTTGCTTGCCAATGCCGCGCCGTTACCACCCAGCGACAAATAAGCCTTAGCGTAATTGGGATCGGCAGCGATTGCCGCCTCGAATTGCGGCAACGATTCTTTGATCTTGTTTTTCCGCGCGAGCGCCAACCCGCGCAGATAGGCTTCCTGCGCAACCGGGTTGCTGGTGCCGCCCTGCACCAGCAGGGCCTTCTGCGCGCCGCCCAGCGCGATCTTGAGCGCGCCCGCAACGCTGTCGGCGATGTCGCTCTGAATCGCCAGCGTGTCGCCGATCGCGCGGTCATAGGCCTGCGACCAGCGGGTGAGCCCGCTGATGCCGTCGACCAGCTCGGCGTTGATGCGGATCATCCCTGCGCCGCGGCGCACTGTGCCGCTCAGGATGCTGGCGACGCCCAGCTTGGCCGCCGCGGTCGGCGCGTCGGCGTCGCGCATCTGCTCGGACGAGCTGCGGCCGGCGACCTTCAGGCTGGCGATGCGAGTTAGAGCGTCGCGCAGTTCCTCGGCGATGCCGTCGGAGAAGAACGCCTGCGCGGGATCGCCGCTGAGGTTGGCGAAGGGCAGCACCGCAACGCTGTCGCCGGGCGCGACGTCACGAGTAAGCGCCCACCAACCGCCGGCGCCCGCCACCGCGATGGCGGCAACGCCGCCGCCGATCACCAGCCGCCGGTCGAGGCCGCGCTTGGGCTGCTGATATGCCGGCGGGGTCGGCCGCGGCTTGCCCGCGATGACCGCCTGCACCGCCGCCAGCAGCGCCACATATTGCGGGTCGGTCCGGTCGCCCTTCCAGCCGATCAGCGACAATGCCTGCGTCTCGCCAAAGCCGAGCGGGGGTTCGACCGGGTCGATCCGGACGGGCAGGTACGCGCCGCGCCTGAGCGACCGCGTCGCCTCGTCGCGCACGAAGCTGCCTTCTCGTCCGGTCGACCGCTCGCTCCACACCACGACGACGCACGCCGCGGCGTTGAGCTCGCTCTCGATCGAGTCTCGCCACTCGGAGCCGCCACCGATATGTGCATCCCACCAGACGCCGACGCCGTCCGCCTCGAGCGCGGCGACCAGCGGCGCGACACGCGCGCGGTCCTCCGACTTATACGACACGAATACTTCGGTCACGGCAGCCCCCACCTTTACTCGCACCGCGCATTGCTGTCGGGATCGCCGGATAGCGTCAAGCAACTCCGCCGGATCAGCCACTTATCGCTATCCTCGGCATGGCCGTTCGCCCATGAACAAAACTGGGACACTCCGAACAAATTTAGGACGCTCGGACGTGAGAACTCGGATCAGCTGTCAAGCGTCGCCAAATCGACCGGGATGCGGTAGTCTTGTAGGACGATGATCGCCGCCACGGAACCCGAAGCAGAGCCGTCGCTCAATCTGTTCGATGGGGCTACCGATCTGATGTGCGTGCGCGACATGCAGGGGCGGTTCGTCCGCGTGAACCATGCCTGGGAAACGACGCTTGGGCTCTCGACCGACGAGGTTCTGAATACGCCTCTCCTGCCGCTCGTCCATCCCGCCGACGTGCCCGCGACGCTCCTGCGCATGGCGGAAGCCGACCGATGCGGTCAGGTCGTCGATTTCGTGAACCGGTATCGGCGTCGCGATGGGCACTACCGGCACCTCCAGTGGCGTGCGGGGCGGGTGGGCGACGTGATCCTGGGCCGCGCCCGCGATGTCACCGTGCACCGCCTCCGCGAGGACGAGGTACGGATCGCGCAGCGCGCGTTGGAAGAGACGCTGGCAGACGTCGGCGATCGGTTGAGGGCCCCTGCCGACGCGATCCTAACGACGGTGCAGGCGCTGGGGCACACTGCGCTGACGCCGGTGCAACGCGCGATGGTGCAGGCGCTGGGGCGATCGGTCGAGACGCTCGAGGAGCTTGTCGCGCAGTTGATGGAGCGGGAGGCTGCGTGGGCGTCCTCCCTGCCGACGGTCGAGCGGCTACGGCCAGCGGCAGCACCTCGCATCGCGACTGTGTCGACCCATATCGGCCCTGCGCTCACTGGCGAGCAAGCCGACCTCGTCCGCGGACCGGATATCAAGCCGTCTTCGGTTCTTCAGCGCTGGGTCCTGGAAACGTCGCGTCACGTCGACCAGAACCCGGTCTTTCACCGCAACTTCCGCGATCTCCCGAGCCGGACACTCGGTCTGCTCGTGATCCGGCTGGACCATCTCGGCGGGTTCTATCCTCGTCGTTTGCAAGGCTTGAGCTGTCAGTCCGGACTGATGAGTGCCGGTCGTGCTGCCAGCCTGTTGGCGCGCATGCAGGATATCGGCTTCGTCGATGTCGCCGGACGGTTTCAGGCCGGTCGGATCAGGCCTTATCGCGTGCAAGCTGCCATGAGAAAGTCCTTCGCCGAGCTGCTCGCCATCGACCTCAGGAGCATGGCCGCGAGCGACTATCGCGCCGTTCTGGCGCTGGAGGCGATGGAAAAGGACGGGACGCGGACGACGCCTTTGCTCGCTGCCTTCGCCGCGGCGCTGCTGGACGACCTTACCGCCGGGGAGGACGCGCTGGGTATTCGTCTGAACGGCGTGCCATCGATGGCGCGGGGGCAGGCGGTTGCTCTGTCGATCGCGGTGGACGCGATCGGGAGACGCGGGGGCGCGGGCGAGGGCTGGATCGACATTTCTCTCACCGACTATGCGAGCCGCTTCGACGTGTCGCGAATGCACGTGGGCCGGATCGTCGAGAGCCTGGAGGCGTGCGGGCTGCTGCGAGACCCCGTCTCGCCATCGAGGTTACGCGTTACTGGTCGCTTCCTAGAGGAGTTGGACAGCTACCGACAGGCGGAGTGCGATGTGCTTGCCAGGGCTCTCGGGCGGCTGGTCTGATGCTGCTAGCGATCTTCGCCGACACCGTCCTTGGCGGGTGCCGCAATCCCGGTTACCTCGGCCCCAAAACGCGGGAGGTGTCGAAAATGGAGCGGTCTCGTCACCCGTATCGGCCTTTCATGGCTGCGGAAAACCGTGCTGGCCCTATTGCGCCGGTGCTCGTCTAATGGACGTCAAATGTCAGCCTATCGTCCTCGCCAGGGGTGCTACCGCAGCGCCCGTCGCAGTGGGGATCACCGGCCATCGCCTGGAGCGGCTGGCGGCGTTTGACCTCGCGGCGCTGGGCGGACGCTTAGTCGATGTGATGGCCGCGATCGAGCGGGCGGCTCCGATGGAGAGCTTCCGGCTCGTCGGCAGCCTGGCCGAGGGTGCCGACATGCTTGCGGCGGACGCGGCGCTCGCGCGAGGATGGCAGCTTGATACGGTGCTGCCATTCGGCCGTGCCAACTACGCCGACGACTTCGACCATGCCGGCGCCGCAGACCTGCGCGCGCGACTGGACGCGTCTGTCGACGTTCTCGAACTGCCGGGCAGCCGGGACGAACCCGGCGGCGAGGCCGCCGCTTACGAGCGGGCGGGGCGGGTGGTCCTAACGCAGAGCGACATCCTTATCGCCGTGTGGGACGGCGGGCCGGCGCGCGGACGCGGCGGTGCGGCGCAGATCGTTGCGGAGGCGGTCGCGCACGCGATCCCGGTCGTCGTCGTCCATCCCGATGCCTCGATCCCGCCAGCGCTGCTTTGGAGCGGCCTCAATCAGCACGATACCGGACCGGAAGCGATCGACACGGTTGCGCGAGGGAGCCTGAACGATCTGCCAGGGCTGATGATACGCCTTGGTGCCGCTCGGCCGGCCAGTGAGGACAATCTGCGTCGTCGAAACGTCCGCGATACGCCGCCGCTCTTCGCCATCGCCTATCCACTGCTTCTGGCGCTCACCGGGGTCCGACACTTCCGGTTCGCCGATCTCCGTCGGCCGTGTCCGGTCGTGCGAGTATCAGACAGCTCACCAATCCGCTCGATGCGGGCGCGAGTTGAAGCACAGCTCTGGCCACGGTTCGACACTGCAGACTGCGAAGCCAGCCTCGCTGCGCAACTCTTTCGCAGCGCGTTTGTCAGTAGCTTCGCGCTTGCCGCGCTCGCGGTCGCGCTGGCGCTGTTCGGCCTAGTCGTGCCCGTTGCCGTCAAACCGATCCTTGCTGCCGGCGAGTTCGCGTCCATTGCGATGATCCTTCTTATCACCAGTTGGGGATCGCGGGCGGGTTGGCACGGACGCTGGCTGGATCAGCGCACGCTCGCGGAGGAGCTCCGCTGCCTTTCGATGTCCGCGATGCTTGGCGACCTGTTCCTGCGCGGAGCGCAGGGGCAGGATACCGGTTACGCGGGACAGGAGCGGCGGATCATTGCGCGGGGACTCGGTCTTCCATCCGCGCGTATCGACAGGGCCTATCTCGAAGAGGCGCATGCCAGTCTCGCCGCATTGCTCGACGATCAGATCGGCTACGTTCGGCGAGAGGCCGGGCGGATGCACAAGCTGGAGCATAGGCTGCATCGCCTGGGCGGCGCGCTGTTCACGACCACCGCACTGGTCTGCGCGGGCGTGCTCGGCATCGAGCTCGTCTGGACGTTCTCGCATGCACCCGGCGCGCATCACAGCTTGCCGATCGGCGTGACAGTGGTCAGCGCGGCGCTGCCGGCGATAGGTGCCGCCATTTACGGCATCCGCATGCAAGGCGACTTCGCGGGAGCCGCGGAGCGCAATTCCGTTCTGGCGAAGCAACTCGTTGAGCTGCGTCGTATCGTGGCGGACGAGCCACCGGGATTCGATGGATTGCGTCGCCTGATCCGGCGTACGGCCGAACTGTTGACCGCCGATGTTTCTCAGTGGCTCCGCACGACCAGGGCACGGCCGCTCAGCCTGCCGGGTTGAGGGGTTGGATCCTCAGCGGTAAGCACGCACAAGCGTATCAGGCGTTCACGAACACAACCGAACCTACTGGAATGATGAAGAGCGAAATCAATCCTCGGGTTTTCTGGGGTGCCTCCGGCATCATCGCCCTGCTGTTGACGACGACGCTCGCAATGCCGGGCACCGCCGATGCAGCGTTCAAAGCCGCGCAGAGTTGGGCGATCGACACGTTCGGCTGGTTCTACATCTCAGCGGTCGCAGTGTTTCTCGTGGTCGTGCTGGCGCTCGGTTTCGGACCGGCGGGCAAGCTGAAGCTCGGCCCGGATGATGCGGAGCCGGATTTCCCCTATTTATCGTGGCTGGCCATGCTGTTCGCGGCAGGCATGGGCATCGGCCTGATGTATTTCGCGGTTGCCGAGCCGATCCAGCACTACATCTCGCCACCGGAGGCGCCGAGCGGCACGATTCTCGCCGCGCGTGAGGCGATGGCGATCACCTTCCACCACTACGGCGTCCATGCCTGGGCGATCTATGCGCTGGTCGGCATGAGCCTGGCCTATTTTACCTACCGCAAAGACATGCCCTTGACGCTACGGTCCGGACTATCGCCGATCCTGGGTAAGCGGATCAACGGGCCGCTGGGTGATGCAATCGATATCTTTGCGGTCTGCGGCACCGTCTTCGGCGTATCCACGTCGCTGGGCTTCGGCGTGTCGCAGATGACGGCGGGCTTGGCCTATGAATATGGTCTGCCCGACACGACGACGATGAAGATCATCGTCATCGTGCTGGTGATGGGCGCGGCAACGCTGTCGGTGCTGAGCGGGGCGGACCGCGGGATCCGGCGCCTGTCCGAGCTGAACCTGACCGTCGCCGTCTTGCTCATGCTGTTCGTGATGGCGGTCGGTCCGACCTTGTTCCTGCTGCGCGCGCTGGTGCAGAATTTCGGTCTGTACCTCGATCACTTCGTTATGCGGACCTTCACGCTCTACGCGTACGAGCCGCGGGCGTGGATGGCCGACTGGACGTTGTTCTACTGGGCATGGTGGATCGCCTGGTCGCCGTTCGTCGGGATGTTCATCGCGCGCATCTCGCGCGGGCGAACCATCCGCGAGTTCGTTATCGGCGTGCTGTTCGTGCCGACCGCCTTTACCTTCCTGTGGATGACGGTGTTCGGCAACACGGCCATCGCGCTCGATCTCGGCGGTGCCGCCGGCGGCATCGCCGATGCGGTGCAAGCGAACCTTTCCACCGCCCTGTTCAAGTTTCTGGAATATCTGCCTGCCGCGGGCGTCACCTCGACCTTGGCGATCCTCCTTGTCGCCGTGTTCTTCGTGACGTCGGCAGATTCGGGCGCCTTGGTGATCGATACGCTGGCGTCGGGCGGCGCCGAGGAGACGCCGCGATGGCAGCGTATGTACTGGTGCATCCTGCTAGGGGCGACTGCGACGCTACTGCTGGTGGCAGGCGGTCTCGGTGCCTTGCAGTCGGCGACCTTGCTGGCTGCGCTGCCCTTCTGCTTCATCATGCTGCTGCTGGCCGCCGGTCTGATCCGCCAGACCAATGCGGATCTTGCAGGGGTAATGCTGCCAGGCGAGGGTCCGGCGATGAGCGAGCGGATCAAGCGGCTGCTGGTGCCCGCCCGCCGCGCCGACATCGTCGAGCAGATGCGGCTGCAGGGCGGGCCGGCATTGCTGTCGGTTCAGGAGGCGATGGAGAGGGAGGGCTGGACGGACAGCCAACTGGAACGCTCCGAGAGTTTGATCGAACTCACCATCACCGGATCGGATGGTCGGCCGTTCATCTATCGTCTGTTGCCGCGGTCGCGCCCGCTCGCCGCATACACGGCGCTGGAAGCACCCGAGAAGCGTCGAAGCCTGGCATGGATGCTCGCTGCGCAGACGAACGGTGAAGCGGGCTTTCGGGATCTGACCGGGTTCACGGCCAGCCAGATTGCAAACGACGTGCTGACGCAGATGGAGCGCTGGCGATTGGCCGAGATGAAGGTCGATCGGCAGGGTAGCTGAGCCGCGATACGCCTCGAGGCGGGCTGACCGCCTCGCTGTTTAGGGCAGCGCGAATGAGTGCCCGCAGTTAAGCGGAGGACAGGTGCTCGCCTGGCGGCACGCCCAAGCTCACGGCACGCGTAGCTGAAGCAACGGTTTGCTCGCATGAACCAACGTCCGGAAATCGGAAGCGGGCAATCAACTCTGAGTGGCGGTTTGTGGGTCATTCCGCCGCTGTGCAGTTAATCAGCATACAGAAAAAATCGCCGGCTACTCGCCTGTGGTCTTTGGAAACCCTCGCTGGGGACGGCTACGGCATTCCCGTTTTCCCGTCTTCACCTGTCAGTTTCGGGAACTGCAATCGGAACAGCTTTTGGGAAAGCAGCGCCCGGCGACCGCCAAGGTCGATGGCGGCTCGGCTGCTGCCCCCCGCTCGGCCCCTTTTGGAAGGGCGCTCGGGCCGATTACCTCAATAATCAAACTTCATTCCGCGGCATGAAGCCGCGCGCAGGCGATAGTCCGCAAAGACTGACGGCGGCTTTTCCTTGATTTCCTCCGTAATGGTCCAACGCCAGCCAGTGCCGGAGCGGCTGAACCGATTTACATATGTCGCATCCGCGAAACGGTAGCGTTGCACGAACCCGTCCTGTTCAAGCTCGCCGAGACCGAGCGAGGGTTCGTACAGCCCACCAAAAGTGTCGGAAAATACCGAGCCGATGGCCGGGGGTTTCTCACCGGCACCATAGGTGATTGCCGCCTCATACGGGTCCGATCCGGTCGCGCGCAGGTGCAGCGTGAAGTAGCGCCTGCCTAAATGCCATTCGCCCCGCGCGATCGACGGCGAGTCTTTGCCCTGAACCTGCCCGCTTACTCGCCAGCAACCTTGCAAGCCGGCCACCCCTGCCAGACCCGGCGGTACGGTGTAGGCCGGTGTTGCCAGCATGAGCATAAATGTCAGCACGACCGTTTCCTATTCCCCCGCGATCATGTGCAGATATGCTACCCTGGCGGCCGGGATGCCAACCCCAATTCAGCAACGAAGGGCGGGAGCTTGACCATCGGTCTGGATAGCTCAGCCAAGCAGTCGGTTCGACGTGTTGCCGTTGACGGGAACAGGTGATGCAACGTGTCGATCGACAGCGCTCAGGATTATCTGAAGCGGTTTTGTTAAAAGGGATATTGTCAGTGGCCCGCATCGATTTCATCGAGCTTCCCGCGAGTGACATCGATACTACTCGAGCCTTTTATGCGGTGGTGTTCGGATGGAAACTGACGGACGACGGACCTAGTTATTCGTGCACTACAACCGGCAATGTCGAATGACTCATTGCTCATCTCCATCGCGCCGGAAGGCCAAACGGCCTATCAGTCAACCGAGATCAAGCAGGCGCGGTAAACCGACAGTTTGAAGATGTGGTTGATCGGTGTGATCAGGACTCGTGAGCAAACGGCCGGACATGGCGTGGATGGGTTCGCTGCTGAGCGGCGGAAATTGGGTCTTAGTAGCCAATCCCGACCTGTTGTGACTGGCTCCAGAAGATGAAAATCTCGAAATCGGCCCGATCTGACGCTGTCGAGTGGTTCCTATCGGTCGACGCCGATCTACTACCGGGTTGGTAGATCGGCAGGATACAGCCGAAGCAAATCAGCTGATAGTCGTGCAGCATGGCCGATCTAACCAACTCCTTACCCGTAAACTCAAGCTATCTAGACGCAGATGAGCGCATCTATCTGCTCAGGCGTGCTGATGATGACCTTCAAAACGGACCCGCCTCGATCAGCATAGCTTCCATAACAATCCTTGCCGATCCTAGAAGTTCGGCCTTCCCAGCCGCCTCACGCCGACAGCAACTTGGCGATCCAGCGGCTGCGATCGAACTGACGACAGACGATCACGAGCGCGGCGGTAAGGGGCACCGCGATAAGCGCACCAGCGATGCCCCATACCCAACTCCAAACCGTCATCGCGATGATGATCGCCAGTGGAGAAAGCGATAGCTGCTTGCCCTGCAGGAGAGGGTACACGACGTTGCTAATCGTCACCTGCAGGATCGCGAAACCGATGAACACCAGCGCCGGCATGTGCCAGCCGCCGAACTGCACAAGCGCGTAGAGGACCGGTGGAACGATGCCGACAACATTGCCGATCACGGGTACGAAGTTGAGGAGGAAGTTGAGCAGCCCCCAGACCAGCGCGAGTTCGAGGCCGGTCATCCAGGACCACAATGCGGAGGCGACGCCAGTAAGGATGCTGGTCGCGAGCGTGGTGCCAAGATAGCGGCGGATTTGCCCAGAAATCGCCTCGGCTACGTCCAGCATGGATCGGCGTTCGCTGCCGTCCACCATGTCGTGCAGCTTGCGACGGAAGCGCGGCACCTCGGGCAGGCCGAGCATGACGACCAATGCGATGAATCCGATATAGGTGACGAACGCATAGACGCCGCTGGCCAACATCTGGATCAGCGCGACGATCCGCTGCCGATCGGCCGTGCCGGATAGCGGTACGCCGTGATTGGATGCCCAGACTGCCAGTTTGCCGTAGCTACGTTCGAGGTTTGGCCACTCCGAAGCCATGACCGCGATGACCTGCCCGATAGACAGATAGACTGCGGCCGCGAACGCGCCGAGGATGATTACCAAGGCCAGCATCGTCAGCGTGTAGGCCGCCCAGGACGGCATGAACCCTGCCAGCCATCGCTTGAGTGGCCATAGAGCAGCTATAGTGATCGCAGCGAACGCGATCGGCATCGTGACGGCGAAGCCGATCCGCAAAGCCGCGATGACCATGATGGCTGCGATTATCGTCAGCAAGCGGTTGCGGCAGCGATCCTGGACAGGAATGTCGGTCATTCGTCTCTTTCGATGATGGAGGTGCCCGACCATCGCATCGCCTCTGCGTTCAGTCGGGCGCCCAGCAGCAGGACCCAGGCCGATACCATCAGCCAGAGCATCAGAACGACCACTGCAGCAAGCGAGCCATAGGTATCGTCGAAGGAGGCGAAGCGGGATACGTAGACGCGGAAAACCGACGTAGCGCACAGCCACATCACCACCCCGGCGATCGTACCGGGGAGGGCGCAGCGCCATGGGATCGGCTTACACGCCGGAGCATAGCGATAGGTGACAATCAGGCCGAAGCCTGCCCCCAGCGTCAACGATCCGAATAGAATGACGGTCGACACCAGCCGCGCACCCGGCAGGCCGTCGGGGACGTAGCTCTGGAGGAATGCCAGCACGGATAGCGAGATGAGCGCGGTCAACAGCAGTGCTGCGCAGCCAAGCACCAGCAACGTAGAGACGAGCTGTCGCCGGACGCCGCTGCGTTCGTGCTCGATACGATAGGCAAGGTTGATGCCGTGCAGCAACGATCGCCCCGCCCGCCGTGCGCTGAATAGCGTCACTCCGAGCGCAACGACCGTTGTAGCGACGTTCTCGCGCAGCAAGGCGAGCTTCGTCGCCAACCCCTGGGCGACCACTCGCTGCGCATCCGGTGGCAGGATCGCGACCAATCTCGCGATATTTCGGGAGACCGTCTCCGGTGAGGCGATCATGCCGTAGGCACTTGCAATCAGCCCGATCAGCGGCACCAGTGCCAAGAAGGCGGCAAAGGCTATCGAACTCGCAGCAATGCCGAAGTCGTCCAGCAAAGCGCCGCGCACGGTGCTCATCATGAGGCGAAGCCAGACGGCGACATTGGCCAGTACGTTCCTGGTCGCATCGGTCATTTCAGAAATGCGATGCCGACGGAGCCAAGGATATGCTTTCGCCAACGATTAAAGCGCCAATTGCATGGGTTTGTGACGTCGGGCGCGTGCCAGTACGCGCTCGATGGTGCCGCCCTGCACAATGACGGAGAACAGCACAACGATGTAAGTGGCCGCCAGCGCGATCGGACGCGCCCGACCCGCCCGGCAGGCCAAGGGCCACCACCACCATAATGCCGCCCCGCAGGCCACCCCAGATGAGCGTCAGCAGCGCGAACTGTTCGAGCGACAGGATTTGTCGTGGGATGGCAAGAGGCGCGACAACCGCGATCCTGCGGGCGAGCGGCACCAGCGGGACGGCAGCGAGGCCGAGTGCGATCAGCCGCGGATTCCGGGGATGGTCACGTCATCAAAGGCATGAGGAGGAACAGGACCGGGTTGAGGACGTCGTCGATCAAGGCCAGCAATTCCAGGAGATAGTCCTGGATGATGTCGCTCATCGCGTCCGTCACGCTCTTGTTATCGATCAGCAGGCCGACAACCGCCATGGCGACGGGCCACTGATGTAGAGAGGAAATCCGAACGCGGACTGACCATTATCGGCCAGTCTCGTCATTACGCCATACTATTTCGGAACGCGGTGAATGTTAGCGGCGCTGTTCAACCTGCTGTTCCCACTTGCTGACTATCAGGGCCGCTTGTCCAGGCGTTGACCCCAAGCTCGAAGATGTCCTCGACGACATCGGTCACCACACCGATCAACGGCGGCACATCCGGGATCAGGAGATGCGTGTCGTACTTGCCGCCGACGTGGAGGACGTGCGTTCCGCGGTGATCGCGGACGTCTTTCCTGAAAGGAGAGGTTGGGACGATCTCCTTGGCAGAGACGACGAGGCGAAACCCTTCACCGGCAGCGAAGTGCGTGCTGCTGGGCATCAGCGCGATCTCGATAGGGACGATCTCGCCGGGGGTGAGCGGATCGACGCTGGTGCCGGTCAGGACAGGGAGCCAGGGCTTGGACCGTTCAGGGTCGAGTTCACGCCTGGACACGCGGCACAGGCCTCTCGTGATCCAGTCCTCCTGCATTCCGGCGGAGCCGTGGAACCGGACGGAGCGGCCATCGATGTCGAGCTTGTCCAGCGCCACGAAGACGGTCATGTCCCCGACGCGCCTATCATCGTCGCTGAAACCGTCCCGCAGTTCGACCCACAGGCGTGCCTTCATCTCGCCGGTGAGTTCGGTATCGCGCTCGAATATGTGGGTGAAGGCGAGACTGCCGCCCCGACCGTCATAGCTGAGTTCGACGGGTGTTTCGGCCATGGTGGACCGCAAGGTTCCGTTCGCGGGGAACAGCTTGCGATACCGAACTCCTTCGAGCGGCCACTGGCTTTCCGTGCGACGTTCGTGGATCACATCCCGACTTGATCGCACCTCCAGGAAGACGGGCGGTCGTTCGAGGAATCCGTTGCCGGTCTCCCCTTTGACGAAGCAGTCCATGAACTCCTTGATGAGAGCGGAGACTTCGTCGGAATAATAGGCGGTCCATTTCGAGGTGCGATGGGTGTAGAGCCATTTCCTGGCCGACCTGGCGCGAACGAAGGCACGCACCGACCCCTCGCTGTGGAGATTGTGGTCGGAGAAGGAACCGCAGACGAGCATGGGAAGGTCGATGTCGTCGATCGGCGCGGCCATTTCGGCCCAGAACGCGTCGTAGAGCGGATGATCGTGATGCCAGTCCTGCGGCTTGCGCCTGTTGTGGCGGATAAAATCCTCTTCGCTTCCGGTCAGCGCGACCTTGACCTCGCTGTGCCACCAGAAGGTCGGAAAGTCCTGTTCCGATACCCCGCCCTGCTCGTGGAAATCCCGGTAGGGATCGGTCATCCCCTCCCACGGCGATATGCACTTCAATGACGGGGGCGGGCCACCATAGTGACGGCACGCGGCCACGTGGAACTGGCTGATCGCGAGATAGCTGACCCCGCTCAAGCCGACGGCCCCACTGCTCCAGGGTTGGCGCGCGACCCATTCGATCGCTTCGTAGAAGCATTTCGACTGGTGGTTCGAGAAGATGGACGGTGGTCCCTCGCTTCCGCCATAGCCGGGCAGGTTCAGGTTCACGACGGCATATCCCGCCTTGACCCAGAAATCCGGATCGGGCGCCTCCCAGCTCGTCAAGGTGGAGAAGCGCGGCGGCGAGGCTTGGGGAAAGAGGCGGTATTGCTGCGGCGGCCCGCCGAACGGCGTCCGGCCACGCGCCGGCAGGATGTTCGCGTCATAGGGTTGCGCGGACATGATGACGGGAAGGGGGCGCCCCTCGCGCGCGGCCTTCTTCGATCGGAAGACGCTTGCCAGGAGCGTCGTGCCGTCCGGCAGCACGACGGGGGTATCGAATTCGCAGAGGATGTCGGGGTCGGGCTGCGTCAGGACGCACTGTGGCTGGACGATCTGCCCGCTACGCAACGCTCGCCACAGCACAGGCCCGGCCGAGCGTAGAACGGCGGCAGCTTCCTTGAGCGGGATCATCGCATTCTCCTCTTGGCCGCGCCTCGTCCGCTGTGCAGAACACCGCCCGAGAAAGGGACCTAACTATCGAGACTCATAGTATCGAAACATTCGGGGAGCCAGCGCGGAAGGGCGTGTTGGACGGACGTTCCGCACGGGTGGTCGATGGCCGGCGCCGCGTCGCCGCGGCAATCTTCGAGCTGGTCAGCGAGACCGGCGCACTTCCCAGCGCGGCGGTGTTGGCCAAGCGTGCCGGCGTCGGACGCGCGACCGTGTTCCGCTATTTCGACGGCGTCCAATCACTGGAGCTGGAACTGGCGCGCATGTTGAGGGCGAGCATGCTGGACCGTCATCCCTTTCCGACATCCCAAGGGGATCGGCGCGCGAGGCTGCACGCTTTCGTGGAGCATCGCGCAGCGGTGTACGAGCTGGTCACGCCCGTGCGGTGTTTCATCGACGCTGCGCGGGCGCGGGGCAATCCCGACCTCGATGAGCTCATGGCGGAAGCAGCCTTTCTGTTGAGGCAGAACATCGCCACGATGTTCGGACCGGATTGCGACGGATCGCCCGAGATGCTGCGCCACTTGGAAGTCATCTCGAGCTGGGAGGCATGGCGATCCATGCGCGATGGGCAGATGTTGAGCGTGTCGGGTGCGAAGCGGGATCTCTCGGCGTTGCTATCGCTCCTGTTGCCCGGCCCGGCGGCGTCGACCGACGCTGTCGCTGCTGATCGCTGAAGGCCCCGCACGGCGCACGGCACCGCCGGTCATGCGAAAGACTTCGTCTCATCAGCCGGGGCGCGGGCGGCATCCTGCAGGACGCGGCTCCTGCCGCCCAGCGAGCGGCGGACCACAGCGTCCAGCGACCATGCGCCGCCGCCGTGCGCGACGAGCGGCAGCAGGATGGCCGCCCAGCCGAGATGCGTGGACCATGCATCGGGATAGACGAATAGCTGGATGACGAGCGTCATGCCGAGCAGCGCCAGCGCCGATATCCGGGTGAGAAGGCCCGCCAACAGCAGCACCGGGAAGAGATGCTCGGCTGTCGTGGCCGCAACCGCTGCGAGGTCGGGCGGGATGAAGGGCAGCACATATTCGGTACGGAACAGCTCATAAGCGCCGTCGGTGATGTGGAACACGCCGTCGACCTTGGTGCGGCCCGACAGGAAGAAGATGCCGGCGATGCCGAGCCTGGCGACCAGCACCAGCAGCGAGCGGGGCAGGAGGATCGACGCGGCGCGGGTGGCGCGGTCGTAGAGCGCGAGTGCTTGGATCATGGAACGGCTCCGGTGGCTGCGGCCGGAGCGTGCGATGCTCCGGCCACGCTGGGTTCAAGCCTTTGGCGCGAGGGAGCCGTTGCCCTTGGGCGTCTTGATCGCGGTGCAGGTACCCGCCTTGACGAGCTTCCAGGCATTGCCCTGATAGTTCACCTTGGAGGTGCCGGCGCAGCTGGTACCGGGCCCGGCCGCGCAGTCGTTCTTGCCGGCAAGCGATACGCCGTAGCATTTCTCCATGGCGGGCTTCTGCTGCGCCGAGGCGCCACCGGCGAGCGCGGCGGAGGCGATGGCGATGCTGGCCGCGAGGGCCGCGTGAGTGTTGCGCATGTTCAGGTCCTTCAGATCCTGTGCCTCGGCGCGCGGCCCGGCCGATGATACCGGACCGCGCGGTGACCGGGGAGGAGGCGGGAAGCCCGTGTCACATCCGGCAGTTCGAGGAAGATGGGCGAGGCGTTACATCGCGACCCTCAGGAAAGATAATCGCGCAAAGATAATCGGGCTACGGTGTAACCATGTGTCCGCCGGCGCCGTACCGACAGGCGAGGAGCGGGGATGCGGATCGACGAGGAAGTCTTGCGCGGATTGATGGTCGATGGGCTGGACGGCGACGTCGCGGCCCATGCGACGCTGCTGCATAGGCTCGTCCCGCTCCTGCGGGGTTTCTATCGACGCCGCATGCGCGGCGCCGACGACGATGTTGAGGATCTGGTGCAGGAAACCCTTATCGCCGTGCATACCCGGCGTTCGACCTACGACCGCGACCGTACGTTCGGCGCGTGGCTCTTCGCGATCGCGCGCTACAAGATGATCGATCAGTTCCGCCGCGGCGCGCGCCTGCAGCCGCTGGACGGACTGGAGGATCAGCTGGTGACGGCGGGCTTCGAGGATGACGTGACCGCCCGCATCGACATGGACGAGCTTCTCGCCACGCTACCCGACAAGCAGTCGCGGATGATCCGCGCGACGCGCCTCCAGGGGCTGAGTGTCGCGGAGGCCGCGCAGGCGGGCGGTATCGGTGAGTCGGACGTGAAGGTCTCGGTACATCGCGGCTTGAAGACGCTGATGGCGCGGGTTCACGGAGCGCGCCGATGACCACCGACGATCTTGTCATCCGGCTCGCCCGGGACGCCGGTCCCGTACGGCGCGGGGCCGTGGGACGGCGTTTGGGTCTGGGGATTGCGGCGGGGGCGGTCGTCTCGGCGATGCTGCTGATCCTGTGGCTCGGGCCGCGGGACGATCTGGGCACGGCGGTCCAGCGGGCTTCCTACTGGATCAAGTGGGGCTACACGCTCTCGCTCTCCGCGGCCGCGCTCGCCCTGACCGTGCAGCTCGCCCGCCCCGACAGCGATCGGCTGCGCGGGCTCTGGCTGACCGCGATACCCGTCGTGCTCCTCGCTGTCGTCGGCCTGTTGGAGCTGGCGAACACGCCGCGGTCGGACTGGATGGCGATGTGGCTGGGCCGAACGTGGATGGCGTGCCCGTGGCTGGTACTGCTCTTCGCCATTCCGATCTTCGGCGGCCTGTTGTGGTCGTTCCGCCGTCTCGCCCCGACGCGGCTGCGCGCGGCCGGCGCGGCGGCGGGGTTCACCGCCGGTGCCTTCGCCGCGAGCGTCTACTGCCTGCACTGCCCGGAGGTGTCCGCCATCTTCGTGCTGACCTGGTATTCGCTGGGTATCCTGCTCGCCACCCTGTTGGGCTCGGTGCTCGGCCCCCGGTTGCTGCGCTGGTAAGCCGTGGCGTGGATGGGTCCGGAACGCGGTCCTCGCCACCGACGATGGATGCGGAAGCGGGCGAACCTGCTGTCCCGCCGCTTTCGGGCATTCGGGCGCGAGAATCGGTCATGGACGTGTAACCGTCATCTGGCGAGCGGCGAACTAGGGGAGCCAATGGGCACCAATTCCCCTCGGAGTAGATCGACATGAACACCACCGTCCGCACCAGCCTGAGCCTGGCCACCACCGCCGCGATCGTCGCCGTGGCGGCAGCATCGGCACCGAGCGCGGCCGTCGCGCAGGGCGCCAAGGCCGGGAAGATCGTCCACTGCTACGGCATCAACACGTGCAAGGGCACCTCGGACTGCAAGACCGCAGCCAACGAGTGCAGGGGCCAGAACGAGTGCAAGGGCCACGGCTTCAAGGAGTTGAGCGCCAAGGCGTGCAAGGCCCAGGGCGGCAGCCTGACCGAGCAGAAGTGACCGTGGCCGGCCCGGCGGACTGATCCGCCGGGCCGCTCTTCGTGAAAAAGGAGGCAGTCATGATCCCCCCGTTCGCCGGCTTCGGACTCGGTCTGCGCAGGCCCCATTATGCCGAGTTCCTCGAGCACCGCGTCGCGGTCGACTTCCTCGAGGTGATCTCCGAGAACTTCATGGTGGACGGCGGGCAGCCGCGGCGCATCCTGCGCGATGTCCGAGCGCGTTATCCGGTGGCGCTGCACGGCGTTTCGATGTCGATCGGCTCGGCTGACGGACTGGACGCCGCCTATCTTGCGCGACTGCGCGCGCTCGTCGACGAGATCGAACCGCTGTTCGTCTCCGATCACCTGAGCTGGTCGCGGATCGAAGGGTTCAACTCGCACGACCTGCTGCCGCTTCCCTATACCGACGAGGCGCTCGCGCTGGTCGCCGCCAACGTTCATCGCGCACAGGACGCGCTGGGCCGCGCGATGCTCGTGGAGAACCCGTCGAGCTACATCGACTTCGCCCCCGCCGGCATGACCGAATGGGAGTTCCTCGACGCGCTGTGCGCGCGCACCGGATGCGGCCTGCTCCTCGACGTCAACAACGTGTTCGTCAGCGCGCGCAACCATGGGTTCGATCCCGTCGCCTATCTCGACGGCGTGCCGCACGCGCGCGTGCGCCAGATCCACCTTGCCGGGCATAGTTGCGGCGCCGAGCTGCTGGTCGATACCCATGACAGGCCCGTGCCGGCATCGGTGTGGGACCTCTACGCGCACATCGTGCCTCGGCTCGGTCCGGTGGCGACGATGATCGAGCGCGACGACGACATCCCGCCGCTGGCCGAACTGCTCGGCGAGTTGGGAACGGCACGCCTGATCGCGGCGGGCGCCGTCGCGGAGGCCGCGTGAACCTGCTCGCCCTCCAGCGCGACATGCGTGGCTGGCTGACCCGCGAGGACGTCCGGGCAGCCCGCCGCATCGGCCCGCACGCCGCGCCCGGGCTGCGGGTCTACCAGAACAGCTATCGCGCGCAGCTGATGGCGTGCCTGGAGGCGAGCTTCGCCAGGACGCTCGCATGGATCGGGCACGATGCCTTTCGTGCCGCCGCCGCCACGCACATCGACGCCACCCCGCCGAGCAGCTGGACACTGGATGCCTATGCGCGTGACTTCCCTGCGACGCTCGCCGGACTGTTCGTCGACGATCCCGAGGTCGCCGAGCTGGCCGCTCTCGAGCTTGCGCTCGAAGAGGTGTTCGTCGGCCCCGATGCCGACCCGCTCGGCGTCGCCGACATGGCCGACGTCGACTGGAACCGGGTCGTACTCCGGCTGGCACCGGCGTTGGATCTGGTCGCCACGCACACGAACGCCGCAGCGATCTGGTCCGCGCTGGCCGCGGGAGAAGCGCCGCCCGGCGCATGCCATCTCGACGAACCGGAGGCGGCGCTGGTCTGGCGGCAGAACGACCGGGCGAGGTTCCGCGGCCTGGACCAGTTCGAGTGGCAGGCGCTGATCCGCGCGCGATCGGGAATGCCGTTCGCTATGCTGTGCGACGAAACCGCCAGGGCGTTCGGTGACGATGCCGCGGCGATGGCCGGCGGCTGGCTCGGCCGGTGGATCGCGGATGGGCTGATCGTGGGTTTCGTGGAACCGGATTGACGGCGTCCGTGTCGAAAATGTCCATCGAGGGTCACGATTGCACCGCCAGGCTCCGGATCCTTCGACACGTCCTTCGTATTCAGCGGGACGGTGGGGCTACGGTCGCGTCCGTCTGGCCGCTGCGGCGGAGTTCGCGCGCGACGAAGCCGTTCGCCTTCATCTCTTCGACGAACGCCTCGACATAGGCACGCGCCGCCTGGCGGTCCTTTGGCACGGCGACAGCCTGCTCGATGGTCATGAAGTGGCCGGGAAGCAGGCGGACGTCGGTGCGCCCTTTCGCATAGGCTTCCAGCGGTTGCCGGACAGACGCGGCGACGTCGAGCCGCTCGCGCTGGAACAGGGCGATGGCGCCCGCAGAGGTCGGCGAGAACACCCGTTCGGCATGGCGGAGATGGCGGCCGAGATAGAGGTCGTAGGCCGAGTTCCGCCCGACCGCGATACGGACGCCCGGCCGGTCGACGTCGGCGTTCGTCCTGATCGGCGAGTTCGTCGGCACCATGTAGCTGCCCTCGATAAGGACATAGGGCGCGCTATAGGCGATGGTCTCGCCCCGTTTGGGGTCGATCGCGAGAAATGCGACGTCCCAGCCCCGCCCGCCGTCGAGCGCCGCGACGACGTCGCCGGCACTGTCGAAACTGCGAAACTCGATCTTGGTCTGGAGCCGCTTGGCCAGTGCGCGCGCCAGTGCGGCCGATACGCCGGCCGCCTGGCCGTTCTTCCCTTTTTGCGCCAGCACGGGGTTGCCGTAATTGATCGCGACCCGCAACACGCCGCCGGGCGCGATCTCCCGCACCACGTCGTTCGACGGTTTTGGCGACGATTGCGCCGCCGCCGCACCCGCGCCGGCCAGCCCCGCCACCAGCAGAGCGGCCGTCGCGAAGCGGCCGATGACGTTCCGTAGTCCTGCCGTCATGATGAATTCTCCCGCATATGGCCGCATCAGAACGAGATCTGAAATCGCGTGGCGAAGGTGTCGGTCGTGTCGTTGCCGACATAAGGACCGGTCCGGTTGGTCAGATCGGCATGGGTGTAGTTGAGCATGATCCGCACGATGTTGTTCAGATACCAGTTGGCACCGAGCGTCAGGGTCTTGCTCTCGCCGCCGAGCGGCGCGTCGGAATAGTCGATCCCGTCGTAGCGGACGACCAGCCCGAGCGCGCCGAGCCCACCCTTGTCAAGCGGATGGGCGACGTCGACGGTGGTGTAGAGCCCGGTCCGCGTGTCGAACGGCACGTTCTCGCCGGTGACCATCCACCCTGCCGAGAGCGCCCATGCCGCAAGCGGGGTCGCCGCCGCGCCGGTGCGGTACGAGACGACCCGCCGGCCATATTCGCCGAACGCCCACAGGTTGCGGTATCCGCCGCCAAGTTCTGCGCCATAGGCATAGGCGTGGTCGGGGTTCGACAGCGGACCACTCAGGACGCGTACGGTGGTGTTGAACCGATTGGCCTGCCTGACCGATAGCGACAACGCAGTGACGGCGGGCGAGAAGCCCTCGCGATACCCCCACCCGCCGACATGGACGAAGCCGTCGGCGACCTTGATCGGGTTCCAGTGGCCGCGGACCATGGTCGTCAACGTGTCGCTGACGGCGTAATTGCCGTCCACCCCGTCGCCGACCACCATCGCCGCGACGTGCCAGTTCGGTCCAAATGTCTTGGATGTCAGGCCGAGCCCGTAGAAGCCCTTCAGCGGCACCAGGCCGATGCCGACCGCGTTGCGTTCCATGAAGGGCACCTGGTCGGAACCGCTCGATCCTTCGAGGCCGCGCTCGGTCAGGCGCGAGCCGACGTCGAGTTCAGTCGTGACCTTCTCGGTCAGCTTCTGGCGCCACCCGACATAGGCGCTGGTGATTTCCGCCGTGTCGGAAAAATCGGCCTCGACCTGATACAGGATATTCTGGCCATAGGTGCCCTGGAAGCCGAAGCGCAGCGCCCGCGCGCCCGTAGTGGTGATGTTGCGATCGTCGAACCGCGATCCCGTGGTGGTGTCGGCGTCCACCAGGATGCGACCGCGCGGCTTGAAGCTGAAACCGCCGGGCGAGATGAAGCGGGGGGCGCCGCCCTTCCAGTCGACGGTCAGCCCGTCCTTGCGCGCCGCCGCGGCGAGATCGGCGGCGGACGGCGCGCGCGGCGACGCGGCGGACGGCTGCGGCGGGCGCCGCGTCGCCGGGGCGGCGGGCTCCGGTGGCGGCGTCTGCGCGACGGCGACCGATGTGCCCTGCATGGGCGCAGCAGGCTCGGTGCGGGTGGCATCGAGCAGTTCCCGTCCCTCGGCCGCGGTGATCGTGCCCCGGTTCACCAGAACCCGGATCAGTGCGTCGACCTTCGCATCCCCGTCGACCGGCGCCGGTATCGACGATTGCGCATAGGCATTCACCGATGTGGTGCACGCCAACGCCGCGAGGATGATCCGCTTCACGGTCCTCATCATCCATCTCCCAAAATATCGTTGTGATTGGCCGGCCCCGTGCCGGCTGCCGATGATCGTCGGTCCTTGACCTGGCGATCATCGGCGGTCGTCGTGCCGCTCGGAGCGGCGGCGCGATCAGTCCTCGCGGATCAGGCTGCTCTTACGCGTATCGCGCATCCTGAGATAAACGATCAGCGAGATCCCGATCATCGCGGTCACGTACCAGTAGAAGCCGCGCTCCCACCCGGCGTCCTTGAAGCTGAGCGCGACATATTCGGCCGTGCCGCCGAAGATCGTATTGGCCAGCGCATAGGGCAGCGCGACTCCCAGTGCGCGGATATGGGCGGGGAACAGTTCGGCCTTCACCACCGCGTTGATCGACGTATAGCCCGTCACGATGATGAGCGCGGCCATCACCAGCAGCGTCGCGGTCACCATGCTGCTCGTCTGTTCCAGCGTGGCGAAGATCGGATAGGTGAACAGGACGCCGCTGATCCCAAACGCGATCATCATCGGCTTGCGACCGATCCGGTCGGACAGTGCCCCGGCAAGCGGTTGCAGGCACATGAAGATGAACAGGGTGATCGCGTTGATCTGGCTCGCCGCGACCTTCGAGAACCCCGAGGTGTTGACCAGGAACTTCTGCATGTAGATCGAGTAGGCGTAGAAGGCGAGCGTACCGCCCGCCGTCAGCAGCATGACGAGCGCGGTCTCCTTGGGATGATGGCGCAACAGGGTCAGCAGGCCCGACTGTTCCGACTTGGCTTCCTTGGCGTTCTTGAAGCTGTTCGTCTCGGCCAGACCGCGGCGCAGGCGGAACACGACGATCGCCAGCAGCGCGCCGATGAAGAACGGGATGCGCCATCCCCACTGTTCGAGATCCGCCGGGTCCATGACCGCCTGGAGCAGCAGCAGCACCATGATCGCGAGCAGCTGGCCCGAGATGAGCGTCACATACTGGAAGCTGGAGTAGAAGCCGCGTCGCGCCTCGCCCGCCATCTCGGACAGATAGGTCGCGCTGGCGCCGTACTCGCCGCCGACCGACAGACCTTGCAGCAGACGCGCGACGACCAGCAGCGCGGACGCGGCGACGCCGATCGTCTCGTATCCCGGCGTGCAGGCGATGAGGAGCGAGCCCGCGCACATCAGCGTCACCGACAGCGTCAGCCCGGCCTTGCGACCGTGACGATCGGCGTAGATGCCCATGATCCAGGCCCCCACGGGGCGCATGACGAAGCCGACCGCGAAGACCGCCGCCGCGCTCAGCAGCTGGGCGGTCCGGTCGGTCGAGGGGAAGAAATGGGGTGCGAAGTACAGCGTGAAGGCGGAATAGACGTACCAGTCGAACCATTCGACCATGTTGCCCGTGGAGCCGCCGATGATCGATTTCAGCCGTTCGTTCATCCGTCCTCCTTTCTCGGCCTGTTGCATTGCGGTTGAAGCCACGGCTCGTCTCCTGATGGGTCCGTTCACCCGCAGGCGCGCTTCATCGGCAAGCGAGCCACGCTGAACGTCGTTGTTGTGGGTCGATCGGCAACGGCACCCCGGCGCGGATCGGCGCGGTCGGGACCTGCGGTAAAGCGACAGCATCTTGTCGGACGGTCCGGCACAGACCTTCCGCGGCGCTGCCTCACATCGTCATGCTACACCTCTCCATCGCCCCTATAATGGGACTGGGCTCAGGGTAGCGCCGTCCGATCACGGCGCGAAACGCCGGCTGAACTTTATTAAAATACAGCGATCATAGATACATAGCTCATGGTCGATCGTCCGCGAACCCGACAACCGTGCGAAAGTCCGCATGGTGTGCGAAGGTGGATTGCGGTAATCCGCACTCATGGCATCGAATCAGCGGCTGTCGATTTTCGGCCTGATCGTCGTGATTGCCACTTCGGCGATCACATGGATCGTGGTCACGACCTGGTTCGAGCAGCGCGCCATCGATCGGCTCCAGTCCGCTGCGACGCGCACAGCGATGCAGCAAACCCGCTTGTTCGACAGCGAATTGGCGAGATTTCGGCTGCTGCCGATCGTGCTGGGCGAGTACACCGACCTGCGGGAAGCGCTCAGCAATGACGATCCCCGGGCGAGAGTGCGGATGGACGCCAAGCTCAAGTTGCTGGCCGAACGGACGGGCGCACCCGTCATCTATCTCCTGAACCTCGACGCCGACACCGTCTCCAGTTCCAATGCCGGCACGCCCGAGAGCTTCGTCGGCAACAATTATCGGTTCAGATCCTACTTCATCGACGCGATGCGATCCGGCGCCGCGGAATATTACGCGGTCGGCAACGTCAGCGGGCGGCCCGGACTGTTCCTTGCCCGGCGGATCGGAACCGCCGCCGATCCACTCGGCGTCGTCGTGGTGAAGGTCGAATTCGAGGCGGTGACGCATGCCTGGAGCGTCGATCCGGGGCAGAGCCTCGTCATCGACGGGCGCGGCATCGTGCTGTTCGGGACCGACCCCGACGAGCGTTTCACGACGCTTCGGCCACTCTCGCCGGCGCTGCGCCGGCGGATCGCCGGCAGCGGGCAGTTCGGCACGGCGCCTCTCCTGGCGAGCCACTATCGCATCGGCAAGGATGCGACCGCCAGAGGGCCGACGGGCGAGCGGATGATCGTCGGCCGAACGGTCATGCCCGTACCCGGATGGCGGTTGCTGAACGTGGTGCCAGCGGCCCCATCCCTGGCCGAGGCGCGCAACCTGGCGCGACTGACGACGTTCACCGCGACGCTGCTGGTGGCCGCGGTCGTTATCTTCCTTCTCTGGTGGAATGCGCGGGCTGCTGTGTCGGCGGCGATCCGCGAACGGCTGGAGGCAGCGGTCGAGGAACGGACGGCGGCGTTGCGGGAGGAGATGGCGGAGAGGGTCGCGATCGACCGGCGGTTTCGCGACGCGCGCGAGGAGCTGGCGCAGGCCAATCGGCTGGGATCGCTCGGGTCGATCACCGCGGGGCTCGTCCACGAGATCAACCAGCCCGTCGCAACCATCCGCACGCTGTCCGAGAACGCCCTCCACCATCTCGCCGGCGGGCGGGTCGACCGGGTCGGCAAGAGCCTGGCATCGGTGGTCGAGATGACCGCGCGGATCGGCTCGATCACTCAGGAAATGCGCCGTTTCGCCCGACGCGGAAAGGGCAGGATCGGCCCGGTCGAGCTGGACGCGGTGATCGCGAGTGCACGATTGCTGATGGCCGACCGGTTCCGCGCCGCGCAGGTGACGCTGGACCTGCCGCCCGCCGGCCAGCCCGCGGTCGTCGCGGGGCGCGTGCGACTGGAGCAGGTGGTGGTCAACCTGCTCCAGAACGCGCTCGACGCGGTCGCGGGAACGGCCGATGCCCGGATCGCGACGGTCGTGGAACGGCAGGGTGACACGGTAACGGTGACCGTTGCCGACAACGGGCCGGGAATCGATCCCGCGCTCGCCGACGTCATCTTCGAGCCGTTCGTGACGGGCAAGGCGGAGGGACTGGGCCTTGGCCTGGGTATCGTTCGCGACATCATGGCGGAGTTCGACGGAACGGTCGCGGTCGTCCCGTCGCCGCTGGGCGGCGCGGCGTTTCGCGTGACGCTGATCCATGCCGGGGAGAATGTAGTTTGAAGGTGCTTCTGATCGACGACGACGACGATCTGCGTACCGCGCTGGTCGATTCGTTCGCGATCGCGGGACTCGAGGTCGACGACTTCGGCGACGGAGTCGCCGCGCTGGCCGGGATGGAGCCGGGCTATGCCGGGGTGGTGGTCGCCGATATCCGCATGCCCCGGATGGACGGGCACGCGGTGCTGGAGGCGGTCGTCGCACTCGATGCGGAGATACCCGTCATCCTCATGACCGGGCACGGCGACGTGGCGATGGCGGTCGCCGCGCTGAAGCGCGGTGCCTTCGACTTCATCGCCAAGCCGTTCGCCGCCGACCATCTGGTCGCCAGCGTCCTGCGCGCGATGGATGCCCGCCGGCTGGTGCTCGAGAACCGCCGCCTGCGGATCGCGGCCGAGGATGCCGAGAGCCACTATCCGCTGCTGGGCACGACCGCGTCGATGACGGCGCTGCGGCACGCGCTGCGCCAGCTGGCGCAGGTCGACGTCGACGTCCTCATCGAAGGCGAGACGGGCACCGGCAAGGAAGTCGCCGCCCGCCAGCTGCATCGGTGGAGCGCGCGGCGGAACAGGCCGTTCGTGGCGGTCGACTGCGCAGCGATGCCCGATCACCTGATCGACGAGGTCCTGTTCGGCGACCGCGGATCGGGCGGGCGCATCGCCGAGGCCAACCGGGGCACCCTTTTCCTCGACGAGATCGACAGCATGTCGACCGCAATGCAAGGCAAACTCCTCCGCATCATCGAGGAACGCGAGCTGCCCGCGACGGGCGCCGCCGGGCCACGTATCGTCGACCTGCGCGTCGTCGCGGCTGCCAAGGCCGACCTGGCCGCGGCGGTGGCGCGCGGCGATTTCCGGGAGGATCTGCTCTACCGCCTCGAAACGGTTCGGGTGCGGATGCCGCCGCTGCGCGAGCGCCGCGCCGACGTGGCGATGCTGTTCGCCTATTTCCTGCGCGAGGCGGCGGAACGGTTCGATCGCCCGGTGCCGCCGATCACCGGGCTGGTCGAGGCGCGGCTGCTGGCGGACCCGTGGCGCGGCAACGTGCGTGCGCTCCAGAACTATGCCGTGCAGACTGTCCTCTCGCTGGGCGGCGAACCGGCGGCGACCGACGACCTGTCGCTCGCGGATCAGGTCGCCCGGTTCGAGGCGGCGGTCATCGCCGATACGCTGCAACGGGTCAGCGGGGACGTGGCGGCGGCGGCCGATGCGCTGCAACTGCCCCGACGTAGCCTGTACGATCGCCTGCAGCGGCACGGTATCGACGCGGGCACCTATCGATAGCCGCGGAGCTGGAAGCGCACTTCGCCTCCACTCCGCCGCCAATCCCTTACCGGCGCGCCGGCTCCATGCCCGCCCGCCGGATCGCCGCCACCGTCGCCGGCTTCTGCGAGGACAGATAGCGGATCAGCTGCTTGGCCGCCTTCGGTTCCTTCGCGTCATTCACGATCCCGGCGGTGAAGGTCTGGATGATCTGCACCTCGGACGGCAAATGCCCGATCATCGTGATGCCCGGCACGTTCACCAGCTCGCTCGACGGGCCGATCGCCAGGTCGGCCTTGCCGGTCTTCAGCATCTCGACCGACTCGGTGCCGCGCGCGACGAGCGTCAATGTCACCGACGCTGGCAGGTCGAGCCGTGGAAACACCTTGTCGCGCACGAACTGGCCGCTGGTGCTGCCCGGCATGACGATGCGGCCTGCCTCGATCAGTGTCTGGCGAAAGGCCGCCACCGTCGCGATATTCGGTGGTGCCGCCCCCGTCCGCACTGCGGCCGCCAAAGGTGCTGTGGCGAGGCCGACCGCCGAGCCCTTGCGGATCCGGCCGTCTTCGGCCAGCCGGTTCAGACCCTCGCGCGAGAGGATCACGACATCCGCAGGCGTGCCGTGAGCGAGCTGGTAGCGAATGGTCTTCGGCCCGACCCCTTCCGAAGCGCCGGAGCCGGTTTCGACCTTGATCCCAGTCTCCTTTTCGAAACCGGGCAGTAGTTCGCGATAGGCTTGCGCGAACCCGCCGGAGGTAATCACCTTCAACGTCGTGGGCGTGCCGGCGTCGGCACCGCCCAGAAACACGGATGCCACGCCCGTGGCGAGCGCCACGACGACGAAACGCTTGTTCATACACCTGTCCTTCCAAGGATTGCGGATGCTGTGAGATGTTCCACTGGCGGGGGCTCTGTGCCGGAGCCGGTCCACGCCGCGAAAAGCCGTTCGGACCGTACAGGCCGGTAACTACCGCGGTCGACATTCCCGTGCCGATACAGGAAGATGTGCGACGGACGCGGTGACCCTGGGGCCTGTGGTCACGCCAACCTCGCCAAATTGTCGGCCCGATGCAAGCGTTTTCCCGAGCGCTGAAACCCAGTCACCGCCAGGGCGCCGAGGCGGTGAGAAGGTCCGTCTATGGCGAGCGGTCAATCGGGAGGGCGGGGTGCTGGCGACAATCCCCGTCCCGGGCGGGTCGACCTACTGCCGCTCTGGTGGAGCGGTTATTTGGATAAGCGGTAAAGCGCCGCGCCGTGGACGGGCAGCGTGGCTGCGATCCGGCGGGTTGCGGTTCCCAGATCGCGGCCTGCCCACAGGTCGCGGACCCGGACCGTTCCATTCAGCCCCAATTGGTCGAAGCCGATCGCCACCTCGCGGGGCTTGCGCTTGGGGTTCAGCTTGTCCCCGGGATGGAACAGCGCGACGTAGCGGTCGTCGGACCCTTCCGCACGCGCCGACCAGATGCGCGTGCCCCACAGAACATCGTGCGGCCGGTTGTCGGTCGATCGCTGGTTCACGTCCAGCACTTCACGATTGGTCAGCAGCGCCAGCGTCGGCGCGTCGAGGTGGCGCAGATCGCCGCCCATGATGAGTGGTGAGCGGGCGATCGCCCATAAGGTCATCAGCGTTCGCTGTTCGTCGGGGGTGAACTTGGTGTCGCGCGCGCCGAGCGCCAGCCGGCCGAGCGGAAGCATGTCGGCGTCGGGCCAGGCGCCGGGACGACGATAGGGCGTCCAATTCTCCAGCCGGGCGAACTGCGCCTCCAGCATGGGCCACTCGTCCCAGAAGTCATCGGCGATGCGCCACATCTGGGCGTGGCGGGAGACGTGATCGCCCTGGAGCAGCGGCGTCTCGCCGGGCGACAGGCTAAGCACGATGGGTCGCCCGCACTTGCTGATCGCAGCATGCACCGCCTCGATCTCTGCGGCACGGGTGTCGTAGGGGTAGCTCATGTCATCGATCTTGATGAAGTCGAGTCCCCAGGACGCGTAGAGGCGGAAGACGCTGTCATAATAGGCCTGGGCGCCCGGCTTCGTCATGTCCACGCCCCACATGTCGGGGTTCCAGTGGCAGGGATTGCCGCGGTCGGCGACGTCGGCGGCGCGATATGGTGTGCCCTCGATCGGCAGGTTACGTTCCACCGCCAGCCGCGGAATGCCGCGCATCAGGTGGATGCCGAACTTCAGCCCCCGTGCGTGGAGCCGCTGCGCCAATGGTGCGAAGCCGCGCCCGCCTGCGCTCGACGGAAATCGGTTGGGCGCCGGCAACAGGCGGCCATAGCCGTCCAGCGTCGGCACCGGCGTAGCGCTATAGTCGTAGCTGGAGGCGGAGGGCTCGTACCACTGGATGTCCACGGTGAAGACGTCGTAACCGAACGGCAGCAGCTTCCTTGCCATGATGTCGGCAGTTTCCAGCGCCTGCGCCTCGTTGATGGTGGTTGCGAAGCTGTTCCAGCTGTTCCAGCCCATCGGCGGCCGCAGCGCCAGCATCGGCGCGTCATTTCTGGACGATGCAGCGGGTAGGGGCAGGGGAGTTTGCGCGTGCAGCGCGGCAGGTGCCGCTGCCATCCCGGCCGCCGCGGTCATCAGCACGTCGCGACGGCTGATCGCCGGTGGTTCGGTCGTCGAGTGTCTCATAGCTTCAGGTCCGCTTTATTCTGTCGATCGGCTGCGGCATTGCGGCACTATCGCCCCACCGTTCCGCCCATGCCGAACCAGGTGTCGGCCAGCGCATTGCGCACCAGCATCTGCATTCGCGCGCGCGCGAGTTCAGGATCGCTCGCGGCGATCGCGTCGTACACCAGCCGGTGTTCGGGAACCGGGTCGCGGGGCAGCGCGCGCTTGCGCTGTTTGAACCGGGTCGACCACTCGACGCCTGCGGCGATACCCGAGCCGAGCGCGGTCAGCGCGTCGTTGTCGGATGCCGTCAGGATCATCTCATGGAAGCGACGGTCGGCCGCCTGCCCCTCTTCGGTCGCCAGGGTCAATCGATCCATGTCGATCAGCGCCTGGTCCATCGCCGCCAGATCCTCGTCGCTGCGTCGCTCCGCTGCCAGGCACGCCGCGAAGGGCTCGATTGCCTCGCGCAGCTCGAATAGGCTGCGCAGCAGTCGCATGTCAGGCGTTCCCGCAAAGGCCCAGGCGAGCACCTCGGGATCGAGCATGTTCCAGCGCTGGCGTGGCAGGACGCGCGTGCCGGTCTTGGGCCTGCTTTCGACCAGCCCCTTTGCGATCAGCGCCTGCACCGCTTCCCGGTAGACGCCGCGCGACACCGCCAGGTCGGCGGCGTGGCTGACCTCGCCGGGCAACAGCTCGCCGGGCCGAAACTCGCCGGAGAGAATCGACCGACCCAGCGATTGCAGAAGGGAACCGCGGACGCGGCGGCCGACCATGGACATCTCCGTGACCTTCGGACCCGCGATCATGCCCGCAGGCGATACAGGCCCGCGCCGTGGGGAGGCAGTTGCTGGACGAAGCGGCTCGTAGTGCGCGGCAATTCCTGTCCGCTCCACAGGTCGGTGACCGCCGCGCCACCAGCCAGCCCGATCTCGCGCAACCCGATGCCGACCATCTTGGATTTGTCGGTGGTGTTGAACAGGGCGAGGTAGCGGTCGGTCGGCGCGCCTTCGGGCTTTGCCGACCAGATCCGCGTGCCGTCCTCGACGAAGTGCGGCTGGTTGTCGGTCGAGGCCTGGTTGACCGCGAGCACCGCGCGGTTGGTCAGCAACGCCAGTGTCGGCGCGTCGAGGTGGCGCAGGTCGCCGCCCATGATGAGCGGAGAGCGGGCGATGCTCCACAGCGTCATCAGTGTGCACTGCTCGTCGGGTGTGAATTTGGTGTCGCGCTTGCCGAGGGCGAGACGACCCAGCGGGAGCATGTCGGCGTCGGGCCACGCGCCCGGGCGGCGCCAGGGGTTCCAGTTCTCGAGCCGGGTGAACTGCGCCTCCAGCATCGCCCACTCGTCCCAGAAGTCGTCGGAGATGCGCCACATCTGCGCGTATTCGCGGACATGGCCTCCGCGAATGACGGGCGTCTCGCCGGGCGACAGGCTGAGCATCATCGGGCGACCGGTGTTGGCGATGGCCTTGTGCGCACCCTCGATCTCCGGCGCATGCGCGTCATAGGGGCGGCTCATGTCGTCCATCTTGACGAAGTCGACGCCCCAGCCGGCATAGAGTTTGAAGACGCCGTCGTAATAGGCCTGCGCGCCGGGCTTGCGCATATCGACGCCGTACATGTCGGGGTTCCACGGGCAGATGCTGGTGGTGTCGGC
The DNA here is from genome assembly GCF_030678875.1 of Sphingomonas aurea. Classification (GTDB taxonomy): domain Bacteria; phylum Pseudomonadota; class Alphaproteobacteria; order Sphingomonadales; family Sphingomonadaceae; genus Sphingomonas; species Sphingomonas aurea. The sequence continues at coordinate 49,062 of NZ_JAUUDS010000002.1, read as the reverse complement.
GATGTCGGCCGCGCGGTAGCGGGTGCCCAGGATCGGCAGGTTCTTCTTCACCGCCAGCCGTGGGATGCCGCGCATCAGGTGGATGCCGAACTTCATCCCCATGCGATGCACGTCGGCGGCTAGCCTGGTGAAGCCCGAGCCATCGGCACTCGACGGGAAGCGATTCGGCGCGGGGATTAGGCGGCCATAGCCGTCCATCGCCGGCACCGGCGCCGTGTTATATTCGTAGCTCGACGCATTCGGCTCGTACCACTGGATGTCGACGGTGAAGATATCATAGCCGAACGGCAGCAGCTTGCTCGCCATGATCGCGGCGGTCTCGCGGGCCTGCGCCTCGGTGATCGTGGTGGCGAAGCTGTTCCAGCTGTTCCAGCCCATCGGCGGACGCGGCGCGAGCAGGCCGGAACGGCGCGGGGCCGCGCCACCCAAGGCCGCGGCTCGCGTGGACAACGCAACCGTGCCGGTCATCGCCCCCCCGATCAGTGCATGGCGCCGACTGATTGCGGATGTCGTCATCGAAAAACCCCTCCTTGACCTATTTGTCCGCGCCATCGGACGGGCGCGTTGGTCGCTAAACTCCGACAAGCTAATTACGAAAGCGCTCTGCTGCAACCGCCAAGAAATCCCATAATTCTTTCCTGTAAAGACTATTTCGCAAATACATCACGGCGTGCTTGCAAAGCATTACTCCGACATATACCCGTCTGCCGCCGCCACGAACAATAATGGTTGGGCACAAGGAGGGGTAATGAAAGCTGCATTGCTTTGCGGCGCGGTGCTATTCGCCTGCGCATCTTCATCTGCCTATGGGCAGTCAAACGCTAATTCGATAGCAGAGACGGGAACGCCGCAAGCCGACACGCCGGAACAGTTGCGGCCGCCGTCGGAGGGTGACGATATCGTCGTCACCGGTATCCGCAGCAGTCTTCGCTCGTCCGTCGCAACCAAGCGCAATGCAGAGAACATCGTCGATTCGATCTCTGCCGAGGACACGGGCAAGTTCCCCGACAACAACGTCGCTGAATCCTTGCAGCGCATCACCGGCGTCGCCATCGATCGCTCGGGCGGCGAAGGCCAGTTCATCACCGTTCGCGGCCTGGGGCCGGAGTTCAACACGGTGCTGGTCAACGGCCGCATCATGGCGACCGACAATGATGGCCGTGAATTCTCGTTCGACGTGCTGTCGTCGAACATGATCCAGCGCACCGACGTCTATAAATCCTCGCTGCCGCAGTTGCAGGAAGGCGGCATCGGCGCGACCGTCAACGTCGTCACCGCGCGTCCGCTCGACGGAAAGACCGGTTTCCACGCCTCGCTCGCCGCCGGCGGCATCTATGACGGCCTGGCGAAGAAGACGAGCCCCGACCTGTCCGGCGTCCTCAGCTGGGCTAATGACGACAAGAGTTTCGGCGCGGTACTCTCCGCCTCCTACACGGATCGCAAGAGCCAGCGCGACTTCGTCGACCTGAACGGCTGGATCCTGGGGCCGGAAGGCCTCATCAACGGTAGCGCCAACTCCAGGGGGCTGACCGCGTCGTCGCTGGTGACCAGCGGCAACATCCACACGCCGCGCAACCTGAACTTCAATCGCGAAGCCAATGAGCGCGAGCGTATTAACGTCGCGGGATCGATCCAGTCGCAGATCAACGACAATCTGCTGCTGACCGTCGACGGCATCTATTCGCGGTTCAACGTCAACACGACCAACCGCTTCTTCGGTATCTTCTACACGCCGCGGTTCATTGGCGTGACGACGGACGCCAACGGCACGGTGACCGGCTTCAACCGGCCCGGATCGCAGTTCCTGGCGGCGAACCCGGCACTGACCGATCCGTCCCTGGCGGACGATCGCGTCACCCTGTCGCAGAACGACAACATCGTCACCGGGCAGCAGCGCAAGACGCAGAGCTTCCAGACCGGCACCAACCTGGCCTGGGACGTCAGCGACCGGCTGCAGATGAAGTTCGACGTGTCGGCGACCCAGGCGACCCGCAACCAGCCGCGCTACTTCCTGGTGGTCGGCTCGCTGGCGCAGACCTCACCGCGGTTCGACCTGACGCCCGAGAACGACCTGCCGACCGCGTCGAACCTGGGGCCGATCACGGACGCCAGCCTGATGCGGGCGCATTACGGCCTGAACGAATATACCCGCGTCAAGGACAAGGGCATCGAGTTCCACGCCGACGGCACCTACAAGATCGACAACGGCATCATCAAATCGCTGATGTTCGGCGCAGCCTATAACGAGCGGCGCAAGACCCGCCGTCTCGCCGACAATTCGGACTCGGTCTGCACCTATTGCGGCTACGAGGTGACGATCCCCGCCAATCTGGTGACGCCGTACAAGCTGAACGGCTTCCTGACCAAGGCGTCGGGCAGCGAGAATGTGCCGTCACAGTTCTTCACCTTCGATCCGGCGGCGGTGTTCGCCTATATCTCGCAGCCGTCCGTGCTCGCTACGCCCCGCCAGGGACGCACCGCGGCCCAGCAGGCGGCGGAGGCGGCACGGGTCACCGCGCTGCAGGGCGGCCCCTACGGTCTGCGCAATCGCCCGGCCCAGACGCTCGACGTTCAGGAGAAGGTCGCCGCCGGCTATGTCAATGCCACCTTCGGCGGCGAGGGCTGGTCAGGCAATATCGGTGCCCGCTTCGTCGATACCCGCGTCGTGTCGCGCGGCTTCGGACAGCAGGTGCTGAACATCTTCGTCAACCCGGGCGACGACAACCTCAACTTCACCTTCGGTGCGCCGCAGTCATTGTCGGTCAGCAATCACTATTCCGACCTGCTGCCGTCGGCCAACCTGAAGTATGAGCTGGCCTCGCGCATGTTCCTGCGCGCCGCGGTGTCGAAAACGGTGACCCGCCCGACGCTGACCTCGCTGGGCGTCGACAACAGCTATAGCGGCCGCATCACCGCAGCGACGTCGAGCGGCGGCAACCCGCTGCTCAAGCCGTTCAAGTCGACCAACTACGACCTGTCGTACGAATATTACCTCAACGACATCAGCTATGTCAGTGTTTCCGGCTTCTACAAGCAGTTCAGCGACTTCCTGGAATCGCAGACGCTGCCCGTGGATTTCGCCGGCTATACGTTCCAGGACACGCGCACGCGTAACGGCCAGACCGGATCGATCGCCGGTGTCGAAATCGGCGGCCAGTACGCCTTCGACAAGCTGCCCGGTGCCCTGTCCGGCTTCGGCGTCGCCGGCAACTACACCTATGTGACGAGCAGCGTCGATCGCGGCACGACGACCAGCGACACGCAGTGCGGCTATAACGGCCTGTCGCCGCACTCGGCCAATGGCAGCGTCTTCTACGAGAAATACGGCATCCAGGCCCGTGTCTCGTACAACTGGCGTTCGGCGTTCCTGCGCCAGTGCTTCGGTGCGGCGTCGCGGCCGGAGAACCGCGCGGCCTATGGTCAGCTCGACGCGAGCGTCGCCTATGACATCACGCCGCAGTTCCAGCTGTACGTCCAGGGCGTGAACCTGACCGACGCGTATGTGAACGACTATTCGGTGCTCGAAGAGCGGTTCCTGCTGCTCCAGAACACCGGTACGCGGTATCTTTTCGGCATTCGCGGTCGGTTCTGATCCTTTCCTCCCCCAACTGGACTCCCCTGGCGATCTCGCCAGGGGAGTCACTTTTCCGATCCGCCCTTTTTCTAACGGACATGCGCGGCAACGCCCGCAACCGTTCGGTCGATCGGCAGACCACGGCCCCACATGCACCGAGACGATCGTCCGCGCAGGATCAGGCCTGCATCAGTCCCTCGTGCGTCATCGCCGTTCGCACGGCAGGACGCTCCATCATTCGGTCGCGAAGCGCGACGAGCCTGGCTGGCGCGTCGACGTCGTTCTTCTTCGCCCACAGCAGCATGACGAAGAGGTAGCAGTCGGCAGCGCTCACGGTGTCGCCGAACAGGTAATCACCCTCCATCGTCTCGGCTAACCAGGTCATCCGCTTGACGATGGTCTCGCGAGCTTTCGCCTTCTCATCGTCGCTGGCACCCGCGAAGAACGGCTTGAATGCCTTGTGGATCTCGGTCGAGATATAGGCGAGTGCCTCGAGCAGGTGGGTGTGCCCCATCGCGCCGGCGGGTTTCAGCGCCCCGTCCTGATGGGCGATCCAGTCGAGAATGGCGACGTTTTCGGTGATCGTCTCGCCGCTGTCGAGCGTCAGTGCCGGCACATAACCCTTGGGGTTGATGGCCAGGAAATCCTCACCGTGTTCGGTTTTCTTGGCCTTGAGATCGACTTTCTCATGCTCGAACGACAGGCCGGCCTCGTGGAGCGCGATATGGTCGGACAGGCTGCAAGCGCCGGGGGCAAAATAGAGTTTCATCTTTCTCTCCTCGTGGACGACCGGGCAACGCATCAGAGTAGGATGAGGCCCCCATGATCGCCTTTCGCACGCGGCGTTACCCCTCCGCTGGTGCGCCGACGAACACTGCAACGACGCAGATGAGGCCGATCACGACGAAGCCCACGCGTTGGCCGGACGATCCCGCGCCATGCTTGATCGACACCATCATCGCGAGCGCGCATTGCATCGCATAGAACAGGGCGAATGCTCGCGACGACAGAGCGACGACCTCGAACGGATCGGTCAGCCAGACGACCAGCACGGCGAGCGCGCCGGCCAGGGTGAACGCAAGCGGGACGCTGATCTTGCGGCGCGACACCTCGTTGACCAGACCGCCCGATCCGATCGAGTCCGCGACTGCCGCGCTGAGCTGGCTCGACAGCGCACCGGCCAGCACGAGGATGCCAAGCGCGGGCGCGATCAGCTCCATGATGTCGAGGATGCCGGCGACCCCCTCGGTCGCCGCCGCCCGGGACAGGAACGGCGTGAGAAGTGCGATGAAGGCGAGATAGATCGCCGACGCGATCCATTGCGCATGCCGCATGGTCCTGATCCGCAGGTCGGCGGGATAGTCATGGCCGAGATAGCGTGACGTCTCGAACCCCTGCACCGTTATGATGAGGCCGAGTAGCATCGGGATGCTTGCCCAGGTGAGCCGTGCGGGTGGCAACGGATCGCCCATGCCGCCCATTGCCCAGGCGATACCCAGCGCAACCAGCAGCCCTGCGATGATGCCGATCTTGATTGACACCGTTCCGTGAGCGAGGTGCTCTACCTTGCGCAGGCTGCCGCCGAGCGCCAGCAGCGTCATCAATCCGATGATGACGGTCACGATGATGTTCGCGGCCATCGGCTGCCACGCCGGATCGAGGGCGATGGGCTTCAGCGAGAATTCGGCGAGCAGCTTCAGATAGTAAGCGACCGACACCGCATAGGCGAGCGCGAGAACGCCTTGCGTGATCCGCGCCGCCCAGGCGATCGGATCATGGAAGGGAGCGCTCGCCAGGTGGTCCTCGACATGGACGATGTTGAACCGGATCACCCATCCGGCGGCATAGGCGATGGCCAGCAGCGCCGCCATCGCGAGCAGTGCGGCGCTGCCGAACTCGCGCGCGAGCAGTGGCCCGCAGATCAGGAAGCCCGATCCGATGATCGACGCGAGCGGCGTCACCGTCGCGCGCCATCCGTCGCTCCGGGCGAAACGGCCAAAGGTAAGTGCGAGCGTCACGATGACGGCGACGACAAGGGCGATGGCGACGATCATGCGGTCTCTCCCAGACAGGCCTGCCCATCGCGCAGACGGCGCTGATGGTCGGGCGCGGCGAGCGCACGCAGCAGCTCATCGGCACGTTGCAGCACGACCTCGCGATTCACGCCCGTCAGGGCTTCGCCGGCCAAGTCGCGGAATTGCCGAGTCAGGCTGGTGAGCTTGTCCAGCCGGTCGGCTGCGTGGCACCCGAGCGCCACGTCGCCCAGCACCGCGACGAAGCGCTTGCCCGCGATCATGTCCGCCGACGCATATTGAGACAGCGCCCCGAAGGCGCGGTCGACGAACCCCGAGAACGTGACCGGGTGGGTGATGACGCGGAGCTGGCCTTCCTTGTCCGCCCGCAGCCGCGAGGGCAGCTCACGTCCGCCAAGGTCGGCGAGCGCGGCACCCAGCCAGTCGAGGCAGGAACTGGCGGTGAACGGATCGTTGACGCCGGGCGACAGCGCACGGGCGGCGATCTCGACCAGCTCGTCGATGAGGAAGCGGATATCCTGAAGGGCCGTGCGACGTGATCCTGACGCGAATGTATCGCGCAGCGCATCGATCGCGTCGTCGTCCAGTCGGTCGGCCGGCCATGCTTCGAGCAGCGTGCTGCCGCGATGGATGAAGTCGCCGGGCTGATATTGCAGGCGGACGATCACGTCCCGGTCGCGCGCGATCCGAAGCAGCGCGTCCGCGTCGATCAATTGGATATAGCCGGCATCCTTCGCATCGACACAGACGCGCTGCTGGAGCATGGCGGGCGCGGCGTCGCTGGCGAAAGCGACCGGGATCGCGGCTTCGTCATCCGGCGCGTCGGCCGGATGGCCGATCGGCTTGGGAAAGCGGTGTTCGATCTCCAGCAGCAGGCGGTCGCCGATCCGCTCGATCACGCTGTTGATGTGGATGCGGCTCGGAACATGGTGGATGAAGTAGATCAGCACCGCGATCGAACAGAGGACGAGCAGCACCCCCACCAGCACGGCAAGCTGCGGCACGAACGCTGCTTCGCCCCCGCTCTCGTCAGGGGAGCGGATCGTGCGCAGGACGATAAGCGAATAGAGAAAGGTCGCGATGAAGGTGCCGAGCGTCACCTGGTTGCCACGATCGGACATGAAGTTGCTGAGCAGCCGCGGGCCGTACTGGCCCGAAGCATAGACGACCGCCGCGATCGTCACCGAGAAGGTCGTGCCCGCCACCCCGATCATCGACCCGCCGATCGACGACAGAAGGCTGCGGGCGCCGGACGGCCGCGCGGCGTACAGCCAGGGCAGCCCGTCCATCCAGGTCGCCATGTGATGGCTGTCGAGCCACACCATCGTTGCGGCGAGCAGCAGCGCGGCGATCGCCATCACGGTCGGCACGAACCAGTAGCTTTCGCTGAGCCCGTTCGCGAGCCGGAGCAGCCGGGCTCTCATCGACCTGTCTCCCCGGCCGCTACGCTGTCCATGGCACCTACTGCGGCGCCGGGAACCAGCGGGAAGCGCTGGCCCGCGGCGGGCATGGCTATGGCGGTGATCCCCTGCGCCCGCAGCATTGCGGCAACGGCGAGTGCACGGCGTTGCGAGAGGTTCGGCCGCGCCGGCGGGTCGCCTGCCGGCAACCCTGGTACGCCGAGCGACGGCATGTTCCAGCGCCTGGCCGCCCAGATTGATGTCACAACGGCATTGCGGGCGGCGGCATCAAGCGTGTCGACATTGTCGGCAAACGCGATTTGCGGAAGCGGCGACTGCGGTGGCACGACCGAGACCGACCAGCCCGTATCCTCTGCGGCGGCGCGGCTCTCCAGCATCCGGTACGTCTCGAGGTTCGCGCCGGGCAAGGCGACCGCCGCGGCGATGACGCGGTGATGATCGCGATCGATCGTCACGTCGTCCGCCGCTACCCCGGTGATGAGCCCGACCATGCGCGCGAGCGATGCGCTCCGCTCGGCCTCGAGCTTCGCAAAATCGCCTGCCTGCCGCAATTCCTCGCGCTGCGCCTCCAGCGCGCCGGCGCCGGGTTCGAGCAGTATCTGGTCGAGATCGAGCCTGATCCGGCGGCCGAGCCTGTCCGCCAGCGCCTCTTGCAATGCTGGCGCCTTCTGCATGGTGCCGCGTGGTGCGATGACGACGGCACGCACGACGAGCGGATCCGCGGCGAAATCCAGGTCGAGTTGCGTCACGCGCGCCTCCTCGCCGAATTTCTCGCTGAGCAGGGTGCGGGTCTGCGAGACGGCCACGGCCTCGCGTCCGATCCGGTTGAGCGAGATGCCGAGCGGCACCGCCATGATGATGAAGACGAGGACTAGAAGGATCGTCTGCGTCCAGCTCTGCCGGCGCGAGAGGTGATGGCCGAAGCCGTAGAAGCGCGCCATCAGCGTCGCCGACAGCGCGATCGTGATGAAGTTGGTGACGAACAGCGCGAACGCCCCTGCGCCGACCGGCATGTTGCGCGTGGCGATGCCGTAGCCGACGACGGCCAGCGGCGGCATCAGGGCGGTGGCGATGGCGACGCCGACGATCGTCTCCCCGCGTCCACGGATGATCGCGAAGCTGCCGGCGAGCGCGGCGAAAAGCGCGACGGCCAAGTCGAACAGGTTCGGCCGCGTCCGCGCGACGATTTCCGAAGTCGGGGCTTGCAGCGGCGAGATGAGCACGATGAGCGCGGTGAACGCGACCGCCGCCGTCGATCCGATCGCCAGTGCCTTCAATGATCGGCGCAGCTCGCGAAAGTCGAAGAGCGCGAGGCTGAAGCCGAAGCCCAAGATGGGGTTCATTAGCGGCGATATCAGCATGGCCCCGATGACGACGGCGGGAGAGGAGAGCAGCAGGCCCAAGACAGCGATGCCGGCCGACATCATGGTCATGAACGCGAACCGGGGCGACCAGCCACTTTCCTCAACGATACGGGCGACGACGGCTTCATGATCGACCCGCGCGACGATCGTCCGCCGCCACCAACGATACAGCGCCAGGTGGGCAAGCCCCCCGTTCAGGTCGGAGTGGGTGCTCGCTGCCTCGCTCATGGTGCTCCCTGCTCCGCGGCCATCATGTCCTCCGGCGGTGTCAGTCGATGCCTGCCGCCGAGGTACAACACACAAGAGCCCGCAAGTGCCGAAAGGATCGAACCGGCGAGGACGCCGAGCTTCACTTGCCGCTCCAGTGTGGCATCGGTGAAAGCGAGCCCGCCGATGAACAGACTCATGGTGAAGCCGATGCCGCAGAGCAGCGCCGTGCCATAGACCTGCACCCATGATGCGCCGCCGGGCCGGTTGACCCATCCGAGGCGCACCGCGCCATATACCGCGCCGAGAACGCCGACCTGCTTGCCCACCAGCAGGCCCGCGGCGATCCCGAGCGGCAGCGGGGTCAGGAGCGTCGAGATACCGAAACCGGCAAGCGAGACGCCGGCATTGGCGAAGCCGAACAGCGGCACGATCGCATAGGCGACCCAGGGCTGGAGGCCATGTTCGAGCCGATGCAGCGGTGATCCTGCCGCGTCCGGCGCGCCGGGCGAGCGCCGGATCGGGATAAGGGCGGCGGTGACGACGCCGGCGATGGTGGCATGGATGCCGGACATCCAGACCGCGGCCCAGAGGACGAGCGCCAGGAGGAGATAGGGAAGAAGCCGCACCACCCCCCATCGATTGAGGATGAACATCACGCCGGTTGTGACGACTGCCGCGAGCAGAGCCAGTCCGCTGATCTCCCTGGTATAGGCAAGTGCGATGACGGCGACGGCACCCATGTCGTCGACGATGGCGACGGTGGTCAGGAACAGCTTCAGCGATGCGGGGACGCGTTTGCCGAGCAGCGCCATGACGCCGATCGCGAAGGCGATGTCGGTCGCCGACGGGATCGCCCAGCCTCGCGCCAGTCCGGGCGTACTACCGGCGATGGCGAGATAGACGATTGCAGGCACCGCCATGCCGCTCGCCGCCGCGATGGTCGGCAGCACGCGATCCGACCAGCTTGCCAGATGGCCGTCGACCAACTCCCGTTTGATCTCCAGCCCGACGAGCAGGAAGAACAGCGACATCAGCGCATCGTCGATCCAGTGCAGGACCGACAGCGGGCCGACATGGGCGCTCAGGATCCGGAAATAGCTGTCGCTCAAGCTGCTGTTGGCAACGACCATCGCGGCGACGGCAGCCGCCATCAGCACAAGCCCGCCCGATGCGCCGCTTTGCAGGAATGCGCGCAACGCCGATCTCGGTCTCAGTCGAACGACCAGGTCCGTGGCGGCGGCAAGGACGGGCGATGACGTCGAATTGTGATCCGGCAAACCGATGCTCCGGGCAAAAGGGTTCGGCGCTGGCGGCCCGACCAACGTGAAAACCTGCCGGCCCACGCCAGAGCCGACACCCGTTTTCGTTACTGACACCCAGGGGAAGGTATCACAACCGATTACGTGCCTTTTAGGACGGGACCGCGCTCGCACCGCGGTTTTGGCCTTCGAGCCTCGTTCTGAGGGCTGCCCCTCTTTCCTTCCAGCATCCCCTTGGGGAAAAGGTGGCGGCGTCAGGCAACCGCCAGCCTGATAAATCGCGAATGGGAACGCGGCTTGAACCGCGAGGTTTCTGGGAACCGCTCACGGACTGTGTCGTGACCCTCCCGTGGCTTGGTGTCCCTGGCGAGTGATTTGACCATCCCGTACTGGCCATGGTGCCGCACCCTTGTGTAAGCCGCCGCCATGGCCCGATCACCATCGTCTCAGGACAGCGCCCGCCGCTGGACGCCCGCGCGCTACCGTGCGCTGCTGCGTGCCCAAGGGCCGCGCTCGGTACGGTTTCGGACACGGCTGGCGATCCTGATGGGGGCGGTGGCGATCGGCCTTGCCGCCACCGTCTTTGCCAAGGCTGCAGACCTCGCCGCCGATCTGTTCGGCGCGTATGCCGCGCGCTATCCCTGGGCGCCGCTGGCGACGACGCCGCTGATCTTTGCCGCGTTGGTGTGGCTGACGCGGCGCTACGTGCCGCTGGCGCGCGGATCGGGCATTCCGCAGGTGATCGCAGCGCAAGCGGATCCGGAGCGGGCGACCGGCGCGCTGGTGTCGGTCCGCACTGTCGTCGGCAAGGCGCTGCTGACGCTCGCGGCAGTGCTGGGCGGCGCCTCGGTCGGGCGCGAGGGGCCGACGGTACAGATCGCGGCGGCGGTAATGGGATTGAGCCACCGGCTGCTGCGCGTGCCGCTGCGCGGGGCGGTGCTGATCGCGGGCGGCGCCGCGGGTGTCGCGGCGGCGTTCAACACACCGCTCGCCGGCCTGTTGTTCGCGATCGAGGAACTCGCATCGGCCTATGAGCAGAAGGTGACGCTGCTGGTCCTCGCCGCGATCGTCATCGCCGGCATGGTCGCGCAGTCGGTGCAGGGCGATTACGTCTATTTCGGGCTGATCGGCGCGCACATGCCGCTGGTGGCGGCGCTGACCGCAGTGCCGGTCGCCGGGCTGGCCGGCGGAATCGCGGGCGGGCTGTTCTCGCGATTGATGCTGGCCATGGCGACGGGCACCAACCGCCTGACCTGGTGGAGCAGGCGTCGCCCGGTGCTGTTCGCGGCGGCCTGCGGGCTGGCGGTCGGCGGGCTGGGCGTGGCGACGGGGCTGACCTGGGGTACCGGCTATGGCGCGGCGCGGGCGATGATCGTCGGGGTCGACGCGCCTTTGTGGTTCGGGCCGGCCAAGTTCGCCGCGACGCTCGCCACCGCCATCGCCGGCCTGCCCGGCGGCATCTTTGCGCCGTCGCTGGCGGTGGGGGCGGGGATCGGCAACCTGCTGCGGCCGATATTTCCGGACTCGCCCGCCTCGGCCATCGTGATCCTGGGGATGGTCGGCTATTTCGCCGGCGTCGTCCGCGCACCGCTGACCGCGGTCATCATCCTGTCCGAGACAACGGCGAGCCGCGGGCTGATGCTGCCGATGTTCGCCACCGCCTTCATCGCCGACGGTGCCAGCCAGTTCGTCTGCCGCGAGAAGCTCTATCACGGACTGGCGAAGACGTTCGCGATGCGGAAGGACGGCGAGGAGGGTAGGGGGTGACCGGCCTGACCAGCACCCTGTCGGATCGGCAGGCGGTGTGGGCCTTCGTGCTCGGCTGCGTCGCGGTGACCGCGGGCGTGGTGGCACACCTGCCGATGTTCGCGATGGCGCGGGCGATGCACTATCACCTGGCCGGCATGCCGATGGACAATGTCATGCTCGGCGGCATGGCGCTGATCGTGCTGGGGACGCTGGTCGCCGCATACGGCCTGCTGCCGCGCAACGTCGCAGCCCAGCGCGCGGCGGCGGCCGACATCGTCGTCGCCGCGCCGGAGGATGCGCGGCTTGGGGCCGCGCACTGGGGGCTGATGGCGGTGCTGGTGATCGCGCTGGTGATCGACGTGATGAAGCCGGCCTCGCTCGGCTTCACCGTGCCCGGCATGATCGCCGAATATGGCGTGCCGAAGAAGACGGTGTCGCTGGTGCCGTTCTTCGCACTGGCCGGCACCGTGACCGGATCGGTGCTGTGGGGCTGGATCGCCGATATTTATGGGCGCAAGGCGTCGATCCTGTTGTCGGCGGTAATGTTCGTCGGCACCTCCATCTGCGGCGCGATGCCGAGCCTGGCCTGGAACATCGCAATGTGTTTCATGATGGGCGCCGCGGCGGGCGGGATGCTGCCGGTCACCTATGCCCTGCTCGCCGAGATGATGCCCAACCGCCATCGCGGCTGGAGCCTGGTGCTGGTCGGCGGGCTCGGCGCGGTCGGCGGCTATTTCGCCGCCAGCGGCCTGTCGGCGGTGCTGCAGCCGATCTTCGGCTGGCGCATCCTGTGGCTGGCGAACCTGCCGACCGGGCTGACGCTGGTAGTGCTCGGCGCGCTGATCCCCGAGTCCGCCAAGTTCCTGCTCGCGCGTGGGCGGGTGCAGGAGGCGGAGGCGGTGATGCGCCGTTTTGGCGCGCGCGCCACGCGCGCCGATGCGGCGATGGTAGCGGAAAAGCGTGGCGCGCACGCGCTGACCGGCACGATGCTGTATGGCAAGCTCGCCGCGCTCAGCGTCTGTGCCCTGTCCTGGGGGTTTGTCAATTTCGGGCTGCTGCTCTGGCTGCCGGCGGATCTGGTCGCCAAGGGCTATTCGGTCGGCGTTTCGAGCCGGTTGCTCGCCGAGAGTGCCCTGATTGCCTTCCCCACGGTCTTCGTCGCGGCGCTGCTCTACAGCCGCTGGAGCACCAAATGGTCGCTGGCGACGATGATCGCGCTGACCCTGGCGGGACTGTTGCTGGTCCTGCGGCTGGAACTGGCGGGCAGCGGTAGCCCGGTGCTCCCGGTCGCGCTGCTGATCGTCGGCACCAACGGCATCATCGCCATCGTCCTGCCCTATACCGCCGAGAGTTTTCCGATGCGCGTGCGCGGCCGCGCGACCGGATGGGTCGCGGCCTGTACCAAGGGCGGCGGGCTGATGGCGCAGGGGCTGACGATCAGCGGCATCATCCTGTCGATGGGCGTGTCGTCGGCACTGGTGATGATCCCGACCGCGCTCGCGCTGGCGCTGGTCGCCTGGTTCGGCCGCGAGACGCGCGGGCGCGACCTGCGCGACCTTGACGTGGACAGCGGCCAGATCGGCCATGCGGAGAGATGAGACGGCGCTGAGGGATCGCCGATCATGATCGGAGCACGCGTCTTGCCCGCCGCGTTGCGGGCCTTCGTCAACGCGGTTGCGCGGGCGGGAGCGGTGCAGGGCTGGTGTCGGAGCCGCTCCCGATCGCCACGGCGCGGTCCGAGCGGCCGGCGTAGCTTGTAAATCACCGGGCCGTCACGATGTAGCGGCCGGCAAGAGAGAGAGCGATCACGATGACCGACCTGTCCACCTTCCAGATCACCCGCCGGTGGCCGGCCCGATATCCCGATCGTATCCAGCTCTATTCGCTGCCGACGCCCAATGGGGTGAAGGTGTCGATCATGCTGGAGGAGACGGGCCTTGCCTATGAGCCGCATCTGGTCGATTTCGGCCGGGCGGACCAGAAGACGCCCGAGTTCCTGTCGCTCAACCCCAACGGCAAGATCCCCGCGATCATCGATCCGGACGGTCCCGGCGGCCGGCCGCTGGCGCTGTTCGAATCCGGCACGATCCTGCTCTATCTCGCGGAGAAGACGGGCAAGTTCCTGCCGATCGATCCGGCCCAGCGCTGGCAGGCGGTGCAGTGGCTGATGTTCCAGATGGGCGGTGTGGGGCCGATGTTCGGGCAGCTCGGCTTCTTCCACAAGTTCGATGGCAAGGACTATGACGACAAGCGGCCGCGCGACCGGTACGTCGCGGAGACGCAGCGGCTGCTCGCCGTGATGGATGGGTGGCTGGCAGGGCGGAGCTGGTTCGTCGGCGAGGACTATTCGATCGCCGACATCGCCATGCTGGGCTGGGTCCGCAACCTGATCGGCTTCTACGAGGCGCGCGAGATCGTCGGATTCGATCGTTTCACCCATGTCGCTGCCTGGCTGGAGCGGGGGCTGGCACGGCCGGCGGTGCAGCGCGGCCTCGACATCCCGTCGCGCGCCTAGAGCCTCTGCCGACCGGGTCGAACCACGTCGTCGCCCTTCCGGGCGCCCGCTTCGCGGCGGGGTGATCTAGAACGCCGTCGCCAGGCTGACCGTTACCAGCGGCACCACCGTTGCAGTCTCGGCATCGGCAGTGCTGAGGCGGCGCAGCGTGTCGTCGCGGACCAGCGCGGCGCCGTCGATCCGAAGCCGCCAGTGCGCCGCGCCCATTACGAACGGGTACGTGTAGGCGAGGCCAACGCTGGCATAGCCGACGTCGCCGGTGCCGGCCGCGTAGAAGCCGTGCCAGCCGACCCCGGCAATCACCGGCAGGCTGATCGTCGCATTGCCCGCCTCCAGCAGTTCCGGCTCGATGCCGAGCTGCGTGAACAGGCCGCCGCCACCTTTCGGCCGGACGGTCACCGCGGCGCTGGGGTGGAGCGCGCCGATACCGTGATCCCGCTCATAGGCGGCGGTCACGCTGGCCTCGTGCGTGGTGTCGGACACGCCGTTCGGGCTGGCCTTGATCGTGTAGGCCGCACCCAGGCTCAACCCGGCAGTGGGGCGGCCGACGAGGCCGATCAGATTGTTGCTCTCGTACCAGGCGCGTGGCGTGGCGCGTTCGGCGGTGGCCGGCGCGTGGAATCCGTTGGAGGAGGTGCCGACCAGCCACAGATCGGCCTGTCCCGCCGCATCGCGATGCAGGTCGAACCCGAAGCCGAGCTGGGCGTGGATTGGCAGCCGGTCGAGATTTGCCGCATCGTCGTCGTAATTGCCGCGTGCGAAGTCGCCGTTGCGCAGGTCGATCGCGAGCGTCGGGTGGAAACGCCCGCTGCCGATGGCGACGCTGCCCAGGCTGGCATCCTCGGTATCGATCGTCGGCACGGTCTGCGCGCCCGCCGCGCTCGCGATCGTGGCCAGCAGCGGCGCCAGCCGGCGCCATGCTGCCACTATCGCGACCCGCTGCGGGTTACGCGCCACACCGTGTTCGACAGGTCATCGGCGACCAGCAGCGCGCCGGCACGGGCGTCGAACGCTACCCCGACCGGGCGCCCGCGGGCATGGCCCTCGCCATCGAGGAAGCCGGTGACGAAATCCCGCGGCGCGCCCGCCGGACGCCCACCGGCGAAGGGCACAAAGGTGACCTTGTAGCCGGCGAGGTCCTGCCGGTTCCAGCTGCCATGTTCGCCGATAAAGGCACCCTCGGCGAACGAGCCGCCCATGCCGCCGCCGGTGGTGAAGCTGATCCCCAGCGCCGCGACATGCGATCCCAGCGCATAGTCGGGGACGATCGCCCGTGCGATCATGTCGGGCCGCTGCGGCCTGACGCGCGGGTCGGCGTGATTGCCCCAATAGCTGTACGGCCAGCCGTAGAACCCGCCGGCGCGTACCGAAGTCAGGTAGTCAGGCACCAGCCGCGCGCCCAGCTCGTCGCGCTCGTTGACGACGGCCCACAGCGCATTGGTCTGCGGATTGATCGCCAGCGCGGTGGGGTTACGGATGCCGGACGCGTAGACGCGGTGTGCGCCGGTGGCGCGATCGACCTCCCAGATGACCGCGCGGTCCTCCTCCACCTCCATGCCGCGCTCGCCGACATTGCTGTTCGATCCGATGCCGACATAGAGCTTGCTGCCGTCGGGGCTGGCGGCGAGCGACTTGGTCCAGTGATGATTGACGCGCGACGGCAGCTTCGTGACCTCCTGCCCCGGCGTGGTGATGCGCGTCTGCCCGTCCTGATACGGAAAGCGCAGCAGCGCGCCCTGATTGGCGACGTACAGGTCGCCGCCGACCAGTGCGAGGCCATAGGGCGCGTCGAGCCCGTCGATCAGCACCGTACGCAGTTCTGCCTGCCCGTCGCCGTTCGCGTCGCGGAGCAGGGTGATGCGGTCGCCACCCTTTACACCGGTGTTGCCCAGGCTCTTGATATAGCCCGCGATCACGTCCTTCGGCCGCAGCTTGGGCGCGTTGCCGCCCTTGCCCTCGGCGACCAGCACATCGCCATTGGGCAGCACCAGCATCTGGCGCGGCACCTTCAGGTCGGTGGCGAGCGGCGTGATCGCGTAGCCAGCAGGCACCGTGGGCAGCGTGCCGTTCCAGCCCGCAGGCTCGGCGATCTTCATCGGCGGCACCAGCGTCTGCCGCTGCGCCGGCAGGGTGGGGTTCGGGCCGGTCTGCCGGACGTCCGGGGCCGCGTTGCTGCAGGCCGACAAGGCGAGGCCGAGCGTGAGGAGGGGGTAGGGGCGGCCGATCATCGCATGGTTCCTTCCGCAGCGACCGCCATGTGCCCGACCCATGAGGCGGCGAGCGCGGCGGCGGTCGATAGGATCGACAGCAGCAGGCCCGCGGTCCCGACCGAACTCCACGCGTCCTGGCTATGCTTGAACGCGTTCACCAGTCCCGCCATCCACATCAGCGCGAGCAGCCCGGCATAGAGCAGCGCGCGTCTCCGCCACACCGTCTGCCGCGCGGTGAAGGCCTGGATTGCTCCCCACAGCAGCACCGGCGCCCCGAACACCAGCGCGCCCGTGATCGCCCAGGCGGCGAAGTTCGACCACTGCATCTCGGCGCTGTTCAGATAGGTGATGTCGTTCGCCAGCCCGGTCGCGAACAGCGCGGTCGGAAACGCTAGCAGGATCGCGTGGAGTGGATGCAGGAAGGGACGGCGGACGGCGCGGGCGGACATGGCTGTTTCCCAGACGGACAAAGGG
Source organism: Sphingomonas aurea (assembly GCF_030678875.1). Taxonomy (GTDB): domain Bacteria; phylum Pseudomonadota; class Alphaproteobacteria; order Sphingomonadales; family Sphingomonadaceae; genus Sphingomonas; species Sphingomonas aurea. The sequence goes on along the minus strand of NZ_JAUUDS010000002.1, from coordinate 32,253 downwards.
TCGGTGCGGAAGCAGAAAGCCTCCACACCGACCCTTCGTTCCGTTGGAACCGCCGCCTTCGGAAAAGACGGCGGTCAGATCGTCAGAAGCGGAACCGCGCGCCCAGGCCGTAGTAGCGGCCCTCGTCACGCACGTCGCGCGGGTAGTAGCGGTCGTCGCCATACTGAGCGAAGTTCCGGAACGGCTGCGCCAGCAGGTTCGCCGCGTCGAAGGTCAGCGTGACCTGCTTGATCGGCGTATAGTTGAACGAGAAGTCGAGGCGGGTGATCTTCTCGGTTCCTTCCCCGAAGTACACGCCGTTGACCACGTTGTTGCCATTCAGGAAACGCGAGCGGCCATTGTACGACAGGCGGGTCGAAACCTTGCCCTTCTCGTAGAACAGCGCCGCGTTGTAGCTCCACTTCGACAGGCCGGGGATCGCGACGAACGGCGGCGTCGAGTTTGCCGGACTGAGATCCGTCGGGAAGCGCTGCTTGCCATTTAGATAGGTTGCGTTCGCCTGGATGCCGAAGCCGCTCAGCAGGCCCGGCAGGAAGTCGAAGAAGGTCTGACCGCCGACTTCGACGCCCTTGATCTTGCCCGCGCCGGCATTCACCGGCCGGTCGACCTGGACGAGGCCGTATACGGGATCGCGATAGCGCTGAGTGTAATTGCTCGTGAAGCCGAACAGGTCGCGATAGAATACGGCGGCCGTCAGCGATGCGTTCGACGAGAAGTAATACTCCACCGTCGCGTCGAAGTTATGCGAGGTCAGCGGCACGAGATTGGGATTGCCGCCGCCGCCGGTATAGTCCGGACGACCCTGAAGACCGGCGCCGAAGCGCGGATCGTCGGTGATGGTGACCGGCGTACCGTCGGGATTGGTGGTCGGCGACAGGTTGGGCGAGATCGAGAAGGCCGGGTTCAACTGGCCGAAATCGGGCTTTGTCCGCGTCTTGGTATAGCCGAAGCGGATCTGCAGCTTGTCGGTCGGCCGGATGCGCAGGCTGGCATTGGGCAGGATGTCGACATAGTTCGCCTTGATCTGGACATCGGCTGCCGCAGTGACCGGAATGCCGTTGGCATCCCGCTGGACCACGCCGTTGACGACAACCGGGATCGTGCCGCGACCGCTGTACCGGCCCACCGTGTTGACGACGCGAGCACCGACCAGGCCGTCAACGCGGAACGAGCCGATATCGAACTCGTACTTGGTCTGACCGTAGAACGCATAGGTCTGTTCGGCTGCCAGGAAGGCACGGAGGGGATCGAGCTGGACGTTCTGTGACTGGAAACGCGCAAGCGCATCGCGATAGCCGCCATCACTGGGGTTGGCTGCGACGAGCTTCTGGAGTTGTTCGAGCGAGAATTGCCGCAACGCCGCAGAATTTCCTTCGATGCCCGACCGTGTCGGCATCAGCCAGCTGGTCCAGCCTTGCGCGTTGCCGCGGAACACGTCCTGAGTGAGCTCCAGCGCGCCCGCCGGCGTGTTGGCCAGCGGGATGTTCAGGGTTTCGGTATAGGCATAGCGGTCGCCACGCTCCAGCGAGGCATCGCGATCGGTGTAGCGGAAGCCGAACTGGAACTTCGGCAGGAATGCGATGTCGGTGTCCAGATCCAGGTCGCCCCGCCACTGCCAGCCGGACCCCTTCACCAGATAGGTGCTCTCGTAATAGCCGCGCCACTTGTAGTTGGCCGGGTTCTCGCGATCGTAGCCGGGCAGGCTGAACGCCGAACCGCCGTCGACGAAGAAGTTGACGTCGATCGTCGGTGCCGTCGTCTGCGACATATCGAAGCTGTATTCGTTCGAATCGTATTGGCTGCGCGTATAGGCCAGGTCGGTCGACAGGTGCGCGCGGCCGACATCCCACTTGGCGCCGCCGGCGGCCTGATAGGTGTTGGTGTTGTTGACGTTGGTGCTGCGATAGGCCTGGCCACGCTCACCGCCGACCTTGGTCAGCGTCTGCACCTGATCGGGCTTGTCCTCGCGCAGCACGACGTTGGTCAGCTGTGCACCGTTGTTGAGCAGTGACGCCTCGAACAGGTCGTTGGCGCCGCGCCCGCGATAGCCCTGGTAAAGGAAGTCGTAATAGAGTTCGAGGTTCGCCGCCGGTTTCCACTGAACGCTGGCATTGACCGCCGGGCGCCAGCGCTTGCCGCTGTCGTTGAACACGCCCACCCGCTCCGGAATGCGGAAAGCTCGGCCGACCGAGCTGGGGCTGACGGTCACGTTGTCGGGAAGGGTGGTGGGCACGTTGCCGGTCGCCCAGCGCACCGCGTTGCGATACTGCGACTGGGAATAGGACGCGTTGATGAGCCAGCCGATCTCGCCGATCGCGGTGTCGGCACGCTGCGACACCAGGATGTTGCCGAGCGGGTCGAACTTCTTGGTCTGGTCGTTGTACGTGCCGCGGACGCCGCCTGCGATCACCAGCTTCTCGGTGAAGTCGAACGGGCGGCGCGAGCGGACGTTGATGAGGCCGGCGAGGCCGGGCTCCAGCAGATCCGCCGTACCCGATTTATAGACCTCGAGGCCGGCGAGAGCGCCGGCCGGGAAGTCCTGCAGCTGCGACCGGCGCAGCTCGGCGGTGAAGATGTCGCGGCCGTTGAAGGTGGTGGCGACATCGGGCAGGCCGCGCACCAGCACCTGATTGACCTCGTCGCTGTACCGGTTGACCTGCACGCCGGTGACGCGCGCCAGCGATTCCGCGGCGGTGTTGTCAGGCAATTTGCCGATGTCCTGCGCGACGACGGCGTCGAGGATGGCGTCGGAATTGCGCTTGACCGCCTGCGCGCTGCCCAGCGAGGCGCGATAGCCGGTCACGACGATCTCGCTGCCGGTGCTGTTCTCGGGCGAGGTATCGGCGACGCTGTCCTCGGTGGTGCCGAGATTCTCGGTCGCGGTCGTACCGGGGCTGCGGCCCTGCGCGGACTTGGTTGCGCGCTCCTGAGCGACGGGGGCCTGCTCATCGACGCCGGCGTCGGGGGCGGCTGCCTGCGCTTGTTCCTGCGGCGTGGCGTCCTGTGCGGACGCTGGCATGGCCAGCAAGGCGAATGGCGCGGCGGACGCCATCAGCAGGAAACGCTTCATGATCTTCCCCTCTCCTCGATGTGAAAAGCCGGTCTGTGCCGGTTGGTCTCATTTGTCTGACTTAGAGGAAATGTGTCAATCCAGAAATGGCTGGCGCACAAAGCGATCCGAAAATGTGCGATATAATTATCACAAGCACCTGAAACGGCGGGATCCACGGTCAGGGCGGAGATCGTGATAGGACTTGTCCGCGGGGCGGAAGGCTGTCTTTTGAACCACAGCGTGGGTATGATAATCCGGTGCAGTCCGCGCAGAGAGGGATGCAGGATGTTCCGTGTCACCGTCGCCCGATCCACGCTGGCGGTCGTGTTGCTGGGGCTCACGATCGCTGCGCAGGCAGCCAAGCCGCCGCAGACTAGCTGGGGCCGTGCGGGCGTCTCGTTCGACCAGTATCGCGCCGACGCGATCGGGTGCGGGCGGCTCGGCGCCAATGCCGATATCGCCGACCAGCCGGCGACCAAGGCCTTTGTCGCCGCGGAAAACTGGAACGAGCGTAACCTCAACGTGCCGCAGGCGGGCGTCGACCCCGCGCGCGAGCAGGCGCAGATGATCCACCGCCTCCGCCCCGCCGAGCGGATCGCCGAGGTGCAGGGGGTCCATGTCTCGGTGACCGAGCGCTGCCTGATGCGGCTCGGCTATCGGCAGTTCGCGCTGACCGCTGAACAGGCAAAGGCGCTGTGTCGCCTGCGCGTCGGCACGTCGGCGCGGCACGCGTTCCTCTACGATCTCGCGAGCGATCCGGCGGTGCTCGCCCGCCAAGCCGTTGGGCCAAAATCACATAAGGGCTGATCCCAGCGCTACAGCGCGTTGACGACGCAGGTGGCTTCTCTATGGTCTGACATATAGTCCAGAACAGGCGCTGGCCGATGACCGGTGCCGTCGGGAGAGACAGGGCATGTCCGAAATCCTTCCTTCGCGCGGCAGCGCCTCCGCCTGCCGCCATAGCGCGCACGATCTGCGTTTGACCCGCCGCACCCTGTTCGCCGGTGCCAGCATCGTCGCGCTTGCCGGACCGGCGCTGGTCGCGCTGCCGCCCGTCAAGGGACGCCGGGTCGAGCCCGTCCCGTCGCGCTTCGTCCGCCTGACGCCGTCGCCGTTCGCGGATGCCATGGCGGCCAATCGGCGCTACCTCCTGTCGCTCGATCCCGAGCGGCTGCTCCACAATTTCTATCTCTTCGCCGGTCTGCCCGCGCCCAAGCCCATCTATGGCGGGTGGGAGGCGCAAGGGGTCGCCGGCCACTCGCTCGGCCACTGGCTGTCAGCCTGCGCGCTGGTGATCGCCAACACCGGCGACCCCGCGCTTTCCGCGAAGCTGGACCATGCGCTCGCCGAGATGGCGCGCATCCAGGCCGCGCACGGCGACGGCTATTGCGGCGGCACCACGGTCGAGCGTGACGGCAAGACCGTCGACGGCAAGATCGTGTTCGAGGAGGTGCGCCGCGGCGACATCCGCAGCCAGGGCTTCGACCTGAACGGCGGCTGGGTGCCGCTCTATACCTGGCACAAGGTCCATGCCGGGCTGCTCGACGCGCACACGCTGGCTGGCAACGCCCGCGCCATGCCGATCGCGCTCGGCGTCGCCGGCTATCTGGCGGGGGTGCTGGAGCCGCTGACCGACGCGCAGATGCAGCAGGTGCTGCGCGCCGAACATGGCGGCCTGAACGAGAGCTATGCCGAAACCTATGCGCTGACCGGCGACACGCGCTGGCTGCGGATGGCCGAGAAGATCCGGCACAAGGCGGTGCTCGACCCGCTGACCGCACGGCAGGACAAGCTGGCCGGCCTCCATGCCAATACGCAGATCCCCAAGCTGATCGGCCTTGCCCGCCTGCACGAGGTGACCGGCGACCCCCGCCACGCCGTCGCCCCGCGCTTCTTCCACGAGCGGGTGACCGGGCACCACAGCTACGTCATCGGCGGCAATTCGGAGCGCGAGCATTTCGGCCCGCCGGACATGCTGTCGACGCGGCTGACCGATGCGACGTGCGAGGCGTGCAACAGCTACAACATGCTGAAGCTGACCCGGCACCTCTACAGCTGGCAGCCACACGCCCGCTGGTTCGACTTCTACGAGCGCGTGCAGCTGAACCACATCCTCGCGCATCAGCGCCCTGATACGGGCCGTTTTGTCTATTTCATGCCGCTGTCCGCGGGTGCGCGGCGGACCTATTCGGAAGGTGAGGACAGTTTTTGGTGCTGCGTCGGCTCGGGCATGGAGAGCCATGCCAAGCACGCGGACTCCATCTACTGGAACGACGGCGCCACGCTGTTCGTCAACCTGTACATCCCCTCCGAACTCGACTGGACGCCGGGCGGTCTGGCCCTGACGCTCGACACCGCGCTGCCGATGCGGGGCACCGCGACGCTGACCGTGCGCAAGGCGCCGCGCCGGAGCCAGGCAATCGCGCTGCGCCTGCCCGGCTGGGCACAAGCGCCGCGCCTGACGCTGAACGGTGCGCCGCTCACGCCGATGATGCGCGATGGCTATGCGGTGGTGGAGCGCAATTGGCGCGCCGGCGACCGGATCGAACTGACGCTGCCGATGGCGCTGACGACGGAGCCGACGCCGGACGATCCGTCGGTGGTCGCCTTCACGCACGGCCCGCTGGTCCTTGCCGCCGATCTTGGTGCTGCGTCGGACAGCTTCGACGGGCTCGGGCCGGCGCTGGTCACCAGTGGTGCCGCCAGCACGGCACTGCGCGCCGGCACTGGGCCGCACAGTTTCCATGCCAGGGGCGCGCTGGACGAGGACCTCGTGCTGAAGCCGTTCTTCGCGCAGTATGATCGACGCACCGCGGTGTATTTCCCGACCTTCACGCCATCCGGCTGGCAGGCGCGCCGTGCCGATTACGTCCGGGCGCAGGAGGAGGCGAGCACGCTGGCCAGGCGCACGACCGACATTGTTCATCTCGGCGAGATGCAGCCCGAGCGCGACCACGGCTTCGTCGCCGCGCGCAGCGAGGTGGTGAACTGGAATGGCCGTTCCGCGCGGCGCATCCGGCCCGGCGACTCGATGCGGCTGACGCTGGCACGCCGACCGGGCCCGGCGACGCTGCGGCTGACGGTGTGGGGCAACGACGTCAATCGCCAGATGGCGATCACCGTCGACGGCACCCCGCTGAAGACCGACCGCGCCCCCCGCGAGCGCGAGGACCGGTTCGTCACGATCGACTATCCGATCCCTTCGACCGGCGCGCAGGGCAAGCCGCTGGCGGAGGTGGTCTTCACGCCGGTGAAGGAAGAGGCGGTGCTCTACGAGGTACGGATGCTGACCGCGGAGTCGGGGAACCCGGTAACGGCGGTGTGACTCACCTCCGCCCCTTGCAGGGGAGGAGTAATCGCTACGCCGGCACCTGCTGCGAAATGCAGTGGAAGCTGCCGCCCCCGGTCAGGATCGCGTCGGCGCGCAGCCCCGTTACTTCCCGGTCGGGGAACAGCGCCTGGATCGCTGCGACCGCGGCCTGGTCGTTGTCGCTGCCATAGAGCGGCACGACGACCGCGGCATTGCCGATGTAGAAGTTCATGTAGCTCGCCGGCACCACCTCCTCGTCGCGCAGCACGCGGCCGGGGGAGGGGATGGTGACCACCTCCAGCCCGGCGGCGGTCAGGTCGCGGCGGGCATGGGCATAGACCTGCCAGTTGGGATCGTTGTCGGCGGGCGCGGGGATTGCGACCCGCCCGGGCGCGACGAAGCGCGCCAGATTGTCGACATGGCCGTCCGTGTGATCGTTGAGCAGTCCCTCGCCCAGCCAGACGACGCGGGTGAAGCCCAGATCGTCGCGCAATCGCTGTTCCACGCCGTCGCGGGTCAGGTCGGGGTTGCGGTTGCGGTTGAGCAGGCACTGTTCGGTGGTGACCACGGTGCCGGTGCCGTCGCCGTCGATCGCCCCGCCCTCCAGCACCCAGTCGCACGCGGTTGCCGCCAGCCCGCGCGCTTCGGCCAGCCGCGCACCGACGGTGTCGTCGCCGGGCAGGTCGTATTTGCCGCCCCAGCCGTTGAAGCGGAACAGCCGCGCGCTGCCGTCGCCGGTCACGATCGGGCCGGTGTCGCGCAGCCAAATGTCGCCGAACGGCTGCACTTCGATGTCGGCGAACGGTGCCAGCGCGCGGGCAGCGTCGGCGGCCTCACTATCGGCGCAGACCAGCACCACGGTCTCGCCGCGCCCCTCGGCATGGATGGCGCGGGCGAAGGCGGCGACCTCCTCGCGCGCAGGTTCCAGATCGTCCTGCCACAGCTCGGCATGGCTGGGGAAACCGATCCAGACGGCGGCGTGGGCGGACCATTCGGCGGGGGGCGGGGCGGCGCTCATGCGGGACTACTCCTGTGGCGGGCTGCGTTCTGGCGGCGGATCAGCGGCTTGCCAAATGAAAAGGGCGGCCCGTTGCGGGGCCGCCCTTTTCATTTTTCGGCGGGGGTCGACATGGAAGTGAATTCCATGTCGTCGGACGGCGCTTTGGCGCCACTCGCCGGCCTCACCTTCGTTGCCTTCTACTCGCTTAACGCGAGTAGAATTCTACAACAAGGTTCGGCTCCATCTTCACCGGATAGGGCACCTCGTCCAGCGTCGGCACGCGGACGAAGGTCACCTTGGCGTTGCCGTCCGGTGCGACGTAATCGGGAATCTCGCGCTCGGCCAGGTTCTGCGCCTCGAGCACCAGCGCCATCTCCTTGGCCTTGGTGCCCAGCGTGATCTCGTCGCCGACGAAGCAGCGGCGCGACGCGATGTTGCACTTCACGCCGTTGACGCGGATGTGGCCGTGGCTGACCAGCTGGCGGGCGGCGAAGACGGTCGGCGCGTACTTGGCGCGATAGACGATCATGTCCAGGCGCTGCTCGAGCAGGCCGATCAGGTTCTGGCTGGTGTCGCCCTTCATCCGGGCGGCCTCCTGATAGCACTGCTTGAACTGCTTCTCGGTGACGTCGCCGTAATAGCCCTTCAGCTTCTGCTTGGCGCGCAGCTGAATGCCGAAGTCCGACACCTTGCCCTTGCGACGCTGGCCGTGCTGGCCGGGGCCGTACTCGCGCTTGTTGACCGGCGACTTGGGGCGACCCCAGATATTCTCGCCGAGACGACGGTCGAGCTTGTGCTTGGCGCTATGGCGCTTCGACATTCCAAATTCCTTGCAAACGACAACAACGTAGGTCCCGGTATCGCGCTGCTGATCCGTCAGGAGGGCAGGCCCGCCGCTTCACCGGGGTGCGGGGGCATTGCGAAGGCGGGCGCCTAGCGGAGAGCGGCGCACGCGTCAAGCTGTGCGGCAAGGGCGCTGGATCATTGACTGGTTGCGTAAGCCTTGAAGGCGTTGTTGCGCATGTTGTCCACTTCGCGATGGGCGTCGACCTCTTCTTCATCCCACTCGCGCGCGGTCTTGCAGACACGCTTGCCACCCAGTCGAGACCCGGTCGAGGCGAACGTCTTGCACACCCGTCGATCCGCGACGGGCTTTGCCGGCGGTGCAGCCGCGGGCGTCGCCTGAAGCGCGATGGCGAGAAGCAGAATTGCTGACATGGATGTGTTCCCCCTTTTCCCCGCCCGTCATGCCTATCTGTCGTACGGATATTTGTCGATCCGTTGCGGAAGCAGCAGATGGCGCTATGGCCGCCGACATGACGATCATCGCTCCCGCCGACTGCTCAACCATGGCCGAGGTGCGCGCCGGTGTGGACGAAACCGACCGCGAACTGGTGGCGCTGCTCGCCCGCCGATTCGGTTACATGGACGCCGCCGCCCGCATCAAGCCGGCACGAGAAGCGGTACGTGACGAGCCGCGCAAGGCCCAGGTGATCGCCAACGCCCGCGCCGCCGCCGCCGCGGCGGGCCTGCCCGCCGACGCGATTGCCGATCTATGGGAGCGGCTGGTCGAAGCCTCCATCGCCTACGAACTCGCCGCCTTCGACCGGCGCTGATTTATCAATTTCACCGACGCTTCTTCTTTCGACGCTTCCTCAGTCTTGCCATGGGATCGATGCCTTTCGTTCGCAGGTCATCATGTAGCCGCATGATCTGTAGAGTTTCTGGATCAATTTGCTTCGGTGCATAGCCATCTTCTGGTGTGCCCCAGTAGTAACTGGTGCCCGGTCCTGTAATCGTGGATCCTCCGTTATAACTGCCCCGATTTTTGGTCACGATGCCCTCGTCAGTAGCAACGTAGACCAATCTGCCACTTTGATGTTTACGAGGAGCTAAGATCGCGTTTCGCTTTTTTGCCGTCGAGTGCGGACAGGACGCCGCGCAGGGTCCGTACCTCCTGCGTCGACCAGCCCGGCTTGGTCAGCAGCGTGCGCAGCGTGCGCCGGGTCGTCGCGGTACGATGCGGCGGGAAGAAGAAGTTCGCCGCCACCAGCATCGCGTCGAGCTGCGCGATCATGCCGTCCAGCTCGTCCTGCGGCGCAGCCACCGGCAGCTCGGTCTCGGGCGGCTGGGCGAGAGCCTGCCCCTTCGACCATTCATAGGCGATCAGGATCACCGCCTGCGCCAGGTTGAGGCTGCCGAATTCCGGATTGATCGGCACGGTGACGATGGTGCGCGCGACCGCGACATCGTCGGTTTCCAGCCCCGATCGCTCCGGCCCGAACAGGATCGCGCTGCGCCCCGGCTCGGCATGGATCGCACCGGCGGCGGCCTCCGGCGTGACGACCGGCTTGGTGATGCCGCGCTTGCGCACCGTGGTGGCATAGACGTGGGCGCAGTCCGCGACCGCGTCGGCAACGGTGTCGAAGACCTGCGCGCGTTCGAGCACGATGTCCGCGCCCGACGCGGCAGGCCCGGCGGCAGGGTTGGGCCAGCCGTCGCGCGGCGCGACCAGACGCAACTCGATCAGTCCGAAATTCAGCATCGCGCGCGCGGCCTTGCCGATGTTCTCGCCGAGTTGGGGACGGACGAGGACGATGACGGGCGGTTGGACAGGGATCATCCGCGCCCCGCCTCCTCGACCTGACCCGCGAACGCCTCGAAATCGCGCGCCTCGCTGAAGTCGCGGTACACGCTGGCGAAGCGGATATAAGCGACCGAATCGAGCGCCTTCAGTCCCTCCATCACCAGCTCGCCGATCCGCGCCGAGGTGACCTCGCTCTCGCCCATGGTCTCCAGCCGGCGCTGGATGCCCGATACCAGCTTCTCGATCCGCGCCGGCTCGATCGGCCGCTTGCGGGTGGCGATCGATACAGAGCGGAGCAATTTCTCCCGGTCGAACGGCTCGCGGCGGCTCTCGCTCTTCAGCACGATCAGGTCGCGCAACTGAATGCGCTCGAACGTGGTGAAGCGCGCCGCACACCCCTCGCACTGGCGCCGTCGCCGGATCGCCGCCCCGTCGTCGGTGGGGCGGCTGTCCTTTACCTGGCTGTCTTCATGGCCGCAGAACGGGCAGCGCATTCAGCCGATCAATCGTTGCGCTTGGCATAGGCGACGCCCGCGCCGACCAGCGCGCCCAGCACCGGGCCGACGAACGGGATGGGGATCGCGACCACCGCGCCGATCGCGCCGTACTTGGCCATCTTCTTGCCCAGGCCCGGCGTGCTCTTCACGGTGTTCTGCACCTCGTCGATCTTCGACATGACTTATCCTTGGTAGATGGGGAAGCGTGCGCACAGCGCGCGCACGCGAGTCCGAACGCTCGCCTCGACCTCGGGGTCCCCGGCCTCGCCCTTGGTCCGCAGCCCGTCGAGCACGTCGGCGACCATGTGGCCGATCTCGCGGAACTCCGCCGGGCCGAAGCCGCGGGTGGTGCCGGCCGGCGAGCCGACGCGGATGCCGCTGGTCTTGACCGGGGGCAGCGGATCGTTGGGGATGCCGTTCTTGTTGCAGGTGATGCCGGCGCGCTCCAGCGCCTCGTCGGCGTCCTTGCCGGTGATGCCGAGCGGGCGCAGGTCGATCAGCGCCAGATGCGTGTCGGTGCCGCCGGCGATCACGTCGGCGCCGCGCTCCTTCAACGTCGCGGCCAGCACCTTGGCGTTCTCGACCACCGCGGCGATGTAGCTCTTGTAGTCCGGGCGCAGCGCCTCGCCGAACGCCACCGCCTTGGCGGCGATGACGTGCATCAGCGGCCCGCCCTGAAGCCCCGGGAACACCGCCGAGTTGATCTTCTTCGCGATCGCCTCGTCATCGGTCAGGATCATGCCGCCGCGCGGACCGCGCAGCGTCTTGTGCGTGGTGGTGGTCACGACATGCGCGTGGCCGAACGGGGTGGGGTGCAGCCCGGCGGCGACGATGCCGGCGAAGTGCGCCATGTCGACCATGAAATATGCGCCGACCTTGTCCGCGATCTCCCGGAACCGCTTGAAGTCGATGACGCGCGGATAGGCGCTGCCGCCCGCGATGATGAGTTTCGGCTGATGCTCGACCGCCAGCGCCTCGACCTGGTCATAGTCGATCAGGTGCGTCTGGGCATCGACGCCGTACTGGACCGCGTTGAACCACTTGCCCGACATCGCAGCGCGCGCGCCATGGGTCAGGTGGCCGCCGGCGTCCAGGCTCATGCCCAGGATCGTCTCGCCCGGCTTGACCAGTGCCAGCATCACCGCGCCGTTGGCCTGCGCGCCCGAGTGCGGCTGGACGTTGACGAAGCCGCAGCCGAAGATCTGCTTCGCACGATCGATCGCCAGCTGCTCGACCTCGTCGGAGGGATGGCAGCCCTGGTAATAGCGCTTGCCGGGATAGCCCTCGGCATATTTGTTGGTGAAGACCGACCCCTGCGCCTCCAGCACGGCGCGGCTGACGATGTTCTCCGACGCGATCAGCTCGATCTGGGTCTGCTCGCGCTCCAGCTCGTGCGCGACGCCGGCGAAGACCGCGGCATCCGCCTCGGCCAGGCCGCGGGTGAAGAAGCCATCGGGCTGGACGTCGGACAGGTCGTTGGGCTGCGTGCTCATGCGGCGAACTCCTTGGCCGACAATTTGTCGACACGGGCTTGGTGGCGGCCGCCTTCGAAATCGGCGGACAGGAAAGCGGTGATGCAGGCCTTGGCCATGTCCTCGGCCGTCAGGCGGGCGCCGAGCGCGATGGCGTTGGCATCGTTGTGCTGGCGCGCCAGCGTCGCCGACAGCGGCTCCGACACCAGGGCGCAGCGGCAGTCGAGATGGCGGTTGGCGGCGATCGAGATGCCGATACCCGATCCGCACAGCGCGATGCCGCGCTCGGCCCGGCCGTCCGCGATGGCCTCGGCCAGGGCGAAGCCGTAATCCGGATAGTCGACGCGGGCCTCGCCATGCGTGCCCAGGTCGAGCACGTCGTAGCCGCCCTCGCGCAGCCAGTCGGCAAGAACGGTCTTCAGCGACACGGCGGCATGGTCGGCGGCGATGGCGATGCGCATGGCGCTTCCTGGATCGATCGGCGGGATGGCGGCGCCTTTACCCGCCCCGCTGCCGGATTGCCACACCCATCGCGATACCGGCCATAAGGACACTGGCCCCAAGGACACTGGCCCCAAGAACACTGGCCATCGCAACCCCGCTTGAGCGTTCCGCGCCGATCCACTAGAGCCCGCGCCGCACCCGACAGGGTTAACCACGCCGCCCCTCCCGCGCGATATCGCCGCGGGCCGGGCAGCGCATTCTTGGGACGGAACGACATGGCTGAAGAGCGGGGCGAGGGCATGGGCGGCGGTCAGGTGGCGGCAGAAGAGCTGCGCCTGCTGATCGAGCGCGCCGAGCGGCTGGAAGAAGAGAAGAAGGGCATCTCGGACGACATCAAGGACGTGTTCGCCGAGGCCAAGGGCCGCGGCTACGACCCCAAGGCGATCCGCAAGATCATGTCGATCCGCAAGAAGAAGCGGGAAGAATATCAGGAGGAAGAAGCGATCCTCGAGACGTATATGCAGGCGCTCGGGATGCTCTGAACCCGCGTTTCGCGGCTCTCCGGCGAATCGCTGCAGGAGCGGCGGGAACGGGGGCGTGGAGCGGAACCGGACACTACACACCCCCTTGTGTGTCCGGTTCCAGCGATCCGGCCCGGCCGCGATTGGGCGGCAGCGGGCAGGGCGGGTGGCGAACAAGGGGGTGGATATAGATTGACGGCCGGCGTGTAGGACAGGCGTAGCCCGGCATGACGATGGCACGGGATTCGGCGGGCGTCGGGAGGTCCGCGTCAGGCCGCCTCGGCCGGCTCCGTCGTCCAGCCGAGCCGCGGGATGGTGATCGACCGCTTGCCCGACAGGTCCACCCGCGTCACGAACAGGTCGCGGCTCTCGATATAGCCGACCAGCCGGCGCACCCGGCCGAGCGAGCTGGTGCCATAGGTCGTCGCCAGCTCCATGTCGGACGGGCAGGGGCGGCCCTCGCGCGCCGCTCGCGCGACCAGCAGGAACGCGCCCATCATGTCGTCGGGCAGTGTCCCGGCCAGCGCCAGCGCGTCCGCCCATTCGGGGGCATGGATATCGAAGATGCCGGCGCGCGCGCAGGATAGGCGCCGGGTAAAGGCGGGCAGGTCGAGCGGCGGCTTGGCGAGGCCGGCCATGCGGCAGCGGACCTGGAAATCCTGGAACAGCACCGCGGGCGGGCGCAGCGCCGCCTCGCCATCGGCGACGATCGCGCGCAGCACCTCGGCATGGATCGCCTCGACCTCCGCCTCGTCCTTCGCCGGCGCGGCGGGAGCGGGGGCGAAGGGGGTGGCGATGGCGGGCTCGGGCGGGCGGGCGATGTCGGCGGCGAGTTCTTCCACCGGCACCCGGCGCGGGCGCGGGTCGAAGCTGAGCGGCAGCGACGGCGCCTCCGGCTCGGCGAGCAGGTCGGCGAGGTCGAAGGGCTTCGCCTCGGGCAGCGGCGTCAGCTTGGGGCTGCCCGAGCGCGCCGAGGTGGCGACCGCGCCGATCCGCACCGTGATCGGCCGCCGCGACACCGCCGGCCCCAGCGCCATGAAGGTGCCGCGCGGCAGGTCGCGGATGCCGTCGGCCTGGCGTCGCTCCATGCCGAGCAGGTCGGCGGCGCGCGCCATGTCGATGTCGAGGAAGGTGCGGCCCATCAGGAAGTTCGACGCCTCGGCCGCGACATTCTTGGCGAGCTTCGCCAGCCGCTGCGTCGCGATCACGCCGGCCAGGCCGCGCTTGCGCCCGCGGCACATCAGGTTGGTCATCGCCGACAGCGAGGCGCGGCGCACGTCCTCCGCCACCTCGCCGCCGGTCGTCGGGGCGAACAGCTGCGCCTCGTCGACCACGACCAGCGCCGGATACCAATGCTCGCGCGGGGCATCGAACATCGCCGACAGGAAGGCGGCGGCGCAGCGCATCTGGCCCTCCGCCTCCAGCCCCTCGAGCGAGAGGACGACCGAGGCGCGATGCTCCCGTATGCGGGCGGCGAATCGCTCGATCTCAGGAATCGAATAATCGGTCGCCTCGATTACGACATGGCCGTGCGGCCCGGCCAGCGTGACGAAGTCGCCCTCCGGATCGATCACCACCTGCTGCACCTGCCCCGCCGACCCCTCGAGCAGGCGGCGCAGCAGGTGCGACTTGCCCGACCCGGAATTGCCCTGGACGAGCAACCGGGTGGCGAGCAGTTCCTCGAGATCCATGGTCACGGGCGCGCCGCGGTCGTCGCTGCCCATGTCTACGCTGACGGTCATTGCGAGGCGTGTGGCCGATCCGCGGGGGGCGGGGCAAGGGGTTTGCGATTAGACGGAGGCGGGATGGCTGAGACTGGTGGAGAGCGGATATTCAGCATGCGGCGGGAGCGGCTGGAAAGCCGCCGAAGTCGCGCTTAGCATCTGGTATGGACTTCTCGGGCCTGCTTCTTATCCCGCTGGCGGCGCTTGTCACCGGCGCGTGGATTGTCGGCGTTTCGGCGCTGTCTTCAAGTTCGGCAACCCTCCGGCCACCATTTTGCGTCTCTTACTGCCTCGGTGTGCTATTCATGCAGCCTTGGCTCATCGCCTCTTGGCAGCAAGCAGGCATGTTCGCTGTCATGTTGGTGATGCTGGCGCTGTGGATCGCGGCCGGGTGCATCATCGGAGCCATACCCGCCATGGCCTCGGTGGCTTTGACGCGCTGGCTTGCCCGGCTCAAGCGGTAGCCGTCTGTTCGGCGGCGGGACCGCAAGCACCCCGCTTGCCCGCCCCAACAACCATCGCTACCCCGCCAGCGCCCTTCCCCTGGCACCGGGAACCGATCCGATGGCCCAGCTTCCGCTCGCCGACCTCGCCCAGCGCCTGCTCCGCAAGCCGACCCATGCGCTCGATGCCGAGGAGCGGCGCGTCCTCGACAGTATCGACAGCGGCACCATCGTCAGCCGCGACGCCGCCGACGAGGCGGACGCGCGCGCCAGCCTGGGCGATCGCCTGGCCGACCGGGTCGCGGCGGTCGGCGGGTCGTGGGGGTTCATCATCGGCTTCACCGTGGTGCTCATCGGCTGGATGCTGCTCAATACCGACGTGCTCGCGCATTTCGGGATGGCGTTCGATCCCTATCCCTACATCTTCCTGAACCTGATGCTGTCGACGCTGGCGGCGGTGCAGGCGCCGGTCATCATGATGAGCCAGAACCGCCAGGCCGCGAAGGACCGGCTGGCCGCCAGCCTCGATTATGAGACCAACCTGCGTGCCGAGCTGGACATCCTGCGCCTGCATCACAAACTCGACGGCGTGGTGCTGGACCGGCTGGCGGCGCTGGAGGCGAAAATCGACGGGCTGGCGAACCGCGCGCCCACGGCCTAAGGGCACAGGATTACCGATCAGAGGCAGTCATGGCAGGCCATTCCAAGTTCAAGAACATCATGCACCGCAAGGGCGCGCAGGATAAGAAGCGCTCCAGCATGTTTTCCAAGCTTTCCCGCGAGATCACCGTGGCGGCGAAGATGGGCCTGCCCGATCCCGACATGAACCCGCGCCTGCGCGCCGCGATCAACGCGGCCAAGGCGCAGTCGGTGCCCAAGGACAATATCCAGCGCTCGATCGACAAGGCGTCCAAGGGCGATACCGAGAATTACGAAGAGATCCGCTACGAGGGATTCGGCCCCGGCGGCGTGTCGCTCATCATCGAGGCGCTGACCGACAACCGCAATCGCACCGCCACCAACGTCCGCACCGCCGTCGCCAAGAACGGCGGCAATCTGGGCGCGAGCGGGTCGGTCAGCCATGCCTTCGACCGGATGGGCCTCATAAACTATCCCGCCAGCGCCGGCGACGCGGAAAAGGTGTTCGAGGCGGCGCTGGAGGCGGGGGCCGAGGACGTCACCTCGTCCGAGGACGGGCACGAGATCTGGACCGCGCAGGGCGACCTGCACGAGGTCGCCAAGGCGCTGGAGCCGGTGCTCGGCGAGCCGGAGGGCGCGAAGCTGGCGTGGCGCCCGCAGACCATGGTCGCAGTCGATGAGGGCGACGCGGCGACCCTGTTCAAGCTGATCGACACGCTGGACGACGACGACGACGTCCAGACGGTCTGGGGCAATTACGAAGTGTCCGACGAGGTGATGGAGAAGCTGGGCTAATGAAGATCCTCCCCGGCATGGGGAGGGGGACCATGCGCAGCATGGTGGAGGGGGGTCGCTGCGAGCGGACCGCCTGTGGAAGCCCCCCTCCACCAGCCTGCGGCTGGTCCCCCTCCCCGTGCCGGGGAGGATCTTGGCGGTGATAATCCTCGGCCTCGATCCCGGGCTCGGCACGACCGGCTGGGGGGTGATCCGCGCCGACGGCAACCGCCTCAGCCATGTCGCCAATGGCCAGATCAGGACCGAGCCGTCGATGCCGCTGCCGCGCCGCCTGTCGAACCTGCACGCCGCGCTGGTCGACGTGATCCGCGCCGAGCGGCCCGACACCGCCGCGGTCGAGGAGGTGCTGGGCAACACCAATGCCCAGTCGACGCTGAAGCTGGGCCAGGCGCGCGGCGTCGTGCTGCTGGCGGCGGCGTCGGCGGGGTTGCGGATCGGCGAATATCACCCCAGCACCGTCAAGAAGGCGGTGGTCGGCACCGGCGGCGCGGAAAAGAGGCAGATCCAGGCAATGATGGCGGTCCTTCTTCCCGGCGCGAAGCTCGCCGGCCCCGACGCGGCGGACGCGCTGGCGGTGGCGATCACCCATGCGCACCATCTGGCGAGCGAGGCGGGGATGCTGCGCCGCGCCCGGGTGACGGCGGGAGGCTAGGGGCATGATCGCGCATCTGAAGGGCCGGCTGGATGCGACCGGCATCGACCATGCGGTGATCGATATCGGCGGGGTCGGCTATCTGGTCGGCGCCTCGTCGCGCACCCTTGCCGCGATCGGTCCGGTGGGAGAGGCGGCGACGCTGTTCACCGAAATGCTGGTGTCGGAGGATTCGATCCGGCTGGTTGGTTTTGCCAGCGCCGCGGAGCGCGACTGGTTCCGCCTGCTGACCGGGGTGCAGGGCGTCGGCGCGCGCGTGGCGCTTGCCATCCTGTCGGCGCTCGAACCCGCCGAACTGGCCCGCGCCGTCGGCGCGCAGGACAAGGCGATGGTCGCGCGCGCCAACGGCGTCGGCCCGAAGCTGGCGGAGCGGATCGTGCGCGAGTTGAAGGACAAGGTCGGCACTGTCCCGCTCGGCGCCGCCGCCACCGCGCAGGCGCTGCCGGTCGGCGCGTCGGCGGACGCGGTGTCGGCGCTCCTCAACCTGGGCTTCCGCCCGGCCGAGGCGACCGGTGCCGTCGCGGCGGCCGAGGACGAGTTGGGCAGCACCGCCACCCTCGACGCGCTCGTCCGACTGGCCTTGAAGAAGGCGGCGCGGTAAGGGCGCCGCCAGATCAGGCCAGGGGGACGGGCGGCGATGGCGACGATTGCGGTCTACAGCTTGAAGGGCGGTGTCGGGAAGACGACGCTGTCGGTGAACCTCGCCTGGGCGGCGGCGTGCCTGTCGGCGCGCCGTACCCTGTTGTGGGACCTCGACGCGCAGGCTGCGGCCAGCTGGGTGCTGGGCGTCGACGAGCCCGGCCGGCTCGAGGCGCAGGCGGCGATCGTCCGCGACGTCGATCCCGCCAAGCTGGTCCGCCAGACCGCGGTCGAGCGACTATGGCTGCTGCCCGCCGACGCCTCGCTGCGCAGTCTCGACCGGCTGTTCCACGAACTCGACAAGAAGAAGCGGCTGGCGAAGATCGTCGAGGGGCTGGCCCGCGATTACGACCGCGTCGTCGTCGACTGCCCGCCGGGGCTGACCGAGACGTCGGACCAGATCCTGCGCGCCGCCGATCTGGTGGTGGTGCCGGTCATCCCCTCCGCCCTGTCGCGTCGCGCGTTCGAGACGGTGGCGGCGCATGTCACCGCGCGCAAGGGGCCGAACGTGCCGCTGCTGCCGGTCTTCTCGATGGTCGACCGCCGCCGCGCGCTCCACCGCGCCGCGCTGGAGGAGCATCCCGACTGGCCGGCGATCCCGATGGCCAGCGCGATCGAGGCGATGACGGACCGTCGCGCCCCCGTCGGCACCTATGCTGCGCGCTCGGCGGGGGGCATGGCGATCGCGAACCTGTGGCGGTCGGTGGAGAAGACGCTGGCGGGGTAGTGCGGAGCGGTCGCCCGACCCTATTCGTCATCCCCGCGCAGGCGGGGATCCATAGACGCTGACGTTCATGATTGGAGCCGCAACGTCAGCGGGTCTGGATCCCCGCCTGCGCGGGGATGACGGGGTGGTGGGTGGCGGGAAAAGACAGCCCCTCGACCCCGCAGGCGCGCGCCGCTACGGAACGAAGCGTGACCGACGACCGCATCATGACCGCGCAGCGCCGCCCCGAGGATGTCGATGCCGCGCTCCGCCCGCGGCACCTGGACGAATTCGTCGGGCAGGCGGCTGCGCGCGAGAACCTGCGCATCTTCATCCAGGCCGCGCGCAGCCGCGGCGACGCGCTGGACCATGTGCTGTTCTTCGGCCCACCGGGGCTGGGCAAGACGACGCTGGCGCAGATCGTCGCGCGCGAAATGGGGGTGGGCTTCCGCGCCACCTCCGGCCCGGTCATCGCCAAGTCGGGCGACCTCGCCGCGCTGCTGACCAATCTGGAGGACGGCGACGTCCTGTTCATCGACGAGATCCACCGGCTGCAACCCGCGGTCGAGGAGGTGCTGTACCCGGCGATGGAGGACCGCGCGCTCGACCTGATGATCGGCGAGGGGCCGTCGGCACGCTCGGTGCGGATCGATCTGCCGCGCTTCACCCTGGTCGGCGCGACGACGCGGCAGGGGCTGCTGACCACGCCCCTGCGCGACCGGTTCGGCATTCCCATCCGCCTGCAATTCTACACGGTCGAGGAACTGACACGGGTGGTGACCCGCGCCGCCGGGCTGCTCGACCTGGGCATCGCGCCGGACGGCGCCACCGAGGTCGCGCGCCGCGCCCGCGGCACGCCGCGCATCGCCGGGCGGCTGCTGCGCCGGGTGCGCGACTTCGCCAATGTCGCCGGGGCCGCGACCGTCGATGCGAAGATCGCCGATGCCGCGCTCAACCGGCTGGAGGTCGACGCGCTCGGCCTCGACGCGATGGACCGCCGCTACCTGACCATGATCGCCGACATCTATCGCGGCGGCCCGGTCGGGGTCGAGACGCTGGCCGCCGGGCTGTCCGAACCGCGCGACACGATCGAGGAGGTGATCGAGCCATACCTTATCCAGCTGGGGCTGGTGGCGCGGACCGCACGCGGACGCGTGCTGAACGCCGGCGGCTGGAAGCATCTCGGCCTCAACCCGCCCGCCGGATCGCAGGACGGCCTGTTCGACTGAGGTGCCGGTTTTACTCCGGACCCAGCAGACCGGCATAATCCCGCGCTCCGTGCAGGACGTGCAGCACGACGACCTGATCGTCGTCGAGTCGGTAGAAGATCAGGTAGTTGCCATGAACGCGGCGGCGGATACCGAACGCCTCGAACCGGGGAACCAGCGGATAGCCGCGCGGCAGTTCGGCAAGGGACAGGCACTTGGCGCGCAACGCCCGGACGAGTCCCGCAGCCCTGTCAGGATCGTAACCAGCGATGTGATCGCCGATGGCGATCAGGTCTGCCTGCGCCTTGTTGGTCAGGCGGATGATCACCGCCGCCGGGACATTGCGCTGTACCGCGCCTCCAGTCGATCGAACACAGCATCGGCGTCCTCGGTGCGCCCGGCATTGGCATCCGCCACGCCCTGCAGGATGGCCGCGTTCAGCGCAGCGAGCCGCGCCTCGCGCTCCTGCACCAGTCGCACGCCTTCGCGCAGCACCTCACTCTTCGAATTGTAGCGGCCCGACTCCACCAGCCGCGTCACGGCGTTTTCCAGCAACGGTCCCAGCTCGGCACTAATCATCGGCTAGCCTCCAACGATTGAACCTACCCGGTTATCAACAGTTATCAAGTGCGAACGCGATTTGCTGTGTGGCACCCATGACACACATCTGTTAGCCCTATGGCCATGCCCAGCACGGCCGCCGCCTCTGCCCGCGAGATCCTCGTCCGTCTGCACGATGTGATGGCGGCGCGCACGCCCGCGCAGGCCAAGCTGAACCAGGTCGTCGGCATCATCGGCGAGGCGACCAACAGCGAGGTGTGCTCGATCTACCTGCTGCGCGAAGGGGTGCTGGAACTCTTCGCCACGCGCGGCCTGGCGCAGGAGGCGGTGCACGTCACCAAGCTGGCGCTGGGCGAGGGGCTGGTCGGCATCATCGCGGCCCGCGGCGAGGTGCTGAACCTCGACGAGGCGGCCAGCCATCCCGACTTCGCCTACAAGCCCGAAACGGGGGAGGAACGTTTCCACAGCTTCGCCGGGGTGCCGATCATCCGGCGCGAGCGCGTCGTCGGCGTCCTCGCCGTCCAGCATGCCGAGCAGCGCCGCTACGACGATATCGAGATCGAGGCGTTGCAGACCGTCGCGATGGTGCTGTCCGAACTGATCGCCAATGCCGGGCTGATCGACACCGCCGCGCAGGGCAAGGACCGGGTCCAGTCGACCGCCGCGGTACGCATTCCGGGGCAGAAGCTGGTCGAGGGCATGGCGTCCGGCAGCGCCGTCTTCCACCAGCCGCGCATCGTCGTCGAGCATACGGTAGCCGAGGACATCGATGCCGAGCGGCACCGCGTCTACGCCGCGTTCGACAAGATGCGCGAGCAGATCGACCGCATCGCGCGCGAGGCGGAGTTCGGCGTCGGCGGTGAGCATCTGGAAGTCATCGAGACCTACAAGATGTTCGCCTATGACGAGGGCTGGGCGCGGCGGATCAACGAGGCGATCGACAGCGGCCTGACCGCGGAAGCGGCGATCGAGCGTGTCCAGCAGCGCACCCGCCAGCGCATGCGCCAGATCGACGACCCGCTGCTCGCCGATCGGATGCACGATCTGGAGGATCTGGCCAACCGCCTGCTGCGCATCGTGTCGGGCCAGATGGGCACCGCCGCGCAGCTCGGTTTGCGCCAGGACACGATCCTGATCGCGCGCAACCTGGGCCCGGCCGAGCTGCTGGAATATGACCGGCGGCGGCTGAAGGGCGTGATCCTGGAGGAGGGGTCGCTGACCGCGCACGTCATCATCGTCGCGCGGGCGATGGGGGTGCCGGTGCTCGGCCGGGTCCGCGACGTGCGCCGTTTGATCGCAGAGGGTGACCACCTGCTCCTCGATGTCACCGACGGCAGCGTCTATGTCCGCCCCTCGTCGATCATGGAGGAGGCGTTCGAGGCGAAGCTGGCGCTCCGCCAGAAGCGCAAGGCGGCGTTCGCGGCGCTGCGCGACCTGCCGCCCGAGACGAAGGACGGCAGCCGCATCACCCTGATGGTGAATGCGGGGCTGCGCGACGACGTGGCGGCGCTCGACCTGACCGGCGCCGACGGCATCGGCCTGTTCCGCACCGAGTTCCAGTTCCTCGTCTCGGCCACCCTGCCGCAGCGCGAGCGCCAGCAGCGGCTGTACCGCGAGGTGATGGAGGCGGCGGGCGAGCGGCCGGTGGTGTTCCGCACCGTGGATATCGGCGGCGACAAGGCGCTGCCCTATCTGACGGTGGAAGCGCATGGCGAAGAGAACCCGGCGATGGGCTGGCGTGCGCTGCGCCTGGCGCTGGAACGCGACGGGCTGATGAAGGCGCAGGCGCGTGCCCTGCTGGAAGCGGCGGCGGGCCGCACGCTCAACGTCATGTTCCCGATGGTATCGGAGGCGTGGGAGTTCACCGAGGCGCGCGCGCTGTTCGAGGCGCAGCGCGAGTGGCTCGCCGCGCGCGGCAAGCGTCTGCCGGTCGAGATCCGCTACGGCGCGATGCTGGAGGTGCCGGCGCTGGCCGAGCAGCTCGACCTGCTGCTGCCGACCTGCGATTTCCTGTCGATCGGCACCAACGACCTGACCCAATTCCTGTTCGCCGCCGATCGCGCCAACCCGAAGCTGGCGGAGCGGTACGATTGGCTGTCGGTGTCGATCCTGCGCTTCATCGCCCGGGTCGCCGGGGTGGCGCGCGCGGCCGGTGTGCCGGTGGGCGTCTGCGGCGAGATGGGCGGCCGTCCGCTGGAGGCAATGGCGCTGATCGCGATCGGCATCGACCGGCTGTCGATCACCCCGGCCGCGGTCGGCCCGGTGAAGGCGATGATCCGCTCGATCGATCGCGGCGAAGCGGCGGAATTCGTGGCGGATTTGCTGGCACGGCCGCCGCGCGACCTGCGCGGCGCGCTGACCGAATGGGCGACGGCACGCGGCATCGATCTGGCGTAGGAGGCCGGCATCCCGTCGCAGGTGCGACTCACGGTTGCGTTGACAGGGCGGTGGTGCTCTGAAACATGGGAACAGCGGGCCGGGGTGGCGGTCCGCAGCGGAGTTTAGTGGATGACAGAGGTCCAGCCCGGCGACGCCCCAGCGCCCGAGCGCGTGGGTGACCGGCTGCGCAAGGCGCGAGAGGCGCAGGGTTTGTCGCTGGCCGAGGTCGGCTCGCGCACGCGCGTGCCGCTGCGCCATCTCGAGGCGATCGACGCGACGGATTTCGCCGCGCTGCCTTCACCGACCTATGCCGTCGGCTTCGCCCGTGCCTATGCCCGCGCGGTCGGGCTGGACGATGCCGCCGTCGCCCACGAAGTCCGCGCCGAACTGGCGCAGGTGCCGCGTGCGCCCGAGTATGAGCCGTACGAGACTGCCGACCCATCGCGCGTACCCTCGCGTGGGGTGGCGATCCTGGGGCTGGGCCTCGCCATCGCGGTGCTGGTGCTGGCCGGGCTATACTACGCCACCGACCTGTTCCGCCCCGGCGGCACCGCTCCCGCGATCGTTGCCGCGCCACCGGTCGTCACCGCGCCGGTCGCCGTCGCGCCGGCGCCGTCACCGACCCCGGCGACCGGGCCTGTCACCCTGACCGCCGGCGACAACGAGGTGTGGCTGCGCGTCTATGACGCCGCCAACACCACCCTCTACCTCGGCACGCTGAAGCCGGGCGAGAGCTTTGCAGTGCCGGAGGGCGCCAACGCGCCCAAGATCAACGTCGGCCGCCCCGACCAGCTGCGCGTCGCGGTCGGCGGCAACGCCATCCCACCGCTCGGCGACGGCTCGCGCCCGATCAAGGACGTCGCGGTCGACGCCGCCTCGCTGCTCGCACGGACCGGCCAGGGTGGCGGGCAGGGCGGGGTTACTCCCGCGCCGACCCCGGCGGCGGCGTCCAGCGTCGCCGCACCGGCGCGCCCCGCCGCCGCGCGTCCCACTCCGCGTCGTACACCCCGGCCCGCCGCCACCGGCCGGGCGCTGACCGAGACGCAGCGCGCCAACCTCCAGTCCGCCCAGAACCCGCCCGCTGCCGCCCCAGATGCGCAGTAGGGCGAAGCGATGCAGCCAGTGAGAATGTCGGCCATGCGTAACCTGATGATGCTCTGCACGGGCATCGTGATGATCCTGCCGGGCGTCGCCGCCGCGCAGTCCGGCACCGTCGAAGCGCGGGTCGGCCGGCTCGAGAGCGAGATGCGCGCCGTCCAGCGCAAGGTTTTCCCCGGCGGGGCCGGCCAGCTGGTCCAACCCGATATCGTCGCGCCGACCACTCCGACCGAGATCCCCGGCGCGCCCGTTTCGTCGCCGATCGTCGACCTCGCCGCGCGCGTGTCGTCGCTGGAGCAGCAGGTGGCGACGCTGACCGGTCAGGCCGAGCAGAACGGCTTCCAGCTCCGCCAGTTGCGTGAGCAGTTCGACGCGTACAAGGCGGCGACCGACGCGAAGCTCGCCGCCCCCGCCGCTGCCACCGCGCCCGCAGTCGGTGGCGCGGTCGACGGTGGCGATCCGGCGCCGATCGCTGGCGCCAGCCCCTCGCGCCCGCTCTCCGACAGCCGCCCCGCCGCGGCGACGCCCGCGGCTGCCGCCGATCCCGATCGCACCGCGCGGCTCGCCGCGATCAAGCGCCCGGCCAAGGGCGGCGATCAGGCCGAGGAGCAGTATCTCTATGGCTACCGCCTATGGGATGCGAAGCTGTACCCCGAGGCGCAGGCGCAGCTGAAGAAGACCGTCGCCGACTTCCCCGCCAGCCGCCGCGCCAGCTACGCGCAGAACCTGCTCGGCCGCGCCTATCTCGACGACGGCAAGCCCAGCCTGGCGTCGATGGC
The DNA here is from genome assembly GCF_030678875.1 of Sphingomonas aurea. GTDB lineage: Bacteria > Pseudomonadota > Alphaproteobacteria > Sphingomonadales > Sphingomonadaceae > Sphingomonas > Sphingomonas aurea. The sequence continues at coordinate 7,747 of NZ_JAUUDS010000002.1, read as the reverse complement.
GTTCTACGACAATTACAAGAAGATGCCCGATGGCGAGCGCGCGCCCGACAGCCTGCTCTATCTGGGCCAGGCGCTGGTCAAGCTCGACAAGCCGGCCGACGCCTGCCGCGTCTATGCCGAACTAACCGACGTCTACGGCGCCAAGATGACCGCGGCGTTCAAGGCCGATCTGGCCCGTGGCCGTACCGCCGCCAGGTGCAAGTGACCCGCTGATCCCCGCCGCGCTCGCCGCACGCTTCGCGGCGGGGGTGGCGCGGGCGGTGCAGTCCACGCCTGAGGCCCGTTACTCCAGCGCAGGCTGGGGTCTCGCCGGGGACGGTGCACCCGCTCAGGAGGCCCCTCTCGCGCGCCTGGCGCTGGCCATCTCCGGCGGCCCGGACAGCATGGCGATGCTGGCGCTCGCCACGGCCGCGTTCCCCGGCCGCGTGATCGCCGCGACCTTCGACCACGGCCTCCGTCCCGCCTCCGCGACGGAGGCGGCGATGGTCGCCGACTGGTGTGCCAGTCGCGCCATTTCCCACGCCACGCTCCGCCCGGATCAACCGCTCCCAGCCAGCAACGTCCAGGCCGCCGCCCGCTCCGCCCGCTACGCCGCACTGGGCCGCTGGGCTGCTGACGGCGGCGCGCCGCTCCTCGCCACCGCCCACCACGCCGACGATCAGGCGGAAACCTTCCTGATGCGCGCCAATCGCGGCAGCGGCCCGACCGGCCTCGCCGGCATCCGTCGCGCCCGCCCGCTCTGCGACGGCGTCACGCTGATCCGCCCCCTTCTCGACTGGCGCCGCGCCGAGCTTGGCCAAGTCGCCGCGCACCTGCCGGTCGTGCAGGATCCCAGCAACGCCGACCGCCACTATACCCGCGTTCGCGCGCGCCACTGGCTCGCCGCCAATCCCGAACTCGACCCTGCGCAACTCGCCCGCGCCGCCGACCATGTCGCCGACATCGCCGCCGATCTGGACGAACTCGCCGACTGGGCGTGGCAGACGCGACAGGGGCCGGACGGGCTCGACGTCGCCGGCCTGCCCCGCGCGCTGCGCCGCCTGCTGGCCCGCCGCGGCATCGCGGTGCTGCGGGCGGAAGAGGGGATCGCGGCGCCCGCCTTTGGCCCGGCATCGAATGTCGAGCCGCTGCTCGATGCGCTTGGCGCGGGATGCCGGGCGACCCAGGGCGGAGTGCTGGTGACGCCGCGCGGCGCAAACTGGCGCTTTGCGGTCGCGCCGACGCGACGAAACGGATGACGCCAACGGCGGGGCGTTGCCCATTTCCGCGCATTGATCGACGTTTTGTTCCATTGTCATTAACCCCACCGGGCTTATCTTGGCAGCGAAAGGTATCGCCGTGGCCATGAACGACAATGACAAGCAGCCTCCCGAGAATGGCGGAGGCAATCCCTGGATGAAGAGCCTGCTGATCTGGGTGGGCATTCTCCTCGGCCTCGCGCTGTTCGTCACGATGGTCGACGGCCGTTCGACCACGGCGGGCACCGGCAACCAGATCGCCTACTCGACCTTCCTCGACAAGGTGGATGAAGGTACGGTCAAGGACGTCAACATCAGCCGCGACATCATCACCGGCACGATGTCGAACGGCGAGAAGTTCCGCGCCTATCCGCTCCCCGATTCGACGCTGGTCGGCAAGCTGCGCGAGAAGGGCGTGACGATCACCGCCAAGCCGGAGGATGGCCCCTCGGTCTGGATGGTGCTGCTGTACCAGTCGCTGCCGTTCCTGCTGTTCCTCGGCATCGCCTTCTTCGTGCTGCGCCAGATGCAGAAGGGCGGCGGCGCCAACGGTGCGATGGGCTTCGGCAAGAGCCGCGCACGGATGCTGACCCAGAAGGAAGGTCGCGTGACCTTCGACGACGTCGCCGGCATCGACGAGGCGCGCGCCGAGCTGACCGAAATCGTCGAGTTCCTGAAGGACCCGTCGAAGTTCGCGCGCCTGGGCGGCAAGATCCCGAAGGGTGCGCTGCTGGTCGGCTCGCCCGGCACCGGCAAGACGCTGCTCGCCCGCGCCATCGCGGGTGAGGCGGGCGTGCCGTTCTTCACCATCTCCGGCTCGGACTTCGTCGAGATGTTCGTCGGCGTCGGTGCCAGCCGCGTGCGCGACATGTTCGAACAGGCCAAGAAGTCGGCCCCGTGCATCGTGTTCATCGACGAGATCGACGCGGTCGGTCGCCATCGCGGTGCGGGCCTCGGCAACGGCAACGACGAGCGCGAGCAGACGCTGAACCAGCTCCTTGTCGAGATGGACGGATTCGAGGCGAACGAGGGGATCATCATCGTCGCGGCGACCAACCGCCCCGATGTGCTCGACCCCGCGCTGCTGCGTCCGGGCCGCTTCGACCGCCAGGTCGTCGTGCCCCGCCCGGATATCGAGGGCCGCATCAAGATCCTCGAAGTCCATATGAAGAAGGTACCGCTGGCGCCCGACGTCGACGCCCGCACGATCGCGCGCGGCACGCCGGGCTTCTCGGGCGCCGACCTCGCCAACCTCGTCAACGAGGCGGCGTTGATGGCGGCGCGCAAGTCGAAGCGGCTCGTCGCGATGGCCGAGTTCGAGGAGGCCAAGGACAAGGTCATGATGGGCGCCGAGCGTCGTTCCATGGTCATGACCGAGGACGAGAAGCGGATGACCGCCTATCACGAGGCGGGTCACGCCATCGTATCGATCCACGAACCCGCGTCCGATCCGATCCACAAGGCGACGATCATTCCGCGCGGCCGGGCGCTGGGCATGGTGATGCGCCTGCCTGAGCGGGACAGCTACAGCTATCATCGCGACAAGATGTACGCGAACCTCGCGGTATCGATGGGCGGCCGCGTCGCGGAGGAAGTGATCTTCGGCTACGACAAGGTGTCGTCGGGCGCGTCTGGCGACATCCAGTACGCCACCGGCCTCGCCCGCGACATGGTCACCAAATGGGGCATGTCGGACAAGGTCGGCCCGGTCGAGTATGCCCAGCCTGAAGGCGAGAGCTTCCTCGGCTATTCGTCGTCTCAGCCGGTGCGCATGTCGAATGCGACCGCGCAGCTGATCGATGACGAGATCAAGGCGATCGTCGAGGGCGGGCTGACCAAGGCCAAGCAGGTGCTGACCGACCATATCGACCAGCTCCACCTGCTCGCCGGTGCGCTGCTCGAATATGAGACGCTGTCGGGCGACGAGATCAAGAAGCTGATCGCCGGCGAGGAGATCGGCCGGATGGATCAGGGGCCGAAGACCCCGGCGGTGCCGACCGCGGGCACCTCGATCCCCAAGACGCGCCGCCCGTCCGGCGGCTTCGGCAGCGCCACTCCGCTCGGCGCCTGAAGCGCCTGTATTCAGCCGGCGGCAAGCCGGCTGCTGGCATGGGCCGGCCTTCCTGTTTCGGAAGGTCGGCCCATGTCTTATCCGCGTATCCCCTTGTCTGCCTTCGCGATTGTCGCCGCCTTCGCGATCGCCGCGCCGGCGGGGGCCGCGATGACCGTCGGCACGTTCGTCCAGCGCGCGCAGGTGCTGCGCGAGCAGGGCTTTGCCGCGCTCCTCTCCCCCGACTTCCAGGTCCTGAAGGAAGAGGCGCGCCAAGCCAGGACCGAGCTGAAGGCCGAGAATGCCCGGCGCATCGCCGCACACAAGCCCGGCATCGCCTGCGTGCCCGAAGGGGAATCGGTCGGCATCGAGGAAATGATCGACAGCCTCGCCGCGCTTCCCGCCGCCGACCAGCGCCGGCCGCTGCGCGACGGCTATGCCAAGGTACTGGGTCGTAAATTCCCCTGCCGTTGAGGATCGGTGCAGACGCCGACCCGATTCCGTGCAGCCTGCTCGGCCCGCTTGCCCCAGACCAACCCTCGCGCCACGCAGCGGGGATGCGATGGAGGTTCGGCTATGCGGCGACGGCGCTGTTGCTGCTCGCGATCGAGGCGGCGATCGCCCTTTGGCTCGACGACGCTCTCATCCGTCCGCATGTCGGCGATGCGCTGGCCGTGATGCTCGTCTATTGCGGCTTGCGCATCGGCTCGCCGGCCGGCTGGCGCACCGACCTCGCACTCGCGCTGGCGACCGCCTTTGCGATCGAGTTCGGCCAATATGCCGGCCTGCTCCACCGGCTTGGCTGGGAGGGCCAGCCGGCCGCCCGCCTGCTTCTCGGCACCAGCTACGACCCGCGCGACCTGCTGTCCTATGTCGCCGGCGCTGCCGTCATCTGGTGTGTCGAGCAACGGCGGTAGAAACAGGATCACGCGGAGCCGCATCTCCGCGTGAACCGAAATCTTCTACCTCTAAGCAGGCAAGCTGCTCTCTCTCGCCTCGCACCCCCCGTCGTGATAGCGCCCCGCCATGGCCGACGCAGAGACCGATCCCGCCCAGCTGATCGCCACCATGGCTGCCGAAGCACGCGCCGCGGCCACCACGCTGGCCCGTCTCCCTACGGAAACCAAGCGCCAGGGCCTTCACGCCGCCGCCGCTGCGATCCGCGCGCAGGCCGACGCGATCCTCGCCGCCAATGCCAGCGACATGGCGCGGGCGGAAACGGCGGGACTGAGCGGCGCGCTGCTCGACCGACTGCGGCTCGACCCCGCGCGGTTGGCGGCGGTGGCAGACGCGGTGGCGGTAGTCGCCATGCTCGACGATCCGGTCGGGCAGGTGATCGACGCGCGCACCCGCCCCAACGGCCTCGTCCTGTCGCGCGTGCGCGTGCCGATCGGCGTGATCGGCATCGTCTATGAGAGCCGCCCCAACGTCACCGCCGACGCTGCCGCGCTCTGCGTGATGAGCGGCAATGCCGCGATCCTGCGTGGCGGCAGCGAGGCGCTGGCGAGCAATCGCGCGCTCCACGCCGCCTTCGTTGCCGGGCTGGAGCAGGGCGGCCTGCCGCGTACCGCGGTGCAGTTGGTTCCCACCGCCGACCGCGCCGCTGTCGGTGCGATGCTGGCCGCGGCCGGGCTGATCGACCTGATCGTGCCCCGCGGCGGCAAGGGCCTGGTCGCGCGTGTGCAGGCAGAGGCGCGGGTGCCCGTGCTCGCCCATCTCGACGGCATCAACCACGTCTATGTCCACGCCTCTGCCGATCCGGCGATGGCCGAGGCGGTGGTGATCGACGCCAAGATGCGCCGCACCGGCGTCTGCGGCGCGATGGAGACGCTGCTGATCGACCGCGACTTTCCCCGGGCGGCAGAGCTGGTCGAGGCGTTGGCGGCGACCGGCTGCACCGTGCGCGGCGATGCCGGCGTGCAGGCACTCGCCACCGTCGATCCTGCCGCTCCCGCCGACTGGGACACCGAATATCTGGACGCCATCGCGTCCGTCGCACTGGTTGAGGGCGTCGATGGCGCCCTCGCACACATCGCCCGGCATGGGTCGCACCATACCGACGCCATCGTCGCGGAGGATGTTGCCATTGCCGAGCGTTTCCTGGCGGAAGCGGACTCGGCGATCGTCCTGTGGAACGCCTCCACCCAGTTCGCCGATGGCGGTGAGTTCGGCCTGGGCGCCGAGATCGGCATCGCCACCGGCCGCCTCCACGCGCGCGGTCCCGTCGCGCTGGAGGGGCTGACGACCTACAAATGGATCGGCCGCGGGACGGGGCAGGTGCGTGGTTGAAGCGGCCGCGGCAGGGGCGTAGGCTGGTCGCATGAACGCATTCGCCTCGATCACCGCGCCGCTCGATGCGGCCACGCTGGCGCTGGTCGAGGAACGTGCCCGCGAACGGGGCATCACCGGCGCCGAGTTCGCGGCGGAGGCGATCAGGGAAGCCGTCGAGCGCGATGACGTATTCGCCGCCGCGATCAGAGCCGAAGTCGACGAGGCCGATGCACAGATCGAGCGAGGCGAATTCTACACTCAGGAGCAGATCGAGGCGTGGCTCGAAGACCGCAAGCACTCGCGGCGCTGATTTGCTCACGCTGCGCTGGGCGCCCTTGGCGCTACATGATCTGACGATCATCGACGGATATTATCTCACGACCGCTCCTGCTTCGTCGTTCGACATCAACCATCGGATCGTCGCGGCTGCGCAGTTCCTGTCGGAAACGCCCTTCGCAGGCCCGCTGATCGGTGATCGCGACCGGCGGAAATGGCGGGTTCGCAACACGCCGTACATCCTGATCTATCGTGTGCTTGGCGGACAATTGCGTATCCTGCGCGTGTTCCACACCTCTCGCGATCCGCGTTCGCGATGACCCCCACCGGCCTCCTGGGCGGCAGCTTCAACCCCGCGCATCGGGGGCATCGCCGTATCACGCTTGCCGCGATCGACGCGCTGGCGCTCGACGAGGCGTGGTGGCTGGTGTCGCCCGGCAACCCGCTGAAACCCGCCGCCGGCATGGCGCCGCTTTCCGCCCGGCTCGCCTCTGCGCGCAAGATGGCCCGGCGCGCCCCGATCCGCGCGACCGCGATCGAGGCGCGACTCGGCACCCGCTACACCGTCGACACGATCCGCGCGCTCCAGCGCCGCTACCCGAAGCGACGGTTCGTGTGGATCATGGGGGCGGACAATCTGGCGCAGTTCCACCGCTGGCGCGACTGGCGAGGAATCGCGCGTGCGATCCCGATTGCGGTGGCGGCGCGGCCGGGATATGATGCGCGCGCACTCGCGGCCCCCGCGATGGCCTGGCTGCGGCGCTATCGACGACCGCGGGCAGCGGCGCAACGATGGACGACGTGGAGTTTGCCGGCCCTGGTGCTGCTGCGCTTCCGCCCCGATCCGACGTCCGCGACCGGCCTGCGCGCCGGCGATCCCGACTGGCACCGGCGCTTCCTGCCGGGCCCGTCCTCCTAGGAGTTACCTTGGCCACTTCCCCTTCCGCCCCCCGTTCGACCCCAAGGGCATCTGATGCCGCCGAGATCGAGGCGTTGCACCGGCTGGTGATGCAGTCGCTCGACGACGATCAGGCCGTCGAGGTCGTGACGATCCCCCTGGCGGGCAAATCGACCATCGCCGATCACATGGTGATCGCCAGCGGCCGTTCGACGCGCCAGGTGGCGTCGATGGCGGCGAAGCTCGCCGAGCGGATCAAGGCGGAATGCGGCCGCAGTCCGCGGATCGAGGGGTTGCCGACCGCCGACTGGGTGCTGATCGACGCCGGCGACGTCATCGTCCACCTGTTCCGACCCGAGGTCCGCTCCTTCTACAATCTGGAGCGGATGTGGTCGTTCGGCGACGCGCCGGCCGCGATGCCGGAGCCGCCCAGGACCGGGGAGCAGCCGCGCACCTGAGCCGTCGATGCTCCTCCACATCGTCGCGCGCGGGCGGATCGGCCGCTCGGCAGAGGCGGAGCTGGTCGACCGCTATCTGAAGCGGATCGCCTGGCCGACCCGCATCACCGAACTGCCCGATACCGGCGGACGCGAGCCCGCGGCTGCGCCGCAGACCCGCCGCATCCTGCTCGACGAGAAGGGAGAGGCGATGCCCTCGCTCGCGCTGGCCGAGCGGCTCGGCCGCTGGCGCGACGACGGGGTGCGCGAGGCGCGTTTCCTGCTGGGCGCCGCCGACGGGTTCGACGATGCCGCGCGAGCGGAGGCGGACCTGCTGCTGTCGTTCGGCCGCGCGACCTGGCCGCACCTGCTGGCCCGCGCGATGCTGGCCGAACAGCTGTTCCGTGCCACCAGCATCCTCGCCGGCCATCCTTACCACCGGGAAGGGTAGGCGCGTGGCCGCCGCGCTTCGCATCCTCGCCATCGCGCTCCTTGCCGGGGGCGCCGTCGCGGCGCCGACGGCGGAGACGCCGCGCCAGCGCCTCGCCGCCGCCCGCCTCGCCGCTGCGGCGGCGGG
>NZ_JAUUDS010000001.1 GCF_030678875.1 Sphingomonas aurea | reverse complement strand
CTGCTCGCCCCGATCACTCGGCGCGGCAACGCGCCGCCAGGCGGGAACTAGCGAGCAGCCGGGGGCTGCTCGCCCCGATCACTCGGCGCGGCAACGCGCCGCCAGGCGGGAACTAGCGAGCAGCCGGGGGCTGCTCGCCCCGGTCACTCGGCGCGGCAACGCGCCGCGCGGTGCGCTTTCAAGCCGCCCGCCAACGCTTCAACGCCGCATCATAATCCCGCTCCGCGCCATCCCGCGCCGCCTCCAACCGCTCGCGCTCGCGCGCCTGGCGGCGCTCCATATCGTGCCGCTCGCGGGCGAAGCGTTCCTCTGCCGATGCCAGCGCCGCTTCCGCTTCGTCGAGCGCGTCACGATCCGGCTTCGGCGGTGGTGCCGGGGCAGGGGAGGGTTCGGCCTTCTCCGCCGTCCTTCGCCGCGCCTTTGTCTTCGGCAGCGCCGCGATCTGCTCCTCGGCGGTACCGCGCGAGCGACGCACGACCTTGCCCGGCTCGGCGAGCGGCGCTTCCGTCAGTGCGGGATCGGTCACCAGTTCGGCGATGCCGCGGGCGAACAGATCCCGCTCGCTTCCCCATGCCGCCAGCGCCGCCTTCTGGCTGGGTGCCGCGACATAGGCGTCGTGGAAACCGATTGGCGTCCGAAAGACCTTGAGCTTCGCCTGTCTTGCCATGGGACGCCAAACCCAGATGTCGGTAATCGGTTACCGTCACGGCGGCCCGGAAGATGAAATCAGCGTGAAATACTGGCGCCGCGCTGGTCATTGAAGTGTCACGGCGACGCAGTCGAATCGTCTTAACGGCCCCTCTCGAGCCAAACGGCCCGTAAAGGGGGATTTCCATAATGTCGTATCGTTCTTGTCTGCGCGCACATCTGTTCGCCGGTATCGCACTGTTGGCGCTGCCGGCGGTCGCGCAGGCCGCACCCGCTGCCGGCGCCGTCGCCGAGCCCGCCGCTCCGGCCGCCGAGCCCGCGGCGGCACCCGACGATCAGTCGCCGCTCGGCGACATCGTCGTCACCGCGACCCGCCGCGAGACCAATCTGCAAAAGACGCCGATCGCGATCAACGTGCTGAGCACGGTCGCGCTGCAGGACCGCCACGTCCAGAGCCTCTACGACCTGGCGGACGGCGCGGTGCCGTCGCTGCGCGTCGCGACGTTCGAGGCGCGTCAGTCGGCGCTGACCGTCGGCATCCGCGGCATCGTGCCGCTCGACGCCAACCAGCCCGCCCGCGAGCAGGGCGTCGGCATCTATGTCGACGGCGTCTATCTCGGCCGCCAGCACGGCCTGAACGCCGCGCTGTTCGACGTCGAGCGGATCGAGGTGCTGAAGGGTCCGCAGGGCACGCTGTTCGGCCGCAACACAGAGGGCGGCGCGCTCAACATCGTCACCAAGACGCCGTCGGGCGAGTTCGAGGGCCGCGTCCGCGCCGGCATCGGCAACTACGGTGCCTATAATGGCGAGCTGCACCTCGACCTGCCGGCGTACGAGAATTTCAGCGTGAAGCTGGACGGCATCGTCCAGTATCAGGGGCCGACCACCAAGAACCCGCTCGCCGGCCAGACCGGCTGGAACTATTTCGACCGTCGCGGCGCCCGCGCGTCCGTGCGCTGGGCTCCGATCGAGGGGCTGACCGACGATTTCTCGTACGACTACGGCATCGACAAGAACTCGCCGTTCTACAGCCAGCTGCTGAACTATAACCCGAACAAGTGCGTCGCCGGCACTCAGGCCGCCTCGCCGAATTGCAAGCTGCCGGGCACCGTCTACACGACGCTGACCGGCACGGTGAAGCCGTTGCTGCCGGGCGTCGTCGTTAACGGCGACAGCCGGATGAAGGTCGCCGACATCGGCGTCCCGCAGCAGCCCAGCGTCGACCAGACCCACGGCTTCACCAATATCCTGAAGTACAAGCTGTCGCCTGAGATCGAGCTGCGCTCGATCACCGCGTGGCGCGGGGTCGACGCGACCCAGTGGGATAACTCGGGCGGCGCACACCGCGTGCCGGTCGTGACCTATCCGGCGCTCGGCACCGTCTCGACCACCTGCACCGCGGCGGCCCCTTGCGCCTTCAGCCGCTATAGCCTGGCCGACCTGCGCCAGCGCCAGTTCAGCCAGGAATTCCAGGCGGTCGGCAGCGTCGATGCGTTCGATTACGTCGCGGGCCTCTATTACTTCAACGAGCATGTCAGCGACGACGCGGCGACGCCGAATTCGAACGGCATCGTCGCCGTCACCAACACCGCAGGGCAGGTGACCGGCTATCGCTACGTCATCCTCGATCCGTGCACCGGCTCGGGCGGTTTCGGCTCGCAGCCGGGCTGCCGCTCGATCGACCGCGCCTCGGCGGTGGTGTCGAAGAGCTATGCCGCCTATGGCCAGGTCACCTGGAACATGACCGATGCGCTGCACCTGACCGCCGGCGGCCGTTACACGCACGACAAGAAGGAGGGCGAACTCCTCTTCTCGCGCAACATCAACTATCGCACCAACACCGCCGCGGCGACCCGCAACGGCTATGCCCCGCTCGACAAGAGCTGGGACCGGTTCAACCCGATGGTCACACTGGCCTATGACGCCACGCACGACCTGCACTTCTATGCCAAGTACGCGACCGGATACCGGGCGGGCGGCGCCAGCTCGCGCACGTCCAACTACCAGGCGTTCGATCCCGAGGACGTGAAGTCGTACGAGGTCGGCATGAAGTCGGACTTCTGGGATCACCGTGCGCGGTTCAACCTGGCCGGCTACATCATGGACCGCAAGGACAGCCAGGTCGACATCAGCTCGATCCAGGTGACCTCGACGGGCAGCTTCAACAACCTCGTCACGATCAATGCGCCGGGCATCACCAAGATCCGCGGGATCGAGGCGGACCTGACCGTGTCGCCGGTCGAGGGGCTGACGCTGAACGCCTCCTACGCCTATACCTACACCCGCATCCCGCCGGTGCTCATCACCAACAGCGTGACGACGGGCGGCGTGACCAGCAGCACCCAGGCGTATCAGAACTTCTACATCGTGTTCACGCCGCGCAACGCCGCCAGCGGCTCGATCGACTATTCGGTGCCGGTCGGCAGCGACAACCAGCTGCGCTTCCACCTCGACGGCAATTATGCGCAGGCGACGCAGGCGTTCGACCAGTTCGCGACCAAGAACGACGCCTCGTTCATCGTCAACGGTCGCCTGGCACTCGCCAACATTCTGCTGGGCGAGGGCAAGCAGATGCTGACCGTCGCGCTGTGGGGCCGCAACCTGTTCAACGAGCAGTATGTGTATCGCCGCGATCCGTCGAACAGCCTGCCGGGCGCGCCGACCACTTCTGTCAGCTCGGGCAGCATCAACAACGTGTTGGGCGACTACGGCAACTTCAACGCGCCGCGGACTTTCGGTGTCGAGGCGCTGGTCAACTTCTGACCGGCACTGACAGGGCAAGGGGAGGGGCGGTCCGGAAACGGGCCGCCCCTTTCCGTATCAGCGCTGGGGAAAGCGCAGGGTCGCCACCAGTCCGGGCGCCGCATCGCCAAGGTCCAGCGTGCCACGGTGAAAGCGCGCCACCGCGTCGACCAGCGTCAGGCCCAGCCCGTGACCATCGCGGTTGCGGCTGGCGTCGAGCCGCCCGAACCGGCGCCGTGCGGTATTGCGGTCCGCTGGCGCGATGCCCGGCCCGTCGTCGCTCACCTCCAGCAACGCCGTGCCGTCGACCTCCGTCACCGATAGGCGGACGGTCGATCCGGGCGGCGTATGACGAAGCGCATTCTCGACGAGGTTGAACGCCGCCTGCGCGATCAGCTGGCGGTCGCCGTCGACTACCGCCGGCATGGCCGCATGGATTTCCAGATGGTGGCCGCTCTCCTCCGCCACCGTTGCCATCGTCTCGGTCACGTCCTGCGCGACCGCGGTCAGGTCGACCGGAACGAAGGCGACGGCGCGATCGCCGCTCTCGATCTCGGCGATGCGCAGGATCGCGGCGAAGATCGCCATGATCTCGTCGCACTGCGCCAGCGCCGCCTCCAGTTCCTGCTCCGTCGCTGCGTCGGGGGCCGAAGCGACGATCCGCGCCAGCCGGCTGCGCAGCCGGGCGAGCGGCGTGCGCAGGTCGTGCGCGACGTCGCCGCCGACATTGCGGATACCCTCGACCAATGCCGCGATCCGGTCGAGCATGCGGTTGAAGGTGGCGGCCTGTTCCGCGAACACGCCACCGCCCTCGACCGGAACCCGCCGCGCCAGATCGCCGTCGATGATCGCCTCGGCGGTCGCGCGCACCTCCTGGATGCGGCGGCGGACGAGTATGCTGAACGCGACCGTTCCCGCCACCACGATCAGCGCGATGACGCCGAAGCCGGTCAGTGCGTAGCGCCGCCGCGCCGAGGCCAGACCGTCGATCGGTTCCGTCTCGATCGCGGTGACGAGGCGCAGGCCGCGGCCCGCATCGCGGACCTGCACCCGTCCCGCGCTCAACCCCGCGATCCGGTCGCTGATCCGCAGGGTGGAGAAGCCGGCGGGCAGCGCGCGCGTGACGGTCACGTTGCCGCCCAGCCGGCGTCCCGCGGCATCGCGCAATTCGAAGCCGATATCGCCACTCTCCCGCCGTCGCGAGAAGGCATCGATCCGCGCCAGGATCGCCGTCGCATCGCCCGCCGGCGCCTCGCTCAACAGCGCGCTGCTCGTCGTCGCGATCCTCCGGTCGACCAGTTGCACGATCGCCTGGCGCGACGCGTAGAAGGTGGCGTAGCCGGTCGTCGCCGTCGCCACCCCGAACGCCGACAGGAAAACGACCGTCAGCCTCCGCAACGACGCCATGTCAGGTGCGCAGCATATAGCCGACGCCGCGTTTGGTCACGATCGGGTCGTCGCCGCCCACCGCCATCAGCTTGCGCCTGAGCGAGCGGACCTGCGCGTCGACGATGTTGGTCGTCGGCTCGAAATCATAGCCCCAGACTCGCTCGATCAGCATCGCGCGGGTGAGGAAGCTGCCGGCATGCCGCGCCAATTCCGTCAACAATCCGAACTCCAGCTTCGCGAGGTCGAGCACGCGGCCGTCGCGCCAGGCGCGATGCTGGCCCGGACTGACCAATATGTCCCCGGCGCGGAGCGTGTCGTCGCCGCTATCGTCGGCCCAGCCCCGCGCACGCAGCAGGGCGCGCAGCCGCGCGTCGATCTCCGTCGCCGGCGTCGGCTTGACGACATAGTCGTCGGCGCCCGCCTCCAGCCCGTCGACCTTCTCCGCCGAGCGGCCGAGCGCGGTCAGCATCAGCACGGGCAGGCGGTGCCCTCGTTCACGCAGGCGGCGGACCACTCCGGCGCCGTCCATCGCCGGCAGCATGCGATCGAGGATGATCGCGTCGAAATCGTCCTGCTCCACCGCGGTCAGCGCTGCCGGCCCGGTGGTCGCGACGCTGATCCGATGGTCGAGCGCGCCGAGTTCCAGCCGCAGCGCCTCCGCATAGCCCTCGTCATCCTCAACGATCAGAAGGTTCATGGCGGCAAATTCCGATGAGCAGGATGGATCGACGCCCAATGCTGTCGCGCCGCCACCGCGTCCAGTGTCGAAAATGTCCTGCAACAGGATACCAACTCAGCGGGATCAAGTCGGCCCGGGTCAGGCTCGCGGGTGAGGAACTCATGGCCGAACGGCAGCCGCCTGTTCGCTATCGTCGCGGTGCTCTCGCGGGCCCATCCATGTTCGTCCGAACGTAACTTAAAGGGCCGTAATAAACGCGATATCGGATTGCGACCTTATGGCGCAAAAGAACCAACAGGTGCCATAGGGGTGAATTACTCGCGAGCGTTCAGTCCTATGAGGGAGAGCGCGTCGTCGAAAGATGCGGCAACGGTGATTGTTGCCTCGAGACAATCGGTGTTCGTCATATCGAGTGAAACGACGCTAAACGGTGGCCCTGATCGCAGGTCGAGTGCGACTGCTTCGCCTCCGCCCGAGTCTCCAATGACAAACAATCCCTGGAAGCACTCCGTGAAAGTGCCTTCTCGCGCAATCTGAGCAACCTCCTCAGCCGGGTAGAGGCACAGGTTCAACGGCTGAACTGGAAGCGGACCTTCACCCCCGTTGCTGTAGCGTAAAAACGCCAGATAGCTGGCGGGCAGGTCCACCGGGGCTGCTTCTTCAAGCTGTCGCAGATCATTGTCATCTGCTGCGGCGAGCTTGTGCCAGTCCCTTCCCTCAAGCATGTGTCACCTCAGCGCGAACCTGTAGGTTTTGATGGCGACCTCGCCAGCGCCTGTGCGCCACCCTTCTGCGCCGCATCCTCGACCGAGACCGGCACGTTCAGCCATTCGACGTTGAGTGCCTTCATGCACTGCATGAAGAAGACGGCGGTGAAGCGCCCCCGGCTCACCTTGTTGCGCAGGTTGAGCTCGTTGTCCGTGATCCCGAAGGCCGCCAGGCGCTCGGCCAGCGTGGCGTAGGACACGCCGTGGTGCATCATCTGCCCGCGGAGCATGTTCTTGACCATGTCCTCCCAGACCTTGTCGCCGGCCGGGCCTATGGCTGGGTGGGAATCGCCTTCGTCCATCCCATGGTTATAGCTGAATTGCATGTGTCGCCAAGCACACCGTCACCAGCGACGATGAGGCGCGTCATTAAAAATGATGATGGAGGTGCTAGACGCAAAGCCAGCATCACCACATATGATGATGCAGAGCATCAGATTCGGTGGCGCAGCACTTCCTCTTGTCGTCCAGGGCCCGCACCCTGGACCTAATGGACATCGGAGCGATGTCCGAGGATGCTGCGCGCGCCAAGTTCAAGGCGATCCGTTGGGAAGCGAGCAACGGCGATCCAGTCTGTCCGGCGTGCGGTGGGCTCAAGCATTGGACGCTCGGCAGCGGCCACAAATGGAAGTGCAAGGCCTGCCGGACGCCGTTCAGCGTCACCGTCGGGACCGTGTTCGAGAGTCACAAGCTGTCGTTTCGCAAGCTGCTGGGCATCGTCGCCGTATTCGCCAACGGTGTTCTGGGCGTGTCGGCCTGTCGGCTCTCCCGTGAGGTGAAGATCTCCTACAAGTCGGCCTTCGTGCTGCTGCACCGGATCCGCGAGGTGATGGGCAAGGACGACGAGGCGGCACCGCTCAGCGGCGTGGTGGAGATCGACGGCGCGATCTTCGGCGGCAGTCTGCCCCGGCTCCCAAACAAGAAGGAGCTGTGGGAGGAGTTCAAGGCCAAGAACAAGGCGGCCGCCCGCAAGAAGCGCAAGCTGATCGTGGTCCTGCGCGAGCGCCAGAGCGAGGACCCGAACGTGCCAGCCAAGGTGCGCACGTTCTTGCTGCCCAAGGAGGGCGACGCGATCGAGATCGCCAAGCGCATGGTCGTCCCGGACACGATCATCCACGCGGATCGCAGCACCCAGTGGGAGCCGCTTCACCTCCACTTTGACACCAAGCGCATCGATCACTCGAAGAGCTTCTCCGACGGGATCGCCTGCACCAACCAAGCCGAGAGCTTTTTCCAGCGTATGCGTTGCGCCGAGCGCGGCGTTCACCTCCACATCTCGGGTGCGCACATGCCGCGCTATGCCTGGGAGCTGGGGTGGCGCGAACAGTATCGGCGCACGCCGAACGGCGACCAGGTCGACATGATCCTCGGCCTGATCTCCCGCAACAAGCCGTCCAGCACCTTCCGCGGCTATTGGCGGAAGCGGAGCGAAAACGACAACGGTTCGCTCGCGTCGATCGCGAGCTAGGCCGTTTCGTCCCCAGCGCGGCCGACGATGCGCCAACGAACAGGGGTGTCGTCCGTCTTCTCAACATAATTGCGCTTGGCCATTGACCTAAGCGTGCCGTCGACTGCGCGACCTACTTCACGGACGAAGGCCTTGTCAGTCACGTCCCGACCCTGCTCCGTGACCAGCTGCTTGGCGATATGAAGCGCTCGCATTGGATCGGGCGCTCTCCGCATGATGTCGAGTGTCCACCTGGTGACATCGCCGTGCTCAAATGGAAGCGTCCCCTCATACCTCTGCGCCGGCTTGGCCTTCGCGGGGTCCCAGCCGTCCCATATTTCGGCGAGAATGTTGTCGGCGCTCTCGATCAGCTTGTCGCACTCGGCCGCGCGACGGCGCTTCTCTTCCAACGTCAGCTGGGCCGCCTCGATCTTTGAGATCTGCTCATCGAGCAGCCTCTTCTCGCCCGCCCATCGCCTGTAGGCATAGACGAGCGCTTCTCGCAAATTCGAATATCCCATCCTGAAAGTGAATAGACGACCGTCAGCGATTCGCGAAAGCGCCTTCTACTCCCACCGAGAGCAGGTTCCTTTGCGCCATAAGGTCGTCGGATTGGCGCGCCCGGCTGGATTCGAACCAGCGGCCACAAGCTTAGAAGGCTCGTGCTCTATCCAACTGAGCTACGGGCGCGCGGTGGCGGCGGGTTAGCGCGGATTGCGTGACAACGGAACCGGGATCATAATCTCCGCCATGAAAGCGAGCGGGGTGCGGGCGGACTTCCGCTATTACGATCTGGTGATGGCCGCGTTCGTGGCGATCCTGCTGCTGTCCAATGTGCTCGGCGCGGGCAAGGTGGCGACGGTGCCGCTGCCGGTGATCGGCGACTGGCCGTTCGGCGCAGGCATCCTGTTCTTTCCGCTCAGCTATGTGATCGGCGACGTGCTGACCGAGGTGTACGGCTATGCGCGGGCGCGGCGGGTGATCTGGGCGGGGACCGCCGCCGTCCTGTTCATGGCGCTGATGAGCTGGATCGTCGTCGCGCTGCCGCCCGCACCCGACTGGGGCAACCAGGCGGCGTACGAGGCGGTGTTCGGGCAGGTGCCGCGGATCGTCTTCGCCAGCGTCTGCGCCTTCTGGGCCGGGGAGTTCGTCAATGCCTATGTGATGGCCAGGATGAAGATCTGGACGGGTGGTCGCCACCTCTGGTCGCGCACGATCGGATCGACCGTGGTGGGGCAGGGGGTCGACAGCCTGATCTTCTACCCACTCGCCTTTCTCGGCGCGCCGGGCTGGACCCCGGGCTTGGTCGGGGTGGTGCTGTTCACGCAGTGGGCGCTGAAGGTCGGTTGGGAGGTGCTGCTGACCCCGGTCACCTACGCCGTGGTCGGCGGGCTGAAGCGGGCGGAGGACGTCGACGTGTTCGACGAGGGTACGGACTTCACGCCGTTCAGGACCCGGGTGTAGTTCAAGTGCCCTATACTCCAATGACTTGCGAGGCTTTGCTATGCGCGTTAGCCTGGATGCAACGGAGGAGCGGACGATGCGGCGAGCGGCACTGTTGCTGGTAATCGGCCTGTCGGCAACCTCTGTGACGGCGACACCGCCGCCGGTGCAGAGGCCGCCGCCACCGGGCGCACGGGTGCCGTCGCTGCCGGTCGAACCGCCGCCGCTGGTCGCCGAACGGGTGCGGATCGCGCGCGAGCGGCAGGCGCTGGTCGAGGAGCCGATCGAGAGGGGGCGGCGGTCCGGCCAGCTCTCGCGGCAGGAGGCAAAGCAGCTGCGCAAGTCGAGTACCGTCCTTGCCGACACTGCCGATCGCTACATGGCAGACGGGCGGCTGTCGGACGCGGAGGCGGCGGAACTGCGCGGCCGGACCGAGGCGATGCACGGCTATGTCGATGCGCAGCGGATGCGATCCGGCGAGAACCGGCGTTAGTCGGCGCCCTCGCCGGCGCGGCATTACGCCCCGACCGTCTCGATCAGCCCCTCGAACAGGCGGCGGCCATCGGTGCCGCCGTGCGCGGCCTCGATACGGCGCTCCGGGTGCGGCATCATGCCGAGCACGTTGCCGCGATCGTTGAGGATGCCGGCGATGTCACGCGCGGAGCCGTTGATCGGGGTGGCGTAGCGGAACGCTATGCGGCCTTCGCCCTCCAGCCGGTCTAGCGTGGTGTCGTCGGCGAAGTAGTTGCCGTCGTGATGGGCGACGGGAAAGGCGACCTGTTCGCCCTGCTCGTAGAGCCGGGTGAAGGCGCTGTCGGCATTCTCGACGGTCAGCGGCGCGTCGCGGCAGACGAAGCTGAGCGCGGCGTTGCGCATCAGCGCGCCGGGCAGCAGCCCCGCCTCGGTCAGGACCTGGAAGCCGTTGCAGACGCCGAGAACGGGCAGGCCGCGGCCCGCCGCCTCGACCACCGCGCGCATCACCGGCGAGCGGGCGGCGATCGCGCCTGCGCGGAGGTAATCGCCATAAGAGAAGCCGCCCGGTACCGCGACTAGCCCGATCCCGTCCGGCAGCGCGGTTTCGGCGTGCCACACCATCGCCGGGGCGGTGCCCGTCACCTGCTCCAGCGCGACGGCGATGTCGCGGTCGCAGTTGGAACCGGGAAAGACGAGGACCGCGGTCTTCATGCGCGCTCGATCCGGAAATTCTCGATCACGGTATTGGCGAGCAGCTGGCGGCACATCGCCTCGACCGCGGCATCATCGGTGTCGTCGGCGACGGTCAGCTCGATCAGACGACCGACGCGCACGTCCTCGACCCCGGCGAAACCGAGCGAGCCGAGCGCGTGATGGATGGCGCGGCCTTGGGGATCGAGCACACCGGGCTTCAGCGTCACATACACCTTCAGCTTCATCACTTACCCCGCTTCTTGCGATGGCTGTCGAGGTCGAGCACCGCGGTTTCCTCTCCTTCGGGCAGGAGTCCAAGGCGCCGTGCAACCTCCTGATAAGCCTCGGCTTCTCCGCCCAGGTCGCGGCGGAACCGGTCCTTGTCGAGCTTCTCGCCAGAGGTCATGTCCCACAGGCGGCAGCCATCGGGGCTGATCTCGTCGGCCAGGATGATGCGGCCGTAATCGTCGTCCCACACCCGGCCGAACTCGAGCTTGAAGTCGACCAGGCGGATGCCGACGCCGGCGAACAGGCCGCACAGGAAATCATTCACCCGGATCGCCAGGTCGGCGATGTCGTGCATCTCGTCCTGGCTGGCCCAGCCAAAACAGGCGATATGCTCCTCGGACACCATCGGGTCGCCGAGCGCATCGTCCTTGTAGTAATATTCGATGATCGTGCGGGGCAGCTTGGTGCCCTCCTCAATCCCCAGTCGCTTCGACAGCGAGCCGGCCGCGACGTTGCGGACCACGACCTCGATTGGCACGATCTCGACCTGGCGCACCAGCTGCTCGCGCATGTTGAGGCGGCGGATGAAGTGCGTCGGCACGCCGATGTGGTCGAGCAGGGTGAACACATGCTCGGAGATGCGGTTGTTCAGCACCCCCTTGCCGTTGATCGTGCCCTTCTTCTGCGCGTTGAACGCGGTGGCGTCATCCTTAAAATACTGGATGATCGTGCCGGGTTCGGGACCCTCGTAGAGGATCTTGGCCTTGCCCTCGTAGATCTGGCGGCGGCGAGCCATCGGGTTCCCTTCGGAAACGGGTGACGCCGGCGACGCGAGGGGCGATGCCCGCGCGGGCCGGGGCCGGGATGGCGGGCCTATAGGAGGTTGGGGCGGGGGGTGCAATCAGGTCACAGCCTGGCGCTGCCGGTATTCGGGGGCCGTGTAGCTGCGATCGGCGATCACATTGCGCAGGATCTCGCCCGCGCGCCACACATCTTCGTGACCGAGGTAGAGCGGGGTCAGACCCAGACGGAGGATGTCGGGATCGCGGAAGTCGCCGATGACACCGCGGGCAATCAGTGCCTGCGCGATGGCATAGGCTGCTGGATGGCGGAAGCTGATATGGCTGCCGCGGTGAGCCGGATCGGCAGGTGTCACGCATTCCAGACCGGCGGCCCGACCCGCATCGGCGAGGATGGTCCAGAGCGCGGCGCTCTTTTCCCAGACCGTGTGCCGGTCAATTCCGGCCCACACGTCCAGGCTGGCCTCCAGCGCGGCCATGGCGAGCATCGGCGGGGTGCCCGCAAGCCAGCGCTTCATGCCCCGCGACGGCGCGTAAGCGTCGGTAAAGGCGAACGGTTCGACGTGACCCATCCAGCCTGACAAGGGGCTGGCGAGGCGATCCTGCCAACGCTCTGCCACGTAGAGGAAGGCAGGAGCGCCGGGGCCGCCGTTCAGATATTTATAGGTGCAGCCGACTGCCAGATCGGCACCGGCGGCGGTCAGGTCGACAGGGACGGCGCCGACCGAATGGCTGAGATCCCAGAGGACGAGCGCACCCGCTTCGTGCGTCGCACGGGTCAGGGCAACCATGTCGAACCGCTCGGCGGTCTTGTAATGGACATGGGTGAGGAGGAGGACAGCGACGTCGTCCGCCAGCGCATCGGCGATGGCGGAACGGTCCACCACGCGAAGGCTGGCGCCGGGGACGGCGGCGACGGCGCCCTCGGCGACGTGGAGGTCGGTGGGGAAATTGCCTGCCTCGCTGAGGATCACGCGACGCTGCGGATCGACGCGAAGAGCGGCGCTCAACAGCTTGTAGAGATTGACGGACGTGGAATCGCCGACGATCACCTCATGGCTGTGCGCGCCGATCAGCGGAGCGATCTTCGCACCGAGGCGGGTAGGGGCGTCGATCCAGCCTTCGTTCCAGCTGCGGATCAGGCGCTGGCCCCATTGGCGCTCGACCATGTCGGTCATCGCCGCCACGGTCGCGTGCGGCAGCGGACCCAGCGAATTGCCGTCAAGATATAGGAGGCCGGCCGGCAGCGCGAACTGCGCGCGACATATGGCGAGCGGGTCGGCGGCGTCCGCCGCGCGGTGATCGTCGCGCGTCACCGCAGCGCGTCCAGGACGATCTGCCGCGCGACGCGCCAGGCGGCGCTGTCCGGTGCGATCAGCTCCACATGGCCGGTGGCGGGGACGGTGTGGAGCGTCACCGAATCACCGGCCTTTCGCGCCTGCGCGACATAGTCGGTGGCGAAGCGATAGGGGATGATGCGATCCTCGCGCCCGTTGACCAGATCCTGCGCGACGCCGAGCGGAAGGAGCGGTGGGATCGAGGTGTCCGCGAAACGATCGGCGTGGTCGCCGGTCAGCCGGGCCACGACCGGGGTGCCGCAGCCATTGTCCGGGCTCGTCTCGGTCGCGGCGAGATCGGGCAGGCCGCCGAGGCTGATCGCGCGGGTTATGGGAAGCGGATCGGCCGTCCAGAGCGGGCTGGTGCGCGGCAGCTTCGCGCGCGCCGCAAGCCAGAGCGCGAGGTGACCGCCGGCGGAGTGGCCGATGGCGACGACATGCGACAGGTCGAGGTCGTAGCGGGCGGCTTCCTTGCGCAGCAGGTCGGCAGCGGCGGTGACATCCTGGAAAGTGCCGGGATAGCCACCGCCGGCACGATCTACACCGCGATAGTCGATGTTCCACACCGCGACGCCGTGGCGGCGCAGGTCGTCGGCGATCCAGTCCATCAGGGTGCGGTCGGCGATGTCGCTCTGCCAGCAGCCGCCATGGACCATGATCGCCACCGGGCGAGGGCTTTTGCCCTCGGGAAGCCAGAGGTCGACTTTCTGGAGCGGGTCGCTGCCATAGGTCAGGGTTTCGGTGGGCGTCGGGCGCGGACGGGACTTCAGGTCGGACCAGGTAAGAAGCGGGCGGGGCGGGTCGGCGGCCATGACGGCTCCGGGCAGGAGGAGGGCGGCGAGCGCGAGGAGGATGGGGCGGATCATCGGCGGAATGGTAGTGGATCGGCCGGCGGGATCAAATGGGGTGCTCGTCCTCCGTCGATGCCGTGAACCTTGCCCTCTTCAACCTTGCTGCTATGACCGCGGAACATATGGCGACCGACCTCACCGGCCCCGATACGCCGATCGGCATCCTGGACGCTCCGTTCGACTCCGCCCTGTCGGAGCGATACCTGGTCTATGCCCTGTCGACGATCACGGCGCGGTCGCTGCCAGACGTGCGCGACGGGCTGAAGCCCGTACACCGGCGGCTGCTCTGGGCGATGCGGCTGCTGCGGCTCGATCCGGCGAGCGGGTACAAGAAGTGCGCGCGCGTCGTCGGCGACGTGATCGGCAAATATCACCCGCACGGCGACCAGTCGGTCTATGACGCGATGGTCCGGCTGGCGCAGGATTTCGCACTGCGATATCCGCTGGTCGACGGGCAGGGCAATTTCGGCAATATCGACGGCGATAACGCCGCCGCGTATCGCTATACCGAGGCGCGGCTGACCCAGGTCGCGATCGACCTGATGGATGGCCTCGACGAACAGGCTGTCGACTACCGACCGACCTATAATGGCGAGGAGCAGGAGCCCGAGCTGTTTCCGGGCCTGTTCCCCAACCTGCTGGCCAATGGTGCGAGCGGGATCGCGGTGGGCATGGCGACCAGTATCCCGCCGCATAACGCCGCCGAGCTGCTGGATGCGGCGATCGCGCTGGTCGACGACCCCGCGGCGGACGTGATGGCGCATGTGACGGGGCCGGACTTTCCCACCGGCGGGCTGGTCGTCGATCCGGCGGCGGTGATCGCGGAGAGCTATCGCACCGGGCGCGGCAGTTTCCGGGTGCGGGCGCGCTGGTCGGTGGAGAAGGAGAAGGGCGGCGGCTGGCAGGCCGTGGTGTCCGAGGTGCCGTACGGCGTGCAGAAGGGCAAGCTGATCGAGCAGATCGCAGCCCTCATCAACGACCGCAAGCTGCCGATCCTGGCCGATGTGCGCGACGAGTCGGACGCCGAGGTGCGGATCGTGCTGGAGCCGCGCAGCCGCACCGTCGATGTCGGCGTGCTGATGGACGGGCTGTTCCGGCTGACCGAGCTGGAAACGCGGGTACCGCTGAACCTGAATGTGCTCGACAAGGAGCGGACGCCGCGGGTGATGAGCCTGCGCGACGCGCTATGGGCGTGGGTCGAGCATCAGTTCGTCGTGCTGGAGCGGCGCACGCGACACCGGCTGGACAAGATCGCCGACCGGATCGAGCTGCTCGACGGCTATCTGATCGCCTATCTGAACCTGGACCGGGTGATCGAGATCATCCGCACCGAGGACGAGCCCAAGGCGGTGATGATCGCCGAGTTCGGGCTGACCGACCGCCAGGCGGAGGCGATCCTGAACATGCGGCTGCGCAGCTTGCGCCGGCTGGAAGAGTTCGAAATCACCAAGGAGCGCGACGCGCTGGATAAGGAGCGCGCGAAGCTGGCGGCGCTGCTCGACAGCCCGGCGAAGCAGAAGACGCGGATGAAGCGCGATCTGGAGAAGATCCGTGATCGCTATGGCCCGGAGACGGCGCTGGGCCGGCGGCGGACGACGATCGAGGAGGCGGCGCCCGCCCGCGACATCCCGCTGGAGGCGATGATCGAGCGCGAGCCAATCACCGTCATCCTGTCGCAGCGCGGCTGGATCCGGGCGATGCGCGGGCATGTCGAGCTGGCGTCGGCCGAGACGCTGAAGTTCAAGGAGGGCGATGGCCCCGCCTTTGCATTCCACGCGCAGACCACCGACAAGCTGCTGCTGGCGGCGGAAAACGGCCGCTTCTACACGCTGGGCGCGGACAAGCTGCCGGGCGGGCGCGGGTTCGGCGAACCGGTGCGCGCGATGATCGATCTCGACGGGCAGACCGGGATCGTCGCGCTGCTGCCCGCCGCGCGTACGGCGCGGCTGCTGCTGGTGGCGAGCGACGGGCGCGGCTTCATCGTGGCCGTACCCGAGACGATCGCCGAGACGCGCAAGGGCAAGACGGTGATGACGCCGCGAACGGGCGCGCGGCTGAAGATCGTGCGGCCGGTGGCGCCCACACACGACTACGTCGCGGCGATCGGCGACAACCGCAAGATGCTGGTCTTCCCAATCGCCGAGCTGGTCGAGATGACGAAGGGGCAGGGATTGCAGCTGCAGCGCTATCACGATGGCGGGCTGTCGGACGCGATGACCTTCGTCTTCGCGGATGGGATCAGCTGGACGATGGGTGGCGAGAGCGGACGGGTGCGGACCGAGACCGACCTGTCGCTCTGGCGCGCGGCCCGCGGCGCGGCAGGACGGATGCCGCCGACCGGGTTCCCGCGGGACAACCGGTTCGGGTGAACGACGACAGGATCGTGTGAAGGCGGCAGGTTGGCGCCGTAACCGCAATCCGTCCCCTGTACGGGGAGGGGACCACCGGCACGCAGGGATAGTCGGGTAGCGCCTTTGACTGGGTCGGGCTGCGGTCGCGATGGGGACACCCCCCGTCGTGGCTGCGCCATGCCACCTCCCCTTGCAGACGAGGATTTTGCGGCGCGCGTTCCAGGATTAAAGCCAGGTCCAGCCATGCTTTAGGGCATGTTAAGGATGGCAGGGTAACGCGAGCCCATGGTGGCTGCCCTTCTTGATACCGATCTGGCGTCTGCGGTGCCGCGCGACGTGATCGGACTGGGGCTGGACCTGTTTCCGATGCCGGTCGCGCAGGTGGTGCGAACCCGCACGGGCTTCACGCTGGCGGTGACCAATCGGGCGTTCCGGCGGTTGCGGCTGGGCGATGTCGGCGAGCCGTCGGTGATCGATACGATGGGCGTGGAGATCGGGCGGCTGTTCGCGGGCGACCGGCTGCATGTAGAATTCGACTGGACGTACGGCGAGGATCTGGCGCGGCGCTATTATCGGGTGACGGTGGCGCGGGCGACGGCGACGGTCGCGGACGCGTGCATCCTGACCCTGGTCGACCAGACGGCACGGGTGAATACCGAGCGCAGCCTGCGCCGCGAGATGACCACCGACAGCCTGACCGGGCTGCCCAACCGCGAGGGCTTCAGCGAGCAGGGCGAGGCGCCGTCGGCCGATCGGCGGCCGTGCGCGGTGCTGGTCGTCGACCTGGCGCGGTTCAGTCGGATCAACGCGTGTCTGGGCGGCCTGGCAGGCGACGAGTTGCTCATCACCGTGGCGCGGCGGATCAAGGGGGCGGTGCGCGTGCGCGACACGCTGGCGCGGATCGGCGGCAACGAATTCGGTATCTTGGTAACCGACGACGCGGATCATAGCGATGCGATGATGCTGGGCGAGCGGGTCCGCCGCGCATTGTCGGCACCATTCCGGCTGGCGGAATATGAGATCGGCGTCGAGTGCGCGATCGGCATCGCCTATGGCCATACCGACGAGGAGCTGGAGGAGCTGCTGCGCCAGGCGCAGTTCGCGACGAAGCGGGCCAAGTCGTCGGGGCTGATCGAAACCTATGAGAAGCAGGTCTTCGCGATCGCGCGCGCGCAGTTCGGGATGGAGACGGCGCTGCGCCACGCGGTGGAGGACCAGCGACTGCGACTGGCGTTCCAGCCGATCTGCGACCTGACGACCGGGCGGATCAAGTCGTTCGAGGCGCTGGCCCGCTGGCGCGCACGAGACGGGCGCGAGATCTCGCCGGTCGAATTCATCCCGGTCGCCGAGGAGTCAGGGCTGATCGTGCCGCTAGGCCGCTGGGCGATGGACGAGGCGGCGCGGACGCTGGCGGCCTGGGACATGGCGACGGGCGGTAACAGCGGCGGCCGGGTGGCGGTGAACCTGTCGGCGATCCAGCTGCAACGCGATGCGGTGCCCGACATGGTGCGCCGCGCGCTGGACGCCCACAGGCTCGACGGCGACCGATTAACACTCGAGCTGACCGAGAGCGCGCTGGTCTGCGAACCCGACCGGATCGCGCGCGTGATGCACGCGCTGAAGGACATGGGCGCGACGCTGGCGATGGACGATTTCGGCACGGGCTATTCGAACCTGGGTTACCTCCAGAAGCTGCCGATCGACATCTTGAAGATCGACCGGTCGTTCGTGACGACGATGCTGGCCGACCGCGACAAGGTCGCGATCGTCCGCGCGGTGCTGGGGCTGGCGGGCGCGCTGGGCATGTGGACGACCGCGGAGGGAATCGAGACGGTCGAACTGTCGCAGACGCTGGCGGCGCTGGGATGCACGTACGGCCAGGGCTATCTCTACGCGCGGCCGCTGGAGGCGGACGCGGCGCTGGCGATGCTGCTGGCGCAGGTCTGATCCGCTCGCGCGGGTAGCGGCACTGGCGGCGGCCGACCGACCCCTATAAAGTCAGCCCTGCGACCTCGTCGGCGATCCGGTCGACGCGGGCGCGATCGGGAAACCCCTCGGCGATCCAGCGGTCCTCGACGCGGTGGAGTGCGGCGGCGACGGCTGGGCCCCTGTCCAGCCCGCGTGCGACCAGCGCACCGCCGCTGATCGGCAGGCGAGGGGGCGTGAAGTCCCTGATCGGGCCGGGGTCTTCGCCGGCAAGCAGCAGGCGGTCGACCGCACTCTCGGTCCCGGCGCGATAGGCGAGGGCATAGGGGCCTTCGGGGCCGGGGCCGGCAGTGGCGGCGGCGAGGCGACGGCGTTGCTGGTTGGAGAGCTTCAGCCGGGCGCCGACCGGATCGGCGGCCTCCGGCGGGAGCAGCGCGGCAAGGCGGCGGATCGGGTTCGGAGCGATACCAGTGGCCTCCTCCCGCGCGGCGAGGTCCGCGAGGCGGGCGGCGCCGGTGGCGTCGATCTCGGGCAGGACGGCGCGGAGGATGCCGTGTTCGACCATCAGCTGCGTCACCGACACGGCCGCGCGGGCGACGAGCAGCTTCAGCAACTCGGCGGCGATCCGTTCACGCGACAGCGCCATCAGGTCGTTGGCGCGCGCGGCGCAGGCGGCGAGGCCGGCATCGTCGATCCGGTCTCCGAAGCGCGCGTGGAAGCGGAAGAAGCGGAGGATGCGCAGGTGATCCTCGGCAATGCGCTGGAGCGGGTCGCCGATGAAACGCACACGGCCGGCCGCCAGGTCGGCCAGGCCGTCGAACCAGTCGTACACGGTGCCGCTCGCGGGATCGGCATAGAGCGCGTTCATCGTGAAGTCGCGTCGGCCGGCATCGGCCCGCCAGTCATCGGTGAAGGCAACCACGGCGTGACGGCCGTCGGTACTGAGGTCGCGCCGCAGCGTCGTCACCTCGACCGGGCGGTCGCCCAAGATCGCGGTGACGGTGCCATGGGCAAGGCCGGTCGGTACCGCGCGGATGCCGGCGGCCTTCAGCCGGGTCATGACATCGGCAGGGGCATGACATGTCGCGATGTCGACATCGGCAACGGGAATGCCGAGCAGCGTATCCCGGACTGCGCCGCCGACGAAGCGCGCCTCTCCGGCGGCGGCGCCAAGCACCTCGGCGAGCCGGTCGAGGCCGGGCCAATGGCGCCATTTCGCATCGGGCAGGGTCACTGGCGGCGACGCCACGGGGTGACGTGTCACGTCCATCGCAGCCGCCTGGACAGGTTGACGATCATCGCCGCGGTGGCGCCCCAGATGCGGCGATCGGTCCAGGGGATCTCGATGTAGCGGCGCTCGCGCCCCTGCCACATCGCACTGGCGGCATGGTGGTTGCGGGGGTCCAGAAGGAAGGCGAGCGGCACCTCGAACACGCTCGCCACCTCCGCCTCGGCCGCCACCAGGGGCAGGTCGGGCGGGATGACGGCGAGAACCGGCGTGATCTCGAAGCCCGTGCCGGTGCGATAGCGGTCGACCGCGCCGACCAGATCGACCGCAGCGGGGGGGAGCGCGATCTCCTCGTCCGCCTCGCGCAGCGCCGCCTCGATCGCGGTTTCGCCCGGATCGACGCGGCCGCCTGGAAAGGCGACCTGGCCGGCGTGGCGGCGCAGCGTCTCGGTACGCTGGGTGAGGATGACGCCAGGATCGGCGCGGTCGGTGACGGCGACCAGCACCGCCGCCGGGATCGGTGTGCCGGCGGGTTCGCCGTCATCGCCCGGCAGCAGCGCACCGCTCGGGGCCTCTGCCAGCGCGGCACGCAGCCGGTCGGCGAGGGTCACGCCGTCACCAGGGCAAAGAAGGCGCCGTCACTCCACACGCCGGCGGGATCGGCATCGTCGGCGAGCGCGAGTTCGGCCAGCTCGTAATAGACGGGACGCGCGACCAGCGCCTCCAGGCCGGCGCGGACATGAAGATAGGGGCGGGGGCCATCCTCTCCCTCGGCGAAGCGCAGGGGATGTGCCGGGCCGGCGGCGACGAGATCGCCGGTGTTGAGCTGGAACGCCAGCCGCCGCTCGCGCCCGCTTCCCTCCACCTTCACCGCGGTGGCGACGAAGGCGGCGTCCTCGACCGCGATGGTCAGCTTCTCGACCGGGGTGACGAGGACGTGAGTGCCATCCGCCTCGCGCCGGAGGATGGTGGAGAAGAGGCGGACCATCGCCGGGCGGCCGATCGGCGAGCCCTGATGATACCAGGTGCCGTCGCGCGCGATCCGCATCTCGCTGTCGCCGCAATGGTCGGGGTTCCACTGCTCGACAGGCGGCAGGCGGTGGTCGGCGACGAGCTGCGCGATCTGGGCGAGGCTGAGCGAGGCGAGGTCGGGCGGCGGCTCCATCGGCATATCGGGGCGGTAGGCGGCGACGGAGGGCGCGTAAAGGGCGCTATGCCGGGCCGAGCACGCCTGCGCCGTCCGGCACCGCCGTGCCCCGGGCCAGGAGGCGGCGGGGCTCGACAGGACCGGGGAGGCGCCAGCGGGCGGTGCGGTCGGCGGTGAAGCCGAAGAAGCGCTCGTAATATTCCGGGTCACCGATCAGCATCATCGCCTCGCCCAACCCCGCGGTGTCGGCCGCGGCCAGGGCCGTTTCGGTAAGGCGGCGGCCGAGGCCGCCCTGCTGATGGCCGGGCATCACCGCGACGGGGCCGACCATGACCATCGCCACCCGCTCTCCGGCGTCGCCGGTGAACAGGACCGGCCAGCACTGGATCGAGCCGATCAGCGTGCCATCCGCGTCGACCCCTGCGAAGCCGAGCGCCGGGATCGCGACGACCCCTCCGCGCACCGCATAAGCGGTGCGGCGGCGGCGGTCCGGCCCGAAGGCGGCGTCGAGCAGCGCTTCCACCGCGTCGGCCCGTTCGGGCGTCAGCGGGACGATCTTGGTCATGGCGTATCCCCAGGCCGGGTCCGGCGCGCGCCCTGTAGGGGCCGGCGCCACCCAGGCCAAGCCGTTATCGAGCGGGCTTTCGCGAAGGGATGGTAGTGGCTAGGGGGCGGCGATGACCGACCGCCTGCAGCTCGAAGTCCATGACATGGAGGTGTCGGTGCTGACCGGCATCTATTCCGAGGAAACGCATCTGCCCCAGCCGGTGCGGATCTCGCTGACCGTCGATCTGGACTGTCCGGATCGGTTCGAGCCGGACACGCCGCTCTCCGCCTCGAAAAACTATATGGACCTGCGCCACGCGGCGACCGGGGCGCTCCCGGCGGGGCAGCACTTCACCCTGATCGAAGGACTGGCCGAACATATCTGTGACACCATCTTCGTTCAGGACGCGCGGGTGACGCGGGTCGCGGTGAAGATCGTGAAGCTGGCGATCGCCGAGGGCGGCGAGAAGATCGGCATCACCCTGGTCCGTCACCGGCGGTGACCGGACGGATCGACGTCGCGTCCGGCGAAAACCTTGCGGAGCAACTGCGCGCCGGGGCTCCGCCGGTGGTGACGGCTGTGCTGACCCGGCCCGAGGCAGCAACGGAAGCGGCGTTGGTCGGCGCCGTCGTCGCCGCGGTCGCGGCGGAGCGGGCGCCGGAAGTGCGGGTCAATGCCGTGCTGATCGGCGACGGCGCGTCCGAGGCTGATGTCGCAGCGGCCACAGTATTTCTGGCGGGGGCTGAGGCGGTTACCGGGCAGGTCTTGGATATCGGGTGAGGAACCGGGCGCCTCTCATGCTCCTCTCATTCCCGCCTGCGCGGGAGTGGCGGCATGATTCCGGTTAAACTCCGCATTTCGGTTAAACTCCGCATTTCGGTTAAACTCCGCGGGTCCGTCCGCATGCGCCGAGTGCGTCGATGACCACGCGGTAATCGGTCTGCGCCTGGCTCGCATCGGCGGGGCTCAGCTGGTCGACCGCGCTCGCCGGCAGGGTGGCGGGTAGCGAGCAGGCGAGCCGATACCATAGCAGGGTGTCCCGCGCCGGGGGCGCCGCACCCTCCTCGACGATCTCGCCGAGCGATACCGACCAGCGCGGCTGCTCGCCGGGGCGACGCAGGATCGACAGCGAGACGGGACGCGCGTCGGCGGTCTGGAGGAAGACCTGCGTCTCACCCTCGCCGGGCAGCGCGCCGGGGACGTGGAAGGCATTGCCGATACCTGTGATCGTCGGCGGTGCGTCGGGCGCCACCAGCTCGCGCGCGATCTGCCGCACGCGGGCGTCGGCGGCGGGGCTCCACATGATGCGTGCGTTGGGCCCGGCGAGCTGGAGCTGGTCGGGCGAGCCGGGGACGCGCCTGGCGAACAGCAGCACGCGCTGCTTCTTCAGGGACGGCACCCGGCCGCGAGCGTCGGTAGCGACGTCGGCAAGGAAGCCGACCCGCTGAGGGAGCCCCGCCTGCCCGCGAATCAGCGCGGCGACATCGGCCTGGACGTAGAGGCGCTGGCGCCCGGCCGCCACACCGGCCGCCTCGGCGCCCTTGATCCGGGCCGTGGACCGGATCGTGGCGTCGACCACCACCGGACTGACCAGCATCATATCGGCGAGGTCGGCATAGGACGGTGTCGGCGCAGCTGCGACCATGGCGCTAGCGGGGCGCGAATCGGGCGATTGTGCGGCAGCGGGAAGGCAGAAGAGGCTGCCGGCGACGAGAGCGGTCAGCGCCGTGGTCCGATTATTCATGACGGCCATGCTAGCGCAGTCCCGTCCCGGTACATAGCGGTTATGGCAGAGGAACGGATTGATCGTTTGTTGCTTTCGACAAAGCGTTTGCGTGTCGAACCGCTCGACGGTAGGAATCAGGTAACTGTTCACGGGCGTCGTCGAGACAGAGCCATGGGCGGGCATTCGTGTCCGCTTTGTGTCGATCGGCTCCCGGGCAGCATAGGGAGTGTCGTTGCCGAATGGCCTACGTTGACCAAAAGATGAGCGGCGGCAAGGTGATCGCGATCGTCATCGTCGTGCTCATCCACGCCTTGCTGGGCTATGCCTTCATTACAGGCCTGGCGTATAAATATGTGAAACAGGTATCGGGGCAGCTCGACACGTTCGACGTGGAACCGCCGCCGCCGCCGCCGCCGCCGGACGAGCCGCCGCCGCCGCCGCCGGATCAGCCCAATCTGCCGCCGCCGCCGACCACGGTCGTCGTGCCGCCGCCGATCGTCAACGTGCCGGTGCCGGCTCCGGCCATCAACACGTCGACGATCATCCCGCCGTCGCAGCCGGTCGCTCCGCCTGCGCCGCCCGCGCCGCCCGCCCCGCCTGCGCCTCCGGCGCCGGTCATCAACAAGGCGGCAGGTGCGAAGGGCAATCCGGCGGACTGGATCTCGACCGACGACTATCCGCCCAGCTCGCTGCGCGCGGAAGAGGAAGGCACGACCGGCATCGCCTGGGACATCAACGTCCAGGGTCGCGTCGAGAACTGCCGCGTCACCTCGTCCAGCGGCTCGGCCGCACTCGACCGGGCGGCGTGCCAGGCGATCACGCGGCGCGGCCGCTACTCGCCGGCGCTCGATCAGTCGGGCAACCCGATGCGGTCGAGTTCGTCGCGTCGCGTCGTCTGGAAGATGCCGGCACAATAGGTCTCTGCTTCACACCTGTTTCAACGATTTAGCCAAAGGACTTAACCCATCATGTTCATCACCATCCTTGCCGCCGGCGGCGCGGCAGCGGGCGCGGAAGCGAACCCCTACGGTCTCGGCGCGGCGCTCCGTGAGGGCGGACTGATCTCGCAGTCCGTGTTCACGATCCTGGTGCTGATGTCGGTCGTGTCGTTCTACATCCTGTTCTCGAAGCTGTTCGAGCAGCAGAAGGTCATCAACCAGGCCAAGCGTGTCCGCGAGGGCTTCTGGCAGGCAAACTCGCTGCGCGAGGGCTCGGCCAAGCTCGACAAGAACTCGGCCTACAAGCAGCTGGTCGACGACGGTCTGGCCGCGCAGGACCAGCACGGCCGCCTGACTGATCCGGTCGAGGCGCATGACTGGCTGCACGGTTCGCTGGCGCGTTCGGAAGGCGCGATCAACTCGAAGCTGGCCGGCGGCCTCGCCTTCCTGGCGACCGTGGGTTCGACCGCGCCGTTCATCGGCCTGTTCGGTACGGTTATCGGCATCTACCGCGCGCTCATCAAGATCGGCTCGTCGGGCCAGGCGTCGATCGACGCGGTCGCCGGTCCGGTCGGCGAGGCGCTCATCATGACCGCGCTCGGCCTGGTCGTCGCGGTTCCCGCGGTGCTCGCCTACAACTGGCTGCAGAGCCGCAACAAGTCGATCGCCAAGGAGCTGTCGGCCTTCTCGAACGACGTGCTGGGCTTCCTCGCCTCGAATGGCGCGGTGCGTCCGACCACGAACACGGCCGCTGCCCCGAAGGCGGCGCCGGTGAAGACCAACACCGCGACGACCACCGCCGGCCAGGCCGGTGGCGTGCAGACCCGCGGCTGACGACCTTGGGCGGGACCGGCCCACGCGGTCGGTCCCGCCACCTCGCCGCCCCGTCCGGGAGCGGCGCTTCGAACAAGAATAGGATTGCCACGATATGGCGATGAGTAGTGGTGGGGGCGACGACGACGCCCCGTTGTCAGACATCAACACGACGCCCCTCGTGGACGTCATGCTGGTTCTGCTTATCATCTTCCTGATCGCGGTGCCGGTCGTGCTGCAGACGGTGCCGCTGAAGCTGCCCGACGTGCGGTTCGACCCCACCACGACCAAGCCCGAGAACGTCAACCTGTCGGTGACCACCGAGGGCGGCGAGTGCGCGGTCTACTGGAACCTGTCGAAGGTCAACAGCAAGGAACTGCTGGATCTGGCCGTCAACAAGCTGAAGGCCGAGATCGACCGCCAGGGCGGCCCGAACGCTGCCGGCCTGGAACTGCCCGAGGCGCATATCCGCGGCGACGTGAACACGCCGTACCGCTGCATCGGCGGCACCATCTACACGATGCAGTCGGCTGGCTTCGCCCGCGTCGGCTTCATCTCCGAGCCGCCCCCCGGCGGCGGTTCGTCGACCTGATCGGCCCCCGATGTCACCCCCGGTGTCAATCGTGTGCCTAGGAGTAATTTGACATGGCAATGAGTGCGGGCCGCGATGACGGCGAGCCGATGATGGAAATGAACACGACGCCGTTGATCGACGTCATGCTCGTGCTCCTCATCATGTTCATCATCACCATCCCGATCCAGACCCACGCGGTGAAGGTGGACCTGCCGCAGAACTCGAACACGCCGGCCAACCCGGTCGACGCGCAGAAGAACAAGATCACGATCGATGCCGCGGGTACCGTGTCGTGGAACGGCGCGCCGGTCGACGAGGTGACGCTGCGCCAGTATCTGGACCAGACCGCGGGCATGAACCCGGAGCCGGAACTCCACTTCCAGCCCGCGCCCGACGCCCGTTACGAGGCGGTCGACCGGACCCTGGCAGTGGTGAAACGCTCGGCGATCACCAAGCTGGGCTTCATCGGCAACGAGCAGTATCGCAACGACTTCTGATCGCCACTGCGATCGACGATGCGACGAGACGGGCGGCCCTGCGGGGTCGCCCTTTTTGCATGCGGGCCGACTACCTTTGCCTCCGGAACAGTGTGCGAGCTGACTGGGCAGGACATTGCGTAGTTTTGGATGGGTGACCATCGGCGGGGCCCGCCGATCGGTTCGGCCGCGGGCGAAGATGGCGGTCGACGGCGCACAGGCAGAGATGGGGCGTCCGGTTCGGGTCAATGGCGTGGAAGGCATGTCGAAGCCTTTCCCGTGCGGGCTGAACCACAGTCGTCGCCCTTCGGACGTTCGCCTTGCGGTGGAACGATCTCGACGTGATGGTCCGTTGCTCGTCGGTTGCGATGCCTGCATTGCCCGCTCGGCGTGGCCTGCACCGCTCCAATATCTTCGCACCGATGATCCGAGCGGATCGGTCAACGCCCGGGTCAGCGCTTCACGAGCGGGTAGCAGGCTGCGTCCGCGTGCCATGTGCGACAAACCCTTCTTCCGCGTCAGCGATGGCTCGGTGCGTCGGAGGTAAATGCGACCAGCGGCGCATACCTCTCATCTTCACGGGTATTGGTCGACCATGTCCCGGCATAGTCTGAACTGCGCGGGGCGCTGTTCACCCGATGCGTGGCGGGGGATGGGCGTATCCAGAGGCGCGCCGCGCGGGGGAGTGTCCACCCCACTCCCTTCCTCGAAAGCGGGACAGATGCGTGCAGTCCTGATTAGATCGAACCGAAGCGTTGATGCTTTTGGCCCCCAGTCATCCGCCGAGAACGATCGGAACCAAGACATGGCTTATCAGGGCAGACGGCAAGAGCCGACCTGCTCGCATCACGACGGATGTGCGGCCGATCTCCTGAAAGGTGGAACCCGCCAGGAGCGACGATGTCACCGTGTGATTTGGCCCAACCGTGCGTCACTTACTCGGGCGGCGGCTGGGCCGTACGTTTTCCCGGCCTCGCTTGGGGAGTGCGGATCGCCGATCCGACCAGTGTTCTGATCGTTTCGGGATTCGCACGTATGAGGTGTGGACGTTTTGAATGGCTGCATGGGCTGTAGTCGTTTCGATCGAAGCAGATGGCGGGCAATCGCTCCGCTTCGGCACTCCTCGTATCCGAAGCGCTCACAACTGACCTAGGCATCCGCGCAGCGGTGCCGGTTTTCAGCACGTCGTTTCAGCTTCAAGCCGCCCGATCCTTTCAATGTCCCCCCACGACAGCGGGCAGAACGGCTGTTCTCGAAGTTATGCGATTGCCGCTTGCGAGACAGTCACGGAAGTGACATCATCGTGTCACAAAAATGAAACGTTCGGATCGAGCGCTTCGAAGACAAGGAGACGGATGATGCGCAGCTTCCTCATTCCCGTGATCCTCGCCGGGCTGGCGTCGCCGGCGTTCGCGGGGGATCGCACCGGCTATCAGGCGATCGCGACGGGTGACCTGCGGGCGGCCGAGGCGACGCTGAATGCCGAGCGGCGGATATTCCCGGACCGGCCAGAGCTGATGCTGAACCTTGCGGCCGTCTACGGCCGGACCGGGCGGGTCGAGGCGGCGCGGGCGCTCTATACCGCAGTGCTGGAACGGCCGGATGTGTCGATGCTGATGCCGTCGGGCGAGGCGGCATCGTCGCACGCGTTGGCGACGCGCGGGCTCGGGCAGAGCGCTTCAGCGGTACTGGCGACGCGCTGATCCATGACGGCGAGGGCGTAGAGACGCCTTCGCCGTTGCGCGTTGCAAAGGAGGTTTGCGCGCGACGAGTCGCAAAGACGTTGTACCCCGCGGCTTCGAAAGCGCCACGCTCGGCTCTAGATGCGGGGACGAGCCAAGCAGGACCGGCGAGCGCGATAGTCTGGCTCGGGGTTAGACGATCCCGCGGATTACCGCGGCGGTGGAGTCGCGGTCCGCACGATCAGAGGCGCGGCAGCGTCACTCCACGCTGGCCCATATATTTGCCGACCCGGTCCGCATAGCTGACCTCGCAGGGCTCGTTCCCCTGGAGGAAGAGGAACTGGCAGGCCCCCTCATTGGCGTAGATCTTGGCCGGTAGCGGGGTGGTGTTGGAGAATTCCAGCGTGACATGGCCTTCCCAGCCGGGCTCCAGCGGGGTGACGTTCACGATGATGCCGCAGCGCGCATAGGTCGACTTGCCGAGGCAGATGACCAGCACGTCGCGGGGAACCCGGAAATATTCGACGGTGCGGGCCAGCGCAAAGCTGTTGGGCGGGATGATGCAGACGTCGGTCTGGCGGTCGACGAAGCTGTTGGCGGCGAAGTCCTTCGGGTCGACCAGCGCATTGTCCACGTTGGTGAAGATCTTGAACTCGTCGGCGACGCGCGCGTCATAGCCGTAGGAGGACAGGCCGTAGCTGATGCAGCCGTCGCGGCGCTGCGACTCGACGAAGGGCTCGATCATCGCGTCGGCCAAGGCGCGCTCGCGGATCCAGCGGTCGGACAGGATGGACATGGCGGCTCCCCCGGGTGAGCGGCTGCCATCGCGGGAAGTGGGGCCGCGTGCAAGGGGGCTTCCGACCGCGATGCCCGGTCTTGGCGAGCGCGACGGGAGTGCGCGCGCCAAGCCGGGAGAAGGGGTTCGCGCGAAGACGCTAAGACGCAAAGAGAAGAAGATATTAGTCTTGCGAAGGCGCGGAGGGCCGGGCCGCGCCAGCGGCTCTCCATTACCGGCCGACGATGATCGAAGCGCGCTGCCGCGCGCAAGACACCTCCACGTCCCCGCGTGAATCCTCTTTCTTCGCGTCTTAGCGTCTTCGCGCGAAAATCATTCCGGGCAGCTGGCTTGCGTCCGGGCCGCCGAGGCGAACGCAACGGCCCGCTCGCGACAAATTACAGACCCACCCTCCGCGCCCCGTTGACGGCGGTCGCGGAGGCTCGTTAAGTGTCTTGTATCACCATGACACAGGCCCGGAGCGGCCCTGATCGTGGCGGTCGCGGGGGCGGCCTCGTGGCCTGGCATTTGGGGGAGATACAGTCTTGCTGAGACGCGAATTCCTGACCGCGAGCGGGCTCGCGCTGGGTGGCGGGTTGCTGCCGGGCTTCATGGGGCGGGCGATCGCCGCGCAAGAGCTGGACTCGACGATTGACGTCGCGGTGAAGCGGCGGCTGGCCGATGCGGCGCTGAACGCGTCGAAGAGCGCCGGCGCGACATACTGCGACGTGCGCGTCGGCCGGTACCTACGCCAGTTCGTCGTGACGCGCGAGGCGATGGTGCAGAACGTCGTCAACACCGAGTCGACCGGTGTCGGCATCCGCGTGATCGCCGACGGCGCCTGGGGCTTTGCCGCCACCAACGACATGACCGAGAGCGCCGTCGCTGCCGCCGCGCGACAGGCGACCGCGATCGCGAAGGCGAACGCGAAGACCCAGACCGCGCCGGTGAAGCTGGCCCCGACGCCCGGCGTCGGCGAGGTGTCGTGGCGCACGCCGATCGTGAAGAACGCGATGCAGGTGCCGGTGAAGGACAAGGTCGACCTGCTGCTCGGCGTCAATGCCGCGGCGCTGGCGGCGGGGGCCAACTTCGTCAACTCGATCCTGTTCGTGGTCAACGAGCAGAAATATTTCGCCTCGACCGACGGCTCGTACATCGATCAGGACGTGCACCGGATCTGGGCGCCGCTGACGGTGACCGCGATCGACAAGGCGACGGGCAAGTTCCGGACGCGCGAGGGACTGTCGGCGCCGATGGGGCTGGGCTTCGAATATCTCGACGGCCGTGCGAAGGACAAGTTCACCTCGCCCAACGGCGTCGTCAATTACGGCATGTCGTATGACATGCGCGAGGACGCGATCGCCGCCGCAAAGCAGGCGCAGGCCAAGCTGAAGGCGCCGTCCGTCAAGCCGGGCCGGTACGACCTGGTGCTCGACCCGTCGCACACCTGGCTGACCATCCACGAGTCGGTCGGCCATCCGCTCGAGCTGGACCGCGTGCTTGGTTATGAGGCGAACTATGCCGGTACCAGCTTCGCGACGCTCGACAAGCAGAAGGCGCGCTTCCAGTACGGCAGCGACAAGGTGACGATCACCGCCGACAAGGTCGAGCCGGGCACGCTGGGCGCGGTCGGCTATGACGACGAGGGTGTGAAGACCAAGAAATGGCCGCTGATCGCGGACGGCAAGCTGGTCGATTACCAGGCGATCCGCGACCAGGCGCATATCCTGGGCAAGACCGCGTCGGACGGCTGCTGCTATGCCGATCACTGGTCGAGCGTGCAGTTCCAGCGAATGGCCAATGTCTCGCTGCAACCGGGCAAGGCCAAGCAGTCGGTCGCCGACATGATCGGCGGGGTCGAGAACGGCATCTACATCGTCGGCGACGGCAGCTTCTCGATTGACCAGCAGCGCTACAACGCACAGTTCGGCGGGCAGCTGTTCTATGAGATCAAGAACGGCAAGATCGGCCAGCAGATCGAGGACGTCGCCTATCAGATCCGCACGCCGGAATTCTGGAATGCGTGCGTCAGCGTGTGCGATGCGTCCGACTTCCGCTATGGCGGGTCGTTCTTCGACGGCAAGGGGCAGCCCAGCCAGGTGTCCGCGGTCAGCCATGGTTCGTCCACGGCGCGCTTCAACGGCATCAACGTCATCAACACCGCCCGCTCGCTCGGCTGACCGGAGTATCTGACCCATGAGCATCATGACCGAAGAGCAGGCCCGCGCCATCCTGACCAAGGTGGTCGCGCTGTCGAAGGCCGACGAATGCACCGCGCAGCTGAGCGGATCGATCGACGGCAACATCCGCTTCGCGCTGAACAACGTATCGACCAGCGGCATCGTGTCGAACACCGACCTGGCCGTGCAGGTCGCGTTCGGCAAGCGCGTCGGCACCGCGACGATCAACCAGTTCGACGACGCCTCGCTGGCGCGGGTCGTCCAGCGGGCTGAGGATCTGGCCAAGCTGGCGCCGGAGAATCCGGAGTTCGTACCGGCCGTTGCCAAGCAGACCTATCGCCCGACCAACACGTTCAGCCAGGCGACGGCGGCGATCACGCCCGAGTACCGGGCCAAGGTGGCGGCGGACTCGATCACCGCGTGCAAGGCCGAGAAGCTGGTCGCGGCCGGGTTCCTGCAGGACGGGCAGAGCTTCGTCGCCTTCGCCAATTCGAACGGCAATTTCGGCTATCAGCGCGCGACCGGGCTGGACTACACCTGCACCGTGCGGACCGAGGATGGGCGCGGATCGGGCTGGGTCGGACGCAATTTGCAGGATTCGACCAGCTTTAGCGCGGGCACCGACGTGCGGACCGGCATGCGCAAGGCGGCGGCGAGCGCCGACGCCCGCGCGCTGGAGCCGGGCAAGTACACCGTGATCCTGGAGCCGGCGGCGGCGGCGGGGCTGGTGGGGTTCATGATAAACTTCTTCGGCGCGCGCGAGGCGGACGAGGGGCGCAGCTTCCTGTCCAAGAAGGGCGGCGGCAACAAGATCGGCGAGCAGGTCTATGACCCGCGCGTCAACATGTGGGTCGATCCGTGGGACGCCAGCGTGCCGGTGCTGCCGTGGGACGGCGAGGGTCTGCCCCGCCAGCGGCAGGACGTCATCAAGGACGGCAAGGTCGTCAATCTCGACTATAGCCGCTTCTGGGCGCAGAAGCAGGGCAAGACGGCGGTCGGCAGCCCCGGCAACCTCATCATGGGCGGCGGCACCAAGTCGACCGCCGACCTGATCCGCGGAACCGAGAAGGGCATCCTGGTGACGCGCACCTGGTATATCCGGATGGTCGACCCGCAGACGGTGCTGCTGACCGGCCTGACCCGCGACGGCACCTTCTATATCGAGAACGGGCAGATCAAGTATCCGATCAAGAACTTCCGCTTCAACGAGTCGCCGGTCATCATGCTCAACAACATCGACGAGCTGGGCAAGCCGGTGCGGGTGAAGGCGGACGAGGGTGACTTCATCATGATGCTGCCGCCGATGAAGCTGCGGGACTTCACCTTCACGTCGCTGTCGGACGCGGTGTGATCGATTCCCACCTTGCTCCCCTCCCCTTCAGGGGAGGGGCTGGGGGTGGGGCGGTTCCACCGGGGTGGCGCTCGTGGAGACGCCCCACCCCAATCCCTCCCCTGAAGGGGAGGGGCTTGTGAGTGTAACGCGACAGGCGTTTCTGCGAGGGGCACTGGCGGCGGCGGTCACCGCGGCCGCGTCGCGCGCCGGCGCCGCACCGGCCTACGACTTCTGGTTCACGCGGCTGCGCTACGAGTCCGGCGACTGGGACGTCGACCAGCGGATGCCGTCCAACCTGCTGACCGCGCTGATCGACTATACCAACCTGCGCGTCGATCCGAAGGAGCGGGTGGTCGCGCTATCCGACCCGAAGATGCTGACCGCGCCCTTCTGCTACATGGCGGGGCACAAGCTGGTCGAGTTCTCGCCGGCCGAGCGGCGCAATTTCGAGCGTTATGTCAGGAACGGCGGGTTCGTGCTGGTCGACGACTGCAACCACGATATCGATGGGCTGTTCGCGACCTCGTTCGAGCGGCAGATGGCGGCGATCTTCGGGCCACGGGCGCTCCAGAAACTGCCGCCCAAGCACCCGCTCTATGCCAGCTTCTTCAAGATGGCTGGACCGCCGGCGACCGCGTTCGAGCTGAACGGCTGGGGTGACGACCTGGTCCATGACTATCTGAAGGGCATCACCATCGGCGGTCGGCTGGGCGTGCTCTACAGCAACAAGGATTACGGGTGCGAGTGGGATTATGACTGGCGGAACAAGCGCTTCCTGGCCGAAGATAACACGAAGTTCGCGGTCAACATCGTGATGTACGCGTTGAATGGATGATCGGATGACGGAAGCGGAAATTGCCGAGAAGCTGGAGCGGCTGACCGGGCTGAAGGCCGCGATCGGCGCGGCGATCGTCGGGCAGGGCGCGGTGGTCGAGCAGCTGCTGATCGGGCTGATCGCGGGCGGACACTGCCTGCTGGAGGGCGTGCCGGGGCTGGGCAAGACGCTGCTGGTCCGGTCGCTGGGGCAGGCGCTCGACCTCGATTTCCGCCGGGTGCAGTTCACGCCGGACCTGATGCCGAGCGATATCCTGGGCACCGAATTGCTGGAGGAGGATCACGGCACCGGCAAGCGGCACTTCCGGTTTCAGCCGGGGCCGGTCTTCACCAACCTGCTGCTCGCCGACGAATTGAACCGCACCCCGCCAAAGACCCAGGCGGCGCTGCTGGAGGCGATGCAGGAGCGGACGGTCAGCTATGGCGGCGTCACGCACCGGCTGCCGGCGCCGTTCTTCGTGCTGGCGACGCAGAACCCGCTGGAACAGGCGGGCACCTATCCGCTGCCCGAGGCGCAGCTGGACCGGTTCCTGCTCCACGTCCGCGTCGATTATCCCAGCGAGGCGGAGGAGCGCGATATCCTGGCCCAGACCACCGGCAGCCACATGGCCGAGGTGCCGCGGGTGATGGCGGGCGAGGAAATCATCGCCATCCAGGCGCTGGTCCGCGACGTCCACCTGTCGGGCGATCTGCTCGACTGGATCACGCGGCTGGTGCGCGCCAGCCGGCCGGGCGACGCGGCGATGCCGCAGGGGATCGGGCAATATGTCCGCTGGGGCGCGGGGCCGCGTGCGGGCCAGTCATTGGTGCTGGCAGCGAAGGCGCGGGCGCTGCTCCACGGGCGGCTGGCGGCGACGCGCGCGGACGTCGCGGCGCTCGCCGGGCCGGTGATGCGTCACCGGCTGCTCCTGTCCTTCGCTGCCGAGGCGGAGGGGGTGAGCGCCGACAATGTGGTCGAGCGGCTGGTCGCGGGGGTGCGCGGCCCCGGTGGTTGAGCTGATACCGGCCGACGTCCGCCACCGGTTGCGCGACCTGACGCTGGCGACGCGGCGGGCGATCGGCGATCGGGGGCTGGGCGCGCATCGCAGCGCCAGCCGCGGCGCGGGGCTGGAGTTCGCGCAGTACCGCCCGTACGAGCGCGGCGACGAGCCGCGGCAGATCGACTGGAAGCTGTACGGCCGCTCCGACCGCTTCTTCGTGCGCGAGGCGGAGCGGGAGAGCCCGGTCGCCGCGTGGGTGCTGCTCGATACCAGCGGATCGATGGGGCAGGCGGATGCGGCGCGGCCGGACCGGTCGCGGCTCGACGCGGGCAGGGCGCTGGCGGCGTGCATCGTCGAACTGGCGCTGATGCAGGGCGACCGGTTCGCGCTGGTGACACTCGGTGAGGCGATGCGGGTGGTGCCGCCGCATGGGGGTGCACGCGCGCGCGACCGGCTGCGGCTGGAGCTGGCGGGGCTGAGCGCGGGCGGGGTGCTGCCCGACGAGCGGGCGCTGGCACCGGTCTGGGGGCGGATCGGGCAACGCGACCTGGTGGTGGTGGTCAGCGACTTCTTCGATGCCGGAACGCTCGACCTGGCGGTGCGGCTGTCGGCGGCGGGACGTGAGGTGCTGGCGATCCAGATCCTGACCGTGGAAGAGCGCAATTTCCCGTTCGATGGCGGCTACCGGTTTCGCGATCCGGAAACGGGCGAGGAGTTGCTGGGCGACGGTGCGGCATTGCGGGCGGAGTTCGTCGCGCGGTTCGGCGCAGCGCAGGTGGCCTTGCACGCTGGGCTGGATGCGGCGGGGATACGGCG
Source organism: Sphingomonas aurea (assembly GCF_030678875.1). Taxonomy (GTDB): domain Bacteria; phylum Pseudomonadota; class Alphaproteobacteria; order Sphingomonadales; family Sphingomonadaceae; genus Sphingomonas; species Sphingomonas aurea. Next base: position 1,179,348 of record NZ_JAUUDS010000001.1, on the reverse strand, counting down.
CGGGGAGCTGGTGCTCGACCAGCCGCTGGACACGCCGCTCAGGACGCTGTTCGGATGATGCTCGCGGCGCCGCTGGGGCTCGTCGCGCTGCTCGGCTGGGCGGTGCCGCTTGCCGTGCATCTGGCGCGGCGGACCGAGACGCGCCCGACCGACTTCGCGGCGCTGAAATGGCTGCGGCAGAAGCCGCGGCCGCGGCACCGGCCGCGGTTCGACGAGCGGCCACTGCTGGCGGTGCGGCTGGTGCTGATCGCGCTTATTGCGCTGTGGCTGGCGCGGCCCATGCTGCCGGGAAGTGCAGACCGGTCGCCGGTGACCGCCTTTGCGCCCGGAACGGTGCCGGGGACGGGAGAGGGGCGGCGGCTGTGGTTGGCGCCGGGTTTTCCGCCGGTCGAGCAGGCGGTGGCAGGCGGCGGACCGGTCGACAGCCTGATCCGGCAGCTGGACGCGGACCTGCCCGCGGGCGTGGCCCTGACCGTGGTGGTGCCCGAGCGGCTGGCGGGGGTGGATGCGGAGCGGCCGAAACTGTCGCGGGCAGTGACGTGGCGGGTGGTGCCGGGCGGTCCTGTCGTCCGGCCGGCGATGGCGGCGGTGCCCGAGCTGGTGGTGCGCTACGCGCCGGAGCGGGCGGGGCAGTTGCGGTGGTGGCGCGCGGTTGGCGCGGCCTGGGGACGGCCTGTGGCGGTGGCCGGAACGGAGGTGCCGGTGCCGGCGGGCGCGCGGCATCTGGTGTGGCTCGCGGGCGGTCCGTTGCCGGCGGCGGTGCGGGACTGGGTCGCAGGCGGCGGGACGGTGCTGGTGCCGGTCGACAGTCCTGCCAACGGCGCGGTGGTGTGGCGGGACGCGCTCGGTGCGCCGCTGGCCGAGGCGGCGAAGCTGGGGCGCGGGCGGATCGTGCGGCTGACGCGCGACCTGACGCCCGCCGCGATGCCCGAACTGCTGGAGGCGGACTTTCCGGCGGAGCTGCGCGCGGTGCTGGCGCCGCTGCCCGCGCCTTCTGTCGTGATGGCGCGCGACTATGCGCCGCTGACAGGCGGGCCGGCGTCGGATGAGCCGGTGCGGGACCTGCGCCTGCCACTCGCGCTCGGCATTGCGCTGTTGTGGCTGATCGAGCGGTGGCTGGCGACGGCACGGTCACGGGGAGTGAGCCCGTGAGGATCGAGCGGGTGTCCGACTGGACGCGGCCGGCGATGCTGCGGGCCATGCTGCGCGATGCTGCATTGGTTCTGCCGGGCGTGCTGGTGGCGGGCGTGGCGGCGTGGCGGCGTGGCGGGGTGCTTTCGCTGATCGCGGTGCTGGTGGTCGGCGTGCTGCTGGCGGGCGCGTCGTGGTGGCGGGCGCGGCAGTATGACCGGGCGTGGCTGGTCACGGCATTGGATGCGGCGCGGGGCGATCTGGAGGATAGCAGCGACCTGATCTTCGCCGATCCGGCGGGGCTGGGGCCGCTCCAGCGGCTGCAGCGCGGCCGGGTGGCGGCGCGGCTTGCGGCGGCGGTGCCCGACCTGGCGCCGCGCTGGCCTGTGGCGTCAATCGCGGGGCTGTGGCTGGCGGCGCTGGTGACGGTCGCGGCTTTGCTGTGGTGGCCGGCGAGCGAGCCGGCCGTGCTGGCACCGGCGGCGGAGGGCGGGCCGGTGGTGCCAGGGGTACCGCGGCTGGTGGGGCAGCGGCTAACGGTGGTGCCGCCCGCCTATACCGGGTTGCCGGCGCGGCCGCTCGATACGCTCGATGCGCGGGTGCCGGTGGGCTCGCGGCTGGAGTGGACGCTGCGCTTCGATCCGGTGCCGGCGGGCGCTGCGATCGTGTCGCCGGAGGGAACGCGACTGCCGCTGGTGCGGGATGGCGACTGGACGGCGCAGCGGGTGGCGGAGCGATCCTTCCTCTACCGGGTGGTGGCGGAGGGCGGGGCGACACCGCCGCTCCACCGGATCGACGTGGTGGCGGACGAGGTGCCGCGCATTCGCGTCGTCGCGCCGTCACGGACGCTGACGCAGGTGACGGCCGGGCAGCGCGGCTGGACGCTGGGGTTCGAGGTGACCGACGATTACGGCGTCGCGCCGGCCGCGCGGTTGCGGCTGGTGCTGGCGCAGGGAGAGGGGGAGAATGTCTCGTTTCGCGAGCGGGCGCTGACCCTTCGCGCAAGCGGCGATGCGCGGCGGCGGCGATTCGGGGCGAGCGTCGACCTGGCGGCGCTGGGCTTTCGCGACGCGGGCGATCTGGTCGCGCAGCTGATCGTCGCCGACAGCCACGGGCAGGTGGTGCGCGGGCCGAGCCTGATCCTGCGCCGGCCGCCGGCCGCGCTGGCGGAGAGCGGGCTGGAGGCGTCGGTGCGCCGCGTCATGCCCGCCTATTTCACCAGCCAGCGCCAGATCATCATCGATGCCGAGGCGCTGATCGCGCAGCGCGCGCGGCTGGCGCCAGAGGCGTTCGTGGCGAAGTCTGATGCGATCGGTGCGGACCAGCGGCTGCTCAGGCTACGCTATGGCCAGTTCATGGGCGAGGAGACCGGCGGCGGCGCGACGGCGGCGATGCCGACCAGCGATGCCGAGGAGGGCGCGACGCCGGCGCACAGCGACGATGACGGGCACGACCACAAGGCGGGCCCGGCGACCTTCGGGGACGCGGGCGACGTGACCGCCGAATATGGCCACACGCACGACGAGTCGGAAGCGGCGACGCTGCTCGATCCGGGCACGCGGGCGACGCTGCGCAAGGTGCTGGATGCGATGTGGCAGTCGGAGCTGGCGCTGCGTCAGGGCGAGCCGCGCAAGGCGCTGGGTCCGGCGAACACCGCGTTGCGCTTCCTGAAGCAGGTGCAGCAGGCAACGCGCGTCTTCCTGGCGCGGACGGGGACGCAGCTGCCGTCGGTCGACGAGGGGCGGCGGCTGACCGGCAAGCGCGACGGTATCGCCCCCGCGCTGCCCGCGCTGGTGGTCGAGCCTGTCGATGCGAGCCCGGCGGCGGCGTGGCGCGGGCTGGCGAGCGGGGTGGTACCACTGGAGCCGCTGACCCGCTGGCTGCGCGCGAATGAAGGGCGGGTGGCGGACCCGCTGGCGCTGAGCGCGGCGATCGACGCGGTGCGGCGCGATCCGGCGTGCGGCGCGTGTCGGCAGCGGCTGCGCGGGGCGCTGTGGAGCGTGCTGGCGCGGTCGGCGCCCGGCGTGCGGCGGCGTGCCGATGGCGGTGCAAGCGGGCGTCGTTATGTCGAGGCGCTGCGATGAGGCCCGAGGCTCTGCTCGCGGTGCTGCTGGTGGCGGCGGTGGTGCTCGGCTGGGTGCGGCTGGGCTGGTGGCAATGGCGCGCGCCGACGCGCTCGCGGGCGCGGCGGATCGCGGCACTGGCGGGTCTGCAGCCGGTGCTGGCGGGATTGCTCTGGCTGACGCTGCTGCCGCCGCGCATTGCCGGTGACGCGGGTGTGCTGGTGGTGGCGACGGCGGGCGCGCCGCGACTGGTGGCGACCGGCCCGGCCGAGCGGCTAGTGGCGCTGCCCGAGGCGCAGGTAACAGGCGCCGAGCGTGCGCCCGATCTGGCGACGGCGCTCAGGCGGTATCCGGGGACCAGCGGGTTGCGCGTGGTCGGCGGCGGGCTGGCGGCGCGGGACCGAGAGGCGGTGCGCGGGCTGGCGCTGGCGTTCGATCCGCCGGCGCTGCCGCGCGGGCTGGTGCGGCTCTATCCGCCAGCGGCGGTGGCGCCGGGGGCGGCGTTTCAGGTTGCGGCCCAGATTGCCGGCGTGGCGGGCGGGTCGGTCGAGCTGCTCGACCCGGCCGGGCGGCTGGTCGACCGGGTCGCGCCGGGTGCGGACGGAGTGGCGGTGCTGGGCGGTACCGCGCGGGCGGCGGGCGCGGCGCTGTTTACGATCCGCGTGCGCGGGGCCGATCAGGCGGCGGTCGAGGAGGCGGCGGTGCCGGTGCTGGCGGTCGCGCCGCTGCCGACGCGCGTGGCGATCGTCGCGGGCGCGCCGGGGCCGGAGGTGAAGTTTCTGCGGCGCTGGGCCACCGATGCGGGCCTCGCCCCGCTTGTCCGCGCCCGGTTGGGCGGCGGGGCGGTGGTGGGCGACGGGCCGGCGCTGACCGCTCCGGCGCTGGCAAGGATCGATCTGGCGATCTTCGACGATCGTGGCTGGGCGAGCCTGTCGCCGGGCGAGCGGGCGGCGGTGGCGGGCGCGGTGCGCAGCGGCATGGGCGCGCTGCTCCGCGTCACCGGGCCGCTGCCGGCAGGGGTGCGCGCGCAGTGGCGGGCGATGGGGATCGATGTGGCGGGCGGTCAGGCCACCGCGCCGGTTGCGCTGGCCCCCGCCGCGCCGAGCGAGCAGGCATTGCAGGCGCGGCGCGGGCCGGAGCCGGCGGCGGCGCCGCGCGACGACCTGCCGGAGCTGACCCGGCGGGTGGTGACGCTCCCGGGGGCGGTGCCGGTGCTGCGCGACGCGAAGGGAGCGGTTCTCGCCGGGTGGCGACCGTCAGGGCGCGGGCGGGTCGGCGTCTGGCTGGTCGAGGACAGCTTCGGGCTGGTCAGTGCCGGACACGGCGACCGGTACGGCGAGTGGTGGGGCGGAGTCGCCGCGGCGCTCGCCCGGCCGGACACCCGGCCGGTGGTGCGGGTCGAGTCCTTGCCCCGCGCCGGCGAACGGACGGCCGTGTGCGACCTGCCCCCGGGTCCTGCCACGGTGGCTGCACCGGACGGGCGGCGCGTGGCGCTGGTTTCCGATCCCGCGGCGGGCGGCTGTGCGGGATATTGGCCGCAGGCGGCGGGTTGGCACCTGCTGACTGGCGGGCAGGGGCTGGTGCGGCCGCTCTATGTGCAGCCGGCGGACGCCCTGCCGGGCGTGCGGGCGACCGCGCGGCGCGATGCGACGCTGGCGCTGGTCGGAGGCGGCAATGCGCGGCGCGACGCACCCGAAAGCGCGCGTGGTGCGTCCTGGCCATGGTTCCTCGGCTGGCTGGCAGCGGCGGGATGTGCGTGGTGGCTGGAGCGAAGGCGCTCGGGCCGTCCGAAGGAGGCATGATGCAACAGCGTGAACTGGGTCGAAGCGGGCTTCACGTATCGGCGTTGGGGCTGGGCTGCATGGGGCTGAGCCATGCTTACGGCACCCCGGTGACCACCGACGAGGGCGTGGCGCTGATCCGCGGCGCGTTCGAGCGGGGAGTGACCTTCTACGACACGGCCGAGGTCTATGGCCCCTTCACCAACGAGGAACTGGTCGGGCAGGCGCTGGAGCCGATCCGCGACCAGGTGGTGATCGCGACGAAGTTCGGCTTCACCGCTGGCGCGATGGACCAGGGTGTCGACAGCCGGCCGGAGAATATCCGCGCGGTCACCGATGCCTCGCTGAAGCGGCTGCGCACCGACCGGATCGACCTGCTCTACCAGCACCGTGTCGACCCGAACGTGCCGATCGAGGATGTCGCGGGTACGGTGGCCGAGCTGATCGCCGCCGGCAAGGTGAAGCATTTCGGCCTGTCCGAGGCCGGACCCGACACCATCCGCCGCGCCAATGCCGTGCAGCCGGTGACGGCGGTGCAGAGCGAATATTCGATGTGGTGGCGCGAGCCGGAGCTAGCAGTACTGCCGCTCTGCGAGGAGCTGGGCATCGGCTTCGTGCCGTTCAGCCCGCTGGGGCGCGGATACCTGACCGGCGCGATCGACGCCGCGACCGAGTTCGGCAAGGACGATTTCCGCAACCGGGTGCCGCGCTTCTCGGCGGAGAACCGGCGCGCGAACCAGGGGCTGATCGACGCGATCGGCGGCATCGCGGAGGGGATCGGCGCGACCCAGGCACAGGTCGCGCTGGCGTGGCTGCTGGCGCGCAAGCCCTGGATCGTGCCAATCCCGGGAACGACCAAGCTGCACCGGGTGGAGGAGAATGTCGCCGCCACCTCGCTGGTGCTGGACGCCGCAGCGCTCGCCGAACTGGACGCGGCGCTGGCCCGGATTTCGGTTCAGGGCGAACGATATCCGGCGGACCTGCAGAGCCGGGTGGCGCGATAGGGCATGCTCCTTCCTCACTAGCTTTTCGTCACCCGGATCAAGGCCGGGGTGACGATGCTAATAACGTCGAACATTGATCCGCCTTTTTTCAAGCGCGCCTGCGTAACCGCTCACCGATCCGCCGAGGGGAGAAGAAGCGGCTTGGGACCATGCTCGTCTTGACGACGCGCGCGCATTCGCCGATACCGCTAACAATAATCGGGAGGGGTGGGTGTCGGACTTGGAAACCGGGCTGGTGCGGGCGATGCCAGCCGACTGGCAAGACGGGCTGTTCGTCGGGCGGATCGATCAGGGTGAGGGACCGACCCCGGTCGTGGTCCGCCACGGCATCGTTCATGACATGACACCGGTGGCGCCGACCGTGTCTGCGCTGATCGCGGGCGGACATTTCGACGGCGGCTCTGCGATCGGGCCGCTGGAGGCGCTGGACGCGGCGACCCTGCTCAGCCCCATCGATCTGCAGTGCGTGAAGGCCGCCGGCGTCACCTTTGCCGTGTCGGCGCTGGAACGGGTGATCGAGGAGCAGGCGCGCGGCGATCACGCCCGCGCCGGTGCGGTGCGCGGGCGGCTGGAGGCGGCGCTGGGCGGCGGCATCCGGTCGGTGGTGCCAGGCACAGCCGAGGCGGCGGCGCTGAAGGCCGCATTGATCGAACAGGGCATGTGGTCGCAATATCTGGAGGTTGCGATCGGCCCGGACGCGGAGATATTCACCAAGGCGCCGGTGCTGGCGACTATGGGCTGGAACGCCCCTGTCGGCATCCGATCGGATTCGACCTGGAACAATCCGGAGCCCGAGGTGGTGCTGGTCGCCGACGCGCAGGGCCGCATCGTCGGCGCGACGCTGGGCAACGACGTGAACCTGCGCGATTTCGAGGGGCGTTCGGCGCTGCTGCTGGGCAAGGCGAAGGACAACAACGCATCCTGCTCGCTCGGGCCATTCGTGCGGCTGTTCGACGACGGGTACGGCATCGACGACGTGCGGCGGGCGGACGTGCGGATGACGATCGAGGGCGCCGATGGCTATGTGCTGGAGGGCGCGAGCACGATGCGCGAGATCAGCCGCGATCCGGAGGAGCTGCTGCGCCAGGCGCTGAGCGAGCATCACTATCCCGACGGGCTGGTCCTGTTCTGCGGCACGCTGTTCGCGCCGACCCAAGACCGGGACGAGGCCGGCCGCGGCTTCACCCACAAGGTCGGCGATACCGTGACCATCGCCAGCGAGCGGCTCGGTACGCTGGTCAACACCGTCACCACCTCTCGCGACGCGCCGGCCTGGTCCTTCGGGATCGGCGATCTGATGCGCAACCTCGCGCGCCGCGGGCTGCTCGCGGCATGACCAATTCGGAGAATGCGATGTTGCAGACGACCTCGACCAGCCACCGGGCGCACTATCCGAGCCTGGAGGACAAGGCGGTGGTGGTCACCGGTGGCGCAACCGGGATCGGCGCGGGGCTGGTCGAGGCGTTCGTGGCGCAAGGCGCGCGGGTCGCCTTCGTCGACATCGCCGATGCGGAGGGTGAGGCGCTGGCCGCGCGGCTGGCAGTGGGCGCGCGCCACGCGCCGCTTTATCGCGGGTGCGACCTCACCGACCTGGACTGCGTCGCACGCACTTTCGCGGATTTGGAGGAGGCGCTGGGCGGCGTCGACGTGCTGCTGAACAACGCCGCCAACGATGACCGCCATGGGGTGGAGGACGTCACGCCGCGCTTCTGGGACGAGCGGATGAACGTCAACCTGCGCCACCAGTTCTTCGCCGCGCAGGCGGTCGCCCCGGCGATGCGGCGGGCGGGGAAGGGCGTGATCCTGAACTTCGGGTCGATCAGCTGGCACCTCGCGCTGCCCGAGCTGGTGCTGTACCAGACCGCGAAGGCGGCGATCGAGGGGCTGACCCGCGCGCTTGCCCGCGACCTGGGGCGGAGCGGCATCCGCGTGAACACCATCGTTCCCGGCAATGTCCAGACGCCCCGGCAGGAGCGCTGGTACACGCCCGAGGGCGAGGCGGCGATCGTCGCCGCGCAGTGCCTGGACGGACGCATCCAGCCATCGGACGTCGCGGCGTTGGCGCTGTTCCTCGCCTCCGACGACGCGCGTATGTGCACGGGACACGATTATTTCGTCGACGCCGGCTGGCGTTGAAGAGGTCGGATGCGCCCGGCAGAGGCGCGGGGCACCACCAAGGAGAGGATTGCGGGCATGGATCATCGCAGCGGAAGCGCTAGTGGGCAGGTCAACACCGGCCTGATCGGGCTGGTGGTCGCGGTGGCGACGATCGGCGGTTTCATGTTCGGCTATGATTCGGGCGTCATCAACGGCACCCAGAAGGGGCTGGAGGCGGCGTTCGGCCTTGGCCGGCTGGGCATCGGCGTGAATGTCGGCGCGATCCTGGTCGGATCGTCGATCGGCGCGTTCGGCGCGGGGCGGCTGGCCGACCTGATCGGCCGGCGCAACACGATGATGGTGTCGGCGGTGCTGTTCATCGTCTCCGCGTTGATGGCCGGGGCGGCGGAAAGCTCCGCGATCTTCATCGTCGCGCGGATCATCGGCGGGCTGGGCGTGGGTGCGGCGAGCGTCACCTCGCCGGTCTATATCTCGGAAGTGACGCCGGCCAACGTGCGCGGGCGGCTGTCGAGCATCCAGCAGGTCATGATTATCTCGGGCCTGACCGGCGCGTTCGTCGCCAATTTCGCGCTTGCCCGCTACGCTGGCGGATCGACCGCGACGCTGTGGGGCGGCTATGCCGCGTGGCGCTGGATGTTCTGGCTGCAGGTGATCCCGGCGGCGATCTATCTGGTCGCGCTGTTCTTCATTCCGGAAAGCCCGCGCTATCTGGTCGTCAAGGGCCGCGAGGCGGAGGCGCAGGGCGTGCTGGCCCGGCTGTTCGGCGCGGCAGAGGCGGACCGCAAGGTCCGCGAGATTCGCGCCAGCCTGGCCGGCGACCATCATCGGCCGGCCCTGTCGGACCTAGTCGACAAGCGCACCGGGCGCATCCGCCCGATCCTGTGGGTCGGCATCGGTCTGGCCGTGTTCCAGCAACTGGTCGGGATCAACGTCGTCTTCTATTACGGCGCGACCCTGTGGGAAGCCGTGGGCTTTACCGAGGACAATTCCCTCCAGATCAACATCCTGTCAGGCGTGCTGTCGATCGGCGCGTGCCTGCTAACGATCGCGCTGATCGACCGGATCGGGCGCAAGCCGCTGCTGCTGATCGGATCGGCGGGCATGGCGGTGACGCTGGCGGTGGTCGCCTGGGCGTTCTCGACCGCGGTGACTGATGCGGGCGGCGCGGTGACGCTGCCGGGCAATGCCGGGGTGATCGCGCTGGTCGCGGCCAACCTATATGTGATCTTCTTCAACGTCAGCTGGGGCCCGGTGATGTGGGTGATGCTGGGTGAGATGTTCCCCAACCAGATCCGCGGATCGGCGCTGGCGGTGTCGGGCTTTGCGCAGTGGATCGCCAATGCCGCGATCTCGGTCAGCTTCCCGTCGCTGGTGGTGTCGCCGGGGCTGGCGATCACCTATTGCGGCTATGCGATCGCGGCGGCCGCGTCGTTCGTGTTCGTGCGCGCGATGGTCCACGAGACGCGCGGGCGCGAACTGGAGGATATGGTGGGGTGAAGCTGTCCGCGGGCGAGTGGACCATGGAGCTGCGGCCGGAGGCCGGCGGGGCGATTACCGCACTGCGTCGGCGCGGGATCGATATCTTGCGATCGACGGCGGAGGAGGCGAGCGATCCGTTCGCCTTCGCGCACTTCGCGCTGGTGCCCTATGCCAATCGTATCGCGGATGGCCGCTTCGCGTTCGACGGACGCGCGGTGCGGCTGGCGCCCAACCACCCGCGACAGGCGCATCCGCTGCACGGGGTCGGCTGGCTGGTGCCATGGCAGGTCGCGGCGAGCGGGCCGGCATCGGTAACGCTGCTCCATACCCATGATGGCAACGCCGCCTGGCCGTGGCGGTACGAGGCGGTGCAGCGGATATCGCTCGATGCGGCGGGGCTGACCGCAACGCTGACCGTAAGCAACCGCGACGATCGGGCGATGCCGGTCAGCCTGGGCTTCCACCCCTATTTCGCGCGGTCGGGGGTACGGTCGCTGGCGTTCGGGGCCGAGGGCGTGTGGCTGGCCGATGCGGCGATGCTGCCGACCGTGATGGCACCAGCCGACGCGCTGGGCGACTGGTCGCAGGGCGCAGCGCTGGAGCGGAGCGATCTGGTCGATCACTGCTACACAGGCTGGAACGGCACGGTCCGCATCGGGCGCGAAGACGGCGACGTGGTGGTGCGGGGAAGTGGCACCCGCCTGCTGCACCTCTACGTGCCGCCGGGCGAGGATCATTTCTGCGTCGAGCCGGTCACGGCCATGCCCGATGCGATCAACCGCGGCGTGGGTGAGGTGCTGGCACCGGCCGAAGCGCGAACGATCGCGATGACGATCGGTAACGCGCCGGCCTGACCGTCAGGCGGGCTTGCCGAGCTGGCGTGCCAGATGCGTGGCGATACCCCGGCGAGAGGTCTCGTCGAGGTCGCCGAGGACGCCACGCGCGTCGTCCGGCAGGTGGGTGGCGGCGTCGTCGAAGATCAGGTGGTCGAACAGCGCCCGCCACGCCGCCCGGCGTGACGGCGGCAGGGCGCGCATCGCGGCCAGTGCGTGGAGCAGCGCGTCCACCGGCGACAGCGGCTCGGCCCGGTCGCTCCACCAGTAATTGACCAGCACGCTGACCGGGTCGAGCGACCGGACCGCGTGCCACCACAGATAGGGAATGAAGATCGCGTCCCCCGGCTCCAGCTCGGCGGTCAGGCCATGTTCCAGCGCCTCGGCGAAGCGTGGGTAGCGGACGAAGTCGGGGGCATCGACGTCGACCATGCTGACCGGGGTGCCGGCCGGCGTGACCTCGAGCGGGCCGACATAGAGGTTTGCGACTTGGTCGGGCGGAAACAGGGTGAAGCGGCGGCGGCCGGCGACGACGCAGGCGACATTGTCGTTCGAGTCGTAGTGGGTCGCGACCGCCACCCGGTTGCCGACCCAGATCCGTGGGCGGACATGGGCATCGAGCAGCGGCAGCGGATTATCCTCCGCGAAGCCGGGCAGCACCACGTCGGTCGGTGCGGACTGCATCGCCAGCGTCAGCGGCTCGGCCGCGGCGGCCTGTTCGACCAACTGATCGAGCAACTCCCCGAGCGGTGCCTCGCGCCGACCGAAGTTCATGCCGCGCATGTCGGCGCGGTAGAAGAACCGGCCTCTGATCGCGGGGACGCCGACCACGCAAGGGGCGGGGCGCTCGCCGGCCGCGGCCCGGAGATGGTCGACGATCTCGCCCCGGCGCGCAGCGGCGACCGCGGGCCAGTCGGCAACCTGTTCACGCAGCACCAGCGGCCGCCCTGCCGCAACGATGGCGGCCCAGTCCTCGCGTCCGATCCGTCCGGATTCCGGCAGGTTCCGCATGCTCTTGTCTCCTGTGAGGGCGATCTACTCCCGACGATGTTAGCGGTCCACATATTCGTGTTGCTCCCGCATCGGACCAATGCTAACAACCGTCAACCGGCCGATGAAGTCGGGGAACTTATTTGAAAACGAACCGCACTTTCTGCCCCGATCTGTGATAGCGCTATCAAGAGCGTGGGGTGAGAGAGCTGACGGCTTCGGGAAGGTTCGTCCCTGCAGGGACGTCGGAGAGGGGAACTGAAATGAGCGATTCGTCCTATTCGTCGATGATCGTCCGGGATCGTCGGCCGCTAACCGCGCTGCGCGCCGGCGCCTCGATCGCCGTGCTGGCGGCGCTGGCGCTGAGTGCGCCCGCCTTCGCGCAGCAGACGCCGGTCGAGAACACCGCTGCCGACCAGACGAGCATCCCCGCGACCACCGGTGGTGCGGGTCAGGAGACGACATCGGCTCCGTCCGACAACCCGACCGCGCAGAACACCGACGGCGAGATCATCGTCACCGGCATCCGCGCCTCGCTGCAGGGCGCGCGCGACCGCAAGAAGAATGCCGAGCAGGTGATCGACTCGATCACCGCGCAGGATATCGGCGCGCTGCCCGATCGATCGGTGTCGGAAGCGCTCCAGCGCATTCCCGGCGTCACGCTGCAGCGGACCAACGAGAATCGCGACCCTGCGCGCCTGTCTGCCGAGGGCGGCGGCGTGTTCATCCGCGGCCTGTCCTTCGTCCGCTCCGAGCTGAACGGTCGCGACGTCTTCTCCGCCAACAACGGCCGCGGCCTGTCGTTCGAGGACGTGTCGTCCGACCTGCTAGCGGGCGTCGACGTGTACAAGAACCCCTCGGCGGAGCTGGTCGAGGGTGGCATCGGCGGCATCGTCAACCTGCGCACCCGCAAGCCGTTCGACGCGACCGGGTACGTCTTCGCCTTCTCGGGCGATTCCAACTATGCGGACCTGCGCAACAAGGGCTTCCTGTCGGGCAACGTGCTGGGCAGCGGCCGGTGGCAGACCGGCCTGGGTGAAGTGGGCCTGCTGCTCAGCTACTCGATCGGCAATATCGGCAACCGCACCGACAGCATCACCGCCGGTCGCTATGACCGCGCGACCCTGACCAGCGCGCAGGACGGCGTGGCGGCGGGTTCGACCGTGTACGTGCCGGCCGGCATGGGCTTTCGCCGGATCGACTGGCAGCAGCGCCGCACCGCGTTCGACGGCTCGTTCCAGTGGAAGCCGAGCGATACGCTGCTCATCACTGCCGAGGCGCTGCTGGCGAAGGCGACGCCGAAGGACATCGAATATGCAGTCGGCGATTACGACACGCCCAGCCCAAACGGCAATTCGACGCTGATGTTCGGTGACCAGAACCAGCTGGAATCGGGCGTGCTGCCCAACCGCAACATCAATTTCGACACGCGTTCCGGCAAGCAGACCAAGAAGACGCAGGATTACTCGCTCAACCTGCGCTGGACGCCGGACGAGCACTGGGCGTTCGGCGCCGACGTTCAGTATGTGAAGTCGACCGCCAAGGTCTACAGCATGACCGCCTTCACCCAGGTCGGCACGCCGACGACGATCGCGTTCGATTTCAGCGGCGACGATCCGTCGATCAACCTGTCGCCGACCGCGGCAGGCGGATCGCTGACCAACAAGAGCCTCTACTGGTGGGCTGCCGCGATGGATCACATCGAGGACAACGAGGCCGACGAGTGGGCACAGCGCGCCGACGTCGAGTACACCTTCACCGACAGCGATTTCCTGAAGTCGTTCCGTGTCGGCGGCCGGGCCACCGACCGCAACGCGATCACGCGGCAGACCGGATATAACTGGGCGCTGCTCTCGGCCCAGTACTGGGGCGGCGGTACGCCGGTGACGCTCGACCAGACCGGGTTTGCCGGCGGGTTACAGAATCCGGGCCTGCCCGCCCAATCCGGGTTCTTCGGCTACAACAACTTCTTCCGCGGCAAGGTGCCGTCGGTCGGACCCGGCTTCTGGTTCCCGACCGCCAGCCTGGTCGAGAACGGCACGGCCAATGCGTACAGCTATCTGAAGAGCACGCAGTCGGCGGGCTGGGGCTGGACGCCGCTGTCGGACGATTACTCGCTGGCCGCGCCGGCCGGCGACAATGTCAGCGGCGGCATCAACAACCAGACCGAGAAGACCTATGCGGGCTATGGCCTGCTGCGCTTCGGCATGGATCAGGGGATTGCCGGTCACTTCGACGGCAATATCGGCGTTCGCGTGATCCGCACCGAGAACAGCGCGGCGGGCTCGGCGCTGCGCGTCGGGACCATCACCAACCCGAACTGCGCCGTCGGCGTAGGCGGGGCGACGGCCGCGGACTGCGCCCTGCTCGCACAGGCGGTGGCGTTCGCTGGCGGCAACATCGGCAGCCAGCAGCAGTCGTCGTCGGGCAACTACACCGACGTCCTGCCCAGCATCAACCTGCGCTTCTTCCTGCAGGACAACGTCCAGCTGCGCTTCGCCGCGGCCAAGGCGATGGTGCGGCCGACCTTCGCGCAGCTGAACCCGTTCACCCAGCTGGGCTTCTCGTTCGACGCGAACGGCGTGGCCAACGGCGTCGGAGTCGGCGGGCGGCGGACCGCCTTTACCGGCACCTCGGGCAATCCCAACCTGAAGCCGACCAAGGCCGACCAGTTCGACACCAGCCTGGAGTGGTATTTCGGCAGGTCGAACAGCCTGACCTTCGCCGGTTTCTACAAGCGCTTGCGCGACTATATCTTCGCGGGCGTGACGCAGCAGTCGTTCACCAGCAACGGCCAGACCGTGACGTTCGACCTGACCCAGCAGACCAACGGGTCAAAGGGTACGATCAAGGGCTTCGAGGTCGGCTACACCCAGTTCTTCGACATGCTGCCGGGTGCGCTCGGCGGGTTGGGTTTCACCGGCAACTTCACCTATGTCGACTCGTCGGGCGGCAAGAACACCGCGGTGAACGTGTTCGATGCGAACCAGACGACCAACGCGGCCAAGGAACTGCCGCTGGAAGGCCTGTCGAAATACTCGTTCAACATCGCCGGCATCTACGAGAAATACGGCATTTCGGCACGCGCGGCGTATAACTGGCGCTCGACCTATCTGCTGACAACCTCGGCGGCGAACCTGAATTTCCCGGTATGGTCGGAGAATTTCGGACAGCTGGACGCATCGATCCTCTATTCGATCGACAAGCACTTCAAGATTGGCGTGCAGGGCACCAACCTGCTCAACTCGCGCACGTTCCTGGACGTGGGCGATCCCGACCTGAAGCCGCGCTACAGCTGGACCGACACCGACCGGCGCATCGCCATCCTGGTCCGCGGCGTGTTCTAGGATCCTTCGCCGCCCGACTGCCCGATACGCTCCCCTCCCTTGTCCAGGGAGGGGAGAAAGGGGAGCGGCGCATGCCGATCGATGCTAGGCGGGTGCGAGTGCGGCAGGAAGGAACGATGAACCAGACCCGGCAATATCCCGGCGCGCAGCATGTCGTCATCGTCGGTGGCGGCACCGCCGGGTGGATGGCGGCGGCGCTGATCGCGCGGTTCCGGACGCCGGCGCAGGCGCGGGTGACGCTGATCGAGTCCGATGCGATCGGCACGATCGGGGTCGGCGAGGCGACGGTGCCGCTGATCCAGCACCTGAACAGCGTGCTTGGCCTGCACGAGCCCGATTTCGTGGCGGCGACCCAGGGCAGTTTCAAGCTGGGCATCGAGTTCGTCGACTGGGGTCGGGTCGGCAACCGGCACTTCCACGGCTTCGGCGATTACGGCGCGGATATCGACGGCGTCGCACCGCATCATCACTGGCTGCGCCTGCGCCGCGAGGGGCTGGACGCACCGATCGGTGCGTGGTCGATGGCCTGGGCCGCTGCCGGTCGCGACCGCTTCGCCCCGCCACAGGCGATGAAGGGGCCGGCCGCTGCCTTCAAGCACGCCTATCACTTCGATGCCGGCCTCTACGCGCAGTTGCTGCGCCGTCATGCCGAGGGCAAGGGCGTGCAGCGGATCGAGGGGCGGATCGCCGGCGTGACGCGCGACGGCGAGAGCGGTGACGTCACGACGCTCGTCCTCGACGGCGACCGCGAGGTGACAGGCGACCTGTTCGTCGACTGCTCCGGTTTCGCCAGCCTGTTGCTGGGGCAGGCGCTGGCAGTGCCGTTCGTCGACTGGTCGCACTGGCTGCCCTGCGACCGTGCGATGGCGGTCGGATCGCGGCGGGCGGGGCGGCTGACCCCCTTTACCCGCGCGACGGCACGGGCGGCGGGATGGCAGTGGCGCATCCCGCTCCAGCATCGCACCGGCAACGGCATGGTCTATGCCAGCAGCCAGATTTCCGACGACGAGGCGGCGGCGACCTTGCTCGCCGGTCTGGACGGCGAGGCGCTGGGCGATCCTCGGCCGTTGCGCTTCACGACCGGACGGCGCGCGCGCTTCTGGGAGCGCAACGTGATCGGCATCGGGCTGGCGGCCGGGTTCATGGAGCCGCTGGAGTCGACCAGCATCCAGCTGATCCAGACCGGGCTTGCGCGGCTGATCGAGCTGCTGCCGTCGGGGTCTGCAGACCCGGCGATCGCCGCCGAGTATAACCGCCAGACGATCGGCGAATATGAGCGGATCCGCGATTTCCTGATCGCGCATTACGCGCTGTCGTCGCGCGACGAGCCGCTGTGGCGGCAGTGCCGGGCGATGGCGCTGCCCGATACGCTGGCGCACAAGCTGGCGACGTGGGACGCATGCGCGCGGGTGCCGCTCTACGACCTGGAATCGCATCAGGAGCCAAGCTGGGTGGCGATCCTGCTGGGCCAGGAGCGGGTGCCGCGCGGCATCGACGCGACCGCCGACACCGCCGATCCGCAGGTGCTGGCGAAGCTGTTCGCCGACCGACGCGCACTGCTTGCCCGGGCTGCCGAGTCGATGCCGGCGCACGACCTGTTCGTCGAGCGCACCTGCCGGGCGCTGGCGGCATGAGCGAGGCGCTGCGTCGCATCGTGATCGCCGGTGGCGGCAGCGCCGGCTGGATGGCGGCCGCGGCGCTGGCACAGGGGCTGCGCGGCACCGGCATCGCCATCGTGCTGGTCGAATCCGAGGAGATCGGTACGGTCGGCGTCGGCGAGGCGACGATCCCGCCGATCCAGGCGTTCAACACGATCCTGGGTATCGATGAGGCGAGCTTCGTCCGCGAGACGAAGGGTACGTTCAAGCTCGGCATCGAGTTCGTCGACTGGTGGCGGCAGGGCCACCGGTACTTCCACCCGTTCGGCCGCTACGGCGACGATTTCGGCATGGTGCCGTTCCACCAGCAGTGGCTCGCCGCGCGGGCGGAGGGGGACACGACGCCGCTGTCCGCCTATTCGCTGGCCGACGCGGCGGCGGCGCGCGGGCGCTTCGCCAAGCCGTCGGGCGACGCGCGATCGGTCTTCGCGACCTATGGCTATGCCTATCATTTCGACGCCAGCCTCTACGCGGCCTTCCTGCGCCGCTTCGCCGAGGCGCGCGGCGTGGAGCGGGTGGAGGGGCGGATCGGCAGCGTCGCGCAGGATGCCGAGAGCGGCTTCGTGCGCGAACTGGTGCTGGAAGACGGGCGGCGGATCGGCGGCGACCTGTTCCTCGACTGCACCGGCTTTCGCGGGCTGCTGATCGGCGAGGCGCTGGCGACGCCCTATCTCGATTGGCGGCGCTGGCTGCCATGCGACCGGGCGGTGGCGGTCCCGACCGTGAATGCCGGACCACCGACGCCCTTTACCCGCGCGACCGCGCGCGACGCGGGGTGGCAGTGGCGCATTCCGCTCCAGCACCGGGTCGGCAATGGCCATGTCTATTGCAGCCGCTTCATCGACGACGATGCGGCAGAGGCGGTGCTGCTCGCCAATCTCGACGCCGCGCCGGCCGGCGATCCGCGCCGGCTGCGCTTCACCACCGGCCGGCGGGAGCGGGCCTGGTCGGGCAATGTCGTGTCGCTGGGCCTCGCCTCGGGCTTTCTCGAGCCGCTGGAATCGACCAGCCTGCACCTGATCCAGAGCGGCATCACCAACCTGCTCGCCTGGTTTCCCGATCGCGGTTTCGATCTCGGCATTCGCGACGAATATAACCGCCGCGTCGCACGCGAGTTCGACGCGGTGCGCGACTTCCTGATCCTCCACTATGTCGCGACGGAGCGAGAGGACACGCCGTTCTGGCGCGCCTGCCGCGCGACCGAACTGCCGGAGACGCTCGTCGAGAAGATGCAGCTCTTCGCCCGCACCGGCCGCCTGCTGGAGCGGCCGGGCGACATCTTCCACGACGCCAACTGGCTGGCGGTGCTGCTGGGGCAGGGGGTGGTGCCGGGCGGCCGCGATCGGCTGGCCGATGGCGTCAGCGCGGCAGAGCGTCGCGCGGTGCTGTCCGGAATGCGGCGCGTGATCGCCGAAACGGCCGAGCGGATGCCGGCGCATGGCGACGTGATCGCCCGGCATTTCCGCGCGGGGTAGCGGCACATGCGCCCCTCCCCTGAAGGGGAGAGGCCAAGTTGTCTGGATTACCGCGGCTTGATGAACTTCAGCGTCATCCGGTCGCTCTCGCCGATCGCCGCGTACTTCGCGCGATCCTTGTCCTTCAGGGCGTAGCTGGGCGGCAGCGTCCAGACGCCTTCGGGCCAGTCGGCGCTGTCCTTAGAGTTGGCGTTCACCTCCGACCGGGCGGCGAGGCGGAAGCCGGCGGCGGTGGCGAAGGCGATGACGCTGCTCGGCTTCATATAGCCGCTCTTCTCCTCGGCGGCGGCGTCGCGGTTCTCGGGCAGGCGGTGCTCGACGACGCCGAGCGTCCCGCCGGGCTTCAGCATCCGGTACATCGCGGCGAACATCGCGCGCGCCCGGTCGGCACCGCCGAACCGCCAGTTATGGACGTTGCGAAAGGTCAGGACGACATCGGCGCTGCCGTCGGGCACGCCCGCCGCGCCTGCCTCTGCGGGAAAGGCGGCGAGCTTCGCCTTGCCATAGGTGGCAGCGTCGCGGGCCTGCATCGCGCGGACGCCGTCCAGCCCCTTCGCCCAGGGGCCGGCGGCGTAGTATGTGCCGGACTTCGCCGTCAGGGGTGCGAGGATCTCGGTGTACCAGCCGCCACCCGGCCAGACCTCGACCACCGTGTCGGTCGGCTTGACCCCAAAAAAGGCGAGCGTCTCGGCCGGGTGGCGATAGCGGTCGCGCGCGACATTGGCGGCGGTGCGGGTCGGCGCGGCGACCGCGGCGGCGACGGCGGCCGGCACGCGCGGCGCGCTGGCGGCGATCAGGGCGGGGGCGGCGGCAAGGAGGAGCAGGGCGGAGCGGTTCATCGTCGACCTTTCGGATCGCATCGGGGGATGCCCGATCGTGCGGCGGCGGAAACTCCTTGGCAAGTACGGCTTTCTGCTGCGACGGGCGAAGTCGCCCGATCTTCAGGAGTGTCCGATGGACGATGCCGACCGCCCGGCTGCCCGGCTCGCGACCCGGCTGGCCTTTCTGATCGCCGGCTTCGGTATCGCCTGCTGGGCGCCGCTGGTGCCGTTCGCCAAGCAGCGGCTGGGGGTGGACGATGGCGCGCTTGGCCTGCTGCTGCTGTGCATCGGGATGGGATCGGTCGCCGCGATGATCGCGACCGGCCCGCTCAGCGCGCGCTATGGCAGCCGGCCGGTGATCGTCGCGGCGGGGCTGGCGATGGCGGCGATCCTGCCGCTGCTGAGCGTGGCGGCGACGCCGGTAACGCTCGGCACGGCGCTGCTGCTGTTCGGCGCGGCGCTGGGATCGCTCGACGTGGCGATGAACGTCCATGCGGTCGAGGTCGAGCGGGCCGCGGGGCAACCGCTGATGTCCGGCTTCCACGCGCTGTTCAGCATCGGTGGCTTCGCGGGGTCGACCGTCATGACCTTCCTGCTGTCACTTGGCGTCGCTGCGCGGGCGGGAACACTGGCCTGCGGCGTGGCGATGGCGGCGGCGATGCTGATCGCCTGGCCGCGGCTGCTGCGTGCGACCGCGGTGCAGGACGGGCCGGTGTTCGTCCGCCCGCGCGGGATCGTCCTGCTGCTCGCCGCGCTCGCCGCGATCACCTTTCTGGTCGAAGGTGCGATCCTCGACTGGAGCGCGCTGCTGATCGAGGGGCGCGGGCTGGTGGCGCGGGCGCAGGGCGGCACCGGCTATATCCTGTTTGCGGTCGCGATGACCGCCGGGCGACTGGTCGGCGACCGGCTGACCGCGCGGATCGGCGACCGTGCCACGCTGATCGGTGGCGGCGCGGTGACGGTGGCAGGGTTCGCGACGCTGCTGGCGGCGCCGATTGCGGGAGTTGCGCTCGCCGGTTTCCTGCTGATCGGGCTGGGCGCGTCCAACATCGTGCCGGTGCTGTTCCGGCGGGCGGGCACGCAGACCGCGATGCCGCCGGCGCTGGCGATCGGGGCGATCACGACGATGGGCTATGCCGGCATATTGGTCGGGCCGGCGGCGATCGGCGTCGTGGCACAAGGCGTGGGGCTGCCGACCGCGTTCTGGCTGCTGGCCCTGCTGATGTGCGTCGTTCCGCTGACCGCGACGCAAGCGACGCGATAACGGACATTGTGTCCGGTTAAGCTCCGGACTATGGCGGCGCCGGTTTGAACAGGGCTGACCCCGATGAGTGACGATCGTCCCGCACCTGAAGACGAGGCTGGCCAGGAGGCACAGCCGCAGCGCCCCGCGCGCAGGCTGAGCGGGCGGGCCAAGCTGATCCTGGCGGCGGTGGCGCTGGCGGTGCTGGTGATCGGCGGGATCTGGTTCCTGCGCTATCAGAGCCACGGCAAATATCTTGAGGAAACCAACGACGCGCGGGTCGAGGCGGACATGACGACGGTGTCGCCGCGCGTCGCCGGCTATGTCGCCGAGGTGCTGGTGGGCGAGAACCAGGACGTGCGCGCTCGCCAGCCGCTGGTCCGTATCGACCCGCGCGACGCCCGCGCCCAGGCGGCGCAGGCCGACGCGCAGATCGCCGTCGCCGCGGCGCAGGCCGATGCCGCCCGCGCGCAGGTGCAGGAGCAATATGCGACGATCGCACAGGCGCGCGCGCAGCTGGCCGCCGCCCGCGCCAAGGCGGCCTATGACGCGGGCGAGGTCGCGCGCTATCGCCCGCTCGCCGCGTCGGGCGCGGAGACGCGCGCGACGCTGGCGCAGCTGGAGGCGACCGCGCGCCAGTCCGCCGACTCGGTGCGCGCGCAGGCGGCGGCGCTGGCGGTGCAGCAGCGCCGCGTTGCCGCGCTGCGCAGCCAGGTGCGTCAGGGCGAGGCGCAGGGGCAGGCGGCCCAGGCGCAGCTCGCCGCCGCGAACGTCGATGTCGGCGCCACCGTGCTGACCGCGCCGGTGGCGGGGCGGATCGGCGACAAGACGGTGACGGTCGGCCAATATGTCCAGGCGGGTACGCGGCTGATGTCGATCGTGCCGCTCGACCGGCTCTATATCACCGCCAATTTCAAGGAGACGCAGCTGGCGCTGATGCGCCCTGGTCAGCCCGCGACGATCGCCGTCGACGCGCTCGACGGGATCGACCTGAGGGGGCGGGTGGAGAGCGTCGCGCCGGGCACGGGTGCGCAATTCTCGCTGCTGCCGCCGCAGAACGCGACGGGCAACTTCACCAAGATCACCCAGCGCGTGCCGGTCCGCATCTCGATCGAGGCGACGCCCGCCGCGCGGCAGCTGCTGGTGCCGGGCCTGTCGGTGACGGTGACGGTCGACACGATCGGCGCCAAGGGCGAGATCGCGCGCATCCGCGACCAGCAGGAGCGGAGCCGCTAGGATGGCCACTGCGGCGGTAAGCCGGACGCCTGCCCGCGCCGAGCAGCGCGCGGATCTGGGCGCGTGGCTGGCCGTGGCGGCCGGGACGCTGGGCGCGCTGATGGCGACGCTCGACATTTCGATCGTCAATTCCGCCTTACCCACGATCCAGGGCGAGATCGGGGCGAGCGGGACGGAGGGGACGTGGATCGCCACCGCCTATCTGGTCGCCGAGATCGTCATCATCCCGATGGCGGCGTGGCTGGAGCGGATGCTGGGCCTGCGCACCTTCCTGCTGATCGCCGCGGGTCTGTTCACCGCCTTTTCCGTCATGTGCGGCGTGTCGACCAATCTGACGATGATGATTATCGGCCGGGTCGGGCAGGGCTTCACCGGTGGTGCGATGATCCCGACCGCGCAGACGATCATCGCCCAGCGCCTGCCCCCGCAGCAGCAGCCGATCGGCATCGCCGCCTTCGGCGTGACCGCGATCCTGGGTCCGGTGCTGGGGCCCCTGATCGGAGGTTGGCTGACCGAGAATATCAGCTGGCATTACGCGTTCTTCCTGAACGTGCCGATCTGCGCGATCCTCGTCACGCTGCTGCTCGTCGGCCTGCCGCACGAGAAGGCGAAGCTGCACCTGTTCGGCGAGGCGGACTGGCTGGGCATCGCCGGGCTGGCGCTGGGGCTGGGCGGGCTGACCGTGTTCCTGGAGGACGGGCAGCGCGAACAGTGGTTTTCGTCCGGGCTGATCCAGGCGATGGCGCTGGTCAGCGTCACCGGCTTCGCGCTGCTGTTCTGGGGGCAGGCGACGGCAGCGCGGCCGATCATCAAGCTGAAGCTGCTGCTCGACCGGCAGTTCGGCTCGGTCGCGCTGATGGGGGTGGTGCTGGGCATCGTACTCTACGGCACCAGCTATGCGATCCCGCAGTTCCTGTCGGCGCTGGCCGATTACAACGCGCTGCAATCGGGCAAGGTCGTGCTGCTGTCGGGCATCCCCAGCCTGTTCATGATGGCGATCGTGCCGATCCTGCTGCGCACGCTGGACATCCGCATTGCAGTGGCGGCGGGACTACTCATCATGGGGACGTCGGCGCTGCTCGATTCCAACCTGACCGCGGCGTCGGCGGGCGGCGACTTCACCGTGTCGCAGCTGCTGCGCGGGGTCGGGCAGATCCTGGGCATGCTGTTCCTGAGCCAGGCGGTGGTCCGGTCGGTCCCGCGCGAGGATGCCGGCGACGCATCGGGGCTGTTCAACGCGTTCCGGAACCTGGGCGGCAGCTTCGCGCTGGCCGGCATCTCGATCCTGCAGGACCAGCGCATGTGGCTGCACCAGCGGCGGATCGAGGAGGGCCTGAACGCCAACAGCCAGGCCGTGCAGGCCTATGTCGGCGGCCTCGCCCACACGGTCGGCGACCAGACCGCCGGGCTGCGGCTGGTGTCGCAGCAGATCCAGGCGCAGGCGCTGACCATGACCTTCAACGACATCTTCTGGATCATGGGGGTCGGCACGCTGGCGGTGCTGCCGCTGGTCCTGTTCCTGAAGCCCCTGCCGAAGACGGCCGGGGCGGCGATGGTGCACTGATGCGCAAGATCCTCCTCCTCTCCACCGTCGCGCTGCTGGGCGCCTGCACCGTCGGCCCCGCCTATCAGGGGCCGCCCAAGGTCGCGGCCGATGCTGCCGGTTTCGTCCGCGCACCGGCGGGCAGCACAAGTGCCACGCCGGGGCTTGCCCGCTGGTGGGAGGGGATGGGCGACCCGACGCTGACCCGGCTGGTCGACGACGCGCTGGCGCACAGCCCGACGATCGACCAGGCGACCGCGCGGATCCGCGAGGCCGAGGCCCAGCTGCGCCAGCAGCGCACCGGCCAGCTGCCGAGCGTCAGCGCCAATGCCACCTATCTCCACGCCGAACTGCCGGGTGTCGGGCTGGGCGGCACGGGGGAGAGCGGTGGCAATGACGAATCGTCCGGCACGCAGCTGAACTTCTACAATCTGGGTGCGAACGCGTCGTGGGAGCTGGACCTGTTCGGCGGCGGCCGGCGCGGGGTGGAACAGCGGCGCGCGACCGCAGAGGTGCGGGTGGCGGACCTTGCGGACGCGCAGGTGTCGCTGTCGGCGCAGGTCGCGCAGGCGTACGTCAACCTTCGCGACGTGCAGGAGCGTATCCGGCTGAACGCCGCCTCGACGCAGTTGCAGGAACGGCAGATCGCGCTGCAACGCCAGCGTGAGGCGCGCGGCACCGCCTCGCGGCTCGACCTGGAGCGGTTGCAGGGCGAACTGGAGAATACGCAGGCGCAGGCGATCCCGCTCGGCGCGCAGGCCGATGCCTATCGCGACCAGCTGGCGGTGCTGACCGGGCGAACGCCGGGTGCGCTCGACGCGACGCTGGCGACGGTCGTGCCGGTGCCGCTTCCCCCCGCCACGGTCGCGATCGGTGATCCGGCAGCGCTGATCGCGCACCGCCCCGACGTGCGCTCGGCCGAGCGCCAGCTGGCGGCGGGCACGGCGGCGATCGGGGTGAACAAGGCGAAGGAGCTGCCCGGCATCCGCTTCCTGGGGCTGCTGGGGCTGGGCGGGACGTCGCCCGCCGACGTGTTCGACCTGGGCAAGCTGACCGCGCTGGCAGCGCCGTCGTTGTCCTGGTCGTTCCTCGACTTCGGCCGGGCGCGCGCGGCGACGCAGGCGTCGGAGGCGCAACGCGACCAGGCCGAGGCGCAGTACCGCCAGACGGTGCTGGCGGCGTTGCAGGACGCGGAGGACGCGCTCTCCCGCTTCGGCAGCACCCGCGCGCAGCTGGGGCAGCTGGTCCGCGCGCAGGAGACGGCCGGCCGGGCGGCGGCGCTCAACCGGCAGCGGGTGGCGGCGGGGACCAGCACGCTGATCGACCAGCTCGACATCGAGCGGCAGCAGCTGTCGGCCGCGATTGCCGTTGTCCAGGCGAAGGCGCAGCTGAGCGGGAGCTATATCGCGGTGAACAAGGCGCTGGGGCTGGGGTGGACGGATCGGGCCGAGCGGCCGGCGTCGTAACGGAGGAAATGCCTACCGAGGCTGCAGCCCTTCGAACAGCAGCGCCAGCGCCGCGTTCAGCTGCTCGCTGACCTCCGCCTCGGTCATGAAGGGCAGCAGCAGTCCGCCGGCCATACGCATCGCCAGCACCACCGCGTGCGGCGTCACCGTCGCTGCGATCTCGCCTCGCGCCTGCGCCTGCTTCACCGCTGGTGCGACCACCCCCTCCAGCCGCACGCCCAATGCCCGGAACGCGGCGATGTTCGCGTCGTCGAGCTTCAGCTCGGCGGCGATGCGCGTGAACAGCGACGCCGCCGGCGCGCCGCTGCGTACCATCGTCGCGATGCTGCCGGCGAGCGGGGCGGCGGGGTCGAGCGCCGCCTCCATCCGGTCGACCTCGCGCGAGAAGATGGCCAGCGCCAGCGCCTCGCGGTCGCGAAAATTGCGGTAGAGCGTACCCCGGCCGACTCCCGCCTCGTCCGCAATCACCTCCAGCGGCACGCCATAGCCGCGCGCGGCGAAGCACGACGCCGCCGCGACGATCAGCGCCTCGCGTCGCGCCTGCGCGTCGCGTCGCGGCGCGCGCCTGGGAGAATTGGGATCATCCGCCATCGGCGACACCGTTATCGCCGATGGCGGCGGCGGTCACCGGCCGATCACGTCCTTCACCGCGTCTGCCGCCTTGGCGAGCAGACCCTTCTCCGCCTCCTCGGCCTCCGCCTTGGTGCGGAACGCCGCGCCTTCGGGTTCGGCCGGGGGCGCATAGACCGAGAAGAGCTTCAACTCGCCCGAGCCGGTGTTGACGATATTGTGCTCCGAACCCTTGGGCACGACGATCAGGTGGTTGGGCGTGGCTTTGGTCGAATGGCCGTTGATCACGACCCGCGCCTCGCCGGAAACGAAGAAGGTGGTCTGGTCGGCGGGGTGGGTTTCCATCCCGATCTCCTCTCCGGCGGGGATGCTCATCAGCACGATCTGCACCTTGGCGTCGCGGTACACCTCCTTCTGCCAAAGGGTGTTGCTGCCGGCCAGTTCGACCATGTCCTTGTTGAAGATCGCCATTCGTCTCGCTCCTGTACGTGTCGCCGGGATCGGACGCGCGAGGGGCGAACGCGTTCCCGCCTGCAATTCGGGCAAGCCGGCTTGCAGCCTCGACAGTCGCACTTCGGTTGCGGTGCAGCATAAAAGCCTTACCTGTCGTGCCTACTCCCGGAGAACCAGTATGATCGAAGCTGAACGGCGGGTGCCCCGGCCGGGATTGGTGTTCTTCGCGCTTGCCATGGGTGGGTTCGCGATCGGCACGACCGAGTTCGCGACGATGAGCCTGCTGCCCGACTTCTCGCGGGGGCTGGGTATCTCGGAGCCGGTGGCCGGCCATGTCATCAGTGCCTATGCGCTGGGGGTGGTGGTCGGGGCGCCGCTCCTCGCGGTGCTCGGCGC
Source organism: Sphingomonas aurea (assembly GCF_030678875.1). Taxonomy (GTDB): domain Bacteria; phylum Pseudomonadota; class Alphaproteobacteria; order Sphingomonadales; family Sphingomonadaceae; genus Sphingomonas; species Sphingomonas aurea. Next base: position 1,153,741 of record NZ_JAUUDS010000001.1, on the reverse strand, counting down.
GCGGATGGCGCGGCGTAGCCTGCTCCTCGTGCTGATGGTGCTGTTCGCGCTGGGCAACGCGATGAGCGCGCTGGCGTCGTCCTATCACGCGATGCTCCTGTTCCGGTTTCTCAGCGGCCTGCCGCACGGCGCCTATTTCGGGGTCGCGGCACTGGTCGCTGCCTCGCTGGTCGGGCCGGAGCGGCGCACCTATGCCGTATCGCGGGTCATGCTGGGGCTGACCGTGGCGACGGTGATCGGCGTGCCGCTGGCCAACTGGATCGGGCAGGTCGCGGGCTGGCGCTGGGGCTTCGGCATCGTCGCGGTGCTGGGGCTGGCGACGGTGGCGCTGGTCGCGGCGTTCGCCCCGCGCGATCCGCCGGCCGCGACCGCCAGTCCGCTGGCGGAGCTGGGCGCGCTCGCCATCCCGCAATTGTGGCTGACGCTGGGGATCGGCGCGATCGGCTTCGGCGGGCTGTTCGCGGTCTATACTTATCTCGCATCTACGCTGGTGGAGGTGACCGGCCTCGCGCCGACGATGGTGCCGCTGGTGCTGGGCGTGTTCGGACTGGGGATGCTGGCGGGCAACCTGCTGGTCCCGTACTTCGCCGATCGCGCGCTGATGCCGACGGTAGCCGGGCTGCTGCTGTGGAGCGCGGCGTCGCTGGCGCTGTTCCCGCTGGCGGCGCAGAATGGCTGGACGGTGACGCTCGACGTCTTCCTGATCGGCATCGGCGGGTCGCTCGGCACCGTGCTGCAGACCCGGCTGATGGACGTGGCACGCGGCGCGCAGAGCCTGGCGGCGGCGCTGAATCACTCCGCGTTCAACACCGCCAATGCGCTGGGGCCGTGGCTCGCCGGGCTGGCGATCGCGGGCGGGCATGGCTGGACCTCGACCGGCTGGGTCGGCTGTGCGCTGGCGCTGGGCGGGCTTGCCTTCTGGATCATGTCGATGCTGGCGGAGCGGCAGCGGCCGGCGCTCGTCCCGGCCGAATAGAGGCGGGCTGGTAGAACCCTGGTGGGACCGGTGCGTTGCGCCCCCTATGGCCAATACCAGTATCGCCAAGACGATCCGTTCCAACATCGTGCTGTTCGGCGCGCTGTTCGCCAATGTCGGCATCGCCGTCGCCAAATTCGTCGCGGCGGCGCTGACCGGATCGTCGTCGATGCTGTCGGAGGGGTTCCACTCGCTGGTCGACAGCGGGAACCAGATCCTGCTCCTCTATGGCCAGCGCCGCGCCAAGCGGCCGCCCGACACGCGCCACCCCTTCGGTTACGGACGCGAGCTGTATTTCTGGGCGTTCGTCGTCGCCATCCTGATCTTCGCGCTCGGCGCCGGCATCTCGATCTATGAGGGCTGGCTGCACATCCGGAACCCCGAGCCGCTGACCGACCCAACGATCAACTATGTCGTGCTCGGCATCGCCGCGTTGCTGGAGGGGAGTTCGTGGACGATCGCGGTGCGCGAGTTCCGCAGCGCCAAGGGCGACACGCCGTGGTGGACCGCGATCAAGGAGTCGAAGGACCCAGCCAGCTTCATCGTCCTGTTCGAGGATTCGGCCGCGCTCGCCGGGCTGGCCGTCGCAGGGATCGGCGTGTGGGCGAGCCATGCCTGGGAAGACGCGCGGATCGACGGTGTCGCCTCGATCGTGATCGGCGTCATCCTGGCGGCGGTCGCGACGCTGCTGGCGCGTGAGGCCAAGGGGCTGCTGATCGGCGAGCGGGCCGACCCGCGCGTGGTCGAGCGGGTCCGCGCGCTGGTCGCCGCCAGCCCCGGCATCACCGCGGTCAATCATGTCCGCACCATCCACACCGCGCCCGACGCGGTGTTCGTGGCGATCAGCGCCGATTTCGACGATGCGCTGACCATGGGTGAGGGCGAGACGCTGGTCGAGCGGATCGAGGCGCAGTTGCGCGCCGAGTTCCCCGATATCTCGTCGATCTATGTCCGCCCCGAAAAAGCGACGGACGCCCCCTCGATCCGGTAGACCGGCACGATCCCGCCGTCGTCGCCGGCGTCGAATTCCAGCGCGGTGTCGGTCTGGCGGAACGCGACCGGGCCGCCGCCCAGCCGCATCAGGCGGGCGACCCGCGCCGGCCCTGCCTGCCGCCCGAGCGCGCCGACACGCACCGGCCCGCGCGGCGCCTTCAGGAAGAACAGGTAGAGCGCGCCGTCCTTTGTCGTGAACCGCACGTCGCGGGCGGTGAAGCCGGCAAAGGCGCCCTCGTTCTGCATGCCGGTGGCGAGCTTGGTCGGCCCCTCGCCATAGATGCGCCATGGCCGCGAGCCGAAGATCGCGGTGCCGTTCACTGCCATCCACGCGGCCAGCCTGTCCAGAATGCGTTCCTCCTCGGCATCGATCGTGCCGTCGCCGCGCTGGGGAACGGAGAGCAGCAGGTTGCCGTTCTTCGACACCACGTCGGCGAGCCGCTGGATGACGTCCTCGGCCGACTTGTAGCTGCGGTCGGTGAAGCGCGCGCGATTGTAGAACCAGTCGCCGATGCAGGTGTCGGTCTGCCACGGCTCGTCCCACAGCCGGTCGGAAAAGCCGCGCTCGACATCCTGGACCAGGCCGAACCGGGCGTGCGGCTTCAGCTGCTTGGCGGTTAGCACCACGTCGACATGCCCGTGCCAGTCGATCGAGCGGTTGTAGTAATCGGCCGCCGCCGCCAGTCCGATGGGGCCGAACGGCAGCTCGTAATTGTCCATGTAGCAGAAGTCTGGCCGGTATTTCGCCATCAGGTCGGTCTGGCGCAGCAGCCAGCGCTGCGCGTAGCGTGCGTCGCCGGGTGGCGCGGTCTCGATCCACTGGCCGTCATGCGCCTCGTGCCACGCGTCCATCGCCGCGACCGTGTCGATCCCGTCCGGCGCGACCATGTGGCAGCCGGTATAGAGGTCCTGAGGGTCCAGCCCCTCCCACCACTTGCCCCGACCGTCAGCCTTGGTCAGCCGATACGCGTCGTAGCGCTCGCCCTTGTGCGGCCCTTCGGGATCATAGGCATAGGCCGGCTGATACCAGTGCCACGCATGGCTGGCATGGTTGGACACGCCGAAGCGCAGCCCCGCCGCGCGCGCCGTCTTCGCCCAGGTGCCGACCACGTCGCGCTTCGGCCCCACCCGCATCGCGTTCCACGGGTGGTGTGCGCTGTCGTAGCAGTCGAGATTGTCGTGGTGGCAGGCGAGCGACACGAAATATTTCGCGCCCGCCTGCACGAAGCGCCGCATCAACGCCTCCGGATCCCAGCGCGCGGCGGTCCAGCGGTGCTGGATGTCCATCATGCCGGTGTCGGCGGGATGGCCATAGGTCGCCAGATGGTGGCAATACATCGGGTGGCCCTGCATGTAGAGGAACCGCCCGTACCAGTCGCCCTGCTCGGGCACCGATTGCGGGCCCCAGTGCGACCAGATGCCGAACTTGGCGTCGCGGAACCAGTCCGGATAGCGGTAATGCTCGACCAGCGACGGCCAGCTCGGCTGGACCGGGCCGGGCGCGATCACTCCCGCGCGCGCGACAGCGGGCAGGGCCGCGAGCCCCGCCAGCACTTCGCGCCGCCGCCAGGCCGCCGGGATGGAGGACACAGCCATCAGCGATAGCGGCCCATGGTGACCTTCAGAACCTGCGGCCGGTCGATCAGGTTGATCCCGTAATCAGTCTGGTCACCATTCCAGACGCGGGCCGTGACCCAGCGCCCGTCGCGAAAACCGCCTTCCTCGACCCGCAGCACCAGCGCACCCGGCGCCGCATCGGTCGCGGCGAAATTGACGCGGACGTGATCGCCGACGACCAGGAACTCGTCCGGCCCCATCTGCGCGACCGCGACGCCGCCGACCGGCTCCTTGCCCCAGGGGGCGGGTTCGGACTTCAGCCAGGTCCAGTCCTTCATGCCGAACTGCCACTCTCCCCACGAGGCCGTGATCGTCCATTTCCCGAGGGTGGTCGTCTGCGCGGCACCGTCGTCGGGCTTGGCGGCGCCCCAGGTCGGCCCTTTCGCGGCGAGCCGGGCCCAGTCGCGCATGATCGATCCGACCGCGGCATAGGCCTGGACCAGCGGGGCGAGCGCCGCCTCGTCCAGGTCGCGCGCGCCGAGCGGGAAGTTGAAATAGCCGGTCCCGTCGATCCCGAACGGCGCATAGCCGATCGCCCCACGTCCCAGCGCGGCATAGAAGAAGCGGTGGAACTCGCGCGCGTTGCCGATCTCGGGCACCAGCAGGGCGTTGTCGGGACGGGCATATCTGTCGAGATACTGGATGACGTTGGCGCTGGTCCGGTCATAGATGTCGGGCGCGGCGAGGTCGATGTGCGGGGCGGCCGCCTTCCAGATGTCGAGCACGTCCTGCTGCGGCCCGCCGCTCGCCACGCCGTCCGGGTCGGGCACGTTGGAAGGGCCGGCGAGGGCGGCGTTGACGTACATCGGCAGCGGCTTGGCCGCCTTGCCCGCCGCGGCGATCGCATCGACATAAGATGCGACGTACCAGGTGTTGAACGCCCGGTCCGCCTGCGCGCCGAACGCCTGGGTCCAGGTGCCGCGCTTGCCGGTCGCCTTGGCGAGGGCAGATGGAATGGCCTGCGCGAACAGGGCGTTGGCGGTGGCGGAATAGTCGCGCGGGTTGCGATAGCTGCCCGTCTCGTTTTCCGGCTGGACCATGATGACGGTATGCTGCGGATCATGGTCGCGCAGATATTCCATCACCTTGACGAAGGCGCGCAGGTCCGCCGCCAGCGTCGCCTTGCCATGCGCGCTGAGTACGCCATGGTCCTTGCCGGCAGACGTCTTCATTCGTGGAAAGCGGCGCGCGTCCAGCTTCACCCAGTCGGGCGTATAGGCGTAGCCGGTGTTCTTCCACGTCCCGAACCACAGCAGCACGACCCGCTTGTCGTGCGCGCGCGCCTGATCGAGCAGGGCTTGCAGGAACGAGAGGTCGAACTGCCCCTCGACCGGCTCGACCTGCTGCCAGGCGATCGGCACCTCCACCGTATTGGCGTGGATGCGGTCGAGCAGCGGCCAGGCGGTGGCCAGCGGCTCGGCATAGTTGCTGCTGTTGTTGACCTGCGCGGCCAGCATGGTGAACGGCGCACCGTCGACCATCAGGGCGTGGCGGCCGTCGTGGCTCTCCAGCCGGGGAATGGGCGAGGCCGCCTGCGCCAGCGCGGCGGCGGGCATCATGGCGGGCAGCGTGGCGAGCAGGCCGGCGGCCAGCATATGTCTCATCATTCACTCTCTCCCACGCGGTCGCCATAGAACAGGCCGCGACCGTCGGTTCCCAAATAGACGCGGCCCGTGATGCGCGGGTCGCCGGCGATCACGCGGTAGCGGCGGCCCCATCGATGGGCGTCGTCGTCGATCCGCGCCCAGTGTCGGCCCAGATCGTCCGAACGCCAGATGCCATAAACCTGGCCAAGCGTGCCGACCGCGAAGATCGTGCCGCCCTTGCCCAGCCCGAGCAGCTCGACCGCCAGCCCGCCATCGACCCGTGCGAAGCGGTGGCCGAAATCGGTGCTGCGATACAGGGCAGGGCCGATGCGCAGCCACAGTTCGCCGGCTACGCCGGGTGTGGCGACCAGCGCCGATTGCGCCTCGCGGTTGCGGGGGCTTGCACCCGACAGGTCGGCCGGCAATCCGGTCGACGCGACGGGCGTGAAATGGCGGGCGCCGTCGGTAGAGGCCAGCAGGCGCCCGCCCGCCACATCGACCGCGTAGAAGCGCGCCGGGTTGACCTTGTCGGCAACCGCGCGGGTGTTGCCGGGCAGCCCCTCTGGCACCTGCCAGCTCCGGCCACGGTCGCGGGTCAGCCGCGGCTCGGGCGTGGCGACCACGAAGGTGCCGCCGTCCGCCGAGACGGTGATCGCCGCCTCGCCGACCAGATCCTCGCGCCGGGGCGGGGTGCCCATCGGCGGCACGACCAGCGGCCGCCAGCTCCGACCGCCATCGCCCGACCAGCCGAGCGTCGCGTCGCGCGGGCGATCGGCATAGAGGCTGCCGCTGCGTACCAGCACCAGCGGCGCGGTGCCGGCATAGTCGAGCGTGTTGGTGTTCGACAGATACGGGTCGGTGAAACTGGGCTGCGGCGAGCGGTCGAGCCGCTCGTGGACGAAGCCGGCAAGGTCGCCGAATCCCGACACCAGATGCGCGCCGCCGGTCGGCGAGATCAGGGTGATGATCGCGGTCTGCTCGATCCCGGACACCCATGGCGCCCAGTCGATCGTCCCGCTCCGGTCGAGCCCGTCGGTGGCGTAGACGGTGGCGCCGGTCGTGTAGACCAGCCGGCGCGCGTCGAACGGATCTATCGCGAGGCCGGAGATCCAATGACCGAAATCTGCGCCCTTGCCCTCGTGGAGCAGGAAAGGGGTGGCTGACACGTTGCGGCGGCTGCGCGGGCCCAGATCGCTCCAATGCTCGCCCCGGTCGCGCGACAGCCAGACCGTGTCGCCGGCGCGGTAGCGGTTGATCGTCGACACCGCGACCGTGCCCGGCGCGCTGCGGGCAAGCGCCACGCCCAGGAACGCGCCTTCGCTGCCGGTCGCAATGAAGCCCGGCGGAGTGATGTCGCGGCCGCCCGCGCGGTCGAAGCGCCACAGCGCGCCGGTGCGCACATTGCTCGGCCCGATGTCGCTGGCATAGCCGACATAGACGCTGCCATCCGCGGCGATCGCGCCCTTGGCGGCGAGCAGCGCGGGTGAGGGGCCGTCGACCGCCTGCCAGCTCTGCCCGCCATCGTCGGAGCGATAGAGGTGGTGCGCGCCCGGATCGGCGACCCCCGCCCAGATCCGTCGCGATCCGCTGCCGGTCCTGCTCGACGGATCGAACAGCACGAACGACACGCCGCCATGGCTGGTGCGTGGCGCCGGGGTGCCCAGCCCGGTGACCGGGAAGCCCGCGACCTTCGCCCAGTGCAGTCCCGCATCGTCGCTGCGCCACAGCCCGTCATGGCGCGATCCGAACATCAGCGTCGCCGGTCGGTCGGGATCGATCGCCAGCCGCTCGCCCAGGCCGCGGCCGGGTTCGTTGCCGCCCACCGCGAACGGCACCGGCGTGATCCACCAATGGGCGCCGCGATCGGTGGAGCGCAGGATCGCCGCGGGCAGGCGCGCTGCCATGCCCGCCGCCAGATAGACGGTGCCGGCATCGCGCGGATCGGCGGCGATGCTCTCGATCCCCATATAGCTGGGAACGCCATTGTCGTCCTGCAGCGGCACCCAGCGCCGGGCCTTCGCGTCAAAACGATAGGCGCCGCCCATGTCGGTGCGCAGATAGGCGAGCCCGCGCTCGACGGGGCTGAACACGATGTTCGGTGCATAGCCGCCGGCCCCGACCACGACGTTGGTCCAGCGATAGGCCATCACGGCGGCCGCGGGCGTATCGCGGCCCGGGGCCGCACCGGCGCAGCACAGCAACGGGCCTAGGGCCGCGGCCAGCAGCATCGCTCGTCCCACCCGGCCTCTCGCCACGGTCGCGCCTCTCCCGATCGGGGGTCGATCACCCCTTGTCGAACAAGGTCATGGCACGAAAGATATCGCTAACACAACGGCGCGGATCGAGCGGCAATCGATATCGTTCGGGCGATCATCGCCTCCGGGCGGAGGGTCGACGGCGCGGGGCGGCGTCCGACTGGCGGCGGATCAGCGTATAGTCGAGCGTCAGGTGACGGATGCCCCTGGTGCCCGTATCGCCGCCGCTGCGCCGCGCCCGCAGCATCGCGGCGAGCAGCTCGACCGAAGCGCGCGACATATCGGCGATCGGCTGGTGAATCGTCGTCAGCTCGGGCCAGATCGTCGTAGCGATGGCGCTGTCGTCGAACCCGCAGACAGTCAGGTCGCCGGGCACGTCCAGCCCGCGACGGTGCGCGACGGCGACGACGGCGGCGGCCATGTCGTCGTTGCTGGCGAAGATGGCGGAGGGTGGATCCTCGCGGTCGAGCAGCTCGTCGGCGGCGTCGAGCCCGGAGCGATAGGTGAACAGCCCGCCGCTGACCAGCAGCTCGTCAAAGGTGAGCCCCGCTTCGACGAGTGCGGCGCGATAGCCCTCCAGCCGCTCGCCGCTGGCGGTCAGGTTGGGGTTGCCGGTGATGAAGCCGATGCGGACATGGCCCAGCTCGGCCAGATGGCGGGTCATCGCCTGTGCGGCGGCCCGGTCGTCGATCGAGATCGCCGCGGCCTCCGGCGGGGGACAGCCGGTCGCAACCACGACCGTCGGAATGCGCGCGGCGATCAGGATGTCGAGCACGTCGCGCGCGTCGCACAGCGGCGGCGGCAGGATGATGCCGTCGATGCCGCTGCCCACCAGCCGCTCGGCGACGGTGCGTGCCTCGTCCCCGACCTCGCATTTCTGGACGACCAGCTGGATGTCGGAGCGCCCCGCCTGGTCGAGGCTGCCGACGAGGAACTCGCTGAGATAGGCGGCGCTGGGGTTGGAATAGAGGAGCGCCAGGCGCAGCTGCGAGGCGCCGGCCAAGCTGCGCGCGGCGGGGTTGGGCGCGTAGTTCAGTTGCGCGATCGCGGCGTTCACCGTGTCGCGCGTGCTGGCGCGGACATTGTTCTCGGCATTGATGACGCGCGACACGGTCATCGTCGATACGCCGGCCAGCGCCGCCACGTCGGCGATCGTCGGTGCGCCACCTTGACGCCCATGAGGGGTGCGGACTTTGCGCGGGGAGCTTGCCATGGCGGTGGGATGTCGCAGCCGTGCATTCGACGCAAGGTCTCTCCCCGATTTGCAAGCCGATCACGGTTTTCGTGATAGCGCTAGCATCCAAAGCCGCTATGATGAGGCAAAACATGTTCGGGAGAGTGAGATGAAGGGGTTCCACGCGGCCGTTCTGGCGACGTTGCTGGCTGGATCGGCAACGGCGGCACTGGCGCAGGATGCAACCAGCGTCGCCCATCCCGATCGCTGGCCGCAGGCGAAGAGCCAGGGCCTGATCGATCCCGCGACCGAGGCAAAGGTCACGGCGCTGCTGGCGCGCCTGACTCTGGAGGAGAAGGTCGGCCAGATGATCCAGGCCGATATCGGCTCGATCACGCCGGAGGATCTGCGCCGCTATCCGCTCGGATCGATCCTCGCGGGCGGGTCGTCGCCGCCGATCGGCGCGCCGGACCGCTCGCCCGCCGGTCCGTGGATCGCCACCAGTCGCGCGTTCAATGCCGTCGCGCTTCAGCCGCGTGCCGGTCACACCGCGATCCCGCTGATGTTCGGAGTCGATGCGGTGCACGGCAACAACAATGTCGTCGGCGCGACGCTGTTCCCGCATAACAGCGCACTGGGGGCGATGCACGACCGGGACCTGCTCCGCCGCATCGGCGCGGCGACCGCGGCGGAGACGGCGGCGGCGGGGATCGACTGGGCGTTCGGCCCGACGCTGGCGGTGCCGCAGGACGATCGCTGGGGCCGCACGTACGAGGGCTATTCGGAGGACCCCGGCCTCGTCGCCTCCTACGCGGGTGCGATGATCGAGGGGCTGCAGGGCCTGCCTGGAAAGGGCACGATCCAGCAGGGCAAGGTCGCCGCGTCGCCCAAGCACTTCCTGGGTGACGGCGGGACCAGGGATGGTATTGACCAGGGCGACACGCAGGTCGACGAGGCGACGCTGATCCGCATCCACGCCGCCGGCTATCCCCCCGCGATCCGCGCCGGCGCGATGACGGTCATGGCCAGCTTCTCCAGCTGGAACGGGCAGAAGATGCACGGCAACAAGAGCCTGCTGACCGATGTGCTGAAGGGCCGGATGGGATTCGACGGCTTCATCGTCGGCGACTGGAATGGCCATGCCCAGGTGCCGGGGTGCACCACCACCGACTGTCCGGCCTCGTTCAACGCCGGGCTCGACATGGCGATGGCGCCCGATGGGTGGAAGGGCCTGTTCGACGCGACGCTGGCCGAGGCGAAGTCGGGCAAGATCCCGATGGCGCGGATCGACGATGCGGTGCGCCGCATCCTGCGCGTCAAGATGAAGCTCGGCCTGTTCGATCCCGCGCGCCCGTACGAGAGCAGGACCGGCGCCATCGGCGCGCCCGAGCACCGCGCGATCGCGCGCGAGGCGGTGGCGAAAAGCCTGGTGCTGCTGAAGAACAACGGCGTCCTCCCGATCAGGGCGGGCGCCAACATCCTGGTCGCCGGCGACGCGGCCGACGATGTCGGGCGGCAGGCGGGCGGCTGGACCCTGTCGTGGCAGGGCGACGGCAACACCGCCGCCGACTTCCCCGGCGCGACCTCGATCTATGCCGGCATCGCCGCCGCCGCGAAGGCGGGCGGGGGCAGGGCGACCCTGTCCGCCGATGGCCGCTTCACCACGAAGCCCGATGTCGCCATCGTCGTGTTCGGCGAGCAGCCCTATGCCGAGATGCGCGGCGACGTCCGCACGCTGGAGTTCCAGCCCGGCGACAAGCAGGCGCTGGCGCTGCTCAAGTCGCTGAAGGCGGCGGGTATCCCCACCGTCTCGGTCTTCCTGTCGGGCCGCCCGCTCTGGGTGAACCCGGAGCTGAACCAGTCCGACGCCTTTGTCGCAGCCTGGTTTCCGGGGTCCGAAGGTGCGGGCATCGCCGACGTGCTGATCGGCGGCAAGCGCGACTTCACCGGCCGCCTGTCGTACAGCTGGCCGAAGACCGCCGGCCAGTTCACCCTGAACAAGGGCGCGCCCGGATACGACCCGCTCTTCCCGCTCGATTACGGCCTCAGCTACGCGAAGGGCGGCACGGTGCCGGCGCTGAGCGAGGTCGCCGGGATCGACGCCAGCCTCGCCAACACCAGCCTGTTCTTCGCCCGCGGGAAGGTGCCCGCGCCCTTCACCCTCACCACCGACCCGACCATCGCGCGCGCCGCGGTCGACAGCGCGACCGCGCAGGAGGGGGCGACGCGCCTGACCTGGCGCGGGGCCGGTACGGCGCGGATCACTGGTCCGGCGCTGGCGCTGGTGCGTGAGGTAAATGCCGACCTGAACCTTCAGGTCACCTATCGCACCTTGGCCCGGCCGACTGGCCCGGTTACCCTGTCGCTCGGCGGTGGCGCGGTGCCGGTCGGGCCGATCATGGCTGCTGCGGAAGGATGGCAGGTTTTGCGCGTTCCCCTGAAATGCTTCCGTGACAAGGGTGCGAACATGGAGGCGGTGCGGGAGCCGGTGGCCCTGACCGCCACCGCACCGTTCGACGTCGCGATCAGCGACATTCGCCTTGCCACCGACCCGGCCGGCGCGGTGTGCCCGAAATGAGCGGCGGAACGATCGACCGCCGCACCCTGCTCGGCGGCCTCGCCGCGGCGACCGTCGCCGCCCCACTCTCCGCGCAGCCGGCCGTCGCGGGCGGCGAGGTCATCGCGCTCTGGCCCGGCCGTGCCCCCGGCGCGCCAGCGAAGCTGCCGGTGCCCAGGACCGAGCAGCGATCGAGCGATCCCGCCTTCAATGATCGCTGGCTGACCGGCATCGACCGGCCGACCCTGTCGGTACGTCGCCCCGCCAACCCCAATGGCGCGGCGATGATGCTGGTGCCGGGCGGCGGCTATGGCTTCCTGTCCTGGGACAATGAGGGCGAGGAACAGGCACGCTGGCTGACCGCGCTCGGCGTAACCTGCTTCATCCTCAGCTATCGCCTGCCGGCCGAGGGCTGGGCGAGGCGCGACACCGTGCCGCTGGCCGATGCGCAGCGCGGGCTGCGGCTGATCCGCGCGGGCGCCGCCAATTACGGCGTCGACCCGCGTCGCATCGGCGTGCTGGGCTTCTCCGCTGGCGGGCATCTGGCCGGCAGTCTCGCCACCCGCGCCGACGAGCAGGTCTATGCGCCGGTCGACGCGGCCGACCGGGTGTCGGCGCGGCCCGACCTGGCGGCGTTGATCTATCCGGTGGTCAGCTTCGCCGCGCCCTTCACCCATGTGGGCAGCCGCGACAATCTTATAGGACCGCAACAGTCCCAGGCCGATCGCACGCGCCTGTCGGTAGAGACCCGCGTCACCGCCGCGACCCCGCCGATCTTCCTCGCGCATGCCAGCGACGACGGGCTGGTGCCGATCGCCAACAGCCTGGCGCTCTACGGCGCAATGATCGCTGCCGGGCGAGAGGGCGAGCTTCACTGTTTCGACAAGGGCGGCCACGGCTTCGGCGTGCGGCTGGCCAAGTCGCTGCCGGCGTCGGCCTGGCCGACCCTGTTCGCCGCCTATGCGCGCGAGAAGGGATTGTTGCCGGCATGAAGCGCGCCGCCCTTCTGGCGCTCGCCGCGCTGCTGATCGGCGCGACAGATGCGCCCGAGCGTTACCAGAGCAGCCCGCCGCGCCGCACCCTGACGGACATGCGCGACTGGGGGCCTTGGGCAGGTCCGTTCCGCCAGTCGCTGATCCCCGTGCTGATGCAGGATTTCGGCGAGCGATATCTCTACGCCGCCGCCAACGCCGCGCTGCCGCCGCCCCGGCCCGGTGAGCGTCGCGTCGTCTTCATGGGCGACTCGATCACCGACCTTTGGGACCTGTCGCGCGCCTTTCCGGGTAAGCCGTACGTCAACCGCGGTATCGGCGCGCAGGTCACCGCGCAGATGCTGGTCCGCTTCCAGCAGGACGTCGTCGCACTGTGCCCGTCCGCGGTCGTCATCCTGGCCGGCACCAACGACGTGCAGGGCGTGCTGCAGGTAGAGACGCCTGCCTCGATCGTCGCCAACATCGCCGCGATGGGCGACATCGCCGACGCCCACGGCATCCGTGTCGTCCTGTCGGCGATCCTGCCGGTCAACGACTATACCGACAATGCCCGCGACATGCTGCGCGACCGGCCGCCGGCGGTGCTGCGCGCGATCAACGCCGACCTGCGCGCCCTGGCGAAGCGGCGTGGCTATGGCTTCGCTGACTATGACCCGGCGCTCAGCGATGCGCGCGGGATGATGGCCGCGCGACTGACCAGCGACGGGCTTCATCCCGGTGCCGAGGGCTACCGCCTGATGGCCCCGATCGCCGCGACGGCGATCGACCAGGTGCTGTCGCGCCCGGCGCCGAGGGTCGTCCGCCGCTGAAGCGGTGGCCATGGCCGGATCGGGGGCCTAATAGACCGCATCCCATCCTGACCCGGCGACGGAGAAGCGACCATGCCTGCCACCTACGACACGCCCCTCGGCCTCTATATCGGCGGCGAGTGGCTGAGCGGCGGGGGCCGCGATACGCATGACGTGCTGAACCCGGCGACCGGTGCCGGGCAGGCGGCGCTGCCGCTCGCCACGATCGACGACCTTGATCGTGCGCTCGCCGCGGCGGAGCGCGGCTTCATCGCCTGGCGCGCGACCCCGCCCGAGCAGCGCGGCGCCGTCCTGACGAAGACCGCGCAGCTGCTGCGCGAGCGCGCCGACCGGATCACCCGCATCGCGACGCTGGAACAGGGCAAGATCCAGGCAGAGGCAAAGGGCGAATTGGCCGCCGCCGCCGCGCTCCTCGATTTCCACGCCGCAGAGGGACAGCGCATCTATGGCCGCGTCCTGCCGCGGCCCAGCGGTACGCGCAGCATGGTCCTGCACCAGCCGGTCGGGCCGGTCGCGGCATTCTGTGCGTGGAACTTCCCGATCATGAACGTGGTGCGCAAGCTGGCGCCCGCGATCGCCGCGGGCTGCTCAATCATCATTAAGCCGTCCGAGGAGACGGCGGGGAGCGCGGTCGAGGTGCTGCGCTGCTTCCAGGATGCGGGACTGCCCGGCGACGTCGCGCAGTGCGTGTTCGGCGTGCCCGACCAGATCTCGCGCCACCTGCTCGCCTCGCCGATCACCCGCAAGCTGAGCTTCACCGGCTCGGTCCCGGTCGGCAAGCAGCTGATGAAGCTGGCTGCCGACACGATGATGCACACCACCATGGAACTCGGCGGCCACAGCCCGGTGCTGGTGTTCGACGACTGCGACCTCGACAAGACGCTCGACATCCTGGTCACGCACAAGTTCCGCAACGCCGGGCAGGTCTGCGTCGCGCCGACCCGCTTCCACGTGCAGGACGGTATCTACGACCGGTTCGCCTCGGGCTTTGCCGAGCGGACGCGGGCGCTCCGCATCGGTGACGGCATGGACGCCGCCAGCCAGATGGGACCGATGGCCAATCCGCGGCGGCCAGAGGCGATCGCCGAGCTGGTCGGCGACGCGACCGGCCGGGGTGCGACCCTGCTGGCGGGCGGTGACCGGGGCGGGGAAGGGGGCTTCTTCTTCCAGCCGACCGTCCTGTCCGATGTGCCGCTGGCCGCGCGCGCGATGAACGAAGAGCCGTTCGGCCCGGTCGCGCTCCTCACCCGTTTCGGCTCGGAAGCGGATGCGGTCGAGGAAGCCAACCGCCTGCCGTTCGGCCTGGCCGCCTATTGCTTTACCGAGAATGGCCGTCGCCAGAACCGGCTGGGTGACGATATCGAGGCCGGGATGATCGCGATCAACACTGTCCGGCTCAGCTGGGGCGACAGCCCGTTCGGCGGGATGAAGGACAGCGGCCACGGATCGGAGGACGGGCCGGAGGGCATCGCCGCGCATCTGGTGACCAAGGCGGTGCATATCAGCTGACCGGCGGGATCAATCCGATCATAGCCCCTCCCCTGACGGGGAGGGGCTTTCGCGTCACCCCGCCTGCGGCAACGTCGCCAGGTCGATCACGAACCGGTACTTCACGTCGCTTTTCACCATCCGGTCGTAAGCGGTTTCGATCTCGGCGATATCGATCATCTCGATATCCGCGGTCAGCCCGTGTTCCAGGCAGAAGTCGAGCATCTCCTGCGTCTCGGCGATGCCGCCGATCAGCGAGCCGGCGATCGCCCGCCGCTTGAAGATCAGGTTGCCGACCGATGGCGAGGGATGCGGATGCTCCGGCACGCCGACCAGCGTCATCGTCCCGTCGCGCTTCAACAGGGCGGTGAAGGCGTCGAGGTCGTGGCTCGCCGCGACGGTGTTCAGGATGAAGTCGAAGCTGTTGGCATGCGCCGCCATCTGCTCTTCGTCCTTCGATACGATCAGGTCGCGCGCGCCCAGCCGGATCGCGTCGTCGCGCTTGTTCGGCGAGGTCGAGAAGACATGCACCTCCGCCCCCATCGCCGCGGCGATCTTCACGCCCATATGGCCCAGGCCGCCCAGTCCGACGATGCCGACCTTCTGGCCCGGCCCGACCTTCCAGTGCTTCAGCGGCGAGTAGGTGGTGATGCCCGCGCAGAGCAAAGGCGCGACCGCGGCCAGGTCTGCCTCGGCGTGACCGACGCGCAGCACGAAGTCCTGGTCGACGACGATATGGTCCGAATAGCCGCCGAAGGTATGGCCGCCCAGCACCGGATCGGGACCGTTATAGGTGCCGACAAAGCCGGTCGTCTCGCAATACTGCTCCTCGCCCTCGCTGCACGACGGGCAATGACCGCAGCTGTCGACCATGCAGCCGACGCCGACCACGTCACCGACCGCGAACTTGGTCACCTCCGCCCCGACGGCGGACACGCGGCCGACGATCTCGTGCCCCGGCACGCACGGATAGAGCGTCCCGCCCCACTCGCTGCGCGCGGTGTGCAGGTCGGAATGGCAGACGCCGCAGAACAGAATATCGATCGCCACGTCGCGCGCCTGCGGATCGCGGCGCTCGAACGAGAAGGGCGCGAGCGGCGCGTCGCCGGACTGCGCGGCATAGCCGCTGGCCGTGGTGGTCATGGGAACCTCTTGGAAAAAATAGGAGGGTGAGGGGCCGCATCATCGACGCGACGCGCGCGGGTCAACGCCCCTTCGTGCGATCGGTGCCGTTGAAAAAGGCGATTGACCAGTCCTACTCTGCCCGAAAGCGGCCTAACCGATTCTTCTCCCGAAGAAGGAGGGAGAGTCTAAGCCATCACCGAGATCAGGCCGTCTGCGGGCACCTCGGCCGGCGCATCGCCTCGTTCGGCAGCGATCGCCCCGAACCCGGCAACCACCGCGTCCAGCGCGTCGGCGCTGGCGAGGAGCAGTTCGGCCTGCGCCGCGTCGAGGCCGATCCGATCGCGCAGCCCCTCGAGGATGATCGCGCGCGCAGCTCGCTGGTCCGGCGCGGCATAGCCGGTGTGCGGCAGACCCCAGGTGCGCAGTTGCGCGGCGGGGAAGCTCTCGACCAGCATGCCGGGGCCGCGCGACCAGGGCCAGATCGGGCGGCCGGCCTGCGCCAGCAGCGTCAGGCAGGCCGCGGCGAACGGCGCCCCGCCGCGCGGGCCGTTCCACAGGGTCGAGCGGGTGTTGACCCCGCGATTGCGCCAGAGCTGCTCGGTGTCGCGCAGCGGCTTGGCCGAAGCCAGCGGCGCCACCGCCTCTGCCAGCGCGACCAGCGCCGCGCCGGCCGGAAAGGGACGGTCCGGTGCGGCGGGCAGCGCGGCGACCGCCTCCAGCAGCGCGGCGTGGCCCCCGGCCGGTAAGTGCCGCATGGGCAGCGAGAAAGGCGCGTCGATTCCCGCCGCTACGAACGCACCCTGCCTCAGCAACGCAGCCAGCCGCGCGAACGGCGAGCCATCGCCGGGCAACTCCTGCACCGGGCGGACGTCGACCAGCCGCAGCGCCTCCGCCCCCGCGATCGTCGCCACCCATACCGACGGCCGCGCGCACCGCATCCGCCACGGCGCCGCGCCACCGGAAAAATCGATGCCGAGATACAGGTCCGTCATTCCTCCTGCCGCATGCCGGGCTCGTCCCGGCCTCCAGAGCCACAAACGCCACGGTACGCCGCCGCGGATGCGGGGACGAGTCCGGCATGACGAAGAGGAAGCCTTGTGCCGCGATCGTCGCGCTGTAGCATCGCGGCATTGGCGTGCCGACCGCGGCGCGCGCACGAAATCGGGAACGTCCCACTCATGCAGACCACACGACGCGAACTCCTCGCCGGCGCAGGCGCGCTTGGCCTCACCGCCGCCCTGCCGACGCGCCTCTCCGCCGCCACCGGCGACGCCGCGGTCAAGGCGCGGCTCGACGCGATCGCCGAGCGACTGCTCGCCGATCATCCGGAAAACGCCCTGCAGCTCGGTATCGACAAGGGCGCGCGCCCCGCGCTGCACGGCCGCTTCACCGACCGCAGCGCCGCGGCGGAGGCTGCGCGCGCCGGCCGTGCGCGCACGCGCCTCGCCGAGCTGAAGGCGACCGACCGGACCGGCCTGACCCCGGCGACTGCGCTCGACCTCGACGTGACGCAGGCGGCGCATGAGCTGGCGGTGGCCGGCTGGCGCGAGATGCCGGTCGGCGACGTGTCGGTCTTCAACACCGGTTTCCGCAACACGCCCTATCTCGTCTCGCAGCTGGGCGGCGCCTATTCCGACCTGCCCGACCTGCTCGAGAACCGCCACGCGGTGAAAGATGCCGGCGATGCCGATGCCTATCTGTCACGGATCGAGGCATTCGCCACCGGCCTGGACCAGGAAACCGCCCGCATCGCGGCCGACGGCGCGAAGGGCGCGGTGCTGCCCGGGTTCCTGATCGACATCACCAAGGGTCAGATCGAGGGCATCCGCACTACGCCGGTCGCCGAATGGGGAATGATTTCCAGCTTCGGCCGCAAATGCGCCGATGCCGGCCTGCCCGCCAGCTATGCCGCGCGCGCGACCGCGCTGGCGACGCAGAAGGTGGTGCCCGCGCTCGGCCGGCAGGCGGCGCAGTTCGCCGCGCTGCGCCCCACCGCCAGCGACGTACCCGGCATCTGGGCGCGGCCGGGGGGCGAGGGCTGGTACGGCTGGCTGACCCGCGTCGCGACCACCACCACCCGCTCGCCCGACGAACTCCACGCGATCGGCGTCGAGCAGAACCGCGCGCTCACCGCGCAGATCGACGCGCTGCTGAAGGGGCAGGGGCTGACGCAGGGGACGGTCGGCGCCCGGCTGGCGGCGCTCGGCAAGCGGCCCGACCTGCTCTTCGCCAACGACGATGCCGGTCGCGCCAGGCTGCTCGCCTATGTCGAGGGCCGCGTCGCCGACATGCGGGCGCGCCTGCCACGCGCGTTCAACACGCTGGTACCGGGCAAGCTGATCGTGAAGCGGGTGCCGCCCGCGATCCAGAACGGCGCGCCCAATGGCTATGCCGGCCCTGGCTCGATGGACGGCTCTCAGCCCGGCATCTACTATATCAACCTGAAGGACACCGGCATCTGGCCGCGCTACGCGCTGCCGACGCTGACCTATCACGAGGGGATCCCCGGCCATGTCTGGCAAGGCGAGTACAGCTTCCGCCTGCCGCTGATCCGCTCGCTCCTCGCCTTCAACGCCTATTCGGAAGGCTGGGCGCTCTATGCGGAGCAGCTGGGGTCGGAACTGGGCGCGTACGAGGGCGATCCGCTCGGCCAGATCGGCTATCTCCAGTCGATGAACTTTCGCGCGTGCCGGCTGGTCGTCGACACCGGCATCCACGCCAAGCGCTGGACCTTCGACCAGGCGCTCCGCTGGTTCCAGAGCGGGACGGGGATGACCGCGCAGCAGCTGACCTCCGAACTCCAGCGCTACTGCGCGATGCCGGGGCAGGCGTGCGGATACAAGATGGGCCATAACGAGATCAATCGCCTGCGCACCAAGGCGCAAGGGGCGCTGGGTTCACGCTATGACCTGAAGGCGTTCGACGATGTGGTGGTGAAGACCGGCAACGTGCCGCTGACCCTGCTGGAAAGCGTCGTCGACCGCTATGTGGACGGGGCGCGTGGCTGAGCCGCTCCTCCACGGCTATTTCCGCTCCACCGCGTCCTACCGGGTGCGGATCGCGTTGAACCTGAAGGGGATCGCCTACACCGACGCCTTCCACCACCTGCGCCATGGCGAGCAGAATGCGCCCGGCTACCGGGCGATCAACCCGCAGGGGCTGGTCCCGGCGCTGGAGATCGATGGCGCGGTCCTGACCCAGAGCCTCGCCATCTGCGCCTATCTGGATGAAGTCTATCCCGATCCACCGCTGCTCCCCGCCGACCCGGTCGCCCGCGCCCATGTCCGCGCCTTCGCGCAGGCGATCGCGTGCGACATCCATCCGGTCCAGAACCTGCGCGTCCTCGCCCGCCTGCGCGCGCTGGGGCTGGATGAGGCGCAGGTCACCGAATGGGCGCGCGCGACGATCGCCGACGGCCTGGATGCCTGCGCCGCGCTGGTCTCGGAGGAGGGCGGTCCCTATTGTTTCGACGGGCAGGTGACGCTCGCCGACCTCTGCCTTGTCCCGCAACTCGTCAACGCGCGCCGCTTCGGCGTCGACCTGCGCTGGCCACGGTTGCTGGCGATCGAAGCCGCCTGCCTTCGGATCGACGCGTTCCGCCGTGCCGCGCCGGAGCACCAGCCCGACGCCGAATAGGGCGTCCGCTCTCTCCCGGTAGAATCGCCATTGCGGCCCTGTCATTTTCTGCTACAAAATTGGAAGCGCTTCCAATCGACCGCAATCATGCGGCAGCGCGGCCATAGCGTCCGACGGGGATCGGAACGGAAGGGGAGGAAGAATGAACACCGGACATCTGCGGGCGCGTCGGATCACGACCTTGGTCACGCTGCTTCTCGGCTCCACCGCGCTGGTCATGCCGCGGGCCGCCGCCGCACAGGAGGCCGCCGCCCCCGTTCCCGGCAGCACGGACAGCCAGACCGGCCAGCCCGCCGCCACCACTCCGCCCGGCGACGTACCCCAGACCACCGTCGAAACGCGTGATGCGGGCGCCGGCGAGGCGGGCGAGGACATTGTCGTCACCGGCATCCGCCGCGGCATCGCCGACTCGATCAGCCTGAAGCGCAACGAGACCTCGATCGTCGAGGCGGTGTCGGCCGAGGATATCGGCAAGCTGCCCGACGTGTCGATCGCCGAGTCGATCGCGCGCCTGCCCGGGCTCGCCGCGCAGCGCGTCGCCGGCCGTGCGCAGGTGATCTCGATCCGCGGCCTCGCCCCCGATTTCACCACCACCCTGCTCAACGGCCGCCAGCAGGCGAGTTCGGGCGACAACCGCGCGGTCGAGTTCGACCAGTATCCGTCCGAGCTGCTGTCCAGCGTCGTCATCTACAAGACGCCCGACGCGCAGATCGCCGGCATGGGCCTGTCGGGCACCGCCGACCTGCGCACCGTCCGCCCGCTGACCTTCGGCAAGCGCGCCTTCGCGGTCAACGTCCGCGGCGAGAAGACCGAGGGCAGGAAGCTTAACGATGATATCCGCAACACCGGCTACCGCGTCAGCGCCAGCTATATCGACCAGTTCGCCGGCGGCACGCTCGGCATCGCGCTCGGCTATGCCCGGCTCGATTCGCCCTCGGGCAACCGCCACTACAAGGCCTATGGCTACGAGGCATTCGGCAACCAGGACGGCAATCCGGCCAACATCGTCAGCCCCGACGGCGCCGACGGCGCGCTGCTCCTCAACGGGCAGGAGGTGTTCGTCACCTCGCGCACCAACGTCCGCGACGCGTTCATCGGTATCCTCGAATGGCAGCCGAGCGACGTCGTCCACAGCACGCTCGACGTTTATTATTCCAAGTTCCGCCAGAACGAAGTGACGCGCGGCGCGCAGTGGTTCTCCAACCCCTTCGCCGACGGCCTGACCTTCACCGGCGTCACGACCGAGGATCGCGGCGGCTCGCCGGTCGCGGTGTCGGGGACGCAGGTCGGCGGGGTGCCGATCATCCGCAACGACAACAACACCCGCCGCGACGAGCTGTTCTCCGCCGGCCTGAACAACGAGTTCCAGCTCGACGATCGCACCCACTTCTTCGCCGACCTGTCCTACTCGATGAACAAGCGGCGCGAGCAGATCCTGGAGACCTATGCCGGCTATGGCCTGGGCACCGGCGGCGTCACGCCCGATACGCAGCAGGTCGGCCGCACCCTCGACAATATCGGTTTCGAGACGCCGGCCGACGGCTTCCCCAGCTATGCCGAGGGGTTGAACTATGCCGATGCCAGCCGCGTGTCGCTGGGTGATCGCGCGCCCTGGGGCGGCTGGGGTCACGACGGCGCGATCCGCTTCCCGAATGTCGAGGAGAATGTCTACGCGCTCGACCTGCGCCTGAACCATGAGGTCGAGGGCTTCTTCAGCAGCTTCGACATCGGCGTGAACTGGACGCATCGCAGCAAGAGCAAGACCGTCAACGACAACGACCTGTTCCTGAAGAACGGCCGCCAGCAGGTGCTGGTCGACCCCAGCCTGCTCCAGTCGTCGACCAACCTCGGCTTCGCCGGCTTCGGCAGCGTGCTGGCCTTCAATCCCGTCGACCTGCTCGACCGCTATTATGACATCGCCCCGATCCGCGACGCCAATTACTACGACAAGAACTGGTCGATCCTGGAGGATGTCATCACCTGGCACGCCAAGGCGAACATCGACTGGGGCCGGCTGAAGGGCAATGTCGGCGTCCAGGTCGTGAACCAGAACCAGTCCTCGACCGGAGTCGTCATTAACGGGCTGGAACCGGGCCAGCCGATCGTCCCGCAGCGCATCCGCGATGGCGCGAACTATACCGATGTGCTGCCCAGCCTGAACCTGATCTTCGACATGGGCGGCGGCCACCGGCTGCGCTTCGCCGCATCGAAGACGATGGCCCGGCCGCGCATGGACGACATGCGCGCCAACGTCGCACCCGGCTTCAACTCGCTGGTGTGCAGCGGCCAGACCTGCTCGCCCGGCACGGTCGTGAACCCGTGGTCGGCCTCAGGCGGCAACTCCAAGCTGAAGCCGTGGCGCGCCAACGCGCTCGATGCCGCGTACGAGTGGTACGTCAACCCGACCACCTATCTGTCGATCGCCGCCTTCTACAAGGACATCAAGACCTATATCTACCAGCAGAGCGGCACGTTCGACTTCAGCGGCATCCCGCTGCCGACGACCGCCTCGGCGATCCCGGCCGGCGTCATCATTAGCAATATCGGCCAGATCACCCTGCCGGCCAACGGCAAGGGCGGCAACGTCAAGGGACTGGAGTTCAGCGGCGCCTTCAACTTCGGCACGATCACCGACGTGCTCGACGGGCTGGGCGTGCAGGGCAGCCTGTCGCTAACCAAATCGAACCTCAACCCGACCAGCAACCCCGATCCGACCCAGGCGGTGCGCATCCCCGGCCTGTCGGGGCGTGTCTACAACATCACCGGCTATTACGAGCGCGCCGGCTTCCAGGCCCGCATCAGCCAGCGCTACCGATCGGGGTTCAAGGGCGAGGTGGTGCAGCTGTTCGCGACGCGGGGCTTCACCGAGATTCTCGCCGACAAGCAGGTCGACGCGCAGATCGGCTACACGCTCCAGGGCGGCGCGCTGGAAGGGCTGGGCATCCTGTTCCAGGTCAACAACCTGACCAACTCGCCCTATCGCACCCGCCTCGGCCTCGACGGCGGCGGCACCCGGACCGAAAGCGGCGGCGCGCTGTTGGAAACCTATGAGCAATACGGCCGGCAATTCCTGCTCGGCTTCAACTACCGCTTCTGACCGGCCCCCTCCCGGCGGCGGGCCACCCCACCCACCGCCGCTTTTTTCGCGAGGCTTTGATCCAGCTACATCGCCGGGGAGGCGATACGATTGCGAACGATCACCCCAAGACACGGAAGATCGGATAAGAACCGGCGATGGCTCAGTTGAAGCGCATCCTGATCGCCGGCGGCGGATCGGCCGGGTGGATGACCGCGGCGATGTTCGCGCGGCTGTTCAAGGGGCTGTACGAGATCGTCCTCGTCGAATCCGACGCGATCGGCACGGTCGGCGTCGGCGAGGCGACGATCCCCGCGATCAAGAAGTTCAACGAGCTGCTCGGCCTGGACGAGGACGATTTCCTCCGCCGCACCCAGGGCAGTTTCAAGCTCGGCATCCAGTTCAACGACTGGCTGCGTCCGGGCAGCAGCTATGTCCACGGCTTCGGCGTCATCGGCCGCGACCTCGAATGGCTGCGCTGCCACCATTATTGGCTGAAGATGCGGGCCGAGGGGCGGGCAGGGGACTTCGACCGCTATTCGATCAACACCTGGGCGGCGCTCGCCAACCGGTTCATGCGGCCGCGCGCCGACATGCCCGACAGCCCGATCGGCCAGATCGCCTATGCCTTCCACTTCGACGCGGGCCTCTACGCCGCGCTCCTCGCCGACTATGCGCAGGCGCGCGGCGTCGTCCGGCGCGAGGGGCGGATCGTCGACGTGGCGGTCGACGGCGACAGCGGCTTCCTCAGCGCGGTGACGCTCGACGATGGCGAGGTGCTGGCAGCCGACCTGTTCATCGACTGCTCGGGATTTCGCGGCCTGCTGATCGGCCAGGCGCTCGGCATCGGTTACGAGGACTGGTCCCACTGGCTTCCCTGCGACCGCGCCGTCGCGGTGCCGAGCGAGCGGTCCGACGATTTCACCCCCTATACCCGCTCCACCGCGCGTCCCGCCGGGTGGCAGTGGCGCATTCCCCTCCAGCACCGCACCGGCAACGGCCATGTCTATGCCAGCCGCCACATGGACGATGCGGAAGCCGAGACGATCCTGCTCCGCCACCTCGACGCAGCCCCGGTCGGCGAGCCACGCCGCCTGATCTTCACCCCCGGCCGCCGCCGCGCGGCCTGGGTGCGCAACTGCGTCGCGGTCGGCCTGTCCGCCGGTTTCCTCGAACCGCTGGAATCGACCGGGCTGCACCTGATCCAGTCGGCGATCCTGCGCCTCGTCCGGCTGATGCCCGACGCCGGCTTCGACCCCGCCACCATCGCCGAGTATAACCGCCAGACCGATTTCGAGATGGAGCGCATCCGCGACTTCGTCATCCTCCACTACAAGGCGACCGAGCGCGGCGACACGCCCTTCTGGCGCCACGTCCGCGACATGGACGTGCCGGACACGCTCGCCCGCAAGATCGCGCTGTTCGCCGCCAACGGCCGCATCTTCCGCGAGGATGACGAGCTGTTCGCCGAGGAGAGCTGGATTCAGGTGCTGATCGGCCAGGGCGTCGTTCCCCGCGCCCCCGACCCGCTGGTCGACGTCACCCCGCCGGACGAGATCGCCCGCTACCTGTCTGACGTGGAGGCGGTGATCGCCAAGTGCGTCGCGCTGATGCCCAACCACGCCGCCTTCGTGGCGCGCAGCTGCGCCGCGCCGCCTCTTACCCCGCCGGTCCCCGTTGCAGCGCGGCGATGAGCGTGCGGCGCAGCTGCGCCACGTCCTCGGGCGTGTTGGCGTCCAGGATGCCGCGCGCTGCCGGCGGCAGGTGCGCGGCGGGGTCGCCCTGCGCCAGGAAGACATAATGGTCGAACATCGCCCGCCACGCGCGCCGCTGGTCGGGCGGCAGCTGCCTCATGCTCATCATCCCGTGCATCAGCGCGTCCCAGGGCGAACCCAGGTCGCGCCGCGCCGGGTTCCACCAGAAGTTCGCCAGCATGTTGATGCCCGCCAGCGCCTCGACATGATGATACCAGCCATAGGGGATGTAGATCGCGTCTCCCGGCCCAAGCTCCGCGCTCTCTGCCGCTGCCAGCGCCTCGGCGAAGCGGGGAAAGCGCTCCAGGTCCGGCCGCGTCACATGCACCATGCTGACCGGCGTCCCTGCCGGGGTGACGTGGAACGGCCCCATATAGAGGTTGCCGATCTGGTCGGGCGCGAACAGCGTGAAACGTCGCCGCCCCGCTACGACGCAGGCGATGTTCTCGGCCGGATCATTGTGGGTCGCGACCTTGGCGGCGGTGCCGATCCACACGCGCGGGCTGACATCGGGCGGCAGCAGCGCCAGCCGGTGCGCCTCGCCGAAACCGGGCAGCACCGCGCGCGTATCGAGGCCCTGCACCGCCAGCGTGTCCGGCCGCGGCTTACCCGCCTCCGCTGCCAACGCCGCCAGGAAGCCGCGCATCGTCACAGCCGTCCGCGTAAAATTCGGTCCCTTCAGCGCCGCCTCATAATGGAGCAGCCCGTCCTCCTCGGGTGCGGCCCGCACCATCGGGATCGCTTCCTCGGTCGCCATCGCACCCAGATAGTCGCGCAGGCGCCCCTCGCGCGCCGCGACCACCGCCGGCCAGTCCGCCACCAGCCCGCGCAGCACCGCCGGCCGTCCCGCCGCCCGGATCGCGGCGAAGGCGCCTGCGTCGACGTCGTGATGCTCGGCGGTCGGCTGCATCGCCAAGGGGTTGACCGTTGCCCGCGCCAAGTCAAGCGGCAGCCCCGGCGATGACCGCCCCCCGGATCCGCGTCGAGCATGTCGGCCATGAGCGCGAGCCCGTCGTCGTCATCGACGGTTTCGCGCCCGACCCTGCGCGCCTGATCGCAGAAGCCTGCGCCGCGCCGCTCGCCGCGCTCGGCGCCTATTATCCCGGCGTCCGCGCGCCCGTCGACCGCGCCTACCTGGCCGAGGTCGGCCCGGTCCTCGCCGCCGCCGCACGACAGGTGTTCGGCTTCACCCATCGACTCGCCTTTGACCGTGCGCTCTTCTCGCTGACCGTCACGCCGCCCGCCGCGCTGACCCTCGCGCAGCGGCTGCCGCACATCGACGACGTGGCGCCCGGCAAGCTCGCCGTCGTCCACTATCTCGGCGAGCAGGACTGGGGCGGCACCCGCTTCTTCCGCCAGCGTCGCACCGGGTTCGAGACGGTCGGCCCCGATCGCCATCGCGCCTATCTCGACGCGCTCGCCACAGACCTGCGCCAGCATGGCGAGCCTGTTCCCGGCTATATCGACGGCCCCACGCCGCTGTTTGCGCCGATCGCGCAGGTTACCGCGCGTCCCAATCGCGCCGTCCTTTATCGCAGCAACCTGCTCCACTGCGCCGCCATCGACAATGCGGTGGCGCTTCCTGCCGACCCCGCGACCGGTCGCCTGACCGTCGCCAGCTTCCTGACCGCCGCATGATGCCGTCCGCCATCGGCCCGCTTGCGTCACCCCTGCGCCGCTGCCAGACGCCGCGCTCCAGCAGAAGGAGCAGGGGGTGACCAAGCGCAAACCGACGATCGACGACGTCGCCCGCCTGTCCGGCGTCGCCCGCGCGACCGTCTCGCGCGTGCTGAACGGTGGGCCCAACGTCAGCGAGCGGATGCGCGTCCGCGTGCAGGATGCGGTCGCCTCGCTTGGCTATCAGGTCAATCTCCAGGCGCGCTACCTCGCCGGCGGCGGCAATCCCGCCGTGCTGCTGATCCTGTCGTCGGATACCGAGAGCGAGCCGAATTCCTATTATCAGGCCGCGCTGGAGATCGGCGCGCTGCGCGTCTGCGCGCAGGCGGGGCTGGAGCTGGTCACCCACACGCTGGTCCAGACCCGCGACGGCGTCGACGACCGCATCGTCGAACTGGTCGAGGACAGCCGCTGCACCGGCGTCATCGTCACGCCGCCCTTCTCGGACCGGCTCGCGCTGGTCGATGCGCTCCGCCGCACCGGCGTGGCGGTGGTCCGCATCTCGCCGGGCGTGGTGCATGAAGGCGATGCGCCCGGCGTCGGCATGGACGACGAGGCCGCCGGCTTCGCGCTCACCCGCCACCTGATCGCCGCCGGCCATACCCGCTTCGGCTTCATCAAGGGGCTGGCCGAGCATCTCTCCGCCGAGCAGCGCCACCGCGGCGCGCTGCGTGCCCTGGACGAGGCCGGGCTCGACGCTCATGCGATGGTCGCGGTGCGCGGCAACTTCACCTTCAAGGCGGGGGTCGACCTGCTGCCCGACCTCGTCGCCAGCCCGATCGCGCCCACCGCGATCATCTGCGCCAATGACGACATGGCGGTCGGCGCCCTGTTCGCCGCGCACCGGGCGGGGATGGACGTGCCCGGCGACCTGTCGCTCGCCAGCTTCGACGATACCCCCGTCTCCGCACTGGTCTGGCCGCCGCTGACGACGGTCCATCAGCCGATCCAGGAAATGAGTGCCCGCGCCGTCCAGATCATCGCCGCCGCGCGCACCGCCGGGGCAGGGGGCGGGGCGACCGCCGAGTTCCTGCCTTTCACGATCGTCGACCGCGCCTCGGTGGCGGCACCGGGGCGGTAGCGCCGGCCCTTTTCCTTCTCAAAAGGTCGCCCGAAAAGTTGACAAACGCCCGCCCGAACTGGAAGAACCGCCATTGGAAGCGCTTCCAAAAACATAGGACAGGGGACAGGATATGACGCGACCCGGACGCACGACGCGGGCGCAGTGCGCGGCGACCACGGCCTTGTTGCTGCTCGCCGGCGCCCCGGCCCCCGCCCAACAGGTCCAGCCAGACGCCGCAGCCGCCGAACAGCGCGCCGAGACCCTCGCTGCCCGCATGACCCGCGAGGAGCAGCTCCGCTACGTCTTCGGTTACTTCCCGCCGCTGTCGAAGGATCGCCCGGCCGACATGATCCCCTCGGCCGGATATGTTCCCGGCGTCCCCCGGCTCGCCATCCCGACCCTGCGCGAGAGCGATGCCTCGCTCGGCGTCGCCAATCAGATCGAGCAGCGCAAGGGTGATACCGCCACCGCGCTCCCCGCCAGCCTCGCGCTCGCCGCCAGCTTCGACCCCGACCTCGCCTATCGCGGCGGCGCGATGATCGGCAGCGAGGCGCGCTCCAAGACCTTCAACGTCCTGCTCGCCGGCGGCGTCAACCTGACCCGCGATCCGTGGGGCGGGCGCACCTTCGAATATTTCGGCGAGGATCCGCTCCTGTCCGGCATCATGGCCGGCGAGTCGATCCGCGGCGTCCAGTCGAACCACATCGTCTCGACCGTCAAGCACTTCGCGCTCAACCCGCAGGAGACGCTGCGCACCACGATCGATGCGCGCATCGACGAGGCGGCTCTGCGCGAGAGCGACCTGCTCGCCTTCGAGATCGCGATCGAGCGCGGCCGCCCCGGCTCGGTCATGTGCGCCTATAACAAGGTCGACGGCGACTGGGCGTGCGAGAACGACCGGCTGCTGAACCAGGTGCTGAAGACCGACTGGGGCTATCGCGGCTGGGTGATGAGCGACTGGGGTGCGGTCCACTCGACCGTGAAGGCCGCCAATGCCGGGCTCGACCAGCAGTCGGGGCGCGAGCTGGACAAGGCGATGTATTTCGGCAGGCGGCTCGCCGAAGCGGTCGCCGCCGGCACGGTCAGCGCGGCGCGCCTGCGCGACATGAACCGCCGCATCCTGTGGGGTGTCGTCTCGACCGGCCTCATCGACCATCCCGTGCCGACCACCCGCCAGCCGATCGACTATGCCGACCACGCCGGCGTCGCGCAGGAGGTGGCGGAGAAGGGCAGCGTGCTGCTGAAGAACGACGGCAACCTCCTGCCGTTGGCGCGATCTGCGCGCCGCATCGTGCTGATCGGCGCGCATGCCGATGTCGGCGTGCTGTCGGGCGGCGGTTCCAGCCAGGTCCGCTCGGTCGGCGGCGCGCCGGTCGAGATCCCGCTGACGGAAGGGGCCGCATCCTCCTTCGCACGCGTCACTTGGCATGCCTCCTCGCCGCTCGCCGCGATCCGGGCGATGGCGCCGGGTGCCAGCGTCACCTATGTCGACGGGCGCGATCCCGCCGCGGCGGCGGCCTCGGCGCGCAAGGCTGATCTGGCTATCGTCTTCGCCTGGCAGTGGCGGACCGAGGCGCAGGATGTCGAGACGCTGTCGCTGCCCGATGGCCAGGACGACCTGATCGCCGCCGTCGCCGCAGCCAATCGCCGCACTGCCGTGGTGCTCGAAACCGGCGGTCCGGTGCTGATGCCGTGGCTGGCGCGCGTGCCCGCCGTCCTCCAGGCCTGGTATCCCGGCCAGCGCGGCGGGGAGGCGATCGCCAACATCCTGTTCGGCGTGGTCAATCCCTCCGGCCGCCTGCCGATGACCTTCCCGGCCAGCGAAGCGCAGGCGCCGCGCCCGATCATCCCCGGCCTCGCCGCGATGAAGGCGGCCGATGCCGCCGCCAAGTCCGGCAGCACCTACGGCATGGTCGACCGTGACCTGTCGCCGCACGTACCCTATGCCGAGGGCGCGGCGGTCGGTTATCGCGGCTACCTGAAGGCGGGAACGAGGCCGCTCTTCCCGTTCGGCTACGGCCTGTCCTACACCGGCTTCCGCTACCGCGACCTGCGCGTCGAGGGCGGGCCGCAACTGCGCGTCAGCTTCACTGTGACCAACACCGGCCGCGTTGCCGGCGCGGACTCGCCGCAGGTCTATGCCACCGCCGGCCGCCGCGACGGCGCCACCACTCGCCTCGTCGGATTTCAGCGCGTGATGCTGGCACCGGGCGAAACGCGGCAAGTCAGCGTGACCGTCGACCCGCGCCTGATCGCCGATTATGACGTCGCCGGGCACCGCTGGCACGTCGCCGCCGGCCGCTATCCGATCACCGTCGGTCGCTTCGCCGGCGACGCCAGCCTGTCCGGCACCGCCACTCTGGCTGAGCGGGTTGTTGGGCCATGACTCGCCGCGCTCTCGCACTCGTCGCGGCTCTGCTTGCGGTCGGTGCCGCGCCCGCGCCACGCGAGGCGGTGCAGGGCTGGCAGACCAATGCCGACGGCACGCAGCGTCTCGCTCCGATCCGCTTCGCCGCACGTCCGGCGGCGGGGGCAGTGCGGATCACGGTCGATCCCGGCCATCGCTACCAGACCATGGTTGGCTTCGGCGCGTCGATCACCGATGCGTCGGCGATCCTGATCCAGGCTCTGCCGCCCGCCGAGCGCAGCGCGCTGATCCGCGAGCTGTTCGGCCGGGTCGGGCAGGGGGACGGGGAGGGGCTCGGCCTGGATTTCACCCGGCTGACGATCGGCGCGTCGGACTTCTCGCCGACCCATTACAGCTTCGACGACGTGCCTCCCGGCCAGCGCGACCCGGACCTGTCGCACTTCTCGATCGCGCCCAACCGCGCCGCCGTTCTGCCCACCGTCAAGGCAGCCTTGGCGGTCAACGAACATTTGACAGTGATGGCGAGCCCCTGGAGTCCGCCCGCCTGGATGAAGACCGGTGACGCGCTGATCGGCGGCACGTTGCGCCCAGACGCATACGGCGCCTATGCCCGCTACTTCGTCCGCTACCTGCGCGCCTATGCGGCCGAGGGCGTCCCGATCCGCTATCTCACGATCCAGAACGAGCCGGATTTCTCGCCCGACAGCTATCCCGGCATGAAATGGCCCGCCACGGACCGCGCCCGCTTCGTCGGTAACGATCTCGGACCCTCGCTCGACGCGGCAGGTCTGGCGACCAGGATACTGGAATGGGACCATAACTGGGATCAGCCCTGGCAACCCG
Organism: Sphingomonas aurea; assembly: GCF_030678875.1. GTDB lineage: Bacteria > Pseudomonadota > Alphaproteobacteria > Sphingomonadales > Sphingomonadaceae > Sphingomonas > Sphingomonas aurea. Next base: position 1,123,752 of record NZ_JAUUDS010000001.1, on the reverse strand, counting down.
AAACCGTCCTCGCCGACCTCAAGGCTGCCCGGTACATCGCCGGCGTGGCCTGGCACTGCTATGGCGGAAACGTCACCGCACAGTCTCGCGTGAAGGCCGCCTATCCGACAAAGGATGCGTTCTTCACCGAATGTTCCGGCGGCGGCTGGCGTCCCGGCTGGAAGACCGGTTTCGGCGACGCGGTTCGCAACCTGATGATCGGCGCCACCCGCAACCATGCCCGGGGCGTCCTGCTGTGGAACCTGGCACTCGATCCCAAAGGCGGCCCGCACAAGGGCGGCTGCGACAATTGCCGCGGCGTCGTGACGATCGATCCCGCGACCGGGCAGGTCGTGCGCGAACTCGAATATTACGCGCTTGGCCATCTCAGCCGCTTCGTCCACCCCGGCGCCGCCCGCATCGCCTCCCCCGACCGTACCGACCTTCCCAACACGGCCTTCCGCAACCCGGACGGCAGCACCGTGCTCTTGGTCTACAACGCAACGGAAAAGGCACGGCCGTTCCAGGCAGTCCTCGGATCGGCCACCGCAAACCACGTCCTGCCACCTGGCGCGGCAGTGACGATCCTATGGAAATCGCGCCGTTGAATCGGCGTGATGTCCGCAGACCGCAGAGCAGTCAGTCGTGCAGGATTGGCCCGATCGCGTTGATCGTCAGCTGCAGGCTTAGCGCATGCTCCATCTGTGGCCGCGCACCGGCCAGGGCGAAGCGATATTGATTTAGATAGCCGATATCCAGCAGCGCCTTGCGCGAGAATAGCGGCACGACCACCCCCGCCATGTTGCGCATCCGCTCATAGCCGGCATGCTGACCCCAAGCGGTGCTGTTGGGGATGAAGAAGCTCTCATGGCTCGCGAACAGCGCGAACCCTCGCGATCCGAGCGCATAATTGTAGCGAGCGAGCGGACGAATGCGGAAACCGACTTCGTGCCCGCCCGGATTGAACCGCTCGTCCACCCGCAATCGTCCGATCAGCGGGCCATGGGTCAGCACCACCTGCTGGCGCAGGCGATCCTCATGCACGGCGGCCCTGCTCGCGCTGAACAGGCCGACCCTGCGATAGCCAAAGCCGAACTCGACCCCCTTCGCCAGCTTCGTGCCGAGCAGGGCGCCGAACTCCGTCTGGCTGATCCCGTCTGCCCGATCCCCCCACCGCGCGATCTCCTCCAAAGTGACGCGCACATCGGGGGTCAGCGGCACGTTGAGATTGACCTGCTCCCAGAACTGCTCGTCCTCAACCTGCGCAGACGCCGGTGCCGCTGCGAGGAGGAGGGGCAGACAGGTCAGATATAGTCGGCGCGCCATCATCCCCATCTCCTTCGATGTCCTCCCTGGCATGGGAAGGGAAACACAGCCAGTCTGCTCCGATCCTGCCGAGCCGAACGTTCACCAACAGGCAGATCGCCGGCCGTTCCGCGATGTGCAGCGTTCGGACAAGACATGGTAGGGATCATCAACTCTCCAGCGGAATTTTCCACCAATTACATATTATCCTGCGTTTTCTCCTAAAAGCAAAGGACGGGGTGATTTGTCATTTGTCAGATCGCGATCGGCTAGGCGGCAGCCATGCCTAAAAGAATAGCGATTTGATTAGTGCTAAATCGCGTGCATATCGAATCCTAATCTGGTGATGACCGGCCGGAGTACCATGAATACTCTGTTGACCTTCGTTGCGAATAGGTTAATGGCGTTTCAGGTATTTGCATCGCCGGGGGGCGTTTATGGAAAAGTTGGACGCATATTTTATGCGGCTTGTTGAGCGGCGCCGCCGCGGCCGCATTTTGCTGGCCGTTGGACTTACGGGATTTCTACTGATTTCCCTGATTGTTGCGGTGTTGGGAATTCTGCTGTTGCCGGTACGCGCGGTGTGGTCGATTTTAAAAGCGGGTTGGGCGATCGTCTCGAAGGCCAGCGACCGGAGTGACGGCCATCGCATCGGATACTGCGACGTCCAGCATCCGTCCGGATCGTGCCAGCCGAGCTGAAGCGCTTCCGGAGCGATGCAGGTTTGCACCTCCGCACTGAGCCGATCTGCCCCGCTACGCCATGCGACCGCCGATAATCGGGCAGTCCGTGAGAAGCATAACGATCCACGACGGGATGCATCGTTCCTCCCGACCCCGGCTTCGGAATTTCTTTTGAGCATCATCGGGGACGCAGCCCACCGTCGGATATTCCATACGCTCGACGGACTGCGCGGCGTGGCCGCGCTTGCCGTGGTCGTCTTGCACACCAGCGTCATGCTGGCGCCGATCGATCTTGGCAGTTCCTATCTGGCCGTCGATCTGTTCTTCATGATGAGCGGTATCGTCATCGCCCACTCCTACGACCACCGCCTGGCCGCTGACTTGTCGGCGCGACGGTTCACCGCGATCCGGCTGATCCGGTTGCTGCCGCTTTATTTTGTCGGCTTTTTGGGGGCGACACTGGTCCAGATTCTGGCGCAGGCGACCGGCACGTCGCATTGGGATCCGGCCGACCTCGCGATCGCCTGGGTCAGTATGGCGTTTATGCTGCCGCACATCGGGGGTGGACCTGTGGTCGGTCTTTACCCGCTGAATGTCCCCGCCTGGTCGTTGGCGTGGGAGATTGTGAGCAACGTCGTATATGCGCTGCTCTTCAAATGGTGGACGCCGAAGGTCCTCGCCGTAGGCATCGCCGTTGCGGCGGTCGCGCTGGTGGCGGTGGCGGTCTGGTACGGAGATCTCGACCGCGGTTCCCAATGGGCGGGATGGATCGGCGGGCCCGTGCGCGTCGGGTTCGGCTTTACCGTCGGTGTATGGATCGAGCGTCGGCGCGCGCAAGGTCGCCTGATCCGGATCAGCGTGCCGCCCGTCCTGCTCCTGGCGTTGCTGCTGGTCGTGCTCGCGGTGCCGGCTGCATGGGGCTGGCCGAAGGACGTGGCGATCGTCCTCCTGATCTTCCCGCTGATGTGCGTGGCCGCGATCCAGTCCGAGGGGAGGGGCGTGCGCCTGTTCGCGTTCCTCGGCCTGATCTCCTACCCCCTGTACGTCACGCATGCGGCATTCCGCTATGAACGGATGCTGCCGCAATTCTGGCATGGCGCGGAAAGCGCGGCGCCGTTCAGCGGGATCGCCCTCATCACCGTGATGGTCGCCGTCGCCTGGATACTCGCGCGGTTCGTAGACGTGCCGGTCCGGCAGTGGCTCACCCGGCGATGGCTGGGAGGAGCAGGCCCGCGCCCGGCCCAGGCATCCGCCGGCTGACGGCGTTCACCGTTCCTGCATGGCTACAGCCTATGCCGCGGGCATGATCGCCGGCCGTCCGCATCTTCATGGCCTCACCTGGCTACGCGCGGCCGCGGCATTGCTGGTGCTGGCCTATCATGTCGAGCTGACGCTGGCGCTGCCGAAATATCTCGCGCATCCGGTGCTCCCGGCATTCCGCTGGGGCCAGGCGGGCGTCCAGATCTTCTTCGTCCTCAGCGGCTTCGTCATCCTCTATGCCCATCATCACGAGCCCCAGCGCGACGCCGCGGCGATCCGGGGCTTCGCCGTCAAGCGGTTCCGGACGATATATCCGCCCCTGTGGATCGTGCTCGCCATCGTCGTCGCGCTGACGCTCGCGATCGCCGGCTTGCGGCACTGGACCGCGATCGACGTCGTCGCGGCGTTTCTCGTCATTCCCTTTCCTCGCGACCTGCTGCTGTCGGTCGAATGGACGCTGCGGCACGAGGTGTTCTTCTATCTGCTGTTCGCCGGCTTTCTCTGGAATCGACGGATCGGCGGGACGATCCTGCTGCTATGGGGCGGCGCCAGTCTGATCGCCGCCGCGACGATGCCGCTGGCTTGGCCGTTCGATTTCGTGCTCAACGCCAATCACATCCTGTTCCTGTTCGGCATGGCGGTGGCCCGGCTGCATCTGAACGGGGTGGCGCATGGACGGCGCAGCGCGATCGTCGTGGCGATACTGCTGTTCCTGTGGCTGTTCGCGCGCGATCCGGGCCCGGTCGCCCAGATCCGGGTGTTCGAGACGCTCGCGTTCGGGACCGCGGCGGCGCTGCTGATCCATGGCCTTTGCGCACCGCCACGCTGGAACCGGCGCATGCCCTGGGTGGAGGCATGCGGCGCGGCGTCGTACAGCCTCTACCTCATCCACTATCCGCTCGTGTCGCTGCTCAGTCGGCTCGCGGTGGCGGTGGATCGGCTCTACCCGGTGCCGGCTCTCGTCTATTTCGTCGGGATGGTCGTGATCTGCCAGATTGCGGCGATCCTGTTTCACCGGTGGCTCACCGTGCCGGCGATGGCGGCGGCGGGGCGCCTGACCGACCGGGTCTATGTTCCGGCTTCGGCGACGCGTTAACGGATCACCGACGCTCCGGTCCGAGGGCTCACGCCGACCTGCGACCCCGCACCGAGTCATAGACCGACCGATACTCGTCGATCAGATCACGCAGTCGACGTCGATCCGGCTGCCGCCGTATCAGCGCGTCGCGCGCCGCCTTCACCTCTGCCGGTGCGGCGATCAGCCGTTTCAGCACCGCGGCAGGGGCATCGGCACGCGGCGCGGCGACCCAGCCGGTCACCCCGTCCTCGATGCTCTCGGGAATGCCGCCCATCGCGGTCCCCAGCACGGGGCAGCCCGAGGCCAGCGCGTCGATCAGCGTCAGGCCCGCCGGCTCGTCCCAGATGGAGGGGACGACCGTCACATGGACGCTGGCGTAGAAATCGGCGGGATCGACGAAGCCGACAAAGGTAAGGTCCGCATCGGGCGCCAGTCGTCTCAGCCGCTCCTGATCCTCGGCCGTCGCCCGCCCGGCCAGGCGAAGGCCGATGCGCCCGGGCGGTAGTTGCGCCACCGCCTCCACCAGAAGGTCGATCCCCTTCTCCTCGGTGAAGCGGCCGATATAGCCGATCTGCAACCGGCCATCGAAAGGGAGTTCCGGGACGACGCCCAGCGTATCGCGCGCGATATTGTGGATCACATGCGTCGCGGTGTCGGACGCGAAGAGGCCGCTGTCCTGATGGATTTCCAGCGTTTTGCGGCTGACGCTGGTGACGGCGTCGACGTCACGCGTGCGCCGTCGCCGCGTGTGCGTGAGGGCCGCGCAGGCACCGCAGGGATGGTCGCAGGCATGGCCGCCGCGGAAGCGCGAACAGCGCGGGCAGATCAGGTAATAGTCGTGCAGCGTATGGACGACCGGAATCCCGAGTCCCCGCGCCACTCGCCAGATATCGGGGCTCAACCCGTTGAGCGTATGGCTATGCAGCACATCCGGCTGGAAATCGGCGAGGATCTCTCGCGTCCCGGCAGGCGCCCGGCCGCGATCGTCGATTGCATGCCACGCCAGCCGCGCCGCCGGACCGCGCTTGTCCTGGAACGGCGGAAAGATGTTCCGGATCGGCAGGAAATGGACCGTGACGCCATTCGCGGATTCCACGGCCCTGTTGCCGTCGACGGCGGCCCGCAACACGATCACCTCGCAGCCGGACTCGACCAGCCCCTCGGCCAGTTGGCGGGCGAAAACCTCCGCGCCGCCCAGGACCTGCGGTTGCAGCGGGGTGGGATAGATGGCGTTGCAAAGGGCGATGCGCATAGGTCTGCAGGCTCTTGATAAGGGAAGACCGGCACGAAGCCGCCGGAGCATGACGACGCAGGATGACTATCGATAGCCGGGACGGGGCTGTCGACCTGACGCGACATGCCGATCCCGCCCCAGACGGACGCAGGCTGGAACCTCGCGTCGGGCGTGCGTGGCGACCGCGGCCATCATCGGGCAACAGGCTCACATTCCCGTCGCGAGCGGACATCGGCATACACGGCCAGCAGCGCGGCGACATGCGCGTCGCGCGTGGGCGGCGATTGCCAGAAGCGGCGATAGCCCTCCGAACCCAGCGTTGCGGCACGGGTGCCCGTGAGGTCGCGGAGGACTTCGGCGAGGGCGGTTGCATCGGGGTGGCGGAGATGGATCCCGTCCACGTCGTCAATGATTTGATCGGCGGCCGCCCCCCAGCTGCCGACGATGACCGGCACGCCGCGGGCCTGGGCCTCCAGCGGAACGAGCGGCTGGCATTCGTACCACAGGCTGCTGAAGACGACGGCGCGGGCGCGATCGATCCAGTCCATCACCTGTGCCGGGGTCTGCCAGCCGGTGATGACGGCCTGCGGGTTGATGCGGGCGATCGTGTCGCGCTCCTCGCCCTCGCCGACGAAGATGGCGGGAACGCCCGCCTGCTGCGCCGCCTCTGCGAACAGGGCGCAGCCCTTTTCCTTGCTCAGCCGGCCGATGAGGATGAAGGCATCGTTGGTCGCGACGGGCGCTGGCGGACGCCGTTCGGCGTCGACCGGATTGCCGACATGATGCAGGCGCGCGCCGTGCAGATAGGGCTGCATCACGCGCCGCTGCGTGGGCGAGATGGAGATGATGTCCGTCAGCCCGCGCGGCATGTTGCCGGGGCCGTTGATCGCGATCTGGCGCGCGATCCGCCACGCCTTGAATGCGGCGCGCCGCGAGTCGCAGTTGGTCGACAGGCAGGACAGGCCCAGCGGACGGCGGGTGCAGATGCGATTGTCCGGATAGTGGAAGAAGCCGCCATTGGGACAGGCCAGCGCATATTCGTGCATGGTCAGGACGACGGGGATCGGCTGGCGCGTCAGCACCGCGCCGATCGCGCCGGAGAGCAGCTTGGCGAAGCCGTGGCAGTGGACGATCGTGTCGGCCGCGTCGAACGCACGCAGCACATCGCGCAGCCGGTGTGCGGCGGTCCGGTTCCACACGCCCTGCGCCATGGCCTGAAGTCGGGATGGGTTCGAGCCGATGTCGCTCTGGCCCAGGCATTCCACCCGGACGCCCGCCGTGGTCAGTTCCTCGGCGACCGGGCCGGACCCGGCGAAGAACACGACATTGAGACCCGCTGCCGCCAGGCCGACCGCGCTCTGGATCGCGACCTTTGCCTGTCCGCCGTTGATCGCGGCGTGGTCGTTGATGACGATGACGTTGCGCAGCATGACGATCCGATCGGACAGGGTATGGCGTTCAGTCGCCTGCGCGACGGGCGACACAGAGAGGCGCGCGGTGCAGGGCGACGCCGGTCATCGCCTGCCTTCCGATAGATCTCCGGCGCGCGCGCGGGCCAGCGGGGACAGTGCATGGCCGAGCAGCGCGATACGGGCGGCGAAAAGGATCAGCGCGGTCGCCAGCGAAGCCAGCGCGGCGCCCTGCAATCCAAACGCCAGAATGCCCGTCGCCGTCGCGGCGACCGACACGATGACACCGGCCAGGTTGACCACCGCGTAATGCCCGTCCCGTTCGCGGCTGGCGATGGCGAGATTGAGGAGGTCCGATCCGGCGCGCACGACGGCTGCGGCCAGTAACAGCAGCAGGATGCCGTGGTTGCGGACGAGTTCGGTCATCTTCAGCCGATCGACCGCGACGATGCCGATGACGTAGATCCCCGCCGCCAGAATGCTGGCGACGCCAAGGACGCGCAGCATCTCTCGCCGAACCTGCTCTCCCCAGCCGGCCGACCCGGGCGCGCGGGCGTGCCGGACGAGTGTGGGAAGCGCGGTCTGGACGATCGCGGTCTGGATCAGCGTCTGCAGCGCATTGGCCAGCGACCAGTAGAAGGTGTAGACGCCCGTCGCGGCGAGGCCCAGCATCGAGCCGACGATATAGCGATCGAGATAGATGAGGCCGACGAGGCCGATATCGCTGAGATAGATGAACCAGGCGCCGCGCAGCCGCCGGCCGACCCATTCCCGGTCGACAGGCGCGTCCATCAGGCGACCCAGCGGCCATCGCCGAACGAAATAGGCCAGCAGGCCGAGCCAGAGCAGATGTCCGCCGATCCAGGCGAAGAACACCGCCTCCAGCGAGCGTGCCGCCTCCAGCCAGATCGCGCAGACGACCAGCGGCACGATCCACAGCGCGGTGCGCACGAACAGGAGAATGTTCGCTTGCAGCGCCATCTCCAGCCCGAGCATCGGCAGGTGGATGTCGATCGTCAGCGCTTCCAGCCATATCAATGCGATGATCGACAGCGTCAGCGGCGTGAGCGGCAGGCCGACCAGCGGCGCCGCAGCGACGGTGACCAGCGTCGCGACCGTCATCGTCGCCAGCGTGACGAGCAGCCGGTCACGAATACGGAGCATCGCCGTGTCCACCGGCAAGCCGACGACTTCGCGCATCACGAAATAGTTGAGTCCCCAGCCGAGGATCGCGGGGACCATGCCGATCGCGCCGAGCGCCAGGCCATAGATGCCAGCGGCTTCATAGCCGAGCATCTTGACGACCCAGAAGGACAGGCCGAACCGCAGCCCGAGCGTCGCGCCGCGCAGCCCGATATTCGCAAACTGGATCATGGCGCCGTTCGGCATCGTGACTTCGCAATGCAGAGCCGGCCATCGCTACGTTTCAATGTTGTTCCCCCGCGGCCCTGTCGCTCGTCCCCCCGCCGCTGGAGCGCCGTGGAGCCGTATCGACGAATATGCAAACCCACATGAGGGGTCGGCAATGCGCGGGTGAGGCGAAGCATGCTGCAAGTAACGTCATGGCAGATCACGCATTAGGATAAATCGGCGGTCAAAATGCGACAATGTTCATAAGTAACTGAAAACCGGTGATGTCATTTAGTGGTCAATTGTACCGTTTATGGACCAAAGAAAAGACTACCGCGTGTAGTACTTACATGACACTATTGGTTCATGGTTGGTAGCAGGGGATTGCGGCCACCGTTTGACATGAATCAATATATCTAGGTTCACGGGGTGATGGCAATGCGCGTGATGCATGTGTGCGACAGCATCATTGGCGGGACGGGCAGCTATCTTACCGAGTTGCTTCTGGAACAGCATCGCAGCACGCCAGATATCGAGTTGATGCTGCTGATGCCCGCCGAGCATCTGTCGTATCTCGATGAGCGCTTCGCGGATAGTGGCATCGCAATCAAGACCTTCCGTCGTGCGGGGCGGACGCGTGGCATGGTCATGCTTCTGCTATGCTATCTTCGCCATCTGATCGGGTGGAAGCCCCAGATCGTCCATGCCCATTCCTTCGGGGCCGGCGTCGTCACGCGGATCGTACCTGGCCGGTGGGCCGGACTTATCTATTGCCCGCATGGCTGGTCGTTCAACATGACCCTGCCGACCTTGATCCAGCGAACATTGTCGCTGCTGGAGTGGATATTGGCCTGGCGATCGGATGCGCTGGTGCTGATCTCTCGGCACGACTATGACAGCGGCCGCGAGTACGGGATTCCGGCGCGAAAGATGCGACTGGTCCTGAGCGGGATCGAGGCGCGCGCGCCGGTGGGGCCCACAGCGGCGTGGCAGGACCCGCGGGTCAAGCTGCTGTTCGTCGGCCGGTTCGACCGCCAGAAGGGGCTCGACGTGCTGCTGCGCGCGATGGAGCCGGCGCGGCACCATGCCTGCCTGCGTGTTATCGGTGCGCCCGTCGTCGGCGAGGGCGGCGACCTGCCGATGCCGCGCGACTATCTCGAGCCGATCGGATGGCAGGACCGCGAGGGTGTCTTCGCGCATATGCGCGCCGCCGATGCCGTCGTGGTGCCGTCGCGCTGGGAGGGGTTCGGGCTGGTCGCCATCGAGGCGATGCGCCTGGGCAAGGCGGTGATCGCGTCGAATGTCGGCGGATTGGCCGAGACGCTGGGTAACGGCAAATACGGCCATGTCTTTCCGCCCGGCGACGACGCGGCGCTGGCCCGGACGATCCTGTCGCTGACGCCGGCACAACTCGCCGAGACGGGCCGCATCGGCCGCGAACGCTTCGCGGCCGCCTATACCAGCGACCGGATGGCCCAGCAGATCACCGACATCTACCGCGCCATCCTGTCCTCCGATCCGGCGGATCGCGTTCAGGTCGCCGAGTAGACGGCGGGGATCAGCGCGGCAGCAGGCCCGCCGCGGCCAGGGCCTGGCGTTCGCTCGCGGGCAGCGGACCGCCGGCGAAGGCGGTCAGGATCGACATCGACAGCTTGGGCTGGCCATAGGCGGTCATCAGGCCGAAGCGGTTTTCCGGCGCAGGCTTTTCGGGCTCGTCCCACATTTCATAGGCGACGACCGCCTCGATGGTCAGTTCCCGCTGATCGCGAAAGAATTGCAGCGTATTGCGAAAGCTGCGGAAACCCTTCTGCGTCAGGGCGTCCGTCGGCGAATTGGCGTATTCGTCGTGATAGATCTCGGCGGCGTTGACCTCTCCGATGATGACCGGGCGCTTGTAGGTCGCGAGCTTCTTGAACAGGTTATAGGCCGGCAGCGGCGGTGCGCGGTACAAGGCGCGCGGGTCGGCGCCCTCCCAGTTGTAATAGTGATAGTCGATCACCTCGAACTTCACGCCCTGCGCGATCATGAAATCGAGGAAGCCGAAATTGCTGCTGGTGGTGTTCAGGACGCGCCGCGTCGTGGCGCCGCCCGGACGCTGGCGGATCACGTCGATGGCATCCGACATGCCGCGCAGCACCGCCGCCCAGTCATACATCAGTGGCTTGTCGAACTCGGCATCGGTCCAGCCGCGATCGAACAGCGGAAAGCCGTCGTCCCCGGCCGCGAGCAGATTGATCTCGTTGCCGAGTTCCCAATCGATCGGCTCGCCCCGGAACTGGTCGACAAAGGCCAGGGTGCGATCATAGCCCTGGCTGTACAGCGCCGCGCGATCGGCGGCGGGGTAGCGGCCGGCATCGGTGCGATCCTGCCACGCAAAGCCGGTCTGCAGCACGACCACGAGGCGTCCGCCGCATTGCCTGACCAGGGTCAGGATACGGCGCAGGCGAGAGGCGGCATAGGGCTCGGTATCCGCCGTTACCGGCACGTCGACGCGATACACCTGCAACTTGCGCTTGCAGAACGTCTCGAACGTCGGTGCGTCGAGATCGAAGCTGCGCTTGATCGGGTGATCGTTGACGCCGTACCGGATCGCGTCCGTCGCAGCGATGGACACGCCGTTGGTGGTCGTGTCGGTCACCTGGCCATCCTGCACCGCGATATAGGACAGGTCCGCCGCCGGCCCACCGCCTCCGGCCGAACAGGCGGTGGTGAAGGCGAGGGCTAGTGCGGCCACACCGCATCCGAAGGTCTTTAGGCGCGTCGTCATTGGTTTTCCCTTCGCGACGAATGCAGCGGTCGCGTCGTGGCCGGCATGAGACGGCAATGAGGAGGCCGATCGGCCCGTTGCCTCCGCCACCATCGTCAGGCCGACCGCAGTCGAGTTCCGCAATGTCGGCGATTGGCGAACATTTTCTTAAACGGAAGGTGGGTACGGAAGGGGTATGAACCTTGCGGATTGCTATCACAGCCTGATCGAAGCGATCATCGATGCGGCGGGATGCAGCGATAAGACGCTTCATGTGCTTGTAGGAACTGCATCTTTTCTGTTCCTGGCGATGATCGGTCCGAATCGCGGCCGATTGCCATTCGCCGCTGCCGGTCTTTTTGTGCTAGAAATGATGAACGAAAGTCTTGATTTCGTCCATGCCGGCGCGCTCAATCCAGGCGATACCTTTGGCGATGTCATGGCAACCTTCGCCGTACCTGTGCTGATCTGGATCATTACCTATCCGACCGGCAATCATTACGGATGGCGCCGCGGCGCACGGGCGAGTATCGGCGGCCTGTCGCGGCCACATGGCTGAGGCGGTTCGGGGCGGGGGCGGGCTGGCGAGTGATGGCGGGGGGTGCGGTCGGTTGCGACCATGATGTCTCTGCGCGCCCTGTCGTGTCGCATCGGGCCGGTTCGAGCCGTGCCGGATCGAACCGTGTTGGATCGAGCAGGGCCGGATCGTGGCCGGCGCTGAGCTGGGATGCGCTGGGTCCCGCGCTTGCCTGCCTGTTGTTCGCGCGCGATGTGATCGCAGCGCCGCTGCGCTTCTATCTGGATCAGGTACATCTTGGCGTCGTCTGGCTGGTGCCGGACGTGCTCGCGCTGGCGGGGTTCGCCCTGTTTCTTCGCGTGCTGATCCTGCGGTTGCGTGCGCCGCTCGCCATCCTGATCCTCGCGCAGTTCGTGGTCGGGCTGGCGATCGGCATCGTCTTCATGTCGTCGGGTGCGCTGGCGATCTTCTCGTCGATCAAGCTCTTCCTGCCGTTCGCGATCGGTTTTGCGATGGCGGGCCGGTCGATGATGGACATGGCCTGGGTGCGACGGTCGCTGATGGCGCTGTTGCTGATCTCCGTATCCGGTCTGCTGATCGCGCCCCATGTCGATTTTCCCTGGGTCGGTGCCGAGCTGGAGATGCTGGGCAAGACGCTGGTCGCGAACCTGCAATGGTGGTCGGACGACGGAACACCGCGTTATGGCGGATTCGCGAGCGACAGCACGTCGGCGGCGTTCAACTGCATCTTCCTGTTCTTCCTGCTGGCGGACCATGCGCCGCGACGGCTGATGCTGGCGCTGATCCCCGCCATCTCGCTCGCGCTCTATTATTCGAACAGCAAGACAGCGATGGGGCTGTGGGCGCTCTATCTTCTGTATCGCGGCGCCCTGCTGGCGCGGGCGCCGGAGACGCGGCTGCGCTGGACGCGGCTGCTCGCCCGCTGGTCGTTCGTCTGCGTGCCGCTGCCCGTCATCCTGGTCGTGTTGCTCTCCGGCGTCGACCTTTCCGCGATCTCCCCCAAATTGTTCAGCGCGCAGGACCGGATCAGCAACACCTGGATGGCGCCCTTCGCCTGGCTGCGGGACAACGATCCGATCCTGCTGCTGACGGGCTGCGGCTATGGCTGTTTCGGCTATCCGATGCTGAACACCGAAAAGGCGGGGATCATCGTCCCGCTGGATAATTTCTACCTGACCGGCTTCGTCATGTCGGGGGTGTCCTATCTGTTCGTCGTGATCGCCATGTTCTTCGGCGGCACCCGGTCGGGCGATCCGATCAAGCTGCAGCTGATCTGGCTGTTCAACGTCTATACCGTGTCGCTGCAATGCTATGGCCCCGGCGGCAGCAGCTTCCTGATCGCCTATGCCTTCAGCGATGCGTTCCTGCCGTATCAGGCGAGCTGGCGGCGGCGGATCGCGCCGGCGCGGGCCGTCGCATGATCGCGAACCTCCAGCTCCTGCGCGCCTTGGCGGCGATGCTGGTCGTCCTCTTCCACGCGCGGGAGATTGCGCCCGACGTGGCGGAGTATCCGCTGTTCCGCGGGGGCATGTGCGGGGTCGACATCTTCTTCGTCCTGAGCGGTTTCGTGATGGTCTACACGACCGAACGTCCCGATCAGGCGCGACGGTTCCTGCTGCGGCGGATGTTGCGCGTGGCGCCGCCCTATTACCTCATCGTACTGGTCGCGGCGCTGCTGTGGATGCTGTCGCCGGGCCTGTTCCGCTCGACCGTGATCGATCCGGAGTCGCTGACGAAGACGCTGGCGTTCGTGCCCTATGTGAAGAGCGATGCGCGTATCTATCCGATCCTGTTCGTCGGCTGGACGCTGAACTACGAGATGTTCTTCTACGCGGTGTTCGCGGTCGCGATGCTGGTATCGCACCGTTACCGGGCGATGGTGGCGGGGATCGCGATCGCCGTGCTGACCCTGGGAGAACTGGCGGTCAGCGGCCTGGAATATGGCCCGGTCGCCTATGTCCTGACCCGCTCGATCATGCTCGACTTCGTGCTGGGAATGGCGGTTGGGCGCGGGCATGGGGCGATCGTCCGCCTGGCCGGGCGGACGGGGGGCTGGCCGTTCGGCCTGCTCTTCGCCGCGGGCGCCGGCCTGCTGGCGCTGGCGGCGACGGCGGACTGGCCGGCCGCGGCGATCGTGCCGGATACGAGCGGCTTCTTCCGCTTCGGTCTGTTCGCGGCGATGATGGTCGCAGGGGTCGTGGGGCTGGACGCGGCAGGCCATCGCATCCGCAATCGCCTGGCGTTGCAGGTCGGCGATGCCAGCTATGCACTATACCTCCTCCATCCCTTCGTCGTGATCCTGGGCGTAAAGGTCGCAGACCGGCTGGACCTGTCCCTGCCGACCCGGCTGGGCGTGATCGTGGCGGCGATGGCGATCGCGACGGGCCTTGCCATCCTGTTCCATCGCCGGGTGGAGCGGCCGATGGTCGCGGCGCTCAACCGTTGGTTCGTCCCGCGCCCGCAGGCGGCGGCATGACGATGTCCGCCCGTTGCCTCTGCCTGATCCTGTCCGCCGCGCTGTGTCCTGCGGGGCAGGCGGGTGCGCAGACGCTGGAACTGACCCCTCCGACGCCCGGCGCCGCGCCCTGGCGCATCGGTGCCTCGATCGAGACGGTCTATGACGACAACATCCTGCGCATCGACAGCGATGCCGGCCGACCCACGGCCGACCTGATCCTGCGCCCGGGTGCCGCCGGCCGGTATGTCCGCGCGGTCGGCCGGCATGAGCTGACCGTCGAGGCGGCCGCCGATTACGGCTATTACACCGGCAACCCGGATCGCAGCCGGCTGCGCGCGCGTGCCGCCACGGCGCCGCTTCTCCGCATCGGCGGCATCGAGATGACCCCGGTCGCCAAGATCGGTGTGGAAGATGCCGATTACGGCGACATCAACGCGGCGCTGACCAACCGGCGAACGACCGCGACGCTGGGCACCGGCTTGCGCTGGGCGCGCGAGGTCGGCTTCTACCCGCTCGCCGAAGTGGCGCGCGACGTGACGCGCAACAACGCGCCGTTCGGCTTCGCCGACCAGCGATCGACCTTGTACCGTGGCGGCATCGGCTATGTCCGCCCGTCGCTGGGACGGGCGGTCGCCTATTATGCGCGCGTCGAGAGTCGGCGCCCGGCGGTGGGGATCGTCAATCGAACCGACCGCGCGGGACTCGGCTTCTCCCGGTCGGTGGTATCGCACCTGTCGATCGATGCCGATCTGCATTACCTGCACGTCGACAGCAGCGGCGCGCGGCTGGCGCCGTTCAGCGGGCTTGGCTGGGACGGTGCGCTGACGGTCCGGCCGGGCGAGCGGCTGGCCGTGCAGCTGGGCACCAGCCGGCGGATCATCAACGATGCGCTGATCCCGTCCGGCTATGCGATCTCGTCCGAATATCGGGTGAAGCTGCGCTGGCGGGTGCAGGACCGTTTCCGCCTGGAAACGGGAGCGGAGCTGGCGGATCGCACCTTCCGCCAGGACCAGCAGGTCATCGCCAGCCCGATCGGCGCCGACCGCTATGTGCTGCTGTCCGGCGGCGCCCGCCGGACGCTGCAGCGCGGACTGGGGATCGCGGCCAACGTGCAGTATGTGCGCCGCACGACCGATAGCGGCGTCAACGCCTTTCACGCCACCATGGCCACACTTGGGATGTCAGTGGAGTTATGAAGCAGCAGCTTGCCAAGGCGATGCGGTCGCCCCGTCGGTCGATCCTGCGATCCGCGATCGCATGGGCGATGGCGTCGATCGCGGTGGTGGCGCCCGCGACGCTGCCGGCCCAAGCCGCAGTCGAGGGCGAGAATTACCGCATCGGCGTCGGCGACGAGCTGGAGATCGCGGTGTTCGGCCAGCCCGAGATGTCGGGCAAGGTGCGCGTGCGCACGGACGGCACGATCGGACTGGCGTTTCTCGATGCGGTCAAGGTGATCGACCGGACGCCGGCCGACATCGCCGCGGAACTGTCGCGCCGGTACGTCGCGGGCGGTTACCTGAAGAATCCCTCGGTCAATGTCGATGTCGTGACCTATGCGGGGCGGACGGTGACCGTGCTGGGCGCGGTGGCCAAGCCGGGGCTGTACCCGCTCGACCGACCCTATACCGTGGCGGAGGTCGTCGCGAAGGCGGGTGGTACAAGGGCGGACGGCGCCAACGCCGTGATGCTGACCCATGAGGGGCGTACCACGCGCATCTCGCTCTACGACATGGCGGGCGCCGCCGCGCAGCACCTGCGGCCGGGAGACAGCCTGTTCGTACCTGCCGAGGAGCAGGTCTTCGTCTATGGCTTCGTCAACAAGCCGGGCGGCTTCGCCTTTCAGCCCGGCATGACGGTGCGGCAGGCGCTGGCGGTGGCGGGCGGCCCCACGCTGGCGGGGTCGACGCGGCGGTTGAAGGTCAGTCGCGAGGGGCAGGAGATCCGCGTGGCGCTGGACGAGGGTCTGCGCCCCGGCGACGTGCTGCGCATCGGCGAGAAGGCGTTCTGATGCCGGGGCACGGGTTGGCATCGCTGGTGGCGCCGTGACCATGTTGTCGCGCTGGGCGGCGCGGGTCGGCGGCTTCTTCGCGCCGCGCCCGTCGAAACGGGCGAGCCTGCCGGTCGTTGCCGGACAGGTCCGTGCGACGGCCGGCGGAACGCAGTCGGTTGCGGGAGTCGGGGCGCGTCGGGACGACACGCCGCCTCCCGTCCCACCGACGCCGGTCGCGCCGCCGCTGCCGCGACGCCAGCGTGTCTATGCCGGGTTCGATGCGAACATGCCGGTTGCGGACCGCACCGGCATGGCCGGGCGGACGCGCGAATTGCAGCGGCTGGAGCAGGCGGTCTTCGACCAGCGCCTGCACGCGCTGATCTGCGGCACCCGCGGATCGGGCAAGACATCGCTGGCGCGCGTTTTCGGCGAGATCGCCGATGAGCGTGGCTGCCTGGTCCTGTACGATATCGCCAGCGGCGACATGGCGTTCGATGCGCTATGCCGTGGCTTCCTGGAGGATCTGGTGCGCGAACGCGCGGGGCGGCCGGGGGCGGCGGCGATCGCCGACCTGCTCGCCCCGGAAACGGATGGCCGCCGGATCGCGACGGTGCTGGCCGAGCATCTCGACCAGACGGTGGTGATCCTGATCGACGAGTTCGACCGCATCACGTCGCAGGAGACGAAGACTGAATTCGCCAGCCTGTTGAAACTGCTGTCGGATCTGCGCGCGAACGTGCGTTTCGTCATCGCCGGGATCGCGGCCGATCTGCACGACCTGATCGAGGGGCATCTGTCGCTCCGCCGGCACCTGGCGGTCGTCCGCACCGGGCGGATCGAGGCGCATGATCTCGATACGTTGCTCGCCGCCTGTGCGGCCGGCGCCGGGATGCAGGTCGCGCCCGCTGCCGCCGACCTGATCGTCCGTACGACGCTGGGTTCGCCCTATCACCTTCGCCTGTTCGGGCTGCACGCGGCGCTGGCGGCGCTGAACGGCGGATCGCGGGTGATCGGGCCGGAGGAGGTCGCGACGGGGCTGGCCGACGCGTTCGAGCAGTGGCGCGAACTGACCACGCTGCCGACCGCCGTCGCGGCGCGGCTGCAGGGTACGACACCGACGATGACGATCGGCCTCTGCGCGATCCTCGTCATCGCTGCGCATCATGGCTGGTTCGATCGCGGCGAGGTCGTAGCGACGGTGGCCGATATTCTGGGGGACCGCCGCGCGGATGCCGACACGCAGACCGACGCGGCACTGGGCGAACTGGACGGCTTGCTGACGCGCGCCGCGGACGGGCGCCTGCGGTTCCGCGACACGCTGGCGCCGCAATTCCTGCTGCTGCTGATCCAGGGTGTCGTCACCCTGCCATCCCCGGCGCCGCGGATCGATCCGCGCGACGTCTCGTCCCTCCATATCAAAGGCATCGCGTGACCAGCCTGTCCGATATCCTCGCCGTCCTGCGTTCGCGCATACGGCTCGTCGCGACCATCAGCGGGCTCACCATGCTGCTGGTCCTGGCGCTCGCGCTGGTCCAGCCGCGCGCCTATACGGCCGGCGCCTCGCTGATCGTCACGCCGCGCACCGATGAGGCGTTCGCCAATCCCCAGGCAATCGAGGCGATCATCGGCACGCAGATCGACATCCTGCGCAGCGATGCGGTGCTGCGCGAGGTGATCCGCCGCGATCCCGCCTTC
This sequence comes from Sphingomonas aurea, assembly GCF_030678875.1. Taxonomy (GTDB): domain Bacteria; phylum Pseudomonadota; class Alphaproteobacteria; order Sphingomonadales; family Sphingomonadaceae; genus Sphingomonas; species Sphingomonas aurea. The sequence goes on along the minus strand of NZ_JAUUDS010000001.1, from coordinate 1,106,027 downwards.
CGCCGGGCCGGTGATCAGCAGGGTGGGACGCAAACGGCGCTCCAGGATCTGCGCCGCCAGTTCGTCGCGGCGGCCGAGAAAGGCAGCAACGTCATCAAGCTGTCCTACACGGCTCGATCGCCGGTGGATGCCGCGCGCGTGCTGAACCTGATCGGCGACATCTATCTGGAGACGCAGGGCGATCTGAAAACGACGGCGGCACAGCGCGAACAGGCGTTCTTCGCCAAGCGCACGCAGGAAGCGCGGACCCGGCTGGAAGCGGCGCAACGCGCCCTGACCGAGGCGCAGCAGCGATCCGGCATGGTCGGTACGACCCGGATGGATCTGGATGCCCAGCGGATGAGCAATCTGTCGAGCGAGCTCGTCCGCGCCCAGGCGGATGCCGCGCAGGCGTCTAGCCGCGCGGGATCGAGCCGCGATCCCTCCGTTGCGCAGTCCGAAATCGTCCAGAACCTGGAACGCGACCTCAGCCAGCAGGCGAGCAAGGTCGCGCAGCTGGCGCGCGACCTCGGCCCCAATCACCCGACGATGAAGGCGGCGGAGGCGCAGCTCGCCTCGCTGCGCGCATCACTGGCGTCGGCGCGAGCGTCGCAGACCAACGCGCTGGGTTCGGCCAGCCGCTCGGCCGGGCGCCGTGTCGCGGAGATCCAGGGGGAACTGGCGCAGCAGCAGGGGCGATTGCTGCAATCGGCGGACGTGCAGGACCGGATCAATGTGCTGCAGCGCGACGTCGACGCCGCGCGCGACGGCTATGACGCGGTGCGCAAGCGGCTGAACCAGGTCGATCTGCAAAGCCGCAGCGCGCAGGCCGATGCCACGCGGCTCGACCGGGCGACGCCGCCGCGGCGCGCTTCAGCGCCCTCGCTCGTGGCATGGGGCCTCGCGGCGCTGGTACTGGGGGCGATGGTGGGGCCGATGACCGCGCTCGTCCTCGAACTCTATCGCCCGCGTGTCCGCTCCACGGCCGGAACCGCACGGGCTCTGCAGATGGACGTGATCGTCGACATGACCCAGCCACGCATGCTGACGCAAAGCAGCCAGCGGCTGCTGGGATCGGGCGCCTGATGCGCTTCCGCAGCAAACGGGCGGGCGGGCAGCAACCGCAGGACGCCGACACGCAGCTCGCGGCGCAGCTGGTGCGGCTGGGCGGCCTGGATGCGCGCCAGGTTGAGTCGGTCCGCGATCTGATGGCGACCGACCAGCTGGATTTCGCCGCCGCGGCGTTGCGGCTGGGGGTGGCCGACCGGCCGGCCATCGAGGCGGCGCGCGCGTCGGGAGAGCAGTATCTGGCCCCCGGTGACGATCGCGTCGACGCCGCCTTGATCGCCGCGTTCACGGCGAACGACAGCTATCTGGACGGCATCCGCGTGATCCGCGCCCGACTGTTGCAGCGAGCCGCCACCGCGTCGGATCGGATCGCCGGCTTCGCGATCATCGCATTCGATATGGACGACGACCTTGCAGTGCTGGGCGGCAATCTCGCCATCCTAATGGCGCGAAGCGGATCGAACACGCTGTTGATCGACCTTGACGGCGATCGAGCGAGCGCCATCGATCTTTTCGCCGATGCTCCCGCGGCAGGACATTGCGGGTCGGTCGAGGCGATCCCCGGCCTGTCGCTGCTACGCCTCAGCGCGGATCGCCTGCGCGATGACACCCGCTCCATCGTGGAACTGTCGAGCGACTGGCCTGCCGATGGTGGCCGGCTGCTCGCATTGCTGCATCACGATGCCGATCGTTCCGCCATCGCGACCGCCTCCCTGTTGCGGGACATGCAGGGTGTCGTTCTGCTGCTGCGGCGCGACGTCACCGAATATGCCGCCGTACGCGCGCAGATCGACGCCCTGGATGCGAGTGGCGTGACAATCGAAGGGTGCGTTATCTTGTGAAGGGCCTCCGTCGAACCAAACGCACCTGCCGGTAGAGGAGGGCAGGGTAGCGCAGCCTGCATGCCCACTCCCGCAGGCGGCCTCGCCGTTCCGCTACGTCAACTCGTTGCCCAGTTGATACGGCTGGTGGTGCTGAAAAAGCTACCCTCGCAGCGCGACGACACTGCTCTACGAGCGCAGCTTCGCGCCGTTCAAGACCACGGGTGCGATCCAGGCGCGCTTCCGCGACCTGATGGCTATAAAGGAGGTGCGCGAGGTCCACGTGGAGCTGGTCGCCCGCGAGATGGTGCAGCACTATGACAAGCGCGCTCGCGCTCTGATTACCGCCTGCGGTGCGGTCGCTCGGGTCGTCGGGGGTACTATCGCTTCGATAGCGGGGGTACGCACCCCGATGAAGACCGCGCAAAACGGCTAATCTCTGCCGCTGGTGACCCCTACGGGACTCGAACCCGTGTTTTCGCCGTGAGAGGGCGACGTCCTAGACCGCTAGACGAAGGGGCCGTTGTGCGGTGGAGGCGGGCGTCTATCCGGCGGCGGGGGGCGCGTCAAGCGGGGTGCGCGCCCGTTGCCGAAAAAGATCGGCCGCCGCTGGACAGGCGATCCGTCAGGCCGCAGCCTGGCGGCGTTCGGCCATTTCCGTGTTGAGCATCTCGGCCAGCAGGAACGCCAGTTCCAGGCTCTGGCTGGCGTTCAAACGCGGGTCGCAGTGGGTGTGATAGCGGTCGGCCAGCGACTGCTCGGTCACGTCGATCGCGCCGCCGGTGCACTCGGTTACGTTCTGGCCGGTCATCTCGGCGTGGATGCCGCCGGCATGGGTGCCCTCTGCGCGGTGGACGGCGAAGAAGCCGCGCACCTCGGCCAGGATGCGCTCGAACGGGCGGGTCTTGTAGCCGGTCGTCGCCTTCACGGTGTTGCCGTGCATCGGGTCGCAGCTCCAGACCACCGGATGCCCTTCACGCGTGACGGCGCGGACCAGGCGGGGCAGGTGCGCCTCGATCTTGTCATGGCCGTAGCGGGTGATGAGCGTCATCCGGCCGGGCACGCGACCCGGATTGAGCGTGTCGAGCATGCGCAGCAACACGTCCGGCTCCAGGCTGGGGCCGCATTTCACGCCGATCGGGTTGCCGATGCCGCGCAGGAACTCGACATGCGCCGATCCTTCGAATCGGGTGCGGTCGCCGATCCACAGGAAATGGGCGGAGGTGTCGTACCAGTCGCCGGTCAGCGAATCCTGCCGGGTCAGCGCCTGCTCGAAGGGGAGCAGCAGCGCCTCGTGGCTGGTATAGAAGTCGGTCTGCGCGAGTTGCGGCACCGTTTCCGGATCGATGCCGCACGCGGCCATGAATTCCAGCGCCTCGCCGATCCGGTCGGCGGTCTCGCTGTACTTCTGCGCCCAGGGGCTGCGGCCCATGAAGTCGTGGGTCCAGCGATGGACCTGGTGGAGGTTCGCATAGCCACCCTGCGCGAAGGCGCGCAGCAGGTTGAGCGTCGCCGCCCCTTGCGAATAGGCGCGGATCAGGCGCTGCGGATCGGGCTGGCGCGCGTCGGCGGTGAAGGCGATGTCGTTGACGTTGTCACCGCGATAGCTGGGCAGCTCGACGCCGTCGATCGTCTCCGTGGGCGTGGAGCGCGGCTTGGCGAACTGGCCGGCCATGCGGCCGAGCTTCACCACCGGCAGCTTCGACGCCCAGGTGAGGACGACCGCCATCTGCAGGATGACGCGGAACGTGTCGCGGATGTTGTTGGCGCTGTGCTCGGCAAAGCTCTCCGCGCAGTCGCCGCCCTGCAGCAGGAAGCCGCGACCCGCCGCCACTTCGCCCAGTTGGGCGGTCAGGTTGCGCGCCTCGCCGGCGAAGACCAGCGGCGGATAGGTCGACAGCGTGTCGGTCGCACTCTTCAGCGCGGCGGCGTCGGGATAGTCGGGCATCTGGCGCGCCTCTGCGGCGGTCCAGCTGTCGGGGGCCCATTTGGCGGCCATGGTCGAAAGCTCCTGCGGATCGGCCCCGCCCATGCGCCATCGCGCGCGCCCGCGCAAACCCTTCCGTACCGGCCCGGTTGCGCCGATGCGCGCAGTCAATAGCCGGCGGCGAGATCCACGACATTTTGCATGCGTTTGCCCGCCTGCCACGCCGCCAGATTGTCGAGGAACAGCCGCCCGGCCCGCGCGAACATGGTCGACTGGCTGCGGCCCGACAGGTGCATCGACAGGATCGCATTCGGCGCGGTCCAGAGCGGGTGGTCGGCGGGCAGGGGCTCGGGATCGGTCGGGTCGAGGAACGCACCGGCAATCGTGCCGCGATCCAGCGCGGTCAGCAGCGCGTCCTGGTCGATCATGTCGCCGCGGGCGATGTTGACCAGCCAGGCAGTCGGCTTCATCGCCGCCAGTTCGTCGGCGCCGATCATCGCGCGCGTGTCGGCGGTCGAGGGTGCCGCGAGGATCAGCCAGTCATATTCGCCCAGCCGCGCACGCCATTGATCGGGCGTCAGCGTGCCGTCGCGACCGGAGCGGGTGACGCCGTCGGTGGCGACGCCAAAGCCCGCCAGCCGATCGGCGATGGCGCGGCCGATCGTACCCTGGCCGACGATCAGCGCGCGGGTGCCGTCGAGTTCGACCTTGCCCGGCGCATCCCATGGCCACTCGCGCGCGTCGGCGCTGCGGACGACCCTGTCGAAGCGCTTGGCCGCGACCAGCATCCCCATCACCGCATATTCGGCGACCGCCACCGCGTTGATTCCACCGCCATTGGTGACGGTCACGTCGCGCTCGCGCAGCCAGTCGAGCGGAAAGGCGTCGAGTCCCGCGTAGAGCGTCGAGACCCAGCGCAGCTTCGGCCCGCCGGCGCGGATCGTCTCGGCGGCCAGCCGGGTCGGCTGCATGTCGACCCAGGCGATCGTCGCGTCGGCCATCGCCGCCTTCGCCTCTTCGGGAGACGCGAACCAGCGCGGCTCGATCCCGGCCGGCAGATGCGGCTCGAGCAGGCCGCGCGCGATCGCCGGCAGGACTGCGACGACCGGCGCGCTCACCTTGCTGCTCACCGGCCGATGGCCGTGTAGGCGAAGCCGGCGGTCTCGACCGCCTGACGGTGATAGACGTTGCGCAGGTCGACCATCACCGGCGCCGCCATCGCGCCCTTCAGCCGGTTGAGGTCGAGCGCGCGGAACGCGTCCCACTCGGTCACGATCACCACCGCGTCTGCGCCCTTCGCCGCCTCGTACGGATCGTTGCAATAGGTCAGGTCGGGCATCATCCGCCGGGCCTGCTCCATCCCCTCGGGATCGTGCGCGCGGACGGTGACGCCGGCATCGGCCAGCGCGGTCGCGATCGACAGGCTTGGCGCGTCGCGCATGTCGTCGGTATTGGGCTTGAAGGTCAGGCCCAGGAGCGCGACCGTCTTGCCGCGGGCATCGTCCCCCAGCGCGTGGAGCACCTTGCGGCCCATCGCGCGCTTGCGGCTGTCGTTCACCTTCACCACGGCCTCAACGATGTGGACCGGGCTCTCGAAATCCTCGGCGGTCTTCAGGAGCGCGAGCGTGTCCTTGGGGAAGCACGACCCGCCATAGCCGGGGCCGGCGTGGAGGAACTTGCGCCCGATCCGGTTGTCGAGACCGATACCGCGGGACACGTCCTTCACGTCGGCGCCCACCGCCTCGCACAGGTCGGCGATCTCGTTGATGAAGGTGATCTTGGTCGCCAGGAACGCGTTGGCGGCGTATTTGATAAGCTCGCTGGTGCGCCGGCCGGTGAACAGGATCGGGTTCTCGTTCAGGTAGAGGGGGCGGTACACCTCCTGCATCACCGCGCGCGCGCGCGGGTCGTCGGTGCCGATCACGACGCGATCGGGGCGCTTGAAGTCGCTGATCGCCGCACCCTCGCGCAGGAATTCGGGATTGCTGACCACCGCCACATCCATGTCGGGGCGGATCTCGCGGATGATCCGCTCGACCTCGTCGCCGGTGCCGACCGGCACGGTCGACTTGGTGACTACCACGGTCGGGCCGGTGATCGCCTCGGCGATCTCGCGCGTCGCGCCATAGACATAGGTCAGGTCGGCATGGCCGTCGCCGCGCCGCGCGGGGGTGCCGACGCCGATGAAGATCGCCTCGGCCCCGGCGACCGCTCCGGCCAGCTCGGTGGTGAAGGTCAGCCGACCGGCCGCGACATTGGCGGCGACCAGCTGGTCGAGCCCCGGTTCGTAGATCGGCATCCGTCCGGCGTGCAGCGCCTCGATCTTGGAGGCATCCTTGTCGACGCATACCACCTGGTGCCCGAAATCGGCGAAGCATGCCCCCGACACCAGGCCAACATAGCCAGAGCCGATCATCACAATGCGCATCGTCAAACCCGTGTGTTGGCGGCCAGCCGGGCCGCGAGGACGACGGTGTCTGTAGGAGCGGACGGCGCGGGCGGCAATGCGGCGCGACAGGGGAAAGGGCGATGCCTATAGCGGCATCATGTCGCGTTTCCCTGCATCCGCCGCCGCCCTGGTCCTGCTGATCGGTGCGGCGCCACCATCGGCGGAGGACCGGGCGGTGGCGCGGGCGGATGCGATGCTGGCGCGGATTGGCTATCGGCTGGCGACCGGCAATGCGGCACTGTGCGACCGGCTGGCGCCGACGCCGGGCTGGCTGGTGCAGGCGGTCGACCAGTATCTGCCGCAGCCGCTGCCCGCGGGCGCGAAGGTGGACGGATTCCCGACGCCGGTCGCGGTCGCGCTGGTCGTGCCCGAGGCTCCGGCGGCGCGGGCAGGGGTGATGGCGGGGGACGGGCTGGCGGCGGTCGCCGGCACGCCGCCGCCGACACCGCCGGCGGGTCCGCCCTCCACCCGCACCCGCGACGCGGCGCAGGCACTGGTCGAGCGCCAGCCCGCCGACCGGCCGCTGGCCGTGACGCTACGCCGCGACGGCACCGACCGCAGCGTCTCCATCCCCGCCAGCCCCGGCTGTCGCGCGACGTTCGAGGTGGTGCCGGGCAAGGCGATGACCGCTGACTCGGATGGGCAGGTGGTGCGGATCGGGGTGCGCTTCTTCGACCGCTACGACGAGGCGGCGGTCGCCGCAGTAGTCGCCCACGAACTCGCCCATATCGTCCTGCGCCACCGCGAGCGGCTGGCGGCGGCGGGGGTCAGCTGGGGCCTGTTCTCGGAGCTGGGCCGCAACGGCCGGCTGTTCCGCCGCACCGAGGACGAGGCCGACCTGCTCGGCGTCGCGCTGCTGCGCAACGGCGGCTGGGATCCGGCGGCAGCGTCACGCTTCTGGCGCGATCATGGCGGCGACGTCGACGGCGGGCTGTTCCGCAGCCGCACCCATGCCGGGTCAAAGACGCGGGCAGCGGCGATCGACGCGGCAATCGCAGGCGCGCCGGCGGATCGCGGCGTGCTGTGGCGGCCGGCGGTGCTGGCAACGCGGGATCAGCCGCTCAGCTGACCCGCCAGTCCCAGCCGAGCGGGTCGCCGTCCATCACCTCGACCCCCGCCGCCGCAAGTTCGTCGCGGATCGCGTCGGAGCGGGCGAAGTCCTTCGCCGCGCGTGCCGCGCGCCGTTCGGTCAGGCGGGCGGCGATGCCGGCCTCGTTGATCGTTGCTTTGGCTGGGCGCACCCGCAGCGCGGCGCGGTCGAGCGTCGTCAGGCCGAGTCCCAGCACCGCGTCGAAGTCCGCCAGCGCCGCCAGCCGGTCGGCGGGCGAGATCGTCTTGTCCGCCAGCAGTTCGTCCAGCACCGGCAGCGCGCGGGCGGTGTTCAGGTCATCCGACACCGCCTGGTCGAGCCGCTCGGCATAGGGCGCCGCGCTCGCCGCCGAAGGCGCGTCGGGCCGCGCGCGCAGCGCCTCGACCGCCTGCACCAGCCGCTTCAGCCGGGTCTGCGCGGCGGCGAGCCCTTCCCAGGAAAACTCCATCTCCGACCGGTAATGCGCCTGCAGGCACATCAGCCGGTAGGAAAGGGGGTGATAGCCGCGATCGACCAGCGTCTGCAGCCGGGTGAACTGCCCGGACGATTTCGACATCTTGGCATCGCGTTCGTTCAGGAAGTTGTTGTGAAGCCAGTAGTTCGCGCCGGTGTCGGCGGTGCCGCTCATCGCCTGGTTCTGCGCGATCTCGTTCGGGTGGTGGATCTCGCGGTGGTCGATGCCGCCGGTATGGATGTCGAACAGCGCGCCCAGATAGGCACGGCTCATCACCGAGCATTCCAGGTGCCAGCCCGGCGCACCGCGGCCCCAGGGCGAATCCCATTCCATCTGCCGGTTCTCGCCCGGCGCAGAGGTGCGCCAGATCGCGAAGTCGGCAGCGTGGCGCTTGCCCGCCACCTCCTCGATCCGACCCTCGCCTTCGTCCGAGGCGTGGCGCGCCAGCCGGCCGTAATCGGGAACGGTCGAGACATCGAAATAGAGGCCGTCGGGCAGGCGGTAGCAGTGGCGCGCCTCGATCGCCTCTCCCCACTCTATCATCGCCGCGACGTGATCGGTGGCGAGCGGGAAGCGGGCCGCCTCGCGGATATTGAGGTCGCTCAGGTTCTGCTTGAAGGCATCGGTATAATGCCTTGCGATTGCCCAGATATCCTGACCGGTCGCCTTGGCCCGCGCCTCCATCTTGTCGTCGCCGGCATCGGCGTCGGAGGTCAGGTGGCCAACATCGGTGATGTTGATGACATGGGTCAGCGAACCCCAGCCCATGTCCCCGGCCTTCCACGTCAGCACCCGCGACAGCGTGTCGGTGAAGACATAGGCGCGCAGATTGCCGATATGCGCATAATTGTAGACGGTCGGCCCGCACGAATAGACGCGCAGGTTCGCGGGATCGATCGGCTGGAACGTCTCGACCGAGCGCGACAGGCTGTTGAACAGAAGAAGCGGCGTCATGCCGGGAGCCTTACGGACACCGGCACGCGCCGCCAAGGGGGAGCCCCGGCCGGATGGGAGGTCCGGCCGGGGCCGCGCGGCGACAGGGGGGGCGCCGCGCGTCTCGTGGGCCCGGCGCGCCTACCGCGCGAGGCCGATCAGGGCCGTGGCGGTATAGCCCTCGCTGACGCTGCCGGTGATGGTCGGCGTCTGCTGGGCGATCTGCGCCGCGGTATTGTCGCCGAAGACATTATCGCTCGACAGGGTGATGCGGGCGAGGTTCGACGCACTGGAGGGGTAGGTGGTCGTGTCCGCATAGACCGCGGTGCTGGCCGCCTGCGGCATGGCGAGCTGCGAGACCAGCGCGGCGTAGCGGCCGCTGGTCGCGGTCGACAGGCTGGAGAAAACCTCGAAATGGATGTGCGGCCAGCGGCCGGAATAGCAGCCCGGATAGACCAGGGTGAAGGTGACCTGGCCGTTCGCGTCGGTCACCTGGATGCCGCGCAGGTAACTCTCGTTCGCGGCGGTGTAGAGCGAGTAGTTGCCGCTGCGGTCGCAGCACCAGATATAGACCGCATAGCCGGCCAGCGGTGCGCAGCTGGCGTTCACGTTGACGACCGTCAGCGTCAGCGTCAGCTTGACGCCGCCTGCCACCGTCGTCGTGCCCAGGAAGCTGGAGCGGATGTCGCTGCGCACGATCCCGCTGGCGGTCAGCGCGTTGGAGGTGGAGCCGCTGGAGGTGTTGGTGCCGTCCGCCGGGTAGGGTCCGTTCGTCTCGGTCGGATCCAGGACGCAGCCGGTAGTGGCGGTCGGCGTCGGGGTCGCCGTGGCGGTCGGGGTGGGCGTGGCGGTCGCGGTAGGCGTCGGCGTCGCGCCGGTAACCACGTCGACGCTGGCCGAGGCATCGCCGTCGCTGCCGCCGCATCCCGCGACCAATGCGGCGGTGCCGGCACCGGCGAACCATTTCAGCGCACGGCGGCGCGCGACCTGCGCCGCGATCAGCGGCAGGTCATCGGCCAGCCCGTGGCCGTGCGGCGGCTCCTGAAGATTAAGGTCGGTCATTGCAGTTCCCCGGTGATGTCGGGGAGCTTATGGCGGCGGCGTCTTGCCGCGATATGTCGTGCAGCTGACGTAATATTACCAAAAATGTCAGGAAGCGGAGGGGTAGTCCTTGATCCCGCGCAGCCGGCGACGACGCGCGGCGCGCTTGCGCGACACGACCACCGTGGTGATCGCGGCGGCCAGCACAATGACCCCGATCAGGCCATAGGCCACTATCAGTCGTAGTTCCAACGCGGCTTCCCGGACGCTCTTGTCGATCGCCGGCGTGTAGTTGGACGCTCCGCGGCTGACAATCCCGTCATGCCAGCGGCAGCGTCACCCGCGCCTGCGCCCCGGTGGCGCCGTTGCCCAGCACCACCTCGCCACTGTGCCGCGCCGCGATCGACCGGACGATCGCCAGCCCCAGTCCGGTGCCGCCGGTCGCGCGGTTGCGCGACGGGTCGCCGCGGACGAACGGCTCGAACAGCCGCTCGACCGTGGCCGGGTCGACGCCGGGGCCGTGATCGTCGATCGTCACCTCCACCTCGCGGCCGACGATCCGCCAGCCGATCTCGGCACGATCGCCGTAGCGGATCGCATTCTCGACCAGGTTGGCGAACAGCCGGCGCAGCGAGCCCGAATCGCCGCGCACCACCGCGCGTGGTCCGGCATCGCGCAGGGTGACGGCGCCCGCCTCGCGCATGTCCTCGACCAGGCTGTCGAGCAGGCTGCCGAGTTCGATCCGCGCCGACATATCGGCATTCTCGTCGCGTGCGAAGGACAGGGCGGCGGCGATCATCGCGCGCATCTCGGCGATGTCGGCCGCGGCCCGCTCGCGCGCGGCGTCGGGCAGCTGCTCGACCCGGAATGCGAGGCGGGAGAGGGGGGTGCCCAGATCGTGCGCGATCGCCGCCAGCATGGTCGTGCGCCCCTCGGCATGGGCGGCGAGGCGGGCGTGCATCGCCGCGACCGCGCGTGACAGGTCGCGCACCTCGCTCGATCCGCCGACCGGCAGCGGCGGCAGCGCGGCGCCGGCGCGCGCCTCCCGTGCCGCCCGCGCCACCGCCCGCACCGGGCGGGATATGGCGCGGGCGATGATCCAGGCGGGCAGGGCAAGCGCCAGGATCGCGAGGAGCATCGCCGTCAGCGTCTTCAGGTGCCACGGCGCGAGCAGGGGGCGCGGCGTCTCGACGATCCGCCACGGCCCGCGCCCGTTCGGATGCCAGGCGAGTATGAAATCCCGGCCAAAGCCCGACCGGTCGGGATCGGGGCGCATCGACCAGGCGACGACCTGGTCCAGCGGGACGTCCAGCAGCCGCGACAGCGTGCGCCGCGCTGCCGGATCGGGGCGAAACGGCTGGTCGGGCGCGGGCAGGGCCTCGTCCGTCCGGAACGCCAGCATCCGCCCGCCCGGATCGGATGGCGGTTTGCCGGTGCGCAGCATGGTCGCCACCGCCGCCTCGCGACTGCGGATATTGCCCGGCGGCGGTCCGTTGAAGGTGACGAAGAACACCACCGTCGTGCCGAGCACCACCGATGCGATGACGAGCGCGAAGATCGGCCAGGCGATCGAGTGCGCGCGCGGGCCGCCGCCGCCCGGAAGCGCGCTCTTTCGCGCGTTTCCGCCCAGGGTTTCAGCGCGTCTCGACATCGGCCGCGAACATATAGCCCTCGTTGCGGATCGTGCGGATCAGCTCGTCGCCGGTCCGCCCGCCGTCGCCCGACAGCTTGCGGCGCAGGCGGCTGACCTGCACGTCGATCGCGCGGTCGAAATGCTCGGCATTGGGCCCGCGCGAATGATCGAGGAGGAAGTCGCGGGTCAACACGCGCAAGGGGTGGTCGACGAAGGTCATCAGCAGCCGGAACTCGCCGTCGGACAGGTTGATGACGACCTCCTCCGGATCGATCAGCTGCCGCCCCTGCGGGTCGAGCCGCCAGCCGGCGAAGCGCTGATAGACGCGGACGGCATTGCCGCCGACCGTCGCCAGCCGCGGCCCCGACTGGGGACGCTCGCCACGCCGGCGCAGGACGGAGCGGACCCGTGCCAGCAACTCGCGCGGGTTGGCGGGTTTGGCGACATAATCGTCCGCGCCCATCTCGAGCCCCACGATCCGGTCGACCTCCTCGCCGATCACCGACAGGATGATGACCGCCGGCGCGGTGGCGCGGTCGAGCGAGCGGAGGATCGCCAGCCCGTCTTCGCCCGGCATCATCACGTCGAGCACGATCAGCGCATATTCGTGGCGGGTCAGCGCGGCGCGCATCGCCACCCCGTCCTCCGCCGTGTCGACGACATAGCCGTGCGCGACCAGGAACTGCGCGGTCAGCTCGCGGATACCGGGATCGTCGTCGACGATCAGAAGGCGGGTTTCCAGATCCATGATCTCGATCGGCTGTAGCATGGAAGCCAGGGTGGCGGCGCTGGGTATCGCTCGCATTGCACCGCTGCAACATTTGCCGATTGGCCGCTCGCTGTGGCAGCCATGCCACACCCGATCGGCGTCGGGCTGGACCGGCCGGTCGTCCGCGGGGTTGCGTAACGGCGGGCGTGCTGGTAGGCGGGCCATTCTAACGGCGCGGATCATTTCGCGCCGCTATCGTTATTTTGCCGGAGTTGGTTGGGTTTTATGCAGATCATCGTTCGCGACAACAACGTCGACCAGGCCCTGCGCGCGCTCAAGAAGAAGCTGCAGCGCGAGGGCGTGTATCGCGAGATGAAGCTGCGCCGTCACTACGAGAAGCCGTCGGAGAAGCGCGCGCGTGAGCGTGCCGCTGCCGTGCGCCGCGCCCGCAAGCTGGAGCGCAAGCGCGCCGAGCGCGACGGCGCCCGGTAAATACCGGTCGGCGGCGGGGAAGCCCGCCGCCCTTCGCACCGCTGCGATCCTTCGCCGGTGTGACTTTCGATGACTTCTGACCGGTGGCGGCGACCGGGCCGGCACCCCGAACTCCAGGTGCCCTGCCTATGTCGACCGTCACCGCCGTTCCGCTTCAGCCGGTGAAGCGCAGCTACCTCGTCTATCTGTGGATCGGCCTGGCACTGGCGGCGATCGCCGCGGTGGCGCTGGCGCGGCAGGGCGACGACTTCATGACCCGCAACGCGCGGGCGCGCGGCGTCGTGACCACCGCCTCTGGCCTCCAGTACAAGGTGCTGGAAAAGGGCGTGGCGAACGGCCCCAAGCCGACCGACGCCGACGTCGCGCTGGTCAATTACGAGGGCAAGCTCCTCAACGGCACCACCTTCGACAAGTCGCAGCAGCCGACGCCGATGCCGGTCGCCGGCGTCGTGCCCGGCTTCTCCGAGGCGCTGAAGCTGATGCCCAAGGGCGCGAAGTACCGCATCTGGCTGAAGCCCGCGCTTGGCTACGGCGACAAGGCGACGGGGCCGATCCCGGCGAACTCGACGCTGGTGTTCGATGTCGAGCTGGTCGACTTCCTGCCCGAGGAGCAGGTCCGCCAGATGCAGATGCAGCAGCAGATGATGATGGGTGGCGCCCCTGGCGGCGCGGCTCCCGGCGGGGCGCCTGGCGGGCGCTGATGCGCCTGAGGTCGAAGATGAGCGTCTGATCCACCTGGTCTGAACCAGCTCTTTTACCTCCCCGGCGAAGGTCGGGGCCCAGATGGATAGGCTGATCGGACGAAGTGCGACGCTCGTCATCAGTGTCCCCCGACTGGACCCCGGCCTTCGCCGCGGAGGCGGTCAAACTCCGATAGATCGTAATTCAAACCAGATTCCGGTCTGCACTGGTGACGGATCAGGTCACCCCCGCGGCGCCGTCTGCAACAGCCAGTGCCGATCGCCCTCCAGCCCCAGCGCGGTCAGGACCCCGGTCAGATAGGCGCCGGTGTCGATCGGGAACCGTACCGGGCCGGGCGTCGCGGTCTCGACGATGGTGTGGCCGTGGACGATCAGTTTCTCCAGCGGCTTGCGGTGCGACAGGAACGGCTCGCGGATCCAGCGCAGGTCGCGCGGGCGCTGGTCCTCCAGGGCCGTGTCGGGATGAATGCCGGCATGGACGAAGGCATAGTCGCCCTTCACCACCATATTCTCCAGCGACTCCAGAAAGACGCGGTGCGTTGCCGGCACCCGCGCCTGCATCTCTGCGAGCAGCACGTCATAGTCCGCCTCGTCATACGCTGTGGGCGTCATGCCGTAGCTCAGCACCGTCTCGCGCCCTCCGACCCGGGTGAACAGGCGCAGCGGCTTGTCCTCGCCGGCGAGCGCGTCGATGAACAACTCCTCGTGATTGCCGATCAGGAAGCGGGTGTTCGGCCGTCGCTGCCGCAGCGCCAGCAAGCGGTCGATCACCTGCGCGGACGATGGCCCGCGATCGACGAAATCGCCCAGGAACACGATGGTCGTGTCCGCCGGCCCGCGCGCGGCATCGTCCCGCTCGATCTGGCCGAGCAGGTCGTCAAGCTCGACCACGCAGCCATGGATGTCGCCGACCGCATAGACGCGCTCGCCCGGCGGAACGGAAGGCCCCGTCGTCTTCGAGCGGGCGGCAAAGATCTTCTTCAACATCGTCGGACAGTCCAGGAAGTCGCCGGGTGACAGATCCGCGGCGGGCGGCGGTTACCGCAGAAACGCGTCGATCAGGCTGGCGATACGCCCGCTTGCCTCGCCGGTTCCGTAGGGCAGGTGACGCATCGCCATCGCTGCCATGCGGGCCGGCGAATCGAGCAGCGCGGCGGTCGCGGCGACGATCCCGTCCTCACCGGTTCCGACCAGCTTCGCGGTGCCGGCCGCAATACCCTCGGGCCGCTCCGTGGTGTCGCGCATGACGAGCACGGGTTTGCCAAAGAACGGTGCTTCCTCCTGAAGGCCGCCGGAGTCCGTGAGCACGAGGTCACACGTCGACAAGGCGTTAACCGCATTCGGATAATCGAGCGGCTCGGTCAAGGCGATGTTGGGATGGCTGCCAAGCTCGGCCCGGATGACGGCGCCGACTGCCGGGTTGGGATGCACCGGCAGCAGGATGGCCGCATCGCCCCGATCGGCGATCCGTCGCAGCGCCCGCGCGATCCCGTCCAGTGCGGCGATGCTCTCCCGCCGATGGACCGTGGTGAAGACGAGCTTGAGGCCGCCGAAGCGCGCCAGCACCCCGCGCAGTTCGGCAGTCCGCGCGTCGCTTGGATCCAGGCCGCGATGGATCGCGGCGAGCGCGTCGATGACGGTGTTGCCCGTCAGGTGCACGGCGCCCCGCACGTTTTCGTGTCGCAATGTCTCCGCGGCGGCAGCGGTGGGGGCGAAGTGGAGCGTCGACAGGGCGGTGATGATCCTGCGGTAGCCCTCTTCCGGACAGGGATCGTGCAGCGACCCGGACCGCAGCCCCGCCTCGACATGCGCGACCGGAATGTGGCGGTACAGGGCTGCGAGCGCCGCCGTCATCGCCGAGACGGTGTCGCCCTGCACGACGATCAGGTCGGGCCTGACGCGATCCAGCGCCTCGCCGAGCGCGACCATCAGCGCCGCGCTCAGCCGGTCGAGCGCCAGCCCTGCCGGGATCGCCAGGTCGACCGCCGGCCGGATCGCCGCCATGGCGAGGACCTGATCGACCATCTCGCGATGCTGGCCGGTGGTGCAGGTGACGACGTCCAGCGCGGGGCAGGCTTGCAGCGCGTGGATCACCGGGAACAGCTTGATCGTTTCCGGACGCGTTCCGACAACGACGAGCACGCGCTTCAATTGCATAAGGGCTGGGCTCCGGATAAGCGCCGTCGACTGAAATTTCGACAGGCGGCTTAATCATGACGAAGCGGGTGCGTAAGGCGGTGTTTCCCGTAGCTGGGCTGGGCACGCGCTTCCTGCCTGCGACCAAGTCGATGCCCAAGGAGATGCTGACCGTCGTCGACAAGCCGCTGATCCAGTATGCCGTCGAAGAGGCGCTGGAAGCAGGGATCGAGCAGATCATCTTCGTCACCGGCCGCGGAAAGGGGGCGCTGGAGGATCATTTCGACGTCTCCTACGAACTGGAGGCGACGATGGCCGCGCGCGGCAAGTCGATGCACCTGATCGAGGGCATCCGGCAGAAGCCCGGCAGCCCGGTCTATGTCCGCCAGCAGGAGCCGTTGGGCCTGGGCCACGCGGTCTGGTGCGCGCGCGAGATCGTCGGCGATGAGCCGTTCGCCGTGCTGCTGCCCGACGAACTGATGGTCGGTGGCTTCCTGAAGCAGATGGTCGAAGCGTACGAGCAGGTCGGCGGCAACGTGATCGGGGCGCTGGAGGTGCCGGACAGCGAAACCGACAAATACGGCATCATCTCGCCCGGCCGGCAGGACGGCCGCCTGACCGAGGTGGTGGCGCTGGTCGAGAAGCCTAAGGGCAAGGCGCCGTCCAACCTGATGATCCCCGGCCGCTATATCCTTCAGCCTGAGGTCATGCAGATCCTCAACGCGCAGGAGCCGGGAGCGGGCGGCGAGATCCAACTGACCGACGCGATGGCCAAGCTGATCGGGCGTCAGGCGTTCCACGGCTTCACCTTCGACGGGCAGCGCTACGACTGCGGCGACAAGGCGGGGTATATCCAGGCCAATCTGGCGCTCGCCCTGGACCGGGAGGATATCGGCCCGGCGATCAGGGACTTCGCTCGGACGCTGCTGGGGTGAGTGCCGTCCTGGTCACCGGGATCGCGGGCTTCATCGGCTTCCATGTCGCAGCGCGGCTGGCCGCGCGCGGCGAGCGGGTGATCGGGATCGACGACCTGAACGACTATTACGACCGGGCGTTGAAGCGAGCGCGGCTGGCGACGCTGGCGGAGCGCTTCGGCGACCGTGTCCGCTTCGTCGAGGCGGATTTTGCCGACGAGGCGCGGCTGCACACCGTCCTCGCGGATGCCGCGTTCGACCGCGTCGTCCATCTCGGCGCGCAGGCCGGGGTGCGCTATTCGATCGAGCAGCCGCAGGTCTATGGCCGCGCCAATCTGGTCGGCCACCTGACCCTGCTGGAACTGGCGCGGGCCCGGAGTGTCGCGCACATGGTCTATGCCTCGTCCTCGTCGGTCTATGGCGGCAATCGGACGATGCCGTTCCGCGTCGGCGATCCCGTCGATCGGCCGGTTTCGCTCTACGCCGCGACCAAGCGCGCCAACGAACTGATGAGCGAGAGCTATGCCCATCTCTTCCGCCTGCCGCTGACCGGCCTGCGCTTCTTCACCGTCTATGGGCCATGGGGGCGCCCGGACATGGCGGTATGGCTGTTCACCAAAGCGATCCTGGCAGGCGAGCCGATCCGCGTGTTCAATGGCGGGCGGATGGAGCGGGACTTCACCTTCATCGACGATATCGTCAGCGGTGTGGTCTCGGCGCTCGACCGCCCACCTGCCGATGACGGAGCGGAGAAGCCGGGCGGCAGCGTCGCTCCGCATGCCGTGTACAATCTCGGCAACAACCGGCCCGAGCCGCTCGGCCGGCTGATCGACCTGATCGAGGCAGCGTGTGGGAAGGCCGCGATCCGCGACGATCAGCCGATGCAGCCGGGCGACGTGCCGGCGACCTTTGCCGATATCGACGCTGCCGCGCGGATGCTGGATTATCGGCCCGCGGTGCCGATCGACATCGGCATTCCGCGCTTCGTCGAGTGGTATCGATCCTATGCCGGCGTCTGATCGCCGCAGGTCGGACAGCCGGGATCGGCAGGCAGGGCGATGCTGCGGAAACGCCAGGACAGCAGGTCGGCCAGTAGCAGCCGCCCCGCCGGATCGTCGCCGAATGGCACGATCGCACGGATCGCCTCCAGCGCGGCCATCGCGCCCATCATCCCGGTAACGGGGCCGAGCACGCCCTGATCGGCGCAGCTTCCCGCTGCCCGGTCCGGATCATTGCCGACGAGGCAGCGATAGCAGGGGAGGTGCCGTTCCCATCCGCGGAACACGGCCAGCTGCCCCTCGAACTGTCCCACAGCGGCCGAGATCAGGGGAATGCGCTTTGCATGGGCCGAATCGGCGGTCAGCAATCGCGTGTCGAAATTGTCGGTGCCGTCGATCACGACGTCGGAGCCGGTCAGCAGCGCGTCGACCGTCTTCGGTCCGACCCGCTCCACGCGGACGTCGGTCGCCACCTTCGGATTCAAACGGGCCATGGCGATTGCCGCTGCCGCCGCCTTGGGCAGGCCGATGTCGCTGGTGTCGTAGATCGTCTGACGTTGCAGGTTGGAGAGATCGACCAAGTCGTGGTCGATGATCCGGACGGTGCCTATGCCCGCGCCAGCCAGATATTGAAGCGCCGGTGATCCGATCCCGCCCGCGCCGACGACCGTTACCACCGCACGCCGCAAGCGAAGCTGCCCCAGACCGCCGATCTCGCGCAGCACGATATGGCGGGCGTAGCGATTCAGCTCCGTATTGGAAAATGTTTGCATGCCAGTCATGTAGACCGATTTCACCGCACAAAAAAATAGCGGCCCCGAAGAGCCGCTATTTCCTCCAACTCGGATGAGTGGATTTTAGTTGCTGTCAGCGTCGTCGTCGCTGTCGGCAACGATCACCACACCGGCAACCACGGCAGCAGCCGCGATCAGGGCAACGATCAGGCCGCCACCGGCGAGCTCATTCTTCTTCGACGAAACCGAACCCGCACGGGCCGACTTCGAAACCGACAGGCTGGCTGCCGGGTTGGCCGGAGCGGCCATGGCAGGCGCAACCGCCATCGTGGCGACAGCGGCGGCCATGAGATACTTCCCAAGACGCATATTGAACTCCCTTCATGGTCGTCACCGCGTCCCTTGCACACTGCGGCGCACAAGACAACCCGGTAACCCTGCACAGAGTGAACGCGTTTCACACCGATGCAGTGCAGCCACACTTATCGCCGGCCACGACAGCTGCCTAGCAGCAATGAATGAAAGTTACGCGAAGAATTCCGTCGTCTCGTCGCGAAAGTTGAACTGCAATCGATCCGATCTACCAGTGGTACTCGATAGCGAGGCTGTACCAGCCGGCCCGTGGCGGAGTGGAGCCCGGTGCGGCGCGCGTGAGCGTCATCAGATAACCCACGGTGTACTGCTCGACCGTGGGACAGCCGATCGCCTGCGGCACGATCTGACGGATCGCGCCGGTCGGACCCACCAGAATGGCGATGGGAGCGACCAGATCGCTGCCCTCCGGCGGCACGGAACAGCGGCCGGCGGCGATCTCCGCCTTCACGAAGGCGGAGCCCTCATCCGGCGCGGTGGTCCGAGACAGGGGAAACACGGGCAGATCGCGCCAGCTGGCGACCGGCGGCGGTGTCAGCCCCTGTAGGGCGGCGGCGAGCAGCGCGATCATCGGCCGGTCGATCCGAAGCCGCCCACCCCGCGCGCGGTTTCGTCGAGCGTCTCGACCTCGTCCCACGCCGCGCGCTGCACGGGGGCGGGCACCAACTGCGCGATCCGCTCTCCGCGAACGACCGCGAACGGCTCGGTGCCGAGATTGGCGAGGATCACCTTTACCTCGCCGCGATAGTCGTGATCGATCGTGCCGGGCGTGTTGAGGCAGGTGACGCCGTGCTTGAGCGCCAGGCCGGAGCGGGGGCGGACCTGCACCTCGTAACCGGCGGGGATGGCGATCGCGAAGCCGGTCGCCACCGCCGCGCGCGCGCCGGGGGCGAGCGTCAGGCTCTCGGCCGCGACGACGTCCATGCCGGCGGCGCCGTCGGTGGCGTAGCGGGGGAGGGGGAGGCCCTCGCCCTGGGGCAGGCGGGTCAGGGCGATACGGATCGGGGTCATGCCGCCCCCATTAGCGCATCGGCGATGCGCCGCGCGAGCCCCCGGGCGACCTCGTCCTTGCCCGTCCGCGGCCAGCTGTCGACGCCGTCCGCGGTGACGATGTGGACGGCGTTGGCCTCTCCGCCCATCACGTCGCCCGACACGTCGTTGGCGACGATCCAGTCGCATTGCTTGCGGGTGAGTTTGGCGCGGGCATGGTTGAGGACTTGCTCCGTTTCGGCGGCAAATCCGACGACGAGTGACGGGCGTTGGGGCGAGTGGGACAGGGTCGCGAGGATGTCGGGGTTCTCGATCAGCACGAAGGCGGGGGTGTCGCCGGTCTTCTTCACCTTCTGCGGTGCGGGCGCGACTCGCCAGTCGGCGACGGCGGCGACCATCACCGCGGCGTCGGCGGGCAGGGCCGGCTCCACCGCCGCCGCCATGTCGAGCGCGGTCTCGACATCGACGCGGTCGACGCCGGCCGGCGTCGGTAGCGACACCGGCCCGGCGATCAGCGTGACCCGCGCGCCCAGCGCGGCGAGGGCGCCGGCGATGGCGAAGCCCTGCCGCCCGGAGGACCGGTTGGCGATGTAGCGCACCGGATCGATCGGCTCGTGCGTCGGACCGGCGGTGACGATGACGTGCCGTCCGGCGAGCACCGGCTCGACCGGCGTCAGTGCACCGTCGATCGCCGCCGCGATCGCCGTCGGTTCGGGCAGGCGGCCGGGGCCGTACTCGCCGCAGGCCATGGCGCCCTCGTCCGGCTCCAGCACGGTGATGCCGTCGGCGCGCAGCCGGGCGACGTTGCGGCGGGTGGCGGGGTGCTGCCACATCCGCACGTTCATCGCCGGCGCGGCGAGCACCGGCGTATCGGTGGCGAGCAGCAGCGTGGTGGCGAGGTCGTCGGCGATGCCCGCCGCCATGCGCGCGATCAGGTCGGCGGTGGCGGGGGCGACGACGATCAGGTCGGCCTGGCGACTGAGCTGGATATGCCCCATCTCCGCCTCGTCCTTCAGGTCCCACAGGGTCGTGAAGACCTGATCCTCGCTGAGCGCCGCCAGCGTCATCGGGGTGACGAAGTGGCTGCCCCCCTCGGTCAGGACGCACCGCACCGCGTGGCCGCGCGCGCGGAGCAGGCGGATCAATTCGCACGCCTTGTACGCGGCGATACCGCCGCCGACGATCAGGAGGATGCGCTTCATCGTACGACCCCTTAGCGAACCACTCTTGTCACCGTGATACGCCGGCTGTCGAGCGCGGCGCGCAGCAGGTCGCGGATGCCGTCGATCGCCGGGAGCAGGCCCAGCAGCACCAGCGGCGCGACCAGTGCTCCGGTCGTGACGGCGGTTCCGGGCAGGAAGGCGAGCAGCACGAGGCAGGCGATCACGGTCGCCGCCGCGCGCACCGCAAGCGGGTCGCGCCACGCGCACCAGCCGGCGAGCGCGATGGCGAACAGCGGTGCGGCGACGCCCGATGGCAGCACCCGCAGCCCGCTGGTCGTGAGCAGCGCGTCGAGCGCCGCCAGCGGACCTGCCGACGCCCATCCGGTCGTGGCGTCCATGGTGCCGACCGCATCGGTGGCGGCGCGCGCATGGACGGCAACCACGGCAAGCGTCGCCAGCAGTGCGCCGCCCCATATCGCTGCCTCGCGCCGGTGGTCGTCGTGCCAGGCGGCGAGAGCCATGATCGCCAGATAGAGCGCCGCACCCTCGTAGACGATCGCCGCGGCGAGGCCGATCGCGGCGCTCTCCAGCCAGCGGCCGGGTCTGCGCAGGGCGAGCGACAGCGCGATGAACAGTCCGGCCCAGAGCTGCGGCAACAGGTCGTTGCCGCTCTGCATCACGCCGAACGCCGCGGCGAGAGCGACGGTGAAACAGAGCGACCGTCCCGGTCCCGGCCGCGCGAAGTGCCGTGACCAGGCGGCCGCCACCAGACCGATCAGTGGCGCCATCAGGCCGAGGAGCGAAATCGCCGACAGCTGGCCGGCGATCGTCGCCAGCGCCGGCAGCGGAAAGGCGGTGAAGGGTCGCGTCGGCAGGTCGCTGCCGCGCAGGGCTGCGGCGGTCGCGGTGTAATAATCCTCGCCGCCGTGGCGCAGCCGGTCGACGATGGCACCGTGGAAGCCGATCTGCCGCGTCAGATCGGGCGCGGGATCGGCGGCGGGCAGGGCGCCCAAGAGCAACAGGACGAGGACCAGCACCGCCAGCACCGCCCGCGCCTGCCCGCGGCCGATCGTCGCCAGCCGGGTGGGGCCGGGCAGGATCAACGGCGAGCGGGCGCGGCGCATCGGCTCGGTCGTCAGTGGATGAGCGCGACCGTAGCGCCGACTGCGGCGACGGCGGAGAGGATGGCGACCGCGGCGTAGCGCCAGCCGCCGCCCAGCCGCACCACCTCGACCTGGCGGAGTGGCGGGGCGGGGGGCTCACCGCCCGGCGCGGGGTAGCGCGCCTCGATCCGGCGGACCAGATCGGGCAGGCGGGCAAGCGTCTTCAGGTCGAGGATCAGGCGGTCGGCGATGGCGGCCTCCGGCCCCAGTTCGGTCCTGATCCACTCGCGAACGAAGGGGGCGGCCGAGTCCCACAGGTTGATGTTCGGGTCGAGGCTGGTCGCCACGCCCTCGACCATCACCATCGTCTTCTGGAGGAGGAGCAGGTGCGGCTGGGTGACCATGTCGAAGTCGCGGGTGATCGAGAACAGCCCGTCGAGCATCATGCCGATCGACATGTCCTTTACCGGCAGGCCGCGCATCGGCTCGCCGACTGCGCGCAGTGCCGTGGCGAACTCGGCGACATTGTGGTGGGCGGGGACATAGCCCGCCTCGAAATGGATCTCGGCGACGCGCTTGTAGTTGCCGGTGATGAGGCCGTAGAGGATCTCCGCCAGCCACACCCGCGCGCGGCGGTCGATCCGGCCCATGATGCCGAAATCGATCGCGGCGATGCGGTCTCCCGGCAGCGCGAACAGATTGCCCTGGTGCATGTCGGCGTGGAAGAAGCCCTCGGCGATCGCCTGGCGCAGAAAGGCACGGACAAGGGTCTGCGCCAGTTTCGGCAGGTCATAGCCGGCGGCGACCAGCGCGGCGCGATCGGACAGCTTGATGCCGTCGATCCACTCGATCGTCAGCACCTTGGCGGTCGAGCGCTGCCAGTCGATCGCGGGGACCATGAAGTCCGGCTCGGCGGTCATCGCCTCGGCCAGCTCCGACGCCGACGCGGCCTCGCGGCGAAAGTTCAGCTCGCGCAGCGTCCAGCGGCGGAAATTCTCGATCGTCAGGCGCGGGCGCAGCCGGCGCGCCTCGGGGCTCAGCGCCTCCAGCTGGGCGGCGGCCCATTGATAGGTGTCGATGGCGCGGGCGAAATCCTCCTCGACGCCGGGGCGCAGCACCTTGACCGCGACCTGCCGCCCGTCGGTGGTGACGGCACGGTGGACCTGCGCGATCGAGGCGGCGCCGACCGGCGTCTCCTCGATCCGGCTGAACAGCGTGGCGGGATCGCGGCCCAGGCTGGCGCGCATCGCCTGCTCGATCGTCTCGTATGGGACGGCCGGCAGCTGGTCTTGCAGCCGGAGCAGGTCGTGCGCGGCCGCCTCGCCGACCAGATCGGGGCGGGTCGCCAGCGTCTGGCCCAGCTTGATGGCGGCGGGGCCGATCGCCTGAAACGCGTCGGCATAGCGCGGAACTGCCGGCACCCGCGCGCCGAGCCGGGCGATGCGGGCGAGACGGCGCACCTGCGCGGGCGTGTTGGGATCACGCTCGATCCCGCGCAGTGCCCCGTGGCGCGCCAGGATGCGGCCCCATTTCAGGAGTCGCCAGCTATGGACGATGGGCGACGTCACCGGATCAGATTTTCCAGCCGCTGTGGATCGCGACGAGACCGCCCATGATCGGCTCCACCCTCGTGTTCACGAAGCCGGCCTCGCGGATCATCGCCTCGAACGCCGGCATCGGCGGGAAGCGGCGGATCGATTCGATCAGGTAGCGATAGCTTTCCGCGTCGCGCGCCAGCAACTGGCCCAGTCGCGGCACCAGCCGGTGCGAGTAGACGTCGTACACGTCGGCGAAGCCCGGCCACTCGACCGTCGAGAATTCCAGGCAGAAGAAGCGCCCGCCGCGCCGCAGCACCCGGTGCGCCTCGCGCAGCGCGGCCGGGATGTCGGTGACGTTTCGGATGCCGAAGGCGATAGTATAGGCGTCGAAGAACCGGTCGGGGAAGGTCAGGACCTCGGCATTGGCCTCGCTCCAGACGAGGCCGTCCAGGCCGCGCTTCTGCGCGCGCGCCATGCCGACCTCCAGCATCGCCGGGTTGATGTCGGCGACGGTGATCGCGGCGCCGCTCGGCTCCATGCGGAACGCGATGTCGCCGGTGCCACCGGCCATGTCGAGGATCTGCTCGCCGGCGCGTGGCTTCACCCGGCGGACGAAGCGGTCCTTCCACAGTCGGTGCATGCCGCCCGACATGGCGTCGTTCATCAGGTCGTAACTGCCGGCCACGCTGCGGAAAACGCCGCCGACGCGGGCGGTCTTCTCGGTGGCGGGAATGTCTTCATAGCCGAAGGAGACGGTGTCGGTCATCGCTCTGCCCTAGCGACCGCTTGTGGCAGGGGCAAACGCAACCTAGCTCATCGGTGATGCCCGAGCTTCCCGAAGTCGAAACCACGGTGCGCGGGCTGACGCCGGTGCTCGCCGGCCAGCGCCTGACCCGCGTCGAGGCGCGCCGCGCTGACCTGCGCAAGGCGATTCCGGTCGACCTGCGCCAGCGGATGGAGGGGGCGACCGTGACCTCGCTCGGCCGTCGCGCCAAATACGGGCTAATCGACACCGATCGCGGCGACACGATGGTCTTCCATCTCGGCATGTCGGGGCGGTGGCGGGTCGATCCGGCCGACACGCTGGCGCACGACCATCTGGTGATCGAAACGGCGGCCGGCCGGCGGCTGGCGCTGAACGACCCCCGGCGATTCGGCTTCATCGACCTGCTGCCGACCGAGGCGCTCGCGACCTATCCGCCGTTCATGGCGATGGGGCCCGAGCCGCTGGGCGCGGACCTGACCGCCGACTATCTGCTGACCGTGCTGGAGGGGCGGGCAGCGCCGATCAAGGCGATGCTGCTCGACCAGCGGATCGTGGCGGGGCTGGGCAATATCTATGTGTGCGAGGCGCTGCACATGGCGCGGATCGCGCCGGACCGGGCGGCGGGGCGCATCGCGCTGCCGCGGCTGGAGCGGCTGGTGGTGGCGATTCGCGCGGTCCTGCTCGCGGCGATCGAGGCGGGGGGATCGACGCTGCGCGACTTCGCGGCCCCCGATGGCGAGCTTGGCTATTTCTCCAAGCAGTTCCTGGTCTATGGCCGCGAGGGGGAGCCGTGCGGCTGTGGCGGCCCGGTGCGGCGGCGGGTCGAGTCAGGACGGTCGACCTTCTGGTGCCCGCGCTGCCAGCGGAGTTGACCGGCGGCGCCCAAGTCGGTATGGCGCGCCCCAACCGGAGAGCGTGAGGCATCCTCGCGCTCCCTTTTTCATTTTGGACCAAGGGACTGTCGATGGCGAACACGCCGCAAGCCAAGAAGCGTATCCGTCGCAACGAGCGTCGCGCCGAGATCAACGGTGCACGCGTCAGCCGCATCCGCACTTTCGTGAAGAAGGTCGAGGCGGCACTGGCGTCGGGCGACAAGGCTGCGGCGACCGAGGCTCTGGCAGCGGTGCAGCCCGAGCTGGATCGCGGCGTGGCCAAGGGCGTGATGCACAAGAACACCGCCAGCCGGAAGTTCTCGCGCCTGACCAAGCGTCTGTCGGCGCTGGCCTGACCTTCCATTCGTCGCCCGTTTCGGGCGTCTGACGAACGACCCGCCAGGAGCGATCCGGGCGGGTTTTTTCGTGCGTGCGAACGGAACCGAAACGCCACTGGCAGAAATGGCTGAATCGCTGGGATTCCGGTTCTGCCGCCTTCGCAAATTCTCGGTTAAATTCAGCAATATCAGATGCTTATAAGAAAGTTTGACGCATTTCTGCGGCGGAAGGCGTGTCAATCCGGTTTATTTCATTTTTGTGGCCGGAGACGGGCTTGATCGTGCCGCGCCGGGCTTCATAAATGCCGCCACGCCATCGGTGACCACCGGGCGACATGACAGCAGTCGAGCAAGGGCCGGGCATCCAGTCGGATGGCCAACGGGGGCTTTTTGCCTGTGGGAATTTTGGGCGGCGGAGGCACGATGCTTCCGCCGGCGGAGGAGTGCGCGCGTGAGCCATTGGCAGCAGGGAATGGCGAGCGAGCAGGCCAAGGCCTGGGCGCGCGTGCGTTCCTCGCTGCGGGAATCGGCCGGTGCGCGGCTGTTCGACCAGTGGCTCAAGCCCATCCAGCTGATCGAGGGCGACGAGGCCGATACGGTGCGCCTGGCGCTGCCATCGGCATTCATGACCAACTGGGTCCGCAGCCACTATGCCGAGCGGCTCCAGCTGGAATTCCGCCAGCTGCTGCCCGAGGTGCGCAGCGTCGTCGTCGAGACGCGCATTCCGGGGCCGCAACCGCTGGCGCTGATGATCGAGGCGGTGCCGGAGGCCGCGCCGGTCGCCGCCGCGCCCGTGTCCGTTCCCGTCCCCGTCCCCGTCGCGGCGCAGCCGGCCCCCTCCGGCGAGCCGGTGGAGCGGCCGCTGCTCGACCCGCGCCTGACCTTCGAACGATTCGTTGTCGACCAGTCGAACCGCGTCGCCTTCAACGCCGCGCGGATCCTGGCCGAGCCGGGAAGCCCTCGCTTCTCGCCGCTGTTCCTCCATTCCGGCACGGGGCAGGGCAAGACCCACCTGATGCACGCGATCGGCCACGCCTTTCTGGCGCAACACCCCGATGCGGTGGTGCTGTGCATGTCGGCCGAGCGCTTCATGTACGAGTTCGTCGCCGCGATGCGCGCGCGCGACACGTTCGCGTTCAAGCAGCGGCTGCGCTCGGCCGACCTGCTGCTGATCGACGACCTGCAGTTCATCGCCGGCAAGGACGCGACGCAGGAAGAATTCTTCCACACCATCAACGAGCTGGTCGGCACCGGCAAGCGGCTGGTGATCGCTGCCGACCGCTCGCCGCAGGGACTGGACGGGGTCGAGCCGCGGATCATCAGCCGGCTGGGCGCGGGGCTGGTCGCCGACATCAAGCCGCCCGAACTGGCGCTGCGCCGCGCGGTGCTGGAACGGCGACTCGCCGACCTGCCGGGGGCGGAGATGCCGGACGAGGTCATCGACCTGATCGCCCAGCGCATCCACACCAGCGTCCGCGAACTGGAAGGTGCGCTGAACCGCGTCGTCGCCTATGCGCAGCTGACCGGCGAGCGGATCGACCTGGAATTCGCGGTTCAGACGCTGGGTGAGGCGCTGCGCGGCGCCGAGCGGCGGGTGACGATCGACGAGATCCAGAAGCTGGTATCCACCCATTTCGAGCTGAAGCCGCTCGACCTCGTCTCCGCGCGCCGTGCCCGTGCGGTCGCCCGGCCGCGCCAGATCGCGATGTATCTCGCCAAGCGGATGACGACCCGCTCGCTGCCCGAGATCGGGCGCAAGTTCGGCGGGCGCGATCATTCGACCGTGATCCACGCGGTCAAGCGGATCGAGGAGCTGCGCGATACCGACCGGGAGGTCGATGCCGCGGTGCGCGTGCTGATGCGGGAACTGGGCGCGTGATCCGCGCCGCCCGCTGGCTGTGGGCGGCGCTTCTCGACGGGATCGTCAGAGGCTGTTTGAAAACGTGCCGAGGCACCGCCTCGAAACTCGCTTTTCCGCGAGTTTTGGAACAAGCTCTCAGACTTGCAGGCCGACCGCCTGCTGCGCGGCCTTCAGCGTCGGTGCGGCCAGTGCGCGGGCCCGCTCCGCACCCTGTTCGAGCGCCGCAGCGACGGCGGCGCGGTCGTCCAGCAGCCGGGTCAGCCGCTCGCGGATCGGGCCGAGCACGGCGATGGCGAGGTCGGCGAGCGCCGGCTTGAACGCCCCGAAGCCCTGGCCCGCGAAGCGTGCCAGTACGGTGTCGGTCCCGACCCCCTCCAGCGCGGCGTAGATCGTCACCAGATTGCGCGCCTCCGCCCGGTCCGCCAGCTCGGCCATGGTGGCCGGCAGCGGTTCGGCATCGGTGCGCGCCTTGCGGAATTTCTGGGCGATCGCCTCGTCCGAATCGATCAGGTTGATGCGCGAGGCGTCCGACGGGTCCGACTTCGACATCTTGGCGGTGCCGTCGCGCAGGGACATGATCCGCGGGGCGGAGGGCGAGATGAACGGCTCGGGCAGGACGAACAGCTCGGTGTCGAAGTCCAGGTTGAACTTGGTGGCGATGTCGCGCGCCAGCTCCAGATGCTGTTTCTGGTCGTCGCCGACGGGGACGTGGGTCGCCTGATAGAGCAGCACGTCGGCCGCCTGGAGGACGGGGTAGTTGAACAGGCCGGTGCTCTGGCTGGCGCCGTCCTTGCCCGACTTGTCCTTCCACTGGGTCATGCGGTTCAGCCAGCCCATCCGCGCGGTGCCGCCGAGGATCCATTGCAGCTCGCTGTGCGCGGGCACGCGGGCCTGGTTGAACAGGATCGCGCGGCTCGGATCGATGCCGCAGGCGAGCAGCGTCGCCGCCATCTCGACGGTGTTCTGCGCCAGCTGCGCCGGCACTACCGGCTGGCTGAGCGCGTGGAGATCGGCGAGGAAGAACAGCGACTCCGCCTGATCCTGCATCGCGACCCACTGGCGGATCGCCCCCAGATAATTGCCGAGGTGGAGATTGCCGGTGGGCTGGATGCCGGAGACGACGCGCATGGCGACCCTTTTCAACGCAGGAAGGATTTCAGGTCGCGCGGGCGCAGCGCCCCGGTCGCGAAGACTGATGCCGCATAGACGGCAGCGCCGGTGGCGACCAGCACCAGCATCGCCGTCCAGCGCATCAGGCTGGTGCCCGTGACATAGGGGCGGAACAGGTCACCCAATGCGTACATCGCCACGCCCATCGCCAGCGCCGCGAGCAGCATGCGCGGTGCGCGACGGCGCAGCTGCGCGTCGGCGGTGAAATGGCCCCGGCGGGCGAGGGTGCGATAGAGGAATACGACGTTGACGGTGCTGGCGATCGCGGTGGCGAGCGGCGGCCCCATATGGCCGAGCGGCCAGATAAAGGCGAGGTTCAGGACCAGGTTCACCGCCATCGATATGGTGGCGTAGCGCACCGGGGTGCGCGTGTCTGACCGGGCATAATAGCCCGGCGTCAGCACCTTCACGAGGATGTAGCTGGGCAGGCCGATCGAGAAGGCGGCCAGCGCCTGCGCGGTGTAGAGCGTGTCGGTGGCGTCGAACCGGCCATGCTGGAACAGCGCCGCCGCGATCGGCCCGCCGCAGACGATCAGCGCGACGGTGGCGGGAAGCGTCAGGAACAGCGCCAGCTCCATGCCGCGGTTCTGCGTCTCCATCGCCGCTGATTCCTCACCGCGGCCGAGCAGGCGCGAGACGGTTGGCAGCAGCACGGTGCCGAGCCCGATGCCGATCAGCCCGAGCGGCAGCTGGTTCAGCCGGTCGGCATAATAGATGTAACTGACCGACCCGTGCGGCAGGAACTTGGCGGCGAGCGCGGTCGAGACGACGAGGTTGATCTGCACCGCGCCGGCCCCCGCCGCCGCCGGCCAGATCAGCGCCATCAGCCGCTTCACGTCGGGGCCGAGCCGCGGCAGCTTCAGCCGCAGGGTCACGCCGGCACGCCGGCATGCCCACCACAGCCAGAACAGCTGGAACGCGCCCGACACCGTCACCGCGATCGCCTGGTTGCGGGCGGTCAGCAGCGGGTTCGCGTCATGGACAAACAGCAGCGCCGCGATCAGCGTCAGGTTGAGGAGGATCGGCGCCGCCGCATTGACCCAGAACCGGTGCAGCGAATTGAGGATGCCGCCGAGCAGCGACACCAGGCTGATGAGCAGCAGGTAGGGAAAGGTCAGCCGGCACAGCTCGACGACATAGGCGAACTGCGCCGGTGCCACGTCCTTGAAGCCGAAGGTCAGTGCCCAGGTGACCGGCCAGGCGAAGACCTCGACGATCGCGGTCATCAGGATCAGGATCGGCAGCAGGACCGACAGCGCATCCTCGGCAAAGACCAGGCCGTGGCGCAGGCCGTTGCCGTCCGGCTCCTTCTCACCCTCTGCCACCTTGCGGTTGAACATCGGGATGAAGGCGGCGGAGAAGGCGCCCTCCGCGAAGAGGGCGCGGAACATGTTGGGCAAGCGGAACGCGATCAGGAAGGCGTCCGACGCGAACCCTGCGCCGACGAAGCGGGCGAACAGCGAGTCGCGCACCAGCCCCAGCACCCGGCTGGCGAGCGTCAGCCCGCCGACCGAGCCGAGCGCCCTGCCGAGATTCATGCGCGCCGCTCCGCCCGCCGGTCCGGATCAGGCGTGGCCGGTTTCCGTGGTCGTCGGCTGCTGACCGGCGGCCTGCTGCAGGTAGAGCTGGCCGAAATCGATTGGCTCGAGGAGCAGCGGCGGGAAGCCGCCGTCACGCACCGCATCGGCCAGCACGCGGCGGGCGAAGGGGAACAGCAGGCGCGGCGCCTCGCCCAGCATGAACGGCTGGATCTGGTCGGCGGGCACGTTGCGGAAGCCGAACAGGCCGGCGAACGACAGGTCGACGATGAAGGCGACCTGGCCGTCGATGTCGGCGCGCACGTCGATCTTCAGCACCACCTCGTGCACGTCGTCGGCGACCTGGCTGGCGCCGATGTTGAACTGCACGTCGATCGCCGGCTGCGCCTGTGCCTGGAAGATCGCCGGGGCGTTCGGGTTCTCGAAGCTCAGATCCTTGATGTATTGCGAGATCAGGCCGGCGGCAGGCGCGGTGTCGGCACCGTTCGCGATGGGCTGCGCCGACGCGCCGTTGTCGAGATCGTCCATGTCGGTCTTCCTTCAAGTGGAGGGGGCAGATGGAGGGGAGCGAAGCGGGTCATCCGCGCGTTTCGTCCGATCGGGCGCGACTAGCAGCGGCTCGCCATGGATTCAACGGGGCGAGTTTCAACGGGCCGGGTTTGAATAGCGGCTGGCATGCGCCTATGTGGAAGGCGAAGATCGGAGGCCCAGTGCTCTACGTAGTTGTGTTCGCGATGATCGCTGCCTTTGTGGCGCTCCGTCTGTACGGCGTGCTGGGCAAGCGCACGGGCCATGAGCAGCAGCCGCTGCCGCGCGCTGCCGAGGACCGGCCCGGGGCGACGCCGCTGGCGCGCACCGTCGAAGCCGTGGCCGAGACGCGCGAGCGGACCGATCGCAATATCGAGACAAAGGCCGAGCAGGGCATCCGCGCGGTCGTCGCCGGCGAGCCGGGCTTCGACGTCGCGCAGTTCCTGTCGGGCGCCAAGAGCGCGTACCGGATGGTGCTGGAAGCGTTCTGGCGTGGCGACGAGGACGCGTTGGCGGAACTGGTCGACCCGGACGTCCGCGCCGCCTTTGCCGAGGCGATCGCGATGCGCCGCGAGGCAGGCGAGACGCTCGACAACCGGCTGGTGACGATCGAGCGTGCGGTGATCGCCGACGCGCAGGTATCGGGCCGCGAGGCGCGGATCACGGTGCGCTTCGACGCCGACATCGCCGCCGTCACCCGCAATGCCGAGGGCAAGGTGATCGCCGGATCGCTGACCGATGCGGTCGATACGCATGACGTGTGGACCTTCCGCCGGACGCTGAAGAGCGCCGACCCCAACTGGACGCTCGCCGACACCGACGAGGCCTGAGGCCGTGTTCTGGCGGAGGGGGATCGGCGCGAGCGTTCCGCTCGCGGCACTGGCGCTGAGCGCCTGCGTCGGCGGCGGGATGCCGCCGGTGGCGCGCGAGGGCGCCGCGCCGCCGGCCGGGCCGATACGCCATCATGTGACGCGCGGCGAGGATGCCGCCAACCTCCGTGGCGCGACCGGGCAGATCGTCGGTGCTGCGCCGCTGGCGGGGCAGCCGGTGGTGGTGCCGGCAGGGGTGACGAACGCAGCCGCCGCCGGCGTCGTGGCGGGGCCGCCGGTCGCCAGCCTGCCGATCACCGACGCGCAGGCCGTTGCGGCACGCGCGGCCTTCGCGCGGTCCTGCCCCGGGCTGATGCGCCGCACCGACACCTCCGGACTGACCCGCGGCACCGACTGGCAGGGTGCCTGCGCGGCGGCAGCGGCCGGCGGTGACGCGCGTGCCTTCTTCGCGACCTGGTTCGAGGCGGTGCAGGTCGGCGACGGCAAGGCGTTCGCGACCGGCTATTACGAGCCGGAGATCCGCGGATCGCTCGACCGCGCGCCCGGTTACGAGGTGCCGGTCTATGGCCGGCCGAGCGATCTGGTCGACGTCGATCTCGGCAAATTCTCCGACGATCTGAAGGGCAAGACGGTGCGCGGCCGGGTGCAGGGCAAGGCGCTGGTCCCCTATTATGACCGTACCGAGATCGAAGGGGGTGCGATCGCCCGCACCGCGCCGGTGCTCGCCTGGGCGGCGGACCCGGTCGAGATCTTCTTTCTCCAGATCCAGGGATCGGGGCGGCTGCGGCTGCCCGACGGCAATGTCCTGCGCATCGGGTACGACACGCAGAACGGCCGCAGCTACACCGGCATCGGCAGCCTGATGCGTCAGCGCGGGTTGCTGGCGCCCGGACAGGCATCGATGCAGGGCATTGTCGCCTGGCTCCACGCCCATCCCGACGAGGGCCGGGCACTGATGCGCGAGAACAAGAGCTTCGTGTTCTTCCGCGAGCTGGACGGCCCGCCGCAGGGCGCGATGGGCTATGCCGTCACCGGGCAGGTCAGTGCCGCTGCCGACCCGAAGTTCGTGCCGCTCGGCACGCCCGTCTTCCTGTCCGCCGACCGGGCGGACGCGACGGGGCTGTGGGTGGCACAGGATACCGGCGGGGCGATCAAGGGCGCCAATCGCTTCGATACCTTCTGGGGAGCAGGGCCGCTGGCCGAGACGGTCGCGGGCGGCATGTCGGCGCGGGGATCGGCGTTCCTGCTGCTGCCGATCGGCACGCTGGCGAGGTTGAGCGCTGCCGCGAGCGGAGCGGCCGGTGCGACGCCTTCACCCTGACGAATCGCAGGCATGGGGCCGGGTGATGGCGACGGTGCGGCCGCTGCGTCCGGTCGCCGTGCCGCCGCGACCGGTGACGTCTTCGCCCCCGCCACAGCGTTCGCCGGCAAAGCCCGTCGCTGCGGCTCGGCCTGTCGCCAAACCGGCGCCGCGCCCCGCGGTTACGATCGTTGCGGCCAAGCCTGCGCCCCAGAACAATCTCGACGGGTCATGGGACCGGCGGCTGGGGCGGGGGATCGTGTCGCCCGACAGTTCGGTCGACCTCCATGGCCACACCCTCGCGTCGGCGCACGCGCTGCTCGATGCGGGGCTGGACCGGGCGATCCGGCGCGGCGACCGGGTGCTGCTGCTGGTCACCGGCAAGCCGCCGCGACCGGAAAGCGAGCGCCCGCACGCGCGCGGCGCGATCCGGGCGGCGGTGGCGGACTGGCTGGCGGCGTCACGCCACGCCGATGCCATCGCGGCGGTGCGCGGCGCCCATCCGCGCCATGGCGGGCTCGGCGCGCTCTATATCGTGCTCAGGCGCCCGCGCGGCGGATGATATCGGCGTAGATCGCGGTCAGCGCGTCGAGGTCGGCGACCGCCACCGCCTCGTCGACCTGATGCATCGTCGCGTTGAGCAGCCCGAACTCCACCGTCGGGCACAGCTGCGACAGGAAGCGCGCGTCAGAGGTGCCGCCGGTCGTCGACAGCTCGGGCGTCAGCCCCGTCTCCGCCTGGATCGCGGCCGACACCATCGCCGACAGCGGGCCGGGTGGGGTCAGGAACGCCTCGCCGGAGATGCGCGCGGTGATGGTGGCGCCATGCGCCTCGGCCAGGGTGCGAATCCGCGCGACCAGATCGGCGCCGCGATGCTCGTCGTTGAAACGGATCGACAGGCGTCCCTGCGCGCGCGCCGGGATGACGTTGGTCGCAGGGTTGCCGACATGCAGGTCGGTGATCTCGATGTTCGACGGCTGGAACCAGCGATTGCCGGCATCGAGCACGATCGCCTCCACCTCGGCGAGCAGCGCCACCAGCCGGGGCACCGGATTGTCGGCGAGGTGCGGGTAGGCGACATGGCCCTGCCGCCCGGCGACGTCGATCCAGATGTTGACCGACCCGCGCCGGCCGATCTTGATCGTGTCGCCCAGCAGCCGTGCCGATGTCGGCTCACCGACCAGGCAGAGATCGGGAGCGATGCCGCGTTCGGCCATGCGATCGATCAGGGCGAGCGTGCCATAGGTCGCCGGCCCTTCCTCGTCGCCGGTGACGATCAGGGTCAGCTGCGCCTCGGGTCGGCGCGCAGCGGCGGCGACGAAGGCGGCGACCGCGCCCTTCATGTCCACCGCGCCGCGGCCGTAGAGCAGGCCGCCGCGCACGTCGCCCGA
Source organism: Sphingomonas aurea (assembly GCF_030678875.1). Classification (GTDB taxonomy): domain Bacteria; phylum Pseudomonadota; class Alphaproteobacteria; order Sphingomonadales; family Sphingomonadaceae; genus Sphingomonas; species Sphingomonas aurea. The sequence continues at coordinate 1,072,188 of NZ_JAUUDS010000001.1, read as the reverse complement.
CCAGGGCGAGCCGGTCCAGCCCTCGCCGGCCGGCACCACGTCGACATGGCCGGCAAAGGCCAGGTGGCGGCCGGTGCCGGGACGGATGGCGAGCAGGTTCTCGACCGGTCCGTCCGGCGCCTCGCCAACGACGAAGCGATCGACCACGAAGCCGAGTGGCGCGAGCGCCGCCTCCAGCACGTCGAACACGGCCCCGCGCGCGGGCGTGACGCTGTCGGCGCGGATCAGCGCGACGGCGAGATCGGTGGCGGAGATCACGCGCCGGCGGGCTTGGCCGGCTGCTCGTACTGCTGGATCACCCAATCCTCTTCCTGCGCGCCGGCGATCCAGTCCTGCATCCAACGATGGCTCAGTACCGCCTGCATGTAACCGGCGGCGAAGCGCGCGATCGGCAGCTGCCAGGTGATGATGCGGGTGACGACGGGGGCGAACATGATGTCGGCCGCGCCGAACTCCCCAAACAGGAAATCGCCGCCGCCACCGAAGCGCGCGCGGGCCTGTGCCCACAGCTCCATGACGCGGCTCAGCTCGGCGAGCACGTCGTCGTCGGGGCGGCCCGCCGGAAAGGTCTGGCGGACGTTCATCGGATGCTTGCGGCGCAAGTTCTGAAACGAGGAGTGCATCTCCGCCGCCATCGACCGCGCCATCGCGCGTGCCGCCTCGTCCGCCGGCCAGAAGCGGTCGCGCCCAACCTTGTCGGCGAGATAGTCGACGATCGCCAGGCTGTCCCAGACCACCGCCTCGCCGTCCCACAGGATCGGCACCTTGCCCGACGAGGGGGCGAACTCGTCGCCTTCGCGCCGGCGGTCCCATTCCGCGTCGTAGAGCGGGACTACCACCTCCTCGAACGGGAGGCCGGACTGTTTGCATGCCAGCCAGCCGCGCAGCGACCAGGAGGAATACGCCTTGTTGCCGATGATGAGCTTCATGGCGATGGCCTAGCCTCTGGTCGCCGACGCGGCAACCGCATCAGGGCAGGGTGGGTGCCTTGTCGCCGTCGGTCATCACCACGGGCCGGATCGTGCCGTCCGCGGCGTAGCGGACGCGGTCGATCGCCACCTGCCGCTCGCCCTTGAAGGGTGCAGGGCCGGCGGGATTCTCCCAGCGGTGATAGACGATCAGCGTCTCACCCTTGGGCGTCACCACGAAGCTGTGATGGCCCGGCCCCTTGTGCCGCCTGTCGCTGGTCAGGATCGCGCCGCGATACCGCCACGGCCCGGTGGGGGAGGGGGCGGTAGCGTAGTGGACCGAATAGTCGGGCCCGTTGAACCGGCCATGGCTGTAGGAGAGGTAATAGGTCCCGTTCCGCTCGTGCATGAACGCGCCCTCGGTAAACTGGGGCGGGTTGTCGACCGGCACCTCGCGCGCGATGCTGGTCATGTCGCGGTTCAGCTCCCACACGCGCAGTTTCGCGCCCGCGCTGCCGCCGGCATAGAGATACGCCTTGCCCGACTTGGGGTCGATGAAGGCCATCGGGTCGATCGCCTCGAACCCGTTGCCGCCGGTCACCAGCGGACGGCCGATATCGGTATAGGGGCCCTGCGGCCGGTCGGCGACGGCGACGCCGATGCGGCTCGGCGTCGGGTTCTGCGGCCCGACCGAGTAATAGAGGAACCACTTGCCATCGCGGGTGGCGACGCCCGGCGCCCACAGGAAATGCTCGCGCGCGCCGTCGTCCTTGATCCACTTGATCGTGTCGATCCGCAGCACCTCACCGCGCGACCGCCACGCCTTCAGGTCGCGCGACGAGAAGGCGCCAAAGCGGTCCGCCGCCCAGCTGCCGCCCGGCCCGCCGGTGGGGAATACCCACAGCTCACCGTCGATGAAGGTGGCGTGGGGGTCGGCCCCCTGGAACTGCGGGTTGCGCGCCACCGCCGCGCCGCCGAGCGCGAGCGCTCCGACAAGGGCGATCGTCACATGGCGGACAGGCAGGTGGCGCATCATCATCATTCTCTCCCGATCAGAAGCGGAACCGCAGGCCGAGCGAATAGGTCCGCTCGAGATACAGGACCTGCCGGACGAACTGGTCGCCGGCATCGTCGAACGCGCGGGTCCGGCGGATCGGATTGCCGAGCAGGTTGACGATATCGAACGCGATCGTGACGTTGGGGATCGGCGTCAGCGTGGTCGAGAAATCGAGCTGGCCGCGGCCCTTCTCGATCACGCCGCCGGTCCGCTGTGCGCCGTTGACGTCGACGTCGAGCGGCTCGGCACTGTAATAGGTCACGAAGTCCGACCGGTAGTTATAGGCGAGGCGCGCCGAGAAGAATGGCCGCTCGTACAAGCCGACCAGGTTGTACGCCCATTTCGACACGCCGTTGAACCGCTGCTGGCGCCCGGCGACGTTGGGATTGTCGCGCAGGGTGGAGGACAGGTCCCCCTTGGCATCGATATAGGTGCCGTTCGCCTGGATGCCGAAGCCCTTGGCCCAGTCGGGCAGCCCGTCGATGTCGAGGAAGCTGGTAAAGGCCAGCTCCGCACCCTGGAAGCGCGTGTTCCCCAGATTCTCCGGCTGGGTGTAGCGCACCCGGCCATAGACGGGATCGTCCTGGAAGACGGTGATCGGCGAGATGAAGCCGTTGGCGTCGCGCCGGAACACCGCACCGGTCAGCGATCCCGTGCGCGAGAAATACCATTCCAGGCTGACGTCGTAGTTGTTCGAGGTCAGCGGCCGCAGGTTCGGGTTGCCCGCATTGATGTTGCGGACGTTGCTGTTCGGATCGTTCGGGTTGGGCGGGTTGTTGGGATCGATGACTGGCGGCGGGCCGACCGTCAGCGCGGGGTTCAGGTCGAAGAAGTTCGGCCGGGTCCGCGTCTGCGTATAGGCCAGGCGCAGCTGCAGCTTCTCGGTAAAGCCGACGCGCGCACTGACGTTAGGCAGATAATCGGTATAGCTGTTCTCGGCGGTGACCGGCGAGATGGTCGCGGTGGCATCGTCGCGCAGGAAGCCGCTGATCCGGTTCTCGGTTTTCACCGCGCGCAGGCCGACCAGGCCGTCGACCGTCATGTCGCCCAGGTCGAACCCGTACTTCACCTGCGCGAAGGCGGCATAGGCCTTCTCATTGGCGCGGAAATTCTCCGACGGGTTGAACGCGGGGTCGCCCGCCGGCGCGCCGAAGAAGCTACGCAGTTCGGTCAGGTTCTGGCGCACGCTGCCCGACGGGATGCTGGGGAAGGTGCGGATCGGGAAGATGTCGTTGCTCTTGAACGCGGGCAGCGACGGCTGGATGGTGACCGGCAGGCTGGAGATCGGAATGCGCTGCCCCGAGATGGACGAGCCGTTCAGCTGATCGACGTACGGATTGGCGCGGTCGCGATTGGCGTCACGGTCGTTGAAGCGGATGCCGGCCTGGATGCGACGGATGAAGCCGCCGTCAAAGTCGTACTGCGCGTCGAGCCGGGCCTGGATGTCCTGACCGCCGACCTTCAGATATTCCTGATAGAAGCCGCGGGCGAGGTAGTTGGCCGGGTCGGTGACGTTGAAGTTCACGAAGTCGAAGCTCGGCCCGCCGTCCTTGCCGGCCGCGTCGAAGGTGACGGTGCGGGTCGGCGAGCTGGCGAACAGATAGTCGATGTTGATAAGGCTGAACGTATAGGTGCTGTCGGTATAGGCGACGTCCGCCGACAGCTGGAACCGGTCGCGCTTCCACACCGCACCGCCGCCGATCTGGTAGGTGTCGGTCTTGCCCTTGGCCGAGCCGTAATAGCCGTCGGGCGTGTTCGCGCCGATGACGGTCGCGCTCTGGGCGATGTTCGGGCTGCCCTCACGCGTGGTCAGGTTGGCCAGCTGGAAATCGGCGCCGCCGAAGATCGGCGTGAACATCCACTGGTTGGTGTCCTCGCCCCGGTATCCCTGGAACAGGCCGTCGACATAGATTTCCAGCTCCGACGACGGGCGCCACTGGAAGGCGGCGTTTGCCGAGGGACGGAAGCGGTCGCCATAGCCGGTGAAGCGGCCCTGCGCGTCGGGATAGCGGACGCCGCCGGCGGTGCCGGGCGCATTGGTGCTGTTGGTCGTGCCGATCACCAGCGACTGCTCGCGCGTGGCATCCAGGAAGTTGATGCCGACATAGGAGGCGTTGACCAGCAGGCCCATCTCGCCGATCCCGGTGTCCCAGCGGTCGCTGACCAGCAGGTTGCCGTTCCACGACAGCTTGCCCGAATTCTCCCAGTTCACGCCGTTCAGCGAGCCCGACACCTCGAACCCGTTGAAGTCGAACGGGCGCCGGCCGCGGACGTTGACCTGGCCGCCGATACCGCCCTCGATCAGGTTGGCGGTGCCGGACTTATAGACCTCCAGCGCGGCGACGGTGCCGGCGGGGAAGTCCTGGATCTGCACGAAGCGGCCCTCGGCGGTGAAGATCTCGCGGCCGTTATAGGTGGTCGAGATGTCGGGCAGGCCGCGCACCTGCACGCCCGCCGCCTCGCCGGCGCCGCGGGTCACCTGCACGCCGGTCACGCGCGCCAGGGCGGCGGAGGCGAAGGTGTCGGGCAGCTTGCCGATGTCCTCGGCGACGATCGCGTCGACGATGCCGTCGGAGTTGCGCTTGACCGCCTGCGCCGACTGAAGGCTGCGGCGCAGGCCGGTGACAACGATCGCGTCGTCCTCTTCGGCCGGGCTTTCCTGGACCGAGGGCTGGGGGGTGGCCGGGTTGGCGTTCTGGTCGGATGCGGTGGTCGGCTTGGGCAGGTCCTGCCCCTGGCCGGCCGGTACCTGCGCGCTCGCCGGCATGGCGGCCAGCGTCGCGAGCGTCGCTGCGGATGCGTATAGAATGGCCTTGGCTTTCATGGCCCTCTCTCCCTGACTGTTGCTTGTCGGCGCCGTGCCGAAAAATGCTAATAAACCTATGAGTCAGGCTGCTAATCCCGCTGTTCGCGAGCGGCAATAGCGAGCACCCATCTCGATGCCCGCCACGGCATTGTCAGATAATTATACGATCGATTTGTGATTTTCATGCCACAGCAGCATGTTAGCGGCGCATCCGGTGAACGCCTCGCCACCACGCGCCGAGGGCGCCGGCTGGCAGCGGACAGCAACAAGAAATCACATCATTCGCACAAACGGGCCGCAAACTTGTTCGACAAATGCGGGTTTCGGCGACATGATCGGGTCCGGCGCCGGGCTCGCAAAGCGGATCGGCGAACGATGGAATGAACCAGGGGAGCGGATGTCGCAGTGCGGATGCGGACGGCCATCGACGGGTATGATCGCCCCTCGATCGAGCGCCGCACCTCGCGCGCTGGATCGCCGCCGATCGATGGAGTGACGATATGAAGACGCTTGGCCTCGCGCTGCTTGCCGCGACCGCCCTTGTCCCGATGCTCGCATCGCCCGCCGAGGCGCGGGGGCGCTGGACCGAGGCGCAGGCGAAGGACTGGTATGCGCGCCAGCCCTGGCTGGTGGGATCGAACTTCGCGCCTGCCAACGCCATCAACCAGCTGGAGATGTGGCAGGCGGCGACCTGGGACCCCAAGCGGATCGATTACGAGCTGGGGCTGGCGCAGGGGATCGGCATGAACACCATGCGCGTGTTCCTGCACGACCAGCTGTGGCAGCAGGATCCCGAAGGCTTCAAGCGGCGCATCGACGAGTTCCTGACGATCGCCCAGCGCCACGGCATCAAGCCGCTGTTCGTGCTGTTCGACAGCTGCTGGGATCCCGACCCGAAGCTCGGGCCGCAGCACCCGCCGATCCCGGGCGTCCACAATTCCGGTTGGGTGCAGGGGCCGGGCATGGCCGGCCTGCGCGACCGCAGCCGCTATCCCGGCTTCAAGGCCTATGTGCAGGGCGTGATCGGCGCCTTCGCCAAGGACGACCGGGTGCTCGGCTGGGACCTGTGGAACGAGCCGGACAATGGCGCCGACCAATACAAGGGGCAGGAGGGCAAGGAGCCGCTGGTCCGCGCGCTGCTGGCGCAGGTGTTCGACTGGGCGCGGGACGCCGATCCCACCCAGCCGCTGACGTCGGGTGTGTGGCTGGGCGCGGACTGGGCGCCGGGCGGCAAGTCGTCGGCGATGGAGAAGTTGCAGCTCGCCCAGTCGGACGTGGTGACCTTCCACGATTACAGCTGGCCCGAGACGTTCGAGCGGCGGGTCCGCCAGCTGCTGCCCTATAACCGGCCGATCATCTGCACCGAATATATGGCGCGCGGTAATGGATCGACCTTCGACGGGTCGCTGCCGATCGGCAAGCGCTACAATATCGGCATGATGAACTGGGGCTTTGTCGACGGGAAGACGCAGACGCGGCTGCCCTGGGACAGCTGGCAGAAGCCCTATGTCCTGTCCGAGCCGACGATCTGGTTCCACGAGGTGTTCCGTAATGACGGCACCCCCTATCGCCAGGCGGAGACCGACCTGATCCGGACGCTCAGCGCCGCGCCCAAGGGTGTGGTGCCGGCCCCCGCCGGCGCGATGCCCGAGCAGCGCCGGACGCGCCGCCGGTGATTTCGTCGGTAATCGGGCGGACGATGGCGGCACTGCTGCTGGCGGCCGCGCCCGCCGCGGCGCAGCGGGCCGCGGTGGTGCCGGCAGGCGACATTTCGCCGGTGCACGACCCCGTCATCATTCGCGAGGGCGGCACCTATCACGTCTTCTCGACCGGGCTCGGCAAGGGGCCGCAGGGCATCATCGCCGCGCGCACCTCGCCCGACCTGACGACGTGGCAGCGCGGCACCCCGCCGTTCGAGCGCATTCCGGACTGGGCGGCTAAGGCGATCCCCGGCGCCACCAATATGTGGGCGCCGGACATCTCTTATGTGAACGGCCGCTATCGCCTCTACTACGCCGTCTCGACCTTCGGCTCGAACCGTTCGGCGATCGGCCTGGCGACCAGCCCGACGCTCGATCCCACCGCGCCCGGCTATGGCTGGCGTGACGAGGGGCTGGTGGTGATGTCGCAGCCCGACAGCGATTATAACGCGATCGACCCGGCCTTCCTTCAGGACGAGAAGGGGCGCCACTGGCTGTCGCTCGGCAGTTTCTGGAGCGGGCTCAAGCTGTTCGAGCTGGATCCTCGCACCGGCAAGCTGCTCCGTCCGGACGCGCCGCCGCGCACCATCGCCGCGCGCAAGGTGCCGGTGGGGGCGCCGTCGGCGGTCGAGGCGCCCTATGTCTTTCGCCACGGCGGCTATTACTGGCTGCTCGCCTCCTACGACTATTGCTGCAAGGGCGTGAACAGCACCTATTACACGGTGATCGGCCGCTCGAAGCAGGTGGAGGGTCCGTATCTGGGCAAGGACGGCAGCGCGATGACGGCGGGGGGCGGCACGATCCTGCTGCGCGCCGACCTGCAGGAGCGCGAGCGGTTCCGCGGACCCGGCCATGTCGGGCACCTGCGCGACAAGGACGGGACGGACATCCTCGTCTATCACGCCTATGACCGCGAGCATCAGGGCGCGCCGACGCTGCGCATCGCGCCGCTGCGCTGGGGCGCCGACGGCTGGCCGGAGGCGATCACGCAATGACCATGGAGCCGAAATCGATGACCGACCTGTCGCGCCGCCTGTTCGTCTCGGGCGGGCTCGCCCTGACCGCCGCGCCGGTGCTGGCTAGGACGAAGCCGGCGGCGGCCGGCCGGATCGTCAATCCGCTGGTCCGCCAGCGCGCCGACGCGCAGGTGTTCCGCCATACCGATGGCTGGTACTATATGACCGGATCGGTGCCCGAATATGACCGGCTGGTGCTGCGCCGGTCGCGCACCATCGCCGGCCTGTCGACCGCGCCGGAAAAGATCCTGTGGCGACACCAGGCGAGCGGGCCGATGTCGGGCTTCCTGTGGGCGCCCGAGCTGCACCTGATCGACGGCAAGTGGATCATGTACTTCGCCGCCGGTCCCAGCGGCGGCGGCGAGGACGTGTTCCGCATCCGCACCTATGCGGTGGTGTGCGACGGTGCCGACCCGATGACCGGCCGCTGGTCGGTGCTGGGTGAGCTGAAGACGCCGTGGGACAGCTTCAACCTCGATTCGACCAGCTTCGTCCATCGCGGGCGCCGCTATCTCGCCTGGGCGCAGCGCGAGCCGGGGATCGAGACGAACAGCAACCTGTACCTCGCGCCGCTCGCCACGCCGCTGACGCTGGCGGCGAAGCCGGCGCGCCTGTCGGTGCCGACGCTCGACTGGGAGGTGCGGGGCTTCAAGGTCAACGAGGCGCCGGCGGTGCTGGCGCGCAACGGCCGATTGTTCATGACCTATTCGGCGAGCGCGACCGACGCACGTTACTGCATGGGCATGCTGACCGCGCGCGACGATGCCGACATTATGGACCCGTCCGCCTGGACCAAGTCGCCGGTGCCGGTCTTCGCCTCGTCTCCCGCCAACAATGTCTGGGGGCCGGGGCACAACAGCTTCACCGTCGACGAGCGCGGGCGCGACATGCTGGTCTATCACGCCCGCGACTATCGCGAGATCAAGGGCGACCCGCTGTTCGATCCCAATCGCCACACCCGCGTTCAGCCGATCGCCTATCGCGCGGACGGCACGCCCGATTTCGGGCAACCCCGCCGCAACGGACCGCTTCCGGCGTGAAGCGGGCGACGGTCGCGGCGGCGCTGCTGCTGCTCGGCGCGGGGGTGGCGGCGCAGGCCGATACGCCCGCCACCAACCCGCTGCTTCCGTCCGGGCCCGATCCGTGGATCGTACGGTCGGGCGACACCTATTACTATATGGCGACCGAGGGTAAGCGGCTGGCGATCCGCCGCACCCGCGATCTGGCGCGGCTGGACGAGGCGGAGCCGGTCACGGTCTGGACGCCGCCGGCCACCGGCCCCAACGCCCAGTCGATCTGGGCGCCCGAGCTGCACCGGATCGATGGTCGCTGGTTCATCTACTACACCGCCGCGGCCAGCGGGCATGACGACGACGCGCATCGCGGCATCTTCGTGCTGGAGAACGAGGCGGCCGACCCGACCACGGGCCGCTGGACCGATCGCGGCCGGATCGCGACGCGCTGGCCGGGGATCGACGCCACCACCTTCGCCTATCGTGGACGCCGCTACCTGGTCTACTCGCCCTATGTCGGGCCGGACAGCGTGCTGGCGATCGCGCCGATGCGCGATCCGTGGACGCTGGCCGGACCGGAGCGGATCATCGCCCGCCCGGATCGCGCCTGGGAGCGGCAGGGGGGACGGCAGATCCTGGAAGGGCCGGAGTTCCTGCAGGGTCCGTCGGGCAGGCTGTTCCTGACCTATTCGGCCAGTGCCTGCTGGTCGGACGACTATGCGCTGGGGCTGCTCAGCGCCCCGGCCGGCAGCGATCCGCTCGACCCCGCCGCCTGGACCAAGGCGCCGGCACCGGTGCTGAAGAGCAACCCCGCCGGCAGCGTGTTCGCGCCCGGCCACAACGGCGTCTTTACCAAGCCGGACGGGTCGACCTGGATCGTCTACCACGCCAATCCGCGCGCCGACATGAAGTGTACTGCTGCCCGTGCGCCGCACATCCAGCGGGTGCGCTGGACGGACGACGGCAGGCCGGTGTTCGCGCCACCGGCCGCCGGACCGGTCGGCGGGTAGGGCCCGCCGCCGGTCGCCGCAGTCGCCTGGGCCAGATCGACGTTCAGCGTTTCGTCATCCCCGCGCAGGCGGGGATCCAGAACCTCTGACGCTGCGGCTCTACAATCAGCCCCCGCGTGTCTGGACTCCCGCCTGCGCGGGAACGACGACAGGGCGTTTGCAAAGCCTGCGATGCTGAATGTCGATCGGTCCTAGCTCTTCTTGGCGGTCAGGTGCGCGCTCAGATGCTTGTTCATCTCGAACATGCTGGCCGACTTCTTGCCGAAGATCTTGCCGAGCTTGTCGTCGGCGTTGATTTGGCGACGATCCTTGGCGTCCTGAAGGTCGTGCTTCTTGATATAGTCCCACACCTTGCTGACCACCTCGCTGCGGGGCAGGTCGTCCTTGCCGACGATCTCGGCGAGTTCGGGGGAGGGGGTCACAGGTGCGGTGATGCCGCCGCGGGCGCCGCCCGTCGCCTTGCCGGTCGCCTTGACCTTCTTCTCGGCCGCTGCCGTCTCGTCCTTGCCGCGCTTTTCCGCCGACCGTGCCATCCTTCCCTCCATCGATTGCCTGCCCAAGCTGTCGGGCATGGCAGGTATAACGCGATGTTTCCGGATTTGTCGCGCGTGCAGGCAGGATAATCAGGAAAAGCCGATCGGCAGTGCCAGGCACACTGCCAGTCCCGGCTCCGCGTCGCGCAGGCTGACCTCGCCGCCGTGCAGATGCGCCACCGCCGCGACCAGCGACAGGCCGAGTCCCGCGCCGGTGCCGGACCGGGCCGCATCGAGCCGGCCGAACTTGCGCAACGCCGTTTCGCGATCCTGCGGGGCGATGCCGGTGCCCTCGTCGATCACGCCCAGCTCCAGCCGCGTGTCGGTACGTGCCAGCGTCAGCCGAATCGCGCCGGCACCGTATTTCAGCGAATTGTCGATCAGGTTGCCCAGCGCCTGCCCCAGCAGCTCGCGATGGACCGGTACGACCGCCGTCACCCCGTCCGCCGCCACGGCGATCGAGCGGCCGGCATCCTCGGCCAGGGGGCCATAGATTTCCGCCAAGTCTTCCAGCATCGCCGGCAGGTCGACGGCGCGGAAACTGTCGCGCCCGATCCCTGCCTGCGCGCGACTGATGCTGAGGGCCGTGTCGACGACGCCGAGCAGCCGGGTGCCCTCGTCCTGCGCGCGTCGCAGCGCGATGCGGGCGGCGTCGGGGTCCGCTAACGCGCGGTCGGCATGATCCAGTGCCGAGCGCAGCCGGGTGATCGGCGATTTCAGGTCATGCGCCATCGCATCGGTCGCCAGTTTCAGCTCGGCGATCAGCCCCTGCAACCGGTCGAGCGTCGTGTTGACGACGCGGCCGAGCGCGGCGAAGGCGTCGGTACCGCCGCCGTCATCCACCCGCTGCGCCAGGTCGCCTCGTCGCGCCGACTCCAATGCCTCTATCGGTTCGGCGAGCTGCGCATCGAACAGGCGGGCGGAAACCAGCGCCGTGACCAGCGCCAGCAGGATCGCGAGCACCAGCGCTGCGGCGCTCGCCTCGCCGACCGCGGCCAGTGCGCGCAGCTCGCCCTGAACCACCATGCCGGTCAGCAGATGGGTGCCGTCGGGCAGGCGCGTCGTCATGACGCGCATCGATTCGGACTGGTCCTTGCCCGGCCGCAGCAGCGTCGCGTCGATCGGGGTCCGTCCTCCGCTCAGGTCGCGTGGCCATGCCGCCAGTGTCCCGGCCATCCGGGTGAAGTCGCGGTCGGCGAGCAGCATGACCGCGCCCGGCGTGGCACGTCGCGTCGCCCGATCGTCGATCGCTCGCGCCAGTGCCCGTAGGCCATCCCGGGCATAGACCGACAGAAGATCCTCCCGCATCACCCGCACCGCCCCATCCGCCTCCGCCGTCACCTCCCATCGCACATAGGCGCCGAGCCCGATAACCAACGTCGCCGCGCTGACGACCTGGAAGCCGAAGACGAGCACTGCCAGGCGGGTGGTGGTGCTCGTTGGTTTCATGCCTCTGTACCGAGCCGATAGCCGACGCCGCGGACGGTGTGGAGCAGCGGGCGGGCGAACCCGTCATCCACCTTGCGGCGCAACCGGCTGAGATGCACGTCGATGACGTTGGTGCCGGGGTCGAAGTGATAGTCCCAGACACCCTCGAGCAGCATGGTGCGCGTCACCACCTGCTCGGCGTGGCGGAGCAGGAATTCGAGCAGCCGGAACTCGCGCGGCTGCAGCTCCACCGGCCGCCCGGCACGGCGAACGCGGCGGGAGAGCAGGTCCATTTCCAAATCGTCGTGGCGCAGCACCGTCTGCGGCGCGACGGCCGCCGCGCTGCCGCGCCGGATCAGGAGGCCGATGCGCGCCTGCAACTCGGCGAAGGTGAAGGGCTTGGTCAGGTAATCGTCGGCACCGTCGGTCAGCCCCTTCACGCGGTCCTCCGGGGCGCCGAGGGCGGAGAGGATGATGACCGGCGTGTGGATGCCGGCGCCGCGCAGGCCGGCGAGTACCGCCATGCCGTCGATGCCCGGCAGCATGCGGTCGAGCACGATGCAGTCGTAGCTGCCGTCCGTCGCCAGGAACAGGCCGTCCCGGCCGCCGCCTGCGCGGTCGGCAGCGAAGCCCGCCTCTTCCAGTCCCTTGACGATGAAGTCGGCGGTCGCCGCATCGTCCTCGATCACCAGGATCTTCGCCATTGCGCGCCTTCGCTTTGCCCCCGTCGTCGGCATCCTATGATGCGCAAACCGGGTCCGCCGCAACCCCGGTGCATTACCGATCGGTCATCTTCCCGCCAGCACCACGAAGCCCGGCCTCCGCCAGTGCGACCCGATGACCAGGGAGCGTCAAGACGGGGCCGTGGCCGAACGGGCAGGGGCCGAACGGATAGCAGGGCGGCGAAAGCCGCATCTCGACGACCGTACCTGCCGCCTGATCTGCCCGATCGCGGCGGGGATGGTGGGCGTATGCCTGACCACGATCGGCATCATCCGGGTGGCGATCCGCGCACGCCACATCCATACCCTGGCCGACGACCTGCTCGCCGTCGACGCGGTGCTGTTCCTGGGCGCGATGCTGTCCTCGTATTTCGCGCTGCGCGTGCAGTCGGTGATGCGCCACCACCGGCTGGAACAGATCGCCGACGTCTGCTTCATCATCGCGATGGTGGTGCTGACGATCGCCTGTTTCATCGTCACCTACTGGGTGGACCAATGATCCGCGCGCGCATCGCCCGCGCCGCGCTGGTGCTGTTCCTCACGGCGATCCTGGGAGCGATCGGGTTCGGCGCCCATCTGGGCTATTTCGGCGGGCCGGTATTCACGCTCGTGCCAGCCCGAGGCGCTCCGCCGGCACGGACGCGGGGCACCGCACTGGTGTTCTTCTCGGGCGACATGGGGTTCAACACCGGGATGGGGCCGCGCATGGTCGCGCGGCTGGCGGGGCAGGGAATACCGGTGATCGGCGTCAACTCGCTGACCGCCTTCGCCCGGCGTGGCGATGCCGCCACTGCCGCGGCACTGGTGCGGGAGGCGGTGGAGCGCGCCGCGGCGCTGCCCGGGATCGAGCGGGTCGTGCTGACCGGCCAGTCGTTCGGCGCCAATCTGGTACTTGCGGGCGCCGCCTCGCTGCCGCCTGCGCTGAAGGCGAAGGTGCCGCTGGTCGAGCTGGTCGTGCCCGCCCGGACGATGCTGTTCAAGGCGACGCCCGGCGGCGCGTTCGACACGGGCACCGACGGACCTGCCATGCCCTATGCCCGGCAGCTGAGCGGCACGCCGGTGCTCTGCATCCATGGCGAGGCGGAGGAGGACAGCCTTTGTCCCGTCTGGCGCCAGCGCAACGTCCAGGTCGTGGCGCTGCCCGGCGACCATTACCTCCATCACGACGACGCGCTGGTCGCCGCGACGATGCTGCGGGTGCTGCGCGCCATCAGGGGGTGAGTCCGGCGCGGGACTTCATGACGGAATTGTAAGCCGATGCCCAAGGTCTCGCAACGCCGGGGCCGGTATCGTCGACACCATCGAAGGGGAGAAGTGGAATGTCACGCCGCGGAACGATCATGGCGGTCATCCTGGCCTTGGCGGCTGCCACGCCGGTCGCCGCGGTCACGCCGGCGCCGGCGGGGGGCGACCTGTGGCTCAATCCCCACCGCTCGGTCGCGGTACATATGGGAAGCTGCGGCGACCGGCTGTGCGGCTGGATCGTCTGGGCGAACGAAGAGGCGCTGTCCGACGCGCACGATGCGGGGATCGACCACCTCGTCGGCACCACCCTGTTGCAGGATTACCGGCCCAGTGGCGTGCGTCGCTGGAAGGGGACCGTCTTCGTCCCCGACATGGGCCACAGCTTCGCGTCCGAGATCGACGAGATCAATCCCGGCGCCCTGAAGGTGAAGGGCTGCGTGCTCGGCGGGCTGATCTGCAAGTCGCAGATCTGGACCAGGATAGCGAGCGTTCCCCGTGCGTAGGATTCCCCCGCTCCTGGAGCGCTATCGCGCCTGGATCGCCGCAGGTGTAGCGGCGGCACTGCTGGCGGCGGCGCTGGTCGCGCTCGACCGGCTGACGCGCGAAGTGCGCATGGCCGATGTCAAGGCTGCACTGGCGATGCTGTCGCCGGCACGGGTGGTGCTGGCAGGGGCGTTCACCGCCGCAAGCTATCTGGCCCTGACCGCGTACGACGTGCTCGCGCTCAGGATCATAGGTCGGCCGCTGCCGTGGCGGACCGCGGCGACCGCGTCGTTCACCAGCTACACGCTCAGCCACAATCTGGGCATCGCCCTCCTGACCGGTGGCTCGGCGCGCTACCGCGTCTACACCGCCGCCGGGCTGGACGGGCCGGACGTGGCGCGGGTCATCGCACTGGCGTCCGGCACCTTCTGGGCGGGCGTGGCGGCAGTCGCCGGCGCTGCACTGGCGCTGCATCCGGACACGCTGAACCTGCCGGGCGTCACTCTGGCCGGCTGGCAGGCCCAGGCGATCGGCATGGTCGTGCTGTGCGCGGTCGCCGGCATGTTCGCCGCGACCCGGCTGCTCCGCACACCTGTGCGGCTGTTCGGCTTCGCACTGCCGCTGCCGGGGGCAGGACAGTTCGCCGCGCAGCTGATGGTCGCGGTCGTCGATCTGGCCTGCGCCAGTGCCGCGCTGTTCGTGCTGATCCCCGACGCCGCGCCCGCGCTGTGGCCGGCATTCATCCTTGCCTATTCGCTGGGCATCGTCGTCGCGGTCATTACCCATGTGCCGGGCGGGATCGGCGTGTTCGAGGCCGTGGTCATCAGCGTGCTGCCGGGCGACCGTGCGACGCTGCTCGCCGCGCTGCTGGCCTATCGGGTGATCTACTATCTCGCCCCGCTCGCACTCGGCATCGTCCTACTCGCCTTTCACGAGGGGCGGCGGCAGCGCGGCGCGGTGCGCTTCGTCACCGGGGTAGAAGACGCCGTCGCGGCGATCGCGCCACTGGTGCTGTCTGCGGCGGTGTTCGCCGGGGGGGCGCTGCTGCTGCTGTCAGGCGCGCTGCCATCGGTCGGCACGCGGATCGGCGATCTGGCGCACGTCGTTCCGCTGCCCTTCATCGAGGCGAGCCACCTGGCCGCCAGCCTGGTCGGGACCATGCTGCTGCTGCTGGCGCCTGGGCTCTACCGGCGACTGGACGGCGCCAATCTGTGGGCGCGGACGCTGCTGGTCGCCGGTGCCCTGTTCTCGCTGGCCAAGGGGATCGATTACGAGGAGGCGATCGTCTGCCTCGTCATCGCCGGGCTGCTGCAATGGACACGGGGCGCCTTTTACCGCCGTACCGCGCTGACCCAGGCGCCGTTCAGTGCGGGCTGGCTGGCCAGCGTCGCGATGGTGCTGGGCGCGACGGCGTGGGCGGGATTCTTCGCGTTCCGCTACGTTCCCTATTCCGACGACCTGTGGTGGCGGTTCGCGGTTCATGGCGACGCCCCGCGCTTCCTGCGCGCCGGACTGGTGACCATGGCGGTATTCGGCGTGGTGGCGATCTGGCGCCTGTTGTCTCCGGCCCCTTCGCGCGCCGGTCCGGCGGCGCTGGAGCAGGGGCGGCTGGACGTCGCCCTGGCCCATGCCGAGCGGACCGACGCGATGCTGGCGCTGACCGGCGACAAGAGTTTCCTGTGGTCGCCGGAAGGCGACGCGTTCGTGATGTATGCGCCGTCCGGCGGCACCTGGGCGATGATGGGCGATCCCGTCGGCCCGCGCGACCAATGGCCCGACCTGATGTGGCGGCTGCGCGAGGCGGCGGACCGGGTGCAGGCACGGCTTCTCCTCTACGAGGTGTCCGGGCCGGTCCTCGACCTGGCGATCGGCATGGGGCTGGCGATCGTGAAGTTCGGTGAGGAGGCGCTGGTCGATCTGCCGGAGTTCGACCTGGAGACCCCGCGCGTGCGCAACGTCCGCCGCACGGCGCGGACGCTGGAGCGCAAGGGGCTCAGCTTTCGCATCGTGCCCGCCGGTGCCATGCCGCTGGTGATCGACGAGCTGGCCGAGGTCTCCCGCGAATGGCTGGCCGCCAAGGGCCAGCGGGAGAAGCGGTTCAGCCTGGGCCGCTTCGATCGGGAGTATATGATGCGCTTCGACACCGGTATCGTTCAGCTCGACGGGCGGATCGTCGCCTTCGCCAACCTGTGGACCACGCCGAACGAGAGCGAGGCGTCGGTCGACCTGATGCGCCACCGTGACGAGGCGCCGTCGGGGACGATGGACTTCCTGTTCGTGCAGCTGATCCTGTGGGCGAAGGCGCGGGGCTTCGCCCGCTTCTCGCTCGGCATGGCGCCGCTGTCGGGGATCGAGGACCGGCGGCTCGCCCCGGCCTGGGCGCGGCTGGCGAGCTTCGCCTTTCGCCACGGCGAGCGGCTGTACGGCTTTCGCGGCCTGCGGACGTACAAGGAAAAATACGCGCCCCGGTGGGAGCCGCGCTACGTCGCCGGACCCGGCGGCGTGGGCATGCTGCTGGCGCTGCGCGACGTCGCCCGGCTGATCGAGGGACGTCGCCGGCAGCGCCGTCCCGTGGCCGTGGACCGCGCCGTGTCGATGCCGACGGTCCAGCCGACCCTTACGGTGGTGGGCTGAGGTGGCGGGGCGTCGTGTTCGCCGCTGGCTCACCGTCGGTGGCGCCGCCGCACTTCTGCTCTCGCTGCCGGCCTGCGTGCCGCAGCTGCTGGGCGGGCGGGCCTATCGCGTGTTTCCGGCGCCGCCTGCGCGCACCGTGGCGCTGTTCGTGTCGGGTGATACCGGCCTGCGCTACGGCATGGCGCGGCACGTTGCCAAAGTGCTGGCGGCGGACGGTCTGCCGATCGTCGGGATCAGCTCGACCACGGCGTTCGCGTCGACCCGCACCCGCGCCGATGTCGACGCCGTCCTGATGCGCGGCATCCGACAGGCGCTGGCGCTGCCCGGAGCGGAGCGCCTGATCCTGATCGGCCAGTCCTTCGGTGCCGACATGCTGTCGACCGGCACACCCGACCTGCCCGAAGACATACGTCGCCGCGTGGTCGCCATCGTGCTGGTGGTGCCGGGCAAAACGGCCTTCTTCCACGCCGATCCGCTCGGCTTCGCCTATCACGGCACGCCCGATGCCCGGCCGGCCGCCGGCGTGCGTGGGATCGACTGGGCGCCGGTCACCTGCATCCAGGGAGCGGAGGAGGAGGACAGCCTGTGTCCGGAACTCGTGGGCAGCCCGGTCGTGCGGATCGTCCTGCCCGGCGGGCACTATCTGCACCACGACTATCAGCGGGTGGCCGCCACCGTCCGCGGGCGGCTGGCGCAGTTTCTGCCGGACAGGGTGCCTCCGCAGCGGGAGCCATGATCGCCAGCTGGGCAACCGTCCGTGTGCAGGGTGCCGTTTCTGTTCGGTGGGGCAGGCGCGGCAAGGGCGGCGCTACCCGGATGTGCCAACATCCGCGATGCTGGTGACCCCTACGGGAATCGAACCCGTGCTTCAGCCGTGAAAGGGCCGCGTCCTAACCGCTAGACGAAGGGGCCAGCGTGTGGAGCGGTTAGGCGAGTGTTGGGCCGGCGTCAATCCGCCCAGGCCGCATCGTCGAGATGGAGTTCGGCGGCGGGGCGGCTACCCCATTCGTCGAGGCGAACGCGACCGGCCAGCCACAGGCGGCGGTGCGGCGGGGCGGCGAGCAGGGCCTGGCCGAGCGGCGTATCGGCGGCGCGGAATGCGATCGCCTTGACGGTGTTGCCGTCCGCACCGGCGGCGACCAACCTTACATGGCCATTGCCGACCACGTCGACGCGGACGGGGCGGAACGGGCCGGCGGCGATGCGCGGTGACGGCCAGCCGGCGCCGTAAGGTCCGCCCGCGTCGAGCGAGCGGACGAGGTCCGGATTGACGCCGCCGGGCGCCATTACCGCGTCGAGGAGCAGGGCACGGTCCTCGCGCGCGCGCTCGACGCCGGCGCGCAGGCGATCGTCGAGGAAGGCGGTGAGGGCAGGCACCGCATCCGCCTGCACGGTCAGCCCGGCCGCCATGGCGTGGCCGCCGCCGGCGACGAGAAGCCCATGCTCCTTGGCGGCGAGCACCGCGGCGCCGAGGTCGACGCCGGCGATCGAGCGGCCGGAGCCCTTGCCGACGCCATGCTCGTCGATCGCGACGACGACGACCGGGCGGCCGAGCCGCTCTTTCAAACGCCCGGCGACGATACCGATGACGCCAGGGTGCCAGCCATGGCCACCGACGACCACGACCGAGGCGGACAGGTCGACGCGCTCGTCCGCCTCCGCCTGGACGGCCGCTTCGATCGCGCGGCGTTCCTCGTTGAGGCGGTCTAGCTCGGCGGCGAGGGCGTGTGCCTCGGCAGGGTCCGCGGTGGTCAGGAGGCGGACGCCGAGATCGGCGCGACCGACCCTGCCGCCAGCGTTGATGCGGGGACCGAGCGCGAAGCCGAGGTCGGTGCAGGTCGGTGCGCGCGACAAGCGGGCGGCATCGGCAAGGGCGGCAAGGGCGATATCGGCGCGGCGGGCCATCACCTTCAGCCCCTGCGCGACGAAGGCGCGGTTGAGGCCGCGGAGCTGCGCGACATCGGCGACGGTGCCGAGCGCCACGAGGTCGAGCAGGTCGAGCAGCCGCGGCTCGGCCCGGCTCGCGAAAAAGCCGCGCGCGCGCAAGGTGCGGACCAGCGCGGCGGCGAGGAGGAAGCACATGCCGACCGCAGCGAGATGGCCGTGCGCCGACGCCTCCGCCACCTCGTCGAGGCGGTTGGGGTTCACCAGTGCATGGGCGGGGGGGAGGGCGGTGGCGCACTGGTGGTGGTCGACGACGACGATGTCCACCACCGCCGCTTCCATCGCGCCCAGTGCGTCGAACGCCTGGGCGCCACAGTCTACCGTGACGATCAGCGTCGCGCCCTCGGCGACCAGCCGGTGGAGGGCGGTAGCGGTCGGGCCATATCCCTCGGTCAAACGGTCGGGGATATAGAAGCGGGGAGCGAGGCCGCAGTCGCGGAGCACACGCATCAGGAGGGCGGTGGAGGTCGCGCCGTCCACGTCATAGTCGCCGAAGATGGCGACCTGCTCCCCCGCCACCACCGCATCCGCGAGACGCGCGGCGGCACGGTCCATGTCGCGGAAGATCGACGGATCGGGCATGAAGGCGCGGATCGACGGCGCCTTGTGG
Organism: Sphingomonas aurea; assembly: GCF_030678875.1. Classification (GTDB taxonomy): domain Bacteria; phylum Pseudomonadota; class Alphaproteobacteria; order Sphingomonadales; family Sphingomonadaceae; genus Sphingomonas; species Sphingomonas aurea. The sequence goes on along the minus strand of NZ_JAUUDS010000001.1, from coordinate 1,053,079 downwards.
TCGTCGAGCAGATCGGGCGGGCAGCCACGGGCGAGCAGCAGCTGGTCGACCAGCGCGTCCTGCCCGGCCATGCCGTCGCGCGCATCGGCGGCGAGCGCACGCCAGCGCCACGGCTGGCCGGCGAGCGAGCGGGTGATGCCGAGTACGGTCACTTGATCCAGCGATCCTCGCGAAACCATTTGGTGACGACGTACTTGGTGCCGGCGACGACCGGCATTCCCTCGTGGATGGTCGCCTCGTTGGGGCTGCCGTCGGGCTTCATGTTGTTCCAGGTGAGAAGCAGGCCCCGCTTCGGCGCGACCTTGATCCCGGCCTGGGGGAACCAGGTGGCGCCGCCCTCCTCGACCGCGTTCAGGTAGATCATCGCGGTCCAGGTGCGCTGACCGCCCTCCTTCTGCATCCGCTCCCAATAGCTCTCGGTCGAGTGGAAATAGTCGTGGTGCGCGCGGAAATGCTGGCCGGGCGCATAGCGCTGCCCCTGCATCGTCTCGCCATGTGCGGCGTCGATGCCGAGCAGCGTGGCGATCGCCTCGTCAGTCGGTTGCACGTCGGGGGACCAGCGGTCCATGTCGCAGCTGTCACTGGTGCGGAAGCCCTGGTCGTTGCGATCGGACAGCAGGGTGGAGGGGCGTCGATGCGCGTCGATCATGGCAATCAGCCGGTCGCACGTCGCGTCGTCGAGGAAGTCGGGATAGTAATAGACCTGCGCCGCGTCGATCGCCGCCCGCTGGACCCTGGGATCGGCATCGAGACGGGTCGCGACCTGAAGGCCGAAGAGCTGGCGGACGGAAGAGGTCGCGGGTTTGCGGGTACGGGCGAAGAAGCTCATCGTCCCTGTTTCGTATCGCGCCCCGTGTTGTGCAAGAGCGAAGCGGCGGCGCGTCGGCACCGCCGCTTCGCATATGTCACCAGAAGATGCCGTAGACCGCGTCGACCACCTGCCCGCTGCGCAGGTCGACGAGCAGCGCGTCGTCATAGTAGCGGACCCAGCGATAGGGGCCGTACACGTCGGGCAGGCGATAGGCATAGGGGTCGGAGATCCAGTAATTCTCGCCCCACAGCGCACTCGACAGGCTGAACCCGATGCCGAACCGGCGATAGCCGCCGTTCCAGCCATAGGGCGCATAGTAGCGCGGCAGGTGGAACGCGCCGCGGTTCACGTCGCGGTAGCGGGTCCAGTCATAGCGGCTCTGACCGTGCCAGCCGCGATCCCAGCCTCTGCCCTCGCGACCGCTCCAGCCGCGATTGTTGCTCCAGCCCCGATTGTCGTTCCAGCTGCGTCCGTCGTTCCAGCCCCGGCCATCGGTTCGACCGCGTCCGTCGTTCCAGCCGCCACGGTCGGCACGGCGATCGTCGCGCCAGGAGCGATCATTGTCGCGCCGGCCCTGGAAGCCGCCACCGTTCCCGTCGCGTCGGCGATCGCCGTCGTAGCGACGATCGTCACGGTCGAAGTCGCGACGCTCGCCGCGTAGCTCGTCGCCGCGTAATTCTCCGCCGCGAACCGGGCGAGCATCGGGCCTGCGATCACCTGCGTCCGGGCCGACGCCGGCGGGCGGCGAGGGGCGGTCGCCACCGGGCGCGCCGGGACCGCCGCGTTCGTTGCGGGTCCAGTCCGGACGCGGGGCATCGGAGCGAAAATTTTCGGGCCGCGGCGCGTCGCCGCGCGGGCGCTCACCGCGAAAACCGTCGGGACGCGGGCCACGCGGCCCGCGCTGTTCGGCCCGGCCCCGGTCGTCGTCGCGCGGACCCTCACGCTGGGCCTGGGCCGCCATCGGTGCCAGCATCGATGCGGCCAGCAACACGCCGATCAGGTTACGCATCCTCGTCGATCCTCAATCAACCGGCGCCTCTCGAACGACCCCGATGGCCATTCCCGCCGTGAGACCGTCTGTGCGCCACGCGCGGTGAGGCGAAGCTGAATGGCGACGTCAGCGATGCGAAAGGAAGCGGGTTCAATGCGCCGGCAGCGGCGGCAGGGTGGAGAGATACGCCTTGCCGGAGATGCCGAGCTGGATCACCCGGCCGGCGTTGGCGGCGCCGACCGCCTTCAGAAAGGAGCGCGGCTTCTTCATCAGGCGGGGTTGGTCGAGGCCGGTCAGGCCGACGCGGCGTGCCGCCTCCTGCACGAAGTGGACGCAGTTGCGCCGGTTGAGATTGTAGCTGTTGTCGCCACCTTCCTCGCTCCACGCACGGGCGAGGGCCAGCAGCGCGGCATACTGCGCGTCGGTCAGGATCACCGCGAACTGCGCATCGCTGCCGCTGATATAGTTCGGCTTGGCCGTTTCCAGTCGCCCGGCGACCGTGCCCCAGAGGATGGCGGGACTGAGCGTGCGCGCGGTGAAGCCATATGCGATGTCGACCGGCGGGCCCCCGGCATCGGGGACACCGCGCAGAGTGAAGAAGGCGTGGGGGAAGCTGTTGCCCAGCTCATGGCTCCAGAAGGTCGCGGTGACCGCGGCCTGGGCGGGCATGGCGAGACCGAGCCATAGCAACAGGGCGATCAGGGGACGCAGCAGGATCACCGCGCCAGCCTATCGTGACAGGCGATCAGGCGCCAGCGTCGGTCAGCCGCTCCAGCTGTTCCTTCGACAGGTCCAGCGTCATCGCCGGCAGAAGGTCGTGCAGCTGGTCGACGCTGGTCGCGCTGGCGATCGGCGCGGTGACGCCGGGCTGGGCGATCAGCCAGGCCAGCGCGATTTGGGCGGGGGTGGCGCCGGTTTCGGCCGCGACCTCGTCCATCGCGGCGAGCATGTCCGCACCCTTGCCATCCAGAAGATCCGCCATCCGCCCGCCGCGCACGCTCTTGCCCAGATCGTCGCGCGACCGGTACTTGCCGGTCAGGAAACCGGAGGCGAGGCCGTAATAGGGCAGCACCGCGATATTCTCGGTGACGCAGAAATCCTGCAGCTCGCCCTCGAACCGGTGACGGCTGACGAGGTTATATTCGGGCTGAAGGACGTGGATGCGCGGCAGGCTGCCGTCGCGGGACAGGTCGACCGCGGATTTCAAGCGCGCGGCGGTGAAGTTGGACGCACCGAGCACGCCGATCTTGCCGGCGTCGATCAGCCTGCCGAACGCGGCAAGCATCTCTTCCTGCGGGACGCTCTCGTCGTCCTGATGCGCGTAGTAGAGGTCGATATGGTCGACACCCAGTCGGCGCAGCGACGCGTCGCAGGCGGCGGCGATGCGAGCAGGGGCCAGCTTCTCGCCGCCTTCGCCCGGCAGCATCCCGACCTTGGTGGCGATCACGACCTTGTCGCGCTTGCCCGAGCTGCGCAGCCACTCGCCGATCATCGTCTCCGACTCGCCGCCGCTGTGACCGTCGACCCAGGCGGAATAGACATCGGCCGTGTCGATCATCGTCCCGCCGCCCTCGACAAAGGCGTCAAGCACCGCGAAGCCCACGTCGCGATCGGCCGTCCAGCCGAACACGTTGCCGCCGAGCACCAGCGGCGCGATCTTGAGGTCGGTGGAGCCGAGACGGCGCAGGGTCATGGAAACGTCCGGGTCATGAGGAACGCCCCCGCCCGCCCCGATGGCGGACGGGGGCGGCCGGGATCAGTCGCGGATGGCGCGACCGGTGTTCTCGAGCGCACTACCGGTGGCATCGGCGGCGCGGTCCGTGGCATTGCCGATCGCGGCGCCTGCCTTGTCGGCATTGTGGTCGATCGCGGCGCCGGCATTGTCGAGGCTGGTTTCGGCATGGTCGAGCGCGCGGTCGGTCGCGGCATCGACATCGGCGGCAGCATTGCTGGTCGTCGCATCGACATCGGCAGCGACGGCGCCGGCGGCCTCGGACGTTTCGTTCTGCGCGTGCTGGCTGCAGGCAGCTAGGGCAATGGCGGCGAGCGCCGGTACGATAAGCTTCTTCATGGCCTTCTCCCAGTTGTAGACCTTTGGCGTGGGGATCGTAACGCCACCGATCCCAATCGGCTCCATCGGCACGTTCGATTGACCGCATATAAAGATTTCTTTATATGATGATCCACGATGGTCGAGCCTCTCAACATCTTCGGCGCGCTGGGCGATGCGACGCGGTTGCGCATCCTGGTGCTGCTGCGCCGGATGGAGCTGTCGGTCGGCGAGCTGGCGCAGGTGCTGGGGCAGAGCCAGCCGCGGGTGTCGCGACACGTCAAGATCCTGTGCGACGCGGGGCTGGCCGAGCGCCGCAAGGAGGGCAGCTGGGTGTTCGTGGCGCTGGGCGATCCGGCCGTGGTGACGCCGATCGCCGCCGCGCTCGACGGCTGGGCGGAGGGGCAGGCGGATCACTGGGCCGTGGCGGATGCGGCTCGGCTGGCGGCGGTGCGCGCCGACCGCGCGGCGTCGGCCAATGCCTGGTTCGAGGCGCATGCCGGGGAGTGGGACGCGATCCGTTCCCTCCATGTCGCCGAGACCGAGGTGGAGGCCGCGATCGCCGAGATGCTGGGCGCGGGCGACCGATCGCTCGGCACGTTGATCGATATCGGCACGGGGACCGGGCGGATGCTGGAGCTGTTCGCCGGGCGGGCCGACGCGGCGCTGGGCATCGACCGCTCGTCGGAGATGCTGCGGCTGGCACGGGCCAAGCTGGCCGGTGTCGCCAATGCCGAGCTGCGTCAGGCGGACCTTTATGCGCTGCCGATGGCGGACGATGCGGCGGACGTCGCGATCATCCACCACGTCCTTCATTTCGCGCAGCAGCCGGGGGCCGCGATCGCCGAGGCGGCGCGGGTACTGGCGCCGGGCGGGCGGCTGCTGATCGCCGACTTCGCGCCGCATGATCGCGAGGAACTGCGCGCCCGCGACGCGCATGTCCGCCTGGGCTTTACCGACGAGCAGATCGCCGGCTGGGCGAGCGCTGCCGGTCTGCGCGTGACGAGGGTGGAGACGCTGGGTGGCGGCGAACTGACGGTGAAACTGTGGCTGGTGCGCAAGGCGCCCCAGGCCCTGCAAGAGGTGAAGGCGGCATGACGATCTCGGTCAACCAGCTGGCGGAGGCGCGGCGCGCGCTGGAATCGCCGCTCTACGCCGATGTCGGTGGCGACCTGGACGTGAGCTTCGAATTCTTTCCGCCCAAGAACGAGAAGATGGAGGAGCAGCTATGGGCCGCGGTGCGGACGCTGGAGCCGCTGGCGCCCCGCTTCGTCTCGGTCACCTATGGCGCGGGTGGAACGACCCGCGAGCGGACCCATGCGACGGTCGCGCGCATCCAGCGCGAGACGTCGCTGGCGGCGGCGGCGCACCTGACCTGCGTCGAGGCGACGCGCGAGGAGATCGACCAGGTCGCGCAGGAATATTGGGCGGCGGGTGTGCGCCACATCGTCGCGCTGCGCGGCGATCCGCCGCAGCAGGGGGCGAAGTTCGCGAGCCATCCCGGCGGGTACGAGAATGCGGCGGCGCTGGTCGCCGGGCTGAAGCGGCTGCATCCGTTCGAGATCTCGGTCGCGGCCTATCCCGAATGCCATCCGGATTCGGCCGATGCGGCGGCCGACCTCGACAATCTGAAGCGCAAGCTGGACGCGGGCGCGAGCCGCGCGATCACCCAGTTCTTCCACGAGCCCGAGACGTTCTTCCGCTACCGCGACGCCGTCGCCGCGGCGGGGATCCGGGCCGAGATCGTGCCGGGGATCATGCCGGTCGCCAATTTCGCCAGCGTCCAGCGGATGAGCGCGATGTGCGGCACCGATGTACCCGCCTGGATGGCGCGCCTGTTCGAGGGACTGGACGATCATCCCGCCACGCGCCAGCTGGTCGCGGCGACGGTGGCGGCGGAACTCTCGCGCCGGCTCTATGCCGGCGGGGTGAAGCAGCTCCACTTCTACACGCTGAACCGGGCCGAGCTGGCTTTCGCGATCTGCCACCTGTTGGGTGTGCGGGCGAAGCCGGCGGCTGCGGTGGAAGCGGCCTAACTTCCCGATGTGCTCCCGCGAAGGCGGGAACCCAGCACTGGGTCCCCGCCCTCGCGGGGACGCATGAGAGACAGACGATGACCATTCGCGACACATTCCTGGGCGAAGCCGCCAAGCGCATCCTCATCACCGACGGCGCGTTCGGGACGGAGATCCAGAACTGGAAGCTGTCGGAGGCCGACTATGCCGGCACGCTGGCCCTCAGCCACGACCAGAAGGGCAACAACGACATCCTCGCGCTGACCAAGCCCGAGGTGCCCGCCGCGATCCACCGCGCCTATTTCGAGGCGGGGGCGGACATCGCGGAAACCAATACCTTCTCGGCCAACCGGATCAGCCAGGCCGATTACGGCGCCGAGCATCTGGTGCGCGAGATCAACGTCGAGAGCGCGGCAATGGCGCGGCGGATCGCCGACGAGTTCCAGGCGCGCGACGGCCGCCCCCGCTTCGTGGCGGGTGCGATCGGGCCGACGAACAAGACGCTGTCGCTGTCGCCCGACGTCAACGATCCCGGTTTCCGCGAGATCGACTTCGACCATCTGAAGGGTGTGTACCGCGAGCAGATCGACGCGCTGGTCGAGGGGGGTGCCGACTTCATCCTGATCGAGACGGTGTTCGACACGCTGAATGCCAAGGCGGGGATCATGGCGACGCTCGACGCGGCCGACGATCTGGGGCGCGACCTGCCGCTGATGCTGTCGATGACGCTGACCGACCTGTCGGGGCGCAACCTGTCGGGGCATACGGTCGAGGCGTTCTGGCATGCGGTGCGCCACGCGCGGCCGGTGACGATCGGACTGAACTGCTCGTTCGGGGCGGAGCAGTTGCGCCCGCATGTGAAGACGCTGTCGGACATCTGCGACACGCTCATCATGGTCTATCCCAATGCCGGGCTACCCAACGAGCTGGGCGCCTATGACGAGGCGCCGGCGACGACCGCGGGGTTGGTCGGCGAGTGGGCGCTGGCGGGGCAGGTCAATGTGCTGGGCGGCTGCTGCGGCTCGACGCCGGCGCATATCAGGGCGATCGCCGACATGGCGCACGGGGTGACGCCGCGCGCGATCCCGGTGCCGGCGGTGCGGACGCGGCTAGCGGGGCTGGAGCCGTTCACGATGGCGGCGTGAAGCCCACTATCGTCGCCCCAGCGCAGGCTGGGGCCTGCCAGTTGCGATAGCGCGCCCTTGCGGCACGAGATCCCGGCCTTCGCCGGGATGACGAGGTTTACCGAATGACCACCAATTCCTCCGCCCAGTTCGTCAACATCGGCGAGCGTACCAACGTCACGGGGTCCGCGGCGTTCAAGAAGCTCATCATGGCCGGCGACTATACCCGGGCGGTCGAGGTTGCGCGCAGCCAGGTCGAGAACGGCGCGCAGGTGGTCGACGTCAACATGGACGAAGGGCTGCTCGACGCCGAGTTCGCCATGACCACCTTCCTGAAGCTGATCGCCGCCGAGCCCGACATCGCGCGCGTGCCGGTCATGATCGACAGCTCGAAATGGAGCGTGATCGAGGCGGGGCTGAAGTGCGTGTCGGGCAAGCCGATCGTTAATTCGATCAGCATGAAGGAGGGCGAGGACGCTTTCCTCCACCATGCGCGGCGCTGCATGGCGTATGGCGCCGCCGTTGTGGTGATGGCGTTCGACGAGGTCGGGCAGGCCGACACCCAGGCGCGCAAGGTCGAGATCTGCGCGCGCGCGTACGACCTGCTGATGACCATCGGCTTCCCGCCAGAGGACATCATCTTCGACCCCAACATCTTCGCGGTGGCGACGGGGATCGAGGAGCACAACAATTACGGCGTCGACTTCATCGAGGCTTGCAAGGCGATCAAGGCGTGCTGCCCGCACGCGCATATCTCGGGCGGGCTTTCCAACCTGTCGTTCAGCTTCCGCGGCAACGAACCGGTGCGCCGCGCGATGCATTCGATCTTTCTCTACCATGCGATCCCTGCGGGGATGGACATGGGGATCGTCAATGCGGGGCAATTGGACGTCTACGACACGATCGATCCCGAGCTGCGGACGGCGTGCGAGGACGTCATCCTCAACCGCGATCCCGAAGCGGGTGACCGGCTGGTCGCGCTTGCCGAGCGGTTCCGCGGCACCGATGCGGTGGCGGAAAAGGCGGCGGCGGAGTGGCGATCGCTGCCCGTCACCAAGCGGCTGGAATATGCGCTGGTCAAGGGCATCGACGCGCATGTCGTCGACGATACCGAGGAATGCCGTCAGACGTTCGCCCGCCCGATCGAGGTGATCGAGGGGCCGCTGATGGACGGGATGAACGTCGTCGGCGACCTGTTCGGGTCGGGCAAGATGTTCCTGCCGCAGGTGGTCAAGTCGGCGCGCGTCATGAAGAAGGCGGTCGCGCACCTGCTGCCCTTCATCGAGGCCGCCAAGGAACCCGGCGCCAAGGGCAAGGGCAAGATCGTCATGGCGACGGTCAAGGGCGACGTCCACGATATCGGCAAGAACATCGTCGGGGTCGTGCTGCAGTGCAACGGCTTCGACGTGGTCGATCTGGGCGTCATGGTGCCGTGGTCGAAGATCCTCGAAGCGGCGAACGAGAACGATGCCGACATGATCGGGCTGTCGGGGCTGATTACCCCCAGCCTCGATGAAATGGTGACCGTCGCCGAGGAGATGAAGCGGGCAGGGATGACGATGCCCCTGCTGATCGGCGGGGCGACGACATCGAAGGTGCATACCGCGCTGCGCATCTCGCCCGCCTATGACGGGCCGATCGTCCATGTGCTCGATGCGTCGCGCGCGGTCGGCGTGGCGACGACGCTGGTCAGCGACACCCAGCGCGACGCCTATGTCGCCGGCATCGCCGACGAATATGAGAAGGTGCGGATCGCCCGCGCCAACAAGGGTCAGAACGACCTGCTGCCGCTCGCCGAGGCGCGCGCGCGCGGGCTGACGGTCGACATGGCACTGAAGGCGCCGGCTGCGGCCAGGCCCGGCGTGCATGTGTTCGACGCCTGGGACCTGGCCGACCTGCGCGATTACATCGACTGGACGCCGTTCTTTCGCGCGTGGGAACTGGCCGGCAATTTCCCTGCGATCCTGACCGACGAGGTCGTGGGCGAAAGTGCGAGCGGGTTGTACGCAGACGCGCAGGCGATGCTCGACCGGATCGTCGCGGAGAAGTGGCTGACCGCGCGAGGCGTCGCCGGGCTGTGGGCGTGCCATCGCCATGACGACGATGTCTGGGTCTACACCCAGCACCAGGATTCGCATCGCAGCCCGGATGGCGCGAGCATCCCCGATGGCTTTCACATACCCAATCTCGACCGGACGCAGGAAGCGAGCGTCCGCCTGCCGTTCCTGCGCCAGCAGATCGCCAAGCGTGAGGGGCGGGCCAATATGTGCCTTGCCGACTTCATCGATCCGGCGGGCGACTGGATGGGCGGCTTCGCGGTCGGCATCCACGGCATCGAACCGCATCTGGCACGGTTCAAGGCGGACAATGACGATTACAACGACATCCTGCTGAAGGCGTTGGCGGATCGGCTGGCGGAGGCGTTCGCCGAGCGGCTGCACGCGCATGTCCGGACCGACCTGTGGGGCTATGCGCTGGGCGAGCAGCTGACCAACGAGGCGCTGGTGCGCGAACAGTATCGCGGCATCCGTCCCGCGCCGGGCTATCCGGCCTGCCCCGAGCATTCGCTGAAGCGCACGCTTTTCGACATGCTCGACGCGGAGGCGGCGGTCGGGATCACGCTGACCGACAGTTTCGCGATGCTGCCGACGGCGGCGGTGTCCGGCTTCTATTTCGGCCATGCGCAGGCGGAGTATTTCGGGGTCGCGCGGATCGGCGAGGATCAGGTTGTCGACTATGCCGCGCGGCGCGGCGTGGACGTGGCGCAGGCGACGCGCTGGCTGCGGCCCAATCTGGACTGAGCATCTACGTCCAGTGATCGTCATCCTCGCGCAGGCAGGGATGACGGGATGGGGCGGAGGTCAGAACCCCCGGTCGATCAGTGCCGGATCGCGGCGCAGGCGGGGCGCGACCATCGGCATAGTCAGCATCGTCGAGGCGAGCGCCATCAGCAGCAGGGCCGTGAAGGTCTCGTTGGTGATGATGTGCTTGTCGAGGAGGATGTTGACGAAGATAATCATGATGAGCGCCTTGGTCTGAAGTAGCCAGCCGATGGCGCTCGCATCGCCCTTCGGCCATTTCAGAATGCGGCCGGCCAGCCCGACCCCGACCAGCTTGCCGCCGACCGACGCGGCCAGCAGCAGCGCCGCCGCGGCGAACACCGTCGCGCCGCCGACGCCCCACTGGGTGCGAAGGCCCGTCGACAGGAAGAAGACCGGCATGACCGCGAGCAGGATCGTCTCGCGGAACCGGTCCATCCGCGCCTGATCGAACCAGTGCGCGTCCATCACCGCGCCGGCCAGGAACGCGCCGACCATGAAGTGCAGCCCCGCCCAGTCCGCGGCGAAGCCGCAGGCGGCGAGCCAGATCAGGCTGACATACCAGCGGTCGCGCTCGGCGATACGCGGCATGGCCCAGCGGATGCCCCAGGTGGCGAGCGCGAAGGCGACGAGGAAGCCGCCCTGCCGCCCGACCCGCTCCCAATCGAGCAGGATCAGCGCCAGCACACCCCAGATCGCGATATCGTCCAGGCTGGCATAGCGCAGCGTGCGCTGGCCGAGCGGTCGACGCAGGATCTCCAGCTTCTCCATCAGCAGGACGAGGATGGGGAGGGCGGTGACGGCGCAGGCCATTCCGATGCCCAGCACCACCTGCCACGTCGCGCCCTCTGGCCCGCGCCAGCCGGGGAAGCGCAGCATCAGCACCGCCGCCACGCTGCCGGTGACGAGCGGCACGCCGAGGGCGAGGCCGGCGGTGACGCCCGTCTCGCCACGTCGGCGCCACGCCTCGGTCAGATCCAGTTCGATGCCGGCGATCCACACGAAGATCATCACCGCCCACCAGGCGATGCCGTTCAGCGATCCGATCGTCTGCGGCGTGAAGACGAAGGCGTAGTAGCCGGGGAAGAGCGCGCCGAGCACGCCGGGGCCGAGCAGGATGCCGCCGACGATCTGCACCACGACCAGCGGCGCCCAATAATCGGTCCGCCCCAGCCGCCACACGGCATAAGGGACCGAGAAGATCAGCAGCATGGCGAGGAGAAACACCTCCGTCGGCGACATGGCGTGCATCTTCTTCATCTCCCCGCGGCGGTCCCGCCGCCGCCCCCGTCGGATGGTTAGGCGAGGGGCGGCGACGGAGGCAAGGGCGCGCGCGTCAGCGGCGGCAGGTGTCCGCCGGGCCGGGATCGAGGTCGAGGCAGCGGCCGTCCTGCCCCGACACCTTCAGCCCGATCGTCGCGGCCAGCGTCGGCATGATGTCGACCGTCTCGACCGACAGCGGTTGTTCGAATCCGGTCATCCCCTTGCGCCAGAACAGGATCGGCACGCGCCGGTCGTAATCCCACGGGCTGCCGTGCGTCTCGACATAGCCGGGCGCCGGGTTCTCGATCGAGGTGACGCGCGGCTTCAGGAGGACGAGCAGGTCCCCCGAGCGCTGCGCGTCGTAGCTGGCGCGGGCGCGCTCCAGCAGGGTCCAGGTCTCGGGAGGCGTGGTCGGCATCGGCGAGGCGGCGATCTCTGTGCCGGTGAACACGGCGGCGACCTGCGGCAGCCCGCGGTAGCGGCGCACCGCCTCGGCCAGCACGCGCGGGCGCTGCGCGGCAGGAAGCGCGGTCGAGAGATAGATATCGCCCTCGGTGCCGAGCAGTACAGGGCTGGTCAGCCCCAAGTCGCGGCCGATCGCCGCGCCGACCGCGGCGGCCAGCGCCTCCGGCGCGACATGCGCCTCCATCGGCATGGCGCGCTGCTGCTGCCGCTCGGTCATGTCATGGGCGCCGTGGTCGGCGGTGAGCATCACCTCGTAATCGATGCCGGTTTCGTCGAGCACCGCGAAGAAGCCGGCGAGCGACTGGTCCAGCTCGTTCATCTGGATGCACATCTCGGTGCCCTGCGTACCCAGCGCGTGGCCGATATAGTCGGTGGCGGACAGGCCGACCGCGATGATGTCGGTCGCCGGGCCCTTGCCCAATGCCATGTCCTGGACGAGGCCGGCGGCCATCGCGAGCACCGCCGCGTCGGCGGCGGGGGACGTGCGGAAGCCACGGGCGTCGCCGGCCGCGCGCTCGAACCGGCCCTGGCCGACGGTGGCGGTGCCGGCGGTGATCGCCCGGTCGACCGAACGGCACCAGCCGGGCAGCGGCAGCGCAGTCTGCGGCCGGGCGATCAGCGCGGCGACCGCGTCGCGGGTGCGCTGGACGACCGGCGGCACGGCGCGGCCGGCATAGCTGGTATAGGTCTTGCCGTCCCACCACCACAGCTCGTCGACCTTGTGGCCGCCCATCATCACCGCCGCCCGGTCCTTGCCGGCGACCGAGACGACGCGGGTGCGCGGGTCGGCGGTCTTCATCCGCTCGCCCAGGGTCGGCACCTTCAGGTGCATGTCGGACACGGTGTAGCTGTCGTGGCTGGAGCCGGGAACGCGCTCGTCCTCGGAACAGTAGACGGTCTTGTCGGGCCGGCCGACGCGCTGGTCGATCCAGTTGTTGGCGATGATGCCGGTGTGGGCCGGCCGATAGCCGGTCAGGATGGTCGAGTGGCCCGGGCAGGTCTCGGTCGCGGCGTGGCTCTGATAGCCCGAGGGGAAGACGCCGCCGGTCAGCAGGCGCGCGAGCCCGCCGGTATAATGGTTACGATACTGGGCGAAGAGGTCGGCGGAGAACTGGTCGACCGAGATCGCGACGATCAGTTTTGGCGCGGCGGAGGGGAAGGGCGGGGGCGGCGGCGCCGGTGTCTCGGGCAGGCCGGGCGTGCTCGCGGCCGGTTGCGGCACGGGCGAGCTGGTCTGCGCCGCAAGTGGGGTGGCAAGGAAGGTTGCGGCGAGGAGGGCGGCGAGCTTGGCGGCGGTCATGCGGGGGTCGTCCTTGGTAAGGCTGCGCGTCGCGGCTATGGATCGCGGCAAGTGGCGACGCAACCGGCCACGCGAGGACGCCTGAGTGACCGCGATGCTTTGCAGGATGATGACATGTCTGGCGCTGCTGCTGGCACCCGCCGCGGCGCTGGCGCAGGCCCCGGGCGAGCGGCATCTGGCGATGGAGCTGGTGGCGGAGAGCGTGACACCTGCGCCGGGATCGACGGTGACGCTGGCGATCGCCGCGACGCCGCAGCCGGGCTGGCACGGTTATTGGCAGAACCCGGGCGACGCCGGTTTCCCGATGCGCGCCGACTGGACGCTGCCGGCGGGCGCGAAGGTCGGGACGCTGCGCTATCCGGTGCCCGAGCGGCTGATCGTCGCGGGGCTGATGAACTATGTCTATGAGCGGCCCTATGCGCTGCTCGTCGATCTGGCGGTGCCGGCGGGACTGGCCGAGGGTACGCGGCTGCCGGTCGGCGTGACGCTCGACTATCTGGTCTGCACCCGGCAGGTCTGCGTGCCGGAGAAGCAGACGGTGTCGCTGGCGCTGACGGTCGGGCGCGGTGCGATCGTGCCGGCGGTGCGGGCGCGCTTCGACGGCTGGCGACGGGCGCTGCCGCGCCCGCTTGGGTCGGTCGGAACCTGGCAGGCGGAGGCGGGCGCGCTGCGGATGTCGGTGCCGTTTCCCGCCGATGCGGCGCCGGCCGACGCCTATTTCTACCCGGCCGAGGCCGGCACGATCGACATGGCCGCACACCAGACGGTGACGCGCGAGGGCGACCGGCTGGTGGTCGCGACCAAGGCCGCGGCCACGCCGCCGACCGGCCGGATCGAGGGGGTGCTGGCGACCGGCGACGGGCAGGGTTTCGCGGTCAGCGCGATGCCCGGCAGCGTCGCGCGCCCGTCCGCGGGCGGTAGCGGCTGGGGCGTGGCGCTGGTTGCGTTCGCGGGGGCGGTGCTGGGCGGGCTGATCCTGAACGTCATGCCCTGCGTCTTCCCGATCCTGAGCCTGAAGGCGCTGAGCCTGGCCAAGAGCGGCGGCACCGAGGGGGCGGCGCGGGCGGAGGCGCTGGCCTATACCGCGGGCGTGGTGCTGGTCTGCCTGGCGCTCGGTGCCGGGCTGCTGGCGCTGCGCGCGGGCGGGGCGACGGTCGGCTGGGCGTTCCAGCTGCAGGACCCGCGGGTGATCGGTGTGCTGCTGCTGCTGGTCACCGGCATCGCGTTCAACCTGGCCGGGCTGTTCGAGCTGCCGACGCCGCGCTTCGCCGGGCGGGCGGGCACCGGCGGCGCGTTCGCGACCGGGGCGCTGGCGGCGTTCGTGGCGACGCCGTGCACGGGTCCGTTCATGGGCGCGGCGCTGGGCGCGGCGCTGGTGCTGCCGGCGGCGGCGGCGCTGCTCGTCTTCGCCGGGCTGGGGCTGGGGATTGCGCTGCCGTTCCTCGCGCTGGGCTTCGTGCCGGCGCTGCGGCGGCGGCTGCCGAAGCCGGGGGCGTGGATGGCGCGGCTGCGGCGCATCTTGTCGCTGCCGATGTTCCTGACGGCGCTGGCGCTCGCCTGGGTGCTGGGGCGGCAGGCCGGGGTCGACGGGATGACGCTGGGGCTGGCGGCGCTGCTGATCGCGGCGACCGGGCTGTGGTGGACCGGGCGGCGGCAGCTGGCCGGGCGCGAGCGCAGCTTCTGGCCGGCGGGTGTCGCGGGGGCGCTGGCGTTCGCAGCGGTGCTGACCCTGCAGCCGGCACCCGCTGGCGCAGCGAAGGTGGCGGGTGGGGAGGCGTTTACCGAGGCGCGGCTCACCGCGCTGCGGGCGGAGGGGCGGCCGGTCTTCGCTTACTTCACCGCCGACTGGTGCCTGACCTGCAAGGTCAACGAGAAGGCAGCGATCGAGCGCGACGGCGTGCAGGCGTCTTTCGCGAAAGCGAAGGTGGCGGTGCTGGTCGGCGACTGGACCGATGGCGATCCCGCGATGGGTCGTTTCATCGAGCGGCACAATCGCGCCGGGGTGCCCCTTTATCTCTATTATGCGCCGGGTGCCGCCGCACCCCGCGTGTTGCCGCAGGTACTGACCCCGGCGATGCTGGAGGCACTCGGCACGTAAATAACCGGCCCGGCCCTTGTGCGCTGCAACGAAAGCGCGCAGCATGGTTGCTTGTCACCAAGCATGTCGGGGATCGATGGGGCAGGACGCGTTCGACGAGATCATGGGGACGACGGGCGGCCCGCCGCCGCGGGCGGAACTGGCGGCCCTTGGCCGCTGGCTGAGCGTCACGTCGGACACCGAACTGCGCCGACGCCAGCAATCCGCCGAGGCGGCGTTCCGCCAGCTGGGCATCACCTTCGCCGTCTATGGCGACAGCGACGCCAGCGAGCGGATCATCCCGTTCGACATCGTCCCCCGCGTGTTCCTGCATGACGAGTGGGCGCGCCTGTCCGAGGGGCTGGTCCAGCGGGTCGAGGCGATCAACGCCTTTCTCGACGACATCTATGGTGAGCGCCGCATCCTGAGCGAAGGGGTGCTGCCCGCCGACCTGATCCTGTCGAACCCGCAGTTCCGGCCCGAGATCGCCGGCATCCGCCCGCCGCACGGCGTGTGGGCGCATATCTGCGGGATCGACCTGGTCCGCACCGGGCCCGACGACTTCTTCGTGCTGGAGGACAATGCCCGCACGCCGTCAGGCGTCAGCTATATGCTGGAGAACCGCGAGGCGATGCTGCGGCTGTGCCCGGAGCTGTTCCGCGAGTTCCGGGTGGCGGCGGTCGACAGCTATCCCGACCGGCTGCTGGAGGTGATGAAGTCGGTCGCCCCGCACGGCGTCGGTGCGCCGACCTGCGTGGTGCTGACGCCCGGCCACTACAATTCGGCCTATTACGAGCACAGCTTCCTGGCCGACTCGATGGGGATCGAGCTGGTCGAGGCGGTCGACCTGGTGGTGGACGACGACATCGTCTGGATGCGGACGATCGCGGGGCGGGTGAAGGTCGACGTGATCTATCGCCGGGTCGACGACGATTTCCTCGACCCGCTGGTGTTTCGGCCGGATTCGATGCTGGGCGTGCCGGGGCTGATCGCCGCCTATGCCGCCGGAAACGTCGCGATCATCAACGCGCCGGGCAACGGCATCGCCGACGACAAGGCGATCTATAGCTATATGCCCGACATCGTCCGCTTCTACTCGGGCGGTGAGGCGAAGCTGCCCAATGTCGAGACGTGGCGCTGCCGCGAACCCGAGGCGCTGAAGTACGTGCTCGACCATCTCGACGAGGTGGTGGTGAAGCTGGTCGACGGGTCGGGCGGTTATGGCATGCTGGTCGGACCGACCGCGAGCAAGGCCGAGATCGCCGCGTTCCGCGCCGCGCTGGTCGCCGAGCCGCACCGCTACATCGCGCAGCCTACGCTGGCGCTGTCGACCGTGCCGACCATGGCAGAGCGGGGGCTGGCCCCACGTCACGTCGACTTCCGCCCCTTCGTCCTGACCGGATCGAAGGGCGTGCAGGTGGTACCCGGCGGCCTGACCCGCGTCGCGCTGCGCGAGGGCTCGCTGGTGGTGAATTCCAGCCAGGGCGGCGGCACCAAGGACAGTTTCGTGCTGATGGACGATGCTGCGCCCATGACCCAGACGATAGGTGGCATGACGCAGAGCATGGGGGGCGGCGCCTGATGCTCAGCCGCACCGCATCGTCGCTCTACTGGCTGGGCCGCTATTTCGAGCGGGCCGACTTTATCGCGCGGCTGGTCGAGGCGACGGTGCGGCTCGACGTGCTGTCGGCGCGGCCGGCGGGGCAGGCGGCCTGGGCATCGGCGCTGACCGTGACCGAGACCGACGCCGCTTTCGGCGCGACCGGAGGCGAAATCCGGCGTCGCGACGTCGCCCGGTTCCTGACCGTCGATCCCAGCCATCCGGGGTCGATCATCCGCTGTACCGAGATGGCGCGGCTGAATGCCCGCGCGGTACGCACCGCGCTGACGCGCGAGGCATGGGCAGCGATCAACCGCGCCTGGCTGATCTTCGAGGGGCGGCCGCCGGCGGACGATCCCACCGCGGTGCTGAACCTGGTCGACGCGGTGAAGACCGAGACGCGCGGGTTCGAGGGCGCGGTCCACCGGATGCTGCGCAACCAGACGACCTGGTTCATCCGGCTGGGGCAGGCGATCGAGCGGGCGGACAACACCGCGCGGCTGCTCGACGTGAAATACCATATCCTGTTGCCCGCCGGCGAGCGGGTCGGCGGCGTCGTCGATCGCGACCAGTGGACGACGATATTGCAGACCGTGTCGGCGGTGACCGCCTATCGCTGGCTCTATTCGGATGGGTTGCAGCCGGCCAACGTCATCGATCTGCTGGTCGCCCGCGGCGAGCTGCCGCGCAGCCTGGCCGCCTCGGTCGAGGAGACGGTGGACGTGCTCTCCCTGCTCGCACGGCGGACCGGACTGCATGGCGAGGCGGACCGGATGGCGCGGATGCGGGCGACGCGGATGGCGCGCACCCGATCGGGCGAGGTGATCGCGTCTGGCCTGCACCAGTTCCTGCAGAGCTTCATCCACGAGAATGCGCTGCTTCACGGCGCGATCGGGCGGCAGTTCAAGTTCGGATAGTCGAGGGCACACGGTCTGGGGGAGCGTAACGGGGCATGAGGCTGTCGATCCATCACCGCACGGCGTATCGCTTCACCGCCCCGCAGGCGCGGCTGGTGCAGATGCTGCGCCTGACCCCGCAGAACTCGCACGACCAGACGGTGGCGCGCTGGCGGATCGACGTCGACTGCGACGCGCTGCTGCGCGAGGGTCGCGACGGCTGGGGCAATGCGGTGACGATGCTCTATGCCGAGGGACCGCTCGACGGCATCGAGATCGCGATCACCGGCGAGGTGCTGACCAGCCACTCCGACGGGGTGCTCCACGGCGTGCACGAGACGCTGCCGCCGCCCGTGTTCCTGCGCGCGACCCCGGCGACCGCGCCTGATCCCGCCATCGCCGCATGGGCCGCGGAGATGGCGTCCGGGGTGCCGATGCTGACCGCGCTGCACCGGATCAACGCGGGTGTCCATGCCCGGTTCGCGCCCGACGCCGGACGGCCGGACCCCGAGCTGACGGCCGGCAAAGCCTGGCTTAGGGAGAGTGCGACCGCGCGCGATGCGGCGCAGATCTTCGCCGTGGCGGCGCGCAGCATCGGTGCTCCGGCACGCTATGTCAGCGGCTATCGCTGCCTGGCGCGCGAGGCGCGGGCGACGCCGCACGGCTGGGCGGAGGCGCATGTCGACGGACTGGGCTGGGTCGGCTTCGACCCGGACACGGGGCTTTCGCCTGAGGAGGAGCATGTCCGTGTCGCCGTCGCCCTCGACGCCGTGGGCGCGGCGCCGGTCGCCGGATCGCGGCTCGGCGAAGGGGACGAGCGGCTGGACGTGGAGGTCAGAGTGTCGGAGGCGTAGCGGCCATCTCGTCGTCGCGCAGCTGGCGCCAGCCGGCGGGGCTCAACGCCTCGAGCGGGCGATAGCGGGTCTTGTACGCCATCCGCGACGACCCCTTCACCCAATAGCCGAGATAGACATAGGGCAGGCCCGCGTCGCGCGCGCGCATGATATGGTCCATGATGATGAAGTTGCCGAGCGCGGGCCGCGAGGAATGCTCGGGATCGAAGAAGCTGTAGATCATCGACAGGCCGTCCGCCTGACGGTCGGTCAGGCACGCGCCGACCAGCCGGCCGCGGCGGCCGTTCACCGCCGGCTCGCGATATTCGACGATCAGCGAGTTCACCGGCGAATGCTCGATCATATCGGCATAATCGTCCTCGTCCATGCCCGCCATGCCGCCACTGGGGTGACGCAGCGCAAGGTAGCGGCGGAGCAGCTGGAACTGCTCGTCGGTCGCCCAGGCGCGACAGGCGACGACCTCCAGATCGGCATGGCGGCGCAGCAGCTTGCGCTGGGTGGCGTTGGGGACGAACTCGCCCGTCACCACGCGGACCGAGACACAGGCGGTGCAGCCCGCGCAGGACGGGCGATAGGCGACCCCCTGGCTGCGGCGGAACCCGATGCGGCCGAGCGCGTCGTTCAGTTCGGTCGCGTGCGGGCCGGTCAACTCGGTAAACACCTTCCGCTCCTGCCGCCCCGGCAGATAGGGGCAGGGCGAGGGGCTGGTGACGAAGAAGCGCGGAAAACGAAAAGGCGCAGTCACCGCCGGCGGACCCCCAATGAAACGACTATGGGGCCGTATATGCTGTCGCCGGGCCCGCGTGGGAAGCGACTTTACCAGCCATTTGCGTCGAGGAGCTTAACGCTCCGACCGTTCCCCGGGGCGGTCCGCCCCGGCTGTGGCATTCCGGGGATGCGCGTGCGGAACCCATTCCGGCAGGTGCCGTTCGTCGTCGGACATTCACAGGAGTATCGTTATGGGTATCAAGTCCGTTCTTGCGACCGCCGCGGCGCTATCGCTGACCGCATCGCCGGCGCTTGCCGCCGCCGCCAATCCGGCGGCGTCGCTGTCGGTCGCCAAGTCGGCCCGCGCCAGCGCGTCGGGCGACAAGTCGAGCAAGCTGGCGGCAGGCGGCGGCGGGATCGTAGCCGCCGTGATTGCGGCCGGGATTGCCGCGATCGGCGTGATCGCGATCGTCAAGGACAGCGAGGACGATTCGGACAGCAACTGATCCGACGACGAACCCGCCCGGCTGCCGGGCGGGTTCACCTTGCCGGATCAGGGGCGCGTCACCGTGAAGCGGTGCGTGTCCCCGGCGAAGGTCACGGCGATCTCGAACGTCTTCGCCTTGCGCGGAACCCGGTCGGTCAGGACGGCGCCACCGAGACTGGCATGGGGTGCCACCATCGCCGACGACAGCAGCGCAGCGCGGAGCGCGCGGGCATTCTCGTTTTCCGGCGCGGTTTCCGGTCGAACGAAGCGTTCGTCGGGGATACCCGCATCGATATTGGCCGGGTTGGCGGCGCCCGATGTGTCCTTCTGCCCAAAGCCGGGGATGACCGGTGCTGCCGACGCCCGCGCGAGCGCGGAGTCGCGCGGCGCCGGTCCCGCGCGCCGCAACACCTGGTCTGCGGTCGCGACGGCGAAGGCCCTGCTCTCCGCGGAGACGGCGATCGCCTCCGGTCCGAACCGCTGGGGCTGATCGCCGCGATTGGCGGCGACGATGCGGATCGACAGCCGGCCGTCCTTCAGCGCGGGATCTACCGACAGCGTTACGGCGCCGCTTCTGGTCTGCGACGTCAGGGTCGCGCCCGCTACGCCGATCGTAGGCGCGGGGGCCTGTGCCTGGGCCGAAGCCGGCGCTGCGGCGGCGAGCATGATGCAGAATGTCGGTCTCATCGTGCCGTCTCCTGGAATGTGCCCCGATCCTGAGACGTTACCGACATTATCTCAAGCCAGTTCGACCTGCGTCGTCTCGTATCCGGCCGCGCGGAGCGCAGTGACGAGGCGGTCGAGATGCGCCTGGTCGCGCGTCTCGCACTCGATATCGGTGATGAGCCCCTTGGCCGGCAGGGTGGTGAAGACGCGCTGGTGATAGACCTCGATGATGTTGACCCGTTCCTGATCGAACAGGCGGGCGACGTTGAACAGCGCACCGGGCTGATCCTGCAACCGGATGCGCAGCCGGGCGAGCCGACCGGATCGGGCCAGGTCACGCAGCAGCACGTTGGCGAGCAGCCGCGTGTCGATGTTGCCGCCGCACAGCACCACGCCGACCGTCTTGCCGGCAAAGCGGCCGGGATGGGCGAGCAGCGCGGCAAGGCCGGCGGCGCCGGCACCCTCGACCACCGTCTTCTCGATCTGGAGCAGCAGGCTGACCGCTTCTTCCAGGCTGCGCTCACCGACCAGCAGGATGTCGTCGACCAGCGCGGCCACCATGCGGGCGGTGATGCCGCCCGGCTCCTTGACCGCAATACCCTCGGCCAGCGTGTCGCCGGCGCAGGGCATGTCGGTGCCGTTGATGCGGTTGTACATCGAGGGGAACAGCTCCGCCTCGACACCGACGATCTCGATGGGGCGGCCCTGCGCACGCGCGACGGTCGCCATGCCGGATATCAGGCCGCCGCCGCCGATCGGCGTCACCAGCGTGTCGATTTCGGGCACGTCCTCGAACATCTCGATCGCGGTGGTGCCCTGGCCGGCGATCACGCGCGGGTCGTCGAAGGGGTGGACGAAGGTATAACC
Source organism: Sphingomonas aurea (assembly GCF_030678875.1). Taxonomy (GTDB): domain Bacteria; phylum Pseudomonadota; class Alphaproteobacteria; order Sphingomonadales; family Sphingomonadaceae; genus Sphingomonas; species Sphingomonas aurea. Next base: position 1,032,086 of record NZ_JAUUDS010000001.1, on the reverse strand, counting down.
GCGCTCCGCCTCCAGCACGCGGGCATGGGCATAGGCGGCGTCGAAGGTGTCGCCTTCCAGCACCACGTCGGCGCCGTGTCCCTCGGTCTGGACGACCTTCACCGTCGGCGTGTTGCGCGGCATGACGATGGTGGCGGGCACGCCCAGCCGATTGGCGTGATAGGCGAGGCCCTGTGCGTGGTTGCCGGCAGAGGCGGCGATCACGCCCTTGGCCTTCGCCTCCTCGGACAGCTGGAGCAGCGTGTTGAGCGCGCCGCGCTCCTTGTAGGCGGCGGTGAACTGAAGGTTCTCGAACTTCAGATAGACAGTCGCGCCGGTCAGGTTCGACAGCGTCCGGCTGATGAGCGTCGGCGTGCGGACGATCGCGTCGCGAATGCGCGCATGCGCGGCCCGGACGTCGTCGATGGTGACGGGGAGGGCTTCGTTCTCCGGAGCGGACTTGATCTGCGTTGCCATGGCGCCTGCCTAGACGGTCTGGTGCGGCGGGGGAACACCGCTTATGCCCACGTCCCATGGTAAAGCCGGTTCTCCTGACGTCCGTCACTCTCGCCCTCTTGGCCGTGTCGCAGCCGGCGCTGGCCGACGCGCTGATCGACAATGTCGACGGCATGACCCTGGACGCAGACGGTAAGGTGGTGCGCTTCACGGGCATCCTGATGACCCCGGACGGCAAGGTGGTGAAGCTGCTCGCCGCCAAGGACAAGCGGCCCGACCGGCTGGACTGGCGCGCCGACATGAAGGGGCGGGTGCTGCTGCCCGGCTTCGTCGACGCGCATGGACATGTGATGGAGCTGGGTTTCTCGGCGGTGCTGCTGGACCTGTCGACGGCGCGGACGCTGGATGAGGCGAAGGCGCGGATCGCCGCCTATGCCGCGGCAAACCCCGACCGGAAGTGGATCCTGGGTGGCGGCTGGAACCAGGAGCGCTGGGGGCTGGGTCGCTTCCCGACCGCCGCCGACCTCGACTCTGTGGTGTCCGACCGGCCGGTCTTCCTGTCGCGGATCGACGGGCATGCGGCCTGGGCGAACAGCGCCGCGATCCGGGCAGCGGGGGTGACCGCCGCCAGCGTCTCGCCGGCGGGCGGACGGATCGAGAAGGGGGCGGGTGGCACACCCGCCGGTGTCTTCGTCGACGCCGCCCAGGATCTGGTGCGCAAGGCAGTGCCGCAGCCGCTGCCCAAGGATCGGGATACCGCCGTGCTGAGCGCGCAGGCGACGCTGCTGTCGATGGGAGTGACCGCGGCCGCCGACATGGGGACGAGCGTCGACGACTGGCTGAGCTATCGCCGCGTCGCCGACCGCGGCGCCCTGCGCGTGCGGATCATCAGCTATGGCGCGGGGATCGACGATACGGTGCGGATCGGCGGCACCGGGCCGAGCCCCTGGCTCTATGCCGACCGGCTGCGGCTGGCAGGGGTGAAGCTGTACGGCGACGGTGCGCTCGGCTCGCGCGGGGCGTGGCTGAAGGCGCCGTATGCGGATGCGCCGGGGCAGAGCGGGCTGGGTTTCATGACCGACACGGTCATCCGCAACCTGATGAGCCGGGCAGCGATGGACAATTACCAGGTCGCCGTCCACGCGATCGGCGACCGCGCCAACGCGCAGGTGCTCGACGCCATCGAGGAGCTGTCGGCGACCTACAAGGGCGACCGGCGCTGGCGGATCGAGCATGCGCAGGTGATCGATCCGACCGACCTGAAGCGGTTCGCGGCGCACGGCACGATCGCCTCGATGCAGCCGACCCACCAGACCAGCGACCGGACGATGGCGGAGGCGCGGCTGGGCGCGGCCCGGCTCGCGGGCGCCTATGCGTGGCGGACGATGCTGGCCAACGGGGTGCCGCTGGCGTTCGGGTCGGACTTCCCGGTCGAGCGGCCCGACCCGTTCGCGGGCTGGGCGGCGGCGTTCACGCGGCAGGATGCGGACGGGCAGCCCTCGGGCGGCTGGCGCCCGGAAGAGGCGGTGACGCGCGAGCAGGCGTGGCGCGCCTTCACGCAGGGTGGCGCCTATGCGGCGTTCGCGGAAGACAAGTTCGGGCGGCTGGCGCCGGGGCAGCGGGCGGACTTCATCATCGTCGATCGCGACCCGCTGCTCGCCAGTCCATCCGACCTGCGCGCGACCAAGGTGCAGGAGACGTGGGTCGGCGGCGAGAAGGTGTGGGAGCGGAAGGGCGGCTGATCCGCTCTTTTCCTCTTTATGTCATGCCGGGCTGGTCCCGGCATCCACTGTTCCGCACGAGCAACATGTGCTGGATGCGTGGCACGGTGGATGCCGGGACCAGCCCGGCATGACGAAGATAGGACAGGGTAGGTCAGGCGACGGCGGTCGCCACCACCTCGTCCGACTCGCGCAGCACGTAGCCGCGGCCCCAGACGGTCTCGATATAGTTCTCGCCGTCGCAGGCCATCGACAGCTTCTTACGCAGCTTGCAGATGAAGACGTCGATGATCTTCAGCTCGGGCTCGTCCATGCCGCCATAGAGGTGGTTGAGGAACATTTCCTTGGTGAGCGTCGTGCCCTTGCGGAGCGACAGCAGCTCCAGCATCGCATATTCCTTGCCGGTCAGGTGGACGCGGGCGCCATCGACCTCGACGGTCTTGGCATCCAGGTTCACTGCCAGCTTGCCGGTGCGGATGACCGACTGCGAATGGCCCTTCGACCGGCGGACGACGGCGTGGATGCGGGCGACCAGTTCCTCGCGGTGGAACGGCTTGGTCACGTAATCGTCGGCGCCGAAGCCGAAGCTGCGCACCTTCGAGTCCATCTCGCTGACCCCCGACAGGATCAGGACCGGCGTCGTCACGCGGGCGACGCGCAGCTTCTTCAGCACGTCATAGCCGTGCATGTCCGGCAGGTTCAGGTCGAGCAGGATGATGTCGTAATCGTACAGCTTGCCGAGATCGAGGCCCTCTTCGCCCAGATCGGTGGTGTAGCAGTTGAACCCTTCGGCGTGGAGCATCAGCTCGATCGCCTTGGCAGTCGTCGGCTCGTCCTCGATCAGCAGCACGCGCATCAACCAATCCCCTGTCGCGGAAGACGCCGCCATTCCCCGGCCGGCGATCCGATTCATTAACCACAGAAGCTCTGAAGGCAAAAGGTTAATTCGGGGTTAAGTGCGTGGGCCGGGATGGTTGCGGGGCGGCAGCAGCCGGTCATGCTCGGCGCGCGGTATGTCTTCGCCGAGCACGTCGCGCAAGTAGAGACTCCGCACCAGCGTGAAGATCACGACGAGCAGCGCGGCCGAAAAGAACAGGCCGAACAGACCGAACACGACACCGATGCCGATGATCGCGAATACGGTGATCGCCGGTGGGATCGAGATCACGCGTTGCTGCACATAAGGGGTGATGAAGTTGGTCTGGACCAGCCGCACGACCGCATAGGTGACGAGCGCGCCAATGATCGGGCCGGTGCCGACGGTGGCGGCGAGACCCAGCGCCGGAATCATTGCCGCTGTCGGCCCGACATAGGGAATGAACTCAGACAGCCCTGCCAGCAGGCCGAGCGCGGCGGCCGAAGGGACGCCCGCAAACCACAGTCCGGCGCCGATCAGCACGCCCATGCTGGTCATCAGGATCAGGGACGAGCCGAGCCACAGGCGCAGCACGCGACCGACGTCGAACAGCGCATCCTCGAACGCCGGGCGCTTCGACGGCGGGACGAGGAGGAGGAGCCCGCGCTCGTACACCTTCGGGTCGCCGGCCATGAACAGCGCGCCGATCAGGAGGAGCAGGCAGTTGAGGATGAACTCGCCGCCGCCGGTCACCAGCCCGCCGACGTCCTGCGCGGCGCGGCTGCCGGCATAGGCCTGGCGCACCGCATCGGCGATCTTGGCACCGACCGGCGAGCGCGAGGCCCAGGCGTCGAGCTGGTCGAGCAGGTGGGGCAGTTGGGTGATGAGGACGTTGACCTGCTGGCGGAACTCGACGCCGAACAGCCAGACGAGAAAGCCGAGTATGCCGAGCACGGTCGCGTAGCCGAGCCCCAGCCCCAACTTGCGCGAGGCGCCGAGATGGTCGCGGTACAGGTCGGCGACGGCGTGGATGACGATCGCGCCCAGCACCGATCCGAACGCGAGGATCAGCAGGTTTCCGGCGCGATAGAGCGCCGCCGCGACTGCGAGGATGACGAGGACCAGCACGACGCGGCGGATGAAGCGCGCGTCGTCGGCGTCCGGGGCGAGGCGTGGGCGGGGTGGGGGCGGCAGGTCGGTCATGCCCTATGGCTCTCTCGTGTCCCCGCGCAGGCGGGGACCCAGTGCCGTCCCGCGCGGCCCAAGCCACTGGGCTCCCGCCTTCGCGGGAGCACGGACAGGGGGAGGGCGCAGCAGGGGGCGTCAGACATCCGGCGACGATGGCAGATCGCTTCTCCTCGCGACAGCCTCCGCGCACGGGTCGCGCAGCCGCTCGGCGAGGAAGGCGATCAGCGCCTCGACGCGCTGGGGGCGCAAGGGGCTGGGCGGGGTCAGCAGGTGGAGACCGACCGGCGGCGGTGTCCAGTCGGGCAGGATCGCGACCAGCGCGCCGGTGGCGATGTGCGGCCCGACGATGAAGCCAGGCAGCGGCGCGATGCCGAGTCCGGCGAGGAGCGCCGGGACCAGCGCGTCGCCGCTGTTGGCGATCAGCGGCCCGTCCGGCCGGATCGACACCTCGGCACCACCCGGCCCGTGGAAGCGCCAGTTGCCGGTGACGTTGGCGTAGCGGAGCAGGCGGTGATGGGCGAGTGCGGCGGCGTCCTGCGGCACGCCGGCGGCCGCGAGATAGGCGGGGGCGGCGACGATATGGGTGGCGATGTCGCACAGCCGACGCGCGCGCAGCGAGCTGTCGGCCAGATCGCCGATGCGCAACGCCACGTCGAACCCCTCCGCGACGATGTCGACCCGCGCGTCGGACAGGTGCAGATCGATATCGACCGCCGGATTGCGGACGAGGAACTCGGCGACCAGCGGCGCGACATTGGCGATGCCGAAGCTCATCGGTGCGGCGAGGCGGACGGTGCCGGATGGGGAGCTGGCGGCGTCGCGCGCCGCCTCCTCCGCCGCCCGCGCCTCCGCGACCATGCGGCGGGCATGTTCGGCGAGCGGGCGGCCCGCCTCGGTCAGCGCCAGCCGGCGCGAGGTGCGGTGGAACAGCGACTGCCCCAGCTGCGCCTCCAGCCGGGCGATGATCTTCGACACGGTCGCCTTGCTCAGTCCGATGTTCTCGGCCGCGCCGCTGAACGACTGGCGGTCGGCGACGGCGGCGAAGACCGCCCAGGCTTCCAGATCGGGCAGGCGCATCGAACGAACCTCCGGCTCAAGATCGGAAACGATCCTATTCCATCGTTTCCGTTTACGCGACCTATCGCGCGCCTATCTTGGTAGCAACAGGAACAGGAGGCTTCCCATGCTCGATACCAAGACCCGCATCGACCGTCGTCCCTTCGCCAGCCTGGGCCATGCGAACCATGGCTGGCTGGACGCGCGGCATCATTTCTCGTTCGCTTCCTATCACGATCCGGACCGGATGGGCTGGGGCGCGATCCGGGTGTGGAACGACGACGTGATCGCCCCCAATTCGGGCTTTCCGCCGCACCCGCATCGCGACATGGAGATCATCACCTTCGTCCGCAGCGGCGCGATCACCCATCAGGACTCGCTCGGCAATACCGGCCGCACCGGGGCGGGCGACGTGCAGGTGATGAGTGCCGGATCGGGCGTTCGCCATGCCGAATATAATGTCGAGGCCGAGCCGACGACGCTGTTCCAGATCTGGATCGAGCCGACGACCCGTGGCGGCGAGCCGAGTTGGGGCGCCAAGCCGTTCCCCCGGGGCGAACGGTCCAGGCAGCTGACCGTGCTGGCCAGCGGGTTCGCCGAGGATGCCGACGCGCTGAAGATCCGGGCCGAGGCGCGGGTGCTGGCGGCGACACTGAAGGCCGGCGAGCAGGTGACGCACGTCGTCGGTGCGGGTCGCCACGCCTATCTGGTCCCGGCGACCGGCGCGGTCGCGATCGACGGCGAGGCGGTGAACGCCCGCGACGGTGCGGCGTTGTCGGCCGGAACCTACACGATCGTCGCGACCGAGGATGCGGAGATCGTGCTGGTCGACGCGGCATAACACCGACTTCCAACCGCTACCCGGCCAGCGTCGGGTAGCGGACGCCATTCTTCAGGAGCTTTCCATGACCAAGGTTCTCGTCCTCTATTACTCGTCCTACGGCCATATCGAGCAGATGGCCGACGCCATCGCCGAGGGTGCGCGCGCCGGCGGAGCCGAGGTGGATATCCGCCGCGTCGCCGAGACCGCGCCGGCCGAGATCGTCGCCGCCGCGCACTTCAAGACCGACACCGCCCATCCCGAGATCGAGGGGCCGGACGCGCTGGCGAACTATGACGCGATCATCGTCGGCGCGCCGACCCGCTATGGCCGGATGCCCAGCCAGATGGCGGCGTTCTGGGACACGACCGGCGGCTTGTGGGCGAAGGGCGCGCTGGTCGGCAAGGTCGGCGGTGCCTTCACCTCCACCGCCAGCCAGCATGGCGGGCAGGAGACGACCCTGTTCTCGATCATCACCAACCTGCTGCACCACGGGCTGGCGATCGTCGGGCTGGACTATGGCTTCCAGGGGCAGATGGGCGTCGACGAGGTGCGCGGTGGCTCTCCCTATGGCGCGACGACGATCGCCGGCGGGGACGGCAGCCGCCAGCCGCACGAGGAGGAACTGGCGGGTGCGCGCTATCAGGGCAAGCGGATCGCCGAGACGGCCGCGAAGCTGGCGGGGTAAAAGCCTCTGACCGTCATTCCCGCCTGCGCGAGAATGACGGCTTTCCCCGGGACTAACGCCGCCGGCGCTTCTTCTTTACCGCAGGCACCACTGCCTGCACCGGCGGTTGTGGCTGGGCGGTCAGGACGATGCGCAGCGGCGGGTAGATGCCGGGATCGGCGGGAAATGCCGCCCGCGCCTTGGCGAAGATGAAGCGCGCGCGGGCCGCGCCGGGCGCGTCGGCACGTGTGCCGACCCAGCGCCAGTGCCACGGCTCCCACTTCACCTGCTGGCGATTGCCTGGCGGAAAGCTGAGTTCGAAGCCGAAGCGCGGCGCGTTGACGACCAGCCAGCGCGCGGCCGGCGTTGCCGCCATGCAGGCCTCCGCGTCGGGGCAGCCCGGCGAGGGGCGGACGGCGAAGTCGATGGCATAGCCCGTGCTGTGCTCGGTATGGCCGGGCGGGGCGACCGAGATGGCACGCTCGGCCGCGTCGCCCTGGCCGCCGCTGGCGAACACGCCGCCCTGGCGCGGAATCGAGCGGTGGCAGGACAGGCCGCGGATCGTGCCGCCCACGGCCGGATCGGTCGCCGCGGCGGCGATCAGGCGCTGAAGGTCGGGCAGCACATCGCGCCGGACGCGGCAGCTATGGAGTGCGAAGCCTGCGGGCGCTTCGGCCAGATCGCCGGGCGCGGCGTCGCCATAGGGAAAGTGACCAAGGACGCGGCCGTCGTTCGACGTCGCGGCGGCAAGCTGGGCGAGGAGAAGGGCGAGCATCGCGCCCATGCCTCTGGCATGCGGGGCGGCGCGGTGGCAAGGAGCGCGGCATGCATGGTGACCGCGTCCTGTTCCTCGATGGCGAGGCCCTGGTGATCGACAAGCCCGCCGGGCTGCCGGTCGATCCGCCGCGTGATGGTTCGATCAGCCTGGAGAATCATCTCGATTCGCTGCGCTTCGGCTTTCGGCGCTGGCCCAGTGCGGTGCACCGGCTGGACCGCGATACCAGCGGCTGCCTGCTGCTGGCGCGTAATCCCAAGGCGCAGGCGCGCTTCCAGCAGGCGTTCGAGGGCGGGCTGGTCGAGAAACGCTATCTGGCGGTGCTCGACGGCGTGGTCGAGGGCGAGGGCGAGATCGCGCTGGCGCTGGGCAAGACCAGCACCGCCGAGGCGGGCTGGCGGATCGTGCCCGATCCGCAGGGCAAGCAGGCACGCACCGCCTGGCGCGCGGTGGAATCGCGAGGGGAGCGGACGCTGGTCGAGTTCCGGCCGGCGACCGGGCGGACGCACCAGATCCGCGTCCATGCCGCCAGCGGGCTTGGCGCGCCGGTGGTCGGCGATCCGGTCTATGGCCGCGCGGCCAAGGAGGGCATGATGCTCCACGCCGCCGAGCTGGTCGTGCCGCGCGCGGGCAAGGACCCGATCCGCGCGGAGGCGCCGCTGCCCGAACGGTTCGGCGACTGGCGATGACCGTCACGGTGCCCGAGGACGCGCTGGAGGAACGCTTCCTCGCGGCGACCGGTCCCGGCGGGCAGAACGTCAACAAGGTCGCGACCGCGTGCCAGCTGCGCGTCGACGTGTACCGGCTGGGGCTGCATCCCGAGACGTTTCGGCGGCTGAAGCTGCTGGCGGGCAGCCGGCTGACCGCGGGCGGCACCTTGGTGCTGAACGCCAAGCGCTATCGCACGCAGGAGGCGAACCGCGCCGACGCACGCGAGCGGCTGGCCGAACTGCTCACCAAGGCGAGCGAGCGCGAGGCGCGCCGGGTTAAGACCAAGCCGTCCAGGGCCGCCAAGGCACGGCGGGTGGACGAGAAGAAGGGCCGCAGCGCCGTGAAGGCGGGGCGCGGCCGGATAAAGGTGGACTGATGTACGCATTCGATGTGACCGCCGGCTCCAAGGCCGAACTATATCGCGACCTGCTGGCGGCGATGGACGCGGTGACGGCGGGCGAGGCGGACGCCATCGCCAACATGGCCAACGCCGCGGCGCTGCTGTGGCAGTATCTGCCCGACCTGAACTGGGCCGGCTTCTACCGGATGGTCGACGGCGAGCTGGTGCTGGGGCCGTTCCAGGGCAAGGCGGCGTGCATCCGCATTCCGCTGGGCAAGGGGGTGTGCGGCACCGCCGCGGCGACGCGGGCGACGCAGCTGGTGGCCGATGTCCACGCCTTTCCGGGGCATATCGCCTGCGACGCGGCGAGCCGGTCCGAGCTGGTGGTGCCCATCGTCCGCGACGATGCGGTGCTGGGGGTGATCGACCTCGACAGCCCGTCGCCTGTGCGCTTCGATGCCGATGATGCAGCGGGTTGCGAGGCGCTGGCGGCACTGCTCGCGACGCGGCTCTGACCCGGATCGGGACTCTGATGGGGATGGCGACGCGGCCTGCGACGGCGTAGGTTTCGAGTCGGCCCAGGTCGGTCGCCGCATGTATGGGGGTAGACGCGGCGAGACGGGCCTTCACGATACCCTTGCGCGAGGGCGTCGTCGCGATGCCGCTCCGCTTGAACTCCCGCGGGGCGGCATTGTCGCGTCTGGCGATCTGCCATCTTGGCACATATCGGATCGCTGTATCGGATCGGCACAGCGATTAACCATCATACGTGCTGGCGCCGAATGCCTAACGGGACGTTAATGGCGGCATGTCCACGACCCACCTGACCCGACGCCTGGTCCTGACCAACGAGGGTGCCCGCCATCCGCTGCGCCGCGCCTTGCCGCCGGTGAAGGCGCTACCCGCGACGCGCGAGGACGATCAGGATCTCAAGCTGTTCGCACTGAGCTTCGCGGCGTTCTTCGTCTGCTTCTACAGCTTTATCTTCTGATCGGCCTTTGCGGGAGCAGGGAGCGGGGCAAGCCTATCCGCAGGGAAGGCACGCATCCTCGCGGTCGCAGACGCGGTGCAGGCGCTGGGCGATGCCGGCAGAGATCAGGCACATGCCCGCGACCACCAGCAGCATGTTCTCCGACGAGACACCCAGGCCAGTGGTCAGGAACAGCACCACGATTGCGCCGATCGTCATCGCGCCGGCGTTGACGACATTGTTCGCCGCGACGGTGCGTGCCGTCTGATCCTTCTCCACCGTCGTGGTCAGGAAGGCGTAGAGCGGCACGACGAACATGCCCCCGGTCACCGCGATCGCCAGCAGCGTGGCGAGCACCGCCAGGGCGCCGGGATGGGCCATGAAGGCCGACCAGCCGAGCAACTGCCCCGCCGGCGCCGACTGCCAGTTGCGCGCCAGGATCGAGAAGAGGACGACGAATATCCCCATGCCGATCACGGAGGCGGGGGCGTAGCGGGCCGAGATCCGCCCCTTCAGCATCGTGTTGATGATGACCGACCCGATCGCGACCCCGACCGAGAAGACCGCGATCACACCGCTGGCGACCCGCTCGTCGGCGGTCAGCACGTTCTTCACCAGCGGCGGGAAGACGATGATGAGGACCGAGCCGATCGTCCAGAAGAAGCTGATCGCGCAGATTGCCAGGAACAACCGCGGAATGTGCATCGTCGCCGAGATTAGCCGCCACGATGCGGTCAGCGGATTGTAGTTCAGTTTCAGCGGCGGCCCTTCGCGCGGGGCGGGAGGGACCTGTCGTCCGGCCAGCCAGCCGATCACGGCAATGGCGAGCACGGTCGCCGCCGCGCCCTCGATCGGAATCCAGCCGGCGACCACGGTGCCCGCCAGGATCGCGAGATACGTCCCCGCCTCGACCAGCCCGGTGCCGCCCAGCACGTCGCAAGGGGCCAGATGCTGGGGCAGGATGGCGTATTTGATCGGCCCGAAGAAGGTCGAGTGGATACCCAGCAGCAGCACCGCGCCCAGCATCATCGCGAGCCCGGCATTGATGAAGCCGCCGCGCGCCAGCATCAGGCCGGTCGCGCCGACCGCCATGATCGCGATCTCCGCCGCCTTGACGATGCGGATGATCCGCGCCTTGTCGTGGCTGTCGGCGAGCTGCCCGGCCAGCGCGGACAGGAGGAAGAAGGGCAGGATGCCGATCCCCGTCGCCAGCGCGTTGAAATTGGCTTCCTTCGCCGCGTCGTTGAAGATCGCGTAGGTCGCGAACAACACCATCGACGTCTTGAACAGATTGTCGTTGAACGCACCGAGAAACTGGGTGACGAAAAGGGGCAGGAAGCGACGCCGCTTCAGCAGCCCCAACGCATTAATCATGACATGGCCTTGATGCCGTATACCGTGGGCGCTTGTAGACCAGCCCGCCCGACCTGCCAACGTCCGATCCCGCCGCCCTGTCGCGCGGGGTTCCCGCCCGGCGCTTGGCGGGATAGGGGTGGCAGCATCATGTTAAGCCTGCCCAACCTGTTGACCCTGTCGCGCATCGTCGCGGTGCCGCTGCTCGTCGGCCTGTTGTGGTGGCCGGGCTGGGCGCTGGGATACGGGATCGCCTTCGCGCTCTACTGCCTGATGGGCATCACCGATTATTTCGACGGCTATCTGGCGCGGTCCAACGGCGCGGTGTCGCGGCTGGGCATCTTCCTGGACCCGATCGCCGACAAGATCATGGTCGCGGCCGTCATCCTGATGCTGGTCGGCACGCGCGACATTGCCGGGCTGCACCTGATCGCGGCGCTGGTGATCCTGCTGCGCGAGATCGCGGTGTCGGGTCTGCGCGAGTTCCTGGCGCCGCTGCATGTCTCGATGCCCGTGTCGAAGCTGGCCAAGTGGAAGACGACGCTGCAGCTGGTGTCGCTCGGTGCGCTGATCCTGGGCGGAGCGGTGCCGTCGGCGCCGTGGATCGCGACGGTCGGGCTGACGGCGCTGTGGGGCGCGGCGGTGCTGACGCTGGTGACGGGCTGGGATTACCTGCGCGTCGGCCTGAAGCACATGGACTGACGCGCATGGCGGTGCGGATGCTCTACTTCGCCTGGGTGCGCGAGCGGGTCGGCTGCGGCGAGGAACTGGTCGAGCCGCCCGCTGGCGTCACGACGGTCGCGCAACTGGTCGACTGGCTGGCGATGCGCAGCGACGGACATGCCCAGGCCTTTGCCGATCGCGGGCGGTTGCGCGCCGCGGTCGATCAGGCGTTCGTGCCGCTCGACACGGCCTTTGGCAGTGCCGGCGAAGTGGCGATCTTTCCGCCGGTGACGGGCGGATGATCCGCGTCGTCGTCGACCGCGAGCCGATCGACGTGGCGGCCGAGCTTGCGCTGATCGAGCGGGAGGGCGCAGGGGCGGTGGCGAGCTTCACCGGGCTGGTGCGCGCCGACGCGGGTGCCGAGGGCGCGGTCGAGACACTGGAGCTGGAACATTATCCCGGCGCGACCGAGGCAGCACTCAGGACGCTGGCGGACGAAGCGGTGACGCGCTGGTCGCTGGCCGGGGCGACGATCGTCCACCGGGTCGGGCCGATGCGGGCGGGGGAGCGGATCGTGTTCGTCGGAACCGCGGCGCCGCATCGCGGCGCGGCGCTGGACGCATGCGCCTTCCTGATCGACCGGCTGAAGACTGATGCGCCGTTCTGGAAACGCGAGGTGCGCGGGGGGCACGGGACCTGGGTCGAGGCGCGGGACACCGACGAGGTGGCGGCGCGACGTTGGTAATTGGCATGACGAACGGGGCGGCCGTGACCGCCCCGTTTCACCTCAGCCGAGCTTAGGCAGGCTGATGCCGTTGGTCGAGTGGATCACGCCGTTGCTCTGCTTCAGGTCCGGCTTGTCGATATAGCTCTTGTTGCCGACTGCGTCGGTCAAGAGGATCGCCTGTCCTTCCAGCGAGGCGGTGATCGACTGGCCCGATAGCGTGGCGAGCGTCGCCTTGCCGCCGCCGGAGGTGATCGCGGCGCGCAGCTGGTCGGACGTCATCGCACCCGCGACGACATGGTTCTTCAGGATCGTGGTCAGGCTGGCGACGTTGGCCGGAGCGAGCAGCGTGTCGAGCGTGCCGGCGGGCAGCAGCGCGAAGGCCGAGTCCTTTGGCGCGAAGACCGTGTACGGCCCGGGGCCGGACAGCGTCGGCTCCAGCTTGGCCGCGACGATCAGGCGCTGGAGCGTCTTGTGGTCGGGCGAGGCGGCGATCGCGGCGGCGATGGTGGTGGAGGCGGCGGGCGTCGTCGTCGCGGGCGCGGGCGGCGTGCCGATCGCCGGCGCAGCGGTGCCGGGCGCGCCGGGCGGTACGACGCCGGAGTTGGCCGCCGGCGTCTGGGTGGTGGGGGCGCCCGTCTGCGCGGCGGCAGGGACCGCCACGAGGGTCGCGGCAAGGAGGGCGGGGGTCAGGAAAACAGTCGAACGCATCGCGTTACTCCGGCTTATGAATTGCCTGTCATTCACGCGCGGTGAGGCAGATGGTTCCCGCGCGCCGCCCGACCGCCCCCGCGCCGAGCCTAGTTGATTTCCGCCAGGACGCCCGCCAGCAGGCGAAAATCGCTCTCCCGCGGAGAGGCGCGGCGCCAGACCAGGGCGACGCTGCGCACCGCATTGTCGGCCGCGAGCGGCCGGGCAGTGATGCTGGTATGATCGAGGATGCCGGCCTTCAGCGCCATTTCCGGCAGGACGGTCACGCCCAGACCATTGTCGACCATCTGGACGATGGTGTGGAGCGAGGTGCCGAGCATCGTCGCCTCCGCGCGCAATTCCGGCCGGTTACAGGCGGCAAGCGCGTGGTCCTTCAGGCAGTGGCCGTCCTCCAGCAGCAGCAGGCTGGCGGCGTCGATCGCGTCGGCGTCGATGGTGGCGGGCGCGGGCTCGTCGCCTCGGGTCTGGAAGGCGACGAACAGCCGGTCGTCGAACAGCGGCGCGGTCGCGACTTCGCCGCAGCCGAAAGGCAGGGCGAGGAGGACGCAGTCGGTGCGCCCGGCGTGCAGCCCCTCGCACGCCTGCGCGCTCGATTCCTCGCGCAGGAAGAGGCGGAGTTCGGGATAGTCGGCGCGCAGCCGGGGCAGGATGCGCGGCAGCATGAAGGGGGCGATGGTCGGGATCACACTCATTCGCATCTCGCCGGTCAGCGGGCGGCCGGCGGCGCGGGCCATGTCGCCCAACTCCTCCGCCTCGCGCAGGACCTTGCGCGCCTTGGCGACGATCCGCTCGCCCAGCGGCGTGAAGCGGACGACGCGGCGGGTCCGCTCGACCAGCACGACGCCGATCAGCGTCTCCAGATCGCGCAGGCCGGCCGACAGCGTCGACTGGGTGACGAAGCACGCCTCCGCAGCGCGGCCGAAATGGCCGTGGTCGCGCAGCGCCACCAGGTATTGGAGCTGCTTCAGCGTGGGCAGATAGGTCGCGGCCATTGGCGGCGATTAGCTTACCCGTGCAGCGCGCGCCACAAGCCGAACAGGCTGGTCACGATCAGGACGGTGCCGACCAGCAGCATCAGCGTCTTGGCGGGCACCCGCTTGGCCAGCATCGCGCCGAACGGCGCCGCCAGCACGCCGCCGATCAGCAGCCCGACCGTCGCCATGGTGAAGGCCGCCCAGCCGAGCTGGGTCAGGAAGGTAACCGAGATCGTCACCGTCAGGAAGAACTCGGCGGTGTTGACCGATCCGATCGTGGTACGCGGGGATGCGCCCTGCACCAGCAGGTTCGACGTCACCACTGGGCCCCATCCGCCGCCGCCCGCCGCGTCGAGAAAGCCGCCGACCAGCCCCAGCGGCTCGACCACCTTGGGCTCGCGCTGGGTCGGCGGATAACGCAGGCCCCGCCACAGAAGATAGCCGCCGATCGCGACCAGATAGGCGAGGATGAAAGGCTTGGCGACGGCGGCGTCGATGTTCGACAGCACATAGGCGCCGAGCACGCCGCCGATCACGCCGGGGATCATGATGCGGAAGAACAGCCGCCAGTTGACGTTGCGGTGCGCGACATGGCTGATCCCGGACACGGCGGTCGTGAAGGCTTCGACCGTATGCACCCCGGCAGACGCCGCGGCAGGCGGAACGCCGATCCACAATAGCGCGGTGTTCGAGATGACGCCGAACGCCATGCCGAGCGCGCCGTCGACCACCTGCGCGGCGAAACCGATCAGGACGAACGGCAGGACTTGCGCGAGATCGAGGCTGGATAAGTCGGGCATGAAATTCCTTTCATAATCGAACATGACCGACCCGGCCAAACTCTACAAGATAGATAGGCTTTATGGTGGCCGCAGCCCGGCCATTGCCGCTGATGGAGTGCGTGCCTAGATGCAGGCACGCGCGATCGGGAACGCGCGAGGGAAAATTTCTATGCCGAGCCGCCTCGTCGCCTATCTCGATTCGATCCGCGCCCGCGACCCTGCGCCGCGCAGCCGCGCGGAGGTGCTGACCTATCCGGGCGTGTGGGCGCTCGCCGGGCACCGGATCGCGCATCGGCTGTTCCGCGCGCGGCTGTTCCTGATGGCGCGCATCGTCAACCACACGACCCGTGCCTGGACCGCGATCGACATCCATCCTGGCGCGACGATCGGGCGGAACTTCTTCATCGACCATGGTTTCGTGGTGATCGGCGAGACGGCGGTGATCGGCGACGACGTGACCATCTATCAGTGCGTGACGCTGGGCGGGACCAGCCCCGACAATGGCGTCGGTGGCAAGCGGCACCCGACGCTGCTCGACGGCGCGATCGTGGGGTCGGGCGCGCAGGTGCTGGGGCCGATCACGGTCGGGCGCGGTGCACGGATCGGCGCCAATGCGGTGGTGACGCGCGAGGTGCCGGACGGCGCGGTCATGGTTGGCATCCCGGCCCGCCCGACGGTGGTGGAGGGCGGGGCGTCGCCCAAGCCCGACTTCCTGCCCTATGGCACCAAATGCTCCGAGAATTTCGATCCCGTGACCCAGAAGACCGAGCTGCTGCGCTGCGAGGTGGAGCAGCTGCGCAAGCGGCTGGACGCGCTGCTGGCCGAGCAGCAGGCCGGTGCCGGGGCGGAGCGCGACCGGGCTTGAGGAGGATGCGGGCCTGATGGGCGTCGTCCCCTTTCCCGGCCGGCAGATCGGGCAGGTCGGCTTCGAGCGCGCCGAGCTGACGCGGATCCTGGACCTGTACGGGCGCATGGTCGCCGCGGGCCACTGGCGCGATTATGCGATCGAGCTGGGCCGCGAGGCGGCGGTCTTCTCCGCGTTCCGCCGCGCGACCGAGCGGCCCGAGATCCGGATCGAGAAGCGCCCGGCGCTTCGTCAGCGGCAGGGCATGTGGGCGCTGGTCGGCGAGGCGGGGGCGGTGCTGAAGCGTGGGCACGAGCTGGGGCCGGTGTTAGCCCCGGTCGAGCGACGGCTGCTCAAGCTGGTCGAGGAATAGCCGGTCCGACGTCCTGCACGGGCGGCAGTCGGGTGCCGAGCGCGCCGAGCAGCCCGACAACACGCTTGCGGATCGGATGCCAGAACGCCGACAGGGTCAGTAGCGCAGACCCGATCGCGAGCGCGGTGAACGCCGCCGACAGCTCGACCGCGCCGGCGGTACGGAACAGCGAGAACATCGCGTAGAGGACGTAGACCAGGCTCGATACCAGCAGCGCGCGCCGATCGACCGCGAGTGCGACGAAGGCGAACAGGCCGTAGAGGATCAGGACCAGCACCGCGGTGGCCGGGCCGATCGCCTCGCCGAACACGCCGAGTAGCTGGAAGACCGGATGCGCGATCATCGGCGCGGCGGTGAGGTGGAGCCAGAAGGCGACGTCGGCGCGGCGGGTCAGCCGCTCGCGGTCGCTCAGGTCCCACCGCATCGCCAGCGCGAATACCGCGAGGCCCGCAGCCAGCAGCAGCGGCCAGACCAGCGCATCGACCTGAGGAAAAGCGGCGAGCACCAGTGCGACCGCCAGTCCGGCCACCGATCCCGCGCCGGCGGCGACGGTGATCGGCACCATGAAACGACGCCAGTGCAGCCACGCCGCCGCGGCTGCACCGAGCGCACCCGCCGCCGCGACCAGCGCCTCCAGCCGCTCGGACTGGGGATCGACCAGCGTGCCCAGCGCCAGCGCGACGGCCAGCCCGACGCCGCCGACAAAGGCGCCGAGCAGGATGATGCTGGGCAATGCCATGCGGCGCCGCGCGGTGAAGAACAGCGCCAGCGCCCAGGCGACCGCCGCGACCAGGGCGGGTGCGAGCGGCTGCCACACCTGCCCCCCGATCTGGCCGACCGCCACCAGCAGCAGCACGATGGCAATGGACACGAAGATGTCGTTGAAGCCGGTCAGGAGGCGGAAATGCTCCTCGTCGACCGCCGGGCTGGCGCGACCGGCAGCGACGTACCGGCGGAAGGCGTCGGCCGTCTGCGGGGGCAGCACCCCGGCAGCGACCGCATTGTCGATATCGCCCTCGCTGTACATGCCGGCATCCCCATCGTTTCGCGGGATGCTAGTCAATGTGTATTGCGGTTGCAATACACAGCGGGTCGGCAAGTATCGGCAGTAACGCTCGAACGTCATGCCGGGCTTGTCCCGGCATGACGGAGCGCGGCAGGATCAGCCCTGCTGGAGGAGCGCGGCGATGGTCATCGACTGTTCGGCACCGCTCTTCGGCACGATCTCGCCGTCGCGGTCCACGATCGCGTCCCAGTTGGCGGCAATCCCCTCGGGCGACAGGTCGTCGCCGCGCAGCGCCACGCCGCGCGACAGGGTGATGGCGGCAGACTGGAACACGCCCGCGCCGGCACCGACGATCTGGCCGGTCGGCGCATCTTCGGACACGAGGTAGAGCGCGGCCGGCACCACCTTCTCTGGCGCGAAGGCGGCAAACGCCTCTTCGGGGAACAGGTCCTCGGTCATCCGCGTGCCGGCGGTGGGGGCAATGGTGTTGACGCGAATATTGTTCTTCATGCCCTCGATCGCCAACGTCTTGGCGAGACCGGCGATCCCCAGCTTGGCGGCGGCGTAGTTGGCCTGACCGAAATTGCCGTACAGTCCGCTCGACGACGAGGTCATCAGCACCCGGCCATAGCCTTGCGTGCGGAAGAGGTCCCAGCACGCCTTGGTCGCATAGGCCGAGCCGAGCAGGTGGACGCGGACGACGAACTCGAAATCGGCCGGCTCCATCTTGGCGAAGCTCTTGTCGCGCAGCACGCCGGCATTGTTGATGAGGATGTGGACGCCGCCCCAGCGCTCCTGCGCGCGCGCGACCATCGCGGCCATCTGCGCGTGGTCGGCGACGTTGCCGCCGTCCGCCATCGCCGAGCCGCCCGCCGCCTCGATCTCCGCCACCACTTGCGCGGCGGCGTCGGAATGGCCGGTGCCGTCGCGGCCGCCGCCCAGATCGTTGACGACGACGTGCGCGCCTCGGCGGGCAAGTTCCAGCGCATAGTCGCGGCCAAGGCCCCCGCCGGCACCGGTAACGATGGCGACGCGACCGTCGAAGCGGATTGCGGGTCGGGTGGACATGGAAAAGGGCGCTCCAAGTGGTGGAGCGCCCTTCCTAAATGGGTTGCGCTCGCGCGCAACCCGTCGTTCGTGGCCGGTGTTACTTGCCGCCGCGCTGGCGGCACTTGTCGTACTGGCCCTTCTTGCAGATCGGGTAGCTGGCCAGCGGCGCCGGAGCCGGGAAAGCCTGGGCCGGGCTGACCGAGGGCTGCACGGTCACCGGGCCGGCGCCCGGAGCAGGAGCGGCGCCCGGAGCCGGCTGGTAACCACCGGCCGGGTCACTGGTGCTCATGCCCGACGGCGATGCGGTCGACGGCGCGGCGGGGGCGGCTGGCGGCGTGTCGGTCGTCATCGGCTGAGCCGGATCGGTGGCGGCGGCCGGCGGCGTGCCGGTCGCATCGGGTGCCATCGTGGTGTCGGGCGCGGTCGCGGGCGGCTGTGCGCCATCTGTGGTGGTGGTCGGCGCGGTTGCCGGGGTATCCTGCGCGAATACGGGGGCGGCCAGCAGTGCGGTGGCGGCGAGCAGGGCGAACTTCATGAGAGGATCTCCTCAGGATGATTTCGTACGCGATCCAAATGCATCACGCCGCCGCCCAACGCCCCACGACGCGGATGTGTCCTTCGTGCAACGGTTCCAATTAAGACGTGCGGAAATCAGCCGTCCGCATCAAGGGCATAGCCGGCAGAGCGCACGGTGCGGATGATGTCGGACCGGCCGCCGACGTTGATCGCCTTGCGCAGGCGACGGATATGGACGTCGACGGTGCGGCTCTCGATGTCGCTATCATGGCCCCAGACACTGTCGAGCAGCCGCTCGCGCGAGAAGACGTGGCCGGGATGCTCGAGGAAGTGCTTGAGCAGGCGGAACTCGGTTGGGCCCAGCGCCACCGTCTCGCCGCCGCGCTTCACCTTGTGGCCGACCGTGTCCATCTCGATATCCGAATAGATCAGCGCCTCGCCGGCCAGCGCGGGGCGGACCCGGCGCAGCACCGCGCCGACGCGGGCGACCAGCTCGCGTGGGGAAAAGGGCTTGGTGACATAATCGTCGGCACCCGTCTCCAGCCCGCGGACCCGGTCCTCCTCCTCGCCGCGCGCGGTCAGCATGATGATCGGCACGTTCTGCGTCTCGGGTGCGCGGCGCAGGCGCCGGCAGACCTCCAGGCCAGAGATCACGCCCTCGATCATCCAGTCGAGCAGAACGATGTCGGGCGTCCGCTCCCGCGCGAGGAGCAGCGCCTCCTCGCCATCGGCGGTCTGCACGACCTCGAAATCCTCGCGCCGGAAATGGAAGGTGAGGAGTTCGGCCAGCGCCGCATCGTCCTCCACCAGCAGCATCGTGACGCGTGCCATCAGTCCCGCTCCCCACCACCGCGCTCGCGATCGGCGAGATGTTCGCCGGTCGCCGCGAAATAGACCATCTCCGCGACGTTGGTCGCGTGGTCGCCGATCCGCTCCAGGTTCTTGGCGATGAACAGCAGGTGCGCGACCTGGCTGATCGTCGTCGGGTTCTCGACCATGAAGGTGACGAGGGTGCGGAAGATCGAATCGTAGAAGTCGTCGAGCGGCGGGTCGCTGTGCCAGACCCGCGCCGCCTCCTCGGCATCGCGCGCCGCGAAGGCGTCGAGCGCGTGGCGCACCATCTCGGCCGCCATTCGGCCCATGGCCGGCAGGATCGACACCGGCTCGATCCGGTGCTCGCTCTCGATCAGGGGAACGCGCTTGGCGATGTTCTTGGCATAGTCGGCGATCCGCTCGACCACGCTGGCGATCTTCATCGCCGCCACCACCTCGCGCAGGTCGATCGCCAGCGGCGCGCGCAGCGCGATGATGCGGACGGCCAGGCTCTCGACCTCCGCCTCCAGCGCGTCGATCCTGCGGTCGTTGGCGCGGACCTCGGCGGCGAGCTGCAGGTCGCTGCGCTGAAGCGCCTGCATCGCCTTGGCGATGGCGTCTTCGGTCAGGCCGCCCATCTCGCTGATGAGGCCGCGCAGCTGGCCGATGTCGGTGTCGAACGCCTTGACGGTATGCTCGTTCATGATGCCCCCACTCAGCCGTAGCGGCCGGTGATGTAATCCTTGGTGCGGTCCTGCCGCGGATTGGTGAAGATATCCGACGTGGCGCCATATTCCACCAGCGTGCCTAGGTGGAAGAAGGCGGTCTTCTGGCTGACGCGCGCCGCCTGCTGCATGTTGTGGGTGACGATGGCGATCGCGTAGCGGCCACGTAGTTCGTGGATCAGCTCCTCGATCTTGGCGGTGGCGATCGGGTCTAGCGCGCTGCACGGCTCGTCCATCAGGATTACCTCGGGATCGACGGCGATGGCGCGGGCGATGCACAGCCGCTGCTGCTGGCCGCCCGACAAAGCGGTGCCGCTGTCGGACAGGCGATCCTTCACCTCGTTCCACAGGCCGGCGCGGGTTAGCGAGCGTTCGACGACGTGGTCGAGATCGGCCTTGCCCGCCGCCAGCCCGTGGATGCGGGGGCCGTAGGCGACGTTTTCGTAGATCGACTTGGGGAAGGGGTTGGGCTTCTGGAAAACCATCCCGACGCGGGCGCGCAGCTGCACGACGTCCATCTCGGGCGCGTAGATGTCCTGCCCGTCGAGGCGGATGTCGCCCTTGACGCGGGCCGACGCGACGGTGTCGTTCATGCGGTTGAGGGTGCGCAGGAAAGTGCTCTTGCCGCAGCCGGACGGGCCGATGAAGGCGACGACCTTGTCCTGCTCGATGTCGATCGACACGCCGTCGATCGCCTGTTTCGGCCCGTAGTGAACGTGGACGTTCCGGGCGGTCATCTTGGGTGTGCTCACCAGCGGGTCTCGAAGCGGTTGCGCAGATAGATGGCCAGGCCATTCATCGCGAGGAGGAAGACGAGAAGGACGATGATCGCGGTCGACGTCTTCTCGACGAAGCCGCGGTCGACCTGGTCGGACCAGAGAAAGATCTGGACGGGCAGCGCGGTCGCCGGGCTGGCGATGCCCGAAGGCGGCGCGGCGATGAAGGCGCGCATGCCGATCATCAGCAGCGGCGCCGTCTCGCCCAGCGCGCGCGCCATGCCGATGATCGTGCCGGTCAGGATACCGGGCAGCGCGAGCGGCAGGACGTGGTGGAACACGACCTGGATCGGCGAGGCGCCGATGCCCAGCGCGGCGTCGCGGATCGAGGGCGGCACCGCCTTGATCGCGTTGCGCCCGGCGATGACGATGACCGGCATCGTCATCAGCGCCAGCGTCAGCCCGCCGACGATCGGTGCCGAGCGCGGCAGGCCGAAGGTGCCGAGGAACACGGCGAGCCCTAGCAGGCCGAAGATGATCGAGGGCACCGCCGCCAGGTTGTTGATCGACACCTCGATCAGGTCGGTCCAGCGGTTCCGCGGCGCATATTCCTCGAGGTAGAGCGCCGCCAGCACGCCGATCGGGAAGGCGAGCAGCAGGGTGACCAGCATCGTCAGCAGCGAGCCCTTGAACGCGCCCCAGATGCCCACGCGGGTCGGATCGGTCGCGTCCGCGCCCGTGAAGAAGCTCCAGTTCAGCCCGCGTGACAGGACGTCGCGTTTCGACAGGGCGACGACGGTCGCCTCCGCGGCGGCGCTGCCCTCTCCCTTGTAGGCGATGTCGATCGCGCTGGAGGTCGGCAGGTCGAACACCGCCTTGCGCGACAGGAGCGCGGGGTCGCGCTTGATCGCGTCGCGTACGCGCAGCCAGGCGCCGGACGAGAGTAGGGTCGGGTCGTCATAGGCGCGGGCGGCGGCGGCGCCGACGATCCCCTCCAGCCCGGCACCGGCGAGCGCCAGGTCGGCACCGCGACCGGCGAGCTGCTGCGGCGTCACCGGCAGCTTCGCGGCGGCAAGGTCGATCGGTACCGTCACGCGTGTCTCGGTAAAGCCGCCCAGCCCCTGCACCAGCATCGAGACGAGCAGGAACGCCAGGAATCCGGCCGACAGCACCACCGCGCCCAACCCCATCAGGCGGAAGCGGCGTTCGGCGGCATAGCGCTTGCGGATGCGACGCTGCATCGACCCGGTGGTCCAGTCGGTCGGCGCGCGGGGCGCCGGGTCGTGCGCGGTGCCCGCCGTCGGTAGCGGGGCGACGAGCGAGCTACTCATAAGCCTCCCGGTAGCGCTTCACGACGGTCAGCGCGACGATGTTGAGGAGCAGGGTGACGACGAACAGCGTGAGCCCCAGCGCGAAGGCGGCGAGCGTCTTGGGGCTGTCGAACTCCGCCTCGCCGGTCAGCAGGTCGACGATCTGGCGGGTGACGGTGGTCGCCGAGGCGAAGGGGTTGGCGGTCAGGGTCGCGACCCCGGACGCGGCCATGACGACGATCATCGTCTCGCCGATCGCCCGGCTGACCGCGAGCAGGACGCCGCCGACCACGCCGGGCAAGGCGGCGGGCAGCATCACCTTGCGGATCGTCTCGGAACTGGTCGCGCCCATCGCCAGGCTGCCGTCGCGCATCGCGCTGGGCACTGCCGCCAGGCTGTCGTCGGCCATCGACGAGACGAAGGGGATAATCATGACGCCCATGACCAGCCCGGCCGCCAGTGCGCTCTCTGATGAGGCCCAGCTGATTCCCAGCGATACCGCGAGCGCACGTACCGCCGGCGCGACGGTCAGCGCGGCGAAATAGCCGTAGACCACGGTCGGAACGCCGGCGAGCACCTCGAGAATGGGTTTCATCCAGCGGCGGGTGCGGGGCGCGGCATACTGGGTAAGGTAGACCGCGCTCATCAGCCCGAAGGGGATGGCGACCGCCATGGCGATGACGGCGCCGATGAAGAAGGTGCCCCAGAACAGCGGTACCGCGCCCAGGTTCGCACCCGGATCGCGCGGGTCGATGACCTGCGGGCTCCAGTGCGTGCCGAACAGGAAGTCGGTGACGGGTACGGTGTGGAAGAAGCGCCCCGCCTCGTACAGGAGCGAAGCGACGATGCCGATCGTGGTCAGGATCGCGATCAGCGAGGCGGCGAGCAGCAGACCCATCACGATCCGCTCGACCCTAGTCCGCGCGGCGAAGCCCGGTCGCACCCGCACGAAGGCGAAGGCGCCGCCGGCAAAGGAGAGGAGCAGCGCCAGGCCGGTGGCAATCCAGTCGTAGCGGTCCTGTGCGGTCGCGTAGGCAGGTGCCAGGCGCTGCGACAGTGCGTTGAAGGCACCATAGGCGCGACCCTGGGCCAGCGCCCGCGCCTCCGACAGGATCGACGCGCGGTCGAAGCCGGGTGGGGGCAGCTGCGCGGCGGCAGGCGTGGCGAGGACCGCGTCGGTGACCATCGCCGGCGACACCGCCGCCCAGATGGCGAGAAACACCAGAGGCGGCACCAGCAGCCACAGTGCCACATACCAGCCGTGATGGCCGGGCAGCGAACTGAAGCGCTGGCCGCCGTCACGGAATGCGGCGGCGCGGGCGCGGGCGATCAGCCAGCCGATCAGCGCCAGCCCGGCGACGATGATGACGAGGACGGGGCCGCTCATTTCAGCTCTGCCGGATCTAGCACCGCCTCTGTCGCAACGACCTGCGCCGCGCGGGCACGAACCGCCTCGGGCGCGGCGATCAGGCCGCGCGTGACCAGCGGGCCGTCAGGGCCCCAGCTGGCGACGTAGAGCTTCAGGAAGGTACGCAGGTTCGGGATGGCGGCGAGGTGCGCCTTCTTGACGTAGATGTAGAGCGGGCGCGAGCCGGGATAGCGGCCGTCGGCGATCGTCGCATAGGTCGGCGCGACGCCGCTGATCGGCACGCCGGTCACCGCGCCGGCATTCTCGTCGAGATAGGAATAGCCGAACACGCCGATCGCGTCGGGGTTCGACTGGAGCTTCTGGACGATCAGATTGTCGTTCTCGCCCGCATCGATATAGGCGCCGTCCTCGCGCACGCGGGTGCACAGCGCCTTGTGTGCGTCGGGGTTGGTCGCGGCGAGCGCGTGGGCGGCCGGATCGACCTGCTCGCAGCCCTTGCTCAGGATTAGCTCGGCCAGCGCATCGCGGGTGCCGCTGGTCGCGGGGGGGCCGTATACCTGGATGGGGATGGCGGGGAGCGCCGGATCGACGTCGCGCCAGGTGCGGCGCGTGTTCGGCTTGCCACCCGGCGCGGCGGCGAGCGCGAGATAGAGCTGAGCCGGCGTCAGCGCCATCTTCGGCCCGTTCTTCGCCTCGGCGAAGGCGATGCCGTCGATGCCGACCTGCACCTCCATGATGTCCTTCACGCCGTGAGCGGCGCAGTCGCGATACTCGCTCGCCTTGATCCGGCGCGAGGCATCCTCGATGTCCGGGTGCGCCGCGCCGACGCCGGCGCAGAACAATTTCATGCCCGCGCCGGTACCGGTCGACTCGATGACGGGGGCCGGGATGTCGGGGTCGGTCGCGACCAGCTGCTCGGCGACCATGGTGGTGAAGGGATAGACGGTCGACGATCCGACCACGCTGATCTGGTCGCGCGCGCCCGCACCGCCGCCATTGGCCTGATCCCGACAGCCGCCAAGCACGCACGCGGCCGAAATGGCCAGCAGCATCAGGCCGGATAGGATGTGGCGGCGCATCGATTTCCCTGACGCGGCGGGCTGATGCCGCCGCTCGTCCGCGCCTATGTGACCGAGGGGTTACGCTTTAATGACACGGCTCTCGATCAGCCGGTGGCGGGCAGGGTGACGCTGACCGTGGTGCCGACGCCGACCCGGCTCGCGATGTCGAGGCGACCGCGATGACGCTCGGCAATGTGCTTGACGATGGCGAGGCCGAGGCCGGTGCCGCCCAGCGCGCGGCTGCGCCCGGCGTCGACGCGGTAGAAGCGCTCGGTCAGGCGCGGCAGGTGTTCGGGGGCGATGCCCTCTCCCTCGTCGGTCACGGTCATGACCAAGCCGGTCGGGACGGCCTTCAACGTGACTGTGACCGGCGTGCCGGAACGGCCATATTTCATCGCGTTGCCGATCAGATTGTGGAACAGCTGCGAGAGTTGGGCGCGGTCCCCCGCGACGGGGGGCAGGTTGTCCCACTCCGCGCAGATCAGGTCGGCGGCGCGCGCGCGACCCGATCCGCGCAGCTCGGCACAGACTTCGTCGAGCAGGTCGGCGACGTCGACCAGCCGGTCGGGCAGGCGGTATTTGTCCGCCTCGATCCGCGACAGGGACAAGAGGTCCTCGACAAGGCGCTGCATGCGTCGCGCCTCGTCCATCATGATCTTCAGGAAGCGCGTGCGCAGGACGGGTTCCTCGCCGGCCTCCTCGCCCAGCGTCTCGATATAGCCCATGATCGACGCGAGCGGGGTGCGCAGTTCGTGGCTGGCATTGGCGACGAAATCGACGCGCATCCGCTCGGCGGCGGCATGCTGGGTGCGGTCGACGAGGTTGGCGATCGCGAGGTCTGGCGAGATGGCGGTCACCCGCATCTCCCAGCGGCGATCGCGGCTGCCGATGCCGACCAGCTCGACCGGGTGGCCATCGGCGGCGGCGAGCGCCTGGGCGGCGGCGGGATGGCGGATGGCGACGCGAGCATCCTCACCGATGACGTGCGTTCCCAGTACGTTGCGCGCCGCCGCGTTGGCGATCGAGACGCGGCCGTTCGACACCAGCAGCACCGGATCGGCGACCCCGTCCAGCATTTCCGCAAGCGTCGGTGCGGCGGGAGCGGGCGGTGGCGCCACGTCCATCACCACGTCGCGCCGGCGACCGAGCAGGACCGCGGCGACGCCGCCGACCAGGGCGAGGGCCAGTCCCTCCCAGGCGCCCGTGACCAGAAAGACTGCGGCCGAGGTCGCGGCGGCGAGCGCCAGGGCCGGGTAGGGCGTGGCAAGCATGTCAGCCGAGCCTTTCCAATGTTTCGACAAGCTGGTCGAAACCATCGATGACCGCGTCCGCCCCCAGCGCCTCGACCGGGCGGTCGAGGAAGCCGAAGCTGCATGCCACCACGGGCACGTCCGCCGCCTTGGCCGCGCCGACGTCATAGACCGAGTCGCCGACGAACGCCGCGCGTCCGCCGCCGCAGCGGGCGATCATCTCGAGGATCGGATCGGGAGCCGGCTTGCCGCGGCCGGGGCCCATCGTGTCGCCGCCGATCAGACAGGCGAAGCGGTCGGACAAGCCAAGATCGTCAAGGACCTGCGCGGCATATCGTTCCAGCTTGTTGGTCACGACCGCCAGCCTGACCCCGCGCGCCGCCAGCGTGTCGAGCGCCGCCAGCGCGTGCGGAAAGGGGCGGGTGTGGACCGTCATGTTCGCTTCGTAATAGTCGAGCAGGACGCGGTGGAGACGATCGAGTTCGGCTTCCGAGCAGCCGCCGGTCGCGGCCAGCCCCTGCGCCAGCATGTGGCGCGCGCCACCGCCGATCATCGGCCTGATCCGTTCGACCGGGAGCGTCGGGT
This sequence comes from Sphingomonas aurea, assembly GCF_030678875.1. Lineage (GTDB taxonomy): Bacteria > Pseudomonadota > Alphaproteobacteria > Sphingomonadales > Sphingomonadaceae > Sphingomonas > Sphingomonas aurea. Next base: position 1,005,722 of record NZ_JAUUDS010000001.1, on the reverse strand, counting down.
GGCCGCTGGCCTGCAGGGCTTCGTTGACGGCGGCGGCGAGATCGCCGCTGGTATCGAGCAGCGTGCCGTCCATGTCGAAGCCGACGATCTGAAATGGAAAATCGGTCATGTCCGGCGCGGTGCCAGCAGGGCTATGGCGTTGGCAAGGCATTCGTGCCAGTCCGCCTGCCCGATGACCGACACGACTCCCGCCGCAGCCCGTCCCCTCGCCGCCGTGATCCTGGCGGCAGGCAAGGGCACGAGGATGAAATCCGACCTGCACAAGGTGCTCCATCCGGTCGCGGGACGGCCGATGCTGCTGCACCTGATCGCGGCGGTCGGCGAAATGGGGGCGGAGCGAGTCGTGGTCGTTACCGGCGCTGGCCGCGAGCAGGTGGAGGCGGTGGTGGCGCCGCACGGCGTCGCGGTGGCGGTGCAGGCCGAGCAGCTGGGCACCGGCCATGCGGTGCGACAGGCCGAGGCGGCGCTGGTGGGCTTCGAGGGCGACGTGCTGGTCCTCTACGGCGACGTGCCGCTGGTGACGGCGGGCACGATGCGGCGGATGGTCGAGCGGCTCCATGCCGAGGACGCGCCGGCGGTGGTGGTACTGGGCTTTCGGCCGAGCGATCCCGGTGCCTATGGCCGGGTAATCGCGGACGCCGAGGGGCGGATCGCGCGAATGGTCGAGTATAAGGATGCCTCCGAACCAGAGCGTGCGGAGACCCTGTGCAATTCGGGGCTGATGGCGGTGCGCGGCGCCGACCTGTTCGCGCTGCTGGCGCGGGTCGGCAACGACAATGCGGTGGGCGAATATTACCTTCCCGACATCGTGATGCTGGCCGCGGCCGACGGACGCGGATCGGCGGTGATCGAGACGGGGGCGGACGAGGTCGCCGGGGTCAACAGCCGCGGCGAACTCGCCACGGTCGAGGCGGGCTGGCAGGCGCGACGTCGGGCTGAGGCGATGGCGGCGGGAGCAACGCTGCTCGCGCCCGAGACGGTGTGGTTCGCGCACGACACGGTGCTGGGCCGCGACGTGACGGTGGGGCAGAATGTCGTGTTCGGTCCTGGCGTCAGCGTGGCGGACGGTGCGACGATCCACGCCTTCAGCCATCTGGAGGGCGCAGAGGTCGGCGCCGGTGCGGAGGTTGGCCCCTATGCCCGGCTGCGGCCCGGCGCGGTGCTGGAGCGGAAGGCCAAGGTCGGCAATTTCGTCGAGATCAAGAAGGCCCGGCTCGGCGAGGGGGCGAAGGCCAATCACCTCACCTATCTGGGCGATGCCGAGATCGGGGCGGGCGCCAATATCGGCGCGGGCACGATCACCTGCAATTACGACGGCTTCCTGAAATACCGGACCAGCATCGGCACCGGCGCGTTCGTCGGGTCGAACAGCGCGCTGGTCGCACCGGTGACGATCGGCGACGGCGCGATCGTGGGGGCCGGATCGATCGTGACCGGCGACGTGCCGGCCTACGCGCTGGCACTGGCGCGCGCGCGGCAGGAGAACCGGGCGGGCTGGGCGGCGAAGTTTCGTGACATGATGCGCGCGCGCAAGGCGGCGAAACAGGGGGGATGATGGCTGACGACGCACCGCTGATCGCGGGGATCGAACTGGGCGGAACCAAGTGCATCTGCATCCTCGCGCGCGGGCCCGACGCGATCGAGGACCGGGTCGAGATGCCAACGACCCGGCCCGAGGAGACGCTGCAGGCGATCGAGGCGGTACTCGACCGGTGGTCGGGCTTCGTCGGCCTGGGCATCGCCAGCTTCGGGCCGGTCTCGATCGACCGGCACGCCGCCGATTACGGGCACATCACCTCGACTCCCAAGCCGGGCTGGGCAGGGCAGGACGTGGGCGAGCGGCTGCGCCGGCACGCGCGGGTGCCGACCGGTTTCCACACCGACGTGGTCGGCGCGGCGCTGGCCGAGGCGCGGTGGGGCGCGGCAAAGGGGCTGGCAGACATCGCCTATGCCACGGTCGGCACCGGGATCGGCGTGGGCCTGATCGCGGGCGGGCGGCCGGTCGACGGGCTGACCCACTCCGAGTTCGGGCATATCCGCCCCGTGCGTGTGCCGGGCGACGAGTGGGTCGGCAGCTGTCCCTATCACGGCGCCTGCTGCGAGGGGCTGGCGGCCGGCCCGGCGATCCGCGCGCGCACCGGTATTCCCGGCCCGGAACTGGGCGCCGACGATCCCGCCTGGGACCTGGTGGCGCACGCGCTGGGGCAGTTGCTCCACACGCTGGTGCTGACCGGCGTGCCACGGCGGATCGTGATGGGCGGCGGCGTGATGGTGGGCAACGACCACCTGTTCCCCCGCGTGCGGACAGCGATGAGCCGCAGCCTGGCGGGCTATGTCGCCCTGCCCGAAGTGAGCGATGCGGAGACCTATGTGGTGCCTCCGGCGCTGGGTGGAAACGCCGGACCGCTGGGGACGATCGTGCTGGGTGCGCAGGCAGTGCATGCGCAGTTGGATGCGGCGTTTATGGGGTGACGGCTTGAGCTTTCAGGCGCCGCAGCGACGGAGCCGCTGGGCGCGGGATATGCAACATCTGATCGATTGGCGAGAGGGACACCTTAATCCTTTTTCGAAGCAAGAGCGTACAGATACTTGTGCCTACCTTCTGATCCGCGGGGATAGTGTCGGAGAATAGCTTCTTCAGACTTGCTTAGATCAAATTCTTTATAGCCTTTCTTGAGCAGGCAAGTGCGTACATCGCCGACTTGTATACTCTGTATTTGCGTCAACTTTCTATCCAGCCTTGTTATTAATATGGAGTCGCGCCACTTATCGACGCTTGCGCCTCCCATATCTGCTTGATTAATTGCTTCGTCGGCCGTGCGGAAGCCCCGGAGAAATTGTTTTCCGGGCTCGTCCTGAGATACGTCTCTATAGTATCCAAGTTTCGCGCATTCTATCGCGTCCGCTCTATACTGTGTATAGGTGACATCCGGCTTTCCCCAGCTTGTCTGAGGCTTCCTCTCTGCATGTGCATGACTACTAGCTAATACAATAGGAAAAAGTATACACGTTCTGTGCATGATTCATTTCCCAGATTATTAGGTCCATGAAGCGCATGATACATCAAGTGTATCATGCGCTTAACTTATTTAGCCACAATAGGCGTAGCACCGACCTGTGCACTGTTGAAATCTTCTATCTGCATCAAAAAGACACGCGATATAACGACTTTGCTCATCAAAATAGTTCATGCAAAATCATATATTTCTTGATCTTACAAAATCGCATGAACTTATACACTAAATAATATCTGCGGCCATGACGCTAGACGTGGAAATCGCGATAGCTAAAATAAGTAGCGGAAGCCGTTTTAGCATTTGCCTCTGCTGAAATATACCATTCCCGCTTATCTTGTGGGTTCAGATAATATGTGCTGAGCTTATTCGGTTGTAAATCTCCAAACGATGAATGCGCTCAAGAGGAGAGCGTCGTCATGCCAAGCGGAACCGCCCTCACACCACGGCGGCGACCGGGGGCGGGGTCTGCTGGTGCTGGACGACGCGCCAGACCTCGTGTTCCAGGCGGCGGATCGTCGTGGTGCAGTAGGCGGTGTAGGCTTCACCGTCCTTCGCCGCCTCTGCCTTGTAGGCGATGGCGATCAGGCCCTCTTGCGGGCGCATGACCTGCTGCTCGCTGAACGCGACCTGCGACCAGCGGGGAGTATTCGCGACCGCCTCGATCGCGGCGCGGCCGGTCAGGACGAAGGGGTGTTCGGGCAGAACCATGACGCATTCGTCGTCGATCAGCTCGCGATAATGGTCGGCGTCGCCGGTCCAGAGGCTCTCTTCGAAGGCCCAGATTCGGTTGTCTTCCATGGTCTTGTCTCCCGTGGGTGCGGGAGGGAAGCGCCGGTGGGGCGGGATCGTTCCCGGTGGATATTTCGTCATTCCCGCGCAGGCGGAGATACAGAAGCGCTGCCGCCGCGCCTCCAGCCATAAACGTCAGCGTCTATGGATCCCCGCCTGCGCGGGAATGACAGGTTTGGGGAGGGCGGGCCCACGTTAGAACGGAAGGGCTGGCTGGATGGTCGGCGGGGTGTCGTCCGCGCCCAGCGCCGAGAGGGTAAGGCCGAGGAGGCGGATGCCGGAGGGTACGGGGAGTTGCGCGTCGAGCAGGGTGGTGCCGGCCGCGTGGAACGTCGCCCGGTCCGCTACCGGTACCGCGAAGGAGCGGGCGCGGGTGATCGTCGTGAAGTCGGCGCGGCGCAGCTTCAGCGTGACGGTGCGGCCGGCGGTGTCGGCGCGCTCGACGCGGTCCCAGGCGGCGTCGGCGACGAGGGCGAGCTTTTCGTGGAGCGCGGCCCGGTCGGTCAGGTCGTGCTCGAACGTGCGCTCGGCGCCGATCGACTTTGCGATGCGGTGGGCACGGACTGGGCGGTGATCCTCGCCCCGTGCGGCGTGGTAGAGATAGGTGGCGAAGCTGCCGAAATGGCGCTGGAGGAACTCCAGCGGCCGGTCGCGCAGGTCGGCGCCGGTATGGATCGCCAGCGCCTCCATCCGGCGTGCCGTGACCGGGCCGACGCCGTGGAAGCGCGCGACCGGCAGCGAGGCGACGAAGGCGGCGCCCTTGTGCGGGGGAATGACGCAGAGGCCGTCGGGCTTGTTCTGGTCGGAGGCGAGCTTGGCGATGAACTTGTTGTAGCTGACCCCGGCTGACGCGGTGAGGCCGGTATCGGCGCGGATGCGGGCGCGGATCGCCTCCGCGATGGCCTTGGCCGAGCCGAGGCTGTGACGGTCGTGCGAGACGTCGAGATACGCCTCGTCGAGGGACAGCGGTTCGACCAAATCGGTATAGTCGCGAAAGATGGCGCGGATCTGGTGCGAGACGTCGCGATAGACCTCGAACCGGGGTTTGACGAAGACAAGGTCGGGGCAGCGGCGCACCGCGGTCGAGGAGGGCATGGCCGAGCGGACGCCGAAGCGGCGCGCCTCGTAGCTGGCTGCGGCCACGACGCCGCGTGCCCGACTGCCGCCGACCGCCACCGGGCGGCCGCGCAACGCCGGCTCGTCGCGCTGCTCGACCGAGGCGTAGAAGGCGTCCATGTCGACATGGATGATCTTGCGGATGGGCGCGTCGGCCATGGCGATGGAGATAATAGGCGTCTTCACCGTTTGCAGCCATATCGGGGCCGCAAGCGGGAGGCGGAATGAAGGGGAGCCGGATGGAGCCTGGGGACGAGTTCTGGCGGGTGGCGCGGGCCGACCGCATGTCGGTCATCATCGACGCGGACGATTATTTCCGGGTGGCGCGCCGCGCGATGCTGCAGGCGAAGCGGCGCATCCTGCTGATCGGCTGGGACTTCGACGCGCGGATCGTGCTGGATCACGACGCGGCGCCGGGCGAGGGGGTGGGCCGCTTCATCTACGACCTGGTCCGGCATAATCCGGCGCTGGAGGTGTTCCTGCTGCGCTGGGACCTGGGGGCGCTGAAGTCGCTGGGGCGGGGGTCGACGATCTTCACCGTGCTGAAATGGATGGCACACCCGCGTATCCACACCAAGCTGGACGGACATCACCCGACGGGCGCCTCGCACCACCAGAAGATCGTCATCATCGACGACTGCCTGGCATTCTGCGGCGGGATCGACATGACCGGCGACCGCTGGGACACGCGCGCGCACCTCGACGAGCAGCCGCTGCGCCGTCGCCCGCTGGGGCAGCCGTACAAGCCGTGGCACGACGCGATCACCGCCCTGCAAGGGCCGATCGCGCACCAGCTGGGCATCCTGTTCCGCGAGCGGTGGCGGGCGGCAGGGGGCAAGGACGCGCTGTTGCCGGCAGCCGATTCGCCGGGCGAGAGCTGCTGGCCGGACGGGCTGCCCGTCGATTTCGAGGGAATCGATGTCGGCATCGCGCGCACCCTGCCGGAAATGCCGGACCAGCCGGGCGTGCACGAGAGCGAGGCGCTGTTCCTGGCGCAGATCGCGGCGGCGCGCGAGAGCCTCTATATCGAGAGCCAGTATTTCGCCTCGCGCCGGATCGCCGAGGCGATCGCGCGGAGGCTGGACGCGGCGGACGGGCCGGAGATCGTCATCATCAACCCGGTGACCGCGCAAGGCTGGCTGGAGCCGCTGGCGATGGACACGGCGCGGGCGCGGCTGATGACCGCGCTCAGGCAGCGCGACCAGCATGGGCGGCTGAGGATGTATCATCCGCATACCGCGGGCGGCACGGCGATCTATTGCCATGCCAAGATCCTGATCGCGGACGGGCGCGTGCTGCGGCTGGGATCGAGCAACGTCAACAATCGATCGCTCAGGCTCGATACCGAGTGCGATGTGTCGATCACCGCCGACACCGACGCGGAGGTGGCGTGCGTGGTGGCGATCCGCGACGGGCTGATCGCCGAGCATCTTGGGGTGGATGCGCCGACGGTGCAGGCGGCGGTGGCGCGGACGGGTTCGCTGATCGCCACGATCGAGGAGCTGCGCGGATCGGGCAAGACGCTCCGGCCCTATGAGGTGCCCGACCTGAGTGCGGTCGAGGCGTGGCTGGCGGACAACGAGGTGCTCGATCCGGAGGGACCGGAGGAGATGTTCGAGCCGCTGTCAAAGCGGGGGTTGTTCCGGCGCCTGTCGTTGAGGGGGCGGTCGAAGCGCTAACTTGCCCTGTTGCCAAGGGGATGCGCGCGTTCCATCCTGCCCGGATGTTACGCCAGATCGGCGCCTTGCCCTATCGGATCGCGGCCGGTGGCGTGGCGGAGGTGATGCTCATCACCTCGCGCGACACCGGGCGATGGGTGGTGCCCAAAGGCAATCCGATGGCCGGGCTGGCCGGGCACGAGGCCGCCGCGCTGGAGGCGTGGGAGGAGGCGGGGCTGCGCGGTTTCGCCTGCGCCGCGCCGCTGGGCGATTATGCCTATACCAAGCGGCAGCGGCGCGGGCCGGTGGCGGCGAGGGTGGCGCTCTATCCCCTGGCGGTGACCGCGCAGGCGGCCGACTGGCCCGAGCGGCGCGAGCGCGATACCCGCTGGTTCAGCCTGCCCGATGCGGCGAAAGCGGTGGCCGAACCGGACCTGAGTGCGCTGATCGCTGGCTTTCGGCCGCCGCCTGCGCCATCGGGCGTGGTAGAACGGATGGTCCCGGCAGTCCGGACCGGGATAAGGAGGCGAATTCCGATGCTTGGCTGGTTCCAGTCGCTGCTGCCCCAGCAGGGGCGATTCTTCGATCAGTTCGAGGCGCATGCCGCGACGCTGGTGGCGGGCGCCGACGCGCTCGCGACGCTGCTGCACGAGACGGCGGCCGGCGACGTGCCCGCGCAGGTCGCGCGGATCGTGGCGCTGGAGCATCAGGCCGACGATATCACCCGCGACGTGCTGCAGGATGTGCGGCGCGTGTTCGTGACGCCATTCGACCGCAGCGCGATCATCGAGCTGATCGGAGTGATGGACGACGCGATCGACCAGATGAACCAGACCGCACGCTCGATCACGCTCTACGGCTTCGCCGAGTTCGAGTCGCAGATGCGTGACATGGCCGGCATCATCGTCGAGGCGGCACGGATCACCGCGGAGGCGATCCCGCTGCTGCGGTCGATCAACAAGAATGGCGACCGGCTGACCGAGCTGACTACCCGGCTGATCCGGATCGAGGGCAAGGCCGACGACATCCACGAGGACGGGCTGCGCGCGCTGTTCGCCAAGCGGCAGGGCGAGCCGATGGCCTTCATCGTCGGGCGCGAGATCTACAGCCATCTGGAACGGGTGGTCGACCGGTTCGAGGATGTCGCGAACGAGATCCAGGGGCTGGTGATCGACCATGCTTGAGGGGGTGGATCGGGCGCGTCCGTCGACGCTCGCCAACCCCGTCATCTCCGCCTGCACGGGGATGACGGGGTTGGGATTCGGGCTCCCGTTCTCGTTCCCCCGCGCAGGCGGGGGGCCAGTGCCTTCCGATGCGAGCTGCGGCCCTGAAGGCACTGGGCTCCCGCCTTCGCGGGAGCACGGGCGGCGTGGTGCACTCAAGGCGCGTCGGCGATGATTTCCTTGCCGCTGCTGGTCGGGCTCGTCGCGTTCGCGCTGCTGTTCGACTTCCTGAACGGCATGCACGATGCCGCCAACTCGATCGCGACCGTCGTGTCGACCCGGGTGCTGAAGCCGCAATATGCCGTGCTGTGGGCGGCGTCGTTCAACTTCCTGGCGCTGTTCGTGTTCGGCGAGCATGTCGCCAACACGGTCGGCAAGGGCATCGTCGATGCCAATGTCATCGACGCGACCGTCATCTGGGCGGCGCTGTGCGGCGCGGTGTTCTGGAACGTGCTGACCTGGGTGCTGGGCATCCCGTCGTCGTCGAGCCACGCGCTGATCGGCGGGCTGCTGGGCGCGGGTCTCGCCAAGGCGGGGTTCAGCGGCATCGTGTGGAGCGGCATCGTCAAGACGGTGGCGGGCATCTTCGTGGCGCCGGCGGTCGGCATGGTGCTGGCGCTGGTATTCGTGCTGGTCGTCGCCTGGACCAGCCTGCGCCTGTCGCCGCTGTCGGTCGACAAACGCTATCGCAAGCTGCAGCTCGTTTCGGCCGCGCTCTACAGCCTGGGCCATGGCGGCAACGATGCGCAGAAGACGATGGGGATCATCGCGGTGCTGCTCTATAGCCAGGGCGTGCTGGGCGACACCTTCTACGTGCCGCTATGGGTGGTGCTGTCCTGCTATGGCGCGATCGCGCTTGGCACCATGTCGGGCGGGTGGCGGATCGTCCACACGATGGGGTCGAAGATCACCCGGCTGACCCCGGCGCAGGGGTTCTGCGCGGAGACGGGCGGCGCGATCACGCTGGCCATCGCCAATATCGGCGGCATCCCGATCTCCACAACCCACACAATCACCGGCGCCATCGTCGGCGTCGGCGCGGCGCGGCGGGTGTCGGCGGTGCGGTGGAACGTGGCATCGAACATCGTCGTCGCCTGGTTCGTGACGCTGCCTGCCGCCGGGCTGGTCGGGGCGAGCGTGTTCTGGCTGACGCGGGCGATCGGGGGGCTGATCTGATGGCGGGATTGTGGTTCGACGAGCTGGTGGTGGGGCAGGTCTTTGCTCACGCGATCCGGCGGACGGTGACCGAGACGGACAATCTGCTGTTCTCCACCCTGACCCACAATCCCGCGCAGTTGCACCTGGATGCCGAGTATATGGCGGCGAGCGATTATGGCCGCATCCTGGTCAATTCCACCTTCACGCTGGGGCTGATGGTCGGCGTGTCGGTCGGCGATACGACACTGGGCACCGCCGTCGCCAATCTCGGCTGGGACGAGGTGCGGTTCCCGGCGCCGGTATTCATCGGCGACACGCTGCGCATCGAGACCGAGGTGACGGCCCTGCGCGAGTCGAAGTCGCGACCGGACGCGGGGATCGTGACCTTCCTGCACCGTGCCTATAATCAGCGCGATGAACTGGTCGCGACGTGCAAGCGATCGGGGTTGCAGCGGAAGCGGCCGGCATGATCCGGTCCTGGCTGTTCATCCCGGCGGACAGCGAGAAGAAGCTGGCCAAGGGCGATGCGTCGGGCGCGGATGCGCTGATCCTGGACCTGGAGGATGCGGTGGCGCCGGCGGCCAAGCCGGCGGCGAGGGCGCTGGCCGCGGAATATCTGCACGGCCGACCGGCGGGAACGCGGCGGCCGGAGGTGTGGGTGCGGATCAATCCGCTCGATACCGATCTGGCGCTGGCCGACCTGGCGGCGGTGGTCGCGGCGCGGCCCGACGGGGTGATGCTGCCCAAGGGCGAGGGGCCGGCGGACGTGCGGCGCCTGTCACACTATCTCGACGCGCTGGAGGTGCAGGCGGGGGTGCCGCAGGGCACGACGCGCATCCTGCCGGTGGCGACCGAGACGGCGGCGTCGCCCTTCACGCTCGGCGACTATGCCGGGGCGGGGCTGGCGCGGCTGGCTGGGCTGACCTGGGGGGCGGAGGATCTGGCGACGGCGCTGGGGGCGAGCACGAACCAGGCGGCGGACGGTAGCGGCTGGGCGTTGACCTATCGCCTCGTGCGCTCGCTGACCCTGCTCGGCGCGCGCGCAGCGGGCGTGCAGGCGATCGATACGCTCCACGCCGATTTCCGCGACGAGGCGGGGCTGCGTGCGGCATCGGTAGCGAGCTATGCCGAGGGATTTACCGGGCGCCTCGCGATCCACCCGGCGCAGGTCGCCGCGATCAACGAGAGTTATCTGCCCTCGCCCGGGCAGGTCGAGCACGCGCGGCGCGTGGTCGCGGCGTTCGCCGAAGCCGGTGGCGGCACGGTGGGGCTGGACGGGCGGATGCTCGACATCCCGCACCTGAAGCAGGCGCAGGCGGTGCTGGCGCAGCTGCGCGAAGGGTGACGAAAAAGTCGGGTGCCCGCCGAAGCGGACACCCGAGTAGGGGGACTTTGAAGAGGTTTCCGCTCGCCCTGCTTCCCGGGAAGAGGAGCCCGTGGATGCTAGAGCGGTTCGACATCCAGAATTTTGTGACCGTTCTGCGAATCGATCGAACGTCATGCCGGGCCTGCTGCGGCATCCACAGCCGCAAGCGATACCGCCCGCGACCCTGGATGCCGAACCTGCCTAAAACTTGCCGCGGATGCCGAACGAAATGGTTGTGCCGTTGAAGTAGGAATTGTCGCGGCGGGACTGGCCGTTGCCGGCGGATTGGGTCGGGTCGGTGTAGAAGAAATAGACTTCCTGATTGGTGATGTTCAGCGCATCGACGCGCAGCTCGATCATGTCGTTGAGGCGATAGCTGATCGTGCCGTCGAGGAAGCCCTGCGCGTTCAGGTAGGGCACCTGGTTGTTGCCGGTGTTCACGAAATTCTGGCCGGTCTTGCCACGGTAATTGTACGAGCCGCGGATCGACAGCGGACCCTTCTCGTAGAAGCCGGTGACGCTGTAGGCGAACTTCGGCACGGGCTGCAGACCGATGCGGTCGCCGTTGGTCAGGACGAAGTCGCTGCCCTCCTGATCGATCACGGTGAAGCTGCTGGTGACGCCAAGGCCGTCGAACGGCTTGGGCAGGAAGGTGAAGTTCTGCTGATAGGCGAACTCCAGCCCCTTCAGCTTCAGCTCGTTCTGATTGACCGTGATCGTCCGGTCGAACAGCGCATTGGGGTCGATCACGCCGTTGTTGCAGACGGTGCCGCCGAGCGACGCGCAGCTGAACAGGTCCGACGTCAGGCCGAGCGTGCTGAACGGCACCCGCTCGATCACCGAGAAAGGCCGGTCGCTGATGTTCTTGATGAACGCGCCCGCGCTCAAGAGGCCACCGGGGGCGAAATACCATTCCAGCGTGGCGTCATAGGTCGCCGCGGACTGCGGGCGAAGGTCCGGGTTGCCGACGGTGACCGCGGGATTGAAGATGTTGGGAACGCGCGTGCCTGCGGCGATCGTCGACAGCGCGTTGCGGGTGATCGTCTGCCCGGTCGAGCCGCGCAGCACCAGCTTTTCGGTGATGTCGAAGGTGAAGCTCGCCGAGGGCAGGAAGTTCTGATAGCCGCCCTCGCGCTCCGCGGGCGCGAAGCCGCCGGTCGGCACCGTCTGATAGTTGTTGATGAGCGTTCGGGTGTCGGAGAAGCGGACGCCCCAGTTCACGCGCAGCGCGTGGCCGGCGATCGGGAATTTGAAGCTCGTCTCGAAAAAGCCCGACTTGACGATCTCCTCGGCCTGGAATGCCTGGTTGAGCGCCGGGGTCGCCGCGCGATTGGCGGTGTTCGCCGCCAGCGTGCCGAGCACGAAATCACGCGAGAAGGTCGCGAACTGCGACGGGTAGCCAGAGTTGCCGCCGTTCCGCAGCTCGCCGAACTGGACGAACGGGTCCATGTTGGCGAACACGCCGGTCGGGTTGGTAGCAAAGGTACCGCCCTGCGGCAGCGGGGTGCGCGCCGCGATGGCGCTGCCGTCCTGGCGCTGCACCCGCTTGGTGCTGGAGGTGTAGTTGGCGCCCAGCTTCAAGGTGAGCAACTGCTCGCCATTGTCGACGGGCGTCCAGTCGAGCACCGCCCGGCCGGTCTTCACCCGGTCCAGCTCGTCGTTGATCGCGAAACCGAGCGACGGCGCACGATAGTTGGCCGGATTGGTGAAATCGACCGGCGAGCTGATCGTCGGATAGGTGATGTTGACGGTGGGATCGAAGGTGGTCGTGATCCCGTAGATGTTCGAGATGACGCGGTTTTCCGAATAGACCGCCTTGCTCTGGCTGAAATTACCCTGTGCCGAAAACCTCAGGTTGTCGGTAACGTTCCAGACGCCGCGCCCGATGATGTAGCGGAACTTGGTCTTGGTATCGCGGTAGAAGCTCTCGGTCAGGATGCTCGAATTGCCGAACGTGCCATAGAGGTTGTTATACTCGTCGATCTTCACGTCGAGCGGGATCAGGCCGGAATTGGTGCCGGTGCCAGGTGCACTGGTGCTACCCCGGACAGTGCGGCTGTTGCGGACCGGGACGCCGAAGGTAAACTCGGTGGTGGAGTCGGTCAGGTCCGAGGCGATGCCGTCGACGCTGAGCTCTACCCGGTCGCTCTTGTACTGGAGCGAGCCGACGAAGCCGAGCCGCTCGCGATCGGTATTCGATGCGTAGATGCGATAGAAGCGTGGCAGATTGGCATTGGCGATCTGGTCGCGAGTCAATCCGCCGAAATTGGCGAGCGGGTTGTCGAGGTCTAGCTCGAAATTGAACGGGCCGCTCGTGTTGGCGGCGGGGGAGCCGTAATAGGGACGGCGACCCAGTGCCGACGAGTTGTAGCCGCTGGTGCCACCGCCGGTCGACTGGAAGCCCGAGCGCTCGTTGACGTTCTTGGCATAGGCGACGCCGAACAGCGCGCCGAAATTGCCGACCGTGTCGCTGAGCAGCAGCGAGCCGCGCGGGCGCCATTCCTTCGACTGGGTATTGTAGTTGGCCTGCGCGGTGTAGCGGATGACGCGGCCGTTGCTGTCGAACGGACGCGGCGTCTGCAGGTCGATGACGCCGCCGATGCCGCCCTCTTCCAGATTGGCGAGCGGCGTCTTGTAGACGTCGACGCGGCCGAACAGCTCGGACGGGAAGACGTCGTAGTTGAAGTCGCGGGTCGAGCTGCCGACGTTGGTCGACGACGTGGTGCGGACCGGCGCCCCGTCGATGGTGGTGACGGTGAATTCCGATCCCAGGCCGCGGATGCTGATCCGCTGGCCCTCGTTCGAGAAACCGTCGCGGCTGAGGATGACGCCGGGAATACGCTGGAGCGAGTCGGCGACGTTCGCCTCGGGGAACTTGCCGATATCTTCGGCGACGATGGAGTCGCGGATCGCGATCGAATCGCGCTTCAGCGCGATCGCCTTGCTCAGGCTGTTGCGGAAACCGGTGACGACGATGTCTTCTGCCGCCTGCTCGTCGGGGGTTGTAGCGGCCTGGCCGTCAGGCGCCGCAGTGGCCTGGGCGTCGGTGGTCGTGTCCGGCGCTGTCTGGGCGTGGGCCGGCCCGATCGCCAGCACGGTTGCGAGAACGCCGAACGACACGGCCGATGCGAACCTGAACTTCCCCATTTCATCCCTCCAACCGTAACGGCCATTCTGCCATCTCGATGGGAGTTATCATACAAGTTGATGATGGCGTGTCAATTACCGGACAAATGCCGCGAGCAATGGCTATTCCTCTTCGCGGGCATGGGCGGCGTCGCTCAGCTCGGAGTGGCGGGTCAGGCTTTCCTGCATGTGGCGGCGGGCGGCGTGGCGGGCGCGGTTGGAGTCCATGCGGACGATCGCATCGAGAATCGCATCATGCTCGCCGCGGACCTTGGCGGCATAGGCGTGATGCTCCTCGGGCGGCTGGTCGCGCAGGTAGAGATTGCGTGGCGGGACGAGGCGGACGCCGAGGAAGTCGATCAGGCGTACATAATAGTCGTTCTTGGTTGCGCGGGCGATGGCAAGGTGGAAGTCGGCATCGGCCGCCGCCGCCTCGACCGGTGCATCGCGCATCGTGGCCATGCGACGCAGCGCATCGCGCATCGCGGCGATGTCCTCGGTGGTGCGGCGGGCGGCGGCGAGGGCGGCCATCTCCGTCTCGATCGCGAGGCGCATCTCGAGGAGCTTGATGACGTCGGATAGCTCGCCCAGCTCCTCGCGCGTGATCTGGAAGGCGCGGTAGCGGGCGGTATCGGCGACGAACACGCCCGATCCCTGGCGCGACACGGTGAGGCCCTGCGCCTCCAGCCGGGCGACCGCTTCGCGCACCACGGTGCGGCTGACCGCCTCATGCTCGGCGATCTCCTTCTGCGTGGGGAAGCGCGATCCCGGCGGCATGTCGCCGGAGGCGATCTGCCGCTCCAGCTTGGTGAAGAGCGTGTCGGTCAGCGAGTTGGAGCGGGGCATGGCGTCGTTCGGTCCTGACCAGCGAAAGGCTGTATCCACGCTTATCCGCCATCCGCATTGCTGCTTGCAAGTGTTGTACGATGACCTATTGATTTGTCGTACGAGTTTAGGAGGATGCGGATGCGCAACTGGGTGGCGATGGCGGTGATCGCCGGGGCAAGCGTATCCGCGGCCGCTCAGCTGCCGCCGGTTACCGCGCCGCTGCCGCCACCGCCCTCGCGCGCACCGGCCGCCGCGGTGTCGCTGGCCGACTATCGCTACGACGACCTGTTGTGGGAGAATGACCGCACGGCGCACCGCATCTACGGCCATGCGCTGGAGGCGGCGGAGCCGCCGTCCGGGTCGGGGATCGATGCCTGGGGCAAGAACGTCGCGTGGCCCTTTGCGGAGCGGCAGCTGCGGACCGGCGACCAGCACGGCTATCACGGCGAGGGTATCGATTTCTACAATGTCGGCACCGGTCGCGGCGACGGGGGCCTGGGCATCTGGTTTGACAACAAGCTGTGGACCTCGCGCAACTTCGTGCGCCACCGCATCCTGAAGAACGGCCCCAGTGCCGCTGATTTCGAGGTCGATTATGCGCCCTGGCCGGTAGATGTCGGGCGCAAGGTTTGGGAGACGCGGCGCTTCACCCTGCCGCTCGGCACGCATTTCACCCGGCAGGTATCGACCTTGTCCTCCGACAAGCCGGGGCCGCTGATGGTCGGGATCGGCATCGGCAAGCGGACGACGGGTCCGGGCGGCGAGCTGACGGTCGACCGCGCGCGGGGCGTGCTGTCGTGGTGGGGGCCGGTCGACGGCGCGCACGGCGTGATGGCGACGGCGATCCGGGTCGACCCGCGCATGATCGTCGAGGTGCGCGACGATGCCGACAATCACCTGGTGCTGCTGAAGGTGATGCCGGGCAAGCCGTTCGTGTTCTACACCGGGGCGGCATGGAACAAGGGTGAGGGCGGGTTCACCACCCGCGCGGCGTGGGACGCCTATGTCGCGAGTGAGCGGATGGACTTCACGCCACCGGCCGCCGGCGCCGCGAAAGGAAAATAACGATGGATATGGATCGGCGCGGGGTGCTGGCGGGAATGGCGGCGATGGGTGCGGCACCGGCGGTCGCCGCGCCGCGACGGGTTGGCGGCACAGGCGGCCTGCCCGATGGAGCCAGCGACCGTGCCTATATGCTGGACCTGTTGCGGCGCATGGCGGAGCCGCTGCTCGGGCGGATGAGCGCGGGGCGGTTGCAGCGCGAATGGACGCCGGAGTTGAGCCCGACCTGGGACGGGCGCAACCCCAAGGTCGCCTATATGGAGGGGTTCGGCCGGCTGGTCGACGGGATCGCGCCGTGGCTGGCGCTTCCCGATGGCGACGGCGCGGAGGGGCGGCTGCGCGCGACGCTGCGCCAGCAGGCGCTGCAATCCTATGTCCACGCGGTCGATCCGCAGAGCCCGGACTATCTGCGCTGGGAGGACCACGGCCAGGCGCTGGTCGATTCAGCCTATGTCACCAGCGCGCTGCTGCGGGCGCCGGACGCGCTGTGGAAGCCGCTCGACGCGACCACCAAGCAGCGGATCATCGCGTCGGTGCAGGGGCTGCGGCGGGTGTCGCCGCCCTATACCAACTGGCTGCTGTTCGCGGCGATGAACGAGGCGTTCCTGCTGGCGGTCGGCGCACAATGGGATCCGATGCGGATCGACCTGGCGGTGCGCAAGTTCCAGGAATGGTATGTCGGCGACGGCTGGTACGCGGACGGACCGCATTTCCATTTCGACTATTACAACAGCTACGTCATTCACCCCATGCTGACGCTGATCCTGGAGACGCTGGTGGCGACTGGCGCGGGGTTCAACAGCCTGAATGCCAAGGAACTGCTGCCGCTGCAGTACAAGCGGATGCAGCGTTACGGCGTGGCGCTGGAGCGGATGATCGGGCCGGACGGCGCCTATGCCGCGATCGGCCGCTCGCTGACCTATCGCACGGCGGTGCACCAGCCGCTGGGGATGCTGGCGTGGCGCAAGCGGCTGCCCGAGGCGCTGCCGGGCGGGCAGGTGCGCGCGGCGACCGTGGCGGCGCAGCGCCGGGTGTTCGCCGATCCGAGCAATTTCGACGCGCAAGGATTCCTGACGATCGGGTTCGCGCGGCATCAGCCGACGCTGGGCGACTGGTACTCGAACGCGGGGAGCATGTACCTGGCATCGGAGAGCTTGCTGGCACTGGGGTTGCCGGCGACGGATCCGTATTGGACCGCGCCGGCGGAGGCATGGACGATGCGGCGGGCCTATGCGGGAGCGGACTTCGCCAAGGATTATTACGTGGAGTATTGATTGGTAGGATCCGGGGGGGGGGGGCGTCGATCCTGCCCCGTCCGTCACCCCAGCGCAGGCTGGGGTCTTCTGTTCGGTGGGCGCACCGGGTCTGATGGGAAGACCCCAGCCTTCGCTGGAGTGACGGCCTTTTGGCGAATGCCCACGCTGACTCCCTCCCTCGTGCGGGGAGAGCAGAATGGGCTGGAACGACAAAGGGCGGCTCCCGGGGGAGCCGCCCTTTTCTGTGTCGCGAGCGCCGTCATGGAGCAAGTCCATGACGTCGGACGGGGCGGCTCTGCCGTCCCGCCGGCCGGCGCGATCGAGTCGCGGATTGCGCCAGCGCAATCCGTCGGTCGATCAGCGCTTGGAGAACTGGAAGCTGCGGCGTGCCTTGGCGCGGCCGTACTTCTTGCGCTCGACGGTGCGGCTGTCGCGGGTCAGGAAGCCGGCGGCCTTGACGGGCGCGCGCAGGATCGGCTCGTACTTGGTCAGTGCCTGGCTGATGCCGTGCTTGACCGCGCCGGCCTGGCCCGAGAGGCCACCGCCCTTGACGGTGCAGACCACGTCGTACTGGCCCTCGCGCTCGGTGATGCCGAACACCTGGTTGATGACGAGGCGCAGCGTCGGACGCGCGAAATAGGTTTCCTGATCGCGACCGTTGATCGTGATCTTGCCCGAACCCGGCTTCAGCCAGACGCGGGCGACCGCGTCCTTGCGGCGGCCGGTGGCATAGGCTCGGCCCAGCTTGTCGATGATCTGCTCACGCAGCGGCGTGGTCGGAGCGGCGGGGGCAATCGGGGCGCCGGCCAGGTAATCCTCGGCCTCCGAACCGGTGGCGCCGGTCTGGGCGGCCGGGGCAGCGGCGGGTGCCGGCTGCGAAGTCAGGTTCGCGAGATCGGAGAGCGATTGGCGGTTGTCGGACATTATGCACCCACCTTGTTCTTGCGGCTCATGCCGGCGATGTCGAGCGTCTCGGGGTTCTGGGCGGTGTGCGGATGCTCGTCACCCTTGAAGATGCGCAGGTTGCGCATCTGCTGGCGGCCCAGCGGCCCGCGCGGGATCATCCGCTCGACGGCCTTTTCCAGAACGCGCTCCGGGAAGCGACCCTCCAGCACCTTGGCCGCGGTCACGCCCTTGATGCCGCCGGCAAAGCCGGTGTGCTTGTAATAGACCTTCTTCGCGGCCTTGTTGCCGGTGAAGCGGATCTTGTCGGCGTTGATGACGACGACGTTGTCGCCGCAGTCGACGTGCGGGGTGAACGACGTCTTGTGCTTGCCGCGCAGGACGTTGGCGATCACCACGGCGGCGCGACCGACCACCAGGTCGGTGGCGTCGACGATGTGCCACTTCTTCTCCACCTCGTGCGGCTTGGCCGACTTGGTGGTCTTCATGAGCGCCTTCATGGGCGAGACCTTTCGAAACGAGAGCGCGCCGCCCCGAAGGGCAGCGCGGACGAGCGGCCAATGCCGTGTCGGCCACGCGAAGTCAAGATTTCCGCCACTTTGCTGACGGGTAACTTAATACCCGATGCGTAGCTGGCCCTTGCGCTGGACGCCGATGCGGTGCGCGGCGACGACGGTGGCGATCAGTAGCAGGGCGGCGTTCGCCTGGTGCGCGACGGCGATATCGATCTTGACCCCGGTCAGCAGCGTGGCGACCCCAAGGAAGATCTGGAGCGTCACCAGCCCGACCACCACGAACCCCGCGCGCGATCCGGCGCGGGTGGCGCGCACCGCCAGCCAGAACAGCGCGATGGCGGCGGCGAAGGCGAGCCAGCGATGGATGAACTGGACGACGACCGGGTTGTCGACCGCATTGGTCCAGGCGGGCGCCAGCATCTGCACGCCGGCAGGGAAGAAGGTATCGCCCATTCGCGGCCAAGTCGAGAAGGCATAGCCTGCGTCGAGCCCCGCGGTGAAGGCGCCCCAGGTGATCTGGGTGAAGAGCAGCAGCAGCGCGATCACCGCGACCCGGTACAGGCGCGCCGGCGCGGCGGCACCCCCGTCGCGATTGAGGCGCAGCAGGTCGAGCGCGGTCCAGACAATGCCGGACAGGATGACAAGCGCGGTGACGAGGTGGACGGCGAGGCGCAGGTGGCTGACGTCGGTGCGTACCGACAGCCCCGATGCGACCATCCACCACCCGATCGCCCCCTGCAGCCCGCCGAGCGCGAGCAGCGCGGTCAGCCGCCAGCCATAGCCGGCGGGGATGCGGCGCTTGACCGCGAACCAGACCAGCGGGATGGCGAAGGCGAGGCCGATGACGCGGCCCAGCAGGCGGTGGAGATACTCCCAGAAGAAGATGGCCTTGAACCCGGCCAGGTCCATGCCGCGGTTGAACGCGGCATATTCGGGAATCTGCTTGTACCGATTGAACTCTGCCTGCCACGCCGCCTCGGTCAGCGGGGGAACGACGCCGCTGATCGGCTTCCACTGGGTGATCGACAGGCCCGACTCGGTCAGCCGGGTGATGCCGCCGACGACGACCATCGCGACGATCAGCGCGGCGACGACGAACAGCCAGCGTGCGAGCGTGCGCGGACGGGCGGCGGACATGAAGGCGGCGCTGGGTTGGAGCATGGCCCTGTCTAGGCGCGTTTCGGGGCGAGGCCAATGGTGGGCGTTCGCGACTTGCCACTCTCCGCGCCACCACTTACCTCGATCGGCATCATGGCGCACGCGCATCTTCATTCCGAGCCGCATGGCGACGACCTGACCGCGGCGGCGCGCGCGGCGCTGGAGGCGGCGGGGGAGCAGTGGACCGCGATGCGCGCCAGCGTCTATGCCGCGCTGGTCGACCGGCAGAAGGCGGCCAGCGCCTATGACATTACCGAGGCGGTGTCGCAGCGCGAGGGGCGGCGGGTCGCGGCGAACAGCGTCTATCGCATCCTCGACCTGTTCGTGGCGACCAACCTGGCGCAGCGGGTGGAGAGCGCCAACGCCTATATCGCCAACGCGCATCCCGGCTGCCTGCACGACTGCATCTTCCTGGTATGCGACGCATGCGGGCGGACCGAGCATCTGGACGACGACCGGATCACCCGCGACCTTCGCCAGGCGGCACGGGCGGCGGGGTTCGCGCCGGTCCGGCCGGTGGTGGAAATGCGCGGAACCTGCACGGCCTGCACGCAAAACTGACGGCGCCACCCTGCGCGCGGTGATCGACACCCGTGTCCGGGTGGAGTAAGCCCCCGTGATGGTTGACCTGCCCCTGACTCCGTTGCTCGATACCGTAAACACGCCCGCCGATCTGCGCGCGCTGGCCCCCGAACAGCTGCGCCAGCTGGCCGACGAACTGCGGTTGGAGACGATCTCCGCTGTCGGATCGACCGGCGGGCATCTTGGATCGGGACTGGGCGTGGTCGAGCTGACCACCGCGATCCACTATGTCTTCGACACTCCGCGCGACCGGCTGGTCTGGGACGTCGGGCATCAATGCTATCCGCACAAGATCCTGACCGGGCGGCGCGATCGGATCCGCACGCTGCGCCAGGGCGGCGGACTGTCGGGCTTCACCAAGCGGTCCGAGAGCGAATATGATCCGTTCGGGGCGGCGCACTCGTCGACCTCGATCTCGGCGGCGCTGGGCTTTGCGGTTGCCAACAGGCTGGCGGGGACGCCGGGCAAGGGCATCGCGGTGATCGGCGACGGCGCCATGTCGGCGGGCATGGCGTATGAGGCGATGAACAATGCCGAGCAGGCGGGCAACCGCCTGGTCGTGATCCTGAACGACAACGACATGTCGATCGCGCCGCCCGTGGGTGGCTTGTCGGCCTATCTGTCACGGATCGTGACGAGCCGCGAGTTCCTGGGCCTGCGCGAGCTGATGAAGAAGTTCGCGCGCAAATTGCCGCGCCCGTTCCACACCGCCGCGCGCAAGACCGACGAGTTCGCGCGCGGGATGACGATGGGCGGGACGTTGTTCGAGGAGCTGGGTTTCTATTATGTCGGGCCGATCGACGGGCATAATCTCGACCACCTGATCCCGGTGCTGGAGAATGTTCGCGATGCCGAGGAGGGCCCGATCCTGGTCCATGTCGTGACCAAGAAGGGCAAGGGCTATGCCCCCGCCGAGGCTGCGGCGGACAAGTATCATGGCGTCCAGAAGTTCGACGTCATCACCGGCACCCAGGCCAAGGCGCCGCCGGGCCCGCCCCAGTACCAGAACGTGTTCGGCCAGCAGCTGGTGAAGGAGGCGGAGCGCGATCCCACGGTCTGCGCGATCACCGCGGCGATGCCGTCCGGCACCGGGCTCGACAAGTTCGCCACCGCCTTTCCGGAGCGGTTCTTCGACGTGGGCATCGCCGAGCAGCACGCGGTGACCTTTGCCGCCGGGCTGGCGGCGCAGGGGATGCGGCCGTTCTGCGCGATCTATTCGACCTTCCTCCAGCGCGCCTATGACCAGGTCGTGCACGACGTGGCGATCCAGAACCTGCCCGTGCGCTTCGCGATCGACCGTGCCGGGCTGGTCGGTGCGGATGGCGCGACGCATGCCGGCTCGTTCGACGTCACCTATCTGGCGACCTTGCCCAATTTCGTGGTGATGGCGGCGGCGGACGAGGCGGAACTGGTCCACATGACCCACACCGCCGCGCTCCACGACAGTGGGCCGATCGCCGTGCGCTATCCGCGCGGCAACGGTGTCGGCGTCGAGCTGCCCGCGACGCCAGAGCGGCTGGCGATCGGCAAGGGGCGGATCGTGCGCGAGGGCAAGACGGTGGCGATCCTGTCGCTCGGCACCCGGCTGGCCGAGGCGCTGAAGGCGGCGGATCAGCTGGAGGCCAAGGGCCTGTCGACGACGGTCGCCGACCTGCGCTTCGCCAAGCCGCTCGACGAGGCGATGATCCGCCGCCTGCTGGCGACGCACGAGGTCGCGGTGACGATCGAGGAGGGCGCGGTCGGCGGTTTCGGCGCGCATGTGCTGACGCTGGCGTCGGATGCCGGTCTGATCGATGGCGGGCTGAAGCTGCGCACGATGCGCCTGCCGGACCTGTTCCAGGACCAGGACAAGCCCGACGTCCAATATGCCGAGGCCGGGCTGGATGCCGAGCATATCGTCGAGACGGTGCTGACCGCATTGCGCCACAATTCCAGCGGGGTGGCCGGGGCGCGGGCATGAGTGGCGGGGCGAAGGCGGGGGCGCTGATCGCGCTCGCCATCGTCGTGCTCGTGTGCCTGAATATCGGGTTCTACCGCCGCTTTCGCGCCGCTCTTGCCGAGGGGCATCGGCGCGAGGGCGTCAGCGCAGCGTCCGACGAGCCTGCCAGTCCGGGCCTTTGATCGTGTCGCCGTCGACCTGTCCCGTGTAGCGGCGGTCGTCGGCGGTGAAGCGCAGACCGGCGCCGTCGAGATGCGTGTCGGTCATGGGCGTCCCGTCCAGCGTGCCGGCGACGTCCTGAAAATGCTGGTGCAGGACGAGGCGGCGGCCATCATTCAGCGTCCAGGTGCCGGCGACCTGCGCGGGGACACGCCAGAGATAAAGGTGCGAGCCGCCGACCCGTGCGGTCGCGTCGGGTGGCCAGTTCCCCATGTCGAAGGCGTGGCTGACGATGCGGGTGCCGGGCGCGAGGTCGGCGAGCAGGTGCGGGCGCAGGCGCAGGTTGACCGCCGGCAGCAGGAACATCGTCACGACGGTGTGGCCGCGGAGCGGCGTGGCGAACAGGTCCTGCGCGACGAAGCGGGTGCGGTCGGCAACGTCGGCGCGGGCGGCGGCAGCCTGCGCCTCTGCGATCAGGACCGGGTCGATATCGATACCAAATCCGTTCGCGCCGCGACGGGCGGCGGCGATCAGGATGCGACCATCGCCGGTGCCCAGATCGAGAACGCGATCGCCGGGGCCGACCTGCGCCATGTCGAGCATCCGTGCGACGACTTCCGGACGGGTACCGAGATAGGGAACGTCGAGTTTCGGGGCGTGGCCGGTAAGCGCTTCCCAGGAGCAACGGGCGACGCCGGGGGACAGGCAACGGGCGCCCAGCGCCACGCTGCCGCTGGCGAACAGGGTCAGGGCCAGGGCCGGGAGGTTGAGGCGGCGCATGCTGGCCTGGGTATCGCGTGTGAGGGGTTGGGGGCTAGAGTATGATCTGTTGCGATTGAAGTACCTCCCCGGCGAAGGCCGGGGCCCAGTTGGAAAGGCTGTCGTGACGAAGCGCGAGGCTTTTCATCAGCGTCCCTCAACTGGGCCCTGGCCCTTCGCCGGGGAGGTGATGTGGCTGGTTCAACCGGAGCGGATTAGCCTTTTGGATATTCGTGTCCCCGCGCAGGCGGGGACCCAGTAATCTTATGCGGCCAAAGCACTGTGCTCCCGCCTTCGCGGGAGCACATGGGAGGGGAAGGCAAGGCGCGTCAGGCGTCGTCCGCCTCTTCGATGCGGTAGTGGATGGGCTTGAACGACCCGCCGTTCGACTGCAGCGCCGAGCAGGCGGTCAGCGCGATCACCAGGTCCATCTCGGCGCGGAAGCGGATATGGTCGCCGGGGCGGCTAAGTGGCGGCTCGACGGTGAAGGCCCCGGTGGCGCCGTCGATCGGCACGTTCATGAAGCAGTTGAACGCGGTGGGGATCCGGTCTGCGGCGATGCCCCATGGCTCCAGCGCGGCGAGCAGGTTGCCGAAGCAGCCACGATGCGGATCGGTGTCGCCGTAGATGATCCGGAACGTGTCCTTGGAACAGGGCGTCAGCAGGAAGTCGTGCCGGCCGACCATGTCCTCCACGATCGTCAACATGACGTTCGAGCGGTTGGAATAGAGCGGGTCGCCGGTCGTCAGGTAGACCCGGCTGGCATAATCAAGCGTGCGGCCCGACGAGATCACTTCGTCCAGATCGTCCGCATTGAAGACGAGAAGGTCCGACACCTGCCGCCCCTCCGGATCGATGACGGTCAGATACTGGCCGCGCTTAAGGTCGAAGGCCGCGCCGGAGCGGGGTGGGATGACCTGGGCGGTGCTCATGCCGCGCTGCCGCGGCGGAACGGGCATTTCCAGTCCGCGTCGACCGCGCGACCGCTATACTGGCGCGCCTCGCTGATCTCGCCGTGACGGGCCAGCATCGGGTTGATCGAGCCGGCCAGCGCCTCGTCGCGGGCGAGGATGGCGGAGCGCAGCTTCTCGTAGCGCTGCTGCTCGCGCAGCACCTGGAACTGGTCGTGCAGGTTGAAGACCATTGCCGGCGTCTCGAACCGGCGCGCCGGCCGGCTGGCGTTGGGATGGAGGCCGACGACGAAGAACGCCTCTCCCGCGAAGCTGAGCGAGAAATGCGGGTCGTCCGGGTCCGACGATACCGAGGGATCGGCGCGGTAGCCGAGCCACTCGTCCTTGTCGGACAGCGACTGGGCGCGCGCCCAGAGATGTCGCTCGAACGCCGCCTCGTCGAGGTCGGTCGGCCCTTCGAACAGGACGACCAGGGTGCGGAACAGCGCGCGGTCCGCGCGGTACTTGGCGACGGTCGAGGCAAGCGCCGGGGTGATCCGCATATCGTCCCAGCCCGAGGTCATGTCGCGGGCGACGAGGATGTCCATCTGCCCCTTGCCCAGCGCCGACTTGGCGCCGACACAGGGGAAGGCGGGCGCTTCGACGGTCCGGACGAAGCGCTCGGCCAAGGGCGTATCGTTCTGAAAGGCAACGTGGTGCATAGGTGCACGGGAACACCCGGGGCGCTTCGTGGTTGCGTCAATCAACATGCATCAAACGGATTCAACCGGCGGCGAGGGGCGGATGCCGAGATTCGGCAACGTGACCCGCCTGTTCCTGCTCAACCGCACGCAGGGTCGGCTGGGTGCCGAGGAGCGCGCGGTGCTGGACGATGCCTGCGAGCAGGTCCGCGAGCTGCCGGCGCGTCACATCCTGGTGCGGGCGGGCGAGCGGGTACACACCAGCACGCTGCTGCTGGACGGGTTCATCTGCCGGTACATGGACGACAATGCCGGTGCGCGGCAGCTGGTGGCGATCCATGTGCCGGGTGATTTCGTCGATCTGCACGGCTTTCCGCTCCAGACGCTGGAACACGACGTCGCGGCGATGGGGCCGGTGACGATCGCCTCATGGTCGCACGAGACGCTGGTGCGGATCACGGAAGGCCGGCCGCACCTGACGCGGATGCTGTGGTATGCGACGCTGCTCGACGCCGCCATCCACCGCGAATGGATTTTCCGGCTCGGTCGGCTGGGGGCCGAGGGGCGGTTGGCGCACCTGATCTGCGAGCTGTACGTCCGCCTGGAAGCAGTCGGTCTGACGCGCGACGGGCGCTTCACGCTGCCGCTGAAACAGGCCGACCTGGCCGAGGCGTGCGGGCTGACCAACGT
Source organism: Sphingomonas aurea (assembly GCF_030678875.1). Classification (GTDB taxonomy): domain Bacteria; phylum Pseudomonadota; class Alphaproteobacteria; order Sphingomonadales; family Sphingomonadaceae; genus Sphingomonas; species Sphingomonas aurea. The sequence goes on along the minus strand of NZ_JAUUDS010000001.1, from coordinate 980,827 downwards.
CCATATCAATCGGGTGCTGCGGTCGATTCGCGAACAGGGGATCATGACCTTTCGCAGCGGCGAGGTGGTGGTGCATGACATGGCGCGCCTCCGCAAACTGGGCGAGTTCGAGCCGTCCTACCTGTATATCGATCCGCAATGACCGCAGAGATGCCGGAGGAAAGAATGACGACGATGCAGCCCGAGAGCAGCCCGGGAGTCGCCGTGGCGGAGGACGGACTGGTCCTGCTCGACGGACCGGACGGGGTCGCGCTGTCGATGACGCCCGATGCTGCCGAAGTGACGGGCCAGCGGCTGATCGAGGCGGCCGCGGCGGCGCGGCGTCAGCGGGACGGCGGGGAATAGCCTGCCCCAAAGTCTGCCACGACGGATGCGGCACGACGATGAGCGGGGTAGGGGTTTCGCTTGTCCGGTAAGGGGTTATGCTGCGGAATTCCCCGGATGATCGGAGTGCTTTCCCTTTGCGTACCCTTTTCCTAGCTGCGGCCAGCCTGATCCCCGTGCTGGCGTCGATGGCAACGGCTCAGCCCCCCGCGGCAACCCCGGCCGCGAACCCGCTTACTGCCGAGTGGACCGGCCCCTATGGCGGGGTGCCGCCCTGGGACAAGGTGCGGCCCGAACTGTTTCCGGCGGCGTTCGAGGCGGCACTGGCAGAGCGGCGGGCCGATTACCGGCGGATCGCCGACAATCCCGCCGCGCCGACGTTCGACAATGTCTTCGTGCCGATGCAGCTGGCCGGGCGGATGCTGGGGCGGGTCAACACGCTGTTCGGCGTGATGACGGGCAACATGAACTCGCCCGCCTATCAGGCGCTCGACCGCGAATGGTCGCCGAAACTGTCGGCGGCGCAGGACGAGATTACCTTCGACCCCAAGCTGTTCGCGCGGATCGAGGCGGTGTACCGCAAGCGCGCCTCGCTGAACCCGCAGCAGCAGCGGCTGGTGACGCGGACCTATGACAGTTTCGTGCGGCAGGGTGCGAAGCTGAACGCGACGCAGAAGGCGCAGCTGTCGCAGTACAATCAGGCACTGGCGACGGCGTTCACCGAATTCTCGCGCAAGCTGCTGGCGGACGAGGGCACCGCGATCCTCGTCGCCGACCAGGCGCAGCTGGCAGGCATCCCGGACAGCGTGAAGGCGGTGGCGAAGGCTGCGGCGGCGGAGCGCAAGCAGACGGGCTGGGCGATCGTCAACACGCGATCGGCGGTCGACCCGGTACTGACCTTCGCGACCGATCGCGCGCTTCGCGAGAAGGTGTGGCGCGCCTTCGTCAACCGCGGCGACAACGGTGGCGACACCGATACGAACGCAACCATCGCCAAGATCGTGAAGCTGCGCGCCGACCGCGCGCATCTGCTCGGGTTCAAGACCCATGCCGACTGGCGCATGCAGGACACGATGGCGAAGACGCCGGCGGCAGCCATGGACCTGATGATGCGGGTCTGGCCCGCTGCCAAGGGCCGCGTCGCCGAGGAGGTCCGCGACATGCAGGCGATCGCCGATCGCGAGGGGCAGAAGATCACGATCGAACCGTGGGACTATCGCTTCTACCAGGAAAAGGTCCGCAAGGCCCGCTATGACCTGGATCAGGCGCAGCTGAAGCCGTATTTCGAGCTGAACAACATCATTCAGGGTTCGCTCTACGCCGCCAACCGGCTCTATGGGCTGGAGTTCAAGGAGATCACCGGCACGGTACCGGTGTTCGAGCCGAACATGCGCGTCTGGCACGTCACGCGGGCGGGCAAGGAGGTCGGCCTGTTCTACCGCGACGATTTCGCGCGGACCGGCAAGCGCTCGGGTGCCTGGGCCAATGTCTATCGCGGGCAGCGGGGGCTGCCGCCGGCGCAGACGGTGCTGTCGTCGAACAACAATAATTTCGCCAAGCCTGCGGCGGGGGAGCCGGTGCTCATCAGCCTGGACGACGCGCAAACGCTGTTCCACGAATTCGGCCACGCGATCCACGCGATGCTCCAGAACGTCTATTATCCGGGGCTGGCGGGAACGCCGCGCGACTTCGTGGAATATCCCAGCCAGGTGAACGAGCATTGGCTGCTGACCCGCGACGTGCTCGACAAATATGCGCGCCACTATCAGACCAAGGCGCCGATGCCGCAGGCGCTGCTCGACAAGATCGAGGCGTCGAAGACCTTCAACCAGGGGTTCGCGACGACCGAGTATCTGTCCTCGGCGATCGTCGACATGAAGCTGCACACGATCCCCGACGGCGTGGTCGATCCGGACGCGTTCGAGAAGGCGACGCTGGCCGAGATCGGCATGCCAAAGCAGCTGGTGATGCGGCACCGCCTGCCGCAGTTCAATCACCTGTTCTCGTCGGACAGCTACTCGGCGGGCTATTACAGCTATCTGTGGTCGGAGACGATGGACGCGGACACCTTCGCGGCGTTCGAGGAGGCGGGCAGCCCGTGGGACAAGGCAACGGCGGACCGCTTCGCCAAGGTGCTGCTGTCGACAGGGAACGAAACCGACCGGGCCGAGGCATATCGCACGTTCCGCGGGCGTGATCCGGATGTGAATGCGCTTTTGAAGAAGCGGGGGTTCGCGACGGAGAAGTAACCCCGGCCCCATCCGTCACCCCAATCCGCGCTGGGGTGACGGATGGGGGACAGGCTCCCCTCCCCGGCAGGGAGGGGAGACGACTGGGCTTACGCCGCCTTCAGCCGGATCGCCTGGCCGCCGCCGGGGGCAAGGGACAGGACCATCTGGTCGCCCTTCTTCACCCTGCGCGTCTCGATCGCGATCTGGTGCTGTGCGGCGGTGTCGTAGCGGGCGCCGGGGCCGTCGCGGTAGATCTCGGCGGTGTAGGTGCGGCCCGGATCGAGGAAGTCGAGCGTGACCGTCAGGTCGCGCGGGTTCTCGTCGGTGATGCTGCCGATATACCAGTCGCGGCCGTTCCTGACCTTGCGCGCGAAGGTGACGTAATCGCCGACTTCTCCGTTCAGGACCAGCGTGTCGTCCCAGTCGGTCGGCACGTCGCGGATGAACTTCAGCGGGCCGGGATACTCCGCGTAATGCTCGGGCGTGTCGGCCGCCATCACCACGGGCGAGTAGAGAACGACGTAGAGCGCCAGCTGCTTGGCGATCGTCGACAGGATGTCGCTGTCGTTCGACCCCTTCAGGCTGAGGATGCCGGGAGTGAAATCCATCGGCCCCTCGAGCATGCGGGTGAAGGCCAGATTCGCCTCATGCTCGGGCGGGTTCTTCCCCTCCCAGCTGTTATATTCCATCCCGCGCGAACCCTCGCGCGCGATCCAGTTGGGCCAGGTGCGGCGGAGCCCGGTGTCCTTGACCGGTTCGTGCGTGTCGATCGAGACGTGATATTTCGCCGCCGCCTGGACGACGCGGAGATAGTGGCCGACCATCCACTGCCCCTCGTGCCACTCGCGCGAACGGGTGCCGTCGGGGTCGACCCGCTCGATCTGGCCGGCGTCGGTGACATAGCCGGTCTTGACCGCGGGGATGCCGTGGTCGACCGCGTACCTGAACGCGCTGTCGAACTGGTCCTCGTAATGGCTGGCCGAGCCGCCTGTTTCGTGGTGGCCGATCAGATAGACCTTCTTCGCCTTGGCATAGCGTTGCAGCTCGGCGGCGTCGAAATCCTCGGTCGGCTGCGAGAAGTTCATCGCGTTGCCGTTGCCGAACCAGTCGCCGTCCCAGCCGATATTCCACCCCTCGACCAGTACGCCGGGGATTTTGTTGGCGCTGGCAAAGTCGATATACTGCTTCACATGCTGGGTGGTCGCGCCGTGCTGCGGGCCGCGCGCCCAGCTCCACTTGCCGGTAATCATGTTCCACCAGACGCCGACGAACTTGCCCGGCTTCACCCAGGAGGAGACGTCACCCAGCTTGTTCGGCTCGTTCAGGTTGAGCATCAGGTGGCTCATGTAGAGGCCGCCGGCGTTGTCGGCGATCAGCAGGGTGCGCCACGGGGTGGTCCAGCTGCCCTGCTTGACCACCTTGGGCCGGCCGGCGCCGGGCGTGAGGACGGCGGCGAACTGTTGTCCCTCTGCCTTCCTCAGGTTCATGCCGGCATAGTCGACCAGCGCTGCTTCATGGATCGTCACATGGGTGCCGCTGGCGAGCTTCATCGTGATCGGCGTGGCGACGGTGCCGGTGCCGGAGATGGGCGTGCGCTGGTAGAGATATTCTTCGCGGTTGAACTTGAAGGCGGGCTTCCACCACGCCTCTCCGTCCGAGGCGATGTTGAACTCGGTCAGCTCGTCGGCGATGTTGGCGGTGTGGAGGTTGGGCTGGTCCGGCACCTCGTACCGGAAGCCGACGCCATCGTCCTGCAGCTGGAAGACGACGTCCATCGTCCGCTTCAGCGCGCTTGTTTCCATCAGACGGACGCGCATGCTGGTGTGGTTGTCGCGGATGCGGCGCCATTCGCCCCAGGGCTGGGTCCAGCTGGTGTCGCCCTTGTCGCGAGTGACGGCGACGACGCGCATGTTCCGCTCGATCTTGGGCTGGTCGGTGAAGAGGAAGCCGAGGCGCGAGGGGGCGACGATCAGTTCGCCCTTGCGGGTCACGGTATAGACCGGGCGACCGTCGGTATCGGTCGTCACCTTGACCACGATCGAGCCGTCGGGTGAGGCGAGGGTGGCGTCGGGGGCGGTGGCGACCGGCTGCGGACGGATGATCTCCTGCGCGCCGGTGCCGGCAGGGGCGGGGTCCTGCGCGAAGGCGACGGCGCTGCCGGCGAGGGTTCCGACAGCGAGGATGGGGGCAAGAACGTGACGGGTCGACATGGACGATCCTCTCTGTTCGGGCGCGATGTTCCTCGCGATTGCAAAGGTTTTCGTCCGCGTGGCGGAGCGGGTCAAGCTGTGGCGCTCGAATACGTATTCCAGCAGCCGTTGACGCGAGCGGCGATATCGGCTGTGGTTGCGCACGCCCGTCCATGAACGGTCTGTCAGAGGAATGACCAAGGTGATCGGCCCCCTTCCGTGACAGGTCAGCGCAGGGCGACATCGTTCGACATCGCGCAGCTGGCGGGCGTGTCGCAGCCGACCGTTTCGCGCGCGCTGCGCGGCAGCCCCACCGTCAGCGCAGCGACCCGGCAGCGGATCGAGGCGATCGCGCGCGAGCTGCACTATACCGTCGACCGTGCCGCATCGAACCTGCGATCGGGCCGGTCGCGGACGATCGCGCTGCTGCTGTTCCGCGATCCGACCCCGGACGAGACGCTCATCAATCCCTTCTTTCTGGCCATGCTGGGGTCGATGATGGCGACCTGCGGGGCGGCGGGATACGACCTGCTGGTGTCGTTCCAGCAGCCGTCGAGCGAGTGGGACGCGGACTATTCCGACCATGCGCGCGCCGACGGGCTGATCCTGCTCGGCTATGGCGACTATGCCGAATATCGCCCGCGGCTGGAGGCGATGGCGGCGCAGGGGACGCACTTCGTCTGCTGGGGTCAGGTGCAGCCGGCGCAGCCGGGCGTGACGATCGGCTGCGACAATGTCGCGGGCGGGCGCTCGGCGACCGAGCTGCTGCTGGCGCGCGGGCGGCGGCGGATCGCGTTCCTGGGCCAGTCGGGTGAGAATTACCCCGAGTTCCACGACCGCTGCCGGGGCTATCGCGAGGCGCTGGCGGCGGCGGGGATGCCGGCGGACCCGGTTTTGCAGGTCGATGCGATCTCGACGACCGACGACGGGATACGGGCGGCGCGGGAGCTGCTGGCACGGGGGGCGCCGTTCGACGCGATCGTCGCCGCGAGCGACCTGATCGCGCTGGCGGCGATGCGGGTGCTGGCGGAGCAGCGGATCGCGGTGCCCGACGCCGTGGCGGTCGTGGGCTTCGACGACATACCGGCGGCGGCGCTCGCCAACCCGCCGCTGACCACGGTGACGCAGGACGCCGCGATCGCCGGCCGCAAGCTGGTCGAGGTGCTGCTGGCGCAGATCAATGGCGAGGCAGTGGAGCCGCTGATCCTGCCGACGCGGCTGATCGTGCGGCAATCGTCGGAGGGGTAGGGCCGCTTAAGTCCCCCCTGCAAGGGGAGGTGGCAGTGCGCAGCACTGACGGAGGGGTATCAGAACGGTGCCGTCGCGACCGGGGACATCGCTCCACTACCGCTTCTGCAGGGAAGGATGAGCCTAGCGGGGCAAGGTGATCGTGGCGGCCAGCCCGCCTTCTGGGCGGTTCGCCAGGGCGATGTCGCCGCCGGCCTCCTGCACGATGGCGCGGGCGAGGGCGAGGCCCAGGCCGATGCCGCCGGTCTCGCGGTTGCGGGAGGTTTCGAGGCGGGTAAAGGGGTCGAACACCTCGGCAAGGCGATCCGGCGGGATGCCGGGGCCGCGGTCGGCGACCGTGATCGCGACCGATGCGGGGGCGGTGGCGATGTGGACCTCGGCGACCTCGCCATACTTGACCGCATTCTCGATCAGGTTGCGCACCGCGCGGCGGATCAGGGCGGGGCGCAGGCGCATGCGCAGCCGCTCCGCCTCGACGAAGGTCACGGGCGCGTCGAGGTCGCGGAAATCCTCGACCACGGCATCGACCAGCGCTGCCAGATCGACCTCGGTCACCGGCTCGCTGGGGCGGCCCAGGCGGGCGAGCGACAGGATGTCATCGAGCGTGCGGTTCATCTCGGCAATGGTGTCGACCATGCGCAGGCGATCGGTCTCGTCCTCGACCGATTCGACGCGGACGCGGAGCGCGGCGAGGGGCGTGCGCAGGTCGTGACCGATCGCGCCCAGCATCCGGTCCTTCTCGTCGAGCATCGCCGCCACCCGCAGGCGGAGCGCATTGAAGGCGGCGATCAGCGCGGCGACGTCGTCCGGGCCGCTGGTCGGCAGCGCCGCCGCCGTGTCGCCGGGACCGAACCGCTCGGCGGCGAGGCGCAGGTCGCGCAGCGGGCGCGACAGGCGGCGAACGATCCACAGCACGGGCAACAGCACGACGACGTAGAGGATCAGCGTCTGGAACAGCAGCGCCCAGAGCAGGCGCGCCCCCGCCCTGGGCCAGGGCACGACGATGGTCAGCCAGCCACGTCCCGGCTGCTCGACCGCGATCATCAGCTGGTCGGCGGGGTGCTCGCCGCGGCGGCGCAGATCGCGTCGCTCGGCCCGATCGCCGTCGTCGGGAAAGGTGCGCAGGCCGGTGTCGATGCGGCCGGCCTGGACGCCCTGTTCGGCGAGCTGGCGGCGGAGTTCGCTGGCGACTTCGGGATGGCGCTCGGTGCCGGCGGGGGCGACGGGGTCGGTGGGATAGCGGCGGATGCGGCCCCACTCGGCGACGATCGGGCGGTCGCCGCGCGCCTCCCGCTCCAGCGCGTCGGCGATGCGGATCGCGACGGGGCGGGTCGCCTGGGCAAGGCGGAACTCGTTGCGGTCGCGCAGGATGAGGGCGAAGTTGATGACCTGCGCGACGAACAGGGCGAGCGCGATCAGCAGTGCCATCTGCCCGGCGAGGCTGTGCGGCCAGGGGCGACGCAGGGTCATGGCTGCGGTGTCGGAGTCTGTTTGAAAATTCGCTGGAGCGCGAATTTCAAGGCGGTGCCGGCCAGCAACGGGTCGATCATGCCGGGGGCATGATCGACCCGTTGCTGGCCGGCACCGCAAAATGCGCTTCGGCGCATTTTCAAACAGACACTCACAGGCGGGTGACGCCGGTCGCCAGCGTGTAGCCGCCGCCCCAGACCGTTTTGATGATTTCCGGGTTCTTGGGGTCGGTCTCGATCTTGCGACGCAGGCGGCTGACCTGATTGTCGATCGCGCGGTCGAACGCCGCAGCCTCGCGCCCTTGCGTCAGGTCGAGCAGCTGGTCGCGGGTCAGCACCTGGCGCGGGCGGGTGACGAGCGCGAGGAGCAGGTTGTACTCGCCGGTCGACAGCGGCACCGACACGCCCTCGCGATCGACCAGCGCGCGCTCGCCCGATTTCAGCACCCAGCCGGCAAAGGCGTAGGAGCCGGCCTCCGGTGCGTGCTGGCGCGCGCCGCCCGCCTGGGTGCGGCGCAGTACCACCTTGACGCGGGTCGCCAGCTCGCGCGGGGAGAAGGGCTTCACGACATAGTCGTCGGCGCCCATCTCCAGGCCGACGATGCGGTCGGTCTCCTCCGTCTTGGCGGTCAAGAGGATGACGGGCACGTCGCTGGTCGCAGCGATGTGCCGGCAAAGGCTGAGCCCGTCCTCGCCCGGCATCATGATGTCGACGATGGCGAGGTCGATGGCATAGGCGGCGAGGCGCGCGCGCGCACCCTCCGCGTCGCCGGCCTGGGTGACGCGGAAACCCTGCTTGGTCAGATAGACGGCGAGCGGCTCGCGGATCGAACGCTCGTCGTCGACCAGAAGCAGGTGCGGCAGATCTCCCATCCCGTCGGGCTCTAGCATGGTCGCCTCGCGAGGGAAGCCGGGGACGTGCCCAGCGCGATCAGCGGGCGGGACCTTCGTCGTCGCCGCGCCGATCGTCCCGGCGATCGTCGCCACGGCGGTCGCGACCGCGCGGGCCTTCACCCCGGTGCGGCATGGCGGCGCGGCGCTCCTCACGGGTCAGGATGCCGTCGTGATTGGTGTCCATCCGGTCGAAGCGGGCCATGTACTCGGCGCGGGTGACGATGCCGTCGCCATTCCGGTCGGCGCCCATCGCCGGCGGCGGCGGGGGTGGGGGTGCGGTGTCCGCGCTGGTCTGGGCGAGGACTGCGGCGAGGATCAGGGTGAAGGGTTCCATCGGGGCATCTCCGGCCGGCAGGGGCGATCCCCGCGTCGAGCCTGATGGATGTGGCGGTGCTTCGTCTCGCGCCTGTGTCGGCGAGCAGGAATTGTGTCGCAAAGCGTGTCAGGGTGCGTCACCCCAGCCGGACGCCGGGGTGACGTCGTCGCATCAGCCGAACAGCGCGACGCTCTGCATCTGCGCGGCGACGGGGTCGCCCGCGGCGTTCCAGATCGCCATGCGCTGGCTCGATCCGCCGTGGCGGGCGTGGTCGGTGGTGGCCTGGAGCAGCCACCAGCCGTCCGCGCTTACGGGTGCCGCAGCGAGCAGATCGAGCTGCCAGGTCAGCGAACTGAGCGGGATCAGCCTGTCGGCGAGTTTCAGCGCGGCGGGGGGCAGGCAATCGCCGATCGCCATCAGCTCGACCTCCGGGTCCAGGCCGGCGCGATCGGTCAGGCGGACCCAGCGTAGCCACTCGGCTGGTGCGGCGGGATGATCGACGAACTCGAAGTTCTGGGTGAAGGCCACCGCCGGCAGGCCGCCGGTCACCACATCGCCGGAACCGGGCGCGGGCACCGGCGCGGGCGCGGCGACGGCGTGATCGATGTGTGAGTCGGCAACGCGCATGAAGACGAAGGTCGCCGACAGGCCGAGCCCCGCCTCGCTCTCGATCGCGGCGTGGACGAAGGCGGCGTTGCGGCCCCGGCGGAGCAGGCGGGCGCGGACCCTGACCGTGCCGGACAGCGGCCCCACAAAGGCGACCTGCGCCGAACGGAGTGGCGGCAGATCGGGGGCGACCCGCTTGGCGGCATGGAGCGCGAGTGCGGCGGACAGGCCGCCATAGCAGGTGCGGCCCTGCAACCAGTTGTCGGGGATGGCGACGGAGAGCGCGCCGTCGCTGGCCGGAACCAGCGCGGCGATCAGCGCGGGCAGGCCGCTCATGCGCGCGGGCCCTGCTGACCGAACAGGACGCGCTTGGCCTCGTCCTCGTCGATCACCGTCGCGTCGGTGATCGCCTGGCCCTTGCGGTACGCCTCGACCGTAGCGGGGCGCGCGGCGATGCGGGCGAACCAGCGGGCGAGGTTAGGGAAGTCGGCCAGATCCTGCCCCTGAAGCGCGTGCGGGACGATCCAGGGATAACAGGCCATATCGGCGATCGAATAGTCGCCGGCGATGAAATCGCGACCTTCCAGTCGCCGGTCGAGCACGCCGTAGAGCCGTGCCGTCTCGCGGACGTAGCGGTCGATCGCATAGGGCACCGGTTCGGGTGCGTAGCGGGTGAAATGGTGGTTCTGGCCGAGCATGGGGTCAAGCCCGCCCATCTGCCACATCAGCCATTCGGTCACCGCCACCCGACCGCGCAGGTCGGCGGGCAGGAAGCAGCCGGTCTTCTCGGCGAGGTAGAGCAGGATCGCGCCGCTCTCGAACACGCTGACCGGCGCGCCGCCGCCGGCGGGATCGTGGTCGACGATCGCGGGCATGCGGTTGTTGGGCGCGATGGCGAGGAAGTCGGGCGCGAACTGCTCGCCACGGGCGATGTTGACGGTGCGGATCTGGTAAGGGACGTCCGCCTCTTCGAGGAAGAGGGTGATCTTGTGGCCGTTGGGGGTCGGCCAATAGTGGAGGTCGATCATGATGCGGTGTCCTTTGACGCGGGAAGCCGGTGCGCGGCGCCGAGGATGAGGATGCCGGCGGTGGCGACGAGCGCCCCGGCGACGAGGAAAGCAGCGCCCGGAAAGCCGCGGCCGGTACCGAATGCCAGCGCCTGTGCGGCGAGGATCGGACCGATGATCTCGGCGACCGCGTTGATGCTGGCGAGGCCGCCCTGCAGCGCGCCCTGCCGCCCGGCATCGACCATGCGGCTCGCCAGTCCCGACAGCGCCGGATAGGCGAAGGCGCCGAGCGCGCCGACCAGGAAGAAGACGTAGACCTGCCATCCCGCCGTCGCGAAGGCGCAGGCGACCAGGCAGGCGGCGCTCGCGGCGAGCGCGATGGCGGCGGCGCCGAACTCGCCGAAGCGGCGGACGACGCGGTCGGTCAGCCCGACCTGCGCGACGACGGTGACCAGGCCGACCCAGGCCAGCGACCAGCCGATCTGCCCCGGTGTCCAGCCGAAGCGGATCGTCGTCCAGAACGACCAGGTCGCGGGATAGACCATGCTGCCCAGCTGCCACAGGAACCAGGCGACGAGCAGCGGCAGCGCGTTGCCCGCGGCGAAGAGCGGCCGGAACGAGCCGACGACATGCGCCTCCCGCCAGCGGAACGGGCGGCGATGGGCGGCGTCCAGCGTCTCGGGCAGGAAGAGGATCATCGCCAGCGCGTTGAGTGCCGCCAGCACGGCCGCGACGATGAAGGGCGCATGGGTGCCGAAACCGGCGGCGATGCCGCCCAGCGCCGGGCCGACGATGAAGCCGATGCCGAAGCCGGCGCCGAGCAGGCCGAAGGCGGCGGCGCGCCGCTCCGGCGGGCTGACGTCGGCGATCACCGCGCCGGCCGGGCCATAGGTGGCACCGGCGATGCCCGCGACGACGCGGCCGACGAACAGCCAGGCGAGGGTCGGCGCGAACGCCATCAGCGCATAGTCGAGCGCGAACGCGGCCATCGACGCGATCAGTACCGGCCGCCGGCCGAACCGGTCGCCGAACTGGCCGAGCACCGGTCCGGCGAAGAACTGCGCCACGGCGAACGCGGCGAGCAGCCAGCCGCCGATCCGCGTCGCATGCTGCAGATCGGCATGACCCAGCCGGGTGATGAGCGCGGGCAGCACCGGCATCACGATGCCGAACCCGATCGCGTCGATCGCCACCGCGACGAGGACGATCGGGACGGCACGATGGTCGAAGCGCGGCATGGTGGCGGGGTCTAACGGGTGGGAGGGGGGCTGTCGCCCGTTTGTGCGCATCCCTCCGCCGGGGTGGCGGGACTTAGGGGGGGCTGCCCCTACAACCGCGTCCGCATAGTCGCGAGTTCGGGGAAGAAGGGCGTCTCCAGCACCTTGGCGAGATAGCCGATGCCGGCGGTGCCGCCGGTGCCGGTCTTGAAGCCGATCACCCGCTCGACCGTCTTCAGATGGCCGAAGCGCCAGAGCTGGACGCGGTAGTCGAGGTCGACCAGCTTCTCGGCCAGCTCGTAGAGGTCCCAGTAACGCGCGGTATCGGCGTAGATCGCTGCCCAAGCCGCCTCGACCGCGGGGTGCGGGGCATAGGGCTGGGCGAAGTCGCGTTCGACATGGTCGGCGGGGATCGCGAAGCCGCGGCGGGCAAGGAGCCGCAGCACCGCGTCGTAGAGGCCGGGGGCGGCGAGGTCGGCGGACAGGGTGGCATGGACGGCCGGCTCGCCCTCGTGCGGGCGGAGCATGGCGGGGTTCTTGTTGCCGAGCAGGAACTCGATGCGGCGATACTGATCGGACTGGAAGCCCGAGCTGGTGCCGAGCCGCCCGCGCATCGCGGAATAGTCGGCGGGAGTCATGGTCGCCAGGATTTCCCACGACTGGATCAGCTGCGCCATGATGCGCGCGACGCGGGCCATCATCTTGAAGGCGGGCGGCAGGTCGTCGGCGGCGATCCGGTCGCGTGCGGCGAACAGCTCGTGCAGGCACAGCTTCAGCCAGATCTCCGACGCCTGGTGGATCGAGATGAACAGCAGCTCGTCATGCGCCTCCGACAAGGGCGTCTGGCAGGCGAGCAGCTCGGGGAGGCGAAGATAGCTGCGGTAGGTGATGGTCATGCCCGTGGTTTAGGGCAGCTGGCGGGCCGTTTTGCAATCCTCCCCTGGAAGGGGAGGTGACAGGCGTCAGCCTGACGGAGGGGTGTCACGGGTCGTGAGGGAGCGGGCCGTCGTAGGGGGAGACACCCCTCCGTCATGGCTGCGCCATGCCACCTCCCCTTTCAGGGGAGGAGCTTGGAGCTTAGAGGGCAGCCATCTGGTCGTCGAACATGCCGAACAGCAGCGTCGATGCGTACATCGCCACTGCGCGGTCGCGGTCCATGGTGCCGGCCCATTTGCGCATGTCGAACGCGGCATTCTGGAGCGAGGTGAGTGCCTGCGCGGCGATCAGCGCGTCGACCGGGCGGCACGAGCCCTCCGCCACCCCGTCCATGATCGTGCCGGCATAACGGCGGGCGATGCGGTTGGAGCGGTCCACCATCGCCTCGCGCTCGCCGGCGGGCAGGCCGCTGAGCGCGGTGGTGCGAAGGAGCGGCGCGGCCTCGGCGAACTGGACGTCGAGCAGGGTCGCGATGGTGCTCGACAGGCGATGCCAGTGGCTGCCGCCCCCCGCGTCGGCGGTGCCCTGCGCGGCCGAGATCGTCTCGAAACTGCGGCGGTAGCAGGCGAGCACCAGCTCGTCCTTGGCATCGAGATGGTGGTAGAAGCTGCCCTTGGTCACGTTCAGCTCCGACGCGATCCGCTGGACCGAGGCGCCGCGATAGCCCAGCGCGTTGATGAGCCGGGTGGCCGCGAGCAGGAAGGCGGCGCGCCCCGGCTCCGCCTCGTCATGGCTGAGGTCGAGGAGCGCGGGTGACCACCGGGCGCCCGGTGCGGCGATACCGTGCGCGAGCACGTCCATCAGCCGCGCCTCTACCCGGTCGTACTGGTCGGGATCGTAGCGCGCGATCCATACCGTCAGCCAGAAGGTGTTTTCGAGCAGGACATGGGCGCGGGCGCTGTTCAGATCCTTTTGCGCGCGGGTCGCCGGATCGCCCCATAGCGCGCGGGTGGTGCGGAACACGCGCTGCCAGCCGGCCATCAGGCGCGTCTTGATCGGGTCCTCGGTCGCGCGCAGGTCGGACAGGACGGCGAAATCGCTCTGCTCGCCCGCGGCTATGCGCGACAGGCGCGCCATGTTGAGCGACAGGAAGCGCGCGACGCGGGCCTGCGGGGTGGGCTCGACCAGCGCCGCTTCGAGCATGGCCGTCAGCTGCTCCAGCGTATTCTCGAACGCGGCGGCGGCGAGGTCTTCCTTGCGGCGGAAATAATAGGTGACGCTGGTGGTGTTCAGCCCGACGCGGCGGGCGACGTCGGCGAAGGTCATGCCCTTTGCCGACTGTTCGTTGATCGCGCTGGCGGCGGCGGCGAGGATCGCGTCGCGCTTGGCCCTGAACCGGCGCGTACCTGCTGCACCCTCTCCGCTGATCGGTTCGTCCCCGGCTTCCATCGCATCGGTGTACCAGCTTCTTTTTGAAGGTACAGTGCGTTTGTTGAAGGAGCGCGATCACTGGCTTTACCGAAAAACCGGTACGGTCTAAGCAGTCTGCCAAACATTGGAGAGGCTGGGCGATGGACTTCACGCTGAACGACCGCGAGACGCATTTCCGCGACCGGGTGAAGGCGTTCATCGAACGCGAGATTCGGCCGCGTGTCCCCGACTATCACCGCCAGAACCACGAGGGCGAGCGGTGGAAGGTGATCCCGGTGATCGAGGAGGTCAAGGCGAAGGCGCGGGAGGCGGGCCTGTGGAACCTGTTCATGCCGCCGCGGTCCGGCCGGGCGCATGTCGACGACGAGTTCGCGTTCCAGGGCGAGCAGCTGACCAACCTGGAATATGCGCTGTGCGCCGAGGAGATGGGGCGGATCGCCTGGGCGAGCGAGTGCTTCAACTGCTCGGCGCCCGACACCGGCAACATGGAGGTGTTCCACCGCTACGGCACGCTGGCGCAGAAGGAGCGCTGGCTGCGCCCGCTGATGGAGGGGCAGATCCGATCGGCCTTCCTGATGACCGAGCCGGCGGTCGCCTCTTCCGACGCGACGAACATCCAGACATCGATGGTGCGGGACGGCGACCATTATGTCGTCAACGGGCGCAAATGGTGGTCGAGCGGGGTCGGCGATCCGCGCTGCAAGGTCGCCATCCTGATGGGCAAGACCAGTTTCGAAGGTTCCAGGCACCAGCAGCAGTCGATGCTGATCCTCGACCTGGGAACGCCCGGCGTGCGGGTGGAGCGGATGCTGTCGGTCTATGGCTATGACCATGCGCCGCACGGGCATGGCGAGGTGGTGCTGGATAATGTCCGCATCCCCGTGGAGAACATGCTGCTGGGCGAAGGCCGCGGGTTCGAGATCGCGCAGGGGCGGCTGGGGCCGGGGCGCATCCACCACTGCATGCGGACGATCGGCGTGGCCGAGGCCGGGATCGAGGCGATGGCCCAGCGGCTGCTGAGCCGCGTCGCCTTCGGCAAGCGGATCGCCGACCACAGCGTCTGGGAGCAGCGGATCGCCCGCGCTCGGATCGACATCGAGATGACGCGCCTTCTGTGCCTGAAGGCCGCCGACATGATGGACAAGGCGGGCAACAAGGCGGCGCAGCTGGAGATCGCGATGATAAAGGTGCAGGCGCCGACCATGGCGTTGCAGATCCTGGACGACGCGATCCAGGCGCATGGCGGTGGTGGCGTGAGCCAGGATTTTCCGCTGGCGTTCGAGTGGGCGCACGTCCGCACCCTGCGCTTCGCCGACGGCCCGGACGAGGTCCACAACCGCGCGATCGCGCGGGCGGAGTTCGGGAAGTATCCGGACGCGCGGAGCGAGGTGGCGGGACGGTGAGGTCCTCTTCGTGGTCATGAGCGACGATACGGTCGCGGTCGCCGACAAGGACCGCCTCGACCTCGCCGCGCTGGATGCGTGGATGGCGGCGGATGTCCCGGGCTATGCCGGGCCGCTCGCCTATGTCCGGTTTGCCGGCGGGCAGTCGAACCCGACCTATCGGCTCGACACGCCGGCGCGGTCCTACGTGCTGCGGCGCAAGCCGTTCGGACCGATCCTGCCCTCTGCGCACGCGGTCGAGCGCGAGTACCGCGTGATCGCCGGGCTGCACCCGACCGGCTTTCCGGTGCCGCGACCGTTCGGGCTGTGCGAGGATGCCGGGGTGATCGGCGCGCCCTTCTACGTCATGGAGATGGTCGCGGGGCGGACGATCTGGGACGGCGCGATGCCGGGCATGGTCCCGGCCGAGCGGCGCGCGCACTATGACGCGATGATCGACACGCTGGCGGCGCTGCACAACACCGACCACGTCGCGGCCGGGCTGGAGGATTACGGCCGGCCGGGCAATTATTTCGAGCGGCAGGTGGCGCGCTGGACGAAGCAGTATCGTGCTTCCGAGACCGAGCGGATGGAGCCGGTCGAGCGGCTGATCGACTGGCTGCCGCGCACGCTGCCGCCGCAGACGCGGGTGTCGATCGTGCACGGCGACTACCGCGTCGACAACATGATCTATGCCGCGGGCGAGGCGCGGGTGGTGGCGGTGCTCGACTGGGAATTGTCGACGCTGGGCGATCCGCTCGCCGATTTCTCGTACCTGCTGATGAACTGGGTGACCGAGCCCGAGGGGCGGTCGGGGGTGAAGGGGCTGGCCGGGCCGGACACCGGCATCCCGACGATCGAGGAGGTGGTCGCCCGCTACTGCGCCGCGACGGGGCGCGATGGGGTGCCGCAGCTCGACTGGTATTTCGCCTATAATCTCTTTCGGCTGACCGGCATCGTCCAGGGTATCAAGAAGCGGATCATCGACGGCAATGCCGCCAGCGCCAAGGCGGCGGAAACGGCGGCGCGGGTCGGGTCGCTGGCCGATGCGGCATGGTATTTCGCAGAGAGGGCAGGGGCATGAACCGGTTTCAGGGCAAGTCGGTGATCGTCACGGGCGCAGGCTCCGGCATCGGCCGCGCCGCCGCCATCGCCTTTGCCGAAGAGGGCGCGCGGGTAATTTGCGCCGACCTGACCGACGGGGCAGAGGCGACCGCCGCCGCGATCGGATCGGCGGCGCGCGCGATCCGGATGGATGCGGGATCGGAAGAAGACGTGATCCGCACCGTCGAACTGGCGATATCGGCCCATGGCGGGCTGGACGTGATGTTCGCCAATGCCGGCATCTCGGGCGGGATGGCGAACCTGTTCGACACCGACGTCGCGCTCATCACCGAAGTGTTGCGCGTCAACCTGATCGGGCCGTTCCTGGCGATCAAGCACGCCGCGCCCCGGATTGCGGAGCGGGGCGGCGGGGCGATCGTGCTGACCGCGAGCGTCGCCGGGCTGCGATCGGGCGCGGGGTCGCCGGCCTATTCTGCGTCCAAGGCAGGGGTCATCAACCTGGCGCAGCTATCCGCGCAGCAGCTGACCGGGTCCGGGGTACGGGTCAACGCGCTGCTGCCCGGCCTGACCGAGACGGGAATGACCGCGCCGGTGTTCGACCATGCCCGCGCGGTCGGCAAGATCGACCGGGTCGGACGGCTCAATCCGCTCGGCCGGGGTGCACAGCCGGAGGAGCTGGCGCGGGTCGCGCTGTTCCTGGCGTCCGACGATGCCAGCTACGTCAACGGCCAGGCGCTTGCCGCCGATGGCGGCCTGTCGTCGAGCCACCCGGTCACGCGGCAGGAGTTTGGCAGGACCGCGGCCTGACGACCTGCTCCGAGGTGGATTATAAGTATTTTGAAAAGGTTAGCAGTTATTTAGCCTTGTTGGTCCAAGGATCGATGGATGGAGATCCTGCCTGTCATCAACGACTGGTGTCGCGAGGGCGCCCTGTGGCGTGCGATGGAGCGGTCGCAGCTGATGGTCGAGTTCGACCTGAGCGGATGCGTGGTCTGGGCCAACACGCTCTTTCTTCAGGCCATGGGGTATGAACTGGCCGAGCTGGTCGGCCAGCATCACCGCATCTTCTGCGATCCGGTCTATGCCAGCTCGAACGAGTATCAGCGTTTCTGGGCCGGACTTTCCACCGGTCACTTCGATGCGGGCGCGTATCGACGCCGGGCGCGCGACGGCCGGACGGTGTGGTTGCAGGCCAGCTACAACCCGATCCTGGACGAGCATGGCCAACCGACGCGCATCCTGAAGGTCGCATCCGACGTCACTCTGCGCCGCGTCGCCGAGGAGGAGTCGGCTGCGCGCCACGCCGCGATCGACCGGTCGCAGGCGGTCATCGAATTCGATATGGACCGGCGCGTAGTCGCCGCCAACGATGCATTCCTCGCGCTGTTCGGCTATCGCCGCGACGCGCTGATCGGTCAGCCGCACGCGATCTTCTGTACCGGCGAGGAGGCGGCATCCAATCACTATGCCGCGTTCTGGCGACGATTGTGCCGGGGAGAGCATGCCGCCGGACGGTTCCAGCGGCGGGCGGCCGACGGAACGACGCGGTGGTTGCAGGCGACCTATACGCCGATCCTCGATGCATCGGGTACGCCGTTCAAGGTCGTCAAGTTCGCCACCGACATCACCCAGCAGGTATTGCTGGAGGCGGTGCTCGCGGACCGGCTGGTCGAAAGCCAGAAGCTGCGCGCCGAGGCGGACGCGCGGCGCGCGCGAGCCGACGAGGTACTGGACCAGCTGGGCATGATCGTCGACACGATCTCGGCGATCGCCGCCCAGACCAATCTGCTGGCGCTCAACGCCACGATCGAGGCGGCACGCGCAGGTGATGCGGGGCGCGGCTTCTCGGTCGTCGCGAGCGAAGTGAAGAAGCTGGCGGAGAATACGCGCAAGGCCACCCAGACCGCACAGGCAATGCTGGCGGGGTAGCAGGAGCGTTCATCCGCGCCGGCGGATCAGTCCTTCCTGCGCCACATTGGCGACCAGCCGCCCGTCGCGGGTGAAGACGCGGCCACGGTTGAAATCGCGGCCATGGCCCGCCCAGGGGCTGTCCATCGTATAGAGCAGCCAGTCGTCGGCGCGGAACGGCTCGTGCAGCCACAACGAGTGGTCGAGGCTGGCGACCTGCATGCCGGGGCTCATCCAGCCGACGCCGTGCGGGATCATGCCGGTGCCGAGCAGCCCCATGTCCGATGCATAGGCGAGCATCGCGCGGTGCAGCGCCGGATCGTCGCCGATCGCGGCGGAAAGGCGGAACCAGACATGGTTGACCGGCTCGCCCGGCTTCGGATCGATCCAGTCGTGCGGGGTGACGGGGCGCAGTTCGAATGGGCGAGGGCGGAGCAGGACGCGGCGTTGCCGCTCCGGCATCCGGTCGGCCATCGCACGGCGAAATTCGGCCTCGCTGGCCAGATCCTCGGGCGGGGGCACGTCGGGCATGCCGTCCTGATGCGCGAAGCCGTCTTCCGGCTCCTGGAACGAACATGCCATGTTGAGGATCGGCTTGCCGCGCTGCATGGCGATGACGCGGCGGGTGGCGAAGCTGCGCCCCTCGAAATCGCGAACGACGCGGTAGACGATCGGGTAGTTCTCGTCGCCGGGCCGCATGAAATAGGCGTGGAGCGAGTGGGCGACCTTGCCCCCCTCGGTCGAGCGCTGCGCGGCCTGGAGGCCCTGGGCGATGACCTGCCCGCCGAACACCCGACCCTCGCCACCGGGCTGGCGCCCCCCACGGAACAGGTCGGTGTCGATCTCCTCGACGTCGAGCAGCGTGACGAGGCCGGCGACGAGCTGGTCCGGTGTCGCATCGGGGGGCGTGTTCAGGTCCATGGCGCCGGCCTACGCGCGGGGCGGGGGCGGCTCAATAGCCGGCTGCGACGGCAAGGCGATCGGCATGGTAGTTGGCGTCGCCCCACAGCTCGGCGAGCGTTCGGGCGCGCTTCATGTAGAAGCCGATGTCATACTCGTCGGTCATGCCGATGCCGCCGTGCATCTGCACGCCCTCGTTGACCGACAGGGTGGTCGCCATCGCTGCCATGGCCTTGGCGACGGAAACCGCCTCATCGGCGGCGTCGCTGTCGGCGTCGAGCAGCTGTTGCGCCTTCAGGACCGCGGCGCGGGCGACCTCCATCTCGCTGTAGAGATGCGCCGCGCGGTGCTGGAGCGCCTGGAAGCTGCCGATCGGAACGCCGAACTGCTTGCGCTCCTTCAGGTAGGACATGGTCATCGCCATCGACCCGCCGCCGACGCCGAGCAGCTCGGCCGCGACACCGGTGCGGCCGGCGCGAAGCAGGCGGTCGAGGGACGTGCGGCCGGCATCGACCTCGCCGATCACCGCGTCGGCGTCGACCGCGACGTCGTCGAAGTTCAGATGCGCGGCGAGGCTGGCGTCGGCGAGCCGTTCCGGCCGGATTTCGAGCCCGGCGGCGTCGCGCGGGACGGCGAACAGCGTGACGCCGTCGCGGTCGCTCGCGCCGCCGGCGGTGCGCGCGGCGACGATCAACAGGTCGGCGACATGGGCATGGGCGACGAAGCGCTTGGTGCCGGACAGGCGGAAGCCGTTGCCGGCGCGTTCCGCCTTCAGCGCAACGGCGTCGCGGTGCTTGGCCGCCTCGTCGATCGCGATCGCTGCGACGGTTTCGCCGGCGACGATGCCGGGGAACCAGCGGTCAGCGTGCGGGGTGTTCCGCAGCGCGGCGACCGCGGCGACGGCGGTGGTGAGGAAGGGCGAGGGCGACAGGTTGCGGCCGATCTCCTCCAGCACCAGACCCGCCTCGACATGGCCGAGGCCCAGGCCGCCATGATCCTCGCCGATCAGGATGCCGGTGAAACCCATGTCTGCGAACTGCCGCCACAGGTCGCGGCTGAAGCCGGTCGGGTCATCGGCATCACGCAGTGCGCGAAGATGGGCGACCGGAGCCTGTTCGGCGACGAAGTCGCGGATCGTGTCCTGAAGGGCGGTCTGGTCTTCGGTGAGGTAGAGGGGCATCGGCGGGATCCCTTTGACCCTCCTCGTCACCCCGGCGTAGGCCAGGGTCTTCTGCGGCGAGGAGGGTGCCATTTAACGGAGAGGCCCCTGCCTTCGCAGGGGCGACGGCGGTGGTTAGGAGGGCAAATCCAGAATCCGCTTGGCGATGATGTTGAGCTGGATCTCGCTGGTCCCGCCCTCGATCGAGTTCGCCTTCGTGCGCAGCCAGGCGCGGGGGGCGGCGCCGGTGCGGCTGGCCTCGCTCTCCCACTCCAGCGCTGCCGATCCACCACCGGCCATCTGGAGTTCGTGGCGCTCCTTGTTCAGCTCGGTGCCGTAATATTTCATCATCGAGGGCTGGGCGGGGTGGGCGCGGCCTGCCTTCAGCTCGTCGATGAATCGCTCCGACATCGCCGCGAAGGCGCGGGCACGGACCTGGAAGCGGGCCATGTCGGCGCGCAGCAGCGGGTCGGCGAGGCGGCCCGCGTCGTCGGTGCCGATCGCGGCCAGCGCACCCGACACCAGCGTGTCGCGTCCACCCTCGCCCAGGCCCATGCCCGAGATCATCTCACGCTCGTGACCGAGTAGATATTTGGCGACGTCCCAGCCCTTGTTCTCGTCATGGACGCGGTTGGCCTTGGGCACCTTCACCCGGTCGAAGAAGGTCTCGCAGAAGGGCGAGTAGCCGGAGATGAGGAGGATCGGCTTGGTCGAGACACCCTCGGACGCCATGTCGAAGAGGACGAAGCTGATGCCGCCCTGCTTCGATTCCTTGGAGGTGCGGACCAGGCAGAAGATCCAGTCGGCCTGGTCGGCATAGCTGGTCCAGACCTTCTGGCCGGTGACGATGTAGTGGTCGCCCCCGTCCTCGGCGGCGGTGGCAAGCCCCGCGAGGTCGGAACCGGCATTGGGTTCCGAATAGCCCTGGCACCAGCGGATCTCACCGCGGGCGATCCGGGGCAGATGTTCGAGCTTCTGCTCCTCCGTGCCGTATTTCAGCAGGGCAGGTCCGAGCATCGAGATGCCGAAGCTGTTGAGCGGGGAGCGGGCGCCGATCGCCTTCATCTCCTCGCGCAGGATCTTGGTCTCGGCAGGCGACAGGCCGCCGCCGCCATAGGCGGATGGCCAGTCGGGGACGGTCCAGCCGCGTGACGCCATCGCGTCGAGCCACTGTTTCTGCTCGGGACAGGTGGGGACGTAGCTGCGGCCGCCCCAGCACACGTCCTTCTCGGAGCGGATCGGCTGCCGCATCTCGGGCGGGCAATTCGCCTCCAGCCAGGTACGGGTTTCGGTGCGGAAGGTGTCGAGGTCGGTCATGGTGTCCTCTTCCTCAAAATCCTCCCCTGCAAGGGGAGGGGGACCAGCGAAGCTGGTGGAGGGGTGTCGCCGGTCGCGATGATCCGCGATTGACCAGCGGGGACACCCCTCCGTCAGGCCTGCGGCCTGCCACCTCCCCTTGCAGGGGAGGAGTGGTTGGGCCTACTTCAGCCGCCCGCCCGCGCCGACCGCGTCCTTCAGCGACTTGGCGACCGGGAAGCCATGCGCTTCCAGCCCGGCGACAACCTTGGCCAGCCCCTCGGTCTGCGCCCAGAACATCGGGCCGCCGCGATAGACCGGCCAGCCGTAACCGTAGATCCACACGACATCGATATCCGACGCGCGCTGCGCCTTCCCCTCTTCCAGGATCAGCGCGCCCTCGTTGACCATCGTGTACAGCGTGCGGGCGACGATCTCCTCGTCGCTGATCTCGCGCGGAGTCACGCCCTCGCGTTTGCGGAACTCGTCGATGATCTCGGCGACGCGGGCGCTGTTCGAGGGGGTGCGCTTGTCGTCGTAATCGTAGAAGCCGGCCTTGGTCTTCTGGCCCCAGCGGTTCTCGGCGGCCAGCGCATCGCGGATGTTCTCGATCCGGGTCGGGTCGCGGTGCCAGCCGATATCGACACCGGCCAGGTCGGCCATCTGGAACGGGCCCATCGGCATGCCGAAGGCGACGTGGACACGGTCGATCTGCTCGGGCGTGGCACCTTCCAGCAGCAGCTTGGTCGCCTCCGTCTGGCGCGGGATCAGCATGCGGTTGCCGATAAAGCCATAGGTGACGCCGGCGACGACCGCGACCTTCCGGATCTTCTTGGCGAGCGCCATGACGGTCGCGAGCACGTCGCCCGCCGTCTTGGCGCCGCGCACGACCTCCAGCAGCTTCATGACGTTGGCGGGCGAGAAGAAGTGCATGCCGACCACGTCCTGCGGGCGCGACGTCACCGCGGCGATCTCGTCGATATCGAGGTAGGAGGTGTTCGACGCCAGGATCGCACCGGGCTTGGCGATCTTGTCGAGGCGGGTGAAGATGTCCTTCTTCACGTCCATATTCTCGTAGACGGCCTCGATGATGAGGTCGCACTCGCCCAGGTCGTCGAAGTTGAGCGTGGGGGTCAGGGCGCCCATCGCCGCCTCGACCTGGGTCGCGGTCATGCGCCCCTTGGCGGCGGTCGCCTCGTAATTCTTGCGCATCGTGCCGGTGCCGCGGTCGAGCGCGTCCTGCTGCATCTCGACGATCGTCACCGGGATGCCGGCCGACAGGAAGTTCATCGAAATGCCGCCGCCCATCGTGCCCGCGCCGATCACGCCGACGCGTTTGATCTCGCGCAGCGAGGTTTCGGCGGGAACGTCGTCGATCTTGGATGCCTGACGCTCGGCGAAGAAGATGTGGCGCTGCGCGGCGGACTGGACGCCCATCATCAGGCGCATGAATTCCTGCCGCTCGAACGTGATGCCATCGGCGAAGCTGGCGCCAGAGGCCGCTTTCTCGATGCAGGCGATGTTGGCGGCCGGCGCGTCGAAGCCGCGGAAGCGGCGGCCATTCTCGCGCTTGAACGTCTCGACTGCGGCGGGATCGTCGGCGACGGGCTTCTCGCTGGCGCGCGGGATCGGGCGCGCGGCCTTCACCTCACGCGCGAAGGCGATCGCTTCTGCCTCCAGCGAGCCCTCACCGGCCAGACGGTCGACCAGCCCGGCCTCGTGCGCCCGCTTCGCGGGGATCGGATCGCCCTTGGCGGTCATCTCCAGCGCCAGCTTGATACCGGCGACGCGCGGCAGGCGCTGGGTGCCGCCCGCGCCCGGCAGCAGGCCGAGCTTCACCTCGGGCGTACCGAGCTTCGCCGACGGGACAGCGATGCGGTAGTGGCAGCCGAGCGCCACCTCGCATCCGCCGCCGAGCGCGGTGCCGTGGATCGCGGCGACGACCGGCTTGTCCGACGCCTCGATCATGTCGACGACCTGGGGCAGCAGCGGATCGACCGGCGGCTTAGTGAATTCGGTGATGTCGGCGCCGGCGAAGAAGGTGCGACCATCGCAGCGGATCACCATCGCCTCGATCGAGGCATCGGCGACCCCTTCCTTGATCGCGGCCTCCAGCCCCTGGCGGACGGCGGCGGACAGTGCGTTGACCGGCTGGTTATCGGACACGATCACCAGGATCTCGCCGTGGCGCTCGGTGCGGATGGGGGACGTCATGGCCTGTCTCTCCTGAACGGTCGCCGGGCTGGCCGTGCCATACCCACGCTTCTAAGATCGCGCCCTCTATCGTCCGCCGCGATCCTTAAATCAACCGTCAAAGGTCTGTCGTCCGCCGCGGCCGACGACAGACCCGATATTCAATCGCGCGGCTTTCGCGCTTTATTCCATGCTTGATCCCGTACTGCGTCGGCGTCGCCTCAGCGGCAGCGCACCTGCTGCTGGTTCTGGTCGATCGCCTTGCCGGCGAGTGCGCCGGCGGCGGCGCCGAGAAGCGTGCCGACGGTACGGCTGCGGCCCCCGTCGATGACGTTGCCGAGCAGGCCACCCGCCGCACCACCGACGATCAGCCCGGTCGTGCCGTCGCTGCGCTTGCAATAGTAGCGGCCGTCATAGCCGGCATAGACGCGGTCGTCGGTCGACAGCACGCGCTCGCGATACTGCGCGCCATCGCGATAGTCGCGCGCGGGGTCGTAGCTGCCGCTGTCGTCATAGCCGCCCTGGAAGCGGCGATCGTCCGGGTAGCGGTCCGGCGCCTGGCGATAGGCGCCGCCGCCGCTGCGCGCGGTCTGATAGCGGTCCACTTCCTGCCGGTAGAGGTCGTACTCGCGGTCGAACCGCTCCTGCGCGGCGCGGAAGCGGGCGTCGGCGCTGGTCTGCGCGGCGGCCGGCGCGCCTGCCAGGGCAGTGGCGCAGAGCGTGGCGATCAGGGTGAGGGAGCGAAGGCGGCTTGGCATGAACGGATCCTCCCGCCCGCGAATCGGGCGATGGCGAAGCGATAGGCCCGGCCACCCGGACGGCAGCTGAACGGCGGATCGGAACAGCTGCGAAACCATGCGGCAATCGGTTGCGATCGTGCTAGTCGGGGATGTCGCCGGCCCTGCGATCCCAGGCTTGCCGGACGATGGCGGCGCCCTGCCGGCGTCACCGCCTGTTCGCGAAGGAGCGGCCGCATGGACGCCGACGATCTTCCCCCGCGCACGCTGTCCACGGTCGAGCGCGCGTACCAGCTGGCCCGCGAGGGGCCGTGCACCAGCCTGGACGATATCCGCCGGCAGCTGGAGCGGGAGCGCTATGCCTCGGTCAACGCGCATCTGGCCGGGCCGACCCTGCGACGGCAGCTACGGCAATTGTGCCGGGATCGGGCGAAGGTGGCGGAGGTGGCGAGCGCGGAGTAGATCCGCGCGCCCATCCGTCCGCCGCCATCCGCCGCTATCATCCGATCGTGACGAAGCTGTCCATCACCCGCTTGCGACCCGCCGTCTCGAAATCGATCTCCAGCTTGTTGCCCTCGATCTCGGCGATCGATCCATAGCCGAATTTCTGGTGGAAGACGCGCATGCCCAGCGACAGGTCGTCGCGACCCTTGTTGCCCAGGCTGACCGCGCTCGACCGTGCCTCGACGATCCGCTTCGGTTGGGTGGTGAAGCTGGAGGCACCGAGCTGCCCGGCCGCCCGCTGCCAGCCGGGACCGCGACCGGTGCCCCGCGCGACGTCGGCGAAAGGATCGGCACGCTCGGACCAGTTGGCGCGCCACAGGCTCTCGCCCCCCGACATGGTCGTCTCGCTCTCGATATGCTCGGGCGGCAGCTCGCCGACGAAGCGGCTGGGGATGGACGAGGTCCACTGGCCATAGATGCGGCGATTGGCGGCGTGGATGATCGTCGCGCGCCGCCGCGCCCGCGTGATCGCGACATAGGCGAGGCGGCGTTCCTCCTCCAGGCTCTTGGTCCCGCCCTCTTCGATCGCACGTTGTGACGGGAAGAGTCCTTCTTCCCAGCCGGCGAGGAAGACGGTGTCGAACTCCAGCCCCTTGGCGGCGTGGATGGTCATGATCGTGACCTCTGCCTGCCGCGCGTCGCCGTCTCGCTCCATCACCAGGCTGACATGCTCCAGGAAGGCGCCGAGCGAGTCGTACTCCTCCATCGCGCGCACCAGTTCCGACAGGTTCTCGAGCCGGCCGGCCGCCTCGGCGCTCTTCTCGGCCTGCCACATCGCGGTGTAGCCGCTCTCATCGAGGATCTGGCGGGCGAGTTCGGCATGGGGCAGCGTATTCGCCATGTCGCGCCAGCGGGCGATGTCGCCGACCAGCCGGCCGAGCGAACGCCGCGCCTGCGGGGTCAGCTCGTCGGTGTCGAGGATGCGCGCCGCCGCGATGGTCAGCGGCACGGCCCCGGCGCGGGCGAGCTGATGGACCTTGGCCAGCGCCTTGTCGCCCAGGCCGCGTTTGGGCGTGTTGACGATCCGCTCGAACGCCAGGTCGTCCGACGGCTGGTTGACCACGCGCAGGTACGCGATGGCGTCGCGGATCTCGAGCCGCTCGTAGAAGCGCGCGCCGCCGACGATGCGGTACGGCATGCCGATGGCGATGAAGCGGTCCTCGAACTCGCGGGTCTGGTGCTGGGCGCGGACGAGGATGGCGATATGGTCGAGCGTGGTGCCGCTCCGCTGCGCCGCCTCGATCTCCTCGCCGACGCGCCGGGCCTCTTCGGGGCCGTCCCAGACGCCCAGCACGCGGACCTTGTCGCCGACGTCCAATTCGGTCCACAGCGTCTTGCCGAGGCGCCCGCTGTTATGCGCGATCACCCCGCCGGCCGCGCCCAGGATGTGCGGGGTGGAGCGGTAGTTCTGCTCCAGCCGGATCACCTTGGCGCCCGGGAAATCCTTCTCGAAGCGCAGGATGTTCTCCACCTGCGCGCCACGCCACGAATAGATCGACTGGTCGTCGTCGCCGACGCAGGCGATGTTGCGCCGTTCCTGCGCGAGCAGGCGCAGCCAGAGATACTGGACGCTGTTGGTATCCTGATACTCGTCGACCATGATGTAGCGGAAGCGCTGCTGATACTGTTCCAGCACGTCGCGATGGGTCTTCAGGATGACCAGCATGTGGAGCAGCAGGTCGCCAAAATCGCAGGCGTTCACCGCCTTCAGCCGGTCCTGATATTGCTGGTACAGCTCGCCGCCGCGACCGTTGGCATAGCGCTCGCTCTCGCCCGCATCGATGTCGCGCGGGGTCAGCCCCTTGTTCTTCCACTCGTCGATCAGCCCGGCGAGGCTGCGCGCGGGGAAACGCTTCTCGTCGATGTCGGCCGCCAGAATCAGCTGCTTCAACAGGCGCAACTGGTCGTCGGTATCAAGGATGGTAAAGTTCGACTGCAACCCGACCAGCTCGGCATGCCGCCGCAGCATCTTCGCCCCGATCGCGTGGAAGGTGCCGAGCCAGGGCATTCCCTCCACCGCTTCGCCGACCAGCCGGCCGACCCGCTCGCGCATCTCGCGCGCGGCGCGGTTGGTGAAGGTGACGGCCAGGATCTCGCTCGGCCACGCCTTCCGTGTGAACAGCAGATGGGCAAGCCGCGCGGTCAGCGCCGCCGTCTTGCCGGTGCCCGCACCGGCCAGCATCAGCACGGGGCCGTCGGTGGTCAGCACCGCCTCGCGCTGTGGGGGGTTCAACCCTTTGAGATAGGGCGGGTCGGCTAGTTGGCTTTCGGTCACGCACGAACAGGTAGGGAACGGTGCGCGTCGCGGCAACCGCGGATTGGCGGCGTCATCGAACCGACGCGCGATCGTCGCGGAGCCGCAACGATCCTCGTCTAGCGGCACCGTGCCGGGTGCGAGCAGCGACGATACAGACCGCCGCCACCCCGGCCCAGCAATCCGAGGGAGCATCATCAATGACCGTCATCCGTTCGACCATCGCCGCGGCGATGGCCCTGTCCGCCTGCGCGGCCGCCGCGCCCGCCTTCGCCATGGATCCGAACCGCGAGGTGGTGCAGCTGCGCATCGCCTATGCCGACCTGAACCTGGCCCATCCGGCCGGCCGTGCCGCGCTGAAGAACCGGATCGACCGTGCCGTCCGCCGCGCCTGCGCCGCCACGCTGGCGGGTGCTCGGGGCGGAAACGACGCCACGCGCTGCCGCGACGAGATGATGCGCGACGCCGACGTGCAGGTCGCCGCGCTGAACACCGGCGCTCCGGTAAAGCTCGCCGCCAGCCGCTGACTGGCTGCACGAGGGACGGCGGCGGGACCCAAGCCCCGCCGCCGTTTCGTCGATGGCCAGTGCCGCCCGCGTTCGATAGGATCGCCCCGACCTGTCTGTGGGAGGATGCGAGATGAGCTATGCCGGCCACTGCCGCTGCGGCGCGATCAGCTGGCACGCGGAAGGCGAGCCCGCGCATGCGAGCCTGTGCCACTGCGCCGAGTGCACGCGCTCGGCCGGCGCCTATGTGGTCGGCTGGGCGCTGTTCCCGCAGGCTGCGGTGACGATCACCGGTAGCCCGCAGGATTACGAAAGCTCGCCCGGCACGATCCGCCAGTTCTGCGGGACGTGCGGGACCGGGCTGTTCTATCGCAACGAGAGCATCTTTCCCGGACAGGTGGACATCCAGACGGCGACGCTCGACGATCCCGCCGCCCTGCCGCCCCAGGCTCGCATCCAGGTCGCAGATGCGCCCGGCTGGTTCGAGCATTTCGACGCGCTGCCGACATTCGCACGGTTTCCGGAAGCATAGCCCGGTCGTCGGCCATCTTGGCCCGCAACGCGAAGGGTCATTAGGCCTGAACCAACCCACGTCGTCATGCCGGGACGAGCCCGGCATGACGGTGAGGCTCTCGCGGCGCCCCCTTCAGGGAAGGCGGGTGTAAAGCCGATCGCTTTCGCCTCCAGCCGCCGGGAACAGCGGTCTCCAGACGGGAACGTGTCGCACCGCCTGCCCGGCGCATGTCCTACACCCGGCCGGCATGATACAAATCCTGCCATGACCGCGTCGTCCGCCAACCGCCGATCCGCCATCGCCGCGGCGACATGCGTGGAACCGGACACGGAAGGGGGTACGTAGTGTCCGGTTCCAGCCGACCGGGGCCGAATCGCACCCGCAGACGGCCGCGCTTGACCACGCCGCCCACGCCCGTCACGACCGCGGATCCGGGGAAGGGATCCTGATGTCCGCACCATCGCACCGCCGCGTGCTGCTCGCCAGTTTCGTGGGCACGACCATCGAGTTCTATGATTTCTACGTCTACGCGACCGCCGCGGCTTTGGTGTTCGGGCAGCTGTTCTTCCCGACCGGTGCACCCGGTACGCAGCAATTGGCGGCGTTCGCGACGCTGGCAGTGGCGTTCTTCGCGCGGCCGGTGGGCAGCCTGGTGTTCGGCCATTTCGGCGACCGGATCGGGCGGAAGTCGACGCTGGTCGCCTCGCTGCTGACGATGGGCGTGTCGACGACGCTGGTCGCGGTGCTGCCGACCTATGCGACCGCCGGCTGGGTGGCGCCGGTGGCGCTGTGCGTGCTGCGCTTCGGGCAGGGTTTCGGCCTTGGTGGCGAATGGGGCGGGGCGGCGCTGCTCGCGGTCGAGCATGCGCCGCCCGGCTGGCGCGCACGCTATGGCAGCGCGCCGCAACTCGGCGCACCCGCCGGGTTCATCGCCGCAAACGGGCTGTTCCTGCTGCTCGGCCTGTGGCTGTCGCCGGCGGAGTTCCGCGACTGGGGCTGGCGCGTGCCGTTCGCGATCAGCGCGGTGCTGGTCGGCCTGGGCCTGTGGATCCGACTGAAGCTGACCGAGACGCCGGAGTTCGCCGCCTCGCTCGCCGAATCGCCGCCGCCTGCTGTGCCGATCGCCGAGCTGCTTGGCCGTCACGCGGGCGCGACGCTGGCCGGTACGGTGGGAGCGATCGCGTGCTTCGCCGCCTATTACGTCGGCACCGCCTTCCTGCTCGGCTATGGCACCAAGACGCTGGGCTTCACCATGCAGCAGTTCCTGCTGATGCAGCTGGGCGCGATCCTGTTCATGGCGGTCGGCATCTACGCCGCGGCGTGGCTGGCGGACAATCGCTGGGACGAGCGGCGGGTGCTGGCGGGCGGATGCGTCGCGACGATCCTGGTCGGCTTCACGATCCAGCCGCTGATGGACGGATCGGCGGCAGGGGCGTTCGCCTTCCTGTCGCTGACGCTGCTGGCGATGGGGTTCGTCTATGGTCCGCTCGGCGCGTGGTTGCCGTCGCTGTTCCCGGCGCGAGTGCGCTACACCGGCGCGTCGATCGCGTTCAACGTGGCCGGCGTGATTGGCGGTGGGCTGACGCCGCTGATCGCGCAGGGGCTGGCGATGGAGCAGGGGCTGGCGGCGGTCGGCTGGTATCTCAGCGCCGCGGCGGGGTTGAGCCTGGTCGCGCTGGTCTGGGTCCGGCCGCGCGCCGGCAGGGTCACTCCGATCGACGCAGCACCGTGATCCGCGCCTTGCCGTGGATGCGGGTGGCGTCGACGGTGAAGCCTTCGACAGCGATCTCCTCGGGCTTGGCCGTCTCGATCGTGACCCAGGTGGCCGGGCCGATCCAGCCGAGCCGCGCCAGCTTGTCGAGCGCAACGCTGCCCGCGCCGGTGCCATAGGGCGGGTCCATCATCACCAGGTCGAGCGGCGCGGGGGCGGGGCCGAGCGCCATGACCGAGGTGGCACGCACATCGCCGCGCGTGCCGAGCTTTGCCAGATTGGCCTTCAGCGCGTCGAGCGCGGCGCGATCCTGCTCGACGAACAGGCACGACGCCGCGCCGCGCGACAGCGCCTCGATCCCCAGTGCGCCCGACCCGGCGAACAGATCGGCAACCGCCAGATCCTCGAAACTGCCCAGCCGGCTCGCGAGCATTGAGAACAGTGCCTCGCGCGTGCGGTCGGCGGTGGGGCGGGTGGCGTCTCCCTTGGGCGCGACCAGCGGTCGGCCGCGCCACTGACCGGCAATGACCCGCATCGCCTAGCGCCCCCGACCGCCGCCGCGCGGCTTGCCGCCGGTGGGCGAGGGCTTATCGCCACTGCCACCGCGCGTGGAGGGCTTGCTGCCACGCGGCGGATGACCACGTCCGCCGGCCGGACCCTTGGCGGGGCCGGAGGAGCGGGCGGGGCGATCGGCGCGGGGATCACCCTGCGTCCGGCCGGCGCGACCGCGCGGTGCCTCGTCGCGCGGTTGGTCGCTCTGCGGAGCGCGGGTTGAAGCGAGCGGGCTGCGCTCACGCGGCCCCGCGTTGGCGAGGGGGCGGCGGCCACGGGACGGCGTAGCCGCCGCGTCGTCCGCCGGGCGAGCGACGGATCGGGCCGCGTTGGGCCGGGCGTGGGTGCCCCAGCTTGCGGTTCGGGCGGGCTTGGCTGCCGCCGCTGTGGGGCGTGGTCGCTCTGGGCGGCGCTCGGGCGGTGCAGGCGGGGGCGGGGGCGGTGCCTTTTCCCGCGCTGTCACCGCGACCGTCGCGCCCAGATCGGCCCCCTTTGGCCGGCGCGGCCCCAGCGTCTGGCGAAAGGCGACGAGGTCGTTCTGGCGTACTTCGCCGATCTCCCCCACCGGCAGGTCGCCGAGGATGAACGGACCATAGCGGGTGCGGATCAGGCGGCTGACCTGCAGCCCCAGATATTCGAGCACGCGCCGCACTTCGCGGTTCTTGCCTTCGGTCAGGGTCAGCTCGATCCAGACGTTAGCACCGGTCCGCCGCTCCAGATTGGCGTCGATCGAGCCATAGCGGACGCCGTCGATCTCGCAGCCCTCGATCAGTTCCTCGAGCATCGCCTGGGTGATCTCGCCATAAGCACGGGCGCGATAGGTGCGCTCGACCCCGGTCGCGGGCAGTTCCAGCTGGCGCTTCAGCCCGCCATCGGTGGTCAGCAGCAGCAGCCCTTCGGTCGCCAGATCGAGCCGGCCGACCGGCACCAGCCGTGGCAGGTCGGCGGGCAGGCGATCATAGATGGTCGGGCGGCCCGCCGGATCGCGCTCGGTCACCAGCAGGCCAGGCGGCTTGTGATAGACGAACAGCTGCGCTGCGGCAGGGGCCGCGACCGGCTGCCCATCGACGGTGATGCCGTTCAGCGAGCGCAGCACCGTCGCGGGCGTGTCGAGCGCGATGCCGTTCAGCGCGATGCGCCCCTCGGCGATCATCCGCTCGATCTCGCGGCGGGAGGCGATGCCGGCGCGGGCGAGCAGCTTGGCGATGCGGTCGCCGGCGGGGCGATCGCCATGGGCGCGGGCACCGTCCGATCCGTTGGATTCCTTCATAGGGCGGCGAATACAGCTGTTTCTGCGTCGAGGTGAAAAACTTTTGCGACCCGCGGGCCGGGCGTGCGTTACAGGACGAAAGCGTAACGAACGGAAACCACGCATGTTGTTCGGGAGGAAGAAGCGAAGGATCGCACGCATCCTCGTCGTCGAGGACGAGCCGCTGGTCGCGTTCGATACCGAGCATGTCCTGTCCGATGCGGATTACGAGATCGTCGCAACGGTTGATCGCGTCGTCGATGCAGTGACCTTGCTGGAGGGCGGGACGGCGATCGACCTGGTGCTGGTCGACGTCAACCTGGCCGACGGGTCGGGGCTGGACGTCGCTCGCGCGGCGCGGGGGCGCGACGTGCCGGTGCTGTTCGTCACCGGCGCCTTCCCGCCAGAGGCGGTGGAGCTGGCGGCGGGGTGCCTGTCGAAACCCTATGCGCAGCGTGACCTGCTGGCAGCGATCGGGGCGCTGGAATCGGGATTGACGGGCAAGCCGCCGAAGCGATTGCCGCCGGGGTTCCAGCTCTTCCAGCCGGCGGTCTGAGCAGGTTTCAGCCGCTTCCCTAAGCTGATCGCGCCGCTATGCTCGGGCCATGTCCGATACTGCTGCCGATCGCCGCCCCGGTTTCCTCGCGACGCTCGCTCCCTATCTCCGGCCGCGACCGCTCGCGGCGCTGATGCTGGGCATCTCCAGCGGGTTTCCGCTGACGCTGCTGCTCGGGACGATGACCTTCTGGCTGGCGCGGGAGGGGATCGACAAGAAGACGATCGGCTTCGCGGTCGGGCTGACGACGCCCTACACGTTGAAATTCCTTTGGGCGCCCTTCATCGACCGGCTGCGCCTGCCGGTGCTGACCGGTCTGTTCGGACAGCGGCGGGCGTGGCTGTTCTTCGTTCAGGCGCTGCTGTTCGTCGCGGTGTGGATGCTGGGCGCCAGCGATCCGGCGCGGCATCTGGGCGTGTTCGCCTTCTGGGCGATCGCAACGGCGTTTCTGTCGGCAACGCAGGACATCGTCATCGACGCCTATCGTATCGAGATCCTGCCCGAGGACGAGCTGCCGCATGGCACCGCGAACAACCAGTTCGGATACCGGCTCGGCAATTTCGCCGCCGGTGTAGGGACTATCGCCATCGCCTCTCCGCAGGGGCTGAACCTGGGCTGGGCGATGGGATACGGCCTGACTAGCCTGTGCCTGGTGCCGGCGGTGATCGCCGCACTGCTTGCGGGGCCGGGACTGCACGAACGGGCGCTCTCGTCGATCGGCGATCGGGGGATGAGCGCGTGGCTGCGCGATACGGTGGTCGGGCCGTTCCGCGAGTTCTTCGCGCGGCGCGGTGCGCTCCTCATCCTGCTGTTCGTGCTGATCTACAAGCTGGGCGACGCGATGGGACAGGTGATGCTGAACCCGATGATCGTCGATCTGGGCTTCAGCGACGCGGAGTTCCTGGCGATCAACAAGGTCGTCGGCTTCTGGGGACTGATCGTCGGCACCGCGCTGGCGGCGCCGTTCATGGCGTGGCTGGGGATGGGACGGGCGCTGTTCGTCTCGGGGGTGCTGATGATGATCAGCAACTTCGCGTTCGTCATCTTGGCATGGCACGGCCATTCGAACCTGTGGTTGACGATCGCGGTGGCGACCGAGCAGGTCACGAGCGGCATCGGGCTGACGGTGTTCGTCACCTATCTTTCGGGATTGTCGAACCTGGCCTACACCGCGACGCAGTTCGCGCTGCTGTCTTCCTTCGCCGCGATGGGGCGGACCTGGCTGTCGACGCCATCGGGCTATGCGGCAGAGGCGCTGGGCTGGCCGGGGTTCTGGATGCTGACCATGGTCGTCGCGCTGCCGGGGCTGCTGCTGCTGTGGGTGCTGTGGCGGCGCGGGTTCGTGGTGGAGACGGTGCGCCAGCCGGGCGCCGTCTAGCAGCAGACCGGTCGCCCCTCGTCGGCAAAGGCCGCGCTGACCGCGGCCGCGGACATCAGCGTCGCCTCTACCCGGCGGATGCCGAGCAGGTCGGCCATCAGCAGCCGGGCGCTGTCGGGCGCCGTCTCGACGCGCGCCAGCACGGCGAGCAGCGCCGATTCGGCCGGGGTCATGCGCGAGCAGCAGCAGGGCGCGATCGCGATGGTGCCGGCGGCATGCGTCGCCAGATCGGTCATCATCGCACGCATCAGCACCAGCGGCCGGCGGAAGCCCTGGCCGAAGGCGGTGAACATCGCATGCGCCGCGCGCGCGTCGGCGAGGCCGTGCGCGCCCATCCGCCGAATCGCGAACAGCGCGAGCCTGGCGTTGGGGCAGTGCGGCAGGGCATGGGGAAGCAGGGTGAGCGTCTCGGTCATCACACGCCTTTCAGTGGCCATGCCCCACCGTCGCGCGTTGGTTATTGCAAGTCAATAGCAATAGAGATGGATCGTGACAGCGTGCCGGATCAGTCGCTTAGACCGGTGCCTCGCCATTGGCGGCAAGGACGTCGCCGGCCATGTAGAGCGAGCCGGCGACCAGGCATACCGACGGCTGATCGACGGTGGCGAGCGCCGTGGCGACCGACTCCGCCATGCTCGCCGGCAGGTCATGCGCGCGGGCGATCGCGGCCAGCGCGGCGGGGGGATGATGGTCGTGGCCGGGGACGGGCACCGTCACGACCCGGTCAACCGAGGCGGCGAGACGGCGCAGGAGCCCGGCCGCGTCCTTGTTGGCGAGCATGCCCAGGACCAGCACCACCGGCCGGCCTTGCCGGATGCGGCGCAGCGCATGGGCGACAGGCGCGGCGGCAGAGGGGTTGTGCGCCCCGTCGAGCCACAGTTCGGACCCGTCCGGCAGGGTATCGACCAGCGGACCGGGCGACAGCCGCTGCATCCGCGCCGGCCAGGTCGCCCAGTCCGCTGCGGCGCGCATCGCAGCCTCCGGAATGGAAAGTGCGCCCTGATGGCGCAGCATGGCGATGGCGAGCGCAAGGTTGCGCGACTGGTGCGCGCCGACCAGTCGCGGTCGGCCGGTGACGACCGAGAAGCCGGGATCGGTGTAGCAGACGGTCGAGCGTGCCGTCTCGCTGTTCCAGTCACGGCCGCGGGCCAGCAGGGGAGCGCCGGCGCCGGCGGCGACCGTCGCGATCCGGTCACGCACCGGCCGGGGATAGTCCATCGTGACCAGCGGTACGCCCGGCTTGGCGATCCCCGCCTTCTCGCCGGCGATCGCCGTGGCGGACCGGCCCAGAAAAGCCTGATGATCGATGCCGAGCGCAGCGATGCCGGTCACGGCGGGGGCCATGACGACGTTGGTCGCGTCGAGCCGCCCGCCCAGCCCGACCTCGACGATCGTGGCGGCGGCAGGGGTGCGGGCGAAAGCGAGGAAGGCGGCGGCGGTCGTCACCTCGAAGAAGCTGGGGCCGATCCCGTCCGCGACGTCGAGCACCTCGGACAGCAGGGCTGCCAGCTCATCGTCCGCGATCAGCCGCCCGGCCAGCCGGATACGCTCGTTGAAGCGGACGAGGTGTGGACTGGAATAGACATGGACCGAATGCCCCGCCGCCTCGATCGCGGCGCGCAGAAAGGCGCAGGTCGATCCCTTGCCGTTGGTGCCGGCGACGTGGAACACCGGTGGCAACGCCAGATGCGGGTCGCCGAGCCGGGCGAGCAGCCGCGCGATCCGCTCCAGCCCCAGCACGTCGGCGCCCGGCGACAGCGCATCCAGCCGGTCGAGCTGTGCCTGCACCGCGGGCGAGGACGAGACGGCGTGGTCTGGCATCGGTGTCTCCGGTCGGTTGGCTCATCCCCCTTCGTCATGCTGGGACAGGCCCGGCATGAGGGGATGTTCCTAAGCCGCCGCGCGCTGCCCGCAGAGGTAACCGATCACCTGCCCCAGCCGCTCGCGCAGGTCGCGGCGGTGGACGACCATGTCGAGCATGCCGTGGTCGAGCAGATACTCGGCGCGCTGGAATCCCTCGGGCAGCTTCTCGCGGATCGTGCTCTCGATCACCCGCTGCCCGGCGAAGCCGATCAGCGCGCCGGGCTCGGCGATCTGGATGTCGCCCAGCATCGCGTAGCTGGCGGTGACGCCCCCAGTGGTGGGGTCGGTCAGCACGACGATATAGGGCAGGCCGGCATCGTGCAGCATCTGGATCGCGACCGTCGAACGCGGCATCTGCATCAGGCTGAGGATACCCTCCTGCATCCGCGCGCCACCGGCGGCGGTGAAGATCAGGTAGGGGCATCGGTCGGCGATCGCCGCCTCCACGCCGCGCACGAACGCCTCGCCGACGGCAAGGCCCATCGATCCGCCCATGAAGGCGAAGTCCTGCACGCCCATCACGACGCGGTGACCCAGGATCGTGCCGCGCGCGTTCAGGAGGGCGTCGGGCTCGGCCGTAGCGGTGCGCGCCGCCTTGATCCGATCGGCGTATTTCTTCGAATCGCGGAATTTCAGCGGGTCTTCGGGTACCTTGGGCGCGGGGAGCAGCTGGCAGCTGCCCTCGTCCAGCATCTGGTCGAAGCGGATCTTGGGCCCGATCCGCTCGTGATGCTCGCATTTCGGGCAGACGTAGAGATTCTCCTCCAGCTCGCGCGTGAAGATCATCTGCCCGCAGCCCTTGCACTTGTGCCAGAGATTGTCGGGCGTCTCCTTCTTGGTGCGGAAGGCGAGGGCGTTGCGAACGCTGTTCAGCCAGGTCATGCGGTTACTCCTTGGCGGGCGGTCGCGACGGCGTCGGCGAGGCTGCGGACGAACGCTTCGATCGGAGCAGGCGCGCCGCCATGCTGCGCGACGAGGTCGACGATCGCGGAGCCCACGACCACGCCGTCCGCGACGCGCGCGACGGCGGCGGCCTGATCGGGGGTGCGGATGCCGAAACCAACCGCGACCGGCAGCTCGGTCGTCGCCTTCAATCGGGCGACCGCATCCTCGATCGATCCGGTAGCGGCCTGTTGCAGCCCGGTGATGCCGGCGAC
Source organism: Sphingomonas aurea (assembly GCF_030678875.1). GTDB lineage: Bacteria > Pseudomonadota > Alphaproteobacteria > Sphingomonadales > Sphingomonadaceae > Sphingomonas > Sphingomonas aurea. Next base: position 944,136 of record NZ_JAUUDS010000001.1, on the reverse strand, counting down.
CGAGACGTAATAGAGGAACCCGCCGGCGCCATCCAGCACCTGCGCCAGCCGCGCCTCATGGGTCGTCGGCGTCGCCAGCCGGATCGGGGCTATGTCGTGGGCGCGAAGTTGGGGGCCGAGCGCGTCGTCCTCCTCGGGCGGGATATCGACGCAGATCACCCCGTCAACCCCGGCCTCTGCCGCTTCCGCTGCGAACCACTCGGCGCCGCGCCGGACCATCGGGTTGGCATAGCCCATCAGCACCAGCGGCACCTCAGGATGGCGCGCGCGGAAATCCTTCGCGATCGCCAGCACGTCGGCGGTGCGGGTGCCGGCAGCGAGGCTGCGGATATTGGCGTTCTGGATCGCCGGGCCGTCCGCCATCGGATCGGTGAAGGGCATGCCCAGCTCGATCACGTCCGCGCCCCCTGCGACGATCGCATCGAGGATCGCGGGCGTGGCCGCGGGCGAGGGATCACCGGCGGTGACGAAAGCGATCAGGGCGGGGCGGTTCGGGGCAAAGGCGGCGGCGAGTCGGGCGGTCATGCGGCGTCCTCGCGCGGGAACCGGACACTACACCCCCCCTCGCGTGTCCGGTTCCGACGCTGAATGCGGCAGGAGCGGGCACAGGTGGCGAGATGGGCGGGGCGGGACATGGCTGGACGGATAGCCCATCGACGGGATGTAGGACAGGCGAGGGGGTTGGCCGCATCACCGTTGCCTGCGCTGGGACGACGGGCGAGGGGCTGTGTAAGATGACGGAGCGTAGCGCTCATATCGCCACCCCCAGCGCATTCGCGACCGTGAAGATGTCCTTGTCGCCGCGCCCGCACAGGTTCGCCAGGATGATCTGGTCGGCGCGCATCGTCCGCGCACGGCGGGCGACGGCGGCGATGGCGTGGGCGGGTTCGAGCGCGGGAATGATCCCCTCGGTCCGGCAGAGCAGCTGGAACGCGTCGAGTGCCTCGGCATCGGTGGCGCTGTCATATTCGACGCGGCCGATGTCGCGCAGCCAGGCATGTTCCGGCCCGATGCCGGGATAGTCGAGGCCCGCGGAAATTGAGTGGCCCTCGGCGATCTGCCCGTCCTCATCCTGGAGCAGGTAGGTCTTGTTGCCGTGGAGGATGCCGGGAAAGCCGCCTGCGAGACTGGCGGCATGTTCGCTGCCGCCCAATCCGTGCCCCGCCGCCTCGACGCCCAGCATCGCCACCGACGGGTCGTCGAGGAAGGGGTGGAACAGCCCGATGGCGTTCGACCCGCCGCCGATCGCGGCGACGAGCATGTCGGGCAGGCGGCCGGTGCGCGCCAGCATCTGCTCGCGCGCCTCGCGCCCGATCACGCTCTGGAAATCGCGGACCAGTTCCGGATAGGGATGCGGGCCGGCGGCGGTGCCGATGATGTAGAAGGTGTCGTGGACGTTCGCGACCCAGTCGCGCAGGCCCTCGTTCATCGCGTCCGACAGGGTCGCCGCGCCGCTGGTGACGGGTCGCACCTCCGCGCCGAGCAGCTTCATGCGGAACACGTTGGGCTGCTGCCGCTCGACGTCCTTGGCGCCCATATAGATGACGCAGGGCAGGCCGAAGCGGGCGCAGACCGCCGCGGTCGCGACGCCGTGCTGGCCGGCGCCGGTTTCGGCGATGATCCGCGTCTTGCCCATACGGATCGCGAGCAGGATCTGGCCAATGCAGTTGTTGATCTTGTGCGCGCCGGTGTGGTTCAGCTCGTCGCGCTTGAACCAGACCTGCGCGCCCATCCCCGCCGGTGCGCCGGTACGCAGCGCATCGGACAGCCGCTCGGCGTGGTAAAGCGGGCTGGGGCGGCCGACATAATGTTCGAGCAGGTCGTCGAACTCGGCGCGGAAGGCGGGATCGGCCTTCGCCGCGCGATATTCGCGGTCGAGGTCGAGGACCAGCGGCATCAGCGTCTCGGCGACGAAGCGGCCGCCGAACTGGCCGAAATGGCCGCGCGAGTCCGGTTGCTGCCGGAAGCTGTTCGCTCCCGTGGGAGGCTGGTTGCGGAAGGAATTGGGGGCGTTCATGCCGCGGTGGCTTTAAGGAAGGCGGCGATCTTGTCCACATCCTTGACGCCCGGCGCGCTTTCCACGCCCGACGACACGTCGACCAGCGGCGCACCGGTGCGGCGGATCGCCTCGGCGACGTTGGCGGGATCGAGCCCGCCCGACAGCGCCCAGGGCAGCGGATGCCGGAACCCGTCGAGCAGCGACCAGTCGAACCGTAGCCCCATGCCGCCGGGCAGCGCCGCGCCGGGCGGTGTCTTGGCGTCATAGAGGATGCGGTCGGCTGCATCCGTGTAGGCGCGGGCGGTGTCGAGATCGGCGCGGGTCTTGATCGCGACGGCGGCCCAGATCTCGCGGCCGATGCGGCGGCGGAGGGCGGCGACGCGGTCAGGCGCGGTGGCGTGGAGTTGCAGGGCGTCGAGCCGGGCGGTCGTCACCGCGTGATCGACCAGCGCGTCGTCAGGATCGACGAAGACGCCGACCTTGCGGACCGACGCCGGTGTTCGTGCAGCGAGGCCGGCGGCCTGATCGGGCGACAGGTTGCGCGGGGATGGGGGAAAGAAGACGAAGCCGACATGGCTCGCGCCGCCGGCAATGGCGGCGTCGAGGGTGGCGGCGGTGGTCAGGCCGCAGATCTTGGCGGGTGTGGGCATGGCGGGCGACATCGGCCCGGACGAGAAGCTTTGCAAGCTGCCGCCAAATCCTCCCCTGCAAGGGGAGGGGGACCGCCCGGCGTAGCCGGGTGGTGGAGGGGTGTCACCGGTGGCCAGGGTGCGCTGCCTTCACCAGCGGTGACACCCCTCCGTCAGCCCTGCGGGCTGCCACCTCCCCTTGCAGGGGAGGAGTTGAAAGGATTTACAACGTCGCGGCGATCGCCCTGGCCGCGGCGTCGGGATCTTCCGCCTGGGTGATCGGGCGGCCGATCACCAGGATCGAGGCGCCGGCATCCATTGCCGCGCGGGGGGTGACGACGCGCTTCTGGTCGCCGACCCCGCCGCCGGCCGGTCGCACGCCGGGAACGACCAGGAAACCCTTCGGCCAGCGCTTATGAACCGCACCCACCTCTTCGCCGGAACATACGATGCCGTCCACCCCGGCCTCAGCCGCCAGATCGGCGAGGCGCAGGACATGGTCGTGGGGCGTGCCGGTCACGCCGGTCGCGGTCAGATCGAGGGCGTCGAGGCTGGTCAGCATCGTTACCGCGACCACCTTCGTACCGAGCGGGGCAGCGGCCTTGGCATCCTCCAGCATCGCCCGGCCGCCGCTGGCATGAACGGTCAGGATCGCCGGTTCGACGGGGCCGAGCGCCTGCACCGCCTTCGCCACCGTATTGGGGATGTCGTGCAGCTTCAGGTCGAGGAAGATCGGCAGGCCGAGCGCCGCCATCTCGCGCACCCCGGCCTGGCCGTGCGCGCAGAAGAATTCCAGCCCCAGCTTCAGCCCGCCGACATGGGTCCGTACGCGCTGCGCCAGAGCTTTCGCGCGGGCGAGGTCCGGGGTGTCGATCGCGACATAGATACGGCTGGTCATGCGGTGGGCGTCGCCGAGGTGGTGACGGCGGGCAAGGGCTCGCCGAGCGCGCCGGTCGAGGGGGAGGGGGCAGCAGGCGGCATCACCGCGGCGCGCGTCTCCGCCAGCACCCGTTCGCAGGTCGTCAGCCGCTGGCGCAGGCGCCAGCGCTTGGCGGTGTGCCAGCCCAGCGTCGGCAGCAGCCCGGCAAGGAAGGTGGCCAGCAGCAGGAAGGGCAGGTTGATGTCCGCCACCAGCCCGCCGGGCAGGCGGATCGGCACCGCCGTCCAGTTGCCGATGGTGAAGACCGCCGCCAAAAAGGCGAGCAGGCACCAGAACAGGATCTTCAGGAACTGCATCACCACCTCCGGGGATAGTTGCTAGCCGCGCGAGCCCGGCTTGACCAGAGTTTCACCCGATCTCGCGGCGGAGGGACGCGATCAGGGCGGGGATAGCGGTCAGGCGGGGTTCCTCTTCGTCGAGGATGGCGAGGAACGCGCTCCGCTTGATCGCGGCGACGCGGCCGGCACGCAGACGGACCGAGGGGGGCAACGAGGAGACGACGATGTCGACCAGCCGCTCGGCACCGTGCAGCCGGCCCCAGAGATAGTCGTTCTCGCGATAGGCACGGCTGAAGAAGGCGCCGAAGCTGTTGAACTGGATGCCCTTCAGCGTCGCTTCGGCACCGCCGGTGCGGATCGCGACCGCGTCGTCCGGGGCGATGCGATCGACGCGGATGGCGTCGAACTCGTCCACCCCCTCGCCCTGCAGCAGCGGCAGGGTGGCGGCGTCGAAGAAGGGAAAGCCGAGATAGGCGAGGAGCAGCGGCCGGCGTGCCTCGCGGTCGAGTGCGGCTAGCGCCGACGCCAGCCGCTCGTCGGTTTCCTCGTCGAGACGCGACAGGTCGAGCGATATCGCGAGCGCGTCGAGGAACGCGGCGGGCTCATGCCGCAGGCGTCGCGCGGCGGGGCGCAGCGCCTCGCGCGTGTCGGTCCGCTGCGCATCGAGATAGCCGGCGAGCGACAGGTAGATCGCCTCACGCACCGGCTCCAGCCCGACGACGGCGCGCTCCTCCAACTCGCCAAGCCGCCTGGCGAGCAGGCGCAGGCGGCGGATGCGAAAGCCGGTGTCGAAGCGGCGGAAGAAATCGACCGCCTCGGCGCCCGTCGCGTCGGTCGGCACGACGGTCGACAGGGCGGCGCGCGCCCGGCGGTCCGCGCCGGCACCCTCGGCGAGAGCACCCAGCGAATCGACGACGCCGGCCAGCTTCAGATGGCCATAGGCCGTGTATCCGTAACCGGCCTGCGCCGCCGCCGTCGCTTGCGCCCGCGCGCGCCACGCCGCGATCCGCTTGGGTGTCGGCCGGTCGAGGAACAGGGTCCGGCCGAATGCCGCCTCGACCTGCGCCTCCACCGCCGGGCGGATCGCATCGAGGATGCCGCGCATCCGCTCGATCGCGCGGCTGCGGGTGGCGAGCGCATCGAGATTGTCGCGGATCGGCTGCTGGCGGGGCAGCTCGCTCAACGCGCCGAGAATGGTCTGGAAGAAGCCGGGCGTGTCGCCGCGCCCCCCGACGCGAAACTTGGTGCCGGGCGAAGGGTCGATATAGACGAAGCGGCGATCGACCTGCCGCCGCGCCGGTCGATCGCGCAACGCGTTGATCGCCGGGCGGAACGGCGCATTGGCCAGGACCGAGCCGTCGATCAGCACCGCCTTGTCCGCGCCGTTCGCCGCCGCGCGGCGGGGCAGGATGCGGGCCAGGAACGCGTCACGCTCCCGCCAGACCATCCCTCGTCGTGCCAGCACGGCGTCCAGTTCGGCAACGGTGAAGGGCGGGAAGGCGCCGGGAAAGCTCGACGTGGCGCGGGCCGCGAACGCCAACTCGGGCACCGCCGCCAGCATGTCGACCGCCTCGCCCTCGTCGGAGAAGCTGACGACGACGCGGTGCTCGGTCTCGATCACTTCGGGCGGTGAGTTCAGCGGCAGGCGCTCGGGATGGCCGCCGAAATCGGTAACGGTGACGAACAGGTCGAGCGGCTGACCCTCGGGCAGCAGACGGGGGCCGCGCGGCCCGTCGGCCATCAGCGCCAGCGCGTCGAGCAGCAGCCCGGTAAAGGTCTCGCCCCCGAACGGCGGCTCGAACCAGCGCGAGCGGACGAAGCGCGACAATTTCGCGCGCACCTCTTCGCGGGTGGCGGCGTCGTCGAGCGCGTCGACCGCCTCTGCGCTGCGCCCCGCCGCCATCCAGGCGAGCGGCAGCGCCCACATCTTCGAGAAACGCGACGATGGCGCCGCCGCCGGATCGATCAGCGCGTCGACATCGGCGGAGGAGAGCCACAGGTCGGTCAGCGGATCGAGGCTCTGCCCGGTGCTGATCGCCTGTGCCAGGAAGATGCCGTTGATCCCTCCCGCCGACGCCCCGGCGACGATGTCGGCGAGCACGCGCAGCCGCAGCGACCCGCGCTCCTCCAGCTCGCCGAGCAGCGCGTGGTAGATGGCGTCGGTGCCGGGCAGCGGTTCCGCGCCTTCGTGCCAGGCGCGACTGGCGCGGGTCAGGCGCCAGATCTCCTTGGTGATGCCGTGCATATAGACGGCCAGGCTGATGCCGCCGTAACAGACCAGGGCGAGGCGAAGCTCCTTCTCGCGCATGTCAGGCGGGCGCCACCTCCGCCCAGATCGGCAGGTGGTCCGATGCCTTGCGCGCGGCGGCGCTGGCATGGACGCCGCAATCCAGGATCTTCAGTTCGCGCGACACCATGATCCGGTCGAGTCGCCCGATCGGCCGGCGCGCGTGGAAGGAGGGGCCGGTCGTGGCGAACTGGAAGTCGCGACCGAAGTCGCGCAGGCACCCCGCCGCCGCCGTCCACTCGTTCAGGTCGCCCATCATCACGGTCGGATGCGGGGTCGACTGTTGCGCGACATGCGCCAGGATCGCCGCCGCCTGCTTGCGCCGCCACAGGCCGGACAGATCGAGGTGCATGCCGACGATGCGCAGGGTCGCGCCGCCGATCACCACATCGGCGGTCACCGCGCCGCGCGGCTCCAGCGCGGGCAGGTGGATCGCCTCGCAATGGGTTACGCCTGCCGTCTTGCGGACGAGCAGCGCGTTGCCGTGCCAGCCCATCGACGCCGCGCGCTTGCCGACCGCGACCGGTTTCCAGTCGCTATGCTCGTCGAGCAGGTGGCGCGGGATCACGCCCTCGCGCGTGCCGAAACGCCGGTCCGCCTCCTGCAGAGCGACGATATCGGCGTCGATCTCGCGCAGCACCTCGATGATCCGCTCCGGACTGCGTCGGCGATCGGTGCCGATCCCCTTCCTCATATTGTAGCTGGCGATGCGAATACGCGGCAACGATGAGATCTCGGCGGTCATGCGTACCCTGCAACGCCGGGCGGCACGTCCGGGTTGCAGCGGGCAATACCGCAGTCCGGGCAATCCCTGCATTAACCAGAAACCGTCCGATTTTGGGAGGTCCCGAAATGGCACCGATGTTCATCTGGCAGAAAGGAAAGATTAGGACGAAACGGGGATCACCGGATCGGCAAAGTCCAATCACCCGCCGCCGATAGACTTTAGAGGAACCCGCCATGAAGAAGATCGCTCTTGCTGCCGTTACTGCCGCCGCCGCCTTCGCCGCGGTTCCCGCCGCCGCCGTGACTTTCCAGGCGACCGACGGCTCGACTACCGTGTTCAACGCTTCGGCAGTGGGCGCTCAGTACAGCTTCGAAACCTCCACCACGGGCAACACCGGCAATCCGACCGGCTTCGTCCGGACGGGCGGCTCGGTCATGTCGGGCAGCAGCGCGGGCGTTGGGGCCAACCCGTTCGGCGCCGGCTCGGACAACAGCTACCTGTATGTGCAGGCCGGCGTCACCTCGACGATCTCGGCGATCACGACCGCGATCACCGGCTATCAGAACATCTCGTTCTACATGGGCTCGATCGACGCCGGCAACACCGTCCAGCTGCTGGGCGCCGGCGGCGCCGTGCTGAAGTCGTACACCGGTTCCGATCTCGCCGCACCGGCGTCGGCACAGGGCCAGCAGACGCTGCCCGGCACCAACCGCCTGCTGAGCTTCACCGCCGGCGCCGGCGAAGTGCTGACCGGCATCCGCTTCACCTCGACGGTCAACTCGCTCGAGGCCGATAACGTCCGCTTCACCGCCGCGGTGCCGGAGCCGGCCACCTGGGCGATGATGATGCTGGGCTTCGCGATGGTCGGCGCCGGCATGCGCTATCGCAGCCGGAAGTCCGCGGTGAAGTTCGTCACCGCCTGATCGGTTCCTCCGGGGAGGCAGGAGCGCCCGGCGTCGCGAGACGCCGGGCGTTTTCCGTTCGGCATCCTCCCCGCCGGTGACGCGTTGGTCGGATCAGCAGCAGAGGATGCGACCATGGACAGGATCAACCCGCCGACGACCGACGACACGCAGGAGGTGCGCGGCAACCGCGATGGCACCGCCGGCCATCATTTCGGTAACGAGTACGACTCGCACGATGCGCGGTCGCCGACCCATGTCTCGGTCGCATCCGGCAATGGCGGCTCCGCGATCGATCCGTCTGCGGCATCGGAGGGCGACGATGCGGACCTGCCCCCCGACAATGGCCGCCGCGCCCATGTCGACCAGCGCACCGGCGCGGTACATGGCAGCGGCACCAGCGCCGGCGGAGGTACGCGTGGCGACGATCTCGACTCGGACGACGCGGGCGGTAGCGGTGCGGAACGACCGGTTGGAGGATGATCCACGTCTATCCCGACGGCTGGCGGCGCAGCTGCGGACGGCGCCAGTCGCTAGAAATACTGGCAGAACATGTCCGTGAGCGAGACATTGGGGTAGCGCTGCTGAACGGCGGCGATCGCCCATCGTCCCTCGGCGATCCCTTCGGGGTCCGATGCCGAAACATGGGCGGTCCAGTTGCAGCCCGGGATCGCACTGTCGAGATAGATCGACCCGATGTTCGTTCCCGGCGACATCGTCAGTTGCTGGTCATTCAGCGCCTCGTCGATCAGCGCCTTCGCGAAAGCGGCCATCACCAGTTCCTCCCCGAGCGGGATTAGAGGAATGGTTACAAGAAAGTGCTAACCCCTCAGGGAGCCTTCTATCTGCGGATACTTGGCGGTGTCCACGCGGCGCGCGTCCTGCGGTCGTCGTACCAGCCTGATGGACGTGCCACGCCACCAGCCGGTCGCGGCAGTACCTCTTGCTGCGCGGAGCGGGACGGTGCCGGTTGCAGGAATCGAACCCGCGACCTTCGGTTTACAAAACCGCTGCTCTACCAGCTGAGCTAAACCGGCGTCCGTGCGCCCCATGCGTCAGGTCGCGGCGAAGGTCCAGCCTTTGCCGCGCACTATCGCTCGCGCCGGGCCGCGCGCTGCTCGTCCCACCACGCCATGCGCTCGGCGATACGCTTCTCGAAGCCGCGATCGGCGGGGGTATAGAAACGCTGCGGCGTCATCTCCTCCGGCCAATAGTCGGCGCCCGAGAACGCACCTTCCTCGTCATGGTCGTAGCGATAGCCCTCGCCATAGCCCAGGTCGCGCATGAGCCGGGTCGGTGCGCCGAGGATCGACTTGGGCGGGCTGAGCGACCCTCCCTCCTTGGCCGCGCGCCAGGCGCTCTTCTGCGCCATGTAGGTCGCGTTCGATTTGGGCGCGGTGGCGAGGTAGAGACAGGCCTGGACGATCGCCAGTTCGCCCTCCGGACTGCCGAGAAAATCGTAGCAGTCCTTGGCGGCGAGGCACTGGACCAGCGCCTGCGGGTCGGCCAGGCCGACATCCTCGACGGCGGCGCGGGTCAGGCGACGCAGCACGTAGAGCGGTTCCTCGCCCGCCACGAGCATCCGCGCCAGATAGTAGAGCGCGGCCTGCGGGTCGGAGCCGCGGATCGATTTGTGGAGCGCGGAGATCAGCCCGTAATGTCCCTCGCGATCCTTGTCGTAGACCGCGACCCGCCGCTGGAGCAGCGCCGACAATCCCGCCGGATCGAGCGGCCCGGGCAGGTCTATCGCGAACAGCGTCTCCGCCTGATTGAGCAGGAAGCGCCCGTCGCCATCGGCGCTGGCGATCAGCGCGGTACGCGCGTCCGAGTCGAGCGGCAGCGGCGTGCCTGTCATCGCCTCGGCCCGTGTCAGCAGCTCCTCCAGCGCGTCGGCGCCTAGCCGGTGGAGCACCAGCACCTGTGCGCGGCTGAGCAGCGCGGCGTTCAGCTCGAACGAGGGATTCTCGGTAGTGGCGCCCACCAGCACGACGGTGCCATCCTCGACGAAGGGCAGGAAACCGTCCTGCTGCGCGCGGTTGAAACGGTGGATCTCGTCGACGAACAAGAGCGTGCGCTTGCCGGCACGGCCATGATCCTTCGCCTCGGCGAACGCCTTCTTCAGGTCGGCGACGCCTGAGAATACTGCCGAGATGCTGGCGAAGCGCAGGCCCACCGCGTCGGCGAGCAGGCGCGCGATCGTGGTCTTGCCCGTGCCGGGCGGTCCCCACAGGATCATCGACGACAGCCGCCCCGCCGACACCATCCGCCCGATCGCGCCCGAGGGGCCGGTCAGGTGATCCTGCCCGATGACCTCGGACAAGTGCGCCGGGCGCAGCCGGTCGGCGAGCGGCGCGTCCGCGGCGTGAGTATCGGGCGGGGCAGGGGGTTCGAACCCGGCGAACAGGTCGGCCATGCGCCGCGATGTAGGCGCCGGGCAGGGCGCCGTCACCCCCGCTGGCCGCGCGACCCGAGCGATGCTTCAAAATATATCTTGGATCATCTTGATTGATGGCTGGCTAAGATATATCTCCACGGCATCACGACACATATAGGATAGTCATGTTCCACCATTACAATCACAACCACCATCGTCATTGCGGCCAGCGCGGTGGCCGCGGTCCGTTCGGCTTCGGCGCCGCGTTCGGAGAGGGTCGCCCGGGTGGCGGGCGGCGCGGTCGCATGTTCGACGGCGGCGAGCTGCGCCTCGTCCTCCTGCGCCTGATCGCCGACGAACCGCGCCACGGCTACGACCTGATCCGCGAGATCGAGACGATCACCGGCGGCGCCTATGCACCGAGCCCCGGCGTGGTCTATCCGACGCTGACCCTGCTCGACGAGATGGGTCTGATCGCCGAGCAGCAGTCGGACGGCGCCAAGAAGCGCTTCGCGATCACCGACACGGGTAACGCGCACCTGACCGAGCAGGCCGAATTGGCCGACGCGCTGATGGCGCGGCTGCGCTCGCTGGGCGAGCATCGCGAGCGTACCGACGGCGCCGCGCCGATCCGCCGCTCGATGGGCAATCTGAAGGTCGCGCTCGCCGACCGGCTGGGCCGCGGCGACTTCTCGGAGGACACGCTGCACGACGTCGCCGCGCTGATCGACGAGGTCGCGCAGAAGATCGAGCGGCTGCGGTGAGCGCTGCCGTCTCGGTCGCGCGGGTGCCGACGCAGTCGGCCAGCCGCTACCTTCAGCAACTCGCCAAGCACTGGAGCCACAAGATGGCGGTAGCCTTCACCGCCGAGGAGGGGACGATCGACTTTCCGAATGGCACCCGGCTCGTGATGCGCGCCGACAGCGAGACGCTCGACATCGTCCTGACGGTGCCGGCGGGTGAGGACGAGGGTCGGATGCGTGAGGTAGTTGCCAGCCACCTCGACCGCTTCGCTTTCCGTGAGGCGCCGCTGACCTTCGACTGGCAATACAGCTCGAATCCTTCCCTGTAAGCGAAGGGGGACCGCAGCATCGCGGTGGTGGAGGGGTGTCCCCGATATTGCTAGGGGGACACCTCTTCGTCAGTGCTGCGCACTGCCACCTCCCCTTCGAGGGGAAGAGCAGAAGGGCGTTATCTCGCCACCACCTCAAAATAGGCATCCAGCACCGCCGCGTTCGCAGTGTCCCAGCGATAGCCGTCTGCCCGATCGCGCCCGGCCTCCCCCATCGCGCGCCGCAAGGCGGGATCGCCGACGATCTTGCCGATCGCATCGGCATAGCCCGCCACGTCGCGGGGTGAGACCAGAAACCCCGTCTTCCCATCGACCACCAGGTCGACCGCCCCGGTCGCCCGCGCCGCGACGACGGGCACGCCCGCCGCCATCGCCTCGGTGGTCACGTTGCCGAACGTCTCCGTCACCGATGGGTTGAAGAAGATGTCCATCGACGCGACCGCGCGGCCCAGATCGTCGCCGCTCTGGTATCCGGCGAAGACCGCCTCCGGCACCTCGCGCGCGAACCAGTCTTCGGCGGGGCCCTTGCCGATCACCAGCACCTTGTGCGGCACCCCGCGCCGGCCGAGTTCCTGTGCGACCTGGGCGAAGACATCGAGCCCCTTCTCCTTCACCAGCCGGCCGAGAAAGCCGATCGCGATCTCCCCATCGCCGATGCCCAAGCTGCGCCGCCACGCGAGATCGCGGCGGTCGGGGCGGAACCGGTCATGGTCGATGCCGCGCGACCAGATCGACATCGGCGCGGTGACGCCCCACTGCTCCAGCAGCGCGATCATGCTGGGCGAGGGGACCAGCACCCGGTCGAACCGGTTATAGAAGCGCCGCATTAGCGCGATCAGCAGCGGCTCGACGAAGCCGGCGCCGTAATAGCTGGCATAGGTCTCGAACCGCGTGTGGAACGAGGCGACGCAGGTTACACGGTTCTTCTCCGCCCAGCGCACCGCCGCGTGGCCGAGCAGTTCGGGGGCGGAGACATGGACGATGTTGGGTGCAAACGCCTCCAGGTCACGCCGCACCGACGCAGGCAGTCCGCGCGCCAGCCGATACTCGCTGCGCCCGCCCGGCAGCGGAATGGCCGGCACCGACACCAAGTCGCCGGTCGGCGTGAAGGCGGGCCGCGAGGCCGTCGGCGAATAGACGCGCACCTTGACGCCCTGCGCCAGCAGATGGCCGACGAGCAGGTTCAGCGACATGTTGGCGCCATCGCGCGTGTAGTTGTAGTTGCCGCTGAACAGGGCAACGCGCAGATCGGTGGCCGACTTGATGGAGGTGGCCTGCATGGGGCCGGGGCGATAGCGGCGAGTGCGCGCGGACGCCAGCGAGATCGCCCTTTGTTACCGAAATATTGCGAACGGCGCAGCGCTTGTGTTCTCGTCTCGTTCCGCTACATCGCCTGCATGGCCAAGCCGCAGAAACGATATGTATGCCAGGCATGCGGCTCGGTCGCGTCGCGCTGGCAGGGGCAGTGCACCGACTGCGCCGAGTGGAACACGCTGGTCGAGGAGGCGGGGGCGGTCGTCACGCCGTTCGCCGCCAAGCATCATCTGCACGGCGGCGGTCGGGCGATCCAGCTGACCTCGCTCGACGCCGAGGTGACGCTGCCCGCGCGGATGGCGACCGGCATTGCCGAGTTCGACCGCGCGCTGGGCGGTGGCTTCGTAGAGGGTTCGGCGACGCTGATCGGCGGCGATCCCGGCATCGGCAAGTCGACCCTGCTGCTCCAGGCGGCGGCCCGGCTCGCGACGGCGGGGCGCTCGGTCGCCTATGTATCGGGCGAGGAGGCGGCCGATCAGGTGCGGCTGCGCGCGCGGCGGCTGGGTCTGGGCGCGGCGCCGGTGCAGCTGGCTGCGGCGACGTCGGTGCGCGACATCCTGACGACCCTGTCGGCGGGACAACCGCCGGCGCTGCTGGTGATCGACTCGATCCAGACCATGCACTCCGACCTGATCGAGGGCGCGCCCGGCACCGTCAGCCAGGTGCGCGCGTCGAGCCAGGAGCTGATCCGCTTCGCCAAGGAGCGCGGTACCGCGCTGGTACTGGTCGGTCACGTCACCAAGGATGGCAGCATCGCCGGCCCCCGGGTGCTCGAGCACATGGTCGACACGGTGATGGCGTTCGAGGGCGAACGATCGCACCAGTACCGCATCCTGCGCGCCGTCAAGAACCGCTTTGGCGGCACCGACGAGATCGGCGTTTTCTCGATGGAGAGCGAGGGCCTGTCCGAGGTCGCGAACCCCTCCGCCCTGTTCCTGACCCACCGCGACGAGGGGGTGACCGGCGCCACCGTCTTTCCGGCGCTGGAGGGGACGCGGCCGGTGCTGGTCGAGATCCAGGCGCTGGTCGTCCGCCTTGCCAGCGGGGCGACGCCTCGGCGGTCGGTGGTCGGCTGGGATTCCGGCCGGCTGGCCATGATCCTGGCGGTGCTGGAGGCGCGCTGCGGCCTCTCCTTCTCGGCGTGCGAGGTCTATCTGAACATTGCCGGTGGCTACAAGGTGCAGGACCCGGCCGCCGACCTGGCGGTCGCGGCGGCTTTGGTGTCGGCGCTGTCCGAACGACCGGTGCCGCCGCAGGCGGTCGCGTTCGGCGAGGTCGCGCTGTCGGGCGAGATCCGGCCGGTGGCGCATGGTCCCCTGCGGCTGAAGGAGGCGGCGAAGCTCGGCTTCGAGCGTGCGCTGGTGCCGGGCGCGATGGCCAAGGATGACGGCGCGCTGCGGCTGACCGGTTTCCGCACGCTGGCGCAGTTCGTCGATCACATGCTCGGGCGGTGATCGTTTTCGCGAATGGACCGCCATGCCCGGCGCTTCTGCCCCACGATGATTTTCTCTCTCGACACCGCCCGCTATGCCGCGCTTTAGGGCGGACATGGCACTGACCTCGCTCGACGTGATCGTCCTCATCGCCGTGGCGGGTGCCGCGGTGATGGGCGCGGTGCGCGGCTTCGTGACCGAGGTGCTGTCGCTGTTCGCCTGGATCGCGATCGTCGCCGCGCTGAAGCTGTTCCATATCCCCGTCGCACAGGCGCTGACCGGCGTGGTCGGCACCGTATCGGGCGCAGCCGTCCTCGCCTTCGCACTGCTCGCGGGCGTCACCTATCTGGGCGGCAAGCTGGTGGCGAACGCCATTGGCAGGCGGACCCGAACCTCGGTCCTCGGCCCCGTCGATCGCGCGCTCGGCTTCGGCTTCGGTGCGCTCAAAGGGCTGATCCTGGTCAGCCTGGTATTCCTGCTGGTCGCGCTGGTGATCGACACGGTCAGCGGCGGTCCGGCGCGGCGGCCGCTCTGGATGGTCAAGAGCCGCACCTATCCGCTCCTGAACGCCACCAGCGCCGGCATCGCCGATTTCGTCGACCGCCGCCGCCGGGGACTGCCGGTGTTCGGCGCGCGGGCACCCACGCCCGACCCGACCACCACGGGTGACGCATCATGAGCGGGACGCTCTACAACACTGACATCCTGCGCCTGGCCGCCAGCATCCCGCATCACGCGCGGCTGACGGCGCCGATGGGAACGAGCGAGCGGCGCTCGCCGATCTGCGGCAGCCGCGTGACGGTCGATATCGACCTTGGCGCCGATGGGCGCGTCGCCGCCGTCGGCCTGCTGGTTCGGGCCTGCGCGCTGGGGCAAGCGTCCGCGTCTCTGCTCGGAACGGAGATCGTCGGCCGGACCCCGGCAGATCTCGCCGCCGCCCGCGACGCCTTGGCAGAGTGGCTGGCGACCGGGGAAGGCGACGCGCCCGACTGGCCGGGCCTTGCGATCTTCACGCCCGCGCTGCCGCACACCGCGCGCCACGCCTCGATCCGGCTGGCGTTCGAGGCGGCGGCAGAGGCCGCGGCGCTGGCGGCGGCAGAGCGGGTCGACACCTGATGCATGGCACCGGCGAGTTCTCCCTGCTGCGCGACGGCGCCGTGCTGCTCGGCATGGGCCTTGCCTTCGTGCTGCTGTTCCGGCGGCTGGGACTTGGCGCGACGCTGGGTTATCTCGTCGCTGGGGCGGTGGTCGGCCCGCATGTGCTGGGGCTGGTCGGCGATGCGGAATCGAAGATGGGGATCGCCGAACTCGGCATCACGCTCCTCCTGTTCATCGTCGGGCTGGAGCTGAACCCGTCACGATTGTGGCGGATGAAGCAGGAAATCTTCGGCGTCGGGCTCGTCCAGGTCGCGCTGTGCGGGCTGGCGATCACCGGCGTGGTGCTGCTCGCCGGCTTCTCGCCCGCGGCGGCGTTGGCGCTCGGCCTGCCGCTCGGCCTGTCGTCGACCGCGCAGGTGCTGCCGATGCTTCAGTCGTCGGGCCGGATGCGAACGGCCTTCGGGGAGCGGACCTTTGCGATCCTGCTGTTCCAGGACCTGTCGATCGTCCCGCTCATCACCATCATCGCCGCGATGAGCCGCAATCCCGCCGACGCGCATGGACCACCGGGCTGGCTGCTCGCGCTCGAGACGGTGGGCGCCGTCGTGGGGCTGGTGCTGGCCGGGCGTTTCCTGCTGCGGCCGCTGTTCCGGCTGATCGGCAATCTGGGCGAGCGCGAGATGTTCGTGTTCGCCGGCCTGTTCACCGTCATTGCCAGTGCGGCGGTGATGGAACTGCTGGGCCTGTCGACCGCGCTCGGCGCCTTCATCGCCGGCGTGATGCTCGCCGACAGCCCGTATCGCCACGAGCTGGAGGCGGACGTGGAGCCGTTCCGCTCGATCCTGCTCGGCCTGTTCTTCCTGGCGATCGGTATGATGCTCGACCTGAACGCCATCGCCGAGCGACCACTGTTCGTCGCCGGCATGGCGGCGGCGCTGATCGCCACCAAGGCGCTGGTGATCTTCCTGATCGGCCTCGCCTTCCGCATGACGTGGCGCGGTGCGCTGGCGCTCGGCCTGCTGCTCAGCCAGGGCGGCGAGTTCGGCTTCGTCCTCTTCGCGCAGGCGCAGTCGGGGCTGCTGATCGAGCCACAGGCGGCCAGCCTGTTCGGCGCGATCATCACCCTGTCGATGGCGACCACGCCATTCCTGATGAGCGCCACTCGCCGTTTCCGCGCCGAGCCGATCGTCAAGGGCGGCGAGCGCGACGGGCCGACCGCCGACGGCGCCAACGCGATCATCGTCGGCTATGGCCGGTTCGGCCAGACGGTCGGCCAGATGCTGCTGACCCAGGACATTCCCGTCACGCTGATCGACCGCGACATCGAGATGATCGACATCGCGGGCGAGTTCGGCGCCAAGGTCTACTACGGGGACGGCACCCGGCTCGACCTGCTGCGCCAGGCGGGGGCGGCGGACGCCGAACTGATCCTGTTCTGCATCGACGGCGACCAGATCGAGCCCGAGATGGTCGAGGGCGTGCACGAGGCGTTCCCCAATGCCGCCATCTATGTCCGCGCCTATGACCGGCGTGCGCTCATCAAGCTGAAGAAGGGCCCGGCCGACTATGTCGTGCGCGAGGTGCTGGAATCCGCGGTGAAGATGGCGCGCCTGGCGATGCGCGGGCTCGGCATCGCGCCGGCCGACATCGATCGCGCGGAAGAAATGTACCGCGCGCGCGACAAGGAGCGGCTGCGTATCCAGGTGGAAGCAGGCGACATTCGAGCCGCTCGTGCCGAAACCGCCGAGCGCTTTCCCTGGGGGAACGACCCGCGATGATCCTCGCCGTCTTCGCCGCGCTGTCGGGCGCGCTCGCCGTCGCCGCCGGTGCGTTCGGCGCACATGGCGCCTCCGGTCAGGCGGCGGAGTGGCTGCGCACAGGCGGCCAGTATCAGCTGATCCACGCGGTCGCCGCCCTCGTCGCGCTCCGCTGGGAGGCGCGCGGCCCGGCGTGGCTGTTCGTCGCGGGCGGGGCGATCTTCGCGGTCACCCTCTACGCCATGGCGCTGGGCGCGCCGCGCTGGCTGGGCGCGGTGACGCCGATCGGCGGCGCGTTGCTGATCGGCGGCTGGCTCTGGCTCGCCTGGCAGCTACGCGGTTAGGATATTCGGAAGGCGCTCCCCGCGTCCGCAGGATTTGTGCAGAATTCCCTTCGTCATGCCGGGCTCGTCCCGGCATCCACCGAACCGCATACGCTCGATACGCTGTTCTTGCGGAGCCGTGGATGCCGGGACCAGCCCGGCATGACGAAAGAAGAGGTGCCGACGCGAAACCCACGCAACGTCTCGCGTTCGCAGGAGCACGGGTACGCTTCCACTCGCTCCAGGCAATAAGAAAGCCGCGAGCCTTGCGGCCCGCGGCTTCCCTGTCCGTTACGGCTCGGCCGTTCAGGCGATCGCGGCGCGAACGCTGCGACGGCGATAGCGCGATGCGGCGCCGACCATGCCGAAGCCGACCAGCAGCATCGCCCAGGTGGCGGGTTCCGGCACCGCGGTGATGCGGTAGTTGGCGGTTTCGAACGCATCCACAGCCGGCGAATTGTTGAACGAGATGCTGCTGATCGTCTCACCAGCGCTCGCGGCGAACTGCACCGCCTGCGAGATGCTCTGGTTGCCGTCGGTCGTGGTGAAACCCAGCGAATTGGCGGTGTAGGTATAGCTGCGCTGGTTGGTGGTGAGCGTCAGCTGGTTGTACGTGTCGGGCGAACCCCACAGGAAGCTGAGATAGGTCAGCGCGTTGGTGAAGGTCAGCGTGGCCGGCTGACCCGCGGTCGGGCCAACCGCGAGGAAGGCGTTGCCGAAGATGGTGCCGGCAGGCATGTCGGCAAACGGACGGTCGTTGGTGTACACCGTGCCACCGGACAGGGTGGCAACTGCGCCACCGTTCAGGCCGGCCTGGCTGAGCGACACGAGCGTGCCCCCGCTGCTGCCCAGCGTTGCGGTGACGGCGGCATTGGCGGCGGACGGCATCACGCACAAGGCGGACGCGGCAAGGGCGATGGTCTTCAAACGCATACGGGATCTCCCTGTTCGACAAACGCCTGCCGTCCTGCGACAAACGTTGCGGGCCTAATCCCCGGTTAACCAGAAAGTTCACCAGAAAATCCTGATCGGGAACCTTTTTCGATCACCGTGTCAGAATGGTACAAACAGCGCGATGTTAATCATGGCCGTTGGCGACGGCATGCGTCCGAGCAGTAGACGACGTGCTCCCAGTCGCGCGCCCATTTCTTTCGCCAGGTAAATGGCCGGCCGCAGGCGGGGCAGGTTTTCGTCGGCAGATCGCGCTTCTTTACGCCGTTGGGCACGGCACGGCGCCCGGCATCCTACGCGGCTCGGCATCGAGGAAGCGCTCGACCGTGGCGAGATCGACCGTGCGGTCGACATAGGTCCGCCCGATCCCGCGCACGAGCAGGAAGGGCAGGGTGCCCGCCGCCATCTTCTTGTCGTGGCGCATATGGTCGACCAGCCTCGCGCCGTCGGCCGCGATCCCCGCCCGCGCCAGCCCATCAGGCAGGCCGACGGCGCGGAAATGCGCGGCAACCCGCTCGGCCTCGGCAATAGCGCACAGTCCTTGGGCGACGGAGAAACGGAAGGCGAGGGCGATGCCCGCCGCTACGCCCTCGCCGTGGATCAGGCTGCCGTCGAAGCCCGCCTCTGCCTCCAGCGCATGACCGAAGGTGTGGCCCAGGTTCAGGAGCGCGCGGGTGCCGTTGGTCTCGTGCTCGTCCGCGGCAACGATCCGCGCCTTGGCGGCGACCGAGTGAGCGATGGCATGGACCCGCGCGTCGACGTCGCCCGCCAGCAGTGCGGCGCCATTCGCCTCGCACCAGGCGAAGAAGTCCGCGTCGTCGATCAGCCCGTATTTGACCACCTCGGCATAGCCGGCCGCCAGCTCGCGGGGGGACAGCGTGTCGAGGACCGCCGGGTCGATCAGCACCAGGGACGGCTGGTGAAAGGCGCCGATCAGGTTCTTGCCGGCGGGCGTGTTGATCGCGGTCTTGCCGCCGACCGACGAATCGACCTGAGCCAGCAGCGTCGTCGGGATCTGCACGAAACCACACCCGCGCTTCAGGATCGCGCAGGCGAAACCCACCAGGTCGCCGATCACCCCGCCGCCGAGCGCCACGACGTGATCGCCGCGCTCGACGCCCTGACGCAGCAGCCAGTCGCACACCTCGGCCAGCCGCGCCCAGCTCTTCGTCGCCTCACCGGGCGGCAGCACCAGCGCCTCGCTGGCGATGCCCGCCGCGTTCATCGCCGCCTGCAGGGTGTCGAGATGCGGACGGACATTCTCGTCGGTGACGATCGCCATCGGCCGCCCGCGCGCCAGCGGCGCCAGATGTTCGCCCGCCTGCGCCAGCAGCCCCGGCTCAATCAGGATCGGGTAGCTGCGGGAACCCAGTTCGACCGTGACCTTCATCGTCCGATGGCTTTCAATATGGCGTTGACGGTCGCCTCGTGCGGCCCGCGCTGGCTGGCGACATGGATGGGCGCCATCGCGTATAGCGGATCGCGCTTGGCGGCGAGATCGGTCAGCACCTGGCGTGCGTCCTTGCCGCGCAGTAGCGGGCGGGTGTCGCGGCGGCGGACCCGCTCGGCCAGGATCTCGGGATGGGCATGCAGCCAGATCGCGGTCGACTGGTCGAGGATCAGGGCGCGCGTCTCGTCGTTGACGAAGGCGCCGCCGCCGGTGGCGATCACCTTGGGCGTGCCGTCCATCAGCCGCCCGATCACGCGCCGCTCGCCGTCGCGGAAATAGGGTTCGCCGAACCGATCGAAGATCTCGGTGATGCTGAGCCCGGCGGCCGATTCGATCTCGTGATCGGCATCGACGAACGGCAGGTCGAGCCGGGTCGCCAGTCGGCGTCCGACGGTCGACTTGCCGACCCCCATCAGCCCGACGAGCACCAGCGGCCGGCCGGTCCAGGGGGTTTGGCTTTCCATCATCGCGGGCCGCGCTATACAGCCGCAGGGCGTTCACGCAAAAAGTACCGCCGCCCCTACGACTCTTCCGCCCGGTTCTACGTCATCAAGGCTTTTTCCATGTCCCGCCTGGTCGTCTTCCTCATCATCCTCGTCGCCGTGATCGGGGGCGGGCTGTTCCTGCTCGCGGGCCGTGATTCGGAACGGCCGACGACTCAGGTCGAGAAGCAGGTCTCGCTTGCGAACCTCCAATAGGGCGCTGCTGGCGGCGGCGCTCGGCGCCCTCGTAATCGGTGGAGCCGGGCTGGCGCAGGACCGGCCCGAGTCGATCCTGCCGCCCGGCTTTGGTGAACCCGCCCCTGCGCCGCGCGCCACGGCGACGCCAACGGTGCCGCGCCCCGGCGGTACCGCGACCCCGCGACCGCTGGCGACGCCCGACGCGACCGGTGCGGTCGTCCAGCCGCTGCCCACCGACACGCCGTCGCCGCTGCCGACGCCGAGCGCCACGCCCAGCCCGGTCGATCCGGCGACGCTGGCCGCCTATGAGATGCCGGCCTCGGCGCGACGCTCGCTGAGCGATGTCGGCGTCGGACGTGGCATCGCGCCCGACGCGTTCGGGCGGGCGGACGGAATCTATGTCGAGCAGTTGATGCGCCGCATGGCCGCGCCGCTGCCGTCACGCTGGCTGTCCATCGCGCTGCGCCGTGCGCTGGTTGGGCAACTCGACACGCCCCGCCATCTGAACGGTGCCGATTTCGCCGCCGAGCGTGCCTGGCTGCTGCTGCGCATGGGCGAATCGGTCGCGGCGCGCGCGGTCGTCCAGCAGGTCGACAACGGCAACTACACGCCCAAACTCTATCAGGTCGCGCTCAACGCGATGCTGGCCGCGGGCGATCCGGCCGGGCTCTGCCCGCTCGCCGATGCCGGGCTGGCGACGACGGGGGAGGGCGCCTGGGCGCTCGCCCGCCCGGTCTGCACCGCGCTCGCGGGTGACGGCGCGGCGGCGCGCGCGGCCTTTGCCGCCGTTCGCCGCCGCCGGGTCGGTACCGGGTTCGACCAGCACCTCGCCGAGAAGGTGATGGGCGCGGCTGGCCAGGGGCGCCAGGCGGTGACGATCGAGTGGACCGATGCCGACCGGCTGACGCCGTGGCGCTTCGGATTGGCGACCGCGACCGGCGTGGCGATCCCTGACGATTTCTACACCGCGGTCGGCCCGCAGGTCCGCTCCTGGCAGGCGCTGTCGCCCTCTGTTCCGGTCAAGGACCGCGTAGCCATCGCCGAGCAGGCGGCGGCGCAGGGCGTGTTCTCGAACATCGCGCTCGTCGACCTTTATGGCGCGGTGGCGATGGCGGACGACGCACCGGCCGCCGCCGCCTCGACCGCCGCCGACCTTCGCACCGCCTATACCGATCCGGATCCGGCGGCGCGGCTGACGGCGCTGCGCCAGATCTGGGGCAATGATCCTGGCTATGGCCGGCTGATCCTGACTGCCCGTGCCGCGGTGCGTCAGCCGGCGGGGCCGAACAACGCAGACGCGGACCGGCTCATCGCCGCGATGCTGTCGGCCGGGCTCGACCGGACGGCACAGCGCTGGGCAGGAGTGGTGCCGGCCGGGGGGCAGGCCTGGGCGCTGCTGGCGCTGTCCGATCCCGATGGCGGCCGGCGCTACGCGGCGAGCGACGTGGACGGCTATGGCGGCGGGGCGGTGCGGCAGCGGCTGCTCTTCGCCGGACTCGCCGGGCTCGGCCGGATGCCGCAGATCGAGGTGGAGCGTGCCGCCGAATCGCTCGGCGTGCCGATCGGCCGGCAGGACAGCTGGACCCGCGCGCTCGACCGCGCGGTCGCCGATGAGCAACCCGGCACCGTGCTGCTGCTGGCGGGCATCGGCATGCAGACGGGCGCGTGGCGCGGCGTGCCGCCCGCCGCGCTGTTCCGCATCGTCGCCGCACTCCGCGCGGTCGGCTTGGAGGGCGAGGCCCGGATGATCGCCGCAGAGGCGGTCGCGCGCGCGTGACCGGACTGGCCGACCGGCCGCTGATCGACCGCTTCCTGGAAATGCTGGCGGCTGAGGCGGGGGCGGCGCGCAATACGCTTGCCGCCTACCGCAGCGACCTGTCGCTGGCGTCGGAGGTGCTGGGCGGGCGGCTGGCAGAGGCCGACGCCGCGGCGCTCCAGACACTGGCGACCGAGTGGCGCGCGCTGTCGCGCGCCACCGTCGCGCGCAAGGCGGCGTCGCTGCGCCGCTTCTTCGCCTTTCTTCACGAAGAAGGGCACCGCGCCGACGACCCCGGCGTCGCGCTACCCCGCCCCGGTGCCGCCCGACCGCTGCCCAAGATACTGAGCCACGCCGATATAGACCGGCTGTTCGCCGCCATCGCCGAGCGGCTGGCGGTGGAGCGTCCGCTGCCCGGCGATCTGCGCCTCGCCGCGATCGTCGAGCTGCTCTACGGCTCGGGCCTGCGCGCGACCGAGCTGGTGTCGCTGCCGCGCAACGCGGTCGCGCCCGACCGGCCCTACCTGATCCTGGCGGGCAAGGGCGGAAAGGAGCGGCTGGTGCCGATCTCCGACCGGGCGCGGGCGGCCGTCGCGGCGTGGCGGGTGCATGTGCCCGTGGCCAAACCCTTCCTCTTTCCCTCCGGCGCGCGGCATCTGACCCGCATCCGGCTCTACCAGCTGGTCAAGGAGCTGGCGGCGGCGGCGGGGATCCCGCCCGACCGGGTCAGCCCGCACGTCCTGCGCCATGCTTTCGCGACGCACCTGCTGGCGGGCGGTGCCGACCTGCGCGCGCTCCAGACGATGCTGGGCCATGCCGACATCGCGACGACCGAGATCTACACCCATGTCGATGCCGGCCGGCTGGTCGAGCTGGTGAATGCACGTCACCCGCTCGTTGACCTCGCGCCGCGCCAGCCTTAACCGCCGGGCGATGGCAAGCTTCCTCGAATTCGAGAAACCGATCGCCGAGCTGCAGGGCCGGATCGACGAACTGCGCGAGACCGCCGCCGACGGCGCGGTCGATATCGACGCGGAGATCGCCCGCCTGCAGGCCAAATCCGACAAGCTGCTGCGCGACACTTTCGCCAAGCTGTCGCCGTGGCAGAAGACGCAGGTCGCCCGTCATCCGGAACGGCCGCACTTCAAGGACTATGTCGCCGGCCTTTTCGACGAGTTCCTGCCGCTGGCCGGCGACCGCGCGTTCGGCGACGACCAGGCGATCATCGGCGGCTTCGCGACGTTCCGCGGCCGCCGCGTGCTCGCGATCGGGCACGAGAAGGGCGCCGACACCGCCAGCCGCATCCGCCACAATTTCGGCATGGGCAAGCCAGAGGGGTATCGCAAGGCGATCCGCCTGGTCGAACTCGCCGACCGTTTTGCCCTGCCGATCGTGACGCTCGTCGACACGTCGGGCGCCTTTCCCGGCATCCAGGCCGAGGAGCGTGGCCAGGCCGAGGCGATCGCCCGCTCGACAGAGGCATGCCTGAACGCAGGCGTGCCGGTGGTCGCGGCAATCGTGGGCGAGGGCGGCTCTGGCGGCGCGGTGGCGCTGGCCGCGGGCAACCGCGTGCTGATGTTCGAGCATGCCGTCTACTCGGTCATCAGTCCCGAAGGCTGCGCCTCGATCCTGTGGCGCACCGCCGACCGCGCCGCCGACGCGGCCGAGGCGATGCGGGTGACCGCGCAGGACCTGAAGTCGCTCGGCATCATCGACACGATCGTCGCCGAGCCGCTGGGCGGCGCCCACCGCGCCCCCGCCGCCGCGATTTCGGCTCTGGGCGACACGATCGACGGTGCGTTGAAGGACCTTGCCCCGCTCTCCGCGCAGGAGCTGCGCAGCGAGCGTCGGACGAAGTTCCTCAAGATGGGCCGGCTCTGACGATCATAGTTGACCGGGACGACAAAATTCCCCATCAGCCCGCCTCCCGCAGATCGAGGCCCGATGGCGGAGTGGTGACGCAGAGGACTGCAAATCCTTGCACCCGGGTTCGATTCCCGGTCGGGCCTCCAGATCCGCGCGTTCAGCGCTCCGCAAAATCATCTTCTCCCGCATGCTGATCGAGGCGATCGTCCTGGGCGTCGCGATCCTCGCGCTGCTCGCGGCGGCGCTGCTATGGGGCGAGCGCATCGAGCGCCGCCGCCGGGCACGCTGGTGGCACGATTATTTTCACGGCGGCGGACTTGCCCGCGCGCTGATCCGTCGCTGGAACGGGACGCGCAGGCTGACCTATCGACCGCCGGAAAAGCCTGATTGAGGCGAATATTGGTCAATCGTTAAGCAAAGGCGGCTAACCACCACCGCCATGGTGTCCGTGCAAGCCGTCCGCCGCCTCGTCGCGCGCATGCTCTCCGATCAACGCGGGGTGTCCGCGGTGGAATATGGCCTCATCATCGCGATGATCGTGCTGGTCATGATGGTCGGGCTGTCCAGCGTCGCCGACGTGACCATCGGCATGTGGGGCAATGTCAGCCAAAAGGTCGTCAACGCCCGTTGACCCAAATTACTCACAAACTTGGCGAGCTTAAGTCTTTTTCAACCCAGCCCGCTTAATCCCGAAGGTGCTGGCCCGGATACCCGGCCCGGCCGGGTGACTGAAGCTTCGACGATGGAGACCGAAATGCAGACGATTCGCAACATGTTCAAGAACAAGAAGGGCGCCACCGCCATCGAATACGGCCTGATCGCCGCCCTGATCGCCGTCGCTGCCATCGGCGCGATGTCGCAGCTGGGCACCAAGCTCGGCACGACCTTCAACGCCGTCTCGGCGAACATGAAGTAACGAACGCCCAGGCCACCCGGCCTTCGGACGTTCTTGCGGGGGCGGTGGACCAGCGGGTCCGCCGCCCCTTTCGCATATGGGTGCCCCTTGGCGCATCCGACGTCGCGCGATAGGGAAAGGCGAAATCCGCAACAGTGTATTGCGTGACTAAGACGCTTCGCGTAGAGGGTGGGCCATGACGACGATCGATATCTCCGACGCCAGCGCGTCGACCGATAGCGCAGCGATGCGCCAGGCCATGGTGTCCAGCCAGCTGCGCACCACGGGCGTCGACGACGTTCGCGTCGTCGCGGCGATGGGAACGGTGGCGCGTGAGGATTTCGTGGCCGCCACGTCGCGCGCGATCGCCTATCGTGACGGGCCGCTGCCGCTGGGCGGCGGACGCTTCCAGAATCCGCCGATGGCGACCGGCCGCCTGTTGACCGAGGCGGAGATCCTCGACGGTGATCGTGTGCTGCTGATCGGCGCGGCGACGGGCTATACCGCTACCGTCGCTGCATTGCTTGGCGCACAGGTGACTGCGGTCGAGAGCGATCCCGCTCTCGCCGAAGCGGCTCGTGCGGCATTGGCCGGCACCGATGGCGTCACGCTGGTCGAGGATTCGCTCGCAGGTGGCCATGCCGATGGTGCGCCCTATGATGTGCTGCTGGTCGACGGTGCGGTCGAGGCTCTGCCCGATTCGCTGGTCGCTCAGCTGCGCCCCGGCGGTCGGATCGCCACCGGACTGGTCGAGCGCGGCGTTACGCGGCTGGCGAGCGGTCGCCGCACCGCCAGCGGGCACGGCGTCATGCCGTTTGCCGACGCGGAGTGCGTGCTGCTGCCGGGGTTCGCCCGGCCGACCGGCTTTCGGTTCTGATCGCGGTGACGCGGCTTCTGTTCCGTCGCGCGGCGCTCGCGGGAGTCGCGCTGCTGCCGCTGGCACCCGTGTCGGCGGAAACGCTGCGTGAGGCGTTGGCAAAGGCCTATGCCAACAATCCGACCCTCACCGCGCAGCGCGCGGCGCAGCGCGCGACCGACGAGAATGTGCCGATAGCGCGCTCCAACGGGCTGCCCTCGCTCGCCGCCAGCGGCACTGCGACGGAGAACGCGATCCAGGCCAACAACAACTTCCTCAACCCTGAGCGGCTGGCGAACAGCCAACTCCAGCTGTCCGTTCCGCTTTATCAGGGCGGCGCGGTGCGCAACGCGGTGCGTGCTGCCGAGACCAGGGTCGAGTCCGGCCAGGCCACGCTGCGCAACACCGAGGCGAACACCTTCGTCAACGTGGTCGCGGCCTATATGAACGTGATCCGCGACGAGGCGATCGTCGGGCTGAACCAGCAGAACGTCCGCGTTCTCGACGTCAACCTGAACGCCAGCCGCGACCGGTTCCAGGTCGGCGACCTGACCCGTACCGACGTCGCCCAGTCGGAGGCGCGGCTGGCGCTCGCCCGTGCACAGCTTCAGTCGGCCGAGGCGCAGCTGATCTCCAGTCGCGAGAACTATATCGCGGTCGTCGGCGCGCCGCCGGTCGCGCTGGAACAGCCGCCGGCGCTCCCCAACCTGCCGGCCTCGCCGGCGGCGGCGGTCGACACCGCGCTCGACCGTAATCCGCAGCTGCTCGCCGCGCGCAAGGCGGCGGACGCCACCCGCTTCGACATCGACGTCGCGCGGGCCGGGCGCCGCCCGCGCGTTGCGGCGGTGACGACTGGCACCTATTTCAACTATCTCGGCTCCGTTCCGGCGGTCGCCAATGGCCAGCGTGTTCCCGGCAGCGGCACCGCCGTCACCACCGGGCTCCAGCTGTCGCTGCCCTTGTTCCAGGGCGGCGCACCGGCTGCACGGGTCCGCCAGGCAGAGGCGGGACGCAGCCAGGCGATCGAGCAGCTGACCGGCGCCGAGCGGGCCGTGATCTCGCAGACCCGCTCCGCCTATGCGATCTGGCAGTCGGCGCAGCAGGTGATCGCCTCGTCCGAGACGGCGGTGAACGCCAACAAGCTGAGCCTGGAGGGCGTGCGGGCCGAAAACAGCGTCGGCACGCGCACGATCCTCGACATCCTGAATGCCGAGCAGGAGCTGCTGAACAGCCAGGTGACGCTCGTCACCGCACGCCGCGACGCCTATGTCGCCGGCTTCGCGCTGCTCGCCGCGATGGGCAATGCCGAGGCGCGCGACCTGAACCTCGAAGGCACGACGCTCTACGACCCGACGACGAACTACAAGCGGGTCCGCCGTCGGTTCAACGATTTCGGCGACGACGGCGAGCCGGAACCGCTCGCCACCTCGACCAGGGCGACCCCGGCGCAGACCGCCACGGTCAGCGGCCCGCTTGATCCGATGCTGGACACCGATGTTGACAGGAGCCCCGGATTAACCACAGGTGCGTCCTCGCCGAACCGCCAATAGGGGCGGGCACAAGGGGGCTGAATCGGGGATGGGGGACATGAGCGCCGAGCCGTCGATGGAAGAGATCCTGTCCTCCATCAAGCGGATCATCGCCGAAGAGGGCGAGGGGCCGGTGCGCTCCCGCCGTGCGCCGCGGACGCAGCCGGCACCGGTGCCCGCGCCGGAGCCGTCCTATTTCGACGACGAGGATGCCGAGGTGCTGGAACTCAGCGACCCGATCCCCGCCGCCTACGAAGCCCCGGTTGACGAAGCTCCTGTCGAGGATGTCGTGACGATGGCCCAGCCGCATGTCGAGCCCCAGCTCGCCTCGATCCGTCCGGCCGGCCCGGCGCCGCGCCAGTCTGCGTCGGCACCCGCCGCCGCGCCGGCTGTGGCGGCGGTCGACCCGATCCTGTCGGATCGGACCGCGCAGGCGAGCCGGAGCGCACTCGACAACCTGACCCGCCTCGTTGCGCAGCCCGATGTGACCGCTGCGGAACGCAACGACGACGGTAGCCTGGAGGGCGTGGTCCGCTCCATGCTCCGCCCGATGCTGCGCGACTGGCTCGATACCAACCTGCCGGCGATGGTCGAGGAGATGGTGGCAAGCGAGATCGCCCGGATTACCGGTCAGCCCCGCTGACGTGACCGCATCGTTCCCGATGCCGGCCGCCGTGCAGGCCGGGAACGACTCGCGTGACCTGTGGTTTAGCCGCCGATGACCGCTTTCGATCCGCCGCCGGAAAAGTCGAACGTCGGCATGGTGCCGCCGCCGCGGATCAGCGACGCGCGCCCGCCGCATGGCGCCTCGCACGACATCTTCTTCGCCGCCGTGCAAACGACGCGGATGCCGATGATCGTCACCGATCCGCACCAGCCCGATAATCCGATCATCTTCTGCAACGAAGCCTTCACCTTCATGACGGGCTATACCGAGGAAGAGATCGTCGGCAGCAACTGCCGCTTCCTCCAGGGGCCGGAGACCGATCGGGAGGTCGTCGACCAGCTGCGCGCCGCGATCCTCAAGCGCGAGGAGATCGCGGTCGAGGTGCTGAACTACCGCAAGAACGGCTCGACCTTCTGGAACGCGCTGTTCGTGTCGCCGGTGTTCGACCAGTCGGGCGAGCTGCTCTATTTCTTCGGCTCGCAGCTCGACATCTCACGCCGGCGCGAGGCGGAAGAGGCGCTGCACGAGGCGCAGAAGATGGAGGCGGTCGGCAAGCTGACCGGCGGCATCGCGCACGACTTCAACAACCTGCTCCAGGTCATTCTGGGCTATGTCGATATCCTGGAGGCGCGGGTCGGGCAGGAGGATCGCTCCGCCCGCCGTGCGATCGAGGCGATCGCCACCTCGGCCAGCCGTGGCGCGACGCTGACCCAGCAGCTGCTGGCCTTTGCGCGCAAGCAGGAACTGCGCGACCGCCTGCTCAACTTCAACTCGTTGATCGCCGATTTTCGCCCGATCATCGACCGGACGGCGGGCGAGGGCGTCACCGTCCGCCGCCATCTCGACGATCATCTGTGGAACTGCCGCATCGATCCGGTGCAGGCCGAAATGGCGTTGCAGAACATCATCGCCAACGCCCGCGATGTGGTGGGCGACGGCGGATCGATCGCGATCGAGACGCGCAACATCGTTCTGCCCGATGATGACGAGCCCGCCGGGCAGAAGCTGGCCGCGGGCGAATATGTGGTGGTGACGATCACCGACAACGGCCCCGGCATCGATCCCGCCATCGTCGACAAGGTATTCGATCCCTTCTTCACGACCAAGGAGATGGGCAAGGGCACCGGACTGGGCCTGGCAATGGTCTACGGCTTCATGCGCCAGTCGGGCGGACTGGCGACCGTCCGCAACGAGGCGGAGGGCGGCGCCCGTTTCTCGCTGTTCTTCCCGCGCGCCAGCGGCTCGGTTGCCGGCAAGGCAGCGCCAGTGTCGCGCCAGCAGGATGGCGGGCGCGAACGGGTGCTGATGGTCGAGGATCAGGCCGATGTCGGCGAACTGGGCCGCGAGATGCTGCGTGATCTGGGTTACGACGTCACCCTCGCGATGAACGCGCGCCAGGCGCTCGATGTGTTGCAGGGTGATCCGCACTATCAGTTGCTGTTCACCGACGTGTTGATGCCCGGTGGGATGAACGGCGTCGCGCTCGCCAATGCGGTAAAGCGCGATTACCCGCATACCGGCGTTCTGCTGACCACCGGGTTCGCGGACGAGGCGATCGACGAGGGTGCGCGGTCGTACGAGCTGATCCGCAAGCCCTACCGCCGTGCCGATCTGAACGAACGGATCCGGCAGGTGCTCGACAAGCCCGGCGCACGGACCTGATCCACGGCTAGCTGATTACGCTGGGGCGGTAACGATCGTTACCAGTTGAAGGGCGGATTTCGATCTGCTCTACATGCCTGCCATGAAGCACCTCCTCCTCGCCGGGCTGGCGTTTGCGCCCGTGATCGCCGCCCCCGCCGCCGCCCGCCCGCTGACCATCCAGGACGTGACCATGCTCAGCCGCGTCGGTGCGCCCGTCGCGTCGAAGGACGGCCACTGGCTGGTCTGGGCGCAGCGCGAGACCGACCTCGACGCCGATCGCGGCCGTTACGACCTGTGGCGCCTCGACCTGACCCGCCGCGGCGCCAGGCCGGAGAAGCTGGTCGCCGAACCCGACGTCAACGAGAACGACCCGCAGGTCGTCGGCGACACCGTGTATTTCACCTCGGACAAGAACGGTGAGGGTGGGGGCGGCGGCGACGGTGCCGTCTGGTCGGTGCCGCTGACCGGCGGCACGCCGCGTAAGCTGACCGGCTTCCAGGGCGGCTTCGGCGGGTTCAAGGTTTCGCCCGACGCGACGAAGCTGCTGGTCTGGGCCGACCGCAAGCCCGGCGCTCCCAGCCTGGCGCCGGCGATGGAGAAGAAGGCGGCGGACGCCGGCTCCGGCCACACCTATGACCAGCTGTTCGTGCGCCACTGGGACACGTGGGCGGATGGTACCCGCTCGCAGCTGTTCGTCCTGCCGCTGACCGCCGCGGGCGCGCCCGGCGACGGCATGCGCATCACCGGCGCGCTCGTCGGCGACACACCGTCCAAGCCGTTCGGCGGCGGCGAGGAGGTGGCATGGAGCCCCGACAGCCGCACCGTCTATTTCGCCCTGCGCGAGGCGGGGCGGATCGAGGCGACGTCCACCAACCTCGACATCTTCTCGGTGCCCGCGGACGGCTCGGCCGCCCCGACCAACCTGACCGCCGCCAACCAGGCGACCGACAATCTGCCGACCGTCTCGCCGGACGGTCGCAGCCTCGCTTATTTCGCGATGAAGCGGCCGGGGTTCGAGGCCGATCGGCAGGTGCTGACGATCCGCGACCTCGCTTCCGGCCAGACCCGGGCGGTGACGGAAGCGTGGGACCGTTCGGTCGCCTCGATCGCCTGGGCGCCCGATGGCAAGTCGCTCTACGTCACCGCCGACGACACGCAGGAAACCCCGCTGTTCCGCGTCGACGCCGCCACCGGCAAGGTGCAGCGGCTGACCGGCGAGGGTCATGTCGCCAGCGTCGCGGTGGTGCCCAAGGGCGCCGTGGTCGCGCTCGACAGCCTGACCGCGCCCGACGACTATTACCTGGTCACGAAGCCGAACCGTGCGCAGCGGCTGACCAGCGTCAATGCCGAGCGGCTGGCCGGGATCGACATGCCCGCCGTCACCCGCTTCTCGTTCAAGGGCGCGAACGACGACACCGTCTGGGGCTATGCCGTGCGTCCGGCGGGTACGAGCGGCAAGGTGCCGGTCGCCTTCATGGTCCATGGCGGCCCGCAGGGGTCGAGCAACAACAGCTGGTCCTATCGCTGGAACCCGGCGGTGTTCGCGGGCGCCGGATACGGTCTGGTCGCGGTCGATTTTCACGGATCGACGGGATACGGCCAGGGCTTCACCGACTCGATCAGCAACAACTGGGGCGGCTGGCCGCTGGAGGATCTTCAGAAGGGCCTCGCCGCGGCAACGGCCAAGTTCGGCTGGCTCGACGGCGACCGCGCCTGCGCGCTCGGTGCATCCTATGGCGGCTATATGATGAACTGGATCGAGGGGCAGTGGCCTGATCGGTTCAAGTGCATCGTCCAGCACGACGGCGTCTTCGACGCGCGGGCCATGGCGTATGAGACCGAGGAGCTATGGTTCGACGAGTGGGAACATGGCGGCAAGACTTATTACGAGGACCCGCAGGCGTTCGAGAAATGGAACCCGGTGAACTTCGTCGATCGGTGGAAGACCCCGATGCTGGTCATCACCGGGGAGAAGGATTTCCGGATTCCATATACCCAGGGCCTTGCTGCCTTCACCGCCCTGCAGCGACGCGGTATTCCCTCTCGGTTGCTGGTGTTTCCCAATGAGAATCATTGGGTGCTGAAACCGAAGAACTCGCGTCAATGGTATGGAGAAGTGTTAGGATGGATGAACCGCTGGACAAAGCCGGGGAGTTGATCCTCGTCGGTGGCGTCTGAGCAGGCGCCGCCGCCTTCGTTTGCGGCCGCGCGCCGAGTGAGAGGAGGGGCGAAAGCATGCGCTCCTCCCAAACGAACTGTGCTTCGATCAGGCGATGCATCCTCGCCGATTCCTCCCGGTAACTGTTCGGATCCATCCCAATCTTTTCTGGCGTCCACCGCCTGATCTTCTCGCTGTAGCGCTGATTCAGGACGCGCATCCGCTCATGATACTCGCCAAAAACGATTGCAGCACGGCTCGGCAAGCGTTCCAGGGGAACCGCCGCGATGCTGTTGTGGACGATCTCGTTCAGCTGTCGGAACGCCACGTAGAAGACGAAGCGGTCATGCATTATCTTCGACTTATCAATGGCTTGGCCAGAGGTCAGCTGGCTGCGATAATCATGGAGCAGAGCGCGCAGCTGGTCATGAACGCGTTTCAGAATGGGCATTGCGAGTAACCTGACGAGATGGAATTTCGGGTCGATCCCTCGACTATCTGCGGCGATCCCTAATGAAATTGTCATGCGCCGACTGGCCGATACGCGGCATCATGTCTCGAAAGCGGCTGTTTGCGCATAAACTGACGTGGCGATTGTCCTCGCCGCCAAGGAACTTTAGGGCCGCTCCATGACCGAGCTTCCCAAGACCTTCGACCCTGCCGCCATCGAACAGCGCTGGTACGCGCATTGGGAGGAACAGGGGCTGTTCCGCCCCGATCGCCCGGGCGCGGAGCCGTGGACGATCGTCAACCCGCCGCCCAACGTCACCGGCAGCCTGCATATCGGCCACGCGCTCGACAATACTTTGCAGGACATCCTGACCCGCCACGCCCGGCTGAAGGGCAAGGACGCGATGTGGGTGGTCGGCACCGACCATGCCGGCATCGCGACGCAGATGGTGGTCGAGCGCCAGCTGAACGCCGCCGGCAGCAAGCGCACCGACTTCACCCGTGACGAGTTCATCGACAAGGTCTGGGCGTGGAAGGCGGAGAGCGGCGGCCAGATCACCGGCCAGCTGCGCCGGCTCGGCTGCTCGATGGACTGGTCGAACGAGCGGTTCACGATGGACGAGGGGTTCAGCAGGGCGGTGCTGAAGGTCTTCGTCGAGCTACACAGGCAGGGCCTGCTCTATCGCGACAAAAGGCTGGTCAATTGGGATCCGGGCCTCGGCACGGCGATCAGCGACCTCGAGGTCGAGACGCGCGAGATCAAGGGCCATTTCTGGCACATCCGCTACCCGCTCGAGGACGGATCCGGCTTTATCGAGGTCGCGACGACCCGGCCGGAGACGATGCTCGCCGATATGGCCGTGGCGGTGAACCCGACCGATGAGCGCTATACCGCGCTGGTCGGCAAGCGCGTGCGGCTGCCGATCACCGGGCGGTTGATCCCGATCGTGGCGGACGAGCATGCCGACCCGGCGCTGGGATCGGGCGCGGTCAAGATCACGCCCGGTCACGACTTCAACGATTTCGAGGTGGGCAAGCGCGCGGGCATGAAGGCCGGCGAGATGCTCAACATGCTCGATGCCAAGGCGAACGTCGTTCAGACGAGCGACGGGCTGATCCCCACCGATCTGCTCGGCCTGTCGACCGCGGAGGCGCGCAAGGCCGTCGTTGCCCGGCTGAAGGCGGACGGCGTCCTGATCCCGCATGTCGACAAGGAGGGCGCCGAGCACGATGCCGAGCCGCGCATCATCCAGACGCCGTACGGCGACCGCTCCGGCGTGGTGATCGAGCCGTGGCTGACCGACCAATGGTATGTCGACGCCAAGACGCTGGCGGCGCCCGCGATCGAGGCGGTGCAGACCGGCGCGATCCGGCTGGTGCCGAAGACGTGGGAGAAGACCTTCTTCAATTGGATGGAAAACATCCAGCCCTGGTGCGTGTCGCGTCAGCTGTGGTGGGGCCACCAGATCCCCGCCTGGTTCGCCGAGGACGGCCGTATCTTCGTCGCGCAAACCGAGGAAGATGCCCGGGCCGAAGCGGGACAGGGGGTGACGCTGACCCGCGATCCGGACGTGCTGGATACGTGGTTCTCGTCCGCGCTATGGCCCTTCGCGACGATGGGCTGGCCGCACGAGGGCGAGTGGCAGCGCCGCTATCCCAACGATGTCCTGATCTCCGGCTTCGACATCCTGTTCTTCTGGGATGCGCGGATGATGATGCAGGGGCTGCACTTTCTGCACGACGTGCCGTTCCGCACGCTCTACCTGCACGGGCTGGTCCGCGCGGCAGACGGCGCCAAGATGTCGAAGTCGAAGGGCAACACCGTCGACCCGCTCGGCCTGATCGACCGCTATGGCGCCGATGCGCTGCGCTTCTTCATGGCGGCGATGGAGAGCCAGGGCCGCGACATCAAGATGGACGAGAAGCGGGTCGAGGGATACCGCAACTTCGCCACGAAGCTGTGGAACGCCTGCCGCTTCGCCCAGGCCAACGGCATCGGCGGATCGACCACGCTGGAGCCGCCCGCCGCCACCCACGCGGTCAACCAGTGGATCCTGGCCGAGACGGTGCGGACGGTGCAGGCGGTCGACCTGGCGCTCGGCGAGTACCGCTTCGACGCGGCGGCCAACGCCATCTACCAGTTCGTCTGGAGCCGCTTCTGCGACTGGTATCTCGAACTTATCAAGGGCCAGATCGATGACGAGACCAAGGCGGTGGCGGGCTGGGTGCTCGACCAGATCCTGGTCATCCTCCACCCGTTCATGCCCTTCGTTACCGAGGAGCTGTGGCACGGGCTGGCGTCGCGCGACCACGACCTGATCGTCGCGCATTGGCCGATGCCGGACGCGCGCGCGCTCGATCCCGAGGCGGAGCGCGAGATCGACTGGCTGATCCGCCTCGTCTCCGACATCCGCACCGCGCGGACCGAGCTGAACGTGCCGCCGGGCGCGCGCCTGCCGCTCCACGTCCGCGACGCGGGCGAGGGTACGACGGCGCGATTGGCGCGGCAGCAGCCGGCGCTCGCCCGCCTCGCCCGCGTCGACATGACGGACGGCGACGTCGCCGCTGGCGGCGCGGCGCAGGTGGTGGTGGACGAGGCGACCTTCGTCCTGCCGCTCGCCGGCGTCATCGACCTCGACGCCGAGCGCACCCGCCTGACCAAGGCGATCGCCGCGGCGGAGAAGGAGCGCGACGCGCTGGGTGGCCGCCTGTCGAACCCCAGCTTCGTCGAGCGCGCCAAGCCCGAGGCGGTGGAGAAGGCCAAGGCCGACCATGCCGACAAGATGGCAGAGGCAGCCCGCCTGCACGCGGCGCTGGGGCGGCTGGGGTAGGATCGCCTCTTTTCGTCATGCCGGGCTTGTCCAGGCATGACGACACCCTTCTTCGTCATCCCGGCGAACGCCGGGATCCATGGTTTCGGTGTGGCTGGTGATCGGGGACGGCCGCTTGGTCACCGTGTCCATGGGTCCCGGCGTTCGCCGGGATGACGAAGAGGGGCGGTGCCGCTCATAACCACCCTCGACACGGGCCCGCCGACCCGGCATCCCACCCCCCAGCCGACAGGAGGGCCAGGCAATTGGCGAAACCGCAGCGCGATCTCACCACCGGCCCGATCGGCACCACATTGCTCGCCTTCGCGCTGCCGACGCTGGGGTCGAACATCCTCCAGTCGCTCAACGGCTCGATCAACGCGATCTGGGTCGGGCGTTTCCTGGGGGAGGGGGCGCTGGCGGCGACGTCGAACGCCAACATCATCATGTTCCTGATGTTCGGTGCCGTCTTCGGCTTCGGCATGGCTGCGACCATCCTGACCGGCCAGAGCTGGGGCCGCGGCGACGTGGAGGGCGCACGGCGCGCCTTCGGCTCGGCGATCGGGCTGGTGCTGGCGACCTCGATCGTCGTGGCGCTGCTCGGCTGGGCCTGCTCGCACGACATCCTCCTGCTCCTCGCCACCCCGCGCGAGGCGCTGCCGCTGGCCGATGCCTATCTGCGCGTCATCTTCCTCGGCCTGCCCGCGTCGATGATCCTCGTCCTCGCGATGATGGGGCTGCGCGGCACCGGCGATTCAATGACGCCCCTCTGGTTCATGGTGCTGGCGGTGATCGTCGACACCGGGCTGAACCCGGTACTGATCCTCGGCCTCGGGCCATTCCCGCGGCTCGGCATCGCCGGCTCGGCCTTGGCGACGCTGATCGCCAACGGCGTGTCGATCGTCGCGCTGGTCGCCTATCTCAACCTGCGCGACCTGCCGATCCGGCTGCGTGGCGCCGAGCTGTCCTACCTCCTTCCTGACCGGGCGCTGGTGAAGACCATCGTTGGCAAGGGGCTGCCGATCGGCGCGCAGATGCTGGTCATCTCGGTCGCGGGGCTGGCGATGGTCGGGCTGGTCAACCGCGAGGGGGTGGCGACCACCGCGGCCTATGGCGTCACGCTCCAGCTCTGGGCCTATATCCAGATGCCGGCGCTGGCGATCGGCGCCGCGGTCAGCGCGATGGCGGCGCAGAATATCGGCGCGGGCAAGTGGGACCGGGTCGGCCGGATCACCCGTGTCGGGCTGATCTACAACGTCGCGATGACCGGCGTGCTGGTCGTCGCGGTGCTGTGGTTCGATCGCACCACGCTCGGCCTGTTCCTGGCAGAGGGCAGCGCCGCGATCCCGATCGCCCAGCGCATCGGCCTGATCGCCAGCTGGAGCTTCGTGCTGTTCGGCGCGACCATGGTGCTGTTCGGCACGGTCCGCGCCAACGGTGCGGTGTGGGGGCCGCTGGTCATCCTGTTCGTCGCGATGTTCCCGGTACGCCTCGGCATCGCATTGCTCGCACATCCTGCGCTCGGCGCGGATGCGCTGTGGTGGAGTTTCCCGACCGGCTCGGCGGTGACGCTGCTCGGCGCGACGCTCTACTATATTTACGGCCCGTGGCGGAAAGGCCGGCTGATGGTGCCGGCGTCTAGCCCTGCCGCGGCGGAGTAGGCGGCGCCATCACCTCGATCACCCCGGCCGCCACCTTCGCCGTCACCGGCGTCCGCGCCAGTACCTCGCCGTCGATCGAGATCGGCAGCCGCGGCTCGGTATCGACATGGACGCTCTTGGCGGAAAAGCTGATCGTGTCCTGGTGCCGCGCCTTCAGCCCCAGGATGCTCGCCATCCAGTTATAGACCAGCTTGCGCTTGTAACGCCCGCGCACGGCCTGGACGACGATCTCGCCCGAATTGACCGACGCCTCGTCGACCAGCCAGGTGCCGCCATGGTACGGTCCATTAGAGATCCGCACCTCCACCACCCGCATCTTGCGCTTGGTCGTGCCGTCGTCGACATGGAGCGTGAACGGCTTGAACCGCCCGAACTGATAGCCGGCCCAGCCCAGATAGCCGACCATCCCCAGCACCTTCTTCAGGCCGTGCGGCACCGTCTCGGCGATCTGCGGGCTGATCCCCATCGCCGCGCAATTGGCGAAATAGTCGCCGTCGATCATGCCCAGGTCGATGCGCCGCGTGTGCCCGGCCCTGATGACATCCACCGCCCCCTCGATCGTGCGCGGGATGCCGAGCGTCCGCGAGAAGCTGTTGGCGGTACCGAGCGGCAGCACCCCCAGCACCACGTCCTGCCCGACCAGCAGGTCGACAAGCCCGCTGATCGTTCCGTCGCCGCCGCCCAGGATGACGAGGTCCGGCTTGGCCGCCAGCACGTCGCGCACGGTCGCTTCCAGCTGCTCCGGATCCTCAACCGCGCGGGCATCGACCTTGTACGGCAGACCCTGCATCGCCGCGCAGGCGCGCTTGAACAGCTTCTGCCCCTTTCGCGATTTCGCGTTGACGATCATCGCCGCCGACCGGATTTCCCGCATGATCGATACACTCCCGCAACCATCCGCCCAACGCTTGCGGGCGCGCGTCCGATCCCGCATGGGCGGGCCCATGTCCTCCTTTCCCGCGCTCCGCCTCCGCCGCACCCGCGCCTCTGCCTGGAGCCGCCGGCTCCATGCAGAGACGGTGCTGACCCCGGCCGACCTGATCTGGCCGCTGTTCATTGCGGAAGGGTCACAGGCGGAGGAGCCGATCGCCAGCCTGCCTGGCGTTTCACGCTGGTCGGTCGACAATATCGTTCTACGCGGGCGCGAGGCGCGCGACCTAGGCATCGCCTGCATCGCCCTGTTCCCCAACACGCCCGCGCACCTGCGCTCCGACGACGGGGCGGAAGCGCTGAACCCCGACAACCTGATGTGCCGCGCGATCCGCGCGTTGAAGGACGCGGTGCCGGAGATCGGCGTGCTGACCGACGTCGCGCTCGACCCCTATACCACCCACGGCCATGACGGGCTGGTCGATGCCGCCGGCTATGTCGTCAACGACGCGACTGCCGACGCGCTCGTGCAACAGGCGCTCAACCAGGCGCGTGCCGGCTCCGACATCATCGCGCCTTCCGACATGATGGACGGCCGTATCGGCGCGATCCGCGGCGCGCTGGAGGGCGAGGGCCACCGCAACGTCCAGATCATGAGCTACGCCGCCAAATACGCGTCTGCCTTTTACGGTCCGTTCCGCGACGCGGTCGGCAGCCGCGGCCTGCTGAAGGGGGACAAGAAGACCTATCAGATGGACAGCGCCAACGCCGAAGAGGCGCTGCGCGAAGTCGCGCTCGACCTGGCCGAGGGCGCCGACAGCGTCATGGTCAAGCCCGGCCTGCCCTATCTCGATATCGTCGCCCGCGTGAAGCAGCGCTTCGAGGTGCCGGTCTTCGCCTATCAGGTGTCCGGCGAGTATGCGATGCTGGAGGCCGCGGTCGCCGCCGGCGCCGGCGAGCGCGACGCGCTCGTGCTGGAAACGCTGATGGCATTCAAGCGCGCCGGCTGTTCCGGCGTGCTGACCTACCACGCCGGCCACGCCGCGCGGCTGCTGGGCAGATGAGCGAAGCCTTGAGGGCGCCGGACGGTGCCGCGGCCTATGCCAGCCGCGCGCTCTTCGTCCTGACCATACTGACCGGATCGTTCCTGCTGTTCCTCGTCCAGCCGATGGTGGCGCGCATGGCGCTGCCGCGGCTGGGTGGGGCGCCGGCGGTGTGGAACTCGGCGATGCTCGTCTATCAGGCACTGCTGCTCGGCGGTTACGCCTATGCCCATGGGCTCGGCCGGCTGCGGCCGCGGGTGCAGGGGATGGTTCATCTCGGTGTGCTGCTCGCCGCTGCCCTCTGGTTGCCGATCGGGCTGACCGCATCGCAGCTGCCGGCTGACGCCCAGCCGGCGCTGTGGGCGCCGTGGCTGCTGCTGGGTTCGATCGGACCGCTGTTCTTCGCGGTTTCGGCGCAGGCGCCACTGGTGCAGCGCTGGTTCAGCGTGGCGAGCGGCGGGCGCGACCCCTATGCGCTCTACGCCGCGTCCAACCTCGGCAGCTTCGCCGGGCTGATCGCCTATCCGCTCATGGTCGAGCCGTTGATGGCGGTCAGGACGCAGAGCCTGTTCTGGAGCGGCGGCTATGTCCTGCTCGCCGCCCTCGTCGTCGCCTGCGTCGCCACCCTGCCGCGCGGGTCGGAGCCGGCCGCGACCGCCGCCACCCCCTCCGCGCGGCCATCGCCCCGGACGATCGGCTGGTGGATCGCGCTGGCGCTGGTCCCGTCGGGGCTGATGCTCGCGACCTCGACCTACATCACCACCGATATCGTCGCGATGCCACTCCTCTGGGTGTTGCCGCTCGGGCTCTACCTGCTCAGTTTCACCGTCGCCTTTGCCGACCGGCGCGGGCCGGCGGACTTCATCACCCGGATCGCACCGATCACCATCCTGCTGTTCGGCGGGGTGATGATGGGCGGCTATCAGGAG
Source organism: Sphingomonas aurea (assembly GCF_030678875.1). Lineage (GTDB taxonomy): Bacteria > Pseudomonadota > Alphaproteobacteria > Sphingomonadales > Sphingomonadaceae > Sphingomonas > Sphingomonas aurea. Next base: position 904,788 of record NZ_JAUUDS010000001.1, on the reverse strand, counting down.
GGGCCGTGGTTCACGCTGGGCATTGCGCTCGCGCTGCTGTTCATCGCCTCGGTCGCGCTGCACACCGCGCTCTATCGCTGCCGGCCCTCGCCCGATCGGCTTACCGGTTTCTATCTCGCCATGGCCGCGGGCGGAGCGCTGGGCGGGGTGTTCGCCGGGCTGGTCGCGCCGGTGGTGTTCGACTGGACCTATGAATATCCGCTGCTGATCCTCGCCGCCGGTGCGCTGGCGCCGCAGACCTTTCTCACCGCCGGCATCCGCAACCTGTGGTGGGGTAGGCGGCGACCGATCGCGCTGGCGATCGTGGTGGCCCTGCTTGCCGTGCTGCTGATCGTCGGCGCGGTCGACGGGGCGGAGACGCAGCGGCGCGGCGTGTTTTTCCTCGCCATCGCCGCGATCGGCCTGGCGTCGGTGGGGATGCGGCCTGCCTATGTCGCTGTCCTCGCCACATCGCTGATGCTGTTCGGCGGCTATCGCTCGCTGGCGCTGTCCACCGAGCCGGGTGCGCGGACGCGGAGCTATTTCGGCGTCTACACCATCCGCAGCGGCCCTCGCCTGCGCGAGCTGGACCACGGCACGACCGTCCACGGCATCCAGCTCGCCGGCACCGTCGCGCGCGAGCGCACGCCGACCACCTATTACGCGCCCGGCAGCGGCGTGGGGCAGGCGATGCAGGCCCTGCCGGCACTCTACGGCACCCATGCGCGGGTCGGCGTGGTCGGCCTCGGCACCGGTACGCTCGCCTGCTACGCGCGTCCCGGCCAGAGCTGGCGCTTCTACGAGATTGACCCCGCGGTGATCCGCATCGCCCGCGACACCGGCCAGTTCACCTATCTGTCGCGCTGCCTGCCGCATCCGGAGATCGTGCTAGGCGACGCGCGGGTCAGCCTGGCGCGCGCGGAGCCCGCCTCGCTCGACCTGCTGGTGCTGGACGCCTTCTCGTCCGACGCGGTGCCGATGCACTTGATGACGCGCGAGGCGTTCGCCGCCTATGCCCGCGTCGTCGGTGCGCGCGGGCTGCTCCTGGTCCACATCTCCAACCGGTTCCTCGATCTGGAGCCGGTGGTCGCCGCCGCGGCGCAGGAAGGGGGCTGGGCCGCGACGCTGCTCGACTACAAGCCGTCGACACTCGACACCACCGCGTCCCACTCGTTGTGGATCGCCCTGTCGCGCGACCCCGAAGTCCTCGCCCGGCTGACGCACAGCAGCAGGGACTGGCGCGCGCCCCAGACCCGCCCCGGCATCGCCGCCTGGACCGATGATTATTCGACCATCCTGCCGCTCCTGAAACGGCCCTGAGCCGTCAGGCGGCGGGCAGCAGCGCCTGCACCCGGTCGAGTGCCGCACCCTGCCGGTCGACCTCGGCCGATGCCGTCTGCTCCAGCGCCTCCAGCGATGGATAGGGTGGGGTGAGCATCGCCGCCCGCGCGCTGCCGGCCGCCTCTGCATCCGCCGCGATCGCGGTCGCCTGTGCCCGCCAGTCGTCGAGCCCGGCGAGTGCGGTCTGCACGTCGAGCCACGCGTCGCTGCCGACCGTGCGTGCGCCCGCCGCCTTCGCCATCCGCTCGGTCTTGGCGGCAGCCTCGTCGAACCCGCTCGCCACCGCTGCCAGCCGCGTCCGCCACGTCGCGATCCGTGCGTCGAGCGCCGGGTCGGCCACCACCGCCTGTTCCGGCGGGGCAGGGGGATCGGCGAAGTTCATCGCCTCGACCGGCCGTTTGGCGAGCGACGGATAGGCGGTCCTGTCCCGCGAACAGCCGGCGATCAGGAGCGGCAGCAGCGCCAGCGCGGGGAGGATCTTCATGCGCGATGTCCTACGATCCGCACCCGCCCCGCACAACGGCGCAGATTTTCTGTCGATTGCCCTTGCGCCCTTCCGGAACCCTGCTATTGGCGCACCTCCATTGCGCGCCCGTAGCTCAGCTGGATAGAGCATCAGACTACGAATCTGAGGGTCGGACGTTCGAATCGTTCCGGGCGCGCCACTTGGAAAACCACGGAAAGAGTGGGTGAAGCTGGGTCAGAAATGATCCGGCTTTTTTCGTTCGCCGATCGCCGGCAGAGGGGGAAGCCTCCTAGTGTCGGGTGTTTGATCCCGTGGTTCGACGGCCCGCTCCTCTCGTCGGATCTCGAAGGCTGCCGCACCGCATAGGTGCAGGACGGGAGCGCCACGACCAACCCGCCCCGGAATACAGCGTCCTCTCTCCCGCATATCGAAGCGGCAAGCCAGAGCGGCGGTGCGCTGAGTGCGTCTCACGATGTAGGCGCAAGCTGTCGGCCAAACGCCGCGCGGACAGGGGCGCAGTCGAACGCCTGATGGTCGGCGATGCGCCAGACTGAGGCGCTTGTCCACAATCACAGCCGATACGTCCTGTAATGCGACAAACGACTTATCGGGGCTTAACCATCCCGGAACGAGGAGGGACGCGCACCTACAGAAGGCCATCGTCCCTTGCCGTCACTTCATGATCGATCCGCTTCTCTCCGCCGGGCGCTGAGCCTGCTCGCCGGCTCTGCCAGCCTGTTCGCAGCGGCCTCTGCTGCCGCGCAGAGCGTGCCCAATGCCGGCTCGCTGCTCAACGAACAGCGCAGCACTGCCACCACGCCCCGCCCCGTGCCCGAGGCGGCGCCGGTCATCGCCGTGCCCGAGACGCGCACGGCGGTGCCGGCGGGCGAGGTGTCGGTGACGATCCGTGCCATCACCTTCTCGGGCGACACCGCGCTTGCCGACAGCGAGGCGCTGGTCGAGCGTACGCGCGAGGCGATCGGCCGGACGCTGGACCATCCCGGGCTGCAGGCGCTGGCGGATGGCGTGACCCGCTACCTGCGTGCGCGGGGCTATGCGCTCGCCTATGCCTATCTGCCGCGGCAGGACGTGACCGAGGGCAGCGTGACGATCGCCATCGTCGGCGGGCGCCTGGCCGGTGCCGACGCGGTGACGGTGGTCGGCCGGACGCGTATCGATCAGCATCGTCTGACCGCACCGATCGTCCGCGCCACCCGCCGCGACGCGCCGCTGCGGACCGCGGAGCTGGAACGCGCGATGCTGCTGGTCAACGACCTGCCCGGCATCACCGCGCGCGCGACGCTGGAGCCGGGCAGCCGCACCGGCACCAGCCGGCTGGTCCTCCAGGCCGAGGAGGCACCGCTGATCGGCAGCGAGCTGTCGATCGACAATTATGGCAGTCCCAGTACGGGGATGTTGCGCACCGGCGCGGGGCTGCGCCTGAACGATCCGTTGCGCATTGGGGACGAGGCGGCGCTGGGTGCCCGCTTCACGTCGGGCAGCACGCTCGTCAATGGACTGTACGCGCTGCCCCTGTCGGCATCGGGATTGCGCCTGACACTAGGCGGAAATTACCTGGACTACCGGGTCGACCAGCCGCGGTTCCGCAGCCTGTCGCTGGCCGGATCGGCCACTGCGGCCTCGGCGCAGCTCGGCTATCCGGTCGTGCGCAGCCGCGCGGGCAACCTGTATGCGACCGCCGGCTACGAGCATCTGGCGCTGAAGGATCGCGCACGCGGCATCGGGATCAGCAACCGCCGGATCGATGCGGTGACGCTCGGCCTGACCGGTGACGGCTTCGACAGCTTCGGGCGCGGTGGGCTCAGCGAGGCAGCGGTGACGCTGACGGTCGGTGGCGCGGACCTGTCGCGCAATCGCGACCAGCTGCTCGTCGACCGGCTGACCGCACGCGTCGACGGCACGTACCTGAAGGCGACGGGACGGCTGTCGCGCACCCAGACGCTGGATGCCGCCGATCGCTGGACGCTGTTTGCTGGCCTGTCCGGACAGATGGCCAACCGCAACCTCGACAGCTCGCAGAAATTCCTGTCCGGCGGTCCCTCCGGCGTGCGGGCCTATTCGGTCGGCGAGGGGATCGGTGACGAGGGAGTGCTCGGCACGCTGGAGCTGCGGCGCCTGATCCCGGCACCGCCGCTGAAGGCCACGCTGCAACTGCTCGCCTTTGTCGATGGCGCGCGCCTCTGGCTGAACGATCAGCCCTGGCAGGGCGCCGCCCGCGACAATGATCGTGGGCTGTACGCCGCCGGCATCGGCCTGAACGCGGCGGGCGAGCACTGGTCGATCCACACCGCCGTCGCCCGCCGCATCGGTGGCGACGTGCGGCAGGACACGCTGCTCGTCGGGCCGACCGACACGTCCGACTGGCGGGGCTGGTTCCAGGCCGCCGTCCGCTTCTGATGCTCTCTATCGCTGGATCGATCATGACCTTTTCGCACGCACCCCGCCGCCGCCTGCTCGTCGGCGCCAGTTCCGTCGCCCTGCTCGGCACGCTCGCGCTCTCCACGCCGCTCAGGGCACAGACCGCCCCGGTGCTGCCGACCGGCGGCTCCGTCGTCTCGGGCAGCGCGACGATCACCACCGGCGCGAACCGCGTCGACATCCACCAGACCAGCGACCGGATGGTCGCCAACTGGACCGGCTTCGATATCGGAGCGGGCGGCGCAGTGGTCTTCCAGCAGCCCGGCGCGAACAGCGTCGCGCTGAACCGCGTGACCGGCGGCAGCGCCAGCCAGATCCTCGGCCGGCTGTCCGCCAATGGCCAGGTCTGGCTGCTGAACCCCAACGGTGTCGTGTTCGGACGTGGCGCGTCCGTCGATGTCGGTGGGCTCGTCGCCTCGTCGCTGGCGCTGTCGGACGCCGATTTCGCCGCAGGGCGGCTGCGGCTGACCGGCGGCACGGGCGCGGGTGCGATCGTCAACGGCGGGGTGCTGGGCAGCGCGGCCGGCGGTGTCGTCGCCTTGGTCGGACCCAGCGTCACCAACAGCGGGACGATCACGACGCCGGGTGGCAGCACGGTACTGGCCGCGGGCGATGCGGTGACGCTCGACTTCGTCGGCGACGGGCTGGTCGGCTACCGGGTGGAGCGCGGCGTGCTGGGCGCACTGGCCGGTAACAGCGGCACGATCGACGCGTCCGGGGGCCTGGTTGCGCTGACCGCGCGCGGCGCCGACGCGGCGACCGCCAGCGTCGTCAACAACAGCGGCCTGATCCGCGCGACCGCGCTCGTTTCCCGTGCGGGGCGCATCGTGCTCGACGGGGATGCGACGGCCGGCGCGGTCGACCTGACCGGTACGCTCGACGCCTCCTCCGCCTTCGGCCGGGGCGGCGCGATCACCGTGACGGGGCATGACGTGGCACTGTCCGGCGCCGCGATCGATGCCAGCGGCACGGCCGGCGGCGGCATCGTGCAGATCGGCGGAGGCCGGTTCGGCAAGGACGCCGGCGTCGCCAACGCCACGAACCTGACAGTGGACGCCGCCAGCACGATCCGCGCCGATGCCACGACCAACGGCAATGGCGGCGAGGTCACCGCCTGGTCCGACCGCACGACCCGCTTCGCCGGCCGCCTGTCGGCCCGCGGCGGTGCCGCCGGCGGCGATGGCGGCCAGCTGGAGGTGTCGGGCAAGGAGGTGCTGCACTACGCCGGTATCGCCGACGCGCTGGCGCCGATGGGGCGGACCGGCGACCTGCTGCTCGACCCGACCAACATCACGATCGAGGGCGGATCGGGCACCAGCGGCGATTGGACGTCGGGGACGGGCGACATCACCGTGTATGCCGCAACGCTGGAGGCGCAGACCGCCAACGTGCTGCTCCAGGCGACGCGCTACATCACCTTCAACGACCTGAACGGCAATGGCGGCGATGGCGACATCGTCATGCAGCGCAACGTCAGCTTCCGCGCGGAAACGCTCAACGGCCTGAGCGGCACGCCCAGCAGCCGGCGCGCCTCGATCCTGTTCGCCAACCCCGACAACACGCTGAAGGTATCGGGCACCGGCAGCATCTACATGAACGGCGGCGGCCTGGGCGAGGGGTCGATTGGCGAGCGGATTGGCGAGAACTCGACGCAGAGTCCCGGCATCGTCACGGGCAGGCTGGGCACGTTCAACCTGATCGCCGGCGATCCGGGCGACGTCGGCGACAATCCGGCGATTGGATCCTTGCCCAGCCACGATGTCGGCGTGATCGGCAACGGTACGCCGGGTGCGGGCAGCATCACGCTGCTGGGCGCGGACGGCATCACCGTTTCCGGCAACATTACCACGCACGGCGGCTATGTCCGCATCTCCGGCGATTCGGACAATGGCGGCAACGGATCGATCACGCTCAACAAGAACATCTCGACCGAGGGCGGCAATCTGTACGTCTATTTCGGCCGGTCGCCGTCCAGCGAGACCAACGTCGCGACGATCGGCGGCAACGTCACCCTGGGCACGGGCCGACTGGTCTTCGGCGACGAGGTGAAGACGGCCAACCCGTCGGCCCCCAATCTGGGCGATTCTACGGGGATCAAGCGGCTGAGCGGACTGCTCGACCTGTCCGGCAACGTCAATTTCTCGACCCCGCTGACGATGCTGGGCGGTGCCAACATCCGCACCGACGGCAACATCAACTTCACCAGCACGGTCAACTTCAACACCGGCAGCCAGTCGCTGACCCTGCGCGCGACCAACATCAGCTTCGCCGGTGCGACGCTGCAGAACAGCTCGACCGCCAACATCATCCTCGAGCCGCACGATCCGACCACCAACATCAACCTCGACGGCAATGACGGCATCGTACCGAGCAGCAGCTTCACCCAGCTGGCGGGTGTCCGCAACCTGACGATCGGTCGCCTCGACGGCACCGGCACGACGACGATCAGCAGCAGCGGCTTCGCCTTCGGCGCGACAGAGCGACTGACGCTGCTGAACGGCGCGATCCAGGTGGACGGGCTGCTCCGGAACACCAGCGGCACCGGATCGGTGCTGGCGCGGGCCGGGTCGACCGACGTGACGATCGGCAGCGGCGGCGCGATCAGCGCGCCGGGCAGCGGCACGGCCGTAATCGCCGCGGCGGCGCGCAACTTCGTCAACCTGGCGGGTAGCGGCGCGCTGGTCGCGAGCGGCGGGCGCTGGCTGACCTATTCGACCGATCCGACTGCCGACACGCGCGGCGGCCTGACCATCGATTTCAAGCAGTATGCCGCGACGTACGGGCTGACCGCACCGGCGCAGGCGAGCGGCAACGGCCATCTCTACACCGTCGCGCCGATCGTCGGCGTGGCGCTGACCGGCACGACCACCAAGGTCTATGACGGCACCACCGCCGCGACGCTGGCGCTCTCGAACTTCGCGACGAGCGGCGGCATCGACGGCGACGATGTCAGCCAGATCATGGCCGGCTACACCTCCGCCGCCTATGCCGATCGCAATGTCGGCACGGGTAAGGGCGTGACCGCATCGGGTCTGACGCTGGGTACCGCGCAGAACGGCGCCGTTACCGTCTACGGCTATGGCGTCGGCGCGAATGCGACCGGGCTGATCGGCACGATCACGCCGCGGACCGTTACCGCGCAGGCCGTTGCACAGAACAGGGCCTATGACGGCACCGTCACCGCGACCGCCACGCCCGGCTTTGCCGCCGGCGCGGTGATCGCCGGCGACGCGCTGAACGTCAGCGCAAGCGGCGCGACCTTCGCCGATGCCAATGCGGGTTTTGGCAAGACGGTGACGGTGTCGGGCCTGATGCTGTCGGGAACGGATGCGGCCAATTACCAGCTCGCCACGTCGACCGCCACGACCACTGCGACGATCACCCGGCGCATCGTGTCGGCGATCCTCGGCGCGCAGGACAAGGTCTATGACGGCACCACCGCCGCCACGGTCGCGGCCGGCTTCGGCAATGGCGCCGTCATCGGCAACGACAGCCTCGCCGTCAGCGGCACCGGCACCTTCGACACCCGCAATGTCGGGATCGGGAAGACCGTCACCGTCAGCGGCCTGACCCTGACCGGTGCGGACGCGGGCAATTACCAGCTGTCCGCCACCACCGGCACGACTACTGCCGCGATCACCCAGCGGATCATCTCGGCGCAGTTCTCGGCTCAGAACAAGGTCTACGACGGCACCACCGCCGCCACGGTGGGCATCGACTTCGCGAACGGTGGGCTGATCGCGGGTGACAGCGTCAGCGCGACCGGAACCGGCACGTTCGACACCCGCAATGCGGGTACCGGCAAGACGGTGACGGTCAGCGGTCTGACCCTGAGCGGTGCGGACGCGGGCAATTACCAGCTGTCCACCACCGCCGGCACCACCACCGCCGCAATCACCCAGCGGATCATCTCGGCGCTGCTCTCGGCCCAGAACAAGGTCTATGACGGCACCACCGTCGCCACGATCGGCGTCGACTTCGCCAACGGCGCGCTGATTGCGGGCGACAGCGTCAGCGCCACCGGGACCGGCGTGTTCGACACCCGCGATGCGGGCACCGGCAAGACGGTGACGGTATCTGGCGTCACCCTGACCGGTGCGGATGCGGGCAATTACCAGCTGTCCACTGCCACCGGCACCACGACCGCCGCGATCACGCGGCGGATCATCTCGGCGCTGCTCTCGGCTCAGAACAAGGTCTATGACGGCACCACCGTCGCCACGATCGGTGTGGACTTCGCGAGCGGCGCGTTGATCGCGGGTGACAGCGTCAGCGCCACCGGGACCGGCGTGTTCGACACTCGCAACGCGGGGACGGGCAAGACGGTGACGGTGTCTGGGGTCACCCTGACGGGCGCGGACGCGGGCAATTACCAGCTGTCCGCCACCGCCGGCACCACAACGGCCGCGATCACGCAGCGGATCATTTCCGCTCTGCTCTCGGCCCAGAACAAGGTCTATGACGGCACGACCGCGGCCGTGGTCGGCGCGGCTTTCGCCAATGGCGTGCTGGTCGCGGGCGACAGCGTGAATGTCGCAGGCACCGGCAGCTTCGACACCCGAAATGCCGGCACGGGCAAGACGGTGACGGTGAACGGCCTGGCGCTATCGGGTACGGATGCGGGCAATTACCGGCTCGCCGCAACGACCGGCACCACCAGCGCCACCATCGCGCCGCGCCTGGTCACGGCGCTGGTGACGGCCAATGACAAGACGTTCGACGGCACCGTCCTTGCGACGCTCGCGGGATCCCGGTTCGATGGCCTGATCGCGGGCGACAAGCTGACGGCGACCGGCAGCGCGCGGTTCGACACGGCAGCGGCGGGGCTCGGCAAGGTAGTGACCGTCAGCGGCCTCACCCTGACCGGAGCCGATAGCGGCAATTATCGGCTCGCATCGACCAGCGCTGCGACCAGCGCCGACATCCTGCCGCGTGCCGACGCCGCGACCCTGCTGGCCGGGATCGTCGGCAGCCCGCAAGGGGCCAACGGCACGGCGCAGGAAGCGGGCGGCACCGCCGTTGCGGCCGCAGCGGTGATCGGTGACGCCCGGCGCGACGCAGGAGCGACCCTGGTCACCGCGCTGCCCGCTCCGAGCGGCGCGGCCGGGCTGGTGTTCGGCAATCATGTCGTGAGCGCCGCCGGACGCACCAGCCTGCTCCTCGACGAACCCGCTACGGCGGCGATCCGCGGCGAGCCGATGAGCATCTATCGCAGCGCGACGGGTACGCCGCTGAACCTGATCGGCACCTATGTCGCGACCGATGGCGGCAACACCGTCGCGTTGCAGGCCAGCGCCAGCGGTGCGCTGCCCCCGCCGGCGCTGCGCGCTCCGGTGACGGCGGTGCAGGCGAGCGCGGAGACGCCTGCCGGGCTGCTCGACCTTTCGGTCGGGGAAATCGCACCGGGCGTGCTGATGATTACCGTGATCCGCGATCCGGGCGACACCGATGCCGAGACGGTCGCCCTCTATGGTCTCGCCACCGCCAAGACGAAGCTGGCGCTGTCTGTAGCGCAGATCCGCACCGTCGTCGTATCGCGAGGCGCGGCCCGGTGATCGACAGCCACGCCTGAGAACAGCTCGACGCGGATCGATCCGCGTCGAGCTTCGCTTTCCCGCCATGTGGACAGCGAGGACTGGCTGATGGAAGCTGCGGACGTATTCAGGACACTCGATCTGGAACTCAAACCGGATCCGGCGCGCACGGTCATCCGGCCATTCGGCTTCAGCTACCCCGCGGCGTTCGCCGATGGGCGACCGACCCGGTCCGAGGCGGTGGCATCGCGCCTGATGGCGCTGTCGCCGGAGATGCGGCAGCGGATGCTGGGGCTTCTCCACAATGCGATGCAGTCGCGGCACCGGAACGTCGACGCCGTATTCCTGCGTCGCTTCGCGGAGGTGAGGGACGAGCTGGGTGTCAGCGTCGAGGCGGAATGCGACCAGCTGCTGGTCGGCGCCTATTTCAGCCAGGAATATGCCTTCGAGAGCGCCGCGCTGTTCAATCCCTCGATCATCGCGGTGCCCGATCAGGACGAGACCGACGATAGCATCGCCTTCCTCCTGTCGCTGCGCGGCGTGGGCGAGGGGCATATCTCGTCGGTGACGTTCCGCTCGGGCACCTGGGATGGTGCGGACGGTCTGGTGGTCGATCCTCCAAGCGCGCAGGGCGTCCCCCCGCGGATCGAGAAGGACGACGATGCGGGCTGGGTTCGGCTGCGCGCCGACGACAGCGAGGACATATCGGAAACCGTGATCTTCCCGACCTTGCCTAGCCAGCGGCAGGGAGTGGAGGACCTGCGGCTCGTCCATTTCACCGATGACGACGGCACCGAGAGCGTGATCGGCACCTACACCGCCTTCGATGGCCGCGAGGCACGCCCGGAGCTGTTGCGCGGGATAGACGTGCGTACCTACGAAATGCGGTCGCTGACCGGCGCGATGGCGGGATACAAGGGCATGGCGCTGTTTCCCCGCCGGATCGACGGGCAGTTCGTGATGCTCGGCCGGCAGGACAACGAGAATATCTGGCTGTCGCGGTCCGACGACCTGCACCACTGGGAGACTGGCGAGATCATCATGGGGCCGCGCTACCCGTGGGAGTTCGTTCAGATCGGCAATTGCGGCTCGCCGATCGAGATCGACGAGGGGTGGCTGGTGTTCACTCATGGGGTCGGGCTGGTGCGCGGCTACTGCGTCGGCGCGTGCCTGCTCGACAAGGCCGATCCTGCGAAGGTCCTGGCGCGGACCCCATCGCCTCTGCTGTTCCCTAGCGGCGAGCAGCGCGGCGGCTATGTTCCCAACGTCACATATAGCTGCGGCGCGCTGCTCCACAAACGACGCGTGCTGCTGCCCTATGCGATCGCCGACGAATATTCGGCGTTCGCGGTCGGCGCGGTGGACGACATCCTGTCCGCGATGCGCTAGATGGGGGTGAACGACTGACGCATACTGAACCGGGGAGAACGTCATGACCGGCACAGCCTACGCCGCGTGGATGAAGGCGGGCATGGACACCTGGCTGCTCGGCGCGGAGGCCGGCACGGTGATGGCGCTGCGTATGGCGCGCATCGCCACCGGCGGCGCGGCGGGCGGTGCGGAGGCCGAACTGATGGTCACCGAGAAGGTGCGCGCCGCGATGGAATTGCAGACCCGCTTCATGACCGGTGCGCTGGCGCTGACACCGCTCGGTGCGGTGCAGGGCACGCTGAAACATTACCGCCGCAAGGTGGCTGCCAACAACAAGCGACTGAGCCGCCGCTAGATTTTGGATGTGGCAGGGCCGCCGGGATCGCTTCGGCGGTCCGGTCATGACGGAGATCAGGCGGCGACCGTCTTCGCCGTTGGCCGACAATCGCGAGCGGTCGCACCGACCATGCCTAAGCCCATCAGCATCATCGCCCAGGTTGCGGCCTCGATTACGACGTCGCCGTTGGCCCTGGATCTCGCTCGCGTCGATTTAGCGGGATAGGGCGCTTCACCCGCGCGCCGCATGCTCGTAAGCCGGATGATCGAACCACCGGGGAATGACGATGCGCCGACTGCCTTGCCTTCAAGCCGCGGCCCTCGTGCTCGCCGCGCCAGCCCTGCTCGCCGCCCATGCGGCGCTTGCCGCCCCGGCGCCGGCCCCTGCGCAAGCCGAAGATGCGCGGCTCTACGCATTCCTCGACACGGAATTTGCCGAGGAGCTTCGCGAGCGTCCGCAGCTCGCCACGCAACTCGGGTTGAAGGAGGGGCAGGATCGGCTGGACGATATCAGCGATGCCGCTGCCCTGCGACGGCTGCAACGCCGCCGCGCCAGCGTGGCGCGGATGAAGGCGGGCTTCGACCGGGCGAAGCTCTCGTCGGACGCGCAGGTGAACTACGACATATGGGCGCTGGAGCTGGATCGCGCCGAGCTGAGCTATCGGTTCCGACTGCAGGCGCCGCCCTTCTATTCGTTTCTGTATTCGACCCACGCGCAGCTGCCGAACTTCCTTATCAATACCCATACGGTGCAGGACGCAGGCGACATGCGCGCCTATGCCGCGCGGTTGCGGGCGATCCCGGCGGTGCTCGATACGGCGATCCAGCTCAGCGAGGCGTCCGACGCGGCCGGCGTGCGCGCGCCCAGGTTCCAGATCGAGCGTGTCATCACGGGCAGTCGGGCGATCGTGACCGGTGCGCCGTTCGACGACGGCGCGGCGTCGCCATTGTGGGCGGATGCGCAGGCCAAGGTCGCGAAGCTGCGGGCGGGTGGCAAGCTCGATGCGGCGCAGGCGGACGCGCTCCTCGCCGACACGCGCGCTGCGCTCCTGACGATCAAGCCCGCCTATGACCGCGTCATCGCCTGGGCACAGGCCGACCTGCCGTCCGCGCCGGGCGGGCGGGTCGGGGCGCTGACCCTTCCCAACGGGGCTGCCTGGTACGCCGCGGCTCTGAAGCTCAACACCACTACCGACCTCACCGCCGATCAGATCCACCAAATCGGCCTGTCGGAGGTGAAGCGGATCGAGGGCGAGCAGGATGCACTCGCCCGCGCCGCCGGGCTGAAGGATCGCCAAGCCTTCTACGCGGACATCGCCCGCCGCTTTCCGGTGGTCCCCTGGACCGACGCGTTGCGCGCGAAATATCTGAAGGACGCCAACGCCGCGCTCGCGTTCAACCGCACGCTGCTGCCGAAATACTTCGGCAAGCTCCCGGTCCACGCCATGGAGGTGGTCCGCGAACCGTCGTTCAGCGAGGTCGCCGGGGGCGCCGCCCATGCCGCGGGCCCCAGTCGCGACGGCGCACGGCCCGGCCGCGTCTATGTCCACCTGCTCGGCACCACCGATGCGACGCCGCCATCGGCGCTGCGCGACCTGATGTGCCACGAAGGCGTGCCGGGCCATGTGATGCAAGGGGATATCCAGGTCGGCCAGAGTAGCGGGCCGAAGTTCCGCCAGAGCGCACGCTATGTCGCGTTCAGCGAGGGCTGGGGCCTCTATGCCGAGGCATTGTGCAAGGAGATGGGCGCTTTCCCCAAGCCGTCGGACGACTTCATGCGGCTCGATGCGGAGCTGTTCCGGGCCGCGCGGCTGGTGGTCGACACCGGCATCCATGCCAAGGGTTGGACCGAAGACCAGGCGATCGATTATATCGTCCATACTGGTCGCGCCGCACCCGATCAGGGCCGTTCCGAGGTGCGCCGCTACATCACGCTGCCCGGGCAGGCGACGGGCTACAAGATCGGGATGCTGAAGATCGTGGAGCTTCGCGGGAAGGCCGAGCGGGCGCTGGGGCCGAAGTTCGACATTCGCGGCTTCCACGACCTCCTGATCGGCTCGGGATCGCTGCCGCTGCCGATCCTCGAGCGTCAGGTGGACGCCTGGATCGCCGCCCGTCGCGGGAGTTAACCGGCGGGCGGGTAGGCCGCGACCAGCGCATCAAGTTGTGCGCGGCTGATCGCGATCATCGAACCGTGCCGCAGGCCGGGCGGCATCGCATAGCGGTCCCACTCGGCCACCCCCGTGTTGCCGGAAACCTGATACCACGGCCCGGCGAGCCGTGGTGCCTTGGACAGGCCATAGCTCGTTCCGGCATATTGCTCGTAGTAGAGCAGCCAGTCACGATCGTCGGGCGATCGGATCAGCGTCGGCGCTTCGCGGAAGTTGGGGCTGAGCGGCGGGCCGGGCAGGGGGTAAGGCCCGGTCAGGGTCGGCGCACAGCTGATCCGCACCGTCTTGCCCGTCGTCCAGTCGTACGATGGATAGCGTTCGTCCTTGAAGACCGCGCAATATCCGGGCGTGCCCACATCGTTGGGAACGACGAAGGTGTCGATCGTCGCCATGTCCCAGTCGAACAGCCGCTGCGGGCGGGCGGCGAAGCGCTTCAGATCGGGCGACAGCACGTAGAGCGTCCGCTGGCTGGTCCAGTAGCGCTCGGGATCGTCCGATGCGCCGGGAACGTTCGGGGTGTGCCAGGTCAGCAGATAGCGACGGGACGGCGGGTCGTAGAACAGCTTCGGCGCACCGATCCGCTGGAGCGCGCCGGGCAGGCCGGCAATATCGCGCAGCTCGGGGCGATAGCTGCCGAACGCCGTCCAGCGCACCAGATCGTTCGACACCCAGAAGCGGATCAGCGGGTCGTCGTCGCTCCGATTGCCGACCAGATAATAGCGACCATCCTCACCGCGCGCGATCGACGGGTGGCCGTGATAGTCGCTCGATACCGGCTGGCCCCGGTTCAACTGTCGCCAGTGCAGACCGTCGCGGCTGACCGAATAGTGCAGCACGCCGTACCGCTCCTTGGTCATATGGGCGAACAGATACGCCTTGTCCGGTGCGACATAGGGGGTTTCCGGAGCACCAGCCGGCACCGTGCGCTGCTGGGCCGAGATCGCCGGGGCAAGCAGCGCAAGGAGGATGGCAGCGGTGGACCAGATCGGGCGTGATCGCGTCATGTCATCTCTCCTGTGAGCCTGCATCGTCGTCAGCAGTGGCGCGGCCCGCCCCCAGCAGTCGCTAGAGTCCGGCCCTTTCCAGCGCGTCGGCCAGTTCCGGGTCAATCGTTCCGACGTCCTTGGGCGTGAGCCGGTTCAGGACGGTCTGCACCCGCTTCTGTGCGACCTGCAGCGTCTTGTGGCGCACCTCCCGAATGGCATTGGTCCGCCACGAGGGACTTTCACCCAGAAGCGCCGCCCATTTCGCCTCCTCCGCGGCCAGGATGGCAAGCGCCAGCCTCAGCCCGTCGCGTCGGCCCCGATCATAGTCGTCGGCCATGGATCAGCGGTCCTCGTCGGAATCGCGGTCCACGGCATCCATGAAATCGCGTGCGGCGTCTCTGTCCGCCTCGTCCTTGAACGCGACCTCCAGGTCCGGTGCCGCTCCCAGCATATAGGCCAGGCACCAGAGCGCGAACCGCCTGCCGGAATCCCGCTCCAGCCCGAATTGCACGAGCAGCCGGTCCAGGCCGGCCGCGAGCGCCTCCGGCGCGAGATCGGCGACATCTTCGGTGCCGAAGAAATGGATGAGCATCTGATCGAAGTTCATGCCTGTCCGTACCTGAGCCAAGGCCATGTCCCAAGTCCGATCGCGGTCGAACAGGTGGCGGAAGAGGCTTGCCTGGCGGCACGGCCCGTGATCGAACGGACGCCATGGCCCGCAATCCCTACTACGCCGGACCGCCCAGCGACCATTTCGACGGCACCCGCTTCTTCAATCCCGGCCAGCCCGGCACCGATCGGGGCCTGCGCGACATGCTGCGCTGGAAGCTGGCGGGCGGTGCCGCCAGATGGCCCCGGTCGGTGCCGGTCACCACCGCCAGGCCACCCGCCCGGGTCGACGGCATCCGCATCACGATGGTCGGCCACGCGACCCTGCTGGTCCAGGCGGGTGGCGTGAACCTCCTAACCGACCCGGTCTGGTCGGCGCGCGCGAGTCCGTTTCGCCACATCGGCCCGCGCCGCGTAACCGAACCGGGAATCGCGTTCGACGACCTGCCGCCGATCGACGTCGTGCTGCTGAGCCACGGCCATTACGACCATCTCGACATCGCGACGCTGCGGCGGCTGCAGGCCGCCCATGATCCGCTGATGGCCATGCCGCTCGGCAACGATGCGATCGTGCGGGCCGCCGTGCCGCTGGCGAGGTGCGTCACTGGCGACTGGTGGGATCGGCTGGAGCTTGGCGCGGGGATTGCGACCACGCTCACCCCCGCCAATCACTGGTCCAATCGCTGGCCTAGCGACACGCGGATGACGCTGTGGAGCGGTCATTTCCTCGACACGGCCGCAGGCTCGATCTGGTTCGTCGGTGACACGGGCTTTGGCGACGGCAGGATCTTCGGCGATGTGCGCAGGCGCCTGGGATCGCCGGATGTCGCGCTGATCCCGATCGGCGCCTATGCGCCGCGCTGGTTCATGGCCGCACAGCATGTCGACCCGACAGAGGCGGTACGGATCTTCACCGATGTCGGGGCGACCCGGGCACTGGGCATCCACTGGGGCACGTTCCAGCTGACCGACGAGGCGCGGGAGGCGCCGGTCGAAGGACTTGCAGCGGCGGTGCGTGCCCATGGCATCGCGGCCGACCGGTTCGTTGCCGCCGAGCCGGGCGGCGTCTATCCCTTGCGACCCTGACGGCTCAGAGGCTGTTTGAAAACGTGCTGAGGGCACGTTTTGCGGCGCCGGCCCGCTCCCCCACCCCGACCGCCCATCAAGGATACTCTGTGGGCGGTCGGGGTGGGGGAGCGGGCCGGCGCCGCATCGAAACTCGCTCTTTCGCGAGTTTTCAAACAGACTCTCATCGCCCGAACGCCCTGGCAAGGACGGCGCGGATGCGCTCCGCACTTTCGGCGGTCAGGGTGGCGAGCACCCCCCTCTGATGTTCCGGAATATGCTCCGTCACGTCGGGACCGGCGGCGAACACATAATGGTCGAACATGTCGCGCCAGTGGCGCCGCTCGTCGTCGGGCAGGTCGCGGATCGCGAGCATCGCGTGGCTCAGCGCGTCCTGCGGCTGGGTCAGCCATCGCGGGCTGTCCCGCCACCAATAGTTCACCAGCACGTTGAACGCCGCCAGTCCTTCGACATGGTGCCACCACATCGTCGGGATGTAGAGGGCATCGCCCGCGCCCAGCACACAGACCTGGGCATGGGCGAGTGCCTCGCGGAACCGCGGGAACCGGGCAAAATCGGGATTGTGGAAATCGACCATGCTGATCGGCCGCCCCGCCGGCGTGTCGTCCACCGGACCCAGATAGAGGTTGCGGAACTGGTCTCGCGGAAACAGCGTGAACCGGCGCTCCCCGACCGCGACGCAGGCCAGATTGTCCGCCACATCGTTGTGTGCCGCGATCCGCGTCCGCGTACCCATCCAGATACTGGCAAGCGGCTTGCGATCGCCCAGGTCGACATGATTCGCCTCGTGCAGCCCGATGAAGAACTCCTGCATGTTGACGGACGCCAGATAGATGGGCGGCGTGTCGGGCACCCCCTCGTCGGCATCGATCCGCGCGAAGATCTGCGCCAGTCCGGCATGCGCCGTCTGGAAATTCATGCCCTCGGCATCGTCGTAGAACAGGCGTCCGCCGCTGCGCGGATTGACGACCGATACGGCAAACGGCTTCGGCTGCGCGTGGCGGGCGATATAGTCGCGCGCCCTCCGCGCGGATTCCTGTCCCGCCCGCACAATGGGCCAGTCGGCGACGAGGCCGCGCACGACGAATGGCTCGTTTGCTTCGCGCAGCGTGCGATCGAGCGTCGCGGCATCGCCGATCGCCAGCTCGCGAATGGGTGGCAGGCTGGCGAATATGCCCTGATCGCCGTCCGTCATGATCGATCCCGCTCTCCTTGCCGATCACGATGTCCGCGGCGGCAGGCTCCGTCAAACCAAATGCATCGACCGGCGTTGCCGGCCGCGTCGTCGCCAGCGCAGCCAGCCGGTAACGAACAGCATCGTCGGCGCCAATCCGCTCAGGAAGATCAGCACCCGCCCCGCCATACCCGCGGCCTCGCCACCGTGCAGCGGGTGGAGCCAGTCCAGCACCGTGTCGCCGCCCGTCTCCGCCAGCCCATCGCGATACGCCACGATCCGTCCGTCATACGGATCCAGCCACACATTGGTCCGCGGAAAGCGCCGGCTCGGTTCCCCCGGCCGCGACAGGTTGACCCGCACCGTGCCGCGCGGGCCGGCGGGGGTCTCGATCCACGCCAGTGCGCCATCGGGCATTCGCGCCTGCGCGATCCGTGCCAGCGCATCCAGTGACAGCATCGCACCACGGGGAACCGTCACCACAGCCGAGGCCCGATAGAGCGGCGACACGCGCCCGATCACCGCCCGCGTCTGATCGGGCAGGTCCAGCATCACCCCCGTCGCGGTCACCAGCAGCAGCAGGCCCACACTGGCCAGCCCGACGACCTTGTGCAGGTCGTAGAGCCGCCGCACCGCCGCGGCGTCGCGCTTGAACCGCAGCGCCCGCCGCCAGCTGCCCGGCCGCGGCCACCACGCCCACAGTCCGCTGCCGATCAGCCCGAGCATGGCAATGCCCAGTATTCCCAGCGCCGTTCCGCCCGGTGCGTCGAGTAGCAGGCGGTAATGGAGGTCGTACAGCCACGTCACCACTGTTCGGCCCCAGAAGCCGGCGCGGATCGTCGTCAGCTGGACCGGGTCGATCCATAGCAGCAGCGGGGCGAAGCGGCCGGGCCCCCGCGTCTCGGGTGGGTCATAGTAGCGGATGGGGATCGCGCCGCCCTCTGCCGTCACCTCGATCCGCCACGCGCCCGTCCGCTCCGGATGCTCGCGGTGCAGCGTGTCGAGCACCGCCTGCCATGAGCGCGGACGCGTGCCCGCCGGCACCGCGTGGAGCGGCTCGCTGAACGCCCGCTCCAGCTCCGGGTAGAAGACCAGCGCGCTGCCGGTCAGCCCGACCAGCGCGAACAGCCCGCCAAGCGTGATCCCCAGCCACAAGTGCCACCGCCGCACCGTGACACGCAGCGCCTGCCGGCTCATAGCCTCAGCCGCGCGGCGACGAACAATGCGCGCGGGTCGACCGGCGCGAACAGTCGTTGCGCGCCGTCGTACCAGACATAGGCATAGCGCGCCCCGCCCAGATTGCGGACCTGCGCGGACAGCTCGACTTGCGTCGTCACACGCAACGCGACCTCCGACGTCAACGCGACATAGTCGCCATACCGCCCCTGGCTGTTCGCCGGATCGAGCTGATACGAAGACTGGCCGTTCCCCCAGAGCGACAGGCGCAGCCGCGGCGTCGCGGCCACGTCGATTCCGCCCGAGAAGACGTTCCGCGGCACATGGTCGATATCGTTGCCCGCCTGCGACGGCGTGGCCGGCGCAGGGATGCGGATCACCGCCCGCTGGTAGGAATAGCTGCCCCATAGCGACACGGCGTCGACCGGCCGTACGCTCAGCTGCACGTCCAGCCCACGCCGCCGCGTCGCGCCGAGATTGTCGACGTCGCCGCTCGGGTCGTTCAGCCGCCGGCGCAGCTCGCCGCTCGCGGTCTGCTGCCACAGCGCGATCCGTGCCTCGATACGGCGGCTTGGCGCCAGCTTCACGCCAGTCTCCACGCCCTCGTTGATCGACGGATCGACGTCGCTGACCCGCGGTGGCACCAGATAGCTGGCGGCACCGATCCCGATCTGGAAGGTCCGCCCGTAATTGCCATAGAGCGTCACGCCCCTGGCCGGGGTTACCGCGACCGCCAGCTTGGGCTGGCTGATCGTGCCGTAATCGTTGATCGGTGCCGGCGTGCCGGTCAGCCGGTCGAGATAGCTCCCTGCCACCCGGTCCCAGCGCCAGCCCGGCGTCACCGTCAACCAAGGGGCCGGCTGGATGACCGCCTGGACATAGCCGCCATAGACGGTCAGGTCGAAATCCTGGTCGCGTGTCTGGCGGCCGAGCACGCGCCGGTCGGTCAGCCAGCGCCGGCTGCGGACGTGCTGCACCTGCACGTCGCCGCCAGCTTCCAGCATCAGGTCGAACGGTAGCCCACTGGCGTGATAGCGCAGCATCGCGCTGCCGCCGTCCTGCCGCTCCCCGGTCAGCCGCCGCTGCTGCGCGACGCTGGCGGAAAAGCGCACATAGCGGTCGTCGTCCAACACGTTGCGATATGCCCGTGCCGCGAGCGTCAACCCACTCGCGAGATCGCTGTCGAGCAGCAACCCGTACATCTCCATCTGCCGCCGTCCGCCATCGGTCGCGGAGATCGGATAGGAGCGGCGGCGGTCACCCTCAGCATCCGCTTCGGTCAAATAGCCCGGCTCCTCGGCATTCGCGATCGAGTGGCGGACGATCGCCCCCACGCGTGTGCCGCCGGTGCGATAGAACCATTTGCCGGCCAGGTTCACTCGCTCCAGCCCGCCATGGTCGCGAAACCCGTCGGTGCTGCGATAGGCGACCGTGTAGTTCTGGCTGAAACCACCGCGCTCGATGCCGGCGGACAGCTGCCCGTCCAGTACCCCGAAAGCACCGATGGCGAGGCGGGCATCGGCATAGGTTCCGCCGGTCCGCGTCGCGATGCCCGCGCTGCCGGCGATGGCGTGCAGCCCCCAGCGCGGGTCGGCGGTGCCGCGCACCAGCTCGATCCCGGCGATATCGAGCGACGGCACCGTGTCGATGAACGGCATCCCGCCGGCATTGTCGTTGGCCGGAATGCCGTCGATCAGCAGCTTGACCGCGTTGATCTCCCCCTCGCCATTGAACCCGCGGATCGAGAAGCGGCCCGACGTCGTTCCCTGGTTAAAGTCGGTCAGCACGACGCCGGGCAGCCGCGCGAACAGTTCCCAGCTATTGTCGACCAGCTGGCGCTGTGCGGTATCGCCGCCAAGGGTATCGACCGAAGTCAGCACGCCGTCGGCCGGCCGCCCGGTGACGACGATATCGCCGATGGAGAAGCGGGTATCGGCCTGCGGCTCCTCGGCGAAGACCGGAGTGGCGGACAGCAGGGCACAGGCGAGCACGGGCACGCGACGGCGGCGCGTGGGGATCTTGGATAGCATTGAACGACCTTCTCGACCGCCCCGTGCAGCCGCGCGGGACGTGGACCGGATGCGCCGCCCGATCCGGGCAGGCGCGCTGACGGAGCGATCAGGCGGTCGGCGGGCCGTGCGATGGTGGTCGCCAGTAGAGCCGCGGCGCGGAGAGCGGCGTCGGCCGGCTCCGCGTTCCCAGCGCCAGCACGAATGCGATCAGCACTGCCAGCAGCAGCGGATCGGCACTGCCCAGCGCGTGGAGGCTCAGCCCGGCAAAGGCGCAAGGCGGCTCGGGCTTGTCATGCGTGGGGGAGGGGGCATGGTCGCTTGCCATGCCGTGGTGCATCCCCGTCATCGCCACGGGGGCGGCGTCCGCCGCACCCGGACACAGGACGATCGCGGCATGCCCGTCCTGCTGCGCGACCATGTATCCGGTCGGCACCATCAGTCGCGCCGCCAGCGTCGCCAGCAGCAGCAGGGCCGCAAGCCACGGAGATTGCAAGACAAGGCGGCGCAAGCTGGTCACACTTTCGTGCCTAGCCGCCCGCCGCCGCCCTGTCACCCGGACCAAATGTCCAACCCCCATCTTCTCCCCTCCCTGAACAAGGGAGGGGAGTTTGGGTCGGCAGGATCAGCGCAGCTTCAGCGCGCGCTTCACCTTGCCCCAGTCGACATATTTGAAGTTCTGCGTCGCCGGCGCATTGTCGCCGTCCTGCGCCACGAACAGCCCCTTGCGGAACCCCGGTCCGAAATCGCCGGGCATCAGCTCGATCCCGTCCGTCTCGCTCGTCCCGTAGATCGCGCCGCCCCCGATCCGGAAGCGTCCTGCATAGGTCACGCCCGGCAGCCGGTAGAGGGTGTACGCATTGTCGCCCTGACTCGACACCACCAGATAGCCGCCACGCCGTCCGGCCGGGGCCAGCGCGAGCCCCTCGGCATCCGCTACCAGCGTCCGTCCGTCCACCCTTGCGACCGCTGTCGCGGTGCCCGGCGCAGCGGGATCGGCGGCGAAGCGCCACAGCCCGGCATCCTCCTCCGCGACATAGAGCAGCCCGGTGCGATCGTCCGCCACGCACCCCTCGGACTGGGTGGCAAGCTTCATCGAGCGGACGGTGCGGACCTGCGGCACCGCGCCGCCTTGCATCGCGACCTGATCGATTCGCCCGTCCTTCAGCACGACGAAGCCGAACAACGCCCCGTCGCGCGCCCGCGTCCACAGGCACATGCCATATGCCTCGCCCGCACCGACCGGATAGCGGCCGAGCGGACGCAGCCGCGCCGTCGCCGGATCCAGCTCGAACAGCGAGACATGCGCCTGTGCTACGTCCGCCCGGTCGCTGGCGGCGACCAGGATGCGGCCGCCGACCTCGCGCAGGTCGACATTGTTCAGTCGCGGCGCAGGCGTGTAGCTCAGCCGGCGGCCGTCCAGCCCATAGACATGGATGCCCGCCTGCTTGTCGGTCGCGACCACCAGGCTGCGTTCCGGCGCACGCGGGTTGCGCCAGATCGCCGGGTCGTCGGCGGCGTCGTCGGCGCTGGCGACCGGCTCAGTCTCCACCGTCGCCGGGACCATCTGTACGTCGCCTGCGGGCGCCGGCAGGGTCGCGCACGCCGATAGCGCCAGCGCGCCCAGTACGGCTGCGCGCATCAGAAGGTCACCCGCACGCCGCCGGTGTAGCGCCGCCCGAACGTCTCATGCTCAATCGTGTAGCGGCTCGAGCGGACATAGCGGCGACCCGGCCCGTTCAGCAGGTTGGCGAAATCGGCATAGACCTCGATATTCGGCGTGATCGCGTAGCGCAGGCTGGCGTCGAGCTCGTCGTCCTTGGCCCAGTAGAAATCGCCGCCATCGACCCCGCGCACCACGCCGCCGACATTGTCGAACGACCCGATCGCATCCAGCCAGGGCGAGCGGTTCTGGTACGATACCCGCGCCGAGAAGCCGTACTTCTCGTAATAGCCGATCAGGTTGTAGACCGCGTCTGACGCACCGGGCAGCGGCACCTTGCGCGCGGGCACGACGCCAACGGGCAGGGTGGTCGCCCGGCTCTTGTTCAGGGTCGCGTTCAGCTGCACGCCGAACCCGCCCATCCAGTCGGGCAGGTCCAGATCGGCGACGAACGGGTCCAGCTGCTGCTGGATTGCCGCCTCCAGACCCAGGATATAGCCGTCACCGCCATTGGTGATCGTCGCATACTGATACTGCGACCGATCGACGCCGCCGATGTTCAGCGTCGTGCGCCCGAACGTGCCCACTGAATCGAACAGCACGTCGGTCACGTCCTTGTAGAAGACGCCGACCGACAGGAAGCCGCGCGGCATCGTGTAATATTCGACGTACAGGTCGACGCCCTTCGCCTTCTCCGGCTTCGCCTCCGGATTGCCGCCGGAGATGGTCAGGTTGGCGTCGTTGAAGGTCAGGTTGGGGCGCAGCTGGTCGTAATCGGGCCGCGCCGCGCCGGTATTGAACGACAGCCGCGCCTTCATCTGCTGGTTCACGTCCCAGTTCAGGTGGAGGCTGGGATAGACCAAGGTCTGCTCGCTCTTCACGTCGATCGGCGTGGTGTTGGCGAAGGCGGCGCTGTCGTTGCGGATATGCTCGACGCGCGCGCCGCCGATCACGTTGCCCCAGCCGGTGGTCACCGTCGCCATCGCATAGGCGGAGTACACCTTCTCCTGCACCTTGTAGTAATTGGCGCGAACGAAACTGTACGGCAGCACCGCCTTCGCCTTGTCGACCAGCGCAAGCAGCTTGTCCCGGTCGAAATACTGGAAGGTGTAGCCGAGCGGGATCTCGCCCTGGAACCCGCCGGTCGTGGCGATCGCATCATACCCCGTGGCGACGCCCAGCGTGCTGATATTGGTGGTGTCGATCGCATATTCGCGCGACGTCTTGGTCCGGTCGTCATAGCGGACGCCGCCGGCAAAGGTCACCGGCGTCGCGAACAGCTCCATCTCGCGCGTCACGTCCAGCTTGGCGGTGTACGCCTCGGTCACGTCCTTCGCCTTTAGGGAGCGCAGCCGCGTCAGGGTACGCGGGAAATCCTCGATCGCCGTGACCCGCGCGCCACGAGAGAACGTCCCGTTGGCGTTGCGGATGGTGCGGAACAGCTGCACCTTGGCCAGCTGCGGATCGGTCAGGTCGTAACCGACGGTCAGGCGATTGCCCGCATTGGCGCCGTTGGTGCCGAAGCCAGGGCTGTCATAGTTCAGCTGCCCCGGTGCCGAGCGGTCGTCGATCGAGCGGCTGTAATTCCCGCGCCACTTCACCGTCCAGTCGCCCAGCTCATGGTCGCCGCCGACCGTGTTGGTGAACACCGACTGCTTGTATGCCCGCACCAGGAAGTTGGAGTTCAGGTCGATACCGTACACCGTTCCTGCTAGCGGCGTGTTGCCGGTGCAGACGTCGGCATAGCCCGTCGTGCCGGCCGCCGGCGTCGCGTTGACGGTGCAGGCCGCGGTGCCGTTGGGAACGCGCGACTGCTGGTCGTCGAGGTCGAAGATATAGTTGTTGCGCTGCTCGTCGTCCTGGAACGCCGAGTAGATCGTCTCAGCGAACAGCCGCGAGTTGCCGTCGTTGGGCCGAAAGTCGAGCCGGCTGGACAGCGAGTAGTTCTTGCGCGTCAGCCGATACAGCTTGTTCTCCGTCTCGCGCGCCCAGATGCGGTCGGCGAAGCCCGGCCGCTGGTCGCGGTCCACCGCCTCGAAATCGGTCTCGAAATTGTCGGTGACCATGCCGCGGCGATAGATGCTGCCCGACGAGACGATGCCGAACTCGCCGATGCCGGTCTGGAACCGGTCGGACAGGACCAGATACGCCTCATACTCGGTTTTCTTGCCCAGCTCGACATGGCCGACGCCACCCTTCGCCTGGCCGCGAAAGCCCGGATAATCGAAGGCCGAGCGGGTGATGATGTCGACATTGCCCGCGATCGTCTCGCCGGTCATGTCCGGGGTCACCGCCTTGCGCACGACGATCTGGGATGCGATCGCCGAGGGAATGGAATCGAACCGCGCGTCGCGCCCTTCCGGGCTGACGACGTTGATGCCGTCGAACGACAGTGTCGTCCAGTTAATCGGCGCGCCGCGCAGGTTGATGTAGCGGGCCTGCCCCTGGTCGCGCTGCACGCCGACGCCCGGCAGGCGGCTGACCGCCTGTGCCACATTCTGGTCGGGCAGGCGGCCGACCGAGTCCGATGCGATCACCGACACCAGCGCCGGGCTGGTTCGCTGCAGCTGCAGCGCCGCCGCCTCGGACTCGGCGATCGGGCGCGAGCCGCGTACCACGATCTCCTCGCCCTCACTCTCGGCGGCCGGGGTCAGCGCGACGTCCAGCGTCTGCGCCTCCGCCCCGATCGTTACCTGTCGGCGCAGGTCGGGAAAGCCGACATAGCGGACCACCACCTCGAACGTGCCCGCCGGGATGCCGGTCAGCGTGTAGCGGCCCGACCGGTCCGCCGCCGTCTCCAGCCGCAGCGCCGGGATCGATACGGACGCGCCGTCCAGATACTCGCCGCTGCCCCCTTGCGTCACGGTACCGGTCAGCACGCCCTCGCCGCGTGCGACCGCATCGGCGGCGCTCCCCTCGGCCGCCGGTGCGGCGATCACCGCCGCCGGCCAGGCGGCGCAGCCCAGCAGCAGGGCACGCGCGAGAAGACGGGCGCGGACGGGCCGCGCGGGCGATGCGAACATGAAATTTCCCCCGATAACCGGCCTTTCCGGCCGTTCTGCGGCCCCGGTAGGAGCGCTTGGCGACGCTCCGATGACGGCGGGGTGACGTGTGCGTGACGTACAGAAGGCGAAACGATGACATGCCCGTCATCGCCTTCCCGGCGCCGATGTCACTCGCTAGGCTTGCGCACGATCACGATGGAACAAGGAGTTGCCCGCATGTCGATCCGGTCCAGCGACATAGACGGCGTCGAGCAGGTCATCCTGCCGCCGACGCGCGATCTGGGCGACGGCTTCACCGTCCGCCGCGCGCTGCCTTCCGCGCACCGGCGGATGGTCGGGCCCTTCATCTTCTTCGACCAGATGGGTCCCGCGGCGTTTCGCGGTGGCGAGGGGCTGGACGTGCGGCCCCATCCGCATATTGGCCTCGCCACGGTCACCTATCTGCTCGGTGGGGAGATCATGCACCGCGACAGCGTCGGCTCGGTCCAGGCGATCCGCCCGGGCGAGGTCAACTGGATGACCGCGGGGCAGGGCATCGTCCATTCCGAACGCACCGGCCCGGAACAGCGCGCCGCCGACACCAGCCTCTACGGCCTCCAGACGTGGATCGCGCTGCCCGCCGACAAGGAAGAGGTCGCCGCCGATTTCGCCCACTACAAGGCCGCGGCGATCCCCACCGCCAGCGCAGAGGGCACAACGGTTACCGTGATCGCCGGCTCGGCCGACGGCATGACATCGCCGGTCATGACCTTCTCCGACCTGGTCTATGCCGACATCGTGCTGGCCGACGGTGCGCGCTATCGCCCTGGCGCCGAGCATGTCGAGCGTGCGCTCTACGTCGTCGAGGGCGCGATCCAGGTCGTCGGCCAGACCGGCGGCTTCGCTGCGGGCGAGCTGGTCGTGCTCAAGCCCGAGGCCGAAGTGGTCGTCCGTGCCGAGGGCCCAACGCGCCTGATGCTGATCGGCGGCGAGCCCTTCCCCGAGCAGCGCCATATCTACTGGAACTTCGTCTCCTCTCGCCCCGACCGGATCGAGCAGGCCAAGGCGGACTGGCGCGGGCGCCGCTTCGCCGACGTGCCCGAGGAGCATGAATTCATCCCGCTCCCCGACGAGCCCGCCCCGGTGCGCTATCCATGACCCACGCAGTTTCGCCCGGCCCCGGCCCGATCCGCCTGGCGCAGGCCTATGCCGCCGGACTGATGGGGCAGGCCCCGACCGTCCCGTTCGCCGTCGACGCGCTGGAGCGCGCGGCCGAGGCGGCGATGACGCCGCAGGCGTTCGGCTATCTCCGCTCCGCCGGATCGGGCACGACCGAGGGCGCCAACCGCGCCGCGCTCGACGCCGTCCGGCTCGTCCCGCGCATGCTACGCGACGTCGGCGAGCGCTCGCTCGGCATCGAGCTGTTCGGCCGGCGCCTGCCGGCACCGCTCCTCCTTGCACCGATCGGCGTGCAGGAGCTGGCGCATGCCGACGCCGACCTCGCCACCGCCCGCGCCGCGGCGGCAAGGGGCGTGCCGATGGTCTTTTCCAACCAGGCATCGGTCGCCATGGAGGACTGCGCGGCGGCGATGGGGCAGGGGCCGCGCTGGTTCCAGCTCTACTGGACCCGCTCCGACGACCTCGCCGAGAGCCTGGTCCGCCGTGCCGAAGCCGCCGGATGCGAGGCGATCGTCGTCACCCTCGACACGACCATGCTCGGCTGGCGCCCGGCAGATCTCGACCACGGCTTCCTGCCGTTCCTGAAGGGGCAGGGGATCGCCCAGTATACCAGCGATCCGGTGTTCCGCTCGATGCTCGCCCGCCCACCCGAGGAGGACATGCTCGCTGCCGCGCAG
This sequence comes from Sphingomonas aurea, assembly GCF_030678875.1. Classification (GTDB taxonomy): domain Bacteria; phylum Pseudomonadota; class Alphaproteobacteria; order Sphingomonadales; family Sphingomonadaceae; genus Sphingomonas; species Sphingomonas aurea. The sequence goes on along the minus strand of NZ_JAUUDS010000001.1, from coordinate 877,608 downwards.
CTCTTCACCCGCCTCTACTCGGACCCCACGCTCGACTGGCAGCGGCTGGCGAGGATCCGTGAGTGGACCGGCCTGCCAGTGGTGTTGAAGGGCATCCAGCACCCCGCCGACGCCGCCCGTGTGGCGGGCGAGGGCTGGGACGGCATCATCGTCTCCAACCATGGCGGCCGGCAGGTCGACGGTGCGGTCGGCTCGGCCGCGCAGCTCGGCCGCTGCGTCGACGCCGTCGCCGGCCGCGCGCGCGTGCTGTTCGACAGCGGCATCCGCGGCGGCGCCGACGTCGCCAGGGCGCTGGCGCTCGGCGCCGACGCGGTGCTGCTCGGCCGCCCCTATATTTGGGGCCTCGCCGCCGCCGGACAGGCGGGCGTGGAAGCGGTGATCGACAATGTCATCGCCGAACTCGACCTGACCATGGGCCTGATCGGCTGCTGCGACGTGCGGGATCTCGGACGCGAGTATCTCGCCTGACCGGCGCGACGAAGAAAAAAGGTGTTCGCGCGAAGACGCGAAGGTGTCTCGTGCGCGCCAGCGCACCCCTGTTCAGAAACGATCAGCGATGAAAAGCTGCCGCACGGCTGGATGCAACACCTCCGCGTCTCCGCGCGAACATCATTCTTCTTCCTTCGCGTCTTTGCGTCTTTGCGCGAAATGATCCTTGATCCTCTGAGCGCCCGCCCATGCCGGGTAATGATTAGCTCCGCCCCAACGCGATGAACCGCTGCAGATGCTGGTCCTGATCGCCCAGTTGCTGGTCGATCATCGTGATCCGCTTGGCATAGTGGGACAGCGGCAATTCCCAGGTCATGCCGATGCCGCCATGCATCTGGATAGCCTCCTCGGCCACAAGCTGCCCGATCGCGCCGATCGTGTGCTTGGCCGCCGACAATATCCGGTCGCGCGCCGTACCGCTCTTGTTATCGAACGCATCCGCCGCGTTGATGACCGCCGAGCGTGCCTGCTCCACCTCCATCAGCACGGTGGCGATGCGATGCTGGAGCGCCTGGAATTTGCCGATCGGCACGCCGAACTGCTTGCGGGTGCGCAGATATTCGATGGTCGCCTCCTTCGCGACCTCCATCGCGCCCAGCCCCTCCGCCGACAGGGCGAGCAGCCCGGCCGCCTCGGCCTCGGCGATCGCGGCGGCACCATCCGCCGCGACCCGGTCCGCCACCACGACCCCGCGCAGCGTCACCTCAGCCGAGCGCCCGCCATCGACATTGGCATAGCCGCGGATCGTCAGCCCCTTTGCGCCCGCCGGCACCAGAAACAGCGACCGGCCATCCTCCGTCTCGGCGGACACGAGCAGCAGCGCCGCCGCCTCGGCCTGCGCGACCACCGCCTTGGCACCGTCGAGCGACCAGCCGCCCTCGACCTTCGTCGCGCGGGTGGCGAGCGGATCGCCGGCTGCGCGGTCCTGCGGCTCCTGATGAGCGAAGGCGATTATCGACGTCCCTGCCACGATTTCCGCCAGCGCCGCATGCTCCGGCGCCGCAATCGCCAGTGCGCGCCCGGCCATCAGCGTGCCGAGGAATGGCTCGACCGCCAGCGCGCGGCCCAGTTCCTCGAACACGACCATGATGTCGAAGCCCGACCCGCCGAAGCCACCCGCATCCTCGCCGAACAGCGCGCCCGCGATGCCGAGTTCGCCCAGCCCCGCCCACACCGCCGGGCTGTACCCGGTATCGCCATAGGCGACCCGGTTGCGCGCCTCGACCGGCGCCTCCGCGGCCAGATAGCGACGCAGCGTGTCGGCCAGCATCTGCCGGTCGTCATAGTGGTGGAAATCCATCAGAGCCCCACGATCATCTTGGAAATGATGTTCCGCTGCACCTCGTTCGACCCGCCGAAGATCGACAGCTTGCGGTTGTTGAAATAGCTGGGCGCCGCGGCTCCGGCATCCTCCGGCCCGACCGGTTCGCCATTATAGCCCTCCTCGAAAGCCTCGGGAATGAAGGGCTGGGCATAAGGGCCATAGGCGCGGCGGAAGAGGGCGGTGATCGCCTGGCGGATCTCGGTGCCCTTGATCTTCAGCATCGAGCTTTCCGCCCCCGGTGCGCCGCCGCCTGCCGCCGCGGCGACGACGCGCAGGTTGGTCGTCGTCATGTTGGCCAGCTCGATCTCGACCCGTGCCATCCTTGCTGCAAACAGCGGATCGTCGGCGAGCGGCCGCCCGCCGCGCGTCAGCGTGTTCGCCAGCGCCTTCAGCCGGTCGAACGCGGCCGCCGACGCCCCGACGCCGGCGATGTTGGTCCGCTCATAGGTCAGCAGATACTTGGCATAGGTCCAGCCCTTGTTCTCCTCGCCGACCAGATTGCCGACCGGCACACGCACGTCGGTGAAGAACACCTCGTTCACCTCCGCATCGCCGTCCAGCAGCACGATCGGCCGAACCTCGACGCCCGGCGACTTCATGTCGATGAGGAGGAACGAGATGCCCTCCTGCGCCTTCGCCTTGGGATCGGTGCGCACCAGGCAGAAGATCCAGTCGGCATATTGGCCCAGCGTCGTCCAGGTCTTCTGCCCGTTGACGATATAGTGGTCGCCGTCGCGCACCGCGCTGGTCTTCAGGCTGGCGAGATCCGACCCGGAGCCCGGCTCTGAATAGCCCTGGCACCACCAGTCGGACCCGTCGAGGATGCGGGGCAGGATGCGGCTTTTCTGCTCCTCGGTCCCGTACTTGATGAGCACCGGTGCCAGCATCGACACGCCGAACGGGATCACCCGCGGGGCGTGGGCGCGCGCCGCCTCTTCCTCGAAGATCGCGCGCTGCACGACCGACCAGCCCGGCCCGCCATGCTCGACCGGCCAGTGATTGGCCAGCCAGCCGCGCGCGTTCAGGATCGCGTGCCACTCCTCCATGTCCGCCTTGGACAATGTATGGTCGTGCCTGACCTTGTCCGACAGTCGCCTGGGCAGCTTGTCACGCAGGAACGCGCGTACCTCTTCGCGGAAAGCCTCTTCCTCGGGGGTGAAGCGAAGGTCCATCGATCCTCTCCGATCTCTTGTGGAGATCGGGATAGCAGAGCGATGGCCGCGAACAAGCGGAAACGTACCCGATCTTCGAAGTCACCCCCAGGCATAGATCCGGTCGAGAGTCCGCGCCACCGTGACCAGCCGCTTCGCCTTGGGATCGAACCGCGCGCCCGCCGCCAGCCGCCGCGCCCAGTCCGCCGCCGCGCGGCCGCCCCAGTCGCTGTCGACCGGCGCCAGCGCCTCGGTCGTCGTGCCGGCGAACCGCTCGGCCGCGAAGTCGTAGAAGGAGCCGCCGATGTTGCGCAGCCGCGCGCCGCCGCTGGTGCCGTAGAAGGTGGCGCCGATCTCCGCCTCGACGCCCGCGTTCAGCCGCCATGAACAGGCCAGCCGGATCGCCGTCCCGTCCGCCAGCGTCAGCGTCGCCACCGCGTAATCCTCGACCGCGTCGGCAGTCAGCGGCGTGCCGCCCGCGAACAGCCGCGCCTCGACCGTTGCCGGCTCGTCCGCTCCCAGCGCCCACAGCGCCAGGTCGACCAGATGCACCCCCAGGTCCATCACGCACCCGCCGCCCGACTGCGCCCGGTCATAGAACCACGGCTTGTCGGGCCCATAGGCATTGTGGAACACCAGATCGATCGCGAAGACCCGGCCGAGCGCGCCCTCGCGCAGCAGGCCGGCGATGGCCTGCATCCCCGAAGTCAGCCGGTACGAGAAGTCGACTGACAGCAGCCGGTCGGCGCGTTCGGCCGCCTCGACGACGCGAGCCGCCTCGTCCGCATCGCGCCCCAGCGGCTTCTGGCAGAACACCGCTGCCCCCCCCGATAAGGCACGGATGGACTGGTCGGCGTGGAGCGCGCTCGGCGTCGCGATCACCACCCCGTCGAGCCCCAGTGCGAGCATGGCGTCGAGATCGTCCACTATCGCCGCGCCGGGCACCAGCGCCGCCGCCTCAGTGACCATTTCAGCGGAAGGATCGCTGATCGCCGCCGCCTCGATCGCCCCTGTCGCCAGCATCGCCGCCATCCGATGCCGTCCGATCCAGCCGACGCCGAGGAACCCGACGCGCGGACGTGTCGTGGCGCTCACGAAAACACCACCACGGCCTTCACGAACCCTTCGGGCTTGTCGCGCGTCGCGGTGATCGCCTCCGCCACCCGCTCCAGCGGATAGGAATGGGTCAGCAGCGGCGCCAGGTCGATCCGTCCGCTCGCCACCGCGTCGATCGCCTCGCGCAGCCCCCGCATGCAGACGCCGTGATCGCGCTCATGCGCGTTCGCCACGTCGATTCCCTTCCAGTTCCACATCTGCATCGAGACCTGCCGCGGCCCGTCCTGATGATAGCCCGCGATCACCAGCCGTCCGCCCTCGGCGACCAGCTCGCCTGCCAGGTCGAGCGGCCATTGCTTGCCGACCGCCTCGATCACCCGCTCGCAACCCTTGCCGCCGGTCAGCGCCTTGACTGCCTCGATGATCGCGTAATGATCGTGCATCGGCACCGTTTCCGCCGCTCCGAACGCCCGCGCCAGATCGAGCGACTCCTGCCGCCGCGAGATCGCGATCACCCGCGCCCCTGCCTCGGTCGCCAGGCGCGTCAGCACCGCGCCCAGAAAGCCGATCCCGACGATCGCCACCGTCTGTCCGGCCTGAATATCGCTCCGGCGGAAGATGTTCATCGCGCAACCCAGCGGCTCGCCCGGGAACGCCTGCCCGTCGAGCGCGGGCGGCAGCAGTGCCACCGCGTCGGCGCTCGCCACATCGAATTCGGCGAAGCTGCGGTACGACAGCGCCGCCACCCGGTCACCCACCGAAAGGCCCGACACATCGGGCCCGACCGCGTCGATCGTGCCCCAGCCTTCATGCCCCATGCCGCCCGCCTCGCCGGGGAAGCTGGACCAGGGCTGCCCCTCGAACGGCTCGACGTTCGACGCGCACACCCCGCATCCCTCCAGCCGGATTCGCACCTCGCCTGGCCCCGGCTCGGGCCGGTCCACCGCGGTGATCGTCATCCGTGCCGGGCCTTCCAGGATCGCTGCCTGCATCATCGCGCTCACCATAGTCTTCCCGCGGAGCCCGAGCGATTTCCATTGGTTACCGTCGTCATGTCATCCCCTGATCTGAAATCGCAGCTGCGCCGGAACATCGATACGCTCGGCGACAAGCGCGCCCGCGACCGCGCCGATGCGGGTCTGGGCGACCGGCTGGCGGCGGCGATCACCGGCTTCACCGGATCGATGACCTTTGTCGCCATCCACGCGGCGCTGTTCGGCGGCTGGATTTTCTGGAACCTGTGGCTGGAGCCGAAGTTCGACCCCAGCTTCGTCGTGCTGGCGATGGTCGCCTCGGTCGAGGCGATCTTCCTGTCGACCTTCGTGCTGATCTCGCAGAACCGCACCGCCCGCCTTGCCGACGAGCGCGCCGATCTCGACCTCCACATCAACCTTCTCGCCGAGCACGAACTGTCCCGCGTCGCAGCGCTGCTCGGCCGCATCGCCGACCGGCTGGAGGTGCCGACCGACGGCGCCAATCTCGATGAGATCGCCCGCAACGTCCGCCCCGAACAGGTACTCGACACGCTCCGCGACAAAGAGCCGCCCCCGACCGGCTGAGGCCATGCTCAGGCGACCGCCCGCGCGGCCTGTGCGGGGGCGTAGCGCTCGATCATCTCGGCGCAGAAGTCGGCGAACTGCGCGGGATCGCGTGGCGGGCTGGTGTGGTGCGGTGCCAGCCCCAGATGCTCGGGCGTGAAGCAGAAGGTCAGCGTGACGTCGAAGTCCGCCAGCGCCTCCATCTGCCGGTCGAACCAGCCGCGCGCATCGGGGCGGAAGCTGTCGGCCCAGCTCATCCCGGTGCGCAGGTGCCGGGTGCCCAGCCGCTTCATCCACGCCACCGCCTCGTCCAGCCGCGGGTCCTGATAGTGGAACCACTGCATCAGCCCCACGTCGCCGGCGACCCTGGCATAGCTGTCCAGTGCCGGCTTCGGCGTGCCGTCCGGCCGGATCAGGCCCATGTGGAAATGCCGGTAATAGCTCGATCCTTCCGCCTCGCGGTGCCGCGTCTCGGCACCCCATTCCATCGGCAGGTCGAACAGCGAGTACCAGAAGATGCGCGGCACCCGCCCGACCAGCAGCTCGGCGGTCCGCTCGATCCCGAACACCTGCACCTCGTCTGCGCCGAAGGTGCCGACGCCGACCTCGGTCACCCAGATTGGCTTGGCCACCGCCGCCTCGATCTCGGCGATCTTGTCGGGCCACTGGTGGATCGACCACAGGTTCCAGTCGAGCGGAAATCCGTGGACGGCGACCACGTCGACCGCGTCCATCACCCCATATCCCGCCAGCCGGTGGACGAACTGCGGGTCGATCGGCGACATGCCGCCCAGCACGCGCGTGACCGCCGGATTGGCCGCGCGGATCGCCGCGCCTGCCTGCTTCACCGTCTCGCCGAAGATCGCCCAGTCGGGGTCGAGCGCCACGTCCCAGTGCGACTTGTTGTTCGGCTCATTCCAGATCATCGCCGCTTCGATCATCGCACATCCCCCAATCGCTCGTTCAGGCTGACCAGCCGCGCGCCCCAGTCGCCGATCACCACCCGACTGACCGAGGCCGGCCCCACATCGAAGCGCAGCAGGTGGTCGAGCGACAGCCCCAGCACATGCGCCACCGCCGCCCGGATCATGTCCGAATGGGTGACCAGCGCGATCGTCTCGCCCGATCGTTCGCGCCCGATCTGCTCCAGATAACCGACGATCCGGCCCTGCGCCTCCGCCATCGTCTCGCCGCCGGGGATACGCGCGGTGCCACGGTGCGCGTTCCAGTCGCGCCACGCCGGATCGTCGCCGAAGCTGCCGAACGCACGTCCCGTCCAGTCGCCCAGATCGATCTCGACCAGCGCCTCGGCTGCCCGCGGCTCCCCCAGCCCAGCCGCGCTAGCGATCGCCGCCGCCGTCTCGCGGGTACGGTCGAGCGGACTGCACTCCACCGCCGTCAGCCCCTCGTCGGCGAGCGCCGCACCCAGCGCAGCCGCCTGCGCATGCCCGACCTCGCTCAGCGGCACGCCGGGCATCCGGCCCGACAGGCAGCGGTCGAGATGCACATGCGCGGCATGCCGAATCAGCAGGACGCTCGCCGTCATCGCCGCACCACCGAAAGCCGCAGCAAAATTAACATGGGTTATAAGGAATGTAGCTCATCCCGTTAGGAACAAAGAAGAAGATGCTTCGTTTCGTCCGGGTACCAAATAATTTCCGGGGGCGGAGGCGCGGCCCTGCGGGCCGGGTCACCGAATGCAGCAGATCGACGGGAGCTTGTCATTGACGCAGATCAACTACCAGGCCGCGGGGGCGGCGCGTTGACCGAAACCGTGCTCATCACCGGCGGCGCCGGTTTCATCGGCCGCTTCGTCGGCGACGAACTGCTCCGCCGCGGCCACCGCGTCCGCGTACTCGACAGCCTGATCGAGCAGGTGCACGGCGACGTCGAACGCCCGCCGCTCCTCAATGCAGAGGCCGAGCTGATCCGTGGCGATGTCCGCAACGGCGACGTCGTCGCCCGCGCGCTCCAGGGCGTCGACAGCGTCATCCACCTCGCGGCAGAGGTCGGCGTGGGCCAGTCGATGTACGAGGTCGAGCGCTATACCTCGACTAACGACGTCGGCACCGCGGTGCTGTTCGAGAAGCTGATCGACCATCCCGTTCGCCGCGTCGTGACGGCCTCGTCCATGTCGATCTATGGCGAGGGGCTGTACCGCGATGCCGACGGTGCGCTGGTCGAGGATGCCGAGCGCCACGGGCTGAAGGACGGCCTGTCCAACTGGGAGCCGGTCGACGCGCAGGGCCGCCCGCTCGCCCCGGTCGCGACGCCCGAGTGGAAGCGACCGGCGCTGTCGTCGATCTACGCGCTCAACAAATATGTGCAGGAGCGCACCACCCACATCATGGCCGCGCCCTATGGCATGGAGGGGGTCTGCCTGCGCCTGTTCAACGTCTATGGCCCCGGCCAGGCGCTGTCGAACCCGTACACCGGCGTCCTCGCCATCTTCGCCTCGCGCCTGCTTAATGGCCAGCAGCCGATGATCTTCGAGGATGGCGAGCAGCGCCGTGACTTCGTCCATGTGTCGGACGTCGCCCGCGCCTTCGCCGACGCTTTGGTCCTGCCGCAGGCGACCGGCGGCACCTTCAACATCGGCTCGGGCCACGACCGCTCGGTGACCGAGGTCGCGACCGAACTCGCCCGTGCGATGGGCAAGAACGACATCGCGCCGGAGATCGTCGGCAAGGCGCGGATCGGCGACATCCGCCACTGTTTCTGCGACACCTCGCTCGCCGCCGAGAAGCTTGACTTCCGCGCCACGCAGGACTTCCAGCAGGGTCTCGCCGACCTCGCAGAGTGGGTCGCCGAGCAGACCGCGACCGACAATGTCGCCGCCGCGCGGGCGGAGCTGGAGAAGCGGGGACTGGTCGCGTGACCATCCTCGTCACCGGCGGGGCGGGCTTCATCGGCGCCAATCTGGCCGACCGGCTCGCCGGCGACGGCCACCGCGTCCGCGTCTACGACGCGCTCAGCCGCGCCGGGACGGAGCGCAACCTGGACTGGCTCCGCGACCGCCACGGTGATGCGATCGACTTCGTTCATGCCGACATCCGCGACGCCGACCGCCTGGCTCAGGCCGTGACGGATGCCGATGCGGTCTTCCACCTCGCCGCGCAGGTCGCGGTCACCACCTCGATGGTCGATCCTCGCGAGGATCACGAGATCAACATCGGCGGCACGTTCAACCTGCTCGAAGCCTTGCGGCAGCAGGGCAGGGCGGTCCCGCTGGTCTTCGCCTCGACCAACAAGGTGTATGGCGACCTCGCCGACCTCGATTTCCGGCTCGATGGCGACGCCTATGTCCCCGTCGACGCGCAGGTCCGCGCGCACGGCATCGGCGAGGATCGCCCGCTCGATTTCCACACGCCCTACGGCGTGTCGAAGGGGGCGGCTGACCAATACGTTCTCGATTACGCGCGCAGCTTCGGCTTGCCCGCCGCGGTGATCCGGATGAGCTGCATCTACGGACAGCGCCAGATGGGGACCGAGGATCAGGGCTGGGTCGCCCATTTCCTGATCCGCGCCCTGCAGGGCGAGCCGATCACCCTCTACGGCGACGGTCACCAGGTCCGCGACATTCTCGACGTGTCGAACGCGGTCGACGCCTATGTGCAGGCGTGGCGGCATATCGACGCGGTGAAGGGCCGCGCGTTCAACCTGGGCGGCGGCCCCGCCAACGCGATCAGCCTGCGCCAGCTGATCGCCCATATCGGCACGCTGATCGGCCGCGAGGTCGAGGTGAGCTATGCCGACTGGCGCGCCGGCGACCAGCGCTACTTCGTCGCCGACACCCGCGCCGCCGAGCAGGCGCTCGGCCTCGCTCCGAAGCGCGCCTGGCAGGACGGTGTCGCAACCCTCGCCCGCTGGCTGGCGGCCGAGCGGCGCCTGAACCTGCCGGTCGTGGAGGAAGCGCTGCTGCTCCGGGCCGCATCATGACGCGCCTGCTGATGGCCGCCGACGCGGTAGGGGGCGTATGGCAGTACGCCACCGAACTCGCCGTCGCGCTCGCCCCGTTCGGGATCGAGACGATCCTCGCCGTCGTCGGCCCGACCGACGCGCTGCCGGACAGCGACGACCAGCGCTTCCGCATCATCCGCACCGGCCTGCCGCTCGACTGGCTGGCCGAAGACGAGGAGGCGGTGATCGCCGCCGGCCACGCCGTCGCGAAACTGGCGCGGCAGGTCGGCGCCGACCTCGTCCACCTCAACTCCCCCGCGCTTGCCGCACAGGCGGAGTTCGACATGCCCGTCGCCGCCGTTGCGCACGGCTGCATCGGCACTTGGTGGCAGGCCGCGCGCGGCACCGCGCCCGACGCGGACTTCGCCTGGAGTGTCGCGCTCACCAGCGCCGGCCTCGCCGCCGCCGACGCGGTCGTCGCCCCCAGCGCCGCCTTTGCCGAGACGGTGGCCCGGGTCCACGCGCTGCCCGCCCTGCCGCTCGTCGTCCATAACGGCCGCACCCCGCTCGCCCTGCCGGACGCGGCACCGGCCGACACTGTCTTCACCGCCGGCCGGCTGTGGGACGAGGTGAAGAACATACCGCTGCTCGACCGCGTCGCCGCGCGCGTCCCGGTGCCGTTCCGCGCCGCCGGTCCGCTTGCCGGCCCGCACGGCGAGGGCATCGCGGTCCACCACCTCGACACCCCCGGACCGCTGAGCGAAGCCGAACTCGCCGCGATTCTCGCTACCCGCCCGATCTACGTCTCCGCCGCCCGATTTGAGCCGTTCGGCCTTTCGGTGCTGGAGGCCGCCGCTGCCGGCTGCCCGCTGGTCCTCTCCAACATCGACACCTTCCGCGAACTATGGACCGGCGCCGCGCTGCTCGTCCCCGTCGATGACGAAGTAGCCTATGTCGCCGCGATCGAGCGGACCCGTACCGACCCGACGCTCCGCGCCCATCTGGGCGAGGCCGCCCGGCTTCGCGCCGCCCGCTACACGCCCGAGGCGATGGCCGGCGCGATGGCCGCGATCTACGCCGGCCTGACCGCGACCGACCGGCGGGCGGCGGCATGAGAATCGTCTATTTCACCCACTCGCTCCGCTCCTGCTGGAACCACGGCAACGCCCATTTCCTGCGCGGCGTGCTGCGTGAGTTGCAGGCGCGGGGCCATCAGGTCGTGGCACTGGAGCCGGAGGGCAATTGGAGCCTGACCAATCTCCTCGCCGACGCCGGCGAGTCTGGGCTCGACGCCTTCCGTACGGCTTATCCCGACCTGTCGCCGGTCACCTACGCCGCCGGCACCGACCCGGCCGAGCTGGTCGACGGCGCCGACCTCGTCATCATGCACGAGTGGAACGACTCCGCCCTCGTCGCCGCGGTCGGTCACCTCCGCCGACAGGGCGCGCGCTTCCAGCTGCTGTTCCACGACACCCATCACCGTGCGGTCAGCGCGCCTGACGAGATGCGCGCCTTCGACCTCTCCGGCTATGACGGCGTGCTCGCGTTCGGCGAGACCCTGTCGGACGTCTATCGCGGCTGGGGCTGGGCAGGGCGCGTCTGGACCTGGCACGAGGCCGCCGACACCCGGCTCTTCCACCCGCCCGCCGTGGAGCAGCACCGCGAGGGGCTGGTCTGGATCGGCAACTGGGGCGACGGCGAACGAACCGCCGAGCTGGAGGCGTACCTCTTCGCCCCCGCGCGCGACGCCGGCCTGCCGCTCGACATCTACGGCGTCCGCTATCCCGATGACGCGAAGGCGACGCTCGCCCGCTACGGTATCCGCTATCACGGCTGGGCGCCCAACGCCCGCGCGCCGGAGATTTGCGCCCGCGCGCTCGCCACCGTCCACGTCCCGCGGCGCTACTATTCCACCATCCTGCCCGGCATCCCGACGATCCGGGTTTTCGAGGCGCTCGCCTGCGGCATCCCGCTCGTCTCGGCCCCGTGGCAGGATATCGAGGGCCTGTTCCGCGCACAGGACTATCTCCGCGTCGCCGACAGCACCGCGATGACCGCCGCGCTGCGCGATCTCGCCAGCGACGCGGACCTGCGCGCCTCGCTCGCCGCCGCGGGTTTGGAGACGATCCGCGCTCGCCACACCTGCGGCCACCGCGCCGACGAACTGCTGGCCATCGTCGCCGGCCTGACAGAACACAGGACCGCCGCATGAAGATCGCATTCTACGGCTCCAGCCTAGTGTCGTCCTACTGGAACGGCGCCGCGACCTATTATCGCGGCATCCTGTCCGCTCTCGCCGGGCACGGGCATGACATCACCTTCTACGAGCCCGACGCCTTCGACCGGCAGCAGCACCGCGACATCGATCCGCCCTCTTACGCCCGTTCTGTCGTCTACCCAGCCACGGCAGACGGCCTGCGCAGCGTGCTGGAGCGGGCAGGGGAGGCCGACATCGTCGTCAAGGCGTCGGGGGTCGGCGTCTTCGACGCGGAGCTGATAGACGGCATCGTCCGCCATGCCGCCCCGCACGCGTTGAAGCTGTTCTGGGACGTCGACGCCGCCGCGACGCTCGACGAGATGCGCGGCGACCCCGATCATCCGGTGCTGCGCGCGCTGCCCGACCTCGACATGGTCCTGACCTATGGCGGCGGCCCGCCGGTGGTCGACGCCTATCTCGGCTTCGGCGCGGCCGAGTGCGTGCCGGTCTACAACGCGCTGGACCCCGCCACCCATCACCCGGTGCCGGCGGACGATCGCTTCGCCTGTGACCTCGCCTTTCTCGGCAACCGCCTGCCCGACCGCGAAGCGCGCGTGGAGGAATTCTTCCTCCGCCCCGCTGCGGCGCTGCCCGACAGCCGCTTTCTGATCGGCGGCAACGGGTGGGAAACGAAGGCCATGCCCGCCAATGTTCGCCACCGCGGCCATGTCTATACGGCCGAGCATAACGCCTTCAACTGCACGCCCCGCGCCGTCCTGAACGTCGCCCGCGACTCGATGGCCTCGATCGGCTTCTCGCCCGCCACCCGCGTGTTCGAGGCCGCCGGCGCCGCCGCCTGCCTCATCACCGACGCGTGGGAGGGGATAGAGCAGTTCCTGGTCCCCGACCGAGAGGTGCTGGTCGCCCGCGACGGACAGGACGTCGCCGAGCACCTGTCCACCCTGACGGCGGAACGCGCCCGCGCGATCGGCGACGCCGCGCTCGCCCGCGTCCTCGCCGAGCACACCTATGCCCTGCGCGCCGTCCAGGTCGACGCGCTGCTGCGCGACCGCGTCGCCCGCGTGCGGGAAGCGGCATGAGGATCGTCGTCCTCGGCCTGTCGCTGTCCTCTTCCTGGGGCAATGGCCACGCGACTACGTATCGCGCGCTACTGCAGGCGTTCCACGCCCGCGGCCACGACGTGCTGTTCCTCGAACGCGACGTCCCCTGGTACGCGCCGCACCGCGACCTCGCCGATCCCGACTGGTGCCGGCTCGCCTTCTACCGCGATCTCGACGAGCTGTCGGGGTGGGACCAGGCGATCGCGCAGGCCGATGCGGTCATCGTCGGCTCCTACGTTCCCGATGGCGTCGCGGTCGGCCGCCACATCCAGCGCGTCGCGCGCGGCGTCACCGCCTTCTATGACATCGACACGCCCGTCACCCTCGCCAAGCTGGCGCGCGGCGACCATGAGTATCTGACGCCGGAGCTGATCCCCGGCTACGACCTCTATCTCTCCTTTACCGGCGGCCCGACGCTCGACCGGATCGAGCGCGACTATGGCTCCCCCGCCGCCCGCGCGCTCTACTGCTCGGTCGACGATGCCCGTTACCGTCCGACCGGCGCGGCCAAGCGCTGGGACCTGAGCTATCTCGGTACCTATAGCCCCGATCGCCAGCCGACGCTGGAACGGCTGCTGCTGGAGCCCGCCCGCCTGCGTTCCGACCTGCGCTTCGCGGTCGCTGGACCACAATATCCAACCGACATCGACTGGCCGGCGAACGTCGAGCGGATCGAGCACCTGCCCCCCGCCGATCACCCCGACTTCTATTCCACCTCGCGCTGGACGCTGAACGTGACGCGCGCCGACATGATCGCCGCCGGCTGGTCCCCCTCGGTCCGCCTGTTCGAGGCGGCGGCCTGCGCCACCCCGATCGTGTCCGACCGCTGGAACGGCCTCTCCGACCTGTTCGCGCCCGATCGCGAGATCGTTCTGGCCGATGACGGTGCCGCCGTTCTCTCTGCGCTCGACTGCGACGATGCCGCTGCGATCGGCCAGGCGGCACGGCGCGTCGTCCTCTCCGCACACACCGCGGCACACCGCGCCGAAGAACTCGAACGCCTGATCGACGACGCGGCCCAGACCCGCGCGGACCGCAAAGGCGCAGCATGATGGAGGATGCTAAGATGGCACGTTCAGATCCGGGAATGATCCTCGTCGCGGGCGGCGCCGGCTTCATCGGCTCGCACCTCGTCGCGCGGCTGCTCGACGAGGGGAACGAGGTGATCTGCCTCGACAACCTCCAGACCGCGCGCCCCTCGAACCTGAAGCTGCTGGAGGGGCGGCCCGGCTTCACCTTTGTCGAGGGCGATATCACCCTGCCGCTGCCCGACGCGGTGACGCGTCACGCCGACCGGATCACGCGGATCTACAACCTCGCCTGCGCTGCCTCGCCGCCACAGTATCAGGTCGATCCCGAGCATACGATGCTGACCAACGTCGTCGGCACCCACCATCTGCTCCGCCTCGCCGAGCGTGCCGGCGCCCGCTTCCTCCTGACCTCGACCAGCGAGGTCTATGGCGATCCGGAGGTGCACCCTCAGGTCGAGGGCTATCGCGGCTGGGTCAGCTGTACGGGTCCACGCGCCTGTTATGACGAGGGCAAGCGCGCCGCCGAGGCGCTGACCTTCGACTATGCCCGCGCCGGCCGCGCGCAGGTGCGCGTCGCGCGCATCTTCAACACCTACGGCCCGCACATGCATCCCGACGACGGCCGCGTCGTGTCGAACCTGATCTGCCAGGCGCTGTCGGGTCGCGATATCACCATCTATGGCGACGGCAGCCAGACCCGCAGCTTCTGCTACGTCAGCGACATGGTCGATGCGCTGATCCGCCTGATGGAGTGGCGCAGCGACGCGCTTGAGCCGGTCAACCTCGGCAATCCCAACGAGCTGACCGTCGGCGAACTGGCGGAGCAGGTGGTGGCGCTGTCCGGTGCCCGCACCCCGCTGGTCCACCGCCCCCTACCCCAGGACGACCCCCGCCGTCGCCGCCCCGACATCTCGCGCGCGCAGGCCGAACTCGGCTGGCGCCCGACCGTCGATCTGGCCGAGGGACTGGCGACCACCTATGCCTGGTTCGCGCAGGAACTGGCGGAGGAGCGGGTCCCTGCGGAGGCGGCGTAAGCCCCTCCGCTACCCTCTACCCCCAGACCGCCGCCCGCTCGCGGTCATGTTCCACCGCGTCGATGATCCGCCCCCCGGCCATGAACACCGCGATCGTGCAGCAGCCAAACAGCATCCACCCACCGACTCCCGGGTAAAGGTGCAGATACTCCGCCCCGCGATGCGTCGCGCCCACGGCCAGGCAATAGATGACGAGGAACGCCTCGAACTTTGACTTGATGACGAACAGGCGGCGAATGCGGATCCACATGCCGTAAAACTAGCAAGTCCCGGACCATTGGCGGAAAACCGCGCTTCCGGTCCAGTCCGCTATGGTTACCTGTCAATTAACTCGACAAGATCCAGCGCTGTCAGCAGCTTGGCCCGTGCCACCTCGACCCGTGCCACCAGCGCGGGGTCGCCGATCGCGCCCTGATCGATCGTCTCGGGCCACTCGGCCTCGATCACTGCTGCGATCACGTCCAGCCGCGCATCGTCGACGAGAAAGCGGGGATCGATCGTCGCCGGATCGGCCACCACCCGCAGCCTCAGGCACGCCGGACCGCCGCCATTCGCCATCGACTCGCGCACGTCGACCACCTCGACATGCCGGATCGGCCCGTTGCCGGCACGGTTCCGCTCCAGCCACCCCCACACCGCCGCATTCGCCCGCGCCTCGGATGGCACGATCAGCGTCGTTCCCTGGGGGGCCGACACCAGCTGCGCGTTGAACAGGTAGGAGGTGATGGCATCCGCCAAGGGCACCTCGGCCGCCGGCACCTCGACGATCTCGACCTCGGGCAGTAGCCGGCGCAGATCCGCGTAGAAGCCCACCTTGTCGGCGAACGCCAGCTCGTGCGCGAACAGCACCCGCTCATTGGCGACCGCGACCACGTCGTTGTGGAACGCACCGGCCGCGATCGCCGCGTCGGATTGCTGCACGAACAGCGTGCGTTCCGGATCGAGCCTGTGGCTGCGCGCGACCGCCGCACTCGCCTCGCGATGCTGACGAGCGGGGAAGGGGCCTCCGCCCACGCCGTAGACGAACACCTCGACGCCGGGCGTATCGTGCCTCGCGCACAGCCGCATGTGATTGGCCGCGCCCTCGTCGCCGAACGGCGCCGGCACCGGCACGCGTACCCGGAATGCGTCGTCGGCAAAGGCCAGCGTCAGCTGCGCATGGGTATGCCGCCACTCATGGCTGCGATGCGGCATCGTCACCAGATTGGCGACGGTCAGGTGGCAGCGCCCGTCCGCCGTGTCCGGTGCCGGCGACACGGTTGCCGCGTTCGCCGCCCACATCGACGACGCCGACATCGCCTGCGCCTGCAGATGCGCCGCAGCCTCTCCGTAGGTCGTCGCCAGCCGCGCTAGCCATTCATGATCCGGCCGCGGCTGGGGCAGCAGCACGCCCTGCCGCAGCCTCAGGGCGAGATTGGCGCGCATCTTGGCGATGCCCTGCAACGCCGCCGCGCGCGGATGCGAAACGGCCCCGGCGTTACGCGTCGCCGCGATATTGCCGGGACTCAGCCCAGCATAATTATGGCTGGGCCCGATGATCCCGTCGAAATTGATCTCGACCAGCATCAGAACCGCCCGATCAGCGCGACGGTGTCGCCGACTGCGACACCCAGATTGCGCGCGGTGTCGGCGGACAAGGTTACGCCCTCTGCCCCAACCCGCGCCTGCCCGAACACGCAGCGAAACGCCGCCAGCTCACCCGCCGCGACCAGCACGTCGTCACCCCCGTCGCCCAGTGCCGCCACGAGCGCCACCACCGCGTCGCGGACCGAGCGGACCTGGTCGGTCGGCGCGGTCATCGTCGGCCCGCCGTCGAAGATGTCGCAGTACTGCTCGTACCGGAATCCCTCATGCTCCAGCATCCGCATCGCCGCGCGGCCCGACGGATGGGGCAGGCCAATCGCGGCGCGCGCCGTCTCGGTCAGCATCGCGGTGTAGATCGGGTGCTTGGGCATCAGGTCGGCGATAAACTGGTGCCCGTTGATCGCGTTGAACTCGTCCGCCGCCTGAAAAGTCAGCCCAAAGAATCGGCCCGCCAGCCCGTCCCAGAAGGGCGATCCGCCCGCCTCGTCGATGATTCCGCGCAGCTCCGCCAGTACCCGGTCGGCAAAGCGGGCGCGGTGTAGCCGGATGAAAAGGTAGCGTGACCGCGCCAGCAGCAGCCCAAGCCCGCCCGCGCGCTCGCCCGGATGCAGGAACAGCCCGCCGACCTCGCTGGACCCTTCCAGATCGGTGGTCAGCGTCAGCATCTCCGCGCGGAACGTCCGCTCCAGCTCGCGGCTGTGCTGGGTCAGCGTGCCGCGGCGATAGCTGTAGAAGGGGTGGCGCTGCCCCACCTGCGTGAACAGCTGGCACGTCCCGCGCACCTCGCCGGTGGCGATATTCTCCAGCACCAGCACGAACAGCTCGTCCTCGATCGCGTCGCCGGTGCGGGCAAGGGCGGCGTGGCTGCGGTCCAGCTTGGCGCGCAGGGCAGGGCGGTCGGGCGGCAGATTGGTGAAGCCGCCCCCGGTCAGCTTCGCCATCTCGTACAGTGGCTTCAGGTCGTCGTCGGTCGCGGCGCGGATGCGGAACGTCATGGCATTCGCCCCTCGGCCAGTTTCAGGATCGCGGTCGCCGACAACGCCGCCCGCTCGACGAGACTGTCGACCAGCAGATATTCCTGCGGAGAGTGGATCGCCCCGCCGCGCACACCCATCGTGTCGACCACCGGCACGCCGAGCGCCGCGACATTGTTGCCGTCGCACACCCCGCCGGTGTCGCGATGCGCGACGCTCAGGCCCAGCTCGCGCCCCGCCTCCGCCACCAGCGCGAACAGCCGCGCGGCCCGTGCGTCGATCGGCTTGGGCGGGCGGTTGAACTGGCCGTGCAGGTCGATCCGCACGTCGTGCCGGTCGAGCACGCTTGCGACCGTGGCGTCGATCAGCCGCGAGGCGGCATCGATCGCCGCCGGGTTCCTGGGGCGAAAGTTCACGCGCAGCACCGCCAGGTCGGGGACGACATTGTTCGGACTGCCGCCATCGATCCGCGCCGGATTGACCGGACATTCGGCGACCGCGTCGCGCGCCAGGCTGACCGCGAAGTCGGCTGCGGCGACCAGCGCGTTGCGACCTTCCTCGGGATTGCGCCCGGCATGGGCGCTGCGGCCATGCACCGCGACCGAGAAATTGCCCGTGCCGCCCCGCGCGCCTGCCAGCGTTCCGTCGGGCAGCGCCGGCTCGTACCCGAACGCCGCCGTCTTGCCCGCCGCCAGCTCGACGATCAGCGCGGCGGACGACAGCGACCCCGTCTCCTCGTCCGAGTTGACGAGTACGTCATAGCCGATGCCGTCCAGCGCCCGCTCCGACTCCAACGCGCCGAGCGCGGCCAGCATCACCGCCAGCCCGCCCTTCATGTCGGTCACGCCCGGTCCCACCAGCGTCCTCTCGTCCGCCCAGGTCAGCGCCTGGAACGGGTGATCGACCGGGTAGACCGTGTCCATGTGCCCGAACAACAGCAGCCGCGTCGTCGCCTCGGGCCGCACCGACACGACCAGGTGGCGGCCATGCTCCACCGCCGTCACCCGTCCGTCCGCGCCCATCCGTTCGACCGGCGCCGGCTCGACCAGTCGCACCGTCCCCGGCAGGATCGCAAAGGCGTCCACCAGTTCGGCAGCCATCGCCGCCAATCCGGCCATGTTGCCCGTGCCGCTGTTGATCGCGGCCCACTGCTCGACCTGCGCCAGCATCGCCGCGCCGTCGATCCGTTCTAGCACCCGCGCCGCCATCAGAAGGTATATACCACGGAGGCGCGGCTGACCGTGTCGATCGTCTGGCGCCCGTTCGGCGGCATGCTTTCATACTGGACATTGTACGACAGCGCCGCCGACAATGGTCCCAGCAGCTTCGCGTTCAGTGCCGTCGTGCTCGTCACCGTCGAGTTGAACCGCTCGACATACGCCGAAGCCGTTTGCCGCAGCGACAGCCCGGCGACCAGCTGCCAGCGGAAGTCGATCGACCCGCGCGCGGCCAAACTCGATTCGTGGCGATCGTCGGTAAACGAGGTCAGTCGGAAACCCGGCCCCAGTTCCACGTCCAGCTGCGTCGCCCGCGCCTTGACCGCGGTATAGCCGAAGCCGCTGGAGACACTGACGCGGTCGCTATAGCCGAAGAACCGGTCGCTCTCATACTGTGCCGCGCCATAGACATAGGCGCGGTCGTCGAACTTGTAGTTCGGCTCATAGGCGACCAGATAATGCTCGCGCGTCGTGACGTTCAGGCTCTCCTGATAATCGGCGCGGGCGCGGAACTTGTGGCGCCATTGCAGTCCCTCGCGCTCGGCGTCCAGCGCTACGCTGCCGCCGGCCGTGTCGGAATTGCCGGTGGTAATGAAGCCGCCGACCTCGACCCGACCCTTCCACAGGTTCAGGAAGCTCGCCTGCCGGATCACCTGCTCGCGCGCGGCGGCGCGGTCGTCGCGCCATTTCTGCGCGATCGCCAGCACCGCGTCGCCGCTGACCGGATCGGCGGCGCGGGCATATTTGACGATGGTCGACACCTCGCCGTCATTCCCCGCCTCGAGCGCCGCATCGAGCATCGCGCGGATCGATTCGGGAATCATCGCCGCGGCATCGCTCGGCTGCGCCGGGGGCGGCGCGTCGGCCTGAACGGCGGCGGCGAGGATCAACAGGGACAGCACCGTTTCCTGCTACCGCTGACCGCCACTGCCCCGCAACCCGTCAGTCGCGCGACGTGGGCGTCAGGTGCGGGCGAAATGCCGCCAGCACATCCTCGTACAGCGCCCGCTTGAACGGCACGATCAGCCGCGGCAGGTCCTCCGGATCGATCCAGCGCCACGCGCGGAACTCGGGATGGGCGGTGCGGATGTCGATATCGCCGTCCGCGCCAGTGAAGCGAAACAGGAACCAACGCTGTTCCTGCCCTCGCCAGCGCCCCTTCCAGACCTTGCCCACCAGCTCGTCCGGCAGGTCGTAGGTGAAGGTGCCCGGCGCCTCTGCGACCAGCTCGGCGTGATCGGCGACCACGCCCGTTTCCTCGCGCAGCTCGCGCACCGCTGCCGCCAGCGCGTCCTCGCCGGGGTCGATCCCGCCCTGCGGCATCTGCCACGCCTCCAGCGTCGAATCGAGCCGCTGGCCGACGAACACCTGACCTTCGCGATTGACCAGCATCACCCCCGCACAGGGCCGATAGGGAAGGGGTGCGCTCATCCCGCCGCCTGCTGCTGCACGCGCGCCGCCTCCGTTTCGCTGATCACCGCGCGCAGCGCGACGAGGAATCCGGCCACGTCTCCCACCGCGGACGGCACCGCCCTGCGCAGCGTCGCGAAGCCGTGGATCGTCCCCACTGCCTCCCGGTACGTCACCTGCACCCCTGCCTCGATCAGCCGTGCCGCATAGGCCCGTCCCTGGTCGCGCAGGGGATCGAGGCTCGCGACGACGATCACCGCCGCCGGCATTCCGGTCAGGTCGGCGCGCATCGGCGACCCGCGCATATGCTCGATATCGGCCGCGTACGCGTCGCCGAACCACAGCATCGACGCCTTGGTCAGCAGATAGCCGTCCGCAAACTCCTCGAACGAGGGATAGCGTCCCGCCGGGTCGGTGACCGGATAGATCGGTGCCTGCACCAGTACCGGCACCGCAGCGGGCTGGTCCCGCAGCGCCATTGCGGTGTTGATGACCAGCATCCCGCCCGCGCTGTCGCCCGCCAGCACCAGTCCGGTCGCGGTCACGCCCAGCTCGGCCGGATTGCCGGCCACCCAGCGCACCGCCGCTTCCGCATCGTCGGGCGCGGCGGGCCAGCGATGCTCGGGCGCCAGCCGATACTCGACCGACAGCACCGGCAGGTTCAGCACGCGCGACATCTCGGCGCACAGGCTGGCATGGGTGTCCACGGTTCCGATCACGAAGCCGCCGCCGTGATAGAAGACCAGCACCGGCCCCGGCACCCGCGTCTCCACGCAGTCGAACAGCCGCGCCGGGATCGGTCCGGCGGGGGAGGGGATCGACACCTCTCGCATCACCGACAGCGCGCCGACCGGCGGCTCGACCAGGTCCTTGCTCGCCGCGAACACCTGCCGCGCGTCGGCCGGCGTCATCTGGTGCGTGCGCGGTCCCGGCAGGGCGTTGATATAGTCGAGGAACTGCCGGACGTCCGGCCGCACATAATGTTCTGTCATCCATCGCTCCGATTGGCGGGGACCGCTACGCGTCCTA
Organism: Sphingomonas aurea; assembly: GCF_030678875.1. Classification (GTDB taxonomy): domain Bacteria; phylum Pseudomonadota; class Alphaproteobacteria; order Sphingomonadales; family Sphingomonadaceae; genus Sphingomonas; species Sphingomonas aurea. The sequence continues at coordinate 856,553 of NZ_JAUUDS010000001.1, read as the reverse complement.
CCTTAGCGGCGTGATCCACGTCGTCCATCACTCCGCTTACGTCACCGAGGCGCCTGCCCGCTCCACCTATCGCTGGGGCAAGAACGGCGCGATCCGTGACCTGCTCCGCGCCGAGGGCAATCGCGTCTCCTGGCATGCGCCAGAGCCGATGCCCCGCCACTGGCTCGAGGCGACCCACGACCCCGACTATGTGTCAGAGGTGCTGGAGGCGCGCGTGCCGCCCGCCAAGACCCGGCGCATCGGCTTCCCCGTCACCCCGCTGGTGGCGGAGCGCGCAGCGGCGGTCCCCGGCGGCACCTATCTGGCGGCACTGCTCGCGCTCGAACACGGCTTCGCCGCCAACACCGCCGGCGGCAGCCACCACGCGCTGCACGACACCGGCGCGGGCTACTGCGTCTTCAACGACCTGGCGGTCGCCGCCGTCCGGCTGGTCGAGGAGGGGCGCGTGCAGCGCATCTTGATCGTCGACGTCGACGTCCATCAGGGGGACGGCACCGCAGCCCTCACCGCAGGGCGGCCGGAGATCGCCACCTACTCGATCCATGCCGAGCGCAACTTCCCCGCGCGCAAGGCCCGGTCGACCCTCGACGTCGCGCTCCCCGACGGAGTGGAGGACGCCGAGTATCTGGACACCCTCGAACGCACCCTGACACCGCTGATCGCGGATACGCGCCCGCGACTGATCCTCTACCAGGCCGGTGTCGACCCGCTTGCCGCCGATTGCCTCGGTCGCCTCGGCCTGACCGCCGCGGGTCTGGTCCAGAGAGAACGCCTGATCGCCCGCCTCGCACAGGGCACCCCCCTGGCGAGTACGGTAGGCGGCGGTTACGGCGACGACGTGCTGGCGATCGCAAGGCTCCACGTCGATGCGATCCTGACCCTCGGCGACGCGATTCCCGCAACGACCACCGTCATCCCCGCGCAGGCGGGGACGTAAGCCAACTCATCCCCAGTCGTCATGCCGGGCTCGTCCCGGCATCCACCCCGCCGCGAACGCACCGGCCTTTGCTCCTGCGGACCAGTGGATGCCGGGACGAGCCCGGCATGACGAAGACCTTTGGCGGCAGCCGCCTCCGCGGGAATGACGGGAAGGGGGCAACGCAGCTCCGGACCCACCCCACCGCCCGCGCGTTCACCGCCGATGCCCCACCCTGTGATCCTCTGGTTCCGTCAGGACCTCCGCCTTGCCGACCAGCCTGCCCTGATCGCAGCCGCAGCTGAAGGCCCGGTCATTCCCGTCTACGTCCTCGACGACGATGCGCCGGGCGCCTGGCGCATCGGCGGCGCACAGCGCTGGTGGCTGCATCACAGCCTCGCTGCGCTCGACAAGTCGCTCCAAGCGCTCGGCAGCCGCCTGACCCTCCGCCGCGGCAAGGCCGCCGCAGTGCTTGCGCAGCTCGCCGAGGAAACCGGCACCGCGCGCATCCACGCCATCCGCCACTACGAACCTTGGTGGCGCAGGATCGAAGCGGAACTCGGCGACCGCCTCTGCCTTCACGACGGCAACCAGCTGACCGACCTCGAACACGTGAAGACTGGCGCGGGGCAGCCCTTTCGCATCTATTCGTCCTTCTGGAAGGCGTTGCAGGACCATCTGCCGCCCGCCCATCCCGAGCCCGCTCCCGATCGCCTCGACGCGCCGAAGCACTGGCCGAAGACCGAGAAGCTCGTCGACTGGCACCTGCTACCGACCAGGCCCGACTGGTCGACCGGCTTCGACGCCGACTGGACTCCCGGAGAGGCGGGCGCGCAGGCGCGTCTCACCGATCTTGCCGACCTCGTCACCGCCTATGAGGAAGCCCGCAACCTTCCCGGCGAAGAGGGAACCAGCCGCCTGTCTCCACACCTCCACCACGGCGAGGTTTCTGCCCGCGCCGTCTGGCATGCCGCCGCGAAGGGCGACGATGCCTGGAAGTTCCACAAGGAGCTGGCCTGGCGCGACTTCACCCGCGGTGTCGTCATGGCGCTCCCCAACTATGCCGACGTCAATGGCCGCGCCCGCTATGACCGGCTCCACTGGCGCACCGGCGCCGCGGCGAAGCGCGACCTGAAGGCATGGCAGCAGGGCCGCACCGGCTACCCCATCGTCGACGCCGGCATGCGCCAGCTCTGGCAGACCGGCTGGATGCACAACCGCGTCCGCATGATCGCCGCCAGCTTCGTCGTGAAGCACCTGCTGATCGACTGGCGTGAGGGCGAGCGCTGGTATTGGGACTGCCTGGTCGACGCCGATTACGGCAACAACGCCGTCAACTGGCAGTGGATCGCCGGCACCGGCGTTGACGCCAATATGTTCGGCCGTATCATGGCGCCGCTCAGCCAGTCCGAGAAGTTCGATGCCGGCGCCTATATCCGCCGCTGGGTTCCCGAGCTGAAGGACGTTCCCGACCCCGCCATCCACGATCCTGAGGAATCGGGCTGCCTTCCCGAAGCATATCCGCCCAAGATCATCGGCCATCGCGAAGCCCGCGAACGCGCCCTGGCCGCAAGCCGGATGATCTGACTCCACCTCCCGCCATGATGGCCGGTCCGATACCCCCCTAGCATCCGTCCGCCCGCCGGTGCATGGGGCCGCGGATGACGCCAGGGGGTATCGAACGGGGCAGGGGCACAGCCGTCGCGCGGATCGTCGCGCGACCGTTCCACCGGCTGCTCGACCGCATCGACCGGGGGCTGGTCGCCGGTGCGATCGAGGCGACGCTGCCCGACGGCACCGCGCGCCTGCTCGGCGGGCGGCGCGACGGGCCGGTGGCCGTGGTGATGGTCCGCCGCTGGCGCGCGCTGTGGCGGCTGGCGACGGGCGGCTCGGTCGGCTGGTTCGAGGCGTGGGAGGCGGGGGACTGGGCCAGCCCCGATCCGGTGCCGCTGTTCGACTTGTTCATGCGCAACCGCGTGCCGCTCGGCAACGCCGCCCGCCCCGGCGGAACGGCGAAACTCGCCATGCGCGCCTGGCACCGGCTGCGCCGCAATCACCGCGCCGGGGCGCGCCGCAACATCGCCGCGCATTACGACCTGGGCAATGACTTCTACCGCGAATGGCTCGACGACAGCCTGACCTATTCCAGCGCGATCTTCACCGCCGACGACCGCGACTTGGCGAGTGGCCAGCAGCGCAAGCTACAGGCGATGCTCGACCGCACCGGCACTACGCCGGGTGACAGCATATTGGAGATCGGATGCGGCTGGGGCTCCTTCGCCGCGCTCGCCTCCGCCGGGGGACGGCGGGTCGAGGCGCTGACCCTTTCCGCCGAGCAGAAGGCGCTGGTCGACGCGCGCACGCTCCCCGGCGTCACCGTCTCGCTGACCGACTACCGCGATGTCGCCGGCCGCTTCGACGCGGTTGCCAGCATCGAGATGGTCGAGGCGGTCGGCCAGGAATATTGGGGCACCTATCTCGATGCGATCGCCCGCGCGCTGAAACCCGGCGGTCGCGCCGCGATCCAGTACATCTCAATCGCGGACGACGTGTTTCCTGCCTATGCGCAAGGGGTCGACTTCATCCAGCGCTACGTCTTCCCTGGTGGCATGCTGCTGTCCGAAGCACGGTTCTGCGCTTTGGCGGAGGCGCGTGGTCTGTCCTGGCAGGATCGCACCGGCTTCGGCGCCGACTATGCCGAGACCTGCCGCCAGTGGCGCCGCCGCTTCGACGCCGCCGAGCGCGAAGACCGGCTGCCGTCCCGCCTCGACCAGCGCTTCCGCCGTCTGTGGCGCTACTATCTGATGTACTGCGAGGGCGGCTTTCGCGGCGGCGGCATCGACGTCGCGCAGGTCACGCTGGTGAAGGGAATGAAATAAAAAGCCCGTCCCCTTCAGGGGAGGGGTTGGGGTGGGGCCTCTCCCCCAACGCCGCGCCTGCCGAAAAGCCCCTCCCCTGAAGGGAAAGGGAGAGTCAGCGGGCCCGAACCCGTTTCAGTCGACCCGCTCGCGGTGCGCCACCCCGAACCCTTCGACTGCCAGCCGCACGATGCGCGCCGCCACCGCCTCCGGCTCCTTCACCGATGCCGGGTCTTCCCCCGGATAGGCCCGGGCCCGCATCGCCGTCCGCGTGGCGCCCGGATCGACGATCGCGACCCGCACCTTGCCCAGCGCCTCGACCTCGTCGCCATACGCGCCCAACAGTGTCTCGAACGCCGCTTTCGACGCGCCATAGGCACCCCAGTAGGCCCGCGGCTTCTGCGCCACGCTCGACGTCAGCCCGATTACCTTGCCCGCCTCGGCCCGGCGCAGCATCGGGTCGAACGCCGCCAGCAATGCCCCTTGCGCGCTGACGTTCAGCGTCAGCACCCGGGCGAACTCCTTGGCGTCGATCGACGGCACCGCCGACAGGCTGCCCAGCGTCGCTGCGTTCAGGACCATCACGTCCAGCGCCTTCCACCGCTCGCCGACCGCGGTCGCCAGCCGGGCGATCGCATCGGTCTCGGTCAGGTCGAGCGGCGCGATCGTCGCCGAACCGCCCGCGTCGAAGATCGCCTGCTCGACCGTCTCGAGGTCCTTGGGCGTGCGGGCGGTGATGACGACATGGGCGCCCTGGGCGGCCAGTGCACGGGCGGTAGCGGCGCCGATCCCGCGGCTGGCACCGGTGACCAGCGCGAGCCGGCCGGAAAGAGGCTGTTCGGACATGAAGGGATCAGATTTCCTAAAACGGTCGTCGTTCAGTTGACGCGCTCGGCGAGCAGCGCGAACTGGTCCACCTCGACGCTGTCGTCCTGATCGGTCAGCGTGGTGGGATAGTCGCCGGTGAAGCAGGCATCGCAGTAATTGGGCCGGACATCCGCCCGCTTCGCCTCGCCCAGCGCCTTGTACAGCCCGTCGATCGACACGAACGCCAGGCTGTCGGCATGGATGAAGTCGGTCATCCCGCCCAGGTCGAGCTTCGCTGCCAGCAACTTGGCGCGCTCCGGCGTGTCGACGCCGTAGAAGCAGCTGTGCCGCGTCGGCGGCGATGCGATCCGCATGTGGATCTCCGCTGCGCCGGCATCGCGCATCATCTGCACGATCTTCAGCGACGTCGTACCGCGCACGATCGAATCGTCGATCAGCACGATCCGCTTGCCCTCGATCAGCGCGCGGTTGGCATTGTGCTTCAGCTTGACGCCCAGATGCCGCACCTTGTCGCCGGGCTGGATGAACGTCCGCCCGACATAGTGCGACCGGATGATCCCCAGTTCGAACGGAATGCCGGAGGCTTGCGCGTAGCCGATCGCCGCCGGCACACCCGAGTCGGGCACCGGAATGACCAGGTCGGCCTCGACCGGCGCCTCGGCAGCCAGTTGCGCCCCGATCTCCTTGCGCACCGAATAGACCGAGTGATCGTCCACGATCGAATCAGGGCGCGAGAAATAGACCCATTCGAAGATACAGGGACGGGCATGAACCTGCTGGAACGGCTTGATCGACCGGATCTCGCTGCCCTGCACGATCACCAGCTCGCCCGGTTCCACCGCGCGTTCGAAGGTAGCGCCGCAGACGTCGAGCGCGACCGTCTCCGACGCGAAGATGACGGCGTCGTCCAGCCGCCCCATGACCAACGGCCGGATGCCGAGCGGATCGCGGCAGGCGATCATCCCCTCGGGCGTCATCACGACCAGCGAATAGGCGCCTTCGATCTGCTTCAGCGCGTCGATGAACCGGTCGAGCAGGGTCCGGTAATTACTCGTCGCGACCAGATGGATGATCGTCTCGGTGTCGGAGGTCGACTGAAAAATCGAGCCCCGCCGCACCAGCTCGCGGCGCAGCTTCATCGCATTGGAGATATTGCCGTTATGGGCAATCGCGAAGCCGCCCGTCGCCAGCTCGGCATAGAGCGGCTGGACGTTGCGCAGCGCCGTCTCGCCCGTCGTCGAGTAGCGGACATGGCCGGCTGCGACCGTGCCGGGCAGGGCGCGGATCACGTCGTCGCGATCGAAATTGCCCGCGACATGCCCCATCGCCCGGTGCGTGTGGAACTGGGCGCCGTCGAACGAGGTGATCCCCGCCGCCTCCTGCCCGCGATGCTGGAGGGCGTGGAGGCCGAGCGCCACCAGCGCCGCTGCGCTGGGGCTGTTCGACACACCGAATACGCCGCACTCCTCGCGCAGCTTGTCGTCTTCGAAGGGATTGGTCGTCAGCATGGGAGGCGCAGGCTCGCTTGGTGGCGGGGCGCATATAGGGGTGATGACCGGGCTTGTCGCCTGTTTGTCACGTTTCGATGGAGCGATCCGCCGCATCGCCGGTTGCGACGCTGCAAGGAGAGCAGCGATGGCACGCGATCATGGACCCCAGATCAAGGATGATGCGCTCTACGAAGAATTGAAGAAGCAGGGAAATTCGTCGGAGAAGGCCGCGCGGATCGCCAATGCGAAAGCGGCTGGCACCCTGCACCACGACAGCGTCCATCTTGAAGACCGCACCAAGGCCGACCTGATGAAGGAAGCCGCGAAGATCGGCATTGAGGGCCGCTCGCGGATGAACAAGGCCGGTCTGGTCCGGGCCATCCGCGACCACGGGTGACGGCGCAGTGCCGTCGCGGTACAGGCCGCCTATGTCCGAATCCCGCGACCGCACCCTCTCGCTCGACCCCGCCTACGATGGCGCGGGGCTGGTCACCGCGGTTGTCAGCGACCGCGCCGGCGCCCTGCTGATGGTCGCGCACATGAACGCCGACGCGCTCGCCGCGACGCAGGTGAGTGGCGAGGCGGTCTTCTGGTCGCGCAGCCGCCAGCGGTTGTGGAAGAAGGGCGAGACCTCCGGCAACGTGCTCCGCGTCGTCGAGATCCGGATCGACTGCGATCAGGATGCCCTGTGGCTGATCGTCGATCCCGCCGGCCCCGCCTGTCATACTGGAGCGACCAGCTGCTTCTATCGCCGGATCGAGGACGGCGCGCTGGTGCCCGTCGATTGAGGGCGCCGGTCGGCCTCGCGCTCCTTTTGCTCGCCGCCTGCAGGGGCGATGAGGGCAACCAGATGGCGGCCGAGGAGCCCAGCGCCGGCGCCCGGCTCGAAGCTGCGGCGATCGCGCAGGGGCTGGTCCACGACCCGGCCGCCGCGACCCTGGTCGGCGCCTGGGCGCGCGACACTGACCGTGCCTGCGTGGTCGAGGGAGTGGGCGGGGTGCAGCGGATCGGCATCGTCAGCGACTATGGCGACGGGCAGGATTGCAGCGCCACGGGTATCGTCGAGCGCAAGGGCGAGCGGCTGCGCGTCACGCTCGGCGAATGCCGCATCGATGCCACCTTCGATGGCGAGCGGATCGTCTTCCCGGGCGAGGTGCCCCCGGCCTGCACCTCGCTGTGCCGCGGTCGTGCCTCGCTGGCCGCGTTCGCAGTCGAGCGGCAGAGCGAATCCGCATCGGAAGCCGCGACCCTACGCGGAAGGGGTGGTCGGCGGCTCTGTGAGTAGTTGACGTTTACGTAAGGGTGACGTAGCGAACCGTCATGGCCGAGCTTGCGTCCTACGCCCCGATCACCCCTCGCGAGGATCGCGAGAGCTATGCGATCTCCGATCTGTGCGACGAGTTCGGCGTCACCGCCCGCGCGCTGCGCTTCTACGAGGACGAGGGGCTGATCGCCCCGGAGCGACGCGGCACTGCCCGCATCTACTCGCATCGCGATCGTGCCCGGCTGGCGTGGATCCTGCGCGGCAAGCGGGTCGGATTCTCGCTGGGTGAGATCCGCGAGATGATCGACCTCTACGATCTGGGCGATGGTCGCCGTGTCCAGCGTCAGGTGACGATCGAGCGCTGCCGCGCCCGCGTCACGGCGCTCGAGGCGCAGCGCCGCGACATCGACGCCGCCATCACCGAACTCACCGACTTCATCGCCGCCGTCCAACCGGTAAGCGACAACGACACCAAAGATCATAAGGATTAAAGAGGATGCCGCAGTTCACGCCCCCCGTCCGCGATACGCGCTTCGTGCTGGAGCATGTCGTCGGCCTTTCCGCTCACGCCAATGTCGACGGCTTCGCCGCCGCCACGCCCGACACTGTGGATGCGGTGCTGGAGGAGGGTGGCCGCTTCGTCGCCCAAGTGTTGTTCCCGCTCAACCAGGTCGGCGACCAGCATGGCTGCACGCGGCACGATGACGGCTCGGTCACGACCCCGCCGGGCTTCAAGGAGGCGTATCGCCAGTTCGTCGAATCGGGTTGGGGCACGCTGTCCGCACCAGAGGCGTTCGGCGGGCAGGCGATGCCGCACGTCGTCTCGACCGCGTTCCAGGAGTACATGATCTCCGCCAACATGGCCTTCGCCATGTACCCTGGCCTGGCGCACGGCGCGATCGCCGCGCTGGTGGTGAAGGGATCGCCCGAGCAGCAGGCGAAGTACCTGCCGCGCATGGTGTCGGGCGAGTGGGGCGGCACGATGAACCTGACGGAGCCGCAGTGCGGCACCGACCTGGGCCTGATCCGCACCCGCGCCGAGCCGAATGCGGACGGTAGCTACAGCATCACCGGCACCAAGATCTTCATCTCGGCCGGCGAACACGACCTGACCGACAACATCATCCACCTCGTCCTGGCCAAGACGCCGGGCGCGCCCGACAGCTCGAAGGGGATCAGCCTGTTCGTCGTGCCCAAGGTGATGGTGGAGGACGACGGCTCGCTCGGCGCGCGCAACGCGGTGTCGTGCGGGTCGATCGAGCACAAGATGGGCATCCACGGCAACTCCACCTGCGTCATGAACTATGACGGCGCGACCGGCTGGCTGGTCGGCGAGGAGATGAAGGGGCTGGCCGCGATGTTCATCATGATGAACGCCGCGCGGCTCGGCGTCGGCTTGCAAGGGCTGGGCGTCGCCGAGACGGCCTATCAGAACGCCGTCCACTATGCCGCGGACCGCCGCCAGGGCCGCGCGCTGACCGGCCCCGCCGAGCCGGGCGAGAAGGCCGACACGCTGTTCGTCCATCCCGACGTGCGCCGCATGCTGATGGAGGCGAAGGCCTGGACCGAGGGCCTGCGCGCCCTGTGCCTCTGGGGTGCGCTCCAGGTCGATCTGGAGCACAAGGCGGGGACCGAGGAGGAGCGGCAGCTGGCCGGCGACCTGATCGGCCTGCTCACCCCCGTCATCAAGGGAGTCGGCACCGACAAGGGTTACGACATCGCGACCACTGCGCAGCAGGTCTATGGCGGTCACGGCTACATCCAGGAATGGGGGATGGAGCAATATGTCCGCGACGCCCGCATCGCCCAAATCTACGAGGGTACGAACGGCGTCCAGGCGATGGACCTGGTCGGCCGCAAGCTGGCGTCGAACGGCGGGCGCGCGGTGCAGGCGCTGTTCCGCATCGTCGCCGAGGAAGCCGCTGCCGCCGGTGAAGACACGGCGGTGGCCGATTTCGCCGCCCGACTCGCCAAGGCACTGGGCGAGCTTCAGGCGGCAACCATGTGGTTTATGGCCAACGGCATGAAGAACCCGAACAATGTCGGGGCCGGCGCGGTCAGCTACATGCACCTGATGGGGCTGGTCGCGACCGGGTTGATGTGGCTGCGCATGGCCCGCGCCGCGGCGGCGCTGAAGGCGGCGGGTGAGGGGGATACCGCCTTCCTCGACGCCAAGCTGGTCACCGCCCGCTTCTTCGGTGAGCGGATGCTGCCCGACGCGGGTGCGCTGCGCCGCAAGATCGAGGGCGGCGCGGACGCGGTGATGGCGCTGCCGGTGGAGATGTTCCAGGCGGGGTGAAGCCACCGCTTAGCCCCTCCCCTGAAGGGGAGGGGCGTTAAGGATTCGGGTTTGGCGTCGGCGCAGGCGCGCCCCGCCTCACTCCGCCCAGCTCCGCCGGTCCCTTCGCCACCGGCGCGATCACCGCGCTGGTCGGGGCCGGCGTCGGCGCTGGCACCGGCTGGCGCTTCATGCAGCCACCCGGCCGGGTGCGCGGGTAGAGGGTACAGTTCCACAGCGTCCGCTCCAGCCCAGCCGGTCTGTCGCGCAGGTAGCTGAACGCCATCGCCGCCAGCTGCGTCGGATCGGGTGCGCCGGATTTCGGCAGCGACTTGGCGTCCGTCCAGCCGAGATATTTGCAATGGTCGCGGGTGCCGCAGACGGCTTGGGCCAGCTGCGGAAAGCTCTCGGGCTGCGCGCCGGCGGGGAGGACGACGAGGAAGCTGTCCGGTTCGCCGGGCGCCGCGGCAGCCGGGGTTCCCGCAGTCAACGCCGTCACGAGGTCTGCGGTGGACATCGCGGCCTTCGCTTCCTCGACGGCCGCGCCTGTCTTGTGCGCGTCCGAAAAGGGGGCGAGCTTCGCGATGACCGGCTCGCTTGCCTGGACCTGGCGGTTGAAGGCGGGCGGCGTGCCCCACCAGCCGGCCCAGCGGAAGAACAGGTGCGTGCCGACGCCGGCGATCTTGTCGAGGCTCGACTGCCAGTACGGCACCACCCAGTCGGTGTGGTAATGGGTGGCGTAGCCGACCGGCCGGTACACCGTGCCCGCCAGCGCCGCCGCCGCCAGCGTGCGGGCGCGGGTCCAGAGCGCGGCCGGCGGCTGCCAGCGGGTGAGGGCACCGTCGCAGGTGAAGGTGAACTGGCAGCCGGTGCGGCGGTCCTGCCCCTCGAACACCACACCGCACACCGTCTTGGGGAAGGCAGGGTGGCGGACGCGGTTGAGGACGACCTGCGCCACCGCCTTCTGCCCGACCGGGTCGGCGCCCGCCTCATAGAGCATCGCTGCGGCCAGGCAGTCGGTGGCGCGGGCGAGGTCCTCGGGCGCATCGCGCAGGCGGAATGGGCGCGCCGCCGGGTTGGCGCCGCGCGCGAACGGCACGTCGGCGTTATAGGCGCGCGCCTCGTCGGGCGACAGGTCGACCAGCTCGACCGGCTCGACTGCGGGTAGCACCGTTGGCGGCACCACCCGGCGCGGCGGCACGGCCTTGCGGGCGCGCGCCACCGCGGGCGGCGGCGCGGTGGCCACGACGAACGCCGGTACCACCACCGCCGTGCCGGCGATCAGCGACAGGATCGCCCGGATCGCCCCGCTGGGACGGGCGCCGGGCTTGGGCTGCGGGCTCACTGTTCGGGCAGGAAGTCCGGCACCGACAGATAGCGCTCGCCCGTATCGTAGTTGAAGCCGAGCACGCGGGCATTGTCGGGCAGGTCGGGCAGCTTCTGGAGGATCGCGGCGAGCGTCGCGCCCGACGAGATGCCGACCAGCATCCCCTCCTCGCGCGCCGCGCGGCGGGCCATGTCCTTGGCGACCGCGGCGTCGACCTCGATCACCCCGTCGAGGGCCTGGGTGTGGAGGTTGCGGGGCACGAAGCCGGCGCCGATCCCCTGGATCGGGTGCGGTCCCGGCTGTCCGCCCGAGATGACCGGCGAGGCGGTGGGCTCGACCGCGAAGACCTTCAGGTTTGGCCAGACCTGCTTCAGCGTCTCGGCGACGCCGGTGATGTGGCCGCCGGTGCCGACGCCGGTGACGATCGCGTCGATCGGCGTGTCGCGGAAATCGTCGAGGATCTCCTGCGCGGTCGTGCGGACATGGACGTCGATATTGGCCGGGTTCTCGAACTGCTGCGGCATCCAGGCATTCGGCGTCTGGGCGACCAGTTCCAGCGCCCGCTCGATCGCGCCTTTCATCCCCTTCTCGCGCGGGGTCAGGTCGAAGCTCGCGCCGTAAGCTAGCATCAGGCGGCGACGCTCGATCGACATGCTCTCGGGCATGACCAGGATCAGCTTGTAGCCCTTGACCGCGGCGACCAGTGCCAGCCCGATGCCGGTGTTGCCGCTGGTCGGCTCGATGATCGTCCCGCCGGGCTTCAGCTCGCCCGAAGCCTCTGCCGCCTCGACCATGGCGAGCGCGATGCGATCCTTGATCGATCCGCCGGGGTTCGAGCGCTCGGACTTGATCCAGACTTCCGATCCCGGGAACAGCCGCTGGACGCGGATGTGCGGGGTACGGCCGATCGTCTCCAGGATGGTATTGGCCTTCATGGCTGCGCTACTCCGTGCTGGGGTTCGGTTTTCAGGATGTCGGGCGGGTCAAAGGTTCGCGCGCGCTTCAGTTCCGGATAGAGCCGGGACCAGAGCAGGGTAACGCCGATCGCGCCCACGGCACCGAACACCACCGCGCCGACCGGGCCGAGCAGCGAGGCGAGCAGGCCGCTCTCTGCCTCGCCCAGTTCGTTCGAGGCCGATATGGTCAGCTGCGACACCGCCGACACGCGCCCGCGCATGTGGTCGGGTGTGTGCAGCTGGATCAGCGAGGATCGGACATAGACCGATACCATGTCGGCACAGCCCGCCACCACCAGCGCGCCCAGACTGAGCCAGAAATGGGTGGAGAGGCCGAAGGTCAGTATCGCCAGCCCGAACACCACCACGGCAATCAGCATCTTCACGCCGACATTGGCGGTCATCGGCCGGACCGAGAAGAAGATCGCCGTCGACGCGGCTCCCACGCCCATGCCCGCGGCCAGGAAGCCCAGCCCGGTCGCGCCGACATGCAGGATATCGCGCGCGTAGATCGGCAGGAGCGCGGTCGATCCCGCCAGCAGCACCGCGAACAGGTCCAGCGTGATCGCCGCCTGGACCAGCCGGTTGCGGCGGACATAGGCGAACCCTTCCAGAATACGGGTCAGCGGCCGGCGATCCGCCTGGGCGGGCGGCTGCGGCACCTTGCCGATCATGAAGATGCCGCCCAGCGCCAGCGCGAACAGCACCGACACGCTGGCATAGGCGATGTCGGGATGGATGGCGAACAACAGTCCGCCCACCGACGGCCCGGCGATGGTGCCGACCTGCCACGCCGCGGAACTGACCGCGATCGCGGTCGGCAGCACGTCGCGCGGCACCAGATTGGGTGCGAGCGCCGAATAGGCCGGGCCCGAAAAGGCCCGGGCGATGCCGATGAAGGCCGCCGCGCAGAACAGCACCGGCAGGCCGAGCCGGTCGAGATAGTTGGCGACCCCCAGCATCACCGATGTCAGCACCAGCAGCGCGGTGGTCGCACGCACGATCCAGCGCCGGTCGACACTGTCGGCGACCAGCCCGACGACCGGGGTCAGCAGGAACAGCGGCACGAACTGCACCATCCCGATCATGCCGAGCAGGAACGCGGCCTGCTGGATCGACATGGTCTGGCGCGCGATGCCGTAAACCTGCCAGCCGATCACAATCGCCATGGCGCTCAGCGCAATCGTGCCGGCCAGCCTGGAGAGCAGATAGGCGCGGAAATCGGGGATGCGCAGCGGGTGCGTGGGGCGGTCCATCGACCCCGCTTTAGTCCTGCGTCCTGCGGAAGAGCAACCGATCGCGGGCGAGGCAATTGCTCTTGGCGGCAAACCGGGACTATACGCGCCGGCGTCCCTTACGGAAAACAAGGTTTAACCTGTGGCCAAAGCCCCCCGCGCGTCCGAACCGCCGATCCCCAACCGCGAGCGTCCCGGCGAGCCGCAACCCTATGAGGCGACGCAGGAAGAGCTGCTGCAATTCTACAAGGAAATGCTGCTGATCCGCCGCTTCGAGGAGAAGGCCGGGCAGCTATATGGCCTGGGTCTGATCGGCGGCTTCTGCCACCTCTATATCGGTCAGGAAGCGGTCGCGGTCGGCCTTCAGTCGGCGCTCGACGGCGAGAAGGATTCGGTCATCACCGGATACCGCGACCATGGCCATATGCTCGCCTATGGCATCGATCCGCAGGTCATCATGGCCGAGCTGACCGGGCGCGGCGCCGGCATCAGCCGCGGCAAGGGCGGGTCTATGCACATGTTCTCGACCGAGCATAAATTCTATGGCGGGCACGGCATCGTCGGCGCGCAGGTGTCGCTGGGTGCGGGCCTCGCCTTCAAGCACAAGTATAGCGGCGACGGTGGCGTCTGCCTGGCCTATTTCGGCGACGGCGCGGCCAACCAGGGCCAGGTGTACGAGAGCTTCAACATGGCGGAGCTGTGGAAGCTCCCCATCATCTTCGTCATCGAGAACAACCAGTATGCGATGGGTACCTCGGTGAACCGCGCATCGTCCGAGGACCAGCTCTATCGCCGCGGCGAGAGCTTCCGCATCCCTGGCATCCAGGTCGACGGCATGGACGTGCTGGCGTGCCGTGGTGCCGCCGAGGAGGCGCTCGCCTGGGTCCGCGCGGGCAAGGGGCCGGTGATCCTCGAGATGAAGACCTATCGCTATCGCGGCCACTCGATGTCCGACCCGGCCAAGTATCGCAGTCGCGAGGAGGTGCAGTCGGTTCGCGACAAGTCGGACCCGATCGAGCATGTAAAGAAGCTGCTGGAAGAGCGCGGCGTCAAGGAGGACGAGCTGAAGACGCTGGAACAGGCGATCCGCAAGCAGGTGAACGCCGCGGCCGACTTCGCCGAGCAGACCCCCGAGCCCGATGCGGCCGAACTCTATACCGACGTGCTGGTGGAGCGTTACTGAGATGGCGATCGCAATCAAGATGCCGGCCCTGTCCCCGACCATGGAGGAGGGCACGCTCGCCAAGTGGCTGGTGAAGGAAGGCGACAGCGTCAAGTCCGGCGACATCATGGCCGAGATCGAGACCGACAAGGCGACGATGGAATTCGAGGCGGTCGACGAGGGCGTCGTCGCCAGGATCCTGGTCGCCGAGGGTACCGACAATGTGAAGGTCGGCACCGACATCCTGCTGCTCGCCGAAGAGGGTGAGGACGCCTCGACCGCCAGCGCCGGCGCCGCGACCAAGGACGACACGCCCGAAGCCACCGCCAAGGCCGACGAGAACAAGCCCGCCGACGCGGTCGAGGACTCCGCGCACCCCGCGCAGGAGAAGGTCGACACCGGCGCGCGCCAGCTGTTCGAGGCCGCGGCCCACAAGGCCGAGGTCGCCGATCCGGAGGTTCCCGCCGGCACCGAGATGGTGAAGACCACGGTGCGCGAGGCACTGCGCGACGCGATGGCCGAGGAGATGCGCGCCGACGACCGCGTCTTCGTGATGGGCGAGGAGGTCGCGCAGTATCAGGGCGCGTACAAGGTGACGCAGGGCCTGCTCGACGAGTTCGGCGAGCGCCGCGTGATCGACACGCCGATCACCGAATACGGCTTCGCCGGCATCGGCACCGGTGCTGCGATGAGCGGCCTGCGTCCGATCGTCGAGTTCATGACGTTCAACTTCGCCATGCAGGCGATCGACCACATCATCAACTCGGCCGCCAAGACCAACTATATGTCGGGCGGCCAGATGCGCTGCCCGATCGTGTTCCGCGGCCCCAACGGCGCCGCCAGCCGCGTCGGCGCGCAGCACTCGCAGAACTACGGCCCCTGGTATGCCAGCGTGCCGGGCCTGATCGTGATCGCGCCCTATGACGCGGCGGATGCCAAGGGGCTGCTGAAGGCGGCGATCCGCTCGCAGGATCCCGTCGTCTTCCTCGAGAACGAGCTGATGTACGGCCGCAGCTTCGACGTGCCCAAGCTCGACGACTGGGTCCTGCCGATCGGCAAGGCGCGGATCGTGCGCGAGGGCAAGGACGTGACGATCGTGTCCTACTCGATCGGCGTCGGCATCAGCCTGGAAGCCGCCGATCGCCTGGCAGAGGAGGGCATCGACGCGGAGGTCATCGACCTGCGCACGCTGCGCCCGCTCGACAAGGACACCGTGCTGAAGAGCCTGGCCAAGACCAACCGCCTGGTCGTCGCCGAGGAAGGCTGGCCGACCTGCTCGATCGCGTCCGAGATCATGGCCATCTGCATGGAAGAGGGCTTCGACGACCTCGACGCTCCCGTCCTGCGCGTCGCCAACGAGGACGTTCCGCTGCCCTATGCCGCCAATCTGGAGAAGCTGGCGCTGATCGACGCCGACCGGGTGGTGAAAGCGGTGAAGAAGGTCTGCTATAAATAAGGGAGCGCCGGCCTCGCGCATCTGCGGCGGGGCCGGCGATTCTTGACAGGTCAGCAGGTCGACGCGGTGCCGCTGGCGACGAGGTCGTTGGCCGTCCGCTCACGCACTGTCATGCTCGACAGCATCCGCATCGTACGCTGGCCGCGGAACAGGTTGATGTTGATGAGCGGCTGATAGACGTAGATCGTCTCGACGAAGATCAGTTCATTATCCTTGATCGCGGCGACCTGGCGACCGGTCGGACCCATCCCCGCCGTGCCAAGCGACTGGCCCTGGGTGCCGTAGCTAGAGGTGGCGGAGGTCAGGTTGCCGTAGCAACGCTGCCAGCGGATCTTCTGGTCGATGATGTTGCCGCTGGCATCGAGCACCGGCTGGATACTTGACACGATCACCCGCCCATTGGCGGTGAAGCCCAGCGTACTGCCCAGCTTGGCGATTCCGGTCAGCGTCTCGGTCACGTCGTCCTCACTGATCCCGACGCGTATACGCGAGATGCTGTCGGCGCTGAGCGTCGCGATGTCGCCGACCTTCTGCGCGGCGAACGCGTAGTTGACGTTTTCCAATCCAACGAAGGTGACGGCGGCGAGCAGCGGCAGGCACAGCGCGAACTCGGTCATGGCCAGGCCGCGCCGATCCGTCGCGAGCCGCCGCAGTTGGGTGAGAGTGGGGAAGAACAGCATCATGTCTTGCACCGTATGGTGGGCGGGGCCTGGTTCTCGTAGGGCTGACGGCGGACCATGGTCGATGCCACTACGGTTGCAGTGTCGCTGATGCCGATCAGCCGCCAGATCGGCAGCAAGCGCGGATAGGTGACCGTCACGGTCGATTTCACGATGTCGTCTGCGCCGCCGATGCCGTCCTGGCCAACCGTCACGATGTTGCGCACGCCGTTATTATCGACATCCTCCCAGCAGTCGCTCTTGTCGGGCACGCCGTTGCCGTCGGTATCGACCGGTCCGTCGAGTTGGCCGTTGCCGTTCAGGTCAACGGTCAACCGCTCCATCGTGTCGATATTGTTGTATCGGAAGAAGCTGCCCGTCTCGACGTTGACCGTCGCGCTGGAGATCACGCGCCGGATCTGGGCACGGGTGTCAGTCTCGATTGTCGCTTCGTCCGCGTCTTCCAGCAGGATGCGCCGCGACGCGCCCTCGGCGGCGCCCAGCGCAACGGTGCGGACATAGGTCTGATAGCCCATATCGACCGCGCCCATCAGCATGACCATGAGCGGGGTCACCACCAGCCCGAATTCCATGATGCTCGCGCCGCGCCGGTCGTCGAGCAGCCGTGTCAGCCAGCGGATCATCGCGACAGTCTCAGCGCGCCGATGTTGTCAGCGATGGTGTTGAACACGGAATTCAGCTGGGCGCTGCTGTCTGCCTTGAAGGCATAGCCGGCGCCCGACGAGCAGGACTGGATGTCGGCAGTCAGACTGGAGCTGGCGCTGTACGAGACGACGAAGATCTGCGTCGCCATGTTGTTTTTCAGGGCCGAACAAGTCATCAGCCAGCGGGTGCCGTGATTGGCGTTGGCGGTGGCGGCGCTGCCATCATTGGTCGTGCGCTGCCACTGCCCTTCCTGGGCATAGGCGCCATAGCCGGTATTACTGATGTCCATCACGCCGTCGGTCATCAGGATGACGTACCGCTGCACCTTGAAGCCGTTGTACGTCACGGGATTGTCCGTGGCCCACATCCCGTTGCGCGAGAGCAGGCGGGCGGCCCACAGCATCCCGAGGTCCAGATAGGTGCCGCCGTTCGCTACGAACCCGTTGGCGAAGGTGAAGTAGGAGTTGTAGTCGCTGGTCAACATCGGCGCGAGTTCACGCATCGCCTTGGGACAGGCATATTGCGGGGTGGTCGCCTCACTGACGGCATCGGGGTCGGCCACGGTAAAGCGGGTTGCCGTGTCCGTCGTCGGTGTGGAGTCGAACATGAGGTCATAGGCGTTCGACGGCAGGTTGTTGGGGATGCTGTGCCCCGATGTCGGGGTAATGGTGTTGCTGGTGCCGCGCTCCTCGACGCACCCGTCCCAGGTGCTGCTCATCCAGCTGCTGTTATGGCTGACTGAGGCACTTTTGTAGCAGTAATACGCGTTCTTCCCGCTACCGCACACGCCGATCGACTTGTAGGTTCCTTGCGTGTTGAACCAATCGGGATTGCGGCTGTAGAGGGTCGTCCCGGCCGCACCGGTGCTGAAGCCCGGATTGGTCATCTGGGAGAACGGCACAATCGCGAACCGCACGCGCTTGCGCTGCGCGGTCGGAGCGGAGGCGAACTGTGTTTCGATCGTCGCCATCTTGTCGCGCAGGGAAGAGAGCGCAGTACGCAGTCCCTGCATACGCGAGATGTTGACCCCGCCCGATGTTTCTTCCTTGAGGTAGGTCACGGTGCGGCCGTTGACAGTCATTGTCTGGCCACGGACGCCGCTCTGGTTGGCATAGGTACTACAGCCGGCGTCGTCCCGCTCGGGCTTGCACGCCATCGACCCGGTGGTATCGAGCACCAGCACAATGTCAATATTGGCGTAATCCTCGCGCGCGCTGCACGTCACCTGCACGGGCACGCTGGCGATGCCGAACAGCCTCATCAGCGCAGTGTTCATCCGCGTGTTCAGCGTCAGGTTGATCGTGTCGTTGGCGGCATCCAGCGTCGGCGCGATGGTGTAGACGGTGGTGTCCATCGCCTGCTGGGGGAAGTTGAACTGCGCGTATTTCTGCACCTCGGTGGTCACGGCGGTGCTAAGCGTGCTTGTGCCCGCCATCTGCCGGCGCCCAGCCAGCACACCGGAGTCGCATGCCTGTTGCAGTCGCGTCTTGACCAGGTACACCCGCGCCATATCGAGGCCGGATCCGATGATGCCGGTGATCGGCAGGATCATCGCAGCGACCAGCGCCAGTGTATTGCCCCGGCGGTCCCGGCGCAGCCGCGACAGGAAGGTGGTGGCCGGCCGGCGGCAATTCCTGAACAGACGCTGAAACAAACGGGGCAGCATAGGATGAACTCAACCGGAAGTTGCGGCTGCCGCGGATTGGACCATGAGCGTTAATATTCCGTACGATCACCCGCCGGCCGGCGCTGCGTTCGCCCCGCCGGTGCTGCTCGCAATCGGCTATGCACCCGTCGCCGCGCGCGCCGGGCTGGCAGCGCTGCTGCACCTCGACCGACGGCTGGGCGACATCGTGCGGGCCGCGCGCGAGCCGCTGATCGCGCAGATGCGGCTGACCTGGTGGCACGACGCTCTGTCAACCCTCGACGACGGTGCATGGCCGGCGGAGCCGCTGCTGCAAGCGCTGGCGACCCATGTTCTGCCGCGCGGGACCGGGGGGGCGACACTGGCCGGGATGATCGACGGGTGGGAGGTGCTGCTGGGCCAGGACCCGCTCTCTGCCGACGATCTGGTGACCTATGCGCGGCAGCGCGGGGGTGGTCTGTTCGCGGCCATCGCGCGCACCGTCGCGGCGGACGCTGACGATCCGGTGGCACTTGCGGGCGAAGGGTGGGCGCTGGCCGACCTCGCCGCCCATGTCCGCGACCCGTCACTTGCCGACCGCGTCCGGGCGATGGCGGCAGCGCGTCGCTTCGCGGCGCGGACGCGCTGGAGCCGGCGCGGCCGGGCGATGGGCGCGCTCGCCCTCCTCGCCGCTCATCCCGATGCGGGACCATGGATCGTCGCCCGCCTGTTCTGGCACAGGCTGACCGGGCGATAGCGGTTGAGTCCGTCTGCGCTGTCGCTAATCGAAGCGGTGAGGGGGACTGCGGCGATGTGGCGATATCTGGCGGGTGGTGGCGCGGGACTGGCGGCGATCGCGGCCGGTGCGCTGGTCTGGGCGAACCGCGATGCAGCGCCTGCAGCGGTGCTGCCGCCCCAGCCCGAAGGCGTGACCGCCGCCAGCGATGGACCGCTGCCCGATACCGTGCCGGAGGCGACGGCAAAGACCCGCGAGGAGAAACGTTTCGGTCGCTACGACAAGGATCGCGACGGGCGGATCACGCGCGAGGAATATCTCGCGTCGCGGCGCAAGGCATATGCCAAGCTCGACACCAACGGCGACGGCCAGCTGTCGTTCGACGAGTGGGCGGCCAAGACGACCGCGAAGTTCACCACCGCCGATCGCGACCGCTCCGGCAGCATGTCGCCTGCCGAGTTCGCGACCACCGCGGTCAAGCGCAAGCCTGTGCGGACGACACCATGTCCTCCTGCGGCAACTGCGCCGGCGGGCGAGGGCTGAGCCACGCCGCCAGCGCTTCCCGCCCCCGATCGGTGTAGAGGCGTTTCCGGTCGGCCTTCTTGGTCCGGCCGGGGATCGGCGGGAACAGGCCGAAATTGACGTTCATCGGCTGATAGGTCGCTGCCTCCGCCCCACCGGTGATGTGGTTGAGGAGCGCGCCGAGCGCGGTTTCCGGCGGCGGCGGCGCCAGGGATTCACCGCGCAGCTCGGCGGCGGCGAAGCGGCCGGCGATCAGGCCGATCGCCGCGCTCTCGATATAGCCCTCGCAGCCGGTGATCTGCCCGGCGAAGCGCAGATTGGGCCGGCTCTTCAGCCGCAGCGTCGTATCGAGCAATTCGGGCGAGCGGATGAAGGTGTTGCGGTGCAGCCCGCCCAGCCGCGCGAACTCCGCATTCTGCAGTCCGGGAATGGTCCGGAACAGGCGCACCTGCTCGGCATGTTTCAGCTTGGTCTGGAAACCGACGATGTTCCACAGCGTCCCTTGCGCATTGTCCTGGCGCAGCTGCACGACGGCATAGGGCCATCGTCCGGTCTTTGGATTGTCCAGCCCGACCGGCTTCATCGGGCCATAGCGCAGCGTGTCGACGCCGCGTTCGGCCATCACCTCGATCGGCATGCAGCCCTCGAAATAGGGCGTGTCCTGCTCCCAATCCTTGAACGGGGTCTTCTCACCCGCGATCAGCGCGGCGTGGAAGGCGAGGTACTGGTCCTTGTCCATCGGGCAGTTGATGTAGTCGGCCTCGCCCTTGTCCCAGCGGCTCGCCTTCCAGGCCACCTCCATGTCGATGCTGTCGTGGTGGACGATCGGGGCGAGCGCGTCGAAGAAGGCGAGCGCCTCGCGCCCCGTCGCGCCGCCGATCGCCTCGGCCAGCGCGGGCGCGGTCAACGGACCGGTGGCGAGGATCACCGGGCCATCGGGCAGCGCGTCGACCCGCTCGCGGACGAGCGTGACGTTCGGATGCGCCGCGAGCGCGCCGGTGACTCCGGCGGAATAACCGTCGCGGTCCACCGCCAGTGCGGAGCCGGCCGGCACTCGGTGCGCGTCGGCCTGGGTCAGGATCAGCGAGCCGAGCGTCCGCATCTCCTGATGCAGCAGCCCGACCGCGTTGGCCTCGGCATCGTCGGAGCGGAAGCTGTTCGAGCAGACCAGCTCGGCCAGCCCGTCGGTCTGGTGCGCGGGGGTGTGATCGCCGCCGCCGCGCATTTCCGACAGGCGAACCTTGAAGCCGGCCTCGGCCAGCTGCCATGCGGCCTCCGATCCGGCCAGGCCGCCGCCGACGATGTGGATGTCATGGGTCATGCCGCTCCGCCTAGCGGGTCGCGCCCCGATGCGGCAAGGTCGCGGTCATGACGACGATCTACACCATCGGCTATGAGGGCGCGACGATGGACGCGTTTATCGCGGCGCTGCGTACCGCCGGGGTCGCGCGAGTGATCGACGTCCGCGCGCTGCCGCTGTCGCGACGCCCGGGCTTCTCGAAATCGCCATTGGCGGCATCGCTGCGAGAGGCCGGGATCGGCTATGTCCACCTGAAGGCGCTCGGCACGCCCAAGCGCGGACGCGACGCCGCGAAGAAGGGCGACGTGGCGACGCTGCGCGCGGTCTATGACGATCAGCTGGTGCTGCCGGAGGCGCAGGTTGCGGCGGCACGGATGCTGGAACTCGCCGGCGAGGTGCCGAGCGCACTCCTCTGCTACGAGCGCGATCCCTGTCACTGCCACCGCACGCTGCTGATGCAGGCGGTGGGCGAGGGTTGGCGGGTGGAGGACCTGTATGTCTGAGCCGGCACTCGCACGCCTGACCAAGAACGAGAAGGCGTGTCTGCGCCGTCGGCTGCTGCCACAGACGGCCAAGGAGATGGCGCTCGATCTTGGCATCTCGCCTCACGCGGTCGAAAAGCGCTTGAAGATGGCGCGGACGAAGTTGGGCCTGTCGTCGTCACTCGCTGCGGCGCGGTTGCTGGCTGAGGCAGAGGGGTACCAGATCCTTGTACCCCAGCCGCCGGACCTGTTCAGCGGTGCAGGGCAGGGGAAAGGGGCGGCGGCCGCAGCGTCCCCGATCGGCGCGGATGCGCGGCGACACCGCAAGGGATCGATCATGTTCGCAGCATTGCTTCTGATGGCCATCGTTCAGGACGTACCGGCGCCCGCCACCGACCAGCCGGTGATGAAGAACGAGAAAGGGGACGATGTAACCGCCCGCAAGGTGGGGCTGGACGAGGCGGCGGCTTTCGATCGAGAGGGGTTTCGGCAGAAGGATCTCGACCATTCCGGCTTCCTCGATCCCCGCGAGGCATCGTCGATGGAGCCGCGCGACGCGGGTCGGGACGCCAACCTTCCCCCCGCGCCCGTTACAGGGTCACGCGACCCTGCAGCCGAACGGAAGTGGATGGCCAAGCTCGATAATGATCGCGATGGGCGGGTGAGCGAGACGGAGTATGTGGATTACATGCTGCCATGGACGCTTGGGGGCGGCGTTCCCGCGGAGTGGCATCCCGCCGCGGTCGTGAAGAACTGACCAGCGGGCGCGAGCTGTGCTCGGCAGCTAAAATTCCACCCGCACCCGCCCGACAATCCGGTCGCCAGCGTGGCTCAGGTCGGCATAGGGACCGCCGATCGCGCCCTGATCCACGTCGGTGCCGATATAGGAGAGGCCGAGGGTGAGGGGGCCACGGCGGCGCTCGACGCCCAGCCGCCAGTCGGTGTAGCTGCCGCCCGGTCGCAGGCGTTGGGCACGCTGGGAATCGTCCACGCTGCCAGAGGAGTGACCGATCTCGGCGATTACGGTCAGCGGCGTGCCGGGAATGCCGCTGTCGGCACTGGCATAGAGATAGAGATTGTCGCCACCGATCGCGTCCTGCGACGGGGCGTAGAGGACGCCGGCGGTCAGCCTTGCCGGGCCGAGACCGGCCGCGGCGCTGGAGCCGAGTTCAACATAGTCCATACCGGTCCGGGCACCGGCGAACAGATGGCCGGTGGCGGTGGCCCGCAGGCTGACCGCGCCCATGTCCCAGCCGGTGCCAAGCGTCAGGTCGGCGACGGCATCGGCACCCGCATGGCGTTCCGACCCGCGCGTTGCCACGATTCGCGCCGAGGCGTCGATCGGGCCGATATCGACGAAGGCGTCGCCGGACACGGACGCACGCCCTTCGCTCCAGCTCAGGCCGCGACGGACCTCGTCATTGGTCAGCTCGGCACCGACCGTTGCCGTAGTCTGTGCACCGGCCGGAGCGGTGACGGTGCAGGCCGCTGCCAGGGCGGCGAGATATCGTGCGCTCACCCGGTGCGCACCGGTGTGTGGAGGCGATCGATCTCGTGGCGCAGGATCTCGTGATCCTCGGCTGCCATCGCACGGACATGCCCGTGCAGGTCGTCGCGGCGAGCGGCGACTTCCTGGTCGATCGCGGCACGGTGTGCGTCGCACCAGCCGTGACGGCTGCCGTTCATCACCGCCTGCCGGGAAAAGGAGCGTGCCAGCGTCGATCCGGAGATCGCGCGCGCCTGCCGGTCGACGACCATGTCGGCCGACCAGAGGCAGCGCAACGTCGAGGGGCGACCGCCGGGCGCGGTTGCGCCGACCTGGCGATACGTCATCGCGACATTGCCGTTGTAACGCGCGTCGACCGGGCCACTATCGTGATCGACCCGAACCACATGGTCGACCGGCGGCACCTGCGCCGCCGCGGCAGCGCCGAGCATCAGCCCGGCGGCGAGCAAAAGGGACATCGTCATCTCCTGCGGTATCCCGGTCCATGCTGACCGGTGAAGCCAACGACCCTGAAAGAGCCATGCAGGATTAAAGCGTGGCACCCGGGTTGGTTGCAAGCGTTACCGTCTGCCCCCAGCCTATCCCGCGACCGGCAGCCGCACGCGCCCGTCCTCGTCACGCTTCAGCGGGCCGTACGCGACCAGCGTCTCCAGCAGCAGGGGTTCGTAGAGGTGCGGGAAGAGCTGCCCGCCGCGGCTATCCTCCCACTTCACCGTACGGAACGCGGTGAGGTCGACGGCGGCCACCCACAGGTCGGCTTGCCCTGCGAAATGCCTGTCGACCGTCTCGGTCAGCTGCTCGGCGGTGGACAGGTGGATATAGCCATCGGCCAGGTCGACCGGCGCGCCGGCGAAGCGCCCCTCCGCCTCCAGCTTCGCCATCTGGTCGGCGGTCAGCACCTTGTACGCGGTCTGCGGGTGGGTGGTCATTCGTCATCCTCCTCCTCGACCGTCTCGTCCATCGTCTGCGGGCCGGTGCCGTCGTCGACCGACAGCGTGGCGGCGGTATCGGCGGCGGGCGTCTCGGCCAGCTCGGCGGCGACCAGCGCCTCGGCCTCGTTCTCGGGCTCTTCCTCCTCGTCGATCTTGGCGGCGGAGACGACGTGCTCGTTCTTGGCGACGCTGAACAGCGTAACCCCTTGCGTGTTGCGCCCGGTGACGCGGACGTCGCCGACCGACATGCGGATCAGCTTGGCCTGGTCGGTGACCAGCATCAGCTGCTCGCCCGAATGCGCCGGGAAGCTGGCGACGACCGGCCCGTTGCGCCCGGCCGAGACGATGTTGGTGATGCCCTGACCGCCGCGGTTGGTGCGGCGATACTCGTAGGCGGACGTACGCTTGCCATATCCGTTGGCGGTGACGGTGAGGATGAACTCCTCCGCCGCCTCGAACTCCGCCATCCGCTCCGGCGCCAGCGTCACCTCGCGCTCGCCCTCCTTCCAGGGGGCGGCCTTTAGATACTGGTCGCGCTCCTCGGTGGTCGCCGCGAAGCCACGCAGGATCGACAGCGAGATGACCGCATCGTCCTGCATCAGCGTGACGCCGCGCACGCCGGTGGAGGTGCGGCTCTGGAACTCGCGCACGTCCGTCGCGGCAAAGCGGATCGCCCGGCCGAGGCGGGTGGCGAGCAGCACGTCGTCGGTTTCGGTCAGCAATGCGACGCCGATCAGCTTGTCGGTCGATTCGTCGTCGAAGCGCATCGCCAGCTTGCCGTTGGACGGGATGTTGGCGAACGCGTCCATGCTGTTGCGCCGCACCGTGCCGTTGGCGGTCGCGAACATGACGTGCAGGTCGCCCCAGCGGCCCTCGTCCTCGGGCAGCGGCAGGACGGTCGAGATCGTCTCGCCCGGACCCAGCGGCAACAGATTGACCATCGGCCGCCCGCGCGTGGCCGGCCCGCCTTCCGGCAGGCGCCAGACCTTCATCCGGTACACCTTGCCCGCGGTCGAGAAGAACAGGACCGGCGTGTGCGTGCTGGTCACGAACAGGCTGGTGATCGCATCCTCGTCCTTGGTCGCCATGCCGGCGCGGCCCTTGCCGCCGCGCTTCTGCGCGCGGAACGCGTCGAGGGGCGTGCGCTTTATATAGCCCTCGACCGTGACGGTCACGACCATGTCCTCGCGCTCGATCAGGTCCTCGTCGTCGATCCCGCCGCTGAAGTTGACGATCTCGGTCCGGCGCGGGGTCGCGGCCTGGTCGCGGATCGCCTGAAGCTCGCCGCGCAGCACCTCGTAGAGCTTCACGCGATTGGCGAGGATCTCGAGCAGCTCGGCGATCGAATCGGCCAGCGTCTTCAGCTCGTCGCCGATCTCGTCGCGGCCGAGCGCGGTCAGGCGGTGGAGCCGCAGGTCCAGGATCGCGCGGACCTGCGCGTCGGACAGGCGATAGACGTCCCCCGTGGCCGCGTCGTCTACCGCCTCGACCAGCGCCAGATAGGGCGCGATCTCGGCGACCGGCCATTCGCGCGCGAGCAGCGCCATGCGCGCGGCGACCGGGCTGGAGGATCCGCGGATGATGCGGACGACCTCGTCCAGGTTGGTCACGGCGATGACGAGGCCGAGCAACAGGTGCGCCCGCTCGCGCGCCTTGTTCAGTTCGAACTTCGAGCGGCGGGTGATGACCTGCTCGCGGAACTGGATGAACGCCTCGATGATGTCGCGCAGGTTCAGGAGTTCGGGCCGACCACCGCGGATCGCGAGCATGTTGGCCGGGAACGACCCTTGCGCCGGCGTGTGCCGCCACAACTGGTTCAGCACGACTTCGGGAGTCGCATCCCGCTTCAGGTCGATGACGATCCGCACGCCTTCGCGGTTCGATTCGTCGCGAATGTCGCTGACGCCCTCGATCCGCTTTTCCTTGGCGGCGTCGGCGATCTTCTCGACCAGCGCGTTCTTGCCCTGCTGGAACGGGATCTCGGTCAGCACGATCGACTGGCGGTCGCCGCGATGGTTCTCGATCGTGTGGCGCGAACGCACGATGATCGATCCGCGGCCGGTGGCATAGGCAGAGCGCGCGCCGGCACGGCCGAGGATGATCGCGCCGGTCGGGAAGTCCGGCCCCGGCACGATCTCGGTCAGCTCCTCCGCGGTGATCGCGCCGTTATCGAGATAGGCGAAGCACGCGTCGATCACCTCGCCCAGATTGTGCGGCGGGATGTTGGTCGCCATGCCGACCGCGATGCCACCGGCGCCGTTGACCAGCAGGTTCGGGAACTGCGCGGGCAGCACCTGCGGCTCGCGCTCCGACCCGTCGTAATTGGGGGTGAAGTCGACCGTGTCCTTGTCGAGCCCGTCGAGCAGCGCATTCGCCACCTTTGCCAGCCGCGCCTCGGTATAGCGCATCGCGGCGGGCGGATCGGGGTCCATCGATCCGAAATTACCCTGGCCGTCGATCAGCGGCAGCCGCATCGACCAGTCCTGCGCCATGCGCGCCAACGCGTCATAGATCGCACTGTCGCCGTGCGGGTGATACTTACCCATCACGTCGCCGACGATGCGGGCCGACTTGCGGTACGGCCGCCCCGCGACGAAGCCGCTCTCATAGGCCGAATAGAGGATGCGGCGATGCACCGGCTTCAGTCCGTCGCGCACGTCGGGCAGCGCGCGCGCGACGATCACGCTCATCGCATAGTCGAGATAGCTCGACTTCATCTCGTCGACGATCGAGATCGTCGAAATGTCTGAGGGTTCGGCGAGCAGCGTCTCGTCGGCCAATGTCGTCTTCCGGATCGTTACAGGGGTGTTGCAGCGACCCTAGGCGTTCCGACGCTCCATGTCACGCGCGCGTACGGGGGTGTACGCGCGCGTGAAGGGTCATTTGCAGGCCTGCTTGCTGGCGTTGCCGGGCAGCGCGCAATTGTAGGTGACGGTCTTGCCGTTGGCGAGCTTGGCCGTGACCATGCGCGCCTTGCCGGCGGGAGCGTTGGTGGTCGTGCGGGTGCTCGTCACGCGGGTGGCCGTGGTGTGCTTCACCGCGGTGGCCTTGGCGGCCGGCTTGGCAGGCGTGGTCTGTGCGGTGGCGAAGGCTGCGCTTGCCGAGAACAGGGCGGCGGCAGCGAGGATGGCGGCAGGTGCGGTCTTGGTCATGTCATCGATCCTTCGTGGAAGGAGAGGAAAGGTGCCGCGCCGGGTGGGAGAGGTCCGGCAGCGGCGAACTCCGTAATGGCGCCGCGCCGGTGGCCGGGCGGTGGCCGGAACATGACATTTCGGTCAGGGAGTGATCTCTGCCCCGTCCCACGCGAACAGCTTGCCGCTGTCGGGCGCCTTCAGCCCGTCGATGACGTCGAGCAGCTGTACCGCGGCGCGGTCCGGCGCGAACAGCTGGTCGGCGCGGACATTGCCGCTGAACGGCTTCGACAGATCGGTGTCGACGGTGCCGGGATGCAGGCCGACGACGATGCCGCGGTCGTTGCGACGCTTGTCCTCGATCGCCAGCGTGCGGATCAGCTGGTTCAGCGCCGCCTTGGCCGCGCGATAGCCGTACCAGCCGCCCAGCCGATTGTCGCCGATGCTGCCGACCCGCGCCGAGAGCACCGCGAAGACTGCGCGGCCGGTCTTGGGCATGCGTGGCAGGAAATGCTTGGCGACCAGTGCGGGGCCGATCGCGTTGACGGCATATTGCCGCGCCATCCAGGCGGCATCGAGCGCGGCCATGCTCTTTTCCGGAACCAGTCCGTCGTGGTGGAGCAGGCCGGTAGCGACCACGACCAGGTCGGGCGCGCCGGTGAGCGATGCGGCCGCCGCGGCGATCGTCTCCTCCCGTTCCAGATCGAGGTGATCGGCGCCGGCAAAGGAGCGCGCGAAGCTGCGCGCCGCCACGTCCTCTTCGGCGAGCGCGCAGACCAGCGCCGCGCCGATCCCGCCCGATGCGCCGATGACGACCGCGCTCATCGCGCGAACCGCCAGCGATCGTAATCGCTATCGCCGGCGACGAAGCGATATCCGTCGCTGTCGAAGCCGCGCATGTCGTCGACCGTCTCGATCCGGTACTCGACCATCCAGCGCGCCATCATCCCGCGCGCCTTCTTGGCATGGAAGCTGACGAAGCGGTCGCCGTCGCGGAAGTCGATGGCGACGGTGCGGACGCCGGCGGGCAGACGCCCGTCGACCGCCGCCCAATATTCCTGGCTGGCGAGGTTCAGCACGGTGCCGGACCCCTCCGCCTCGACGTCGGCGGCGAGCAGCGCGGCGATCCGGTCGCCCCACCAGTCGGTCAGCTTGTCGCGCCGGGGCGCCCAGTGCGTCCCCATCTCCAGCCGATAGGGTCGCATCGCGTCGAGCGGGCGGAGCAGGCCGTACAGGCCCGAGAGCATGCGCAGATGGTCTTGCGCGAACGGCAGTGCCGCCTCGTCGAGCGAACCTGCGTCGAGACCGGTATAGACGTCCCCGGCAAAGGCGAACATCGCCGGCCGCTCCGGCGCCGCGTCGAAGTCGCGGAACCGGTCGGCGTTCAGCTTGGCGAGGGCGGGCGAGATCTTCATCAGCTCGCGCAGCCGCTTCTGCGGCAGGCGCGCGGCCGAGCGGGCCAGTGCCGCCGCCTCGTCCGCCAGTCGCGGCCGGGTGGGCGAGAGGGGCGGCAGCGGCGTTTCATAGTCCAGCGTCTTGGCAGGCGAGATGACGGCGATCATGTCTGCGCGGGTAGCGGCCCGCGCCCGCGCGTTCAATCGGCGTTCAGCGCATGGTCGCCACGGAACCAAGATGCTTTCCCTCGCTTGAAGCGCCGACCCCCGGCCGATAGAGCGGCCGACAGCTCACAGGAGAGTTCGCCCCCATGAAGACCCTTTCTAAGTTCGCGCTGGCACTGGCCCTGTCGACCAGCATCGGTGGCCTGACCCTTGTTCCGCCTGCCTTCGCCAAGGAGAAGAAGCAGGAGGCGACCGGCCCCAAGATGAGCCCGGAGGCGCTGAAGGCGGCACAGGCGGCGCAGACCGCGCTCAATGCCAAGGATCTGGCGACCGCCGAGCCGGCGATCGTGCAGTTGGAGGGATTGGCCAAGAACGACGACGAGAAGTATTTCGCCGCCGTCTTCCGCTACAATCTCGAGCAGCAGAAGATCCAGGCGGCACGTGCCGCCAACCCCAATGCACCCATCAACGAGACGGTGCTGGCCAGCCCGCTCGACGCGCTGATCGCCAGCCCGGTGACCAAGCAGGAAGACAAGGCGAAGTTCGCCTACCAGCGTGGCATCCTCGCCTATAACGGCAAGCAGTTCCCGGTCGCGATCCAGTATCTGAACCAGGCCAAGCAGTTGGGCTACAACGACCCCAACCTGTCGCTGCAGCTGGCACAGGCGAAGGTCGGCGGCGGCGATGCGGCGGGCGGACTCGCCGATCTCGACGCGTCGGTGCAGGCATCGATCGCGGCGGGGCAGAAGCCCAGCGAGGACATTTTCCGCTACGGCATCTCGCGTGCCAATGCCGCCAAGCTCGGCCCGCAGACGATGAACTGGATGCAGCGCTACATCGTCGCCTATCCGACCCGCAAGAACTGGCGCGACGTGGTCGTGACCTATGGCCTGGCCGGCAATTCCGTCGCCAAGCTGGACGATGCGCAGAAGATCGACCTGTTCCGCCTGCTGCGCGCTACCGGCTCGCTCGCCGACCAGAACGACTATCTGGAATATGCCGACGATGTGCAGCGCCGCGGCTTGCCGGCCGAGGCGCAGGCGGTCATCAAGGAAGGCCAGGCCGCTGGCAAGGTCCCGGCCGGCAACACGCTGGCCAAGCAGATCGCGACCGATGCCGCGACGGCCCTGAAGGCCGAAGGCTCGCTGGCGCCGCTGGCGACCAAGGCCAAGGCTTCGGCTGACGGCAAGCTGGCCCGCGGCACCGCCGATGCCTATCTGGGCGCGGGCGAATATGCCCCGGCGATCGAGCTGTACCGCGTCGCCTTGCAAAAGGGTGGCGTCGATGCGGACGAGGTGAACACCCATCTGGGCATCGCGCTCGCCCGCTCGGGCGACAAGGCGGGTGCGAAGACGGCGTTCGACGCGGTCAAGGGCACGCCGCGGGCCGGCATTGCCAGCCTGTGGAATGCCTATCTCGAGGCACCGGCGCCGACCGCCTGATCGGCGGTTCGGCACGGGCGGCAGGGTGGCATAGACGTCGCCCTGCCGCCGACGCCGTCAATCGGCGGTGATCGGGATGCCCGATACCGCCTTGGCGGTGCGGATGGTGAGGGATGTCTTGACGCTGGCCACATTGGGGGCGGGCGTCAGGTGCGTCGTCAGGATCTCTTGGAAACTCTTCAGGTCCGACGCGACGATCTTGAGGATGAAGTCGATCTCGCCGTTCAGCATATGACACTCGCGCACCTCCGGGATGGCGGCGACATGGTTCTCGAACGCGGCGAGGTCGCGTTCGGCCTGGCTTCGCAGCGACACCATCGCGAACACGGTGATCGGATAGCCAAGCCGCGACGCGTCGAGATCGGCGTGATAGCCGCGAATGGCGCCGTTTTCCTCCAGTGCCCGTACACGGCGCAGGCAGGGAGGGGCCGTCAGCCCGACACGTTCGGCCAGATCGACGTTCGTCATGCGGCCGTCGTCCTGCAGCAGGG
Source organism: Sphingomonas aurea (assembly GCF_030678875.1). Classification (GTDB taxonomy): domain Bacteria; phylum Pseudomonadota; class Alphaproteobacteria; order Sphingomonadales; family Sphingomonadaceae; genus Sphingomonas; species Sphingomonas aurea. The sequence continues at coordinate 825,732 of NZ_JAUUDS010000001.1, read as the reverse complement.
ATAGGATTTGCCGGTCGATCCGGTCGATCGCCATAGTAAGAAGCTCTCCCAGCGTTGCGTAAATTCGCGCAACTCCTGCAACCTATAAGATAATTACACGCTAACGCAATTGTCCCACAACGTTACATCCCAAAATAGGCCGCGTTCGGCCGCCATTCGACGGGTTAACCCGGCGTTGCGATCCGCTATGCATCGGCAGCGATAGGGGGAACCGGTTAGCGTGCGTTTCGATGATAGCCTCAGGACGGTGCTGTCGGCCGACCAGGGTCCCGGTTACGGGGCCCAGTCGGCGTGGCGGCAGATCGTCGATCTGCTGGGGCGCGGACGCATTCCGGTCGACGCGGTGGACGAGGCGATGGCGCGTCTGCGCGACCTGCGCGATCGGGTGCCGGTACAGGTCCGCGCGGCGAGCGGTCGGGCCCTGGCCTTTGCCAGGCCACCCGCGGCGCTGGTCGCCTTCTTCGCTACCGACACGCTCGCCATCGCCGCCCCGGTACTGCGCACCGCGACCCTCGACGAGGCGGCCTGGCTCGACCTGCTCGGCGCCCTGACCCCTGCCACGCGCTCGGTCGTGCGCCAGCGGCGGGACCTGCCGGCCGGCGTCGTCCGCGCGCTGGAGAGTTTCGGTGCCACCGATTTTGCCCTCAGCGATGCCAGTGCCGGGGCGGCGACGGTCGAGGAGCCTGCCGCGGCGCCGGCCGACGAAGCCGAACCCGCGCCAATCCAGCCGATCGTCCTGGTCCCTGACGCACCGCTGTCACCGACGCCCTTCGTGGCGCTGGGCGAGGTCGCGCGCGGCCTGCCGGTCGTCGCCGAGGCGCTGCGCCGCGCGGACGAGGAGCCGGCCACGCCATCCGAGCCGCCCCGTTACGAGATCGCCGACCTGGTCGCCCGGATCGAGGCGTTCAACCGCGACCGCGAGGATCAGCCTGCCACCACGCCGCCCGCGCCGATCGAGGCGGGCTTCCGCTTCGAAACCGACGTCACCGGCACGATCCGCTGGGTCGAGGGCGTGGCCCGTGCCGCGCTGGTCGGCGTGTCGATCGCGCGGCCGGGCATCCACGGCGTCGTCCGCATCGACGCGGGCGTCGCCGCCGCCTTCCACCGGCGCGGTGCGTTCTGCGACCTCCGGCTCGAGGTGGAGGGCCTGTCCGACGCGGCCGGATCATGGCGGATCGCCGGCACACCGATCTTCGAGCCCGCGAGCGGCCGCTTCACCGGCTTCCACGGCGCGGGACGCCGGCCGCTGCGCCATGAAAGTGCCGCGCCGCTGGGTCCGCGCTCGACCATGTCGGAGGGGCTGCGCCAGCTCGTCCATGAATTGCGCACCCCAGCGAACGCGGTCGCCGGTTTCGCCGAGCTGATCGAGACCGAACTGCTCGGTCCAGTCGCGGACGCCTATCGCCAGCGGGCGAGCGCGATCCGCTCGCAGGCGTCGGGATTGCTGACCGCGATCGACGATCTCGACACCGCCGCCCGGATCGAGGGGCAGGCGCTGGAGCTGCGGCCCGGCGCGGTTCCGCTCGGCGATCTGGCGGCGCGGCTCGCGACCGACCTCGCTCCGCTTGCCCGCCAGCGCGGGGCGACACTGACCCTCTCGGGCGAAGAGGCGGTCGCAGCGACCGACGATCGCGCCGCCGAGCGGCTGATGGCCCGGCTGCTCGCCACCCTGGTATCGGCGGCGAGCGCGGGCGAGCGGATCGGTATCACCGTCCACCCCAGCGGCGAGCACGCCATCGTCGCCTTCGACCGGCCTCGCGCGCTCGCCGACCTTTCGGGCGACGCGCTGTTCAGCCTGGACGGGATCGGGGAGGGGGAAGACGGCGCACCGCTGCTCGGCGCGGGCTTCACCCTGCGGCTGGTGCGCAACCTGGCGGTCGAACTGGGCGGCGCGCTCTCGATCGAGCCCGATCGGCTGGTGCTGCGTCTGCCCGCGCTGCGCGACCGCGCCGCGGATCACACACCGGGCGTGGCGCCGTCCCCGTCGGCATAGCGGCGCGCGATCACCGCGCACGCGATCAGCTGGATCTGGTGGAACAGCATCAGCGGCAGCAGGACGATGCCGACCTGCGCGGCGGGGAACAGCACGCCCGCCATCGGCACGCCCGCCGCCAGGCTCTTCTTCGACCCGCAGAATAGCAGCACGATCGCGTCCTCGCGCGCCAGACCCATCGCGCGCCCAGCGAGCTTGGTCGCGATCAGCACCGCCGCCAGCAGCAGCGAGCAGGCGAGCGCGACGGTCGCCAGGTCGGCCGGCGACACGCGGCGCCACAGCCCCTCGACCACTGCCGCACCGAACGCGGCATAGACGACGAGCAGGATCGACCCGCGATCGACCAGTCCGGTCAGCCCCTTGTGTCGGGTCAGCCACCCGGCGACCAGCGGCCGGGCGAGGTGTCCCGCGACGAACGGCACCAGCAGTTGCAGCACGATGCTCTCGACCGAGGAGAGCGAGACGCCCGGACCGCCGCTTCCCATCAGCAGCGCGACGAGCAGCGGCGTGACGACGATGCCGGCCAGGTTCGAGAAGGAGGCGCTGCATACCGACGCGGCGACATTGCCGCGGGCGATGGCGGTGAACGCGATCGAGGACTGCACCGTCGAGGGCAGCAGCGTCAGGAACAGCATTCCCGCCGCGACCGGTCCGGCCATCACCGTCGACAGCGCCACGCCCAGCAGCGGAAACAGCACGAAGGTCGTTGCCAGCACCGCCAGATGCAACCGCCAGTGGCGCGCGCCCAGCCAGATCGCCTCGCGCGACAGCTTCGCTCCGTGCAGGAAGAACAGCAGCACGATGCCCGCCGTCGCGAGATGCTCGACCCACCGTGCCGCCTCTCCCCGCGCCGGCAGCAGCGAGGCGAGCAGGACCGTACCGAGCAGCGCCAGGATGAACGGCTCGAACAGTCGCAGGAATCGCGCGATCACGCGGCGTCCCGCACGAAGGCGTCGAGGTGCGCCAGATGCCCCGCCAGCGCCTCGTCCGACAGGAAGGCGCTCAGGAAGCTGTTGCGCGCCAGCGTCACCACCTGCTCGCGGCTGAGCCCGCGCGCCTGCGCGACGGCGCGGAAATTCTCGGCGATATAGCCGCCGAAATAGGCCGGATCGTCGGAATGGACGGTGGCGCGGAGACCCCGGTCGAGCATCCGGTCGATCGGGTGATCTTCGATCCGCGCGACGTTGCGCAGTGCTACGTTCGACAGCGGGCAGACTGTCAGCGTCATCGCCTCCCGCGCCAGCCGCGCGACGAGGGCGGGGTCCTCCAGCGCGCGATTGCCATGGTCGATCCGGTCGACGCGCAGCACGTCCAGCGCCTCGTGGATGTAGGCGGGTGGCCCTTCCTCCCCGGCATGCGCACACAGCTTCAACCCGCGCTCCCGGCTCGCAGCGAACACACGCGCGAACTTGGCAGGCGGATGGCCGACCTCCGACGAGTCCAGGCCGACGCCGATAATCCGGTCCAGCCACGGTTCGGCCGCTTTCAGCGTTGCAAACGCATCCTCCTCGTCCAGATGGCGCAGATAGCTGAGGATCAGCTCGACGGTCATGCCATGCCGCTCGCGCGCCGTATCGATCGCGGCGAACAGCCCCTCGATCACGACCTGCATCGGAATGCCGCGATGGATATGGGTCTGGGGATCGAAGAAGATCTCGGCATGGACGACGCCGTCCGCCGCGGCGCGATCGAAATATGCCAAGGCAAGGTCGTGAAAATCGTCCTCGGTCCGCAGGACGTCGGCACCGGCATAATAGATATCGAGGAAGCTTTGCAGGTCGGTGAAGCGATAGGCGGCGCGGACCTGCTCCACCGAGCGGAACGGGATCGATACCCGGTTCCGCGCCGCCAGCGCGACCATCATCTCCGGCTCCAGCGTGCCTTCGATATGCAGGTGCAGCTCGGCCTTGGGGAGGCGGGCGAAAAAGTCGTCGGTCATGATCCGGCTCCCGGCAGCGAGGGGCAGGGACGCGGATCGATGCGAACGATGGTCGGGGAGACAGGATTCGAACCTGCGACCCTCTGGTCCCAAACCAGATGCGCTACCAGCCTGCGCCACTCCCCGATACGGGCACGCCCTAGGCCGGCTCTGGCCACTTGGCAAGGTACGGGGGAGAGTGCCGCTTTCCAATCGCGAGCCACCGGTAACGCTCGTTCGAAAATTTGGGCGTCGAGGCGGGAGCCTCGCTTTAGGACGTAAAATGTGGCTAAATCACATCAATCAAAGACTCTGGCCGGGGGGGCTCATGTGACTGAAGGCTATTATGACAATGGGCGGCCCGAGACGATCGACATGCTGGTCGAGCGTCCGGCCCGCGTGCTCGATATAGGGTGCGGACGGGGCGGGGTGACACGGGAATTGCAGCGACGCCATCCGGGTTTGGTCAGCGTGGGGATGGATGCCTTCTGCGACTCCTCCCACAACTATCGTACGACGTTCGACGAATTCCACCACGTAGACATAGAAGCGGCAGAGCTGCCGGTCGATCTGGCGACGTTCGACCTCGTCCTGCTGCTCGACGTGCTGGAGCATCTGCGTGATCCGCATTCCTTCTTCGAGCGGATGACCGCGCAGCTGAACTACGGGTGCTACATCCTCGTCTCCCTACCGAACTTCCACTATTATCCGAACTTGCTCAGGATAATTTGGTCCGGAAGATTCCAGTATCAATCGGAAGGGATCATGGACCGGACCCACCTGCGCTTCTTTGGTTATAAGGATGCGCGAGACATGCTTGCCAAGGATGTGAGCATCATCCGTTATATAGCGCATAATCCAATGGAAAGCCGAAAATCTCGCATCATCGGCCGAATATTTGGCGACCAGTATCGAGCGTACCAGAACCTCTTTCTGTGCCGAAAGGGTGAGTTGCCGTCAAGCGGAGCCCCATCGGGTGCAACTGCTGTCGGCAGCAGGGGCGTGGTGGGCCCGGCAGGAATGCCACAATCGAGCGCTCGCAACCGCTTAACAGGGCTAACTGCCCTTCCGCCCCGCTGAATTCCCCCTCGTGGCCTCTTCCGAATGGCTAACCTATTCCTACGCTGATCCGCTAGGAATCGGCGACGAAGCGGCATAGCTTACCGCCATGATCCAGTATCCGACCGATCCTGACCTGATCCGTGCACTGTCGGACGAACAGCTCCTGGAAGCATACGAGCGGACGACCGGCGCGGCGTGCGATGCAGAGGCCGACGCGCTCCTGGAAGAAATAAGGCGCCGGGAGCTTGACGTCTGATGTGCAATCGCGCGCGATTTAAGGGTGAGCCCGAGACGCTGTTCGGCTCGACCGGCAAGCTGTTCGGCGAGCGGCCGCGCGAGAACACGTTCAACCCGCAGGAGCTGCGGCCCAAGAGCCGCAACTACGTCATCCGCGAGCAGGATGGCGTCCGCGGCTGGGACGTGATGAGCTGGGACGTTCTGGGCGGGCAGGCGCCTTGGCCCATGACCAACGTCCGCAACTTGGGGCTGCCTCAGTGGCGCAGGCTAGCGGCCGAGCCGGCTAACCGCTGCCTGATCCCGCTGAGCGAGTTCTGCGAGTGGACGCCGAACAAACACGATCTGGGCGACGGCAAGCCCCCGCTGAAGGGCGAGATGTGGTTCGCGGTCGAGGACCAGCCGACCTTCGCGGTCGCCGGCTTCTGGCAGCACCTGAAGGAGGGATCGGGCTTCACGATGGTGACCTGCGATCCCAACGAGCTGGTGAAGCCGATCCATCCGAAGGCCATGATTACGATCCTAGCGCCTGAGGATCACGACCGCTGGTTGCAGGGCAGCTATGATGATGTGGTGAAGCTGCAGCGATCATATGACGCCAAGCGGATGCGCGTCCTCGGACCTGTGTTCCCGACGCGTCGGTCAGCTGATGGCCCCTTCGCAAGGTAGCTCGATGAACAATTACATGGCATCGAAAGACGCTCTGCTGAGTGCTCGCGCCAAACTAAATCGCGCTGATCAATTCTTAGTTGCGGCAGAGCATAGGCTCCGAGCGTTTTGTAACAGTAAGCCGTTTAAAATAGAATACGATGGGCGGTACAGGGATCACTACTGGTCAATACAGATTGATGAAAACATCCCAGTAGAAGTAATGTTGGAAATAGGTGATGCAATACATGCTTTGCGTTCGGCCTTGGATCATAGTGCTTTTGCGTTTTGGCTTTTGGACGGTAAGGGTACTGCAGAAAACAAACTGAATGAGAAAACAGTCTGCTTTCCAGTAGAGGACGCAGCGGAGAAATTTTTTGCCCGGGTTCAGCTTCTCGGCCTTAAGCCTGATGCACAGGCCGTATTTAACAGTTTCGGAGCTTATCTGGGTGGTCCCGGCGAAATGATTTGCGAACTTTCAGCATTAGACAATGCAGACAAGCACAGAATATTAATTCCTGCTAATATCCGCATTATCATAGATGGCCTTAAGCGCTCCTTTCGTGTGTCAGGTTGTGAGGAGACTACCGAAGATGTAGACACTATTACACTCAATGTAGAGAGTGGATACCAGTACGCCCATACTACGAACCGCATGGGACAGCCGATATTTGCTATTCACCACCTCAAGTCTCTGCCATCTCACTACGGAGGTAAAGTAGATTCATCTTTAGCAAAGATCAAAATAGAGGTGCAACTGACAAAGCATAAGGCGGAACCACTGTCCGAACATCCTTATACTGCCATTGAATCACTAGTTGTCATGACGCATTCGGTCCACGATGTCGTAAGAAAGTTGCAAGATGTTCTAGATGCACGCGTAAAAGTCTGAGTAGAAGGCTTAATCTACATCCTTAAGCCAGCCATCTAGTTGCTTCCGATAGTAAGTCATTAGGGGACTGGCGAGGTGCGAGGCCATGTTTTCGCCGTGGAGCCGTAATCCCGTGAGTTTTCAACGCCTCTTGCCCGATCCAAGGCTAAATCGGCACCTATGCAGATCAATGGCTTGCGGGGCAGGGGGCACGAAGGCCCGTCCGATCGGCCCTTGAAAAAGTAGAACATTGGTGGAACATGACGCGGAGGAATCTGCCATGCCGACGACCGCCAAACCTGCCCGCCATTACTCACCCTTCGGCCACAGGCCGCCAGCAGATCCGCGCGCTGCGCTGGCAGCGATCGTCGCGACGGGCCCCGACAGCTATGCCGAGCTATCGCGCATGCTGCGACGGCCTGATCACTACCTGCGCAGGTTCGTCGTAGAAGGTCACCCGCGCGCGCTCCGCGTCGACGAGCATGCCCGCCTCGCCGCTTTCTTCGGTCTGTCCGAGCGACAGCTCGGCATACGGGATCTCTGGCTGCCGCCAGCCTGACCGTGAGCTCGAAGACCTTTCACACGCTGCACGACTTCGTGCGGCACGGCATGAATATTCACCTGACCTGCGACAACCCGCCGTGCCCGCACACCGCCATTCTGGACGCCTTCATGGTCTGCCAGTGGGCGCGCCTGTGGCGCTGGCCAATGGCCATCGAGGCGGACGTCATGCGCCATTTCCGGTGCAGCAAGTGCGGCGCGCGGCGCCCACACCCCCGACCGACTGAGCAGGCAGTCACCCTGCTGAACTTCTTTCCCGACGAGCGAGGATGGAAGCGTCTTCAGCAGAGGATGAGAGGGTAAAAGATAAACCAGACATCATTTTCCGCTTGCGCGTCAATGATAACTGGCTTATCTATTCTCTTGTCAGACGGCGAGACTATCCCGGCACCGCCCGCTGACAGACCCGAAAGGAAAGTGAGATGAACCTCACAATCCGGCTTCGGATTTGGAAGGTGACCTTCACGGTCTCGATCCAAGCCTGAAGCCCCGCCCGCCGGTCTAGCCACCGGGGGGCGGATAGGGCCAAAATAGATGAGAGACGAAGGTCATGCAACCCGATCAGCTGAAGGCACTGCGGCAGGCGTCCGGGATGACGCAGGAGGCGTTCGCCGCCGCGATCGGCATGACGCGCGTGTCAATCGGACTGATGGAACGCGGCAAGGCTCCGATCGAGAGGCGGACCGCGCTGGCTGCCCGCTACCTCGCGGAGCATCCGGAGGCAGCGGGCGAATAGATCAGCGTCCCACTGCCTTGAGAGCGGCATCCATCTTCGGCGCCTCGCTGCGCGGCTGGCCGGGGTACTCGCGCAGACCCCACGCGCCCCACTTGCTGATCGCGCCCGAGGCGTTGAACAGCACGGCCACATCGTTGTCGTTCGCCGCCACCAATCCGGGGATGTACTCGCTGTAGAGCCCGCCCATGCGCTGATCGCGATTGAGGCTGGCGATACGTGGATCTTCCGCGCCGCCGTTCAGGATGTGCTGCCCGGCCTCATAGGAGATCAGGCGAAGGCCCATCGCCTTGGCTTTGGCCAGGTTCTCGCGCACCTCGCCTGCCAGCTTCTTCCGCATGTCGACGGTGAGCAGCGGGAACAGCTTGTCGCCGTCGGCGACATCGGGATTGGTCTGCAACAGATCGCCCCCGAAATACGGCGCGATGGCGAGGGCATCGAGATCGCCCGGCTTCACCTCGCCACTTTCGGCCAGCAGATAGCCGGCGTGCGCCGGGTTGCCCGACTGCGAGGCGATCACCCGCACCAGCTGGCCGGGACGATCCTTGAATACGTCCGCCCAGATCTTCATGACCGCGACGGTGCGGCGGGCGTAGAGCTTCCACGCCGAGGCATATTGATTGTCAGCGAGCTTCAGCGCGACGCCCTCTTCGCGGGCGAGGCCAGCGACCGGGAAGCCGTAATTCCAGACCTCGTTGGACAGCTCGACATAGGCGTGCCGGCCGGCCGGTAGAGCATCATGCACCAGCTGCGCCATGCGCCGGACATAGTCCTCGTCGGCGCGCCAGGGGACGTGCAGCCAGGGATCGGCATCCGCCGCCACGGCAAGGCCGACCTGATGCTCGAGGGCGAGGCCATCGCTGCCGCCTTGGGTCAGGTCACCGGGCATCGTGCGGGTGGCCCAGGTGGCCGGCGAGGCGCTGTTCCCCGCGCTGACGTCGAGCATCCGCAGGACACCGAAGGCACGATAATAGTCGATCGTCTCGGCCGAGAAGATGCCGACGTTCGCCGCCCCCTCGACGCGGCAGTCGATGTCGCGCACCGGATTGGTCGCGGCCGACGATTTCAGGGTCAGCCAGTTGAAGCCGTTCGGCGCGCCCTGGGTCCAGGTGAAGCGGTAGCCGCTGCCTGTCGCCCGTCCGTTGGCGAGGCGCGGGCCGCTGACCTCGACTACGCCCTTGCCGGACCAGGTGCAGGTGACATCGATCGCCTTCGTGCGGATGCCGGCCGGCGGGGTCAGCATCAGGGTGGGGCCATATCCTGCCCCGATCCGCGCCGGGTCGGGCATGCCGTCGGCGGTCATGTCCGCGTGCGGTAGGTCGGGCCAGCCGGATACGCCTGCGTTCTTCCAGCCCTGACCAAAGGCAAGGTTCGCGAAGGTCTGCTCGCCGCTGAAGTAGGCGGTGCCGGCGACATTCACGCCCAGCTTGTCGCGCGGCACAGTCGATCCGACCGAGACGGCAGCGATGGGGCTGGGCGTCGGCGTCGGACTGGCTGTCGGTTCGGGTGCAGGTGCAGGTTGTGCCTGCACCGTCGCCGCCGTGGTCTGGCACCGCTTGACGGAACCCGGCGCCGGGTCGGGGAAGGAACCATTGTTGCAGCCGATACTGCTGGTCGCCGTCTTCTCGGCCCAGCGCTCGCCAGCGCCGTAGCGGACGCGCGCGCTGCCCTCGAAGCGGCAGACCCCGCCTTCCACGGCGCAATCCTTCCATGCGACCGGCGCTGGCGTCGGCGCGGGGGCTGATGTGACGATAGCCGCCAGCAGCGTCTTGCGCTCGGCCACCGCCGCCGTGGCGGTCAGCCCCGCCTTCTCGAAGCACGCGATCTGCGTCGCGAGCTTCGCCTTGTTGGTCCGGTCGGCCTTGGCCACCGCCGCGGTGCCGCAGCCGGCGACGGTCTGCGCTGCCGCGGGGGCGACGGCGCAGGAGGGGATCGCCAGTAGCGCGAATGCGGCGAGGAGTAGTCGCTTCATGAGGTTCTCCACTGAAGGGGCCGAGGAAGGATCAAGCGACGGCCGGCAGGGCGATGTTCTTGATGAGCGCGGCGCCGAGCAGGTAGACCTTGCCCGAGACGGGGACGCCATTGCGCCACCGCATGCCGAAGGTCAGGCCGCCGTTATTGCCGCCCGAGGCGATGACCATGGGCGTGGGCGAGGCGTAGCTGAACCGACCGGTCATCTTCGGGATGTAGTCTGCCGCCTTTGCCGGCGCGGACAGCAGATGCTCACCGACGGCACCATTGGCACCAGTCGCGCGCGCGGACAGCCCAGCCGTGCCGGACAGCGCCTCGGCATAGTATTCAAACTCCCAGTTGTAGGCGTCACCGGTCGCAAAGGCGCCAGCAGTCCCGCCCCCGAAGGTCCACTCGCCATCCGCCGTTGGCGTGCCCGACAGCGTGATCGTGGTGACCAGGATGTCCTCGCGGCCGAACTCGGTCACGAATGGCGGGTACGGCTCGCGGCTGGTGGCAAAGGTAATGCCGCTCTTGATGAGGCGCTGTGACGGGATCGTGCCAAAAAGCGCGATCCGCGGGTAGGCCGCTGCGCCCGAGCCGCTCGGCGTATCGCTGCCGCTCTCGATCGTGGCCGCAGTGCCTCCGCCGCGGGTGAACATAATCATGTTCTGGACGAAGTCGCCGCGCGGGCTCTCGGTCGACTGGCCGCTGCCGTCCGGCATGATGAGGCGGGTGCGGTGCGGCATCAGCCGCTTGAAGATCGGCTCCAGCGCCAGGCCCATAATGTAGGCGCCGTACCCGGACTCGTGGAGGCTGTCGTGCATGACCGAGCCGTAGGCGCCGGTATCGGTAGTGGTGTCGCCGGTCGTGCCCTTAGACAGGAACGTCTCGGATCCAGCTTCGAGCAAGCCAAAGGTGGTGTCGCAGAAGGACACGAATGCCGGATTGGACCGCGCGAAGACTCGGATACCCCGGTTGATCTCGGAATTGCTCCGAGCCTGCGCAGCGTTGAGATTGCCCTCGGGATCGACGCTCATGATGATGACGTGGCTGGCGCCCGCGGTGATGTAATTCTTGGTCGCCTGCATGAGGTTCGCGAGCGTCTGACCCACCGCGTAGTTATCGTTGGTGCCGGCCTTGATAATGACGATCACATTCTCACCGGCATTGGCGCGGGACGTGACGGTAGCGACAATCGCTGCGTTGCGCGTGGCGTTGAGTAGCCCGTTCGTTTCCGTGCCGGTGAAGCTGCCGCCGATGGCGTTTGCGTCCTCGAAGGAGCAGTAGACGCTGGCGCGCGCGAGGCCCCAGGCCGCCCCCGACCGGACGTTGGAGAAATTCGCCATCAGCGACGCCTTGGAGTCGCCAACGATGATGAGCCGGCCGGGCCGCTGCCGATTGGTCAGAGCGTATAGCTCGCCCATCATGGCGTTGATCTTGTCGCCACCGATCTTGCCGGTGTCGCCCGCGCCTGCGGTGGTGTCGAGAAGAAGCTTTCCCATTATGCAGTCGCTCCGAAAGTCGGGCTGGTCGAGCCCCAGGTGGAAGAGGATGAGCCGAAGAAGGGCGAGGCGGGCGGGGTGGCCGCTGCCACGGTGACGGTCGCGGACGCGACCGTGCTGCCGCCGGCGCCGGTCGCGGTGACCTCGAAGACGTAGTCGCCGGTATCGGTCGGCGTGAACGCCGCGCCCGTGCCGACCTGTGTCCCACCGCGCAGCCAGCGACGGGACTGGACCGTGCCGCCCGTGACGATGCCATCGTTGCCGGTGAAGGTTTCGCCGACCTGCGGCGTGCCGTCGGTCGTGATCGAGGGTGAGGTGGTGAAGGACGGTGCCGGGGTCGGCGTCGGGGTTGCCGCGGCCACTGCGACCGTCGCGGTGCTGGTGGCGGTGCCGCCCGGCCCGGTCGCGGTCACCCGGTAGCTGTGATCTCCCGTTTGGGTCGGCACGTAGGTTGCCCCGGTTGCGCCGCTGATCGCGGTGCCGTTCAGTAGCCACTGGCGCGCCGACACGCTGCCGTTCGCGATCGTGCCGTCGTTGCCAGCCAGCGTCTCCCCGACCTGCGGCGATCCGTCCGAGGTGATCGAGGCGGACGTGCTGAACGAGGGGGCGGGCGTCGGCGTCGGCGTGCCGCCGCCCGCCTCCAGTGCCCGAAGGCGTGCCAGCGCGTCGTTCAACGTTTCGCGAACGTCCTTGAAGAATATCTGGTTCGGGGGGCTCGGGGGGAAAAATGTGTAAATGGTCACAGGCTGTCGCTCCAGATTGAGGTGTCGTCCCAGGCGGCTGTGTCGAGCCAGCGGCGGGCGATCGGCAGGACCGCGGCGCCGGCGAGCAGCAGCGCGACAGTCGCCCGCCCTCGACCTGCGGCGAGGCCAAGGCCAAAGCCCAGCCGCATCAGAGGATCGCCACAATGTCGGACGCGGTGGTGCCGGTCGCGCGAATGCGGCGCGGGCGGAACGGCAGGCAGGCGCCGCTCGGCACGTTGCGCCAGATGACGGGCGCGGCGCCTGTCGCTTCATTGTCGCCGATCATGGCGATGTCGCCGCCCGTGCCGACGTAGATGCTCTTCGGCGTCTCCGTCAGGTCGGTGGTGTCGCTGGGCACGACGACGCTCGCGCGCTCGCCGGGGTCCGACACCCCGGAAAAGACGCCGTTGAATGGATCGGCCATCATTGCTTCCTTTCCGAGGTGCTGAAGTCAGGCGCGGGGCGTCGGCGTCTTCTTCGCCTCGTCCTTCACCGCCTTCACGATCTCCTTGCCGATCGACACAGCGCCGAGGACGAGGGTGGGATTGGACTTCACGACCTTCAGGGCCGCGCCGAGCAGCTTGCCGATATTGATCTTCATCAATTTTCTCCATTCATGCTTCGTTAGTGGTGACGGGGATGCCGGCGACTTCGGTCATGCGGACGGGACCGCCGATGACGGGCACGCCGCGCGGCCACCGCGAGGCGATCAGACGGCTATTCGCGATGCGACTGTAGGAGACGGCGTTGCCCTGGTTGCCGCCGACGACGTGGTAGTAGCGGGCATCCTCGCCCGCGTAGAAGCCGACGTGGTTGCCGCCGAACCGCGAGAAGACGAGGATCGCACCCGGCGCCAGGCGGTCGGTGCGCAGGTTTGCGCCCCACGTCGCCCAGCTTGCCGCGCGCGCTGCGATCTTCGGCGGGTCGATCCCGGCCGCGACGAGGCATGCCGCCGCGAAGCCGCCGCACCACGGCATCTCATCATCCTTCCAGATGACGCCGTTCCAGCGCGCGGCCGTGTTCAGCAGCGCGATCAGCTTGTTGTTGTGAGTCGGGCCGGGGATCTCGCGCGTGCCGATCTGGCGGCGCGCGAACGCCAGCCATGCGGGGTCGTTCATCAATGTCTCCGAGTTTAGGGAGCAGGGGGCGGTGGGCTGCCGCTCGACATCGCTTTCAGTGCTGCCTGCGCCGCGGCACGGATGGCGCTGGTCATCTGGCTTTTGGCGATGCCGATGATGCTGATGCCGATCGCGGCGATGCCCATGCCGCTGATGCCGGCGGTGAGCAGGTCAAGGTCGTGCGCCTGCGTCCACAGGGCGGCGAGCAGCGCGCAGAGCATCGAAACCAACACGTCGAGGATCACCTGCCGGCGACCGGTGGTCTGGAGGAAGACGATGGCGCGCGTGATGGCGACGGCGAGGACGGCCACCAGCACCGGGCCGGGGTGGTAGGAGTAGCCGAGGAAGTCCCAGGTGACCGGGGCGCCGGCAAGGGGCAGAACAGCGGCGGCCCCAGCTGCCGCCGGGTGGTTCACCGGAAGATCACCGCGACAAGGGCGGCGACGAAGCTCAGGATGATGACGACCCCCGCACGGACCAGCACCGGCCAGCGCGACCACATGTCGACTGGCAGCGGCGACTTGCGGAGCTGATGCTCGATCCCCGGCTCGCCGAGCAGCGCGATGGCCATCCAGGTGAAGCCCAGGACGAGGGCGATCGGATCAAGCCACCGCTTGGCCATCATCACCCGCGCCGAGGTGACCGGATCGTCCGGGTTCCATCCCCACAGCGACATGGCTTCGGCGCCGCACCGGATCGTCAGTGCGCCAGCGGCGAGCAGGGTGATAAGCCGGTAGAGGCTGACCGGGTCGAGCGGGTGATCGTAGCGCCGCTGCGCCCAAATCCGGCTGCACTGACGCCCCAGCATCATCGCGCCGAGGAAGGTGCCGGCGGTCATCAAGAAGAGGTTGAAGAGGAACAACGAAGGGTCGTTGTTGAAGCTAGGCGGCGCCGGGCTGGAGGTAACATTCTCCACCATCGCTGCGGACAGGCTGTTCGCCGCGTCGGAGGCGAACAGGGGAACGGTCGCCGCCACATGGGCCGCGAGTGCAATGGTTGCCATCGGCAGTCCTTTCAGGGAGTCGGCGCGGCGCCGAGGAAGGCGGTCTCGACGTTGCGCCGGCAGTGGCCGGGCTCCTCGCCGAGCAGGATGAACAGGCGATCGATCATCGGGGCGACGACCCTTGCCCAGCGCGCGCCCCGCATCTCGCCGCGCCCGACATAGCTGCTGATCGTCTCGTCGGCGGACGGGCAGGTGTCCGTCAGGTGGAGCAGGTAGGCGGCGCCGACGATCCAGACCTGTGCAGCCTGGTCGATAGACACCAGCAGTTGCTGGGCGACGTCACGCAGCCGGCGCATTCAGCACCGACCAGTCGATAACCGCGGCCTCGACGATCGCGCCAATTGTCGCCGCTGCGGCGATGCGGGCCTTGGCGGCGTAGCGCATACCCTCGATTGCACCGGACAGCTGCGCCCACGCCTCGGCATTGGCGATCACCTCCGCCGCCAGCGCCGCGATCGTCATGCCCCGCGCGGTCGCCTCCGGCTGGAGCATGGCAGTCGATGCGCCATTGTCGGCGAGCCACGCGCGCGCCGCGGCCTCCTTCAGCACGTAGGTGCCGACCTGGCCGGGCAGGGCGGTGATGATGGCGGCGCGGGCACGCTCGGCATCATTGTCGACGCCGAGGATCAGCGCCGCCTTCAGCGCGCCCAGATCGCGCGGCTGCTGCGCGACGACGGCCTGCGGCACCACGACGATGCCGGCGCCCTCTGGCGGCTGCTGATAGGCTGCGGTGCCCGGCATGCCGCTGCCGGGATACAGCTCGGCGCCGGTCGCAAGATCGTAGACGATCCAGTATTCCATGTCGCGCTCCTAGATGGCGACCCAAGTGGCCTTCAGGTCGATGCTTTTGGCGGTGTAGGTGGCAGCGATGTGCCGGTAATAATAATCGCCGTCCTTGATCCACCCGGTGTCCAGCGTGCCGCGGTTGACCCGCGCGACGAAGGTCGGGGCGAAGTCGGTCGTCGCGATCACCCGGTCGGACGCGTTCGGCCGTGGCAGATAGGGATGCCCTTCATTGTCGAAGGCGCCGATGAAGAAGCTGCCGCCATCGGAGACATATTCCGCATAGGCCGGGTAGCCGTTGATCGTCTGGCTGAAGCCTTGGCCTTCGTTTGTTTCAATGACGAAGGTGGCCTCGTAGATGAAGCGGCCGGTTGGCGGGATGCTCGGCAGCGTGAGCGTCCAGGGAACGGTCAGCGTCTGCCCTGCAGCCGGCGTGATACTGCCGGTCCAGGTAGAACGGGCTTCCCGCGCCATGCTGGCACCGTCGAATTTTCGCGCGGTGATTGACCCGTCGACGGTCAGGTCGCCGCTGATGATGCCATTGCCAACGAGCTGCCATGCGCCGCCATACTGGTCCGACCACAGGCTGAGCGCCGCCCGGCCGTTGCCGGCGTCAGCGACGAGCCGGACATAGGCAGCGGCCTTGCCCTGAAGCCCGACGATCGCACCGGCCTGCTGGCTGACGGTTGCCCGGCTGTCGTTCAGCGACGCCTCGATGTTGTCGGCGCGCTGGGAGGTAACGAGCGTGCCGTCGCTGGTGACGCGCTCCAGACCGCCGATGCGACCGACAGCCGTCCCGACCGACGCCTCGATGGTGGTCGCCCGCTGCGCGGTCGCGTACCGGTTCGGCAGGTCGGCGAGCGTGTCCTCGGTCGTCTTGATCCGGGCCGCTGCGGTGATGCTGACCGGGCGATCGTTACCCGAGCTGTAAGGAGCCCACGTCTTCGTGCCCGGTCGAACCTCGGTGACGAACGGTCGGCTCAGCCACCCATAGCCATCGTTCTGGACATTGTACTGGCGAAATACGAAGGTCGCGCGAACAGCAGTCGCGGGCACCAAGACTTCCTGAAGACCAGTGCGGTTCCAGGAATTTAAGTCCTGCCCGCCTTGGTTGACGGTCTCACCCATGTGTTCGCCGCCGTAGCCGACACCGTTGCCGCCTGCGTCGAAGAAGAAGACGCTGACCCAGACGTTGCAACGATGCGATGCAGTCAGGCCGTAGAACTGTAGGCTTGAGCCCGGGCGGACAGCGAAGGGTGCGCTCTGCACTTCTGCGCATAGGCCGGCGCCGGCCGGTCCACGGAGAAAGCCGAGATTATTCTCGACACCTCCGATCATCCATGCCGACCCCGCGCCGTTGCGGAAGAAACTCGACAGGTTGTCGGCGTTGAAGGTGAGCGTCCAGCCGTCGAGCGTGCTGAGCGAGCTGTTAGGAACAAAGTTGCCGCCGGACGAACTTGCCGAAGCTTCCAATACGTCAGCGCGCGATGCGAGCGCCGTGTCGCGCGTGATTGCCGCCTGCTCGACGCGCTGGATCTCGGCGCGCGCGACCGTGTCAGCGTCACCGCCACCGCCGCCCTCAGCGAGAATTTGGTCGACCCGTTGCGAGATGGCATTCTCGCGATCGACCGCGGCCTGCTCCTTCGTCGTGACCAGCGCGCGCAGGTTGGTGTCGGTCGTCGCGATCGAGGCGGTGACCGTATCGATCCGCGTCCCCAGCGCCGCGTCGCGGCCGAGCGACAGGTCGCGCTCGTCGGTGATCCGGGTGTTGACCGCGGTGTCGTCATAGCCGCCGCTGGCCGACAGATTGTCGATCCGCTGGTCGACCCGCTCGACCTCGTCCTCGATCGTCGCCAGCGCCAGATCGGCCGCAGCGCGCGCCTCGGTGATCCGCTGCCCGGCTGCGGCGCCGGCCGCCTCGATCGCCGGGATGGTGATCGTGTCGAGCGTTTCGAGCCGCCCGGTGATCGACGCCGCCGGCACACCGCCGACCGCGGCCGTGTCCTTCGACGTATTCTCGCTCGTCTTGTCGGCGTTGTCGGTCGGCTTGGTGCCCGCCGGATCGGTGACGTCCGGCCAGGCGACCGATCCCAGGCTGCCCTGCTTGATCGGCGCGGCCGTACTCAGGCCCTCAATCGACAGCGACAGCTTCGAGACGCTGGGTGCGACTGCAATGTCGAAGTCCTTGTAGAAGCCGTATACGGCCAAGGCGTCGAGATCGTCATGGCCGAGCCAGAGACAGGGCTTCGCCCGTGCCGCGGCGAGCCGGTTCATGACAAGATCCACCGCGTCGGTGCGGATCAGCGCCTTGGCCGCCATCCGCTTCGCCCAGGCGCGGGGAACGACGGTGACCTCGCCGAACACGTCCGTCTCCTTGCGGCTATAGTCGATGATGCCAGCCGTGGGGGCGGTTTCGGTGACGCCCAACCCCTTGATCTGGCCGATCAGCATCGTGCCGATCGTCACCGTTCCGTCGCCAGCCGCCAGGCTGTCGTTCCAGACGCGCTGATCGAGCCAGCGCGCGCCGTCGTCCCAGCGCTGGGGGCCGGGGATCACCGCGGCGGGCGTGGCCGTCACGGTCACAGCTGTGCCAGCCGGCGCGGTGAAGTCGAGGAACAGCGCCTTGCCCGCGCTGTCCGGCACCAGCGTCCGGTCATAGCCCGGCGCGCGCAGGCGCACCGTCGCCGCGTTGGTGTCGAGCAGCGCCAGCCCGGATACCGGGGCAGGTGACTTCAGCACCACCTCGACGTTGGCCCCGACGATCGTGGAGGTGCCGAGCGCCTGGTCGAAAGCGGCCCAGCGGTTGGTCGGGCCGATGTCGAGCCACTTGGCCGCCGTGGTGGCCGGGTCGGCGCCGACATTGCCGGCGACCAGGCTCTCGTAGATGCGGTGCGCGGCGATGACCTGCGCGCCCTTGGCGTACGTCGTACTTGCCGCCCAAACGGGTGCGTCCGTCTCGGGCACGTTGCTCGACACCAGCACGCTGCCGTCGACGACGACCGGGTCGAGGAAGCGGAGCGAAGACGCCTTGCCGCTCGCCGCGGGGTCGGTGCCCGGATCGACGAAGGTTTCGGCCGACGCGATGCTCTCGACCGTCAGCGTGTAGAGGCTGAGCGCCCCGACCGTGAAGTCGAAGTCCTTGTAGAACCCTCGGAACGACAGGCTGCCGTAGCGCGCGTCGGCGATCCACGTCGCCGGCTTGGCGCGCAAGTCGACCAGCTGGCGCTGGACAGCGTCGACGTCCTCCATCGGCACGGCGATGCGCAGCGACATGCGTCGGGAGAAGCCACGCTGCACGACCGTCGTGACGCCGAAATCGTCGGTCGTACGCCGGCTATAGTCGATGATGCCGATCGTCGGCGTCGCTTCAACCTGACCGAGATCGACGGTGGTACCGGTGTCGAGGACGACCTTCATGCCGCGGCGTCCAACAGGACGACGCCGAGGCCGGCGCCGCCCGACACGCCCTCGGCGCGTTCCAAGACCCTCGCCGAGCGCTCCCCGGCTGCCGCTGCCGCTGCCAAGCCGGCGTTGGCGTCGGCGCGCAGCGCCGCGATCTCATCGCGCAGCGCGCGAATGTCGACCGTGGTGTCGTTCGTCGACGACGAGGCAGCAGGCGCCGCCGCCTGCGCCGCGACCGCCGCGGCAGCGATGGTGCCGGCACCCGTCAGCGGGTTCCCCTTGGCGAGCGCTGCGATCACCGCGCTGGTCGCCTCCAGGCTGGCGGCGGTCTGCGCCTGCACCCGGTCCAGCTCCTGCCGGCTGGTCGCCGAGTCGCCCGCGACCTTCAGCAGCGCCTGGCTCAGGCTGGGCAGCAGCTTGGCGGCATCCTGATCCCCGGCGCGCGCCGACGCGGTCGCCGCGTTGAAGGCGCTGAACGCGGAGGCGAAGCTGGTCGCGCCGGTTGCGTCGGACAGGCCACGGATGCGCCGGATCTCGTCCTCGATCGAGTTGCCGACCGTCGCCCAGGCATCGGCGAGCGTCTGGGCGTTCTTGGCCGCCTCCTGCGCGTCTTGGATAGCCCAGACCTGTTCCTGAAGCGCACGGTTAGAGACGTCGACCTTCGCGAGGTCGAGCGCCCGGATGGCGGCGGTGTCGCCGTTCAGCTCCAGGATCTTGCGCTGAAGGTCCTGCCGCTCGGCGAGGATGTCGGCCGCGCTCTTGGCGCCCTCCATCTCCTTCTTCAGGTCGGCGAAGGCGGGGGCCAGCTGGAGCAGCGTGGCATAGGTCGCCTGACCGGCCGTCGTCGTCAGATCCTGCGCGTCGACCAGCGCGCGGAAGCTCGCGAGCGTGTCCGGCATGGTCACGCCCAGGCGGACGAACACGCCGGACAGCTGCGACACCTTGGCCGCGTTCTGCTCGGCCGCAGTGTAATAGGTCTCGAAATACGCGTTGGCCGCGCTGGTGAAGTCGCCGATGCTGTCGAACTGCTCGCTGAGGCCGAGCTTGGCGTCGATGCCGATGCCGCGCGCGGCGCCGCCCAGCATGTCGAGCGAGGCGGTGACCGCCTCCACGGTGGAGGCGACCCGCACCAGCGTCTCGAACGCGCCGTCACCGACCTTCTGGAACCGCTCGAAACCGGGGAAGGCGGCAAGCGCCATCTTGTCGGCCGCAGCGCCGAACACGGCGCTGAGCTTCTCCTCGATCTCCTCGCCGGTCAGGCCCTGCAAGTCGATCTTGCCCAGGTTGACGACGAAGCCGTTCAGCCGGCGTTGGATCGTGTCCGTCGTCTCGCCGAGCGGCTCGGCCGCCGCGGCGATGGCGGTGTTGAACCCCTTCAGGATCAGCGTGAACTGGTTCTCGATCGCGGCATCGGCTGCGTTGTACTTCGTCGAGTAGGAGGTGCCGGTGGTGATCCCGAGGAACTTCTTCTTCTTCTGGACATCGCTGTAATAGGACGCGTCGAAGCCGCCATCGAGGACGGAACCGAGCGTCTGCGGCCCAGCCGACAGGCCCGAGCCGACCACCGTCGTCTTGGTGCCGAACAGCGACGCCAGCGCCCCGCCGAACACTGGCACGATCGCCTTCAGGACCGAGCCGACGGCATTGGTCTTGAAGCCCTCGGCGACGCCGGCCGAGGCGTTCACGTCGCCCGCGCGCACGACCAGCGCCGCGACATTGCCGATCTGGCCGTCGATCGAGCGCAGCGTCGCCGCCATCTCGCGCGACGAGGACAGCATCAGGGTGTCGATGTCCTTCAGCCCGTCGATCGCGCGCTTGATGCTCTCCGACTTGGCCGAGGTGTCGCCCAGGACGGTGCCGGTGCCGTCGTTCGCTTTGGGGAGCGTGTTCTTGCCTCCACCGCCCAGAAAACCCGTCGCCACGCCGATCGATGCCAGCGCCGCGGCCATCACCGCCATCCCGGCGAGGTTGAAGGGGAAGGGCGAGGACGCGGCGGTCTTCGCCATCGCCGCTGCGCCATCCGCCGACGCCCGCACCGCCGAGTTGGCCACACTGGTGGCGGTGAAGGCGGTGTCGGTCGCGATCGCGGTGCCGGTCGCGACGGTGCGGGCGGCAGTGACCCCACCGATGAGGCCGAGCTGCACAGCCGCATTCTTGATTGCGAACCCGAGCTCGACCGCACGGAACACCTTCTCCGCCGTCGCCAGCGCCTTGTAGCCGGACGAACCTTCCTTGAAGAAGCCCTTTGCCGCCTTGGTCATGTCGCCGTAGGCGCCGATTTGAAGCGAGGCCGATCGCATGGCAAAGAGGCGCTCCTCGCGCCGCTGCGCGTCCGAACCCACTGTCATCTCGCGGGTGCTGGCCTGGTATTCGGCCTCCAGGCGCGACTGGTCGGCATAATAGCCGGTCATGATGGTAGCAGCGTCGCCGATGCTACGGCCGACCTCGCCGAACGCGTCCGCCATCCCGCGCGCAGCATTGCTGGCGCTCCCCGCGATGATGTCCCAGAGATCAGCAGTTCCGCGCAACGCGTCGTTCATCTCGCGGGACGCCTGCGTGTTGATCACGCCCGCTTCAGCGATCTTGCCCTGCTGCTCGACCCATTTCGCAGCATCCGGACCAGTCCAGTTCTTGCCACGCGCCTCCTGCTCGGCCCGGAAGATCGCCAGCGAGCGGGTTCGCACAATCTCAGTGGCGCCGGTGAGACGCAATTCCTCGCGCATGTAGGCCAGCTGGTCGTCGCCGGCCTGCACCGCCGTGGCGAGCGCGCCCTTGCGCCGAGACACGGTGAGCTTGTCCTGCGCGATCCGGTGAGCATCGAGAGCGGCTATCGCCTCCTCCTCTCCCTTCACGTCCTTGCGGTCATGTGCCGCCTTGATGGCCTGGAGCAGTGGCAAGTCGGCCATACGCTGACGCAGCAGATCCTCGGCCTGCTGGGCCGGGATGTTGCCTGCGGCCACCTCGCGATTGACGGCGTCCTGCATCGCGATCTCGTCACGCATCGCTGCGGTGCTCTGCGCGGCGTTCCGCACGCGCTCGGCGACTGCCAGTCGCACCTGTCGATCGACGAATGCCTCGACGTCGCCCCGCTTGCGGATCGCCGCGCTCTCCGCCTTTACGCGCGCCTCTGCGACCAGCGAGGCGGCACCGGACACGGTATAGGCGTCGGCTAGCGCATAGGTATTGCGGATCTGCGCCTCGGTCGCCTTGGCCTCGTTGAAGAGGGTTTCCGCGCGTCGATCGGTCTTGGGCTTCACATACTTGTCGGCAACCCGGTTGTACGCGTCCAGCGCCTGTGTCTCGCGTTCCTGCTGGGTCAGTACCTGTGTGCCCAGCTCCAGCCGCTTGATCTGCCGCTGAGCCGCCGCCTTCTCCGCCTGGGTGCGGGCGCCGGCGAGGCGGGTCTGCGCCTCCGCGATCATGTGTGCGCGCTCCTGCGTCGAGATCCACTGGCCCGAGGCGGTGCGGTTGGCGTTGATCGTGTCGGTGACCGCCGCATAGTCGTGGCGGAGCGCCTGCACCTGCTGACCGGTCAGCCCGGTGGTGTCGGCGAGGCCCCGCTGAAGCACGCGCTGCTGTGCCAGCAGCTCATTGTACTGCCGCATGCCGGTGGTGTTCAGCGACTGCGAGGCGTTCAGCGCCGCGATCTGATCCTGGTTGCGGCCCGCATTGGCGTTGCCGGCGCCGGGCTCCTTGTTGCCGGTGCCGAGCAGATCGACCGCCCACCCGCCGACGTTCCGCTTCAGCCATGCGTCATAGGAGGCGCCCGCCGCCTTGATGCGCTGATCGAGGCGGCCGAACATCGTCGACACCCCGGCGACCGTGGCGCCGAGCAGATCCATGTAATGGGCGAGGCCAGTCGTCTCGGTGGCATTGGCGGCGAGATCGCGCGACAGGATGCGGGTGAGCTCGGCCGCTGCGCGCTCACCTTCACCCATCGCGGCCAGCTGGCGGATATGCTCGTACTGGGCACCGGTCAGCAGGCCCAGCTGCTGTGTGAAGGTGTCTGCCGCCCGCGCCGGATCCTTGATGGCCTCGGCGAGCGCCGCCTGTGCCGCCGGCGCGTCTTGGCCAGTCAACTTGGCGTACCGGTCGACGTCTGCCGCCAGCATGGTGAGGGTGGCCGAGCCTTGAATGCCGGCAGCCACGAAGGCGTTGACGCTGTCGCGCGCGCCGCTGAGCGACCGGTTGCCGAGCGTCGCGGCAGCCTCGGAGATAGCCTCCAGCTGTTCGGCGGTCTGTCCTGACGCACGCCCCAACCCGGTCGCGCTGGCCTCGAACTGCTGGATCGCGGCACCATAGGAGCCGATCGAGCGAGCCACCGCCATCGCAGCCACAGCGGTGCCAGCCATGGCAAGGTTGGCAGGGGTGATGAAGGCCGCCAGCCGGCCGAAGCCGGTGACGCCATAGGTCACCGCGTCCGAGCCCATCTGCTTCAGCGCTGCGCCTGCGCTGACGCCGCGCGCCTTCGCCTGCTCCAGCACGTCGTAGATCTGCGGCCCCTGCTGCACGAGAATCATGAGCGGGTTCATGCCCATCGCCGCGGTGACGCCGATGTCCTGGAACTGGCGCGACAGGTTCAGCACCTCAGAGGCCGTGAAGCGCTGCGTCACCCCGAGCCGGCGGGTGGCCTCGTCGAGGGCGTTGGTCCCGCCGGTCGCACCGCCGACGAGGCGGGCGTGCTGGTTGAGCGCGTCGCGGGCCCGCTGGACCTCCTGCGCATACTCTCGCTGGTGCAGGGCACCGGCTGCGAGCAGGCGATCGGCGCGCTCCATCTCGGTGTCGAACTTCTGCTGTGCCAGAAACATGGGATCGAGCGCGGCGCGCACCTGGTTGGCCTCGCGGGCAATCAGCGCCTCTGCCTCCGCGGCGTCGCGCGCGGCTTGCGCCATCTTGCGGGCATGGGCCTCGAACATCTCGAACCCGTTGGCGGCACGGCGCTGCCCCTGCTCCAACTCACCGAGCGTGGCAGCCGCAGCACGCAACTCCGCCGCCACTCCCGCCAGGCCGATGTCGTCGGCCGCTGCCGCCTTCATTTCGGCCCTGATGTCTCGCAGTTCCGCACGCGATTTGCCGAACTCGGCGATCGAGCGGTTCAGCGCGAACGTCATCTGCTCGGCCGACCGCTTGACCGCCGCGTCCGTGCGCGTCGCCTCGGTGCCAAGCGCGCGGAATTCGGCGATCGACGAGCCGAGCCTGACGACGTTGGTGGTGGCACGCTCCATGTTGCTGGCGCCGGCGATCACCTCGCCGGCAGCCTCGTTGAAGGCGCGACGAACCTGCTCGATCTCCCCCATCGAGTTCGTGGTGACGATGTCGAGCCCGACTTCCAGCGCGGGCGCTCCTACACTCATGATACAGGCCTCCGGGCTGGCAGTGGTGGGTTAGAAGAGCAGGTCGAGGGCGGCGATCTCGGCCGCGATCGTGGCGTCGGTGGCTTCGCCGAGCCACGGAGGCGGGCAGGTGTCGTCCTCGGCGCGGTGGCTCTCCGCGACATAGGCGACGGACAGTGCGCGGATCAGCCGCTTCTCCCAGGCGGAAACGCGGAAGGCGGCTGCTCGCGCCCATTCGTTGATCTCGCTCCAGGCGAGAGGAACCGCGCCCATGCCGTTTGAGCCGGTCAGACCCACTTCGGTCAGCCGATCGACGATGTGGGGGAGGAGGAGAGGTGGCATCTGCGGCTCGACGCCTGATCGCTTCGCCTGATCGAGCCGGGTCAGCGCCCGACTTAAATCGAATGAGGCTGCCCGAGGCGAGCCCGAAGCCGGCCGAGGCTTGGCGTGGAGCCAAGCCATCTGCCGGACGTAGAGCGTCAGCCCGTCGGCGACGCGGGCGCGAAGTTTCCCCAGTCACCCAGCTTGGCGGTCACCTGATTGGTGATATGGCCGAGCCGGCGATTGCCGTAGATGGCCAGCGCGAGCTCGCGGCCGGTCTTGCCGCCGCTCTCCAAGCCGTCGATGCTGTGGGTGATATCAGCCAGATCCTCGGCGGTCTGTGCGAGCTTCTCCTCCGGCGCCATCGCGGTCCGCTTGCCGTCATTGTCGTCGAGGCGCTTCATGGCCCGCTGCGTCTGGCGGGTCTCCAGCCGGGCATAGGCGTCGCTGCTGGGTCCGAAGACGACGATCCGGATCGGCGTACCGTCCTCCTTGTACTGCGGCTCGCCCTTGGCGTTCTTGACGTGGATCGGGGCGGTGTCGTCGACTTCGAGAGCTGAAATATCCATGGTTGGTCCTTCGCGGGAGGGTGCGCCGCCCGCCCGTCACCCGCGATGGCGGGGCGGACGGCGCGAGGGTTCCGGCTGGGCCGGAAGAGGGTTGATCAGGCTGCCGCCTTCTTCAGGATCGGCGTGTTGATCTCCATCACCGGCTGGGCGGTGATGATGCTGTTGGCGGCGCCGATCGTCTCCGGGAACCCGAAGACACGCACCTGGCAGAAGCCGAGTGTGCCGTCGGGCTTCGTGATCTTGGTCGCGTACAGGCCGTTCTGGTCCGGCGCGGACGCGGTGCGCAGCAGGGTCTGTCCGGCGTCGGCATCGTCGACCTTGATGGTCGGCTGCAGCTGGCCGTAGTTGGTCGGACCCTTGTACTTCTCGACCGGCCCATCGAGAGGCGTGAAGGTTACGACCTCGGTCGCAGCACCGAAGGTGCCGATCTGCTCGACACCAGCGATGGTCGTGTAGGTCAGCGCCTCATAGGCGGTGGTCGTCTGCGCAGCAGGGATGCCCGCGGAGATGGCGAGCTTCGTGCCCGCCGCAGTCGTGGATGCCATGTTCTATTCTCCAGATGGCAAGCCGGCGTGGCCGGCGGGGCAGTCCTGTCGCGGGCAGGAAAGGCGGTCAGGCGGTGGGCTCGTCGCCGGTCGCCGGGGCGGGCGCGTCCTTCGGCTTCTCTTCGGAAGCGAGGCCGGCAGCCTTGTAGTTCAGCAGTTCGCCGTCCGTGCACTTCTTCAGCTCAGCGCCGCGCTCGAAGGTGCGGGTCGTGCCGGCATCGTTGAAATCGCGGGTGGCGTAGAGGGGCTTCTTGATCGCCATGGTTGTTCTCCTTCAGGCGGGGGCATCGAAGCTGACGCGGAAATCCTGCGCCTGCTCGAAGGTGTTGCCGGGACCGTTCACGTCGGGCCCCGTGCCGGCGGTCAGCACCGAGATTCGGCGCGCATCGCCGATCGCATCGGCGACGACGCTGGTGCAGGCGCGGCGGATCAGCTTCATCGTGGCGACCTGATCGCGGTAGGTCTGCGCGCGTACGGTGACGGACACCCGCTCGGTCGAGCGGACCGTCGGCTCCCAGGCGAGCGGCTGCTGATCGGTGATGCTGATCGAGCGCACCACGATCCCGAGCTGGCCTTCAGCCAGAGCGCCGGCCTTGATGCTGCCTGCCGGCCAGATCGCGATGAGCGGTGCGTAGCCGCGCAGCAGCTGGCCGATGATGTCGACGCCGTTCATTCCTCATCGTCTCCGGTGTCGTCGGCGCCGACGATGCCGCCAGACGTGACGCGCGCGTTGATGTATGCCTGCGCCGCGGCGACCGCCTCGCCGAGTTTGATGTCGAGCGCCGGTCGGAGGAACGGCTCTTTGCGCGCGCCCGGATGGCGAACGCTGCGGCCGATCGGGACATCCTCGATCGCCAGCGTGCCCCGACGGGTCGTGATGACGTGCGGGTCGGTGCCGTACTCGGCCCATGTCGCCAGGGCGCGCGGCCAATGTCCCACGACGGTCACGACACCGCTCACCTTGTCCGTTGCTGCCCGCGTCCGGACCTTTAACCCGTCGCGGATGTCGTCAGACCAGGTGCGTTCCTTCGCCTCGTCGGCGATGACGTTCGCACCGGCCCGCGCCGCGCCGCGCAAGAGCTTGTTCTCGATCTCGACTGGCAGGGTGTCGAAGAACGCCGCAACCTCTTCGCGACCCTTTACGGTGGGCATCAGGCGCGACGACCCGCGCCGTTGTATTCCTCGACCATGAACTCGACGCAGCGCGGGTTCTCCACGAGTGCCGGACCGGACACGATCTCCATTATCCGATCGCGCCCGACGAAGCGCATCGCGGCGGTGATATCCGAACGGCGGTCCATTCGGACACGCGCGCGCCAGACGGCGGAGGTGAAGCCTCCATCCTGCCTCTCGGCCCGGCTAGGGAGATCGTCGAGGACTTCAGCCCAGACCGTTCGCACGGGCACCCATTCGTCGGCGCCGGCACCATCCAGCGCGTCATCGGCTACCTTGCGCTGAACGATCAGCCGAGTGTTCAGCTTGCTGCGCGGGATCACCGCATCACCCAGGTGCGGAGCGGGCCGAGGACGGCCGCAACGGGTGCCGACACCTTCTCGCCGGTAACACCGTTGGTGAACCAATCGTCCACCTGCAGCAGCATCGCCAGGACGATGACGGGCGCGTCTGCCGGGTTCATGGTGATGCCATCACCAACGATGACGAGCCCCGTTGCATTCTCGATCGCACGCCGGGCTGCGGGGATCAGCAGCGCAATGCGGCCATCCTGCTCGACGTCGTCAGCCTCCAGCTTCAACTGCTGCTTGGCCTGTTCGAGCGTGATCGGCTCTCCCAGCATCACGAGACCCTTCGCGGAAATGGGGCGGGGCCGACGGTGCAACCCCGCCCGGGCTCAGCCGCGCTTCTTCGCGCCTGCAGGCTGCGTCGCTTCTGCCTGAGGCGCCGTAGCGTCCCCCAGCTGCTGCTCCAGCTCGGCAATGCGCGAGTTAGCAGCCGACAGATCGCTCTTCGAGTTTTCGAACTGCTGCTCGGTCTCGGTGATGCGCTCATTTGCTGCGGCCAGCTTCTCGTCGGCCCGGTCCCGCTCCGCGGTGATGCGCTGCACATCCGCGAGGAGTTCGTCCGCCCGCGCGACATGCGAATTGTTCATGTCACGGAACAGGTCGGCACCGTTCAGCACCTCACCGCCCAGCCGCTCGATCTCTTCCTTCAGCCGCTCGATTTCGGCTTCAAGGACGACGGGCGGCGCGCCAACGGTCCCGGTCGCCGGCTCGACGAAGGCCGCGCCGGGACCGGACGAGGCGCGGGGCGGCTGACCCGTCATGACCTCGCCGGCACGAACCGCGGCGTCCAAGCGGCGATTGCCGGGCTGCACGATCTCGACGACCGTCTCGGTCACGACAACCGGGCGGTAATCGGCATCGACGAGCTTGCCGTCGTGGAGGAAGGCGGCGAGGCCCCGGCCGACGAAGTACATCTCGCTCTCGTCCGAGCGCTCGACGCGATCGCCCCTCTTGAAGCTTTCCGGCGGGAGCGCTTCGGTGGTGTAGTCCTGCAGGAACTCGATCATGGCGCGCCTCCTCAGATGGTCTGGGCGACGGACGCCGCCACGTTGCGGGTGCCGGTGCCCTGCCGGAAGTCGGCGCCCACCAGCGAGGCGGCGAGCAGCGTCGCGGCTCCGCCGACCGTCACCGACAGGCGGAAGAAGCGGTAGCCGGCGTTCTTGTCGAAATCCTCCTGGCGGAGATCGATCTGCGCCTGCCGGTCGTTGCCGCCCGCAGCCACCAGCTGCGTGATCTGGCTACCGGGCACCGGCTTGGCACCCGCACCGTTACCGTCAGTCGCCTGCTCGATCTGAGCGTCGACCGTGGCGTTGGCTCCGAAAGCGCCAATCGCCAGCACCGCCATGACGGTGAAGAGCGACTGCATGTCGAGCCAAGGCGTGGTGAGCGTCCCCACGCCGGCGGACCGGGGGCTGATGCTCCCGATTACGCCGATGCGCGAGGACAGATTGAGGTTCTTGGACATGCCGTTTCTCCTGTGGATCAGGCCCGCTCGGCGAGCGTGACGAAGTGGGACTTGGTTGTCTGGCTGTTCGCCATCGGCACCGGCTTCGAGAGCACCGGCTGCCCGCCAATCCGGAACATCCAGCGGTACGCGGTGAGCGCGTAATCGAAGTAGAGGTGGATCGACTCGGCGAAGGTAGCCGCGTTCTGGCGGCGAAAGGCCTCATACCCGTTCGGATTGACGAACTGGATGTCGCCCCGCTGACCGAGCGAGCGCGAGTGCTCGTTGAAGATGATCGGGCGGCCGAGGAGCGTGCCACCGGGCGCATCCTGATAGTTCGGATACCAGAGCGGCTGGCCGGCCTGCGAGGCGATCTCCATTAGCGAGGGCAGGATCTCGCTGTTGGCGAGCCAGCTGGCACCACTCGGCTGGATCATGCGCGCGAACATGCGGGCGATGTTGAAGCGCGAGATCGTCGCCGCGGCCTGACCGGCATCCTTGGCGACGGTAATGGCGGCCGGCGAGGCCATCCAGCCGAGCGGCTTGTCAACGCCGTCGCCATACATGAACGCATCGGCGACGGTCCAGCGGATGGCGGCCGAGGCATGGTTGGTCAGCAGCCCGGCAACGCGCGGCGCATCCTGCAGCAGCTCCTCGGTCGCCAGCACGAACGCGTAGACCTCGTTCAGCTTGGTCTCGCGCGGGGTGAGTTGCGAGCGCGTCGGGCGCATCTGCTCGGCTTCCGAGCGCCAAAACGCCTTTACGCCGGTGCTGCCCCAAGGCGTCGTCTCGTCACCCAGACCGACCACGCGGTTGGCCCCGGTCGCCTCGGGCGAGATCAGGTCCATGATCGGATCGTTGCCGTTGCCGAACACGAGGTCGGTGATCTGCTGGCGGAACTCGGGCGGCACGAGATAGCTGCCCATTTCGTCGCCACCCTCCATGTGGACGTTCGTCGGCGCAGCGAGACGATCATCGACGCGGAAGCCCTGACCGGCCTGCGGGTTGGCACAGCGCACAGCCTGCGCGAACTCCGCCATGTCGCGGAACCCGCCATTGTCGAGGGCCGCGCGCGGCTGTGCCGGAACGGTCCCGGCAGGCGGTGCCGTGGCAGGCGGCGTCTGCGCCGGCGTGGCGCCGATCGCAGCTGCGGCCGTCATCGCCTGCTCGGCGCGCTGGATCTGCGCCGTCAGGCGCGCCAGCTTGGCCTTGTCGTCCGCGTCGGCCGTCTCTTCCTCGGCGGTCAGGTCGCGGTCTTCGTCGATCGCCTTCTGAAGCCGCTCCTGCTGCCGCTGAGCGGTCGCACGCGCCTCCGCCTTCAGAACCGCAAGGTTCATGGTGGTGTCCTTCTTCTTGGTGGATGGGCGTGCGCCCACAATCGCACGGGCCACCGCGGCCCGCGCGTCACCCCCTCGCGGGGAGGATCTCGTCAGATGGTGAGGGCCATCTCGATCGCAGCCGCCTGGCGCCGCATCAGCGACAGCCTGGCGCGGCTGGTGTTGTACTGGGCGACCACATCGCGCAGCGTGGCGACACCGTCGATCGCGCCGTTGGCGAGCGCGGTAGGCGCCTGGAACGTCTTGCCCGTGCCGTGCACCCGTGCGACGTCGCCCACCTTCATCCCGCGACCCCGCGCGATGGCGGTGGCAAAGGCGACATTCGACTGGTCGACGGACGCCGCGATGTCAGCGCGATCCTCATCCGTCAGCGGCGCATAGGGGTGCGCTGCGATCTTGTCCGGGTGCGACGCGATCAGCGTGGTAACCATGCCGATCTTGGCCTCGAAACCGGACATGTCGGTGTGACCGGACCGGACACCGACCGAGCCGACCTCCCCACTGGTCGTACAGTAGAAGGCGCTGGCCTGCGTTGCGAGCCAGTACGCGGCCGAGAAGCAGTACGGATCGGCGACCGCGATCACCGGCTTGGACGATCGGGCCTCGTAGATCGCGTCGCCGGCCTCGGCGCAGCCCCAGACGTATCCGCCGGGGCTCCGGACGGCCAGGACAATCGCCCCGATCTTGTCATCGGCTGCGGCGTCGCGGACCTGATCAGCCAACACGTTGTAGTAGGTCGTGCCGTAGAGGCCCTGAGGCGCGAGCGTGCCACGGACCGGGATGATCAGCGTGGCGCCCTCCCGGATCGGGTCTGCCGGCTTGGCTGCCTGTGGCTGACCGCCCATCATCGCCGCCATCTGGCGGAGCGAGTCCGGCAGCATGGCTTCGATCGAGCCGCTCTTCAGCATCGAGTCGAGGAATGCCGGGTGCATCGCCCACAGCGCGGAAGCGGCGAGGAACCGATCCATCGTCTATTGCACCTTGTCCTGAGGGGCGGTCTCGCCGCCCGTTGTGGTATCGGCCGCCCGGTTGCTGTTGAGGGCTGCACGCGGATCGCTGGCCCAATCCTCGCCGAGAGCCGACAATCCGAACCAGCCGGTCCGGATTTCGTCGACGCTCATGATCGAGGCCGTTCGCGCCAGAACAGCGTTCCGCCACTGCGTGGCAGCATCGCCGCGCAGCATGCTGTCGAGGTTGAACCTGGCTCGGACGCCCTGCGCCCGCAGATCGGGCGGCAACATGCGAACAGTGATCGCCTGCTCGATACGGCGGGTGAGGGGGCGCAACGCCCAATTGACGAAGGAGCGGGTGTCCTGCTCGTTGTTCCCGGCGTTCCCGCCTTCGTCCCCAATCATCGAGCGCGGGATGCGCCAGTATCGGCCCATCTCCAGGGTGCGCTGCCGGATCAACTCGACCAGCTGCGCATCGGTGTTGGAGCTGCCGACCGCTTCGTAGGTCAGGCCCTGTTCGAACACGGGCGTACCGCCGCGCTTCCACTGCCGCACGCCCTCCGCGATCCGGTCAGCCGACGCGTCGGTCAGCTTCTGATCGGTGGTTACGATCCCGGACGGGCGCCGATCGTTGCGGAAGAACGACCGGGCTCCGACCTCCAGCGCGAGCTGGAAGTCGATCGCGCCCTTCGCCTGGCGCCACGGCACCAGCGGGCGCAATCCGCCATCGGCAATGCCGGTGAACCAGAACAGCTGCTGCGGCAGCAACCGTCGCGGTCCTTGCTCGGACGCATAGTCCACATGCATGCTGCGCTCGCCCCAGCTCGCGACGGTGCGGAGGGGGTTGAGAGCCCAGACCTCCAGGCCGTCGAACCCGGCAACCGGTTCGGCAAACGCTTCGCCCCGGAGGACGCCAGCGAATGCCATTGCCGCCCAGAATTCAGCGCCGGTCTGCAGATGATTCGGCTCGTAGGCCAGCACGTTGGCCAGCGGGAAGTCGTTGCGCGGCCCGTTGTCGTCCTTGAACTCCAGCGACAGGCTGCCAACCGCCTCGGCGATGATGGACACGCAGAAAAACACCGCCGCGACCTTGGCCGCGGTTTCCGCGTTATTCGCTTCCATCGGCATGGCAGCCGACAGCATCGACCAGGTTTCGTCGCCGAAGAAGCGTCCATCCATCACGTTAGACGGGGCAGGACGGCCGGTGACCGGCTGGACGGTCATGGGACCGCTTGCCGAGTTGAAGCGGTCACCGGACGCGCGGCGATAATCGTCGAAGCTGGGCATCAGATTACCAACATGCCCCTTTCTTCATAGACGAAGCCGCCTGCGGCCTCTGGGTTGAGCGTCATCAGCGTCGCGGCCGACATCATGGCCGCGAACGGATCGATCTTCGCACTGGGCGACTGCTTCGTGATGGCGACGCCGCTGGTACCGCGTGGCTCCTGCTTCACGTTGCCGATGCACCAGGTCATCAGCTTGGTCCCGCCGTGGCGAGCGGTGCGGGCCGCGCACTTGCGCGCCAGCCCCTTGATCACGCTGGTGAGGCGCCAGCCTTGCTGGATCGCCTTCATCTGGTCGTCCTCGAAGCCTTCGCTGGCGAGCTTGTCGACGATCGCGGCGACGCCCGCGGGATCAAGGCCAATGGCCTCTTTCTCGGGGAACAGGCCGGCGTCCCGCACCCGCACGAGGATGTCGACAACACCCTGCACGTCGGCGCTCAGATCTTCTTCCTCGACCTCGTCATCACCTTCGCCGATCGTGCCGAGATCGGCCTCGTCGGGCATCTCGCACCGGGTGAGGGTGCCCTCTGCGATCAGCTCTTCAAGGATGGTCACGATGTCCGGCCGGCGCTTCCAGACGATCGACCAAGCCCAGGCGTGGCACCAGATGAGCCAGCGCTTGCTACCCTTCTCGCGGCCGATCAGGCACAGGCCGAGAAGATCGTCCAGACCGCCCCCGTCGACGCCGGCAACGATGACCTCGCTGCGAGCGATCAGATCGTCGAGGGACAGCGCCGGGATCGCGCAGCGAGGCCAGAACTCCGCGCCCTGCCACCGGTCGCGCGAAAGCCGCTGACCGATCTCGACGTTCAGGTATTTTGCCAGCACGATCTGCAGCGACGTGTCGCCGTCCTCGCCGCGGCCTTCCTTCACCTGCTGGATCTTGCGCTTGATGAAGTTTACCGTCTGCGATCGGCCGAGATTAGGGTTGGTGACGTAGAAGTTGTCGGGTTCGAGGTACGCTTCGTCGTCGCGCATCGCTTCGGGCCACTCGTAGAGCATGCCGAAGCTGCGCGGATCGTCGATCGTGCCGTCGCGAACGCCGCGGAAATAATCGAGCTTGTCCTTGAACACGCCGCGGGGGCGCTCGTCGCTGTGGGTCGTCAGGTAGATGACGAAACCCTCCGGCCGCGACGCCAGCCCGCCGGTGCCCTCCTCCAGCATCGACTCGGCCTTCGCCTGCTTCCCGAAGATCCAGAGTTCGTCCACCAGCACGAAGCCGGCCTTGCTGCCGCCTACCGTCCCGGTGTCCGCCGCGATGACGCGCAGCTCGGCACCCGTGACCCGGTGCTTGATCAGCCGCTGGTTGTCGACGACGTGCAGCACCCGCTTCAGCATCGGGTCTGCGCGCACCATGGCAGCGGCCGGCCCAAAGCTGTTGCCCGCGACTTTCTGTGTCGGCGCTAGGATGCTCAGCGCCGCGTCATGCCGCCAGTTGCGGATCAGAGCGGTGAGCATGATGCCCGCCGCGATGGTCGACTTGCCGTTCTTCTTCGAGATCAGGAGCAGGAACTCCTCGATCAGCCTTTGCCCGGCATTGGCGTCGTATGCGCCGAAAATCGCGCCGACCAGGTCGAACACGAACGGCTCGCAGGCCTCACCGAACGTCGGTTGCCCTGCCACGTCGACCATCCGGAGCGACTTGAACACGTCGAGCGCCGCTGTGGCTTCGGCCGGAAACAGGGGCGCGAACGGCACGAGTGATTCTCGCGCGATGATCCGCCGCTCCCAGTCGGGGCAGGCGGTCGTCCAGATCGGCGCGTCCATAGCCTCAGTTCAGCAGACTGGGCGGAGGGGGCGGGGGCTCGAACCGGCCGCGGACTTCCTCCGCATCCTGTTGAGCCATCGCCTTTTTGCCGAGCGGCGCCGGGCGGGGTGGCCGAGCGTGCTGTGACACCTGATCGGACAGCTCCGCGAGCCGAGCCTTCTCCAGGCGACGCCCCAACTCCTTCTCAGCCGAGACGCTCCCCGCCTTGGCGCCCTCGTTGAGGCGGCTGAGCTGCACCATTTCGAAGCGGATCGCCGCGGCCTCCCGTTGCGCGACCTCGGAAGAATAATGCTTGCGAAGCGTGGGGACGGATACCCCGATGCCGGTTGCCGCCTGCTTGACCGTCATTCCACGGGCAAACGCCAAAAGCACCTTGTTCGAGTTCGCAAGTGTCCAGGCGTGTTCAGGTCGCCCACGCCCTTCCTTGCGCGGAATTACGGCGTCGCCGAACAGGTCGACCTCCGGAAAATCCGCGTCGCTCAAAAAAAACCTCCAGATGAGATCGGATGCGGTCTAGGCGCCGGCACCCCCTCGGACTTTCGACCCCCCCACCCCGTATGGGTCAGGGGTGGCCGCGTGCCTCCTGCCGCTGCTTCGTGCTGTCATGGCAGGGCTTGCACAGGCACCACAGGTTGCGCTCGTCCCAGAACAGGCGTTCGTCACCACGGTGGGGGCGGCGGTGGTCCGCGACCAACTGCGACGTGTCCGGCTCCAGCTTGCCGCACATACCGCAGGTGAACAGGTCGCGGACGAGGATCGACCAACGCAGCTTTTGCCAGCGCGATGTCTTGTACCATCGCCGCCAAGCCTGCTGATCGCGGTTGCGGTCATACGCCTGCCGATCACCGACAGGCAACGATGCGAGGCGAGGCCGCAGCGACCCGAGCCGAGACGGCAGGCTGGTCAGTCGACCCATGCGAGCAGCCCCATGTTCATAAACTTCATAATGGCGCGACGGGCGTGAACGGCGCGCCGTAGCGCTGCGACACACCGCCCGAGGCCGGCGCCCCCGGAAAGGACCCATGACCCACGCCCAAAACAACGAAGGGCACCGTGACCGAAGCCGCGGCACCCTTCGTTGAGGACAGGGAGGATACTGATCCGGTTACATGGCGACCTCTTCGACAGCAGAGAGGCGGATGCCCGTAGGCCCATCCCAGTGTGACCGTGAATAACCCCGAAAATGGGCGCAGGCGAACACCCATTATTTCGCGAGACGCAACTAGATAGTTTGACGAATGCGGCATCCGCTGTTTTCTGCCGCGCAGATGGCGTGAATGGCGCGTCCGTACTGCATGCGCAGACCGTCCGCACCACGCGTGCGGCCCATCGGCCGGAGCAGCTGACGCCACGACACCTCGCGGCGCCCGCGCGCCAGCGTGGTGATCACCAACCCGACGAGACGACGATCCTCGCATGACAAGGCCGACGCCCAGCCGAACGCCTCCTCCATGTCGGCGATCTCGGCCCGCGTCTGCGATGCCGGACGCAGCGCGACGTCGGAGCTGGTGCCATCACCGCCGCGCGCGTCATAGTCGCCCTTATCCTTCTCGCGCAGGATCTCGGGCCAGGCCGAGCGGATGCGCTGCCACCCGCGCTCCCGGTCGGGATGGCGCCAGCAGGTGATCATCGCCTCAACGAGCCGCTCCTGCACCATGTCGAAGGTCAGGAAACCCGGCGGAAGGACGCCTCCTTCCAACGGAGAGGCCGTCACCATCGCCGCTCCTTCCACATCGCCGCGCCCGCCATTTTCATAAGCCATTGTCGTTGCCGCCTTTTTTGATTGTCGGTGTTGGTCAGAGAGAGGAATGGAAGGATTGGAAGGATAATTCAGGGTGTTTTCGTGTGCGCGCATGCGCGCACATGCGCACATCACGGCGGGAGGTCACAAATTCATTCCACCCCTTCCAAGCCCGCAGAAATCAGCCATTTCCGTCCTTCCAATCGTCTTTCCACCCGGAAGCCGATGTCCTTCCAAAACGCGTTAGATCGGATCGTCGTCGCCCCATGACGGCCCCGGATCGCCATCCTGATACGCTTCGCCGGCCGTGCCGCTGTCCGCGTAATCCTCGACCGTCTTGGTCATCTCGATGTCGAGCCAGTGGATGCCGTTCGACGTCTTCTTCTCGAACCCGCGGTCTTCCATCGCCTTGGAGAAGCCCTGCGTCTGCCACTCGGCCGAGCCTGTCGCCTTCGACCATGCGGTGAACAGCGCGAACAGCACCGACGACTTCGACCGCGCACCGGCGACAGGCCGCGTACATTCGTCGAGAAAGCGCCCGAGCTGATCCGACTGCTCGCGGTACTTCGCCGTCGCGGCGATCACGCTCTCCGGCTCGGTCAGCCCGTTCTCGCGCCAGTCGAGCAGACCCTCGATCAGCCGGTTCAGGATGCCCGAAGCCTCCGTCTTCAGCTTGTCGGGCAGGCTCTTGTCGACGTCCTCTCGTGCGATCTGGACATCCCAGGGCACCAGCATGACGCGGCGCCAGATACCGTCGTCATGGCCGGTGATCTTCGGCTTGTGGTTGCCCGAGATCGTGACCTTGAATGAGGGTAGGAACGAGAAGAAGCCCTTGTTCAGGAACCGCGCGTCGATCAGCTCGCCGCCCGTGATCAGCTTGATCAGCGCCTCTGCGAGCTTCGCGCCCTTCTCCGGCTCGGAGGTGCGCAGGAACCGGATGCCGGGCAGGCGGGCGAGGTCCGGAGTGGCCTCGCCACCCTTGCGCCCGCGCCCCTGGTCGAGGAACGTCTCGATTGCGACCGAGCCGCCATAATCGCCTGCGACATGGCTCCACGCGTCGACCAGCGTCGACTTGCCGTTGCGGCCCTTGCCGTGAAAGAACGCCAGCTTCTGCTCGCTGATGTCGCCGGTCAGGCTCAGGCCGCCCCACTGGTGCAGGAACCGGCGCATCTTGTCGTCAGGCTGCACGACGGCGAGGAACGCGTCGTAGACGGCGCTGTTCGCCTTGGGATCGAACACGACACCCGCGACCTTGCTGATGAGGTCGGATGGCCGATGCGGATCGAGACGCAGGCCCCAACGGTCGCCCATGCTGATCTCCTTCAGCACGCCCTCGACCATCGTCCAGCGCTTGCCCTTTTGCGTGAGGCGCAGCGTGCCGTTGAGGACGTTGATCGCCATCCGGTCGGCGTCCATCGCGTCGGCGCGGATCGCGACATCATCGAACGATTTGACGATGCCGGCGATGCAGCTGAGTCGCTGGGCGCCCTCGCTGGACTTCGCATGGTCGCGCAACGTGTCGCTGTAATAGACCGCGACCTTGTTATCGCCCGACCCCTTCCAGCGCACGATGAAGTCCAGCGTGCTGGCCCGTTCGTCATCGGTGGCATCGTCGGCCAGATCCTCGCGCCGGCCACTCGCCTCGACGAGGTCCGCCTCATTGCCGATCGCGCGGACCGTATCGAACACGGCGAGGCTGACCTTGCCGGGGATCTTGTCCTTTTCCTCAGACAGCAGTTCCCAGCGCCGGCCGTCCCAGACGAACCAGCCGAGTTCGTTGCAGAAGCGGAAGCGCCAGGCATGCCGTATCCGGAAGCGCTCGCCGTTGCCGAGGTCCGTCGTGCGGCAGACCGCGCACTTGCGATCGAGGGCATCGTTCCTTGGCGGTGCGATGCGGTCCCCAGACCCCTCAGCAGATGCCACGGGCGACGATGCTTCCGAATGGAAGGACGTTTGCTCGCCATCATCATCATGGGGTGCGGGGTAGCCGTCGTTCCGCTCGTCGGCATAGGCGTCCGGCGGAGGCATCGGCGGGGCGTCGTCGAAGGAGGATGCGGAGCGGCCGCTATCGCGCCCGCGCGCCGTGCGCGCGCCTACGGCGCTGAGGTCGCGGGGCTTGGCGTTGGCGAAGCCGTTGTGGATCGCCTTCAACGCGCCGGGCAGATCGTCATTCTGCGGCATCGCCCGCACCACGGCCTCCAGGCTGGCCCGCACGACCCCCTCGTGCAGCGCGCCGGCGAGGACGAAGCCGCCCAGCTTCATCGCGGCGTGGTAGATGCCCGCATTGCGCCCGCCATAGCGGCCACCGCCGATCGGCGTCGCCTCCAGGTCGCGCAGCTCCTCGTCCAGGGCGCGCAGGGCGTAGCGCCGATGCGCGTCGTCCAGGTCGACGGGAAACGCCTGCCGGTCCATGCCGGGCGAAGCGGCCGGCGGAGGCGACGCCGTGGGCCGGGTGCGGGTGCGCAGCGCCTCGACCAGCGCGGCCGGCATCTCCGCGACCGCCGCCTCGCTGTCGCCGCGCAGCCAACGGTATGAGCCCGCCGCGTTCTTGCCGTCGCCCTCGCAGACGCTGGGCGGCAGGATCGTGTAGCCGCCCAGGCCGCGCACATCGACGTGGCGGGGCAGGCTGCCCTTGTTCCCGATTGGCTCGCCATCGGGCATCCGGTAATAGATATGGACGCCGCCAGAGGGCGTGCGCACTGCCAGCGACGTCGCGAGCGTGCAGCCGATCTGCGCCTCGGTATCCGCCTTCAGCTGATCCAGCGTCCATTCGACGACCGTCACCTCGCCGGTGGTCTCGTCGACCTGCTCCTCGCGCCGCGGATCGAAGTCGACGACGAGCATGTCGGCCCGGCCGACCGACACGCCAATCATCGCGCGCGGCCATTTGCGCCACCAAGCCCGGATCTGATCTTCGTCGGTCGTCGCCTTGGTGACGCCGCCAGTGCCCTTGATGTCCTTGCCCTGATCGTCCTTGTCGCAGGCGAGCAGCGGACGCTTGTTCCGCGGACTGCACGGGAAGACCGGCCAGCCGCGGCGCGCGTAATCGAGCGCCGCCTCCAGCAGAGACGACGATGTGGTGGTGACGGTCACGAAAGCCCCCGATCAGATCAGGGCAGGCATCGATCAGGCGGCCTGCCAGCGCGTGCGGGATGCCGCGGCAGCGCCGCGACGGGGTACGGGGTCAGAACGGCACGTCGTCGTCCAGATCATCCGCAAAGCCGCCGCCCTGCGTCCCGGAGCTGCCGCCCGATCCGGGCTGATCCTGGTATCCCGTATAGTCGTGACGCCCCGGATCGCTCTCGCGCTTGTCGAGCAGCACCAGCACGCTGTTGAACGGCCCCAGCACGACTTCGGTCGAATAACGGTCGGTGCCGGCCTGATCCTGCCATTTGCGCGTGCGCAGCTGGCCCTCGACATAGACCTTGGAGCCCTTGCGTAGGTACTGCTTGGCGACCTTGCACAGGCCCTCGTTCATGACCGCGATCGAGTGCCACTCGGTGCGCTCCTTGCGCTCGCCGGTCGTACGGTCTTTCCAGCTCTCGCCGGTCGCGATCCTGAAGTTGACGACCTCGCCGCCATTCTGGAAGCTGCGCGCTTCCGGGTCCCGGCCAAGGTTGCCGATCAGAATGACTTTGTTGACGCTGCTCATTACATCATCCCCAATGCGATCATGTACGTTTCGAGGATGGCCTGATCGGACTGCCACTCCTCCCTTTTCTTTGCGCGGATGCTGATGATCGCCTTGATGGCTTTCGGATCATATCCGCGGCCTTTGGCCTCGGCGAAGACATCCTTGATATCGTCGGCGATGCCCTTCTTCTCTTCGGCCAGCCGCTCCACGCGCTCGATCAGCAGCCGTAGTTCTTCAGCTGCGACGTTGTGGCCCTCTTCACCGTGCCGGCGCAGCGGATCGGACAGCAGCTGCGGCGCCCGGTAGATCAGCACCCCGTCGACCTTCACGCCGCGCCAGCCGGTGCCGACGATCGCGGCCACCACCGACTTCTTCGATGGCTTGGCCGCGGTCAGATGAGCCGGCAGCGCCGCGATCGCGTCGTCGACGGTGATCTCGGTCCGGTCGGACAGGATCTCTGCCACCGCATGCGCAACGCCGGCCGAGAGGGTGCGCTCTGCCATCAGCTGCGCAGCGCCCGCATGATCGGTTCGATATCCACGCCATCGAATGCCCGCGCGATCAACGCCTCAGCTACGAAGGCCTCGCCGGCCTTTACGTGGCGCAGCGCATCGGCGAGGAGATGGACGTCGACGGCAGTCGGTGCAGTGTAGTCGGTGCGCTCCTCCAGCTCCTCGCGCAAAGCGCGGGTCGCTGCATGCTCTACCAACTCATCAGACAGGAATTGAACCGGCACCGTCATCTCGACGTTGCGCGACGTCGCGACGATATCGGCAGCTTGCGTGCCTGTGATGACGCTGGCATCCACGAGCTGGCTGACGAGATCGTGCGCCCAGACCTTTCCGTCGACATCCTTGCTGTACGGCATAGCTCTCTCCCTCAGATCCGCATCGGCATAACGACGCCGATCAAGTCCGGATCTTTGTCGCTGGTGAAGCGCAGCGGCGACGCTGGGCCGCTGGTGTTGATCGTCACGCGGGCCTTCTCCGCAAACGCCCCGACCACCGACCGGAAATAGGCCGCGTTCACACCGAACTCGATCGGAGCGCCGTCAAGATCGCCGTCCAGCGGTTCGCTCGCCGTCGTGCCCATCTGATCGCGTGAGCGAACGAGGTGGCCGTCTGCGCCGCCCAGGTCGAACGCGACGCTGCGAACCTTGAACTTGTCGCCCTCTGCGTTGATCACTGCGGTTACAGCGGCAACCGGCTCAACCAGTGCGTCGCGCACGGTCGTGAGGCTATGCGCGCCCTGCGGCGGGATAACCCGCGAATAGTCCGGGAAGGTGCCATCGACGACGTTGGTGATGATGCGCGTCGCTCCGACGGTGAACGTCATCGCCTTGGCCGTGACCTCCACGGCTACGCTGCCCTCGAACTTGGCCAGCAGCTTGCGCAAATGACTGGTCGCCGATGCTGGAACGATCGTGTCCGGCATGCCCGCAGCGCCTTCGGGCAGCGGCACCTCGACACTGATCAGCCGGTGCCCATCCGTCGCCGCCGCCTTCAGCTTGTCTGCTGCGACATGCAGGAAGCTGCCGATGAGATAGTAGCGTGTTTCATCGCGCGACTGGGCGAAGTGGGTCGTATCCAGAATGCGTGACAGCGACGCAGCCGGGATGCTGAATGCCTTCGCGTTCGTCAGCGGCTCGCGCTTCGGAAAATCTGCTGCCGGCAGAGTCTGAAGCGTGCGCTGCCCGCGGCCCTGGCGCAAGACGAGCCCGCTCTTCCCGGTGTTGGGCGTGAGCGTCAGCTTGCCGGGCTTGAACGACGATGCCGCCGCCAGCAGCTTCTGCGCATCCACGGTCGTGCTCAGCTCGCCGCTCGCCTCGATCGTCGAAGCCGCCTGCATGTCGAGATCGGCGCCCGTGATGGTGAACTGCCCCCCGCTCACGTCCAGCAGCAGGTTCGCGAGGATCGGTATGGTGCAGCGACCGGCGACCACGTCGATCACCGACCGAACCCCAGCGACCAGCGCGTCGCGGTCGACCTCGACCGTCATGCCATGGCTCCCGTGCGCTGTCCCGTGGCGACGATCGTCACTCGCCGCTTGGACTGCGACCCCGGCGCTGTGATCTGGATCAGCCCGGCCTGCCGCAACGCCGCCAGCCCTTCGCCGACCTGATCGATCGTCATGGCCGCGCGCTGCGCCAGCACCCTGTCGGTCGGGCAGGGGCGGCCATAGTGCGCCGCCCGCTGCAACACCGGCAGCAGCGCATCGGTCAGTGCCGTGTCGGCCTCGACCAGCCGCGCGGTCAGCGTCGCCCGCTCCGGCTGGGGTGCGGGCCGGGGCCGGGCAGTCCGGATCGCCAGATAGTTGAAGATCGTCGGGTTCTCGCGGTCGCGCGGGCAGTGCAGGAACACCAGCCCGCTATCCTGAAGCGCGCGCATCCGCGCCGCGCCCTTCGACGCGACCGGCAGCGAACAGCGTGAGGCGTAGACGAAGCGGTCGCCGGGCTTGGCCGTCGCCAGCCAGGCGTCGACCCGCTCCGCCGACGCGACCACGCCCGGCGCTTCGTCCATCGCATGGACGGCGGGGAGGGTGGCCATCATGCCGCCCCTCCTAGGTCACCCGGCGAGGCGGGGTTCGCGGGGGGCTGAGAACGCCCCGCCTCGCCGGCACGCGTGGGTAACAGGGAGGAAACCCCGCGCGTGATCTCGAATGTCGTCATGCCGCCTCCGCCAGCGGCGCGGCGTCGGCTTCGTCGAACCAGCCGCGCACCGGAGGCTGGCTGAAATGCCGCGCGCGAATGTCGCAGTGCCGCTGCAGGCTGGTGCCGACGATGATCCCCGGCACCACGTCGCCCTCGACGATGCGGCAGAGAATCACGTCGCTCACCATCAGCCTCTCCGCCGCGCGGGCGACGTCGCCGCCATGGCGGCCCATGATCCAGCGAACGAGCAGGCGCGCGCCCTCAGACGGGGCTTTCGCCCGCAGGTGCAGCTTCATCGTCCCTCTCCCTTGATCGCGCGCGCCAATGCGCGCAGTCCAACCGCGACGCGGATCACGTCGTCGGCCTCCTTCTCCAGCCGCGCGGCATCCACCGTGCAGAACTTGCCGTCCTTCAGGCCCTCGCAGACCGCGTTGGTGGCGTCGCTGAACTCGACCGACAGTTGCCCGACCGCCCCCAGCAGATCGCCTGCGCCCGCCGGCACTGTGGGCAGCGCGACGAAGGCACCGTCCGCCAGGGTGGCCAGCTGGCAGGTGACCAGCGGCCTGCCGGTCAGGCGTTCCAGATCGTGGACGACATCGATCGGCGCGAAGAAGTCGACGTCTGCTGCGGTCAGCGAGGCGTAGCGGGCCAGCGCCGACTTGCCGACGCGGCAGAACCCAGCCGCCGCCTCGACGCCGCCCGCGAGCGCTAGCAGCTCGCCGAATTTGATCTTGAGCATGCGGCCTTTGACCGCGTCGGGTGCAATCACAGACATGCGCCGCCCTTCCGGTGGGAAATGTTGCGCGAAGCTCCCGGTGACGATGAGCGATGAGATGCCGTAGCTTCACTGCCATGATGGAGCCTGATCATGCCACGCAACTCCAGCTGCGGAGGCAGCGCCTTGACAGCGCCGAACCCGCCGCCATCGTCGTGTCTGCAAACATCGACGAAAAGCGGGATCTATGGACGCGCAGACGGCGACTGAAATCACGAAAATGCGAGCGGAGATTAAAGCGCTGCGGGGCAAAATGGAGATACTTTTGGCACGTCAGTTTGCAGATGAACTGTTGCTCAAAGCGATTGCCGCTCACGTCGCAGACAAGGGCGGCATTCGCGTGCCGCTGCTCAAAGGGCTTCGCGATGGGGCTCGCGATTTCAGTCGCGCAGAACCGACCAGCGAGCTGCATCAACGAGCTGCGGCGAGGCTGCGAGACTTGGCGGATGAGATGGAGCAAAGGCTGCGGCCAACCTGAGCTCATGATCTGCCTCATGCTGTCGCCCTCGTGGTAATCGGTCGCGCATTGCGGGTGGGTACGGCAGACGGATCAAGGGCAGACCCCAACCTTTCGGCAACTCGAACGAGCTCGGGGACACGCCAAGCAGGGACATACCCGGCTCGCTTCCAGCTATGCACGGTTGTGAGCGGCAAGCCGCATTCGTTCGCTACGGCAGTGACCCCGCCGAGAGCATCCATGATGTCGGAGACCGTTCGCATGGGATTGTGCTACGCAAATCGTAGCTTGCTTGCAAGCGCAAATACGATGTCCGTAGACGACACGGCGCTGCGAAAGGCGTCATGTCATCGCATGGTAACCCATGACGAACTTTTGCAGGCGTTGCGAGCTTGGATCGCTGAAGGTCGGGGGCGGCCCGTCGACATCGCTCGCGAGCTAGGTCTCCCTTCATCCCGCGTGAGCGAGATGCTCAATGGGCGTCGAAAGATTCAGCAACGAGAAATGCCGATCTTGGCCAGGATGCTGGGGTTGGATGCCAGCCCAACGTCCAACGTGCGCAAGATTAAGCGCATCGGCCAGGTGCCGGCTGGCGAACTTCGGCAGGCACTAGCCGAGACGACTGATTCAGTTGAGGTTAGCTCTGAGCTTCCAAGCGGCGTATTCGCGCTGGAGGTCGACGGGGAAAGCATGAACCTCGTTGCGCCGTTTGGCGCA
This sequence comes from Sphingomonas aurea, assembly GCF_030678875.1. Classification (GTDB taxonomy): domain Bacteria; phylum Pseudomonadota; class Alphaproteobacteria; order Sphingomonadales; family Sphingomonadaceae; genus Sphingomonas; species Sphingomonas aurea. Next base: position 782,164 of record NZ_JAUUDS010000001.1, on the reverse strand, counting down.
GACGTAATCGTCGATCCGAATGATAAGCATCTGTTCGCCGGCGATTTTTACGTGCTGTCTGATCGGCAAGGTGCATTTACATTCAAGCTGTTCGCTCAAGATCCTGCTCGCCTTGTGCCACTTTCGGACGATCCAGCACATGCGGTGATCACTCTCGGCGCAGAGCCGATCGATATCGTTGGCAGGGTGGTATCCGTCCAACTCGGCGCGGGCACGCTGCGCCGCTTGGGTCGACAGATTACCGAGCGCTAAGCGGCAACGACCGTCACGATAGGAAGCCATACGAAGGTGGCGCCAGCATCGAGATAGAAACGGCCGTCACCATCGAACCGCCCCAGCTTGAGGCGCAGTGCGTCGCTTTGTGCTTCATCCAGGTTATCGCGGATCGGCCCTCGCGGCTCTCCGAAGAACTGTAGCTGGCATCCGCGACGCATTCGACACTCCGAATCCAAATTGCTCTTTATGAGAACAGAAATAGAACAGAGGCGCAATCCCGATCGCGCTAACGAGCAAAGCTACGAAAAGCGTATTGACTAAGAAGCTACGATAAGCGTAGTTTATCCTCCTGCCGCACCCCGCGGCGATGGAGGCCGCTGTGCAGCACTGGAAGCCCGACCTGCCCGTAGCGGCGCAGGACACCCCACCACCCTCACAGATGATGGCGCCCGAGCAGAGCGCCTTCTGGATCGCGTTCTGCGACCGCATGCGCGCTCGTGACGACGCAATCGGCTGGGCCTGCGTCGCCGCGGGTGGAGGCCTGCTCTTCTACATGACGGCCGGCCTGCTGATCGCTTGGATGATGGGGCGGATATGAAGCACGCTCCTGCGCTACCGACATACTGGCTGATCGGTACCGACGAGTTCGGCGCGCCGATCTTCCATGCCTCGCCGACGGCTGACACGGGGCAAGATCACGGAGCGGTTCGCTACGTGCGCGCTGATCCTGACGGTGACGCGCCGGCCATAATCCGCGAAAGCACGAACGCGTACGCCGAGCGCCGCGCGGTCGAGATTGCCGACAAGGTGGTGCCTGCCTATCGGGCGAAGGGCGCCCGCTACTCCTGCACAGGGCAGGTCGCGCGCTGCTGGCAAACTGCATACGACGGCGCGCTTGCCGTCCTGCCGCCGCCTGCATCTATGCTGTTCGGCATCCATGTCGTCGAGAACAGCGACGGCGCCTTCGTTGCCAGCTTCGCGACCAAAATGCTCGCCGACTTCTTCGTCGACGAGGGCGGCGGTTGCTACCGGCACCGCGCATGCCCCGCCGACACGCCCCGCGCGCCGCGCGTAGGTGCTACCGAGCGGATCGTTTGCGACGACATCACTTGCGACGGCGATCCATGCACCGCCACCAGTCCCACATTACCGGCAATCCCGGCACCGGCGGGCGGGATTGCGGAGGGTGGGCGATGATCTTCACGCCTGATGAGCCGCGCCGCATCATCACCGGTGGTAGGGCGCCGGACAACGATGCTCCGTTCCCCCTCAACCCGCGAACCGGGCGACCGCTCCAACTCGATCGGTGGGAGTTCGATATTGTTCGGCGCGAAATCATCAACGCACCCGAAACGGCGGACTTCATGGCCGGAGTTCCGCTGGAAGCCGCTCACCAGCGCGAACGCTGGGGCAGCAACCATGATGCCGGCAAGACGCCGTTCGATTGGTTCTGGCTGATCGGCTATCTGGCGCAGAAGGCGGCTGATGCGGCTACGCGAGGCGACCTGACGAAGGCTCAGCATCACACGATCAGCACAGCTGCGGCGCTCGCCAACTGGCATGCAGCGCTGACCGGCGCGGATACGTCAATGCGGCCCGGTATCGCGCCTCCCTCCACCGCAACCGCTCTTGATCGGGAGAAGGGGGCATGACCCCCGCCGACTATCAGGCGCTGTTCGCCCGCGTCCACGCCAACGTCTTACGCGCCGCCTTCGAGGCCGGCGATCTCCACGACTGGCAGACGGTGGTGGCGCTCGCCGAGCGCGCGGTGATCGGGGAGGGCGACCAGCCCGGCCCCGGCTGGGTCCGCAACACCCTGCTCGCCGCGGGCGTGCGCCTGCCGCTGGCGGTCGCCGGCGACGGCGACATCGAGGACGCGGCCGGCGAGCCGGTGATCCAGATCGATCCGAACCGCGAGCGCCGGGACGACAAGGTCGCGATCATCGCCGCCGTCGTCGCGCTCGCCATCAACACCTGTGGCGGCCACGCGCCGCGCGTGGAGCATCAGCCATGAAGAACAAGCTGGCCGACCTGAACAACCATCTCTTCGCGCAGCTGGAGCGGCTCGGCGAGGAGGATCTGACCGACGAGCAGATCGAGAAGGAAGCGAAGCGCGCCGAGGCGATCGTGTCGGTCGCCGATCAGATCGTGCGAAACGCTGATCTCCAGCTGAAGGCAGCCTCGTTGCTCGCCCAGCATGGCTATCACTTCGCGCCTCATCTGGCGTCAATCGCTCCCGAGGCTGAGCGCAAGACGATTACGCATGGGGGCGGTCAGTGAAGGGGCGTCCCATCCCTTACTCCGCTGCCGAGATGGCGTGGCTGGAGGCACACCGCGACATGGTGATCGGCGACTACCACCGGGCCTTCGTGACAGCCTTTCATCGTACCGATATTGCCGCCAAGCACCTCCACAGCCTGCGCAACCGGCGGGGGTGGCTTACTGGCCGCACCGGCCGATTCGAGAAGGGCCAGGTGCCTGCCAACAAGGGAACACGGTGCAAGCCCGGCAAGGGCGGCCTGCACCCAAATGCCCAGCGCACGCAATTCCGGAAGGGCGGTCGGACCGGCAAAGCTGCGCTCAACTACAAGCCCATCGGCACCGAGCGCGTCAGCAAGGATGGGTATCGCGAGCGGAAGGTACATGACGGACTACCGATGCGCTCCCGGTGGCAGCTGGTGCAGCGGCTGGAATGGGAGGCTGTCAACGGTCCGGTGCCCGCAGGCTACGCATTGAAGTGCCTCGACGGCGATCGTCTGAATACGAACCCTGGCAACTGGGAGGCGCTGCCTCGCGGTGTGCTGGCACGGCTGAACGGCGGGCGCTTCCGACGGACGCTGCCGTATGACGAAGCGTCGCCTGAGGTGAAGCCGACAGTCATGGCGGTCGCCAAGCTCAAGCATCGCACCGCAGAGCGTCAGCGTTCGGCATGATCCCGCGCCTCGCCACCTATTACGACCGCGATTACTGCGCCGCGGGCGCCGTGCACCTGCTGCGCGAGCGCGAGGCGAAGTACCCCGCGCTGATCGCCGCCGGCAAGCTGCCGGCCGAGACTGGCGCGCTCGGCCAGGACCGCGCCCGTGCCTTGGTCGCCCAGTGGTGCTGGGCGATGGACCTACACGGACCGATCTATCCGCCGTGGGACGAGGGTAGGGGCGTGCATGGCTTCGGCGCCTACGAGTTCGAGCTGGCCGAGGAGATGACCGCTGCCGCCGCGCGGGGCCGGGCCATCGCCGATCGCGACCCGACCAGCTGGGCCAAACGCGAAATCGCCGACCTGTGTGACGCGCTCGCCTGGTGGCAGAGCCGCGACCCCGGCACGTACAGCTGCCGGATCGTCCGGGAAACAGTAGCGGCGCGGCGGTGTGCCGCAGCGGCCACGGCCAGCGAGCGCGACAGGAAAGCCGCATGACTGCTCGCGCCCGCTTTACCCAGTCCGATGTTAGCCGGGCGATGAAGGCGGCCAGGGAGGCCGGCTACGATCATGTCCGGGTGGGTATTGACGTGCAAGGCAACATCGTCGTGGATGCAAGCAATGCGCCGATGATGAAAGCGCGAGAGAACCCGCTCGATAGGCTGCTGCTGAACCGATGAAGACGCGCTACCCCCACGTCACGCTCGATCCCGATCGGCATGGAAAGGTTCGCGCGCGGTTTCGAAAGAATGGCCGCAAGGTCTACATGAAGGCGCTGCCGGACCAGCCTGGTTTCGAAGCCGAGTACAAGGCCCTCATGAACGCGCAGCCGCGAGTCGCTGTGCTGCCGGCCGTGCCACGAAGCGTCTCCGACCTGTGCGCGCGCTTCTATCTCTCGGGCGACTTCGCCGGCCGCGGTAACGACGAAACGCGCGGGCGACGTCGCGGGCTGATCGAGGCATTCCGTGCCGAGTTCGGTGCGCAGCTCGTGGCCGATTTTCAGTTCGAGCACATCGAAGCGATCTTGATTGGCCGGACCGAGAAGCGGAAGCTGGACAGCGGTCGCTCGGTGGGCGGCGAGGTTGCCGCGCGGAATCTCCGGAAGGAGCTGCTGCGCCTATTCGCCTACGCGAGGAAGTTGAAGTGGATTGCCACCAACCCCGTTGAGGAAGCTGAGCGCATCGGTCGCGCACGTCTGACCGGCTTCCACCCTTGGACGGAAGCAGAGATCGCGCAGTACAAGGCTCGACACCCGCTCGGCACCCGCGCTCGGCTGGCGCTGGAGATCATGCTGTGGACTGGCCAACGGCGCGGTGACACCCGGCTATTCGGCCCGGCACACATCATCCGTGGGAAGATCAACTTCCGAGCTTCGAAGAACGGCGCCGACCTGTGGCTCCCGATCGCGCCCGACCTCCGCCGTGCAATAGACGCCATGCCGCACATCGGCCTGAAGAGCTTCCTCGTGACACAATCCGGTGTCCCGTTTTCCAAGGATGGCTTTGGCAACAAGGTGCGAGAATGGTGCAACGAGGCGGGACTGCCGCAGTGCACCGCCCACGGCCTCCGCAAGGCGATCGCGCGACGCATGGCGGAGAGCCAGGTCACGCAGCTGGGCATCAAGGCCGTCGGCGGTTGGAAGGGCGACAGCGAAGTCACACTCTACACCGCAGCGGCAGAGCAGGAGAGCCTCGCGTCAGTCGCAATGGGGCAGGCGATCGGTCGCTTCTCGGACAGCTAACCGCCAAATTGGCTAACCTTTCGAACAAGGTTAGCCATTTCTCGCAAAATAACAGTTTAATAACAATCACTTAGCCAAAAGCGTGGTGGGCCCGGCAGGACTCGAACCCGCAACCTAGCCGTTATGAGCGGCCAGCTCTAACCATTGAGCTACAGGCCCACGCGGGCGCTGCCTAGCGCAGCGGCGAGCAAAGAAAAAGGGCGCTCCCGACTGGCGGGAGCGCCCTTTCACGCATGAAGCGCAACCGGGCCGAAGCCCGATCGGCTTACTTCATGTTGTCGACCTTCTCGTCGGCGGCGTCGCGGACGTTCGAGGCGGCGTCCTCGAGGTTGTCCGAGGCGTTCTCGAGCGCGGCCGAGGTCGAGGCGTTGGCGGTGTTGTCGGCCAGGTCCTCGAGGTTGTCGGCCTGCAGCTCCAGGTTGTCGGCCAGCATGTCGGCGTTGTTCTCGACAGCGGCGGCTTCCGGCGACTTCGAGCAGGCGGCAACCGACATCAGGCCGGCAGCGGCCGCAACGAGCAGAATCTTCTTCATCTGATGCTCCCAAGCATAGCAATTCGTTCGCGAGGCCGAGCGCCGACGCGAGGCTGCGTGCATACTCTACCGTTCCAATGGGTCAATCCGGAATTTAGGCGAAAAGGTGGCAGGTTCCATTGCGGCGCCACCGTTCGTCGCAAATCAGGGGCGGGGCGCCACGGCTGGTATCTCTTCCGGCGCATTGGCGACGACGTGGAGCATGGTCGTCCAGGCGGCGACATTCTGGCGCAGCTGGACCGGGTCGATCCGGTCCAGCGTGTCCTCCGGCGTATGATGCACGTCGAAATAGCGCAGGCCCGACTGGTTCAGCTCCAGCCCCGCGACACCGGTGGCGAGCACCGGCTCCACGTCGGTCCCGCCACCCGCGGTTGCGGTCCCCCGGACGATGCCCAGCGGCGCCAGGCCAACAGCCAGCCGGTCGCCGATCGCCGTGGCGGCACCGGTGAAGTTCGTCTCGAAGCGCCAGATTCGATCCGCACCGAAATCGCTCTCGGTGGCGATCGCGTGGCGCTCCCCGGCATGGGCGGCGGCATAGGCCCGGCCTCCAAAGCCGCCAATCTCCTCGTCGCCGAACCAGACGACCCGGATCGTGCGGCGCGGGCGACCGGCGTCCATCACCAGTTTCGCCGCGGCAGTGGTGATGCCAAGGCCGGACGCGTCGTCGATCGCACCGGTGCCGAGATCCCAGCTGTCGAGATGTCCGCCGATCAGGACGATGCCCGCGTCGCGGTCGGTGCCCGGGACCTCCGCCACCACGTTGCCCGACTGACGCGGACCGGTGAAGCGCGGCGTCACGATCAGCTTCAGCGTGATCGGCTTGCCGAGCTGCATCAGCCGCTCCAGGTTCTCGGCATCGGCGACGGACAGGGCGGCGGCAGGGATCGGTGTCACGCCGTCGTCGAAATTGGTGTTGCCGGCATGTGGTCCGCGGCCATGATCGGTGCCGATCGAGCGGATCACGATTGCCGCGGCGCCCTTTCGGGCCGCCACGTTGGGCCCGGTGAAGCGCGCCACGCCGGAGCTGCCATAGCTCGACCCGTCCTGGGTCGGCTCCATGGCATTGGAGACGAACGCGATCTTGCCGCGCAGGCTGCTCTCGGGCGCGAGCAGCAGGTCGTTCATGCTGGCGAACCAGACCACGGGTGCCACCAGCCCGGCTGTCGGGGTCGCGCCCGAATTGCCGAGCGCGGTGAGGCGGAGCGGCTGTGCGTGCTCGCCCAGTACCTCGGCCGTCTCGCTCCCGCGCTCCCACACCTGCGGCAGGGTATAGGGTTCGATGCGGACGTTGCGGAAACCGAGCGCCTTCAGCCGGGTGACGGCCCAGTCACGGGCCGCGGCCTGCCGTGCCGAGCCGCCGGTCATGCGCGGCCCGATCTCGGTCGTCAGGTCGCGCGTGATCGTCCAGGCGACGTCGTCGCCCAGCGCCTTGTCGCGCAGCGTGGCCAGCTTCGGATCGACCTGGACGGGGAGTGGGGTGGCGCGCGGCCGCGTGATCGGCGGCGTCGTCGGACCGGTCGGCGCCTGGGCCAGGGCAGGAGCGGCGGTCGCGGCGAGCAGCAGCAGCGCGGATCGGAACATGGACTTCCCCCTTGGACGATGCACGACTGGGTAGGACCTTCGGGCGGCGGCGCACAAGCCCCGCCCGGCATCGCAATCGATCGCGGGCGGCCGCGTTGCCAATACGGGCGCGCATCGCTATCTCGCGGACAACGATTTCCCGTCATTCGAACCATGGAGCCCGGCACCGCGATGGCCGTCCAGTATACCTACGTCATGAAGGGCCTGACCAAGACCTTTCCCGGCGCCAACAAGCCCGTCCTCAACAACATCCACCTGCAGTTCATTCCGGGCGCGAAGATCGCGATCATCGGTCCCAACGGCGCGGGCAAGTCGACCCTGATGAAGGTCATGGCCGGCATCGATCCCGATTTTCAGGGCGAGGCGTGGGCGGCAGAGGGCGTGCGCGTCGGCTATCTGGCGCAGGAGCCGCGGCTCGACGAGAGCAAGGACGTGATGGGCAACGTCAAGGACGGCGTGCGCCCCGTTGCGGACCTGGTCGACCGGTTCAACGCGATCTCGGCCGAGATGGGCGATCCCAAGGACGATACCGACTTCGACGCGCTGATGGAGGAGATGGGCGACCTTCAGGCCAAGATCGACGCGGTCGACGGCTGGTCGCTCGACAGCCAGCTGGAACAGGCGATGGAGGCGCTGCGCTGCCCGCCGGGCGATGCCGACGTGACCCGTCTGTCGGGCGGCGAGAAGCGCCGCGTGGCGCTCTGCAAGCTGCTGCTCGAAAAGCCCGACATCCTGCTGCTCGACGAGCCGACCAACCATCTCGACGCGGAGAGCGTGTCATGGCTGGAGAATTACCTGAAAGAATATGCGGGTAACGTCATCCTCGTCACCCACGATCGCTACTTCCTCGACAATGTCGTGAACTGGGTGCTCGAGCTCGATCGCGGTCGCTACTATACCTACGAGTCTAACTATTCCGGCTACCTCGAGAAGAAGGCCAAGCGGCTGGAGCAGGAGGAGCGAGAGGAGGCCGGCAAGCAGCGCGCGATCGCCGACGAGCTGGCGTGGATGCGCCAGACTCCCAAGGCGCGCCAGACCAAGTCGAAGGCCCGCATCCGCGCATTCGACGAACTGATGGCCAAGCAGGAGAGCCGCGTCGCCGGCAAGGCGCAGATCCTGATCCAACTGCCCGAGCGGCTGGGCGGGAAGGTCATCGAGGCGAAGGGCCTGACCAAGTCCTACGGCGACAAGCTGCTGTTCGAGAACCTCGACTTCATGCTGCCGCCGGGCGGCATCGTCGGCGTTATCGGGCCGAACGGCGCGGGCAAGTCAACCCTGTTCAAACTAATCACCGGCCAGGAACAGCCGGACGCCGGCACGATCGACGTCGGCTCGACCGTGAAGCTCGGTTATGTCGACCAGAGCCGCGATGACCTCGATCCCGACAAGAACGTCTGGCAGGAAATCTCCGACGAGCTGGAGGTCTTCCGCTTCGGCAAGCAGGAACTGGGCACGCGCGCCTATGTCGGCGCGTTCAACTTCCGCGGGCCGGACCAGCAGAAGAAGGTCGGTCAGCTGTCGGGCGGCGAGCGCAACCGCGTCCACATGGCCAAGATGTTGAAGGAAGGCGGCAACGTCCTGCTGCTCGACGAGCCGACCAACGACCTCGACGTGGAAACGTTACGCGCGCTGGAAGAGGCGCTGGAGACGTTCGCGGGTTGCGCGGTGGTCATCAGCCACGACCGCTTCTTCCTCGATCGCCTCTGCACCCACATCCTGGCGTTCGAGGGCGACAGCCATGTCGAGTGGTTCGAGGGCAATTACGAGAGCTACGAGGAAGACAAGCGCCGCCGCATGGGCGATGCCGCCGACCGCCCGACGCGGCTGGCATACAAGAAGCTGACGCGGTGAGATGCTGCGAGACTGCCGCCTAGAGAGCGGCGGTCTCGATGGTCAAGCCGGGCAGGGTGGCAGCTGCCATGTCAGCACCGAAGGCCACCGAATTGGTTTGGCGGTAGACACCCTCGCCAGGCGACCAGAACTGGTGGATTGTACGACTTTCGACGTCCACCACCCAATATTCCGGGATGGCCGCCTGCGCATAGCTCGACAGCTTACTGCCCAAATCGCGGTCAAGTGTGGACGATGCGACTTCGACAACTAGGGAAACTGATGTCGACGGGATGGGGCCAGCCCCTTTGGGTTCATCGGTGAGGACGATGTCGGGCAGCGGCATATCGTGGTGCGACAGCGCGACGCTGGCGGACATCACGTGGAGGTCGCTGCCCATCTTCTCGAGCATACGGCGGATGAGATAGCCAAGCTCGCCCACTGTCCACGCATGGGGACGATACTCGGCGTTCATGACGATGATGTCTCCGTCCAGCAATTCGGTACGATCCGTGCCGAAGACACCGGAATCGCCCAGCCGCAGGAAGTCCTTGACGGTTAGACGATATTTGCCGGGGATAAGGCGTTGCTGAACGGTCACGCCGAGGTGATACCACGCCGCCCAACCCCAGCCAACATCACCGCACCCGCTTGACGAACGAGCGCCCGCCCTCGCGAACCTCGGTCTGGAAATTCGGGACCGCGCCGATCAGGTCGGACAGGCGCTTGTAGCCATAGTTGCGGACGTCGAAGCTCGACCGGTTCGCCGCCAGCTGGCCCATCGCCGACAGGCTGACGAACCCCTTCTCGTCGCGTTTCGACGCGTCATAGGCGTCGATGAGCAACTGAAGCAGCTCGTTGTCGACCGGTGCCTTGGGCTTGGCCGGGCGCGACGCCGCGATCGAGGGGGGGAGCGAGTCGGCGATTGGTACGTCGGTTGCTACTGCGGCGGGGGCTGGCGTGTCCGCAACCTTGGCCGCCGTCGTCCTGCTGCGGCCACGGGCAGGTGTCGGCTTGTCCGCGGGCGGAGCATCGGCGGAGATGGCGGCCACGTCGATGAAGCGGGTGCAGGCGCGCCGGAACCCCTCCGGCGTGCGGCTGGTGCCGAAGCCGTACACGGGGATACCTTCCTGCCGGATACGCATTGCCAGCGGCATGAAATCCGAATCGGACGACATGATGCCGAACGCCTCGACCTTGCCACGGAACAGCAGGTCCATCGCGTCGATCGTCATCTTCATGTCGGTGGCGTTCTTGCCCTTGGTCAGGTCGAACTGCTGCTGCGGCTCGATGCCGTGGCGCACCGTCATCTCGCCCCAGCTCTTCAGCCCCGGCTTGGTCCAGTTGCCGTAGACGCGGCGGATGTTGACGGTGCCAAGCTCGGCCAACACCGTCAGCACCGGGTCCAGCGTCGCGGCGGAGGCGTTGTCGGCGTCGATCAGCAGCGCGACGTTGCGGGTGGGGGTGGTATCCATCACGTCGCTTGTGCGCAGCCCATCGCGGCGATGGCAATGGGGCTGCAGCTATTCGTCGGAGCAGCCCTCGGTGTCATCGACCTCGTCGGGTGTGTCGATCGCGACATAGACGTCGGTCATCAGTCCGGGCGCGATCCCGGCGGCAGCGTCGGCGTTGATGTTCTCGATCACCGCCCGTTGGATCGTGTCGCAGTCGGCATTGGGGTGCGGATCGGCCATGTCAGTCTCCTCGTACGGTACAACCGACGGGCGACCACCGCCGTTCCTCAACCGGCGGGATAGGCGATGCCCAGCACCTCATACTCGCGCTCGCCGGCAGGCAGTATGACGCGGCGCAGGTCGCCCGCCACGGCACCACGCAGCGCGCGGGCTAGCGGGGCATTCCAGCCGATCCGGCCCGCCCCGGCATCCGCCTCGTCGTCGCCGACCAAAGTCAGGGTGCGCTGGTTGTCGTCCTCGTCGGCGATCGTCACGCTGGCGCCGAACCAGGCGCGGCTGCGATCCTCCTGCCGGGCGGGATCGACGACCTTGGCCGCCTTCATCCGTTTAGACAGCCAGCCCAGCCGCCGGTCGATCTCGCGCAGGCGCTTGCGACCATAGATATAGTCGCCATTCTCGGACCGGTCGCCATTGCCTGCCGCCCAGGCGATCGTCTCGACCAGGGCGGGGCGTTCGGTGACGAACAGCTTGTCGTACTCGGTGCGGAGCGCTGAGTAGCCAGCGGGCGTGATATAGTTGGGACGATCGGTCATCAGCCCGGCCGGTTCTTGCCCAGGTACCAGCTGAGCCGCGCCTGACCCTGACTGCGCGAGCGGCCCGGGTTCATCAGGTCGTAGACCACGGCATTCTCCAGCACCCGCTGAACATAGTTGCGAGTCTCGCCGAACGGGATCGCCTCGACCCAGTCGACCATGTCGATCTGCCCGGTGCGCGGGTCGCCGAACTGGCGCAGCCACTTGTTCACATTGCCACCCCCGGCATTGTAGGCGGCGATCGTCAGCGGATAGCTGTTATAGTTGGCATAGACGCGGCTGAAATAGCTGGAGCCGAGTTGGATAGAGATGAACGGGTCGCTCGACAGCTGCTCGGGAGTGAAGGACAGTCCGATCTTGCCGCCCTGCTCGCGCGCAGTGGCGGGCATCAACTGCATCAGCCCGCGCGCGCCGGCGCTGCTCACCGCCGCGCGATCGAACTGGCTCTCCTGCCGCGCGATCGCGTGGATGATCGTCCAGTTGCTCTCGTAACCGGCGGGCACCGGTACGGTCGGGAAGCCGGCCGCGGAATAATCCGATAGGCCGTTCACCAGCGCGCTGCGCCCGACCATCACGGCCAGGTCGGGGCGACCGATCTGACGTGACAGCTCGGCGGCGAGCAGGTGGTCGCTCTCGGTCGATGCGTCGGCGGCGATCTGGCGGACGAAGGCGGTCTGGTCACGCCAGTCGCCGACATTGGCGAGGAAGCGCGCGGCCTGCACCGTCTCCCGCCCCGCAAACGCCATACGGTCGGCCGGGGTGACGGCGAGTGCCGGAACGGCGGGTGGCGCGACCAGCGGTCGCCCGGTCCGCTCGGCAGCGAGCTGGCCGTAATAGCTGTCGCGATAGGCCGCGGCCTGCCCGAAATAGTCCGCTGCCTCGGCCGGCTTGCCCGCCGCCTCGGCAGCGCGCCCCGCCCAGTAATATCCCTTGGCGCGGGTCTGTGGCGACTGGATCGCACGGGCGTAGCGATCGAACATCACCATCGCGTCCGCTGGTCGGTTCAGCTGCTTGAGCGCAGTCTGCCCCGCCAGCCATGCCAGCGAGGTATAATCGTCCCGCTCGCCATAGGGTTTCTTGGAGATGTCGGTGCCTGTTGGATAGGCGTCGTCAATCTGGCGGGCAATGTCATAGGCCAGCTGCCACTGATTGTCCGCCGCGGCACCGCGCGCGTTGACCAAGAGCACCTCGTACCACTTCTCGACATTGCCGGGCAGGGTGGCGAGCCTGCGCGGCTGGGCAAGATAGCTGCGCACCGACGGATCGAGCGAATTGCGCATCCAGGTCGCGCGATCGGCGATATAGCCGGGATCGTTCGCATAGAGCGCCTGCGTCGCCGCAGAAAGTTCGGCCGCGTTCGCCGCCTTGCTCCGGAAGGCGAGACGCGCCTCGAACACCGGGCGTCGCGACGGGCTGACCAGCGCCAGCTGGCGTGCCGCCCCGCCCAGATTGGCCTGCCACAACAGCGCGTCCATCCGCGCATCATGATCGGCGGCGGTCAACGCGCCGGGAAAGCCGGTCAGCACCGCGCTCTCGTCCGCAGTCGCCAGCGTGCCGCCGCGCCAGGCCGCACGCGCGGCGGCATTGGCGCCGGCAAGGTCGCCGGTCGCGAGCAGCGCGCGCGCCTGCGCGACGCGGCCGGCGTCGGTGGAAGGCGGATAGCGGCGGAAGAAGGCGGCGATGTTGCCGGGCGATCCGCTGCCCAGCCCCGCCTGCCGCTCCGCCGCACGGCGGTTGGCCGCCTCACCGGGCCAGCCGGGATGCTGGACGATGAAATTGGCATAGCTGTCGAACGGCAGCGCGTCCGTCTGCTGCAGCGCGCGCCACTGCGCGATGGCCGCGGCGATCGCGCCGCTGTTCGCCGGGGCAGGGGGCAGGAGGTTGGCCGGGCGGCCCTGCTGGACGGCGACGGGCGAAACTGGGGTGGGCGCCTGCGGCCGCCCGGCAAGCTGGGTCAGCCAGCCGTCGAGCGGCGCGGCCTCCTGTCCGGCGGGGGTTGCAGCATCGGGCAGGGCGGAGGTGCCGACCAGCATCGCCAGCAGCACCCCGGACTTCATCGGTGCGATCATGTGGACAGAATAGGGCATGGACCAGTATCTGTCCTGAACGAAATGCGGCGCATGACGCCAGAAGGATGCCTATCTTCATGTTTTCCGGTTCTATCCCTGCGCTGGTGACGCCGTTCGACGCGACCGGTGCGTTCGATGAGCGGGCCTTTCGCGACCTCGTCGAGTGGCAGATCGCCGAGGGATCGGCGGGTCTGGTTGCGTGCGGCACCACCGGAGAGGCGGCGACGCTGGACAAGCGCGAGCATTTCGAGGTGGTGCGGGTCTGCGTCGATCAGGCGCGGGGCCGGGTGCCGGTGATCGCCGGCGCCGGATCGAATGACACCAGCGTCGCCTCCGCCAATCTGCGTGCCGCCAGGGATGCGGGGGCGGATGCGGCGCTGATGGTGCCGCCCTATTACAATCGCCCCTCGCAAGAGGGCATCTTCCGCCATTTCGAGGCGTTGGCCGCGGACTCGCCGTTGCCGATCATCCTCTATAACGTGCCGGGCCGTACCGTAACCGATATCCAGCCGGCGACGGTGATCCGCATCGTCCGCGCCTTTCCGCAACTGTTCGTCGGGATCAAGGATGCCAGCGGCATACTGACCCGCGCCACGCAGCACCGGCTGGCACTGGGCGCGGACTTCGTGCAGCTTTCGGGCAATGACGAGACGGCGCTGCCGTTCAACGTACTGGGCGGGGTCGGCTGCATCTCGGTCACCGCCAATGTCGCGCCGCGCCTTTGCGCAGAGTTTCAGACGGCCTGTGCGCAGGCGCGCTGGGACGCGGCACTGGCGCTGCACGATCGCCTCTATGCGCTGCACGAGGCGATGTTCCTCGATGCCTCGCCGGGGCCGGTGAAGTACGCGATGACCAGGGTTCGCCCCGACTTCCCGCCGCATCTGCGCCTGCCGATGACGCCCGCGAACGAGGCGGCGCGGTCGGCGGCCGATGCGGCACTGACAGCGGCGGGGTTGGCCTGACACCCCCGAGATGAAGGCTTATCGCAGATAGAAGTCGATCGTCGTCACCACGCGCACCTTCTTGAACGGCGTGTCCGCCACGCCGTAGCCGGACTGTTCGCCGTCGCGCGCCTCGACCGAGAAATACCCCTGCGTCGCGCTCTTGATCCCGCCGACCTCGGTATCGCTGTCCTTGGCGAACTGTTCGGCGGCGGCGCGGGCGTCGCGGGTAGCGGCCGCGACCATCGGCGGCTTGATGTCGTTCAGCCGGGTGAAGCTGTAGCTGATCCCCGACCCCTCTTGCAGCACCACCCCCTCGCGCACGAGATCGAACTGGCGGGCAACGGCGCGGCGCGCGCGCGCGATGTCGGTGGTGCGAAGTTGTAACCGCTGGTTGATCGTCACCGTCTGGATACCGTTCACGAAGTTCTGCGACACCCCCGCCCCCGCCGGACTCAGCGCCTCGGGCGGGAAGCCGAGCGCGGTGAAGAAGCGGCGGATCGTGTCGGTGTCGCGCTCGATCTTGGTCTGCACCGTCGCCAGGCCGGTGCCCGCTTCCGAATAGTTGAGCGTCCACACCGCCAGGTCGGCGGTGACGTTACGCTCGGCCAGCCCACGCACCGTGACCGAACGATCGGCATGGTGCGCGCGCACCAGCCCGTTACCGAGCAGATAGCCGCCCGCTATCACGCCCACGGCCAGCACCGCCGCCGGCACGATCAGCCCACTACGCCGTATTATCTCGTTCATCACGCCCTCTCCGATCCTGGATCGATACCTGCAACGTCGTAGATGAACCGTGGCTTATCGTCGACGAACTGTTCAGACGAGCGCCCTGACCCGCTTTGTGACGGCTCCGGCGCGCGGATGCTTCCCAGCGGCCCTCGCGCCTCTTACATCGCGCGCAGCATGTCTCGTCCCAAACCCGCCACCTTCGACAAGAAGAAGATCGTCGCCGAGAACCGCAAGGCGCGGTTCGAATATACGATCGACACCGTCTATGAGGCGGGGATCGCCCTCACCGGAACCGAGGTGAAATCGCTGCGCTTCGGCGAAGGATCGATCGCCGAGAGCTATGCCGAGGTGCGTGATTCGCAGGTCTGGCTGGTCAACGCCAATGTGCCGGAATTCAGCCATGGCAACCGCTTCAATCACGAGGCCAAGCGCCCCCGTAAATTGCTCCTTCATGAGCGCGAGATAAACAAGCTCCACGGAGCCGTAGCGCGCGAGGGAATGACCCTGGTGCCGCTGTCGGTCTATTTTAATTCGCGGGGACGGGCGAAGGTGGAGCTGGCACTGGCCAAGGGCCGCAAGGATCATGACAAGCGCGCCGCCATCAAGGAGCGCGAATGGAAGCGCGAGGCCGGCCGCATCCTGCGCGAGCGGGGCTGATGGCGTCTGCGCCACCAACGCTGTGGCAGCGCTCGGTCGGCTGGTGTCGGCGCAACCTGCCGACGCGCGAGTCGATGGAGGCCAATCGCCTGCTCCGCCCGGTCGCGCACCGTGTGCTGGCGCCCGAGCTGTGGCGCTTCACCCGGCGATCGGTGCCGCGCGGGGTTGCACTGGGCATGGTCGCGGGGTTCCTGTTCCCGGTCGCGCAGATCGCGATCGCCGCCGTCTTCGCGCTGCCGTTTCGCGCCAACGTGCCGGTCGCGGCGCTCACCACCTTCATCACCAATCCGCTGACCACGCCGATCCTGTGGTTCGTGGCCTATCGCATCGGTGCCTGGCTGATCCGCACCGACGTGCCGATCGTCAGCCAGCCGGTGCAGGACGCCGCGACCGGCTGGCTGCAATGGGCAACGAGCTGGCTGCACTGGCTGTGGGACAAGGGTCCGGCGTTCGGACTGGGGCTTTTGGTGCTGACGGTCGCGGCTGCGGCACTCGGCTATGCATTGTCCGCGCTGGGCTGGCGATTGTGGATCGCGCGCAAGTGGCGGCATCGCCGACACGCGCTCCATGACGGTAAGGTCAATTGACGAGCCGTATTAGGGTGTTACATCAGCGCGCATCATAAAGTCTCTCAAGGGAAACATGATGTCGAAGCGCTTGCTCGCTGCCCTGCTGCTCACCTGTGCCACCACCGCCGCCGTCGCGCAGACGCAGGCACCCACCCAGTCGTCGACACCCGCCGCCGGCAAGCCCAAGTTGGGCGATTTCGGCGTCGACCTGACCGGCATGGACAAGTCGGTGAAGCCCGGCGACGATTTCTACCGCTTCGTCAACGGCGCGTGGCAGGACCGGACCCAGATCCCCGCCGACCGCGCCAGCTGGGGCGGCTTCGGCGTGCTCCGCGACCTGTCGGACCAGCGCACCCGCCAGCTGATCGAGGAAGCGGCGCGGGCGCAGAACGCACCCGGCAGCGTGCAGCAGAAGATCGGCACCACCTATGCCAGCTTCATGGACGACGCCGCGATCGAGAAGGCGGGCGCGACGCCGCTGAAGCCGTATCTGGCGCAGATCGATGCGGTCCGCACGCCCGCGCAGCTCGCGACGATCTTCGCGGAGTTCGGTCGTCGCGGTATCTCGACCCCGATCGGTGTCGGCGTCGAGCAGGACCTGAAGGACAACAGCCTCTACTCGGTCTATGCCGGACAGGGCGGCCTGGGGCTGCCGGACCGCGACTATTATCTGGTCGACAACCCCAAGTTCGCCGACATCCGGACCAAGTACATCGCCCATATCGCGACGATGCTGCGCCTCGCCGGCCGGCCGAACCCGGAAGCGGCGGCGCAGCGCATCTTCGATCTGGAGAAGCAGATCGCGCAGGTCCACTGGACCCGTGCCGAGCAGCGGCAGGTCGACAAGCTCTACAACCCGATCGCCGAGCGTGACCTGGGCAAGAAGATGCCCGGTTTCGACTGGGCGGCCTATCTGAAGGCGGCGGGCGTTGCCGGCCAGCCGCGCCTGATCGCGTCGCAGCCGTCTGCGCTGACCGGCACCGCGAAGATCATCGGTGCGACCCCGATGGCGACGTGGCGCGACTATCTCGCGTTCCACCAGATCAGCAACGCCGCGCCGCTGCTGTCGAAGCCGTTCGTCGATGCCAACTTCGCCTTCTATGGCACGGCGCTGAGCGACACGCCGCAGCTGAAGGACCGGTGGAAGCGCGGTGTCGACCTGGTCAACGGCAGCCTGGGCGAGGCGGTCGGCCAGGTCTATGTCCAGCGCTATTTCCCGCCCGAAGCCAAGGCCAAGGCTGACGAGCTGGTGAAGAACCTGATCGCTGCCTATGACAAGCGTCTCGCCAACCTTCAGTGGATGGCGCCGGAGACGAAGGTCAAGGCGCGCGCCAAGCTGGCGGCGTTCACCCCGAAGATCGGCTATCCGGACAAGTGGCGCGACTATTCGGCGTTGAAGGTCGTGCCCGGCGACGTGCTGGGCAATGCCGACCGTTCGGCGGAGTTCGAGTATAACCGGCAGCTCGCCAAGATCGGCAAGCCGGTCGACCGCAGCGAGTGGTTCATGACGCCGCAGACGGTCAATGCCTATGCCAACCCGCTGATGAACGAGATCGTGTTCCCGGCGGCGATCCTGCAGCCGCCCTTCTTCGATCCGAATGCCGACCCGGCGGTCAATTACGGCGCGATCGGGGCGGTGATCGGTCACGAGATCAGCCACCACTTCGACGACCAGGGCCGCAAATTCGATCCCAAGGGCAATCTGGTCGAATGGTGGACGCCGCAGGATGCCGAGCGCTTCAAGGGCTATACCGACCGCGTCGTCGCGCAATACGGCGCGTACGAGCCGATCCCGGGCATGCACGTCAACGGCGAGCTGACGCTGGGCGAGAACATGGCCGATCTGGCCGGCATCAACGTCGCCTATGACGCCTACAAGATCTCGCTGGACGGCAAGCCGGCGCCGGTGATCGACGGTTATACCGGCGACCAGCGCTTTTTCCTGGGCTTTGGCCAGGTCTGGCAGAACAAGGCGCGCGAGGCGGCGATCCGGCAGCAGCTGACCACCGATCCGCATACGCCGGGCAACTGGCGTCCGTACGTCGTGCGCAACGTCGACGCGTGGTACGACGCATTCGGGGTGAAGCCGGGCGACAAATTCTATCTGGCGCCCGCGGATCGCATCAAGGTCTGGTAAGCGGGAAGGGGGCGTCGCCGGGACGCGGTCGCCCCTTTTCCTGTCCTGCATCCCGGCGTGCGCCGGGATGATGCTTTAGGACTCTCCTGCGACGCGGAGCGTGAGGCGCAACACGCCCAGCCGCCCGTGCGGGCCGACCGGTGCCGCCCGCCCGCTTGACGCACCCGCCCGCCGCGCCCGAAGAGGGTGCATGCCGTTCGCGTCCCGTATCTCCCCCGTCCGCACCGCCGCGCTGATCGCGGGGCTCGCCGCCCTTTTGTCGGCGGGGCTGGTCCTTGTCTTCGCGCGTGACTGGACGGTGGCGGCCGGGTTCCTCGGCGCCGGGATAGTCGCCGGTGGCGTGGCGATCGCCTGGCGGCTGCTGGCGCCGGTGGCACCGCCGGCGCTGCGCGCCATCGACTGGAACCTGTCGCGCGCGATCGCCTCTGCCAATGACGACCCGGTCGCGGTCACCGATCGCGGTGGCCGGCTGGTCTGCGCCAACGACGCGTTCGTCGAGCTATTCCCCGACCTGCCGACCCCGCCCGGGCTGCCACTGAGCGCGGAGGCGATCGACATGCTGGCCTCGGCCGGACGGACCGCGTGGCGCGACGGAGTGGCGGAGTTGGAGGGGGTCGATGACCTTTACGACATCACCGTCAACCGGGCGGGCGACGAGGCTGACATGCTGGTGTGGCGCGTCGGCCGTCGCCACTCGCGCGACGCGCTCGAGTCGCTTCGCCAGCTGATCGCCGGGCCGATCGGCGACCGGCTCGGCCGGGCAGGGGCGATGGCGGCGCTGGTCGCGCACGACGGCACGGTGATCGCCGCCGACCCCGGCCTGACCCGTCGTGCGCTGGGAGAGGGCGGAGGGACGCTCGACGGGCGCGATCTGGCGACTGTGATCGCGGGCGACGGTCGCGGCATGCTGCGGCTGGCGCGCGAGGGGGAACGCGGTCCACCGCTGCGCTTCGTCGAGATCCCGTTCCTGGAGGCGGAGGATGCGCCGCTGATGGTGCTGCTGCTCGACGACCTCGCCGCGCCGGTCGCGGCAGTCGGCGGGTCGGGGTCGGAGCATGTGCGCTCGTTCGTCGGGCTGATGCCGTTCGGCATGGCGCTGGTCGACCGGGAAGGCCGTTTTCTGCAGATGAACAACGCCTTTGTCCGCGCCGCGGCGGTCGATCCCGCCGCCATGCCGCTCTATCCGGGCGACCTGGTGGTGCGCGAGGACAAGGCGGCAGTCGCCGACGCGATCCGCCGCTTCGCAAGCGGCGCAACGCACTCCGCGGACATGGCGGTCCGGCTGAAGGATCATCCCGACGAGCCCGTATCGCTGACCATCGCCGGCGCGCGAGGCTTGGGCGACGCGGCCGTGCTGCTCAGCCTGAAGAGCAATTCCGAGGAAACCCGCCTGAAACGCGAGGTCGCACAGGCGACCAAGATGCAGGCGGTCGGCCAGCTGGCCGGGGGCGTCGCGCATGATTTCAACAACATCCTGACCGCGATCCTGGGCCATTGCGACCTGATGCTAATGCGTCACTCGCCAGGCGACAGCGATTATGACGACATCCAGCAGATCCGCACCAACTCGAACCGCGCCGCAAGCCTGACCCGCCAGCTGCTCGCATTCAGCCGCCAGCAGACCCTGCGTCCGCAGATCCTGCAGCTGCCCGACGTGGTGTCAGAGGTGTCGACCCTGTTGAAGCGGCTGATGGGCGAGACGGTGCGGCTGGACGTCAGCCACGGTCGCGGGCTGGGGCCGGTCCGCGCCGACCCGGGGCAGCTGGAGCAGGTCGTCGTCAACCTGGCGGTCAATGCCCGCGACGCGATGCTGACCGCCAACCCGAATGGCGGCGGCACGCTGACCATCCAGACATGTGCAGTATCCGCAGCGGAAGTGCGGGCGATGAAGAACGACATCCTGCCCGTCGCCGACTATACCGCCCTGTCGGTCTGCGACACGGGCACGGGCATTCCCGCCGACGTGCTGCCCAAGATCTTCGAGCCCTTCTTCACCACCAAGGAAACCGGCAAAGGCACCGGCCTGGGCCTTTCCACCGTGTACGGCATCGTCAAACAGTCCGGTGGCTGGATCTTCGCTGATTCGAAGCCCGGCAAGGGCGCGACCTTCACCATGTACCTGCCCGTCCACGCTGCCGGTCCGGCGCCCGCCGTCCGGGCGCCGGTGAAGACACCGCCACGCGTCGACCCGGCCTGGGGGCAGGGGACGATCCTGCTGGTCGAGGATGAGGACATGGTCCGTGCGGTGGCCGAGCGTGCGCTGACCCGACAGGGATATACGGTGCTGACCGCCGAGAATGGCGAGGCGGCGCTGGAGCTGATCGAGACGGCGGCACGACCCGACCTGCTCATCAGCGATGTCGTGATGCCATCGATGGATGGACCCACGATGGTCCGAAAAGTCCGAGAACGCTATCCGGATCTTCCCGTTCTGTTCATGTCGGGTTATGCCGAGGAACAGCTGCGCAAGTCGATAGACCTCGACAATGTCGCCTTTCTTCCCAAGCCCTTCTCGGTCCAGCAGCTCGCCGACGCGGCGCGATTGGCGGGACAGGCGAACCCGTTGCCAGATCGTTCCGATTGAGGCAAAGGCGGGCACGATGACCGCCAAGAACATCCTGATCGTCGAAGACGAACCGCTGATCGCGATGATGCTCGAGGACTTCCTCGAGATCCTCGAGCAGACCGTTGCCGGCAATGCCGACACCGTCGCTGGTGCGCTCGAACGGGTGGAGCAGGGCGGTATCGACGCCGCGATCCTCGACCTGAACCTGCGGGGCGGCGAGAAGAGCACCCCGGTGGCGCAGGCGCTGGCCGATGCCGGCGTACCCTTCGTCTTCGCGACCGGTGGCAGCGACGACAGCGTCGACGAACGCTTTCGCGACCGGCCGGTCCTGCAGAAGCCGTTCACGATGGACGGCGTGGCGAAGGCGCTGGCGGCGCTGTAAGGACGCAGGGGCCGCTCTTCCGCCCTGCCTGCTATGACGAAGGCAGCGTGCCGGGACGCAGATATGCGAACATGTGCGCGACATAGTCGGCCTTGCCCAACATGACGCCCTGCGCGCGAAGGATCGCGTAGGCCGTCATCACATGGAAGTAGAACTGCGGCAGCGCCCAGTCGCGCGCATATTGCTCGGCAGTCAGGTCGAAGACCATGCCCTGCGGCAGTGCATGGGCGATCGCCGTAGCGGGATCCATGCTGGGCATATCCGACGCGGCACGTTCCACCACTGCCAGCGTTTCGCCGATCCGCGCCTGCGCGTCCGCGATCGATCCGGGACGCTCCGCAGCGTTGCGGCCCTCGTCCAACAGCGTCGTGATCGAGGGCGAAAACGTCTCTCCCCGCAGCCGGAACACGCCCTCCTGCGCCTGCACGCAGGCGAAGCGCACTTGGGTGGACAGCGGAAACATGTCTGGCGCCAGTCGCGCCGTCAGCAATGCCTCTGCATCGTCCGGCCGCTGCTCCGCGGCCTTGCCGAGCCAGGATGAGAGGGCACCCAGCATTTGCACGTAGGTGGGCAGGAGGAGTTCGGGGAGGATCATGATGTTCTCTGTGCGGCGCAGACGATCCCTCTACGGCGCTGTATCGATTACGGCCATATGGTCCAGCGGAGGGCTGTGATGCGCAATTTGCTTGCGCCAACCCCGCCGTGCGCGACATAGGCGACGCCATCATGACCGACAGTGCATCCCGTTTCGACAAGTCCCGCCTGCCCAGCCGCCACGTTTCCGTCGGCCCCGAGCGCGCACCGCATCGCAGCTATTATTACGCGATGGGGATCACCGAGGAGGAGATCGCAAGGCCGTTCGTCGCGCTCGCCTCTGCCGGTAACAATTCCGCGCCGTGCAACACCGCGCTCGATGCGCAGGCCGATGCCGCGCAGCGCGGGGTGGTCGAGGGCGGCGGACTGCCGCGGCGGTTCAATACCATCACCGTTACCGACGGCATCGCGATGGGCCATCAGGGGATGAAATCCTCTCTGGTCAGCCGCGAGGTGATCGCCGATTCGATCGAGCTGTCGATACGCGGCCATTGCTACGACGCGCTGGTGGGCTTTGCCGGCTGCGACAAGTCGCTGCCGGGCATGATGATGGCGATGCTGCGGCTGAACGTGCCGTCGATCTTCGTCTATGGCGGATCGATCCTGCCTGGCCGGTACCACGATCGCGACGTCACCGTTGTCGACGTGTTCGAGGTGGTCGGCCGCTACGCCGCGGGCGCCTGTCCGCTGGGTGAGGTGCACGAACTCGAGAAGGTCGCGTGTCCCGGGCACGGCGCATGCGGCGGCCAGTACACCGCCAACACCATGGCGTGCGTCGGCGAGGCGATCGGGCTGAGCCTGCCCAACAGCAACATGGTGCCCGCGCCCTATACCAGCCGCGAGCAGATCGCGGTCGCGGCCGGTGCGCAGGTAATGGAGCTGATCGCCGCCAACATCCGCCCGCGCGACATCTGTACGCGCGAGGCGTTCGTGAACGCTGCCCGGATCGTCGCGGCGACCGGCGGGTCGACCAACGGCGCGCTCCACCTGCCGGCGATGGCACACGAGGCAGGGATCACGTTCGACCTGTTCGACGTCGCCGAGATCTTCAAGACGACGCCGTACATCGCCGACCTGAAGCCGGGCGGGAAATACGTCGCCAAGGACATGTACGACGCCGGCGGCATCTACATGCTGATGAAGACGCTGATGGCCGAGGGGCTGCTTCACGGCGAGTGCATGACCGTGACCGGCCGCACGCTCGCCGAGAATATCGAGCGGGTGACGTGGAACCCGGACCAGAAGGTCATCTACGACGCGAAGACGCCGATCACTCCGACCGGCGGCGTCGTCGGGCTGCGCGGTTCGCTAGCGCCCGAGGGGGCGATCGTGAAGGTCGCGGGCATGCACCGGCTGCAGTTCGAGGGGCCGGCGCGCTGCTTCGACTGCGAGGAGGAAGCCTTTGCCGCGGTGGAGGCGCGCTCGATCGTCGAGGGCGAGGTGGTCGTCATCCGTTATGA
The DNA here is from genome assembly GCF_030678875.1 of Sphingomonas aurea. Taxonomy (GTDB): domain Bacteria; phylum Pseudomonadota; class Alphaproteobacteria; order Sphingomonadales; family Sphingomonadaceae; genus Sphingomonas; species Sphingomonas aurea. Next base: position 759,013 of record NZ_JAUUDS010000001.1, on the reverse strand, counting down.
GGGGCCAAAGGGCGGTCCCGGGATGCGCGAGATGCTGTCGACGACGGCGGCGCTCTATGGCCTGGGCATGGGCGAGAAGGTCGCTCTCATCACCGACGGGCGCTTCTCGGGGGCGACGCGCGGCTTCTGTATCGGCCATGTCGGGCCGGAAGCGGCCGACTGCGGACCGATCGCCCTGGTCGAGAATGGCGACACGATCCGTATCGATGCCGAGGCGGGCACGATCGACCTGCTGGTCGACGACGCGGTGCTTGCCGAGCGGCGTGCCGCATGGCGGCCACGGGTCAATGACTATCAGTCGGGCGCACTGTGGCGGTATGCCCAGAATGTCGGCCCCGCCTGGGCGGGCGCGGTGACGCATCCCGGCGCGCAGGCGGAGCGGCACGTCTACGCGGATATCTGACGCCGATGCTTTGACGGACTTCGCGCGGCGGTCCAAAGCCGTCGCCATGTCCCCGATCACCGGCACCCCGATCCTGACCGCGGCAGAGATGCGCTCTGCGGAAGCCGCGCATGGCGATTCCGCGTTCCTGATGGAGCAGGCGGGGCAGGGGATAGCCGGCGCGATCCGCCGGCTGGTCGCGGGGGCAGAGGTGCTGATCCTCTGCGGCCCCGGAAACAATGGCGGCGACGGTTATGTCGCGGCGCGGCTGCTGCGGGAACAGGGGCATGCCGTGCGGATCGCCGCCGCTGGCGAGCCGAAGAGTGATCTGGCGCGTGCAGCCCGCACCCGCTGGGACGGGCCGGTGGAGCCGCTCGCCGAGGCGCAGCCCGCCCCGGTGCTGGTCGACGCGCTGTTCGGCACCGGCCTGTCTCGCCCCTTGCCCGACGGGGTGGCAACGGACCTTCACCGTCTGGCCGAAGCGGCGCGGTTCCGCGTCGCCATCGACCTGCCGAGCGGCGTTGCCAGCGATGACGGCTGCTGCCTGAGCATGGTGCCGCGCTTCGACCTGACCCTGGCGCTGGGTTCGGCCAAGCCGGCGCACCTTCTCTATCCGGCGGCGGGCCTGATGGGCGAGGTGCGGCTGATCGATCTCGGCCTCGCGCCCGTTTCGCGCGCGTCGGTCATGCGCCGCGCCGACCTGCCGGAGCCCGGGCCGGCCAGCCACAAATATTCGCGCGGCATGGTCGCGGTGGTCGCCGGCCGGATGGGCGGGGCGGCGGAACTGGCAGCGGTGTCGGCACTCCGCGCAGGCGCAGGATATGTCCTGCATCTCGGTGGACGCGATCCGAAGGGAGCACCACACGCCGTCGTCCGTCGCCGCTGGTCGGCAGAGGCGCTGGACGATGTGCGCATCGGGGCGGTGGTGATCGGCCCTGGTCTCGGCCGCGACGATGACGCACGCGCCAGGCTCGACGCCGTGCTCGCCAGCGGCCGGCCGCTGGTGATCGACGGCGACGCGCTCCACCTGCTCGATCCCGATGCGCCGCGCGGCGCACCCGCCATCCTGACCCCGCACCAGGGCGAGTTCGACGCGCTGTTCGGCAAGGGGGAAGGAAGCCGTATCGACCGCGCCCGTGCCGCGGCAGCGCGGAGCGGCGCGACCGTGGTGCTGAAGGGGCCGGACACCGTCATCGCCGATCCGGACGGCCGGGTGATCGTGGCCACGGGTGGCAGCCCATGGCTGTCGACGGCGGGTACGGGGGACGTTCTGGCCGGAGCGACCGGTGCGATGCTGTCGGCGGGGCTGTCGCCGTTCGATGCCGCCACCGCCGCCGTCCGGCTGCACGGCCGTGCGGCCGTGGCGTGCGGGCGATCCTTCATTGCCGACGACCTCGCCGCCGCGCTATCGCGCGTTCGATGAGCCCTATCCTCCGTGTGGCAGCGCGTGGCGACGGCGTCGCCGCAGATGGCCGCCACGCCGCCTTCGCCGCTCCCGGTGACCAGCTTACCGACGATGGTCAGGTCGTGCCCGGACCCCATCATCAGGACGCGCCCTGCCGGCACTTTCCCGAATGCGGCGGGTGCCAGCTCCAGCATCTCGACGATACCGCGTTCTCGGCGTTCTGCATCGATCGGGTCGCGAGCGCGCTCGATGCGCAGGGGCTGTCGGCACCGATCCGCCCCGCACTGCTGTCGCCGCCGCGCACCCGGCGCCGCGCGACGCTCCATGCCGAGCGCGGCCTGATCGGCTTTGCGGCGGAGGGGAGCCATCAGATCGTCGACCTGCGCGAGTGCCATGTGCTGCTTCCGGAGCTGTTCGCGCTCGTCGCGCCGCTTCGGGCGCTGTTCCAGAAGCTGGGGCTGAAGCGGCGTGCCGACGTTCATCTTGCGCTTGCCGATCAGGGGCCGGACGTTCTGGTCACCGGATGGGCACCGACGGGACTCGCGGCCGCCGAGGCGCTCACCGCCTTTTGCGAGCGGCACGGCATTGCCCGCTTCTCGGTCGACGACGGGCTGGGCGCAGAGGCGCGGTGGGAGCCGCAGCCGGTCACGATCGCACTCGGCGGCGTGCCCGTGGCATTGCCCGCCGGTGCCTTCTTGCAGGCGACGCAGGACGGCGAGGACGCACTCGTCACCGCCGTACGCGAGGCGGTCTATGGTGCCACGACGGTTGCCGACCTGTTCGCGGGGCTCGGCACCTTCGCGCTGTCGCTGCCGGCAAAGGTCTATGCCGCAGAGGGCGCGCGCGACGCGCTGTTCGCGCTCAAGGCGGCGGCGAACATGCGCGGCCGACCGGTGTTCCCCGAGCACCGCGACCTGTATCGCCGGCCGCTGACCGTCACCGAACTCGATCGCTTCGACGCGGTGGTGCTCGATCCCCCCCGCGCCGGTGCGCGCGATCAGGCGGCGGCGCTGGCCGCGTGCAGCGTCGGCAGCATCGCCTATGTCTCCTGCAATCCGTCGAGCTTCGCACGCGATGCCAAAGGGATGGTACAGGCCGGGTGGCGGATCGACTGGATCCAGCCGGTCGGCCAGTTCCGCTGGTCGACCCATGTCGAGCTGGCCGCGCGCTTCATCCGCTAGGGGTATGTCGCGCCGGTAAAGAACAGGCCGTCCGGCGGGGCGTTCAGCCCCAGCCGGGCGCGATCCCTTGCCGCCAGCGCCGCGCCGACCTCGTCGGGCGACCATCGTCCCATGCCGACCAGCGCGAGGCACCCGACCATCGAGCGGACCTGATGGTGGAGGAAGGAGCGCGCCGCCGCCTCCACCACGATCATGTCGGCGTCGCGGATCACCGCCAGCCGGTCGAGTGTCCGCACCGGGCTGTCCGCCTGGCAATGGGCCGAGCGGAAGGTGGTGAAATCGTGCCGCCCGACCAGCAGCGCCGCCCCCGCCGCCATCGCCTCCGCATCGAGCGGCTGCGGCACCTGCCACGCCAGCCCGCGCTCGAAGGTCAGCGGCGCGCGGCGGTTCACGATACGATACTCGTACGACCGGCCGAGGCACGAGAAGCGCGCGTGCCAGTCGTCCGCCACCACCTGACATGCCAGCACAGCGACCGGCGCGGGGCGGAGGAGCGCGTTCAGCGCCTCCATCAGGCGGAACGGCGCGATCGGCTTGGCGATGTCGCAGTGCGCGCGCATCGCCAGTGCGTGGACGCCGGCATCGGTCCGCCCCGCCGCGTGCACCGCGACCGTCTCGCCGGTCAGCGCTCGTGCTGCCTCTTCCAGCGCCTGTTGGACCGAGGGACCGTGCGCCTGTCGCTGCCAGCCCATGAAGGGCCGGCCGTCATATTCCACCGTCAGCGCGAACCGCGTCAAAGCCGGGTGCCCGGCGGGATCGGAAAGCCGCGCAGCATCTCTTCTGCGGAGGTCACGCCACGGCCGGCGCGTTGAACATGGGTCGGTATCAGCACCCCTGATGTACAGGCAATTTCCAGCGCCGCACCGACTACGGTGCCTGATTCAGCAACTGGCGCGCGTCCATCGGCAACCGCCTCGAGTATCTTCACCCGCTCGCCCGCCACCTCGAACCACGCGCCAGGCGCCGGGTTCATCGCGCGGACCAGCCGTTCGAGCTCGATCGCAGGCCGGTCGAACCCGATCCGCGCCTCTGCCTTGTCGATCTTCGCGGCATAGGTAACGCCGTCCTCGGGCTGCGGCACCGGCGGATAGGCGTCCGGCTGGGCCAGCACCCTCACCATCAGCGCCGCGCCGAGCGCCGCCAGTTCTTCGGTCAGCGCACCCGCCGTCTTGCCGTCGACCGCCGTTCGGCCTTCCAGTCGCACCGGTCCCGTGTCCAGCCCGGCCTCCATCTGCATGATGCCGACACCCGTCTCTGCATCGCCGGCCAGGATCGCGCGCTGCACCGGTGCCGCGCCACGCCAGCGCGGCAGCAGCGATCCGTGGACGTTCAGGCAGCCGAGCCGAGGTGCTGCCAGCACGGGACGCGGGAGGATCAGGCCATAGGCGGCAACGACCGCAACGTCGGCGTCGAGCGCCGCGAACGCGTCCTGCTCCTCCGCGCCCTTCAGCGACACCGGCGTGCGTACCGGGATGCCGAGCGCGGTCGCACGCTGCTCGACGGGGGAGGGAACCAGCTCGCGCCCGCGCCGCCCGCCCGGCCGGGCCGGCTGGCTGTACGCCGCCACGACATCGTGCCCGGCCGTCACCAGCGCATCCAGCGTCGGCACCGCGAAGCCCGGCGTTCCCATGAAGATGATCCGCATGGCCGGCGCTGTCTCCGCTGGCGCGGGGCAGCGCAACCCCCTATCTGTTCCGGCATGGCCTCCCCCGAGATCGAAGCCCTGACCCAGGCGCTTGCCCGCCTGCCCGGGCTCGGTCCGCGCTCGGCGCGGCGCGCGGTACTTCATCTGCTCAAGAAGCGTGAGGCGGCGCTCGGGCCCTTGCTCGCCGCGCTGGCGGCTGTGGAGGAACGGCTGGAGACTTGCGGAACCTGCGGCAATGTCGACACCGCCGATCCGTGCGCGATCTGCGCCGACCCCCGCCGGGACGCGCGGGCGCTGTGCGTGGTCGAGGAGGTCGCCGATCTATGGGCGCTGGAGCGCTCGCGGCTCTTTCCCGGCCGCTTCCATGTGCTGGGTGGTCGACTTTCGGCGCTGGAAGGCGTGCGGCCGGAGGACCTGTCGATCGACGCGCTGGTCCGCCGGATCGAGGAGGGCGGCATCGATGAGGTCGTGCTGGCAATGAACGCAACGCTGGAGGGGCAGACCACCGCCCATTACCTCGCCGAGCGGATCGAGCGGTTCCCGGTGCGCCTTACCCAATTGGCGCACGGCCTGCCGGTGGGAGGTGAGCTGGATTATCTGGACGAGGGCACGCTTGCTCAGGCGCTGCGCGCGCGGCGGCCGGTGGGCTGATGCTTGACCGGGGCGCCCCTGCCGCCTAGCCGCTCGGGCATGGCCGTCCTTTCCATTGTCGAGATCCCCGATCCCCGCCTCCGCCTTGTCTCCAAGCCTGTCGAGACGATCGACGACGAGGTCCGCACGCTGGTCGCGGACATGACCGAGACGATGTATGCCGCAAGTGGCATCGGCCTGGCGGCGATCCAGGTTGGCATCGATCGCCGCGTTGTCGTCATCGACCTGCAGGATCAGGAGGACGAGGAGGGCAAGCCCGTCCGCAACCCCCGCGCCTATATCAATCCCGAGATCGTGTCGGTGTCCGACGAGCTGTCGACCTATAATGAGGGCTGCCTGTCGATCCCGGAACAATATGCCGAGGTGAAGCGCCCCGCCAGTGCGCGTGTCCGCTGGCTCGATGAGAGCGGTGGCGCACACGAGGAGGATCTGGACGGGCTGCTCGCCACCTGCATGCAGCACGAGATCGACCACTGCGACGGCGTGCTGTTCATTGACCATGTCTCGCGGCTGAAGCGCGACATGCTGCTGAAGAAGCTGGCCAAGCAGCGCCGGCTGGGCTGAATTTGCGCGCACCCCGGCTCGCTTCGTCGCGTCGGGATTGTCACGGTCGCGCCGTTCCGGCTACGTTCCGCCGGATGTACGGTACACACGCCATTTCGGACGGGCGGGCATGATGGAAATCCTGCTCGTCGGTCTTCTCGCCCTTGGCTTCGGGTTGCTGCTGGGCTGGCTGGTCGCCGGCCGGCGCAGCTTTACGCTTGCCAGCGATCTGGCGGTCGCGCAGTCGCGCGCGGCCGATGCCGACCTGATCCGCCAGGCGCGCGACGCGGTCGAGCGCGAGCGCAACGCGGCGATGCAGGAGGTCGCCAGCCTCCGCGCCCAGACTGCCGAGCGCCAAGCGGCGCACGAGGAGGCGCAGCGCCAGCTCCACCACGCCCGCAGCGCGATGCAGGACCTCGCCTCGCTTCGGGCCCAGTCAGAGGAGCGGCAGGCCGCGCACGCCGAGACGCTGCGCCAACTCGCCGAGTTCAAGGAGGCGATGAATGCGCAGTTCGGCGCTGCCGCGGTCAAGGCACTGGAGGCGGCGCAGGCCCAGTTTCTCGAACGCGCGCAGCAGCGCTTCACCGAGTCGGAGCGCTCGCAGGGACAGCGGCTCGCCGCGCTGCTCCAGCCGGTCAACGACCGCCTGCAACGCTATGAGGAGGGCGTCGCCAAGGTGGAGGCGGAGCGCCGCGACGCGTTCGGCGACCTGAAGGGCCAGATCGAGCAGATGCGACTGGGCCAGGAGCGCGTCTCCGGCGAGGCGGCCAAGCTGGTCAACGCGCTGCGCAACGCCCCCAAGGCACGCGGGCGTTGGGGCGAGCAGCAGCTACGCAACGTGCTGGAGACCTGCGGTCTGGCCGAGCACACCGATTTCGCGATGGAGGTCAGCGTCGCGGACGGGGAGGGCGGGCGGCTGCGCCCCGACGCGATCGTGCGCGTGCCCGGCGGCAAGTCGCTCATCATCGATGCCAAGGTGTCGCTCAACGCCTATCAGGACGCGTTCGGCGCGGTCGACGAGGGCGAGCGGCAGCTGGGCCTCGCGCAGCATGCCGCCTCGATGCGCGCGCACGTCAACGGGCTCGGCAACAAGGCGTACTGGGCTCAGTTCGACGACACGCCCGAATATGTCATCATGTTCGTCCCCGGCGAGCATTTCCTCTCCGCCGCGCTGGAGCATGACGCGACGCTGTGGGACTTCGCGTTCGATAAGCGCGTGCTGCTGGCGACACCGACCAACCTGATTGCGATCGCCCGCACCGTGTCGGCCGTGTGGCGGCAGGAGAAACTGGCGAGCGAGGCGCGGGCGATCGGGACGCTGGGCAAGGAACTCTATGATCGCCTCGCCAAGGCATCGGAGGATCTGCGCAAGGTCGGATCGGGTCTGACCAGCGCGGTCAACAACTACAACAGCTTCGTCAGTAGCTTCGAATCGCGTGCGCTGGTGTCCGCCCGCAAGCTGCGCGACTATAATATCGAGCCCGGCGCCCGCGATCTGGCGGTGGTGGAACCGGTGGAGGCGCTCGCCCGCTATGGCGACGAGGCACCGCGACTGGCCGGTGCGACGAGCGGAGCGGCGGAATGAAGGGCATGCATCGGGGGCCGCTGGTGATTGACCGGTCGGGCGATGTCGGCGGGATGATCGCGGGCGACGTCATCGTCCGCTCCGGCGTATGCGCCACCATCGGCGGTATGGTCGGCGGCGACGTGGTGATCGAGGATGGTGCCGAAGTCCGGGTTACCGGCATGGTCGCGGGACGGGTGATCGGCTCGCCGCTCTCCGTGTCGGGGATGGTCGCCGGCCGTTGAGATCGACGGCTGGAGTGTGATCCACTCGGATCGAACCAGCCACTTTGTCTCCCCGGCAGAGGTCGTTGCCTGGTCGAGAAGATCGGCAGGACGACGTGCAACGCACTTCATCACCATCCTCCCAACTGGACCCCGGCCTTCGCCGGGTAGGTGCTTCAGTTTCGGTGGGTCACGCTCTAGTTCCGTCACCCCGGCCTACGCTGGGGTGACGTCTGTCGGGTTCACCCCCGCTGCTGGGCCAGCACCTCATACGCCATCACCGCCGTCGCGACGGCGGCATTCAGGCTGTCGGCCTTGCCCAGCATCGGGATCTTGACCAGCAGGTCGCAGGCGGCGGCATAGTCGTCGGGCATGCCCTGCGCCTCGTTACCGGTCAGCAGGAAGGTCGGCGCCGCATAGCGGGCGGCGCGATAGTCGTGTTCGGTGTCCAGACTTAGGCCGACCAGTTGACCGGGGCCTTGCCGCAGCCATGACAGGAACGCCGTCCACTCGCAGCGGACGACAGGCACGGTGAACAGGGCGCCCATGCTCGCGCGGACCGCCTCGACCGAGAAGGGGTCGACGCACTCGCCGATCAGTACCAGTCCGCCGGCACCCACCGCGTCACCGGTGCGCAGGATGGTGCCGAGATTGCCGGGATCGCGCAGCCGCTCGGCGACCAGCCAGATGCCGGCGGCGCTGCGATCGAGATCGTCCAGCGTCAGCTCGAACTCGTCGAACACGCCGACGACGGCCTGCGGATTGTCTTTGCCCGACAATTTGGAGAGGATGTCGGGCGTCGTCTCGATCGCCTCGCCGCCGGACGCTTCGACCTCGTCGACCAGCGTGCGGACCAGCGGGTGAGCGGCGCTTGCCGGGGCGAAGAACAGCAGAACGGGAAGCCGCCCGGCCTCACGTGCCTCGGTCAGGATACGCAGGCCCTCTGCCAGGAAACGGCGCTGCTCGCGGCGGTGGCGCTTGTCGCGCAGGTCGCGGACGCTCTTGACCAGCGGATTGGAGTAGGCGGTGATCTGGCGGGGCATGGGCGTCTGCTACATCGTCGGGGCGACCGGGCAAAGCCGTGTCGTCGGTCGGCGCTACGCGCCGCCGGCCGGAGGGCCGCTGGTCGGCGAAATAGCGACGCTATTTCGCCTGCGACGCTCTCAATCCTCGCCGAACTTGGCCTCCACCAGTCCGATCAGTTGCCCCACCGCATCCTCGGCACCGTCGCCGCTGGCGCTGATCGTGATCGTGTCGCCCATCGCGGCCCCGAGCATCATGAGGCCCATGATCGAGGTGCCGGTGACCGCGCCGTCGTCTTTCTTGACCTCGACCTCGCAGGGGAGGCCGGAGGCGAGGGTGACGAACTTGGCGCTGGCGCGCGCGTGGAGCCCACGGCGGTTGGTGATGGTGACCTGGCGGCTGACGGTCACGCCGCCGCCTCGCCAAGCACCTCGGACGCTACCGAGATATATTTGCGACCCGCCTCGCGCGCGGCGGCGACCGCGTCGACGACCTTCATCGCCTTGCGCGCGGAGCCCAGGCGGATCAGCATCGGCAGGTTCATGCCCGCGATCACCTCGACCCGGCCGCGTTCCATCAGGCTGATCGCCAGGTTGGACGGGGTGCCGCCGAACAGGTCGGTCAGCACGATGACGCCGCGGCCGACATCGACGTCGGCGATGGCGGCGGCGATGTCCTGCCGCCGTTCCTCCATGTCGTCTTCGGGACCGATGGCGATCGTCGCCACCCGCTCCTGCGGGCCGACGACATGGATCATCGCGGTGACGAACTCGTCGGCCAGCCGCCCATGCGTCACCAGAACGAGACCGATCATAGGGGGCCGATCATACCGGAATGCGCTACCTAATGTGGCCGGCCGCGGGCGACCCTTCCAGCGAGTCCTGCGGCGCGGCCTTCAAATCACGATGCAGGACTGTGGGCGAAAACCCCGCGTCGCACAAGAAGGCGGCGATCCGTTCGGCGACATGGACCGACCGGTGTCTCCCTCCGGTACAGCCGATCGCAACCGACACGTACGACTTTCCCTCCGCCCTGTAGCGTGGCAGCAACAGCGCGATCAGCTCCTCGATCCGCGACACGGCAGGCTTATAGGCGGGGTCGGCCGCGACATAGGCGGCGACGTCCGGATCGAGCCCGGTGCCGGGCTTCAGCGCCGGCACCCAGTGCGGGTTGCGCAGGAAACGCATGTCGAACACCAGGTCGGCCCCGCGCGGCAGTCCGCGCGCGAAGCCGAACGAGGTGATGGTCAAGACCGGCCGGTCCGCGCCGGTCACCGCGCCGAAATCGACGCGGACCTGCTGCGCCAGCGCGTTGGCGGACAGGTCGGTCGTGTCGAGCAGCCGGTTGGCGAATTCGCGCAAGGGGCGCAGCAATTCGCGCTCGCGGGCGATGCCGTCGTGTGCCGGCCGGTCGAGCGCCAGCGGATGCCGCCGCCGCGTCTCGGCATAACGCCGCTCCAGCTCGGTGCCGGCGCAATCGAGGAACAGGGTGCCGAGCCGCAGGCCGCGTGCCTCGGCCAGCCCGCCAATGCGCGCGACGATCCGCTCCGGATCGAAGTCGCGGGTGCGGGCACCCAGGCCCAGCGCCAGGGGCCGCCGCTCGCCCGCGTCACTCGGCGGCAGCGGCGCGTCGAGCAGCCGCTCGAGCAGCGAAAGGGGCAGGTTGTCGACGACCTCCCAGCCCATGTCCTCCAGCGTCCGGAGGACGGTCGACTTGCCCGCGCCCGACAGGCCGGTGACAAGCAGCACGTCCTGCATATCGCTCATGCCGGCAATCCCCTGCGCAGCGCCAGCTCGACCTTGATCGGCGCGCTGGCGGTGAAGGCGTCCAGTGTTACCGCGGCAATGGTTACGCCATCGATATCGCGATACCGCGGCTCGGGCAGGCGCGGCACCTCGCCGGACAATTCGACGATCAGCGCCACCGGTGTCGGCCCGGCGCCGAGCATGTCGACGATACCTATCCCGCGAACCTCCATCCGCCCCATGATCGTGGCCGGCGCCGTCGCGACCAGCGCATCGCCCGACCGCTGCACCTCGGTATAATCGTCGCTGACCAACTGGGCGCCGCGGTCGATCAGGCGCAGGGCCAAGTCGGACTTACCGGCACCTGATGGCCCCTCGATCAGCACGCCCTGTCCGTCGATCGCGATCGTGGTGGCGTGGAGGCGCGGCATCACTTGTCCTCGGGTAGTGCAACGGCGGCGGCGGGCAGGCGGACGACGAAGCGCGCACCCGATCGGCCATCGAGCCGCGATTCCGCCGCGACGGCGCCGCCATGTCCCTCCACGATCGTGCGTGCAATGGCGAGGCCCAGACCCGAGTGGCGGCCGAACGCCTCCGTCTCGGGCCGGATCGACTGGAAGCGGCGGAAGATCGCCTCTCGCGATCCTTCGGGAACCCCTGGGCCCTCGTCCTCCACCGCGATCACCAGATCCTCGTCCTCGACCCGGCCCGTCACCGATACCAGGCCGTGATCGGGCGAGAAGGACCGGGCGTTGTCGAGCAGGTTTTCGAAAACCCGCTCGAGCCGCGCACCTTCACCGAGCACGATCAGCGGCGTGCGGCCGTTGGCCGTGAAGTCGAACCGCACGCCGCGCTCGACCCCGCGGGCCTCGCGCTGCGCGATCAGGCCGGCGAGCATCGCCGACAGGTCGACCGGCTCGAACTCGGCGCGGCTGAGCTGCGCGTCGAGGCGCGACGCCTCCGAAATGTCGGTGATAAGGCGGTCGAGCCGATGCACGTCGTCCTGCACGATGCCGAGCAGCTGGGCCTGCAAGGCCGGGTCCTGTACCCGCCCGAGCCCGTCGACCGCCGAGCGAAGCGAGGCGAGGGGGTTCTTCAGCTCGTGCGTCACGTCGGCGGCGAACGCCTCGGTCGCGTCGATCCGCGCGCGCAGCGCCAGGCTCATGTCCGACAGCGCGCGGGCCAGCATGCCCAGCTCGTCGCGGCGGGAGGGCAGGCGCGGCACCACCACCTCGCGCGCGCGGCCCAGCCGCACCCGCACCGCCGCGCGCGCCAGCCGGCGCAGCGGGCGGACGATGGTCCGCGCGAGGAACAGCGAGAGGAGGACGGAGATGAGCGTGACGCCCATCAGCACGACGCTGAGCCGAAACCGCTCGATGCGGACGGTCTTGGTGATGGTGCGCGCGTTGATCGCGGTCAGCACCGTCGATCCATCGGCCATCCCGGCGGCGGCGGTGATGATCGGGGTGCGGTCGGGCGCGCGCCAGACGGTGGCGGCGACGGCACCGTGCTGGCGTGCGGCGCGCACCTCCGGCCAGTCTGCCGGGTCGGTGCGGTCGCGATAGAGGGGCGGGCGGGCGGCGCCGACGATGGTGTCGATCGCCCCGTCGAGAAAGCGCGCCGCGCGCTGGTCCAGACCCTCGCGATCGGGATCGCGTAGGACGAAGTTCTGCACGCCGATCCCGCGGCTGTCGCGCACGATCCGACCCTCCGCGGACAGCAGGCGGATACGCGCACCGGTGTCGGCGGCCAATTTGCGGAGGAGCGGCTCCCGGTCGCCCTCCACCGCGCCCAGCGCCTCGGCGATCAGCCGCGCCTCCCGTGTCGCCTGGACCACCCGGTTGTCGACGATCCGCGACCGGTAGGAATCGAGGTAGAAGAAGCCGCCCGCCAGCAACAGCAGCGCGATGATGTTGACTGCGAGGATCCGCACGGTGAGCGATACGCGCCCCGACCAGCGCAGCGCCAGGTCGCGGCCCTCGCCCACGCCGTCGGCGCCGGCGTCACTCGTCAGAAAAACGATAGCCCGCCCCATATAATGTCTCGATCGCGTCGAACTCGGGATCGACCTCGCGGAACTTGCGACGGACGCGCTTGATGTGGCTGTCGATGGTGCGATCGTCGACGTAGATGTCGTCCTGATACGCGGCATCCATCAGCTGGTTGCGGGTCTTTACCACGCCGGGCCGCTGCGCCAGCGTCTCCAGGATCAGGAATTCGGTGACCGTCAGCGTCACCGCCGCGCCGTTCCAGCTGGTGCGGTGGCGCGCGGGGTCCATCACCAGCCGCCCGCGCTCCAGCGCCGCGCTGCTCGCCTGGTCGCCGGTGCCGGTCGCCTGCTGCGGCTCTGCCCGGCGCAGGATCGCGCGGATGCGGGCGATCAGCAGCCGCTGCGAGAAGGGCTTGGTGATATAGTCGTCGGCGCCCATCGCCAGGCCCAGCGCCTCGTCCAGTTCGTCGTCCTTCGAGGTCAGGAAGATCACCGGCGTGCCCTGCTTCTCCCGCAGGCGGCGCAGCAGCTCCAGCCCATCCATGCGCGGCATCTTCACGTCGAAGATCGCGAGGTCGGGCGGGTTGTCGGCCAGCGCCTTCAGCGCCGCCTCGCCGTCCGAATAGACGCGCGTCAGGAACCCCTCGGCCTGCAAGGCGATCGACACCGAGGTCAGGATGTTGCGGTCGTCGTCGACCAGAGCGATCGTGGCCGTCATGCCGCTCGCCTAGTCCAATACAGGGACCGGCTCAACCATATTGGCTGCTCCGCACGATTGACCGAACTGCAATCGCCGCCTAGGCGCATACGTATGCGGCGGACAGATCGCACGTCTTGGACTGGGGAATATCGATGATCGAACGCATTCCGGAAATGGGCCTTCAGGCACAGGGTATCGAGACCCGCGCCGACCTCCACTGGAACATGGTGACTGCCCGCCTGACCGAGACGGCGGTGGCACGCGGCGAGGGCAAGCTGTCCGCCGACGGACCGCTGGTGGTAGAGACCGGCCAGCACACCGGCCGCTCCGCGCAGGACAAGTTCATCGTCGAGACGGACGAGACCCGGGACACGATCTGGTGGGGCAAGTCGAACAAGGCGATGACGCCCGATCACTTCGCCGCGCTGAAGGCCGATTTCCTGAAGGCGCTGGGTGACAAGGAAGACCTGTTCGTCCAGGACCTGTATGGCGGTTCGCAGGCCGAGCACCGCGTGTCGGTGCGCGTCATCACCGAGCTGGCCTGGCACAACCTGTTCATCCGTACGATGCTGGTCCGCCCGGAAGAGCATGAGCTGCGCGGCTTTCGTCCCGACTATACGATCATCGACCTGCCCAGCTTCCGCGCCGATCCCGCGCGCCACGGCTGCCGCAGCGAGACGGTGATCGCCGTCAACCTGACCGACAAGCTGATCCTGATCGGCGGCACCGCCTATGCCGGCGAGATGAAGAAGTCGGTGTTCGGCATCCTCAACTATCTGCTGCCGACGACCGGCGTCATGCCGATGCACTGCTCGGCGAATATGGGTCCGAACGGCGACACGGCGGTGTTCTTCGGCCTGTCGGGCACCGGCAAGACGACGCTGTCGGCCGATCCCGCCCGCACGCTGATCGGCGACGACGAGCATGGCTGGTCCGATACGGCGGTCTTCAATTTCGAGGGCGGCTGCTACGCCAAGATGATCCGCCTGTCGGCCGATGCCGAGCCGGAGATCTTCGCGACGACGAAGCGGTTCGGCACCGTGCTCGAGAATGTCGTGATGGACCCCGTCACCCGCCAGCTCGACCTGGACGACAACAGCCTGGCCGAGAACAGCCGCGGCGCCTATCCGATCGACTTCATCCCCAATGCCTCGGCCGAGAATATGGGGCCGGTGCCGAAGAACATCGTGATGCTGACCGCCGACGCGTACGGTGTGCTGCCGCCGATCGCCAAGCTGACGCCGGATCAGGCGATGTACCATTTCCTGTCCGGCTACACCGCGCGGGTCGCCGGCACCGAGATCGGCGTGACCGAGCCCGACGCGACCTTCTCCACGTGTTTCGGCGCGCCGTTCATGCCGCGTCATCCCTCGGTCTATGGCAACCTGCTGAAGGAGCGGATCGCGAAGGGCGGGGTGGACTGCTGGCTGGTCAATACCGGCTGGACCGGCGGCAAATACGGCACTGGCCAGCGCATGCCGATCAAGGCGACCCGCGCGCTGCTCAACGCCGCGCTCGATGGCTCGCTGAACGGCGCCGAGTTCCGCACCGATCCCAATTTCGGCTTCAAGGTACCGGTGAGCGTACCCGGCGTCGACTCCGCGATCCTGGATCCGCGCGCGACCTGGGCGGACAAGGCGGCTTATGACGCGACGGCGGCAAAGCTGGTCGACCTGTTCGTCGAGAATTTCGCGCAGTTCGCGGATCACGTCGATGAGGGCGTGCGTCAGGCAGCGCCGGTGACGCAGGCGGCGTGAAGCAATTCGCCTAGCTTTCGTCGCCCCAGCGCAGGCTGGGGCCTTCCCGTGGCAGATCGTAGTGGTCACCACGGGAAGATCCCGGCCTGCGCCGGGATGACGTTCTTGGAACGGCTCTACGCTTCGCTTAGGTCTTGCAAGTCGCTACAGGGTGCTCCCATGACCCACGCTCCCGACCCGCACCATTTCACTTCGTTCGACGGCACCCGGCTTGCCTGGCGCGAGGTCGGGGAGGGGCGACCGGTCGTTCTGATCCACGGCTATTTTTCCGACGCCTGGACGAACTGGCTCCGCTACGGCCATGCCGCCGCGATCGCCGCAGAGGGTTTTCGCGTCATCATGCCGGACCTGCGCGCCCATGGCAGCAGCGACCGGCCGCACGATCCCGCCGCCTATCCGCGCGACGCGCTGACCCGCGACGGCCACGCGCTGGTCGAGCATCTCGGGCTGACGGACTATGATCTGGGCGGCTATTCGCTCGGCGCCCGTACGGCGTCACGGATGATGGCGACCGGCGCGGAGCCGCGGCGCGTGGTGTTCGCTGGCATGGGGCTGGACGGGCTGACCGACACCGGTCGCCGCGTCGATCACTTCCGCAACATCCTCGGCGATCTCGACGGGCATCCGCGCGGCAGCCCGGAATGGCTGGCTGCGGCGTTCCTGAAGACGACCGGCGGCGATCCGGTCGCGCTCGGCCATATCCTCGACACCTTCGTCGACACGTCGATCGAGCAGGTCCGCGCCATCCGGCAGCCGGTGCTGGTCGTCGCGGGGATCGAGGATCAGGACAACGGCTCTGCACCCGACCTCGCCGCCGCGCTGCCGGACGGGCGCTACGTCGAGATCCCCGGCGGTCATATGAGTTCGGTGGTGAAGCCTGAACTCGGCCAGGCGATCGCGGACTTCCTCACCGCTTGACCGCGCCGGCTTCGGGTGTGCATTCCTGACCTAATCACAGGATAGAGGACCGCATGATCCGCACCGCCATTTCCATCGCCGCGCTGGCCGGCGCGCTCGCCGTCGCAGGCGCCTCTCCCGCGCAGCAGACGGGCGCCACGCCGACCGTCACCGAGGCCGACGAGTTCGTCGCCGATGCCGAGAAGCAGCTGGCCACCGTCTCGCCGCCCAACAACCAGATCAACTGGGTCAACGCGACCTACATCACCGACGATACCGACGCGCTCGCCGCCGCCGACAATGCCCGCGTGACCGAATTGCAGGTGAAGCTGGCCAATGGGGCCGCGCGCTTCGCGAGCCTGCCGGGGCTGTCCTTCGACACCAGGCGCAAGCTCGACCTGCTGCGCGGCGGCATCGTCCTGCCGGCGGCGGACCGGCCCGGCGCGGCGGACCAGCTGGCGACGCTGACCACCAAGATGTCGTCGATGTACGGCAAGGGCCGCGGCACGCTCGACGGCAAGCCGATCAACGGCTCGGACATCGAGGCGGCGATGGGCACGACCCGCGATCCCGCCAAGCTGCAGGAGATGTGGACGAGCTGGCACGATAATGTCGGTGCGCCGATGCGTGTCGACTATCGCCAGATGAGCGTGCTGGCGAACGAGGGGGGCAAGGGCCTTGGCTATGCCGACACCGGTGCGATGTGGCGATCGGGCTACGACATGCCGCCCGCGCAGTTCGCCCAGCTGACCGACACGATCTGGAACGAGGTGAAGCCGCTCTATCTGGCGCTGCACACCTATGTTCGCTGGAAGCTGAACGAGAAATATGGCGACGCCGTCCAGTCCAAGACCGGGCCGATCCGTGCCGACCTGCTCGGCAATATGTGGGCGCAGGAATGGGGCAACATCTATGATCTGGTCGCGCCGGCCGGGGCGGGCGACCTGGGTTACGACGTGGGCGAGCTGCTGACCGCCAAAAGCTATGACCCGGTGCGGATGGTGAAGCAGGGTGAGACGTTCTACTCCTCGCTCGGCTTCGCACCGCTGCCGCAGACCTTCTGGCAGCGCTCGCAGATCGTGAAGCCCGCCGATCGCGAGGTGATCTGCCACGCATCGGCCTGGGACATCGACAATGCGGATGATATCCGCATCAAGATGTGCACCAAGGTGAACGGCGACGACTTCACCACCATCCATCACGAGCTGGGGCACAATTACTATCAGCGCGCCTACAAGGCGCAGCCTTTCCTCTACAAGAACGGCGCGAACGACGGTTTCCACGAGGCGATCGGCGACACGATCGCACTGTCGATCACGCCCAGCTACCTCGTCGACATCGGCCTGCTCGACAAGAGCAAGGTGCCGGGCGCCGACAAGGACATCGGCCTGCTACTGCGTCAGGCGATGGACAAGGTCGCTTTCCTGCCGTTCGGCCTGCTGATCGACAAGTGGCGCTGGCAGGTCTTCTCCGGCCAGATCGCACCGGGCAACTATCAGGCCGGCTGGGACGCGCTGCGCCTGCAATATCAGGGTGTGAAGCCGCCGGTCGCGCGCGACGAGACGAAGTTCGACCCCGGCGCCAAATATCATGTGCCGGCGGGCGTGCCGTATACACGCTATTTCCTGGCGCGGGTGCTGCAATTCCAGTTCTACCAGGCGGCGTGCCGGCAGGCGGGCTGGAAGGGGCCGCTCCACCGCTGCTCCTTCTACGACAACAAGGAGGTCGGCCGTCGCCTGAACGCGATGCTGGAGATGGGCCAGTCCAAGCCCTGGCCCGATGCGCTCCAGGCGTTCACCGGCAGCCGCGAGATGTCGGGCAAGGCGATGATCGCCTATTTCGCGCCGCTGAAGGCGTGGCTCGACCAGCAGAACAAGGGCAAGCCGCAGGGCTGGTAAGAACGAGGGGCCGGAGAGTCATCTCCGGCCCCTCGTCATTCCGGGATCAGCCCGACGTGGACGGGCGGATCAGCCCGGGATGCTATTCTCGTCGGCGATCTTCGCCTCGAACGACTTGCTCGAGTCCGTGCCGTCCGGCTGATGCGCCTTGGCGGCTGGCTCGGCCGGGTCGCCGGGCTTGGCGGTCGAGCCGCGCAGCGAGAACAAGGCAGCGGCGGCCGCTCCGGCCGCGGCGATGCCGCCGGCGATGGCCGCCGCGCCCCACTTGCCACCGACCTTGTCGGTCGCGGTCTTCGCCGCGGCCTTGGTCCGCGCCGCCGTCGTGCGCGGGGCCGCGGTCTTGCTTGCGGCGGTGCGCTTGGTGGTGCGCGGCTTGGGGGGCGTCTTGGCGGCGGACTTCGCCTTCGTCGTCGTCGCCTCGTCGCTGCTCGCCTTGGCACGCGGCGTGCGCTTGGCAGCGGCTGCCTTGGCCGGCGTGGTGCTACGGCGGCGACGCGGCGTGGCGGCGGGCGTGTCGGTCTTCGGCGTGTCGTCCTCGGCCATGATCGGCTCCCTCGAAAGTGCTAATTGGTTCCGGGGGCGTAACGCGACCATGGCGGGTTGGTTGCGACTCAGCGGAATGGCGGCTCGTTGAAGGCGCGCAGCTTGCGGCTGTGCAGC
Source organism: Sphingomonas aurea (assembly GCF_030678875.1). Taxonomy (GTDB): domain Bacteria; phylum Pseudomonadota; class Alphaproteobacteria; order Sphingomonadales; family Sphingomonadaceae; genus Sphingomonas; species Sphingomonas aurea. The sequence goes on along the minus strand of NZ_JAUUDS010000001.1, from coordinate 740,748 downwards.
GCCTCCCCCTCCAGGCGCAGCTGCTCGCACGCCTCGATGCCGATCCGCATATGCTCGCTGATCGCGCGCTCGTAGAAGCGGTTGGCCTGCCCCGGCAGTTTCAGCTCGCCGTGGAGCGGCTTGTCCGAGACGCAGAGCAATGTGCCGTAGGGGACACGGAAGCGATAGCCCTGCGCAGCGATCGTCGCCGACTCCATGTCGATCCCGACCGCGCGGCTGAGCGAGAAGCGCAGCGCCGATTTCGAGTAGCGGAGTTCCCAGTTGCGATCGTCGGTCGTCACGATCGTGCCGGTGCGCAGCCGGCGCTTCAGCTCGTCGCCGGTCTGGCCCGACACGATCTCGGCCGCGCGGGCGAGCGCCACCTGAACCTCGGCGATCGCCGGCACCGGGATTTCGGGCGGCAGCACGTCGTCGAGCACATGGTCGTCGCGCAGATAGGCATGGGCGAGCACGTAATCGCCGATCCGCTGCGAGGGGCGCAGGCCCCCGCAATGGCCGATCATCAGCCATGCCTCGGGCCGCAGCACCGCCAGATGGTCGCAGATCGTCTTGGCGTTGGAGGGGCCGACGCCGATATTCACCAGCGTGATGCCGGTCCCATCCTCGGCCATCAGGTGATAGGCCGGCATCTGGTGCCGCCGCCAAGCACTGTCGTTGACGATCTGATCGACGTCCTCGGCCGAGCGGATCATGACGTTGCCCGCCCCCGACAGCGCGGTGAAGCGCCCGCCGTCGCCCAGCTGCGATGCCGCCCAGCGAACGAACTCGTCGACATACCGGTGATAGTTGGTGAACAGGACGAAGCGCTGCACATGCTCGGCCGGCGTGCCCATGTAATGCCGCAGGCGCGCGAGGCTGAAATCGGTGCGCAGGCCGTCGAACAGCGCGAGCGGACGGGTACCGTCGGCGGTGATCCACAGCCCGTCGGCGATCTCGTCGCCGATGAAGGCAAGTTCGGTCGCCGGGAACCACCGCGCCAGTTCCGCCGCCGATACCTGATCCAGGCTGAGCGCGTGGCCGGGGTCGAGGACATAGGGGAAGGGGATCTCCTGCCGTCCCGGCACCGCCGCGACGGTGACGTCGTAATCCTCGATCAGCAGGTCGAGTTGCTCGACCAGATAGTCGGCGAAGATCGCGGGCTTGGTCACGCTGATCCGGTACTCGCCGGGCGACACCAGCCGTCCGAACGAGCGGATCGGCGCGGGTCGGCCGGGCTCGCCGGAGAAGCGGAGATGGATCTCGGGATATGCGAAGGCGCCGCCCTTGCGCGCCTCGGCATCGGGGGTGGTGCCGTCGGCAAGATAGGCGTTCAGCGCCGCCTGCAGACGGCTGACCGAGGCGGTGTAGAGACGGTCGAGTTCGGCGACGATATCGGATGCGGTTGTCATCGCACAGGGTTACGCGGGGCGGATGACGCTGGCAAGACAGGGGTGTTGAACCTCCCCTCCCTTGTTCAGGGAGGGGAGAAGAAGGGGGCGGTTCTGCTTTACAGACCGGCCAGCAGGTTTTCCGCGGTGCTGACCTTGAACTCGCCGGGGGCCTCGACGTGCAGCTGCTTCACCACGCCGTCCTCGACCAGCATCGCGTAGCGCTGGCTGCGGGTGCCCATGCCGAATTTCGATCCGTCCATGGTCAGTCCCAGCGCCTTGGCGAAGTCGCCATTGCCGTCGGCGAGCATCGTCACGCCGTCCGCGCCGCTGCTCTTGCTCCAGGCGTCGAGCACGAAGGCGTCGTTGACCGCGGTGCAGGCGATCTCGTCGACCCCCTTCGCCTTCAGCGCGTCGGCCTGTGCGACGAAGCCGGGCAGATGCTTGGCGGAACAGGTCGGCGTGTAGGCGCCCGGCACCGCGAACAGCGCGACCGTGCGGCCGGCGAAATAGCTGGCGGTGTCGACCTGGTCCGGGCCGTCCGGGGTCACCTTCACGAGGGTAGAGGATGGAATGCGGTCGCCGACACTGATCGTCATGTTGCAGTCTCCTGTTGGTCGCGCTCCCTCTCGCCCGGTCACGGCGCCGGTTCAAGTGGCCGTTTTAGGCCATGGCGATGGTGGCAGAGCGACCCTATGTTCCGGGGCGTGTCGCCAATTCCGTTCCTCACCGGTCAGTTCCTCCTCGCCATGCCCGGCATGGGTGACCCGCGCTTCGCCCATGCGGTGATCGCGATGTGCGCGCATGACGAGCAGGGGGCGATCGGCATCGGGCTGGGCGCGACGATCGGCGGGATCGGCTTCCACACGCTGCTCGAGCAGTTCGAGATCGAGCCCGGTATTGCGCCCGATGCGCCGGTCCATTTCGGCGGGCCGGTGGAGATGCGGCGCGGCTTCGTCGTCCACAGCCTCGACTGGTCGGGACAGGACACGATCGACGTCGCCGGACGCTGGGCATTGTCGGGGACCGTCGACGTGCTGCGCGCCATCGCCGCGGGCGACGGCCCCAGGCGCTGGATAGTGGCGCTCGGTTATGCCGGCTGGTCCGGCGGGCAGCTGGAGGGCGAACTGGCGACGCCAGGCTGGCTGACGGTGGCCGGCGACACCGCGCTGCTGTGGGACACCGACGTGACCGATCGCTGGAGCCGCGCCTATGAGGCGGCGGGGATCGATCCCCGGCTGCTGGTCGCTGGGTCGGGCACCGCCTGACCACATATAAAGATATCTTTATATTTGATCCGCGCCGCGCCAGCGGCTAGGCGGATCGCCATCACCTACGCCAAACCTTTCGGGAGACCCGTCGTGGCCACCGCCGTTGCCGTCCAGAACACCGATTATGTTATCAAGGACATCGGTCTCGCCGATTTCGGCCGCGCCGAGATCCGCATCGCCGAGACCGAGATGCCCGGCCTGATGGCGCTGCGCGAGGAGTTCGGCGCGGCGCAGCCGTTGAAGGGCGCGCGCATCACCGGCTCGCTCCACATGACGATCCAGACCGCGGTGCTGATCGAGACGCTGGTCGCGCTCGGCGCCGACGTGCGCTGGGCGACCTGCAACATCTTCTCGACCCAGGACCACGCCGCCGCCGCGATCGCCGCCGCCGGCATCCCGGTCTTCGCCGTGAAGGGCGAGACGCTGGCCGAGTATTGGGACTATGTCGGCGACATCTTCAACTGGGGTGCCGACACCGATGGGACGACCGCCAACATCATCCTCGACGATGGCGGCGACGCAACCATGTTCGCGCTGTGGGGCGCGAAGCTGGAAGCCGGCGCGACCTTTGCCGAGCCGGAGAATGAGGAAGAGGTCGAGTTCCAGCGCTCGGTCAAGGCGTTCATCGCCAAGTATCCGGGCTACCTGACCGAGACGGTGAACAACCTGAAGGGTGTGTCGGAAGAGACGACCACCGGTGTCCATCGCCTGTACGAGATCGCCAAGAAGGGCGAGCTGCCCTTTCCGGCGATCAATGTGAACGACTCGGTGACCAAGTCGAAGTTCGACAACCTCTACGGCTGCAAGGAGTCGCTGGTCGACGCGATCCGCCGTGCCACCGACGTGATGCTGGCGGGCAAGGTCGCCGCGGTCGCCGGGTTCGGTGACGTCGGCAAGGGCTCGGCCCAGTCGCTGCGCAACGGCGGCGCCCGCGTCGTCGTGACCGAGATCGACCCGATCTGCGCGCTGCAGGCGGCGATGGAGGGTTTCGAGGTGGTGACGATGGACGAGGCGGTTAAGCGCGCCGACATCTTCGTGACCGCGACCGGCAACGCCGACGTCATCACCGCCGATCACATGAAGGCGATGAAGCCGATGTCGATCGTCTGCAATATCGGCCATTTCGACAGCGAGATCCAGATCGCTGCCCTGTCGAACTACAAGTGGACCGAGGTGAAGCCCGGCACCGACCTGGTCGAATTCCCGGACGGCAAGCAGATCATCGTGCTGGCCAAGGGCCGTCTGGTGAACCTGGGCTGCGCGACCGGCCATCCGTCGTTCGTGATGTCGGCGTCGTTCACCAACCAGACGCTGGCGCAGATCGAGCTGTGGACCAAGGCGGACCAGTACCAGAACCAGGTCTATGTCCTGCCCAAGCACCTGGACGAGAAGGTCGCGGCGCTGCACCTGGAGAAGCTGGGCGTGAAGCTGTCGCAGCTGACCCAGAAGCAGGCCGACTATATCGGCGTGCCGGTCGCCGGTCCCTTCAAGCCCGATCACTATCGCTACTGATCGGCGGGCGGGTTCGCCCCATTCGACCAATGAAAGGCCCGGCCGTCGCGCCGGGCCTTTTTGCGTGGGAAGAGGTGCGTTAGGGATGGCGGATGAACGCTGCCCGACCCTTTCGAGAATCCTGCTGATGGTGGCGCCGTGACGGTGCTGGGAACGGGCGCGACCATCGCGGTCGGCGCTGTCCTGCTGGTGCTGGTACTGCTCGGCGTGGTGGCACTGTTCGTCGGGCTGCGCGCGCGGGGTGAGGCGGTCGCGACGGCGCGCGACAATGCGCGGCTCCACGCGCTGCTGCGGACCAGCCCGGCAGCTGCGATGCTGGCGCGGGGCGACGGGCGGCTGGAAATGCCCGACATGCTCGCCGACTGGTTCGGCCTGTCCGAACCCGCTGCGACGATCGGCGGTCTGACGAACGGCGACACCGGGTTGCGCGCGGACGATGCCGCGCTGATCGGCCACGACGTCGATACCGCGCACCGCGCCGGCCGGGGCTTCAACCGGGTGGTGCGTCCGCAGGGGTCGTCGCGCGCGCTGATGATGTGCGGAACGCGCGGCATCGACGAGCCGCGCAGCGCCGTGGTCATCTGGGTATTCGACGTAACCGACAGCAGCGACGAGCGGGACCGGCTCGCCGGGGAAGTGGCGCGGCTGGGCGACGCCTATGACGCGCTGACCGGGCTGATCGAGGCGGCGCCGCTGCCGATGTGGTATCGCGGGCACGACCTGAAACTGATGATGGTCAACGCCGCCTATGTCGACGCGGTCGACGGGCGCGACGCGTCCGAGGTTGTCGCGCGGGGACTGGAGCTGATCGACGGGTTCGAGCGGGGCGGGCCGCTGACCGGTGCGATGGCCGCGCGCGAGAAGGGCCAGCCGATCGAGCAGGTGCTGCCCGCCACGATCAGCGGATCGCGCCGCATGCTGCGCGTCATCGACGTGCCGCTGTCGACCGGCAGCGTCGCCGGCTTCGCCGTCGATATCGAGGATCTGGAGCAGGCGCGGAGCGGCGCCAAGCGCTTCGCCGAGGCCCAGCGCGGTATGCTCGACCGCCTGTCGGCGGGCGTCGCGCAGTTCGGCGCCGATCGCACGCTCGTCTTCAGCAACCAGCCGTTCAGCCGCCTGTTCGCGATCCGTCCCGAATGGCTGGCCGAGGGCATGGAGTTCGACCGCGTGCTGGAACGGATGCGCGAGTCCAACCGCCTGCCCGAGGTTCGCGACTTTCCCGGCTGGAAGGCCGAGCGACGCAACTGGTTCGTGGGCGCGGAAGGCGCGACCGAGGAAAGCTGGCACCTGCCCGGCGGCACGCACCTGCGCGTCGTCGCCCAGTCATTGCCTGACGGCGGGCTGCTGCTGATCTTCGAGGATCGGACCGAGCAGGTGCAGTTGGCGAGCGCGCGCGACACGCTGCTCCGGGTGCGTACCGCAACGTTCGACAATCTGTTCGAGGCATTGGGCGTCTTCGCTGCCGACGGCCGGCTGCAACTCTGGAACAACCGGTTCCGCGCGGTGTGGGGCGTCGACGAGACGTTCCTGGCCGGGCACCCGCGCGTCGACACCTTCGCGGCCGAGATCGCGGGCAAGCTGGTGACGCCGAACCGCGCCGCGCTGATCCCCGACCTGGTCCGTGCCGCGACGATGGAGCGACAGCAGCGCGGCGGGCGCGTCGCGCTGAACGACGGGCGCCATTTCGAATTCGCGGCGGTGCCGCTGCCGGACGGAAACGCGCTGTTCACGATGCTCGACATCACCGATAGCCGCCGCGCCGAACAGGCTCTGCGCGAGCGCGCCGACGCGCTGGAGGACGCCGACAAGCTGAAGACGCAGTTCGTCGCGAACATGAGCTATGAGCTGAAGACGCCGCTGACCTCGATCGGTGGTTTCGCCGAGATGCTGCATGGCGGCTATGCCGGCGACCTGCCCGAACAGGCGCAGAGCTATGTCGAGGCGATCCTCGATTCGGTCGAGCGGCTCGGCCTGCTGATCGACGACGTGCTCGACCTGACCCAGGGCGGCGAGGGGCTGGAGCGCACCGATGTCGATCTGGCGATGGTCGCGCGCGAGGCGGCGTCGGCGGTGCAGCCGGCGATCCGCCGCCACCGCATCGACTTCGCGGTCGAACTCGCCCGCTCCGCCGGGCGGGTGCAGGGCGACGCTCGGCGGCTGCGCGAGGTGATCGAGCATCTGCTGCGTAATGCGCTGGCCTCGCTGCCCCCCTCCGGCCGGCTGCTGCTCCACGCGGATGGCACTGCCACGCGGGCGCGGATCATCGTGTCGGACGACGGCCCCGGGTTGGACCAGGAAAGCGCCGCCCGCGCCTTCGATCGGTTCGCCGCGCCGCAGGGCCAGCCGGGCGGCGAGCGGGCGCTTGGTACCGGCCTGCCGCTCGCGCGCCAGTTCGTTGAGGCGCATGGCGGCACGATCGGGCTGGTGTCGGAGCCGGGGCAGGGAACGCTCGTCACCGTCGATCTGCCGCGCCGATGATCCGGCTGGCGGATGCGGACGAGACGGCGGCGTTCGGCGCGCGGATGGCGGGGCGCGTGCGGGCGGGCGACGTGGTGACGCTGGCCGGGCCACTCGGTGCCGGCAAGACCAGCATCGCGCGTGGCCTGCTCGCCGCGCTGGGCCTGGCGGGCGAGGCGCCGAGCCCCAGTTTCGCGATCGTCCAGCCTTATGCCCCGCCCGAGGTCGACCTGCCGGTGCTGCACGTCGACCTGTACCGCCTCGATGATCCGGACGAGGTCGAGGAACTGGGGCTGGAGGATCAGCGCGCGGACGGCGTGCTGCTGGTCGAGTGGCCCGAGCGCGCGGGTTCGGGGTATTGGCCGAATGCGCTGGCGCTGACCCTGGCGATGATGCCGGACGGCGCACGATGCTTGACAGCGACGGTACCCGCGGCATGGACGGATCGATGGCCGATATGACTTTGCCGGCGGGGGCGGGCGCATTTCTCGAGGCGGTAGGCTGGGGTAGCGCAACGGTGCTGCCGCTGGCCGGCGACGCGTCGTTCCGCCGCTATTTCAGGATCGTCGACGGTGGGCGCACCGCGGTGCTGATGGATGCGCCGCCGCCCGAGGAGGATACGCGTCCCTTCGTCGCGATGGCGCGCTGGCTGGCGGACGCTGGCTTCCTCGCGCCCGAGATCATCGGGCTGGACGAGGGGCAGGGTCTGGTGCTGCTGACCGACCTTGGTGACGTCCGTTTCCGCGAGACGGTGGACGCCGGCGCCGACGAGGAGGACGCGCTCTACGCGCGTGCGGTCGACCTGCTGGTCGATCTGGCGAAGCGGCCTGCTGCGGCGGTCGCACCCTATGATCGGGCGGTGCTGCACCGCGAGGCGGGGCTGTTCGTGGAGTGGTACTGCCCGGCCGTCGGCATCGTGCCCGACCTGGACGGCTATCGCGCCGCCTGGGACGCCGTGTTCGACCATGCGCTCGCCAGCGAACCGGTAACGGTGCTGCGCGACTATCATGCCGAGAACCTGATGCTCGTCGGTCCGGAGCGGCGGCTGGGATTGCTCGACTTCCAGGACGCGCTGGCCGGGCATCCCGCCTATGACCTCGTCTCGCTCCTGCAGGATGCGCGGCGTGACGTCGACCCCGCGCTGGAGGCGGCGATGCTGGAGCGATACCGTACCGCGACGGGAGAGGGGGGCGCTTTCATGGCCGCCTATCACGTCCTTGGCGCGCAGCGGAACGCGAAGATCGTCGGCATCTTCACCCGGCTGTGGCGGCGCGACGGGAAGCCGCGGTACCCCACGCTGTGTCCGCGCGTCTGGCGCTATCTCGAGCGCGATCTCGCCCAGCCGGCGCTGGCGCCGGTCGCACGCTGGTTCGACGCCAACGTGCCCGCCGCGCTGCGCGGCGATCCGCTGGCGATCGCTGAAGGACGGCCTGCATGACCCGCCAACTGTTCCTGCGCCCCGACCCACGTTGCGCAGTACCGCGCACCGCGATGGTGATGGCGGCGGGGCTCGGCAAGCGGATGCGGCCGCTGACCATCTCGCGCCCCAAGCCGCTGGTCGAGGTCGCGGGCAAGCCGCTGATCGATCATGTCTTCGACCGGCTGCGCGCGGTCGGGATCGAGCGGGTGGTGGTCAATGTCCATTATCTCGCCGACAGCCTGGAGGCGCATCTGCGCCGCCGCTATCCGGACATGGAGGTGATCGTCTCCGACGAGCGCGACCGGCTGCTGGAAACCGGGGGCGGGCTGACCAAGGCGCGGCCGCTGCTCGGCGACGATCCGGTGCTGGTCGTAAACGGCGACAGCCTGTGGATCGATGGACCGGTCGATGCGATCAAGCTGCTCGCGTCGCGCTGGGATGCGGCGACGATGGACGTGCTGCTGCTGGTCGTGCCCTTCGCGCGCGCCAATAATCTGGGCGGAATGGGCGATTTCCGGCTCGGTCCCGACGGGCGGATCGTCGGGCGGCGCCGTCCAGGTACGGTCGCGCCCTTCGCCTATACCGGCGTGCAGATCCTCGATCCGCGGATCATCGTCGATGCGCCCGAGGGGCCTTTCTCGACCAACCTGTTCTGGGACCGGGCGATCGCCGCCGAGCGCGCCTATGCCCAGGTGCATCAGGGCCTGTGGTTCGAGATCGGGACGCCGACCGCGGTGACCCGGACAGAGGCGATGCTGCTGGATGGCTGACGCGAGCCGTCCCCGGCTCCACACCATCCCGGCGCACCGCGCCTTCGCCGACGCGCTGGTGGCCGGGCTGATGCGCGGGCGCGACCAGGCGGCACTGGCGCGGGGCCTGGTGCTGCTGCCCAACAACCGCGCGGTTCGCGCCGTCACCGACGCGTTCGTGCGGGCGAGCGGCGGCGGGCTGATCCTGCCGCGGCTCGTACCGCTCGGCGATCCCGATCTGGGCGAGGCAGTAGGCGCCGCGATCGATGCCGCCGACGCGCCCGATCCGCCGCCGCCCGCGGTCGCGCCCTATGCGCGGCGGATGATCCTGGCACGGCTGGTGGCCGAGGAGCGCCAGCGCGGAGGGCACGCCGTCCCCGCATCCGAAGCGGTGCGGCTGGCCGGCGACCTCGCCCGCACGCTCGACCAGCTGCTGGTCGAGGAGGTGGCGCCCGCACGTCTGATGGACCTCGACCTCGGCCCCGAGCTGACCGAGCATTGGCAGCGCGCGCTGTCGATCTTCTCGCTGGTCCTCGACCGATGGCCGGCGGAGCTGGCTCGGCTGGGGCGGATCGATGCGGCGGCGCGGCGCTCGCTGCTGCTCGATCAGCTGCGCCGTCGCTGGCAGGACGCGCCCCCGCCGGGCTTCGTCTGTGCGGCCGGCATCACCGATCCGGCGCCGGCCATCGCACGGCTGCTCCGCTGCGTCGCGCAGATGCCGGCGGGGCGCGTGGTCTTCGCCGGGCTCGACCTCGACATGCCTCGGGACGAGTGGGACGCACTTGATCCCGATCCCGAGGGGCGAAAGCGCCCGATCGAAACGCACCCGCAGTTTCACCTGAAGCTGTTGCTCGACCGGATGGGTGTAGGCCGGGACGAAGTGACGCGCTGGCGCGGCGGCGGCGAGGGGGCGGACGCCGATGCGGCACGCGGTCGCGCCATCGCCAATGCGCTGGCTCCTGCGGATTTCACGGGCAAATGGACCGACCTCGCTGCCGCAGACCGACGCCTGTCGGGGGTGACCGCGATCGAACTCGCCACCCCGGCCGAAGAGGCGCAGGCCATCGCGCTGGCGCTGCGCGGCGCACTGGAGGTAGCGGGAGAGACTGCCGCGCTGGTGACGCCCGATCGCGCGCTCGCCCGACGCGTCGCGGCGCACTGCCGCCGGTGGAACATCGAGGCGGTGGACACCGCCGGCCAGCCGCTTGCGCTGCTCCCGCCGGGAACGCTGCTGCTCGCGCTGGCCGAGGCTGCGGCGCAGCGGTTCGCGCCACTGGCGCTGCTCGCACTACTCAAGCATCCGCTGGTGCGTGGCGGAGAGGCGCGGCTGACCTGGCTGGATGGCGTCCGCACGATCGATCGCAACCTGCGCGGGCCGCGCCCGTCGGCGGGGCTGGACGGCATCGCCGCTGCGTTGAAGCCCCGCGCCGCCGCGTTCTGGGCGGAGCAGGTCCGGCCGCTGCTCGACCCGGTCGGCCGCACCTTCGATAACGGCCCCCAGCCGCTCGCCGGCATGATCGCTTGCCTGCGCGACGCGGCGGTGGCGCTGTGCGGCGATGCGCTGTGGGCCGGCCCCAACGGCCGCGCCGCCGCCGAGTTCATCGAGGCGCTGGAAGCGGAGGCGCCTGCCGGCCCCGCACTGGTCGACCCGCGCGAGCTGCCCGCGCTGCTGCGCACCTTGCTGGAGGAGGTGTCGGTCCGCGGGCCGCCCGGCCTCGGCCATCCCCGGCTCGCGATCTATGGCCTGATCGAGGCGCGGTTGCAGTCGGCGGACCTGATGGTCCTGGCCGGGCTGAACGAGGGGACATGGCCCGGCACGCCGGCCCCCGACCCATGGCTGGCCCCGCGCATCCGCTCCGCCCTGGGGCTGACCGGACTGGAACGGCGCATCGGCATCGCCGCGCATGATTTCGCGCAGGGGCTGGGTGCGCCGCGCGTGCTGGTCACCCGTGCGCGCCGCGACGCCAGCGCGCCCGCGCTCGCCTCGCGCCTGTGGCTGCGATTGCAGGCGATGGCGGGCGACCGGTTCGAGCGGGATCTCGCGCTGGAGGACTGGTCGCGCCGGCTCGACGCCGCGACCGAGCACCGGCCCGCCGAGCGGCCCGCACCGGTGCCGCCGCCCGAACTGCGTCCGCGCGCGATCTCGGTGACCGAGGTCGACCGGCTGAAGGCCGATCCCTATGCTTTCTACGCGCGCCGCGTGCTCGGGCTGTCGCCGCTCGATCCGGTTGACGCCGATCCGACCGCGGCGTGGCGCGGCACCGCCGTCCACGCGATCCTGGAGGCGTGGTGGAAGGAGGACGCGTGCGCGCCCGGCACGCTCCACGACCGCGCCACGCGGATGCTGGCCGCGGCCGAGGTCCATCCGCTGCTCCGGGCGCTGTGGCAGCCACGGCTGAGGGAGGCGATCGACTGGATCGCCGCGACGATCGCCGAACAGGCGGCGGGCGGGCGCAGCGTCCTGTCCGCCGAGGGGCGCGGCGAGATCCTGGTCGCCGGCGTCACCCTGTCGGGCCGCTATGACCGGATCGACCGGCTGACTGACGGCGCGCTGGGCGTCATCGACTACAAGACCGGCAAGCCCCCCTCCGTCGCCGCGGTACGCGAGGGGTTCAGCCTGCAACTCGGCCTGCTCGGCCTGATCGCCGAGCGCGGCGGGTTCGAGGGGGTGCGCGGTACCGCCGGCGCGTTCGAATATTGGTCGCTGGCGCGCGGACGCGACGGCATCGGCTTCCTCGACAGCCCCTGCGATCCGGAGGGCAAGCGCGACCGCATCGTCACCGACCGCTTCACCGCCATCGCCGCCCACAATTTCGCCGAGGTCGCCGGCCGCTGGCTGACCGGGACCGAGCCGTTCGTCGCCAAGCTGGTGCCCGAATACGCCCCCTATGCCGAATACGACCAGCTGATGCGCCGCGACGAATGGTATGGCCGTGACCGGTGAACTGCGCGCCCTGCCGCCGCTGAAGGGCGAGCAGCGCAGTGCCAGCGACCCGGACGCGCACGTCTGGCTGTCGGCAAGCGCCGGGACGGGCAAGACGCAGGTCCTGGCCGCGCGGGTGTTCCGGCTGCTCCTGCGCGGCACCGATCCGTCGGCGATCCTATGCCTGACTTTCACCAAGGCGGGCGCGGCGGAGATGGCGCAGCGGGTCAATGCCCGGCTGGCGGCGTGGGTGCGGATGCCCGACACCGCACTTGCCGCCGACCTCCATGCGCTGGGCGAGGGCGGTACGCCGGCGCAGCGTGCCGTGGCACGGACGCTGTTCGCCAAGGTGCTCGACGCGCCGGGTGGTGGTTTGCGCATCCAGACGATCCACGGCTTCTGCCAGTCGCTGCTTGCCGCTTTCCCGGTCGAGGCGGGGCTCGCCCCCGGTTTTCGTCCGCTGGAGGCGCGCGAGGAGGCGGTGCTGGCGCGTGAGGCGCTGGCGACGATGCTGTCGGATGCCGAGCGCGAGGGCCGTGCGCGTCCGGTCGAGACGATCGGCGCCCTGTCGCTGCGGCTGGGCGAGGGCGGGGCAGAGGCGTTCCTGCACGCCTGTGCCAAGGCGCTGCCGGCGCTCGATGCGCTGCCGAGCGGCATCCAGCCCTGGCTGCGCCGCGCGCTCGACCTGCCCGCGGGCGATGCCGCCGAGGTGATGGCCGAAGGCTGCGCGGCGATCGACCGGGCCGATATCGAGCGGCTGCTCGCCGCCAATCGCGGCTGGGGCACGGCAACCGGCACGAAGCACGCGGACGCGCTAGCCCAGTGGCTGGGCGGATCGGCGGAAACCCAGGCGACGACGCTCGGCGACATCCACGCCGTCGTCTTCACCACCAAGGGCGAGCCGCGCAAGCCCGCTGCCAAGCTGCTCGCGGCGGAACCGGACTATGCCGAGATCGCCATGCTGCTCGGTACGCAGTGTGGCGACATCCTCTCGACCGTCGCGCGCATCGCCTATGCCGACCTGCTCGCCGCGGCACTGGAGGTCGGGCGCGACTATGCCCGGGGCTATGCGCTGGCCAAGCGGCGCATCGGCGGGGTCGACTTCGACGACCTGATCCGCCTGACGGTCGACCTGCTCGGCCAGCCGGGCGTCGGCGAGTGGGTGCGCTTCAAGCTGGACCGCGCGACCGAGCATGTCCTGATCGACGAGGCGCAGGACACCAATCTCGACCAATGGCGGATCGTCGATGCGCTGGCCGACGAGTTCTTCGTCGGGCGCGGCATCCACGCGCCCGGCACGCGTACGCTGTTCACGGTGGGCGACTGGAAACAGGCGATCTTCGGGTTCCAGGGTACCAGCCCGCTCAACTTCGCCTGGGCGGAGGGGCGGTTCCACGGCAAGGCGCGGGTCGCCGAGGGCGACGAGGACTGGCCCGAGCAGGACCGCGGCCTGCCGTTCCGCCGCCTGTCGCTGACCCACAGTTTCCGCTCGACCCGGCCGATCCTGCGCTTCGTCGACGAGGCGGTCGCGGCGGTGCCGGAGCCCGGCCTGGGCGCGATCGGCGCGATCGAGACCCATGCCAGCGAGGTGCCGGGGCCAGGCAGCGTCACGCTGTGGCCACCGATCACCGCCGGCGGTGCGGAGGACGAGGAGGAGGGCTGGATCACCGATTCGACCCGCCGGCTGGCCGGCGACATCGCGCGGCAGGTCCGGCGATGGCTGTACGACGAACCGCTGATGCTGGGCGCGCGCGGGCGAACGCTGCGACCGGAGGACGTGATGATCCTGGTCAAGCGGCGCGGCGATCTCGCCTCGCTGCTGGTCGCGCGGCTCTATGCGGAGCAGGTGCCGGTCGCAGGCGTCGACCGGCTGCGGCTGAACGCGCCGCTGGCGGTGCAGGACCTGCTGGCGGCGATCCGTTTCGTGCTGCAACCGGAAGACGATCTGTCGCTCGCCAGCCTGCTGGTGTCGCCGCTGATCGGCTGGACGCAGGACGAGCTGATGCACGCCGCTCCCCGGAAGGGCGGTAGCCTGTGGCGGCATCTGGGCGAGACGCAGCCGCCCGAGCGGCTGGCGCCGCTGCGCACGCTCCTGGCGCGGGCGGACTTCACCACGCCCTATCAGTTCCTCGAGGACATGCTGTCGGGATCGCTCGACGGGCGTCGCCGTCTGCTGGAGCGATTGGGGGCGGAGGCGCGCGATCCGATCGACGAGTTGCTCGGCGCCGCACTGGCCTTCGAGAGCGGCACGACCCCGTCGCTGCAGCGCTTCCTCGACTGGTTCGATCGCGGCGACGTCGAGATCGTACGCGATCCGTCGGCGCCACTCGATGCGGTGCGGGTGATGACGGCGCACGGCGCTAAGGGTTTGCAGGCGCCGCTCGTCATCCTCGCCGACGCCACGGTCGATCCGACGCTCAGTCCCCGGTCGGTCCTGCGCTGGGCGCCGGAGGAGGGGGGGGCCAAGATCCCGGTGTTCGCTCCGCGCAGCGGCGAACGCGGCGGGCCGCTCGACCGGGTCAAGTCCGAAGCCGAGGCGCGCGAGCTGGAGGAGCATTGGCGCCTGTTCTACGTCGCGGCAACGCGGGCGGAGGAGCGGCTGGTGATCGCCGGTGCGCTCGGGCCGCGCGCCCGCGGGGTGCCGCCCGCCGCCAGCTGGTACGCCGCCGCTGACCGGGCGATGTCCGCGCTCGGCGTGCCGGCAGGAGAGGGCGTCCGCCATTACGAGGACGGCGCGCCGGTCGCGCGACCGCGCGCGGCGCCGCTCAAGGAGCAAGCGATCCTGCTGCCCCTGCCGGACTGGGTCCGGCGACCGGCGCCGCAGGAGTCGCGGCCCAGCCGCCCGCTTGCGCCGTCCGCGCTGGGCGACGATCTGGTTGCCGATCCGCCGCCCGATGCGGCGATGCGTGCGGCGGCCGAACGCGGGCGCTTGCTCCACGCGCTGTTCGAGCGCCTGCCGCCGGTCGCGCCGGCGGAGCGGGCAGCGGCGGCGGAGCGGTGGCTGCGTGTGGCCGGCGGTGTCGACGATGCCGGCGAGCGGGCGCGGATCGCCGCCGCTGCGCTCTCCGTCATCGAGGACCCGGCGCACGCCGCCCTGTTCGGCCCCGACGCGCTGGCCGAGGCGCCGATCGCCGCCACGCTGGCGGACGGCACCGTGATCGCCGGCAAGGTCGACCGGCTGCTGATCGGCGAAACGATCCGCGTCGTCGACTTCAAGACCGGGCGGCGCGTGCCGGACGTGCCGCCCGACTATCACCTGCGCCAGATGGCCGGCTATGCCGCCGCACTGGCCGTCATCTTCCCGGATCGGCCCATCGAGGCGGCGCTGCTCTACACCGCCGGGCCGCGGCTGGTGACGCTGACTGCCGAAGATATCGCCCGTCACAAGCCCCGCTATCCCGCCGCGGAGCAAAGCTGATTCCCCGCGTGTTGAGCCAGGCGACCCTTCACCCTAGATCCGCGATGCAAGGAGATACATGATGGCAACCAAGCAGATCACCGACGCCAGCTTCGACGCCGACGTCCTGAACGCCGACCGCCCGGTGCTGGTCGATTTCTGGGCCGAGTGGTGCGGGCCCTGCAAGATGATCGGGCCGTCGCTGGAGGAGATCTCGGAAGAGCTGGGCGAGCAGGTGACGATTGCCAAGCTGAACATCGACGACAATCCCGATGCGCCCGGCCGCTACGGCGTGCGCGGCATCCCGACGATGATCCTGTTCAAGGGCGGCGCCCCCGCGGCGACCAAGGTCGGTGCCGAGCCCAAGGGGCGGATCAAGGCGTGGCTGGAAGGCGCACTCTGATCGGTGGATGGCCGTCGCGCATGCGGCGGCCATTCAGCAAGACGGCGCCCCACTGCCGGCTGGGGCCTTTGCCTGGCGGGCAATGCGCTCCCCGCTCGGGAGACTCAGCCTGCGCTGGGTGACGAAAGAGTGGGCGACGGTTACGCCATGCCCGCCGCTACATCACCATTTCGCCCAGATAGATGATCGCGGTGGCGACGAATTGCGCCAGCCAGACCAGCAGCAGCACCGCCGCCAGGAATGCGGCGCCGATCAGCCAGTCGATGCCCGCATGTTTCCAGTCGATGCCGGCATGTTCGATGTCGTGCTTGACGATAGCCATGGCCCATCCTCTCCAAAGGAGCCGGGCCTCGTTTTCCGGGTGTCCCGGCGTCTGCAAAGGATAGCATGGATCGGGCCGACGTCAATTCCGCCCGCATCGGCGCAGAGCAGGCGATCAGCTGCGATAGTCGGCGTTGATCGAGATGTAGCCGTGGGTCAGGTCGCAGGTCCACACCGTGGCGCGGCCATCACCCAGACCCAGGTCGACGCCGATCTCCACTTCGTCACCCTTCAGGTGCGCCGCGACCGGTGCCTCGTCGTAACCGCTTACCGCGAGCCCGTCCCTGGCGACCTGCGTCGTGCCGAAGCGGATCGCCAGCCGGTCGCGCTCCGCCGGCTCCCCTGCCTTGCCGACCGCCATGACGACGCGGCCCCAGTTTGCGTCCTCACCGGCAATGGCGGTCTTGACCAGCGGCGAGTTGGCGATGCTCATCGCGATGCGGTGCGCGCTGCGATCGCTTTCGGCACCCTCGACCGTGATCTCGATCAGCTTGGTCGCGCCTTCGCCGTCGCGGACGACGAGCAATGCCAGTTGCCGGCACAGGTCGGCGAGCGCGGCGGCGAAGGCGTCGGCGCCGGCGCTGTCGGCATCAACCAGCATCGCATTGCCCGCCTTGCCGGTCGCGAAGGCCAGTACCGTATCGCTGGTCGACGCGTCGCCATCGACGGTGATGCAGGAGAAGCTGGGTGTGTTCGCCGCTGTCAGCGCAGTCTGGAGAAAGGCCGGATCGACCGCGGCGTCGGTGAAGACGAAACCCAGCATCGTCGCCATGTCGGGCGCGATCATGCCCGATCCCTTGATGATCCCGACAAGGGTCACCGTATGCCCGTCGACGATCGCAGTGGTGCTCGCGCCCTTGGGATAGGTGTCGGTCGTTCCGATCGTCTCAGCGGCGTCCTGCCAGTCACAGGCTTCGGCGGTGAAGGCGGCGTCCAGCCCCGCCTCGGCCTTGTCGATCGGCAGCGGCACGCCGATCACGCCCGTCGAGGCGGCGAAGACGTCGGACGGTTGGCAGCCGAGATGCGCCGCGGTGCGCGCCGCGATCGCCTCAACCGCCTGCCGGCCGCGATCCCCGGTAAAGGCGTTGGAGTTTCCCGCGTTCACCACCAGCGCACGCGCGTTTCCGAGAACCAGCGCCTTGCGGCACCACTCTACTTCGGGCGAGGGGCAGCGGCTCTGGGTCAGCACGCCGGCCACCGTCGTACCCTCTGCCAACGTCGCGAAAGTCAGGTCGCAGCGATCCCATGTCTTGTACCGCGCTCTCGCGATGCGCAGCTCGACGCCGGCGACCGGCGGCAGGGCGGGAAAGGGGCGGGCGAGGGGCGAGACGGTCATGCGCCGCTCGATACTGAACGCGGGCGTGCGGCGCCAGTGTCATGGTGCAGGGCGCCGGTAACCATGTCTGCGGGATGGACTGTTCAGCCTATGCTGCTTATGTCCGGGCGCGCATGAACCTGCTCCTCCTCCTGTCCGCGCTCTTCTCCGCCCTGGCGGGGATCGGTGGTGCCGTGCGGGCACCCGATGCGGTGCAGGCTGTAGCCGGCAGCAGCGTCGTGCAGGCGGCGAGCCGTGCCGCTCCGCGCTCGCAGGCGACGCGACCGACAGCCACGCTGCCGACGCTGGTCGAGATCGCCGGCCGACTTCAGGTTTCCGCCTCGACGAACCCGACGGCCGTCGCCGTCCCGCTATGGGCGACCCGCCGGCGCGAATAGCCGCGGACCAGCCTCAGCCGTTTCTTCCCTGCGGGACCGTCCGATGCGGCGTGCCCGGCCCAATCCATATGTCAGGAATATCCGCCCATGTTCGGTGGTTTCGCCAAGTCGATCTTCGGGTCGTCCAACGATCGTTATGTCAAGTCGCTCAACCCGATCATCGCCAAGATCGCGAGCTTCGAGCCCATGCTCCAGTCGCTGTCCGATGCCGACCTGTCGGCGCAGACGGTGAAGTTCCGTGAGCGGCTGGCGAACGGCACCGCGCTTGACGACCTTCTGCCTGAGGCGTTCGCGACGGTGCGCGAGGCGGCCCGCCGCGTGCTCGGCCAGCGGCACTATGATGTGCAGATGGTCGGTGGCATCGTCCTTCACCGCGGCGAGATCGCCGAGATGCGAACGGGCGAGGGCAAGACGCTGGTGGCGACGCTCGCCACCTATCTGAACGCATTGCCCGGCAAGGGCGTGCACGTCGTGACCGTCAACGACTATCTCGCCAGCCGCGATGCGGCGTGGATGGCGCAGGTCTATGGATTCCTGGGCCTGACCACCGGCACGATCGTGCCGAACCTGACCGACCAGCAGCGCCGCGACGCGTACCATTCAGACATCACCTACGGCACGAACAACGAGTTCGGCTTCGACTATCTGCGCGACAACATGAAGTACGAACGGTCGTCGATGGTGCAGCGCGCCTTCAACTTCGCGATCGTCGACGAGGTCGATTCGATCCTGATCGACGAGGCGCGTACCCCGCTCATCATCTCCGGCCCGACCGACGACAAATCCGAGCTGTACAAGCTGGTTCATGCCGTCGTCAGCCAGTTCAATCCGGAGGATTACGAGAAGGACGAGAAGCAGAAGTCGATCATCCTGACCGAGGACGGCACCGAGCGTGCCGAGCGGATGCTGGAGGCGGCGGGGTTGCTCCAGGGCGAGAACCTGTACGATTTCGAGAACACGCAGGTCGTCCACCACCTGAACCAGGCGCTGCGCGCGAACATGATGTTCAAGCGCGACGTCGACTATCTGGTGAAGGACGGGAAGGTCGTCATCATCGACGAGTTCACCGGCCGCATGATGGACGGGCGCCGCTGGTCCGATGGCCTGCATCAGGCGGTCGAGGCGAAGGAGGGTGTGAACATCGAGCCCGAGAACCAGACCATGGCCTCGATCACCTTCCAGAACTATTTCCGCATGTATCCCAAGCTGGGCGGCATGACCGGCACCGCCGCCACCGAGGCGCCGGAGTTCTTCGACATCTACAAGATGAACGTCGTCTCGATCCCGACCAACGTGCCGGTCCAGCGGATCGACGAAGAGGACGAGTTCTACAAGGACACGCAGGACAAGTTCCGCGCCATCGCCAAGAAGATCGGCGAGCATGCCAGCAAGGGCCAGCCGGTGCTGGTCGGCACCGTATCGATCGAGAAGTCCGAGCTGCTGTCCGAATTCCTCACGCAGGAGGGGGTCGACCACAAGGTGCTGAACGCCCGCCACCATGAGATGGAGGCGCATATCGTGGCGCAGGCCGGGCGCCGCTCGGCGGTGACGATCGCGACCAACATGGCCGGCCGTGGCACCGACATTCAGCTGGGCGGCAATCTCGAGTTCCGGATGGGCGACGAGCATCCCGATCTGGTCGCGGGCACGCCGGATTACGAGGTCCGGGCCGAGGCGATCCGCACGGAAATCGCGGCGGAGAAGGCCGAGGTGCTGGCGAGCGGCGGCCTGTTCGTGCTCGGCACCGAGCGGCACGAGAGCCGGCGCATCGACAACCAGCTGCGCGGCCGCTCGGGACGGCAGGGCGATCCCGGCCTGTCGCGCTTCTACCTGTCGCTCGACGACGACCTGCTGCGAATCTTCGGCCCCGACACGCTGTTCGCCCGCATGATGCGATCGAACATGGAGGATGGCGAGGCGATCGGCAGCAAGTGGCTGACCAAGGCGATCGAGACCGCGCAGAAGAAGGTCGAGGCGCGCAACTACGACATCCGCAAGCAGGTCGTCGAATATGACGACGTGATGAACGACCAGCGCAAGGTCATCTACGAGCAGCGCGCCGACATCATGGACGCCGAGTCTGTCGACGACATGGTCGCCGACATGCGTGCCGAGACGGTGAACACCATCGTCGGCGAGGCATGTCCGCCCAACTCCTATCCCGAGCAATGGGATATCGAGGGTATGCGCACGCGCCTGGCCGAGGTGCTGAACCTCGACGTCCAGATCGAGGCGTGGCTGGAGGAAGAGGCGATCGATCCCGAGATCGTCGACGAGCGTGTTCAGGCCGCGGCCGATGCCGCCGTCGCCGAGAAGTCGGCACAGCTGGAGCCCGAGACCTGGCTACAGGTCGAGAAGTCGATCCTGCTCCAGCACCTCGACCATCACTGGAAGGAGCATCTGGCGACGCTCGACGCGCTGCGTCAGGTCGTCCATCTGCGCGCCTATGCGCAGAAGACGCCGATCAACGAGTATAAGCAGGAGGCGTTCTCGCTGTTTCAGCGCATGCTCGACGTGATCCGCGAGGATGTGACGCGCACCATCGCCCATGCCAATTTCCAGTTCCAGCCCGCACCGGAACTGCCGCCGCTGCCCGATTTCCTGACCACCCACTTCGACCCGCTGACCGGCGAGGACAATAGCCGCGATATCGATGCCGGCACGCTGGGGCTGGTGACGACGACGCTGCCCTCGCTCCAGATCCCGCGGCCGGAGCCGACCGATCTGGGCGAGGATCCGGCCGATTGGGAGGGCCGCGTCAACCGCAACGCACCGTGCCCCTGCGGGTCGGGGCGCAAGTACAAGCACTGCCACGGCAACGTCGCTGCGGCCTGAACCTTCACCGTCATGCCGGCGCGATCCGGGCATGACGGCAGGCAATAGAAAAGGGCCGGATCACCCTGGGTGATCCGGCCCTTTCTCGATCTACGATCCCGGCCGATCAGCGGCGGCGACCGCCTTGTTCCGGCAAGACCACCGACGGTCCGATCGACTCCACGACCTTGCGTGCATCGAAGGCCCGGATGTTCTCGCGCGGGATCGGGCCCTTGCGCATCACGATTTCCGCAGTCGCCTCGTACCGGTCGATCGTACGGACGTCGAAGTCGTTGCCCCATGGACCCAGGCCACCACCGAACCACGGATCCCAACTGCGCCAGCCGAAGCCGCGTCCGTAGTAGCGCCAGGACGGGCCCCAGAAGCCGCCGAACCCACCATAACCCAAGCCACCGCCAAAGGCGCCCCCGGTCGAATAGGTCCGCGACTGGAGGTTGGTGTCGCGGTCGGCCATGACGAAATAGTCGAAGCCCTGCTGCAACGTCAGTTCGGCCGCGCGGAAGAACAGGTAGCGCTCCACGGTGTCGCGCGAGGTCACGCTGTTGCCGGCGAAGCTGACCAGGAAACGATTCGGTTCGATCTGCCGGTCGCTATAACCCGACCGGTTGAAACCCTGGCCGGTCGCAGGGCGGTAGGTCGTCTCGGTCGCGCAACCGGCGACCAACAATGTACTGGTGGCGAGGGCCGCCACGATGGCCCTGCGGCCGAGTGAAAAAGCCATATCGACATCTCCGTTCGCGCCCAATGCGGCGAACCGCCCCGCATTAGCCTTGGAAGGTGGAACGAGCGATGAACAGGATGGCTCCCGTTCAGAAATCTGCGTCACCAAAGCTTCAGCTTCACACGCCGATCAGGTGCAGCGCGATGCTGCGTCGATGCGGTGCCTGGCGATGCTCGAACAGGTAAATGCCCTGCCATGTGCCGAGCGCCAGCCGTCCGGATGCGAGCGGGATCGACAGCGATACTGCGGTGAGGGCGGCGCGCAGATGGGCGGGCATATCGTCGGGGCCCTCGTCATCATGCTCGTACATATCGCTCTCCGGTGCCAGCTGCGAGAAATAGCGTTCCAGATCGCGCCGCGCCGCCGGAGCGGCATTTTCCTGGATCAGCAGCGAGGCGGAGGTGTGACGACAGAATATCGTCAGCAGCCCCTCGTGGAATTCCTGCTGGGCGACCCACGCGTTCACGCGATCGGTGAACTCGATCAGCCCGGGGCCGCTGGTGGCGATGACGATCTGGGTACTGGCCTGCCGCATTCCCGTCCAACGCCGAAGCGGGCGGGGTGGCTCCCTGAGTAGGAGAATAACTATCTGTATCAGGCAGTGCCATCTTGGTTCAAATTGAAGATCATGCCCTCTTAGAGGTCGCCATTACCGTTTCATGTTGTGTCTTGCTGACCCACCGCGATCCGCTTATCTGGTGGGAACCATGGAGGGAACGGCATGGGCAAGCTGAACGCGCTGACGGTCAAGAACGCCAAGCCCGGCCGCCACGGTGACGGGGGAGGGCTCTATCTTCTCGTCAAGCCAACTGGTGCCCGATCGTGGTTGCTGCGGGTTAGGGTGGAGGGCAGGCGCCGCGACATCGGCTTAGGCTCGATTGCGAAGCTCTCGTTGGCCGAAGCGCGAGAGGAAGCGGCGAGGCTGCTGAAGCACGCATTGAACGGGCGTGACCCAGTGGTGGAGCGAGATAGGCGGTCATTCATAGCCAAGACCTTCCGCGACGCCGCGCTGGCGACGCACATCGCGAAGGCGGACGGCTGGGCAGCGAAGACGGCGGACGCTTTCCTGTCGTCGCTTGCTGAGCATGCCTATCCGACGCTGGGCGATCTGCTGGTGGAGCACATCGAAGCGGCGGACATCGCGCGTGCGCTTAAGCCGATCTGGACGGCCAAGCCGGCAATGGCGGTCAAGGTGCGGCATCGGATCGGGGTGGTGCTGTCGTTCGCCAAGGCGTCGAAGTGGCGCACGACTGATGCGCCGATGCGGGAATTGGGCCACCTCCTGAGCCGGCAGGAGGCAGGCGGCGCTATGGCGGCAATGCCCTATGCCGAAGTTCCCGCTTTCGTTGTCGACTTGGAGGCGAAGGCCCCTACGACGGGTCGGCTTGCGCTCCTGTTCGCCGTCGCCACGGCGGCGCGCAGCGGGGAAGTGCGGCAAGCACGCTGGGAGCAGATCGACTTGGAAAAGCGGCTGTGGAGCCGGCCGGCATCGATCATGAAGAGCAAGGTGGCGCACGTCGTCACCCTCAACGAATATGCCGTGTCGATCCTGCGCCGGGTGAAGGGCGAACGGGGCGCACCCAGCGGCCTCGTCTTTGCCTCGGTGGCGAACAAGCCCCTGAGCGACATGACGCTGTCCAAGATCATGCGCGATGCTGATCTTCCCTACGTGCCTCACGGGTTCCGTTCGTCGTTCCGGGATTGGGCGGCGGAGGTCATGCCGAACATGCCTGAGGCCGTCGCAGAGGCGGCGTTGGCTCACACGATCCCTGACAAGGTGGTGCGCGCCTACAAACGAACGCAGTTGCTTGAGCTGCGCCGCCAGCTTCTCGACGGGTGGGGCGTTCATTTGGCCGGAAAGTCGAATGTCCTGCCGCTTTGGGGAGCGACCGCAAAGATCGCGTAGTTTCATGCGATGCCATGTTAAAGGGTGTTGACCGCCCCTGACGTTTCTGGCAGTCAGCTATCACGCGCTTGTCGCGTTCAGAAAAGGCTCCCATCCGGGGGCCTTTTTTTCGTTTCAATCAACCATACTGGCCGCGTGACATCCAAGTCGCTCCGAAATTCGGGGCGGCTTTTTTTGTGTTCTCCGCGCGCGCCACCGATCTGTCGGAGGCTAACGATGAAAATCACGGGCTCTATCAACGAGGCAGTTGAGGCGACCGGCCTCAGCCGCAGCACCCTCTACAGGGCAATCAGCGCCGGCAATCTCAAGACGGTGCGAGTCGGCCACCGAACCTTGGTAAGGTGGGACAGCCTCCTTTCGATGCTGGAGGCGGCATAACGCCCATGCCTAACAGAAACGACCCCGCCCATAAGGGCGAGGCCGTGGTTCTTCTGCTTGGCGGCGAAGACCTTGGCCATACCGCAAACGCGCTCAGGACGGAAGTCCTTGCTGCCCGTTTCCACCTGCCCCCGAGCCGCGCCTCCCTGGTCGCCGGCCTAGTCTGGGGGGCATCTCATGGCTGACCTCCACACCGTTACAATCACGCAGGCCGACGGCGGCTTCAGCGTTCGGGTTGCCCCTGCGCCCGATGGCGAAACCTTCGACCGCGACTATCCCACGCATCCCCAGGCGCGCGGCTATGCCCGCGGGCTGAAGCTCTACCGGGGCTGGGCGCTGGTCGACCTCACGACGGAGGGCGGTGGCAATGGCTGATCCCTTCACGACGCCCCGCGACGCTGCCTTGGCGGCGCTGCAATCGGGCGCACGCTTGAGCCGCAAGGCCGGATCGTTCCTCGGGCAGATCGTCGTGGACGATACCGCGATGACGCCGAAGCAAGCCGACTGGCTGGCGATGATCCTTGACCGCGCGGACCTCCCCCCTCTCGCTGTGGAGGCGACGCATGAGTGACTATCCGAACACGCCGGGACATCGCGGCGTCTCGACATCGATCGAAGCTGCGGACGCGATCGAAAGCGTTACGGCACGGCTCCAGCGCCTGGCGTTGCGGGCAATCCGTGATGCCGGCTCTCGCGGCCTGACGGCGGACGAACTGGCGGCGACGCTGGGCTTCAGCCGGTGGACGATCCAGCCGCGCACTACCGAGCTGCGGCGAAAGCACCTCGTCGTCGATAGCGGCCTGCGTCGCCTGAACGTGACGGGCAAGCGTGCGATCGTCTGGGTTGCGGTCGAGCAGCAGGAGCAGGCGGCATGACGGCCCTCGTCTACGCCGCGCCTGCATGGCACCGTGCGCGCGCTCGCCGGGCTGCTGATGGCAGAGCGCCCCGGCTGGCCGTCACCCGCGCCATTGCCCTGCGTGAGACTGCCAGCGGGAATTGGTTGGTCATGGTCTACACCCGGCGCTGCGGCGTCTGGAGCAAGCCTGAGCGGCTGTGTCGTCCCTGCTCGTTCGAGGAGGCGCGAGCGGTGGCTGTGACGGCATGGCGGCGCTACCGACTGCCGATCGTGCGAGTGCTGCACGCGGACGGCAAGATGCGCCCAATCCAGCTGGATCAATCCGACGTGGTGGAGGCGCGCGCATGTCGCGTTTCCGCGGCTGGGGAGGACCAGTGATGGCCCGCATGGACAGCGCCGAGCTGGCGCGGGTCGTTGCCGGCATTCGTGACCGCTTCCCCTTGTCGGGCGTGGCGTCGAAGGCGGGCGTGAAGCTGCATCGCGCGGGCAACGAGTTGAAGGCCTGCTGCCCGCTGCACGCAGACCGCACCCCTAGCTTCACGATCTTCAACGATGACCGGCGCTTCCAGTGTTTCGGCTGCGGCGAGGGCGGCGACGTGCTTGATCTGGTCATGAAGCTCTATGGTGTGAAGCTGCCTGGCGCGATCGAAATGCTGGACGGCGGGGCGTTGCGCGAATTGGAGCAGCAGCGTGCGCCCGCCAAGCCTAAGGCGGACATGCGACCCATCGCGCAGCGGATCGTCAACGCTTCCGTGCCGATCGAAGGGACGCCGGCTGAGGTGTACCTGCGGTCGCGCGGGATCACGATGGCTCTGCCGCATACCCTGCGGTTCGCCCGCCTCGCGCCGCCCCAGATTGAGGGGAACGGCGTGCTGGCTGCGAATGGACCAGGCCTGCTGCCGGCGCTGATTGCAATCGTCACTGATGCAGGCGGGCAGCTTGTCGGGCTTCAGCGCACGTACCTGACAGAGGCCGGGCGCAAGGCTGGGGTGAAGGCAACGGACAGCGACCGAAAGCCGAAGGTGAAATACTCCCTTGGGAACGTCATCGGCGGTTCTATCCAGCTCGGGCCAGCCTCCTCCAGCATGGTCGTCACTGAGGGGCTTGAGGATGGTCTGACGCTCGCCCAGGCGCTCGGCCGGTCAGTCTGGGTCGCGGCGGGAACGTCGATGATGCCACAGATGGCGTTCGCCCCGATCACGCGCGCAGTCGTGATCGGTGCTGACGGTGACGAAGCCGGCGAGGCAGCGGCGATGAAGGCCGCGGCGGCGTATGGAGAGGCTGGCCTTGGCGTCCGCATCATGCGGCCGACGCGACCCTTCAAGGACTACAACGCCGAACTGATGGGGGTGCGGCCATGACCGCCGCTGCATTCCAAGCGGCCTATGAGGACGCGCGCCCGTTCTCGCCCGAGCCGTTCGAGAGCGGCATGATGGTGGGCCGCAAAGCAAACCCTTGGTCCGATCCCGACATGACGGTTCTGACGGGCGGGCGGACGACACCACCTGAGATGCCGACCGACCTGTTCGGATCGTTGTGGCCGCTGGTCCGGGATCTTGCCGCTGGCGCTGGTGCCCCGGCGGAATATGTCGCCGTCAGCATCATTGCCGTTGCCGCGTCGCTGGTCGGTGCAAAGCGCGCGGTAAAGCCGTTCGCTACGGCAGGATGGCAAGAGCCCTGCGTCTTGTGGGTCGCCCCGGTAGGCGACCCGTCGTCGAACAAGTCGCCAGCGATTGACGCCGCCACCGCACCGCTGAAGGGGATGGAGCGGGAGCTGGCGGAGCAGCACAAGAATGGGCTGATCGGCTGGCACACTACTGCCGAGCGCGCGAAGGCCGAACGCAGCGAGTGGCAGGCGAAGGTGAAGCAGGCGACGAAGGACGGGGTGGCAACGCCCTCGATGCCTGACGCTGCGGTCGATCCCGACGAGCCGCAGCGCCCCAGGCTGATGGTGCAGGACGGCACGCCTGAAGCCGTGATGGACATCCTGGCCGGCAACCCGAACGGCGTTCTGCATCTTCGCGACGAGTTGGCCGGTTGGCTGATGAGTTTTGAGCGGTACTCTCCGGGCGGCCGAGAGTTCTGGCTGGAGGCATTCGGCGGTCGGCATTTCACGGTCGATCGCAAGAGCCTGAAAGCACCGCTGTTCATCGAGTTCAACGGCGTAACGGTCCTTGGCGGCATTCAACCTGAGAAGCTGTCGGATTGCCTGCTGAAGACGGCAGATGACGGGTTGGTCGCGCGCTTCCTGTGGGCATGGCCTGACCCGATCCGATACCAGCGCCCTCGCGCCCTGGCTGACGCATCGGTGCTGGAGCGCGTCTATCGGCGTCTGCTTAGCCTCCAGCCGCTGCGTAACGAAGAGGGCGAGCCCGTTCCGGTCGTGCTGATGCTGAACGACGCTGCGGCGCTGATCTTCGAAGAATGGATCCGCGACAATGATCTGGCGATCAAGGAAGCGTCCGGGCTGTATAAGGGCTTTCTGGGCAAGCTGCGAGGCATCGTGCTGCGCCTCGCGCTGGTGGCGGAGCTGATCGCTTGGGCTGCTGGCGACGGGCGAGAACCAACGGCCATCCGCCCGGAGACGTTGGTGGCGGTGCTGGGCTTCGTCGAGGACTATGCCAAGCCGTCCGCGCTGCGCGTATTCGGCGACGCCGCACTGCCCCCGAGCGAACGAAATGCCGCGGCCCTGGGGCGGCACATCCTGAAGACCGGCGCGCAGCGGATCAACGCCCGTGACGTGCAGCGGGGGAGCGGAATTCCATCGCTCAAGGTTGCGGCCGATGTGGAGGGCGCGACGGACGCCCTGGTAGAGGCGGGTTGGTTACGCCCCATGCCGATGCGCGACGGCGACACCCCGGGCAAGGCTCGCAAGGACTTCCTCGTCAATCCTGCGGTGCATGGGGGTGCCAATGTCTAGTTGGAGGGACGTTGCCGCGACGGTGATGGCGCAGCCTGACCCTGAGGCCCCTGTGGAAGCCGTGGAGGCGTTCGGGCTACCCGCGCACCTCTCGGCTGATCTGCGCCGGCTGGAGCGACTGCCCGCCCCTCGCGCGATTCAGCGCGTGGAAAACTGGCGGGAGGTCGTGGCCGACGCGATGCGCCTGGCGCGTGGGGGGTGGGCTGCGAGCGCGTTGGCGCTGGGCTGGACTGCGGCAGACCTGTTCGGAGTCGGGTCACGGGACAGCTGGGATTGTGAGGGGCTGGCCGTCTGGCTTCGGGGTCGTTCCCTGCTGCTGATCGACGAGCATCGGGCTGTGGCAGAAGGCGGTGCTGGGCGCGAGGCGTTCGTTCGCGGAGGTATGGGCCACGGCACGCATCCAACGGTCACGCCGATCATGCTCTGGGAGTTTGGCCGGTGATCCGAGAGCTATTGTCACTATCGTCGCTATTGTCACGGCGCCTCGCGGTCGATCTGCTCTCGCTTCCGCCCTCGCGACGTAACCTAAAAAAGGTCTCTATCTATCTATCTTTAGAAGGGCTGGCGCGATGCGCGGAGGCTCCGACAATAGCGACAATAGCGACAATAGGTCGCGCGGTGGCACATGCGGGGAGGATCTGATGCCCTTTGACCCTGACTTCGGGAAGACAGGTTTTGCCCGTGACCTGTTCCGGCTCCGCTTCCGCCGGCTCCGCATCGAGCAGCCTGCGTTCGCCGCGCGGTTCGGCCTGACCTTCGGCATGGTGAAGGATCAGGAGCAGGCGCGGGTCAAACCGTCGAAGGCGTTCAAGGTCTTGGTGGCGGCGATCGAGATGGACCCCGATCTGGTAGAACGCGCGGCGCGTGTCGCGGAGGAAAGATGGCCAGAGTGACAAGCATCAGGGTTCAAGACGGACGGTCCGTCATTTTGTCACCAGTACGCGCCTGCGCGCACGTTAATCTATGCTGCGGGGCGTCCGCCGTTTATCCGCAGTGTGCGCGAGCGGATTGGTAGAGGGCGGCACTTCCGCCGTTTCCGGTCACGGTAAATGGGCAGCGCGGCTGCGCCGATCATGTCCCTCCATTTCTAAGATAGATAGCGTTTACAAATGACCGCCAGCCGCATCGCCGCAGGTGCCCGGAGCCAACGGTCCTACGCGCAAATGCTGACACCTGCGTCGTGTCCTTCTCAGTTAAATTAACTGCGGATATTGAGGCGACTGAAAGTGGACGGGAAGGTGGTACGCGATCGTGCCGGCTTGGTCGCATCCCGGCTGCGCAGGATGATCGTCTCCTGTTCGCCGCCAAGGGTATATGTTGAACATAGACCGTTCGTCTGGATCCAGCGGCGCAACGGCCTTGGTGACGTTCTTGACGATGGGGCACAAATGCCCGGCACGTGCTGAAACAATTGCCTCCGGCTGCTGTTTCTGGCACTTCTCAACAATAAAGAAATTGCGTCGACACCAAAGGCGATGACGGTGAACAGCACCAGCTGGTCTTCGTCGGTCACTTCTACCCGCACCTCCTCGCCTGCCCACACTACATCCGGCCGGTCGTGGATGAGATCAGCTAGATATTTGGCCGCGATAACGCGAGCTTTGTCGATCGACGCAACCTCGTGCCCCACAACGTCAGGATCGTATACCGCTCCGGCCAGGTTGAAAAAGCATAGCATCGAGCGATCCCCCAGGGACCGTAAGGATGCTCGTCCGGTGCGCTGAGGTCAAATGTTGGATTGACTGACGTGCTTAGTGACGTTGCCTCAGCGAAACGCTTCTGGAAAACTGAGGTATCAGCCATCCTGCTCGGAATGCACGTGCACTTGGCACCCGGAAACCCTGTTCTACCTCGACCCGGCCTATTGGGACTGTGAGGGCGATTATGGGCCGGATGTGTTCGAGCAAGCGGGCTTCGTGCGCCTGGCGGACCAGCTGAGCGGCATCGCCGGCCGGTTCATCCTCTCGATCAACGCCACGGACGGCGCACGCGAGGTGTTCAGCAAGTTCACGGTTGAGGAGATCGCGACGACGTACATGGTCGGCACGGCGTCTGGCGGGGGCAAGCGGGTGACGGAGCTGATCGTCCGCAGTCGAGATGAAGGGTCGCTGGCAAGTCCGGCGGCCCTTCAACGTCAATTATGCACGATGTGTAAGTGGATTGCGGCGCTACTCTCCCGGCACGGTTTGGGGCGTTGGGTCAAGCATCGGCTGCCCGGATTGGTTAGGGGTGGAGCGAGGCAGAGAAAGCGCATCATCGCCGGATGATGCGTCAGGCGACGCAGTTTGCTCTTCGACAGAGCGGAATGCGCCGTCCTCGTTCGTGTCGCAGCCGTTCCGGCGTAATTCCTGCTCCATAGCGTTGAGGTGCATAATCGCCGCGATCCCCTCCTTCGGCCGGACCTGCTCGCCATTTGACCCGCTGCCATACAAAATGCGCTGGCAAGTTTCGGCATCGGCCTTGGTGGGCGCTGTGAGCTTGTTCAGCACACCCTCGATCGCCATGGAGAACAACGCCGTTGTCAATCCTTCAGATCGGAAGGCGGGCGAAACAAGGTCGTCCGGCGCATCGCCACGCTTTACGCTGGTTTGCACGCGAGTCGCTTTGCCACCTTCGATCGGTTCAAGCATGGCCGTCATGCTCGTCGCAACCTTATCGCCACTCATCACGTACCAAGTCATCCGGCCTTCGCCCTTCTCCAGCCGAAATAATGGTTTGACCCCGCCCGCTGCTTCCGCAGTCGACCCCGGGGCGCCGGGCTGCGCGGTCAGATCAAGTTGCTCCAGCGCCAACATCACATCCGCGGGCGGCCGCGCAACCGTCCGTGCATAGGGTTGCGGCCCGAACGCTCCCAAAAAATATCCGCCGGCGAAGATCAGCAGCGCCAGCACCGTCACACCCTTGAACATCAACGTCCTTCCCCGGATACCCGCTCGCCGATAGCCAGGACGTGTTTACAGGGCGTTGATAGCGACCCTGCCTAGATGGCCGGATGCGTCGGTGAGGCACCAGCCTGGAGCGACTGCCCCAAGAATAAAGCAGTTCCCCCGCGCGAGAGGACGATACGACCCCGCCGGGCCGCTCCGCTTATACTCGATAGCACGAAGTCGCTAGATTCAGCGACCCTTGCCGCGGGTAGGAAACACAGGCCCGCGAACGGTCATAAGCTTAGCCGGATACGGCTTCTGGAGCGCAACAATCTCGTCATAGCTGCCCTGCAGCCACTGGTCGTGATCTTCGGGCGCGAGGATCGCGATCATCGCCTTCGGGTGGATCGGTGCCACCAGCTCGTTCGGGTCGCACGTCACCATCGTGAAGCCGCGTCCCCCGGTCGTCTCCTGCCAGAAGCCTGCGACAGCGAAAGTCGGCTGGTCGGTGACGGCGAACCACATCTCTCCCTTCAACGGCGGCTTCCCGTCGCCCAGATCGTGCTTGTCCGGCGTCCACTCGCAGAACTCGGTCAGCGGCACGAGGCAGCGGTTCCCCGGCCGCTCCGCGAGCTTGCGCCACTGCGGCAGGTGGAGGTTGCGGACGTTCGTCATCGGCCAGGGCGCCTTGCCGCCCAGCACGTCCCAGCTCATCACGTCCCAGCCGCGCACGCCGTCCTGCTCGCGCACGACATAGTTGCGGCTTTTCGGCCGCAGCTCCTTCGGGTTGAAGGTGTTCTCGCGCGGCCGCTCGTCGAATAGCTTGCCGGTCGAGGCGAACAGCGTCTCGGGCTCGCCGGTGAAGCGTGCGCGATTACACATCGAGCCCGCGCCTCTTGATCTCCTCCAGGAAGGCGTTCGCTTCCGGATCGTCCGCCGCGCCGCTGGTATGTTCGAAGGCTTTCACCAGCTGCTCGTCGGTCATCTCGCGGATGAATTCTGGATCATTGGGATAGTGGATCATGGCCGGAAGCTGTCCCCTCTCTTGTAGATTGGCCAGCCTGCTCACCCACCATCATATCCTGTCAACGCTTACTCCGCTCTATTAGAACAGCTTATACCCCTTTTGCATGACGATTGATTGAACCGGACCACCTACGATGAGCGAGGATTGAGCGGATGGCTCCGGCGAGGGGGGAGGTCGCGTGCTCGTAATCAACCGAACGTGGAGGCATCTGATGACTAAATTCGTGAAATGCTCGACCGTCGCGCTTTCGGCGCTTGTTCTTGTTGCGGGTGCCGGTCTTGGAGGGGAGGAGTTGACACCCCGAGCAGCGGCGCAAGTGGATGGAGACGAGAAATGCTCTCCAGATGGCTACCTGCTCCGCTACCGAAACTACGCGAAGGGTTGGGTGAAATTTCTCAGTCGGTGCGCCCCGAGCCGTGGATCGACAGCATCTAGCCGTTACGAGGATTCGGAAGACGAGGAGGTCGAAACGAGGGCGCGTCCATCACGCCGTCCGGCTCGATCTCAGGGCGGTACAGCAACGAACGGCGATGAGAAATGTGGCCCAGACGGCTATATCTTGCAGTATCGGGAATACGATAACCAGTTCATGAAAGATGGTTGGGAGCGCACATATCGCGCCTGTGAACGATAAGGCAGAGAACTTTACCTAAGAAGCCGTAATCTCGTTAATTGAATTTTGTCTTGGAGGCGGCTGTTATGCGTGACTGGTTGCAGGAGTTTATCGGTCGTATAACCGGTAAGACTTATTGCCTGTTAGGGCTCATAGTGCTGCCGGAAGCGAGTCATGCTCAGGCGAATTCAAGCATCTTCCTTCATTGTACCTACCAAGAGGTTGCCAACGGCTCGACATCCAATCCGACATCGGACTACCGTGTCCACGAGGCTGGCGGGCTTCTATTTGTCTGGGAAGAAGACGAAAAAAGGTACGAAGTTGTTCCTGATCTGAACCAGTGCAACGTGTCGGCCGATAGGATTATCTGCAGTTTTCGTTTTGATAATCACCAAGTGTATTTGAAGCGACGTCTAATCCAGCACAAAGAATACGACTTCAATCGCAACACAGGGGCGTTTGCTGCGTACAACTCGGAGAAGGCGACTGACGGCTATAGGAACGAATGGTCGAAGGCTGGCAAGTGTAAAGCCGGAAGAGACATGAGCGCTGGTGTAACACGAGCGTTTTAGCTCATCGGCCGATCATTGAGCTGACGCGCCCTCGGCCGTCCAGGGGGGAGCAGCCGAGGGTGCGAAGACCGGAGCTTTGCGAGTTCGGCCTCGGCAGCCTTCTAACCGCTAGAGGGCTAATTCTTCAACGGGTTGACGGCCGTCCTTCGTCCATCAGCCAACAAGGATGCCGGCTGCACAAGGCAGCCGGCAAGTAAGCGCCTCGGTTCAACGGGACAGCGCCCTATGACAGCTTTGCTCCCTCAAAAAGTTATCAGAAGTTACTCGCAGGCTCCGCGTACGGTACCGAACCAAGCGCCAGCAGCGAAACACCCCCGACGACAATGCGGGCGCCGCCGGGGGTGCCAGTCGCGCTGGGTCACAATCAGCGCGCCTGTTCTGCCGCAACGCACAACGGCGAAAAACGTCCACTGGATTATTCCCGGCGCGGAAGATGGCCCACGCTGGGGACGTATTCGCGCCGGCCCTCCCTGAGAACGCAGCGGCGCGGCTCGCGTCTCCAGGTCGGGTAGCTAATTAATCGT
Organism: Sphingomonas aurea; assembly: GCF_030678875.1. Lineage (GTDB taxonomy): Bacteria > Pseudomonadota > Alphaproteobacteria > Sphingomonadales > Sphingomonadaceae > Sphingomonas > Sphingomonas aurea. The sequence goes on along the minus strand of NZ_JAUUDS010000001.1, from coordinate 707,996 downwards.
CAACGCGGAGGGTGTCTCCGTCGCGCGCTGTCCGCGATTGGGGGGAGAGCGGACATTTGCGGGATCGCATGATCGGGGTCCGCTGTCATCAGAAGCGGGCCCGTGCCGGACGGATCAGGCAGGAAAATGAATTCCGCACAGTTTGTTGCCGTCGGGGTCACGGAAATAGGCCAGTTGGATGGTGCCCATGGAGGCGGTTTCGCGCGGTCCGGGCGGAGCTTCGATCGAGGTTCCGCCAGCGGCAACGGCGGTATCGTGAAGCTGCTTCACCTGTTCGGGCGAGTCGCAGGAAAAGGCGACGGTGCTGCCGTTGGCGACACTTGCCGGTTCGTCGTTGATTGGCTGGCTGACGATGAAGTTGGTTCCGTTGCCGTTGTTGTAGATCAGACGTGTATGGCCGCTGTCGGCGATATTCCGCGTCCCTTCCCCTGCACCCAAGGTGCGGAGCACCGTGTCGTAGAAGCGCTTCGACCGTTCAATGTCATTCGATCCGACCATGGTGTGAAAAAGCACGCGTACTCTCCTGAAGCCTGATCGACTGCCGATGGCCATTAGCAGTCTTACCTAGCCGGCGCGTAAGCCGCAGTCACCTGGCCCGTGGAATGTCCCGCTATTGGGCGAGAGCGGTCGTTCGGATCACGCGGGCTGGGACTTCGCCCTTGATCAGGACGAGGCGGTGGACGCTGCCGGTCAAGAGCCTCTACGCTAGCGAACTTATGCAGGAACTCACCCTGGCCGTGGTCGGCATCGACTTCCCGAACGACGACGGCAGCAACCGTAGGTCCGAGGCGATGATGACGCTACCAGGTGAACACGTTGAGTTGATCCCGGAGCCGAAAAACAAGCACGACAGCAACGCCGTCGCGGTGTTGAGCCCACGAGGCGTGCAACTCGGCTACATCAACGCAGAGCGGGCGCCATATATTGTCGGGCGGATGGCACGCGGTGAGGATGCCGAGGCGATCTTCCAAGGTATCGATGGCGGGTCGGCGTTCATCCGTGTCCGCTTCGGCGGTGGCGAGCCGACGCTGCCGCCGTCGTCGGACAAGCCGCCTGCACCGCGTTCCCCGGGACCGCCCCGGCGATCAGAGCCGTATGACCCACATGCCTTCTATCCGGACGAGGAAGGGCCGGATTGGGGAGCATGACCCCTAACTTGGTCACTATCGATGGTGATGCCCCATCTAATCGGCACTTTTAGGGCCAAGACGGTATAGCAGCCCTTCCAACGAATGCAGGTGCAGCTGGGGAGTCGACAGCGCGATGATCAAACACGCAGCCTGCGCGATGTAGGGCTGACACTTGGTGTTTGGCACCTAGGCCATGCGACCGCTAGAAAAGAGAAATGGAACTACCGAATCCAGGGTATGTCGTATTCATCGATGAAGCTGGCGACCCCGGGATTAAGTCATCGCCTAGCGTGCCGGCGTGGACTGAATGGTTTACATTGGGGGCTGTTGTCGTTGCCGCGCATCGCGAGCCAGAAGTCCGCGGCTGGATTGAAGAGATGCGGAATGTGACTCGATCTCGCCAGAAGCCGGATCTGCATTACCGCAATCTCTCGCTATCTAATAAGCGGCGCGTAGCCCGGATGCTAGCTTCAAAGGGAGTGCGACTTTTCGCGCTTGCCTCGCACAAAGCTAATATGCGCGGCCACCGGTCTGCTGCCTTGGGACGCATGAGTCCTGACCAATATTATAACTGGTGCCTACGCTTCCTCCTTGAGCGCGTGACTGCTTGGTGCGCACGCCGCGCAAAACAGGACCATGTCAGCCCGGTTATCAAGATCGTCTTTTCGGAGCGCGGCGGACATCGTTACCCTGATCTCGTTGGTTACCTCAAGAAACTTGAGTATCAGGCACGCGCTGGCACGCTAACGCTTAAAGCTCGGCACATTGTTCCTGGCGTGCTTGTACCGGAACTGTGCGAGGTAAGGCCACACACAAGTGTTGCAGGGCTACAACTGGCAGACATTGTGGCAAGCGCGTTTTTCCAAGCAGCCAACTCAGCCTTGCCGACGCACGAGCTGTCGCCTGCTCGCCTCTTGAGCGAGAGGATGGCAAAAGAGGGACGGAGCAGGGTCCATGCAAACTTCGGACTGACGCTCCTGCCGCTGCCGCATCAAGGCACGATCCCTGCTGCGGAACGAGCTATTTTCGAATTCTATGGCTACGACTTTTCAGCAAGGTGACGGGCCCCGGCCTCCGTTTCACCAGCGGGCGAATAGGTTACCATCCTGTGGGCAACCGTCCTGCTAACTGCCGTCACGGACGAAGCGATCAGGCTGAAGGTAGTTCCGGCGTATCCCGTCGCGAAGGACTGTATGTGCCGCGACTCTCAGGTTCAATCGACGAAACATCGCCTCGCACTCGGCTCATCCCATTTTGGATTCGGCTTGACTCCATAGAAGCAAATCAAGCTCGACCGGTGACCCCGATATGCCACCTTGCACCGCCCAACTACGAAGATATGCTCCTCAAATGGAAGTTTACCTGGTCAGGCTGAAAGACGGCGAACCAAACGCTCGTGAAATTGTCGGCATCTTCGCTGCCGAGACGATGGGCCAGCTTTTCTGGATGGTGGACGAATGCTGCTCACCGGATGAATGTGAGTGCCAGATAATCGGGCCGGGCGGACTTTATTGGGAGCGGTTCACGGGACAAGTGGTGCCGCGCACGAAAGACCCCGATTGGGACAAGTTGCCGGATGACTGGAGCGAGTTGCCGCCGGCGCCGACGCTCACAGGGGAATGGGAGGACCGGTTTCGGCCTTCGAACGATGAGGAATGGGAACCGGTGCTGTGGCCGGAGGATGAGGATCTCGACGACGTCGACCTGGAGGCGGAGCTAACCGAGGCCGCTGAACTCACCCCGCTACCCCCGCGCGCGCCGCGTCGGCGAGTTGCCGTCCAGCGACCGCGAAGCCGGTGATAGGTAGAGCGGTTCAGCGAACCGCGTGACGAGGATCCCGACGACCCGGCCAACCAGCTTGGAGGGCAGCACGCCAGCCAGCGGCCCGTCCTCGGCATAGGGGCCGTCGCTAAGCCCGACGATGGGGCGCCCGCTCTCCCATGCCTCCCTCCACGCAGCCTCGTTGCGCGGTCGATTGTACCGGGTGACGAACCACCCCCGTCCGGGTCGCGGCTTGCCGCTCCGTTCGACGAATTCAATGTGCCGGGATTGCAGCTCACGCAGGCAGGCGCGGTCGCCGTTCCGCACCACGAAGAGGTCATCGGCGGGAACGCGGTCGGTGGTGTCGACCAGCGCTACGTCGCCAGGGCGAAGGTGGGGTGCGGTGTCGTCGTTGGTGACGAGGAAGGGGATGCACCCGGCTGGCGCCTCGTCGTAGACGATGAAGGGGCGGAGGGTCGGCTGCTGCGGTTCAAGAACAGTGGCCATTATGCAGACTCCCCGAAAGAGCGTCGCTCGATGGCGTCGCGGATTGCTTCGACACGATCGGGCTGGCCGATCAGCGGGCGCATGACGCTGGCGAGGTCGTCTTGGTCGCAATCCTCGACCACCAGCCAGAGCCGGCGCCCGGACGCGAGGGCGTAGCCGCCCCCGATCTGGACGAGGGCCTGGAGCCATGCGCGGGGGTCGAAGGGGTGGGCGTTACACCCACCCCGTGGGCTCAAGGTATTGCCATCATGGCAATGGATCTGGGTCACGTCAGCGGCCCTCCCATACGGACCAGCCCGATACCGGACGGCCATGCTGTTGAATAAGAGCGGCGACCTGTCCGCCGCGTCGATCGATCAGCCGGCGGGCGGCGCGGGTGCGACGCAGCAGGCGGCGGCGTTCGCTCTCGGGTGTGTCGAGCGCGAGCATCGGGTGCATGTTGATGCCGAATTCCAGCCTGCCGGACGGGTGGATCATCAGCCGCCCGCCGATGGCGAGGAAGCGGCTGGCGATGCTGTGAGTTGATCGTGCCATGTCAGCAGTCCTCCCCGTTGTACCAGCGCGTCAGCTGCGCCGTGCGTTCGTCGGCCCGGTGCGGGCGGAAGGGCGGCGTGCGGCCGACGAACACCGAGAAGGACAGGCCGAAGCCTTCGAACGCGATGTTGATGGCTGCGCCTTCGCCGTTGCAGTCCCAGCGCTCGATGCTGTTCGCTCGGTCGACGGTGATGCCCGGCTCGATCCGGCGCCAGAACGCCCGCAGGCGCTGCATCAGGCTGGGCTGACGTGGTGCAATGTTGTCCAGCATGGTCATGCCTCCCCGCCTGCGAGTTGACGAACATCGGCGTGGATCGCATCCACCACGTCCTCGCTCATCGAGCTGCCACGGGTCCGTTCGACGAAGTCCAGCTTGGTCAGCAGATCGGGCAGGCCGGTGGCGGGCACGGCTATGGCGGCAAGCCACAGCTTGAACTCGCGGGTGGATAGGGCTTCGCTCCGCTCGCTCAGCGCATTCAGTCGATGGCTTGCTTGTAGGCGCTGAACGGCAGCGTCGTGGTCTGCCTGGTGCGCAGCAACGAGTGCGTCACGCTCGTCAGCCAGAGCAGCCAGCTCACAGTTGGCGCGCCGCCACACATCGTCGCCCATGTCGCTCCACGTCGGGTCATTGGCCACCCTACGGGCACAGGCTGCGGCGCCGATCATATCTGTCGAAAGGCGCTTCTCTTCGCCCTCGATGTTGATGAACGTAGTGGCGACACTCCGGTGCGGAACGGCAGGGATTGCGGGAAGCGCCTTGACCGCGGCTGCGTAGGCGCGGCGGGCGGGCATCTCCACGTCGTCGTCGAAGCGACTTGCCGCCTCTTCTGCACGATCGCGCAGGGCGATGGCGCGCAGGAGGCGCGGGTTGACCCCCGGTGTTGCGCCTTTCGCCTCACTGGCGAGGGCGGCTCCCCCGACGACGATGGCAGCGCCAGCGGCATAGGCGGCGGCACTGGTGCCAAAGCGCAGCAGATCGCGGCGGGTGGTGTTGGGCTGGGTCATCGCTTAGCCCTCCAGCTTCGCGAGGCGGCGGGTATGCGCCAGCAGGCGTTCGACATCCTCGTCATCGATAGCAGAGTGCCCGCCATCCGAGACGTGTTCGATCCAGCAGGCAAACTCCGGCCAGGTGGTAGGCGAGGCATAAGCGGCCAGCCGATATGCTTCGTGCATCCGCTCCTCTTCGGCTTCGAAGGCGGCGCGGTCGCGAGTTTCCAGATACTCGGGCAGCGTGTTGAAGCGGTGAACGGCTGCCTCGTTCGCGCGGATCAGGCTTGCGAAGCGCGACGGCTGTGGGGTGGCGGGTGCGGCACCGGCTACGAGCGGCGTCGCCAGAGCAACAGCGGCGATGCCGGCGCCCCCGATAAGGGCGCGGCGGTTCAGCGGGGCGGCGCTCACAGCGTGTCGCCCCAAGCGGCCGGGTTCAGGTCGCGAACGGCGACCGTGATTGGGCGGAGGGTCGGAATGCAGAGCGCGCGCTGCACGGCCTCGAACACGCTGGGCGAGGCGCACACGGCGCAGGCGGCATCGAGGTCGCCGCGTGCCTCGGCAGCGGCATAGGCCGGCTCGACAATGCTGGTGCGCAGCACCTGAAGCGCGGCGACGCGATAGCCGGTGTAGGTGTAGTCAAAGCCATCCCAGCGTTCGTGCCGGGCGAGCATCTTGATGGGAGGCGGGTTGGTGGCGAAGCTGGCGAGCAGCTTGCGGACGACGGGGTTGCGGGTCCAGTCGACGGGACCGGTATCGTTCGCGGCGCTCTTGAGCGCAGGCGCGACAATGCTATGCGCGGCAGTAGCCATGGCGATCTCCTACGGATCGGTTGTGGTTAGGCTCGGCGGTGGTGTTGGTAGCACCCCGTCGCGCCGTTCTTCGTGTTGGTAGCACCAAGAACGCTATAAACATAGCGGTCTGTGGGGTTGTGTCAAGCGATATACCGAACTATTTATGCGGTCTATGCAGATGACACCGTTGCAATCTCGGATGGCTCGCGCCGCTCTTGGTTGGTCGATCGACGATCTGGGCAAGGCGGCGGCGGTTCGTGCTGCCACCGTCTCAAGTTTTGAGCGGGGCGGCGATGCCTACGCTTCTACGGTACGCAAGCTACAGGAGGCACTGGAGGCCGGCGGCGTTATCTTCTTTGCTGCTGGCGACGGCGTGCCCTCCGGCGGGCCGGGTGTCCGCCTGCGTTAACGCTGCTTGGTTGAGGCGCAGCCGCGCTGCTCGATCTCGGCGGCAATGTCGAAAACGTCGTCAGGCATATCTTTGAGGGTCGGATCTTCGCTCAGCGCTGCCAGCGCTGTCGCCTTGTCGCCCGGCTTGGAGCCGCACATGGCCTGGTGGACCTTGGCGCGCGCGTGTTCGTATCTGGCTTTCGCCTGCGCATCCCTGTTGTCCGCGCAACCCGATAAGATCGCCGCAAGCATTGATGCTGCCGTCAGGGCATAACTCTTCGCGCTCATGTCGGCCGATTTGCCACACTTTCGTTTGAGGCGCGACGGCGTTTGTGGCATACCCGTAGCGTCAGGAAAGCTCCGCTGCTTCGACGCCAGCGGACTGCCGACCCCACCACAGCATCACGAGAACATTGCATCAAAGCAGCCCGGTCGCCGGGGTGCTGTTGCTTCGTCGTGAGCGCTGTTCACCGTCAGGAGACGCGCCTTGGGTTTATCCTCAAGCAAGACGAAGCAGACGAGTGACCCGTCTAAGTTCGCCAAACCGTATATCTCGTCTGCGGCCGGCGCTCTGCAAGACGCCTACGCTGCGGCCCAGCCTACCATCAGCGCGGTTTCGGGTACGCTCGGCGCGCAGTTGCCCAGCTTCGCCGCAAAAGCTTTCGGCCCCAACGCCCAGCTAGACGCTGCCACGGATTACAACACCTCCGTTCTGGGCGGGAAGTTCCTCGACGAAGGCAATCCCTACCTTCAGGCGCAGATCGACGCGACGAACAGCGGCGTTCGCGATCGGGTTGCCGCACAGTTCTCGGCAGCAGGCCGCACGGGCTCTGGGGCAAACCAGTATGCGCTTGGCAAGGCGCTGTCGGAGAATGAGACGGGTCTGCGCTACACCGATTACAGCAACGAGCGTGCGCGTATGGGGCAGGCCGCGTCGCTGGCGCCGTCGCTAGATGCGGCGAAGTACCAAGGGCTCGGGGCATACCTCCAGCTGGCAAACGGGGCGATTGGCCTCCCGCAACAGTCGGCGCAGGCATATGCCGGCGGGCTCGGCTCGCTCCTCGGCCAGTATCAGACCCGCACCGGCACCTACACGCCGTCCGTCATGGACAGCATTGGGAAGGCGCTGGACATCGGCAGCACCATCGCCGGCCTCGGCAAATGACGGTCGAGGCTTTGCACTGTGTCCCCGGCTCGCTCCTTGGACGCGCAGCGTCGGGCGATGTTACAGCCTTCGGCGAGCTTGCCGGTATCTGGGCGAGCAACACGGCGGCTGGGAAGGTCAACTACGCCGAAGGTATCGTGGCGACTGGATTCTGGCAGCGCCTTGCGTCGGCAACAGGCGATGGGAACGCGCTGCTGGAGCTTGCGGAGGTGTTGCTGGCGCATGGCACCTTCGCTGCGCGACATGATCGAGAAGCGCGGGCCATCTGGCTCGGAGCCGAAGCGATCCGCCGGCTGGAGCAGAGTGCTGATGTTGGGGTCGAGGCTGCGGTTGCCCGGCTTGTCCAAGTTGGGCCATTGCTGCGGCCCGAAAGCCTCTTGGTCGCGAACCAGTGGCGGGAAGATCCCATCGCATCGGAGCTAAGCGATTTTGATCGAGTGTTCCGTGACGCTGCGGGCGGATCGGTCGCTGCGGTGTCCGAGATATACCAGAACGCGCTTGCCGATGTTGAGCAGGAGAACATCGGGGTTCTTGAAGGGCTGGTGCTGCTGGAAGCCACTGCGCGGCTCGGCGCGGCATCTGGTGATCTGGATTCGGCGTGCCGCTTGGGCAAGGTGCTGATCCGGCGGGCTAGCTTTGACCGATCCTGCGGGGTCGACGACCCTGCATGCACCCGTGAAGGCGAATGCCTGAGCATCCTTACATCGTTGGCCGCTGCCGACAGCGACGAGGCGGTCAGCCTGTTGGCGCAAGCCGTCGAAGAGTTCTTGCCGCGGGCATCAATCCTGTCCGCAATTGCTGATGGCCGCATTTTGGCGAGCCTGCCTCCGAAGGGAAATTGCTGATGCCTATGTTCGCCGGAGCCCGGAGGCCCCTGGTCGGCGGCGGAGCCGCGCAAGATGATCTGCTTGCGGTTCGCGAGCCTGATCCGATCCCCATCGAGAGCATCATGACACCACCCGATCAGGTGGCCGCACTCGGGCGCAACCTGACTAATGCGCAGCAGCCGGGCTTCTTTGCTCGTAACGGTGGGCTGTCCGGCGTTCTCGGAACGCTGTCGGATGCGTTCAGCGGATCGAGCAAATACCGTGACCGTGCCATGCTGGCTCAGCAGCAGCAGCAGCAGCGCGCGGATCAGATCGTCGCTCTGCGCCGCCAGCAGGACCAGCGGTGGCAAGACCGTCAGTGGCAGATCGAGGATCGCGATGCGCGGATGAACGCGCCGCAGTACTTCAACACGGGAAATGATCGGGTCCGCTTTGATCCGGCGACGGGGCGCGCGGAGGTCGTCTATGATGGTCCCGAAGATTATGAGGCATACGCCTCGTCTCTCGGGCTTTCGCCAGACGACCCTTCCTACGAGGCCGCGATAAAGGATTATGTCCTGCGCGCCAACGGGCCAACGGCCCTCAGCGGGCGCCAGCAGCTTGAAGGTGCCCGGCAGGACAACCGCGTAGCTCTGCGAAATACTCCGACCTACGCGCAGTCGCATCCTGCTCCCTCGCGCCGGGGGATGGCCTTCACTGGCGCACCGCGCTCGCCCGCTGCTGTGATCTCTCCGATCCTGAGCAAGCTGGCGAAAGGCGGGCCAATGACGCCGGGAGAGCAGGCCGCGCTGGATTATTACCGACGACCGCCCGGCCGCGGGGGCCGTGGCTCTCCCGCCGCTTCCGCTGCACCTGTGCGGGTCGGCTCCCGCGCTGATTACGCGAAGCTGCCTTCTGGCGCTTCGTACATTGCGCCTGACGGGTCGCAGCGGGTGAAGCCATGATGGCTGACGACTGGTGGAAGAATGATCGAGTGGCAAAGCCAACCTCGACGCCGCCCGCTCCGGTCCAGCCACAGGAAAACCGCTTCTGGAACACTGACCCCGTACTTGAGCCCATGCCGCGGCCCACACCTTCCCCGCTCCCGGCGCAGCTTATCCCGACCGGCGCCGTGCACGACGGAGATACGTTCGCCCTGCGTGGCGGGATCAACGCTCGGCTGTACGGCGTCGATGCGTTCGAGCTGAGCCAGACCGGCCGCACGCGGGCGGGAGGCTCGGTCCCGCTCGGGCGGGATGCGCGCACTGCACTGGTGCCATTTGCCAAGCCGGACGCGACGGTTACGCCCACGGGCGCCTCCACCTACGGACGCCCGGTCGTCAGCCTGGACAATGGCGGCGATGCGGGGACGGCACTGCTGCGCCAAGGCTACGGCATCGCCACCCCCGAATATCTCAAGAACGATCCGAAGCGTCTGCCGGCCTATATGGAAGCGGAGCGAGACGCGCGGCTGAACCGTCGCGGCGCGTGGGCCGGTTCGTTCGAACAACCCTCGTCCTACCGTCATGGCACCCCAGACCCTTGGGCCAAGCCGGAAGAGGGAAAGCCGGGTGATAACCGCACGGCTGTGTTCTGGGATGATCCGTTGCCGGCGCAGGGCCTGCGGCCCGAGATTGCCGACCGGTATATCTCGATCTGGCAGGATCCAGCGTCAAAGCCCGATGAGCTGCTGGCCTTCGCGAAAGCGAACGGCTTCAGCGTCAATGAAGCTGAAGTGCGCCGCAATTATGCCGAGCGGGACAAAGGCCGGCCGGCTGGCGGTGATGTTCGCTACACCTCACCACCCCGCGTCCTGACCGATCCCGGCGACGGCTTGCTGGGCGCTTCGCTGCGAGGGTTCGCCGATCCGGTCAACGTTCTGGACGAGGCGGGCGCCATCGCTGACACGCTGCTGCCTGGTGACCGTGAAAACGTGTGGTCGAGCGATCGACGCTTCGGCGACATCTACGCCAACAATCTCGACCAGAACCGATCTGTGTTGGCCTTCGACGACGCCAAGCATCCTTACGCCCGCTTTGGTGGGCAGCTCGTCGGCGGGCTCGCTGTGCCTGGTCTATCGGCAGAGGGCGTCGGCTTCGCGGCTGCCCGAGCGGCGCTGCGCGGTGGCGCTGGCAGGTTCGCTGCTGAACAGGCCGCGCGCAATGCAGTGGTCGGCCGGCTGGGCGTGGCCGGTGCTGTAGAAGGCACGGTCGCAGGCGCAGGGCAGGGCGAGACGTGGCAGGATCGCGCCACGGGCGCACTGATCGGCGGACCGGTGGGCCTGACCTTGGGCGCCGGGCTGGGCGTAGCAGCGCCGAAGCTGGCTCAGATGGTTGGCCGGCCTTTCTCGAAACTCGCGGGCCGTGAGGGCGAGCGGGCGGCAACAGACTTTACAGACGGTGCCATTGATGCCGAGCGCACCCGCCTGTCGAACGATGCTGCGTCGCTGGCTGAAGAGACTGGCCCCGCAGTTTCGCCATCGGAACGGCCCGTAGCCGCAGGCGCAGCGCCGGCCGAGACGATCGGGGCGCGGCAGGAGATTGCCCGCCCCACGCTGTACGGCCCGGAAGCTGACGCCGCGCCGGAAGCGCCCGCCTCTATCGCCAATGCAATCCGGGGGGAGCAGGCGGCATCTATTCAGGCAAGCGACGTGTTGCCGCTGCCTGCGAACGCGGTCGATGGCATCGAGGAGGCCGAGCGGATCGCGGCAGGCCGGGTCGCTCCGGTTCGTGCGCCCGATGAGCGCGCCACCTTGGAGCGCCGGACGATACCCAGCGCGACCACTGGTGCGCCGATCGCCAAGCGCGGCCCCCTCGATATGGTGTCGTGGCTCCGGTCGCAGGGCGGCATCCGTGCGCAGGGCGGCGAGCTGGAACACTACGGCATCACCAACGCGCCGCGGCAGGGGATGGACTTCGCAGGCGGGGAGAGCCGGCTGGGGCCGCTCGTCGCCAACGAGGGCATGACCTATGACGAGGCGGCGTTGCAGGCGTGGGAAGCCGGGTTCTTCCCGGATCACGTCGAGCGGCCGACCGTCGACGAGTTCTTGGACGCGCTGAACGCGACCCATAGCGGGCAGCAGCGGGCATTCCGCTCGGACGATCTGGCGGAGGTTGACGCGTTCGAGGCAGCTCGTCGCCAACGGCAGGACGTGGAGGGCGCCCGCCTGGCGGGTTCGCCGCTGATGGAAGATCGTGGTCAGCCGATCGGGGCGGACGATCTGGATGCGATCACCCCGCCAGTGCAGGCCTACGAGGAATGGGGAGAGAACGTCCCGAACCTTGCCGGCAACATCCGGTTGGACAAGCTGGACAGCCCGCAGTCGATCGCGCGGGCGCTGGTGCAGACCGAGCGTCGTGCGGGTGGGTTCGACGCCGCGACGCGCGGGCGGATCACCCAGGCGGAAACCAAGAACCTCGCCGCTGACCTCGGCATGACAGCGGACGATCTGCTGAAGCGCCGCAAGGGGCAGGCGTTCAACGCGGAAGAGGCGCTGGCTGCTCGTCAGATCCTGGCTCGCTCTGCCACCGACCTTGTGAACATCGCCAAGCGGGTCGCCCGAGTGGAGAACCCCGGCGACGAGGTAGAAGCGGCGTTCCGTAGCGCGTGGTTGCGTCATGCAGCCATCCAAGAGCAGGTTGCGGGGATGACGGCCGAAGCTGGCCGTTTGCTCGCACAGTTCCGGATGGCAGCGGATAGTCGGGACGCGACGCGCGCCTTGTCGTCCCTTGGTGAGGGCTTAGGCGGGGCGGGGCGGGCGAAGGAGGTTGCCGAGCGCATCGTTGATCTAGAGCGCGTTGGGGTCAGCCCGGCCGGCATCAACCAGTTCGCCCTCCGGTCGCTGCTGCCCCGTTGGAAGGACAAGGCAGTCGAGCTTTATATCAACAGCCTGTTGTCCGGTACGCAGACGCATGCGGTTAACATCCTGTCGAACACCCTAACCGCGATCGGTCAGCTGCCTGAGCATGCAGCGGCTGCGGGCATCGGAGCGGTGCGCAGCTTCCTTCCGGGGCAAAGCCAGACAGAACGGGTGCTGTTCTCTGAACTCGGCACTCGCGCAGTCGGGCTGGTCACGGGAGCGAAGGAAGGAGCGCGCGCCGCAGCCCGAGCCTTCCTGACGGGCGACACGGTGGATGCCGTGTCCAAGGTGGAGCAGCAGCAGGCCAATGCGATCGGCGGCAAGCTAGGGTCGTTCATCCGCACCCCTACTCGTCTGCTCGCGGCCGAAGATGAGCTGTTCAAGGGTATCGCCCGGCGGATGGAGCTGAACGGCCTCGCCATGCGGCAAGCGAAGACGGAGGGGCTTTCTGGCGCGGCTGCCCGTGATCGCGCGGCAGCCTTGGTCCTGAACCCGCCGGATGACATGCTGGCGAAGTCGATGGACTATGCCCGTTACCTGACCTTCCAGACGCCAATGGCGTCGGACAGCATCGCGGCGGGCATCTCGCGAGGCACCCAGCGCCAACCTGCACTCAAGCTGTTGCTGCCGTTCGTGCGCACGCCGGTCAATCTGCTCAAGTTTGCAGCCGAACGCTCCCCCGCGGCGCTGCTCATGAAGTCGTGGCGCAAGGAAGTGTCCGCGGGGGGAGCGCGTCGAGACTTGGCTATCGCGCGCGCGCTCGTCGGCACAGGCTTTGGCGCGGCGATGTACGAGGCGGCGGTAGACGGGAAGATCACGGGCGGGGGGCCTGCCGATCCTTCGGCCCGGCGCCTGTTGATGGCTGATGGGTGGCAGCCGTACAGCCTGAAGGTAGGCGATCGATACTACAGCTATGCGCGCCTCGATCCGTTCTCGACCACCATCGGGACCGTGGCCGATATGGTTGATCTGCAATCACACATGACCGACAAGCAGCAGGAGCGTTCGGGGACGCTCGTGGTGGCGGCGATCCTCAACAACCTGTCCTCCAAGACCTGGCTGAGCGGGCTCAGCGGAGCCTTGGAAGCTGTCAATGATCCAGGGCGCTACTCCGAAGGGTTCATATCGCGGCTGGTCGGCGGGATTGTCGTTCCGAGCGCCGTCGCGCAGTTCGCGCGGGTGAGCGACCCAGTTTTGCGGGAAGCGCGTGGACCGCTGGATCGCATTCGCTCGCGTATTCCGGGAATGTCGGACGATTTGCCCGCCCGTCGTGACGTCTACGGTAGAGAGATGCGCTCCGAAGGCGGGCTCGGACCAGACATCGCCTCGCCGATTTGGACCGGTACGCGGCGCAATGACCGCACTACCGCAGCCCTCCTCGCTGAGGGCATAAATCTGTCGGCCCCTCAGCGCACCGTGTCCGGCAACCGGCTGACGCCAGAAGAGTACAGCCGCTATTCGGAGGCGTCTGGGCAGGCCCTGAAGCCGCAGCTGGATGCACTTGTCGCTAGTCCCGATTGGGATTGGCTCGACGACGAGGGCAAGCAAGCAGCTGTCGACAAGCTAGCGCGGGCGGCTCGGGCGCAAGCTCGGCGGGGCATGTTCGCCAACACGAAGCGCACGCCTTGGGCTCCGCCATCGTCAGATCGAGTGATCGAACCGGCCCGACCTTGATGCGGCATGCGTACGAGCATCAGCCGCCGTCGTCAGCCAATGGTGGTAGCCATGGAGGGAACGCGATCAGCGCTTCGGCAAAATTGCCAGCGTTTTGACCGCCTTAGCGGAAAACGGTGGCTCCCTGAGTAGGATTCGAACCTACGGCCGCTCGATTAACAGTCGAGAGCTCTACCGCTGAGCTATCAGGGATCGTTGCCGTGGGCGGCTCTATAACTGCCCGGAACGACGATGCAACCCGGAATGTGACGATCCGCGGTCAGCCGATGAACTGCTCCCCCGCGAATCGCCGTCAGGCGATGAACTGTTCCATCGTGATACGGTCATCGAGCGCGTGTTCCGGATCGAACAGCAATGTCAGCTCGTGCTGCCGATCCATGCAGATGTCGACTTGCGCGACGTCGCGCACCTCGCGCTGGTCGGCGACGGCGGAAACGGGGCGCTTGCCGGGATCGAGCACGCGCAGGCCGATCCGCGCCTTGTCCGGCAGGATCGCGCCGCGCCAGCGCCGGGGTCGGAACGCGCTGATCGGGGTCAGCGCGACCATTGCCGATCCCAGCGGCAGGATCGGTCCTTGGGCAGAGAAGTTGTAGGCGGTCGACCCCGCGGGCGTCGCCACCAGAATGCCGTCGCACGCCAGTTCGGGCAGGACGACGCGGTCATTGACGGTCACCTCCAGCTTGGCGGTCTGGCGCGTCTCACGCAGCAAAGAGACTTCGTTGATCGCAGGCAGGGTGTGGATGCGGCCGTCGATCCCGGTGGCGGTCATCGCCAGCGGCGTGACCTTGAAGGGGCGGGCACGCGCCAGCCGCTCCTGCAGGCCGTGCCGCCGCCACTCGTTCATCAGGAAGCCGACCGTACCCAAGTTCATCCCGAAGACCGGTACGGGCAGCGCACGCCGCTCCAGCAGACGGTGCAATGTCTGGAGCATGAAGCCGTCGCCGCCCAGCGCAATGACGACATCGGCGTCGTCGAAGGCGACCCAGTCCATCGCGTCGGCCAGTTCGGCCGCCGCCGTCTGCGCCACGGCGGTCGGCGAGGCGACCAGCGCCCACCGCTCGAACCCGTTCATCCGCCGGTGACGCTCATGTGTCGCGCCACGGCAGGCATGGCACCCGCCTGGATGCGAAAGTCGTGGCGGGCGGGCTTGCGTCCCAGACCGTGGTCGATCGCGGAGTCGAGGGCGGTCAGCCCCCCATCGCGGAGCGCCGCCTTCAGGTCGACCTGATCGTCATGACCCAGGCACAGGTAAAGCTTGCCTTCGGTGGTCAGCCGCACGCGATTGCACCCGTCGCAGAAGTTGGCGGTGAGTGGAGAGATCAGGCCCAGGCGCGTGTCGGTCCCCTCAACCCGCCAGTAACGCGCCGGGCCGCCGCTGCGATGTGCGTCGCGGACCAGCGGAAAGTCCGCCGACAGCCGATCGAACGCCGCCGTCAACGGCAGGAAGCGGTCGACCCGATCCTCGTCGATCGCACCGAGCGGCATGGTCTCGATCAGCGACAGGTCCAGACCCTCGTCGACGCACCAGCGCAGGATGGCGGGCAATTCATCCTCGTTCAGGCCGCGCAGGGCGACCGTGTTCAGCTTCACGCGCAAGCCCGCGTCGCGTGCGGCACGGATGCCGGCGATCACCTGCGCGACATCGCCGTGGCGGGTGATATGGCGGAAGCGATCGGGATCAAGGCTGTCGAGGCTGACATTCACGCGCCGCACCCCGGCATCGACCAGTGCCGCCGCATGCTGCGCCAGGCGCGTGCCGTTGGTAGTCAGCGTCAGCTCCTGCAAGCCGTGGCCTACCAGCCGGCCCAGCCGCCGGATCAGCTCGCTGACATCGCGGCGGATCAGCGGCTCGCCTCCCGATAACCGGATCTTGTCGACGCCGCGCGCTACGAAACGCTCGGCGATGACCGCGATCTCCTCCAGGCTGAGGAGCGCCGAGCGGGGCAGAAAGGTCATCTGTTCGGCCATGCAGTAGCGACAGCGCAGGTCGCAGCGGTCGGTGACCGAGATGCGCAGATAGCGGATCGCCCGTCCATGGACATCGACCAGGCCGGGAGTGGCAGGAGCGTGGGCCATCGACACCGCGCTAGGACGCATGCCGGATCGGGGCAAGTACGGATCGCGCGGCGCATTGAGGATGGCGCGCGCGGCGGCTAGGGTCTGGGGCAATGACACACATGCAAGCCGAACGCACGGTCGCCTTGGTCGATGCACGCGGGCGGGAAGAGTTGGCACTGGCCGAGGTGCGTCGTCGGTCCGGACAGGGCGAGGCGCTGCTGGTCATCACGCCCGATGCCAGGGTGGCGGACAGATTTCTGGACGCCGGCGCGCACGCTTTCCTCGCCGATCCGCGCGGGTCGGGCGAGATCGAGACGGCGTTGCGCTTCGCACGACGCGCGGGGCTGGTCGAACGCCGGGCGCTGGGCTCGCTCGACGGGGAGGAGGGGGCGGCCCTGATCGAGCGGCTGTCGGCATGGATCGCGGCCGGCGTGCCCTGCACCGTCGTCGCAGTGGCGCTGTCCCGGCTCGATCTGGTCAATGCCGCGCACGGCCGGGACGTGGTCGATGCCGCGATCGCCGAGGCCGCGCAGCGCATCGGCGCCGCACTGGCGGACGATACGCTGGTCGTCCGCTCTAGCGGTGACCTGTTCCTCGCCGCGGTGGAGGTCGAGCGGGCGAGCGGGGCGGCCGCGGCGGTCTGCCAGGCGCTCGCCCGTTCGATCGATGTCGAGGGTGCGACGGTGCTGCTCGGCAGCCGCGCGGGTGTCGCCGCGGTCGAGGCTGGCGACGATCCCTTTTCGCTGATCGCACGCGCGGCGGAAGCACTGGACGCGGCGCGTGGCAGCTACGGCGGCAATGTTCGGATCGCGCCGCCCGACCGGGTGGCGACGCTCGATGCGCTGGCGGCGGACCTCCACCACGCGGTCACCCGCGGCGAGATCGAGATCGTCTTCCAGCCGCAGGTGGAGATCGCGACCGGCCGAATCACCGGGGTCGAGGCGCTGGCGCGCTGGGCGCACCCGACGCTGGGACCGATCGGCGCGGACATGCTGTTCGCAGCGGCGGATCGCGCCGATCTGGGCATCGCGCTGTCCGATCATATCCAAGAGCTGACGCTCGCCACGGCGGCACGCTGGCCGCGTGCGCTCGGGCACCTGCGCCTGTCGCTGAACCTGACCGCGGCCGACGTGGCGCGGGCGGGCTTCGCGCGGCTGTTCCTCGACCGCGTCGATGCCAGCGGCTTCCCGCGCGGGCGGTTGACCGTCGAGCTGACCGAGACGGGGATGATTCACGAACTGGAACGCGCCAGCCGCCTGCTCGGCGAACTGCGCGCAGCCGGATGCCGGGTCGCGATCGACGATTTCGGGACGGGCTATTCAAGCCTCGTCTATCTGAAGGCGCTGCCGCTCGATTACGTCAAGATCGACCGGGCGCTGGCCCGCGACATCGCAGGCGACCCGCGCGACCGGGTGGTGATCCGCGGGGTGATCGACATCGCCCACGCCCTGGGCCTGGCGGTGATCGCCGAGGGGGTGGAGACGCCGCAGCAACTGGCGCTGCTGAAGGCAGAAGGGTGTGGCTGGTACCAGGGCTTCCTGCGCGCCGGCGGGCTGGACGAGCCGGCGCTGGTGGCGATGATCGAGGGGGAGCGCTGACCGCGCTTACCCCATCGCCTTCGCCAAGCCCTTCGACAGCTGCAACGCCCCGTGCAGGCGCGACTTGGCGTCGGGCCAGGCACGTTGCAGCACCAGCTTCGAATCCGGCCGCAGCTTCGCTACGCCGTTCAGCCGGTCGACATAGGCGATCAGCCCAGGCACGTTGGGCGGCTTGTCGTCGTGGAAGGCGACCAGCACGCCCTTCACTCCGACATCCATCTTGGCGATGCAGGCGCGCTTGGCGTTCAGCTTGATCTCGATCACCCGGATCAGATTGTCCGTCGCATCGGGCAGCGGACCGAAGCGGTCGATCATCTCGGCAGCGAACGCCTCGATCTCCTCGCGCTTCTCCAGATCGTTGAGACGGCGATACAGGCCCATGCGCAGGTCGAGATCGGGGACGTAATCGTCAGGGATCAGGATCGGCGCATCGACGGTGATCTGCGGCGAGAAATCGCGCGGACGCTGGGCGAGGCCGCCGGCCTTCGCATCCATGATCGCCTCTTCCAGCATCGACTGGTAGAGTTCGTACCCGACCTCCTTGATATGCCCCGACTGCTCGTCGCCCAGCAGGTTGCCGGCGCCGCGGATATCGAGGTCGTGGCTGGCCAGCTGGAACCCGGCGCCGAGCGAGTCGAGGTCGCTCAGCACCTTCAGCCGCTTCTCCGCTGCATCGGTCATCTGCCGCTCGGGCGGGGTGACCATATAGGCATAGGCACGCGTCTTCGACCGCCCGACCCGACCGCGCAGCTGATAGAGCTGGGCCAGCCCGAACCGGTCGGCGCGGTTGATAATCATGGTGTTTGCCGAGGGGATGTCGAGCCCGCTCTCGATGATGGTGGTCGACACCAGCACCTCGAACTTCTTGTCGTAGAAGGCGCTCATCCGCTCCTCGACCTCGCTCGCCGACATCTGGCCGTGGGCGATGACGTAGCGGATCTCGGGTACCTCGGCGCGCAGGAACTCCTCGATATCGGGCAGGTCGGCGATGCGCGGCGTGACGAGGAAGCTCTGGCCGCCGCGATAATGTTCGCGCAGCAACGCCTCGCGCAGCACCACCGGGTCCCACGGCATCACATAGGTCCGCACGGCCAGGCGATCGACCGGCGGCGTCTGGATCACCGACAGCTCGCGCAGGCCCGACATCGCCATCTGCAGCGTGCGCGGGATCGGCGTGGCGGTCAGCGTCAGCATGTGGACGTCGGCCTTCAGCGCCTTCAGCCGCTCCTTGTGGGTGACGCCAAAGCGCTGCTCCTCGTCGACGATGACGAGGCCCAGCCGCTTAAACTCGACGCCCTTGGCCAGCACCGCATGCGTGCCGACGATCACGTCGAGCTGGCCGGACGCCGCGCCCTCCTTCGTCGCCTTCATCTCGGGCGCGCCGACCAGCCGGCTCATCCGGCCGATCTTGATCGGAAACCCCTCGAAGCGCGCAGCGAAGTTGTTGAAATGCTGGCGCGCGAGCAGCGTGGTGGGGCAGACCACCGCCACCTGCATCCCCGCCATCGCCGCAACGAACGCGGCGCGCAGCGCCACCTCGGTCTTGCCGAAGCCGACATCGCCGACGACCAGCCGATCCATCGGCTTGCCCGCGGCCAGGTCGTCCAGCACGTCGCCGATCGCGCGGTCCTGATCGTCGGTTTCCTCATAGGGAAAGCGGTCGACGAAGCTGGGGTAGCCGGCGCTGTCGGGCTCGGCGACCTCGCCCGGACGGAGCGCGCGTTCGGCAGCGGTCGCGATCAGCTCGCCGGCGATCTCGCGGATGCGCTCCTTCATGCGGCTCTTGCGCCGCTGCCACGCTTCGCCGCCTAGTCGATCGAGCGCCGCGCCGTCCTCACCCGAGCCGTAGCGGGTCAGCACTTCGAGATTCTCGACCGGCACGTACAATTTGTCGCCGCCGGCATAGGACAGGGCGACGCAGTCGTGCGGGCTCTTGCCGACCGGGATGCTGGTCAACCCTTCGTATCGGCCGATGCCGTGATCGGCATGGACGACGAGGTCACCGGGCGACAGCGTCGCCAGCTCGGCGAGAAAGGCATCGGCGGATTTCCGCCGTTTGTTGCGGCGGATCAGCCGGTCGCCGAGCATGTCCTGCTCGGTCAGCACCGCGATCCCCGGCGCGGTGAAGCCATGGTCCAGCGGCAGGACGACCATCGCGACGCCGAAGCTCTTCGACGTGTCGGCGACACCGAGCGCCTCCTGCCACGTCTCCGCGGCTTTGCCGCCCTTCAGCCCGTGATCGGCGAGCAGGCTGCCGAGCCGTTCGCGCGCGCCGACCGAGTAGCTGGCGAGGACGGGTTTTCGGCCGTCGCGACGCAGCTTTTCGATATGCGCGACCACCGCCTCATAGACATTGGCCTGGTTGGCGCGCTCAGGCGCGAAGTCGCGGGGGCCGTCAACGTTGAAGTCCATCACGGTGGCGGAGGGCGGCTCGTGGAACGGCGTCGTGAGATGGGTAGATGCGGTCGCCGCGGCCCATTCCGCCTCGTTCAGATACAGAGACTTGGCGGGGAGGGGGCGGTAGCTGCCGGGTTGTGCTGCCTCTGCGCGCTTGCGGTTCTCGTAATAGTCGGCGATCGCCTCCAGCCGACCCTCGACCGCCGCGGCGACACCTGCGTCGCGGACGGTCAGCACGTCACCCAGATGGTCGAACAGCGTCGCCAGCTTCTCCTCGAACAGCGGTAGCCAATGTTCCATGCCGGCGAGACGGCGCCCTTCCGATACCGCCTGGTAGAGCGGATCGCCGGTGGCGGTGGCGCCGAACGTCTCGCGGTACCGGGTGCGGAATCGCTTTATCTGGTCTTCGTCCAGCAGGGCTTCCGAGGCGGGGAGTAGCGTGAAGCCGTCGATGCGGCCGGTCGTGCGCTGATCCGCCGGGTCGAAGGTGCGGACGCTCTCGATCTCGTCGCCGAAGAAGTCGAGGCGCAGTCCCTGCGTTTCGCCGCTGGGGAAGAGGTCGACCAGGCCGCCGCGCACCGCATATTCGCCTTGGTCGTGGACGGTTTCGGTGCGGACATACCCGTTTGCCTGGAGCAGGCCGGCGAGCCGGTCGCGGCCGATGCGTTCGCCGGGCGCTAGCGTCGCGACCAGCTGACGAATGCGGAACGGCGTCAGCACGCGCTGGGTCGCGGCGTTTGCGGTGGTCAGGATCAGCTGCGGACCTGCCTGCTTGGCCTGCAGGCGGTGGAGTGCGGCAATGCGGTCTGCCATCACCCGCAGAGTAGGCGACGCACGATCATAGGGCAGGCAGTCCCACGCCGGGAACATCACCACCTCAAGCTCCGGCGCGAAGAAGGAAGCGGTGGAGGCGATGGCGCGCATCGCGGCGTCGTCCGGCGCGATGAACAGCACGCGGCCGGCGGCGCGGGCGAGGTCAGCAAGGAGCGAGGGTTGGAAGCCGGTGGGCACGCCGGCAAGCGTCAACTGTCCGTTGGCCGCCAGGATTTTGTTGACGTCGGGCAAGGGGGGAGTTCCAGTCGCGATCAGGATGGCAGCTTGACGAAATCGAGCGAACGCATGGCGTGCATCATCGGCCCGTCCCAGGCGGGCGGACAGGGGATCGATCCGATCGCCCACCCCATGATGTCGACATCCTGCTCCTCCAGCAGTGCCTCGAACCAGTCCAGCTCGGCCGGGGTCCAGCGATGATGATGCGCGTCGAAGAAGCCGCCGATCATCAGGTCCGCCTCGCGCGTGCCGCGATGCCAGGCGCGAAAGCGCAGGCGCTTGATACGTGTCTCGTGATCCACCCTGTTCGGCTCCCAACGGCGATAGGCCGGCGGGCGCAACTGGCGGCGCGCGTCGGCTGGTCGTAAGGGCCATGTAGTCATGCGTCCCGACATCCTCAATCCGCTGTTCGCCGAGGTCACCGCGCTGAAGGGGGTGGGACCGGCGTTGGCCAAGCCGCTCGACCGGCTGGGTTTGCGGCGAGTGGTGGATGTCGCGTTCCACCTGCCGACCGGCTGGGTCGACCGGGTCGCGCGCGAGGAATTGCTGACCGGCGACGTGGGCCGGATCGTCGCGATCACGCTGATCCCGCGTGAGTATCGCAGTTCGACCGGGCGCGGGCCGACACGGGTGATCGCGGCGGACGCGGCGGGGAACACGATCGCGCTGGTCTATTTCGGCGGGCATCCCGGCTGGGCGAAGAAGCTGCTGCCGATCGGCGAGCCGCGGCGGGTGTCGGGTCGGCTGGACCAATATGGCGACACGCTGCAGATCGTGCATCCCGACCTGGCCGATCCGGACGAGGAGTTCCGCGCGCGCGAACCGATCTATCCGCTATCCGAAGGAGTGACCTCGCGCCGGCTGGCAGCGTTGGCGGCGCAGGCGGTGGAGCGCGCACCGAGCCTGCCGGAATGGATCGAACCGAGCCTGAAGGCCCGGCGCGACTGGCCCGACTGGCGTGAGGCGCTGGCGCGGGTCCATGCCGATCCGGCCGATATCAAGGCGCGCGAGCGGCTGGCCTATGACGAGGTGTTCGCGAGCCAGTTGGCGATGACCCTGGTCCGCGCCGACACCCGCAAGCGTAGGGGCCGTGCGCTCGTTGGCGACGGGCGGCTGCGCGACCTGCTGAAGCTGCCGTACCAGCTGACGGGCGCACAGGCGCGGACCGTGGCCGAGATCGAGGGTGACCTGGCGCAGCAATCGCCGATGCTGCGGCTGTTGCAGGGCGATGTCGGCGCGGGCAAGACGCTGGTCGCGGCGATGGCGCTGCTGGTAGCGGTCGAGGCGGGGGCGCAGGGCGCGCTGCTGGCGCCGACCGAGATCCTCGCGCGGCAGCATTACGACAGCTTGCGCCGGACACTGGCCGGGTTGCCGGTGGAAATCGGTATCCTGACCGGGCGCGACAAGGGCCGGGTGCGCGAGGCGACGCTGATGGCGTTAGCCGATGGCAGCATCGACATCCTGATCGGGACTCACGCGATCTTTCAGGAGGCGGTGCAGTATCGCGACCTTGCGCTGGTCGTGGTCGACGAGCAGCACCGTTTCGGCGTGGCGCAGCGGATGATGTTGCAGGACAAGGGCCGCAGCCCGCACCTGCTGGCGATGACGGCAACGCCGATCCCGCGCACGCTGACGCTGGCGCAATATGGCGAGATGGACGTCAGCCGGCTCGACGAACTGCCCCCCGGACGTCAACCGATCGAGACGCGTGTCGTGTCGGAGGACCGGCTGGACGAAGTGGCAGCGGCGCTGGGGCGGCATCTGGAGGGCGGTGGCCAGGCATACTGGGTATGCCCGCTGGTCGAGGAGAGCGAGAAGTCGGATCTCGCCGCAGCCGAGGCGCGGGCAGAGGCGCTGCGCGCGCGCTTTGGAGAGCGGGTCGGGCTGGTCCATGGCCGCATGAAGCCGGCCGAGAAGGACGCGGTGATGGAGGCGTTCGCAGGCGGGCGACTGGGCGTGCTGGTGGCGACCACGGTGATCGAGGTGGGGGTCGACGTGCCCAACGCGACGCTGATCGTGATCGAACATGCCGACCGGTTCGGACTGGCACAGCTGCACCAGCTGCGCGGCCGGGTGGGGCGGGGCACGGGCCGCTCGACCTGCCTGCTGCTGCGTGGCGGCACATTGAGCGAGACGTCGCGGGCGCGGCTTGCGCTTATGCGCGAGTCGAACGACGGGTTCCGGATCGCCGAAGAGGATCTGCGGCTGCGCGGCGGCGGCGAGATGCTGGGAACGCGCCAGTCGGGCGAGGCGGCGTTCCGGCTGGTCGCGCCGGAGATGCTGTCCGACCTGCTGGAATGCGCGCACGACGATGCGCGACTGCTGGTGGACCGCGACGGGGGGCTGGCGGGGGAGCGCGGTGCGGCGGCACGGACGGCGCTTTACCTGTTCGAACGGGACGCAGGAGTGGCACTGCTGCGGTCGGGATGACGAGTGGGTAGCTCAGTAATGCCGGGCCAAGTCAGGGTGACGCCGTCGGTGTCGCAACATCTCGCGATCCGGATGCTGCACTAAATGCTGCGCAGCATTCGCTGCAGCATAGACCCGAAGACGGCGACGTCGATGGAGTTGAACAGGCGACAGCCAAGCCGACCGCCAAGCGCCCAGCGAACTTCAGCTTTGGCTAGGCCGATGATCGGGAGGACGACGGTCAGGACGTCGCCTTCTGCCCATTCGCCATCGGCGCGTGCCATGAATCCGCCGGAGGAGAAGTTGACGATCGTCACCGTACGCTCGACGCCGTTTGCCTGCACGATGCGCGTACGATGCAGCACCTCCTGGCGAGGCTCGCGACGGTCATCCCATGATACTGGCTGGAAACTGGCCATGACGCTCCTGGCACCTCCGCCGGCCGAACGCGGGAGAAGTGCCTGATTGACCTATGGGTACAATCCTTGACAAGAAATTACGAACTTCAATCGATTACACCTTTGTTCTAATCAACAGGGCATGATGTTTCTTTCCGGCAGATAAACGCAAGGTATCGCTGGTTATTTTGACGATCGTCGCCTCGTCGGACACCTTCTCGCCATCGACTCGGGCGCCACCGCCCGCGATCAGCCGCCGCGCCTCGCCGCGGGATTGTGCGAAGCGAAGTGCAATCAACGCGTCGACGATGCCGATACCCTCTTCGCCCACCGACAGGGTCGGCAACGACTCACCGGCGCCGCCCTCTTCGAAGGTGCGGCGCGCGGTTTCGGCGGCCTCGTCGGCGGCGGCGCGGCCGCGGCAGAGGGCGGTCGCCTCGGTGGCCAGGATCTTCTTGGCCTCGTTGATCTCCGCGCCCGGCAGCGCCTCCAACCGCGCGATCTCGTCCAGCGGCAGATCGGTGAACAGGCGCAGGAACCGGCCGACGTCGCGGTCATCGGTGTTGCGCCAGAACTGCCAGTAATCGAAATGGGGCAGCTGGTCCTCGTGCAGCCAGACGGCACCGGCCATCGTCTTGCCCATCTTTCCGCCATCGGCAGTGGTGATGAGCGGCGTGGTGACGCCATAGACCTCGGTTCCGTCCATCCGGCGCGCCAGCTCGATACCGTTGACGATATTACCCCACTGGTCGCTGCCGCCCATCTGAAGCCGGCAACCGGCACGGCGCGACAGCTCGACGAAGTCGTAGCCCTGGAGGATCATGTAGTTGAACTCGAGGAAGCTGAGCGACTGCTCGCGGTCGAGCCGCAGCTTCACCGAGTCGAACGACAGCATCCGGTTGACCGAGAAATGCTGCCCCACCTCTCGCAGAAAGGGGATATACTCCAGCCGGTCGAGCCACTCGGCATTGTCGAGCATGATCGCGTCGCTGGGGCCGTCCCCAAACGTCAGGAAGCGTTCGAAAATGCGCTTGATCGAGGCGATATTGGCGTTGATCGTGTCGGCGCCGGCGAGTTTCCGCGCCTCGTCCTTGAAGCTGGGATCGCCGATCTTGCCGGTGCCGCCGCCCATCAGGACGATCGGCTTGTGCCCGCTCTGCTGGAGGCGGCGCAGCAGCATGATCTGCACGAGGCTGCCGACATGGAGCGACGGCGCGGTCGGGTCGAAGCCGATATAGCCGGGAACGACCTGCTTGGCCGCGAGCGCGTCGAGCGCGGCGGCGTCGGTCAGCTGGTGGATGTATCCGCGGTCCTGGAGGACGGTGAGCAGGTCGGACTGGTATGCCATGCGCGCCGGTTAGCAAGGCTTGTGCTGGGCGTCACCCCGTCGCCGGCGCACTGCGCAGCATCGTCACCGGATCGACCGGCACGCGACCGCGGCGCAGCTCGAAATGAAGGGCCGGGCGATTGGTGGCCCCGCTCTCTCCCGACAGGGCGAGGCGCTGGCCGCGTTTGACGCTCTGACCTCGGGTAACCAGCAGTCGCTCGGCATAGCCGTAGACGCTCGTCCAGCCGCCGCCATGGCGGACGATGACGAGCCCGCCGAGCGAAGGGATGCCCGTGCCGGCATAGGCGACGACCCCGTCCGCCGCGGCGCGGACTGGTGTGGCGAGGGGGACGGCGACGTCGATGCCATTGTTGCGCTCGCCTGCGGCACCGGCACCGAAGCGGCCGGCGATGCTGGTGCTCTCGACCGGCCAGGTGAAGCCGCCGGCGGCAAGCCGCGGCGGCGGGGCGACGACCGCGGCAGGAGGCAGGGGGCGGGTCGGTCGGGTGGCGGCACGGATCGGGGCCTGGCGCGGCGCGAGCGCCGGCTCGCCGCCGGTGAGGATGTCGTCGACGTCGAGGCGGAAGGCTGCGGCGCGCTCGGCAGCGCGGCTACGCGGCGGGGCGACGACCGGGATCAGCAGGCGGGTGCCCGCGCGCAGCACATAGGGTTCGGGCAGCGCGTTGACGGTAGCGATGCGCGACCAGTCGATGCCGTACGCACGCGCGATAGCGATGCCGCTCTGGCCTGGACGGACAAGGTGATAGCGGCCGCCCGGGATCTTCAGCCGCTGGTTGGTGCGCAGCGTCCAGGGGCGGGGCAGCGCGTTGGCACGGGCGATCGCCTCCGCACTGGCGCCCGTGCGGGCAGCGATGCCAAGCAGGCCGTCACCGGAGCGAACGAGGACGATCTGGTCAGGCACGATGGGGGCATCAGCCTCGACCGGCTTCGCCTCCCAGGCGGGCGGCGGGTTGCCAGGGAGATCAGGGGCGGGATGCTGCGCCGACACCGCGAGCGCGGCAGCGAGCAGCGCCGCCGCGCGCATCAGCGATACGCCTGCGCGAGCCTCTCCACCGAGGCGGCGTGGGTCATGTCGAGGTGGAGTGGGGTGACCGAGACATAGCCCTCGGCGATCGCCTCCAGATCGGTGTCGCAGACCGGGTCGTACGGTTGCTCGCCGAGTGCGAACCAATGATATTCGTAGCCGCGCGGGTCGGTGTTGCTGACGATCCGCAGACGTCCATAGTCGCGCAGGCCCTGCCCGACGACGCGGATGCCCTTCACTTGATCCGCGGGAAGTGCAGGGAAGTTGACGTTGACCAATGTGCGCGGCGCCATCGGAGCGGCGATCAGGGGCGCGAGGACACGCTCCCCCCAAACCTCCGCGACGGAGAAGGGGACGGCGTCGCCCATCCCCTCGCGGCGGTAGACCTGGCTCATCGCGACCGACCGGATGCCGGCGAGTGCGCCCTCCATCGCAGCGGAGACGGTGCCCGAATAGGTCACGTCCTCGGCCAGATTGGCCCCGCGATTGACGCCCGACAAGATCAGGTCTGGTGGGCTGTCCTTCATGATCCGGGCAACCGCCATCATCACCGCATCGGTTGGGGTGCCCAAAACGGCGAAGCGCTTCTCGGCGAAGCGGCGGATGCGCAACGGCCGGGTGAGGGTAAGCGAGTGGCCGGCGCCCGACTGTTCGTCGGCAGGCGCGACGACCCAGATATCGTCCGTGAAACGCGCGGCAATTGCTTCCGCGACCTTCAGGCCGGGCGCGTGATAGCCGTCGTCGTTGGTGATGAGGATGCGCATCAGCCGCGGGGGCTCAGTTGGGTGAGCCCACCCATGTACGGCACTAGCGCGGCGGGGATCGCGACCGATCCGTCTGCCTGCTGGTAGTTCTCGATCACCGCGACCAGCGTGCGGCCGACTGCCAGCCCGGAGCCGTTCAGGGTATGGACGAAGCGCGTGCCCTTCTCCCCCTCCGGCCGGTAGCGCGTGTTCATACGGCGGGCCTGGAAATCCGTGCAGGTCGAGCAACTGGAAATCTCGCGGTAGCGCGCTTGCCCCGGCAGCCACACCTCCAGGTCATAGGTGCGCGCGGACGAGAAGCCCATGTCGCCGGTGCAGAGCAGCATCCGGCGATAGGGCAGCTCCAGCGCCTCCAGCACACCCTCGGCGATACGGGTCATCGCCTCGTTCTCGGCATCGGAAGTTTCTGGAGTGGTGATCGCCACCATCTCCACCTTCTCGAACTGGTGCTGGCGGATCATGCCTCGCGTATCCCGACCGGCCGAGCCCGCTTCCGAGCGGAAGCACGGGGTCAGCGCGGCGAGGCGGAGCGGCAGCTCGCCCTCTGCCAGGATCCGCTCGCGCACGACATTGGTCAGCGACATTTCCGCAGTGGAGATCAGCCAACGACCATCGGTCGTCTTGAACAGGTCCTCGGCAAATTTCGGCAATTGTCCGGTGCCGAAGGCGACCTCGTCGCGGACGAGGAGCGGCGGCACGATTTCCTCGAAGCCATGGTCGTCAACCAATCGGTCGAGCATGAATTGCCCGAGCGCGCGGCTGAGCCGCGCGATCTGCCCCCGCAACAGGGTAAAGCGCGCACCCGCGAGCAGTACGCCGGTGTCGAAGTCCATTCCGAGCGGCGCGGCAACCGCGTCATGCTCGCGCGCGGCGAAGTCGAAGCTGCGCGGGGTGCCCCACTCCCGTACCAGGACGTTGTCGTCTTCGTCGGCGCCGTGCGGCACGTCGGCGGCGGGGATGTTGGGGATCGCTGCCAGCCGCGTGTCGAGCGTGGCGGCGGTGGCACGCTCCTCCTCCTCCAGCTCCGGCAGGCGGGCCTTGAGCTGGGCGACCTCGGCCATCAATGCCTCCGCGCGCGCCTCATCCTTCGCCGCCTTGGCCTGGCCGATCTGCTTGGACAGGTCGTTGCGGCGGGTCTGCGCTTCTTGCGCGGCGGCGATGGTGGCGCGGCGACGTTCGTCGATTGCAGCCAGGTCGGCGGCCTGGGCGGGCAGGCCACGGCGGGCGAGGGCAGCGTCGAACGCGTGCGGATCGTCGCGGATCAGGCGGATGTCGTGCATGGCCCATCGCTATGGCGGGCACCGTGACGGGAGGCAACCCGGCGCGGCGGGAGGCGTTGAGCCCCACGAACCACAACCATCAGGAGACCTGTCTTGCAACTCGCTCATAACGCCGTCGTGCTCGTCGCCGACGGCCGCAAGATGCTGTTCCTGCGCAACAAGGGCGATGCCGAATATCCCAACCTGCAGGTCGAACACGCCCAGGAACAGGAGAACCCGGCAGACCGCGATCAGACTACGGACGATGCCGGCCGCGCCTCGTCCCCGCAGGGTGCGTCGCAGAGCTCGATGGGGCGCACCGACGCGCATCAGCTGGAAGAGGATCGCTTCGCCGCCGAGGCTGCCGACCTTTTGAAGCGGAGGGCGCTGGCGAACGACTATGACGCCCTGGTCGTGGTCGCTCCGCCCCGGACGCTGGGCGAGCTGCGCAAGCATTATCACAAGGAAGTCACCGACCGGCTGAAGGGCGAGCTGGACAAGGACCTGACCGGCCATCCGATCCCCGAGATCGAAAAGGCCATCGCGGCGGCTTGAGCCACGCTTTCCGTAACCTGCGTCATGCCGGAGCAAACCCGGTGTGACGCAGGTTGCAGGTCCTCCACTCTGGCAAGCGTGCCACAATCCCACAAAACCGGATTTTTCTGCCCCTCCAGCTCGCTTGCCGCCACCTCCCGTCCGGATTATAGGCGCTTCATATTGGGGGAGGGCCCAGGACGCGGACCAGTATCCGCGCCGGAGGCCCGAGGGAGATCGGCATGGCGACGGCACTTGATCGCGTAGATCCTTCCACTGGCCATCTGGCGGCCAATGACGACGGCTATCGACCGTCGAGCGACGAACCGTTCATGAACCCCCGCCAGCAGACTTACTTTCGCGACAAGCTGCTGCTGTGGAAGGAAGCAATCCTGCTGGACTCGCAAGGTACGCTATCGCAGCTGCAGCTCGATCCGCTGCGCGAGGCGGACCTGACCGACCGCGCGTCGAGCGAGACGGACTGGTCGATCGAGCTGCGCACGCGCGACCGCCAGCGCAAGCTCATCAGCAAGATCGACGCGGCGGTCCGCCGCATCGACGAGGGCGAGTACGGATATTGCGAAGTGAGCGGCGAGCCGATCAGCCTTGCACGGCTGGAGGCACGGCCGATCGCGACGATGACGGTCGAGGCGCAGGAGCGGCACGAACGGCACGAGAAGGTCTCGCGCGAGGAATGAGCGGTTAAGTTTTTGTCGATGTTTGCGGCTTAGGGCGGAGCATCGACGCAAAAGGTATCTGGACGGGACATGGACGGCTTCATTCGCGACACGGCCTCTCAGCCCGACACCGACACGGACGGCGCGGAACAGCGTACGCACCTGCGCGCCGGCATGCTGCTGATGGCGGCACTGCGACTGGGCGACGAGACCACGACGCGCGAGGTTCGTATCCGGAACCTGTCCGAGCAGGGGCTGATGGCGGAGCCGGGCGAACCGGTGCCGGTCGGCATCGCGGTGACGCTGGACCTGCCGGGCGTGGGCGAGGTTTCCGGTACGGTTGCATGGAGCGCCGAGGGTCGGATTGGCGTAGCGCTGGCGCGCGTGATCGATATCGCTCTGGTGAACGCCGCGCGCTCGGGGGGCTGAGGTCGGTTCCAGTTTGATTTTAAGGCAGCATCTGCCGCTGTTGGCACCTAGAGTGTGACCCACTCGGGTGAACCAGTCACTTTGCCTGCCCGGCAGAGACCGGGATTGAGTCGGTAAGGCCGTCCTGACGACGTGCGCCGCGCTTCATCACCATCCTCTCAACTGGACCCCGGCCTTCGCCGGTGAGGTGCTTCAGTTTCGGCGGACCACGTTCTAGCGCTCGGCACGAGCGTCGCAGATCGAGGGCTGGCTGGCTGTGCCTGGGTATCGCCGTCATCCGGGGATGACGGCAACACCGGTCGGATCGGCGTCAGAGGCTGACGATCTCCTCCTTCAGCCTCAGTTTCTGCTTCTTCAGGTCAGTCAGCGTCGCGGCGTCGGGATGCGGGCGATGCGCCTCCTCCGCGATACGGCGGTCCAGGGTCGCGTGCTTGGTTTCCAGAGCGGTCTGGTGCGCGGTCGACTGCATGGGCAGATCTCCTTCCTGCTTGCTGGGGAATTGAGTAAACCATCGGGCCGCGGCTTTGTCGCGCAGGTTTCGACCTATTGGCGACCATCCGTGCGGTTTTTTCCGTCGGTCGTTTGCCGCTCGCGCGGCATCGGCTAAGAGGCCGGCGCGGGGAGAAGCCGGTGGACGAGACTCAGATCAGGGACAGGCTCGACGGGCTGCGGCTGGAGCATCGCGACCTGGATGCGGCGATCGCCGCGCTCGCCGCGATCGGCTCGCCCGACCAGGTCCAGCTTGCCCGGCTGAAGAAGCGCAAGCTGCGACTGCGCGACGAGATGTCGATGCTGGAGGACCAGCTGTTGCCCGACATCATCGCCTGACGGGACGTCCCGGGTGACCCGCGGCGGGACGGGCGTTGCGATTTCACTATCTGGTCGCATGGGGCGGGGCGTGTCAGCACGATGCCATGTTCGCCGACGCCGACACCTTCGCGATGCACCAGCGCCTGGTCGAGACGCTGTACTGCGACACCATGGTACTGGCGGACGAGGCCCGCGACTATGGCGAGCACCGTGCGCGGGGGGATGCGGCTGCACTCGATCCGGCAGCGAGCGTGGTGTTCAGCTGCGAGTCGCTGCGGCTGACGACGCGATTGATGCACCTGCTGGGCTGGCTGCTGAACCACCGGGCGATCGCCGCCGGCGAGTTGTGCGCCAGCGGGACCTCGACGCGGCTGGTCGGCGTCGCACCGACCGATGCGGCGCTGCGTGCGAAACTGCCGATCCAGGCGGCCATCCTGATTGAGGCGAGCGAGGCGCTGTACCGGCGCGCAGCGATCCTCGACGCCGCCTTCGTGGCGGCACCACCATCGATCAGCCCGGCTCGGGCTTTGCAGCAGCGGCTGGCGATCGACCTGCGGGGGTAGTCGGGTTGTTCGCGCAGGTGCGCTGAGAAGACGTAGAGGGTTCACGCGGAGACGCGGAGACGCAGAGGATGTTTCTCCTCGCCGCGCAGCGGCCCTCCATCTCCGGCCGATTGCTAAAGAGGGTGCGCTGCCGCGGACGAAACATCCTCCGCGTCTCCGCGTGAACATCCCTGACCTGCGTCTTCTCAGCGCCCTCTGCGCCTCTGCGTGAAAATCTATGACGCCAGCCGCGCCTGCGCTGCGCGGTACTCGCGCTCGAGATGGTCGACACGCGCGGCGACGGACTCGACAGCGGTCACGGTCCCGATCCCCTGGCCAGCGCCCCAGATGTCGCGCCATGCCTTGGCCTTGCTGCCATTGCCGGTGCCGAAGTCCATCGTCTTCAGGTCGCCCTGCGGCAGGGCATCGGGGTCGAGCCCGGCGGCGACGATCGAGGCACGCAGGTAATTGCCGTGAACGCCCGTGAACAGGTCGGAATAAACGATGTCCGCAGCGCGCGCGTCGACAATCCCCTGCTTGTAGTCGGCGGCGGCGTTCGCCTCGTCGGTCGCGATGAACAGTGAGCCGATATAGGCGAGGTCGGCGCCCATCGCGCGTGCCGCCAGCACCGCGTCGCCGGTCGCGATCGCGCCGGACAGGGCGAGCGTGCCGTCGAACCACTGGCGGATCTCCTGCACTAGCGCGAAGGGCGACTGGCGGCCGGCATGGCCGCCTGCACCGGCGGCGACCGCGATCAGGCCATCGGCACCCTTCTCGATCGCCTTGCGCGCGAAGCGGTCGTCGATGACGTCGTGCAGGGTGATGCCGCCCCAGCCATGGACGGCGGCGTTCAGATCCTCGCGCGCGCCCAGCGAGGTGATGACGATCGGCACCTGCCACTTGGCGCAAGTGGCGAGGTCCGCCTCCAGCCGGTCGTTGGAGCGATGGACGATCTGGTTCACCGCGAACGGCGCGGCGGGCCGATCGGGATGGGCGCGGTTGTGCGCGGCCAGTTCCTCGGTGATGCGGTGCAGCCACTCGTCGAGCAGCGCGGAGGGGCGGGCGTTCAGCGCGGGGAAGGATCCGATGATTCCCGCCTTGCACTGGGCGATGACCAGCTCGGGGCCCGAGATGATGAACAGGGGCGAGCCGATGACGGGCAAGCGCAGGCGGTCGAGGATCGGGGGCAGGGACATGGCCGTGATCTTGGCGGCGGCGGCTCTGCCTGTCCAGCGGCAGCGGCGGCGGCTATGACCAGCTTCGACCGGAGAAGGGGAGAGGCGCGTGAAGCCGCTGGCGGGCGTGAAGGTGATCGAGCTGGCGCGGGTGCTGGCGGGGCCGTGGTGCGGCCAGCTGCTCGCCGACCTGGGCGCAGAGGTAGTGAAGATCGAACGGCCGGGCGCGGGCGACGATACCCGCCACTGGGGTCCGCCCTTCGTCACCGGGCCGGACGGGGAGGCACGCGACGCCGCCTATTACCACGCGACCAACCGCGGCAAACGGGCGCTGGCGATCGATATCGCTACGGCCGAGGGGCAGGCCGAGGTCTGCGCGCTGGTGGCGGGCGCGGACGTGCTGATCGAGAACTACAAGGTCGGCGGGCTGCGGCGCTACGGGCTGGATCATGAGAGCCTGACGGCGATCAACCCGCGGCTGGTGACGTGCTCGATCACCGGGTTCGGGCAGGACGGACCCTATGCGCATCGCGCCGGATACGACTTCATCGTGCAGGGGATGGGCGGCTTCATGTCGCTGACCGGCGAGCCCGACGGAGCGCCGCAGAAGGCGGGGATCGCCTATGCCGATATCTTCACCGGCGTCTATGCGACGGTGGCGATCCTGGCGGCGCTCCGGCGGCGCGACGTGGAGGGGCAGGGCGCGCATATCGACATGGCGCTGCTCGACACGCAGGTTGCGGTGCTGGCCAACCAGGCGCTCAACTGGATGGTGGC
Source organism: Sphingomonas aurea (assembly GCF_030678875.1). Classification (GTDB taxonomy): domain Bacteria; phylum Pseudomonadota; class Alphaproteobacteria; order Sphingomonadales; family Sphingomonadaceae; genus Sphingomonas; species Sphingomonas aurea. The sequence continues at coordinate 675,140 of NZ_JAUUDS010000001.1, read as the reverse complement.
GGGCGAGGTGCCGCACCGGATGGGCAATGGCCATGCCAATCTGGTCCCCTATCAGGCGTTCGCCGCCGCCGATGGCGAGCTGATCGTCGCGGTCGGCAACGACGCGCAGTTCGCGCGACTGTGCGAGGCGCTGGGCTTGGGGCTGGCGGACGAGCCGGCCTATGCGACTAACGCGGCGCGGATCGCGAACCGGGCCGTGCTGGTGCCCCTGCTCGCCGCCGCGATCGCCGGGTGGCGCAAGGCCGACCTGGCCTGGGCACTGGAGGAGCGCGGCGTGCCGGCCGGACCGATCAACCGGATCGACGAGACCTTTGCCGATCCGCAGGTGGTGTTCCGGGGCATGCGGATCGCGCTGGACGGTATTCCCGGCGTCGCGAGCCCGATCGTCATCGACGGCGAGCGGATGGTCGCGAACCTGCCGCCGCCGGCGCGGCCGGGTTAGCTCGCGCGGGAGGCGTCGGTGATCGGGTCCAGCTCGCGCGCGTCGGGCATGCGGGTGGTGGGGAGCGAGCCGGTCTGGCGTTCGATCCGGCGATGGACGACGGGAGGAACGCCGCCGACCCACAGGCCGTGGAGCGCATCGCCAATGACCTGATCCGCCTTGGTCCGGCGCTGGTTGTGGCGGACGTAATCGAGCCAGGTGGCGAAGTGATAACGCTCCACCCACAGGTCCGCCTCGCCCAGATCGCGCAGCAGCGTCCAGTGCCGCGCGCCGTCGCGGCGGCGGATGCGACGGCGCTCGCGCATCACCGACAGGAAGGCGGCGATGTCGGCCTCTGCGATCCGATGCTCGATGGTGACGACGATCGGGCCGGAGCGGGCCTCTACCGGGACTGCGGTATCGGGTTCGGTCCAGGCGTCATAGGGATCGAGGTCGACCTGGCTGATGCCGGGCAGTTGTGCGACGAAGCCGGTGGCGAAGCTGGCGAGTTGTAGTAGTGCGGCAGTGACCAGCGCAATGACGACGCCGTGGTCGCCGGCGATGGTCCCGAACAGCCAGCTGCCCGCCGCCATGCCGCCGAACGCCGCCATCTGGTAGAGCGAGATGGCACGCGCGACGACCCAGCGCGGCGAGGCCATCTGGACGCTGACGTTGAAGGTCGACAGCGCCAGCACCCAGCCGGCACCGGCGAGTGCCAGCGCAGGGAGGACAAGCGGAAGCGAGCCGCTCAGCGCAGCGGTGGCGGCTCCCGCTGCCAAGCCCAGCGACGCGAGGCGCACCACCCCTTCGGTCGACAGTCTCGCCCGCAACCGGCCGCTGCCCAAAGCCCCGCCGACCGCGCCGATGCCGAAGGCGCCGAGCAGCAGGCCATAGGTCAGCGGCCCGCCGCCCACCACGTCGCGCGCGACGACGGGCATCAGCGCAGGCAGCGCACTGGCGGCGAGGCCGAAGAGTGCCGCGCGACCGAGGACGATCCGGATGTGCGGCGACATCTGGACGTAGCGGACGCCCGCCGCCATCGCGACGCCCAGCCGCTCGCGCGGTAGCTTGCGGGGGGGCAGATCGGGTTGCCAGCGCGACAGCACGGCGATCAAGCCGACATAGCTGGCAGCGTTGACCATGAATGCCGCCGCCGCGCCGGCCACCGCGACGATCGTGCCGCCGATCGCCGGACCCAGGCTGCGCGCGATGTTGAAGCCCATGCTGTTGTACGCGACCGCGTTGGGCAGCATCGGGCGCGGCACCATGTCGCCGACCGACGCCTGCCACGCCGGGCCGTTCACCGCGGTGCCGCAGCCGATCAGGAAGGTGAAGACCAGAAGCAGCCACGGCGTGACCATCCCCAGCCAGGTACCGATCGCCAGCAGCGCCGATATCGCCAGCATGAAGCCCTGCGCCGCCAGCATCACCCGGCGCCGGTCGAGATTGTCGGCGACCGCGCCCGCCCATAGCGACAGGAGCATGATCGGCAGGCTCGTCGATGCCTGCACCAGCGCGATCATCTGCGGCGACGCATCGAGCGACGTCATCATCCACGACGCCCCGACCGACTGGATCAACCCGCCGAAATTCGAACAGAGGCTGGCGATCCAAACGCTGCGGAACAGCGGTAGCTGAAAGGGAGAGGTGCGGGTGTCAGCCATTGCAGGGTGCAATGCGGCAAGGGGGCAGACGATCCCTGGGAAGTGCTGGCCGGCGATCCTCGCCATGGGCTTCTCCGGGCTTGACGGGTGACAGCTCGGCCGCATGGTTGCTTTCCTGCGACCGGATCGCCTATGCCGCGGGCATTCGCATGGACCCGGTGAAATCCCGGGTGGCTATTCCGGCCGCCGATCCGCCGGACAACAACACGCACGCCGAACGAAGCGCGTTTTCGCGCCCTGTGCCCTGTTGTGGATTTTCGATGACACTCGATCTTTCTACCTATCGCCGGCAGTGGTTCACCGACCGCGTCGCTGCCCGCCACGACCTTCTTGCCGGCATCGTCGTCGCCCTGGCGCTGATCCCGGAGGCGATCGGCTTCTCGGTCATCGCCGGTGTCGATCCGCGGGTCGGCCTATATGCCTCGGTGGCGATCGCCATGACCATCGCGCTGATCGGTGGACGGCCGGGCATGATCTCGGCCGCGACCGCTGCGGTCGCCGTTCTCGTCACGCCGCTGGTACGGGAGCACGGCGTCCAATATCTGTTCGCCGCGACGATCCTGATGGGTTTGATCCAGATCGCCGCCGGGCTGCTCCGTCTCGACCTGGTGATGCAGTTCGTGTCGCGGTCCGTCATCACCGGCTTCGTCAACGCGCTCGCGATCCTCATCTTCATGGCGCAGCTGCCGCAGTTGATCGGCATGGGCTGGCAGACCTACGCGATGGTCGTCGCCGGCCTCGCGATCATCTATGGCTTTCCGCGCCTGACCAAGGCGATCCCGTCACCCTTGGTCGCCATCCTCGTCCTCAGCGCGATCAGCATCGGCCTGGGCGTGCCGGTCAACACCGTGGGCGACATGGGCAAGCTGCCCGAGGGGCTGCCCAGCCTCGCGCTGCCGCAGGTGCCGTTGACGTTCGAGACGCTGCGGATCGTCTTTCCCTACTCGCTGACGATGGCGGCGGTGGGGCTGCTGGAGTCCCTGCTGACCGCGCAGATCGTCGACGACATGACCGACACCGACAGTGACAAGCGGCGGGAATGCGCGGGGCAGGGGGGTGCGAACATCGTGGCCGCATGCTTCGGCGGCATGGGCGGCTGCGCGATGATCGGCCAGTCCGTCATCAACGTGACCTCTGGTGGTCGCAGTCGCCTGTCCACCTTCGTGGCAGGGGCGTTTCTCCTCTTCCTTCTCGCCGTGCTCGGGCCGCTCGTCGGGCGCGTGCCGATGCCGGCGCTGGTCGCCGTCATGATAATGGTTTCGATCGGCACGTTCAGCTGGAACTCGATCGCCAACCTGCGGCGGCATCCGCCGGCGTCGTCCGTGGTCATGCTGGTGACCGTGATGGTCGTCGTCGCGACCCGCGACCTTTCCTTGGGCGTGCTGGCAGGCGTGCTGCTCTCCGGCATCTTCTTCGCAGGCAAGGTGCAGCGGATGTTCTCGGTCGAACGTACGCTTTCACCAGACGGCGTGCAGGCGACCTACCGCGTGACGGGCGAGATCTTCTTCGCGTCGGTCGACCGCTTCACGCGCGCGTTCCAGGCCGAGAATGGCGCCCGCCACATCGTCATCGACGTGACCGCAGCGCATTTCTGGGACATTTCGGGTGTCGGCGCGCTCGACAAGATCGTGGCGCGGCTGCGGCGTGACGGGCGGGCCGTCGAAGTCGTCGGCTATAACCGCGCCAGTGCCGATCTCGTCGACCGGTTCGCTCTGCACGACAAGACGGGTGTCGAGATGGGGTTCACCCCGCACTGAGCCGGACAGGGGTCAGTCGGGCCGAGTCGATGTGCCACCGGAGCTGCGACGGCGATGCGCCGTCGACATCGTTGACCCGGCGGACGACATAGCTGCCGACGAAGCGCTGATGACGGCCATCGTCAAGGGTTGCATCGACGGTGACGGGCACCGGCTGGTAGATCGAGCCGGCACCGCCGTCGCCCGGGGTCAGGGCACCGATCGTCACGCGTGTCGAGCGCGTGTGCGCGTAGCCGTTCTCGAACGCCTTGAAGGTCTGGCCGGGCTGTCCGTCGTCGCCCCACTGGGTCCAGGCGGTCGAATAGTCGCGCGCGTCGAGCGCCGAGTAATAGCGTCGCACCACATCGGCGGCCGCCTCCATCCCCTTGGGATCGGTGCGGCACCCCTTCATCGGCGGACCATCGCCATCGAACAGGGCGCAGCTTCGCGCGATCTCGTCCTCGATCAGCGCGCAGCTGTTGGCGGCATTGCAGGGCGGATGGGTGGCAGGCGACACGTTGCGGCAGACCTCGACCCGGCGGGCGGCAGCCGCCGCGCCGAGCTCGGCCGCACAGGATCGCAAGGTCGACTTTGCGGCGATGTTTCCCGTGACCGGCGTAGGGGAGGCTAGGGGCAGCTGGGGCGATGATGCCGGTGCGCTGCTTTGCCGGTCGGCACCGTTTGCCGATGCGTTCTCGGTGGAGCGCTCGGCGGCGCTGCAGGCCGCGAGGCTCACCAGCGATGCGGCAATCGCCACCCTTGATAACAGCATCTATCCGGCCCTTCTTCGCTGATACGGACAGGCCCCCTAACGCTTCGGGATAGCGGCACGTTTCGGAGGGGCTGTTCAAGCTTTCGCGGATTCGGCGCCAAGTTCTTCCAGATCGAGGTCCAGTTCCAGGCTGCGCAGTGTCTCGTTGTCGATCTGGTGGGTGCGATGGAGCCGAACCAGCTCCTCGCGCCCCGCCGCCACGGCACCGATGATGACGTCGAAGTGCGACGCGATTGCCGCGGTCCGCTCCTCGTCGCTGCCGGTGAAGCTCTCGCCCGCCGTGGCACGCGCGGTGTAGCGACGGAGTAGCTGCGGGTGGACGAGATTGCCCGCCTCGTCGCGCGCCAGTCGCTCGACCGCAAAAAGCTGCGCCTGCATCATCGCACGCTCGGCCGCCGTCATGTCCATCGGCGGCTCATCCTCCGCGGTGCGGCGCAGCCCTGTCCAGCGGATGAGGAGACCCAGTGTCGATCCCTGGACCAGCACCGTGACCAGGATCACGCCGAATGCGGCGAGCAACATGAAATCGCGCTGCGGAAAGTCGGCGGGCAGCGTCAGTGCCGCAGCGAGCGTCACCACGCCGCGCATGCCGGCCCAGCCCATCACGGTCGCACAGGCCGGGCCGATCGGCGGCTCCCGCCCGATGCCCATCCGGCGCAGCAAGGCGACGACCGCGTCCGAGGCGAAGATCCAGGCAAAGCGCGCCAGCGTCAGCGTGAGCACGATCGCCAGTAGCGGCAGGGCCAACTCGCCGGCCACGGCTTCCAGTCCGCCCGCCCGGGTCAGGATGTCGCGAAGCGAGATGCCGATGAGGATGAACACCGATGCTTCGAGCAGGAAGACCAGCACCTGCCAGAACGATGTCCCGCGCAGCCGGACGGCAGCGGAGAAGATCACATGCTGCTGCCAGCCGAGCACCAGCCCGGCGGTCACCGCGGCGACCACGCCCGACACGCCGAGCGCTTCACCGGACAGGTATGCCACCCAGCCGACCAATACGGTCATGACGATCAGCAGCAGCTCGTTGCGCAAGCGTCGGCCGATCACCACCCACAACGCGCCGACCGCCAGCCCGATCGCGACGCCGCCAAGGACGAGGAGCACAAACCTGCCCAAGACTTCGCCGGCCTGAAAACCCGCCCCCATCGTCGCCGCGACGGCGAAGCGGAAGATCACCAGGCCGGTCGCATCGTTGAGCAGACTCTCGCCCTCGAGCAGGGCCTGAAGGCGCCGCGGCAGCTGCACCCGTTGGAGTACCGCCCTGGCCGACACCGCGTCCGGCGGCGAGACGATCGCGCCAAGGGCGGCGCAGGCAGCCCAGGGCAGCGTCGGCATCAGCCAGTGCGCGACCGCCGCAACGACGAGCGTGGAGAAGATCACCGCGCCCACCGCCAGCGACAGGATGCCCGCGAGATGACGGCGGAAGCGCACCAGTTCCGTATGCCACGCCCCGTCGACGAGCAGCGGCGGCAGGAAAAGCACCAGCACCAGCTCGGGATCGAGCGTGATGAGCGGCACGCCGGGAATGAAGGCGAGCGCGCCGCCCCCGATCAGCAGCGCCGCCGAGGGAGGCCAGCGAAGCCGCTCGGCCAGCCAGTGCAGGACCAGCACCGCACCGAGCATCGCGAGCACAAGTTCCAGGGTTTCGGCAGGGTGCACGTCTGTCCTGTTCCGGCGCCGGCCCGATCGGCCCGTGTGGGATGGAGGCTAGCAAGATCGGTTCGGGCCGACCAGAGCCGACGGGGGTCGCCCTCCACGACACACGGCCGGCGACCGCGCGATCGATATCGTCGCTACCTGGCTGCTGGCCATTGATCCGCGACCCGCGCAGGCGCATCACGCGTGCCATACACCTGCCGATGGAGCATCCATGCGCTTTCTCGCCACCACTGCCACGATCATGCTGATGTCGACCACCGCGCTTGCCCAGAGCGCGGCGCCGGTCACCGCGACCTCGGCGTCGCTGCCCGCCTCAAACCCGTTCGCGCAGGCGAGCACCCTGCCATTCCAGGCGCCACCGTTCGACCGGATCAAGAGCACCGACTATGCGCCTGCTCTGATTGCCGGCATGGCCGCGCAGCGGGCGGAGATCAACGCGATCACGCGCGCGCGTAGCGCACCGACGTTCGAGAACACGATCGCCGCGATGGAGCGATCCGGCCGGCTGCTGGAGCGGGCCAGCATGGCCTTCTACGGCGTGGTCGGCGCCAATACCGACGATACGCTGCAGAAGACCCAGGCCGATCTGGCACCGGCATTCGCTGCGCACCAGGACGCGATCAACCTCGACCCGGCGCTCTTCGCGCGGGTGAAGACGCTGTACGACAAGCGCCAGTCGCTTGGCCTGAACCCCGAGCAGCTTCAGGTGCTGACGCTCACCTATCAGGGCATGGTCCGCTCGGGTGCGGAACTGTCTCCTGCCGACAAGCGGACGCTCAGCACGTACAACGGCCAGCTGTCGACACTGGAGACCGCCTTCCAGCAGAAGCTGCTCGCCGCCGCCAAGGCAGGGGCATTGGTGGTGGACGACAAGGCCAAGCTGGCCGGTCTGTCCGAAGGAGAGATCGCCGCCGCCGCCGATGCCGCCAAGGCGCGCGGGATGGCGGGCAAATATGTGCTGACGCTCCAGAACACGACGCAACAGCCCGAACTCGCCACGATGCAGGATCGGGCGACTCGCGAGGCGCTGTTCGACGCGAGCTGGACGCGCGCGGTGAAGGGCGACGCCAACGACACGCGCGACACGATCGAGCAGATCGCGCTGCTGCGCGCGCAAAAGGCGAAGCTGCTCAGCTTCCCGACCTGGGCCGATTACGTGCTGCAGGACCAGATGGCGAAGACGCCCAAGACCGCGCTGGGCTTCATGCAGCAGCTGGGTACGCCGGTGGCGGCGGAGCAACGCCGCGAGGCGGCCGAACTGCAGGCGCAGATCAACGCCACTGGCGGCAAATTCCAGCTGAAGCCATGGGACTGGGACTATTATTCCGAGCAGGTCCGCAAGGCGAAGTACGACCTGAACCAGGACGAGCTGAAGCCCTATTTCGAGATCAACAAGGTGCTGACGGACGGCGTCTTCTATGCCGCCAACCAGCTCTATGGCCTGACCTTCAAGCGTCGCACCGACATCCCGGTCTATCAACCCGACGTCATGGTCTATGAGGTAAGCGAAGCGAACGGTACGCCGGTCGGCCTGATGTATTTCGATTACTGGAAGCGCGACAACAAGAATGGCGGCGCGTGGATGTCGAACTTCGTCAACCAGTCCAAGCTGATCGGGACGAAGCCGGTCATCTACAATGTCGGCAACTTCACCAAGCCCGCCGCGGGTCAGCCCGCGCTCATCAGCTTCGACGACGTGACGACCATGTTCCATGAATTCGGCCACGCGCTGCACGGGCTGTTCGCCAACCAGACCTATCCCAGCGTATCGGGAACCAACACGGCGCGCGACTTCGTCGAGTTCCCGTCGCAGTTCAACGAGCACTGGGCGCTCGATCCCAAGGTGCTGCCGCACTACGCGGTGAACTACCGCACCGGCCAGGTCATCCCGCCGGCGCTGGTTGACAAGATCAAGCGCGCGGGGACGTTCAACTCGGGCTACTCCTTCGGCGAGGCGCTCGCCGCGGCCGAGATGGACATGAGCTGGCACTCGCTGACCGCGGCGCAGGGCAAGCAGGACGCCGACGCGTTCGAGAAGCAGGCACTCGCCGCCACCGGCCTCGACGTCGCCGACGTGCCGCCACGCTATCGCTCGACCTATTTCCTTCACATCTGGGGCAATGGCTATTCGGCGGGCTATTACGCCTATAGCTGGACCAAGATGCTGAGCGCGAACGCGTTCAACTGGTTCGAGCAGCATGGCGGCATGACACGGGCCAACGGCCAGCGCTTCCGCGACATGATCCTGTCGAAGGGGCATACCGAGGATTACGCGCCGATGTTCCGCGCCTTCAACGGCGCCGACCCGCAGGTCGGACCGCTGCTGAAGGATCTGGGGCTGAACGCCGATGGCTCGCGCATCGCTCCTGCTGCTGCTGCGACGACCCCGGTCAGCGACGGTCCGGTCACCAGCCCAGCGCCCGCCAAACCCGCTTCAGGAGGCAAGTCGGGGAAGTAGGCTCGTCATCTGCCAGGAAAGATTGATCCTGAGCGTCGCGCCGATTTCCGGCGCGACGTTCGCGCAATGGCGAGGCAGAGCTGGTGCGGCGGAAGTCCGTCGGCGAGCGCAGCGCGAGCTATCGGCGAGCAGCAGCGTTGACGGACAGGTGCGTTTCACATCGACGAACCCGGAGGGGCGAGGAGTTTCCGGTGAGGAATGGTGGACGCACTTGGGCTCGAACCAAGGACCCGCTGATTAAGAGTCAGCTGCTCTACCAACTGAGCTATGCGTCCATTCCGTCGCTTCGGCGGCTGCCTTGGTGGGCGAGCCCCTCGTCGGGAGGCGCGCGATTAGCATCGCTGGCGGGGGATGCAAACCCTTTTTTCGCCTACCAGGCCGGGCGGCGCCGATTTTGCCGATCTATCGCCATCAGAATGCCGAGGCAGAGCAAAACGGTCATCTGTGCGGAGCCGCCGTTGCTGAACAGTGGCAGGGGGATGCCGACCACCGGCGCCAGTCCCATCACCATCGCCAGGTTGATCGCGACGTAGAAGAACAGCGTCATCGACAGGCCGGCGGCGGTCAGCTGGGCGAAGCGGGAGGTCGATCGCTGGGCGACGTTCAGCCCCCACAACACGACCAGGATATAGGCCGCGATCAGCAGCACGCCCCCGACCAGCCCCCACTCCTCTGCCATGGTGGCGAAAGCGAAGTCGGTATGCCCCTCTGGCAAATAGTCGAGGTGGCTCTGCGTGCCGTTGAGGAAGCCCTTGCCCCAGATGCCGCCGGAGCCGATCGCGATCTTCGACTGGCTGATGTGATAGCCGGTGCCGAGCGGGTCGCTCTCGGGATCGAGGAAGATGAGGATGCGGTTGCGCTGATAGTCGTGGAGCAGGAAGTTGACCGCGAGCGGCGCCGCGACCGCGACGCCCAGCGCCCCGCCGACGAACAGACGCAACGGGATGCCGGCGAGGAACATGACCGTCGCCCCGCCCGAGCAGATCATCAGCCCGGTGCCGAGATCCGGCTGCAGCATGACAAAGGCGGCGGCCATGCCGATCAGCGCGGCGGCGGGCCACACCGCGCCGAAGGTCCGCGTCTGCCCGGCGGGCAGCAGCTCGTAGAAGCGCGCGCAGGCGAGCACGATGGACAGCTTCATGAACTCGGACGGTTGCAGGCGGATGATGCCCAGGTCGAGCCACCGCTGGCTGCCGCCCGACACATGGCCGAGCAGCTCGACGCCAACCAGCATCAGCAGGAGGACGACATAGGCCGGCATCGCCCCCTTGCGAAACCAGTCCTCCGGCACGCGCGACACGATGATCGCGCCGACCAGGAACACGCAGAAGCGGATGCCCTGCGGCAATGCCCAGGGGCGCACGCTGCCGCCCGCGGCGGAATAGAGCATCATCACCCCGAATGCGCTGATCGCAGCGATCAGGAAGAGGACGCGCCAGGGCAGTTGCGCGAGCGGTTCGGGGACGAGACGGCTGCTCATGGCGTACGCTCCGTCGTGCCTTCGGCGGCGGGGGTGTCGGCGGCCGGCGCCTCGGCGAGCGCGGCCTGGGTCTGGTTGGCGAGCGAGGTGGCGGCTTCGACCGCCGGCGCGTCGCTCGGCACGACGCCGTCCGTCTTGGTCGCGGCGGCGGCGGGGGCGGGGTTGCGCGCGGCGCGATAGGCGGCGGCCTGCGCCGCCATGCGCGTGGTGATGTCGCCGCCCCAGGTAGGCTCGACCTCCGCCAGGCTGGCAAGCGCGCGATCGCGGTCGAGCAGATAGGTCATGATGTCGCGCCCGATCATCGGCGTATCGAGGTTGCGGACGGTGTGGCCGTTATGTTCCAGCACGATGCCGGCGGCGTAGCGCGGATTCTCGGCCGGCGCGAAGCAGACGAACAGCGCGTGGTCGCGCAGCTTGAACGGCAGCTGCCCGTTCTTCAGCACGCCGCCGCGCCGCTCCGCCATGGTAATGCGGCGGACCTGCGCGGTCCCGGTTTTCGCGGCGATGCTCATGCCCGGTACCAGCAGCCGGGCCGCCGCACCCGTGCCGCCGCCATTGACGACCGCCCACATCGAGTCGCGGACGTGCTGCAACTGTTCGGAATCGAAGGGCAGGGCGGGCGCGTCGCGGTGGACCCGGTCGGCGAGGATGCTGGGCTGGAGCGCGCGGCCCGAGGCGATGCGCGCTGCCATCACCGCGAGCTGAAGGGGATTGGCGAGCACGTAACCCTGACCGATCGAGGCGTTCAGCCCGTCGGCGACGGTCCAGCGATCCTTGTACTTGCGCAGCTTCCAAGCGCTGTCGGGCACGGTGCCATAACGCTGGGTGGAGAAGGGCAGTTCGAACTTCTGCCCCAGCCCCAGTTCGCGCGCGACGGGAGCGATCCGGTCATAACCCATGCGCCGGATCATCTCGTAGAAATAGATGTCGCACGACTGGGCGACTGCGGTCTTCATGTCGACCGCGCCGTGACCGCCGCGCTTGTGACAGTGGAACACGCCGGTGCCGACACGCAGCGCACCGGTGCACAGCACCCGGTCGGTCGGGGCGACGCCGGCCGCCATCAGCGCCAGCGTGTTCATCGGCTTGACGGTGGAGCCGGGCGGATAGAGGCCCTGCGTCACCTTGTTCATCAGCGGCACATGGTCGTCATCGGACAGCATCTGCCATTCCAGATGGCTGATTCCGTCGGAAAAGCTGTTGGGGTCGTAGGCCGGCATCGACACCATGCACAGCATCTCGCCGGTGCGGCAGTCGAGGACGACCGCCGAGCCCGAATTGGTGCCGAGCCGGCGGGCGGCATATTCCTGCAAGCCGGCATCGATCGTCAGCCGCGCATTCTTGCCGGGCACGTCGGGGCGGGTGGCGAGTTCGGCGACCAGCTTGCCGCGCGCGGTCACCTCTACGCGCTTGGCGCCGGCCTGACCGCGCAGATGCTGCTCCAGCGCCTTTTCGAGTCCGTCCTTGCCCAGCTTGAAGCCGGGAGTGACGAGCAGGGGGTCGCGGGTTTCCTTGAACTGCTCGGCGGTCGGCGCACCGACATAGCCGGTCAGGTGCGCGACCGCGGCGCCGGCGGGATAGTGGCGCGCGAAGCCGCGCGTCGGCTGGACGCCGGGCAGCTCGGGCAGGCGGACGCTGACCGCGGCGAACCGCTCCCAATCCAGGTTCTCGGCGACCTGCACCGGCTGGAATCCGGCGGCGCGATCGAGGTCGATGCGGACCCGCTCCACCTCTTCGGGCGGCAGGCGGAGGAGCTGGCCGAGCAGGCGCAGGACGCGATCGTTATCGCGCAGCCGGTCGGGGATGATGTCGACGCGGAAATCGGTGCGGTTGTTGGCGATCGGCTGGCCATGCCGGTCGACCAGCCAGCCGCGGCGGGGCGGCACCAGCGTGGCGTTGACGCGGTTGCTCTCGGCCAACGAATTGTAGCGCGCGTTCTCGGCGATCGACAGCCATGCCATGCGGCCCGACAACAGGCCGCCCATGCCGACCGTGCCCGCGCCGAGCAGCCAGGCACGGCGCGAGAAGCTGTACGCCTGCATCGCGGGCGTGACGGTTTTGGGCGGACGCCTCATGCCGGCCCCGTTACGCCAGTCCGCGCTTGCGGTCGATCCAGGCGACCAGCCGCGCGGCCAGCGGGAAGAGGAGGATGGTCGAGCCGGCCTGCACCAGCAACGCACCGTCGACCGGCGCGCCGACCGGCAGCGCCAGCACGCGCCCGCCCGCCAGGCAGAACAGGATGGCACCGCTGGCGATCAGCCAGTCCTGCCAGAAATCGCGCAGGATCATGCGCCGCTCGATCAGGTCGATCGCCATGTAGCAGAGCGACCAGAGCAGCACCGCCGAGCCGAGCGGCTGGCCGCTGAGCAGGTCGTCGAGGAAGCCGAGCGGCGCCGCTGCCCAGGGCCGAAGCGCGAACCGCGCGAGCAGGCGCCAGGTCAGCAGCATCAGCAGCCCGAACGGCGGCAGGATCGGCACCGTCGCGATCACCGGCACGATGGTGACGAGCGATCCTGCCACCACCGTCATCCAGGGCAGCGCGCGGGCGCGCCCGGCCGGAAGGGCCAGCGCGAAGGGATCGGCGTCGCCCGCGCTCACGGTGCCGCCGCCGGCGCGGTGGGGGCGAGGGGCGGCGGCATCGGCATGAACGCCTGCTCGACCAGCGCATAGTCGAGCGCGTCGGGCTGCGCGAAGGGGCGTGCCAGCGCGGTGTCGGTCGCGTTGGCGACGACCCGCGCGACCGGGATACCCGGCGTATAGAGGCCGCCCGTGCCCGTGGTGACGAAGACGTCGCCCGTGCCGAAGCGTACATTGGTGGCATTGACCGAGCGGATCTCGACCGAGCCATCGGCCCGCCCCGCCGCGATCGCCGCCAGCCCGTCCCGCGCGCGGCGGACGGGCACGACGCTGTCGGCGTCGGTCAGCAGCAGGACGCGGGCGGCATTGGGTCCGGTTTCGATCACCCGACCGACCAGTCCCTCGGGGCCACGCACCGGCATGCCGGGACGCACGCCGCTGAACCGCCCGGCGTCGAGCAGCGCGAAGCGGCGGCCGCTCGAGGCGCTGGAGCTGACCAGCCGCGCGGTGACGACCGGCGCGGCCGAGCGCTCCCGCAGAGCGAGCAGCGCGCGCAGCCGATTATTCTCGTATGCGATCACCCGCGCACGCATCAGCAGCGGACGCGCGGCGGCGAGGTCGCGGCGCATCGCGGCATTCTCGGCATGGGCGAAGGCCCAGCCGTTGAACCACTCCGGCACGGCCGCCGCGCCATCGCGCACCGTCATCAGCACCGACGAGACGGGCGCGGTGACACCGGCCAGCCCCATGCGCAGGCCGGCGAACAGCGGCGGGTTCACCGCGCTGGCGACGAGCAGCACTGCGCCGACCACCGCGCACGCCACTGCGAGCACGTAGCCGATGAACAGACTATATTGCCGCCGCCGCGAAAATCCCGTGCGGCGGTCGCGTGCTGGCGCCATGCGCGCCGTCCCCTGTGGGCTGGAGGTCAGTCTGTGGCCGGTCAGCCGTTCTGCAGCACACCGCGGAACATCGGATCTTCCAGCGCGCGACCGGTGCCGAGCGCGACGCAGGTCAGTGGGTCCTCGGCGACGGTGACGGGCAGGCCGGTCTCGTCGCGCAGCACCTCGTCCAGTCCCTGCAGCAACGCGCCGCCGCCGGTCAGGACGATGCCCTGGTCGACGATGTCGGCGGCCAGCTCGGGCGCGGTGTTCTCCAGTGCGACGCGTACGCCCTCGACGATCGTCGCGACCGGCTCGGACAGGGCCTCGGCGACCTGACCCTGGTTGATCTGGATTTCCTTGGGCACGCCGTTGACGAGGTCGCGGCCCTTGATGTGGATCACCGCGCCGATCCCGTCGACCGGCGGCTTCGCGCAGCCGACCTCCTGCTTGATCCGCTCGGCCGTGGCCTCGCCGATCAGCAGGTTGTGGTTGCGGCGGACATAGCTGACGATCGCCTCGTCCATCTTGTCGCCGCCGACGCGGACGCTGGTGGTGTAGGCGAGGCCGCGGAGCGACAGGACCGCCACCTCGGTGGTGCCGCCGCCGATGTCGACGACCATCGATCCGATCGGCTCGGTCACCGGCATGTCGGCACCGATCGCGGCCGCCATCGGCTCTTCGATCAGCCAGACCTGGCTGGCACCGGCGTTAGACGCCGCGTCGCGGATCGCGCGCCGCTCGACCTTGGTCGATCCGGACGGCACGCAGATCACGATCTCGGGCCAGCGGGCGAAGCGGCGAGGGCCGTGCACCTTCTGGATGAAATATTTGATCATCTGCTCGGCGACGTCGATGTCGGCGATCACGCCGTCGCGAAGCGGGCGGATCGCCTCGATCGTGCCGGGCGTCTTGCCCATCATCAGCTTGGCGTCGTCACCGACCGCCTTCACCCGCTTCACGCCGTTGATCGTCTCGACCGCCACGACCGACGGCTCGTTCAGGACGATGCCGCGGCCGCGGACATAGACGACGGTGTTCGCGGTGCCGAGATCGATCGCCATGTCGTGCGACATGAATTTGAAGAAACGGGGCAAGTGCATCGAGCGCAGGTCCAATCTGGCGCCGCCGGCGGGCGGCAGCCGGTCGCAGGGCATCTCGCGGACCGCCACATTGTCATGAGCTGCCGTAGCGGGATTTCATGGTTAGCGGGGTCGCGGGACGGCTTGGCTTGGTCTAGAGCAACCGGCGTGTCAATACGCCGACTGCCCGAGCATCTGGTCAACCGCATCGCTGCCGGTGAAGTGGTCGAAAGGCCCGCCAGCGCGTTGAAGGAACTGGTCGAGAACGCCGTCGACGCGGGCGCGACGCGGATCGCGGTAACGCTGGGCGGCGGTGGACTCGACCGGATCGAGGTGGTCGACGACGGCTGCGGCATGGCGCCGGACGAGATGGCGCTGGCGCTGGAGCGGCACTGCACCTCCAAGCTTCCTGATGAGGCGATCGAATCGGTTGCGACACTGGGGTTCCGGGGCGAGGCGTTGCCCTCGATCGCCAGCGTGGCACGGCTGACGGTGGAAAGCCGGCCGGCTGGCCGCGATGGCTGGCGACGCGTGGTCGACAATGGCGTGCTCGCCGACGAGGGGCCGGCCGCGCTGCCGCCGGGCACGCGCATCGTCGTGGAGGCGCTGTTCGCCCGCGTCCCGGCACGCCGCAAGTTCCTGCGCAGCCCGCGCGCCGAATATGCCGCCTGCCTCGACGTGGTGCGACGCCTCGCCATGGCGCGGCCGGACATCGGCTTCGCGGTCGAGCATGACGGCCGGCGGGTGCTGACGGTGTCAGGCGGCGAGGACCGGCCGGCGCGGGTCGCCGCGCTGACCGACCGGTCGCTCGCCGACAATGCGGTGCCGGTCGACTGGGTACGCGAAGACATGGTGCTGGGCGGCGTCGCCGGGCTGCCGACCTTCCACCGCGGCGTCGCCGACCACCAGTATCTGTTCGTCAACGGCCGTCCGGTGAAGGACCGGTTGCTGATCGGCGCGATCCGCGGCGCCTATGCCGAGATGATGCCGCGCGACCGGCACGCGGTGGTGGCGCTGTTCCTCGACCTGCCGAGCGGCGATGTCGACGTGAACGTCCATCCCGCCAAGACCGAGGTACGGTTTCGCGATCCGGCGCTGGTGCGCGGGTTGATCGTGTCCGGGTTGCGCCGCGCGCTGGATGCGGCGGGTCATCGGTCCGTGCAGCGACCCACGGAGGATGCGCTGACGCGGTGGCAGGCGGAGCCGATCGGGCCGATGGTGGAGCCGATCTGGCACGAACCGGTCGCCGATCCGCGGACGTCATTGTTCGACCGGCGCCAGGGCTTTGCCGCGCCGCCGCCACTGGCGCGCGCCGAGCCGGCCTGGGCACCCCCGCCGGATCAGGCCGGCTATCCGCTCGGCGTGGCACGCGGGCAGGTGGCGAAAACCTATGTCGTCGCCGAGGCGGAGGACGGGCTGGTGCTGGTCGACCAGCACGCCGCGCACGAGCGGCTGGTACTGGAACGGATGCGGGCGGCGCTTGCCGGCGGGCGGGTCGCGGCGCAGGCGCTGCTGCTGCCCGAGGTGGTCGAGCTGGACGAGCCGGCGTGCGATCGGCTGGAGGCACGCGCCGGAGAACTGGCGGAGTTCGGGTTGGAGCTGGAGCGCTTCGGCCCCAGGGCGATGCTGGTCCGCGCGACGCCCGCGCTACTCGGCCAGAGCGACCCGCGCGGACTGATCGGCGACCTGGCGGACGAACTGGCGGCGTTCGACGAGGCCCTGAGCCTGCGCGAGCGGCTCGATCATGTCGCGGCGACGATGGCGTGTCACGGATCGGTGAGGGCAGGACGCATATTGTCGGTCGCCGAGATGAACGCCCTGCTCCGCGAGATGGAGGCGACGCCGCATTCGGGCCAGTGCAATCACGGCCGGCCGACCTGGGTGAAGCTGGCCCATGCCGATATCGAGCGGCTGTTCGGTCGGCGTTAGGTCAGGCGCGAAGGCGTAAGGCCGGCCGCTCCTCCTCGAACAGCCAATCCTCGGCCGAGGCGGCGTCACGGAACATCGCGGTCGCGTCGCGCGAGGCGACGCGTTGCGTCTGGAGGCGCGCGAGGGAGGATCCCACGATCATCGCCATCCGCCGCGACTGGCCGGCCGGATCACCGGCAAGGGCAGCGAAGGCGGCGACCACTTCCTGAGTCTGGATCTTCATCGCGGACACGTCGCAAAGGGTCAGGTGCTGGTTGCGCGCGCAGCGCAGAAGCCTGCGCTGCGCCGCCAGCTCGCGACCAAATGCCTCGACGTCCGCTACCGTGAAGAAGCCGCCCAGACTGATCGCGATCAAGTTCCGCGCAGCATCGCAACTAACTGAATAGGAAGGATGAAACATGGCGTGCGCGTATCAGCCAATCCGTTGCCGTCCAGTTAAGGGACACGTCGCGGCAGAGACTCGTTCATATCGCGGCAACCTTTCGGCTGCGGCGTGCATTGTGTGAACGAAGGCTCATGTTCGAGTAGGTGCCGCGATGAAGCAAATCTTTCCCGTCGTTCTCGCCCTCATACCGCTGGCTGCGGTTATCGGAGCGTGCGTGACCTGTCCCTGATATCGGCTGACGGCCGACGATCAGGTCGACCGAGAAGTCGCGGCCTTCCTTTAGCCCGCAAAACAAAAAAGGCCGCCCGGATCCGTTCCGGGCGGCCTTTTGCTGTGCGGCTTTGGCGCAGGCGATCAGCCCTGCGCTTCCTCCGGCTGAACCTCGGCGGTGGCGCCGGGCTCTGCATTGGGGTCATAGTCCTCGGTGAAGCCGGCCTCGTCACGCTCGAACATCGAAGCCATGACATCGACGCCCGACGCCTGCATCTCGGCCTCTTCGGGCGAGCGGGCGACGTTGACCTTGACGGTCACCGACACTTCCGGGTGCAGCGCGACCTTGACCTCGTACACGCCGATCGACTTGATCGGCTTGTCCAGGATGATCTGCGACTTCGTGACCTTGTGCTTCGACGCTTCCAGCGCCTCGACCAGGTCGCGCACCGCGACCGAGCCGTAGAGCTGGCCGGTGTTCGACGCCTGACGGATCAGGGTGACCGACGCGTCCTTGAACGAGCCCGCGTCCTTCTCGGCCTCGCCACGACGATTGGCGTTGTCGCTCTCGATCCGCGCGCGGTTCGATTCGAACACCTTCTTGTTGGCTTCGTTGGCGCGCAGCGCCTTCTTGCGCGGCAGCAGGAAGTTGCGGGCGAACCCGTCCTTCACCGTGACCACGTCGCCGATGACGCCGAGCTTCTCGACGCGCTCCAGCAGAATGACGTCCATTGTCCGGACTCCTTACTTAACGACGTAGGGCAGCAGGCCCAGGTGACGGGCGCGCTTGATCGCCTGGGCGAGCTCGCGCTGCTTCTTCGCACTCACCGAGGTGATGCGCGACGGCACGATCTTGCCACGCTCGGACACGAAGCCCTGCAGCAGGCGGACGTCCTTATAGTCGATCCGGGGGGCGTCCTTCGCGGAGAAGGGGCAGCTCTTGCGGCGGCGGAAAAACGGGCGAGCCATTATGCGGCCTCCTCTTCACGGTCACGACGGGGCGCACGATCGGCGCGGTCACCACGCGGCGCGCCGTCACGGCCACCCTCGCGATCGCCGCGACGCTCGCGGTCACGCTCCTGCTTGCGCATCATCGCCGAGGGGCCCTGCTCCAGTTCGTCGACCTTGACGGTCATGAAGCGGATCACGTCCTCGTTGATCTGGGTCTGGCGCTCCAGCTCGGCGACCACGCCGGCCGGCGCGTCGATCTCGAGCATCACGTAGTGCGCCTTGCGGTTCTTGGCGATGCGATACGCCAGCGACCGCAGGCCCCAGGTCTCGGTCTTGACGACGCGGCCCTGATTGTCCTGGATGATCTTGGTGGCGGTTTCCGCCAGCGCGTCCACCTGCGCCTGTGCCAGATCCTGGCGCGCAAGGAACACGTGCTCGTATAGAGCCATGTCTTACCTTCTATGTTGGCCGATCGCTGACGCCGCCCCATGCGGTCGCCCCTCCGGCTGTCGTCTGGATTCTCCGGACCGACCCATATGGGTGACGGTCCGAAGCGGGGGCCTTTACGGATTTCCACCGGAAAGGCAAGCCGGCCCACACGCTTGTCATTACTGGGCGCGGGCAATAGGCCGCGCGGCCTTAGATTGCGAGAGGAGCTGTCCGATGCGTGCGTTCATCTTTCCCGGCCAGGGAAGCCAGTCGGTCGGCATGGGTGCCGCGCTCGCCGCCGCCAGCCCGGCCGCGCGCGAGGTCTTTGGCGAGGTCGACGAGGCGCTGGGCCAGAACATGTTCCGGATCATGACCGAAGGGCCGGCGGACGCACTGCAACTGACCGAAAATGCGCAGCCCGCGATCATGGCGAACGCGATCGCGACGCTGGCGGTGCTGGAGAAGGAGGGCGGCATCCGGCTTGCCGACAAGGCGGATTACGTCGCCGGCCACTCGCTGGGCGAATATAGCGCATTGCGGGCGGCACAGAGCTTCGACCTGGCGACGACGGCGCGGCTGCTGAAGCTGCGCGGGCGGGCGATGCAGGCGGCGGTGCCGGTCGGCGAGGGGGCGATGGCGGCGCTGCTCGGCGCCGACCTCGACAAGGCGCGGACGATCGCCGGCGCGGCGGTCGACGCGATCCTGGCGGAGGGCGGGGCAGAGCTGGTTTGCACCGTCGCCAACGACAACGATCCCTCGCAGGTGGTGATCTCCGGCCACCGCGCCGCCGTGGAGAAGGCGGTGGCGCTGGCCAAGGAGCTGGGCGCCAAGCGCGCGGTCCTGCTGCCGGTATCGGCGCCGTTCCACTGCCCGCTGATGGCGGATGCGGCGACGGCGATGGAGGCGGCGCTGCTCGACGCGACGCTGTCGGCGCCGCTCGTGCCCGTCTATTGCAACGTCGACGCCGCCCCGATCGCCGACCCGGGCGCGATCCGCGTCGCGCTGGTCCAGCAGGTCACGGGCATGGTCCGGTGGCGCGAATCGGTGCTGGCGATGGCGGCCGCAGGGGTGACCGAGTTCGTCGAGTTCGGCGGCAAGGTCCTCGCTCCGATGGTCAAGCGCATCGCGCCCGATGTGGAGGCGGTCAGCGTGGTGACCATGGACGATGTCGAGGCGCTGCTTAGTAAGATTTGATGCTCACGCGGAGACGCGGAGGCGCGGAGAAGAAGTGAGAGACATCGACGAGATCAGCGGTGACGTGCTGCATCTGGCGTTGCGCATCCATCGGGATCTCGGACCGGGTTTGCTGGAAAGCGTCTATGAACTGGTTCTCGCCGGCAAGCTCATGGAGATGGGTTACAGCGTGGCACGCCAAAAGTCGGTCAATATT
This sequence comes from Sphingomonas aurea, assembly GCF_030678875.1. Classification (GTDB taxonomy): domain Bacteria; phylum Pseudomonadota; class Alphaproteobacteria; order Sphingomonadales; family Sphingomonadaceae; genus Sphingomonas; species Sphingomonas aurea. Next base: position 655,116 of record NZ_JAUUDS010000001.1, on the reverse strand, counting down.
GAGTTCGACGGAATGCGCTTTGACGGCGCGTTTCGTATCGACCTGCTGGTCGATGATCGACTTCTCGTCGAGATCAAGTCGGTCGAGCAGCTGAACGCCGCGCATGGCAAACAGGTGCTGACCTACCTGCGATTGTTGAAGCAGCCCGTCGGGCTGCTTCTGAATTTCGGCGGCGGGACGCTGAAGGAGGGAGTACGACGGATCGTCAACGACCATCACTCCTCCGCGTCTCCGCGCCTCCGCGTGAACCAAAAATCTGGAGACTGACCAATGTTTGACCTTTCAGGAATGACCGCCCTCGTCACCGGCGCCTCGGGCGGGATCGGGTCCGCCATCGCGCGGGCGCTGGCAGGGCAGGGGGCTCGGCTGGCCTTGTCGGGATCGAATGCGGCCAAGCTGGAGGATTTCCGCGCGTCACTGGGCGGCGATCATGTCGTGCTGGTCTGCGATCTCTCCGATCCCGCCGCAGTCGACGCGCTCGTGCCGCAGGCGGTGGAGGCATTGGGCGGGCGGCTCGACATCCTGGTCAACAATGCCGGCGTCACCCGCGACAACCTCGCGATGCGGATGAAGGACGAGGAGTGGGACAGCGTGATCCGCGTCAACCTCGAGGCGACGTTCCGGCTGGCAAGGGCGGCGGCGCGGCCGATGATGAAGGCGCGGTTCGGGCGGATCGTGTCGATCACCTCTGTCGTCGGACAGACCGGCAATCCCGGCCAGGCCAACTACGCGGCCTCGAAGGCGGGCGTGGTCGGCCTGTCCAAGGCATTGGCGCAGGAGCTGGCCAGCCGCGGCATCACCGTCAACTGCGTCGCGCCCGGCTTCATCCGCTCGGCGATGACCGACGTGCTGCCGGACGCACAGAAGGCGGCGCTGACCCAGCGCATTCCGGCCGGCGATCTGGGTAGCGGCGAGGACATCGGCGCCGCGGTCGCCTATCTCGCCAGCCGCGAGGCAGGATACGTCACCGGTCAGACGATCCACGTCAATGGCGGCATGGCGATGGTCTGAAGCGGCCATCTGATACTTGCGCCGTGAACGCCTGCGTTCTACGGGCGTTCAGGAATATCGATTTCTCGTTAAGAAGAGGGACTATCATGAGCGAGACCGCCGACCGCGTGAAGAAGATCGTCGTCGAGCATCTCGGCGTCGAGGCCGACAAGGTGACCGAGGACGCCAGCTTCATCGACGATCTGGGCGCCGACAGCCTCGACATCGTCGAGCTCGTGATGGCGTTCGAGGAAGAGTTCGGGGTCGAGATCCCCGACGACGCCGCCGAGAAGATCACGACCGTGAAGGACGCGATCACCTATATCGACGAGCACAAGTCGTAAGATTATCCGATTTGACCGGCCACAATCGCGGCTGGACACGGATTTGAGCGGCTCCCCGTCCCCGGGCTAAGAGGGCGGGGAGCCGTTTCGTTATGGGCAGAGAGTGGAGAGTGGGTATGCGGCGTGTCGTCGTGACCGGTTTGGGCCTCGTGACGCCGCTCGGCGCGGACGTCGAGACGGCGTGGGCGAACATCCTCGCGAGCAAGTCGGGCGCGGGTCCGATCACGCGCTTCGACGCGACCGATCAGAAGTGCAAGATCGCCTGCGAGGTGAAGCCGGCCGACCACCCGTACGGCTTCGATCCGGGCAAGCGCGTCGATCACAAGATCCAGCGCCAGGTCGATCCCTTCATCGTGTACGGCATCGACGCTGCCGGGCAGGCGCTGGAAGATGCCGGCCTGACCGACATGGACGAGGCGATGCGGCTGCGCGCCGGCGTCTCGATCGGCTCGGGCATCGGCGGCCTGCCGGGCATCGAGATCGAATCGATCAACCTGCACGAGCGCGGCCCCAGCCGGGTCAGCCCGCATTTCGTCCATGGCCGCCTCATCAACCTGATCTCGGGCCAGGTCTCGATCAAATACGGGCTGATGGGTCCCAATCATGCGGTCGTCACCGCCTGTTCGACCGGCGCCCACTCGATCGGCGACGCGGCGCGGATGATTAAGGACGACGACGCCGACATCATGCTGGCGGGCGGAGCGGAAAGCACGGTCAACCCGCTGGGCGTCGCAGGCTTCGCTCAGGCACGGGCGCTCAACATGAGCATGAACGACCGCCCGACTGAGGCGAGCCGCCCCTATGACAGGGATCGCGACGGCTTCGTGATGGGCGAGGGGGCAGGCGTCCTGGTGCTCGAGGAATATGAGCACGCGAAGGCACGCGGCGCGAAAATTTATGCCGAGGTGGTCGGCTACGGCCTGTCGGGCGACGCCTATCACGTCACCGCGCCGCACCCCGAGGGCAAGGGTGCCGAACTCGCGATGCGCATGGCGCTGCGCAAGGCGGGCATGGAGCCGGCCGATATCGATTACATCAACGCGCACGGCACCTCGACCATGGCCGACACGATCGAGCTGGCGGCGGCGAAGCGGGTGTTCGGCGACGACCTGTCGGGCGCCTCGATGTCGAGCACCAAGTCGGCGATCGGGCATCTGCTGGGCGGGGCCGGTGCGGTGGAGAGCATCTTCTGCATCCTGGCGCTGCGCGACCAGATCGTGCCGCCGACGCTGAACCTCGACAATCCCGACGAGGGCACCGAGGGCGTCGACCTCGTCCCCCATGTCGCCAAGAAGCGCCAGGTGCGCGCGGTGCTGAACAACTCGTTCGGCTTCGGCGGCACCAATGCCTCGCTGGTGATGAAGGCGATCTGACCGGGCCATGCGCAAGCTCGGCTGCCTCGTCCTCCTGATCGCCGCGCTGGTCGTGGCGGCGCTGGTCGGTGCGAACATGTGGGCGGGCAGTGGCCCCGCCGAGCGCCCGGTCAGCGTGGTGGTGCCCGAGGGCGCCAGCCTGGCCCGTGCGGCGACCGAGTTGGAGAAGGCGGGTGCAATCCGCTCCGCCTCGCGCTTCCGGCTGCTGGCGCGGGTGTTCGGCGGCGGGGCCGCGATCAAGGCGGGTGAGTATGAATTACCTGCAGGTGCCAGCCCGAAGCAGATCCTGGCGCTCCTCGAAGAGGGCAAGGTCCGCCAGCGGATCGTCGTGGTGCCCGAGGGGCTGCCATCGGTCATGGTGCGTGACGCGCTGGTAAAGGCCGATGGACTGACCGGCGACGTGGCGACGCCGGCGGAGGGCAGCGTGCTGCCCGACGGCTATGCCTATCAGCGCGGCGACACGCGCGGTGCCGTGCTGGCGCGGATGCAGGCGGCGATGCGCGATTACCTGAAGGCCGCATGGGCGAAGCGCAAGCCGGGTATCGCGGTGTCGACGCCAGAGCAGGCGGTCATCCTGGCCTCGATCGTCGAGAAGGAAACCGGCAAGCCGGCGGAGCGGCGGACGGTGGCTGCGGTGTACGGCAACCGCCTTCGCCTCGGCATGCCGCTACAGGCGGACCCGACGGTGATCTATCCAATCACCAAGGGGCGGCCGCTCGGCCGGCGCATCCTCCAGTCGGAGCTGCGCGCGAAGAACGGCTACAACACCTATGCCAGCCCCGGCCTGCCGGTCGGGCCGATCGCCAACCCCGGTCGCGCATCAATTGACGCGGTGCTCGACCCGGCATCGTCGCAGGCGCTCTATTTCGTCGCCGACGGCAGCGGCGGGCATGTCTTCGCCGACACGCTCCAACAGCATAACGCCAATGTCGCGCGCTGGTACGCGATCCGCCGCCAGCGCGGCGAGATGTAGTTCGCTGCGCGGTCGGCGACGCGCCGCCGCGACCGACACCCATTCCCGGTCCAACCAAGCCACCGCTTCGTCCCAGTCGCGAAAGGTCCGGAACTGGGGCGATGCCATGATCCGGTCGGCCTGCAACTTGCTCAGGGTGTTCGTCGTGACGGTCGCGACCGGACCGGTCGTGATCCTCGCGCTCTTGCAGGCGATCAGCTCAAGCCCAGCGGCGACTTCGCCTGCCTGCACGGGAAAGTCACGGCAGTCGATCAGCGTCGCGAAATGCCCGAACGATAACCGCGTTGTCGTGAACAGCGCCAGTGCGGTCGCGGAAAACCGGGCAAGGATGCCGAGCGTCCAGAAACCGTCGGTCCTGATGTGCATGATCCGGGTGTCGTGATCGAAGCGGAAGGCGAACATGCGGTCCGTAAGCGTGCAGATGATAAACGAAGGCTCAACCGCGACGGGCGGTTGGCGACATTCCGTCACCAATTCGCCAAAATTGCAACATAGATTACATATGACCGCAACATGGCGGCGCTACCGCAGTCCGGGCAGGGGTCCGTTGCATGGTGGAGACCGCCACGATGATCGACACGACAGAGTTCACCTACGCCGCCCGCCGATCCCAGCAGGAAGCAGTCGCCGCGATCAACGCGGCCAGCATCCGGGTGGCGCAGTCGCATGTCATGCTGGCGGTGCTTCATGCCGCAAGGGCGGCGTCGCTGATCCGGGCATGAGTGCGGGATGGCCCTGCGCGAAGGAGGGGGCTTCAGGGCTCGAGGCGTAGCCCTGGCTCCTGCACGCGCCGGAGGTCGATCGAGCGTCGTCGCCAATACTCCCATCATGCCGGGACGAACCCGGCATGACCGCTCTAGTGATAGCTGAGCGCTGTAATTGGCCTCGGCCCGGCCCAAGTGTCATCCAGCAGCACGAACCGACCCTGACGCTTTATTCCCGCAGCGCCGACGCGGCGCGTGCCTTCGCCTCTATCTCGGCGAGGGTGCCGCCCGTTACCCAGCTGCCGCCGACGCACTCGACCGGGCCGAACGCCAGCCAGTCGCGAGCGGACGCCTCGGTGATCCCGCCGGTCGGGCAGAAGCGACACTGGTAGAAGGGGGCGGCGAGCGCCTTCAGCGCCTTCAGCCCGCCCGAGGTTTCGGCGGGAAAGAACTTGAACGCGCTCAGCCCCAGGTCCAGCCCGCGCATGATATCGCCCGCGGTGGCGACGCCGGGCAGGTAGGCGATGCCGCTCTCGATCACCGCGCTGCCCAGCCGGTCGGTCAGGCCAGGGGAGACGATGAACTCGGCGCCAGCGTCGGCGACCTGACGCAGCTGATCCTGGTTGACGACGGTGCCCGCACCGACGATCGCACCCTCGACCTTCTTCATCTCGGCGATCGCCTCGAGCGCCGCCGGCGTGCGCAGCGTCACCTCCAGCACCTTCAGGCCGCCGGCGACCAGCGCCTCGGCGAGCGGTCGCGCGGTCGCGGCATCGTCGATGACCAGCACCGGGATGACCGCGCTGGTCCGCATGATCGTGAGGATATCGGTCATCGGGCATGTTCCTGGGCGAAGGCCGCGGCGGCGCCGAACAGGCCCGGCTGCGGATGGGTGATGAGCTTGACGGGGATTGCCGCCATCATCGACTGGAACCGGCCCTTGGCGACGAAGCGCTGATCGAAGCCGGAGCGGAGCAGCTTGTCCTTGATACGCAGGCCGAGCCCGCCGGCGATGACCACGCCCTTTGCCCCGTGCGCCAGCGCGAGGTCGCCGGCGATCGCGCCCAGCGCCAGGCAGAAGCGGTCGAGCGCGGCAAGCGCGATCGAGTCGGTGCCCTCCAGCGCCTCCTGCCAGATCGTCTTGTCGTCGCGGCTGGGAACGGCCCGGCCCTCCAGCTCGGCCAATGTCTCGTAGATCGCGATGATGCCGGGGCCGGCGACCACCCGCTCGGCCGAGACGCGGGTGAAGGTCTTGCGCAGGCGGCGGAGGATATGGTCCTCGATCGAGTCGAGCGGCGCGTAATCCATATGCCCACCCTCGGTAGAGAGGACGTGATACTCGCCATCGGTCTTCAGCACCTGCGCGACGCCCAGGCCCGTGCCGGGGCCGCAGACGGTGGTGATGCCTCGCACCGGCAACGGCGTGTCGGGGCCGCAGAGATGGACGAAGTCGGCGTCGGGCAGCTGTGCGACCGCGTGGCCGACCGCGCCGAAATCGTTGATGATCGTGTAGGTGTCGGCGTTCAGCCGCTCGGGGATCAGCGAGGGGCGGATCACCCAGGGATTGTTGGTCAGGCGGATGACGTCGCCGGTGATCGGCGAGGCGACCGAGATCGCGGCGGCGCGGGGCAGGGGGGCGCCGTGCTGCGCCTCGAACGCCTGCCACGCGGTCTGGAGCGAGGCGTGCTCGGCGGTCTTCTGCGTGCAGACCTCGCCCAGCGACACGACGCGGCGGTCCGCCACCTCGGCGACCGCGAAGCGGGCATGGGTGCCGCCGATATCTACCGCTACGACCTGCACGTCTTCTCTCCTCGCTTACTTCGTCATCCCAACGCAGGCCGGGATCTTTCGCCGCGGGAATTCCGCTTGTGGCATGAGACCCCCGCCTGAGCCGGGGTCACGATCACCTCTACAATCCCGCGCCCGCCAGCATCGCCGACGCGCCCTTCTCGGCCTCGTCGGCGAGGCCGCGGAACATACCGAACAGCTCGCGGCCCATGCCGCTGACTGGTGCCGGTCGCTCGGCAGGCAGGCGCGCGGCCCATTCCGCCGGGTCGACCAGCGCGGTCAGCGTGCCGGCGACCGCATCCACGCGGATCAGGTCGCCGTCGCGGATCAGCCCGATCGCACCGCCGCCCCCGTCGTGGCTGGGCAGCGCTTCCGGCGAGCAGTGGATCGCACACGGCACCTTGCCGCTGGCACCCGACATGCGGCCGTCGGTGACCAGTGCGACCTTGAACCCCCGGTTCTGGAGAACGCCGAGTGGGGGGGTCAGCTTGTGGAGTTCAGGCATGCCGTTGGCGCGCGGACCCTGGAAGCGAACCACGACGACCATGTCGCGCTCCAGCTCACCGGCCTTGAATGCCTCCAGCACGTCGAGCTGGTCGTCGAACACGCGCGCCGGCGCCTCGACCACCCAGCGCTCGCGCTCGACCGCCGACACCTTGATGCAGGCACGGCCGATATTGCCCTGCAGGATGCGCATCCCGCCATCGGGTGAGAAGGGCTGCGCGGCGGGGCGCAGGATCGTCTCGTCACCGCTGTCGCCGACCGGCTGCCACGCCAGGCGATCGTCGGCGATCACCGGCTTCTCGGCAAAGCCACCCAGGTCGCCGCCGGCGATGGTCAGGATGTCGCGGTGGAGATAGTCGCCGCCGAGCAGCTCGCGGATGACATAGGGCATGCCGCCCGCCGCCTCGAACGCGTTTACGTCGGCCGAGCCGTTGGGATAGACCCGCGCGATCAGCGGCACCGCCGCCGACAGCCGGTCGAAATCTTCCCAGTCGATGACGATCCCCGCCGCCCGCGCGATGGCGGGGACGTGGAGCAGGTGGTTGGTCGATCCGCCGGTCGCCAGCAGCCCGACCGCGGCGTTGACGATCGCCTTCTCGTCGACGCACAGCCCCAGCGGCCGGTAATCGTCGCCGCGGCCGCCGATCTGCGCCAGCCGGTGGACCGCGGCACGGGTCAGCTCCTGCCGCAGCTTCGTGCCCGGGTTGACGAAGGCGGCGCCGGGCATGTGCAGGCCCATCACCTCCATCATCATCTGGTTGGTATTGGCGGTGCCGTAGAAGGTGCAGGTGCCCTTGGTATGATAGGCGGCGATTTCCGCCTCCAGCAGCTCCTCGCGCCCGCACTCGCCCTCGGCGAAGCGCTCGCGCACCGCCGCCTTGGCCTTGTTGGGCAGGCCGGAGGGCATCGGGCCGCCGGGGATCAGCACCATCGGCAGGTGACCGAAGCGCAGCGCCCCCATCAGCAGGCCGGGCACGATCTTGTCGCAGATGCCGAGCAGCGCTGCGCCCTCGAACGTGCCGTGGCTGAGCGCGATCGCGGTCGACAAAGCGATCGTGTCGCGGCTGAACAGCGACAGCTCCATGCCGGGATAGCCCTGCGTTACCCCGTCGCACATCGCCGGCACGCCGCCCGCCACCTGCGCGGTCGCGCCGACTTCTCGCGCCCACACCTTCATCAGCTCGGGATAGCGGTAATAGACGGCGTGCGCCGACAGCATGTCGTTATAGGCGGTGACGATACCGATGTTCATGCCGGCATCGGCCTTCAGCGCGTCGCGGTCCTCGTCCGTGCCGGCATAGGCGTGGGCGATATTGGCGCAGCCCATCGCCGGCCGCCGGATCGCAATCTCCCGCTCGCGCTCGATCAGGTCGAGATAGGCGCGGCGGGTCGGGCGCGAGCGCTCGATGATGCGGTCGGTAACGGCGCGGACGGCGGGATTCATCGGGTCAGCGTTCCTCAGGGAGCCCAGTGGATATCGATCGGCAACTCGACATCGGCCAGCACGCGGCCGATCGGATAGGCGGAGGACGGACCCTGATCGATCGCCTGTTCCAGCACCTTGCGCTTGGCGGTACCGGTCAGTGCGATCATCACCGCGCGCGCACTGACGATCGAGGCGCGCGACAGGGTGACGCGGGCGACCGGCGCCTCGGGCGGCAGCGGGTCGGGCATGACGCCCAGCGCGCGGCGCTCCTTGGGCCCGTTCAGCGCCTCGTCGAAATCGGGGCCGGGGAAGATCGAGGCGGTGTGCCCGTCGCCACCCACGCCGAGCAGGCAGAAATCGAGCGGCCAGTGCAGGTCCTGCATCAGGGCATCCGCCGAACGGCCGGCCGCCTTGTAGTCGGGCACTGCCTGCGGCACGATCGGCATGACCCGTGCGCCCTTGGGCAGGAAGATCTTGGCGAGCGCGGTGACGTTCGACAGCGGGTCACCCAGCGGCACGACGCGCTCGTCGGTCGGGATGATCGTGACCTTCTTCCAGTCGAGCTTGGCCTTGGCCAGCTTCTCATAGGCGGGGAAGGGGGTCTTGCCGCCCGCCAGCGCGATCACCGCCGAGCCACGGGCGTCCAGCGCACTCTCGATGACGAACTGCACGTCGCCGGCGACGGCATCGGCCAGCTCGCCCGCATCGTCATAGTCCCACCATTCGATTTCAGTCATCAGTCTCTCCGATACAGGGTGCTAATCCATCGCGACGGGGTACGCGACAGACATACGTATGAACAAAATTCCTCCCCGGCACGGGGAGGGGGACCGCGCGCGCAGCGCGTGGTGGAGGGGGCTTTCCACGAGCGTCACGCCCGCGGCGCTCCCCCTCCACCACCGCTTCGCGGCGGTCCCCCTCCCCGCAAGCGGGGAGGATCTTTCAGTCGTCCTGCCAGGTGACGCCGTCGCGCTCGGTCAGGGCGATGGCCGCCGACGGGCCCCAGGCGCCGGAGGGATAGCTCTTCGGCTTGGTGTCGTTGGCGGTCCAGCCGGCGCGGATCGCGTCGATCCACTTCCACTGCGCCTCCACCTCGTCGCGGCGCACGAACAGCGTCTGGTCGCCCTCGATCAGGTCGAGCAGCAGCCGCTCATAGGCGATGCGGCGACGGCTGCCGGCGAACTCGGCGTCCATCGACAGGTTCAGCGGCACCTCGCGCAGGCGCACGCCATCACGGTCGAGGCCGGGCTCCTTCGCCATGACCAGCAGCTGGATATATTCTTCCGGCTGCAAGCGGATGACGAGCATGTTGGGCTGGAGCAGCCCGCCGCGCCCGGCGAACATCGAATGCGGCACCGCCTTGAACTGGATCGCGATCTCCGACCGGCGGGTCGCCATCCGCTTGCCGGTGCGCAGATAGAAGGGCACGCCCTGCCAGCGCCAGTTGTCGACATGCGCCTTGATCGCGACGAACGTCTCGGTGGTCGACGGCTTGCCCAGCTCCTTGGCATAGCTCTTCACGAACTTGCCGCCGACCGCGCCGTCGCCATACTGGCCAGTGACGGTGTTGTGCGGCACGTCTTCAGGCTTCATGATCCGCAACGACCGGAAAACCTTCGACTTCTCGTCGCGCACGTCGGTGCCGTCGAAATGCGCCGGCGGCTCCATGGCGATCAGCGCGAGCAGCTGGAGGATATGGTTCTGCACCATGTCGCGGAGCGCCCCGGCGCTTTCGTAATAGCCGGCGCGCTCCTCCAGGCCGACCGTCTCGGCGATGGTGATCTGAACATTGTCGATCCCTTGCGCATTCCAGACCGGCTCGAAGAAGCTGTTGCCGAAGCGCAGCGCCAGGATGTTCTGGACCGTCTCCTTGCCCAGATAATGGTCGATGCGGAAGGTCCGCTCCTCCGGAAAGGCGCGTGCGACCGCGTCGTTGATCTCACGGCTGGAAGCGAGGTCGTAGCCGAGCGGCTTCTCCAGCCCGACCCGCACCGTCTCTCCAGCGAGCCCGACCGAGGCGAGCCCCTCGATCGCCTGCTCGAACAGGGAGGGCGCGGTGGAGAGATAGATGGCGAGGCCGCCGGACACGTCGCCGATCTTGTCGGCAAGCGGCTGGAAGCTGGCCGGGTCGGACAGGTCGGTCGGCTGGTAATGCAGCCGCTCCAGGAACGAACCGATCGCGCCCTCGTCCTTGCGGTCGGCCGGCAGGAACTCGTCCAGCGCCTTCTTCGCGAAGGCGCGGTACTGGTCGTCGTCATGCTCGTGGCGCGCGGCGCCGGTGATGGTCAGCCGCTCGGGCAGCAACCCGTCGGCGTGGAGGCCGTAGAGCGAGGGCAGCAGCATGCGCTGCGCCAGATCGCCGGTGGCGCCGAACAGCAGCAGCTTGGCGACGGGATCACGGTGCATGCCGGGTCCTTTCCGGATCAGAGGACGAGGCCGGCGAGCGGATCGAGCCCGGCCATGATGTTGAGGTTCTGGACCGCGGCACCGCCAGCGCCCTTGCCCAGATTGTCGAGCGTGGCGATCAGGCGAACCTGCGCGGTATCGGGGTTCGAGAAGAGGTGGAGCGTCATCCGGTCGGTGCCGGCATCGTCCTCGATCGACACGGTCGGCGCACCGTCCTGCGACAGGCGCACCAGACCGCCAGCGGGATAGGCAGCGGCCAGCGCCGCGCGGATCGCGTCCGGCGTCGTACCGGCGACGAGCTGCGCGAGGTGCAACGGCACCTCCACCACCATGCCGCGATAGGTGTTCGCCACCGCCGGCTGGAAGATCGGGCCATGGGTCAGCCCGGCATGGACAGTCATCTCCGGCACATGCTTGTGAGCGAGCGAGAGGGCATAGGGGCGGAAGGCGGTATTCGCCGCGCCGCCCTCGAACTCCGCGATCATCGCCTTGCCGCCGCCGGAATAGCCCGAAGTCGCGTTGACGCTGACCAGCGCGTCGGCGGGCAACAGTCCGTCACGCACCAGTGGCCGGACCAGCGCGAGGAAGCCGGTGGGATAGCAGCCGGGATTGCTCACGAAGCGCGCGCCGGCGATCCGCTCCCGCTGGTCGGGGTCCAGCTCGGCGAAGCCATAGGTCCAACCCGACGCGACACGGTGCGCAGTCGAGGCATCGACGACGCGCGTCCGGTCGTTGCGGATCAGCGCCACCGCCTCTCGCGCGGCGTCGTCGGGCAGGCAGAGGATGACGAAATCGGCGTCGTTCAGCGCCTCGGCCCGTGCCGCGGCATCCTTGCGCCGAGCCTCGTCGATCCGGATCAGCGCGATGTCGCTGCGCCCAGCCAGCCGCTCGCCGATTTCCAGCCCCGTGGTGCCGGCGGCACCGTCTATGAAGACCGACACGGTCATGATTCGACGGGCTCCAGCGCTGCGGCGGGCAGATAGCCGACCAGCCCCGCCGCGGGAGCGAGGCCCCAAGCGGTATCGCCGAGCAGGTCGAGCAGCTCGAACAGGTCGCCCGACCCCAGCTGGGTCAGTTCGTCGGAATCGGGCTCGCGTGCCGCCCGCAGGATCGCGTCGGATTTCAGCCGGTGCGGGACGTGCGCGGCATAATGCGGAGCGAACACCCGGTCGGCCAGGCGAACGTCGGCCAGGTCGGGACGGACGGCATGGGTCTGCGGGTCCAGCGTGACCGAGCGACCGGCCAGTGCGAAGGACTTACGCGACGGCGTGGGCGGGTGCGCGCCCTGGGGCGACGGCGCTGTCGCCGATGAAATGCCCGAACTCTTCAAGAAACTCTGCCCCTTCGGAAGTACGCGCCACGAAGATGTTGCGCTTGTCCGCGTCGTCGCGCTGACGGCGCAGATAGCCGAGCGCGCCCAGCCTGTTCAAGGCGCGCGTCACCACGGGCTTCGAGACGTTCAGCGCCCGCGCCAGCCCACGCACGGTATGGGGGCCGGGCTTCAGGTAGACGAGCAGCAGCAGCGCCATCTGGCGATTGGTCAGATCGGGCTCGCCCGAGCGGACATAATCGACCAGGGCCGTCATCCAGATCGACAGGGAATGGGGATCGGCAGTAGCCACGGCGTGCGTTTCCGTCGGTCGCTAACCCACCGGGGGAGTGGGTTTCGTTACGTCGGCATAACGCCCGGAATGCGGCAGGTTTCCTTGATAATTGCGGTTTATGCGAACGAGTCGCGCATCCACCCAATCCGCGGCGGCGCCGGGCGTGGTTGATCGCCGGGGGCGGCTCGCCTATGTGCGCCCCGTAATCCTCAAGATCACGGAATATCCCCGGCCCATGTTCGCCTTCCTGCTCGTCGTCCACGCCATCATCGCCGCCGCCCTGGTGACGGTGATCCTGATGCAGCGGTCGGAGGGTGGCGGCCTGACGACCGGCGGCAGCCCGTCGGGCCTGATGTCGGCGCGCGGCGCTGCGAACTTCCTCAGCCGCGCCACCGCGGTGCTGGCAGGAACCTTCATCGCCTTCTCCATCGTGCTGGCCTTCGTCGCGGCGGGTCATCGCGGTACGCAGACGATCGACACCTCGCTGGCGCGCAGCGTGCCGGCGCCGCGGCAGGACGCGGTGCCCAACACACCGGCCGATGGTCCGGTCAAGACCGGTGCCGGCGTTCCCGCCTCGGTCGGTCCCGGCAGCCCGGCTGACAATTCGTCGGTCCCGCTCGCCAACTGATCCCGCTTCATCGCAAAACGCCGTCACCCTGCGACCGGATCGCGGGGCGGGGGCCTGTTGCGGCTTGTCCTTCCTCCCCCATCCAAGCTAGGCGGTCATTCCCATGGCGCGGTATATCTTCATCACCGGCGGCGTGGTCTCGTCGCTCGGCAAGGGCCTCATGGCGGCCTCCCTCGCGGCTCTGTTGCAGGCACGCGGCTACCGCGTCCGCATCCGCAAGTTCGATCCCTATCTGAACGTCGATCCGGGCACGATGAGCCCGTATCAGCACGGCGAGGTCTATGTCACCGATGACGGGGCGGAAACCGACCTCGACCTCGGCCATTACGAGCGCTTCACCGGGGTCGCGGCACACCAGTCGGACAACGTCACCTCGGGCCGGATCTACCAGACAATCATCCAGCGCGAGCGGCGCGGCGATTATCTGGGCGCGACGGTGCAGGTGATCCCGCACGTCACCGACGCGATCAAGGCGTTCGCGATGGCCGACACGGTGGACGATGACGGTCGCGACCTCGATTTCGTGCTGTGCGAGATCGGCGGGACCGTCGGCGACATCGAGTCGCTGCCCTTCATCGAGGCGATCCGTCAGCTGAAGAACGAGATGGGGCGCGGCCAGTCGATCTCGATCCACGTCACGCTGGTCCCCTACATCGCCGCGGCGGGCGAGCTGAAGACCAAGCCGACCCAGCATTCGGTGCGCGAGCTGGCCGCGCTGGGCGTGGCGCCCGACGTGCTGGTCTGCCGCTGCGAGCAGCCGCTACCGGTCGGCGAGCGGGCGAAGATCGCGCTGTTCTGCAACGTGCCCGCCTCCGCCGTCATCCCGGCGCTCGATGCCAAGAGCATCTACGCGGTGCCGCTTCAATATCATGCCGAGGGCCTCGATTCGGAGGTGCTGCGCGCCTTCGGAATCGAACCCGGTGCGGCGCCCGACCTGTCGCGCTGGTCCGAGATCGTCGACCGCCTCTTCAATCCGGAGGGTGAGGTGACGATCGGCGTGGTCGGCAAATATGTCGGGCTGCAGGATGCGTACAAGTCGCTGAACGAAGCGCTGGTCCATGGCGGCATCGCCAACCGCGTGAAGGTCAATGTCCGCTGGATCGACGCCGAGCTGTTCGAGGGCGAGGACGACGGCGAGATCGCGGCGCAGCTGGAGCCGTGCCACGCGATCCTGGTCCCCGGCGCGTTCGGCGAGCGCGGCGCCGAGGGCAAGATCAAGTCGGTCCGCTTCGCGCGCGAGCACCGCGTGCCCTATTTCGGCATCTGCTTCGGCATGCAGATGGCGTGCATCGAAGGTGCGCGCGACCTAGCCGGGATCGCCGACGCCTCGTCGACCGAGTTCGGCCCGACGCCGGAGCCGGTGGTCGGCCTCATCACCGAGTGGATGGGCCGCGACGGGCTGGAGAAGCGCGAGGAGCAGGGCGACCTGGGCGGCACGATGCGGCTGGGCGCCTATGAGGCGACGCTCGACGGCAACAGCGTCGTCTCCTCCATCTATGGCGGGACCACGATTTCCGAACGCCATCGCCACCGGTTCGAGGTGAACACGCACTACAAGGAACGACTGGAGCAGGGTGGCCTGGTGTTCAGCGGCATGTCGCCCGACGGCACGCTGCCCGAGATCGTCGAGCGGCCGGACCATCCCTGGTTCGTCGGCGTGCAGTTCCACCCCGAGCTGAAATCCAAGCCGTTCGACCCGCACCCGCTGTTCGCCAGCTTTATCGAGGCGGCGGTGAAGCAGAGCCGGCTGGTTTGAATCGCTGAGGGGGAGGGCGACGCCTTCCCCTTACTTCGTCATCCCCACCTGCGTGGAAAGGACGGCTCGCGGGCAAGTGCCGGCATTAATCAAACGAAAGCGCCCGAGCCTGTCGGCCCGGACGCTCCCACGGCGCCTGGAAAGGGAGCAACAGGCGCCGAGCCCGTTACGCGGACCGCCTTCAGGCCGCTTGGGCCTCGTCGGCGGTCGGCTGCGTTTCCACCGCGGCGAGCGGTGCGCCCGTCTTGATCGCGATGCTCTTGGGCTTCATCGCCTCGGGCACCTCGCGGACGAGGTCGATGACGAGCAGCCCATCGTTCAGCCGCGCATCCTCGACGAACACGAAGTCCGCCAGTTCGAAGCGCCGCTCGAACGAGCGATTCGCGATGCCGACGTGGAGGAACTGGGCGGTCTGCGCCTTGTCGTCCTTCTTGCCGGCGACGAGCAGCAGGTTCTGCTGCGCGGTGATCTCGATCTCGTCGCGGGCGAAACCGGCCACCGCCAGGGTGATGCGATACCGGTCGTCGGCGATCCGTTCGAGGTTGAAGGGAGGGTAATTCTCGGCCGTGGACGCACGGGCGTTCGTCTCGAGAAGGTCGAACAGCCGGTCGAACCCGATGGTCGAGCGGCGGTAGGGAGTGAGGTCGAGTCGCATATCAAATCCTCCGATAGAAGCGAGTTGGCGATCCGGCGTCCGCTACTGCGCGACGCCTGATGTGCAGCCCGTTCGGCGCTGCACGACCGTAATCTGGGAAGCGGGCACGGCGTTTCAAGGGTGACAGGATCACCAGCGATTACAGCGCGGTAAAGCTCTCCTACGGCGCACAAAAGCGTTACATGTTTGAAACCCCATCAAATCAGTGGAGTTATTCAGCCGACGACAAAGGGGACGCAACCAAATGACGCTTACGCTCGCTCTGCTGATGGCCGCGCAGGTCACGACCGGTGCGCCGACCACCGATGGGGCAGCCACACCTGCGGCCGCACCGACGACCGTGGTCGAGGGCACCACGCCCGCGCAGGAGGAGGAAGACGAGGGCAGCGCGACCGCTGCTACCGCGGCCACCCGCGACATCTACGTCACCGCGCGGCGTCGGTCGGAGCAGGCGCAGAACGTACCGATCCCGCTGTCGGTGGTTGGTGTGAAGGAGCTGGACAGCACGGGCAGCTTCAACGTCGCGCGGCTGGCGCAACTGCAGCCGACGCTGCAATTCTACTCGACCAATCCGCGTAACTCGTCGGTCAATATTCGCGGGCTCGGGGCGCCGCTGGGCCTGACCAACGACGGCATCGACCAGGGCGTTGGCGTCTATATCGACCAGGTCTATCTCAGCCGGGTGGCGGTCGCGACGCTCGATTTCCTGGACGTCGCCCAGATCGAGACGCTGCGCGGGCCGCAGGGTACGCTGTATGGCAAGAACACCGTCGCCGGCGCGATCAACATCACCAGCAAGGCGCCCAGCTTCACCTTCGGCGGCCGGGCGGAAGTGACGCTCGGCAACCTCGAGTTCAAGCAGGCCAAGGCGTCCGTCACCGGTCCGCTCGCCGACGATGTCGCGATCCGCCTGGGCCTGACCACCACCAGCCGGCGCGGCACGATCTACAATGTCGCGACCAACAGCTACGTCAATTCGCAGGACAATATCGGCCTGCGCGCCGCCATTCTCTACAAGCCGGTCGACGGGCTGAGCTTCACCCTGGCCGGCGACTATTCGCGCCAGAACCCGGAATGCTGCGCGCAGGTCTTCGTCCGGGTCGGCAGCACCCAGCGCGCGCTGAACCGCCAATATGACGCGCTGGCTCGTGCACAGGGCTATGAACCGCCAAGCCGCAACGCCTTCGAACGGCTGACCGATCTCGATGCCGAGCTGAATGCGCGCAACGTGCTGGGCGGACTGTCGCTGCGCGGCGAGTATGAGCTGGGCGGCGGCACGCTGACCTCGGTCACCGCGTGGCGCTTCTGGGACTGGCTGCCGGCCAACGACCGCGATTTCACCGGACTGCCGATCACCACCCTGTCGCAGAACCCGACGCGGCAGGATCAGTATACGCAGGAGTTCCGCTACGCCGGCGAGGGCAGGAATTTGGATTATGTGGCGGGGGTCTTCGCCTTCTACCAGGACATCCACACCACCGGCACCCAGCGTCAGGGGCCGGCGGCGAGTCGCTGGCTCATCAACCCGTCGAGCGCGCTGGCGAGCGACCCCAGCGTGCTGAACGGCCTGACCGCCGAGAACGACATCCGCCTGAAGAACTTCTCGGGCGCGGTGTTTGGCAAGCTGAACTGGAAGCTGACCGAGCAGCTGACCCTCTCGCCCGGTGTCCGACTGAACTATGACGACAAGGTCGGCAGCTATAACAGCATCGTCCGCGACGGTCAGGGCAACCTGGTTCCCTATTCGGGTGGCACCCCGCGTCAGGCGGCACAGCGCGACGCGATCCAGCCCCAATCCTTCTCGGGCGAGGCGTACCGCGCGTGGAACGTCACCTACGACTTTACCGCCGCGTACAAGCCGTCGCGCGACGTGCTGACCTATGCGACCTACGCACACACCTTCAAGTCGGGCGGGCTGAACCTGAACGGCGTGCCGGTGGTGAACGGCGTCGTCCAGACCCAGCTGGCCCAGATCGCGCCGGAGAAGGTCGACCATTTCGAGCTGGGCGTGAAGTCGCAGTTCTGGGATCGCAAGGCGACGCTGAACGTGACCGGCTTCTGGACCGAGATCCGCGACTATCAGGCGGTGGTCAACAACAGCTCCACCTCGACCCTGCGTGGCTACCTTGCCAACGCCGGCCGGGTGAGGGTGCGCGGCGTCGAGGCGGATTTCGCGATCCGGCCGAGCGACCGGTTGAACCTCTACGTCAACGGGGCCTTCACCGACGGGCGCTATATCGACTTCAGGAACGCGCCGTGCCCGCCCGAGCTGTC
The DNA here is from genome assembly GCF_030678875.1 of Sphingomonas aurea. Classification (GTDB taxonomy): domain Bacteria; phylum Pseudomonadota; class Alphaproteobacteria; order Sphingomonadales; family Sphingomonadaceae; genus Sphingomonas; species Sphingomonas aurea. Next base: position 637,691 of record NZ_JAUUDS010000001.1, on the reverse strand, counting down.
CGGCGGCGGCACGCCGACCGCGGCCAATCCGACGATCGGCGCGCCCGGTCAGCCGGGCACCAACAGCCCGGTGGTCTGCGACATCTCCGGCCAGTGGCTGCCCGGCATCTCGAAATTCGCCTTCTCCTACGGCGGCGAATACAACCTGCCGACACAGGTGCTGGGCCAGACGGGCGAGGCCTATGTCGGCGTCGATGCGAGCACGCGCACGAAGTTCTCCTCGAACGCGTCGCGGTCGATCTATACCGATGTCGGCGGCTACACGCTGACCAACGCGCGACTGGGATTCCGGACCGACTCCGGGGTCAACCTGTTCGGTTGGGTGCGCAACCTGTTCGACGCCGAATATTACGAGGTGCTGGCGACCACGCCGGGCAATACCGGGCTGATCGCCGGGAACGTCGGCGATCCGCGGACCTATGGCGTGACGCTGGGCCTGTCGTTTTGAATCGAGGGACTTCGTGCTCCCGCGAAGGCGGGAGCCCAGTGCCTTGAGGGGCGAGGGCCGTGGCTCGCGAGGCACTGTGTCCCCGCCTCCGCGGGGACAGCCGGGACCGGGGAATTCGCTCATTCCCCGTTCAGCCTGACACTGGCAGATCGGACTCAGCCGATGGCGGGCCGCAGTGTGGAAGCTCCCGGACCGCCAGCGGCGTGAAAGGCCGGCACGTCCGCCGGTCGTGCTTGCCCGGCGGTTCGCCCCTTGACCGCCACCGAGCGGCGGACGTGCGTTTCTCAATGGGATAGCTTGCGTCAGGACCGGAAACGGCAAACGCCCGGACCGTTGCCGATCCGGGCGCCTGCGTGACGATCGCTCGTCAGCCCCCAATTTTTCCCGCTCTCGCTCCAGCCTCTTTGGGCGGGCGTAAGAGCATTCCCCGAACCACGGCCTTGCCTGTGTTCCAGCCCGACCTTGCTAGGTCGGCCACCCGCTTTTGTCACGGGGTGAGTGACGCGGTGGTCACGATTGGCGGAGCCATGTGGATTTCGTGCAACAACGCCGACGGTGTTGCGTCGCCCCGGCGCCGCCCGTAGAGCCGGCAGCGATGATCCTGTCCCGATACGAGCGAATGATCGCCCGCCGCTACCTGTTGCCGGGGAAGGGCGAGGCGTTCATCTTCCTCGTCGCCTCGATCAGCCTCGTCGCGGTGATGCTGGGCGTCGCCGCGCTCGTCATCGTGATGAGTGTGATGAACGGGTTCCGCGCCGAGCTGTTCGACAAGATCGTCGGACTGAACGGCCATGCCGTGGTGCAGGGGGTCGGCGGTCGCCTGCCCGACTGGCGCGAGGTGGTCGAGCAGGCACGCGCCACGCCCGGCGTCACCAGCGCGGTGCCGCTGATCGAGCAGCCGCTCGCCGCCACCTATGGTGGCCGGTCGGAGGCGGTGCTGGTCCGCGGTATGCGTGTCGCCGATATCCGCTCCAACGCGACGCTGGGGGGCAAGGTGGTGATGGGCTCGCTCACCGGCATAACGCCGGGCAGCGGCACGATCGCGATCGGCAGCCGGCTGGCCGAGGCGCTGGGCGCCACCGTCGGCAGCGAGATCGCATTGTTCAGCCCGCAGGGCCAGTCGACGCCGTTCGGCACGGTGCCCCGCATCGTCAGCTACCGCGTCGGCGCGATCTTCGAGATCGGCATCTATGACTACGACAAGGCCTATGTGGTCATGCCGATCGAGGATGCGCAGACCCTGTTGCTGATGGGCGACGCGGCGGGGATGGTAGAGGTGCAGACGGTCGACGCCGACCGCGTCGGCGAGATCCTGAAGCCGCTCGGCGCAAAGATCGGCGGAAATGCCGTCATCAGCGACTGGCGCACGATGAACGCGCAGCTGTTCGAGGCCTTGGCGGTCGAGCGGGTGGCGATGTTCACCGTGCTGTCGATCATCATCCTGGTCGCGGTGTTCAACATCCTGTCCTCACTCATCATGCTGGTCCGGGCCAAGACGCGCGACATCGCGATCCTGCGCACGATGGGCGCGACGCGCGGCGGGCTGATGCGCATCTTCATGGTCGTCGGCACCACCATCGGCGCGCTGGGTACGGTTGCCGGGCTGATCCTGGGTGCGGTGTTCCTGTTCTATCGCCAGGCCGTGGTGAACTTCGTCCAGCTCGTCACCGGGCAGAACCTCTGGGATCCGTCGATCCGCTACCTGACCGAGCTGCCGTCCAAACCCGATACCGTCGAGATCGTGGTGATCGCGAGCATGGCGCTCGTCTTCTCGTTTCTCGCGACGCTCTACCCGGCCTGGAAGGCGGCGAGCACGGACCCCGTTCAGGTGCTTCGCTATGAATGATGCAAGCAACGCGGCGCACGGGCGGCGCGGCTTCGCCGCGTCCGACGGCGCGCACCCAGTCCTCCAGCTGACCGCTCTGTCCCGCAGCTTCACGCAAGGGGGCGAGACGATCGACGTGCTGCGCGGCGTCGACCTTGCGATCGCACCGGGCGAGATCGTCGCGCTGCTCGGCCCCTCCGGCTCGGGCAAGTCGACCCTGCTTCAGGCGGTCGGACTGCTCGAGGGCGGCTTCGACGGATCGATCCGGATCATGGATGAAGAGGCGGCAAAGCTCGACGCGCATGGCCGCACGATCGTGCGCCGCGACCGGCTCGGCTTCGTCTATCAGTTCCATCACCTGCTGCCGGATTTCAACGCGACCGAGAATGTCGTGTTGCCGCAGCTGGTCCACGGCGCCCATCGTCGCGACGCCGACGAGCGGGCGGCAGGGCTGCTCACCGCGCTCGGCCTCGGTCATCGCCTGACCCATCGGCCCAGCCAGCTGTCCGGCGGCGAGCAGCAGCGGGTGGCGGTCGCCCGCGCGCTTGCCAATCGTCCGGCCCTGGTGCTGGCGGACGAGCCGACCGGCAATCTCGACGAGAGCACCGCCGACATCGTCCTCGCCGAGTTCCTGCGCCTCGTCCGCGGTGAGGGATCGGCGGCGCTGGTCGCGACCCACAACGAACGGCTGGCGCGCAAGATGGACCGCGTCGTCCGCCTGCATGAGGGACGGCTGCAATGAACGCCTGGCGCACCACGCCGACCCTGTCGGGCCGCTACGTCACGTTGCGCCCGCTCGACGCCGGCGATCTGGAGGCGCTGACCGCCGCGGCGCGCGAGGACGACCTGTGGGACATCTTCTACGCCAATGTGGCGCAGCTGAAGTCGCCGGCGCGCTGGTGGGATGCCGCCAGGGCGCAGCAGGATGCCGGCCGCGCGCTGCTCTTCGCCGTGCTCGATGCCGAGGGCGAGGTGGTCGGCACCACGCGGTTCATGCGGATCAGCGAGGCGCATCGTCGGCTGGAGATCGGCGGCACCTTCTACGCCACTCGCGTCCAGCGGACCGGCGTGAATACGGAGGCAAAGCGGCTGCTGCTCGGCCACGCGTTCGAGGCACTGGACTGTCAGTGCGTGCAGATCCGCACCGACGCGCTGAACCTGCGCAGCCAGCGCGCGATCGAGCGGCTGGGTGCGAAGAAGGACGGCGTGCTGCGCGGACATCAGGTGATGGCGGACGGGCGGCTGCGCGACAGCGTCGTCTACTCGATCCTCGACCGCGAATGGCCGGGGGTACGGCAGAACTTGGACTATCTGCTCGCCCGGCACGACAAGTGAGCGTCGCCGCCCATCTCGGCGGCCATGCGGGCAAGGTGCTGCTGATCGTCAACACGGCGTCGCAGTGCGGCTTCACCCCGCAATATGCCGGGCTGGAGGCGCTCCACCGCCGCTATGCCGCCCGCGGCTTCTCGGTGCTGGCCTTTCCCTGCAACCAGTTCGGCGCGCAGGAGCCGGGCGATGCCGCGGAGATCGCGAGCTTCTGCCGCACACACTACGACGTCACCTTTCCGGTCTATGCCAAGATCGACGTCAACGGGCCGGGTGCCGATCCCCTGTTCGTCGCGCTGAAGGAGCAGGCGCCCGGCCTGCTCGGCTCGAAGGGGATCAAGTGGAACTTTACCAAGTTCCTGGTCGATCGCACCGGCGCGCCCGTCCGCCGCTACGCCCCGACCACCCGGCCAGAGGCTATCGCGGCGGACATCGAGGCACTTCTATAGCCACAACGTCCTGACCGGGACGAGCCGGGCATGACGCGCGAGCGCAAGCTTATCGCGGCTGGTCGAATCATGGCCAGTCGCCTAGGTTGGCGCGATGCATTCCGGGTTCGTGCCGCTTCGCGTCTTTTCCTCCTTCACCATGCTCGACGGCGCAATCGATCCCAAGGCGATCGCCGCCCAGGCGAAGAAGCTCGGCTTTCCCGCCGCGGCGCTGACCGACCGCAACGGGCTCTATGCGGCGATGGCGTTTTCCGACGCGGCGAAGAAAAGCGGCGTGCAGCCGGTAATCGGCACGATGCTGGGCCTCTGCCGCCCGGACATGCCGGAGGGCATTGCGGCACCGCTCGACTGGATCGCGCTCTACGCGCAGGACAAGGCGGGGTACGACAATCTCTGCGCGCTGGTGTCGGCGGCGCATCTCGACCGGCCGATCGAGCAGTCGCCGCATGTCTCGATCGATATGCTCGCCCGCCACGCCGACGGGCTGATCGCGCTGACCGCGGGCGGGGAGGGGGCGCTCGCCCGCCTCTATGCCGAGGACCAGCCCGCTCGCGCTGCCGCCTATTGCGACCGGTTGCAGGCGATCTTCGGCGACCGGCTGTTCATCGAGATCTGCCGCCGCACCGATCCGGTCGAGGACGCGGCGGAAGCGGCGCTGATCGACCTGGCCTATGACCGCAACCTGCCGCTGGTCGCGACCAACCCCTGCTGCTTCGCCGAATCGAGCTTCGGCGACGCGCACGACGCGATGCTGTGCATCGCCAACTCGACCTATGTGGAAACCGAGGACCGCCCGAAGAGCTGTCCCGACGCCTGGCTGAAACCGGCCGACGAGATGAAGGCGCTGTTCGCCGACCTGCCGGAGGCGATCGCCAACACGCTGGTCGTGGCGCAGCGCTGCGCGGTGATGGCGCCCAGCCGCAAGCCGATCCTGCCGACGCTCGCCGGCGACCTGGCGGGCGAGGCCGACATGCTCCGCCGCGACGCTGCCGCAGGGCTGGAGGCGCGGCTCGATCGCATCGCCGAGCTGCGCGTGACGAAAGGCGAGCCGGAGGGCGAGCCCGGCTGGCGCGACGTCTATCGCGAGCGGCTGGCGTTCGAGGTCGACGTGATCGTCCAGATGGGCTTTCCCGGCTATTTCCTGATCGTCGCCGACTTCATCAAATGGGCGAAGGACCATGACATTCCGGTCGGTCCCGGCCGTGGCTCGGGTGCAGGATCGGTCGTCGCCTGGGCGCTGACCATCACCGATCTCGACCCGCTGCAGCTGGGCCTGCTGTTCGAGCGGTTCCTGAACCCGGAACGCGTGTCGATGCCCGACTTCGACATCGACTTCTGCGAAACCCGGCGCGGCGAGGTCATCCGCTACGTGCAGGAGAAATACGGCCGCGATCAGGTCGCGCAGATCATCACTTTCGGAAAGCTGAAGGCGCGCGCGGTGCTGAAGGATACCGGGCGCGTGCTCCAGATGAGCTATGGCCAGGTCGATCGCCTCGCCAAGCTCGTTCCCAATCACCCGACCGATCCCTGGGACCTGAAGCGCGCGCTGAACGGCGTGCCGGAACTGGCGAAGGAATACGCCAACGACAATCAGGTCCGCAGGCTCTGGGATCTGGCGACCAAGCTCGAAGGATTGCCGCGCCACTCCTCCACCCACGCCGCCGGCGTGGTGATCGGCGACCGGCCGCTGGCGCAGCTGGTGCCGCTCTATCGCGACCCGCGCTCCGACATGCCCGTCACCCAGTTCGACATGAAATATGTCGAGGGTGCGGGGCTGGTGAAATTCGACTTCCTCGGCCTGAAGACGCTGTCGGTGTTGCAGAAGGCGGTGCAGCTGCTCGCCAAGCGCGGCGTCCACATCCAGCTCGACGCGCTCGAATGGGATGACGAGGCGACCTACAAACTGCTCCAGCGCGGTGACACGGTGGGCGTGTTCCAGTTGGAATCCGAAGGCATGCGCCGCACCCTGTCGGCGGTGCGGCCGACCAATTTCGGCGACATCATCGCGCTCGTCTCGCTCTATCGCCCCGGCCCGATGGACAACATCCCGAGCTTCGGCCGCCGCAAGCAGGGGACGGAGGAGATCGTCTATCCCCACGCCCTGCTCGAGCCGATCCTGAAGGAGACCTATGGGATCTTCGTCTATCAGGAACAGGTGATGCAGGCCGCGCAGATCCTGGCGGGCTACTCGCTGGGCGGCGCCGACCTGCTGCGCCGCGCGATGGGCAAGAAGGTGAAGGCGGAGATGGACGCGCAGCGCTCCACCTTCGTCGATGGCTGCCTCGCCTCTCACGGCATTCCGAAGGCGAAGGCGAACGAGCTGTTCGATTTGATCGACAAGTTCGCCGGCTATGGCTTTAACAAGTCGCACGCCGCCGCGTATGCGCTGCTCGCCTATCAGACCGGCTGGCTGAAGGCGCACTACCCGCACGAGTTCTTCGCCGCGTCGATGTGCTACGACATGGCGCTGACTGACAAGCTCGGCATCTTCGTGGAGGATGCGCGCCGCGCGGGCGTCGCGATGCTGCCGCCCTGCATCAACGCCAGCCAGCCCGATTTCGACGTCGAGCGTGATGCGGAGGGCGAACTCGGCGTCCGCTACGCGCTCGGCGCGCTGAAGTCGGTGGGCGAGGGGGCGATGGAGAAGCTGGTCGCCGAGCGGCAGGCGGGCCGCTTCGCCTCGCTCGACGACCTCGCCACCCGTGTCGACCCGCGCCTGCTCAACAAGCGTCAGCTGGAGACGCTGGCCGCGGCCGGCACGTTCGACGGGATGGAGCCGAACCGCGCCGGCGTGCAGGCAGTGGCCGAGACGATCCTCGCCGTCGCCGCTCGCATCCATCAGCAGAAGGTCAGCGGACAGGGCGGGCTGTTCGGCGACGCGACCCAGGCCGGCGACACGATCAAGCTGCCCTCCGCCGCACGGTGGACGCTCGCCGAACGGATGGAGCAGGAGAAGGAGGCGTTTGGCTTCTACTTCTCCGCGCATCCGGTCGATCGGCACGCGCATCTCGCGCGCATCCACGGCGCGCGCAGCTTCGGCTCACTGACCGAGCTGACCATTCCCGACGACGGCAGCCGCGCCGGTGCGACCATGGCCGTGCTGGTCGAGGAGGCCCGCTGGCGCACCTCGGCACGGGGCAAGCGCTACATGATGGCGCAGTGCTCGGATGCCAGCGGCCAGTTCATGGCGACCTGCTTCGACGATCTCGTCGCCAAGGACCTGGAAGAGGCCGCGCGCGAGGGCGGCTGCGGGCTCGTCACGGTCGAGCTTGACCGGCGGCCGGGCGAAGAGGCGCCGCGCGTGTCGATCAAGCGCATCCAGCCGTTCAACACGCTGGCGAGCACGGCGCGCTTCGTGCTGGAGGTGCGGGTGGAGGACCCGTCCGCCTTCGCGGCGCTGGCGGCTCTGCTCGGCCCGCATCGCGGTGCGCGCGGGGAAGTGCGGGCGATGACGAAGGACGGCTGTGCTATCCTGCTCGGGCGCGACTTCCTGCTCGACGCCGAGCTGGTGGGGCATGTCGAGCTTCTGCCGGGTGTGGTCGGCGCGGAGATGAAGGCATCGGAGACGCGGCTGGCGCTGGTGGGGTAAAGCGGGCTTCGCCGCCCCTCCTCTCTTGTGCTCCCGCGAAAGCGGGAGCCCAGTGCCAGGGATTCGACGAGCCGTTGCTCTCCGAAGGCACTGGATTCCCGCCTCCGCGGGAAAACGGAATGTCGGTCAGTCGCCCTGCTTCCCGGCATTGTTGCCATAGCCGGCGCCGGACTCCTCGCCGTCCTCCATCCCGCTCGCACCCGCACCGTTGCCGCCGGTGGCCGCGTTGCTGCCACCTTGCTGGTTCTGCTGACGATCCATCTTCTGCTGGCCGTCGCGGTCCTGCTGCTGGGGATCGGCGCCCTTGGGGGTCTCGTGCATGTCGCTCTCCTGTGGTGATCGACGCCCGGCGGCGTGCCGGGTCTGTCGCCTACAACGATCGGTGTCGCCGAAGGTGCCTCAGAACAGCTCCCCCTGCGGACCGGCGGGCGCGCGGAACAGGTCGCAGCGCAGCGTGACCCGTTCCCGGTTCAGCCCGTGCTTGCGGCAGGCGATGTGGAAACGGGTGCGCAGCAGGTCGGCCCAGGGTCCTGATCCCTTCATCCGTGTGTGAAATCCCGGATCATTGTCGCGCCCGCCGCGGATCGACTGGATCATCGCCATCACCTTGCCGGCGCGGTCGGGGAAATGCTCGTCGAGCCAGGCACGGAACAGCGGCGCCACCTCCCAGGGAAGGCGTACGGGGATGAAGAAGGCATGGCCGGCGCCTGCCTCGGCGGCGCGCTCGATCAGATGCTCGATCTCATGGTCGGTGACCGCCGGGATCACGGGCGCGATCGAGACATAGACGGGCACGCCCGCGTCCGCCAGCCGCCGCACCGCCGCCAGCCGCCGCTCCGGATGCGGGGCGCGCGGCTCGACCGTGCCGGCGATCTTCGGGTCGAGCGAGGTCACCGACACGCACACCGCCGCCAAGCCCTTCGCCGCCATGGCGCCGAGCAGGTCCAGGTCGCGAAGGACACGGTCGGACTTGGTGGTGATCGTCACCGGATGATCGGTTTCCGCCAGTACCTCCAGCACCTGCCGCGTGATCCGCCAGTCGCGCTCGATCGGCTGGTACGGATCGGTGTTCGTACCGAGCGCCATCGGCCGAACCTCGTAACCGGGCTTGCGCAACTCTGCCCGCAGCAGCGCCGCCGCATCCGGCTTGGCGAACAGCCGGCTCTCGAAATCCAGCCCCGGCGACAGGTCGTGAAAGGCGTGGCTCGGCCGCGCGAAGCAGTAGATGCAGCCATGCTCGCAGCCCCGATAGGGGTTGATCGAGCGATCGAACGGCACGTCCGGAGAGGCGTTGCGGCTGATGATCGTCCTCGAGCGCTCGACCGTCACCGTGGTGCGCAACGGCGCCGCGGCGCCGTCGATCTCCTCGCGCGCATCTAGCCAGTCGCCGTCCGTCTCGGTCTGGGGCAGGTTGAAGCGGTTGCTCTCACCGTTCAGCGTGGCGCCGCGGGTCGGGCGGGAAGGGCGACGCTCGCGGATCATCCCGTGAGAGTAGGCCAAGTTTCGGAACAAAGCAAGAACGACAATCGTCACCCCTGCACAGGCCTGGGTCTTCTCTTGGAGAGCATGAGACTCTCCTCATGGAGATCCCGGCCTGCGCCGGGATGACGGGAGAGGCGGATTACCGCTCCATCAGCCGCGGCATCAGCTCGACGAAATTGCACGGCCGATGCCGGCTATCCAGCTGATCGCGCAGGATACCGTCCCACGCATCCGTCACCGCGCCGGTGGAGCCGGGCAACGCGAAGATATAGGTGCCCCGTCCCACGCAGGCACACGCCCGCGACTGCACCGTCGAGGTGCCGATTGTCGCGTAGCTCAGCCAGCGGAACAGCTCGCCGAAGCCGGGGATCATCTTGTCCGCCACCCGCTCGACCGCTTCGGGTGTCACGTCGCGACCGGTCACGCCGGTGCCGCCGGTGGTCAGGATGCAATCGACCGCTTCGTCGTCGATCCAGCGGTGGAGCAGCGCCACGATCGCGTCGGCATCGTCGCGCAGGATCGCGCGTTCGGCCAGGACGTGGCCTGCGTCACGCAGCCGCGCGACCAGCGTGTCGCCGGAGCGATCCTCGGCCAGCCCGCGCGTATCCGACACGGTCAACACCGCGATCCGGACCGGCAGGAAGGTCCGGCTCTCGTCGATCGGCATCAGTTGCTGGCGGTCTGGGTCGACGGTGCCGCCGCAGCGGTAGCGGTGGCGTTCGCCTGCGCATTCAGCCGCACTGCCGCCGCCCCGGGCAGTCCGGGAAAGCGCGGCCACATGCCCTGCGCCAGCGCGGTCCGGCTGGCCGACTTCGCCTTGCCCCCCTGCGCCTCGTACATCCAGTAGTTGCGCAGCACCGTGGTGACGTAGCCGCGCGTCTCCCAATAGGGGATGCTCTCGATATAGAGCAGCGGGTCGCCGCCGTCATGGACCAGACTGTTCCACTCGCCCACCGGCTTGGGCCCGGCATTGTAGGCGGCGATCACCTTGGGCAGCAGCCCGCCGGTCAGCCCCATGTCGCGCAGCCGCTCCAGATGGCGCTGACCGATATCGATGTTGGTCGAGGGCTTGGAGAGGGCGGCCTTGTCGATCGTCAGCCCCCGCTCGCGTGCGAAGTCGGTGGCGGCGGCCGGCATGATCTGCATCAGGCCGTACGCGCCGGCCGGGCTCGTCACCTTGGCCCGGAACCGCGATTCCTCGAGCGCATGGGCATAGACCAGCGCCTTGTCGACGCGCCAGCCGCTGTCGGGCGTCCAGCTCGGCGTCGGATAGCGCGCCTCGGCCGCGGCGGTGATGCCCGCCGGGCAGTTGTGGGCCAGCCAGATGGTCGTCGCCGGCAGATCGAGCATCTCGGCGACCCGCACCAGGCTGCCGAATTCGGCCGGGCTGCCGATCTTCGCCTGCTGGCGCATCACCGTGTCGGCGAGGTCGGTCTCGCCCAGTTCGGCGAGTGCGGCGGCAACCCGGATATTGGGACGCCGGTCGATCGCCGCCCAGTCGGCCGCGACCAGCCCGATCTGCGGCTTGCCCTTGTCGCGCAGCCCCAGCGCCTGACGGGCGAGTTGGCCGTAGAAGCTCTCGCCATATTGCGCCGCTGCCTTCAGTCGCGTCTCGACCCGATCGGGGCGTGCGCAGGCCATGTCGGCGCGGGCGGCCCAGTAGAAGCCGGCCGCGCGCAGATCGATATCCCCGGCCCGCGCCGCGACCCCGGCGAACCCGTCAGCCGCCGCGCGACAATCCTGCTGCCGCCACGCCGACAGCGCGGTCATCCAGCGACCCTGCACCGCCCAGTCGCCGACGCCCGCGGCGGCGCGCCCGCCCAGCTCGCGGACCTTCAGGTCGTTGCCGGAGAGATAGTACATCCAGGCGACCTTGGCCTGCCACTCGGTCGCGGCCTCCTCGCTCAACCCGCCGGTGCCCGCCAGCAGCGCCTCTGCGCTGGCGCCGTCGTCCAGCTTCACGAAGGGCTGCATCCGGTTGGCCAGGTCGGCGGCGACCAGATCGCTGGCGGTCGCCTTGGCCCGCACGCGGCGGGGGGCGCCGTCCTGCCAGATCAGCCGCTGCGCGGCCGGCAGCGGCGGCAGGTCGGTCGCGCCGCGCGCCACGGCCAGCCGGCGCAGCGCCTCCGCCTGGGGCAGCTCGGGCGCCTCGTTCAGCAGCCGGACGAGCGAGTCGAGATCGACCCGCGGCGAACCCTTGGCCGTGTAGAGTTCGGCCCGTGCCACCGCGTGGAGCGGCCCCGGCGCCATCGCGTCGAGCCCGATCTGCGCGTCCTGCCATCGCCCGTCGCGGATCGCGGCGAAGACCGACCGGTACGCGACCTGCTGCGTCGGATCGAGCAGGGCGGGGGGCTTGGGCGCCGCGGCCACGGGAAGGTCTACCGTGTCGGTGTCACCGGCCGCAGCATGGGCTGCCACCGGCACTCCCGCCATCGTACCGGCCAGAGCCATCGCGATAAACCAGCTTCGCATCATGCCGTCCGCTCTTCCCGTTCGTCCATGCCCATCCCGGCGACCAGCATCCTGAGGTCGCGCCAGCTCTCCGCCTTCAGCGCCGGCCGCTCGATCAGCAGGCAGGGGTGCAGGCTGGCCATCACCCCGGTCGTGCCCTTCTTATGGTGGAAGGGCTGTAAACTTCCGCGCACCGCCTGGCGGTCGGCCGACAGCACGGCACGGCTCGTCGCATCGCCGAGCAGCAGCAGCCGCTCTGGCGCGACCAAGGCAACGTGGTGCCGCGCGATCTCGCCCAGCCGCGCCTCGACGTCGCGCGGCATCCGTCCGGCCGCCGGCCGGCGCGCGCAGATCGCCGCCAGGTGCACCGTCTCGCGCGACAGGCCGATCGCCGCGAGCATCCGGTCGAGCAGCCGCCCACCCGGGCCGCTCAGCAGCGCACCGGCATCGCCGTCCTCGCGCTCGGGGCAGTCGACCAGCACCATGACACGCGCATCGGCAGGGCCACTCGCCGCTACGGAAACCCCGCTCCATCCAGCCTCGGGCGCGTCGGCCCCGGCACGCCACGCCGCGAAGGCGGCCAGCGTCTCCGGCAGAGCCTGCTCGGCCGGTGCCGCAGCCGGCACCGGGGGCAGGGCCGCGGGTGCCAGCGCGAGCCAGTCGCGCACCGCATCCTCGACCAGCACATCGACGCCCGCGTCGCGCCACCAGTCGAGCGTGCTGGCATAATGTGCCGGATCAATGGTCTGATATGCCCCCACGCACCCGTTCATGGTGCACGGTTGACGGGGCGGTCAACTTGTCGGATCGGCAGGGACGACGACATGGTGCCGGGCCGCGCCCGGCGGAGCACCGACCGGTAGGCGCCCGATGCGGCAGGAGAAGATGCGATGACCGAACGCGAGTCGATGCCGTACGACGTGGTGATCGTCGGCGCTGGGCCAGCCGGCCTGTCTGCCGCGATCCGCCTGAAACAGCTTGCCGCCGAGGCGGGGGCGGAGCTGTCCGTCTGCGTACTGGAAAAGGGGTCCGAAGTCGGTGCCCATATCCTGTCGGGCGCGGTGATCGATCCCCGCGCGATGGACGAGCTGATCCCCGACTGGCGCGACACCGACTGTCCGCTGGCCGAGACGCCGGTGACCGAGAACCACCACTGGGTGCTGACGGCGCGCAAGAAGTTCAACCTGCCGCACCTGTGGACCCCGCCCTTCCTCCACAACAAGGGCACCTATACCTGCTCGCTCGGCAATCTCTGTCGCTGGCTGGCTGGGCGGGCCGAGGAGCTGGGCGTCGAGATCTTCCCCGGCTTCGCCGCCGCCGAGATCCTGTTCGACGAGAACGGCGCGGTGAAGGGCGTCGCGACCGGCGACATGGGCGTGGCACGCGACGGCACCCACAAGGGCGACTGGCAGCCCGGGCTGGAGCTCCACGCCAAATACACCTTCTTCGCAGAGGGGGTGCGCGGGCACCTGACCAAGGAGATCATCCGCACCTTCGACCTGGCGCGCGACAGCCAGCCGCAGGTTTACGGCCTTGGCGTAAAGGAGCTGTGGGACATCGCGCCGGACAAGCATGTGCCCGGCAAGGTGATCCATACTCAGGGTTATCCGCTCGGGGACGACGCCAATGGCGGCGGCTGGATCTATCACCAGGCGAACGGGCAGGTGTCGATCGGCTTCGTGACCTGGCTCGGCTATACCAATCCCTATCTCTCGCCCTTTCAGGAAATGCAGAAGTGGAAGACGCACCCCGCCGTCGCCGAGCTGCTGGCGGGCGGCAAGCGAGTCTCCTACGGCGCGCGCGCGATCAATGACGGCGGGTTGCAGTCGATCCCCAGGCTGGTGTTTCCCGGCGGCGCGCTGATCGGCTGCTCGGCCGGCTTCCTTAACGTGCCCCGTATCAAGGGCACGCATGGCGCGCAGAAATCGGCGATGATGGCGGCCGAGGCTGCGTTCGCGGCGGTGCAGGCCGGACGCGAGCATGACGAACTGGCCGCCTATCCGGCGGCATTCGAGGCAAGCTGGCTGAAGAAGGAACTGTCGGTCGTCCGCAACGTCGTGCCGCTGGTCAAGAAGTTCGGCGACTTCGTCGGCTCGGGCCTGTCGGGCATCACCATGTGGCTGGAGCATTTCGGGCTGAAGATGCCCTTCACGATGAAGCACCATCCCGACCATGAAAGCCTGTGGCGCAAGGATCTGGTCAAGCCGCCGGTCTATCCCAAGGCAGACGGCGTGCTGACCTTCGACCGCCTGTCGTCGGTGTTCCTGTCGAATACCAATCACGAGGAGGACCAGCCCGTCCACCTGACGCTGCGCGACCCGTCGATCCCCATCGACTACGACCTGCCGCTCTATGACGAGCCGGCGCAGCGCTACTGCCCGGCCGGGGTCTATGAGGTGGTGGGCGAGGCCGAGGGTGATCCGAAGTTCGTCATCAACGCTCAGAATTGCGTCCACTGCAAGACCTGCGACATCAAGGACCCGACGCAGAACATCAACTGGGTGGTACCTGAAGGGGGTGGCGGGCCCAATTATCCGAATATGTGACGCGCCGCGCCAGCCGCAGCGAAGCTGCGGCGCGTCCGGCCGGCGGCGCCTCAGCGCCGACCGACGGCGCGGCTCCGCCGCGACGCCCCTTCTGCTATCCGGTCCCCATGATCCTCGAACCCGCCCCCGCCAAGATCAACCTGGCCCTCCACATCCGCGCCCGACGGGCAGACGGATATCACGAACTCGAGACCTTGTTCGCGTTCGCTGAGGACGGCGACCTCATCACGCTGGCGGAAGCGGAACAGGACAGCTTCACCATCACCGGCCCCTTCGCCGACGCGCTGAAAGCCGGGGAGGGGTGTCACCCAACCGACAACCTCGTGATAAGGGCGCTGCACGCCTTTCGCACCGCCTTCGCCGTCACTGCGCATCACGCGATCACCCTGACCAAGAACCTGCCGGTCGCCTCCGGGATCGGCGGCGGCTCGGCCGACGCGGCCGCTACCCTGCGTGCCCTCGCCACGCTCCATGCCGTCCCGGCGAAGGACCCGAAGCTCGTCACGATCGCGGAAAGGCTCGGCGCCGACGTTCCCGCCTGCCTGCTCGGCGAGACCACGCTCGGCACTGGCATCGGCACCGCGCTGACCGCGATCGGCGGGGCTCGGGGCACACCGCTGCTGCTGGTCAATCCCGGCGTGGCCGTATCCACCGCCGCCGTCTTCGCCGGCTGGCACGGCGAGGATCTCGGCCCCATTCCCGACGGATCGCTGCTCGACCGCGCCCGCGCCGCCCGCAACGACCTGGAGCCGCCCGCCCGCGCCATCGCGCCGGTGATCGGTGAGGTGAGGGCACTGCTCGACGCTGCACCCGGCGCCGTCCTGTCGCGGATGTCCGGCTCGGGCGCGACCTGCTTCGCGCTGTTCGACTCGATCGGCGCGCGCGATGCCGCTGGCCGCACCGCCGCGGCCCGTGGCTGGTGGACGCTGGCCACTGCCCTGAATTAAAGGAAAAGTTCACTACTTGTTCTAACGGAACAAACATCGTACATGGCGTCGGACGCGTTGCTCCGGCGGCGCACATGCTCTAGCGATGGGAGCCCCTGATGGCCGCCAGTCTGAAAGTGATCGATTCCGTGGCAGTAGCTAGCACAGACCGGCAGAAGGCGCTCGACGCCGCGCTGGCCCAGATTGACCGCGCCTTCGGCAAGGGCTCCGCGATGAAGCTGGGGCAGAAGGAGGCGATGCAGGTCGAGGCCATCTCGACCGGGTCGCTTGGCCTGGATATCGCGCTCGGCGTCGGCGGGCTGCCCCGCGGCCGGGTGATCGAGGTCTATGGCCCGGAAAGCTCGGGCAAGACCACGCTCGCGCTCCATGTCATTGCCGAGGCGCAGAAGAACGGCGGCACCGCCGCCTTCGTCGACGCCGAGCACGCGCTCGACCCGGTCTATGCGAAGAAGCTGGGCGTCAACATCGACGAACTGATCGTCTCGCAGCCCGACACGGGCGAGCAGGCGCTGGAGATCACCGACACTTTGGTCCGCTCCAACGCGATCGACGTGCTGGTGGTCGATTCGGTCGCCGCGCTCGTGCCGCGCGCCGAGATCGAGGGCGAGATGGGCGACAGCCATGTCGGCCTTCAGGCGCGCCTGATGTCGCAGTCCCTGCGCAAGCTGACCGGCTCGATCAGCCGCTCGCGCTGCATGGTGATCTTCATCAACCAGCTGCGCATGAAGATCGGCGTGATGTACGGCAACCCAGAGACGACGACCGGCGGCAACGCGCTGAAATTCTACGCCTCGGTCCGGCTCGACATTCGCCGCACCGGCCAGATCAAGGATCGCGAGGACATCGTCGGCAACGCCACCCGCGTGAAGGTGGTGAAGAACAAGGTCGCCCCGCCGTTCAAGCAGGTCGAGTTCGACATCATGTACGGCGAGGGCATCTCCAAGATCGGCGAGATCCTCGACCTCGGCGTCAAGGCCGGGCTGGTCGAGAAGTCGGGCAGCTGGTTCAGCTACGACTCGGTCCGCATCGGCCAGGGGCGGGAGAACGCCAAGACCTATCTTCGCGAAAACCCGGAAATGGCCGACCGCCTCGAAAAGGCGATCCGTCAGCGAACCGAGAAGGTCGCTGAGGAAATGATGACCGGCCCTGATGCCGACGACGACATCTGACCTGCCAAGGCCCGCCCTCACTGGCGAGCCTTTTCGCATCCGCCTGCGATAACAACTGGGACGACCGTGTGACTTTATGTGACCTTTCGCCGCGGATGCGCCGATGACCGATACGCTCGACTGGCAGACCCGGGTCGGTGACGTCTGGGCCGACGAGTGGCAGCGCACCGATCGCAGCTTCGGCGACCTGTCGGTGCGCCTCGATGCCGCGATCGTCGCAGCCGCGCCCGATAGCGGCCCCCGTAACTGCACTGTCCTCGATATCGGCTGCGGCGCCGGCGGCACCAGCCTGGCGCTGGCGACCGCGCGGCCCGATCTGGCCATCACCGGCATCGATCTCTCGCCGACGCTTCTCGCCATCGCCCGCCAGCGAGCCCCGGCGGTCCGCTTCCTCCAGGCGGACGCCGCGACCGATCCGCTGCCAGTCCGCCCCGACCTGCTCGTCTCGCGCCACGGCGTCATGTTCTTCGCTGATCCGGTCGCCGCCTTCACCCGATTGCGCGAGCAGTCCATGCCGGGCGCGCGGCTCGTCTTTTCCTGCTTCGGGTCTGTCACCCGCAACAGCTTCGCCTATGACCTTCCCGCCACGCTGTTCGGCATGGCGCCGGTCGCAGCGGACGGCTACGCCCCCGGTCCGTTCGGCTTCGCCGATCCCGAGCACGTCGCGACCATCCTGCGCGCCGCCGGCTGGCGCGACGCTGCGGCCGAACCGGTCGCCTTCGACTATGTCGCAGGTGCGGGCGCCGACCCGGTCGCCGATGCCACCAGCTTCTTCACGCGCATCGGCCCGGTCGCCCGTGCCATCGCCGCCGCGCCGCCCGCGGACCGCGCGCATCTCGTCGCGCGGCTTTCCGACACCCTCGCGCGTTACCGCGTCGAAGACCGCGTCGTCCTGCCCGCCTTTGCGTGGCTGTGGCGCGCGCGGGCAGGGGAGCAGCCATGACCATCATCGTCCACCATCTCGAAAATTCGCGCTCGCAGCGCATCCTCTGGATGCTCGAGGAACTCGGCCTGCCCTATGAGGTACGCCGCTACGCACGCGACAAGGCGACGATGCTCGCCCCGCCCGAGCTGCGCCAGGTACACCCGCTCGGCAAGTCGCCGGTGATCGAGGACGGCGACCGCGTCGTCGCCGAGACCGGCGCGATCGTCGAATATCTGGTCGAGAAGGCCGATGGCCGGCTAGGGGCGCCGCCGCACCGCGACGCAGCGCTCCGCTACCGATTCTGGCTCCACTATGCCGAGGGCTCGCTGATGCCGCCGCTCCTCGTCAAGCTGATCCTCGGCCGTATTCCCCTGATCGGCAAGAAGGCGGCGACGAAGATCCAGCCAATGATCGACCGCCACCTCGACTATGTCGAGGCGGAACTCGCCAGCCGCCCCTGGTTCGCCGGTGACGCGATCAGCGCTGCCGACATCATGATGAGCTTCCCGCTGGAGGCTGCCCGCAGCCGCGCCGGGCTGGGTGCCAGCCGCCCGGCGAGCACCGCCTGGCTGGCGAAGATCCACGCGCGGCCCGCCTATCAGGCGGCGCTCGCCGCCGGCGGCCCCTACGCTTATGCCTGATCGGTCGGCCGGGTGCCGACCTCGGTCTGCCCCGGCGCGATCGCGTCGAAACTGTCGACTGCCACCGCCGGTCCGTCGCCGCTGGGCGCCGTCGCTACGACGACCTCCGGCGGCTCGCGCAGGTCGAGGCCGCCCTCCCATTTCGCCACCACCGATGCCGCGATGGCGTTGCCGACGACGTTGGTCGCCGAGCGGCCCATGTCAAGGAAATGGTCGACCGCCAGGATCAGCAGCAGCCCTGCCTCGGGAATCTTGAACAGCGACAACGTCCCGGCGATCACCACCAGCGACGCACGCGGCACGCCCGCGATCCCCTTCGACGTGACCATCAGCACCAGCAGCATGGTGATCTGCTCGCCCAGCGACAGGGGAATGCCATAAGCCTGCGCGATGAACAGCGACGCGAAGGTCATGTACATCATCGACCCGTCCAGGTTGAACGAGTAGCCCAGCGGCAGCACGAAGCTGGCGATCCGCGGCGGCACCCCGAACTTGTCGAGCGCCTCCAGCGTCCGCGGATAGGCCGCCTCCGACGATGCGGTCGAGAAGGCGAGGATCAGCGGATCGCGCACATATCGCACCAGCAGCCGGGTGCGCGGCCCGATCAGCACGAAGGCGATGCCGATCAGCGACAGCCACAGCACCGCCAGCCCCAGGTAGAAGCTGCCCATGAACCAGGCCAGGTCGCCCAGCACCCCCGGCCCCCGTTCTGCGAGGGTTGAGGCGACCGCGGCGAACACCGCAATCGGTGCGAACCGCATGACGTAGTTGGTGATCTGCAACATCACCGCGACCAGCGCCTCGACCGCGCGGACCAGCGGCGCCGCCTTCTCGCCGACCGCGGTGATCGCCACCCCGACGAAGACCGAGAAGACGACGATCTGGAGGATCTCGTTGGTCGCCATCGCCTCGATCATCGAGGCGGGCACGATGTGGCTGACGAAATCCTTCAGGTTGAACGCCGTCCGCTCCACGCCGCTCGCCGCCGTCGCCGGCGGGATCGGCAGCGCCAGCCCGACGCCCGGTTGCAGCAGGTTGACCAGGATCAGCCCCAGCGTCAGCGACAACAGGCTGGCGCACACGAACCAGCCCAGGCTCTTCAGCCCGACCCGCCCCAGCGCCGCCGTGTCCCCCATGTGCGCGATCCCGACCACCAGCGTCGAGAAGACCAGGGGCGCGATAATCATCTTGATGAGTCGCAGGAACAGCGTCGTCAGGATCGAGAAATAGCCCGCGATCTCGGTCAGCCGCGCCGTCGCCGTCGCGCTGCCATCGTCGATTGCGACGTGCAGACCCCAGCCGACCGCCAGTCCCAGGACCAGCCCGATCAAAATCCAGTAGGTGAGGCGCGTGGCCATCCGATGCTCCCGATTGTCGCGGGCGAACGAAGGGGATTGTGGGCGCCGGGTCAAGCGCCCTATCCCATGGCGATGTCCGTCCCCAAGGCCGCCGTCACCCGCCGTTCGCTGCTCGCCGCCGCCGCCACGGTACCGCTCCTCTCGGTCGCGGGCGTCCTGCGCGCTGCCGAGCCGGACCTGTCGGCACTGAAGGACATGACGGCCGGCGCCCGCCCGATCGATGCCGCCGAGCGCGCCAGCCGCCTGTCCCGCGCACAGGCACTCATGCGGGCAAACGGCATCGGCGCGGTGCTGATCGAGCCGGGCGCCTCGCTCACCTATTTCACCGGCGTCCGCTGGTGGCGTAGCGAGCGGCTGACCGCCGCGATCATCCCCGTCGAGGGCGAACCGTGCATTGTCACGCCCTTTTTCGAGGAACCCTCCGTGCGCCAGACCCTTGCCGTGCCGGCCGAGGTGCGGGTGTGGCAGGAGGACCAGAACCCGCTCGCCGTCGTCGCCGGCTTCCTGCGCAACCGCCGTCTGGCCACCCGGCCGGTCGGCATAGAGGAGACGGCACGGTTCTTCGCGTTCGACGGGCTCGCCCGCGCGCTGCCGGGTGCGAAGCTGGTCTCCGCCAACCCGGTCGTGCGGGGCTGCCGCATGGTCAAGACGCCGGCCGAGATCGCGCTGATGCAGTGCGCGACCGACGTCACCGTCGCCGCCTATCGCTGGCTCCACCCCCGCGTGGAAAAGGGCATGACCGGCGCAGAGATCGGCGCGCTGATGGAGGCTGCGACCCGCGCACTGGGCGGCGCACCCGAGTTCGCGCTGGCTCTGATCGGCCCCGCTGCCGCCCTGCCGCACGGCAGTCGCGAGGTGATCCGCCTGTCAGAAGGACAGGTCGTGCTGATGGACTGCGGCTGCACGGTGCAGGATTACCAGTCCGACGTGTCGCGCACCTGGGTCCATGGCGACGCCTCGGCCGAGCAGCGCCGCGTCTGGGATTTGGTTGCGGAGGGACAGCAGCTCGCCTTCCGCACCGCGCGCATCGGCACACCCGCAGGTGCGGTCGACGATGCCGTCCGCCGCCTGTATGAAAGCCGCGGCTTCGGTCCGGGGTATCGCCTGCCCGGCCTGTCGCACCGCACTGGCCACGGCATCGGCATGGACGGCCACGAACCGGTCAATCTGGTCCATGGTGAGGCGACGCCGCTCGCTGCCGGCATGTGCTTTTCCGACGAACCGGGTCTCTATCTGCCCGGCAAGTTCGGCGTCCGGCTGGAGGACTGTTTCCACATGACCGCCGCCGGCCCCCGCTGGTTCAGCGAGCCGCCCGCGTCGATCGAGCAGCCGGTCTGATGGACATGGCGCTCGACACGGCCGGCTTTGCACGCTGTCCGTTTCGCCTCTCGCCCGCGGCACTCGGAGAAGTATGCGAACTATTCGCGGCGATGGGGTCGGTCCAGCCCGGAATGCGGATCGATCCGCGCCCGCTGCGTGAGATGGCGGCGCTCGTGCCGGTCCAGTCGGCAGCAGCAACGCGCCTCGGCGTCGACGCGCGTCCCGTCCGCGCGCTGCTGTTCGACAAGCATGACGGGGCAAACTGGTCGCTCGGTTGGCATCAGGACCGGACCATCGAGGTCGCCGCGCAGGTCAGGGTGGCGGGGTTCGGCCCGTTCACGCGCAAACAGGGGCGGCTCCACGTCGCGCCGCCGGTCGGCATCATCGAACGGATGCTGACCGTCCGCGTCCATGTCGATGCCGTCGATGATGACAACGGCCCGCTGATCGTGGCGCCGGGCTCGCATCGCCTCGGCTATATCGCCGAAGCCTCGATCGCCTCGGTTGTGGACCGGTGCGGAGAGACGGCGTGTGTAGCGGATACCGGCGATGTCTGGTTTTACGCCACGCCGATCCTTCACCGGTCGGGCCGCGCGATCGCAGGACGCCGCCGCCGCGTTCTCCAGGTCGACTATGCGCACGACCCGCTGCCCGGCGGACTGGCCTGGGCCGCCGACGCCTAAGTCTACCAGCAGTGTGGGAAAACGCCTGTCCTACACCGTCGCCAACCCGTATCCTCGTGCCATGGCCACGCTCACCCTCCAATCGCGCGCATCCGTTGCCGAACAGCGGCGGAACCGGACACGCGAGGGGGTGTGTAGTGTCCGGTTACGAGTCGGCTTGGCGAGCGCCCACGCCTCGGTTAGGTCGCAGGCATGAACTCCTTCACCTCGACCAACGACATCCGCCGCGGCTTCCTCGATTATTTCGGGCGGAACGGCCACCGCATCGTACCGTCCGCGCCGCTGGTGCCGCAGAACGATCCGACGCTGATGTTCGTCAACGCCGGCATGGTACCGTTCAAGAACGTCTTCACCGGGCTGGAATCGCGGCCGTACAGCACCGCCACCTCGTCGCAGAAGTGCGTGCGCGCCGGGGGCAAGCACAATGATCTCGACAATGTCGGCTATACGGCGCGGCATCACACCTTCTTCGAGATGCTCGGCAATTTCTCGTTCGGCGACTATTTCAAGGACCAGGCGATCACCCATGCCTGGACCCTGCTGACCAAGGAGTGGGGCATTCCGGCCGACCGGCTGACCGCCACCGTCTATCACACCGACGACGAGGCGTTCGACCTGTGGCGCAAGATCGCCGGTCTGCCGGAGGAGCGGATCATCCGCATCGCCACCAAGGATAATTTCTGGGCGATGGGCGAGAACGGGCCGTGCGGGCCGTGCTCGGAGATCTTCTACGATCACGGCGACCATATCTATGGCGGCCCGCCCGGCAGCCCGGAGGAGGATGGCAACCGCTTCGTCGAGATCTGGAATCTCGTGTTCATGCAATATGAGCAGGAGGCGAACGAGATCGTTGCCGAACTGCCCAAGAAATCGATCGACACCGGCATGGGGCTGGAACGCGTCGCCGCAGTGCTGCAGGGCGTCCACGACAATTACGATACCGATACCTTCAAGGCGCTGATCGGCGCGTCGGCCGCGCTGACCCACAGCGATCCGGCCGGCGACATGTCCGCGTCGCACCGCGTCATCGCCGACCACCTGCGCTCGTCCGGCTTCCTGGTCGCTGACGGCGTGCTGCCGGCGAACGAGGGCCGCGGCTATGTGCTGCGCCGGATCATGCGCCGCGCGATGCGCCACGCGCACCTGCTGGGCGCGAAGGAGCCGCTGATGCACCGTCTGGTGCCGGCGCTGGTCGCCGAGATGGGCGCCGCCTTCCCAGAGCTGGTCCGCGCACAGCCGCTGATCGAGGCGACGCTGCAACAAGAGGAAACGCGCTTTCGCCAGACGCTCGACCGCGGGCTGAAGCTGCTCGACGAGGCGACCGCCGGACTGGGGCAGGGCGGCACGCTCGCCGGCGAAACCGCGTTCCGGCTCTACGACACCTATGGCTTTCCCTATGACCTGACCGAGGATGCGCTGCGGGCGCAGGGCCTGTCGGTCGACCGTGCCGGTTTCGACGCGGCGATGGCCGAGCAGAAGCGGGCTGCCCGCGCCGCCTGGAAGGGATCTGGCGCCAAGGCATCCGACGACATCTGGTTCGACATCGCCGAGCAGCACGGCTCGACCGAATTCACCGGCTACGCCAACGATGTCGGCGAGGGCGAGGTGCTGGCGCTGGTCAAGGACGGCGCGCGTGTCGATGCGGCGCACACCGGCGACACGGTGGCGATCGTCGTCAATCAGACGCCTTTCTATGGCGAGAGCGGCGGACAGGTCGGCGATGCCGGCACGATCAGCAGCGATGCCGGCCTGCGCGCACAGGTGACCGAAACCTCGAAGCAGGTGGGCCGCATCTGGGTCCATCATGCGCAGGTGGAGGCAGGCGAGATCAAGGTCGGCGATCCCGTCCGCCTCGCCATCGACCTGACCCGCCGCGCGCAGATCCGCGCCAACCACTCGGCGACGCACCTGCTGCACGAGGCGCTGCGCCAGCGGCTGGGCAGCCATGTCGCGCAGAAGGGCTCGCTGGTCGCCCCCGACCGGCTGCGCTTCGACTTCTCGCAGCCGGTAGCCGTCTCGCCGGCCGACATCGCCGAGGTCGAGGCGCAGGTGAACGCGCAGGTGCGCGGCAATGGCCCGGTCGTCACCCGGCTGATGACCCCGGACGAGGCGATCGCCGAGGGCGCGATGGCGCTGTTCGGCGAGAAATATGGCGACGAGGTTCGCGTGGTCTCGATGGGCGAAGACGCGGATGGCACCTACTCGCTGGAATTGTGCGGCGGCACCCATGTCGGCGCACTGGGAGAGATCGGCCTGTTCAAGGTCGTGGGCGAGGGGGCGGTGTCTTCCGGCGTGCGGCGCGTCGAAGCGCTGACCGGCGAGGCGGCGCGCGCCTGGCTGTCGCACCGCGACGACACCCTGCGCGAAGCGGCGGCGGCGCTGCGTTCGACTCCGGACGAAGTGCCCGGCCGCATCGCCGCGCTGCTCGACGAGCGGCGCCGGCTGGAACGCGAACTGGCCGAGGCAAAGAAGGCGCTGGCGCTCGGCGGCGGACAGGGTGGGGCACCGGCCGGCCCCGAGCAGGTCGGCGGCGTCGCGTTCGTCGGCCAGGTGCTCGACGGCTTCGATGCCAAGGGGCTGCGCGGTGCGGTGGACGAGGCCAAGCAGCGCATCGGGTCGGGCGTGGCGACGATCGTCGCGGTCAACGAGGGTCGCGCCTCGATCGCGGTCGGCGTCACCGCCGATCTGGTCGCCAGCCGCAACGCCGTCGACCTGCTCCGCACCGCCGTCGCGGTGCTGGGCGGACAGGGCGGCGGCGGTCGCCCCGACATGGCGCAGGGCGGCGGTCCCGACGGCGGCAAGGCGGCCGAGGCGATCGACGCGATCCGAGCCGCACTGGCAACGGAGCCGCAGCCCGTCTGATCCGTTTGGGTCATGACGCACGTCGGGCGATGCGGCATCGTGGCGGTGTGACGATAGAGGATGACGGATGCGGTTTGTTTCGACCTGTGTGCTGGTGCCGCTTCTCGCTCTCGTTCTTCCTCAGGCCGCGCCCGCGCAGAGCGTGCGCGACCTGCTGACCCAGGCGGCGTTTCAGGACCGCAGCGGCAGCGTCGCGCTCGCCCGGATCGACAAGGCACGCGCGGCCGCACTTGCCTCGGCAAAGCGCGATCCCGACGATCAGGATTCCGCCGTTCTCGCCGCCATCGCGCTGGGTTACCGCGCCAAGCTGACCGGCGATCGGTCGGAGGCGATGGCGGCCCGCCGCCAGTTCGAACAGGTGGTCGGCCGTTTCCCCCGTAATGCAGAGGCGCAGGCGGGGCTAGGCGCCTGGCACCTCGGCATCATCGCCCATGTCGGCCGCTTCGTCGCCCGCGCGGTAGCCGGTGCGCGCGAGAATACCGGCCTCGCCGCGCTCGACCGCAGCGTCGCGCTGGGCGGCGACCGTGCCTTCTTCGCCGGGCTCGCGGGGCTGTTGCGGATCAACTACGATCCGGGCGACGCCCGTGGGCTGCAACTGCTCGATACCGCGGCCAAGGCGCCAGCACCGACCCCGCTCGACCGCATCATCCAGAAGTCCGCCGTCGCCGTCCTCGCCCCCCTCCGCCGCGGCGACCGCAAGGGAGCCAAGGCGCTGGCCGACCGGCTGCTGCCGTTCGGCTGGTTCGACGACAAAGACTCCTAGGCGTCCGCGATCTGGCTCTTGCGCACCCGGCGTAGGCGGGGCTCGCGGTCCAGCGACGCCTCGCGCCGGATCAACTGGCGCAGCTCGTCGCGCTTCTCGTGGATCGAGGCGATCACCGGTCCCATCGCCACGCCCAGATCGACCAGCACCGCCTCCGACAATTGCAGCGAGCTTTCCAGCGTCTCGGGAACGGCATCGGTCACCCCTGCGCGGTAGAGTTCCGCGGCATGAGCCGCGTCGCGGGCACGGGCGATGATCGGCAGCGTCGGTGAAAGGGCCCGCATCCGCCGCGCCAGCCTGACGGTCAGGACCGGATCGTCCATCGTCAGGATCAGCGCGCGCGCCTCTGACAGGTTCAGCCGGTCGACCAGTTCGTTGCGCGAGATGTCGCCGAACAGCACCGGATAGCCGGCCGCGCGTGCCTGCGACACGCTGTCGATATCCGCTTCCACGGCCAGATATCTCTGCCCGTGCGTGGTCAGCATATCGGCGACCATCTGCCCCACCCGGCCGAAGCCGATCAGGATCGTGCCCGGCCCATCCGGATCGGTGACGACGATCGGCTCGATCGCGCGCGCCTCGATACGCCGCGCCGCCAGCCGTCCCGCCTTGGCCAGCAGTGGGGTGATCGTCAGCCCGATCGAGGTCACCGTCTGCCAGAAGGCGGCGGTGGAGGGCAGGATCAACTGCGCCTGTGCAGCGGTCGCCAGCACGATTAGCGTGGTTTCGGACGGGCTGCCCATCAGCAGCCCGGTTTCCGCCGCCGTTCCCAGCCGCGCCTGCCCGACGCGCAGCAGCAGGAAGGTGACGATCGCCTTCACCGCCACCACGCCGACCACTGCGAGCAGCAGCGACGACCAGTTCGCCGCGATGGAACGCAGGTCCAGGTCCATGCCGACGGTGATGAGGAAGACGCCGAGCGCCAGCCCCTTGAACGGCGCGGTGATGACCTCGACCTCGCTGTGATACTCGGTTTCGGCAATCAGCAGCCCTGCCAGCAACGCACCGACGATCGGCGACAGGCCGGCAGCCGTGGTCGCGACCGATGCGGTGATGACGACGAGCAGCGACGCCGCCAGGAACAGCTCCGGGCTCTTGGTTCGTGCCGCCTGCGCGAACAGCCGCGGCAGCACGATCCGTCCGCCGACATACATGGCGACGACGGTCAGCGCCCCGCTCAGCGCCACGCCGCCGATACTCTCCCACCCGCCACCGCTCGCCGCAGGGGCCATCGCACCCAGCACGAAGATGATCGGCACCAGCGCCAGATCCTCGAACAGCAGCATGCCGAACGCGGACCGCCCGACGGCGCTCGTCGTCCCGACCAGCGGCAGCACCAGCGCGGTCGACGACAGCGCCAGCGCCAGCCCCAGTCCCGCCGCGCCGCCGGTGCCCTGACCCATCATGTGCAGCGCCAGGCCGATCAGCACTGCCGACCCGGCCAGCTCGGCAAAGCCCACCCCGAAGACCAGCCGTCGCATCGCCCACAGCCGCTTGAACGACAGCTCGAGCCCGATCGAGAACAGCAGCAGGACGATACCGAACTCGGCAAAGGGCGCGATCGACTCCCGGTCGCCGATCGTGACGTAGTAGAGCCATGGAAACCGGTCGATCAGCGAACCCAGCCCCGCCGGCCCGACCAGCACGCCGACCAGGATGAACCCGATTACCGGACTGATCCGAAACCGCGCGAAGGCCGGGATCACCAACCCGGCCGCCCCCAGGATCACCAGCGCGTCGCTGAATGCCGCATTGTCCAGTCCGATCGCCATGGCATCGTTCTAGCCGGGCGAGTCGGCGGCGTCAGTGCGAAAAGGCCGCGGCGCAGACAAAGAAAAAGGCACGGCGGTCGCGATCGACCACCGTGCCCCTTCCTGCGCACCGATGAAAGCGGGCGCTACGCCCAGTTGGCCATCGCGTTCTCGAGGTTGACGCGGACCTGCTCGAAAAACTGCTCGGTCGTCATCCACGGCTGGTCCGGGCCGATCAGGATGGCGAGATCCTTGGTCATGTGGCCGTTCTCGACCGTCTCGATGCACACCCGCTCGAGCGTCTCGGCGAAGCGGGTGACGTCGGGCGTGTCGTCGAACTTGCCGCGATACTTCAGGCCACCGGTCCAGGCGAAGATCGACGCGATCGGGTTGGTCGAGGTCGCCTTGCCCTGCTGATGCTGGCGATAGTGGCGGGTGACGGTGCCATGCGCCGCCTCCGCCTCGATCGTCTTGCCGTCCGGGGTCATCAGCACCGAGGTCATCAGTCCGAGCGACCCGAAGCCCTGCGCGACCTGATCCGACTGCACGTCGCCATCGTAATTCTTGCAGGCCCAGACGAACTCGCCGTTCCACTTCAGCGCGCTGGCGACCATGTCGTCGATCAGGCGATGCTCGTAGACGATGCCCGCGGCGGCGAACTGATCCTTGAACTCGGCCTCGAAGATCTCGGCGAACAGGTCCTTGAAGCGGCCGTCATAGGCCTTCAGGATCGTGTTCTTGGTCGACAGGTACAGCGGCCAGCCGCGACCCAGCGAATAATTCATGCTGGCGCGGGCGAAGTCGCGGATCGACTCGTCCAGATTGTACATGCCCATCGCGACGCCGCCGGCCGGGAAGTCGAACACCTCGTGCTCGATCGTCTGGCCGTCCTCGCCCTGCCACTTCATCGTCAGCTTGCCCTTGCCGGGCACGACGAAGTCGGTGGCCTTGTACTGGTCGCCGAACGCGTGGCGGCCGACGACGATCGGGTGCGTCCAGCCGGGAATCAGGCGGGGAACGTTCTTGATGACGATCGGCTCGCGGAAGATCACGCCGCCCAGGATGTTGCGGATCGTGCCGTTGGGCGACTTCCACATCTTCTTCAGGCCGAACTCCTCGACGCGCGCCTCGTCGGGGGTGATCGTCGCGCACTTCACCGCGACGCCGTATTTCTGGGTGGCGCGGGCGGAATCGATTGTCACCTGATCGTCGGTCGCGTCGCGATGCTCGACGCCCAGGTCGTAATAGTCGAGCTGGATGTCGAGATAGGGCTTTATCAGGCGCTCGCGGATCCATTCCCAGATGATCCGGGTCATCTCGTCGCCGTCGATCTCCACGACGGGCGTCTTCACCTGAATCTTGGCCATGCGTTCTCGGTCCTCGGCAAAAGGAAAGGGGATGGGCCCGCGTCTAGGCGGCGAGCCTCCGGCTGGCAACGGGGCATGCCCTTGGGAACGCTGGCGTGAGCAGGTCGTTCTGCGCTGGTAACCATGATGCACGACTAAACGTGCGGGTGAGCAGGGAGAGAGCGATGCGATACGGACGGCATGCGGCCTTCGGCACAATGGCCCTTCTGGCGGCGATGGTCGCGCTTCCGGCGGCGGCACAACAGCAATCCTATGACCGGCTGTTCGTGTTCGGCGACAGCCTGGTTGATTCCGGGAATGCGCAGGTATTCCGGGCACAGAGCGGCGGAGCAGATCCCGCGCCGGCCGCCCTGGGCTATTTCGATGGGCGCTTCTCCAACGGATATAACTTCGCCGACTATCTGTCGCTCGGGATCAGCGGCAGTCCGGCGACCGCCTCGGCGCGGGGCGGGATCAATTTCTCCGTCGGCGGCGCACAGGCGGCGGAGGTGACGGGCGATGCGAGCCCGAGCTTCATCGAGCAGATCGGGTTCTTCGACGAGAGCGGCGCCAGCTTCGACAGCGATGCGCTGGTGCTCGTCACCCTCGGCGGCAACGACGTACGTGGCCAGTTGGCGGCACTCGGCAATGGATCAAGCAACGCGCCAAACCTGACGCCCGCGATTGCCGCGCTCACCGCCGGCCTCGGCGACCTCTACGACCGCGGCGCGCGCAACTTCGTCGTCACCGGGCTGCCGGACATCGGCCAGATCCCGGCGGTGACCAGTCTGGGATCCACCGCCCTTGCGAATGCGGGAACGCAATTGTCCTCGGGATTGAACGCGGCGTTTGCGCAGGTCGTTGCCGGGTTCAACACGCGGCCCGGCGCCAATGCGGCGTTCTTCGACCTCTTCAACTTTCAGAAGACGATCTACGCCAATCCTGCCGCCTATGGTCTGCCGGTGCCGCTCGACACGACCACGCCGTGCCTGATCCTGCCCAATCCGGCATCGGGCTGCGGCGACAATGTCTATTTCGATGCGATCCATCCGACCACCGGTGTGCATCTGGCCATCGCACAAGGGATCGGGGCGCAGATCGGCGTGGCGGTGGTGCCCGAGCCGGCGAGCTGGTCGCTGATGCTGCTTGGCTTCGGCCTGACCGGTATGGTGCTGCGGCGCCGGCGGCAGGTCGTGGCGATGACCTTTGCCTGATCTATCTGCGCGGCCCGACCGACGCTCGGATCGCCGCGCGATTGTCACTGACGGCCGGGGAGGGTACACCCCGGCCGCATGACATCATTAGAAAAGCCGCCGGTGGCGACCTCGACGGTGAAGTGGCGCTTCCCCACCGTCCATCCCGAAGGTCGCAAATACGCCGCGATCTCGCTTGGCATCACCCTGCTCCTGACCATCGTGTCGAACGTCCTGTTCTGGCCGATGATCGGGGTCACGATCTGGGTGCTGGCGTTTTTCCGCGATCCCGTCCGCACCACGCCGCAGGGCGATGGCCTGATCGTCGCGCCTGCGGACGGGCTGGTGACGATGATCCAGCGCGTTCCCGTTCCGCGGGAGCTGATCGGCGATCTGGGAGAGGCACCGCTGGTCCGCGTGTCGATGTTCATGTCGGTGTTCGACGTCCATATCAACCGTACGCCGATCGCCGGCACCATCCGCCAGGTCGTCTACATCTCCGGCAAGTTCCTGAATGCCGATCTCGACAAGGCATCCGACGAGAATGAGCGGCAGCATATTGTGGTCGAGGGTCGCCCGCTCGCCGACGGCAGCGTCCGGCGGATCGGCTTCACCCAGATCGCCGGCCTGGTCGCCCGCCGCATCGTACCCTTCGTCAAGCCCGGCGACATGGTCGCGACCGGCCAGCGCGTTGGCCTGATCCGCTTCGGCAGCCGCGTCGACGTCTATCTGCCCGACGACTGCGCACCGCAGGTGACGCTGGGCCAGCGCACCATCGCCGGCGAAACCGTGATCGGCCGCATCGACGGTGTCGCCGTCACCGGCATCTCGCAATGATCGACGCCGACCCAAACTCGGCCGAAGGTGGAAACGAGGCGAGGCCGCCGCGATCTGTCGGACCGCGCACCGCCGCGTTCCGCTCGCGCGGGCGCTTCTCGCGGCCGCCGCGCGGGTTGCCGCTGCGCGCGATCGCGCCCAACGCCGTCACGGCGCTGGCGCTCTGCTCCGGCCTGTCTGGTGTGCGCTTCGCCATCGCAGGCCAGTGGGAGCAGGCGGTGACGATGATAATGATCGCCGGCGTGCTGGACGGGATCGACGGGCGCATCGCCCGACTGCTGCGGGGCGAGAGCCGATTCGGTGCCGAGCTCGACTCCTTGTCGGACGCCATCTCGTTCGGGGTCGCACCCGCGCTCATCATGTATCTCTGGTCGCTGGCCGCACTGCCGCGGATCGGCTGGATGTGCGCGCTGCTGCTTGCCGTGTTCTGCGCGCTACGCCTCGCCCGCTTCAACGCCAAGATCGACGAGCATGACCAGCCGCATAAATCGGCCGGCTTCCTGACCGGGGTTCCGGCACCGGCCGGGGCGGGGCTGGCGCTGCTGCCCCTCTTCTTCTGGCTTTGGACAGACGAGCCGATCTTCGCCTCGCCCTATCTGGTCGCACCCTGGGTCGCGTTCGTCGCGTTGCTGATGGTGTCGAGCATCGCGACCTTCTCCTGGTCGTCGCTACGCCTTCGCCGGAGCATCCGGTTCGAGGCTTTGGCAGGGGTGGTGCTGCTCGGTGCGGCACTGACCACGGCGCCCTGGCATACGCTCAGCGCGATCTCGGTCCTGTATCTGGCGACGCTGCCGTTCAGCATCGCCAGTTATGGCCGGGTCAGGCGGCTTCGCGCAGCCGATGGATCGACGCGGGCACCGGCATCGCCGCCCAGCGCCTGACCGCGATACGCCGCTCTGCCTGGGCCAACTGACGCAGCGGCGCGAACGAGAACGAGGCTTCGGTCCGACCCGATGCCAGCCGCAGGATACGACGCCACTGCGGCACGATCGATGCCAGGATCACCGACACCGCCAGCGCTACCGCGCCTGCAAAAACCAGAACACTGATGACCGACATGTTCGCCTCCCTGACGCGAACGTCACTTAATCGACGTTCGAAAACCGGCAGACGCACGCTCAGGTTCCGCAAAATCGGCTAAAAACGCCGATATCTGCGGTATTTAGCACCGGAATTGCGGTGTTTGACCCGATGTGCCTCTGTTGAACACTGTATGTTCCACTTGCGTTCCGCATGTCAAGCGGTTGCGCAGTCGGCGAGGCTGGGCTAAGGGGCGCGCCTCAACTCCGCATGGGAAGCATCATACACCGGTGCGCAGGCTTACAGCCGCCGCGTCATCCGCTCCCCAGAGGCATAACCGGAAGGAATTACCTATGGCGGCACCTGTCGTCACCATGCAGCAGCTCATCGAAACCGGCGCGCACTTCGGCCACCAGACGCATCGCTGGAACCCGAAGATGAAGCCCTACATCTTCGGCGACCGCAACGGCGTCCACATCCTCGATCTGTCGCAGACCGTGCCGCTGTTCGCGCGCGCGCTGGAGTTCGTGTCGTCGACCGTCGCCAGCGGCGGCAAGGTGCTGTTCGTCGGCACCAAGCGCCAGGCGCAGGAGCCGATCGCCGATTCGGCCCGTCGTGCCGGCCAGCACTTCGTCAACCATCGCTGGCTGGGCGGCATGCTCACCAACTGGAAGACGATCTCCAACTCGATCAAGCGCCTCAAGAGCCTTGAGGAGCAGCTGTCGGGCAACACCGCCGGCCTGACCAAGAAGGAAGTGCTGCAGCTGACCCGCGAGCGCGACAAGCTGGAGCTGTCGCTGGGCGGCATCCGCGACATGGGCGGTGTGCCCGATGTCATGTTCGTGATCGACGCGAACAAGGAAGAGCTGGCGATCAAGGAAGCCAACACCCTCGGCATCCCGGTCGTCGCGATCCTCGATTCGAACGTGTCGCCGGACGGCATTGCCTTCCCGGTCCCCGCCAATGACGACGCGGCGCGCGCGATCCGCCTCTATTGCGAGGCGATCGCCATCGCCGCGACCCGTGGCGGTCACGAGCAGCAGCAGCGCCGCGGCGTGGACATCGGCGCCATGGCCGAGCCGCCCGCCGAGGAGCAGGTCGAGGTTGCCGCCGAGGATACCGGTGCAGCGACCGTCGAGGGTGCGGGCGCCGAGACCGAGCGCCAGATCGACGCCTGAGCCGTCACCGGTTCGTCATGCGGGCGGGGCAGGGCGTTGGCGCCTCGCCTCGCCCGCAAACACATTCTGACTGGAAGGATTACAGACATGGCCGATATCACGGCAGCGATGGTCAAGGACCTGCGCGAGAAGAGCGGCGCGGGCATGATGGACTGCAAGAAGGCGCTGAACGAGACCGCCGGCGACATGGACGCCGCGCTGGACTGGCTGCGCACCAAGGGCCTTGCGGCCGCGCAGAAGAAGTCGAGCCGCACCGCGGCCGAGGGCCTGATCGGCATCGCCGTGTCCGGCACCAAAGGTGCGGCGGTCGAGGTCAATTCGGAGACCGACTTCGTCGCCAAGAACGACCAGTTCCAGCAGTTCGTCCGCGAAGTGACTCAAATCGCGCTCGCCACCGGCGGCGACGTCGAGGCGCTGAAGGCTGAGACCATGCCGTCGGGTACGTCAGTCGCCGAGGTGCTGACCAACAACATCGCGACGATCGGCGAGAACCAGTCGCTGCGCCGCGCCAAGCGCCTGGAAGTGTCGCAGGGCGCGGTGGTTCCCTACGTCCACACGCAGCAGGCGCCGGGTCTGGGCAAGATCGGCGTGCTCGTCGCGCTCGAATCCGATGCTTCGAATGAGGTGCTGCAGACGCTCGGCAAGCATCTGGCGATGCACATCGCCGCCGCCTTCCCCAAGGCGCTGAACGAGGCCGACCTGGACGAGGCCGAGATCGAGCGCGAGCGCGCGATCGCCGCCGAGAAGGCCGGCGAGAGCGGCAAGCCCGCCGACATCGTCGCCAAGATGGTCGAGGGCTCGATCGCCAAGTACCGCAAGGAGCACGCACTGGTCAGCCAGCTGTTCGTCATGGACGGCAAGACCAAGATCAGCGACGTCGTCGCCAAGGCGGGCAAGGACGCCGGCACGACCATCGTGCTGAAGGACTATGTCCGCTTCCAGCTGGGCGAGGGTATCGAGAAGGAAGCCTCTGACTTCGCCGCAGAGGTCGCCGCGGTGTCGGGTGTGCCGCAGGGTCAGTGATCCGGCGTGGGGAGGGGGCAATGCTTCCTCCCCTTGATCGCTTCGAAGTTGACGTCATGCCGGGCTCGTCCCGGCATGACGGTTTCAGCTGGGCTGGCGACGGCCCGCGATGAATTTCCGGTGCAGCCGCGGCGCTCGGGTTGCCCCGCCTGCGCCCCCCGCCTAAGGTCCGCGCCGCTCCCCCGATTTGACCGAGACGCATGACCGAACCCCGCTTCAAACGAATCCTGCTGAAATTGTCGGGAGAGGTACTGATGGGGGAGGGTGGCCTCGCCATCGATCCCGTCATCACCGCCCGTGTCGCCGGCGAGATCGCCGATGTCCGTGCCGCCGGGTACGAGCTGTGCGTCGTGGTGGGCGGAGGCAACATCTTTCGCGGCCTGTCCGCCGCCGCAAAGGGCATCGAGCGGGCGACCGCCGATTATATGGGCATGCTCGCGACCGTCATGAACGCGCTCGCGGTGCAGAACGCGCTGGAGCAGATCGGCGTCGACACGCGCGTTCAGTCGGCGATCCCGATGGCCAGCGTCTGCGAACCCTTCATCCGTCGCCGCGCCGAGCGGCATCTGGAAAAAGGCCGCGTGGTGATCTTCGCCGCCGGCGTCGGCAGCCCGTTCTTCACCACCGATTCCGGTGCAGCGCTGCGCGCGGCCGAGATGAAGTGCGACGCCCTGTTCAAGGGCACCAGCGTCGACGGCGTCTATGATGCCGATCCCAAGAAGGTGCCGACCGCCACCCGTTACGAAACGGTCAGCTATTCCCGCGTCCTGTCCGACGACCTGAAGGTCATGGACGCCTCCGCCATCGCGCTCTGCCGCGACAACAGCATCCCGATCGTCGTCTTCAACATCCGCGAGCACGGCAACTTCGCCGCGGTGCTCCGCGGCGAGGGCATTTCCACGATCGTGCAGAACCAGGAGACTATCGATGCCCGCCTATGACAAGGCCGATATCCAGCGCCGCATGACCGGCGCGGTCGACGCGCTGAAGCACGACCTGGGCGGCCTGCGCACGGGTCGCGCCTCGGCGACCCTGCTCGATCCCGTCACGGTCGAGGTCTATGGCAGCCACATGCCGCTCTCGCAGGTCGCGACCGTCTCGGTACCCGAGCCGCGCATGCTGTCGGTGCAGGTGTGGGACAAGTCGAACGTCGGCCCCGTGGAAAAGGCGATCCGCTCCGCCGGGCTCGGCCTGAACCCGATCAACGACGGCCAGACGCTGCGCCTGCCGATCCCCGACCTGACCGAGGAGCGCCGCAAGGAACTCGCCAAGCTCGCCAGCCAATATGCCGAGAAGGCGCGCATCGCCGCCCGCAACGTTCGCCGCGACGGCATGGACAGCCTGAAGACGGACGAGAAGAAGAACGTCTTCGGCGAGGACGAGCGCAAGCGGCACGAAACCGAGCTGCAGAAGATCACCGACGCGACCATCGCCGACATTGATGCCGCATCGAGTGGCAAGGAAAAGGAAATCCTCGGCAAGTGACGGGCAAACAGCTTCAGCTGTTTGGCGCAGGCCGCCGGCCTGCGTGCCCCGTCACTCCCGCGGAGCGCCGGTGGAGCAGGGTCGCGTGAGCACCGCGCCCGTCCTCGCCGCGGCGGACACCACCATCCCGCGCCACGTCGCCATCATCATGGACGGCAACGGGCGCTGGGCGAAGCGGCGTCATCTGCCGCGCGCTGCCGGGCACAAGGCCGGGGTCGACGCCGTCCGCCGGGTCACCCGCGCCGCACGGGCGATGGGGATCGAGGCGCTGACCCTCTACGCCTTCTCGTCCGAGAACTGGCGACGACCCGAGGAGGAGGTCGGCGAGCTGATGAAGCTGCTGCGCTTCTTCATCCGCTCCGACCTGGCCGAACTCGCGCGCGAGAATGTGCGCCTGCGCGTCATCGGCGACTATCGCGCGTTCAGCCCGGATCTCGTCGCGCTGATCGACGACGCGATCGCGCGGACCGCAGCCAATAGTGGCCCACTGCTGGTGATCGCGCTCAACTACGGCGCGCAGGCCGAGCTCGCCGCCGCCGCCCGCCGCCTCGCCGCGCGCCTGCCGGCCGAGCGGATCGACGAGGCCGCGATCGAGGCGGAACTGGACACTGCCGACCTGCCGCCGCTCGATCTCGTCATCCGCACCTCGGGCGAGCAGCGCCTGTCGAATTTCCTGCTGTGGCAGGCTGCCTATGCCGAGCTGCTGTTCGTCGACACGCTGTGGCCGGATTTCGATGCCGAAGCACTGGCGGACGCCGTTGCGGTGTTCGGGCGCCGGCAGCGGCGTTACGGCGGCCTGTGACCGATCCCCTGTCAACACCCGACCTGAAGCTCCGTACCCCGTCCAACCTGCGGCTGCGGATGATCGCCAGCGTTGCGATGATCGCGGTCGCGCTCGTCGCGCTTGTCGCGGGCGGGGTGCTGTTCTGGTTGCTCGCAGTCGTCGCCGCCCTGTTCATGATGGCCGAGTGGGCGAACCTGTCCGGTGCTTCCCCGCGCGAGAAGCGGATCGGCCAGTTCGCGCTGTCGGTGCCGCTCGCGCTGATGGCGCCTGCCTCGCTGATCCTGGAGGTCCACGACTTCTTCACGCTGGGGCTGCTGGTCGGCGCGGCGTTCTTCGTCGTGATCGTCACGAATCGCCGCCAGCTGGCGCTCGGCATCCTGTACTGCGGGCTGCCGGTACTCGCGCTGGTCGTGCTGCGTCGGCACGAGGCGGGGCTGGTCCACGCGCTCTGGGCGCTGGCGCTGGTCTGGGCGACCGACATCGGCGCCTTCTTCGCCGGACGCTCGCTTGGCGGGCCAAAGCTGGCGCCGCGGATCAGCCCGGCCAAGACGTGGTCGGGGCTCATCGGCGGCATCCTGCTGGCGACCGCCTTTGCCTTTGCCATGCATGTGGGTGAAGGGCTGCCGTTCCGCCTCGTCCTCGCCACGCCGCTGCTGGCGATCCTGGCGCAGGGCGGCGACCTGCTGGAAAGCTGGATCAAGCGGCGCGCGGGCGTGAAGGATTCGGGCAATGTCCTGCCCGGTCATGGCGGCGTGCTCGACCGGCTCGACGGCGTCGTCCCGGTGGCGCCGATCGCCGCGCTGATCGTCCTGCTGACGTGAGGACGGTGACGGTCCTGGGTGCCACCGGCTCGGTCGGCACCTCCACGCTCGACCTGATCGAGCGTGAGCCGGAGCGGTTCCGCGTCCGCGCGCTGACCGCCAATTGCGACGTAGCCAAGCTCGCTGCCGCCGCGCGCCGCACCCATGCCGAATTGGCGGTGGTTGCGGACGAGGCGTGCCTGCCCGCACTGCGCGAGGCGCTGGCGGGCACCGCCACCCGCGCCGCCGGCGGGGCCGCCGCGGTGATCGAGGCGGGCGCGTCGGGCGCCGACTGGACGATGGCCGCGATCGTCGGCTGCGCCGGGCTCGCCCCCACGATGGCGGCGATCCGGAACGGCGGCACGGTGGCGCTCGCCAACAAGGAGGCGCTCGTCTCCGCCGGCGACGTCGTGATGCGCGCGGTCACGGAGCATGGCGCGCGCCTGCTACCGGTCGACTCCGAGCACAATGCGATCTTCCAGTGTTTCGATTTCGACCGGCCGCATCAGGTCCGCCGCATTGTCCTGACCGCCAGCGGCGGGCCGTTTCGCGACACGTCGCTTGCCGATATGGCGCGGGTGACGCCGGTACAGGCGGTCGCGCATCCGAACTGGTCGATGGGCGCCAAGATCTCGGTCGATTCGGCGACGATGATGAACAAGGGGCTGGAGCTGATCGAGGCCGCCCGCCTGTTCCCCATCTGTCCTGAGCAGATCGAGATCGTCGTCCACCGCCAGTCGGTGATCCACAGCCTGGTCGACTATGTCGACGGATCGATGCTCGCGCAGCTCGGCCCGTCCGACATGCGCGTGCCGATCGCCCACGCACTCGCCTGGCCAGAGCGGATGGCGACGCCGATGGCGCCCCTCGACCTGGTGAAGCTCGGCCGGCTCGACTTCGAGGCACCCGATCCGGGTCGCTTCCTGGCCCTCTCGCTCGCCCGGAGCGCGGTGAACGCGGGTGGTGCAGCACCGGCGATCCTGAACGCCGCCAACGAGATCGCGGTCGCCGCCTTTCTGGCCGGACGGATCGGCTTCCTCGAAATTGCCGCAATCGTCGACGATATCCTGCAACGCTACGATCCGCCATCGCCGGAGACGCTCGACGCGGTACTCGCCGTCGACGCCCGTGCGAGGGAGCTGGCGGCCGGGCGGGTAGAGGATTGCGTGCGTTGATCGAGGCTCCCGGTATCCTGCTGACCCTGATCGCGTTCGTCGCGGTGATCGGCCCGCTCGTCTTCGTGCACGAGATGGGCCATTACCTCGCCGGCCGCTGGTTCGGGATCAAGGCAGAGGTGTTCTCGATCGGCTTCGGTCGCGAGGTCGCCGGCTTTACCGACCGGCGTGGTACGCGGTGGAAGTTCGGCTGGCTGCCGCTCGGCGGCTATGTGAAGTTCGCCGGCGACATGAACCCCGCCGGCCAGCCCAGCGCCGACTGGCTGGCGCTGCCCGCCAGCGAGCGGGCAAAGACCTTCCAGTCCAAGCCGGTGTGGCAGCGCGCGATCGTGGTTGCGGCCGGGCCGCTGGTCAATTTCCTCGTCGCCATCCTGATCCTTGCGGGCTTCGCGCACTTCTACGGCGTCCGCTACGCGCCGCCGCTGGTGGGAGAGGTGGTCGCCGCCAGCCCCGCCGCCGCGGCTGGCCTGCGCGCCGGCGACCGGATCGTGGCGCTCGGTGGCCGCTCGGTCGAGAGCTTCGCCGATATCGCCCAATATGCGATGATGCGCCCGGGTGAGGCGGTGCGCGTCGACCTGCTGCGTGCCGGTCGGCCGGCCAGCACCACCGTGGCGATCGGCACGCTGAAACAACGCGATCGGTTCGGCAACGAGTATCGCATCGGCCGCGTCGGTATTGGCAGTCCGCCGGTCGAGTATCGCCCCGTCTCGGTTCTCCGCGCTCCCGTAGAGGGTGCCATCCAGGTCGTCGCGATCGTCCGCGGTTCGCTCGACGCGATCGGCCAGATCATCAGCGGCCGCCGCTCTGTCGAGGAACTGGGTGGCCCGCTGCGCATCGCCAAGGTGTCCGGCGAGCAGATGACCCTGGGCTGGCCCGCCTTTATCGGGCTGGTCGCGCTGGTGTCCATCAATCTGGGGTTCATCAACCTGCTGCCAGTGCCGATGCTGGATGGCGGCCATCTGCTCTTCTACGCGATCGAGGCGGTGCGGCGGCGCCCGGTCGACGGACAGGTGCAGGAATGGGCGTATCGCGGTGGTCTGGCGGCGATTTTGGCCTTGATGATCCTGGTGACGTTCAACGATCTGGCTTCGCTCGGCCTGTGGCGCAATCTCGCCGGGTTGATTGGCTGAAGAAGCTGGGGCAGGGCGAAATCGACAGGGGTCGGTGTCACGTTATCCTGGGGTGGTTTTCTAGTGAAGAATAATGGTCATTCGGTCGCGGCGGTCGGCGCGACGCTGCTGGCGAGCACGATGCTCGCAGGCGTCCCTGCGCTGGCGCAGACGGGCACGGCCCCGGCGCGCGCACCTGCGGCCTCGCCCCCGGCAACCACGCCCCCCGCGGTGCCGGCCGCCGGAGCCGCGACGACGACGGCGGCACCGACTGCGCCGGTAACAGCCGGCACGATCCGCTCGCTGAAGGTGGAGGGCTCGCAGCGTATCGAGCCGGAGACGGTGCTCTCCTACACCAAGCTGCGGGTGGGTATCCCCTACACCACCGCGACGCTCGACCAGGCGCTGGTCGACCTGCAGGCGTCGGAGCTGTTCGCCGACTATTCGATCTCCGGCGTGGAGAGCGGCAACATCGTGCTGCGCATCCGCGAGAACCCGATCATCAACCGGGTGATCCTGGAGGGTAACAAGGCGATCAAGAGCGACAAGATCCAGAAGGAGCTGAAGCTCGCCCCCCGGCAGATCTTCACCCGCACCGCGGTGCGCGCCGATGTGGCGCGGATCATCGAGCTGTATCGTCGCGGCGGCCGCTTCGCCGCGGTGGTCGAGCCCAAGATGGTCAACCTCGACCAGAACCGCGTCGATATCGTCTACGAGATCAGCGAGGGATCGAAGTCCAAGGTCCGCCAGATCAACATCCTGGGCAACGAGAAGTTCTCGGACGACGAG
This sequence comes from Sphingomonas aurea, assembly GCF_030678875.1. GTDB lineage: Bacteria > Pseudomonadota > Alphaproteobacteria > Sphingomonadales > Sphingomonadaceae > Sphingomonas > Sphingomonas aurea. The sequence goes on along the minus strand of NZ_JAUUDS010000001.1, from coordinate 598,417 downwards.
CTGCGCGGGCAGATGTACACCAAGCAGTCGCGCTGGTTCCGCCTGCTGTCGTCGGGCACCAGCTACGACCAGGATCGCCTCGCCGCCGACCAGCAGAAGCTGCGCCAGTTTTACCTGACCAACGGCTATGCCGATTTCCGCGTAACCAGCGCGGTGGCCGAGCTGACGCCCGACAAGCGTGATTTCATCATCACCTATGTCGTCGAGGAGGGGCCCCGCTACAAGTTCGGCGACGTTACCGTCGACAGCGAGATCCGCGACTTCGACAACACCCGCCTGGCTGCGTCGCTGCCGATGAAGAAGGGCGACTGGTACAACGCCAAGATGGTCGAGGATTCGATCGACAGCCTCAGCCAGTCGGCGGGCCTGTTCGGCTATGCCTTCACCCAGGTCGATCCCGAGTTCCAGCGCGACCGCGACACCCTGACGATGGGGATCAACTTCCACATCGCGCAGGCGCAGCGCACCTATGTCGAGCGGATCGACATCAACGGCAACACCCAGACCCAGGACAAGGTGATCCGCCGCGAGATGCGCCTGGGCGAGGGCGACGCGTTCAACGATTTCCAGATCAAGCGCTCGCAGGACCGCATCAACTCGCTCGGCTATTTCCAGGACAAGTTCGAGATCAAGCGGACGCAGGGGACGACCCCGGACCGCATCCTGCTCGAAGCGCCTGTCGAGGAGAAGTCGACCGGCGAGCTGCAGCTGTCCGCCGGCTTCTCCAGCCTGGAGCGGTTCATCATCCAGGCGAACGTCACCCAGCGCAACTTCCGCGGCAAGGGGCAGGAGCTGCGCTTCGGCGTCAACTATTCCAGCTACCAGAAGTCGGTCGAGGCCGGCTTCACCGAGCCATACCTGTTCGACAAGAACATCGCGGTCGGCGTCGACATCTTCCGTCGCGACTTCAACCAGTTCAACTTCGATCTGAACGGCAACCGCAACACCATCTACAACCAGGTGTCGACCGGCTTCCAGGTCCGCTCGGGCGTGCCGCTGACCGAATATTGGTCGCTGTCGGCGCGCTACGGCCTCTCCTATGACGAGGTCGGGCTGGCGGACAGCCTGCTGGTCAACGGACAGTGCAGCAACGCGACCGTCGGCCGCTATCTCTGCGAGGCGCTGGGCAATCGCTGGACATCGTCGGTCGGCTACTCGCTGATCTACAACAGCCTGAACAGCAACTTGCGGCCCACCGCGGGCATGCGCCTGAACTTCAGCCAGGATTTCGCCGGCCTGGGCGGTGACGTGAAGTATATCCGCACCCGCGCCGAATTCGCCAAGTACAAGGGGCTGGGCAGCGGCTTCGTGCTCTCCTTCCTCGGCGAGGGCGGTTACATCAAGTCGCTCGAGAAGAGCCGGGGCGAGGGGATCGACAAGGTCCGCATCATCGACCGCTTCTACCTGGGCGAGCCGAACTTCCGCGGCTTCGACATCCGCGGCGTCGGTCCACGCATCCAGCGCGTGCCGCTCATCACCGACACCACGACCGGGCTGCAGTCGATGAGTACCGATCGCAACCAGATCGCCGACGACCCGCTGGGCGGCAAGGCCTATTATCTCGGCCGCGTCGAGCTGGAACTGCCGCTGGGCGCCGGTGCGCGTGAGATGGGATTGCGCCCGTCGATCTACGTGCAGGCGGGCAGCCTGTTCAGCCTGACCCGCCCGCTGCCGACGACGACGTTCGCGCAGGCGACGAATGCGGACGGCAGCCCGAAGTTCAACGCGGATGGCTCGCCGACGCTGCTCGCCGCCCCGCTGACCACCAACGTCAACAACCAGACGCTGGCGCTCTACACGGTCGGCAGTGGCGATACGACCAATGCCGGACTGACCACGACCTGTGCCGTCGGCTACTCGTCGACGCTCGGCGGGACCTGCTCGGGCACGTCGACCAACATCGCACAGACCACGCAACCGTTCACGGAACGCTTCCTCGGCAATTCGCCGCGGCCGCGTCTGTCGATCGGTATCGGCGTCAACTGGAATTCGCCCTTCGGCCCCTTGCGCATCGATCTCGCCAAGGCGCTCATCAAGCAGAAGGGCGACGACGACAAGCTTATCACCTTCAACGTAGGGACGCAGTTCTGATGACTCGTATGACCGCACTCCTCCTCGCCGCGGCCGCGCTGCCGCTGGCCGTCTCGACCGCTTCGGCGCAGGTGAACGGCGTCGCCGTCGCCAATCCGGAAGGCGCCGTCGCCAACTCGCGCGCCTGGGCCGCCGCCCGCACGCAGATCGAAACCACCTACAAGACCCAGATCGACCAGGCGAACGCCCGTCGCGAGGCGATCAGCAAGGAATTGCAGCCGCTCGTCACCGCGTATCAGACGGCAGCCCGCGCCCCGAACCCCAATCAGGCGTCGCTGCAGAGCCAGGCCCAGACCATCCAGACCCGCCAGCAGGCCGCCGAGCAGGAGCTGGGCCAGCTGACCCTTCCGGCGCAGCGTGCGCAGGCCTATGCGATCGAGCAGATCTCGGCGCGCCTGAACGAGGCGGTGCAGACCGTCGTGCGTGCCCGCAACGTCAGCCTGCTGATCCGCCCGGACGCGGCGCTGTTCACCCAGCCGACCGCCGACATCACGCCGGCGATCACGACCGAGCTCGACCGCCTGGTCCCGACGGTCGGCATCACCCCGCCCGCCAACTGGCAGCCGGGTCAGCAGCAGCAGGGTGCCGCACCGGCCGCCACCGCGCCGGCCGCGACCACCACGCCTGCGCGTCCGACGAAGCCCAGCGGCCGGTGACCGACACCGTCGCCGACGGTACGGAGGTGAACCATGGTCCGCTCGACATCGGGCGGGTCATGGCGGCTCTGCCGCACCGTTATCCCATGCTGCTGGTCGACCGGGTGGAGGAGCTGGTGCTCGACACCCGCATCGCCGCGATCAAGGCGGTGACGATCAACGAGGGCTTCTTCCAGGGTCATTTCCCCGGTCGCCCCATCATGCCTGGGGTGCTGATCGTCGAGGCGCTCGCCCAGGCGGCGGGCATCCTGGCGGTGCAAAGCCTTGGCCTCGCCGGCTCGGGCAAGCTCGTCTATTTCATGGCGATCGATGGCGCGAAGTTTCGCAAGCCGGTCGAACCCGGCGTGCTGCTCCGGCTGGAGGCGAGCTTCGTCCAGAAGCGCGCTTCGGTCTGCAAGTTCGCAGGCGTTGCCAAGATCGACGGACAAGTCGTTGCGGAGGCTAACTTCACCGCCATGATCGCCGATCCGCCAAAGTCGCAGAGCGTGTGACTTTCCGCCGGACACTTTGACTTTCGGGGCGGCCTTGGATAGGGGCCGCCCCTCGTTTCCCGGCTGGTCGGAACCAGCCACTTCGGAAGGCCAACACCATGAAGCAGAACACCCACCCCGACTATCACACGATCAAGGTCCAGATGACCGACGGCACCGTGTTCGAGACCCGCTCCACCTGGGGCAAGGAAGGCGACACGATGCAGCTCGACATCGACCCGCTGGCACATCCGGCCTGGACCGGCGGCCGTGGCACGATGCTCGATGCGGGCGGCCAGGTTGCCCGCTTTAACAAGCGCTTCGGTGGTGGGCTGACGCTCCGCAAGTAACCTGACGTTAGGCATGGCGGCGTAGCACGTCGCCATGTTTGTCGCGGAATTTGAGCCGTTTCATCCTAAAGGACGCCGCGCTTCACCCCGCGCGGCACTGACGATCGACGCGAGTCTCGATCGTGGGCGGCTCGGCCGCGCGGTCTGCCGGGTCATCGACCTGTCGACGACCGGCGCCCGGCTCCAGACCTATTCGGCGCTCAGCCGCGGCAGCATGATCTGCCTGATCCTGCCCGAGCTGGGCAAGGTCGAGGCCGAAATCATGTGGTCCAACGACTTCCTCGCCGGCTGCCAGTTCCGCCGTCCCATCCTCCAGACCCTGGTCGACCGCCTCGCTGGCGACGACGACTGACCCAAGGGTGGCGGAGAGAGTGGGATTCGAACCCACGGTGGGCGTGAACCCACGGCGGTTTTCAAGACCGCTGCCTTAAACCACTCGGCCATCTCTCCGCAGCGTCGCCCTCCCTAGCGTGCGCGCCCGGTCGTGCAAGCCCGGCGACGATCCGACTTGCCGCGCCGCGCCGTACGCCCGACAAGCGGGGCATGCCCAAACCCCTTGGTTCTACCGCGTTCCTTCCGCTTGCGCTGCTCGCCGCATCGTCGATGCCCGCGAGCGCGCAGGATCTTGCCCCGCCACCCGCAGAGGTCACGCCGGTCGCCGATCCGTTCCGCCAATATCTCGACCAGGTGCAGCAGCGCGCTATCGCGCAGGGTGTTTCGCCTGCCACGATCGCGCGCGAGTTCGCGGGGCTGACGCTCAACCAGCGGGTGATCGACCTCGATCGCCGCCAGCCGGGCAATCCGCAGAGCACCAGCTTCTCGCCCTTCGCGCCCTATCAGGCCGACCATGTCGATGCCGCGCGGATCGGACGCGGACGGACGGTCTATCAGGCCCAGCGTGCGCGGCTCGCCAGTATCGAGCGGGACACGGGAGTCCCCGAATCGATCATGGTCGCGATCTGGGGGCACGAGACCAATTACGGCAGCTACACCGGCAATTTCGACCTGATCCGCTCGCTTGCCAGCCTTGCGTTCGACGGTCGCCGACGCAGCCTGTTCGAAGGCGAGCTGATCGCGGCGCTGAAGATGATCGATCGCGGCGTGCCGCGGTCGCAGCTGAAGGGCAGCTGGGCCGGGGCGACGGGCAATCCGCAGTTCCTGCCGTCCATCTATCTCCGCCTGTCACGCGACGGCGATGGCGATGGGCGCGCCGACATCTGGACCAGCGACGCCGACACGCTCGCCTCGATCGCCGCCTATTTCGTCGATGCCGGCTGGCGGCCGGGCCAACCGTGGGGCGTCGCGGTCGGCGTGCCGGCGGGGTTCGACCGTTCGGCGATCCGCAACCGGCTGGTCAGCCCGCGCTGCCCACGCGTGTTCGAACGGCACAGTGGCTGGCGCTCGGTTGCGGAGTGGCGGGCACTGGGCATCGCACCGCTCGGCCGGGCGCTGCCCGCCGATGACGTGCAGGCGACGCTGATCGAGCCGGACGGGCCGGGCGCCACAGCCTATCTGCTGACCGGCAACTACCGGGTGATCCTCGATTACAACTGCTCGAACTTCTACGCGCTGTCGGTCGGGCTGCTCGCCGACGCGGTCGCCGGATGAGCGCGTGACGGGCGCCGACGCGCTCGCTATGGCTGTGCCGTTCCTGAACACCCGCCGACAACGGACTTTTCCATGAAGAAGCTGATCCTCGCCCCCGTCATGGCCGCGCTGCTGGCGTGCCCGTCCACTGCCGCCGCGCCGCAGTTCCAGACGCCGGCGCCCGTCGCCTTCCTGCAGGACCTGTCGACCGGTGCGATCCTGTTCCAGCGCGATGCCGACCGGCGGATGCCGCCGGCGTCGATGGCCAAGATGATGACGGTCTATGTCGCGTTCGATCTGGTCAGGCGCGGCGAGCTGAAGCTTAACGACATGGCGACGGTACGGCCGGAGACGTGGAAGCGCTGGCACGGACCCGCGGCGGGGTCGACCATGTTCCTGTCGGCGGGGGAGCAGGTCAGCGTCGCCAACCTGCTCTATGGCATCGTCACGCTATCGGGCAACGATGCCTGCGTCGTGCTGGCCGAGCATATCTCCGGTTCCGAACAGGCGTTTGTCGAGCGGATGAACCGGGTCGCGCAGCAGATCGGTCTGAAGAACAGCCATTTCGGCACCTCGAACGGCTGGCCGGACGAGGGCGTGACCTATGTCACCGCGCGTGACCTGGCGACGCTCGCCGAAGCGACGATCCAGAACTACCCGCAGCTCTACAAGCAGTTCTACTCGCGCCGGGACTTCACCTGGGGCAAGACGATGGGCGGGTCGGAGATCACCCAGGCCAATCGCGATCCGCTGCTCGGCCGCGTCGCCGGGGCCGACGGGTTGAAGACCGGGCATACCGAGGAAGCCGGCTATGGCTTCACCGGCTCGGCGGAGCAGAATGGCCGCCGGCTGGTGATGGTGATGGCCGGGCTGAACAGCTTCAACCAGCGCATCGAGGAGTCGGTGCGCTTCATGGACTGGGGTTTCCGCGCCTGGCAGGCCAAGCCGATCGCCGCCAAGGGCAAGCAGGTCGAGACGGCCGCCGTACAGATGGGCACCGCCTCCACCGTGCCGCTGGTCGCCGGGCAGGATCTAAAGGTCACGCTGCCCGCCGGCCTGGCGCCGGAACTGAGCGCCAAGGTGGTCTATCAGGGTCCGATCAAGGCTCCGATCAAGGCCGGGCAGCACATCGCCGACCTGGTCATCAGCTCGCCCGACGTTCCCGAGCAGCGCCTGCCGCTGGTCGCAGGCACCGATGTGGGCGAGGCGGGCTTCTTCCGCCGCGCCTGGAACGGATTGACCTCCTTCTTCGGCTGACCGGGCGGTGACCTCCGGGCCCGGTTACCGCCCGCTGGGTAATGACGCGGCAAAAGCCGCGTTCGTGGCGGCGCTGGACAGCGGAGCGCTGCACCATGCCTGGCTGCTGACGGGTGCGGAGGGGATCGGCAAGGCTGGCTTCGCCCGTGCCGCGGCATTGCGGATGCTGGCCGAAGGGGCAGGGGAAGCACTGCCGCCGGGCTTGGCCGTGCCTGCCGACAGCCGCACCGCGGCGTTGGTGGCGGCGGGGTCGCACCCCGACTTCCGCCTGCTTGCGCGCTTGCCCAAGGATGCCGACAAACCGGACGGCGAGCTCGCCCGGTCGATCAGTATCGCGCAGGTGCGCGCCCTTCAGCCGCTGTTTGCAACCGCCCCGTCGATGAGCCGGCGGCGGGTGGTGGTGATCGACGCGATCGACGATCTGGAGCGCAACGCCGCCAACGCGCTGCTCAAAAATCTCGAGGAGCCGCCGCAAGGCACGATCTTCCTGCTCGTCAGCCACATGCCCGGTCGCCTGTTGCCGACGATCCGCTCGCGCTGCCGGTTGCTGCGGTTCGAGCGGCTCACCGATGTCGAAGTCGGCACGATCATCCGTGACGCGCTGCCCGATGCGGATGCCGCTGAGATCGCCGCACTGGTGACCGCTGCGGAAGGTGCACCGGGGCGGGGGTTGCGCTTCGCGGGCCTCGACCTGGCATCGGTCGACGCGGCGATCGCCGCCATCGCCAACGATGGCGACCCCGACAATGTCCGCCGGGCCGCCCTTGCCAGGCAACTGGCGGGAAAGGCGGCGCAGCCCCGCTACGAAGCGTTCCTCGATCGCGTGCCCGCCCATATCGCCCGTGTCGCCCGCACTCGCACCGGTGCACCCCTGAAAACAGCGCTGGACGCCCATACCGCGGCGCGCGACCTTGCCGGCGCGGCGCGCGGGCTGTCGCTCGACGCGGGCGGGACGGTGTGGGAAATGGCGGGGCTGCTGGCGCGGCTGGGGTGATTGTCCTGAGGCGCATCACTGCCTAGAGCGGCAGTATGTCCGATCCCTATTACATCACGACCGCGATCAGCTATCCGAACGGCCGCCCGCATATCGGCCATGCTTATGAGGCGATCGCCGCCGATGCGATCGCGCGCTTTCAACGGCAGGCGGGACGCGACGTACGCTTCCAGACCGGCACCGACGAGCATGGGCTGAAGATGGTCCAGACCGCGCGCGACCGCGGGGTCGAGGTGCGCGCGCTTGCCGACGAAATGTCGTCGTATTTTCAGGCGATGTGCGACGATCTTGCGATCAGTTACGATCGCTTCATCCGGACCACCGACGCCGATCACCACCGCGCCAGCCAGGCGATCTGGCAGGCCATGGCCGACGCTGGCGACCTGTACCTCGACCGGTACGAGGGTTGGTACTCGGTGCGCGACGAGGCTTTCTACGACGAGAAGGAGCTGACCGAGGGGGAAGGGGGCGCCAAACTGTCGCCACAGGGCACGCCAGTCACCTGGACCGCGGAGGAGACGTGGTTCTTCCGCCTGTCCAAGTACCAGCAGCCGCTGCTCGATCTGTACGCGGCCGAGCCCGACTTCATCCGGCCCGATGCCCGGCGTAACGAGATCCTGCGCTTCGTCGAGGGCGGGCTGTCCGACCTGTCGGTGTCGCGGACCAGCTTCGACTGGGGCGTGCCGGTGCCGGGCAGCCCGGGACATGTGATGTACGTCTGGGTCGACGCGCTGACCAACTATCTGACCGGCGCTGGTTATCCGAACGGAACGACGCCGCACTGGCCGGCCGACCTGCACCTCATCGGCAAGGATATCGTCCGCTTCCACGCGGTCTATTGGCCGGCCTTTCTGATGTCGGCCGGGATCGCGTTGCCGAAGACCGTGTTCGGCCATGGTTTCCTGCTGCATCGCGGCGAGAAGATGTCGAAGAGCCTGGGCAACGTCGTCGATCCGGGCGATCTGGCGCGCGCGTTCGGGGTCGATGGCCTCCGCTATTTCCTGCTGCGGGAGGTCAGCTTCGGACATGACGGTAGCTATTCGGCAGAGGCGATCGTGACGCGGGTCAATGCCGAACTCGCCAACGCCTTTGGCAATCTGGCGCAGCGCACCTTGTCGTTCATCGCCAAGAATCTGGAGGGCGCGCTGCCCGATGCAGGCCGCCGCGACGATGCCGACGCGGTGCTGATCGAGGAGGTGGTCGTCGCATGTGCCGGGCTGAAGGCGGCGTTCGGCGACCTGATGCTCAGCCAGGGGATCGAGGCGTGGCTGCGGGGCGTCTATGCCTGCAACCAGTATATCGACGCGCAGGCGCCCTGGGCGCTGCGCAAGGCCGATCCTGAGCGGATGCATGCGGTGCTCGGCACGCTCGTGCGCTCGATCCGGATGCTCGCGATCGCGATCCTGCCGGTGGTGCCGGAGGGGGCGGGGCGCATCCTCGACCTGCTCGGTGCCGAGGCGCGGGATCACGCCGCGGTCGACGACGATGGCTGGTACGCGCGACAGGTCGCAGCCGGCTTCAAGCTCGGAACGCCGGCCCCGGCCTTTCCGCGACTGGAGATGCCGGCGGAGGAGGCTGCCTGATGCTGGCCGACAGCCACTGCCACCTGAACTACAAGGGGCTGGTCGAGGATCAGGCCGGCGTACTGGCCCGCGCACGGGCGCGCGGTGTCACCGCGATGCTCAACATCGCCACGCGCGAGCGCGAATGGGACGAGGTGATCGCCACTGCAGAGCGTGAACCCGACGTCTGGGCAACAGTCGGCATCCACCCCCACGAGACCGACGAGCATCCCCACATCGACACCACGAAGCTGGTCGAGCGTGCGCACCATCCCCGTGTGGTCGGCATTGGTGAGTCCGGGCTCGACTATCACTACGACCACAGCGACCGGACACGGCAGCGCGACAGTTTCCGCGCGCATATCGCCGCCTGCCGCGCAACCGGACTCCCGCTGATCGTCCACACTCGCGATGCCGAGGACGACACCGCCCAGATCCTGACCGACGAGATGGGGAAGGGGGCCTATCCCGGCGTCATCCACTGCTTCACCGCCAGCGCAGATTTCGCGGACAAGGCCCTGAACTTGGGACTCTATATCTCGATATCCGGCATCGTGACGTTCCGCAATGCAACCGATCTGCAGGCGGTTGCCGCACGGCTGCCGATCGAGCGGCTGCTGATCGAAACCGACGCGCCATTCCTCGCGCCCGTGCCGCATCGTGGCAAGCCGGGTGAGCCGGCGTTCGTCGCCGATACGCTCGCCTTCCTTGCCAAGCTGCGCGGCGAGGATGCCGACATGCTGGCCGAGCGGACCGCGGTAAACTTCCATACTCTATTCGCCAAGACGAAGGGCTGAACGGGTGAGGGCGCGCATCTTAGGCTGCGGCACCTCTTCCGGAGTGCCGCGGATCGGCAACGAGTGGGGTGCGTGCGATCCCGGGGAGCCTCGCAATCGCCGTACGCGCGCGGCCTTGCTGGTCGAACATGGCGACGTGCATGTGCTGATCGATACCGGCCCGGACATGCGGGAGCAGTTGTTGGCCGCGGACGTCGCGGCACTGGACGCGGTGATCTGGACGCACGATCATGCCGATCACTGTCACGGGATCGACGACCTGCGGCAGGTGTATCACGCGCTCGGTCATCCAGTGCGTGGGCTGGCGCGGCCAGAGACGATGGCGGCGCTGGAGACGCGGTTCGGCTACGCCTTTCGCGGGCGGCCCGGATATCCGCCGACCATCTCCGCAGAGCCGCTGCCGGACCGGATCACGATCGGCGATGTCGCCATCACTGTCGTCGATCAGCCACACGGCAGCACGATGAGCGCCGGACTGCGGTTCGAAGCTGGCGGCCGGTCAATCGGTTATGCGACGGACTTTCATGACCTTACGCCAAGCATGCGGGCGCTCTACACCGGACTGGACGTCTGGATCGTCGATGCACTGCGCCACGCGCCGCATCCGGCGCATCCCACGGTCGGCGCAGTGCTCGGCTGGGTCGAGGAACTGCGGCCGAAACGGACCGTGCTGGTCCATATGGACCAGAGTATGGATTATCGCAGCCTGCTGGACGCGCTGCCCGCCGGCGTCGAGCCGGGTTACGACGGCATGGTGATCGTACCGTGAACTCCACGCCATCGTTGATCTTCTACCTGCTGGTGCTGATCCTGCCGATCGCCGCATTGGCGGCGCGGCGCGTGCCGATGAGGACGACGGTACTGATGGTTAGTGCATGGGCAGCAATCTTCGCGATCGGCTTTCTCCTGTTCTCTTATTTTACATAATATATATTATCGGATCGATGTATGGCTGAAGAGGGGCTTGCCCGACTGCTCGCGATCATGGCGCGGCTGCGCGATCCTGAGCATGGCTGCGACTGGGACGTTGCGCAGCGCTGGGAGACGATCGCACCCTATACGATCGAGGAAGCCTATGAAGTCGCCGACGCAATCGAGCGTGGCGACGTGGACGACGTCCGCGACGAACTCGGTGACCTGCTGCTTCAGGTCGTGTTCCAGAGCCGGATCGCCGAGGAAAATGGCCACTTTACCTTCGACGATGTCGCCTGCTCCATTGCCGACAAGATGGAACGCCGCCATCCCCACATCTTTGGTGAAAGCGCCACCCGGCCAGACTGGGAGGCGATGAAGGCGGCCGAGCGTCCCGACGGCGGCGCGTTGGATGGTGTCGCCCTCGGCCTGCCGGCTTTGCAACGCGCCGAGAAGCTGCAACGCCGCGCCGCCCGGGTCGGCTTCGACTGGCCCGACGCGAGCGGCCCACGCGCCAAGATCGATGAGGAACTGGCAGAGGTCGATGCCGCGCCCCCTGACACGCTCGCCGAGGAGGTCGGCGACCTGCTGTTCAGCGTCGTCAACTGGGCACGGCATCGCGGCGTCGACGGCGAACAGGCGCTGCGATCCGCAAACGCCAAGTTCGAACGGCGGTTCGCGGCGATGGAACGGATCGCGGGCACCGGCTTCGCGGCCCTGACGCTCGACCAGAAGGAGGCGTTATGGGGTCAGGTCAAGCAAGCCGGCGCATGAACCTGGCATAATCCTCCTGCGCCAGGCGGACATCGACCTGGGTCACGTCGTCCTCGCTATGCTGCGCGACCACCTCGCCATGGGCGTGGAGCCAGGCCAGGCTGGCGCCGTCGCCGGCCGGCAGGTCGATGCAGTAGCGGCGATGCCCCTCGGTCAGCTTGGCGGCGACCGCGGCGATCAGCTCGTCGACCCCCTCCCCGGTCAAGGCGGAGATGGTCATCACCCCTTCCCTGCGTGCCGCGTCGCCGAGCACGTCCTCGCGCTCCTCGCCGTCCAGCAGGTCGAGTTTGTTCCACGCCTCGAACCGCGGCGTCGACTCGTCGACACCCAGGTCCGCCAACACCTGTTCGACGTCGGTCCGCTGCGCCTCGGTATCGGGATGGGCGATGTCGCGGACATGGATCAGCAGGTCGGCCGATACCACTTCCTCGAGCGTCGCCTTGAACGCCGCGACAAGCTGGGTCGGGAGGTCGGAGACGAAGCCGACTGTGTCCGACAGGATCGCCTTGTCGATCCCCGGCAGCGCGATCTGACGCAACGTGGGATCGAGCGTGGCGAAGAGCAGGTTTTCCGCCATGACGTCGGCACCGGTCAAGCGGTTGAACAGCGTCGATTTTCCGGCATTGGTATAGCCGACCAGCGCGATGACAGGCCAGGGCGCACGCTGGCGCCGCTCGCGGTGCAGGCCGCGTGTCCGGCTGACCTGTTCCAGCTCACGGCGAAGGCGCGCCATGCGGTCGCGGATCAGGCGGCGATCGGCCTCGATCTGGGTTTCGCCGGGTCCGCCGAGAAAGCCGAAGCCGCCGCGCTGGCGCTCCAGATGGGTCCAGCTGCGCACCAGCCGGCCGGACTGATAGTCGAGATGGGCCAGCTCGACCTGCAACCGCCCCTCGGCCGTTGCGGCCCGCTCGCCAAAAATCTCGAGGATCAGGCCCGTGCGGTCGATCACCTTCGCCTTCAGCGCGGTTTCCCAGTTGCGCTGCTGGATGGGGGTGAGCGGCGCGTCGACGACGACGAGCGCGGCATCTTCCATCGCGACGCGGGTCGCCAGTTCCTCGATCTGACCGCTGCCGATCAGCGTCGCGGCACGGGGCGCACGGACGCGAACGGCGACACGGTCGACGACATCGATGCCGATGGCGGCGGCCAGGCCGGCGCTCTCCTCCAGCCGCGCCTCAGCGTCGCGGGTCGAGTCACCACGGTCGGGCAGCACGACGATCGCCCGCGCGCCGCGGGTGAACTCGTCGCGATCACGCTCGAAACCGGTGCTCAATCCTCCTCGTCCGCCGGGCCGTTCTGCTCTTCCGCCAGGTTCAGCGGGCGCGCCGGCTGGATGGTCGACACAGCATGCTTGTAGACCAGCTGCACCATGCCCTCGCGCTGGAGGAGCATGCAGAACAGGTCGAACCCGGCGATCTGCCCCTGGAGCATGACCCCGTTGATGAGGAACATGGTCACGCTGTCCTCGGACTTGCGAACCGCGTTGAGAAACAGCTCCTGGAGCAGCGGCGTCTTGCGCTGGTTCTCACCGACCTGCGCAACGATCGCGTCGGCATCGAAGGTGCCGCCCGGCATGATCGTGGAGATGGCATGCTTGTAGATCAGCTGCGACTGGCCGTCGCGGCGGAGCAGCACGGAGAAATTGTCGAACCAGGTCACGATGCCCTGGAGCTTCACGCCCTTCACCAGGAACATGGTCACCGGCACCTTGGAACGGCGCAGAGCGTTCAGGAAAAGGTCCTGAAGCGAGGTCGGTTTGTCGGCCATTCGGCAAGCCTTCTTGTTGGCGGACCATGGCCCGCAATCGCACCGTTTACCGGCGTCGGCAGGCCGCCCGACGGACGGCCGCTGCCATATCTAGGTAGTCGGCGGCATTCCGTCCACAGTCAGTCGTCGCGGGTTTCGGTGATGCCGAGCAGCTTCAGCTTGCGATGGAGCGCCGAGCGTTCCATGCCGATGAAGCTGGCCGTCCGCGAGATGTTGCCCGAGAAGCGGCGGATTTGGACACGCAGATATTCCCGCTCGAACGTCTCGCGCGCCTCGCGCAGGGGTGCCCCCATGATCGCCGAGGCGCCGCGGTCGCCGCCCCCTTCCCCGCCCAGCACCTCTGCCGGCAGCATGTCGAGATCGATGCGGCCGATCCGGTCGCCGGGTGCCAGGATGACGGTACGTTCAACGACGTTGCGCAGCTGGCGGACATTGCCGGGCCACTCATAGGATTGCAGCGCGACCATCGCGTCGGCGGCAATTTCGGGCACCGGCACGCGCCGCTCGCCGGCATAGCGGGCGAGGAAGTGCTGGACGAGCGGCGGAATATCCTCGCGCCGGTCGGCGAGCGGCGGGATCAGCACGGGAACGACGTTGAGCCGGTAGTAGAGATCCTCGCGGAAGCGGCCCGCCGCGATCTCCTCGGTCAGGTCGCGCGCGGTGGCTGAGACGACGCGGACGTCGACCTTCACCACCCGATTGCCGCCGACACGGGTGAAGCTCTGATCGGTCAGCACGCGCAGGATGCGCGCCTGAGTGCCGAGCGGCATGTCGGCGATCTCGTCGAGGAACAGCGTGCCGCCATGCGCCTGTTCGAGCAGGCCGGGGCGGACCAGATCGCCGCCCTCCTCGATGCCGAACAGCTCCTCCTCGACCCGCTCCGGCGCCATGTTGGCAGCGGAGACGATGACGAACGGCGCAGTGGCCCGCTGGCTCCAGCCCTGGAGCAGCCGCGCCGCGACCTCCTTGCCGACGCCGGCAGGGCCGACGATCATCACCCGGCTGCCGGTGGCGGCGACCCGCTTCAGCGTGGCGCGGACGCCGTTGATCGCGCCCGAGGTTCCGGTCAGGTCGACCTCACCGCCGACCGTGGCGCGCAGCGACGCCACCTCGCGGCGCAGCCGCTCGCTCTCGGTCGCACGCTCGACCATCAGCAACAGGCGTTCGGCCTCGAACGGCTTCTCGATGAAGTCGACCGCGCCCTTTCGGATCGCGGCGACGGCAGTGTCGAGGCTGCCATGGCCCGAGATGACGAGGACGGGAATCGAGGGGTCGCGCCGCTTGATCTCGTCGAGCAGTTCCAGCCCGTCGAGGCGGCTGCCCTGCAACCACACGTCGAGGAGCGCCAGCGAGGGACGCCGCGCGGCGATCGCCTCCAGCGCCGAGTCGCTGTCGGCGGCGCCGCGGGTCTCGTACCCCTCGTCCTCCAGCACGCCGGCGACAAGCTCGCGAATGTCCAGCTCGTCGTCGACCACGAGAATATCTAACGCCATCAGTTCATATCCGATTCTGTGTGAGTGCGGCGAGCTGGCCCTCCCCTGCCAGCTCGGGCTCGGGTTCCCCGTGGTCGAGCGACGCGAGCCGCGCCGCGTCGAAGGTCATGGTCACGACGGTGCCGCCGCCGGGACGGTCGGAAAAGGCGATCGTGCCGCCATGCTCCTCGACGATCTTCTTGACGATCGCCAGCCCCAGCCCGGTGCCCCGTGCACGCGTGGTCATATAGGGTTCGGCAATGCGATCGCGTGCCTCGGGCAGGCCGACGCCGTTATCGGCGACGGTCAGCACGATTTGGTCGGGCACCGGCTCGGCAAGGGTCATTACGATCTCGCCGCCCTCGCCGCCCCGCGCCTCGATCGCCTCGACCGCATTCTTGACGATGTTGGTCAGCGCCTGGCCGATCTGGCGCCGGTCGCAGACCAGGCTAGGGCCAGGATCGTCATGGACCAGCTCGAACCGGATGGTCGGGTGCGCGACCTCGTGCAGGAACATCGCCTGGCGGGCGGTGTCGAGCAGCGGCTCCATCCGGAACACGGGCTTCGGCATCCGCGCGAATGAGGAGAATTCATCGACCATGCGGCGCAGGTCGCCGACCTGGCGGACGATCGTCTCGGTCAGGCGCTGGAAGGTGCCGTCGTCCGCCTCGATCTTGCTGCCGTAGCGGCGCTGGAGCCGCTCGGCGGCGAGCTGGATCGGAGTGAGCGGGTTCTTGATCTCGTGCGCGATGCGGCGTGCGACATCGGCCCAAGCGGCGCGACGCTGGTCGGACAGCTGCTGCGTCACGTCGTCGAAGGTCAGGATGGGGCCGCGGTCGATCTCCGCGCAGCGCACCGCGAGCGTGCGCGCCGCGGCACCGCTGCCGACCTCGACCACCGCTTCGCGCACCCCACCGCCGACGAGCGCGTCGAGCGTCGGCGCGACGTCGCGCAGCTCGCGCCCGACGATACCGCTCGCGTCGGCGCCGAGCAGGCGACCGGCAGAGGCGTTGGCAATGCTGATCGTGCGGCCCGGCGTGGTGGCGATGACACCGGCCGACACGCCCGCCATCACCGCCTCGATCAGCGCGCGGCGGCTGTCGAGCTGGGTGTTGGCGGCCAACAGCTCGCCATTCTGCTCCTGGATGCGGCCGGTCATCTGATTGAAGGCATTCGCCAGCGCCGCCACCTCGTCGCGGCTGCCGGGATCGGGCACGCGCGTCGACAGGTCACCGTCGGCGACGCGGCGGGCGGCGACGACCAGATCGCCGATCGGGCTGACCAGTCTGTCGGCGACCTTCAATGCGATCCACACGGCGATGCCGATGATGAGGAGCGAAAGGGCGTAAAGGGCGATGTTGAAGCGCAGCTGAAGAACGCGCGACCGCTCCTGCAAGCCGCGATAGTCGGTCAGCATCATTTCGCCGCGCCGGATCTGACGGAGCAGCTCGTCGTCATAGACGCGGGCGGCATACAGGTAATAGCCCGGCCGGTCGGCGAAGGGGACGAGGACGCCGGCCCGGTCGTTGCGACGGACCAGCACGAACTTGGCGCCCGCGTTTAGCTTGGCGATCATATCCGCACTGACCAGGCTGAGCAGCGGCCGGCCATAGGGGTTCAGCACTGCCAGCGGATCCTCGCCCGGCCGGAAGATCATCGCTTCGGACAAATTGCGGCGATAGGTCTGGTCGAACAGGTAGCGGCTGAACTGCTGGTCGAGCGGCTGGGATTGTAGGTAGAAGGACAGGTCGCCCGACATCGCTTCCGCCTCGCGCGCGACGCGCGACAGCTCCATTCCCAGATTTTCCTTCGGGATCGACATCGCATTTTCGATCATCCCGCGCGACCGGTCGGACGAGAAGAAGTCGACGCCGAACTGGAACAGCAGCGACGAAGCGATCACGACCAGCAGCATCGGCACCGCCGCCATCGCCGAAAAGGAGGCGACGAGGCGGACGTGCAGTCGACGGCTGCCCGACGACGATGCCTCCGGCTCGCGCCGCAGCGCGACGCGGCGGCCGGCAAGCACGATCAGCAGCGCGCCGGGAATGATGTTGGCGATCAGCAGGATGACGACGATGGTCTGATGCACCGGCCGGTCGGTACGCCCGTCACCGAAGATGGTCAGATAGCTGATCGCCGCGGCGAGGATCGCGCACGCCAAAACGCCGGCCTCAAGGTAGCGTAGGCCGCTGCGGCCACGCAGCTTGCGGAGTATCGACCGGTCCTCATTGACGGCATCCATCGCTGCGCGCCTTACCAGCGGTGTTGCAGCCAAGCCACACAAAAACGCCGCCGTGCCGGGTTGGGACGCTGGAGGCGTGCAATCAGCACTTTGCGGTATGACTTACTTGAGAATGTCGATGTTCAGCTCGGTCAATCGCTTGCGCAGCGTATTGCGGTTGATGCCCATCGCGCGGGCGGCGCGTAGCTGGTTCTGGCCGTGGCGGGCGAGCATGGTCAGGATCAGCGGCCGCTCGACCTCGCCGATCACGCGTTCGTAGAGCGAACCATCGTCGAGCGCGCCGGGCCGCTCGCGCGCGATGCGGTCGATCAGGGCGCGGACGGCGGCGGCGATATCCCCGTCGCTGGTCGCCGCGCCGGTCGCCGCGTCGACTCCGCTGGCGCCGAGCATGGCGCGAACGCCGTCCCCGTCGATCACCTCGTCGCGTGCCAGCACCGCGAGGCGGCGCATCAGGTTTTCCAGCTCACGCACGTTGCCGGGCCAGTCGTGCGCCTCCAGCGCCGCGACCGCATCAGGCGCGAGGCGGCGGCGGGGCAGGCCCTGCTCGGCGGCGCGGCCCAGGAAATGCTGGGCGAGGAGCGCAACGTCCGGCCCGCGTTCCCGCAGCGCCGGCAGGGCGACGGGAACGACGTTGAGGCGGTAGAACAGGTCCTCCCGGAACTGGCCGGTGCGAACCTGGTCGGTCAGGTCGCGGTTGGTCGCGGCGACGATGCGCACGTCGGCGCGGATCGTGCGACTGCCGCCGACGGTCGTGAACTCGCCGGTCTGGAGCACGCGGAGCAGGCGGGTCTGTGCCTCCAGCGGCATGTCCCCGATCTCGTCGAGGAACAAGGTGCCGCCGCCCGCCTGCTCGAACCGCCCCGCCGCGCGCTGGGCGGCGCCGGTGAAGGCGCCCCGCTCATGCCCGAACAGTTCCGCCTCGATCAGCTCGCGTGGGATCGCGGCCATGTTGATCGCGACGAACGGCCCGGCGCGACGATTGCCGAGATCGTGGACGGCGCGCGCGACCAGCTCCTTGCCGGTCCCCGACTCGCCCGAGACGAGCACGGTCAGGTCGTTGGACACGACGCGCGCGATGACCCGGTACACGTCCTGCATCGCGGGTGACCGCCCTATCAGCGGCAGGGCGGCGTCCTCGACCGCCTGTTCCGCCTCGGGCGCGGTGCCGCTGCGCGCCAGAGCGCCGGTCACGGCGCGGGTCAGCACATCGAGGTCGAACGGCTTGGGCAGGTATTCGTACGCCCCCGACTCGGCGGCGCGCACAGCGGTGGTCAGCGTGTTGCGCGCGGACATGATGATGACCGGCAGCCTTGGGAAGCGCTCCGCCACCTCGCGCATCCGGTCGATACCGTCGCCGTCGGGCAGCACGACGTCGCTGATGAGCACGTCGGGCGCTCCGGCGGCCAGTTGCCGATCGAGTTGGGTCAGGCTGTCGGCCGTCGCCACGCTGTGCCCGGCGCGGCGCAGCGCCTGGGCCACCACCGTGCGGATCGCGGCATCGTCGTCGCAGACCAGGATGTTGCTCATCCTTGTGCCCTTGGCAGGAGGAGACGGAGGATGGTCGCGGGCGGATCGCCCTCGCGCGCATATTGGACCAGCCCGCCCATGTCGCGGACCAGCTTGTCGACGAGCGCCAGGCCGAGCCCCTGCCCCTCCGGCTTGCCGGACACGAAGGGGTCGAACAGGTGCTCGACGATATCGGCGGGGGCGCCGGGGCCGTTGTCGATGACGCAGACCTCGATCGGAAGCGGCACGCGCTGGCCGCCGTCGGAGCGGGTGATGCCGTGGCGGTAGCCGGTGGTAATCGTCAACAGCGGCTCGCGCACGCCGGCAACGGCCTCGCGGGCGTTCTTCAAGAGGTTGATGAGCACCTGGGTCAGCGCGTCGCGGTTGACCAGTGCCAGCGGGAGCGACGGATCGTAGCGCTCCTCGATCCGCACCCCGCGCGCAAACCCGGCCTGCGCGACGCCGCGGACATGCGCCAGCAGCGGGTAGATATTCTCGCCCGACAGCGGCAGCGGGCGGGTGTCGCCGAATTCCTGCATCCGGTCGATCAGCCCCGCGATGCGATCGACCTCGGTGGTGATGAGACAGGTCAGCTCGCCCGGGCCGAGCAGTTGCGCGGCACCGCGGATACCGGACAGCGGGTTGCGGATCTCGTGCGCCAGCATCGCCGCCGCGCCCACCGCCGCCCGCGCGCCGGAGGAGCGATCGCTCGACTGGGCAAGGCGGCGCGATCCGGCCGCGTTGTGGAGCGTCACGACGCGCCAGCCAGGATGGTCGGCGATACCGGTTTCGACGAAGTCCACCCGCATGCGAATGCCTCTGACCGTCTCGATGGCGATGTCATAGACCGCGAAACCGAAGCCGTCCCCCGCCTCCAGCCCCTGCGGCGGCGGCAGGATGGCGGCGAGCGGCTGGCCCAGCATCAGCCGCTCCGACACGCACAGCATCTGCTCGGCGACGGCATTGGCGTGGGTGATGCGGTCGTCAGGATCGATCACCAGCACCGCGACTGGCAGCGCGGCGAACAGCTCGGCATAATCCGGACGGTCGCCGGGTACCGGCTCAGGCTGCGGCAAGGCGGCGCCAGGGGGCGTAGAACTCGGCGAGCATCGCCTTCACGCGGTCGGCACCCGGCTCCTGGTTGACCGCGTTGCGGAACTCGGCCGATCCCGGCAGTCCCTTGGTATACCAGCCGATATGCTTGCGGGCCATGTTGACGCCGGTGAAGCTGCCATAGTGGGACAGCATCGCCTCATAATGCTCGACGATGATGCGGTACTGCTCGTCCAGATCGGGATCGGGTACACGCCGCCCCTCCGCCAGCCAGGTCATCACCTGCCTCAGCAGCCAGGGCCGGCCATAGGCACCCCGCCCGATCATCAGCCCGTCGGCTCCCGACTGGTCGAGGGCCGCCTCGGCGTCCTCGATCGAACAGATGTCGCCGTTGACGATGACCGGGATCGACACCGCCTGCTTCACGCCCGCGACGAAGCGCCAGTCGGCCTGCCCCTTGTACATCTGGTTGCGGGTGCGACCGTGGACCGTGACCATGCGGACGCCCAGATCCTCGGCGATGCGGGCCAGCTCGGGCGCGTTCAGGCTGTCGTGGCACCAGCCCATCCGCATCTTGAGCGTCACCGGCGCGGACACCGCCTTCACCACCGCACGGACCAGCTCTGCGGCGAGCTTCAGGTCGCGCATCAGCGCGGAGCCAGCGTCGCCGTTCGTCACCTTCCGGACAGGACAGCCCATGTTGATGTCGATGATCGCGGCGCCGCGATCCTCGGCGAGCTTCGCCGCCTCACCCATCTCGTACGGGGTGCAGCCGACGAGTTGCATCGACACCGGCTCTTCCGACAGGTGCCACGCCGCCTTCTGGATCGACTGGCGCGTCTCGCGGATCGCCGCCTGACTGGCGATCATCTCGGTGACGTTCAGGCCCGAACCGTAGCGGCGGACGAGCGTACGGAACGGCATGTCGGTGACGCCGGTCATCGGTGCGAGCACGACCGGGCAGTCGATCCGGACGGGTCCGATCTGGATGGGAGAGAGGGTGCGCATCGATCTGCCTGAAAAACGGGCACTCTCTACGCGCTGTGCCCCGCGCTGGCAAGCTGCGGCCGAGCACGCTAGGCGGCGGCGGATGACCAACGCCCCCGCCCCGCGCACCGCCGCCCTGATCGTCGCCGCCGGGCGCGGCCTGCGCGCGGGGACTGCGCTACCCAAGCAATATGCGCCTGTTGCCGGACAGCCGATGCTGGCGCACGCCTATCGCGCCTTTGCCGAGCATCCGGGGATCGACACGGTGCTGGTGATGGTCGCGGAGGGGCAGCAGGCGATGGCGCGCGACGCCGTCGGAGCGGACGCGCGGATCGGTGTCGGCGGGGTGCTACGGCTCGATACGGTGAGGATCGGGCTGGACCTGCTCGGATCGGAGACGACGCGGGTGCTGGTGCATGACGCAGCGCGGCCGTTCGTGCCGGCCGGGGTGATCGACCGCGTGCTGGCGGCGCTTGACGAGGCGGATGGCGCGGTGCCGACGCTCGCGGTGGTCGACACGCTCAACCGCGAGGACGGCACGCTGGTGCCACGCGCGGGGCTGCACCGGGTCCAGACGCCGCAGGGCTTCCGCATCGCCGTGCTGGCCCGCGCCCACGCCGCCTGGCCCGCGGGCGAGGATGCCAGCGACGATGCGCAGATGGTGCGGGCGCTTGGCGGACGGGTCGAGTTGGTGCAGGGCGACGCGATGCTGGAAAAAGTGACCTATCCCGAAGACTTCGCCGCCGCCGAGGCCCGTATCCGCTGGGAAACGCGATCGGCGAGCGGCTTCGACGTGCACCGGCTGGAAGCGGGCGAGGAGCTATGGCTGGGCGGTGTCCTGATCCCGCATGATCGCGGCCTGTCCGGGCATTCCGACGCCGACGTCGTGCTCCACGCACTGACCGACGCGCTGCTCGGCACCATCGCCGCCGGTGACATCGGCACCCACTTCCCGCCGAGCGACCCGCAGTGGCGCGGGGCGGCATCCGACCAGTTCCTGGCCCATGCCGCGACACTGATCGCCGACAAGGGCGGGCGGATCGACTTCGTCGACCTGACGATCCTGTGCGAGGCGCCCAAAATTGGCCCGCACCGCGCCGCGATGATCGCGCGGATCGCGGAGATCCTGACGATCGATCCCGCGCGGGTCAGCGTCAAGGCGACGACGACGGAGCGGCTGGGCTTCACCGGCCGCGAGGAGGGGATCGCGACGCAGGCGATCGCCACGGTCAGCCTGCCGGAGATGCCGCGATGAAGTCCCTGGCCATTCCGCTCGTAGCACTTGCGCTGCTCGCCCAGCCGGTCGCGGCGCAGGGCCGCTGCGTTACCGACGCGCAGGCCGAATCGCTGGCGCTGGTCGCCCTGCCCGAGATCATCCGCGAGACGGGCCGCGTGTGTTCGGCACGGCTACCCGCCGCCAGCCTGATCCGGCGCGCCGACAGCGACCTGATCGCGCGCTATCAGGCGGCGGCCGACCGCGCCTGGCCGGCGGCGAAGACGGCGATCGGGCAGTTGAGCGACCCGGCGGTCGTCATGCTGCTCGATTCGGAATACGCGCGGCCCGTCATCGCCAGCGTGGTGGTGCCGCAGATCGTCGGTCGCATCGACCTGGCCGATTGCGGCACGATCGACCGGCTGGTGACCCAACTCGAACCGCTGCCGCCGCGCAACACCGCGTCGGTGGTCGTCACGGTGCTGCGCTATCTGAAGACGGACCGGGCGCGGGCCGGCAAGGCGGCGGTGCCGCAGCTGCCACTGTGCCCGGCACCGTGAGGGAATGATGATGGACACGCTGCTGCCGCCCGAGCTGATCGACCTTGCCGTCCGCGTGATCGAGGAGAACCGCGCCGCAGGTCGGCGCATCGCGGTCGCCGAGAGCTGCACCGGCGGGCTGGTCGCCGCCGCGCTGACCGAGGTGCCGGGATCGTCCGACGTGCTGGAGGCATCCGTCGTCACCTATTCGAACGAGGCGAAGTCGGCGCTGCTGAAGGTCAGCCGCGACGTGCTGGAGACGTTCGGCGCGGTGTCGGTCGCGGTCGCGTGGAGCATGGCGCGCGGCGCACAGGAGGCGACCGGTGCGGACGTGGCCGTCGCCATCACCGGTATCGCGGGGCCGGGCGGCGGATCGGAGAAGAAGCCGGTCGGCACCGTCGTCTTCGCGGTGGCAGAGAAGGGTGCGGACCCGGCCGATGTGCATGCCGATCGACGCCAGTTCGACCCCGACCTGGGCCGCGGTGCGATCCGGCTTCAGGCGGCGCTGTGCGCGCTGGAACTGCTGCTGCCGCCTGCCCCATAGAGTGCTGCTGCACGCGTTTCGAACGCCCCGATCATCTTGCGCAGCGCCGCGCCGAAGACCTGCCCCGCCAGCATCTCGAACACCCGGTTCTTGAAGGCGAAATCGACCGCGAAATCGACCGCGCAGCCGCCCTCCTCGGCGCGGAAGCGCCAGTCGTTGCGGAGATATTTCAGCGGGCCGTCGACATAATCGACGCTGATCCGCTCGGCGCGGACCTTCTCGACCCGGCTGGTGAAGGTTTCGCGCAGGCCCTTGAAGCCGACGATCATGTCGGCCAGCGTCTCGGTCTCGCTGTCCTTGCGCACGCGCATCGCCGTTACCCAGGGCAGGAACTCGGGATATCGCTTCACGTCGGCGACGAGGTCGAACATCTGCTCCGGCGTATAGGGCAGATGGCGGGTTTCCTGATGCTGCGGCATGAGCCCGTTACGCCTGCGCCCCGACCGGCCGGCGCGCGCCCAGCTTCGCCTCGCGCGCGGTGCGCAGCCGCTGGAAATCGTCGCCGGCATGGTAGCTCGACCGGGTCAGCGGCGACGAGGCGACCAGCAGGAAGCCCTTGGCGCGAGCGATCCCGGCATAGGCGTCGAACGCTTTGGGCGTCACGAACTCCTGCACCTTCGCGTGCCTGGGCGTCGGCTGGAGATACTGGCCCATGGTCAGGAAATCGATGTCGGCCGAGCGCATGTCGTCCATGACCTGATGCACCTCCAGCCGCTCCTCGCCCAGCCCGAGCATCACGCCCGACTTGGTGAAGATCGACGGATCGTGGCGCTTCACGCTCTCCAGCAGGCGCAGCGACGCGTAGTAGCGCGCACCCGGCCGGATCGTGGGGTAGAGACGCGGCACGGTTTCGAGATTGTGGTTGTAGACGTCCGGCCGGGCCTCGACGATCGACTCGATCGCGGACTGCGCCTTGTTCCGGAAATCGGGGGTCAGGATCTCGATCGTGGTCGCCGGGTTGCTGCGGCGGATCGCCTGGATGACCTTCACGAACTGCGACGCGCCGCCATCGGGAAGGTCGTCGCGGTCGACAGAGGTAACGACGATGTGGCTGAGCCCCATCTGCGCGGCGGCATCGGCCACGTTCTGCGGCTCCATCGCGTCGACCGCGCGGGGCATGCCGGTCTTGACGTTGCAGAAGGCGCAGGCGCGGGTGCAGGTGTCGCCCAGGATCATGACGGTCGCGTGCTTCTTGGTCCAGCACTCGCCGATATTGGGGCAGGCCGCCTCTTCGCAGACAGTGGTCAGGCTCTTCGAGCGCATCAGCGCACGGGTGGCGGCGAAGCCCTCCGACGTCGGTGCCTTGACACGGATCCAGTCGGGCTTGCGCAGGCGCTCCGGGCGGGCGAGCGGCGTCATCTCGTTCATGCGCGCCAGATAGGGCGGGTGCCGGCAAAAGTCACGGCCAACGCGACTTTCCAATCACCGACATGACAGACTTGTCATGTTTCAACCCGCTGGGGTATCGGGACGCCGCACGCCATGGAACGGCTCGCCTCGCGGGCGGTTCGATGGCAATCGGCCGGTTCGGCCTCATCCCCAAGGAGCATGACAGACGATGACCGACTTCTCCGACCTGATCGACGGCTATTACCGGTTCCGCGGCAATGAGTGGCTGGAGGAGAAGCAGCGCTGGAGCGAACTCGCCAGCGGGCAGGAGCCGAAGGTGATGATTATCGCCTGTTCCGACAGCCGCGTGGAGCCAGCGACGATCTTCGGGTCGCGGCCCGGCGAGGTGTTCGTGGTGCGCAACGTCGCGGCGCTGGTGCCGCCGTTCGACGCCTCGGGCGGCCTGCACGGCGTGTCGGCGGCGGTCGAGTTCGCGGTGACCAAGCTGAAGGTCGAAGAGATCGTGGTGCTGGGCCATGGCGCCTGCGGTGGCGTCAACGCCGCGCTGACCCAGAGCCTGGCCGATGCCAAGCCGGGCGAAGGCGGCTTCGTCGCCGAGTGGATCGGCCTGCTGAAGGAGGCGCGCGATAAGGTCGCCGCCGAGCACGGCACCGGCCCCGAGGGCCAGAGCGCGCTGGAGCAGGCGGGCGTCCAGGTGTCTATCGCCAACCTGAAGACCTTCCCCTTCATCCAGCAGGCGCTGGATGCGGGCGAGTTGAAGATCCATGGCGCGGTCTTTGCCATCGCCGACGGCAAGCTGCGCGTGCTGCAGGACGGCGGGCAGTTCGAGGCGGCGTGACGAGGCACCGGGCAGGGATGATCCCTGCCCGGCTTGTCCCGGCAGAACGTATTACTGCGCCGAGGGCGCCACCGTCACCGCGACGTTGGCGGCCTTGGACGCCTCGGCCGTGGAACGCAGGCTCAACTCGCGCAGCTGCTTCAGGCTGGCCGGGCTGGGTGCGGCCATCAGCAGGTCCTCGGCGCGCTGGTTCATCGGGAACAGCGTGATCTCGCGCAGGTTCTGGGCGCCGCAGATCAGCATGACGATCCGGTCAACGCCCGCCGCCATGCCGCCGTGCGGCGGGGCGCCGTACTGGAAGGCGCGGTAGAGGCCGCCGAACCGCTCCTCCACATCGGCCTTGGACAGGCCGACCAGCTCGAACGCCTTGACCATCAGCTCGGGCGACTGGTTGCGGATCGAGCCCGACGCGATCTCGTACCCGTTGCAGACCAGATCGTATTGGTACGCCTTGATCGACAGCGGATCGGCGCCGGTCAGCGCCTCCATCCCGCCCTGCGGCATCGAGAATGGGTTGTGGGCGAACTCGACCTTCTTCTCGTCCTCGTCCCACTCGTAGAAGGGGAAGTCGACGATCCAGCACAGCCGGAACGCGCCCTGCTCGATCAGGCCGAGCTGCTCGGCGACGCGGGTGCGCGCGGCACCGGCGAGCTTGGCCGCCTGCGCCGCCTTGCCGGCTGCGAAGAACAGCCCGTCGTCGGGGCCGAGACCGAGCGCGGCATAGATCGCCTCCATCCCCTCGGTGCCGTGATTCTTGGCAATCGGACCGCCAAACTCACCGCCCTTGCGGGTGACGTAGCCGAGGCCGGCATGACCCTCGGCGCGCGCCCACTCGTTCATCTCGTCGAAGAACTTGCGGCTCTTGTCGGCGGTAGCTGGCGCCGGGATGGCGCGGACGACGTCGCCGCCGCCGACGATCCGCTCGAACAGGCCGAAACCAGAGGTACGGAAATGCTCCGACACGTCGGTAATGACGAGCGGGTTGCGCAGATCGGGCTTATCGCTGCCGTATTTCAGCATCGCCTCGTCATAGGGGATGCGCGGGAACTTGCCCGAAGGCGTGACGGCGCGACCATCGGCGAAGCTCTCGAAGATGCCGCCGATCACCGGCTCCATCGTCTCCCACACCTCTTCCTGGGTGACGAAGCTCATCTCCAGGTCGAGCTGGTAGAATTCACCCGGCAGCCGGTCGGCGCGGGGATCCTCGTCGCGGAAGCAGGGAGCGATCTGGAAATAGCGGTCGAAGCCGGCGACCATCAGCAGCTGCTTGTACTGCTGCGGCGCCTGCGGCAGCGCGTAGAACTTGCCGGGATGGATGCGGCTGGGCACCAGGAAGTCGCGCGCGCCCTCCGGCGAGGAGGCGGTCAGGATCGGCGTGGAATATTCGGTGAAGCCCGCCGTTTCCATGCGGCGGCGCATGTCCGAGATCACCCGGGTGCGGCGGACGATGTTGGCGTGCAGCGTCTCGCGCCGCAGGTCGAGGAAGCGGTAGCGGAGGCGGATGTCCTCCGGGTATTCCTGCTCGCCGGCAACGGGCATCGGCAGCTCGTCGGCAGCCGACAGGATCGTGGCGCCGCGGGCGAAGACCTCGATCTCGCCTGTCGCCAGGTTGGCGTTCACCGTGCCGGCGCTGCGCGCCTTCACGCTGCCGTCGATCGTCACGACCGATTCGACGCGCACCGCCTCCAGCACCGCCAGTGCCGGCGAATCGCTGTCGGCGACGATCTGGGTGATCCCGTAATGATCGCGCAGGTCGACGAACAGCACGCCGCCATGATCGCGCTTGCGATGGACCCAGCCGGACAGGCGGACGGTGTCGCCGACATTGCCGGCGGTCAGCGCGGCGCAGGTGTGGGTGCGGTAGGCGTGCATCGGGTTCTTCTTTTCTTCGTCACCCCAGCGCAGGCTGGGGTCTCATGGGGCAAGGGTGCCGCCCCGCGCCGAAAGATGCCAGCCTTCGCTGGCATGACGGGTTGGGAGATGATGCGCCCTCCCCTTCCCACCCCCTCTTTGTCAACCCGCACGCACGTCGCTATGGGCGACAGATGCATATCCACCCGCTCGTCACCGACAGTGCCACGCTCGCCAATCTCTGCGCCCGGCTTTCCCAGGCGGACTTCGTCGCGATCGACACCGAATTCATGCGCGAGAGTACCTATTGGCCGGAACTCTGCCTGATCCAGATCGCCGATACCGAGGAGGCGGCAGCGATCGATCCGATGGCACCGGGGCTGGACATGACTCCGCTCCTCGACCTGCTGGTCCATAACGAGGACGTGTTGAAGGTCTTCCACGCCGGCGGGCAGGATATCGAGATCGTCTACAACCTGACCGGCAAGACCCCGCACCCGCTGTTCGACACGCAGGTGGCGGCGATGGCGCTGGGTCAGGGCGAGCAGATCGGCTATTCCAACCTTGTCGACAGCTGGCTGGGGATCAGCATCGACAAGGGCGCGCGCTTTACCGACTGGTCCAGGCGTCCACTCGACGCGCGGCAGATCGAATATGCGATCGGCGACGTCACCCATCTGGCGCGGATCTTCCCCAAGATGCTGGAGCGGCTGCGCACCACCGGGCGCGGCGCGTGGCTGGACCAGGAAATGGAGCGGCTGGCCGATCCCGCCCACTATGCCAACGATCCCGATCTGGCGTGGAAGCGCGTGCGTATCTCCGGCCGCAAGCCCGAAGTGCTCGGCCGGCTGAAGGCACTGGCGCGCTGGCGCGAGCTGGAAGCGCAGGCCAAGGACCTGCCGCGCGGCCGCATCGTCAAGGACGAGACGCTGGGCGACCTTGCCGGCAACCCGCCGCGCAAGCAGGCTGATCTCGCCAAGGTGCGCGGCCTGTCGGCGACCTGGGCAGGCAACGACATCGGTGCGCGGCTGATGGCGGCGATCGAGGGCGCAGGGCCGCTGCCCGCCGACGAGCTGCCGCCCCGCGATGACCGCAAGCCGGGGCTGGGCAAGGACGGCGCGCTGGTCGCCGACCTGCTGAAGCTGCTGCTGAAGATTCGCGCGCGCGACATCGACGTTGCCTCGAAACTGCTGGCGCGCAGCGACGAGCTGGAGGCGCTGGCCGCGGGATCGCGTAAGGGGCTACCGATGCTGGAGGGCTGGCGTTACGACCAGTTCGGGCGCGACGCGGTGGATCTGGTCGAGGGTCGACTGGGTTTTGCCGTCAAGGGTGGCCGACTGACGATGACCCGGACGGAGGATGTGGCATGAAGACGCCGATCATCGCTGGCCTGCTGCTTGCCGCCGGCTGCGCGCCGGTCGCCCCAGTCGAGCCGCCGCGTGGACCCTGCATGGTCGACGAGGCGCTGCGGATGCGCTTCGTCGGCACGAAGTTCCGGATGACCATGCGCGAGACGATCCAGCGCGCCGCCAATGCCCGCACCGCCCGCATCCTGCGCCCCGACGACGCGGCGACGATGGATTATCGCGAGGACCGGCTGAACATCCTGCTCGACGATGGCGGGCAGGTCGACGGCCTGCGCTGCGGCTGACTAGCCGAGTATCGCCGCCCGGTTCATGATCCCGGCCAGCGCGACGTGGCGGCGCTCGGTCGTTTCGGCGTAGAGCGGCCGGTCGGCGTCCGCGAGGGTCAGCGTCACCGCGTCGCCACTCAGCGACAGCGAGGAGCGGGCGAGCGGGCCCGCCAGTCCGCTCGACAGGCGCTGGCCCAGGCGAATTGCCAGACCCCAGATCACCGCCTGCCGCAGCGCCTCTGCCCCGGCCAGCCGCTGGAGCGGGTCGGGGATCGCGGTTCCCCCGCCCAGACTGGTGAACAGCGCCTGCGCCAGCATCGCGCGCTCGGCCGCCTCCATCGCGACCCAATTGCCGTGGAGCGCGATCTCCAGCCCGCGCTCGGCGCGGAACTCGGGATTGGCGCGCCAGCCGACATCGGCGAGCAGGCAGGCGGCATGGCGGATGCGCGCGAGGCGGGCGGGCTGGTCGGCGAACAGCGGCGCGATCCATCGGTCCAGCAGGTCGCCATGTTCGGGAAAGCGGCCGAGGATACGGCCCTCCTCGCGCGCGGCGACGATCAGCGGGTCGAGCGCGCGGGTCTGCTCGTCCAGCGCGCCGTAGAGCAGCCCCTCGCGAAGGCCATAGGCGGAGACGATGGTGGTACGGCTGCCCAGTCGGCGGATCAGCACGCCGAGCAGCGCGCCGGCATCGGCGAGCGTGCTCGCCCGGCCCGACGACAGGCCGGGCACGGTGCGCAGCTTCGCCTTGGTAAGATGCGAGACGCTGCGGCCGAGGCGCGCGATCGTCTCCGGCGACAGGCAATATTGGTGCGCGATCGGCAGCGGATAACCGGACTGCGCCATGTCGAGCCGGGCGAGCGCGCGCCAAGATCCGCCAACGAGGTAGAAGGGCAGGCCCGCCCCCTGCCCCGTCCAGCCGGCATCGGCGATCAGCCGCGACACCTTGCTGTCTAGCGCCTTGCCGCGGATCCCGGCGATGCGCAGCACGCCGAGCGGGAAGGACACGCGCTTCTCCACCGCGCCGGCGCGCACGCGGACCAGTTCCAGGCTGCCACCACCCAGATCGCCGACGATGCCGTCGGCATCGGGGATGCCGGACAGGACGCCGAGGCCCGCGCCCACCGCCTCCTGCTCGCCGGTCAGTATCTCCACCTTCAGGCCGAGCGCCGTGGCGGCGGCGATCAGCTCCTGACCGTTGGCGGCGTCACGGACCGCGGCGGTGGCGACGGTGCGGACCGTCTCGACCTCCATCTCGCGCACCACCGCGGCGAACCGCGCGAGCGACTGCCGTGCCAGCGCCATCGCTGCGGCGTCGATGCTGCCCGTCGCTGCCAGCCCGCGGCCGAGCCCGGCCATGACCTTCTCGTTGAACAGCACGGCCGGCACCCGCGGCTGACCCTGGTAGACGACGAGGCGGACCGAGTTGGAGCCGATGTCGATGATCGCGACGCGCGGGGTGGCGGGCCGGGTCGCGCCCTCACCCACCAGCCGGCCGAGCAGGCTCATGAAATCGTCCGCAGCAGCAGGGTCGGCACCTTCTCCAGCGCCGCGCCGCGGCCCGACAGCGACGGGTTGGTCATGAAGTAGCGGTGGAGGTTGAACGGCCGCTCGCCGGGCACGATGCGGGTATATTCACCGTCCGGACCCAGGATCCAGCTCTGCTCGTCATCAAGGAGGTTGGCGACCATCACCTGGTCGAGGATCTGGTCGTGGACGGTGCGGTTGGTGATCGGCAGCATATATTCGACGCGGCGGTCGAAGTTGCGCGGCATCCAGTCGGCCGACGAGATGAACAGCTTGGCGCCGTCGTTCGGCAGCGCCTTGCCCGCGCCGAACGCCCAGATGCGGCTATGCTCCAGAAAGCGGCCGACGATCGACTTGACGCGGATATTCTCCGACAACCCCTCCGTCTGCGGGCGCAGGCAGCAGATGCCGCGGATGATGAGGTCGATCTGCACGCCGGCGCCGCTCGCCTCGTACAGCTTGTCGATGATTGCGGGGTCGACCAGCGAGTTCATCTTGGCCCAGATCGCCGCCGGGCGGCCGGCGCGCGCCGCCGCGATCTCGTCGTCGATCAGCCCGGTCAGGCGACGGCGCAGACCGAGCGGCGACAGGCTGAGGCACTGCATGTCGCGCGGCTCGACATAGCCGGTGACATAGTTGAACATCTGCGCGGCATCGCGGCCGAGCTGCTGGTCGGCGGTGAAGTAGCTTATGTCCGTATAGATGCGTGCGGTCACCGGGTGATAATTGCCGGTGCCGAAATGGCAGTAGGTGCGGACCTGCCCGTTCTCGCGCCGCACGACCATCGACACCTTGGCATGCGTCTTCCAGTCGATGAAGCCGTAGACGACCTGCACCCCCGCCCGCTCCAGCTGCGATGCCCAGAGCAGGTTCTGCTCCTCGTCGAACCGCGCCTTCAGCTCGACGACCGCGGTCACCGACTTGCCCGCCTCGGCAGCGGCGACCAGCGCGTTGATGACGGCGGATTGTTTACCGGCGCGGTAGAGCGTCTGCTTGATCGCGATGACGTCGGGATCGGCGGCGGCCTGTTTCAGGAAGGCGAGCACCACCTCGAACGACTCGTACGGATGGTGGACGACGATGTCCTTGGCGCTGATCGCGGCGAAACAGTCGCCGTCGAACTCGCGGATGCGTTCGGGAAAACGCGGAGTCATCGGCGGGAACTTCAGGTCGGGGCGATCCTCGTCGACCAGCGCGTCGAGATCGGCGATGCCGAGCAGGTGGCCGCTCTCGGTGATGATCGCGTCGGTGCCGCCCAGCTCGCCCTTCAGCACGGCGGCGAGCGGATCGGGCATCCCCGTCTCCAGTTCGAGCCGAATGACGCGGCCGCGGCGGCGGCGCTTGATCGCCTTGGCGAAGTAGCGGACCAGATCCTCCGCCTCTTCCTCGATCTCGATGTCGCTGTCGCGCAATACGCGAAAGGCGGCGGCGCCGTGGACGACATAGCCGGGGAAGATCAGCGGCGCGAACCGCTTCACGATGGTCTCGACCGACACGTAGCGCGCCTCGTCGCCGGGCAGGCGGACGAAGCGGGGCGTGGTGGCGGGCAGCATCACCAGCTCGCGGATCGGCTCGCCATCGGCGATCCGCTCCAGGTCGAAGATCACCGACAGACCGCGATTGGGGATGAAGGGAAAGGGATGCGCCGGGTCGAGCGCCTGCGGCGTCAGGATCGGAAAGATCTGGTGGCGGAAATGATCCTCCAGCCAGTCGCTCGCCGCATCGTCGATCGCGTCGCGGCGCAGTACCCAGACGCCCGCCTCGTCGAGCAGCGTGCGCAGGTCGCCCCACACCGCCTGCTGGCTCTCCATCAGCCGGTCGGCCTCCGCGACGATCGCGCCCAGCTGCTGCCCCGGCGTCAGGCCGTCAGCGGAACGGCGATCGACGTCCTGCGCCTGCTGCCCCTTGAGGCCGGCGACGCGGACCATGAAGAACTCGTCGAGGTTCGACCCGCAGATCGAGAGGAAACGCAGCCGCTCCAGCAGGGGATGCGCGCCGTTGCACGCCTCTTCCAGCACCCGCCGGTTGAAGGCGAGCCAGGACAGCTCCCGATTGAAATAGCGGTCGTTGGGCTCGGCCGCGATCTCGTCGTCATCGACCACGGCAAGCGGGGCGATATGGGCGGGGCGGTTCATGCGTCCTCCAAAAAGCCGGGCGTGGCGCCGGCATCGATCAGGCCCGCTTCGATCAGCAGCGAGCGGGCAAGGGGAATGGTCAGACGGCGGCGGCGTTCCAGCGACACGCGGTCAAGCGCGTCGACGATCCGCTCGATCGCGGCGTGACTGCGCTCGGTCCGGGCGGCGAGCCAGTCGACCAGCTCGGCGGGCGCAGGCAGGCCGCGCCGCTCGACATGATGGGCCAGGAGGGCGCGAGCGAGGCTGTCGTCCGGTGGAGCGATCGTCGCCAGCGGACTGGCGGCAAGACGGGTGCGAAGGTCCGGCAACGCGACCGGCCAGGCAGGCGGCGCGGCGTCGGCGATCAGCAGCAGCGGGCGCTGCCGGTCCTGCGCGGCATTCCAGGCGTGGAACAATGACTCTTCCGGCTCGGCGGGCGCGTCGTCGATCACCACGCCGCCGGTCCGTGCCACG
The DNA here is from genome assembly GCF_030678875.1 of Sphingomonas aurea. GTDB lineage: Bacteria > Pseudomonadota > Alphaproteobacteria > Sphingomonadales > Sphingomonadaceae > Sphingomonas > Sphingomonas aurea. The sequence continues at coordinate 565,857 of NZ_JAUUDS010000001.1, read as the reverse complement.
AACAGGCGGCCGAGCGTGCTGCGCCCCGAGCGTGGCGGACCGACGAGCAGCGCGGTGCCCACCGGCCACTCGCGCCATTCCTCCAGCATCCGCACCGCCGCCGCGTTGGATGGGGTGACCAGGAACACCGCGTCGCGCGGCTCCGCCGGCCAAGCGAGCGGCAGCGCCAGCTGGCTCATCAGCCGGGCCCGTCCTCGGCTGGCGTCGCGCGGCGGATGCGCAGCGTCGTGCCGGAACTCGCGACCTGATAGCCCCGCGCCTCCAGCTCGCGCTGCAGGGCGGCGGGATCGCCATCGACGACGACGCGCATCAGCGAGACGCCACCCAGCGCCAGGCTGCTGGTATCAGCGCTGCGCACGCCGGGAATGGCGCGGACCAGCGCCTCGGTATTGGCGACGCTGGCGGTGCCGGGCGTGTCGTATTGCACGGTCAGCGTCGTGCCGGTTGAAACCGCCAGGCCGGCACCCTCGCCGCCCTCCGCGATCAGCTCGGCCTCGGGCACCGGGGTCGGCGTGGCGTTGGGGTCGGGCGGTGGCGTCAGCGACGGATCGGCGCCGAGCCGGCCCTGCCGCAGCGCCTGCTGATAGAGCGCATCGATCCGCGCGACACCGGCGTCGAGCAGCTGCGGGATGCCGTCGGTACTGCCGACGCGCAGGGTGAAGCCGCCCAGCACCTCGTCATCGGGGCCGTGACGCGCCTGGAACACGCCGATCACCGGGCCACCCGGCCATTGGCGATAGAGGCGGACGCTCGGCACCAGCACGTCGGCGGCGCCATATTGATCGATGATCGTCCGCCACCAGCCGCGCCCCGGCCGGGTTACCTGGCCGACGTTCAGCAGCAGCGAATCGGGGCCGGTGCCGGCGGGGCGGACATAATCGACGGTGCTGTTGCCGGTGCGAAAGCGCGCCCAGGCCTGCTGCCACTCCGACCGTGCCTCGAACACCTGCCCGACGCCCGCAGACCATTGCACCGGCACGACCAGCATCGGCGACGAGCGATCCGCGTTCGGCGCGATGCCGAGCAGCGCACCGGCACGGTAGCGGTCGAACAGCACGCCCAGCCGCGCGATGTAGCGGGTGGGGCCGATCTGCTCGTTCTCGACGACGATGCCCGACACCATCTGGTCGAGCGTACCGTCCGACACCAGCGCGCCGCCGCCACCCAGCCGGCGCGACAGCTGCACCCACGCCTTGCGCTGGGCGAGGCGCCAGCCGGCGAGGCGCGCCGTCTCCGCGGTCTTGCCACCGACATCGACGGTGACGCCCGCCACCTCGAACGCGCCGCCGCCGTCGACCGGCGCGACGCCGCGGCTGCCCCCCTCGATCTGGGCGAGCGTGGCGCTTCCCGCGGCAAGGGCCGCGATGGCGACAAGGATCATCGACGAGCGGCGCATGCGAGGCGCCTTTTGCAGAAGCGGGCGTGGAAATCCAAGCGCGATATGGCTAGGCGCCGAACCATGAGCCAGAATGACGATTCCGCGACACCCTATACCTATGCCGATGCGGGGGTCTCGATCGCCGCGGGCAACGCGCTGGTGCGCGCAATTGCGCCGCTCGCACGCTCGACGCGGCGGCCGGGGGCAGACGCCGACCTGGGCGGGTTCGGCGGGATGTTCGACCTAAAGGCGGCGGGCTTTACCGATCCGCTGCTGGTTGCCGCCAACGACGGCGTCGGCACCAAGCTGAAGCTGGCGATCGAGTGGGATCGGCACGAGGGGGTCGGCATCGACCTGGTCGCGATGTGCGCCAACGACCTGATCGTCCAGGGCGCGGAGCCTTTGTTCTTCCTCGACTATTACGCCAGCGGCAAGCTGGAGGCGGGGATCGCGGAGCGGGTCATCGCCTCGATCGCGGAGGGGTGCAAACAGGCCGGCTGCGCGCTGATCGGCGGCGAGACGGCAGAGATGCCGGGCATGTACGCGGCGGGCGATTACGACCTGGCCGGCTTCTGCGTCGGCGCGGTGGAGCGCGAGCGGCTGCTGACCGGCGACCGGGTCGGGCCGGGCGACGTGATCCTGGGACTGGGCTCGTCGGGGGTGCATTCCAACGGCTTCTCGCTGGTGCGGCGACTCGCGGCCGATCTGGGCTGGAAGATGGATCGCCCCGCACTGTTCGATCAGGACCGGCTGCTGATCGACGCGCTGATGGCGCCGACGCGGATCTACGTCGCCAGCCTGCTGCCGCTGCTGCGCGAAGGCGCGATCAACGGCCTGGCGCATATCACCGGCGGCGGACTGCTGGAGAATGTGCCCCGCGTGCTGCCGAAGGACGCCCATGCGGTGATCGATGCCGATGGGTGGCCGCTGCCCCGCCTCATGGCGTTCCTGCAGGCGCAGGGTCGGATCGAGCCGGAGGAGATGGCGCGGACCTTCAACACCGGCATCGGCATGGTCGCGATCGTCGCCGAGGATCGTGCCGGCGCGGTGACGGCGGCGCTGGAGGCCGCGGGTGAGACGGTGTTCCGCATCGGCCGGGTCGAGTCGGGTGTTCGCGGCTGCACGGTGCGCGGCTCGGCGGAGACGTGGAGTGCGCGGGCGGACTGGTCTGCGACGCATCATGGCTGAGCCGGTCCGGGTCGGCATCCTGATCTCCGGCCGGGGATCGAACATGATGGCGCTGGTCGAGCAGGCACAGGGGTACGAGGTGGCGCTGGTCGCGTCCGACCGGCCGGATGCGGCCGGGCTGGCCTGGGCGCGCGAGCGCGGCATCGCCACCTTCGCGCTGTCGCCCAAGGGGATCGGCAAGGCGGGATACGAGGCCGAGATCGATGCGGCCCTGCGCGCGGCAGGGGTGCAGGTGATCGCGCTTGCCGGTTACATGCGGCTGCTGTCCGACGCGTTCGTCGCGCGCTGGCGCGAACGGATCGTCAATATCCATCCCTCGCTGCTGCCCCGCTACAAGGGGCTCGACACCCATTCCCGCGCGATCGCGGCGGGGGATGCGACGGCGGGCTGCTCGGTCCATGTCGTGACCGAGGAGCTGGATGGCGGCGCGGTGCTGGGGCAGGCCGAGGTTTCGATCCTGCCCGGCGATACCGCCGACACGCTGGCAGCACGGGTCCTGGTGGCCGAACATGCGTTATACCCGCGCATCCTGGCGGAGTATGTGAGCCGATGACCGACAGCCCCATCCTGCTGCGCGTCCGCGAACTGGCGCTGCTGCTGCCCGAGGTGGAGGAGCGGCCGAGCCATGGCCAGCCGACCTTCTTCGTCGCCGGCAAGCAGTTCGCGCAGGTGCGCGAGGATCATCACGGCGACGGACGGACCGTCGTGTGCGTCCGCACCAGCGGCACCGACGAGCAGGCGATGCTGATCGACGCCGCGCCCGACACGTACAGCCGTCCCGCCTATCTGGGGCCGAGCGGCTGGGTGAGCATCGATCTGGCCGGCGAGCCGGACTGGACCCTGGTCGAGGACCGGATCGCACGCAGCTGGGAGCTGGCGGCGCCGGCAGGACTGCTGGAGGCGGGCGGGCGATGAGCGATCCGACCCCGCAGGAACGCCGCGATGCGGCGGCGACCCGGCGACGCTGGGTGTCCCTGGCCGAGGCGGTGGCTGTGGCCGGCGTGCTGATCGGCGCGTTGACGCTGTGGATGAACTGGTCCGACCGCCGCGCGGATCAGGCGGACAAGGCGGCGACGCAGACCGCCGAATCGCGTGAGAAAGCGCGGGTCGAGCTGGTGGCGACCGTCGAGGATGGCGGCCGATCGCTGGCGCTGAAGGATGCGCGGCACGACCTGTCCGACGCTGTGGTCACCTTCCCCCAGGCGCTGGGCATCGCGGCGCAGCGTCCCTCCGGAGATCCGGCGATCGAGGCGGCGTGGTTTGCCGATCCGCTGCTGGCGCTGACCGACGGCGGCCCGGACGATCGTGCCGGGCGGCTGCCGGTGCTGGTGACGCTCCGCTACTGGGATGGCGACACGGCGCGAACGGCGACCGGGATCTATGACGTCGTGTGGAAGACCGAAGGCCGGGTCCTGCGCGGTCGTACGCTGCGGCTGGACGGGCTACGGCTGCGGCAGCGCGGCGGCACGCAGGCGCAGCTGGACGGCGCCTGGGCGCGCGAGAAGCCACGCACCTAGATCATCGACAGCGATCGGGTTGGGTCGCCGGACCGAAGTCATCCCGCCGCTAAGCGGGCGCCCGCAAGGGCAATAACGGTGGTTCAACCCGTTTGGGGAATGCCCTGGATCTGCCGGGCGTAGACGAGATCGTCGTGCCAGGTGGCACCGACCTTGAAGCGGCGGCGCTCGGCGACGACGAAACCCTGACGCTCGTAAAAGGCACAGGCGCGCGCGTTGCCGGCGAAAACGCCGAGCAGCATGCGGTTCGCACCCAATGCCCGCGCATCGTCCAGCGCCTGCTCCATCAGGGCGGCGCCCAGACCGGTGCTGCGCGCGGTGGACAGGGTATAGATGCGGCGCAGCTCGATATCGCCGGGGCCGGTATCGCCGACCTCCTGCGGAGCGGTCAGGACCGTATAGCCGACCGGCGCGGCGCCGTTTTCATGCTCGGCCAAGGTCACGACGCTGCCGAAATCCTCCGCCCAGGCGGCGAACGTCGCGGGCGCGCTCTTGGCGGTCAGGTGGGCGATGATATCCGCACCGGACAGAATACCGGCGAAGGTCTCGAGAAAGCTGGCCGCCGCGACCAGCGCGACTGCGGGCGCGTCCGCCGGGGACGCACGCCGCAGCCGCCAGTCGGTCATCAGCGCCCGATCAACCAACGATCTCTTCGGGCTTGAAGAAGTAAGCGATCTCGATCTCGGCATTCTCGTCGGAGTCCGAGCCGTGGACGCTGTTCGCCTCGATCGACTCGGCCAGCTCCTTGCGGATCGTGCCCGGCTCGGCATTGGCGGGGTTGGTCGCGCCCATCACGTCGCGGTTGCGCTGCATGGCGTTCTCGCCCTCCAGCACCTGCACGACGACCGGGCCGGAGATCATGAAGGTGACCAGGTCGTTGAAGAAGGGACGCTCGCGGTGGACGGCGTAGAAGCCCTCGGCCTGCTCGCGGGTCATCTGGATGCGCTTGGACGCGACGACGCGCAGGCCGGCCTCCTCCAGCATCTTGGTGACGGCGCCGGTCAGGTTGCGGCGGGTGGCATCGGGCTTGATGATCGAAAAGGTACGGTTCGCGGCCATGACGGTCACGGGCTCCCTGGATGAAGGTGTCGGAATGCGCGCCGCCCTAGTCGCGGGCGCGCGGCTTGGCAACTAGGCGGCCTGTTCCCAGCGGCCGCCGTCACCCTGTTTCCAATAACGCCGCTCGATCCCGTCGCGGCCGGCAAGCGCCTTCCACGCGAGGCGGGCGTCCTGGATACGGTCGTCGTCGAAGAAGTGGAAGGCGCGATCGAACGCCAGCGCGTCGTCGCGCCACACACCGTCGACCAGGGCGATGTGGCGGGCGCCGTTGGCGGCATCGGACGTGGCGGCGATCAGGATCGGCTGGTCGGCATCGTCGGGACCGCCCGTCTCTGCATGGGGCAGGAAGCTTTCGGGCGTATAGGCCCACAGATGCCGGTCGAGGTGGCGTCGCTGGTCCTCCGCACCGCTCACCACCAGCAGGCGCCCGCCGCCCGCCACGATCCGCTCGGCGATACGCGGCAGCGCGCGGTCGAGTGGGGTGGCGGTGAGGTGGTAGAAGTCGACCTGCATGTCCACGAGGGTAGCGCGGTGCGGCGAGTGGGTCACCTTCTACGTCATGCCGGGACGATCCCGGCATGACGATGGCAGCCTATTTCTCGAAATTGTCCGCCACGAAGCGGTCGAGCAGCTTCACGCCGTAGCCGGTCGCGCCCTTGTCGTACGTCGTCCCAGGCTTGTCGGCCCAGACCATGCCGGCAACGTCGAGATGCGCCCACTTCACCCCGTCGTCGACGAAGCGCTGGATGAACTGCGCCGCGGTGATCGATCCGGCACCGCGCGGTCCGACATTCTTCATGTCCGCGATCGGGCTGTCGATCAGCTTGTTGTAGGTGTCCGACAGCGGGAAGCGCCACAATTTGTCGTCGGTGGCGGTGCCGGCGGCGATCAGCTGGTCGGCGAGCGCGTCGTCGTTCGAGAAGATGCCGGCATATTCATTGCCCAGGCTGACGATCATCGCACCGGTCAGGGTGGCGAGGTCGACGATCACCTTCGGACGGAACGTCTTCTGGGTCCAGGTGATCGCGTCGGCGAGCACCAGCCGCCCCTCGGCATCGGTGTTCAGCACCTCGATGGTCTGGCCCGACATCGACGTCACGACGTCACCCGGCCGGGTCGCCGCGCCGTCGGGCATGTTCTCGACCAGCCCGCAGACGCCGACGACGTTCGCCTTCGCCTTGCGGCCCGCCAGCGCCTTCATCGCGCCGACGACGGCACCGGCGCCGCCCATGTCCCACTTCATGTCCTCCATGCCGGCGGCGGGCTTGATCGAGATGCCGCCGGTGTCGAAGGTCACGCCCTTGCCGACCAGCGCCAGTTCGGGATCGCCCTGACCAGCGCCCTGCCATCGCAGCGCCAGCAGCCGTGCCTCGCGCACCGAGCCCAGGCTGACCGCTAGCAGCGAGCCCATGCCAAGGTCGCGCATCGCCGCCTCGTCGAGGACGACGATCTCCAGCCCCAGCCCCTCGACATCGGCGCGAACGCGCTCGACGAAGCTCTCGGGATAGAGGATGTTGGGCGGCTCGGCGACGAGGGTGCGGGTCAGTTCCAGTCCCTTGGTCACCGCCTGCTGCGCGTGCCATGCGGCGTCCGTACCGGCGGGTGCGCCGGCGATGGTCAGGGTGGCGAGGCTAGGCTTCTGGTTGTCGGGCAGGCGGGTGCGATAGGTGTCGAGCCGCCAGGCGCGCTGCGCGGCGGCGGCGGCGAATCGTGCCACTGCCAGCGGCTGCACCGCCGCCTGCTTCGACAGATCGACCACGGCCTCGGTCGTGCCGGAGGTCAGCAGCCGCGCGACCAGCGCGCCGCCAGCCTTGGCCCAGTCGTTGTCGCCGCCCGCGCCGATGCCGGCCAGGATCACCCGCCGCGCGCCCGCGCCATTCGGCACGACGAGGTCGAGGAGCGTCCCCGCCTCTCCGGTGAAGCGCTGTCCGGCTGCGGCCACCGTCGCCAGCTGTGCGGCACCGCCCGGGTTCGTGCCCCAGTCGAGTTGCGGCAGCCCGTCCTTCCCGACCGGATAGACGGTGAGCGCCGCATCGGCGGCCGCGGACGGAGCAAGCTGAATCTGCATCAATACCTCTTCGATCTCGTCCGTTCATCTAGGCACGGCCACCTCCGGCGGCAACCACGGCACCGGCGCGTGTCGGTCGACATATGTCGGACCATGCGATAGGCGCTGATGCCAGGCGACCGTATCGGGGCGGCCGCCGGCCTGAGGGGTCGAGCAACATCGTGTCGCGTACCTGCCGGCCATTCAGCGGCCCATCCAGCAGCTTTGCCCTTGTCGTCGCCCTAGCCGCGGCCGCCACACCGGTGGCGGCGCAGACCCTGCAGGACCGTGGCGGCGCCCCTGCCGCCCCTGTCGCCGCGACGCCGACCGTCGATGCCGAGCAGGTGCAGTTCAGCGCCGCGACGCTCGAATATGATTACGACGCCGACATCGTCACCGCGACCGGCGACGTCCGCATGCTGCGCCGCGACGACCGGCTGCGCGCCGACAAGGTCGTCTGGAATCGCAAGACGGGCAAGGTCGTCGCCAACGGCAATATCGCGATCGCCAACCCGCAGGGCGACGTCGCGTATGGCGACGAGATCGAGCTGACCGACTCGCTGCGCGACGGCGTCGTGAACAACATGCTGCTGGTCCTGAACAAGGGCGGGCGGCTGGCCGCGGTGCGTGGCACGCGCGAGGAAGACGGCACCGTGCTCCTCGACCGGGCGGCCTATACCGCCTGCGCCGTCGAGACGCGCGCCGGCTGTCCCAAGGAGCCCAGCTGGAAGATCACCGCGGTTCGGGTGACGTATCGCCCGGAGCGCGAGCGGGTCTATTACGACGGCGCGCGGATCAACCTGTTCGGTCTGCCCACGCTTCCCCTTCCCCGCTTCTCCCACCCGGTCGGCGGCGGCAGCGACAGCGGCCTGCTCAGCCCCGATGCGCGGTACAGCCAGGTCAACGGGCTGGAAGTCGCCCTGCCCTATTATTTCCGGCTCGCGCCCAATCGCGGGCTGACCGTCACGCCGCACATCTATTCCAGCGTGCTGCCGATGGCAGAGGTCGACTATTCGCAGCTGAGCGACACCGGCGCGTTCCGCCTGCACGGCTATCTGACCGAGAGCCGGCGCAGCGACGACCTGCAGACGCTCGACCCTACCGACACGCGGATGGCGCTGCGCGGCTATATCGACGGCATCGCCCGCTATCAGTTCACGCCGGAGTGGAGCGCCAGCGGATCGCTGCGCTGGGCGAGCGACCGCACCTTCCTGCGCCGCTACGACATCTCGCGTGACGACCGGCTGCGCAACACCGCCAGCCTGCAGCGGATCGGCACCGACAGCTACTTTGCGATCACCGGCTGGGCGGTGCAGACGCTGCGCGTCAACGATTCGCAGGGAATGCAGCCGATCGCCCTGCCCGAGATCGATTACCGCCGGCGAATGACCGAGGGGCTGCTCGGCGGACGGGTAGAATTGCAGCTGAACAGCCTGGCGCTGTCCCGGACCGAGGGTCAGGATACGCAGCGTGCCTTTGCCAGCGTCCGCTGGGACCTGCGCCGGCTGACCAACTGGGGGCAAGAGGTCACCTTCACCGCCTTTGCCCGCGGCGATGCCTATAACACCCACGATACGCTGAGTACCGCCGTCGCCAGCTATCGCGGCACCGAGGGGTTCCAGACCCGCGCGATCGGCGCGGTCGCGGTCGACATACGCTGGCCGTTCGTCGGGCCGCTGGGTGGCGGCAACCAGCGCTTCACGCCGCGCTTCCAGATCGTGGCGGCGCCTCGCGTCAAGAACCTGTCGATCCCCAACGAAGACTCGCGTGCCGTCGATCTGGACGATTCCAACCTGTTCGCGCTCAACCGCTTCGCCGGATACGACCGGTTCGAGGATTCGACCCGCGCGACGTACGGCGCGGAATACGGGCTGGTCCTGCCCGGCTTCACGCTGGATGCGGTGATCGGCCAGAGCTATCGCCTGAACGCGCGCCCGTCGATCCTGCCGGACGGGACCGGGCTGTCCGACCGCTTTTCCGACTATGTCGGCCGCACCGAACTGCGGTTCCGCGACTTCGTCTCGATCGTCCATCGCTATCGCCTGGACAAGGACGGGTTCGCCGTGCGCCGGAACGAGGTGGACGCGACGGTCGGGTCGCGCAGCACCTATGCGCTGGTCGGGTACCTGAAGCTCAACCGCAACATCACCACGGTCGAGGATCTGCGCGACCGCGAGGAGCTGCGGGTCGCCGGACGCGTCCAGTTCGCACGCTTCTGGTCGGCGTTCGGGTCCGCGATCGTCGACCTGACCAACAAGGCGGAGGATCCCTTGTCGCTCGCCGACGGCTTCGATCCGATCCGTCACCGGCTGGGCGTGCAGTATGAGGACGACTGCCTGCGGCTGGGCGTGACCTGGCGGCGCGACTATCGTCAGATCGGCGACGCGCGGCGCGGCAACACCTTCCTCTTGACGCTTGGCCTGACCAACCTGGGTCGGTAAGGCCCAAACTCGCTCAGGACAACGCCGTGACGGAGCCGAGGCGGGTGACAGGCCAGGAGCAAGGAGGGAGCGATGCCAAGCATCGTGACCGACGCGCGACGCCGCCTGTCGCACGCCTCGGCCCGCCGCGCAGCGGTCGCCCGGAGCCGCTTGCTGACAGCGTCAGGCCGCTTGCGCGTAGCACCGCTACGCGACAGCGCGACCTTCCTTGTCAGTAAGCGGCTCCGGGCGATCACGGCATTGTCCTGAGCGAGTTTGGACCGTAAGCGGTGGTTCAGCATGGCGCGGCTAACCGCGGCGGTGTCGACCGGACGGCACCTGATGGGAACGGACATATACGTGAAGCATGAAAGTCGGTGGGTCGCGGCGAGCGGCCGGTTGCTGGGATCGGTGATGCTGGCGGTGCTGGCCGGCGGCGCGGTGGCGCAGCAGCCCGAACAGTCGAGCGCGGCCGGGCTGGACCTGCCCGCCAATCTCGAGATCTTCGGCAAGCTCGACCCCAACGTCCGCAAACCGACGGCGATCGTCAACGAGCATGTCATCACCGGCACCGATGTCGACCAGCGCGTCGCGTTGATCCTGGCGGCGAACAACACCACCAAGCTGCCCCAGGCCGAGTTGGATCGGCTGAAGCTGCAGGTGCTGCGCCAGCTGATCGACGAGACGCTGCAGATCCAAGAGGCGAAGACCGCCGACATCACGATCACGCGCGACGAGTTGCAGCAGAGCTACGACCGGATCGCCCAGAACTTCAATCGTACGCCGGCGCAGATGGCGGGCTTCCTGCGCGACGCCGGGTCGTCGGAACGGTCGCTGAAGCGGCAGATCGAGGGCGAGCTGGCCTGGCAGCGTTATCTGCGCCGTAAGGTCGAGCCGTCGGTCAATATCGGCGAGGCCGAGGTCAAGGCGATCCTCGACCGGCTGGAGGCGGCCAAGGGGACCGAGGAGTATAATCTCCGCGAGATCTATCTTTCTGCCAACGACGCCACCGCCCCGCAGGTGCTGGCGCGCGCGAAGCAGATCATCGCGGAGATCCAGAAGGCGCAGCAGCCGTTCGGCTTCTTCGCACGGCAATATTCCGAGGCGTCGACCCGCGGTGTCGACGGCGACCTGGGCTGGGTGCGCGCGGCGCAGCTGCCGACCGAGCTGGCCGCCTCGGTCCAGCAGATGCAGCCCGGCCAGGTCGCGGGCCCGATCCCGATCCCAGGCGGCTTCTCGATCATCGCGCTCGCCGACAAGCGGCAGGTGCTGACCGCCGATCCGCGCGACGCGCGGCTCAGTCTGAAGCAGCTGACGCTCAAGTTCCCGCCCGGCCTGGCCGAGGCGCAGGCGGCGGCGAAGGCGGCGGCGTTCGGCAAGGCACTGAGCGCGATCCAGGGCTGCGGCACGGTGGCGAAGGTCGCGGCGACGATCGGTGCGGAAGTGGTCGACAATGATGCGATCCGCGTCCGCGACCTGCCGCCGCAGCTGGCCGAGATCATGCTGCAGCTTCAGGTCGGCCAGGCGACGCCGCCGTTCGGATCGCGGGAAGACGGCGTTCGCGCGCTGGTGCTGTGCGGTCGCGACGATCCCAAGGGCGGACAGCTGCCCTCGTCCGAACAGGTCGAAAACCAGCTCCAGCAGCAGCGCGTGAACCTGCGCTCGCAGCAGAAGCTGCGCGATCTGCGGCGCGATGCGGTCGTCGAGTATCGCTGAGGTGGTGTCTCGCCACGCCGTTCGGGCGTGAGCGACACGCCTGCCCTGCCGCCCCTGCGTGAGGTGATCGCGCGCCACGGGCTGACCGCGTCCAAGGCGCTCGGGCAGAATTTCCTGTTCGACGGCCAGCTGCTCGCGCGCATCGCCGCGGTGCCGGGCGACCTGACGGGTGCCGAGGTGCTGGAGGTTGGCCCGGGGCCCGGTGGCCTGACCCGGGCCCTGCTCGCCGCGGGTGCCCGCGTGACCGCGATCGAGCGCGACCGGCGCTGCATCCCGGCGCTCGCAGAACTGGGCGACGCATACCCCGGCAAGCTGCGGGTGATCGAGGGTGACGCGCTGGAGATTGACGCACCCGCGCTGTTCGACGGTGCGCCGCATATCGTATCGAACCTGCCCTATAATGTCGGCACCGCGCTGCTGGTCGGGTGGCTGTCGGCCGAGTGGATGCCGTGGTGGCGATCGCTGACGCTGATGTTCCAGCGCGAGGTGGCGGACCGGATCGTCGCGGCGGCAGATGACGACGCCTATGGCCGGCTGGCGGTACTCGCCCAGTGGCGCTCGGCGGCGCGGATCGCGATGCCGGTCCATCGCTCCGCCTTTACCCCGCCGCCAAAGGTGATGTCGGCGGTTGTCCACATCACCCCGACCACGACGCCCGATGGGGTGCGGCTGGCGACGCTGGAGCGGCTGACCGGCGCGGCGTTCGGACAGCGGCGCAAGATGCTGCGGCAGAGTTTGAAGGGTGTCGCGGGCGCCGCAGAGGCGATGGAGGCTTGCGGCATCGATCCGACGCGGCGGGCCGAAACGGTGAGCGTTGCGGAGTTCATCGCCCTCGCTCGGGCGATGGCCTGACGAAGGTCAGGGCTTGCCGGTCGTTCCCTCGACCTGCGCGGTCGTGATCGGCGGGCCCTTGACGATGCTCGCGGCGAGCGTGGTCGCCTCGGGGCAAGGGCCCTTGCACAGCGTCTTCAGCCGGGCGAGGTTCGCGCGCGCGCGGTCGAGCGCACCCTTGGCGACCAGCGCCTCGCCCTGCCCCTGCAACGCGGCGCGATCGTCGGGTTCGAGGAGCAGCGCCTCGCGATAGAGGCGGATCGCCTTGCCGGGCAGCGCGCGCGTTTCGGCAATCTGGGCCAGGGTGATGAACGCCCCGGCGTTGCGCGGATCGACCAGCGCCGCCGTTTCCAGCGTGTCGTTGGCGAGTTCCAGGTGACCGGCGGCCTTCTGCGCCTTGCCCTCGGCCAGCAGCTGCATCGAACGCGGATCGATCGCCCGCTCGGTACGCTGGCCCTTCAGCGAGGTCGTGACGCTGACCGTCGCAAGCGCGGCGACAAGGGCGACCGAGGCGAAACGCATCATCATCTCCGAACGGGGCACGCCATGACGGCTAGCATGGCGCGATCAGCCGCGCGACGAAAAATCCATCCGTCCCGTCGGTGGCGGGATCAAGGCGGACGCCGTGCCCGTGCGGGCGACCGGCGGGCAGGTCCGGCGTTTCGGCGCGCCAGCCGGGATGAGCGGCAAGGAAACGGTCGACCTGCCCCGTTCCCTCCTCGTCGAGCAGCGAGCAGACGATGTAGACCAGGCTGCCGCCCGGCCGCACCAGCGGTGCCGCGATCGACAGGACGTGCGCCTGTGTCTCGACCAGCCGCGCCAACCGCTTGGGCGTCAGCCGCCAGCGCGCCTCGGGATTGCGGCGCCAGGTGCCGGTACCCGAGCAGGGCGCGTCGACCAGCATACCGTCGGCACTACCGCGCCAGCCGACCAGTGCCTCCGCTTCGCGACCCGGATCGAGCAGCCGCGTCTCGACGATCGACACGCCCGCCCGCTCGGCCCGTGGCAGCAGGCGCGACAGGCGACCGCGATCGGTATCGCAGGCGAGCAGCGCGCCCTCGTTCGCCATTCGCGCGGCGAGCGCCAGCGTTTTGCCACCGGCACCGGCACAGAGGTCGACGATCCGCTGTCCGGGTTCGACCGGCAGTGCCAGGCCGACGATCTGGCTGCCCTCGTCCTGCACCTCGACCGCGCCGTCCCGGAACGCCGGCAGTTGGTCGACCACGGTGCCACTCGGCAGGCGCAGGCCGGCGGGAACGCGCGGCAGCGGCTCCGCGCCCTCGACTTCGGGCGCGTCCTTCAGCGTGTTGATGCGCAGGTCGAGTGGTGCCCGCGATATCAGGGCCGGCATCGCCTCATCGGACAGGCTGGACAGGCGCAGCATCTCGACCAGCCAGGCCGGCGCGATCCCCCGCCCTGCCCGCTTCTCGCCCGGCGCGATCGGCGCGGGACCGTGCGCCGATCCGTCGAAGGTCGCTGCGACCGCGGGATCCTCGTCGGCGAGCAGCAGCAGCGCGGCGCGGCCGCTCGGCGGCACCTCGCCAGCAGAGCGGATCGCGGCATAGACCAGCTCGCGCACCGCCCGCCGGTCCTTCGACCCGGCATAGCGGCGCGTCGCGAAATAGCGGGCGACCAGCGTGTCCGCCGCCGCCCCGCCCTCGCGCGCGGCATCGGCGATCATGTCGAGCAGCTCGATCGCGGCCTGGGTCCGCGCCGCCGGCGTCATGGCTCAGCGCGTCGGATAATTGGGCGCCTCGCGCGTGATCGTCACGTCATGGACGTGGCTCTCCTTCAGCCCGGCGCCGGTGATCTGGACGAACTGCGCGCGGCTCTGCAGGTCGGCGATGGTAGCGGCGCCGGTATAGCCCATTGCCGCCTTGATACCGCCGACGAGCTGGTGGATCACGTCGCGCGCCGGTCCCTTGAAGGCGACCTGGCCCTCGATCCCCTCGGGCACCAGCTTCATCTGGTCCTTGATGTCGCCCTGGAAATAGCGATCGGCCGAGCCGCGGCCCATCGCGCCGACCGAGCCCATGCCGCGATACGACTTGTACGAGCGGCCCTGGTAGAGAAACGTCTCGCCCGGCGCCTCCTCGGTGCCCGCCAGAAGCGAGCCGACCATGCAGGTCGCCGCCCCCGCCGCGAGCGCCTTGGCGAGATCGCCCGAGGTGCGCAGCCCGCCATCGGCGATCACCGGCACGCCTGCCTTCGCACCCGCTTCGGCACAGTCCATGACGGCGGTCAGCTGCGGCACGCCGACGCCGGCGACAACGCGGGTGGTGCAGATCGAGCCCGGGCCGATGCCCACCTTCACCCCGTCCGCACCCGCATCGATCAGCGCGCGCGTCGCCTCTGCGGTGGCGACGTTGCCGGCCACCACCTCGACGGCGTTGGACAGCTTCTTCACGCGCGCGACCGCGGCGGCGACCTCTGCATTATGGCCGTGGGCGGTGTCGATGATGACCAGGTCGACGCCGGCATCGACCAGCGCCTCGGTCCGGGCGAAACCCTTGTCGCCCACGGTCGTCGCGGCAGCGACGCGCAGGCGGCCGGCGGCGTCCTTGGTCGCGTCAGGATGGATCGCGGCCTTCTCGATATCCTTGACGGTGATGAGGCCGACGCAGCGATAGGCGTCGTCGACCACCACCAGCTTCTCGATACGGCGCTGGTGGAGCAGGCGGCGGGCCTCGTCCTGGCCGACATCGGTCGATACGGTGGCGAGGTTGTCGCGCGTCATCAGCTCGGCGACCGGCTGGTGCGGGTTGCCCGCGAAGCGGACGTCGCGATTGGTCAGGATGCCGACCAGCCGGCCGTCCTGCTCGACGACGGGAATGCCGCTGATCCGGTGCTGCGCCATCAACGCCTGCGCCTCTGCCAGCGTCGCCGTCGGCGCGATGGTGATCGGGTTGACGACCATCCCGCTCTCGAACCGCTTGACCTGGCGGACCGCAGCCACCTGCTCGTCGACCGACAGGTTGCGGTGGAGCACGCCGATCCCGCCCAGCTGCGCCATGACGATCGCCATATCCGCCTCGGTCACAGTATCCATCGCCGCCGACAGCACCGGGATGTTGAGCGCGATGCCGCGCGTCACCTGGGTGCGCGTGTCGGCCTGGCTGGGCAGCACCGCCGAGGCCGCCGGGACCAGCAGCACGTCGTCAAAGGTAAGGCCGAGGCGGATGTCCATGGGAGCTGCCGAATCCTGCATGTGGGGCAAGTGGCGGGCCATGTAACCAAGATGCCGCCCCGCGGCTAGTGCGGGGAACATGCGTGCCGCGCAACCGCGGCGACATGGTTTGCAGGCACTCCCGCCTTCCTTTTACTAAGCATGCATATTATGTGCGCGCGATGAATGATGACTTGGCATTTCTGATCGGCGACGTGTCGCGCCTGATGCGCCGCCGCTTCGACGAGCGTGCGCGACAGGTCGGCGCCACCCGGCAGCAGTGGCGCGTGCTGCTGAAGCTGGCGCGGCACGAGGGCGCGACTCAGGGGACGCTCGCGGAACTGCTGGAGGTCGAGCCGATTACCTTGTGCCGCATGGTCGATCGGCTGGCGGATGCCGGGCTGGTCGAGCGGCGCCGGGATCCGGCCGACCGGCGGGCGTGGAACATCTTCCTGACCGAGCGGGCGCATCCCATGCTCGACCGGTTGCGCGGGGTCGCCGACGACCTGTTCGGCGAAGTGCTGGGCGGGATCGACGCCGCCGCGCTGGCGGCGATGAAGGACACGCTGGGACAGCTTCATACCAATCTTCAGGCGGCATCACCGAAGGAAAAGGCCCATGGCTGACGCGGATCCGCAGCGCACGCTGCACGCCGGCACGATCGATGCGACAGCGGAAGCCCCGGTCGCCCGGCGCCGCCGCTGGCGCCCGCTGTTGATGGTCAGCGTACCGTTGCTGGCCGCGATCGTCGCCGGCTGGTTCTGGTTCACCGCCGGCCGGACGGTGTCGACCGACAACGCCTATGTCGCGCAGGACAAGGTGGCAGTGTCGGCTGATGTCGCGGGCCGCATCGTCGAGGTCGGAGTGACCGAGAACCAGCGGGTGAAGGCAGGTGACCTGCTGTTCCGCATCGACCCGGCGCCGTACCGGATCGCCGTCGAACAGGCGGATGCGGCGATCGCCGGCGCGCAGGTCCAGCTCACCTCGCTCCAGTCCGACTATCGCGGGACCGGTGCCGACATCGTCGCCGCGCGTGACGCGATCCAGTCGGCCAAGGAGGATTACGACCGTCAGGCCGAGCTGATGCGCCGCGGCTTCACGACCCGCGCGCGGCTGCAACAGGCGGAACATGCGCTGGAACAGGCGCGCGGCCGGCTGGGCAATGCGCAGGCGGAAGCCGACAAGGCGCAGGCGAAGCTGTCGACCGGATCGGCGGTGCCCGGTGCCAATCCCGCGATCGCGGCCGCACGGGTGGGGCGTGACAAGGCAGCGCTCGATCTGTCGCGCACCGTCGTGCGCGCGCCGGTCGGCGGCACCGTCAGCCAGACCGACCGGCTTCAGGTCGGCCAGATGATGATCACCGGCCTGCCCGCCGTGTCGATCGTGGCCAGCGACACGTCGTGGGTGGAGGCGAACTTCAAGGAGACCGACCTGCAGCACATGCGCGTCGGCCAGCCGGCGGAGGTTCGCTTCGACGCCTTTCCGGGCGTGACGCTGAAGGGGCATGTCCAGTCGATCGGCGCGGGTACCGGATCGGAATTCTCGGTGCTGCCGGCGCAGAATGCGACGGGCAACTGGGTCAAGGTGACGCAGCGCATTCCGGTGCGCATTGCCATTGACCAGAAAAGCCCGCGCCAGCTGATCGCCGGCCAGTCGGCGGACGTGACCGTCGACGTGCGGAGCGGGCGTTGAGCTTTGGGATGCCCCGTCATGCCGGGCTCGTCCCGGCATCCACCGGGCCGCAAGAGCATCAGGCTGAGCGTTTGTTGAGCCGTGGAAGCCGGGACAAGCCCGGCATGACGATTGGCAATTTCGGCCGGTACTGGCCATGACTGCCGCCCACGACCAGCCCGCGCTCCACACCAGTAACCGTCCGCTGCTGACCCTCGGCGTAATGGCGGCGACGATCATGCAGATCCTCGATTCGACCATCGCCAATGTCGCGCTGCCGCACATGCAGGCGGCGCTGGGCGCGACGGCGGATACGATCACCTGGGTGCTGACCAGCTACATCGTCGCCTCGGCGGTCGCGATCCCGGTGACCGGCTGGCTGTCGGACCGGATCGGCAGCCGCAACCTGTTCCTGTGGTCGGTAGTCGGCTTCGTCGCGGCATCGATGCTGTGCGGGCTGGCGCAGAACCTGCCGTCGATGGTGTTCTTCCGCATCCTCCAGGGTATCGCGGCGGCCTTCATGAACCCGCTCAGCCAGACGGTGATGCTCGACATCAACCGGCCGTCGAAACAGGCCGGCGCGATGGCGGTGTGGGGCATGGGGGTGATGGTCGGCCCGATCATGGGGCCGGTGCTGGGTGGCTGGCTGACCGAGAACTACAACTGGCGCTGGGTCTTCTACGTCAACGTGCCGATCGGCATCGGCTGCTTCGCGATCCTGTGGTCGCTGCTGCCGAGCCGGCCGGTGCTGAAGCGCGGATTCGACCTGTTCGGCTTCGCGACGCTGGCGATCGCGATCAGCTCGCTCCAGCTGATGCTCGACCGCGGCCAGTCGGAGGATTGGTTCGCGTCGTGGGAGGTATGGCTGGAGGGACTGGTCGCGCTGTCGGCGGCGTGGATGTTTGCGGTCCATCTGGCGACCGCCAAGCGGCCGATGTTCGGGCGCGACCTGCTCGCCAACCGCAACCTGATGACCGGCATCGGCTTCATGCTGGTCGTCGGCATGCTGATGATGGCGACGATGGCGCTGCTGCCGCCGATGCTCCAGAACCTCTACGGCTATCCCGTTCTCGACACCGGGCTGCTGCTGGTGCCGCGCGGAGTGGGCATCATCTTCAGCATGGCGATCGCCGGGCGGCTGGTGGCGAAGGGCGCCGACCCGCGCTGGCTGGTCGGCACCGGCCTCGCGATCGCGGCGGTATCGCTGTGGGAGATGACCGGCTGGACGCTGGTGATGGGTGCGCGCCACTTCATCGTCACCGGGCTGATCCAGGGCGCGGGGTTGGGGCTGATCTTCATCCCGCTCAACATCACCGCCTTCGCGACGCTCGGCCCGCACCAGCGGACCGAGGGGTCGAGCCTGATGAACCTGTCGCGCAACATCGGCGCGTCGGTCGGTATCTCGATCGTCGTCGCGATGCTCGCCCGGAACATCCAGACCAGCCATATGGAGCTGGCCGGGCATGTCACCGCAGGCGGGCTGACCGGGGCCGACCCGATCGTCGGATCGATGCTGGGCACGAACAGCGACGCGGCGCTGGCGATCGTCGACGGGCTGGTGAACCAGCAGGCGGCGATGATCGCCTATCTCGACGACTTCAAGCTGATGATGATCCTGACCGCCTGCGCGATCCCCCTCGTGCTGCTGATGAAGCGGCCGCGCGGCGCGGCACCGGCAAAGGCGAGCGCAGATGCGATGGGGCATTGAGGCAGGGCACCGGCCACATTGTCGTCATCCCCGCGCAGGCTGAGATCTTTCGCGGCTGGAGTGTGTTCCACTCGAATTGAACCAGCCACTTAGTCTCCCCGGCGGAGGCCGCGGAGGTGCTTCAGTTTCGGTGGATTACACTCTAGGCGGTCGCGCTATTGGTGAGAGACCCCAGCCTGCGCTGGGGTGACGGATCAGGGTCGCTCAGTCCTCGTTGGCGGTTTCGCGCGCCTCGTCGGCGATCAGCGCGGCCTCGTTGCCCTTCTTCAGGTGGCGGCGGCCGAGCAGTTCGGCGATCTGGACGGCGTTGAGCGCGGCGCCCTTGCGCAGATTATCGCTGACGCACCACAGCGCCAGCCCGTTCTCGACCGTCGGGTCCTCGCGCACGCGGCTGACATAGGTGGCGTCGTCGCCGGCCGCCTCGATCGGGGTCGCGTAGCCGCCGTCCTCATGCTTGTCGATCAGCATGATGCCGGGCGCCTCGCGCAGGATGCGCTTGGCGTCCTCGGCGGACAGCTCGTTGGCGAATTCGACGTTCAGCGCCTCCGAATGGCCGACGAACACGGGGACGCGCACGCAGGTGGCAGTCACCTTGATCTTGGGATCGAGGATCTTCTTGGTCTCGACCACCATCTTCCATTCTTCCTTGGTCGATCCGTCGTCCAGGAAGCTGTCGATGTGCGGGATCACGTTGAACGCGATCTGCTTGGTGAACTTCTTCGGTTCGGCGCTGTCGCCGACGAAGATGTTGCGGCTCTGCTCGAACAGCTCGTCCATGCCGACCTTGCCGGCGCCCGACACCGACTGATAGGTCGCGACGACGACGCGGGTGATCGTCGCGGCATCGTGCAGCGGCTTCAGCGCGACGACCATCTGCGCGGTCGAGCAGTTGGGATTGGCGATGATGTTCCTGGCCTTGTAGCCATCGATCGCGTCCGGGTTCACCTCGGGCACGACCAGCGGCACGTCGGGGTCCATGCGATAGAGCGAGCTGTTGTCGATCACCGTGCAGCCGGCAGCCGCGAACTTCGGCGCGTAGACCTTGGTCGCCTCGCTGCCGATCGCGAACAGCGCCATATCCCAGCCGGCCGGATCGAAATGCTCGATATTCTGGACCTTCAGCAGCTTGCCGGTGTCGCCATATTCGATCTGGTCACCCTGGCTGCGACTGGAGGCGAGAACCGCAACCTCGTCCGCGGGGAAGCCGCGCTCGGCCAGGATGTTGACCATCTCGCGCCCGACATTGCCCGTCGCGCCCGCGACCACCACCCTGTAACCCATCGACCGTCTCCGTATTCTCGGCCCGCGCCCTAACGACATTGCGCGTGAGGGTACACCATCTTTCTGGTTGTTGCGGGCGATAGCTGGGCTTCAGTTCTCCGGCGTCGGGGGTGGCGGCAGCGCGGTATCGGCAACCGGAACGGGCTCCGGCCGGCTCTTCACCGTTCGGTCGAGGAAGTTCAGGATCGTACCCCACAGATGCTCGCTGATGCCGGCACCGCCGACCCGGTGGGTCTGGCCGGGATAGAACATCATCTCGAACGGGGTGGCGGTCCGCTGCAGTTCGGCGGCAAGCGCGGTGGAGTTGTCGAGAAAGACGTTATCGTCCGCCATGCCGTGGATCAGCAGCAGCGGATCGCGGATCTTCGCCGCGTCCGACACCGCATTGGACGCGGCATAGCCGGCCGGATCGAGCCGGGGGTCGCCCATGTACCGCTCGGTATAATGGGTATCGTAGAGCTGCCACTCGGTCACCGGCGCACCGGCCACCGCCGCCGCATAGACGCCCGGGGTCTTCTCCAGCATCTTCACCGACATATAGCCGCCGTACGACCAGCCATAGGTCGCGATCCGGGTCGGATCGACGAAGGACAGGGTCTTCAGATACTCGGCCCCCGCCAGCTGGTCGGCGACCTCTACCGTCCCCATCGCGTGATAGATCTGGTCCTCGAACGCCTTGCCCCGGTGCGGCGAGCCGCGATTGTCGATCTGGAAGAAGATCCAGCCCTGGTCGACCAGGAACTGCGGCAGCGCCCCCTGCCAGCCGCGCGTCACCGTCTGCGATCCGGGGCCGCCATAATGCTGGAAGAACACCGGATAGCGCTTGCCTGGCTCCAGCGGCGGCGCGATCATCTCCCAGTGGAGGACCGAGCCATCGGCCGCCTTCAGCGTGCCGAACTTGGTCGGCTGGTGGCTGGGCAAATAGGGGAAATAGGGGTGGCCCGGCACCACCGCATTCTCGTTCAGCCAGGCCAGCCGCTTGCCCTCGACATCGGCCAGGTAGGTCTGCGCCGGCTGGGCTGGGCCAGAGCGCGACAGGATCAGCCGGCTCGCCGCGCCGTCCATCGCCGCGGTATAGGTATAACCGCGCTCGGTCAGGCGGGTGACCTGGTTCGGCTTGGCGATGTCGACCGCGTAGACATGCTGCTCCAGCACATCGTCCTTGTTCGCGGTGAAGAAGATCCGCCCGCGCTTCTCGTCCACCCCGACCAGGTCCGACACGACCCAGTCGCCGCGGGTCAGCTGCGTCCACTTGCCCGCCGCGAAGCGATAGAGGTGCCCGAAGCCCGATCGCTCCGATCGCCAGATCAGGCTGCCGTCGCCGAGCGGCCGATAGGCGTCGGACAGGTTGAGCCAGCTGCGCTGCCCCGCCTTCTCGCTGAACAACGGCGTGGCGCGGCCGGTGGCCGGGTCCACGCGCAGCATGTCGAGCCGGTGCTGGTCGCGGCTCTCGCGCTGGACGAGCAGCGCCGATCCGTCCGGCAGCCAGTCGACGCGGGCGAGATAGATGTCGCGCTCGGTGCCGAGATTGACCTTCACCGCGCCGCTGCCGTCAGGCTTCATTACATAGAGTTCGACCAGCACGTTGGGCGTGCCTGCGGCGGGATAGCGCTGTTCGTAGACGCGGGTGCCGGTTGCGCCGATCGCGGCGCGTACAGCGACCTTGACCGGTGCCTCGTCGAACCGCTCGACCGCGATGTAGCGCTCGTCTGGGCTCCACCAGTAGCCGGTGCGGCGGTCCATCTCTTCCTGCGCGACGAACTCGGCCTCGCCCCAATGCACGGTGCCGGCACCATCGGTGGTGATCGCCTTCGCCGCGCCGCCGGCCTTCACCGGCTGGACGTAGAGATTCTGGTCGCGCACGAAGCTGATCGTGGTGCCGCGCGGGCTGATGACGGGGTTCAACCCGCCGCTGCCCCCCTGCGTCAGCCGCGTCGTCTGCCCGTCGAGCGTCGCCATGTAGAGGTCGCCGTCGAGCGGCACCAGGATCGAGCGACCATCCGGGCTCCAGTCGTACGAGACGATACCGCGACTGCCGCCGATGCGGCTGCGCTCGCGCTGCATCTTCTCCGCCTCGGACAGCTCGGCGCCGGAGCCGATCGCGCGGGAATCGACCAGCATCCGCTCGGCACCCGTAGCGGTGTCGACCGCCCACAGGTCGAACCGCTCTTTCTCGTCGGCACGGGCGCGCAGCATGGTGACGAGGCGACCGTCCGGCGACAGGCGCACCGCGCGCGGCTGCACCCCCGACAGGTCGGGATTGCCGAATACGCGCGCCAACGTCAGCGTCGCCGGCTGCTCCGCCACCACGGGTACGGGAGCAGGAGCGGGCGTCTCCTGGTCAGCGGCCATCGCCGCGCTCCCGCTCGAGGCCAAGGCAAGTCCCAGCAACCATGCACGCATCCCGTCGTCTCTCCGGAGCCGCCCGCGAAAAGCCGGGCGAGCGGCCGTTATCGCGGGCCACCGGCGCCGCATCAAGGGCGCGTGGACGATCTTCATCGACATGGCCGCTTTCCTAACGCGACGTACACCCTGTCTTTACGCGCTTCGTATAGCTCGGGCGGCAATGGGTGATCGCCACGGGCAGAGTTCGTCCGGCGGCTGGAATGACGGCCGGGAAAGAGGTGACGTGGAAAAGTGGAGCAACGGCGCGATCGGCGCGCGGCAGGGAACGGCGTTCGACCTGCTCGCCGCCCTGGTGGCATCGGACGGCAGCGGGGATCACCCGCATGTCCGCCGGATGCTGGCGCTGCGTCCGCCCGCGCGCGACCTGGCCGACGCCATCCACGCCCTGTGTGCCGTCCATGGCCGGCACCCTGGCATGATCGACGAGGCGCACGACCACTGCGCCCAGCCCGAGGCATGCGACTGGCTCGCCAAGGCGGGGTTCGGCTTCGCGGCCGAGCGGGGTGCGCTGATCCAGCTGGCCGCCGCGGTCGGGCCCCTGCCCTCGACACCCGGTCAGGCCGAGAGCGAGACGGCGCTGGCCGGCGTCCGCCACGCCGTGTCGATGCTCGCCCATTCCGACCGGGGCGGCTGCGCGACCGGTGCGGCGGCGGCGCTGGTCGGCGACTGGGCGGTCATCCGCGGCGTGCTCGAGGCGAGCGCAACGAGTGCCGGCATCGACCTGGCGCCCGGGGCATGGCCCTCGCCGCGCGAGACGGCCGAGGCGATCACCGCGCTTGGTGCCAGTGCCGCGGTCGAGCGGGCGATGATGTTCGGGGCGCGCCAGCTGCTCGCCCAGCATCGCGGACTGTGGGACCTGCTGGAGGCACGGGCCGCCGCTCGCGATCGCGGCTGATCGGTTGCAACCGGGCGACCGCTCCGCCACATCGGCGGAATGAAGCGCTTCGAGAGCACCGACACCTATGTCGCCACCGACGACCTGAAGGTCGCGGTCAATGCCGCCGTCCGCCTGCGCCGGCCCCTGCTGGTCAAGGGTGAGCCCGGCACCGGCAAGACCGTCCTCGCGCACGAGATCGCCGCCGCGATCGGCGCGCCGCTGATCGAGTGGACGGTGAAATCCACCACCAAGGCCGCACAGGGCCTGTACGAGTATGATGCGGTGGCGCGGCTGCGCGACGGCCAGCTCGGCGACCCGCGCGTCCACGACATCGCCAACTATATCCGCCGCGGCAAATTGTGGGAGGCATTCACCCATCCCACCCCGCCTGTCCTGCTGATCGACGAGGTCGACAAGGCGGATATCGAGTTCCCCAACGACCTGCTCCACGAACTCGATCGCATGGAATTCCATGTCTATGAGACCGGCGAGACGGTCCGCGCCGCCGAGCGGCCGATCGTCGTCATCACCTCGAACAACGAGAAGGACTTGCCCGACGCGTTCCTGCGCCGCTGCTTCTTTCACTACATCCGCTTTCCCGACCGCGAGACGATGCAGGCCATCGTCGACGTGCACTTCCCCGGCATCCAGAAGCTGCTGGTCGGCCGCGCGCTCGACCTGTTCTACGAGGTGCGCGAGGTGCCGGGACTGAAGAAGAAGCCGTCCACGTCCGAGCTGATCGACTGGCTGAAGCTGCTGCTGCACGAGGACATGCCGCTGGAGGTTCTCCAGAACCGGGATCCGACCAAGGCGATTCCACCGCTCCACGGTGCGCTCCTCAAGAACGAACAGGACGTCATGCTGTTCGAGCGGCTGGCCTTCATGGCGCGGCGGCAGGGGCGGCCCTGATCCGTCCATGTTCCTGAACTTCCTCGACGCGCTGCGCGCAGCCGGCATCCCGGTCGGCATCAAGGAGCATCTGGTGCTGATCGAGGCGCTCGACGCGGATGTGATCGAGCGCACGCCGGAGGATTTCTACCACCTCGCCCGCGCCACTTATGTCAAGGACGAGGGGCTGATCGACCGGTTCGACCAGGTCTTCGCCCGGGTGTTTCAGGGCGTGCTGGGCAGCGGCGGCGAGGCGCGTCCCGAGATCCCCGCCGACTGGCTGAAGGCGGTGGCCGAACGCTATCTGACCCCCGAGCAGATGGCGGAGATCCAGTCGCTGGGATCGTGGGACGCGATCATGGACACGCTGCGCCAGCGGCTCGAGGAGCAGACCGGCCGCCACCAGGGCGGCAGCAAGTGGATCGGCACCGGCGGCACCAGCCCGTTCGGCAATGGCGGCTATAATCCCGAGGGCGTGCGGATCGGCGGTGAGGGTCGCCACGGCCGCGCGATCAAGGTCTGGGACAAGCGCGAGTTCCGCAACCTCGACAACACGCGCGAGCTGGGCACCCGCAACATCAAGGTCGCGCTCCGCCGCCTGCGCCGCTTCGCGCGCGAGGGGGCAGCCGACGAGTTCGACCTGGACGGCACCGTCGCCGGTACTGCGCGGCAGGGCTGGCTCGACGTGAAGATGCGGCCCGAGCGACGCAATGCGGTGAAGCTCCTCCTGTTCCTCGACGTCGGCGGGTCGATGGACCCGTTCGTGAAGCTCTGCGAGGAGCTGTTCTCCGCCGCCACCGCCGAGTTCCGCCACCTTGAATTCTGGTACTTCCACAACTGCCCCTATGAGGGTGTGTGGAAGGATAATCGCCGCCGCTATCAGGAGCGCACGCCAACCTGGGACGTGCTCCACAAGTTCGGCTCCGACCACAAGCTGCTGTTCGTCGGCGACGCGTCGATGAGCCCCTATGAGATCAGCCATCCCGGCGGCTCGGTCGAGCATATGAACGAGGAGGCGGGCGCGGTATGGCTCCAGCGGCTGACCACCGCCTATCCCGCCGCCGCCTGGCTCAATCCGTTGCCGCGCGAGCAATGGGACTATGGCCAGTCGATCCGCATGATCCGCGACCTGATGGCCGATCGCATGTACCCGCTGACCCTGGCCGGGCTGGACGAGGCCACGCGCGAGCTGACGCGGAAGCGGTGACGATGCCGGCGGCTTTCGTCTATGCTCGGCTGAGAGGAGAAAAGGGATGATGCTCGTCTTTGCCTTGGCCGCCCTGAGCGGATCCGCCCAGCTAGGCCAGTCTGACGTGGCGAAGGTCGCTCCACCCTGCACACCTGCCAACCGTCATGCGGACGGCCGCGCCCAGTCACGTGTCGGACCGCAGCGACTTGGCGATCTGCCGCCGGCGCAGGAGATCAAGGCTGTATATCGGATAGTAGATGGCTGCTCGCGACCAGTTATGGTGCGGGCCGAGGTCGGCAAGCCGCGCTCCCGCTGGGCGCGGCGGCGGCTCAGCCGCCCAGTGCCGCCAGCTTGCGGGAATAGCTCTCGACGAGGCGCATGCGGCGCTCGCGCGCCTCGGCGGTGACCGCGCGCTCGGCGGCGGCTCGCTCCATGCTCAAACGTCGGGCGTAGTAACGCAGATCGGATTCCAACGTGACGGCCCTCCCCGGTTCGTCCATTGACCTGTGTTATTACAGCCAAAGTGTCAGTCTAGGGTTAACGTACCCGGACGACGATGGGCCGGGCATCAGACGCGGTGGATTACCCCGCCGACGGTCGGCACCGGGACGCCCGTCGTTCCGGGAAAGCTGATCGGTCGATTATCCAGCGTTCTCACGGCCATATAGGCGAATCCTTCCGCCTCCATGGCATCGCCGTTCCAGCCCAGCACATCGGACGGCTCGGGGGTCGATCCGGTCGCCTCGGCGATCATCCGGAGCATGGTCGGATTGTGCCGGCCACCCCCCGCCACGATCAGCCGGCGCGGCGGCGCGGGCAGCTGGCGGAGCGCCAGCGCCACCGATTCGGCAGTGAAGGCGGTCAGCGTCGCCGCGCCGTCCGCCGCCGACAGCCCGCGTGCGGGCTGGATGGTGAAATCGCTGCGGTCGAGCGACTTGGGCGATGCCGCGTCGAAGAAGGGATGGTCGAGCATCGCGGTCAGCACCGCCTGATCGACCCGGCCGGCCGCCGCGAGGGCCCCGTCCGTGTCGAAACGGGCGCCGCTCGTCTCCTCGATCCAGCTGTCGATCAGGCCATTGGCAGGACCAGTGTCGAAGGCGACCAGCGCGCCGTCGGCACCGATCCACGTCACGTTGGCGACGCCGCCCAGATTCAGCACCGCGACCGGCCGCTCCAGCCCGGCGGTCAGCGCGGCATGGTAGATGGGCAGCAGCGGCGCGCCCTGCCCGCCCGCCGCCACGTCGGCGCTGCGAAAGTCGGACACCGTGGTGATCCCGCACGCCGCCGCCAGCTGCGCGCCGTCGCCGATCTGCCACGTCCAGCCGCGATCCGGGCGGTGCGCGACCGTCTGACCGTGAAAGCCGATCACGTCGACCTTGTCCGCCTCGACCCCCGCCTCGCGCAGCAGCTTGTGGACCGCCAGCGCGTGGGTGCGCACGACAAGGTCGGCGGCGGCGGCGATCTCGGGACTCAGCCGGGGGCGGTCATAGGTCAGCGCGATGCGGGTCGCCTCGGCCAGTTCGGCCCTCGCGGCGTCCGAATAAGCCTCTCCGCGAAAGGCGAGCGGTCGCCCCAGTGCCTGCCCGTCGGTCTCGATCAGGGCCGCGTCGATACCGTCCAGCGACGTGCCGGACATCAGGCCGATGGCTAACATGGTGGTTCCTCCCGCCCCCGCGACGAAGCACGATTGCGCACGGCTGGCAAATCGCGTCGCCGCGCATTATGTGCGCGCCGTCCCATGGCAACCAAACTCCCCTCCCCGCCGCGTGTCGGCATGGTCTCGCTCGGCTGTCCGAAGAACCTCGTCGACAGCGAGCGCATCCTGACCCAGCTGCGCGCCGACGGCTACCAGATGTCCGCCGACTATGCCGGCGCCGACGTCGTGCTGGTCAACACCTGCGGCTTCCTCGATTCCGCCAAGGAAGAGAGCCTGGAGGCGATCGGCGAGGCGATCGCCGAGAACGGCCGCGTCATCGTCACCGGCTGCATGGGCAAGGAGGCAGAGGTCATCCGCGCCCGCTTCCCGCAGGTGCTCGCCGTCACCGGCGCGCACCAGTACGAGCAGGTGGTCGAGGCGGTGCACGAGGCGGCACCCGCCAACCTGTCACCCTATATCGACCTGATCCCCGATGCCGGGCTGAAGCTGACGCCGCGGCACTACAGCTATCTGAAGATCTCGGAGGGGTGCAACCACCGCTGCTCCTTCTGCATCATCCCCTCGCTTCGCGGCGATCTGGTCAGCCGCCGCCCCGACGCGATCCTGCGCGAGGCGGAGAAGCTGGTTGCGGCCGGCACACAGGAGCTGCTGGTCATCAGCCAGGACACCAGCGCCTATGGCCTGGACCTGCGCCATGCCAGCTGGCCGCTGAAGGGCGGTGGTGAGGTGCGAGCGCACATGACCGATCTGGCCCGCGAACTCGGGCGGATCGCGCCTTGGGTGCGGCTCCATTACGTCTATCCCTATCCGCACGTCGATCAGGTCATTCCGTTGATGGCGGACGGCTTGGTACTCCCCTATCTCGACATCCCGTTCCAGCATGCGGCGCCCGCCGTGCTCAAGCGGATGAAGCGCCCCGCCAACGATGCCAAGGTGCTCGGCCGGATCAAGGCGTGGCGCGACATCTGCCCGGACCTCGCGATCCGCTCGACCTTCGTGGTCGGGTTCCCGGGAGAGACGGAGGCGGACTTCCAGTACCTGCTCGACTGGCTGGACGAGGCGCAGCTCGACCGCGTCGGCGCCTTCCGCTTCGAGCCCGTCGAAGGTGCCACCGCCAACGCCCTGCCCGACCCGGTGCCCGAGGAGGTGAAGGAGGAGCGCTACCAGCGCATCATGGCGAAGACCGCGGCCATTTCCGCTGCGCGCCTCGCCGCCAAGATCGGCCGCACCCTGCCCGTCATCATCGACGAGGTCGGCGAGGAAGGCGCGACCGGTCGATCACAGGCCGATGCTCCCGAAATCGACGGCCAGGTCTTCCTGCGCGATGCCGCTCACCTGTCGGTCGGCGTGATCGTGCCGGTCAGCATCGAGGACGCCGACGAGCACGACCTTTACGGGGTGCCCGTCTAGGCCCGGCGGCCGCTGAACAGCTGTACCAGCCCGACGATGAGCGCGATGATGAGCAGGATGTGGATCAGCCCGCCTGCGACGTGCAGCGAGAAGCCGAGCAGCCACAGAATGACCAGAATGATGACGATGGTCCACAACATGGCGGCAACCTCCTGACGATCATCGATAAACCCGGCAGCCGGGGCAATGTTCCGGCTGCGATCCGATCTTGCGCCGGATTGCGCGTCTCTGCCGCATCTGCTTGGTGATGCCATGAACCGTTTCGACGCGATGCTGCTCCCCGATCGCGGCCAGGCCGCCCACCGGATCGATGTGGTGACCCCGGACGCCTATGACGCATGGCTTGCCGCGCGGCCGGCGCAGACCCGCGCATTGCTGGCGGCGCAGCGCTTCGCCGGCAAGGCCGGTACCCACGCGATCGTGCCTGGCGAGGGCGAGGACTGGCACGTCGTTGCGGTCGTCGCCGATCCGGAGTCGACCTGGGCGCTGGCGGCATTGCCCGCGGTACTGCCGGCCGGCACCTATCGTGCCGATGTCGGGGGCCCCTCCGCGCTCGGCTGGCTGCTCGGCCAGTACCGCTTCGATCGCTATCGCCGTGCCGAGAACGACGAGCCGCGCGTCCTCCTGACGCCGGACGCGGCAGCGATCGCGGAGACGTTGCGGCTGGCGGCGGCGACGGCGCAGATCCGCGACCTGGTCAACACCCCGACCAACGACATGGGGCCTGCCGAACTGGAAGCCGCCACGGAAGCGCTCGCAGCGCGTCACGGCGCGACCGTCACCGTTCGCCGTGGCGACGAGCTGGAGCAGGGGTATCCGATGATCCACGCGGTCGGCCGCGCCGCCGCGCGCGACCGGGCGCCGCGACTGATCGAGCTGAACTGGGGTGACCCACGCCACCCGCGCGTTGCGATCGTCGGCAAGGGCGTGTGCTTCGACACCGGCGGGCTCGACATCAAGCCCTCGAGCGGCATGCGCCTGATGAAGAAGGACATGGGGGGCGCCGCGCACGCGCTGGCGCTGGCCGAGCTGGTTATGGCGGCGAAGCTGCCGCTGCGGCTGCACCTGCTGATCCCGGCGGTCGAGAATGCGATCTCCGGCGACGCCTTCCGCCCCGGCGACGTGCTGCGCACCCGCAAGGGGCTGACGGTCGAGAACACCAATACCGATGCCGAGGGGCGGCTGATCCTGGGCGATGCGCTCACCCGCGCGGGCGAGGAGCATCCCGAGCTGATCCTCGACTTCGCCACCCTGACCGGTGCGGCGCGCGTCGCGCTCGGCCCCGATCTGCCGCCGCTGTTCACCGACGACGAGGCGCTGTCGGCCGAGCTGCTGGCGGCGGGCACCGCCGTCGACGACCCGCTGTGGCGGCTGCCGCTGTGGGACGGGTATGACGAGATGCTGAAGTCCGATGTCGCCGATCTGGTCAACGCGCCCGACGGCGGCTTTGCCGGCTCGATCACCGCGGCGCTGTTCCTGCGCCGCTTCGTTCCGAAGGACGTGGCCTGGGCGCATCTCGACGTCTTCGCATGGCGGCCGAGCGCCAAGCCCGGCCGGCCCAAGGGTGGCGACGCGTTCGCGTTGCGCGCCGCCTATCAGGTGCTGAAGCGCCGCTATCCGGCCTGACCGGTCACGCCTTTGCCAAGGGCGTGCCCGATCGCTCGCAGATGAAGCTGGCCAGCTCCTCTCGCAGCGGCAGGCCGGTGATCGGCCGCAGCGGCCCGTCATAGGTGGTCGCGACCTCTGCCGACGCCCGCGACGGACCGACGCCCAGGACGTGGAACAGGCGGCGGGCACAATCGACTTCGGTGCGGGCATAGGCGACCTTGTCGCCCCGCTCCTCGCGCAGGATGGCGACGATGTTGCCGGTGATCGTACGCCGCTCACGCAGCAGAAAATGGCGCGAGCGGGTATCGGATGGCGTCGGCACCAGCGTACCCTTCAGCCGGAACTCGCGATCGGCTGCGGAACTCGCGACCTCGCTCTCGGTCAGGTTGCGGAGCGAGACCCGGTTACCCTCGTCGGCCGTATCGCTGCCGGGCGCGCCGCCCGAGCAGGCACTTGCCGCCAGCGCGCCGGCCAGTGCCGCCGCCTTCATCACCCATGCCGCCATCGATCACTCCCGGATTGCTCGCGTCTGCGAACGTCCTGCTTCTATGATCGATCCTGAACTTTTTGTCATATTCGGGCGGCAGCCTCGATGATCGGGACGAACTTGGCTGCGGTCAGGCTGGCACCGCCGACCAGCGCGCCGTCGACATTGTCGGTCGCCAGGATGTCGCCCGCATTGCCGCCCACCACCGAGCCGCCATAGAGGATCCGCACGCCGTCGGCGGCGTCGCCGATCATGTGGCGCAGCTTGGCACGGGCGATCGCGTGGATCGCGGCGATCTCGTCAAGGGTCGGCGTCCGCCCGGTGCCGATCGCCCAGCGCGGTTCATAGGCGAGCGTGAACCAGCGCCCATCGGCGTGGTCGGGCACCGACTTCTCGATCTGCGCCTGCACGACGCGTTCGGCACGGCCGGCATCGCGCTCCGCCTCGGTCTCGCCACAGCAGAGGATGACGTTCAGCCCCTGGCGATGCGCTGCCGCGGCCTTGGCCCAGGCGTCATGGCTGGTTTCGCCCTGGTCGGCGCGGCGCTCGGAATGGCCGGCGATGGTGAAGCTGGCGCCCGCCTCGCGCACCATGGCGGCCGACACGCAGCCGGTATGCGCGCCCGATTCCGCCTCGTGCACGTCCTCGGCGCCGATCGCCAGACCGGGGGCACGGACGGCGGCGGGGTGGATCAGCGTGAACGGCACCGCAATCGCGACGTCGACGCCGGGTGCCGCCGCCGCGGCCTGCGCGATCGCGTCCAGCTCTGCCAGCGTCGCCAGCGAGCCGTTCATCTTCCAGTTTCCCGCTACCAGCTTGCGCCGCATCATCGTCTCCCATTCATTGTCGCGCCCTAGCGCGTCTTGAAGCGCGCGCGCCAGCGTCATAAGGCGGCGCATTCCTTTCGAACGGTTGTCCATGCTCAGCTTCTTTCGCCGTCTCATCAATTCCAAGGTCGGCGTGATCGTCACCTTCGTCGTGCTCGGGGTGATCGCCCTCGCCTTCGCGGCGGGCGACGTGTCGAACATCGCGGGGTCGGCCGCGGGCATCGGCGGCAACGACATCGCCAAGATCGGCAAGGAAGAGATCACCGTCGCCGAGCTGCGCCAGCGCGCCGGTGACGAGGTCGCGGCCGCACGCCGGACCCAGCCGACCGCCGACATGGCCGGCTATCTCCAGGCCGGCGCGCTGGAGCAGGCACTCGACCGGATGATCGGCGCCACCTCGCTCGCGGTGTTCGGGCGCGACCAGGGCATGGCGATCAGCAAGCGGCTGGTCGACGGGCAGATCGCCAGCATCCCCGCGCTGCAGGGGCCGACCGGCAAGTTCGACGAGAACCTCTATCGCCGCATCCTGGCGGAGCGGAAGCTGACCGATGCGGGCATCCGCAAGGACATCGCGCAGGAACTGCTCGCGCAGCAGCTGACTGCCCCCACGGTCGGTGCGGCATCGGTCGGCGAGCAGATGGCGCGCCCCTATGCGGCGCTGATGCTGGAGCGTCGCCAGGGTCAGGCCGGCTTCATCCCGACTGCCACGCTGCCCGCCGGTCCGGCGCCGACCGCGGCCGAGTTGCAGGCGTTCTACGGCCGCAACCTGTCGCGCTATCGCGTGCCGGAACGCCGCTCGCTGCGCTATGCGCTGGTCACGCCCGAGCAGGTTCGCGCCGCCGCGACCCCGACCGAGGCGGAGGTCGCGCGCGCCTATCAGCAGAACCGCGCCGCTTATCAGGCAAGTGAGAAGCGCACCGTGTCGCAGGTGATCGTCGCCGATCAGGCAGGCGCGCAGGCGCTCGCGGCCAAGGTCCGCGCCGGCACGTCGCTGGCCGATGCCGCCCGGGCGGCCGGGTTGGAGGCATCGACGCTGACCGGGCTCGACAAGGCGGCGCTGACCGCCCAGTCGTCCGCCGCCGTCGCCGACGCGGCCTTCGGCGCCGCCAAGGGCGCGGTGCTGGGTCCGATCCGCGGGCCGCTCGGCTTCGCGGTCGTGCGGGTCGACGCGGTCGAGCAGGTGCCGGCGCGCACGCTCGACCAGGTCCGCCCGGCGATCGTCGCCGAACTGACCCAGCGCAAGGCCGCCGACGCACTGGCGACGCTGCACGACAAGCTGGACGATGCGCTCGGCGGCGGTGCGACCTTCGACGAGGCGATCGCCGACGCCAAGCTCCAGCCGCGCACCACCCCGGCGCTGACCGCCACCGGCATCGATCCGGCCGCGCCGGCGCAGCCCGACCCGGCGCTCCAGCCGCTGCTCGCCGCCGCCTTCTCCGCCGCCGAGGACGATGCGCCGCAGCTGGTGCAGACCGACAAGGACGGCAGTTTCGCGGTGGTCGCCGTCGGCCAGATCGTTCCCGCCGCCCCGCGCCCGCTCGCCGATATCCGCGCGGCGGTGACCAGCGACCTGATCGCCGATCGCAGGCGCCAGGCGGCGCGCCGTATCGCCGGACAGGTGCTCGCCGCCGTCAACAAGGGCACGCCGCTCGCCCAGGCGATGGTGGCGGCCGGCGTTGCCGCGCCGCAGGTCAAGCCGCTGGTCGGCACCCGCGCCGAGCTGGCGCGCCAGCAGGCGCCCGATCCCGCGATGGCGACGCTGTTCGGCATGGCGCCGCGCTCGACCCGGCTGGTCGAGGCACCGCAGGGCGCCGGCTGGCTGATCGTCCGCCTCGACGGTGCGCAGCAGGGCGACGTCGCCGGCAACCCGACGCTGATCGCCGGCGTGCGCAGCGATCTCGGCCGCCTCAGCGGCAACGAATTCGCGCAGCAGTTCGCCCGGGCTGCGCGCACGCAGGTCGGCGTGAAGACCAACGCCTCCGCGCTCGCCAAGCTTAAGGCGGAACTCGCCGGCCAGGGTGGTTCCGATAACTGATCCCGCTACCGCGATGGCGGCGCTGGCGGCGGGCCGACCGGCCCTGCTCTGGCGCCGACGCATCGCCGACACTGAGACGCCGGTCGCAGCGGCGCTGCGCCTGATCGAGGCAGGGCGCGGCGACTTCCTGCTCGAGTCGGTCGAGGGCGGCGCGATCCGGGGCCGGTACAGCCTGATCGGCCTCGCGCCCGACCTAGTGTTCCGCGCGCGCGGTGCCCGGGCCGAGATCAACGCTGACTGGACGACCGACCGCGAGGCGTGGCAGCCCTGCGCGTCGCCGACGCTCGACGCGCTCCGCGATCTGGTCGCGAAGTGCCGCGCCGACGTGCCGGCAGAGCTGCCGCGCGCGCTCGCCTGCCTGGTCGGCTATTTCGGCTATGAGACGGTGGGCCTGGTCGAGCGGCTGGAGCAGCCCGACGCCGATCCGCTGGGTCTTCCGGACATGATGTTCGTGCGACCCACGGTGCTGCTGGTCTTCGACCGTCTCGCCGACGCCCTGTTCCTGGTCGCGCCTGTCTGGCCCGACCCAACCCGCGACCCCGCCGCAATCGTCGGTGCCGCAGAGGAGCGGCTCGACGCGATCGAGGCACGGCTGGCGAGCGCGACGCTGCCCCCGCCGGTTCGCCTCGATACGCCCGAGCCGGCCTACACTCCCGCCATGCCGCCCGCCCGCTACGAGGCAATGGTCGACGCGGCCAAGGAGTATATCGCGGCCGGCGACATATTTCAGGTGGTGCTGGCGCAGCGCTTCACCGCGCCCTTCCCGCTGCCGCCGTTCGAACTCTACCGCTCGCTGCGTCGCATCAACCCTTCGCCGTTTCTCTATCATCTCGACCTGCCCGGCTTCGCGCTGATCGGGTCGAGCCCGGAGATCCTGGTCCGTGTCCGGGACGGCGAGATCACGGTGCGCCCGATCGCCGGCACCCGCCCGCGCGGCGCGACGGCCAGCGAGGACGAGGCGAACCGCACCGACCTGCTCGCCGATCCCAAGGAACGGGCAGAGCATCTGATGCTACTCGACCTCGGCCGCAACGACGCCGGCCGCGCCGCCTCGCCCGGCAGCGTGCGGGTGACCGACAGCTACACGGTCGAACTCTACAGCCATGTCATGCACATCGTCTCCAACGTGACCGCACGGCTGGCACCCGAGCGTGACGCGCTCGACGCGATGTTCGCGGGCTTTCCCGCCGGGACGGTCAGCGGCGCGCCCAAGATCCGCGCTTGCCAGATCATCGCCGAGCTGGAGCCGGAGCGGCGCGGCGCCTATGCCGGCGGGGTCGGTTATTTCTCGCCGGACGGATCACTCGACTCGTGCATCGTCCTGCGCACAGCGGTGGTGAAGGACGGCACCATCCACGTCCAGGCCGGTGCTGGCATCGTCGCCGACTCGACCGCCGCCTATGAGCAGCGCGAGTGCGAGGCCAAGGCCGGCGCGATCCTTGCCGCTGCCCGCGACGCGGTGACCCGCGCCGGCGAGGCCGATTTCGGACAGTAGCCGATGGGCTGGCAGAGCTGGTGGCTGTTCGTCGGCGCGGTGTTCCTGCTGTCCGGCACGCCCGGTCCCAACATGCTCCACGTCATGCGCCAGAGCATCGCCGTCGGCTTCGTCCGTGCCACGGCAACGATGGCCGGGTGCCTGCTGGCGATCGTGCTGGTCCTGTCGGCATCGGCCGCGGGGCTCAGCGCGCTGCTGATCGCCTGGCCGCGGCTGTTCGATGCGATCCGCTACGCCGGCGTCGCCTATCTCTTCTATCTGGGCGTGAAGGCATGGCGGAGCAGCGGCGCGAGCCCCGCGGCGCTCGATCCGCTGTCCCCGGCGGTTGGCCGCTGGTCGCTATTCCGCGGCGGGCTGCTGATCGGGCTGACCAATCCCAAGCTGATCCTGTTCGCCGCCGCCTTCCTGCCGCAGTTCATCGACCCTGTTCGGCCGCAGGTGCCACAGTTCGCTATCCTGGTTGCAACCTTCGCCGTGATCGAGTCGGGCTGGTATGCCGCTTACGGTCTGGGTGGCCGGCAACTCGCCCGCTATCTCGCCACCCCGGCGCGACAGCGGCTGTTCGATCGGCTGACCGGCACGCTGTTCATCGGCTTCGGAACGGCGCTTCTCGCAGCACGGGCTTAGCGGCTGTTTGAAAATCGGCGAACGAGCCGCTTTTCTAACGAACCCTTAGGGCACCGACTCTTCCGCCCGCTTCTGTGCGCGCCGCTCTGCTGCCCACTGCTTGGCCGCCATGATCGAGCAGCCGGTCTGACCGCCTGTCCCGATCGGCGAGCAGGTGTTGGGTAGGCCGCCCGCGACGCGCCCCGCCTGGTCGATGTCCGCTACGCGGTTCACCCAGCTCTGGCTCGGCACCGGGATCGGGCCGTCGTTGCGCAGCGCCTTGGGGATGCGATACGGCTCGTCGTTGCGCGAGCAGACGACGATCTCGTCGCCCTCCGACTTCGGGCACTGCTGCTCGCCGGTCAGGGTGACGCTGCGCACCCGCTGCGGCGGCTGGCCGCCGGCCGACCCGTCGGCATTCTGTTGTGCCACAGCCATCGCCGGCAGCGACAGCAGGATCAGGCTCAACGGCAGGGCGATACGCATGGGGTTACTCCTTCACGGCACATATAACGCATCGCCCGCATCGCGGCTCCGGGTTGCGGGAATGTTTCAGGCGGCTATGGCGACCGGCATGATCCTCGTCGTCGACAATTACGACAGCTTTACCTGGAACCTCGTCCATTATCTCCAGCAACTGGGGGCAGAGGTGCAGGTGGTGCGCAACGATGCCATCTCGGCCGGCCAGGCGCTGTCGTCGGGGGCGAAGGCGTTCCTGATCTCGCCCGGTCCCTGCACCCCGAACGAGGCGGGCGTCAGCCTCGATCTGGTCGAGGCGTGCGCGGCGGAGGGGCGGCCGCTCCTCGGCGTGTGCCTGGGCCATCAGGCGATCGGCCAGTATTTCGGCGGGCGGGTGGAGCGCGGCGGCCTGATGCACGGCAAGACCTCGCCGGTGCTGCACGACGGCAGCGGCATGTTCGCGGGGCTCCCCTCACCTTTCACCGCCACCCGCTACCACTCGCTGATCGTCAATGACGTGCCGCCGGCGCTGGTCGTCAACGCGCGGGCAGAGGATGGCACGGTCATGGGCTTCCGTCACGCCACACTGCCGGTACACGGCGTGCAATTCCATCCCGAAAGCATCGCGACCGAGCACGGCCACGCCCTGCTCGCCAATTTCATGCGCGTCGCCGGCATGGTGGTGCGGGAGCTG
The DNA here is from genome assembly GCF_030678875.1 of Sphingomonas aurea. Classification (GTDB taxonomy): domain Bacteria; phylum Pseudomonadota; class Alphaproteobacteria; order Sphingomonadales; family Sphingomonadaceae; genus Sphingomonas; species Sphingomonas aurea. The sequence continues at coordinate 529,237 of NZ_JAUUDS010000001.1, read as the reverse complement.
GCATGACGATCGTCTCGCCGTTGCCCGATCCCACGACGCCGCTGTCGCGCGAGAGTGCCGCCGCCGCCTTTGCCGACATCCTCGACGGGCGGGTTGGCGAGGATGCGATCACCACCTTCCTCACCGACCTTGCGGTGCGCGGCGAGACGTCGATCGAGGTCGCCGAGGCGGCCCGCGCGCTGCGCGCCCGGATGCTGCCAATCGTTGCCCCGGCGAACGCCATCGATGTCTGCGGCACCGGCGGTGATGGACATCACACGCTGAACGTCTCCACCGCGGTCGCGCTGGTCGTGGCTGCCGCCGGGGTGCCCGTCGCCAAGCACGGCAACCGCGCCGCCTCGTCGAAGGCGGGGGCGGCCGACACGCTGGAGGCGCTGGGACTCGACATGATGGCGGCCGGCGCGTCGGCCGAAGCGAGCTTGGCGGAACTCGGCATCTGCTTCCTGTTCGCGGCCAATCACCATCCGGCGATGGTCCGCATCACGCCGATCCGCCGCCGGATCGGCCGACGCACCATCTTCAACCTGATGGGGCCGCTTGCCAATCCGGCGCGGGTTCGGCGGCAGCTGATCGGCATCGCCCGTCCCGATTATGCCGGCCTCTATGCCGAGGCGCTGGAGCAGCTCGGCACCGAGGCCGCGCTCGTCGTGTCCGGCGAGGAGGGGCTGGACGAGATTTCCGGCGCCGGCGCCACCATCGTCCGCACCGTCGGTGCGGCGACCCTGGCGGCGCGCATCGCGCCCGAGGATGCCGGCCTGCCGCGTCATCCCGTCGAGTCCATCCGCGGTGGCGATCCCGCCTATAACGCACTGGCACTGCGCCGGCTGCTGCGCGGGGAATACGGCCCGTATCGCGATGCGGTGCTGCTCAACGCCGCCGCCGCGCTGCTGCTCGCCGGGCGGGCGGACGACCTGACCCGCGGTGCGGCGATCGCGGCCGAAGCGATCGACAGCGGCGCGGCGGACCATCTCCTCGACCGCTGGATCGCCTTTTCATGACGATGCTCGACACCATCATCGCCACCAAGCGCGAGGAGGTCGCCGCCCGACGCGCCGCCACGCCGCTGGCTGCGTTGCAGGCGCGCGCCGCCGCCTCCACCCCGCGCGGTTTTCGTGCGGCGCTAATGGCGAAGACCGGCCACGCGCTGATCGCCGAGGTGAAGAAGGCCAGCCCGTCTAAAGGCCTGATCCGTCCCGACTTCGATCCCCCCGCCCACGCCCTCGCCTATCAGGCGGGGGGGGCGGCCTGCCTTTCGGTGCTGACCGACGAGCGTTATTTCCAGGGGGCCGACGCCTATCTGGTCGCTGCGCGCGCGGCCGCGTCGATCCCGGTGCTGCGCAAGGATTTCACCGTCGATCCGTGGCAGGCGGTCGAGGCCCGGTCGCTCGGCGCCGATGCCATCCTGCTGATCGTCGCCGCGCTGGACGACGGCGCACTCGCCGAGATCGAATCGGCGGCGATCGAGCAGGGGCTCGACTGTCTGGTAGAGGTGCATGACGAGGCGGAACTGGAGCGCGCACTGCGCCTTCGCTCGCGCCTGATCGGAGTCAACAACCGCGACCTTCGCGACTTTTCGATCGATATCGGCCGTTCCGCCCGGCTGAAGGCGCTGGCGCCTGCCGACTGCACCTTCGTCGCGGAGAGCGGGCTATCGACCCGTGCCGATCTCGACGCGCTGGCGGCGCAGGGCATCAACTGCTTCCTCATCGGCGAGGCGCTGATGCGTCAGCCCGACGTCGAGGCGGCGACCCGCGCGCTGGTCGGGTGACCGGGCTTACCCATCTCGACGGGGCGGGTGCGGCGCGCATGGTCGATGTCGGCGCCAAGCCCGCCACCGCACGCGAGGCGACGGCGGCAGGCCGGATCACCCTGTCCCCAGAGGCTCTCGCGCTGGTCCGCGATGCGACCGCGAAAAAGGGCGACGTGCTCGCCGTCGCCCGCGTCGCCGGCATCATGGCGGCCAAACGCACTGCCGAGCTGATCCCGCTCTGCCACCCCCTACCGCTCACTCGCGTCGCCATCGAGCTGACCCTGCTCGCCGATGGCGTCGAGGTGACCGCGACCTGCGCCACCACGGGCCCGACCGGCGTGGAGATGGAGGCATTGACTGCCGCCAGCGTCGCACTTCTCACCATCTACGACATGGTCAAGGCGGTCGACCGGCACATGGTGATCGACAATGTCCGCGTTCTTGCCAAGTCGGGCGGCAAGTCGGGTGACTGGCAGGCGCCATGACGCTCATCCCCGTCGCAGAGGCGCAGGCGCGACTGTTCGCGCTCGCGACACCGGTCGCGCCGGAGCGGGTCACGCTGCGCGCCGGCGTCGGCCGCTGGGCAGCGGATGATGTGGTGGCGTGCCGCACCCAGCCCGCCGCCGACCTGTCGGCAATGGACGGCTACGCGATCCGGTTTGCCGACATGCCCGGCCCATGGCGGGTCATCGGCGAGAGTGCGGCAGGACGCCCCTTCGCCGGCCAGGTCGAAGCAGGGCAGGCCACCCGCATCTTCACCGGCGCGGCACTGCCCACCGGCACCGACACGGTATTGATCCAGGAAGAGGCGGAGCGCGATGGCGCAGAACTGCGCCTGTCCGGCGAAGGACCGCCCTACCGTCATCGGAACGTTCGCCCACGCGGCCTCGATTTCACCACGGGCGACCGGCTGATCCAGGCCGGCGCGCGGCTGACCCCGGCTCGCATCGCGGTCGCGGCGACGGGTGGCATCGTCGCGCTGCCGGTACGCCGCCGGGTCCGGGTTGCGATCGCCGCAACCGGGGACGAGCTGGTGGCGCCGGGCAGCGACGATCCGATTGCCCTGCCCGAATCGAACGGTGCGATGCTCGCCGCGATGCTGGAGGGATTACCGGTCGACCTGATCGATCTTGGCATCCTGCCCGATTCGCTGGAGGTGCTGCGCGACGCCTTTGCCGCGGTCGAGGCCGACCTGCTGGTGACCACCGGCGGTGCCTCGGTCGGCGACCATGATCTGGTCCGCCCGGCGCTAGAGGCGGCGGGCGGCGCGATCGAGTTCTGGCGTATCGCGCTGCGTCCGGGCAAGCCGATGATGGCCGGCCGGCGGGGTGACATGCTGGTGCTCGGGCTGCCGGGAAATCCCGTATCGGCCTTCGTCACCGCGACATTGTTCGTCCTGCCGCTGATCGCGCGACTGGGCGGTGCCGCCGATCCGCTGCCGGTCACGACGCACGGCATTCTCGGCGAGGACCTGCCCGCCAATGGCGGGCGCACCGACTATCTGCGGGCCGAGATCCGCGACGGCCGCGCCTATGCCTCGACCATTCAGGACAGCTCGATGCTGCTGACGCTCGCCCGCTCGAACTGCCTGATCGTTCGCCCGGCAGGCGCGATGGCGGCACGGGCAGGCGAATCGGCAGAAATCCTGATGATCGCTTGACGCAAGCCAGATTGTTCCATATCGGTTCCTCGTCTGTTCCCGACGGAGGCTTGGCATGCTCACGCGCAAGCAGCACGAACTGGTCTGCTTCATCAACGATCGCCTGAAAGAAACGGGTGTATCCCCCTCGTTCGAGGAGATGAAGGACGCGCTCGACCTGAAGTCGAAGTCGGGAGTGCACCGCCTGATCTCGGCGCTGGAGGAGCGGCAGTTCATCCGCCGCCTGCCTAACCGGGCGCGTGCGCTCGAAGTCCTGCGGATGCCCGATCGTCCGGAAAAGGCCGAGAAGAAGGCACGTAGCCGCCCGGCCGCGACGCCGCCCGGCCAATCTCAGCCTGTTCGCGTCGTCGCCAACGACGTTGTTGAGATCCCGCTCCACGGCCGGATCGCCGCCGGTGTTCCGATCGAGGCGTTCGAGGGCTCGACCATGCTGTCGGTCCCCGCGGCACTGCTCGGGCAGGGCGACCACTATGCGCTGGAGGTGTCGGGCGACTCGATGGTCGAGGCGGGCATTCTTGACGGCGACTATGCACTGGTCCGCCGGACCGAGGTGGCGCGCGACGGAGAGATCGTCGTGGCGCTGATCGACGAGGCAGAGGCGACGCTGAAATTCTTCCGGCGCGAGGGAACGATGGTCCGCCTCGACCCTGCGAATCGCGCCTATGACCCGCAGCGCTACGCACCGCAGCAGGTGCGTATTCAGGGCAAGCTGTCGGGTATCCTGCGCCGCTACGACTGAGGACGGCGCGGCGGCGGTGCCGCGCCGACGCGTGGCGGGTCGATCCAGGGGTGCGCGTCGCCCGGCTGGCGGACGGTGACGATCCGGCCGTTTGCGAAGGTGACGGCCAGCCCGCCGGTCTGCGCCAGCGTGTCGCGATCCAGCTTCAGCCAGCGCGGGGTACAGCGGCGCGGCAGTCGCCGCTCGCTGACGACGACATCCGCCCGAGTGCAGGCGGCGATCAACTCGCCGGCAGGCACCAGATAGGCGCTGCGCGTCATCAACACCCGCCAGCGCCGACCCGACCGCCCCTGCACCTCTGCCAGGCACAGGTCGCGCGTGCACCGGGCGCTGCCGGTCTCGCCCAGCAGGACCGGTGCGATGCTGCCGCCATTGGCGGCGAGCACGTCGCGCATATAGTCGCCGGTACGGTCGCGCAGGATCGCCACCTCGTCGCCCGCTCGCACCGCGGCATGCCGTCCGTCGCCGGTCACCAGCAGGTCTGGCGGCGGGGTCGCCAGCGCCCACACGATCCCCAACAGCAACGGCACCGCCCCCCAACGCCGCACCCGCGTCCGCCACAGCGCCACCCACAGCCCGCCGCCGATCATCAGCGCGAAGGCGCCGTCGGGCAGGGCGGCCCATGCCGTCACCGCGCCGGGGCTCGCCGCCACGACCTGCGCCAGCCACAGCAGCAGACCCAGTGCCCGCTCGGTCAACCACCAGACCGGCGCACCCACTCCGCCCATGTCGAGCAGAAGCGCGAGCAGTTCGAGGGGCATGATGACGAAGGTCGTCAGCGGAATGGCGATGATATTGGCAAGCGCGCCGTAAAGCCCGGCGCGGTGGAAATGATAGACGGCGATCGGCATCAGCGCGAGTTCCACCACCACGCCCGTCGCGAGCAGCAGGAGCAGGTCTCTCGCCAGCCGCCGCCAGCCCCGCTCCTCTCGCTGGCCGAACCGCCGCAGCGCCGGATGGTCGTGCAGCGCGACGATTGCGGTGATCGCCGCGAACGACAGCTGAAAGCTCGGCCCCGCCAGCGCTTCCGGCCACGCCAGCAGCACGACGAGTGCCCCGCCCGCGACCAGCCGCAGCGTCATTGCCTCGCGCCCCAACGCCAGCGCCGCCAGCACCAGCAGCGCCGCGACGCATGACCGGATCGTCGGCACCTCCGCACCCGTCAGCAGGGTGTAGCCGATCGCCGCGCCCGCACCCGCCATTGCCGCGACCAGCGGCAACCGTAGCCGCAGCGCGAGCGCGGGGATCAGCGCCAGCACTCTGAGCACCAGCACCATCGTCGCGCCGACCACGGCGGTGATGTGCAGCCCACTGACCGACAGCAGGTGCGCCAGCCCCGCCGCGCGCATCGCCTCCGCATCCGCTTCGTCGATCGCGCCGGTATCGCCCGTCGCCAGCGCCGCCGCGACGCCGCCGGCGCTCCCCGGCACATTGGCGATGATATGCGCGGTCAGCGCCGCGCGAATGCCGGGGTCTGGCTGGCCCGCTCGCAGGACTGCGATCGGCGCCAGCCCGCGCCCCGTTGCGCCGATCCCGGCGAACCACGCGACCCGTGCATAATCATACGCTCCCGGCACGGCTGCGGTGGGCGGCGGCATCAGGCGCGCGCGCAGCCGGATGACGGCCCCTCGCCCCGCCTTCGGCATCTCGGCGACCGCGACATTCACGCGTACGCGATCGGGCAGGTCGATCCGCCGCCCCTTACCATCCGTAGCCGACCCGATCGGCACCAAGGTCAACCGCACGAGTTGCCGCGCCACCAGCGGCTCGACCCGCTCGACCCGTGCGGTGAAGCCCGCCACCACCGGCCGGGCCAGCACCGGCGCTGCGACCCTTTCGGCCCGCCAGCCGATCACCGCGACGCCCGCAGCCATCGCCACCGCCCCCACCGCGATTGCGTGGGCGAGCCGCCCGCCCCGCCCGATCGCCGCCGCCGCAGCTGCCGTTGCCAGGCACGCCAGCGCCGTCGCGATCCACAGGATGGGGCGCGGCAGCACGAACCACAGGGTGATCCCCGCGCCCAGCATCACCGGCAGCCACAGCGGCAGCTGGTCGCGCTCCGCCTCCAGCCACGCCTCCACCGCATCGCGGGTGCGCGCGATTTGGCGCCCCGGAGGGTGCGTGCTAGGGGCGTCCACGGCTGAACCGGCCATCAATCATCCAGTCTGGGAGCATGCGCGCTTGGGCGCAACAACCGATCAGGGCGGCACCATGACCGCCGCCGCCACCCCTTCGACCGCAGCCGCCGACGGCGCGCGGATCGTGACCCGTTTCGCACCCTCGCCGACCGGCTTCCTGCATCTGGGCGGCGCGCGCACCGCGCTGTTCAACTGGCTGTTCGCCCGCCATCACGGTGGCCGTTTCCTGCTGAGGATCGAGGATACCGATCGCGCCCGTTCAACGCAGCCGGCGGTCGACGCGATCCTTGCCGGCATGCGCTGGCTGGGCCTGGACTGGGACGGCGACGCTGTCATGCAGTTCGCGCGCAGCGACCGCCACGCAGAGGTCGCGCACCAGATGGTCGCCGCCGGCCACGCCTATCGCTGTTACATGACCGCCGAGGAAATCACGGCGCAGCGGGAAGCGGCGCAGGCGGCCAAGCAGCCGCTGCGCATCCGCAGCCCCTGGCGCGACCGCAGCGACGCGCCCGAGGGGCAGCCCTTCGTCGTCCGGCTGCGTGCCCCGCGCGAGGGTGCGACGACGATCGAGGATCGGGTACAGGGCAGCGTCACCGTCCAGAATGCCGAACTGGACGACCTGGTCCTGCTCCGCTCCGACGGCACGCCGACCTATATGCTGGCCGTCGTGGTCGACGATCACGACATGGGCGTCACCCATGTGATCCGCGGCGACGACCATCTCAACAACGCCTTCCGCCAGCTGCCCATCTACACCGCCAATGGCTGGCCGGTGCCGGTCTATGCCCATATTCCACTGATCCACGGATCGGACGGCGCCAAGCTGTCCAAGCGCCACGGCGCAGTCGGGATCGAGGCGTATCGCGACGAGCTCGGCATCCTGCCCGAGGCGCTCGACAATTACCTGCTACGGCTCGGCTGGGGGCATGGCGACGAGGAAAAGATCAGCCGCGATCAGGCGGTCGAGTGGTTCGACCTTGGCGCGGTTGGCAAGTCACCCTCGCGGTTCGACCTGAAGAAACTCGAGAATTTGAACGGCAAGTACATCCGCGAGGCGGCTGACGACCGGCTCGCCGCGCTGGTCGCCGAGCGGCTGCCGCAGGCAGACGCGGCGCTACTCGCCCGCGCGATGCCAGCGCTGAAGGAACGGGCGGCGAACCTGAACGAGTTGGCCGATGGCGCCGGCTTCCTGTTCGCGCAGCGGCCGCTGGCGATCGATCCGGCTGCCGCGCCGCTGCTCGAGGGCGAGGCGCCTGCGATCCTCGCATCCGTCCATGCGGCGCTTGACGCGCTCGCCGACTGGGATACGGAGCATCTCGAAGGCGCGGTACGGCAGGTGGCGGAGGAGCGGGGCGTAAAGCTCGGCCAGGTCGCCCAGCCGCTGCGTGTGGCTCTGACCGGGCGCAAGACGTCGCCCGGCATCTTCGACGTTCTCGCCCTTCTAGGGCGCTCCGAAAGCCTCGGCCGGATCGCCGATCGCGCGACCACCGGGCATGACAGCTAAGATGAAGGATGGTGGAATGACCGACCCCGCAACGCTCACCCTTGACGGCAAGAGCTACGACTATCCGGTCATGTCGGGCACGATTGGCCCGGACGTGGTCGATATCCGCAAGATGTACGGCCAGACGGACGCCTTCACCTATGATCCCGGCTTCACCTCGACCGCGTCCTGCCAGTCGAAGCTGACCTATATCGACGGCGACCAGGGCGTCCTGCTCCACCGCGGCTATGCGATCGGCGATCTTGCCGAACAGTCGAGCTTCATGGAGGTCGCCTACCTCCTCCTGAACGGCGAACTGCCGTCGCAGGGCGAGCTGAAGACGTTCAGCACCACCATCACCCGCCACACGATGGTGCACGAGCAGCTGGCGACCTTCTTCCGCGGGTTTCGGCGCGACGCGCATCCGATGGCGATCATGTGCGGCGTGGTCGGTGCGCTGTCGGCCTTCTACCACGATTCGACCGATATCCATGATCCGGCGCAGCGGGTGATCGCCTCGCACCGGTTGATCGCCAAGATGCCGACGATCGCGGCGATGGCGTACAAGTACAGCGTCGGACAGCCCTTCCTCTATCCCGACAACTCGCTGTCCTACACGGGCAATTTCCTGCGCATGACCTTCGGCGTGCCGGCCGAGCCCTATGAGGTGAACCCGGCGGTCGAGAAGGCGATGGACCGGATCTTCATCCTCCATGCCGATCACGAGCAGAACGCGTCGACCTCGACCGTCCGTCTGGCGGGGTCGTCGGGCGCCAATCCGTTCGCCTGCATCGCGGCCGGCATCGCATGTCTGTGGGGTCCGGCGCATGGCGGCGCCAACGAGGCGGCGCTGAACATGCTGCGCGAGATCGGCACGCCCGAGCGCATTCCCGAATATATCGCCCGCGCCAAGGACAAGAACGATCCGTTCCGCCTGATGGGCTTTGGCCACCGCGTCTACAAGAACTACGATCCGCGCGCGACGGTGATGCAGAAGACGGTGCGCGAGGTGTTCGACGCGCTGAAGGTCAACGACCCGCTGTTCGACACCGCGCTGCGGCTGGAGGAACTGGCACTCAACGATGATTATTTCGTCGAGAAGAAGCTGTTCCCGAACGTCGACTTCTACTCGGGCGTGATCCTGTCGGCGATCGGCTTCCCGACATCGATGTTCACCGTGCTGTTCGCGCTGGCGCGTACGGTGGGCTGGGTGGCGCAGTGGAACGAGATGATTACCGATCCCGACCAGAAGATCGGCCGCCCGCGCCAGCTCTATACGGGCCCGACGCAGCGCGATTACGTTCCCGTCGGACAGCGCTGACGTGCGCCGCCTCCGGCCGATCCTTCTTTCCATCGGCGTCCTCATGGCGCTGATGGGCATGCTTTGGATCGGCCAGGGGCTGGGGTACATCCACTGGCCGCGGTCGAGCTTCATGCTCGATCAGACCGTGTGGGCAGACTATGGCGCTGCGCTGGCGGTCGCCGGGCTGCTGATCGTCCTCGTCATGCGCCGCTTGCCGCGCCGCTGAGGTCTGTCACGCCGACGGCAGCGTGCCCGTCGGCAGCGTCAGCGTGAAACGCGCCCCCTCGCCCGGTGCACTCGCCAGTGTCAGGTCGCCGCCCATCGCACGCGCCAGCCGGCGGGCGATGAACAGGCCCAGACCATTGCCGCCGACCTCGTTGGGGTCGACCCGCTCGAACTTGCCGAACACTCGCTCCTGATCCTGCGGGGCGATGCCCTTGCCGTGATCGGTCACGGTGATCCGCGCGGTCGGTCCGCTGAGCCCGACATCCAGCGCCACCGCGCCGCCATTGGGTGTGTAGCGCACCGCATTGCCGATCAGGTTGACGAGGATCTGGAGCACACGCCGCGCGTCGCCGATCGCCGGTGCGCGCTCGTCGGCGGCGGGTTTCAGGATCGTCACCCCGGCGTGATCGGCGCGCACGGACAGCAAAGCCGCCGCGCGCCGCGCACCTTCGGCCAGATCGATCGGCACGGCGGCCGGCGTAAAGTCCGGCCGCTCGATCGCCTGCAGGTCGACTAGATCGTCGACCAGCGCCATCAGGTGTCGTCCTGCGCTGGCGATATCAGCGGCATAGTCGACATAGTCGGCCGCCACCGGTCCATCCGTCGCCGCGCCGATCGCATCGGCATGGGCGACAATGCGGAGCAGCGGCGCGCGCAACGCCTTGTCGAGGCCGGTGGTGAACACCGACGACAGCGGGTCCTGCCGATCCACCGTCTCGACGAAGCTCGCGGAGCCGGTCAGCCCGCCGAACTCGCCCTGCGCGTCCGGACGGATCGACGCCGACAGGATCACCGGCTGGCCGGTCGGGCGCAGCAAAGCGGGCTGTTCGCGGAACGGGCGACGACGCGCGAGCGCATCGAGGATCGGCATGGCCCCGCCCGCCCCCTCGTCGAACCCGAACAGGATGGTCAGCGGGCGTCCGAGCAGCGTCAGCGGATCGAACCCCTGCAAGCGGGCAGTGCCCGGCGACACGAAGGTCAGCCGCAGCGTCGCGTCCGTTTCCCATGACAGCCCGCCGTCGTTCAGCAGTGGCAGGGGATCGCAGGTCGGCCGCCAGGCAGGACGCTCGATCCAGCCGCTCGCGGCGATGCGGATGCGCTCGCCCTCGGGCTGGGCCCGGACCCACAACTCGACGTCGCTGTCATCGTCGGCGACGGTCACCCGGCGACAGACGACGATACCCAGCCGCCGCGCCAGCCACGCCGCCGCCGCCAGCTGCGGAATGGCGAGCCGGCTGCCGAGCACCCCGCCGGCGCGGCTGTTCAGCATCGCGATTGCCGGGTCGGCCGACAGCAGCGCGCCGTCGACGCCGATCACCGCATGTGCCACCGCACCCCCGGTCGTCGCGTCGGGCACGTTCATCGGCCGCCCTCCTCGACCATGCGGATCGCCGCCAGGAAGCGCGGGTCGAGCGTCAGCGGCATCAGCGCGGCATGCGCCTCGGCCGCTGGCACCGCCACGATTGCGTCAAGTGCGTCGGCGAACACCTCTATGTCGCGCGCCGGATCGGCCTCGCCGAGCGCCAGCCCGATACGGGCGATCGACGGCCGGTCGAGCTTCAACGCGCGTAGCGCCAGCCATAGCCGGTCGCCCTCCGGCTCCAGCACGATCGTCCGCGCCTGGTCGAACGGCAGGTCGAGCATATGGGCGATCAGGGCGATGAAGAAGCCAAGGCGCCGGTCGCCGATCGCCTCAACCAGCAGGCTCGCGATCTCCGCAGGGCGCGGGTCGATGGCCGCGGCCAGCCGCATCGCGAGCATGTCCGCCCGGTCGCCATCCTCCTGCGCCGCCAGGCAACGCGCCGCCGCCTCGGCCAATGCGTGATCGCGCGCGCCGTCATGCGCCCCGCCGCGCATCGCCGCCGCGACCCACCAGACCAGCCTGGCGTGAAGCGCCGGCGGCAGCTCCGCGCCATCCGGTTCGCCCCGCTCGAACTGGTCGCGACGCCGGCTGTCCGCCGCCAGCAGCGCCGCCGCCGCGCGCGCCACCGGCGCATCGGGGGCCAGCGACAGACGGGCAAGCAGGCTCGGCTCGTCGGGACCGTTCACCGCCACCGGCAGCGCGGCGACAAGCATGTCCTGCCGCACGCGGGCCAGCCACTCGCCGATCAGGTCGGTATCGCGGAGCAGCCCGGATGCCGCCAGCTGCGCCGACACGGCCTCGGTCGGCTGCAACAGCCCCTCCGCCCGCGCTGCCGTCATCTGATCGGCGAGCAGGCGCAGCGCATGGCGCCGGATCGCCGCCTCTGCTGCACTCACCGCCGCCCGGCAGTGCCGGCCCAGCGCCAATCGGGTATGCTCGTCCGGGCGATCGACCTCGCCGACCGCCAGGTCGGCGGATGCCATCGCCACGACGTTCCGCGCCCGCCGGTCGGCACCGGCGGCACGCGCCGCGAGCCCGTGCGGGGTCCAGTCCCCCGCCTCTTCCCGATCAGAGTGCGCCGCCATGATACCGAAGGCCTATTCTTTCCGTAGTTAAGGCGACCCTAAGCCTCCTCAAGATCGTTCCACACGCGGCCCGCCGGCTACGCCTCCCCGCGCAGCGACTCGATCGCGGCCGTCAGTGTCGCACCGGCATACAGCAGCGTCGCGGCAATTCCCCAGTCCGCATGACCCGCCAGCGTGAAGATCGTCAGCACCACCAGATAGGCTTGCGGCGTACCCCACCAGGCGCGCCGCTGCGACCGGCGGATCGCGCGCAGGCCGAGTATCCCTACGAACACCAGCATCGCCACGCCCGCCACGGCCAGTGCCGACGTTTCGCTGCCGCTCGCCAGCGCCAGCACCGCGCCGGCCGGAATGACATTGGCCGCAACGCCTTGCACCCGGTCGAGCCGATCCTCGTCGCGCAGCCGAGCGAGCACCGCACCGACGCTCAGCACCAGGCTGCCGGCCAACGCCACGACCAGCCCGGTGGCTGGCGCCCCCATCGTCGTGGCGACGATGCCGCCAAATCCAGCCACTCCACCGACTGCGGCAACCAACGCCGTCGCCACCCCGCGGGATACCAGCGGCGGCACGCTCGCTCGGGCAAGCGGCGCGGTCAGCGCGGTGTTGAACCAGTTGCGCCGGTCGGCAACCGTCGCCGCCAGGACTGCGCGGCCACGCGCCGCCATCCCCTGGCTGGAATGCTCGATGCCGTGCCCGTCGTGCAGCGCGCTCGGCGGCAGCGGCAGGTGCGCGGCGCGCGCCTGCTCGGCGAGCCGCAGCGTCGTCGATTGCAGGTCATAGTCGCGCGGCAGCGCCGCCACCTCGGCGATCCGGCGTGGGTCGAGCAGCGCGACCCCGGCCCAGGCGGTGCGGCCACCCAGCCGCTCATATTCCGGTGGGCAATCGGCATCGGGCATCACCAGCAGGACGTCGGCCGGCTCGTGCGCCATCGCATCGACGATGTCCTGGGTGGTGATGAGTCCGTCCGCGAGCATCAGCACGCGCGACAGCGGATGTAGTTTCTCGGTCGCCTCCGCGGCAGACCGCACCGCATCGACGGCGATCCCGCGCCGCCCGATCCGGCCCAGCGCGCCGAGCAGTTCCGGCGTCAGCCGCCCGACCGAGACGATCAGTTGCGAGGCACCGGCACCGACCAGCAATCGCGCCTGATACTCGATCAGCGACACGCCGCCGAACGGCAGCGTCGCGGTCAACTGGCCCGGCCGGTCGAGCGCTTCATGATCGGCGAAGAGAAGCCCTGCGAGCATCGTCCACGCTGTTAGGGATCATTTCGGCACAGGACAACGGCGCTGTGGTCCGTTCGCGGAAGCGGGCCGGTGCCGCCATCCACATCAGCCGATCGCGATCAGAGCCGCTGTACCGCGCGGCGCAGCTTCGCCAGCATCTGCTGGTCGCCCATCCTGCCGTCGACGGCTCCGGCGGCCAGCGCCATCAGCCGCACCGCGCCGAAGCTCGCCGCAAGCCCTCGCAACCGCGCGGCACTGGTCCGCCAGGTGTCGAGATCCTCGGCCTTCTCCATCGCCGACAACGCCTTCTCGGCACTGGAGACGAAGGCCAGCCGCAACTCCACGATCAGCGCGGGGTCATCCCCCACCGTCGCCGCCAACGTCGCATCGATTGCACCGGGATCATACGCCATGACCGAGCCTTATGACCGAGATAGTTACCAGATGGTTAGAGCCTACGCCAAATCCCGCGGCATGCGCAGCCGGCATTTACGCTCGCCGCAAAGCTGGTACACGGGACCGATGATCTGGGGGCCGGCCTGATGGGCGCACGCATCGACGCGCATGACGATCTCTGGCCCCGCGCCGAATCGGACTGGGTGGAGGACGATGTCCTCGACCTGGTCGATGCCGAACCGCTCGACGCGTCGGGCGGCTGGGGCTGGACAGCGCCCGCCGCCGCGCTGCTGCTGACCGCCCTGTGGATCGGCGGCATGGTCTGGCTGGCACTCCCCTCCCTCCCCACGCTCTCCCCGGTCGACCTCACCCAGTTCGTCGCCGCACTGGCGGTGGTGCCGACGCTGATCGGGATCGTCTGGCTGCTCGCGCGTCGTACCAGCCGGGCCGAGGCTCGCCGCTTCGGCGCCTCTGCGCAGGCGATGAGGGCGGAGGCGGCGGCGCTGGAACGGCGCGTCGCCTCGCTGTCGCGTACCCTCGCCTCGCACCGCGAGCAGATCGCCGTCCAGCTCGACGCCGGCGCCGCCGCCGCGACGCGCCTCGCCTCGGTGGGTGACGCCATGGCCGAGCGGATCGAGGAAGCCGAGGCGCAGGCCGATCGCCTCTCCCAGACCGCCGAGCGCGCCCGTGCCACGGTCGGCGAACTGATCGCCGCCATGCCGCGCGCCCGCGCCGAGAGCGAGGAGGTCGGCCGACGCCTGGACCAGGCCGGACTGACCGCCGCCGCTCAGGCCGCCGCGCTCGAGGCGCAGCTGGTCGCGCTGGGCGAACGCTCGCGTCTCGTCGACAGCGGCACCGCGATCGCCGCCGAGCATCTGGCAGAGCAGGTCGCGCGGATCGACGCGGCCGGTGACAGCGCGAGCACACGGCTGGAACGGGCCACGGCCGAGGCGGGCACCGCCCTGGCCCAGCACGGCGACGCCGCCGCCCGCCTGCTCCACGAACATGGCGTGCGCCTCGATGCGATCGGCGACGCGGCCGGGCAGCGGCTGGAACAGACGGTCGAGGGCATGTCCGCTGCGGTCGACGTATTCGCGACGACCGCGGCCGGCCGACTGGCCGAGCAGGTCGGCCGCCTCGACGCGGCCGGCAGCGCGGCAGGTGGTCGCCTCGCCCGCGTCGCCGGCGAATTGGCCGAGACGGTCGAGGCACTCATCGGACGCACCGAGCAGGCGACCGACACCGCCCGGCTCAACCTGGCCGACCAGTCAGAGGCGATGCTCGCGGTGGTCGGTCGCCATCACGCCGCCCTCGACGCGGCAACGGGCGAGACGGTCGAGGTTCTGGCGGACCGGTTGCACGCGATCGAGGACGTCGTTCACCGGATCGCCGCCCGCCTCGCCGACGAGCGTGGCACCGCCGACACGATGGTCGACGACCTGTCGACCGGGCTCGCACGGGTCGACGGCCAGCTCCAGGCGCTGCACGCACAGGGGGTCGAGCGGTCGCAGATGCTTGCCGCCTCGATCAGCGCGCTTGGCGGCTCGGCAGACGCGATGACCGAGGCATTGCGCGCCGGCGACACGATGGCCAAGCGGACGATGGGATCGACCGAGGCGCTGCTCGTCGCGCTCGACGCCGCCGCCCGCGAGATCGACGAGACGCTGCCCGACGCGCTCGACCGGCTCGACGCGCGGGTCGGCGACAGCCGCCGGGCGGTGGCGCAGGCCAAGCCCGAACTCCTCGCGCTGGTCACTGCCGCCGAGAGCACGCACGACGCGATCGAGGCGGTCGCCGGCGTCGTCGCCGATCAGCGTCGCACGCTCGACCAGCTGTCGAGCAACCTGCTCGAAACTCTGACCGAGGGTCGCGCCAAGGCCGATGCGCTCGGTGAGATGGTCGACGAGACGATCGACCGCAGCCACCGCTTCGCCGACGAGGCCGCGCCGCGACTGCTCGACGCGCTGCTACGGGTTCGCGAGACGGCGCAGATCGCCGCCGACCGCGCGCGCGAGACGCTGGAGACAGTGATTCCCGACGCGGCCGGCGCGCTGGAACAGGCCAGCGCCGCCGCGATGCGCCGCGCCACCGGCGACACCGTGCAGCGCCAGATCTCCGCGATCGACGAAGCGGCCGGCGCCGCCGTGACCGCCGCTACGCGCGCCACCGAACGCCTCGCAGCACAGGTCCAGACGATCAGCGAGCAGACCGCGATCGTCGAGACCCGGCTGGAAGAGGCACGGATCGAGCGGGAGGCGGCGGATCACGACTCGCTCTCGCGCCGCGTGTCGGTGCTGATCGAGGCGTTGAACTCCGCCTCGATCGACATCGCCAAGGCGTTCGCGCCCGACATCGCCGACAGCGCCTGGGCTGCCTATCTGAAGGGCGACCGTGGCGTCTTCACCCGTCGCGCCGTACGCCTGATCGATGGCAGCGACGCGCGCGAGATCGCCAATCTCTATGATGGCGACGCCCGGTTCCGCGACCAGGTCAACGGCTACATCCACGATTTCGAGGCGATGCTGCGCACGATCCTGGCCCAGCGCGACGGTTCGCCACTGGGCGTGACCCTGCTGTCGTCCGACATGGGCAAGCTCTACGTGGCCTTGGCGCAGGCGATCGAGCGACTGCGCTGATGCTTCAGGACGGTAACCGTTCGGAAAACTAGCCTATCCTATCTTGGCGGCATGGACGCTGCCGCCCTCGATATTGATACATCCCACGACCCTGTGGATTGGACGGCGCTGAACGCAGCGGTCGATCGCTGGCGCGGTGCGTTGATCCGACGCTTCGCCGAAGCAGAGACGGCGGTCAGCGAAACGCTGGTAACGCTTCAGTCCGTGCCCAAGCGTGGTAAAACCATTGTCCTCCCCCATCTGACAGGACAACGCTTCGAACAGCTGGCGCTAGCGATCGCGGAGGCGGGACCATTCGGCGCCGAAGGAAAAGCCGGGCGAGCGGCGCTGGCGGCCTTTCGCAGTCACGAGAACCTACGCCCCCTGCTCTGTCACGGTAAGGCCAAGGTCACCGCCGATCGCCGCGGTCATTGGCAGTTGCGTCTCGATATGCTGCATTTCTCAGCCGTCGGCAAAGAGCACCGACGCCATGTTGTCGATCAGCAGGAAGCACACGAGCTTTTGAGTACGATCGGTTCGGCCACTCAGCGCCTGACATCGCTGCTGGGCCAATTGCGTCGGGCAATTGAGACCTGAAGCCTCAGCGGATCTCCATGTTCATCCGGTCGAAGAAGTCCACGTCGCGCGCTTCGATCCAGCCATAGCGGTAGTTCAACTGGAACAGCGCGAACAGGATCGTCGCCACGATCGTCACCCTTAGCGCGGTACGCCCGGCGCGGAACTCGTGCGGAGCGCTCTCCGCCTGCCCCGCGACCTTGTCGCCACCCGCCTCGTCCGTGGTCCTGACCCCGAAGGGCAGGACCAGGAACACCGAGAACGACCAGAACAGGATGTAGATCGCGAGCGCGGACGTCCACCTCATGGCAGTCAGGCGTCGATGACGAGGACGTCGACAATCGGCTTCTTGCCGGTCCAGCGCGTCGCCACCTTGCGCACAGCCAGGCGGACATCCTCGCGCATCCGATCGGCGCCGCGGCGATTGCCACGGGCGGCCTGTGCCGCCGCGTCGATGGCATCGTCGATGAAGGCGTCGCGCTCATCCTCGACCGGCACGCCCTGCAACCGCACCTGCGGCTGGCCGAGCAACCGCCCCTCCTTCATTGCCAGTGCGACCGAGATCTGGCCGTTCAGCGCCAGCTTGCGCCGCTCGTTGATCGTCGAGCCGTCCGACGGCAGGATCACGTCGCCGTCCAGCACCAGTCGACCGATCGGCGCGTTGCCGATCTTCTTGGCAGCACCCGGCAGCAGGCGGACGACATCGCCGTCCGCCTGGACGATCGCCTGCGGCACGCCCTGCGACAGGCCGAAGCGCGCCTGTTCCATCATGTGGCGCATCTCGCCATGGACCGGGACCAGCAGGTCGGGGCGCAGCCAGGAATAGATCTTCGCCAGCTCGGGCCGGCCCGGATGACCGGAAACATGGACATGAGCCTGCCGCTCGGTCACCATCTCGACGCCCTTGGCAGCGAGCAGGTTCTGGATGCGGCCGATCGCCACCTCGTTGCCCGGGATCTGCTTGGACGAGAAGATCACCGTGTCGCCCTTGTCCAGGCTGATCGTGTGCGCGCCCTCGGCAACGCGTGACAGCGCGGCGCGCGGCTCGCCCTGACCGCCGGTGGCGACGATCAGCACCTTGTTCCTGGGCAGCCGCATCGCCGTCTCGGGATCGACCGTCTCGGGAAAGTCCTGCAGATAGCCGACGGACCGCGCGACCTTCAGGATGCGGTCGAGCGAGCGCCCGGTCACGCACAGCTTGCGCCCGGTCTCGCGCGCCACTTGGCCCAACGTGTGAAGCCGCGCGGCGTTCGACGCGAAGGTGGTAACCAGCACCCGCCCCTTCGCCTTGGCGACGGTTTCCGCCAGCCCCTGCCGCACGCTCGCCTCGGAGCCGGAGGCTTCCTTGTTGAATACGTTGGTCGAATCGCAGACCAGCACGTCCACGCCCGCGTCGCCGATCGCGGTCAGTTCCGCCTCGCCGACGGGATTGCCGATGACCGGCGTCGCGTCCAGCTTCCAGTCGCCTGAGTGGAAGACGCGGCCGACCGGCGTGTCGATCAGCAGCGCCGACGCCTCGGGGATCGAGTGCGACATCGGCACGAAGGTGAAGCCGAACGGCTTCAGCTCGAACCGCTCGCCCGGCTGGATCACGCGCAGCTTGACGCGGTTGGCGATCCCTTCCTCTTCCAGCTTGCCGCGGATCAGTCCGGCGGTGAACGGCGTGGCGTAGAGCGGTACGCCGAGATCTTCGGCCAGGTACGGCAGTGCGCCGATATGATCCTCATGCCCATGGGTCAGGACGATGCCGAGCAGGTCGTCGGCCCGCTCCTCGATGAACTGCAGGTCGGGCAGGATCACGTCGATGCCGGGATAGGCGGGGTCGGCGAAGGTGATGCCGCAATCGACCATCACCCATTTGCCGTTCGAACCATAGAGGTTCACGTTCATGCCGATCTCGCCGGAGCCGCCCAGGGCACAGAAGAGAAGTTCGTTCTTGGGAGTCATTCAATACTTTCGAAAAAGGGGAGCGCCGGATGGCCGCCCGGCGCGGGCGTGGTTCAGTCGATATGGGCCCTCTGCCACAGCATCGCCAGCCCCTGGATGGTCAGATCGGGCTCGATATGGTCGAAGACGGCCGTGTGCGTCTCGAACATGGTGGCGAGGCCGCCGGTGGCGATCACCTTGACCGGCCGGCCGACCTGCGCCTTCAGCCGGGCGACCAACCCCTCGATCATCGCGACATAGCCCCAATAGATGCCGATATGCATCTGGTCGACCGTGTTCCGGCCAACGACGCTGGTCGTCGCCGGCGCCTCGATCGCGATGCGCGGCAGCTTGGCCGCGGCAGTGACCAGCGCGTCGAGCGACAGGTTTATGCCCGGCGCGATGATCCCGCCCTTGTACGCCCCGGTATAGTCGCTGACGTCGAACGTCGCAGCGGTGCCGAAATCGATGACGATCAGGTCGCCGGGGTGCAGCGCGTGCGCCGCGATCGTGTTCACCGCCCGGTCGGCGCCCAGTGAGCCGGGCTCGTCGATGTCGAGCGTCATGCCCCATTCGACCGGCGCCCGGCCGGCGATCAGGGGCGTGGTACGGAAATACTTTGTGGCCAGCACCTCAAGATTGTGGAGCGCGCGTGGCACGACGGTGGCGATGATTACCCCCTCGACATCGCCGCGCTCGTAACCTTCGAGTGCCAGCAACTGGCTGAGCCAGACGGCATATTCGTCGGCGGTGCGACGCGGATCGGTGGCGATCCGCCAGCGCGCCCGGATCGTCCGCATCTCGCCGTCGATTGCGACGAGCGCGAAGACAATGTTGGTATTGCCGGCATCGATCGCGAGCAGCATGGTCCGGGCCCTAGAGCAGGAAGACGTCGGCGGCGTGGATGACACGCCGCTCGCCAGAGGCCAAGCGCAGGTTCAGCGCACCGTCGGGATCTAGCCCGTCGAACAGGCCGTCGATCGCGGTGCCGTCAGACAGCCGCGCGGTGAGCGCCGTGCCGATCGGATGCGCCCGCTCCAGCCAGCGCGCGCGGATCGGCGCCAGTCCCTCGCCGCGCCAGCGGGACAGCCAGCGCGAGAATATCTCGGCAAGCACGTCCAGAAACATCGCCGGCTCGACTGCGACGCCTGCCGCCGAAAAGCTGGTCGCGGGCCGGTCCGGCAGGTCGGGATGATGCGCCAGGTTCACACCGATGCCGATCACCACCGCATCGGCGGCACGTTCGAGCAGGATGCCCGACAGCTTGGCGCCGTCGATCAGCAGGTCGTTGGGCCATTTCAGCCGCGCGCGATCGGGCAGGAAGGTACCCACCGTCTCGTCGAGCGCTACCGCTGCGACCAGTGCGAGCGTTGCCGCGGCCGGATCGCTCGGGCGCAGGCGGACGAGGACGCTGGCGTAGAGATTGCCGGCGGGGGACGCCCAGTCACGGCCCTGCCGCCCGCGACCCGCAGACTGCCGGTCGGCCCGCAGCCACATCCCCTCACCCGCACCCGCCTGCGCCAATGCCAGCAGATCGGCATTGGTCGATCCCGTATCGGCGACGGTCCGGACGATAGGCGCCGCGATCAGAACAGCGCCTGCGCCGCGGCCATGCTCCACGCGGCCAGCAGGGGGATGGACAGATAGCCGAGCGGCGACACGATCACCGCCGCGACCGCGATCAGTCCCCCCTCGACCGCGCCGTTGCCCTCACGCGTATATTCCGGCGCCGGATCGTCGAAGTACATCGTCTTGACGACGCGGAGATAATAATAGGCGCCGATCACCGAGGCGGCGATGCCGACCGCCGCGAGCGGGAACAGTCCGGCACGCACGGCAGCATCAAACACCGCGAACTTGGCGTAGAAGCCGAAGAGCGGCGGAATGCCGGCGAGCGAGAACATGAACATCGCCATCGCCGCGGCCAGGCCGGGCCGGCTGCGCGACAGACCGGAGAGGCTGGCGATCGTCTCGACCGGCTGCCCCGACTCGTCGCGCATCCGCAGGACGACGAGAAAGCAGCCGAGCGTCATTGCGACGTAGATCGCCATATAGGTCATGACCCCGGCGACACCCTCCGGTGTCCCGGCGGCGAGGCCGATCAGCGCGAACCCGACATTGTTGATCGACGAATAGGCGAGTAGCCGCTTGACGTTGCTCTGCCCGATCGCGCCGACTGCGCCGAGCACGATCGAGGCGAGCGCCGCGAAGATCACGATCTGGCGCCACTCGCCCAGCGCCGGCCCCATCGCCTCGATCGCGACGCGCACCGCCAGCCCCATCGCCGCCACCTTTGGCGCGGAGGCGAAGAAGGCGGTGACCGGCGTCGGTGCGCCCTCATACACGTCGGGCGTCCACATGTGGAACGGCACCGCCGCAATCTTGAAGGCAAGTCCGGCGAACACGAACACCAGTCCGAAAGTCAGGCCAAGCGAGCGCACCGGCGCGTCGACGTCGACCGCATAGGCACTTGCGATGCCGTCGAACATCGTGGTGCCCGAGAAGCCATAGACTAGGCTGACGCCGTAGAGCAGGATGCCGCTGGCCAGCGCGCCGAGGACGAAATATTTGAGCCCCGCCTCGGTCGAGCGCAGGTCACGGCGCACGAAGCTGGCCAGCACATATGCAGCCAGGCTCTGCAGCTCCAGCCCGACATAGAGGGTCAGCAGGTCACCCGCCGACACCATCATGCCCATGCCGGTCGCCGACAGCAGCATCAGCACCGGATATTCGGGGCGCAGATCGTCGCCGGCGGTGCGCTCGAAGAAGCCGGGGGCCAGGATGATCGACACGGCGGTCGCCAGGTAGATCAGCACCTTGGCGAACGCCGCAAAGGCATCTGCCCGGTACAGCCCCTGGAACGCCGCACCGCCCGACCCGGCGGGCCCGAGCAGCGCGACACCGGCGCCGAGCAGAACGACAACCGACGTCCACGATACAGCGCGGGTCGACCCCGGCCCGCCCCATGCGGACACCATCATCAGCAGCACGGCGCCGACGCCGAGGATCACCTCAGGCAGCGTCATGGCGAGGTTGGCAGCATAGCCCATCAGTGTGCCTCCCCCGGCGTAGCTTCATGTCCGGCAGCGGCGGCTCCATGCTCGCCGCCATGTTCGCCGACCGCCTTGACCGCGGCGGCAGGATCGCCCGGCGTCGGTTGCGAATCGCTGACCGGCGTGGCGCGGTCGATACGTTGCAGCAGCACCGCCACGTCGCCCCGCATCGGCGCCAGGAAGCTCTCCGGGTAAACGCCCATCCACAGCACCACCGCCGCGATCGGCGCCAGCAGCCACAGCTCGCGACGCGACAGGTCGGGCATCGCCCGCACCTCGTCCGACTTGATCTCGCCGTACGCAATCCGCGCGTACAGGTAGAGCATGTACGCCGCGCCCAGGATGATGCCCGTCGTGCAGAGCAGCGCCGTCCAGGTCGACACCTGATAGGTGCCCATCAGGCTCAGGAACTCGGCGACGAAGCCGCTGGTCCCAGGCAACCCGATCGACGCCATTGTGAAGAACAGGAATAGCACCGCATATTTCGGCATGTTGATGCTCAGGCCGCCGTACCGCGCGATCTCACGGGTGTGCAGCCGGTCGTAAATCACGCCGACGCACAGGAACAGCGCACCCGACACCAGCCCATGGCTCAGCATCATGATCATCGCGCCCTCGATGCCCTGTCGGTTGAAGGCGAACAGGCCGATGGTCACGATCGCCATGTGCGCGACCGAGGAATAGGCGATCAGCTTCTTCATGTCCGACTGCACCAGCGCGACGAGCGAAGTGTAGACGACCGCGACGCACGACAGCGCGAAGATCAGCCAGGTCAGCTGGCCCGACGCCTCCGGAAACATCGGCAGGCTGAAGCGCAGGAAGCCATAGCCGCCCAGCTTCAGCAGCACGCCCGCCAGGATCACCGATCCCGCGGTCGGCGCCTGAACGTGCGCGTCGGGCAGCCAGGTATGGACCGGCCACATCGGCATCTTCACCGCGAACGAGGCAAAGAAGGCCAGCCACAGCCAGGTCTGGACATGCGCCGGGAAGTCGAAGCGCTGCAGGTCGGGGATGGACGAGCTGCCCGCGGTCTGCGCCATGTAGAGCATCGCGACCAGCATCAGGAGCGAGCCGAGCAGCGTGTACAGGAAGAACTTGTACGACGCGTAGATCCGGTTCGCTCCGCCCCAGATGCCGATGATGAGGTACATCGGGATCAGTCCCGCCTCGAAGAACAGGTAGAACAGGAACAGGTCCTGCGCCGCGAAGGTGCCGATCATCAGCACCTCGGTCAGCAGGAACGCCGCCATATATTCGGGCACCCGCTTCGTCACCGCGCGCCAGCTGGCACCGATGCAGATCGGCATCAGGAAGACGCTGAGCATGATGAGCAGCAGCGCGAAGCCGTCGATGCCGAGCGACCAGCTGAAGAAGCCGAAGCGCGGACCGGCCTCGACATATTGCCACTGCGCACCGCCCACGTCAAAGCCGGTCCACAGCACGACGCCGAGCGCCAGGTCGATCAGCGTCGCGACCAGCGCGGTGACCCGCGCCGCCTCGGCGGAGAGGAACAGGCACGCGATCGCGGCGACCGCCGGAACCGCCAGCATCAGCGACAGGAGGGGGAAACCGTCCATCAGCCGATCAACCCGCGATGGCCCAGGTGACCGCGGCGGTCAGCCCGATCAGCATGACGAAGGCATAGGAATAGAGATACCCCGATTGTAGCTTGGCCGCGCCCCGCGACCCCAATTGGACCAGCCAGGCCGAGCCATTCGGCCCGAACCGGTCGATCGTCTGCTCGTCACCGCGGTGCCACAGCAGGCGGCCGATCGCAAAGGCCGGACGGACGAACAGCAGATTGTAGAGTTCGTCGAAATACCATTTGTGGAGCAGGAAGTCGTACAGAACGCTGAACTGCTCGGCGACGATCGCGGGGAAGCGCGTGTTGCGAATATAGGCGTACCAGGCGGTATAGAGCCCCAGCAGCATCGCCACCGTCGCCGACAATTTGATCGGCACCGGCACCTCATGCATCGCATGCATCAGATGCTCGCGGAACGCCAACGCGCCCTTCCAGAAGTGCGCGCCTGCCTCCGGCTCGATGAAATAGCCGTGGAAGACGAAGCCCGCCGCGATCGCGCCGAGCGACAGTACGCCGAGCGGCACCAGCATCGGAAGCGGGCTCTCATGCGGGTGATAGCCGCCGGTACCGACCTTCAGCTCCTGCTGCGACGGCCCGTGGGTCGTCGGCGCGTGGCCGGCATCCTCGGCCTGGGCCGGATTGCCATGGGCATCATCGGTGTGATGCGCGTCGTGCGCGTGATCGTGACCATGGTCATGCCCATGCGCGTCATGGACGGCGTGCTGGACATGCTCGGAGTTCACCCAGCGGGGCTGACCCCAGAAGGTCAGGAACATGACCCGCCACGAGTAGAAGCTGGTCAGCAGCGCGACGAGCACGCCGACGAACCACACACCCGGATTGCCCGACGCCCAGCCGGCCTCGATGATCGCGTCCTTCGAGTGGAAGCCGGCGAACCCGATGTTCGGCAGGCCGACGAGGCCCGGGATGCCAACGCCGGTGATCGCCAGCGTCCCCATCATCATCGCCCAGAAGGTGAGCGGGATCTCCTTCCGCAGGCCGCCATAGTAGCGCATGTCCTGCTCGTGGTGCATCGCATGGATCACCGATCCCGCGCCCAGGAACAGTAGTGCCTTGAAGAAGGCGTGGGTGAACAGGTGGAACATCGCCGCCCCGTACGCCCCGACGCCCGCCGCGAAGAACATATAGCCGAGCTGCGAGCAGGTCGAATAGGCGATCACCCGCTTGATGTCGGTCTGGACCAGGCCGCAGGTCGCGGCGAACAGGCAGGTCGCGGCACCGACGAAGCGGACGACGTCGAGCGCGACCGGCGCCATCTCGAACATCGGCGACAGGCGGCACACCATGAACACGCCCGCGGTCACCATCGTCGCGGCATGGATCAGCGCCGACACCGGCGTCGGCCCCTCCATCGCGTCGGGCAGCCAGGTGTGCAGGCCAAGCTGCGCCGACTTGCCCATCGCACCGACGAACAGCAACAGGCAGAGCACGGTCAGCGTATCGGCGCGGAACCACAGGAAGCCGATGGTCGAGCCCGCCATGTTCGGCGCCGCGGCCAAGATCGCGGGGATCGAGACGGTACCGAACACCAGGAAGGTGCCGAAGATGCCGAGCATGAAGCCCAGGTCGCCGACGCGGTTGACGACAAACGCCTTGATCGCGGCCGCCTGCGCTGTCGGCTTGCGGAACCAGAAGCCGATCAGGAGATAGCTGGCGAGACCGACGCCCTCCCAGCCGAAGAACATCTGGACCAGGCTGTCGGCGGTCACCAGCATCAGCATGGCGAAGGTGAACAGCGACAGATAGGCGAAGAAGCGCGGCTGGTCCGGATCCTCGCTCATATAGCCCCAGCTATAGAGGTGGACGAGCGCCGAGACGCTGGTGATGACGACCAGCATGACCGCGGTCAGCGCGTCGACGCGTAGCGCCCAGGCCGCGTCCATGCCGCCCGACACGATCCACTTCAGCACCGGGGTGACATGCGCCGTCTCGGTGCCGGCCATGAAGCCGATGAAGATGGGCCAGGACAGCGCGCACGACACGAACAGCGCGCCCGTGGTGATGAGCTTGGCGGGCGTGAAGCCCAGGGCCTTGTTGCCCAGCCCCGCGATGGCGGCGGCGAGCAGCGGCAGGAAGACGATAGCGAGGATCAACCGTTTACCCCTTCATCCGGTTGACGTCGTCGGTCGCGATGGTGCCGCGGCCGCGATAGTAGATGACCAGAATGGCGAGCCCGATCGCCGCCTCGCCCGCCGCCACGGTCAGCACGAACATCGCGAAGACCTGGCCGACCAGATCGCCCAGATAGGCGGAGAAGGCGACGAGGTTGATGTTCACCGACAACAAGATCAGCTCGATCGCCATCAGGATGACGATCAGGTTCTTGCGGTTCAGGAAGATGCCCACCGTCCCCAGCGTGAACAGGATCGCCGAGACGACCAGATAATGGATCAATCCGATCACAGCTCCACCCCCTGGCCGATCGCCGGCTTGACGTTACGGGTCGCATCCTGCGGCCGGCGCGCGACCTGGCGCGCGACCTTCTGCGCGCGCGTGCCCGGCCGCTCGCGGTGCGTCAGCACGATCGCGCCGATCATCGCGACGAGAAGGACAAAGCCCGCCGCCTCGAACAGGAACAGGTAGCGCGAGTAGAGCAGCTGCCCCAGCGCCTGGATATTCGGCACCGTCGCGTCGATCGGCGCGGCGCGGCGGGCGAGATCGACCTTGCCCTCGT
Source organism: Sphingomonas aurea (assembly GCF_030678875.1). Taxonomy (GTDB): domain Bacteria; phylum Pseudomonadota; class Alphaproteobacteria; order Sphingomonadales; family Sphingomonadaceae; genus Sphingomonas; species Sphingomonas aurea. The sequence continues at coordinate 503,416 of NZ_JAUUDS010000001.1, read as the reverse complement.
TCCACGCGAACGCCGCGATCATCACCTCGACGGCGAGCAAGCCGCCCAGCCCTAGTCCGATCGCGGCATAGCGCACCACCTCGGTCCGCAGCTGCGTAAAGTCGATGTCCATCATCATGACGACGAACAGGAACAGCACCGCGACCGCACCGACATAGACGATGACGAGCAGCATCGCGATGAACTCGGCGCCGACCAGTACCATCAGCCCGGCGGCGTTGAAGAAGGCCAGGATCAGCCACATGACCGAATGGACCGGATTGCGCGACGAGATCGTCATCGCGCCCGACAGGATCACCACGGCGGCGAACAGGTAGAAGGCGATTGCCTGGATCACGCGGTCAGGCCCCCTTGCCTTGCACGGTTACGAAGTCGGCGCGCATTAACGGTACGGCGCATCGGCGGCAAGGTTCGCCGCGATGGTGCTTTCCCAGCGGTCGCCATTGTCGAGCAGCTTGGCCTTGTCGTAGATCAGCTCCTCGCGCGTTTCGGTCGAGAATTCGTAGTTCGGACCCTCGACGATCGCGTCGACCGGGCACGCCTCTTGGCACAGGCCGCAGTAGATGCACTTGGTCATGTCGATGTCGTAGCGCGTCGTGCGGCGGCTGCCGTCGTCGCGCGGCTCCGCCTCGATCGTGATCGCCTGGGCTGGGCACACCGCCTCGCACAGCTTGCACGCGATGCAGCGCTCCTCGCCATTGGGATAGCGACGCAGCGCGTGCTCGCCGCGGAATCGCGGGCTGACCGGATTGCGCTCGAACGGATAGTTGATCGTCGCCTTCGCCTTGAAGAAATATTTCAGCGTCAGGGCATGCGCCTTGACGAACTCCCACAGCGTAAAGGCCTTGACGTACTGCGCGACACTCATGCGCCAACTCCCACGCGCATCCACATCAGGATGCCGGATACAAGGAATACCCAGAACAGCGACACCGGCAGGAACACCTTCCACCCCAGCCGCATCAGCTGGTCGTAGCGGTAGCGCGGCACGGTCGCCTTGATCCAGCTGAACACGAAGAAGAAGAACAGGATCTTGGCGAACAGCCAGATGATGCCCGGCACGACATAGAGCGGCGCCCAGTCGACCGGCGGCAGCCAGCCACCCCAGAACAGCGTCGCGTTCAGCGCGCACATCAGGATGACGTTGGCATATTCGCCGAGCCAGAACAGCGCGAAGCTCATTGAGCTGTACTCGGTCTGGTACCCCGCGACGAGCTCCGACTCCGCCTCGGTCAGGTCGAACGGCGCGCGCTGCGTCTCGGCCAGCGCCGAGATCAGGAACATGACCGCCATGGGAAAGAACAGCGGGTTGAATGCCAGCCCGTTGATCGGGATGATCGGCCAGATCGCCCGCTGCGCCTCGACGATGCGCGACAGGTTGAAGCTGCCCGACCAGAGCACCACCGAGATCAGGATGAAGCCGATCGCGACTTCGTAGCTGACCATCTGCGCGGCGGCACGCAAGGCGGAGTAGAACGGGTATTTCGAGTTGGACGACCAGCCCGACAGGATGATGCCGTACACGCCGAGCGACGACGCTGCGAGGATGTAGAGCAGGCCAACGTTGATGTCGGCCAGCACCACACCCGCCTGGAACGGCACCACCGCCCACACGATCAGCGCGACCGTGAAGGTGATAATGGGCGCCAGCAGGAACAGCCCGCGATTGGCCGCGGCGGGGATGATGGTTTCCTGCAGGAACACCTTCAGCCCGTCGGCGAACGACTGGAGCAATCCGAACGGGCCGACCACGTTCGGTCCGCGGCGCAGCGCCATCGCCGCCCAGATCTTGCGATCGGCATAGATTATCATCGCCACCGCCAGCATCAGCGGCAGCGCGATCAGCAGGATACCGGCGATCGTGGCGACGAACCACGCCCAGCCATAAGGCAGGCCGATGGTGGTATTGAAGAAACTCGTCACTCCGCCGCCTCCGCGAACGTCTCGCCATGGACCAGTTCGGCCGAGCAGCGCTGCATCGTCGGGCTGGCCCGGCAGATCGCGTTGGTCAGGTAGAAGTCCTTGATTGGATAGCCTTCCAGCACGCCCGACGCCGTGCCGTCGAGCGCCGGCGGGTTCCAGTCGAACGTGACCAGGCCCTGCTCGCGCAGCGCCGGCACCTCGGCATACATCGCCTCGCGCAGCCCCGCGAAGCTGTCGAACGGCAGCGTGGCGCGCATCGCATCGGACAGCGCGCGCAGGATGCTCCAGTCCTCGCGCGCGTCACCCGGCGGGAAGACCGCCCGCTCGCCGCGCTGGACCCGGCCTTCCAGATTGACCCAGGTGCCTGACTTCTCGGCATAGCTCGCGCCCGGCAGCACGACGTCCGCCGCCGCCGCGCCCTTGTCGCCGTGATGGCCGATGAACACCTTGAACCCCAAGAAGCGGCTGAAATCCACCTCGTCGGCGCCCAGGAAGAAGGCCAGTTTCGCCTCGGCCAGATCCGCGATCCCGCCCTTGGCCGCATAGCCCAGCATCAGCCCGCCCATGCGGCTCGCCGCCATGTGCAGGACGTTGAAGCCGTTCCAGCCGTCCTTGATGAGCCCCAGCGTCTCGACCAGCTTCAGGCTGGCGGCATGACCGCCCTTCAACGCGCCGCCGCCGACGATCACCATCGGCTTCTTCGCGTTGGCGAAGGCCTTCACCACCGCCTCGGGCAGGTCGCCCAGCAGCGCCAGATCGGCACCCAGCCACTCGGCGTTGTAGGTCAGGTCCGTCTCCGGGCCGACCGCGAACACCTTGGCGCCGCGCTTGATCGCCTTGCGGATGCGGGTGTTCACCAGCGGCGCTTCCCAGCGCAGGTTGGTGCCGACCAGCAGGATGGCGTCCGCTTCCTCGGTGCCCGCAATCGTGGTGTTGAAGTTCACCGCCGCCAGGCTGGACGTGTCATAATCCATGCCCGTCTGCCGCCCTTCGAGCAGCGACGAGCCGAGCCCGCGCAGCAGCACCTTGGCCGCGTACATCGTCTCGCAATCGACCAGGTCGCCGGCCACCGCCGCGACGCTGCCGCCGTGATCGACCGCCGCGATCGCCGCGAACGCCTCGTCCCAGCTCGCCGGCTTCAGCTTGCCGTTCACGCGAACGAACGGCTGGTCGAGCCGGCGGCGCACCAGTCCGTCGACTGCATGGCGCGTCTTGTCCGACGCCCATTCCTCATTCACGTCCTCGTTAATGCGCGGCACGCAGCGCAGCACCTGCCGCCCGCGGCTGTCGAGGCGGATGTTGGTGCCGACCGCGTCCATCACGTCGATGGTCAGCGTCCGGCGCAGCTCCCACGGCCGCGCCTCATAGGCGTACGGCTTCGACGTCAGCGCACCGACCGGGCACAGGTCGACGACGTTGCCCGACAGCTCGCTGGTCACCGCCTCTTCGAGGTAGCTGGTGATCTGCATGTTCTCGCCGCGATAGATCGCGCCGATCTCCTCCACGCCCGCGACCTCTTCGGCGAAGCGGATGCAGCGGGTGCACTGGATGCAGCGGGTCATGATCGTCTTGACGATCGGGCCCATATATTTCTCGGTCACCGCCCGCTTGTTCTCGCCGAACCGGCTTTGGCCACGGCCATAGGCGACCGACTGGTCCTGCAGGTCGCACTCGCCGCCCTGATCGCAGATCGGGCAGTCGAGCGGGTGGTTGATGAGCAGGAATTCCATGATGCCCTCTCGGGCATGCTTCACCATCGGCGTGGTGGTGAAGACCTCCTGATTGTCCGCCGCCGGCAGCGCGCACGACGCCTGCGGCTTGGGCGGGCCCGGCTTTACCTCGACCAGGCACATGCGGCAATTGCCGGCGATCGACAGCCGCTCGTGATAGCAGAAGCGCGGGATTTCCTTGCCCGCCGCCTCGCACGCCTGGAGAACCGTGGCGCCGGCCGGCACCTCGACCTCGATCCCGTCTACCTTCAGTTTCGGCACAGCCCTCAGCCCTGCTTGGCGGGCGTCACGCCCGCTGCGATCCGAAAGGCCGACAGCGCAAGGATCGCGCGCAGGCCCGGACGGTTGAAACGAAAATCCTGCCCTGCGGGCAGGCACTGCGACAGGACCGGCGCCATCGCCGAGACGGCGTCCTTCTCCTGCGCACTCGCCGGCTCGGTGCCGAGCAGCGCGCGGAAGCCGGCGACGTCCCGCTTCACGACGCAGATCGCGGCGGTGTCTGTCGGCGAAAAGCCCTGATCCGGTGCCGTGGCGGCGCGGGCGGCGAGGGTGGCGAGTAGCGCACCGCTGTCCTTCTCCAGCAGCCCCTCGGCGATCGCCCCGGCACCCAGCACGCCGCCACCGCTGAACCGCGCGGTCTGCCCACGGGGAACGCACTGGCGGTTATTGTCGAGCAGCGCGCCCAGACCGGTGTGATAGGCCCGGGTGGTGAAGTCCTGCCGCAGCACCCGGGTCGCGGTCTGCCCGGCATCGTGCGCCATGCAACGACCATAGCGATTGAGCGCCAGCTGCGCGTCACTCGACAGGCCGAGCCGCTCGGCCCCGGTCGGATGGCGAGGCGGAGTCGCAGCCGCGGGTGAGGCACCGAGCGCCAGCAGAAGCAGGAGCGCGCTCACTCCGCCGCCTCCTGCATCGGCGCCAGATCGCCCCCGTGCACAATGGCGCGCTCCTTGATGCGCCGCTCCAGCTCGGGCCGGAAATGCTTGATGAGGCCCTGGATCGGCCAGGCCGCGGCGTCGCCCAGCGCACAGATCGAGTGGCCCTCGACCTGCTTGGTGACCTGCTGCAGCATGTCGATCTCGGAAAGGTCGGCGTCGCCGGTGCGCAGCCGCTCCATCACCCGCCACATCCAGCCGGTGCCCTCGCGGCACGGCGTGCACTGGCCGCAGCTCTCATGCTTGTAGAAATAGCTGATCCGGCTGATCGCGCGGACGACGTCGGTCGACTTGTCCATGACGATGATCGCCGCCGTCCCCAGCCCCGATCCGACCGCCTTCAGCCCGTCGAAATCCATCGGCGCGTCGATGATCTGCGCCGCCGGCACCAGCGGCACCGAGGAGCCGCCGGGGATCACCGCGAGCAGATTGTCCCAGCCGCCGCGAATGCCGCCGCAATGCGTCTCGATCAGCTCGCGGAAGCTGATCGACATTGCCTCCTCGACCACGCAAGGCTTATTCACATGGCCGCTGATCTGGAACAGCTTGGTGCCACGATTATTCTCGTTGCCGAAGCTCGCGAACCAGTCGGCACCGCGGCGCAGGATCGTCGGCGCGACCGCGATCGACTCGACATTGTTGACCGTCGTCGGGCAGCCATAAAGGCCCGCGCCCGCCGGGAAGGGCGGCTTTAGCCGCGGCTGGCCCTTCTTGCCCTCCAGCGACTCGAGCATCGCCGTCTCTTCGCCGCAGATATAGGCGCCGGCGCCGCGATGGACGAACACGTCGAAGTCATAGCCGGAGCCGCAGGCGTTCTTGCCGATCAACCCGGCCTCGTACGCCTCGGCGACCGCCGCGAACAGCGTCTCCGCCTCGCGGATATATTCGCCGCGAATATAGATGTATGCCGCCCGCGCGCGCATCGCGAAGCCCGCGACCAGCGCGCCCTCGATCAGCTTGTGCGGATCGTGGCGGATGATCTCGCGATCCTTGCAGCTGCCAGGCTCGGACTCGTCGGCATTAATGACCAGGAAGTTCGGGCGATCCGCCTTCGGCTCCTTGGGCATGAACGACCATTTCGTACCGGTGGGGAAGCCCGCCCCGCCGCGTCCGCGCAGGCCCGACGCCTTGACGACGTCGATGATCTTGTCGTTGCCGAGTTCCAGCAGCGCCTTGGTATTGTCCCAGTCGCCACGCGCGCGCGCCGCCTGCAGCGTCCAGGGCTGGAAGCCGTAGACGTTGGTGAAGATGCGGTCCTTGTCAGCCAGCATGGGCCGTCCCCCACTCGCCACGATAGTCGTGGTTCTCGTCGACCATCGCCTTCAGCGTCGTCGGGCCGCCTTCCGGACAGCTCGCGCGGCGACTGATGGTGGAGCCGGGGGTCGGCGTCTCGCCCTTGGCCAGCGCCTCCAGCACCGCGACCGTGCGGTCGTAGTCGAGGTCTTCGTAATTATCGTCGTTGATCTGGACCATCGGCGCATTGGCGCAGGTGCCCAGACACTCGACCTCGGTCAGGGTGAACAGCCCGTCCGGGGTCGTGCCGCCCTTCACCAGCCCGCGGTTCTTGCAGGCGGCGAGCACGTCGTCGGACCCGGCCAGCATGCACGGCGTCGTGCCGCACACCTGGACGTGATAGCGGCCGACCGGCGCCAGGTTGAACATCGTGTAGAAGGTCGCGACCTCGTACACGCGCATGTAGGGCACGCCGATCTGGCGCGCGACGAACTCGATCACTGGCACCGGCAGCCAGCCCTGGGTATGCGTTTCCGCCCCCACCTGGCGCTGCGCCAGGTCGAGCAGCGGGATCGAGGCCGACTGCTCGCGCCCGGCCGGATAGCGGCCCAGCACGACCTTCGCCTGCTCGGCATTCGCATCGGTCCAGGCGAAATTGCCCCAACGCGCGCGGGTCTCCGCCTCGTCGGGGATGTGTACGGCGTCAGCCATCAGCGGTCACACTCACCAAAAACGATGTCCATAGCGCCCAGGATCGCCGTCGTGTCCGCCAGCATGTGCCCGCGGCTCATGAAGTCCATCGCCTGGAGATGCGAGAAGGCGGTCGGGCGGATCTTGCAGCGATACGGCTTGTTGGTGCCGTCCGACACCAGGTACACGCCGAACTCGCCCTTGGGGCTCTCGGTCGCGACATAGACCTCGCCGGCGGGAACGTGGAAGCCCTCGGTATAGAGCTTGAAGTGGTGGATCAGCGCTTCCATCGACCGCTTCATGTCGCTGCGTTTGGGCGGCACCACCTTGCGGTCGTCGGACGCGATCGGCCCCTCGGGCATCTCGGCCAGGCACTGCTTCATGATCCGCGCCGACTGGCGGACCTCCTCCACGCGCACCATGAACCGGTCGTAACAGTCGCCACGCGTGCCGACCGGCACGTCGAAGTCCATCTTGGCGTAGACGTCATAGGGCTGCTGCTTGCGCAGGTCCCAGGGGATGCCCGCCGCGCGGATCATCGGGCCCGAAAAGCCCCAGGCGATCGCATCGTCGCGCGCCACCGTGGCGATGTCGACGTTACGCTGCTTGAAGATGCGATTGTCCGCAACCAGCGAGATCGCGTCCTCGAACAGTCGCGGCAGGCGCGTGTCGAGCCAGTCGGCGATGTCGGTCAGCAGCTTCAGCGGCACGTCCTGATGGACGCCGCCCGGCCGCAGGTAATTGTGGTGCATCCGCGCACCCGACATCCGCTCGAAGAAGTTCATGCAGTCTTCGCGGATCTCGAACAGCCACAGGTTCGGCGTCATCGCGCCGACGTCCATGACGTGCGAGCCCAGGTTCAGCATGTGGTTAGAGATGCGGGTCAGCTCGGCGAAGAACACGCGCAGATACTGCGCGCGGATCGGCACCTCCAGATCGAGCAGCTTCTCGATCGCCAGCACGAAACTGTGCTCCATGCAGAGCGGCGAGCAATAGTCGAGCCGGTCGAAATAGGGCAGTGCCTGCGCGTAGGTCTTGTACTCGATCAGCTTCTCGGTGCCGCGGTGGAGCAGCCCAACATGCGGGTCGATCCGCTCGACGATCTCGCCGTCCAGCTCCATCACCAGCCGCAGCACGCCGTGCGCGGCGGGATGCTGCGGCCCGAAGTTGATCGTGTAGTTCTGGATGGTAACGTCGCCCTCGGTCGGGTGCGACGGCGTCTCGATGCCGAGCACTTCCTCGACATGCGGGTCCATCTCGGTCGTGGCGGGCGCCACGGTCGGCGCGTCGGTGTCGCTCACTGGTTTTGCCCTCCCTTTGAGGGGATCACGTCCGGATCGGCCGGCTTGGGCGTCGCATCGGCCTCTGCCGCGCCCTTGCCGGTGTCGGCGGTGCTCTCCGCCGTGGTCTTGGCATAGGGTTCGCTCGACGCCTTGGGCGCATCCTTGCCGCTCTCGGCGGCATCGGCCTTCTTCACCGCATCGGCGCTCAGCGGCGTCTGCGCACCCTTCGCCTCGGGCACCGCGGCGGGCGCCTTTTCGTCCCCGGGCAGCACATACGCGCCACCCTCCCACGGACTGAGGAAATCGAAGGTGCGGAAATCCTGCGCCAGGCTGACCGGCTCATACACCACCCGCTTCTCCTCCTCGGAGTAGCGCAGCTCGGTATAGCCCGTCATCGGGAAGTCCTTCCGCAGCGGATGGCCGCGGAAGCCATAGTCGGTCAGGATGCGGCGCAGGTCCTTGTTGCCGTCGAACAGCACGCCGTACAGATCATAGACCTCACGCTCCAGCCAGCCGGCGACCGGCCAGATGCCGGTAACCGACGGGATCGGATGATCCTCGTCGGTGGCGACGTGCACCTGGATGCGGTGGTTCCGCGTCAGCGACAGGAGGTTGTAGACGACGTCGAACCGCTCCGGCCGCTCCGGATAGTCGACCCCGGCGATCTCCATCAGCTGCTGATATTCGAGGCCCGGCGCATCGCGCAGCGCGGTCAGCGCGCCGACGATGCCGCTGCGATGGACGTACAGCTGAACCTCGCCGACGCGCTCCTGCGCATCGAGCAGCGCCGGCCCGATCGCCGCGCGTGCGGCATCGATGGTCGCGTCGTTCAGGTGGGAAGCCCAGGCGGGCGCGGCGCTACGCATCACGCATCGCCCCCAGTCCGGCCGCAATCAGTGCGAACAGCATGCCGCAAAGGATGATGCCCAGCATCGGCACAAATACGGGAGCGGTATCCCGCAATATGCCCGCCAGCTCATGACGTGCTCGAAAGACCTGCGGCAATGCTATCGCCCAGATGACCAGCACCGGAGCCACTCGGTTCATGATACCCTTGAAGCGGATCACCGTTCGATGCTCCCCGAGCGGCGGATCTTCCGCTGTAGCTGCATGATGCCATAGAGCAGCGCCTCGGCGGTCGGCGGACAGCCGGGCACGTAGATATCAACCGGCACCACCCGGTCGCAGCCGCGCACCACCGAATAGCTGTAATGATAGTAACCGCCGCCATTGGCGCAGCTACCCATCGAGATCACGTATTTCGGCTCCGACATCTGGTCGTAGACCCGGCGCAGCGCCGGCGCCATCTTGTTGCACAGCGTACCGGCGACGATCATCACGTCCGACTGGCGCGGAGACGCGCGCGGCGCCGCGCCGAACCGCTCCAGATCATAGCGCGGCATGTTGACGTGGATCATCTCGACGGCGCAGCACGCCAGGCCGAACGTCATCCACCAGAGCGAGCCGGTGCGCGCCCACTGGAACAGCTCCTCGGTCGAGGTGACCAGGAAGCCCTTGTCGGTCAGCTCGCCGTTCAGGCTGTCGAAGAACCCCTGATCGGGCGGCACCAGCGAGGTGGGGCCGGCAGACCGATCGAGCTCGACGGGACCGGAGTGCATTTCTACTCCCAATCCAACGCTCCCTTCTTCCATGCATAGGCCAAGCCGAGCGCAAGCTCGCCGATGAAGATCATCATCCCGATCCAGGCGCTCCAGCCGATCGAGAAGACGCTCACCGCCCAGGGGTAGATGAAGGCCGCCTCCAGATCGAACACGATGAACAGGATGGCGACCAGATAGAAGCGCACGTCATACTGGCTGCGCGGATCTTCGAACGCGGGGAAGCCGCATTCATATTCGGCGAGCTTCTGCTCGTTGGGCTTGTGGCTGCCGGTCAGGCGGCCCACCGCCATCGGCAGGAACACGAACGCCGACGACAGGATGATCGCCACCCCCAGGAAGAGCAGGATCGGCAGATATTGCGACAGGTCGACCAAAGGCTTTCTCGCAGGTGCGAACGGATGGGGGACGCTTTAGGCCCGTGGCCCTTTAGGGGCAAGGTTCTGGGGCTGTGAGAATAACTCGCAACTAGGGCGCGTCCCGCGGCATAACCTGCATCACGTCACCCCAGCGCAGGCTGGGGTGACGAGGGGCGTCGTCCGTTCAGCGCAGCGCGCCGGCCACCAGCTTGTGCAGCTTCGAATGCAGCCCGTCGTTCGCGGCGAGAAACTCGCCGCGTTCCATCGGCCGGTCGCCGCCACGATAGTCGGTGACGAAGCCGCCGGCCTCCTTCACCAGCAGCATGCCGGCGGCCACGTCCCATGGCTTCAGCCCGGTTTCCCAGAACCCGTCGAAGCGCCCCGCCGCGACCCAGGCGAGGTCGAGCGCCGCCGCGCCGAAGCGGCGGATGCCGGCAACCTCCGGCGCGACCGCACCGAAGATGCGGCTCCACTCGGCAAAATTGCCATGGCCCAGGAACGGGATGCCCGTCGCGATCAGCGCATCGGACAGGTCGCGCCGCGCCGACACGCGCAGCCGCTGGTCGGTGTGCCAGGCGCCCCGCCCCTTCTCGGCCCAGAAGCTCTCGTCGGTCATCGGCTGATAGACCAGCGCGGTCGTGATCTCGCGCTTGCCGCTGGGCAGCGGCTCCTCGACCGCGATCGAGATGGCGAAATGCGGAATGCCGTGGAGGAAATTCGACGTGCCATCGAGCGGATCGACGATGAAGCGCGGCTTGTCCGGATCGCCCGCCACCTCGCCGCGCTCTTCCATCAGGAAGCCCCAGTCGGGGCGCGCGCGCGACAGTTCCTCGTACAGTGTCTGCTCGGCGCGCTGGTCGGCGATGGTGACGAAGTCGGCGGGCCCCTTGCGGCTCACCTGCAGGTGCTGGACCTCGTTGAAGTCGCGGCGCAGCCGCGGGCCGGCCTTGCGGGCGGCACGCTCGATGACGGTGAAGAGGCCGGAATGGCTGGGCATGGGCAATCTCTATACCCCTCTCCCATCGGGGAGAGGGAGGGGTCCACCGCCGTCAGGCGGTGGGAGGGTGAGGGCAATCAGGCCTCGGAAGCGTCACGGGCCAAGCCCGTGACGTCGGTCGGGCTGCGCCCGCCGGCCGGGCGGCCGACTGTGCGGATAGCTGCGCTATTCGTCTCAGTCGGCGCGCCGCACGTACGTCTGCTCGTACACGTCGACGACGATCTTCGTACCCGCACCGATATGCGGCGGCACCATCACGCGCACGCCATTGTCGAGGATCGCGGGCTTGTAGCTGGATGAGGCGGTCTGCCCCTTCACCACCGCGTCCGCCTCGACGATCGTCGCCTCGATCGTGCTCGGCAGCTCGACCGAGATCGGCTTCTCGTCATAGAGTTCGAGCACCACGTCCATGCCGTCCTGCAGGAAGGCCGCGGCGTCGCCCAGGATGCCCGCGTCGAGCGTGATCTGCTCGTAGTTTTCCTTGTCCATGAAGGTCAGCTGCTCGCCGTCCTTGAACAGGAACTGGAAGTCCTTGGTATCCAGCCGCACCCGCTCCACCGTCTCGGCCGAGCGGAAGCGGACGTTGTTCTTGCGCCCGTCGATCAGGTTCTTCATCTCGACCTGCATGTACGCACCGCCCTTGCCGGGCTGCGTGTGCTGGATCTTCACGGCGCGCCAAATGCCGCCTTCATACTCGATGATGTTGCCGGGACGGATGTCCACGCCGCTGATCTTCATGGGGAGAACCCTGCTGGAAAGAGCCGTGGGGCCGCGGCCCCGATGCGCAGGCGATCTAGCGACGTGCCGCGCGTCCGGCAAGCAGGGGGTAGGGATCGACCGGCTCGCCACCCCACCATTTCTCGCCCGCGGCCATGCGCGACAGGCCGAAATGCAGGTGCGTGTTGCCGGCCCCGGCATTGCCGGTATCGCCGACGAAGCCAATCGGGTCGCCCGCTCGTACCGCCTGCCCCTCTGCCAGACCGGGTGCGTAGCCCGACAGGTGCGCGTAATAATAGCTCCACCTGCCATCCAGGGAGCGGACATAGGCGGTGATCCCGCCGGCATCGCTGTGGAACAGCTTCTCGACCCGGCCGGGCGCCGCGGCGATGACCGGAGCACCACCCGGGGCCATGATGTCGGTGCCGTGATGCGCCCGCCCGCCCCCGTCGCGCGCGTCGCCCCAGCTGTCGGCGATCGCCGATCGCGGTACGCCCGAAACCGGCACGGGGAGCAGATCGCCCGCCGGATCGGCCGGCACGGCCTGCTCGGTGGTCGGGACCGGCGCCCCATGCCCGCCGCCGAACGACAGCATCGATCCAAACGCCAGCGCCGCCAGGACGACCAGCGCCAGGAAGATCCAGCCGATCCGGCTCACGCCCTCACGCCTGGAACACGACCGGCGTTCCCGGCTTCACCATCATCGCCAGCCGTGCCGCATTCCAGTTGGTCAGGCGCACGCAGCCATGGCTTTCCGACCGACCAATCAGTTCGGGATTGGGCGTGCCGTGGATGCCGTAATGCGGCTTGGACAGGTCGAGCCACACCACCCCCACCGGCCCGTTCGGCCCAGGCGGCAGCATCGCCTTCTCGTCGTCCTTCTTGGCATCCCAGAACAGGTCGGGGTTGAAGTGGAACTTGGGATTATAGTCGGCGCCGTTGATCTTCCAGTTGCCCAGCGGCAGCGGATCATGCTCCGACCCCGTCGTCACCCCGAACTGCGCGACCAGCTTGCCGCCATCGTCATAGACGCGCAGCACCTTGTCCGACTTGTCGACGACGATCTTCGCCGCCTGCGGCTGCACCGCATCGACGTTCAGCCCGTTCAGCGTCGCCCGCCAGTCGTCGCGCAGCTTGGAGTCATAGGCGCGGCTGGACGGCAGGACATTGGGAAACTCCACTTTGCTACCCGGCCGCAGCCAGGTCTGCGGGCTGTTCAACGCCACCAGCACCTGCGGCGTGGTGTGGAACATCTCGGCCAGCTTCTCCAGCGGACTGCGATAATAGAGGCCGGGCAGCCTGGCCTGCTGGTCCTCGTCCTTGGGGATCGGATTCACATAGGGACCGGCAAGCACCCGCGCGTTCAGCGTCAGCACCTTGGTCGCCTCGGTGCCCCAATAGGGGGCGAGCGCCTGCATCGTCGCCGCGTCGGGTTTGCCCGTCTCGGGCAAGTCGCGGCTCTGCTGGAAACCCTTGATCGCCGCGGTCAGCGACATGCCGGGCCTGCCGTCGATCACCCCGGGCGAGAAGCCCAGCCGGTCGAGAACCACCTGCATCTTCAACAGCTCGCGATCGATGCCCGGTGACTGGGAGGTTGGTGACTGGGACGTTGGGGACTGGGGCGTCGGGGACTGCGCCGTGGCGACGGCGGCGACACCGATGGCGAGCAGGGTGAGAAGACGACGCATGATGCTCCGATCCGAAACTGTTACGCTGTCGGATCAAACGAGCATCGGCGCGCTTGGCTCCCGCCTATCTGCCCAGAACTGCGCCGAAAGCGCGGACGGCGCTTGCCTCGTCCCCGTTCCACACCACGCCTGACACCGCGAGGAAATCGGCGCCCGCCGCTACCAGCGGCGCGGCGTTGGCCGGGGTGATCCCGCCGATCGCGACGGACGGGATCTCGAACAACGCCGCCCACCAGGACAGCAGCACCGGCTCCGCATGGTGGCGCACCGCCTTGGTCGTGGTCGGGTGGAAGCTGCCGAACGCGACATAGTCCGCCCCCGCCTCGCCTGCCTCCATCGCCAGGTGACGGCTGTCGTGGCAGGTGACGCCGATCTGAGCGTTCGGCCCGAGCATCGCGCGTGCTTCGCGCGGGTCACCGTCTTCCTGACCCAGATGGACGCCATCGGCGCCTAGCCGCTTCGCGAGCGACGCCGAGTCGTTGACGATGAACGCCACCTCGCGGTCGGCGCAGATGCGCTGGAGCGGCTCGGCGAGGCGCGCCGCCTCGTGCTGGTCGACGTCCTTCACCCGGAACTGGAACGCCGCGACCGGACCGGCGTCGAGGGCACGCGCCAACCGATCCGCAAAGCCGCCGGTGACGTCGAGCGGCGACACCAGATAGAGCTGGCACGGCGGCCTGCGGTCGTCACGCTTGAACGAGGCGGCGAAGTCGGGGTCCAGCGGCCCGAGCGGATCGATCATGTCCATCCGCCCGCCTCTATCGCGATCGGCGGCGGGGGTCACCTCCCCCGCCGCCTGCCCCGCGGTTACTCGCCGCCTTGGTAGATCGACACGATCCGGTCGAGCATCGCGATCGCCTCGTCGCGCGGCCGCTGAAAGGTGTTGCGCCCGATGATCGAGCCGTTGCCGCCACCGTCGCGGATGTCGCGCGCGTCCTGATAGACCGCGTCCGCTCCCTTGGCCGCACCGCCGGAGAAGACGACGATCCGGCGCCCGGCGAAGCTGGACTGGACGACATGGCGCACCCGGTCGGACTGCTTGGCCCAGTCGGTGCCCTCATACGCCTTCTGCGCGTCCTTCTGCTCGATATGCGCGGTCGGCAGCTTGACCTTGATGATGTGCGCCCCGAGCAGCGCCGCCATGTGTGCGGCATAGGCGCCGACATCGAGCGCCAGTTCGCCGTCCTTCGACAGGTCGCCGCCGCGCGGATAGCTCCAGATCACGGTGGCGAGGCCGGCGGCCGCTGCCTCCTCGCGAAGCTCGCGGATCTGCTCCATCGCGTCGAAGATGCCGTCCGACCCCGGATAGATGGTGAAGCCGATCGCCGCGCAGCCCAGCCGCAGCGCATCCTCGACGCTGCCGGTCTGCGCCTGCGCGATGGAGGTTGCCCAGCTGTTCGAGCTGTTGACCTTCAGGATGGTCGGGATCTGCCCGGCAAAGGTGTCGGCACCCGCCTCCAGCATACCCAGCGGCGCGGCATAGGCCGACAGGCCGGCATCGATCGCCAGCTGGTAGTGATAATGGGGATCATAGGCTGGCGGGTTGATCGCGAAGCTGCGCGCCGGACCATGTTCGAACCCCTGGTCGACCGGCAGGATCACCAGCTTGCCGGTGCCGCCCAGGCGCCCCTGCATCAGGATGCGCGCCAGATTGGCCTTCACGGCCGGGCTGGTGCCTTCATACTTGTCGAGAATGGTCTTCACGATCGGCGTCATTGTGGAGGTCATGGGCGTTTCCTGTGGTGTGATGGTCAAAGAGCGAGCCAGCGGCGCAGCGCCTGATCGACCTGCTCCATCCGGGTTGCGGAGGCGTGACCGAGCACGCGAATAATCCGGTCCCGACGGACCGAGGTGATGCGATCGACCTGCACCTCGCACTCGACGGTCAGGCCGGTATGTTCCTGCGGAGAGATGGCGACGCGGAACAACGCCTCACCACCGACGACATTGGTCAGCGGACAGACGGTGACGGTCGCGTGGTCGGCATTGAACAGGTCTGCCTGTACGATCACCGCCGCGCGCGCCGATCCGGCATCGGTCGGCGGTGCCACGAGGACGATGGCGCCATGGGCTATTTCCACGCCGCATCCTCGCGTTCGATCGTTTCCCAAAACGCATAGTCGGCGGTCACATCGCGGCGCGACGCGCGCAGCGACTGGCGCCGCGCCTCGCGACGGAACGCCTCGTCGTGGAGGTCGACATAGCGGCGGACGGCCTCACGGGCGATGTCGCTCTTGCTGCGGCCCTGGGTGCGAGCGACCGCTGCCAGCCGTTCCTCCAGTTCCGTATCGAGCCTGACGCCGAGCACCCGTTCCTCCGTTTAACGTGTTAAACATAGCAGCACGCTTTCATCGCTTCAACTGCATCCGTCATACGGGATCACCTCGATTGACGAGGACCGCGGTACGGGAGCAACTTGGCGGCAGGGGGGTACGGGATGAGGAACGGGGCATGTAGCGTGGCGGCACTGGCGGCATGGGCGATGGCGTCGCCTGCGGTCGCGGAAACGCCGAAGGTCGGCAAGCCGATGCCGAACGTGCAACTGACGCTGGTGGACGGCACCAAGGTCGATCTGGCCGATCTGAAGGGCCAGGTCGTGATCCTCAACTTCTGGGCGACCTGGTGCGTGCCGTGCCGACAGGAACTGCCGCTGCTCGACGCCTATTATCGCAAGCTGCAGCCGTTCGGCCTGCGGGTCTTCGCCATCACGACCGAAGGGTCGGTGTCGCTGTCACAGCTGAAGCCGCTGTTCTCGGTCCTCGCCATACCGGCGGTACGGCGGGTGAAAGGCATGTCGGTCGACATGCCTGCGGTGCCGACGAACTACGTCATCGATCGCGCAGGGATCGTCCGCCACACTAAGGCGGGCGCGTTCGACCTGGCCGACCTGAACGCCCTCATCGTGCCGTTGCTGAAGGAAGACGCGGGTTTACGGGTGGCTCACCCGTAATGAAGCACCTCTCCGGCAAAGGCCGGTGTCCAGGTGGAAAGGCCAACGTGGCCCCCGCCGGGGAGGCATCGAGCTTGGCTCAAACCCGGGCGATGAAACGCTAAAGCCGTGCCGATCAGCCCGCCAGCGCCGCGACGCCGGGCAGCTCGCGCCCTTCCATCCATTCCAGGAAGGCGCCGCCAGCGGTCGAGACGAAGGTAAAGTCGCTCGCCACCCCGGCATGGTTCAGCGCGGCGACCGTGTCGCCGCCGCCCGCCACCGACACCAGCGATCCGTCGCCGGTCAGCGCCGCCGCGGTCCGCGCCAGGGCAACGGTCGCGGCATCGAACGGCGTCATCTCGAACGCGCCCATCGGTCCGTTCCACACCAGAGTGCGGCAGTTCTTCAGCACGTCGCCGAGCGCTTCGACCGCGGCCGGTCCGACGTCGAGGATCATTTCGTCCGCCGCGACCTCGTGGACGTTGACGGTGCGGGTCGGCGGGTCGGCGCGGAACTCCTTCGCGACCACCACGTCATAGGGCAGGTGGACGGTGCAGCCGGCCTTGTCGGCGGCATCCATGATCGCCTCTGCCGTACCGGTCAGATCGTGCTCGCACAGCGACTTGCCGACATCGACCCCGCGCGCGGCGAGGAAAGTATTGGCCATGCCGCCGCCGATGATGAGGTGGTCGACCCGCGCGACCAGATGCTTCAGCACGTCGAGCTTGGTCGACACCTTGGCCCCGCCGACGACCGCGGCGACCGGATGCTCGGGATTGCCCAGCGCCTTTTCCAGCGCGGCGAGTTCCGCCTCCATCGCGCGTCCAGCGAATGCCGGCAGCCTGTGCGCCAGCCCCTCGGTCGAGGCGTGGGCGCGGTGTGCGGCCGAGAAGGCGTCGTTGACGTACATATCACCGAGCGCGGCGAAGCGATCGACCACCGCCGGATCGTTCTTCTCCTCGCCGCCGAAGAAGCGGGTGTTCTCCAGCACCGCGATATCACCGGGCTGGAGCGTTCCCACCGTGGCGTCCGCCCCCTCCCAGTCGATGAAGCGAACCGGGCGGCCCAGCACCGCCTCGTACGGCTTGGTGACCAGCGCCAGCGACATATCGGGGTTCGGCTGGCCCTTGGGCCGGCCGAAATGCGCCAGCACCAGCACGATCGCGCCGCGATCGGCCAGCTCGGCCACGGTCGTTACCGTCGCGCGCAGCCGCGTGTCGTCGGTTACCGCGCCGTCCTGCATCGGCACGTTCAGGTCCTCGCGGACCAGCACGCGCTTGCCCTGGATATCGCCCATGTCGTCGAGCGTCTTGTACGGCTTGCTCATGTTCACTCGATCCTGATGGGGTCGCCGACGGCGATGATGCCGCCAGCCAGAACTCGGGTACAGGCGCCGCCTCGCCAATCGGGGGTCAGCGCCGCGCGCAGGCCGGGGGCCAGCGCCTCCATCCGCTCGCACGGATCAGTCTCGCGGGTTACCTCCAGCAGCACGTCGGCGCCGATCCGCAGGCGGACGCCGGGGACCTGCGGCAGATCGAGGCCATCGACCAGCAGGTTGGCGCGCCGTTCCGACCAGGCGATGTTGTGACCGACCTCGGCCATCGCCGCCTGCCAGTCGATCCGCTCCATCAGCGTCACCTGCCGCCGGCCGCGCCCGCCCGGCTTCACCGCGCCGCGATAGTCGCCGGCAAGGCCGCCGTCGACGGTGACGGCGACATGGTCGACCGTCTCCATCACCGCCTTCGGAAAGGCGTGGCGGGCGATGCCGGCGAGCGTCCCCGTCACCTCAGAGGAACTTCGCCATCGCCGTCGCGGTGTCGACCATGCGGTTCGAGAAGCCCCACTCGTTATCGTACCAGCTGACCACGCGGACCAGCTTGCCGTCGAGCACCGCCGTCTCCAGGCTGTCGACCGTCGACGACGCTGGCGTGTGCTGGATGTCGATCGAAACCAGCGGCTCGTCGGTATATTCCAGCACGCCCTTCAGCGGACCGGACTCCGATGCGGCCTTCAGGATCGCGTTGATCTCGTCGCGGGTCGTGTCGCGCTTGGGCGTGAAGGTCAGGTCGACCAGGCTGCCGTCCGGCACCGGCACACGGATCGCCGAACCGTCGAGGCGGCCCTTCAGCTCGGGCAGCACCTCGCCCACCGCGCGCGCGGCGCCGGTGGTGGTCGGGATCATCGACATGGCGGCGGCGCGTGCGCGGCGCAGGTCGGGATGGATCTGGTCGAGGATCTTCTGGTCGTTGGTATAGGCGTGGACGGTGGTCATCAGCCCGCGCTCGATCCCGACCGTGTCGTTCAGCACCTTGGCGACCGGCGCCAGGCAGTTGGTGGTGCACGACGCGTTCGACACGATCATGTGGTCCGCCGCCAGCTTGTCATGGTTGACGCCGTAAACGACGGTCAGGTCGACATCCTTGCCCGGCGCGGAGATCAGCACCTTCTTGGCGCCGGCATCGATGTGCTTCTGGCACGAGGTACGGTCGGTGAAGAAACCGGTGCACTCCAGCACCAGGTCGACGCCCAGCTCCTTGTGCGGCAGGTTGGCGGGATCGCGCTCCGCGGTCACGCGGATGCGCTTGCCGTCGACGACCAGGTCGTTGCCCTCGGCCGTCACCGTGCCGGGCCAGCGGCCGTGGACGCTGTCGCGGCTGAACAGCCAGGCGTTCGACTTGGCGTCGGCGAGATCGTTGATCGCGACCAGTTCCAAAGCGTCGCCGCCGCGCTCCAGCATCGCGCGCGCCACCAGGCGGCCGATCCGACCGAAACCGTTGATCGCTACCTTGACCGTCATCGCTGGCTCTCCGTGATTGGCGGCCTCGGGGACGTGGGGCCGGGACGGTGCGGCCTTTGCGGGGTCGAACGCCCGCCTGTCAACCGCCGGGAAACGCCCCCGCCGTGCCGACGCGACACTTGCCGCACCCCGGCCACCTGCCTATCCGGAAGCGATGACCGAGACTCCTCTTGCCGGCGAACGCCCCGCCGTCGACCGTATCGAGCAGGCGATCGCCCGCATCGAGGCGGCGGTGACCGCGCGTGCCGCCGGTGCCGACGCGCTCGCCCGTCGCCACGCCGCGCTGAAGGCACGGATGGCCGACGCGGTCGCCGCGCTCGACGAGGTCATCGCGCGCACGGGCACCCGCTGATGGCTTCGGTGACGCTGGAGATCGGCGGCCGCGCCCACACCGTCGCCTGCCGGCCGGGCGAGGAGGCGCGCGTCCAGCTGCTCGGCCGGATGCTCGACGAGCGCTGGGCCGCGGCCGACCGCGCCGCCGCCGGCCAGCCCGAGCGCGCGATGCTGTTCGTCGCGCTGATGCTGGCTGACGCATTGGAGGAATCGGAGACGCGCCCGCCGGTCGGCGCCGCGATCGCCGAATCGGCGCTGGAGCGGATCGCCGAGCGACTGGAAAGCCTGGCCGATGCCCTTGAGCAATCGTCCGCAACCTCCTAAATCAGGGACGACGGGTTCTGCCCGGTACGAGCCTTTATTATCCCTGAGGCTATTCATCATCCAATGGGGGCTGTCCCTGCCCGGATCCTGGTCCGACGCACATGGTCCCCACCTGACGTATCGTGCGTCAGTGGATAACCCGGCACACGGCCAAGGCGGTCCCGTCACCCGCCCCCTGCGCTCATGACCGACAAGGCGCCTCTGCGCGCGCGCTTGCGCGCTGCCCGCGACGCGGCAGCCGGCGGGCGCCAGCCGATCGTCGATGAGGCATTCGTCTTGCGGCTGAGGCCGGGGATGGTGGTCGCTGCCTATCTGCCGACCCCCGGAGAGGCGGACCCGGCTGCGTTCATCGACGCTGCACGGACGATGGGCTGCACGCTCGCCCTGCCCTTCGTCGTCGACCGGCCGACGCCGCTGCGCTTCCTGCACTGGCAAGGACAACTGGTCGCTGGCCCCTTCGGACTGCGTCAGCCCCCCGCCGCCGCACCGGAGCTGGTGCCGGAGATCATCCTGACGCCGCTGGTCGGCTTCGACCGGCGCGGCAACCGGCTGGGCCAAGGTGCCGGCCATTACGACCGCGCCTTTGCCCAGCATCCCTCCGCCTGGCGGGTCGGCATCGCGCTCGGCGTGCAGGAGGTGCCGGCGCTTACTCCCGATCCGTGGGACGTTCCGCTCCACGCGATCGCCACCGAAAGTGAATGGATCTTGCCATGACCCCCAACGCACCCGAGCCCGGCCCCAGCTGGCGCAAGCCCGCCGGCATCTTCGCCATCCTGGCGCTGATCCTGATCTGGACGGTGATGGTCGCCAGCCTGTCGGGCGTGGTCGGCGGCTGGCATTGGGTAATTCAGCTGCTGTTCTACGTCGTGACCGGCATCGTCTGGATCACGCCGATGCGGCCGCTGCTCAGCTGGATGGAAACGGGGCGCTGGCGGTAGACCACGACCCCATACCGCCGCGTCGTCGGCCCTCGCAATGCGAGGCCGGCAAGGCTTACAGAGATGCGCGATGACTTCATCAGCGCGTCTTTTCGACTGCGCTGTGGCGCGAGTGACGGGGCTCGAACCCGCGACCTCCGGCGTGACAGGCCGGCGCTCTAACCAACTGAGCTACACCCGCTTGGAAGCGAGGCCGGCCAACTAGGCGAGGGTCCGGGGGCTGTCAACGACCCTTCGTCGCTTTTTTCATCCGCGGTCCTCTTCCTCGCTCCCGGCATGCCCGCGCTTGGCCCGTTGCTGCTGCACCAACGTGCCATGCTCGAACAGGAAGCCGGCGATATCGGGCTTGCCGGCGGCGCCCAGCACCGTCTGGATGATGATGAGGAGCGGCACCGCGAGGAGCGCGCCCAGCGTCCCCCACACCCATCCCCAGAAGCTCAGCGAGATGAGGATCAGGAGCGGGCTGATCGTCAGGCGATGGCCGACGATCAGCGGCGTGATCGCATTCGCCTCGATCAGGTGGAGGCCGTACATCAGCGCGGCGGGCAGCAGCGCGACCCAGATGTCGGAAAAGGTCATCAACCCGCCCAGCGCCAGCAGGAACGCGCCGATCACCGGCCCGAAATAGGGGATGTAGTTCAGCAGCGCGACGATCCCGCCCCACATCGCCGGATAGGGCATGCCGATCGCCCACAGCGCCGTGCCCGTCACCACGCCCAGCATTAAATTGATGACGGTGATGGTGCCGAGATAGGCCGACACGTCATCGACCACGTCCTGGATCACCCGCGCGGTGGCCATCGCGCCGTCGAAGCTGGTTCGCCCGGTGATCGTCCGCTGGCGCAGCCGCGTCCAGCCCGACAGGAAGAAGAAGACGATCAGGATGCCGAACAGCACCTGGATGATGAGCGCCGGCGCCGAGGTGGCGGCGAGTTCGAGGATCGATCCCGGCGCGGCCACCGCCGCCGTGCTCGGCCGCCGGATCGGGGTCGACGCGACCTGGCGCAGCGCCCGGTTCACATAGGCTTCGAGGTTGGAATAGAGGTCGAGCAGCGGCGCCAGATTGTGCTGGATGCGGTCGAGCCGGGTCGGCAGCAGCCGGAAGAAGTCGGTCGCCGGCACCACGATCGCCGCCAGCGCGACATTGGCGACAACGATGAACGCGATCAGGCACATCAGCGCGGCGAGCGGCGAGGGCACCCGTCGCCGCTCCAGCCATTCCAGCACCGGCACCAGCGCGACCGCGATCACCAGCGCGGTGGTCAGCGGCAGGAAGAATTCCGCCCCCGATTTCAGCGCGAACGGCATTGCCAGCGCCAGCCCCGCCCCCGCCGTCAGCGTGAGGGCAGCGAGCAGCCGGTCGCGACGCAGCGCGATCCGCACCGCGTCGTCGGCCCCTACCCCGACCGGCAGCCCCAGAATGTTGTCGCCGGGCGTGTCATGCGGCTCGACCGCGCGGGTTGTGTCGTCCACCATGCAGCCAGCGTAGAGCGCAGGCCGCAAGGCGGCAACCGAGGATCAGGCGATCTCGACCGCCATCAGGACGGTGCCGGCGTAACGCTTTTCGCCGGGATTGTAGAGCGAGTGGGGCGAGAAGCGGCGGGGCGTCACGCGCAGGCCCGCCAGTCCGGCGAGCTTGAACGACCCCATCTTCTCTTCCTTGGGCGGCTTGCCGTCGCGCTCCAGCGTCACGGCATCGACATAGATCTCGTCGTGGCGGGTGTAGATGACGTGCGGCGCCAGCGTAACTTCGCCGCGGTTGTAGCTGGCGGCCACCGCCAGCTGCTTCACGATCGCCTCGAAGACGATCGCCGGGGACGGCGGCGGCAGCGTGGCCGCGCGGTCTGCCGTGGTAATCATGTCAGTCATCCCGACCATCCTGCCGTTTTCGCCGCATTGCAGCAATAACCTTTGTGGGCAACGGATCGTTTCATACCGGAACCAAAAGGCGGAGGCGCCGGTAATCCCCGGCGCCTCCGCTCAAATGCTACTTATTGACGACACCCGTGCCCATCAGCTTCTGGGCGAAATAGGTCATCTGCAACGCCGTCATACGCGCCTGCTGCTCGATGTCCGCATCCCCCGAATGGCCGCCCGCAGTATCTTCGTAGAAAAGATAGGGCTGGCCATATTCCTTCATCCGCGCGGCGAACTTGCGCGCGTGCTGCGGCCCAACCCGGTCGTCCTTGGTGGTCGTCCAGATATAGGGCTCGGGATAGGTCGCGCCCTTCTTCAGGTTCGCATAGGGCGAGATACGGCGCAGGAACGCCGCCTCGTCCGGCTTGTCGATCGAGCCATATTCGTCCTCCCACGAGGCACCGGCAGCGATCTGCTGATAGCGGACCATGTCGAGCAGCGGCACGGCGATGGTCACCGCCTTCCACAGCTCGGGATGCTGCGTCATCTCGACGCCCATCAGCAGCCCGCCGTTCGAGCCGCCATAGATACCCAGCTTCTGCGCGCTGGTGATCTTCCGCGCGAACAGGTCGCGCGCGACTGCGGCGAAGTCGTCATAGATCACCTGCCGCTTGGTCTTGCGGCCGGCGTCGTGCCACGCCGGGCCGAACTCGCCGCCGCCGCGGATGTTGGCGAGCACGAAAGCGCCGCCATTCTCCAGCCACAGCTTGCCGGTCGCGCCCAGATAGGTCGGCAGGCGCGACAGCTCGAACCCGCCATAAGCCGTCATCATCGTCGGCGTGCTGCCATCCAGCGGCCGGTCGCGGCGGTGGACAACGAAATACGGCACCTTGGTCCCGTCCGACGACGTCGCCTCGAACTGCTCGACCACTTGCCCGGTCGCATCGAACTTCGCCGGCAACGCCTTGACCGTCTTCGGCGCCGCGGTCGTCGCGACGTCGATCGACTGGAGCGTCGTCGGCGTGACGAAGCCGGTGATCGTCAGATAGGCCAGGTCGCTGCGATCGGTCGCACTGGCGACGCCGACCGCGATATTCTCCGGCACCGACACCGCGCGGCTCGACCAGCCGTCGGCGGACGGCGCCAGAACCGACACGCGCCCGCGGACATTGTCGGTATAGGTGACGATCACCCGGTCCTTCGTCGTCGCGACCTGCTGCACCGCCTGGCGCGGAGTCGGCGCGAACAGGACGCGCGGGTTCAGCCGGCCGCTCTCCACCTCGGCCAGCGGTACCCAGGCGACCGCACCCGCCGGGATCGCGCCCCAGGGATCGCTCGTCTCGAAGATCACCCGCCCGTCGACCATGCCGACCGGCTGGGTGCGGCCGGGAATGTCGAGCTTGCGCGTGCCCTTGGGCGTCCACACCAGCGTGTCGCCGCCAAAGAACTGCTGCCGCCGGCCGATCAGGACCAGCCGGTGGCCGGCGGCGTCGGTCATCACCTGCGCATAGCTGCCGAGTTGGTCGGTCGGCGCCCCGCGGAACACCTCGGTCGCGGCGGCCAGCGGCTGGCCACGCTTCACCAGCTTGACGACGAACGGATAGCTGGAGTTGGTCAGCGTCCCCTGCCCCCAGTCACGGCTGACCAGCAGCGTGTCGCGATCGATCCAGGCCGCCCCCTGCTTGCTCTTGGGCAGGTCGAACCCGCCGTTCACGAACTGGCCGGTCTGCAGGTCGAACTCGCGCAGGGTCACCGCGTCCTCGCCACCCTCGGACAGCTCGACCAGGCAATACCGCTCCTCGGGCTGGAGGCAGGTGCTGCCCTTCCACACCCACTGCTTGCCCTCGGCCTTGCCCAGCGCGTCGATGTCGAGCGCGGTGGTCCATTGCGGCGTGGCGGCGGCGTAGCCGGCCTCGGTCGTCCAGCGCCAGATTCCGCGCGGATGCTGCGCGTCGCGCCAGAAATTATAGATGCGGCCGTACAGCTGCTCCGGCATCGGGATGCGATCCTCGGCCGACGCGATCGCCAGCGCCTCCTTGTAGAAACCGGCATAGCGCGGGTCGTTCTGGAGCCGCGGCAGGGTGCGGGCATTCTCCGCCTCCACCCACGCCAGCGGCTTGGCGCCGTCCTTGTCCTCCAGCCAGATATAGGGATCGTCGGTCATCGGCGCCGTCTGCGCCAGCGCGCTACTTCCCGCAAGCAGGCCGGCACCGATCGTCGCAGCCCAGCGTAATCCAGAACGCATGCTCATCTCCCAAGGATTGGAACGATCCCTAAGCGGCCGCAGCGATTTAGGAAAGCCAGGCTGACCCGCTTAGAACATGGCTCGCGCGGTCGCTTCCCCCATCATCCGCTGCCGCACCAGCGGGATCGGCGGGCCACCATAGCCAAGGAACGCGTCGTGGAACGCCTTCCACCCTGCCCGCCCTCCGCGTGTCGCGGTCCAGTCGGCGCGCAGGCGCCGGATCATCAGCTTGCCCATCGTGTAGTTCAGATAGGCGGGGTCATAGGTCCCGCGCGCCGACTGCTGCCGCGCGGTGCCCTCGTCCTGGAAACATTGCTCGACGAACATCTGCCGCGATTGCTCCTGGGTCCAGCCGCGTGCGTGCAGCCCGATCGCCGACAGGAAGCGGCAATCGCGCAGCAGCGCGTTCGACAGCTGGCCGATATGGACCTTGGGATCGCCCGCACCGAGCCCCGCCTCCCACATCATCTCCTCGCTGTAATGCGCCCAGCCTTCCGCGAACGCATAGCCGACGAAGATCCGGCCGAAGAGCGAGGGCGATCGGTTGGCGTGCAGGAATTGCAGGAAATGCCCCGGCATCACCTCGTGCACCGAGGTGAACAGCAGATTGTCGACCCCGACGACGAAGGCGTCGCGCGTCGCCTTGTCCCACGCCGGATCGGGTGGCGCGATGTAATAGATCGACGGGATGCCGTGCTCGAACGGTCCCGGCGGATCGATATAGGCGGCGTTCTGCCGCATGTATGGGGGCGCCTCCTCCACCAGCGCCTTCTCGGTGCCCGGGATGGTCACCAGGTCCTTGTCGAGCACGAACTGGCGCAGCACCGGGATCTGCCGCCGCGCCTCTGCCACCGGACCGTTGGCCGGCTTGTCGGCGTTCATCCGGTCGACGCACGCCGGCACCGTGGCGCCGGGCGCGAACTGCGCGCAGGCAGCGACCAGCGCCGCGCGGTTGCGCGCCAGATCGGCCCGCCCCGCCGCCTCCAATGCCGCAAGCGGCGTGGTCACGCCCTCGGTCGCCGCCAGCATCCGCTGGAACCGCGCAGCTCCCAGCGGAAAGGCGGCGTTGGCAGAGCGACGCGCTGCGTCCAGCGAGCCGCCCAGCGACCGCATCGCCGCCGCCGCGCTGGCCGCCGCCGCCTTCAGGTCGCGCTGAATCCGGTCGTCCCGCACAGTGGCGAAGGCGTGCACCGCGTCGCCCTCGTAGTAATCCGCGAAGCCGTTGAACGCCGCTGCGCCGAACTGCGCGAAACTCAGCGGCATCGGCGTCTTCAGGTTGGCGCGGATATTGGCCGCGGCCGCCGGCACCGCGCGCAGGAACCGGGTCAGCGCCCGCGCCCGGTCCGCGACCGGGGCATAGTCGCGCGCGACATAGACGTTGGGGTCCAGCCCGTTGGACACGTACCATTGCGGATTGGCGTGCGGCTGGTCGGCGTCCTCTAGCCAGAACAACCGTCCTTCGGTCACCTTGACCAGATAGTCGCGCTCGAACCGCTCGTCCGCCGTCGTGGCCGGGGTGCGGCGCGCGTCGGCGATCGAGCGGCGATAGAAATCGCCCAGCCGTTTCAGTCCCGCCGGGCTCCAGTCCTGCACCTGCCCGTCGAAATCGTGCCGACCCTGATAGACCGCGAAGCCGGGATCTAGCCGGAACAGCTGCTCGATATAGGCGTCGCGGAACTGCGCCCAGCGTGTCTTTGCCGCAGAGGCGGACGGTGTCGCGGGCGCCGCCTGCTGCGCGTCCGCCGTTCCCGTCGCCAGCAGCAGCGCCGCACAGACCAGCTTCCTCATGCCACTTCCCCCGATTCGCCACATCGGTCGATGCTGCCAGCGGATGGCCGCCGCCGCTAGTGGAACGGGGCGCGGCCGGCGCACGTTGGCGCCATCGCAGTAACGGAGAGCTTTCATGCCCTATATCAAGACGCGCGACGGCACCGACATCTACGTCAAGGACTGGGGCTCGGGCCGGCCGGTGATCCTGCTCCACGGCTGGCCGCTCAACGCCGACAGCTGGGACGTGCAGGCCATGGCGCTGGCAGAGGCGGGGTTCCGCGCCATCGCCTATGACCGGCGCGGCTTCGGCCGGTCGGGCCAGCCCTGGAGCGGCTATGACTATGATACGCTGTCGGACGACCTGGCCGATGTGATGAAGGAGGCAGGCGCCGATCACGACGCGACCATCGTCGGCTTCTCGATGGGCGGGGGCGAAGTCGCCCGCTACATGAGCCGTCATCAGGGACAGGGCGTGATCGCCGCCGGGCTGATCTCGTCGGTCGTACCCTATATGCTGAAAACCGACGACAATCCCGACGGCACGCCGCAATCGACCTTCGACCAGATCGCCGAGGGTATCCAAGAGGACCGCGCGAAGTTCTTCCGCCACACCTTCACGCCGCAATTCTACGGCGTCGGCTACATCACCAGCCCGGTCAGCGACGACGTTCTCGACTGGTCGACGGCGATGGCGATGATGGCGGGGCTGAAGCCGACCCTGGCCTGCGCGCAGGCGTTCAGCCACACCGACTTCCGCCCCGACCTGGCCGCGTTCCGCGTGCCGACGCTGATCGTCCATGGCACCGGCGACCAGACCGTGCCGATCGACGCCGCCGGGCGCGCCGCCGCGGCCGGTATCGCCAACAGCCAGCTGGTCGAATATGACGGCGCACCGCACGGCCTGAACGTCACCCATGCCGACCGGCTGACGCAGGACCTTCTGACATTCCTGGGAGCAGGCCAGGCCGATCGCGGCGATCGGCCGGTTTACGACTGAGATCTGGTACCCAAATCACTTCCACTGCTTCCAGGTAAATGCCGGGAAGCAGTGGAACCGATCCGCGGATCAGCGGAGAGGGACGATCACCTCGTCCGGATGCGTCACGTTCAATTCCTTGCGCACCATCTCGTCGACCATGTCGGGGTTGGCATGATCCGGATCGAGCAGCGCGACCCGGTTGCGCAGCACCTCGCGCTTCTTGTCGAGCAGCGCATAGTCCTGCTCGCGCTTGGCCAGCTGGCGCTTATAGTCGCCGTACGCCAGCACGCCGTTCGGCCCCAGCACCGCATAGGCGCCGAAGAACGCCATGACCGTGAACACCAGCGCCGGGATGGCGGCGCGGCGCAGCGTGCGCTGGAAGGCCGAGGGCTTCTTCACCCGGTCACCCGCCGATCAGCACGTCGCGCCCGGCATAGCGCGCTGCGTCGCCCAGCTCTTCCTCGATGCGGATCAGCTGGTTGTACTTGGCAAGCCGGTCCGACCGGGCGAGCGACCCCGTCTTGATCTGGCCGCAGTTGGTCGCGACCGCCAGGTCGGCGATCGTCGCGTCCTCCGTCTCACCCGAACGGTGGCTCATCACCGCGGTGTAGCGCGCACGCTGCGCCATCGACACCGCCTCCAGCGTCTCGGTCAGCGTGCCGATCTGGTTGACCTTCACCAGCAGCGAGTTGGCGAGGCCATCCTTGATCCCCTGGCGCAAGCGCTTCGGATTGGTCACGAACAGGTCGTCGCCGACCAGTTGCACCTTGTCGCCGATCAGGTCGGTCAGCGCCTTCCAGCCCTCGAAATCATCCTCGGCCATGCCGTCCTCGATCGACAGGATCGGATAGCGGCGGGTCAGGTCGGCGAGATACTCGGCCATCTCGTGGCTCGACAGGATGCGGTTCTCGCCGCTGATGTCATATTTGCCGTTTTTGAAGAACTCGGTCGCCGCGCAGTCGAGCGCCAGCATCACGTCCTCGCCCGGCGTGTACCCCGCCGTCTCGACCGCCTTCATGATGAAGTCGAGCGCGTCGGTGGTCGAGGCGATGTTGGGCGCGAAGCCGCCCTCGTCGCCGACACCCGTCGCCAGCCCCTTGTCGTGCAGCGCCTTCTTCAGCGTGTGGAAGATCTCCGACCCGCAGCGGACCGCCTCGACGATGCTCGACGCACCGACCGGCATAATCATGAATTCCTGGAAATCGATCGGGTTGTCGGCATGTTCGCCGCCGTTGATGATGTTCATCATCGGCACGGGGATCAGGTGCGCGGCGACCCCGCCGACATATTTGTAGAGCGGCATGCCGCGCGCTTCAGCCGCCGCCTTCGCCGCCGCCAGGCTGACGCCCAGGATCGCGTTGGCACCCAGCCGGCCCTTGTTCTCGGTGCCGTCCAGCTCGATCATCGCATTGTCGAGATCGGCCTGATCCTCGGCATCGCGGCCGATCACCGCGTCGGCGATCTCGTCGTTGACCGACTCGACCGCCTGCTCGACGCCCTTGCCGCCCCAGCGGCTCTTGTCGCCGTCGCGCTTCTCGACCGCCTCGTGCGCGCCGGTGGACGCGCCCGAGGGCACGGCGGCGCGGCCGAAGCTGCCGTCCTCCAGCAGCACGTCGACCTCCACCGTGGGATTGCCCCGGCTATCGAGGATCTGGCGGGCGTGGATGTCGATGATCGCGGTCAAGTCTTCGCTCCTGAAGTCGCTTCACGCGCCTCCTATAACGCGGGCGCGTGCCGGGCAATCGCCGGACGACGTTGCGCGAGTGGAACCGTCGCCGTTAAGACTGGTTGACTGGCGCAGAACAGCCGAGGACCACGAATCATGGCCGACAACGACATCACGCCGATGACCGACGGCGACATCACCCCGCCCCCCGCCAGCACGCAGTTCGAGCCTGCCACGCCGCTGAAGACCGAGGGCGTCGACTTTTCCCCCGCCGACGCCAGCGCCGGCAGTGGTCGCACGACCGATGCCAAGCAGGCGATCCGCGACGGCGCCGGCAAGGTCGGGCAGCAGGCCAGCGAGAAGCTGCGTTCCTTCGCCGATGACGGCAAGGCACGCGCCGGATCGGCGCTCGACCAGCTGTCGCAGCTGCTGACCGACGCGGCCGGGCAGGTCGATGACAAGCTGGGCGGCCAGTACGGCCAATATGCCCGCACCGCCGCCGACCAGGTGTCGGGCTTCTCCGACACGATCAAGAACAAGAATGTCGATGAGCTGATCGAGGACGCACGCGGCTTCGTGAAGGCGAGCCCCGCCGTCGCGATCGGCATCGCCGCCGCGCTCGGCTTCGCGGTCGCGCGGCTGGTCCAGTCCGGCGTGGACGCGCAGCGGGACTGATCGGCGGATGGCCTCCACGCTCGATCCCCTGCCCCCGGAACAGGAGGGCGTCGCCGCCCTGGTCGGGCGACTGGTCGACGACAGCCGGTCGCTCGTCTCCGCCGAGGTCGCGCTCTACAAGGCCAAGGCGACCGAGCGGATCGGCGCGTTCAGGTCTGCCGCGATCTTTTTCGCAGTCGCGGCTGTGCTGGCGCTGGCCGCGCTCGTCGCGCTGCTGGTCGGGCTGATCTTCTCGCTGTCGACCTTGGTCGGGCCGTTGCTGGCGACGGTGATCGTGGTCGGCGTCGTGCTGGTGATCGCCGCCGTGCTGGCGGTGATCGGCAAGGGCAAGCTGGCATGAGCGACTCCGCCAAGCTCGACCTCGCCGCCGCCGAACTGGAGGCCGCCGCCGCGCGCCAACGGCTGTCGGACACGGTAAACAATCTCCAGGCCCGGCTCGACCCCAAGCTGCTGGCCGAAGATGCCAGGCAGGTCGGGCTGACCGCCGCCCGTGCCAGCGTCAACGGTGCGCGCCGCAATCCCGGTGTCGTCGCGGGCGCGCTCGCGGCGGCGGGACTGCTGCTCGCCCGTCATCGCATCGCCGGTCTGTTCCGCGGCCGCAAATCCCCTCCTCCGCCCCCTTCGAAGGAAAGACATGATGACCGCTCCAAAGGCTGATCCCGCTACGGGCTCCAACAACCACAAGGCGCACGGTGGCGCCAAGTCGCATCACGGCGCTCGCGACACGGCCTCTGACGTCGCACGCCGTACCGCCGCTGCGATCGAGACGAATCCCCTGGCCATCCTGGTCGGCGGCGCCGCGATCGGCGCACTCGCCGGCGCGCTGGTGCCCCGCTCGGCGAAGGAGAGGGAGCTGCTCGCGCCGCTGGGCCAGCGGCTCGGCGACACGGCGCGTCAGGCTTTGGCCGCCGCGCGCGAAGCCGGAAAAGAGGAACTCGGCAATGCCGGTCTGACCCCGGACGCCGCGCGCGAGCGGGGGCGGTCGCTGCTCGATGGCGTTGGCAAGGCGCTGGCGAGCGCCGGCTCGGCGGCGGCACACAGCACGCGCGCGTCGGACAAGGGCAACGCGGGCGCCTGAACCTTTCGGGGCGCGGCCTAATCGCTGCGCCCCGATGCTGCGCCTGCGAAGGATTGTCGCTCGCCTCGCCTGCCCTTAAAAGGCCGGATCATGAGCAAACTTCATCTCGTATTCGGCGGCCGCGTCCGCGATCCGCAAACGCTGGACTGGGTCGATCCCGGCAAGCTGGACGTGGTCGGCATCTTCCCCGACTATGCCAGCGCCGAAAAGGCATGGCGCGCCGCCGCGCAACGGACCGTCGATGATGCCGAGATGAAATTCGTGGTGGTCCATCTCCACCGTCTGCTCGAGCCGGCGCTTCCCGGCGCCTGAGCGCGTCAGGCGCGGCGGTAGCGCCAGCGCAGCAGCGGCCGGGCAAGCAGCAGGCCGATCGCGAAGCCGCCAATATGCGCGCCGATCGCGATGTCGACGCCGCCCATTCCGGCATAGCCGGTCAAAAGCTGGATACCGATCCATGTCGCCGCCAACCAGGCGACGTGGAGCGCGTGGCCGGAGATCGGCCCCCAGCGCCGCGGCCGCCGCTCCGCGAAGAGCAGCGCATACGCGCCGATGACCGCAGAGATTGCGCCGCTCGCCCCAATCATCGGCTGCGGCGACAGCGGGTCGGTGCCGTACTGCGCCGCCGCCGCCGCGTAAGCGCCGAGCACGTAGAGCAGCGCCATCGACCGTCCGCCCAGCGCCTGTTCCAGACGCGGCCCGCAGAAGCACAGCACGACCAGGTTGAGCAGCAGGTGCGCGATCCCGCCATGGATCAACGTGGCAGTCAGCGGGGTCAGCGCGCTGGGCACCAGCAGCGGCACGCCGATCGGCACGGCACCGGTCAGTCGCGCCGGCACGAAGCCCGCCGCGATGGCCGCGACCGGCAATGTGCCGGTGATGACCAGCAGCAGCGACACGGTGGCGGTCAGCGCCGCGACGACGGTCGTCACCGGCGCGGTGCGCAGCACCTCCACGTCAGATGAAGGCGATCTTGGAGACCACGTAATACCGGTCGCCGGCCGGCACCGACACCTCGACCTCGTCATCGACCTTGCGCCCGATCAGCGCCCGGCCCAGCGGCGAGTTGTAGCTGATCCGCCCCGTCTTGGCATTCGCCTCGGTCTGGCCGACGATCTGATAGGTGACCGGCTTGTCGTCGTCGTCGAGCAGCGTCACCGTCGCGCCGAACACCACCTTGTCGCCCGACAGATCCTTGGGATCGATGATCTGGGCGCGCGCCAGCTTGTCCTCGATGTCGGCGATCGACGCCTCGATCTGGCCCTGACGCTCCTTGGCGGCGTGGTACTCGGCATTTTCCGAGAGATCGCCGTGCGCGCGCGCTTCCTCGATCGCGTCGACGATCTGCGGCCGTTCCTCTTTCAGACGCTTCAGCGACGCAGTGAGGGTCTCGTACCCTTCTTGCAGCATCGGCATCTTCTCGACGGTGGCCATGTCTCGGTCCCCAAATTCCATTCTACCCACGCGGCCCGGAACCGGGCCGCCCGCATCGTCCACGATGCTGTCGGGATCAGTTGTGCGACTGCGAATAATAGGCTTGCAATGGCCGCACTTCAAGCGTGCCGCCCGCCGCAATCGCGCGCGCCGCCTCGACGCTGGCCGGCGCCGTGGTGAAATAGGGAATGCGCCCTGCCAGTGCCGCCTGCCGGATCGGGGTGGAGTCCTTCAGGCTCTGCCATCCCTCGGTCGTGTTGAAGATCAGGTCGATACCGCCGTCGACGATGCGGTCGACGATATGAGGGCGCCCCTGCGCAACCTTGTTGATCCGCTCGACCGGCAGGCCGGCACGGGTCAGGTGGTCCGCCGTACCGCCGGTCGCGACGATCGTGAACCCCGCCTCGGCCAGCGCGCGTGCGGCCGGCACGATATGCTCCTTGTCGGTGTCCTTGACGCTGACGAACACCGCGCCGCCGGTCGGCAGCACCGTGCCGGCGCCCAGCTGCGCCTTCATGAAGGCATCGGTGAAGCGCGGCGCGATCCCCATCACCTCGCCGGTCGACTTCATCTCCGGGCTGAGCACGGGGTCGACGCCGGGGAAGCGGTTGAACGGGAAAACTGCTTCCTTTACAGCGAAATAGGGAATGTTCCGATCGATCGGTGGCAGGTCCGCCAGCTTCTCGCCGGCCATCACCCGCGCCGCGATCTTGGCGATCGGCATCCCGATCGCCTTGGCGACGAAGGGCACGGTGCGCGACGCGCGGGGATTGACCTCGATGAGATAAACCTTGCCGTCCTTCACCGCGAACTGGATGTTCATCAGCCCGACGACGTTCAGCCCATGCGCCAGCGCCGTCGCCTGCCGCTCGATCTCGGCGACGATCTCGGCCGGTAGCGAATAGGGCGGAATGGAGCAGGCACTGTCGCCCGAATGGACGCCGGCCTCCTCGATATGCTGAAGCACGCCGGCGACCACCACATCGGTGCCGTCGCAGATGGCATCGACATCAACCTCGATCGCGTCGCGCAGATACTGGTCGATGAGAACAGGTGCGTCACCAGAGACTTGCACCGCGGTCTGGATATAATCCTCCAGCTGTACCGGCCCCTCGACGATCTCCATCGCCCGTCCGCCGAGCACGAAGCTGGGGCGCATCAGCACCGGATAGCCGACCCGCTCGGCGACGATCAGCGCCTCTTCGCGGCTGCGCGCGATGCCATTCGACGGTTGCAGCAGCCGCAGCTTGTCGACCAACGCCGCGAATTGCTCACGGTCCTCTGCCAGGTCGATCGCGGCGGGCGAGGTACCGAGGATCGGGATCCCCGCGGCCTCCAAAGCGCGCGCCAGGTTGAGCGGGGTCTGCCCGCCGAACTGCACGATCACCCCGACCAGCTCGCCGCGCGACTTCTCGACGTCGAGGATCGCCAGCACGTCCTCGGCGGTCAGCGGCTCGAAATAGAGACGGTCAGATGTGTCATAGTCGGTGCTCACCGTCTCCGGATTGCAGTTGACCATGATCGTCTCATACCCGGCGTCCGCCAGCGCGAAGCAGGCATGGCAGCAGCAGTAATCGAACTCGATCCCCTGCCCGATCCGGTTCGGCCCGCCGCCCAGGATCACAACCTTGCGCCGGTCGCTGGGCTGCGCCTCGTCCTCCGGCTCGCCGAAGCTCGGCGCCTCGTAGGTCGAGTACATATAAGGCGTCTTCGCGTCGAACTCGGCGGCGCAGGTGTCGATCCGCTTGAAGACCGGACGCACGCCCAGCTTCAGCCGATGCTCGCGCACCTCGTCCTCGGTCACACCGCCGGTCATCGCCTTGACGACCTCGTGGATCAGCCCCGAGCCGCGGGCGATACCGCGCGTCATGCCGCGCAGGTTCGCCGATTGCAGCGCCAGCCAGGCGAGCCGCTTGTCGCTGAAGCCCATCGCCTTCAGCCGGCGCATGCCGGGCGCGTCGATCGGCAGTCCCTCGGCCATCACCTGGTTCTCGGCCGCGACGATCTCGGCCATCCGCTCCAGGAACCAGGGATCGTAACCCGCGATCGCCTGCACCTCGGCGACGGTGAAGCCCTCGCGCAACGCCTGCGCCGCGACCAGCAGCCGGTCGGGCGTCGGGCTGGCGAGCGCCGCCTCGATCTCCGCGCGCGGCGCGCCGATCAGGCGGTCGACATGGTTGAAGCCCGACAGGCCGGTTTCCAGCCCGCGCAGCGCCTTCTGCATCGATTCCTGGATGTTGCGGCCGATCGCCATCACCTCGCCGACCGACTTCATTGCGGTGCCCAGTACCGGCTCGGCACCCTTGAACTTCTCGAAGGCGAAGCGCGGGATCTTGGTGACGACATAGTCGATCGTCGGCTCGAACGAGGCCGGGGTCGCCCCGGTGATGTCGTTCTCGATCTCGTCGAGCGTGTAGCCGACCGCCAGCTTGGCCGCGACCTTCGCGATCGGGAAGCCGGTCGCCTTCGACGCCAGCGCCGAGGAGCGCGAGACGCGCGGGTTCATCTCGATGACGACGAGGCGCCCATCCTTCGGATTGACCGCGAACTGAACGTTGGAACCGCCTGTTTCGACACCGATTTCCCGGAGCACCGCGATCGATGCGTTGCGCATGATCTGGTATTCCTTGTCGGTCAGCGTCAGTGCCGGAGCGACGGTGATGGAGTCGCCGGTATGGACGCCCATCGGATCGACATTCTCGATTGAGCAGATGATGATCGCGTTGTCCTTGCGGTCGCGCACCACCTCCATCTCATATTCCTTCCAACCGAGAAGCGACTCCTCGATCAGCACCTCGGTCGTCGGCGATAGGTCCAGCCCGTTGCGAACGATGGTCAGGAACTCACTGCGATTATAAGCGATTCCGCCGCCCGAGCCGCCCATGGTGAAGCTCGGCCGGATGATCGCCGGCAGGCCCACCTTCTCCAGCCCCTCCAGCGCCTCCGCCTCGGTATGCGCGATCGCGGAGCGGGCGGATTCGAGGTCGATCTTGTCCATCGCGTTGCGGAACTTCAGCCGGTCCTCGGCCTTGTCGATCGCTTCCGCATCGGCGCCGATCATCTGGACGCCGAACTTCTCCAGCGTGCCGTCGCGGAAGAGCGCCAACGCGGTGTTCAGCGCGGTCTGGCCACCCATCGTCGGCAGCACCGCGTCGGGGCGCTCCGCCTCGATGATCTTGGCGACGACGGCGGGCGTGATCGGCTCGACATAGGTCGCGTCGGCCAGCTCCGGATCGGTCATGATCGTGGCAGGGTTGGAATTGACGAGGACGATGCGATAGCCCTCCTCCTTCAACGCCTTAATCGCCTGCGTGCCCGAATAGTCAAACTCGCACGCCTGACCAATAACGATCGGCCCCGCGCCGATTACGAGGATGGAGGAGATGTCGGTGCGTTTAGGCATGAGAGTTTGCCCGCCTTCTTCTAAAGATCATCAGCGCAACAACAGGTCCAAATAAGATGGCGCCTGCTACAAAGGTAATTACGATTGCCCGCGGCATCGAGCTGCACGTCGTGCGATATGTGGCACCCCCGCCGGTATAGTCGTAAATGTGGGAGCGGTTTGTCCAACTGGCACATTGCGCTTTAATTGACGCCAGATACCTAGCACCGCTTGGCGACACCCCACCTGCTCTATAATATTCACTCGAAGCTATCGAAAACGAGCGATTTGGGATCTCACGTATAAGCCGATCTGCTTGCGCCCAAACAAAGAGGGCGTAAATCGTCCAGATCACGCCTAGGGCAAAGAGCTTCACTGCAGCGAACCTACAAACCGTTCGAACAGATACAGGCTGTCCTGCGGCCCCGGGCTCGCCTCCGGGTGATACTGCACGCTGAACGCCGGCCGATCGGTCAGCTCCAGCCCCGCATTCGACCCGTCGAACAGCGACACATGCGTCTCGCGCGCATTCGCGGGCAGCGAATCCCGCTCGACCGCGAAGCCGTGGTTCATGCTGGTGATCTCGA
Source organism: Sphingomonas aurea (assembly GCF_030678875.1). Classification (GTDB taxonomy): domain Bacteria; phylum Pseudomonadota; class Alphaproteobacteria; order Sphingomonadales; family Sphingomonadaceae; genus Sphingomonas; species Sphingomonas aurea. Next base: position 467,251 of record NZ_JAUUDS010000001.1, on the reverse strand, counting down.
CCGCGCCGTCGGACAGGCGCTTGACCGGGTGGTTGGCACCACGATGGCCCTGGAACATCTTGGTCGTCCGTGCCCCCACCGCCAGCGCCAGCAGCTGGTGGCCCAGGCAGATGCCGAACAGCGGCACGCCGGCGTCGAGCACCTGCCGGATCACCGGCACCGCATATTCCGCGGTCGCCGCCGGATCGCCGGGGCCGTTCGACAGGAACACGCCGTCCGGGTTCAGTGCCATCACCTGCTCGAACGTCGCCGTCGCGGGCAGCACCGATACCTTCGATCCGGCCTGAGAAAGGTTGCGGAAGATGTTGCGTTTGCTGCCGTAATCGATCGCGACGACATGCGGACGCTCGCCCTCGCCGACGCTCTCGTCATAGCCGAAGCCGAGCCGCCACAGCCCGCCTGCCCAGCCATAATGCGTCTCGGTCGACACGGTCTTCGCCAGGTCCATCCCCTCCAGCCCAGGCCAGCTCTTCGCCATGTCGCGCAGCAGGTCGAGGTCGAACTCGCCTGCCGCCGAATGGGCGATCACGCCGTTCGGCGCGCCGCCGCCGCGGATGCGCCGGGTCAGGGCGCGGGTATCGACGCCAGCCAGACCGATGCGCGCGTGGCGCTTCATCCAACCGTCGAGGTTCTCCATCGCGCGGAAGCTCGACGGCGCGGTCGGCACCTCGCGCACGATCATGCCCAGCGCGTGCGGCGCGTCGGCCTCGACGTCGTCGGGGTTGGCACCGACATTGCCGATGTGCGGGAAGGTGAAGGCGATCATCTGGCCCGCGAACGACGGGTCGGTCATGATCTCCTGATAGCCGGTCATCGCGGTGTGGAAGCACACCTCGCCCACCGCCTCGCCCTCGGCGCCGAAGCCATGGCCCCAGATCACCTCGCCACTGGCGAGGACGAGGCAGCCGGTCGCTCCCTCAGGCTTTTCGGGCGCAGCAATATGGGTGGCGTCGGCCATGATGCGGCGGGCACTCCTGATGGTTTGTCGGCGATGTCGCTAAGGCCCGCCCGCTAGACCTAGGCCCGTCTCGCGTCAATAAGAGCGGCCATGATTCGAGACGACATCAAATCCGCCCAGGTCGCCGCCATGAAGGCCGGCGACAAGGAATCCCGCGCCGCTATCTCGCTGATCCAGGCCGCGATCAAAAACCGCGACATCGAGGCACGCACCGGCAAGGCGCCCGACGACGACGATGCACTCGTCGTCGAGGTGCTGCAAAAAATGGTCAAGCAGCGCCGCGAATCGATCGCCATGTACCAGCAGGGCGGTCGCCCCGAGCTGGCGGAGGCGGAAGGTCGCGAGGTCGCGGTGATCGAGCGTTTCCTGCCGCAGCAGATGAGCGAGGACGAGACCCGCGCCGCGATCGAGGCGATCAAGGCGGAGCTGGGCGCGGCCGGCATGAAGGACATGGGCCGGGTGATGGCCGAGCTGAAGGCGCGCCACGCGTCGAGCCTCGACATGAGCAAGGCGAGCGGGCTGGTGAAGGCGGCGCTAAGCTGAACTTTCCCGTCATGCCGGGCTCGTCCCGGCATCCACGGCGCCGCGTACTCCCGAGCCGTGGCTTCTGCGGAACGGTGGATGCCGGAACGAGCCCGGCATGACGAAGATGGTAGGTATTGCCTTCCTGCGAACCGCGCGCCATGGCACATATAATCGCGCGATGAGTCTCTCGCCCGCCTTCCTCGACGAGTTGCGCGCCCGCACCTCGCTGTCGGCGCTGATCGGCAAGACAACCAAGCTGCAAAAGGCCGGCCGCGAGATGCGCGGCTGTTGTCCGTTCCATAACGAGAAGACGCCGAGCTTCTACGTCAACGACGACAAGGGCTTCTATCACTGTTTCGGCTGTTCGGCGCACGGCGACGCGATCCGCTGGATGACCGACCAGCGCGGCCTGCCCTTCATCGACGCGGTCAAGGAACTCGCGCAGGCGGCGGGCATGGAGATGCCGGCGATGGACCGCCGCGCCGCCGAGAAGGCGGAGCGGGCCAAGGGTCTGCACGAGGCAATGGCGGACGCCGCCGCCTGGTTCGCCGAGCAGCTGGGCGGCCTGTCCGGCAACGACGCGCGCGCGCTGCTCGACCGGCGGGGGATCAGTGCGGAGACGGCGCGGACCTTCGGCATGGGCTTCGCGCCCGACTCGCGCGGCCGGCTGAAGACCGCGCTCGCCGATTATGGCGATCCGATGCTGGTCGAGGCGGGGCTGCTGATCCAGGTCGAGGGCAAGGACCCCTATGACCGGTTCCGCGGCCGGCTGATGATCCCGATCCGCGACGCACGCGGGCGGACGATCGCGTTCGGCGGTCGCATCCTCGACCAGGGCGAGCCCAAATATCTGAACTCGCCCGACACGCCGCTCTTCGACAAGGGCCGCACGCTCTACAATCTCGACCGTGCCGCGCCGGCGGCGCGCAAGGCGAAGCGCGTGCTGGTGGTCGAGGGCTATATGGACGTGATCGCCCTGTCGCAGGCGGGCATCCACGAGGCGGTCGCACCGCTCGGCACCGCGCTGACCGAGCATCAGCTGGAGCGGCTGTGGCGGATGGTCGACGTGCCGATCCTGTGCTTCGACGGCGACGCGGCCGGGCAGAAGGCGGCGTTGCGCGCCGCGCACCGTGCGCTGCCGATGCTGGCGCCGGGCCGCAGCCTGGCGTTCGTCACCCTGCCGGCTGGGCAAGACCCGGACGACGTGGTGAAGGGCGGCGGCGCCGTCGCGATGGAGACGCTGCTGCGCACGCCGGAGCCGCTGGTCGACCGGCTCTGGGCAGCGGAGCTTGCCGCGGAGGCGCTCGACACACCCGAGCAGCGTGCCGGGCTCAAGAGCCGCCTGCAGGAGCTGGCCGGGACGATCGCCGACACGGGCGTCCGCACCGAATATCAGTCCGAGTTCCGCCGCCGCTTCGACGCGCATTTCACGCCGCAGCGCCGCCCATTCCGCCCGATGGGCAACGGGAAGCAGCCCTGGCGCCCCCCCGCCCCCGTCACCGAGGACGCCAAGGCGTTCCGCGCCGCCGGGATCGACCGGGTGCTGGCGAAAGCGGTGCTCGCCGGCCTGATCCGCCACCCGGCCGAGATCGCGCGCCACATGGAGGTGCTCGGCAGCCTGCGGATGGCGGAGGGCGCGCTCGGCCGCCTGTTCGAAGCGGTGGTCGACGTCGCGCTGGAGGACGGGCGGCGCGCGGGATCGGCGCTTGATAGTGAGCGGCTCGTTACCATATTGGCACGATCCGGTTTCGAGCCGATCGCCAGCGACCTGCTCCGCGCCGATGCCATGCCTTATACGTTCACGCAGAAATCCGGCGATCCCACTCGCGCCCGCGAGGATCTGGACGAGGCGATCGCCATCCTGATCGCCCGGCCCGAGGTTGATGCCCAGCTTGCCACGGCGACGCAGGCGATGCAGGCGCGCTTCACGGACGAGGCGTTCGAGCGGCAGGTGGCACTGGTCAGAGAGAAACAGGCGTTGGAATTGCGGCTTGCAAACCTATGTCAGGCACATGAAGACGCGCGAGCGTTGGGACCCGAGGGTAATTGATGGCGAAGGCTAACATGGCGGATACGACGGACGCTCCGGAGACGGGCGACGCGCCGCTGATCGATCTCAACGATGCGTCGATCAAGAAGGTGATCGCGCGCGCCAAGAAGCGCGGCTACATCACCTACGACCAGCTGAACGAGGCGCTGCCCCAGGGCGAGATGTCGTCCGATCAGATCGAGGACATCACCTCGGCCCTGAACGAGATGGGCATCAACATCGTCGAGAACGAGGAAGCCGGCGAGGACGGCGAGCCCGAGGAGCGCGCCGACGACGGCGACGAGGCCGAGGCGACCGAGGGCGAGGCGGATGCCGCGCTACCGGAGAAGAAGAAGGAGACGGTCGATCGCACCGACGATCCCGTCCGCATGTACCTGCGCGAGATGGGCGCGGTCGAGCTGCTCAGCCGCGAGGGCGAGATCGCGATCGCCAAGCGGATCGAGGCCGGCCGGGATACGATGATCCTGGGGCTGTGCGAGTCGCCGATCACCTTCAACGCGATCATCGACTGGTCGACCGCGCTGAACGAGGGCACGATGCAGCTGCGCGAGATCCTCGATCTCGATGCGATGTTGTCCAAGGGTCCGTCGGCCGAGCAGGTCGAGGGCGCCGAGGACGAAGGCGACGAGATTTCCGAGAAGAGCGCCGGTCCTTCCTACAAGGAGGAAGAGGACATCAAGGAAGAGGCGTCGGCCGACGAGGACGACGACCTGACCGAGCGCCGCGCGCCACGCCCGTCGGACGACGAGGAGGAGGACAACACCCTCTCGCTCGCCCAGATGGAGGAGCAGCTGAAGCCGCAGGCGCTGGAGCGCTTCGCCAACATCACCTCGCTCTACAAGAAATTTGCCAAGCTCCAGCAGAGCCGGCTCGACGCGATGGCGGCGGGCGGCGAGCTGACCGCGGCCGACGAGCGCAAGTACCAGAAGCTGCGCGAGGAGCTGACCGCCGAGGTCGAGAGCGTCCAGTTCCACAACGCCAAGATCGAGTATCTGGTCGACCAGCTCTACGCCTTCAATCGCCGCCTGACCGCGCTGGGCGGCCAGATGCTGCGCCTGGCCGAGCGGCACAAGGTCAACCGCAAGGACTTCCTCGACCGCTATGTCGGGCACGAGCTGGACGACACCTGGCTGGTAACGGTCGGCGGTCTCGACAAGAAGTGGACGGCGTTCGCGACCAACGAGGGTGCGGCCGTTGACCGCATCCGTACCGAGATCGGCGAGATCGCGCAGCAGACCGGCATGGCGCTCACCGAGTTCCGCCGCATCGTCAACATGGTGCAGAAGGGCGAGCGCGAGGCGCGGATCGCCAAGAAGGAAATGGTCGAGGCGAACCTGCGCCTCGTCATCTCGATCGCCAAGAAATACACCAACCGCGGCCTGCAGTTCCTGGATCTGATCCAGGAAGGCAATATCGGCCTGATGAAGGCGGTCGACAAGTTCGAGTATCGCCGCGGCTACAAGTTCTCGACCTACGCGACCTGGTGGATCCGCCAGGCGATCACCCGCTCGATCGCCGATCAGGCGCGCACGATCCGTATCCCGGTCCATATGATCGAGACGATCAACAAGCTGGTCCGCACCAGCCGCCAGTTCCTCCACGAGCAGGGTCGCGAGCCCACGCCCGAGGAGATGGCGGAGCGCCTGAGCATGCCGCTCGAGAAGGTGCGCAAGGTGATGAAGATCGCCAAGGAGCCGATCAGCCTCGAGACGCCGATCGGCGACGAGGAGGACAGCCATCTCGGCGACTTCATCGAGGACAAGAATGCGGTCATTCCGGTCGACGCGGCAATCCAGGCGAACCTGAAGGAAACGGTCACCCGCGTCCTCGCCAGCCTGACCCCGCGTGAGGAGCGCGTGCTGCGCATGCGCTTCGGCATCGGCATGAACACCGACCACACACTCGAAGAGGTCGGCCAGCAGTTCAGCGTGACCCGCGAGCGCATCCGCCAGATCGAGGCAAAGGCGCTCCGCAAGCTGAAGCACCCCAGCCGCAGCCGGAAGATGCGCAGCTTCCTCGATCAGTGATCGTTCGGCCGCGGCGATCGTCCTGCCGCGGCCCGCTCGGATGACCATCGCGCCCGTCGCGAAGATCCGGGACGCGGCAGAGCGCCTGCTCGCCGCCGGGCGGCTCGGCGAGGCGGCGCAACTCCTCACCGGGGCGCTCGGCCGGATCGATGCGGGCGACCGGCCGGCGCTGGCGCCGCTCCTCGCCCGCACGCTCGGCGCGATCGATCCGCCCGGCTATCACCCGCGCTTCGAAACGGACCTGCTCGCCTGCTTCGCGCTGCCGGCCGACCACCAGTTGCTGGCCCGCACTACCGCCCGGCTCCTGCTCCATAAATATCGGAACGGCTGGTCGGGCGCGTCAGGTGACGTGCTGCTGACGACGTTCCTCAGCCATTGCATCAACGTCGATCCGGCGATGGAGCGTCAGTTGCTGAAGCTACGCGCCAAGACGCGCGATGACGCGCTGATGACCGCTTTGGCCCTGCAGGCGGAGGCGAACGAGTATGTATGGCCGAACGACCGGCCCGCTGCCGTCAATAGCCCGCTGGTTTCCGCAATGTTCGCCCGGCCCTCGTCCCCCAAGGGCTTACCACCCTCGCTGGCTGACCGGCTGTTCGCCGAGCCCGCCCGCCGTGCCGCGCTGGCAGCGATGATCCCGCACCTTGGCTCTACCGGCGACGCGGTGTCCGGAGCGGTGCGCGAGCATTACGACGACAACCCCTATCCCCGCTGGCAAGCGCTACCCGCCCCCCGGCCGGGCGCGCTGATCGCCCACATCCGCACCCTGCCCGGCCTGAGCGACTTTGCCGATCCCGCCCGCCTCTTGGTGGCCGGCTGCGGCACGGGGTATGAGGCGATCGACTTGGCCGGCGCCTGTCCGACGGCCGAGATCGTGGCGCTCGACCTGAGTGCGACCGCGCTGGGCCATGCCGCCAGCAAGGCGGAGGATGCCGGCATAGCGACGATCCGCTGGCTGTGCGGCGACATTCTGGCGCTGCCCGCGCTCACGGGTCAGTCCGATGTCGCGACCAGTACCGGCGTCATCCATCACATGGCCGATCCGGCGGCGGGGCTGGCGGCGGTCGCTGCCGCCGTGCGACCCGGCGGCGTGGTGCGGGTTGCCGTCTACAGCCGCCGCGCACGCACATTGGTGGCGCAGGCCCATGCGCTGATCGCCGAACAGGGATGGCAGCCGGACCTCACCGGCATCCGCGCGCTACGCGCCCATATCCTCGCGCTGCCCGCCGAGGCACCGCTGGCGGCGCTGCGCGACAGCGACGATTTCTACAGTGCCAGCGGGTGTCGCGACCTGCTGTTCCACCGGTACGAACGGACCTTCGATCTGCCCGACCTGCTGCAAACCGCGCGCGGTGCCGGGCTCCTGCCCCTCGCACTCGACGTCGATGGCGACGCCGCCCGGCGCTATGCCGAGCTGCTCGGCAAGCCCGTGGACCTGACGGATTTCACCGGCTGGCAGCGAGTGGAGGCGCACTGGCCTCAGCTGTTTGCCGGCATGTACCACCTGTGGTGCCGCAAGCCCTGACGTTCCGTATACGAGAAAGGGACGCGAAACCCTGAGTTCCGCGCCCCTTCTCGTGCATCCGATCCGGACGACCGCTTACTCGGCGGCGGCAGTGCCCTTGGCCGGGCGCGTGTCGCGGCGCTCGGCGATGCGGGCCGACTTGCCGGTACGGCCGCGCAGGTAATAGAGCTTGGCGCGACGCACCGCACCCTTGCGAACCACCTCGATCGAATCAATGTTCGGCGAATAGAGCGGGAAGACACGCTCGACGCCCTCGCCGAAGCTGATCTTGCGGACGGTGAAGCTCGACCCCATGCCCTTGTTCGAGCGCGCGATGCACACGCCCTCATAGGCCTGGACGCGGGTGCGCTCGCCCTCGACCACCTTCACGCCGACCTTCAGCGTGTCGCCGGGACGGAATTCAGGGATCGCGCGCTTCTCGGTCAGCTTCTGGATCTGCTCGGCTTCGAGCTGCTGGATCAGGTTCATGTCTCAGTCCTTCGTTCGCCGCGCGCCAGAGGGCGGCTGGACCCGAGCGCCCTCGTGGCGCTCCCAAAGGTCCGGCCGCCTTAGCCGTGTATCGGTCTCGGCCATCGACTTGCGCCAGGCCGCGATCCTCGCATGATCCCCCGATCGCAGCACTTCGGGGATCGTGCGCCCTTCCCATGTGACTGGTCGGGTATAATGCGGATATTCGAGAAGGCCGCTTTCGAAGCTCTCTTCATCCCCGCTGGAAGCCGCGCCCATTACGCCGGGAAGCAGCCGAACGCAAGCGTCGAGCAGCACCAGCGCACCCATCTCTCCCCCCGACAGGACATAGTCGCCGATCGCCACCTCCTCGATGTCGCGCCCCTCGAACAGCCGCTCGTCGAACCCCTCGAACCGGCCGCACAGGATCGTGACCCCCCCCCCCGCCGCGAGCGCGCGGACGCGCGGCTGGGTCAGCGGCCGTCCGCGCGGAGTCATCGCCACGACCGGCCGCGCATCGGCGACGCTGTCGAGTGCGGCGGCGACCACGTCGGCGCGCAGCACCATGCCCGCACCACCCCCCGCCGGCGTATCGTCGACGGAACGATGCCGGTCGGTCGCGAAATCACGGATCTGGACGAGGTCGATCGCCCAGCGCTCCTCTCGCAGCGCCCGCCCGGCCAGGCTGTGCCCGAGCGGACCGGGAAACATCTCGGGATACAGCGTCAGGACGGTGGCACGAAACGGCATCACGGCGCTGCCTGGAAGTCGAGCACCTGCAGGCTGAGCGCCGGGGTCGGCGCACGCTGTATCCGGCCGGCAATGCGGCCGGTCGCGCAGGTCCAGACGAAGTGCCCCTCCATCGCGGAGACGGGTGCGATCGGTTCGTCCATGCCGCAGTCGCCAACGGCGCGCTTCAGACCGGCGATCTCGGCGCGACGGCGGTCGGCATCGCGGTCGAGCAAGACGTTGATCGCGAGTGGTGCCACGGTCGCATCGCCCTTCCGCCATGCGGCCTGCGCCGCCGCATAGGCAGCGGCGAGCCCGCTCGACACCGGTGTGCGGCGATCGGGCGCCAGCCCGGCGGCGCGCAGTGCCAGCAGCGCCTGCATTGCCGGCACGGACGGCGCAGCATAGGTGCGGTTGGCGAAGGCGAAGACGCCGACCCCCGCATCCGGCAACAGCGCCACGACCGAGCCATAGCCGGGATAACCGCCGGTGTGGGTGACGACCCGCCCGAGGTCGCAGTCCCCGACCACCGACCAGCCCTTGGCGTAGGCGACCGGCTGGCGGCAGGCTTGCCCCAGTGCCGCGTGGCGATCGCGGACGTCGACGAAATTCGCCCCCTCAACGATTTCGCGCACGGTTGCGCGGCGAACCGGCTCCGCATCGGGTCCGTCGCGTGCAGGCCAGCCCGATAACAGGAACGCGACCCAGCGCGCATAGTCGTTGGCACTGGTCTGGAGCCCGCCCATCGCCCCGAACGCGCCATCGGCCATGTCCGGTTCGCGCAGCCAGGCGCCGTCCTGCCAGCGATAGCCAAGCGCGCGGACCTGCTGCGGCCCGGCGAGCACGTCGTAGCCGGTCGACGTCATGCCGAGCGGGGCCAGAAGATGCCGGCCGATCCACTGCTGATAGGGCAGTCCGCCGACATTCGAAACGATCCGTCCGAGCATCGCATAGCCGAGGTTCGAATATTCCATGCCCACCCCCGGCGCGTTGGCGAAGGGCACCCCGGCCCTCAGCATTGTGGTGAAGGCCGGTTCGGTCAGCGGCTGCTGCCGATCGCCCCAGGGATTGTCCTCGACAAAGCCGGCGCTGTGGTGGAGCAGGTCGGCGACCCGGATGCGCGGCGCGTCGCTGGTCGGATAGCGCCAGCCCGCCATTTCCGGCAGGTAGCGCTCGGCCGGTGCGTCCAGCGATAATTTACCGGCGTCGCGCAGCGCCAGGATCGACAGCGCCGTGAACGCCTTGGACATGGAGGCGATGCGGAAGCGCGTGTCCGCGGTGACGGGGCGCTTCGTAGCGATGTCCTGCACGCCCAGACCGCGCACCAGCACCAGCCGCCCGGCCTTGACCACGCCGAAGACCAGGCCGGGAATATGCCGCTCGCGCATGTCCGCCTCGAAAAAGGCGGTCAGGGCCGGAGCGAGGGCATCTACGCTGGCGGACGGAGGCGCCGACTGCGCGGCCGTGGTCTGCGGCTGAACCATGAGGAGCGCGGCGGCAAAGGCAAGCGAGCGGATCATCGGGCATCCATAGCGCGCCTGCCGACGATTGCATCAGGAACCCAAATCGCCCGACAGGCGCTTGGAGGCCGCATGGACGATTGCATCATCATTGGCGCGGGACCGGCGGGGCTGACCGCGGCGATCTATCTGGCGCGGTTCCGCCTCGATATCCGCCTGTTCGATTCGGGTGACAGCCGCGCGGCCTGGATCCCCCGGACCAACAACCATGCCGGCTATCCGGATGGTATTCCGGGCAGCGAGTTGCTCGCACGGATGCAGGCGCAGGCGGCACGTTTCGGCGCGGTGCGCGAAGAGGCGGAGGTGACCGCGATCGAACCGGTAGCGGGCGGCTTTGCGGTACGGATCGGCGAACGAGCGGCGCTGACACGATCGGTCCTGCTGGCGACTGGCGTGGTCAATAACCGGCCAAAGATGGACGTCGACCTGCATAGCCGCGCGTTGCAGCGGGGCCTGCTGCGCTACTGCCCGATCTGCGACGGATATGAGGTGACCGACAAGCGGGTGGGCGTGATCGGCCGCGGGCAGCATGGCACGAAGGAGGCGCTGTTCCTGCGCAGCTACACGCGCGACGTGACGCTGGTCAGCCCCGATGCCGATCTGGCGCTGGACGCGACGTGCGAGGCAGCGCTGGACGCCGCGGGCGTGGTGCGGGTGCAGGGCCCGTGCGGCGCATTCGCCATCGAGGACGATCGCTTCGCCTTCGACACCGCAGACGGGCGGATGGCCTTCGACAGCGTCTATCCGGCGATGGGATCGGTGATCCGCTCCAGCCTGGCGGTCGAGGCAGGCGCACGGGCGACGGAGGATGGCTGCCTGGAGGTGGACGATCATCAGCGCACCACCATACCGGGCCTGTTCGCGGCAGGGGACGTGGTGAAGGGACTCGACCAGATCAGCCACGCGATGGGCGAGGCGGGAGTTGCGGCGACCACGATCCGCAACATGCTGAACGAGCAGCAGCCGATCCGCCGATAACGCCGTCAGTCGATATAGGCGGGGTCGACCACCAGCCGCTCGGCATTCCACTCGGGCACCGCCTCCGGGCGCATCGGCACCATGAAGCGCTTGCCGGTCGCGCGCTCGATCTCGATCACGTCGCCGGCACCGAAATTGTCGATCGCGACCACGGTGCCGACCGCGTCTCCCTGCGGCGTCTCTGCCGGCAGGCCGAGCAGGTCTGCATGGTAATATTCACCCTCCGCCAGCGGCGGCAGCGCCGAGCGGGGAACGGTCAGCACCGTACCGCGCATTGCCTCTGCCGCGGTGCGATCCCTGACCTCGGCGAAGCGGGCGATGGCGCCGTTGGTGCCGGCGCGCAGCGCAGTGATGGTCAATGCGCCCTCGTTGAAGACGCGGTGCGCCGACAGGTCGTCGGCAAACACCTTCAGCCGCACCTCGCCCGCCACGCCGTGCGCGCCGATGACGGCCGCCAGCGTGACGGGGGATGCGGATCGTTCAGCCTTGGGGGGAGCCATCATTCTCCGTGGACGCGTCGTCGGCGCCCTCGGCCGGATCATCGGCCGATTGCCCCTGGTTGCTCGCGTCCTCCAGATCGTCGGGCGCGGTGCGTGGGTCCGGGTCTTGTGTCATCATGCCTATCCTTCGCTCGAGCGAAAGACGGCAACGCACCAGACCCGGATCGGCTGCGCGAGGACGTCATGCGACCGTCCTCGCGGGCAGCGTCTTACTGCTCGGCCGTCTCGGCCTCGGCGGCCGGGGCCTCCTCGGCAGCGGGGGCCGGCGCGGCGGCAGCGGCCGCAGCGGCCTCTTCCTGCGCCTTCAGCTTCTCGGCCCGCTCCTCGGCGCGCTCGGTCGCCTTCTCGCCCGGCTTGCCCTTGTTGGGGTTGCTGCGGGCCGGACGCTCACGCACGCCAGCCTGGTCGAGGAAGCGGGCGACGCGGTCGGTCGGCTGCGCACCGTTCGACAGCCAGTGCTTGGCGCGCTCACCGTCGAGCACGACGCGCTTCTCGTCGTCCTTGCCCAGCAGCGGGTTGTAGTTGCCGATCTTCTCGATGAACTTGCCGTCGCGGGGGCTGCGCGCGTCGGCGACGACGATGCGGTAGTACGGACGCTTCTTGGAGCCGCCACGCGACAGTCGGATGCTGAGTGCCATAGTCTTAGTCCTTGCCTTCTGATCGTCACCCCGGCGAAGGCCGGGGTCTTTCTGGTTGGTGTTGTGCCCTGCCGCGGGATGCCCCTGCCTGCGCAGGGGCGACGGGTCGGGCCGTGTCGTCACTTCTTCTTGATGAAGTTCTCGAAGCCGGGCGGCAGCTGCGGCGCACCGCCGCCACCCAGACCGGGCAGGCCGGCGCCACCGGCCTTGCCCATCATGTCGCCCAGGCCCGGGCCGCCCAGCGCGTTGCCGATACCGGCCATGCCGCCCGCCGGACCGCCCTTGCCCAGCATCGCCATCATGCCCTTCAGCCCGCCCATCTTCTTGATCTTCTTCATGGCGGTCGACATTTCCTGGTGCATCTTCAGGAGCTTGTTCACCTCCTGCACCGTCGTGCCGGAACCCTTGGCGATGCGGATCTTGCGCTTGGCGTTGATGAGTTCGGGCTTGCCGCGTTCCTTGACCGTCATCGACCCGATCATCGCGTCCATGTGGATCAGAACCTTGTCGCCACCGGCCTGGGCCAGCGCACCCTGCGCCTTCTTCATGCCGGGCATCATGCCTGCCAGCGCGCCGAGCCCGCCCATACGCCGCATCTGCGCCAGTTGGCCGCGCAGGTCGTTCATGTCGAACTGACCCTTGGCCATCTTGGCGGCCATCCGCTCGGCATCTTCGACCTGGATCGACTCCGCGGCGCGCTCGACCAGCGACACCACATCGCCCATGCCCAGGATGCGGCCGGCGACGCGCTCCGGATGGAACGCCTCCAGCGCGTCCATCTTCTCGCCGGTGCCGGCGAACTTGATCGGCTTGCCGGTGACGCTGCGCATCGACAGCGCCGCACCGCCACGCGCGTCGCCGTCCATCCGGGTCAGCACGACGCCGGTCAGCGGCACCTGATCCGAGAAGTTCTGCGCGACGTTGACCGCATCCTGCCCGGTCAGCGAGTCGACGACCAGCAGGATCTCGGCCGGACGGGCGATGTCGGCCACCGCCTTCATCTCGTCCATCAGCGCCTGGTCGACATGCAGGCGACCCGCGGTGTCGAGCATCAGGACGTCATAGCCCTGCAGCTTCGCCGCTTGCAGCGCGCGGCGCGCGATCTCGACCGGCTGCTGACCCGCAACGATCGGCAGCGTCGCCACCTCGACCTGCGTACCCAACGTCGCCAGCTGCTCCTGCGCGGCCGGGCGATTGACGTCGAGCGACGCCATCAGCACCTTCTTGCGCTCGCGGCCGGCCAAAGACCCCGTGGAAAGCCGCTTGGCGATCTTGGCTGTCGTGGTCGTCTTGCCCGAACCCTGCAGGCCGACCATCATCACGACGGCCGGCGGCGTGACGTCGAGCAGCAGCGCGCTCTCGTCCGCGCCCAGCATCGCGACCAGCGCATCATGGACGATCTTGACGACCTGCTGCCCCGGCGTGACCGAGCGCAGGACGTTGTGGCCGATCGCCTGTTCGGTGACCTTGTCGACGAAATCGCGCGCGACCGGCAGAGCGACATCGGCTTCGAGCAGCGCGACGCGCACCTCGCGCATCGCGCCGCGCACATCGGCCTCGGTCAGCGCACCGCGACCGCGCAGCCGGTCGAAGACGCCGCCAAGCCGGTCGCTCAAGCTCTCGAACATCGCCTATCCAGCCTCAATACCGCCAAACGCAAAAGCGCCGGCGGGCGAAACTCGCCAGCCAGCGGGCACGCCGCACCAGGCGGTCGTGCTGATCTTCAGCGTTCGGCTAAACGAACGTGGGCGGCGCTATAGGAGAATGTGACCTGACACACAACCCTGCCGCCCCTCGCCACCCCCGGCTTGATCCGGGATGACGATGGAAGGGGCTACCATCCGCCGCCCGTCTCTTCGAGCCACGCCTGCTCCTCCGCCGTCGTCTCGCGGCCCAACGCGGCATTGCGGCCGGGAAAGCGCCCGAACCGGCGGAACACGTCGCGGTGATCGCGGGCATAGGCGGCGTTCTCCTCGATGCCCAGCGCCTCGAACAATGCAACCGACCGATCCTGCAATGGCCCGTCCTCGGCATGCATCAGCGGCATGTAGAGGAACACGCGGCGTTCCGGCGGCAGGCGTGAATCATAGCCGCGATCGATCGCCTCCAGCGTCAGTCCGGCGGCGAGGTCGTCGGCGGCGAACGCCTCTGCCTGCCTCCGGAACAGGTTGCGCGAGAACTGGTCGAGCAGAATGATTGCCGCCAGCATCGTGTCGGGATGGTCGCGCCACCCTTCCGCACGGGTCGCCAGCACCGTCTCACGCAGCGCGCCGAACCGCTCGGCGATCTGGCGGTCGAGCGCGTCGTCGCGCATGAACTGCTGTTCGGTCGTCAGGCCGAACCAGAAATCCAGCACCTCGCGTGCGTGGACTTGGATCGCATCCGCCCCTAGATCGCCTGCCATGTCACCTCCTGTCGCCGAGGTCGTCAGCCTCGGCTGCCGGCTCAACATCGCCGAGAGCGAAACGATCCGCGCGATGGTGGCGGGGCGGGACATGGTCGTGGTCAATAGCTGCGCCGTGACCAACGAGGCGGTGAAGCAGACCCGCGCCGCGATCCGCCGCGCCGCCCGCGAGCGACCGGGCGCGGAGATCGTCGTCACCGGCTGCGCCGCGACGATCGACCCTGCCGGCTTTACCGCCATGGCAGAGGTCGCGCGGGTCGTGCCCAATGCCGACAAGCTCGCCCCTGCCGCGTGGCAGACCTCCGCGCCGCCGCCCGCGTCCTTCGCCGGCCACGCCCGCGCGTTCGTGGAGGTGCAGAACGGCTGCGACCATAGCTGCACCTTCTGCATCATTCCGCAGGGACGGGGGGCCAGCCGCTCGTCACCGGCGGGGGCGGTGATCGAGCGGGTCCGCGCACTGGTCGAGGCAGGGCACCGCGAGGTCGTACTGACCGGGGTCGATCTGACCAGCTACGGCCCCGATCTGCCGGGCGCGCCGACGCTGGGGCTGCTCGTCGAGCGCATCCTGCACCATGTCCCCGCTCTGGAGCGGCTGCGGCTGTCGTCGCTCGATTCGGTCGAGATCGACGACCGGCTGTTCGCGATCGTGACGCAGGAGCCGCGGGTGATGCCGCACCTCCATTTGTCATTGCAGGCGGGCAGCGACCTGATCCTGAAGCGGATGAAGCGCCGCCACACCCGTGCGCAGTCCGTCGCTCTGGTCGAGCGGCTGTTGGCGGTCCGTCCGGACATCGCGATCGGCGCCGACCTGATCGCCGGCTTCCCGACCGAGGACGAGGGCATGTTCGCCGACACGCTGGCGCTGATCGCCGACGCGCACATCGTCCATGCCCATATCTTTCCCTACTCGGCCCGGACCGGCACGCCCGCCGCGCGGATGCCGCAGGTCGCGCCCGAGCTCCGGCGCGAGCGGGCCGGGCGGCTGCGCGCGGCAGCGAACGCGGCGCGGCGGGCGTGGCTGGCCTCGCTGGTCGGCACGCGACAGGCGATGCTGGTCGAACGGCCGGGCGACCGCGGCCACGCCCCTAATTTCGCCTCCATCACCTGCGACGCCGTGGCGGAGCCGGGCAGCGTCCGAGACGTTCGGATCACCGGCACCACCGACACCGGCCTGATCGGATCAATGACATGAGCACGACACCTTCCTGGCACGAGAAGCTGCTGGGCGGCTTCCGGCGGACATCGGACCGGCTGGTCGGCAATCTCGCCGGTCTGAGCGGCGCGCGACTGGGCGACGATACGCTCGACGAGATCGAGGAGGCGCTGATCGCGTCCGATCTGGGTCCGGAAACCGCGGGGCACATCCGCACCCGGCTGGCGGAGGGCACGTTCGGGCGCGACATGGAGGAACTCGGCATCCGTCTGGTCGTCGCCGAGGAGGTCGAGAAGGCACTGGCGAGGGTGGCGACCCCGCTGGAGATCGACGCCTTTCCGCGGCCCCAGGTGATCCTGGTCATCGGCGTGAACGGATCGGGCAAGACGACGACGATCGCCAAGCTGGCGCACCTGTTCATGGAGCAGGATTACGGCGTCATGCTCGCCGCCGGCGATACCTTCCGCGCCGCCGCGATCGGGCAGCTGAAGACCTGGGCGGACCGGGTCGGCGTGCCGATCGTCACCGGCAAGGAAGGCGGCGACGCCGCCGGCATCGTGTTCGAGGCGGTGAAGCAGGCGACCGCGACCGGCATCGACGTGCTGATCGTCGACACCGCCGGGCGCCTCCAGAACAAGCGGGAGCTGATGGACGAACTGTCCAAGATCCGCCGCGTACTGGGGCGGCTCAACCCGGAGGCGCCACACGACGTCGTGCTGGTGCTCGACGCCACTACCGGCCAGAACGCGCTGAACCAGATCGAGGTGTTCCGCGACGTGGCGGGCGTGACGGGACTGGTAATGACCAAGCTGGACGGCACCGCGCGCGGCGGCGTGCTGGTGGCGGCGGCGGAGCGGTACGGCCTGCCCATCCACGCGATCGGTGTGGGCGAAGGCATGACGGACCTGCGGCCGTTCGACGCGAACGAGGTCAGCCGGATCATCGCCGGTGTGGAAGGGGTGCGGAAGTGATGGCCACGCAAATCCTCCCCGCCACGGGGAGGGCGACCTTGCCGAAGGCATGGTGCAGGGGGGCCTCCACCAACACTCCGTTCGCGGCGAACCCCCTTCACCACCGCGCCGGGGCGCGGCGGTCCCCCTCCCCATGCCGGGGAGGATTTTGATGACCGCCCCCACCAAGACCGACGCACCCGGCCTGCGCATAGCGGTCGACTATGCGCCGCTGGTCGTCTTCTTCCTCGTCAACTTCCTTGCCCCGGCCGAGCCGATGATGCGCCTGGTCGCGGCGTTCAGCGGCATCCTGTCCGACATGGACCGGCTCGGCGCAGTGGTGATCGCGCGGGTGATCTGCGCGACCGCGGCGTTCGTGATCGCCACGGTCGCGGCGATCGTCGTGTCTCGGGTGAAGCTCGGCCATGTGTCGCCGATGCTGTGGATCTCGGGCGTGCTGGTGGTCGTGTTCGGCGGGCTGACCATCTATTTCCACGACCCGCGCTTTATTCAGATGAAGCCTACCATCGTCTACGCGACCTTCGCGGCAGTGCTGGCGTTCGGCCTGGCGACTGGCAAGCCGCTGCTCCAGGGGCTGCTCGGCACCGCCTATCCGGGGCTGAGCGCGCTCGGCTGGCGCAAGTTGACGCGGAACTGGGCGCTGTTCTTCGCCGCCATGGCGGTGCTCAACGAACTGGTGTGGCGGAACACCGGCTGGAACTTCTGGGTCGGGTTCAAGCTGTGGGGCGCCATCCCGCTGACCTTGGGCTTCGCGGTGGCCAACCTGCCGATGCTGCTGCGCCACGGGCTGCAGGCAGAGGGCGGCGACGCGGTTACGAAGGAATTGCCGCCCGAATAACCCCATCACGCCAGTGGAGGCTTGCGTCTCCCCGTGGCGAGCTTTGCGCGCCGCCACGGGGATACCCCTGCCTGCGCAGGGGCGACGTAAGTGGCGATTACTTCGCCACGGCCTCATAACGCTGGCCGACCGTGTCCCAGTCGACCACGTCCCACCACGCCTTCAGATAGCCGGGGCGATCGTTCATGTAGGTCAGGTAATAGGCGTGTTCCCACACGTCGTTGCCGAGGAGCGGCGTGCCCTTGTCCTTGGCATCGTCCATCAGGGGATTGTCCTGGTTGGGCGTGCTCGTGACCTTCAGCTTGCCGCTGTCGTCGGCGATCAGCCACGCCCAGCCGGAGCCGAACTGGCCCGCGCCCTTGGTGTTGAACTCTTCCTTCAGCTTGTCGAGTCCGCCGAAATCGCGGTCGATCGCCTCGGCCAGCTTGCCCGACGGCTGGCCACCGCCCTGCTTCATCGTCTTCCAGAAGAAGTCGTGGTTCCAGTAGCCGCCGCCATTGTTGCGGATACCCGCGGGCAGCGTCGAGATCATGCCGAGGATGTCCTCGATCGACTTGCCGGCAAGCTTGTCATCGGCGGCGACGAACTCGTTCAGCTTGTTGGTATAGGCGGCGTGATGCTTGTCATGGTGGAACGTCATCGTCTCTTTCGAGATGGTCGGCTCCAGCGCGTCATAGGCATAAGGAAGGGGCGGCAGTTCGAACGCCATCTGGCTTCTCCTGATTGGTCGCACGGCAAACGCGTGGGGCCCTCAATTGGTCCGAGGCGCGGCGTTACGCAACCGTTCCGATGAGATCGTGTCGCCGCAAGGCGTGGCGCAGCTGGTCGTAGGACAGGCCGAGCGCCTCGGCGGTCTGGCGCTGGTTGAAGCGATGCTCGGCCAGGCTGCGGGCGAGCAGGTCGCGCTCGAAGGCGGCGACGCGCGACTTGAAGTCGGACGGGCCGACCTCGCACGCGGTCACTTCCTCGTCGTCCGTCACGGGTGGCGGAGCCGCCGCGGGCGCCTCTGGCCGGGCAGCGGCGCGGGTCTGCGGGCGATAGGGTGAGGCGAACGGATCGATCTCGATATGGTCGATCGCCCCCCGCTCCTCCCAGCGATAGACCGCGCGCTCGACGACGTTCCGCAGTTCGCGGACATTGCCGGGCCAGCGATAGCGGGTCAGCTGCTCGACTGCCGCGGGACCGAAGCCCAGCCAGCGCTCGCGTCCCAGTTCGGCCGCCATCCGTCGCCCGAAATGATCCGCCAGGACGTGGATATCGCCGGCGCGGCTGCGCAACGGTGGCAGCGTCACGACCTCGAACGACAGCCGGTCGAGTAGGTCGGCGCGGAATTCGTGCGCGTCGACCTTGTCGGGCAGATGCTCGTTGGTGGCAGCGACGATGCGGACATCGACCCGCACCGGCCGCGACGAGCCGATCCGGGTGATCTCGCCATATTCGACCGCGCGCAGCAGCCGCTCCTGCGCGCCCATCGACAGGGTGCCCAGCTCGTCGAGAAACAACGTACCGCCGTCCGCCTCCTCGAACCGCCCCGTCCGCGCCTTGGTTGCGCCGGTGAAGGCGCCCGCCTCGTGCCCGAACAGCTCGGCCTCGATCAGCGTCTCGGGCAGCGCGGCGCAGTTCATCACGACCAGCGGCTGATCCCAGCGTGGGCTCAGGCGGTGGAGCCGCTCGGCCACGAGTTCCTTGCCCGTCCCCCGCTCGCCGATGACGAGCACGGGACGGTCGAGTGCCGCCGCACGGCTGGCGCGTTCGAGGGCATCGAGGAACGCCCCCGACTGGCCGATCACCTGGCTAGTCCGTTCCATTCCCAATGATTGGCGCAAAATCCCAATCCTGCGCAAGTCGCCCGCCTCTTCGCCGACGGTAAAATCTCATATCCCGTTGTAAAATCGTCGTTTTAAAAACTGGCACGCCACCTGCAATGCTGTCGGCATACCGCCTCGGCGGACACACACAGCATCACGGAGGACCCCATGTTCAACGATTTCGCCCGCAAGCTCGCCGCCCTCGCCCTGACCGTCGTGACCAGCGCCACGCTGATCGTCAGCGCGGTCGGCCCGGCGACCGCGCACGGTGGCAACGGCGCTGTCGCCAGCACCACCCGCTTCATGGCATAAGCCGATGAATGCCATTTCCGCCCCTCAGGAGTTCATGATGGGAATCTTCAGCCGAACCCGCGACATCGTCGCCGCCAATTTCGCCGACCTGCTCGACAAGGCGGAAGACCCGGCCAAGATGATCCGGATGATTATCCTCGAGATGGAGGAAACGCTGGTCGAGGTTCGCGCCTCTGCGGCCCGCACCATCGCCGACCAGAAGGAAATGCGCCGCCACATCACGAAGCTGGAACAGCTTCAGGCGAACTGGACCGAGAAGGCGGAACTGGCCCTGTCCAAGGACCGCGAGGACCTGGCCAAGGCGGCCCTGGTCGAGCGCCAGAAGGCGACCGACATGGCCGACCAGCTAAAGGCCGAGATCCAGGTGCTCGACGATGCGCTGCGCGCGTCGGAAGAGGACATCGCCAAGCTGCAGGGTCGCCTGCGCGAGGCGCGCAACAAGCAGTCGTCGATCCAGACCCGTCTGGAGAGCGCCAACAACCGCTATCGCCTGCGCGACATGTATGCCGGGCCGAAGACGCAGGAGGCGTTCAGCCGCTTCGGCGAGCTGGAGCGCCGCGCCGACGAGGCGGAGGGACGCGCCGAGGCGATGGGCCTGGGTGTGACCAAGAGCCTGGAGGACGAGATTGCCGAGCTGCGCCAGAGCGACCGGGTGGATGCCGAACTGGCCGCGCTGAAGGCGCGCCTGAACAAGACGGAGGGCTGACATGGACCTGACCACCGTCTTTGTGTGCGGCTTCATCTTCGTCGGCCTGCCCTGGATCATCCTCCACTATGTCTCGCAGTGGAAGCGGGCGCCGAAGATCACCGAGGAGGACGAGCGGATGCTCGATGAGATGTACAATCTCGCCCGCCGCCTGGAGGATCGCCTGAACACCGTCGAGCGCATCGTCGCCGCCGACAATCCCGACTGGAAGCCGGGGCTTGGCACCCCTGGGCCCAACTGGAAGCCCGGGCTGAACGCCCCGCAGGACCAGCCGCAATATCGCCTCGACCGCAACCTTGACCGGAGCAACTGAGATGGCCGCCCGTACCCAATTCTACCTGAACAAGCAGGACGCCAAGTGGAAGGGCGTCTGCGCCGGGATCGCCGACTATACCGGCATCGACGTCCTCTGGGTCCGGCTCGGCATCACGGGCATGACCGTGATCGCCCAGCAATGGTGGCTGGTGGTGGCCTATATGGTCGTCGCGTGGATCGTCGATCCCAAGCCGGTCGGCCTCTATGAGACGCAGGACGATGCCAAGTTCTGGCAGGGCGTCCGCTCCAATCCCAAGCGGTCCAGTGCCGAGGTGCGCAGCAAGCTGCGCGACATCGACCGGCGCCTGGCCGACATGGAAACCCATTTCACCAGCCGCAACACACAGCTGGCCAACGAGATCGACGCGCTGCGCTGAGGCGCAACGGCATCACAGGGGAGTTATCGCAATGGAATGGGGTGGACCTTTCTTCGTCCTCGCGATCATCGCGATGTCGACCGGCGGTTGGATCATCAACAACTGGATCCGCGCCAAGCACGGCTACGCGCCGACCAACGACTGGGGCACGACCGACGGCAGCGGCCGGATCGACGACAGTCGCAAGATGCAGCTGCTGACCGCGGAGAACGACAAGCTGAACGGCCAGGTGAGCCGGCTGGAGGAGCGGATCGCGGTCCTGGAACGCATCGCCACCGACCCCGCCGAACGCACCGCCCGCGCCATCGACGCGCTGCGCTGAACCCACTGTTCTGAGGGATCGCGATCATGGACGCCTGGTTCATACTCAGCTTCTTCCTGATCGTCGTCGGCTTGCCGGTGATCGTCGGGGTCGGCGGCGACGCCTTCAAGCGGTGGCTGAAGCACAAAGAGACGATGGCCGACGCCCTGACGGCGCAGACGGCGGAAAAGGCGGCGCAATATGCCGCCCAGACCGAGCGGCTGGAGCAGCGGGTGCGGGTGCTGGAGCGGATCGTGACCGACAAGGGTCACGACCTGTCCAACGAAATCGAACGGCTGCGCGGCCCTGCGGCGACGCCACAAATCAACTGAACCTCATCAATCTGGGGAGCGGATAACATGAATCCCTTTTCGATGGTCGTCGCGATCATCCTGATCGTCTCGGTCAGCAAGATCATCTCGCGCTATCTGACCGCCAAGGCGCATAGCCAGGGCAACGCCGTCCAGAGCGCCGACGCGATGCGCGCGCAGGACGAGGTCCGGCAACTGAAGGAACGCGTCGCCGTGCTGGAGCGCGTCATCACCGACAACCACGGCAGCCTCGGGCTCGATCGCGAGATCGAGCGGCTGCGCGACCGCTGAAAGGAGGCGGACCGATGACCCCCGATCCCTTCACCACCGTTACCCTGTCGCTGTCGGGCCTGGCCGGCTTGGGCATGGTCGTCGCAGGCGGCCTCGCCGGATGGCGCGGCTGGCTGCAGCTGAAGCGCAGCGAGATGGATCGCAGCGTCGACCCGGTCGGGGTGCCGCAGGCCGGCGCCCGCATCGAGATTGCCGACCTGAAGGAGCGGATCCGCAAGCTGGAGGCGATCGCGGCGGGCGTGGACCTCTGAACGACCTGAGCGGAGGCAGACGCTAAGCCAAGGTACTGTGCTTCACCTCCACTCAGCACAAGCGGTCTACGCTTGCCGCCGCCAAGTGACCTATATACCGCGTTGACCATGCAAAGCTTCAACGACATTCGCGAGGATTACGAGTTTCTCGATGAACGAGATGACCGTTATCGGCTAATAATTGACCTGGGCCGCGAGCTTGAGCCAATGGAAGAAGCTCTGAAAACAGAGCGAACTCAAGTAAAAGGCTGCCTTTCGCAGGTATGGGCATATCCGACAGTTAACTCTGACGGAACTCTACATTTTAAGGCGGACTCCAATTCAGCCATAACCAAAGGGATCATTGCCTTGATCCTTAAGCTCGTCCAAGATCAGCCGCCCTGCGACGTTCTGGCCATCGATATCAAAGCCCAACTATCTCCCTTTGAGATTGAACGGCACCTCACGTCCAACCGGACGCAGGGCATTCCCAACATGATCGCCCTGATCCGCGAGACCGCCGCCCGTTACGCCTGAGGCGTGATCCCCAGCCGCTCGGCGAGCGCGTCGATCGGCTCGCCGGGTGCCACCACCAGCCATTCGGCCGGACGGCGTGCATCGACCACCGTCACCGCCCGCTTGGGACAGAGTTTCAGGCAGCGTGTCTCGACCACGCCGACCTTCGCCTTGCGTCCCTTGCCAGCGTAGCGGCGCAGCGCCTTGGCGAGCGGCTCGTCGCCATCGCGACCGAAGCAGGCACCAACCTTTTTCGAACATTTCGCGCAGACCAGCACCACGCCGATCCACTCGCTCTTCGCCCGCTTCGTCACGCCGCGCGGCGCTCCTCGGCGGTGCGCAGCACCTCGTAGGCGGCCTGTACCGCCTGAAAACGGACGGCAGCGTCGGGGTCGCCGGGCCGAACGTCGGGGTGGTTCTCCTTGGCCAGCCGCCGCCACGCCGCGCGGACCGCCTCGAAATCGGCGTCGTCCTCCAGCCCCAGCGCCGCCAGCGCGCGCATCTCGTCGCGCGAGCGGCTGCCGTCGCCCGGGCCGCTCCAGGCATAATGGCGTGACCGTTCATAGCCGTTGGCGCCGCGCTGCTCGTCCGCCTCGCGCGCGGCGGCTTCCTCGGCGGACAGGCCCTGAAAATAGTCCCAGCCGCGATTATACTCCGCGGCGTGCTCGCGGCAGAAATACCAGCGGTCCGGGTTGTTGGGCGATTTCGGTGCGGGACAGTCGCCCGGCTCCTCGCAGCCGTCACGGTCGCACAGCCGCACCGGCCTCGCCTCACGGCCGCTGCCATAGCCGCGCCAGCGAGGGAAACCCCAGTCGTTCGATCGTGTCGGGCGGTACGCCATCGTGGCGACATAGGCCGGTCCGCCGCCGGTGCAACCGTCACTGACCACCATGGTTCTCCGTTGCACCTGCGAAAGCCGCAGGATAGATCATGCGACATGACGAATGTGTCATGTTGCGTTCACGTCCGATCCGGGACTAGTGAGCCGCTGTGAAGCCAGAGGAACCCCGGTGACCGCTCCCAGATCCCTACTCGCCACCGCTAGGTCCGACATTCCCTCGTCGATCGTGGTGTTCCTGGTCGCGTTGCCGTTGTGCCTGGGCGTTGCGCTCGCATCGGGGGCGCCGCTGTTCGCCGGGATCATCGCCGGCGTCTGTGGCGGGTTGGTCGTCGGCGGCCTGTCGAAGTCGCCGCTTTCGGTCAGCGGCCCCGCCGCCGGGCTGACCGTGATCGTGCTGGCCGCGATCGAGAGCCTGCCGAGCTTCCAGGTCTTTACCCTGGCGGTGATGCTGGCCGGCGTCATGCAGCTCGCCTTTTCCTTGACCAGGGCCGGTATCCTGGCCGAGTTCGTGCCGTCCTCGGTCATCACCGGGATGCTTGCCGCGATCGGGCTGATCCTGATCCTGAAGCAGGTGCCCCACGCGGTCGGCTATGATTCAGAGGCGGAGGGCATCTTCGAGTTCACCACCGGCGACGGCGTCAACACCTTCTCACGCCTGTGGAACAGCATCACCGGGTCGGTCACCCCCGGCGCGATCCTGATCGCCGGCGTCAGCCTCGCCTTTCTGTTCTGGTGGGACGGCGCCCGTCCCAAGCAGGGGCCGCTGCGCTTCGTGCCCGGCCCGCTCGTCGTGGTCATCATCGGCGTGGGCGGCAATCTGCTGCTTGGCCTGCTGAAGCCCGAGTGGAAGCTGCTCGACCGTCATCTGGTCCAGGTGCCGATCGCGCGCAGCCCGTCCGAGTTCGTCAACCTGTTCTCGCTGCCCGACTTCTCGGCGATCGGCATGGGCGCGGTCTGGACCACCGCCGTGACACTGGCGATCGTCGCCAGCCTGGAATCGCTGCTCAGCGTCAAGGCGATCGACGAGATCGATCCGCAGCGCCGCACCACCGACAAGAACTGGGAGCTGATGGCGCAGGGCGGCGGCAATATCGTCTCCGGCCTGGTCGGCGGCCTGCCGGTGACGTCGGTGATCGTCCGCTCGTCGGCCAACGTCGATGCGGGCGCGGAGAGCAAGCTCTCGACCCTCCTCCACGGCACCTGGCTGCTCCTGTCGGTGGCGCTGATCCCGGCGGTGCTGAACCTGATCCCGCTGTCGGCGCTGGCCGCGGTACTGATCGCCACCGGCTACAAGCTGACCAAGCCCAAGCTGTTCGCCGAGCGCTTCAAGCAGGGCTGGACCCAGTTCGTGCCGCTGGTGGTCACGGTCGTCGCCATCCTGTTCACCGACCTGCTGGAGGGGATCATGATCGGCATGGCGGTTGGCTTCGTCTTCGTGGTCGCTCGCAACTTCCGCACCGCGATCACCGTCGCGCACGATGGCAACGACTGGCTGGTCCGCGCCCGGCGTAACCTGTACTTCATCCACAAATACGAGCTGCAGAAGGATCTGGGTCTGGTGCCGGACGGTGCCAACCTGATGATCGACCTGACCTCGACCAACTATGTCGACCTGGACAATGTCGACATCATCAACGCCTTCATCAAGAACGCGCAGTATCGCGACATCAACGTCATCATCCGCGGCGACATCGCGCAGAAGACGGCGCCGATGATCGACGCCCCCCTGACCGAGGTCCGCTACACATGAGACAGCACAAGCAACTCCTGCTCGCCAACCGGGCCTGGGCGGCGGAGCTGACCGACGAGAATGCCGACTTCTTCAGCCGCCAGGTGGCGGGGCAGCGGCCGCAGTTCCTGTGGATCGGCTGCTCCGACAGCCGCGTCAGCCCCGAGCAGAAGACGCAGTCGCTGCCCGGCCTGATGTTCATCCACCGCAACATCGCCAATCTGGTCCATGCCGACGACCTGAACCTGCTGTCGGTGCTGCAATATGCGGTCGACGTGCTGGAGGTGCCGAACATCGTCATCTGCGGCCATCACGGCTGCGGCGGGATCAAGGCGGCGCTGGCGGGCGGCGTCACCGGTCCGGTCGACACCTGGCTGGAAGCGGCGCGCGCGGTGAAGCACGCCCATGCCGACGAGTTGGCCCCCCTCGACGACGCGCAGAAGGTGGACCGGCTGGTCGAGATGAACGTCCGCGACCAGCTCATCAACCTCGCCCATACCGAGACGGTGCGAACCGCATTCGCCGCGGGCCGAGACCTGACGCTGCACGGCTGGGTCTACGACATTCGCGACGGCCTGCTGAAGCCGCTGATGGAAATCGACCGGCATACCCGCCTGGACGAGGTCGGCCGGCCGGAGCCGGTGCTGGTGTGATCGCCCGGCGGGGGACGGCTCTCCCCCGCCCGCCGCTCAGCCCGGCATCTTGAAGACGATGCGGCTGATCGTGCCGCCGCATCCCAGCTGCCCGTCGGGACGGAAGGTCTTGGCGAAACGCGCCCTGCCGGCGAAATCGGTTCCTGCCTGGGAGAAGATGAAGGGCGGATAACTCAGCAGCGTGCGGGCATTGCCGGTCCGCCCGCTGGCGGTGATGTCGTACTGGAGCATGGTCCAGCCCTCGAACCCCCAGCGCATCGCCTCCATCGGAAATGCTTCCGAACCCGGCATGCTGGTCATCTTGGGCGGCGCGTCCAGGATCGCGCACTGGTCGGCGGCCAGGCCCGTCGCGGCGAAGGTGGTGCGCGCCGCGTCCGCCGCGCCGCGCCGCTGCTCGATCGAGGCGATGCGGATCAGCGCGCCGACGCGGAACGGGTCGCTCGCGGCCAGGCGCGCGTCCGCGCCGACCGGGCGCAGCAGCGCGAGTGCCGCGTCGTCGCGCTTGCCGTGCAGCTGATCGGCGGTCATCAGCGCGATCGCCGCCTGGGCCTGCGGATCGGCGGCATAGCCCGGCTCGCGCGACAGCGGCGTTGCGACCCGCGCGAAGGCGCCGTCCCGCCACTCGTCGACCAGCGCCCGCGTCCGGCTGGGCAGGTCCAAGGCCAGCCGGGCGAGCGGTGGCGCATCCTTCTTCACCGCGATCGCCGCGGCACGCGCGTAGAGCGCGGCGCTCTCCTCGCGCGGGACCACGCGGTTGCTCGCCAGCCGGTAGGCGGCACCCAGCGTTTCCAGCGAATCGGGAGAGTGCGTCGCCGCCGCGGCGAGCGCCTTGCGCTGCCCCTCCACCGCCGCGGCATCGCCGTCCTCCGCGACCGGCGGGGCCGGCACGCCCTGATCGACCAGCCATTGTTCCAGCCGGGCATCCATGCTGTCCGCGATCGACGGCCGCGCGAACGCGGTCGAACAGCGCATCTCGACCCGCACGCCATAGCGGAAGAAGGGCGGGATCGCCGCGACGTCCTTCACCGGCCAGGACCAGCGTCGCACCGCGCGTGCGAACTCGAGCGCGACGCCGCCGCCGCCTGCCGCGTAGATCGGCTGCACGCCGGTCACCCGGCCATCGGCACCGATGGTGAACTCGACCACGGCGACGTCCGCCGGCTTCAGCCCCGCCTCGCCACCGCAGTCCGGCGGCTGCATCTCGGCGGCCGGGTTGAATTCACCCTTCGATAGCCGCCCCGCCCCCGTCATCGCCATATACTCGCGGGCCTTGTCCCGGTCGCCGGCGAGCAGATAGGCGAGTGCGGCGTCCGCCCGCGCAGGGACGTCGTCCAGCTTGGTGCGATCGGTCAGCCCGCCCAGCGCGTTGACCGCATAGCTCGCCTGCGTCTTCGCACCGCCGATATCGCCGGTGTTGAGCATCAGCGTCGCGTGGCGCCGGGCGATGATCGCCTTGTCGCTGGCGTTCAGCTTCATCGGCGCGGCCAGCGTGTCGATCCGCGCGAGCGTCCGCCCCGCCGCCGCCGGATCGACGAAGGTCTGGACCTGCGCCAGCGACACCAGCACCGACAGCTTGTCCCCCGGTTCGTCGGCCAGCGCCTCGGCCTCGGTGAACCGGCGTGCGGCACCGGCATAGTCCAGCGTCTCACGCGACAGCGCACCCAGCAGCAGGGCGGCGCGGCTGCGATCCTGCCGCAACGTGGCATCGCTTGCGGGCAGCGCGGCGAGGCCCGCCTGCAGTGCTGCCGACGCCTCTTCCATCCGCCCCAGCCGGAACAGCGCGTCGCCCTTGCGCACCAGCACGATGGCGGCACTGCGCGATCCCGGCCGCACGCGTTTGCCAAGCGCTTCCCACGCGGCGAGCGCAGGTCCGGCATCCGGCGCCGCGTCGAGCGCGGTGGCGGCATCGAAGTCCTGCTGAACCGTGCGCTCGGGCGCCTGTGTCGCCACGGCCGCAGCCGCCGCGACGGACCACCACACGACACCCGCCATCATCTTCCCTCCGCTCACCCTAGTCCGCGGCCAGGGTGCGATGGCGGGCAGGAAAAGGCCAGAGGATCTGTAAGCCGGGTTCTGTCCTTTCCGCTTTATCGCGGAAATGGGCGACCATTCCTCTACGACGACGCTTGCGCGCCGCCTGCAGCAATCAACCCGGGTAGCGGGCGGGAACGCGCCCTGGGACGTAAGCCCCGTGCCACCCCTATTCGATCTTGCTCCCGGTGGGGTTTACCATGCCGCTTCCGTTACCGGTCGCGCGGTGCGCTCTTACCGCACCCTTTCACCATGGCGGGGCCGAAGCCGTCGCCGTCTGCTCTCTGTGGCACTGTCCCTGGGGTCGCCCCCGCCGGGCGTTACCCGGCACCGTCGTTCCATGGAGCCCGGACTTTCCTCGCCCCCCACTCACGCGGGGGCCGCGGTCGCCCGATCCTCTGGCCCGGCCGCCCTAGTCGTCACCCTGCGGTTTGGGAAGCAGCAATGCGAGTAGGATCATGCGGCACTCGGCATCGATCTCGCCATCGATCAACTCGGGGCGGAAGCGGCGCTGGAATGCCATGATCGCCGCCATGCGGTCTGTGACGTCATAGCCGAACCGCTCCAGCGCGAGGCAGAAGCCCGCCTCGGTCCATTGCGGGTCCATCAGGTTCTTGGTCGGGCGCGGCAGGGCAAGGCGCAGCCGCGCCAGGCTGTGCCAGGGGAACAGTTCGCCGGGATCGCGCTTGCGCGCCGGCGCGACGTCGGAATGGCCGACGACGTTGCCGCGGGTGATCTCGTACCGGTCCTTGACCATCGCGACCAGCCGGATCACCGCCGCCATCTGCGCGTCGGGAAAGGCGCGATAGCCCCAGTCATGGCCAGGATTGACGATCTCGACACCGATGCTCGCCGAGTTGACGTCGTCGATGTCGCGCCAGTGCGATCGGCCCGCGTGCCAGGCGCGATGCTCCTCGGCGACCAGCCGGTGCGTGCTGCCATCTTCGTCGACGACATAATGGCACGACACCTTGGCGTCGGGATCGCATAATCGGCCGATCGCGTCTCCGGCGGTCGGCATGCCGGTGTAATGAAGGACGATCATCGAGATCGGCAGCGTTCGCGCGTCCCAGTTGGGCGACGGGGTCTCGATGAGGGTCATGGCGCCGTGGTCGTTGGCCGATGTCGCGCGCCGTCGCAAGTCATGACGGCAGCGTCACGCCGCGTTGCGGGTCATGCCGGCAGCGACGCGCTGATAGAGGCCGCGATAGGCGCGGCTCGGCTCGAACAGACCGGTCTGGCCGATCACCGTCTCTCCCGCCCCCAGCACCAGCACCCCGCCCGGTGCCAGCGCGTCGGCGACGCTCAGGAACACGCGCGCCTTGATGGCCGGCGCCAGATAGAGAAGGACGTTGCGACACAGCACCGCATCGAACCGGCCGGGCGGGGGCGCCTCACTCACCAGGTTCTGCCGGCGGAACTGGATCATTCGCACCAGCTCCGGCTTGGCGACCCAGTCGCCCCGGTCGCCGTTAAACCAGCGCATCGCGGTACGGATCGGCAGCCCCCGCTGGATCTCGAACTGGGTGTAGCGGCCGCTGCGGGCACGGGCGAGTGCGCCCTCCGACACGTCGGTCGCGACGATCTCGGGCATGGCGATCCCGCTGCTCTCGGCCAGGTCGGCGAACAGCATCGCCAGCGACAAGGGCTCCTGCCCGGTGGCGCAGCCGGCGCACCAGATCCGCAGCCGCTGTCCATGTTGCCCCGATGCCTCGGCACGGGCGACCAGCGCCTTGCCGATCAGGCCGAAGACCGGCTGGTCGCGGAAGAAGGAGCTTTCGCCATTCACCAGCGCCTCGACGATGCGGTCGCCGATCGTCGCGTCGCGCCCGTCGAGCAGCAGCGCGACGAGCTGGTCGAGCGTGTCGATCTCGCGCTCGCGCAGCAGCGGCTTCAGCGCCATGTCGAGCCGCCACGACCGATAGCTGGCGAGCTGCTGCCCCGTCCGCGCCTCCAGGAGCGCCGACAGGACCGTCATCGCACGGGTTGATACGGCGGGTATGGCGACCGTCACGGTCATGCGCGGCGTCCGGTCATAAGCAAGCGGGCAATTCCCTCGGGCGGCATGACCGCATCGGCCAGTCCCATTCCGACGACTGCGCCCGGCATGCCCCAGACGACCGAACTCTGCTCATCCTGCACGACCACGCATCCCCCCGCCTCGTGGATCAGGCGCGCACCCTCCGCTCCGTCCTTGCCCATGCCGCTCAACACGATCGCCAGCGTGCGTGCGCCGAATGCCTCGGCGGCAGACGCGAACATCGGGTCGACGGCGGGCAGGCAACCGGTCGGCGCCCGCTCGCGAGTCAGGCGCACCGCACCGGCACCCTCCCCCGTCGATACGCAGCGGATATGCGCGTCGCCAGGAGCGACGAGGATATGGCGTGGCTTCAATCGCATGCAGTCAGTCGCGATCGTGCAGGGGCGTCCGGTGATCGTCGCCAGCTGGGCCGTGAAATAGGGCATGAACGCGGCCGGCAGATGCTGGGTGATGACGATCGGCTGGCTCAGCGTCACCGGCAGGTCGCGCAACACGATGCTCAGGGCGTGGATGCCGCCGGTCGATGCGCCGATCAGCACGACGTCGAACGCGCCGGCGTCTACCGGCTGGCGGATCACCGGCCGCAAGACGGGCGCGAGCGGCTCGGGGAGCCGACCGGCCACGAGCCGGTCCATGCTGCCGATCAGCGCCCGCGCGAACTCGCCCGACATATGGGCGGCCGCCGGCTTCTCGACCGTATCGGCGGCGCCGAGCGCCAGCGCCCGCACCGTTTCGCTGGCACCGCGCACCGCCGAGGTCGAGACGATGATGATGCGTGCGCCGTGGCCGATGGCCAGCAGGTCCGGCAAGGCGGTCAGCCCATCCATCCCGGGCATCGCGATGTCGAGCAGGATCAGGTCGACCCGCTCGTCCGCGACGAAGTCCAGCGCGGCCTGTGCCGTTCCCACGACCCCGGCGATGGCGAAGCGACCACATGACTCGACCACACGGGCGATCACCGTCCGCGCGACAACCGAATCGTCGACGATCAGGACGCGCGGCGCGCTCGCATCGATGGCGAATGAGCGGGCAAGCATGGGTAAATGCCTGGAATACCGTGGAAGATCAGGCCATTCCCACAATCTGGAGCTTGCTCTCCAGCGTGTCCCGATCGAACGGCTTCATCACGTACTCGTCCGCCCCAGCCTCGATCGCGGCGCGGATATAGGCCATGCCGCTCTCGGTGGTGCAGAACACGACCTTGGGCTTTGACGCGACCTCCGATTCCTTCAGCGCGAGCAGGAAATCCATCCCGCTCATGACGGGCATATTCCAGTCGAGCAGGATGACGTCGGGCGCCGCGGCGAGGCAGGAGTCGAGCGCCTCGCGGCCGTCGCATGCCTCGCGGACCTCGAAGTCCAGCGTTTCCAGGATGTGGCGGGCGACCTTCCGGATCACCTTCGAGTCGTCGACCACCAGACACGTCTTCATCGAACTGCCTTCCTTAACGTCGCCTCCCCTCTGTCATGGAGGAGTAAGCGTATGCTTAACCGCGGTGCTCGATCAGGCGGCGATTGCCACGGCACCCGGCACCAGGCGCGACAGGTCCAAGATCAGGAGCGGCTCGCCGTCGCGATCGACCATGCCCGACGCGCAGGCTGCCCATTGCCCATCGAGCGGCAACCCCGACGACAGCGGCAGTCGTTCGAGCGCGAAGACATCGTCCAGCGCGTCGACGAGCAGCGCGTAATGGTGACCCTGCACCTGCGCGATCACGGCTCGCTTCGCCTCGGTGCACGGCGGCAGCCCCAATGCGGTGCAGGTGTCGATGACGGTCACCACCCGGCTGCGCAGCGCGGCGAGGCCACGGATCGTCGACGGTGCATGCGGCACGGCGACGATGGCGCCGATATCGACGGCGGACTCGACCTCGGTCGCGGGTACCGCGACCCAGCGTGCGGCGATCTGGACGATCAGGAACAATTCGGTCATGCGCGCCTGCTCCCGGCACTGGCGGCGACCGCGGCGATCAGCGCGGCACGGTCGTAGCGATAGATGGCGTCGGCGCCGGCCACAGGCTGACGGCTGAGATAGACGACCGGAGAGCCGGCCGCGACGTCGCGCTGCGGAGCGGCATCGGCCATTGCCAGCGTGACATCGGCGATGTCGTCGTCTCTCATCTGGCTAGTGCAGCGATAGCCCGATGCTTCAAGCACTGGGCGAAGGAAGGTATCCATCCAGCCCGAACCGTCGCAGCGCAACAGGCAGAGCGGCCGATCGGCCGGCGGTGCCAGTTCACCAGCGAACAGGGCGTGGACGTCGACGAGTTCGACCTGCTCGCCCGCGATCATCAACACCGCGGCGACCCCTGCCCGTCCGGCCGCCGGTGCGGCTTGGGCCGGCAGGCTGACGATCTCCTGCGCGTCGCCGATCAGATAGCCATATTCGCTGGCGCCATCGGTCAGGCGGACCACCGCGACCTGGTTCGTGTCCGGCAGGTCGCCGTTGGCGAAGACCGGGATCACTCCCGTATCCAGCGAGAGATGCAGCCGCCCGCCGGTGCGGCGGATGGCGGCGCGCGGCACCGTCTCGACCCGGTCGACCGCGATCAGAGGCAGGGCACGGCGCATGCCGTCCAGATCGTCGAACAGCAGCGCGGCAATCCCGCGCGCCTCCTCGACGGGTGCTTCGGTCCGGTCCTCGCTGGCGGGCGTGAAATGCAGGCCCGCCGCCGCGGCGATGCCGGTACCATCCAGCAGTAGCAGGGGATCGCCGCTGTCGGGCAGCGTCTGCCCTGCATAGAGGCCCGTCGCCATGATCGCGGGTGAGACTGGTTTGACGACCAGCTCCTCGGTATCCAGAACTTCGTCGATCCCGAGCGCATATTGCCCGTCGCGGGTGGCGACGATCGCGAGTGCGGTGACCTTTGCGTCGGGAATGTTGAGGAGTGAGCCGAGCTCCACCATCGGCAGTCGCCGTCCGCGCACGGTTGCGACGGTCGTGCCGCCCAGCATGTCGAGCCGCACCGCCGCCCCGCGAAGCGCGACGATCTCCTCGATCGACTGGCGCGGCAAGGCGAATTTCTCACCGCCGATCGCGACGATGATGGTCGGGATGATCGACAGCGTCAGGGGCACCTGCAGCTCGATCGTCAGCCCGCATCCGGGCCGATTGCGCAGCGCCACCCGCCCGCCGATCCGCTCAATATTGGCGCGGACCACGTCCATGCCGACCCCGCGGCCGGATATGCTGGTGACGACGTCGCGGCTCGACAGCCCCGGCTCGAAGATCAGCTCCAGCCGCTCGGCGTCGGTCATCATCGCCAGCTGCCGGTCGGTACGCAGCCCCGATGCCGCCGCCTTGGCGACCAGCCGCGACTCGTCGATGCCGCGGCCGTCGTCGCTGATCCCCAGGACGATCTGGTTGCCGGTCTGGCGCGCCGACACGATCAGCTGCCCGGCCACGCGCTTGCCCGCCGCACGACGCTCCGCCGGCGTTTCGATGCCGTGGTCGACGGCGTTGCGGATGATATGGACCAGGGGGTCTCGCAGCAGCTCGACCAGCTCGCGGTCCAGCTCGACATCCGCTCCCTCGACATCAAGGATGACGGCCTTGCCGAGCGAATTGGCGGTGTCGCGGACCATGCGCGGCAGCGCGGAGAACAATGCGCTGATCCGCTGCATGCGGGTACGCGTGACCGTGTCGCGCATCTCGCCGACGGTCAGGGACAGCCGCTCCAGTGCGCCTTCGACCCGCGCATCGAGCGCGTGCTCGCGCAGGCGGCGGGCCAGCTCGTTGCGGGCCAGTACCATCTCGGACATGCCGATCATCATCCGGTCGAGCAGGTCCACCGCCAGCCGCACGCTGCTGCTCGCCACCCGCGCGGTGGGCGCGGTCGAGGCAGCGAGCACGGTCGGCGGTGCCGCATCCTCGGCAAGTGCCGCGATCAGCAGGTCTTCGGTAACGTCGTCCAGTGCATGCCCGCCGGCGATCGCCTCGGTCAGTTCGCCGATGCGATCGACGATGGCGAGCACGGCGCTGACCAGCGCGGTATCGGCGGGACGCCGCCCGTCGCGCACCGCCGACAGCACATCCTCCGCCGCGTGGGCCAGGCGCCCAAGTCGCGGCAGTTCCAGAAAGCCGCAGCTGCCCTTAACGGTGTGGACGAAGCGGAAGATGGCGTCCAGTCGCGCGCGATCGCCGGGAGTAGCCTCCCACAGCACGATCTCTCCCGACAACGCGTCCAGCGTCTCCCGGGTTTCCGCGATGAATTCCTGCAGCAGGTCGTCCATGGGCCTCCGGGGCGTTCCCTTCGCCCATGAAGCCGTTCTTGCCGCGCCAAGGGTTAAGGTCGACTTTACCCCGCAACCGCCGGAATCGCCTGCGCAAAACCTCCGGTCGGACGCAGCACCGCGCCGAAGATCATCACGCCGTCCGCCGCATCGGACACCATCACCTCGCCATTCGCCTCGGCGACCAGGGCGTGAACCAGGAACGCCGCCGCCGAGCGCGAGCCGACCGGCTCCGTGCCCGGCCCCTCGACCAGCATCTTGCGAAGAGACGGGTCGAGCGTGATGCGCGGTCCCGCGATCCGCACCACGATCTCCAGCTGCTCGCCGCCCAGCTCTGCGCCGACATCCAGCGTACCGCCGCGCACCAGCGCCTCGTTGGCGATCAGCGACAGGTTCAGCAGCGCCTTGACCGCCGTCTTGGGCAGCGCCGGCGCCTCCACCAGCCAGCCGAGCGTCGTGCGGCGGGCGTCGGACAGCAGCCCCTCGATCGCCGCCCGCGCCTCCGACGGATCGACCATCTCGCCGAAGCTGCCGGCCGCCCCGAACGCGAGCCGAAAGAACTTCAGCTTGTTGGCAGAGGTCCGCGCACTCTCGGCCAGCAGGTCCATGCAGCGCTGGCGCATGTCCGGGTCCGTCTCGTCGGCCAGCAACTCCAGGCCGTTGTTGAGCGCTCCGACCGGCGAGAGCAGGTCGTGGCAGAGGCGCGAGCAGAGCAGGCTGGCGAAATCGACCGGGCTGATGGTCATCGGTTTTCCTCGTTCTTCAACCCCGTACTGGCCTCTCCCGCGTCGCAGCGCAACGTTACCGGGTCGAACCGGCCATGTCGTGCGCCGCCCGACACCGCCCGCCATGCGCCGATCCGCCCGTCCGCGACGATCAGCCACAGCGATCCATCAGGCGCCGCGTCAGCCGCGTCGCGCGGCGACGGCTCCGCCCGGCCGGTCGGGTGAGAGTGATAGCAGCCGATGATCGCCGGGCCGCCCAGCCTTGCCCGCCGATGCGCGGTGAGCAGAGCGGCCGGGTCGATCTCGAACCGCGTCGCCGGGTCGGCTGCTACGTTCGCACAAGGCTGTATGCCGGAAACCCTATCCGGCGCGCCGGTCAGCAATCCGCAGACCTCCCGCATCGGATCGGCCGCCGCCGCAGCCAGGATCCGTGCGACCAGTCCGCTTGACATCGTCACCGTCGCCACCATCTCTTCACCATGGACCGGGGGGTCTCCATTATCCAGGCAAGGATTGCGCCGACAGCGGATGGCTGGCGGCTCGACCGGGCGCTGGCGGACGCGGTGCCGACGCTGTCGCGAGAGCGGCTGAAGGTGCTGATCGCGGGCGGTCGCGTCGAGCAGGACGGCATCCTGACCCGCGATCCGGCGCGAAAGGTCACCGTTGGCGAGACTTTTGCCGTCGCCGTTCCCGATCCGGAGCCGGCCCATAATGCGGCCCAGGACATCCCGCTGGTCGTCGCTTACGAGGACGAGCATCTGATCGTCGTCGACAAGCCGGCGGGGCTGGTCGTCCATCCGGCGGCCGGCAATCTCGACGGCACGCTGGTCAATGCGCTGCTCCACCATTGCGGCGGCTCGCTGTCGGGGATCGGCGGCGTCGCGCGGCCGGGTATCGTCCATCGCATCGACAAGGACACATCGGGCCTGATGCTCGCCGCCAAGACCGATCGGACCCATGTCGGCCTGGCGAAGCAATTCGCCGATCACAGCATCGATCGCCGCTACCGCGCCATCGTCGGCGGCGTGCCGCGCACAGCCAGCGGCAGCGTCGACGCACCGCTCGCGCGCAGCCCGCACAACCGCAAGAAGATGGCAATCGTGCCGGGCGGCAAGCGCGCCGTCACCTACTGGCACATGCTACAGCGGCTCGACGGCGCAGCGCTGGTCGAATGCCGGCTGGAGACGGGGCGCACGCATCAGGTCCGGGTACACATGGCCTCGATCGGCCACGCGCTGCTCGGCGATCCGGTCTATGGCAAGTCGGCGGGCCGGGTGCGCGGCACGCTGGAAACGCTGGGGTTCCGCCGACAGGCCTTGCACGCCGCGCGACTGGGGTTCATCCATCCGATAACCCATGATGCTCTGGCGTTCGAAAGCATCATGCCTGCAGATATGCAGGAACTGTTCACCACGCTTCACGTATAGAAACACGGACGCGTCCGCCGCTGCACTGCGGAATGGCACGCTACCGACTGGAAAGGGATCGATCATGGCAAAAGGCAGCAACGTCCCGGCGACGATCCCTGCCCTGGGCGGGGAGCAGAGCCTCAACCGCTATCTGTCGGAAATCCGCAAGTTTCCGCTGCTTCAGCCCGAGCAGGAATATATGCTCGCCAAGCGTTTCCAGGAGCATGGCGATACCGAGGCGGCGGCGCAGCTGGTCACCAGCCACCTGCGCCTCGTCGCCAAGATCGCGATGGGATATCGCGGCTACGGCCTGCCCACGTCGGAGCTGATTTCCGAGGGCAATATCGGGCTGATGCAGGGCGTGAAGAAGTTCGAGCCCGATCGCGGCTTCCGCCTCGCCACCTATGCGATGTGGTGGATCCGCGCCTCGATCCAGGAATATATCCTGCGGTCGTGGAGCCTGGTGAAGATGGGCACGACCGCGGCGCAGAAGAAGCTGTTCTTCAACCTGCGCCGGATGAAGTCCAAGCTCGACGCGTTCGAGGACGGCGACCTTCGCCCCGAGGACGTGACCAAGATCGCGACCGATCTGGGCGTAACCGAGAACGACGTCGTCTCGATGAACCGCCGCATGGCGATGGGTGGCGACACCAGCCTGAACGTGCCGATGCGCGAGGATGGCGAGGGTCAGTGGCAGGACTGGCTGGCCGACGATGCGCCGTTGCAGGATACGATCGTCGCCGACCAGCAGGAGGCGGACGTCCGCCACGATATGCTGGTATCAGCGATGGACGACCTGAACGATCGCGAGAAGCACATCCTGACCGAGCGGCGCCTGACCGACGATCCCAAGACGCTCGAGGAACTGAGCCAGGTCTATGGTGTCAGCCGCGAGCGTGTCCGCCAGATCGAGGTGCGCGCGTTCGAGAAGCTGCAAAAGGCGATGATGCGCCTGGCCGGTGACAAGCGGCTGCTGACCGCGGCCTGAGCGCATGCCCGCCACCGTCGTGATCGGCGGCGGCGCGGCCGGCATCGCCGCGGCCCGGCACCTGCACGATGCGGGCGAGGACGTGCTCCTCGTCGAGGCGAGCGACCGGCTCGGCGGGCGGGCACACTCCATAACGCTCGGGGTTGCCGCGGGAACGGTCGATCTGGGCTGCGGCTGGCTCCACTCCGCGCGCCGCAATCCGTGGACGCAAATCGCGGAATCGCGAGGTCTGACGATCGATCGATCGTCGCCGAACTGGGGCGTCCAATGGCGCGACCTGGGCTATCCGCCGGCGGATCAGCGTGCCTTCGGCAAGGCGTGGACCCGGTGGGAGCAGGCGGCGCACGCCGCGCTCGCTGGTCCGGATCGCCCATTGTCGGACTTCATCGCCGAGGACGATCCCGCGCGGCCGCAGATCGACGCCATTTCCGGCTTCGCCAACGGTGCGCCGCTGTCGGCGGTGTCGCTGCACGACTGGGCGGCTTACGAGGATGCGGCCACCGACGACAATTGGGCGCTGCCGTCCGGTTACGGGTCGCTGATCGTCGAGCATGCGGCCGGACTGACCGTGCGCCTGTCGACGCCCGTCACCCGGATCGACCATCGCGGCCGCACGCTGATACTGGATACCCCGGCGGGCACGATCGCGGCGGAGCGGGTGATAATCTGCGTGCCGACGACCGTGCTCGCTTCGGAGGCGCTCCGCTTCACGCCCGCCCTGGCTACCAAACACGCCGCCGCCACCGCGCTGCCGCTCGGGCTGGCAGACAAGGTCTTCCTGTCGGTCGACCGCCCGATCTGGCCGGGAAACGCGCATCTGACCGGCAACCCACGCAGCGCCTGCACCGCCAGCCACCGGCTGTCACCGTTCGGCCGACCGGTGATCGAGAGCTTCTTCGGCGGCAGCTGTGCCGAGGCGCTGGAGGGCGCCGACGCCGCTGCCTTCGCGATCGACGAGCTGGTCGCGCTGCTCGGCAGCGACTGGCGTCGACGCCTGAATCCGCTCGCCGTCACGCGCTGGCGGCAGCAGGCGTGGATCGGCGGCAGCTACAGCCACGCGGCTGTCGGTCAGGCCGGGCAGCGCCGGGTGCTGGCCGAGCCCGTCGACGACCGCGTCTTCTTCGCGGGCGAGGCGTGCCACCACCACGACTTCTCCACCGCCCACGGCGCCTACGAGACCGGTCTCGCCGCCGCGCGCGCGGTTCTGGCGCTCCGCCGGTCCAGCCTGTAGGAACGGCGGCGATGTTCATGCTTCGCTGGCTGTTCAAGGCCCTCCTGGTGTTCGTCGGCATCTCGGTGCTGTGGGTCGGCATCTACCGGTTCGTGCCGCCGCCCTTCACCTTCACCATGCTGGGCGATGTGATCGGCGGGCGCAGCGTGACCAAGGACTGGATGCCCCTGTCGGCGATGGACCCCGACATGGCCCGCGCCGCGATCGCCGGCGAGGACTCGCATTTCTGCAGCCATTCGGGCTTCGACATGGGCGCGATCGCCAGTGCGGCGTGGCGCAACGCGCAGGGCGGCCGCATCCGCGGCGGATCGACGATCAGCCAGCAGACCGCGAAGAACGCCTTCCTGTTCCAGGGCGGCGGCTATCTGCGCAAGGCGTTCGAAGCGTATTTCACCGTCCTGATCGAGGCGCTGTGGGGCAAGCGGCGGATCATGGAGGTCTATCTGAATATCGCCGAAACGGGGATCGGCACCTACGGCGCCAATGCCGGGGCGATGCGCTATTTCGGGCATGACGCGTCCAGGCTCTCGCCGACCGAGGCGGCACGGATCGCGGCGGTGCTGCCGCTGCCCAAGAAGCGCGCCGCGATCGATCCACGCGGCTTCGTGCGGCGGCACGGCAATGTGCTCAGCCGCTATGTCGGCGTGGTCCGGCGGGCGGGGCTGGACTCGTGCCTGCGCTGAGGCCGGGGCTGGCGCTGACCCTGCTCGCCGCACCCGCGCTGGCGGGCGGTGGGCGCGCGCTCGACGAGGCTGCGGTGCTCTCCGTGCTCAATGCGGTGCGGCAGAACCCCGGCGGCTATGCCGATTTCCTGCGCCGCGCGGCGGATGGGTATCAGAACAACGCCTATGTCGAGCGCGACGGCACCGAGCATGCCACCTACGAAGGCACACGCGCGGTCGAGGAAGCGGCGCGGGTGCTCGCCGCGGCCCGACCACTGCCGGCGCTGGAGAGCGATCCGATCCTGACCGCGGCCGCCCGCGACCATGCCGAGGCACAGGGGCGGGCGGGCAGCATCGGTCATGTCAGCAGCGCCGGCTCGTCGCCCGGCGCGCGGGTGCGCAGCCGCGGCGGGGACATCTACGTCGTCGAGGCGATCAGCTACGGCATGCGCAGCCCGGAGGCGGTGGTGCGGCAGTGGATGGTCGACGACGGCGTCGTCGGGCGCGGGCATCGCAAGCTGCTGATGACCGGCTTCTACCGCTATGCCGGGATCTGGTGCGGGCCGCACGCCGGGCGCACCACCATGTGCGTCATCGATCTGTCGGCGACGCCGGGCGGCCGGCCCGTCGTCCCCGCCGAGCGATAGCGACCGGCCCGGTCGCATTGCGACACGGGCCGGCCAAACGCCTACGCTACATCACGCCTACTTGCCGTTCCCGCCGACCGCGTCGCCGACCTTGTCGGCGGCCCCGCCGACGCTCTTGGCAGCGGAGGTGATCGCGGCGTCCTTCTGGTTCTGCGCGCCCTGACGGCCGAACAGATAGAGGCCGCCGATGACGACCGCGATCAGCAACACGATCGCGATCAGCACACCGCCGCTACCGCCGCGGCGCTCGATGATTGTGGTCTGCGGATGGCCGTCCGTGGTGGTCACACGTTCTTCGACCATGGCGATACTCCCTCTCCTGTATAAACGGCGCAACGCCGATGCCGGGAAATTTGTTCCTGGCCCGAAACGGTAGGGGTCAGAACGGCAGCTTGAAGCCGGGCGGCAGCGGCAGGCCGCTCGTCATCTTCGACATCTCGGTGCCCGACACCGCGTCGGCGCGTGTCCGTGCGTCGTTGAAGGCGGCGGCGAGCAGATCCTCCAGCATCTGCTTCTCGGACACCTGCAGCAGCGAATCGTCGATGGCGATGCCGATGATCCGACCCTTCGCCGATGCCTTGACCTTGACGAGGCCACCGCCGGACACGCCCTCGACCTCGATCGTGTCGAGATTGGCCTGCGCCTTCTGCAGCTCGT
Source organism: Sphingomonas aurea (assembly GCF_030678875.1). Taxonomy (GTDB): domain Bacteria; phylum Pseudomonadota; class Alphaproteobacteria; order Sphingomonadales; family Sphingomonadaceae; genus Sphingomonas; species Sphingomonas aurea. The sequence continues at coordinate 426,975 of NZ_JAUUDS010000001.1, read as the reverse complement.
TCTGGACGTTCTGGGCCATCGCCAGGATCTCGTCGATATTGTTCATGCGTTGCTCCTCTTGCCTGGCCATTCGACCAGTTCGGCCTCGGGAAAGGCATCACGGGCGGCGCGGACCAGGGGCGAGTTCCACGCCTCCTGCCGCCGCGCCTCTGCCGACGCATCGTCCTGCTCCTTGAGCGAGGGCGTGCCGGCGACATCCTCGAACGTAATGCGCCACTGCGCCTTTGTCAGCGCCTTCAGCGCCTGTGTCAGTTCGGCGACCAGATCGGTAGTCAGCGGTCGGCTGCCGCTCAGCACCAGTTCGGGCGCGGCGTAGCGGACGACGCGGGCGCTGTGATGCAGCCGCGCGGCCAATGCCTGTTTCTGATTGCTCTCCAGCATCGCGACGAGCGCCTCGAAACTGGCGGGCATCAGGTCGGCGACGGGCGCCGGTGCGGGTGCGGGCGCACTCGTAGCGACTGCCGCAGGCGCAGCGGCGACCGGCGTCCCCTCGGCCAGCCGCCGCGCCAGCTCGCCCGGATCGGGCAGTTGCGAGGCGTGAAGGATGCGGAGCAGCGCCATCTCCGCCGCCTCGATCGGCAGCGCCGCCTGCGCGACCTCGTCATGCCCCTTCAGCACCAGCTGCCACAGCCGGTGGAGGACGGGGTAGGACAGCCGCGCCGCCCAGTCGCTGCGCGCTGCCCGCTCCTCGGCCGGCTGGGCCAGGTCCTCGGCCGCCCCGACCTTGGTCAGGGTGATGCCGTGCACCGTCTCCAGCAACGCGCGAAGCACCGCGACCGGATCGACGCCATAGTCGTACTGCCGTCGCAGCGAATCGAGCGCCGCCATCGCGTCGCCGGCCAGCAGCATGCCGAACAGGTCGCGCACCGCGCCGCGATCGGACAGGCCGAGCATCTGGCGCACGGCCGCCGCCGTCACCCCGCCGCCATCCAGCCCGGCATGGGCGATCGCCTGGTCGAGGATCGACAGACCGTCGCGCGCAGACCCTTCCGCGGCGCGTGCGATCAGGGCCAGCGCCTCGGACTCGGCGGTCACCCCCTCCTTCTCACATACCTCGGCGAAATGCGCCGCCAGCCGATCGGCGGGAATGCGGCGCAGGTCGAACCGCTGGCACCGCGACAGGACGGTGATCGGCACCTTGTTCACCTCGGTCGTGGCGAACAGGAATTTGACGTGGGCGGGCGGCTCCTCCAGCGTCTTCAACAGCGCGTTGAAGGCGTTCTTGGAGAGCATGTGGACCTCGTCCACGATGTAGATCTTGAAGCGGGCGGAGACAGCGGCGTAGCGCGACGCATCGATGATCTCGCGCACGTCGTCGACGCCGGTGTGGCTGGCCGCGTCCATCTCGATCACGTCGATGTGCCGGCCCTCGGCGATCGCGCGACAGGGCTCGCAGACACCGCAGGGCTCGATGGTCGGGCCGCCGTTGCCGTCCGGGCCGATGCAGTTTAGCGCCTTGGCGATCAGGCGCGCGGTCGAGGTCTTTCCGACACCACGGACGCCGGTCATCAGGAAGGCATGGGCCAGCCGGTCGCGGGCGATCGCGTTGCCCAAGGTGCGGACCATCGGCTCCTGGCCGATCAGCGCCTTGAAGGTCTGGGGCCGGTACTTGCGGGCGAGGACGCGGTAGGCCTCCGCGGCCGGGGCGGGCGGGGTACCGAGATCGAGGGCGTCAGCCATGGGTGACCGAAAGGGAAAGCGGCTGGGCGGGCATGGCGGCGTTATGGCGGATCGGGGCGGGTTATGACAGGGGGTTTGCCTGCCGCTTGCATCGCGGAGGATGAGCCGGGCCGCGGCAAGGCCGAGACCTGACGCCGGACGGCGCGTTCGCACCGCCGGCCGCGCTCACCGCGGCGCGGCAGCGGTTTGCGGTGGGAGCCGGGACGACCCGTGGCGGAATCGTTGCGGCTGCTTCCTTCCGGACCTGACCGGGTTGGCGACGACCACGTCCGCCCGACTCCCGGCAGCGCCTATGGCGGAGCCGGGCGGCGCGATCAAGGGTTTAGCGGCGAACCTGGAAGCAGCGGCGGACCGGGCCATAATAGCCGCGCTCGATCCGGCAGACGGTGCGATAGCGCGCGCGGTAGCCGCCGTGCCAGCGCCGCCCGCGATCGCCACGCCAGCCGCGGCGGTCACCGCGCCAGTCGCGCCGGTCGCCGCGCCAGCCATCGCCCCGCCAGCCGTCGCCGCGATGATAGTCGTTATAGCCCCAGCGGCCCTGCGCCTCGGCAGGGGCGGCGGCGAAGGTAGCGGTGGCGAGCAGTCCGGCACCGATGGCAGCAATGATCTTCATGATCCTACTCCTGTACGCACCCGCACGAACCGGCGGGCATGACCGGGAGGTAAACGCACCGGCGTGCATCGCGGCTGAACCGCCGGTTGTGAAAACGTCAGCTTTGCGGACGCTTACGGCACCCGCACTTCCAGTCCGTCCAGCGCAGCGGTCAGGATGATCTGGCACGACAGTCGGCTGGTCCGCGTGGCGCCCGGCGCGAAGTCGAGCATATCCTCCTCTTCTGCGGACGGCGGCGGCAGGCGCCCGGCATCCTGCGCCGCGACGATGACATGGCATGTGGCACAGGCAAGGTCGCCGTTGCAGGTGCCCTCCAGCGGCTGACCGGTGTTGCGGGCGAGGTCGAGCAGCCGCTGACCTTCCGTGCCATTGGCGTCGGTTGCGACACCATCGACGCCGATGAAGCGCACGCGGATCATCCCTGCGCGTCCGCCGCCGCGACGATGCGATCGAGCGCCTCGGCCAGCTCCGCCTCGGTCGTGTAGCGCCCCCAGCCGAGCCGGATCGAGGAGCGCGCTTGCGCCTCGCTCAGCCCGATCGCGCGCAGCACATGGCTGGACCGGCCGGACGCGCTTGCGCAGGCCGAACCGGCGGAGAAGGCGATGTCGCGGCAGTCGCTCATCAGTCGCGCGACATCTAGACCGTCGCGGCGGACGTTGAGGTTGCCGTGGTAGCGCTGCTCGACCGAGCCGTTGATCGACCAGTCCCTCAGCCGGGCGACGGCGATCTGCCAGAGACGCTCCACATGCGCGGCGTCTTCGTCGGCACGTTCACGCATCAGGGCCGCGGCGCGGCCGAACCCCGCGCAGAGCGCCGGCGACAGCGTGCCCGAACGCCCTCCCTCTTGGTCGCCGCCATGGAGCAGCGGCTCCAGCGTCACGCCATTGCGGATCCACAGCGCGCCGATCCCCTTGGGACCATGGATCTTGTGGGCTGAGACGGCGACCAGATCGACGTTTTCGGGGATCGTCACCCGGCCATAACCCTGCACCGCGTCGCACAGCATCACGGCACCCGCGTCGTGCGCCGCGGCGGCGACGTCGGCGATCGGCTGGATCGTACCGATTTCGTTGTTGACGAGCATGGCGGCGACAAGCTGTCGCTCGGCTCGAGGCGTGAGCATAATGTCGACAAGCGCTGGGTCAGCCAGTCCAGCATGATCGACGCCAAGGATCGCGCGAGCACCGTCGGGACGCGAGTTCACCGTGTCCAGCACCGCCGCATGTTCGGTCGCCATCGCGACGACGGTCCGGGCATGGCTACCCTTGATCGCCCAGTTCAGCGCCTCGGTCGCGCCGCTGGTGAAGACCACCCGGCCACCCGGCGGCAGCAGTGCGGCGACCTGCTCGCGCGCCAGCTCCACGGCCGCCTTTGCCATTCGCCCGGCGCGGTGCGGCGAATGCGGATTGCCGTGCTGGTCGCGCAACCAGGGCAGCATCGCCTCCAGCGCCTCGGGTGCGAGCGGGGTGGTCGCCTGATAGTCGAGATAGGTCATGCCGCGAACCGGCGGGTGGCGCGGGCTAGGTCGCGCCAGGCGGCGATGAACGCCTCGACATCCGCCTCGGTCGTCGAGCGGCCGAAGCTGACGCGGATCACTTCGCGCCCCGCCGCCTCGTCCCATCCCATCGCGGCCAGCACATGGCTGGGCTTCATGCTGCCACTCGCACACGCGCTCCCCGCCGAGACGGCGAAGCCCGCCATGTCGAGGCGAATCAGTTGCACCGTCGCCGCCGTGCCGGGCAGGCGATAGGCGCCGATCGCCGGATGGCGCGCCGACCCGTCCGCAACCACCTGCCCACCCGATCGCAGGATCGCATCGTCGAGCCGTGCGCGCAGGCCGACCAGCCGCGCGACATCCTCGGGCTCGGTAAGCGCGGCGGCGTAGCCCAGCGCCGCGGGCACGTTCTCGGTGCCGGGGCGATAGCCGCGCTCCTGCCCACCGGTCGGCATCAGCATGGCGAGATCGCGAACCAGCAGCGCGCCGATACCCGGCGGACCACCGCGCTTGTGAGCGGACAACGCCACGAAGTCGGCGTGGAGACTGACATCGGGGTCGTGGCCCGCGGGCAGCTGCGCGGCATCGACCAGCAGCAGCCCACCGGCCGCCTTCACCCGCGCGGCGATGGCGGCGATCGGCTGGCGCACGCCTGTCTCGCTGTTGCACCATTGAATGCCGAGCAGCGGCCGCCCCTCGCCCGCGGCCAGCCACGCACCCAGGGCGTCGAGGTCGAGTGTGCCGTCGCTCACGACCGGCAGCACGGTCGCGCTGGCGGGCGCCGCACGCAGGACGGCGTCATGCTCCACCGCGCTGATCGCCACGCGCGCGACCTGCGCCCGCCCCAGGACGATGGCGAGCGACTCGCTGGCCCCGCCGGTCAGCAGCGTCTCGCCCGACCAGCCATAAGCCGCCCCGATCCGCCCGCGCGCGTCCTCCAGCGCCGCCTTCGCAGCGCGGCCCTCCGCATGGGGCGAGGATGGGTTGGCCCAGCCTAGCCAGGCCGCCGCCATCGCCTGCCGCGCGACAGGCAGCGTCGGCGTGGTGGCGGCATGGTCGAGATAGATGCGGTCGGGCTGGGACACGGGCTACAGGTCGTTCCGATTGCGAAAACAGGGTCCGCCCCTATATAGCGCGCGCTTTCCCGCGCTCCACCCGGGGCGCCGACCGATTGGCGAGTTCCATGCCCGAAGTGATCTTTCCCGGCCCCGAAGGTCGTCTGGAGGGGCGGTTCGCCCCCGCACCCCGTCCGCGCGCACCCGTCGCGATGATCCTCCACCCCCACCCCTCGGCGGGCGGGACGATGAACAACCGCATCGTGCAGGAACTGTACAAGACCTTCCAGCGGCGCGGTTTCGCGACCCTGCGGTTCAACTTCCGTGGCGTCGGCAAGAGCCAGGGCGTGTTCGACAACGGCATCGGCGAATTGTCCGACGCCGCCTCGGCGCTCGACTGGGTGCAGAGCTTCCATCCCGAAGCATCGTCGACCTGGGTCGCGGGATCGGGTTTCGGGGCGTGGATCGGCATGCAGCTGCTAATGCGGCGCCCGGAGATCCGCGGGTTCATATCGATCGCGCCGCCGGCGAATATGTTCGACTTCACCTTCCTCGCCCCCTGCCCCTCGTCGGGCATCATCATTCAGGGCGAGAATGACGAGGTGGTGACGCCGGGCTCGGTGCAGAAGCTGGTCGACAAGCTCCGCACGCAGAAGCACATCACCATCCATCACGACACGATCCCGAAGGCGAACCATTTCTTCGAGCACGAGATGCCCGAGCTGATGGGATCGGTGGACAAGTATCTGGACATGCGGCTGGATCCGAATTCGCCGATTCGATAGGCGTTGTGCACAGCGCAGGCGCCGATCGGATCGCGGGCCGGCGGCGCTCCGGCGCCGTCCGACGCCGCGGATTTGCCGCGGCGCTGCCGTCCTACATCGTCCAGACCAGCACGTTGCCGACCAGCACCGCGGCCATCACCAGCATCAGTATGCCCTTGAACCGCTGATCGCCTTTCCGGATCAGCGCGATGCCCCCGCCGACGCAGGCGAAGGCGGCGAGCATCGCGATCGCGGGCGCGGCCTGGCCGATGCTCGCCATCAGCGCGCAACCCCGGCCAGTGCACGCGCATAGGCGGCTAGGTCGACATTGCCGCCCGACAGCAGGACCAGCAATCCCGGCACTGCCTCGACCCGTCCAGCGAGCAGCGCCGCCAGCGCGACCGCGCCACCGGGCTCTACGACGATGCGGAACCTCTCGGCGGCCCAACGCTGCGCCGCGGCAATCTCCGCCTCGCTGACCACCACACCCTCTGCACCGCGGCGCGACAGCACGTCGAAGGTCAGCGGCGATACGCGCGTCGCCTGCAACGCGTCGCAGGCGGTCGGCGGCGGCGAGTCGTCCACCGGTTCGATCCAGCCCGCCTCCAGGCTGCGGCGCATGTCGTCCCAGCCTTCCGGTTCGACCACGGTCACCCTTGCGTCGCGGAGTGCCAGTGCCAGCCCCGCCGCCAGGCCGCCGCCGCCGCAGGGTGACACGACATGGGTCGGTGCCGACAGGCCCAGCGCCGCCATCTGCGCGGCCGCCTCGATCCCCGCGGTACCCTGTCCCTCGATGATCCAGGGATCGTCGAAGCTCGGCACCAGGGTGCTGCCGCGTGCCTCCGCGAGCCGCCCCGCGATCTGCTCGCGGCTCTCGGTCGCGCGGTCATAGTCGACGACCTCTGCACCCAGCGCCAGTGTCGCCTCGCGCTTCACCGGCGGTGCGTCGGCAGGCATCACGATCGTCGCCGGAATGCCGAGTCGCTTCGCCGCCCACGCGACGCCCTGCGCATGATTGCCACTGGAGAAGGCGACGACGCCGCGCTTCGCCTGCGCCGCGTTCAGCGCGGTCAGCCGGTGCCAGGCCCCGCGTAGCTTGAACGAGCCGATCGGCTGGAGTGATTCGACCTTGAACGCGACCGCGACCCCGCGGAAATCCGCGGTAAATAGCGGGCTGGGCGGCAGCACCCGGGCGATCTTGGCGGCGGCATCACGCACCCCCGCGGCGGTGGGCTGTCGCAGAATCGTCACATTCCGTCCTTCATCGCACAGAGGCACTTTACATCCGGGTTCGGCGACCATAGATCGCGCCTCCGCTGCCCCATGGGACTTCCAACCGCAAGGCAGCTTTTCGAACCGTTCGGCGCAAGCCACTTGGAGGTCCCTTGAATTGCACAAGCACCATCGCGCGCTGGGGCTAGCCCCCCAATCGACAGCCCGTAGTGTCGCGGGCCTCGACATCGCCAAGCGCAAGCCGGTCGATCCGGTGACGCTCGTCCGCCCGCACGCCGCTGCGCGCGCCGCCCGATTTTTCGTCGAGAAGTTTCCGGGCCGCTCGATGTATGCCGTGAAGGCGAACCCGTCGCCCGACCTGCTGCGTATCCTGTGGGACAACGGCATCAGCCACTACGACACGGCGTCGATCGCCGAGGTGCGCCTAGTCAAGGCGACGCTGCCGGACGCGACCTGCTGCTTCATGCACCCGGTCAAGTCGCCGGAGGCGATCGCCGAGGCGTATTTCGACCACGGCGTGCGCACCTTCTCGCTCGACAGCCTGGAAGAGCTGGCGAAGATCGTGGCGGCCACGGACGGCGCGACCGACCTGACGTTGTGCGTCCGGATGCGGGTGTCGTCGGAATATGCCAAGCTGAGCCTGGGGTCGAAGTTCGGTGTCGGGCTGGACGAATCGAAGGAGCTGCTGATCGCGACCCGCCAGGTGGCGGACGCACTCGGCATCTGCTTCCATGTCGGCAGCCAGACCATGTCGCCCGATGCGTACAGCAATGCGATGGAGCGTGTTCGCGCCGCGATCGTCGACGCAGCGGTGACGGTCGATGTGATCGACGTCGGCGGTGGCTTCCCTTCGGCCTATCCGGGGATGACCCCGCCCCCGCTGGAGCGTTTCTTCGAGACGATCCACCGCGCGTTCGAGAGCCTGCCGGTGTCCTACTCGGCCGAGCTGTGGGCGGAGCCGGGCCGGGCGCTGTGTGCCGAATATTCGTCGGTCGTGGTGCGCGTCGAGCGGCGCCGCGGGGCGGAGCTGTTCATCAACGACGGCGCCTATGGCACGCTGTTCGATGCCGCGCATATCGGCTGGAAATATCCGGTGCAGCTGCTGCGCACGCCGGACTCCAGCGCGCGCGACATGGACTTCGCCTTCTGGGGCCCGACCTGCGACGATCTCGACTATATGAAGGGGCCCTTCCCGCTGCCCGCCGACGTGCAGGCGGGGGATTATTTCGAGATCGGCATGCTCGGCGCATACGGCATCGCGATGCGGACGCAGTTCAACGGCTTCGGCACTGGCGACACCGTCGTCGCGACCGACGAGGCGATGCTGTCCGTCTATCTGGATGACCGGCAGGTCGCACAGGGGCGGACGGGCAACGTCGTCAAGCTGTAACGCCTGTTTCCTAGAAGCAGAATAATCCCCTCCCGCTGCGGCGGGAGGGGTCGTTTTGGGTTTCCGCGTCCCCAACTGAATCGAATGACGACGGGTATTGGATAGCCAAGGGCGAACCATGACCGACACCCTCACCAAGACCGATACTTTGACCAAGACTGCGGGGGCGAACGCGCCGATCAACGACACGCGCAAGGCCGAGCTGCTGTCGAAGCAGGTCAAGCACATCGACATCAAGAGCTTCGACGCGCGTCCGATCGTCGATGCGATGGCGGACATGAGCTTCACCAGCCGCGACCTGGGCCGCGCGACCAACATCTACAACCAGATGCTGGCCGACAAGGACTGCTCGATCTTCCTCGTCATCGCCGGGTCGACCTCGGCTGGCGGGTGCATGGACCTGTATGCCGAGCTGGTGCGCAACAACATGGTCGACGGCATCGTCGCAACCGGCGCGACCATCGTCGACATGGATTTCTTCGAGGGCCTCGGTCACAAGCATTACCAGGCGCTCGAGATCCCCGACGACGACACGCTGCGCTCGCTCTACATCGACCGCATCTACGACACCTATATCGACGAGGAAGCGCTCCAGAACGTCGACCACACGATCTTCGAGATCGCCGAGTCGCTGGAGCCGCGCGCCTATTCCAGCCGAGCCTTCATTCGCGAGATGGGCAAGTATCTGGTCGAGCACGGCAAAAAGGACAACAGCCTCGTCAAGCTGGCGTACGAGCATGACGTGCCGATCTTCTGCCCGGCGTTCGTCGATTCCTCGGCCGGTTTCGGCCTCGTGAAGCATCAGGTCGATGCCGCCAAAGCGGGTCGTCCGTACCTGATGATCGACGCGGTCGCGGATTTCCGCGAGCTGACCGAGATCAAGATCGCGGCGGGCACCACCGGCCTTCTCATGATCGGCGGCGGCGTGCCGAAGAACTTCATCCAGGACACGGTCGTCTGCGCCGAGATCCTGGGTCACGACGACGTGCAGGTCCACAAATACGCGGTGCAGATCACCGTCGCCGACGTGCGCGACGGCGCATGCTCGTCCTCGACGCTGCAGGAGGCGGCGAGCTGGGGCAAGGTGAACACCGGGATCGAGCAGATGGTGTTCGCGGAGGCCGGCTCGGTCATGCCGCTGCTGGCGTCCGACGCCTATCACCGCGGCCTGTGGAAGGACCGTCCGGTCCATCGCTGGGGTACGCTGTTCGACAAGTAAGCGTAAACTCCTCCCCGCTTGCGAGGAGGGGGACCGCTCAGTGTCGGCCGAGGGGTGGAGGGGGATCGTCGCGAGCGCATCGTACGCGGCCAACCCCCTCCGTCACCGCCAGTCGGTACTACCTCCCCGTTCGCGGGGAGGATTTCAGAGCGTGATCCACCGATACTAAAGCACCTCTCCGGCCTGCGCCGGGGAGGCAAAGTGGCTGGTTCAATCCGAGTGGATCACACTCTAGGCGACGAGTTCCGCGGCGGGCGGATGCCCCAGAAATGCCGCCGGGCTCGCGCTAGCGCCATAGGCACCCGCCAGGAAGATCGCGATCAGGTCGCCCACCTCTGCCCGTGGCAGCGCCACCCGGTCGCCCAGCCGGTCTAGCGGGGTGCAGAGCGGGCCGACGACGCTGACGGTTTCTTCCACCGGCCCACTCATCCGGTGCGCGATCGCGATCGGATAGTTGCGGCGAACAACCGTGCCGAAATTGCCCGATGCGGCAAGCTGGTGGTTGAGGCCCCCGTCAAGGATCAGGAAGGTCTCGCCGCCGCTCTCCTTGCGATCGACTATGCGGGCCAGATAGACACCCGCCTCCGCGACCAGCCAGCGACCGAGTTCTATCGCGAAGCGGCTGTCCGCCAGGATCATGGGCCGTTCCGCCAGCGTCGCAGCGAGCCGGGCGCCGACCGCCGTCACGTCGACGGGCGCGTCTCCCGAGAAATAGGGAACACCGAACCCGCCGCCGAGATTGACGAGCGGCGGCGCCTGCCCGACCTCTTCGGCCAGCCGGGCGGCGAGTGCCACCGTCGCCGCCTGGGTATCGGCGATGGCGCCGGCGTCGAGCGCCTGACTGCCGGCATAGATGTGGAAACCGCGCCAGTCCGCCCCGCCCCCGATCAGCTGCCGCACCAGTGCCGGCACCCGCACGGCATCGACGCCGAAGGGCGACGGCCGGCCGCCCATCTTCATCCCCGATCCCTTGAGCTCCACATCCGGATTGACCCGCACCGCCAGCCGCGGACGGCGTCCAAGCCGGTCGGCAAGGGCGAGGGCACGCGCCCCCTCCCCTTCCGACTCGACGTTGATCGTCGCGCCGGCCATGATCGCGGCCGCCAGTTCCTCGTCGCGCTTGCCGGGACCGGCAAAGCTGATCGCGGCGGCCGGTTTTACCGCCAGCGCCTTTGCCAGCTCGCCCCCGGATGCGACGTCGAGGCCGTCGAGCATCGGCGCGATCGCAGCGAGCAGGCCGGCATGCGGATTGGCCTTGATCGCATAGTGAAGGTCGATACCGGGCAGCGCCGCCCGGAACCGCGTTACCTGTCCGGTGACGATGGCCGGATCGTAGACGAAGACCGGCGTCTGCTGCGCCCAGGCGTCGGCCCCGCGCCCGGCGATCGTCAGCATGCCGCGTTGGTCCGCGAACATCGGCGGGATCGGTCCGGCCGGCTTCATCGCAGCACCTCGGCGCGGATCGCGGCGCGATCGAGCTTGCCGTTGGCGTTGCGCGGCAGGGTGGCATGCCAGACATAGCGAGCCGGCTGCATGAAGCTGGGCAGGTCCGTGCGCAGGCGGCGGAGCAGTGCCTGCTCCTGCATCGGATCGCCTGCCACCACCGCGACGATCGCCTGGCCAAGCCGATCGTCAGGGACGCCGACGACCACTGCCTCCCGCGCCTCCTCGCCAGACAGGATCGCCTCTTCGATCTCTTGTGGACTCAGTCTGTTACCAGCGGTCTTTATCATCTCGTCGTCGCGTCCGACGAAGCGGAGCAGACCATCCTCGCCCTCGACCACGGTATCACCCGACCAGACGGCGGTTCCGCCAGCAGCGGCGAAGTCCGGCGCAGGACGAAAGCGCGCGGCGGTCCGCTCGGCATCCCGCCAATAGCCGTGGGCGACGAGAGGGCCGGCATGGACCAGTTCGCCCGGCTCACCTGCTATGGCGCGCTGGCCATCGGGGCGCACGACCATCACGTCGGCGAACGGAATGGCGCGACCGATCGCATCGGGATTGGCGTCGATCAGCGCCGGGTCCAGCCAGGTCGAGCGGAACGCCTCGGTCAGTCCATACATCGCGTAGAGGTCCGCCTGCGGAAAGTGGCTGCGCAGATTTCGGACCATTCGCGGCGTGAGCGCACCGCCAGAATTAGTCAATCTTCGCAGGTTGTTGCCGGCATCTTCCCACTCGATTTCGAGCAGCTGGGTCCATAGCGGCGGCACCCCGGCGAGCGTCGTCGCGCCGAGCCGGGCAACCGCCTTCACCACGTCGCGCGGGGCCAGATAGTCGAGCGGCATCACCGCTCCCCCCGCCGCCCAGGTCGAGAATAGCTGGTTCTGGCCATAGTCGAACGACAGCGGCAGGACGGCGAGAACCCGGTCCTCGGGCGCAAGCCGCAGGTAATGCGCGACGGCGATCGCGCCCAGCCAGAGATTGGCGTGGCTCAGCATCACCCCCTTGGGACGGCCGGTCGAACCGGAGGTGTAGAGGATCGCTGCCAGTTTCTCCGGATCGCCAGAAGAGAGCGGCAATGCGGCACCGTTTCGCGGCAGCGCATCCTCTTGGATGACCGGACAATCGTGGGGAACATCGTCCCGCTCGAGCGTCGCGGCTCGCATCGGCTGGGTGACGAGCAGCGTCGCACCGCTGTCGTGGAGAATATGCGCGACCTGTCCGTGGCGCAGGGCCGGATTGACGGGAACATGCACCAGCCCCGCGCGCGCCGCAGCGAGCGGCATGATGCAGGCGAGCCGCGTCTTCGGCAGCCAGGTCGCGACGCGGTCCCCCGCCACCAGCCCGCGGTCGAGCAGCGCGCGGGCGACTGCACCGGTTGCGGCGTCCAGCTCCGCGAAGCTCATGGCACCGGTGCGATCGATCAGCGCCGGCGCGTCCGGCTGGCCACGAACGGCAAGATGGTCGATCGGGCGCGGGATGGGATCGAGCGGGATCATCGCCCCGCCATAGCAGGGACGTTGCCGTTTTCACCCCCAGGCGGTAACGCGACACGTCCGGCCGCGTGGCAGGTACGAAGCGGGGTATTGGGTGGATTCGCAGAACCGTGACGAGATCGAGGATCGCGTACGCGCCGTGCTGGCGGACGTTCTGGGCCTGACGCCGGAACGCGTCGCCGCCTTCGACGCCGCGACGCCGCTGTTCGGGGCACTGCCGGAACTCGACTCGATGGCGGTTGCCGGCGTGCTGACCGAACTGGAGGATGCGTTAGGCATCGTCATCGACGATGACGAGGTCGACGGCGACATGCTGGAGACGTTCGGCGCGCTGACCGACTTCGTCGTGGGCAAGCGGCGCGGCTGACGCCGCTATTCCGCGGCCTCTTTCAGCTCCTCGAACTCCGCTGCGGCCAGGAAGCGCTCCGCATCCAGCGCCGCCATGCAGCCGGTGCCCGCCGCCGTCACCGCCTGGCGATACACCTTGTCGGCCACGTCGCCACAGGCGAACACGCCGGGTACCGAGGTGCGGGTCGAGCCGGTCTCGACCGCGATATAGCCATCGTCGTCGAGCGCGAGGTGCCCGCGGAACAGCTCGGTCGCAGGATGGTGGCCGATCGCGACGAAGCCCCCCTCCACGTCGAGCCGACTATGCTCGCCGGTGACCGTATCCTCCAGCTCGAGCGCGACGAGGCCAGCGGTGCCGCCCCCGTCGACGAAGGTGCGGACCTCCTTGTTCCACAGCACCTTGATGCCCGGATGCGCGTGCAGCCGCTCCTGCAGGATACGCTCGGCGCGCAGGCTGTCGCGGCGGTGGATCAGCGTCACGTCGGGCGAGTGGTTGGTCAGGTACAGCGCCTCCTCGACCGCGGTGTTGCCGCCGCCGATCACCGCGACCTTCTTGCCGCGATAGAAGAAGCCGTCGCAGGTCGCGCAGGCGGATACGCCCTTGCCCTTCATCGCCTCCTCGCTCTCCAAGCCCAGCCACTTGGCCTGTGCACCGGTGGCGATCACCAGCACCTCGCCCTCGTACACGTCGCCGCCGTCGCCGATCAGCCGGAACGGACGCCGGGTCAGGTCGACCTCGACGATCGTGTCCCACATCAGGGTGGTGCCGACATGCTCGGCCTGTTTCTGCATCTGCTCCATCAGCCAGGGGCCCTGGATGACGTCGGCGAAGCCCGGATAATTCTCGACATCGGTGGTTGTCGTCAGCTGACCACCCGGCTGGATGCCCTGCACCACGATCGGCTTCATCCCGGCACGCGCGCCATAGATGGCGGCGGACAGCCCGGCCGGACCGGAGCCAAGGATGAGCATGCGGGTGGAATGGGTGGTCATGAAAGTATCCTGTGCGAATCTTTGCCCCATCTAGGCGCGGATGACGCAGAATTGAACCGGTTCGGCGGCACCGGCTGCGCTTCGCTTCGTTGACGGGCCAGAGCGGAGGACAGGATGCGCGACGAAGACACGGGCGAAGAGATCGTCATCAGCAACTATACCGGCCCGTCCGGCGGCTGGGGATCGATGAAGGGGATGGCGCGTGTGCTGCCCGGCGAGCATCCCGGCCCGGCCGTGCTCGACACGCTGCGCCGCCAGAACAAGCCCGGCGGCTTCATGTGCGTGTCGTGCGCCTGGGGCAAACCGGCCAAGCCGCACACCGCGGAATTCTGCGAGAATGGGGCCAAGGCGACCGCTTGGGAGTTGTCGAGCAACCGCGTCACTCCCGCCTTTTTTCAGCGCTACACGGTCAGCGAACTGGCGGAGTGGCTCGACCACGACCTGGAACAGGCCGGGCGGCTCACCCATCCGATGCGCTACGACGCGGCGACCGACCGCTATGTGGCGGCCAGCTGGGACGAGGCGTTCGCCGCGATCGGCGCGACGCTGAAGACCTGCGACCCCAAGAAGGTCGTGCTCTATTCCTCGGGGCGGGCGAGCCTCGAGACGTCGTTCATGTACTCGCTGTTCGCGCGGATGTGGGGGCAGCAGAACCTGCCCGACTCATCGAACATGTGCCACGAGACGACGTCGGTCGGGCTGAAGAACGCGATCGGGTCGCCGGTCGCGACGATCCAGCTCGACGATTACGAGAAGTGCGACGCGATCTTCTCGTTTGGGCAGAATGTCGGCACCAACAGTCCGCGGATGCTCCACACGCTGAAGGAGTGCCGCGATCGCGGAGTGGAGATCGTCACCTTCAACCCGCTGCGCGAACGCGGGTGGGAGAGCTTTGCCGACCCGCAGAACCCGCTGCAGATGGCCAAGCTGCAGAAGCCGACCACCATCTCGACACAGTATCACCAGGTTCGCGCCGGCGGCGACATCGCCGCGCTGCTCGGGATGTGCAAGACGGTGATCGAGGCCGACGACCGTGCGTTGGCCGAGGGTGGCGAGCGGGTGATCGACCATCATTTTATCGCGCAGCACTGCACCCGCTTCGACGAGTTCGCGACCTTCTGCCGCGACGCCGAGTGGGACCGGATCGTCCATGAGAGCGGCCTGACCCGCGCCGCGATCGAGGGCGCGGCAAGCGTCTATATGCGCGCCAAGGCGGTCATCGCCGTCTATGGCATGGGTATTACCCAGCATCGGTTCGGCATGGACAGCCTGTACATGCTGGTCAACTTCCTGCTGCTGCGCGGCAATATCGGGCGCGAGGGCGCGGGGCCGGGTCCGGTCCGCGGGCACAGCAACGTGCAGGGACAGCGCACCGTCGGCATCACCGAGAAGACCGAGCTGGCGCCGGTCGAGCGGCTGAAGACCCTGTTCGAGTTCGAACCCCCGACCGAGAAGGGCTGGGACACGGTCGAGAGTTGCCGCGCGATCATCAGCGGCGAGTGTCAGGGCTTCGTCCAGCTCGGCGGTAATTTCCTGCGTGCGACACCTGAACATGCGGCGATGCGCGAGGCCTGGTCCAAACTCCCGATCGCGGTTCACATCGCCACCAAGCTGAACCGCAGCCACCTGCACCCCGGCAAGGAGAGCTGGATCCTTCCCTGCCTCGGCCGGTCGGAACGGGACGAGCAGGCGACCGGGCCGCAGGCGGTGTCGATGGAGGACTCGTTCAGCCATATCTACGGGTCGGTCGGCAAGGTGACCCCGGCGGCGGACACCCTGCTGTCCGAGCCGGCGATCGTCGCCGGACTGGCCAAGGCGGTGCTGGCTCCCAACCCCAACGTGCCGTGGGACGACTGGGTGGGCGACTATGGTCTGGTCCGCACCGCGATCGAGAATTGCTATCCGGACAAGTTCGCCAATTTCAACGAACGCCTGTTCGAGCCCGGCGGCTTCTGGAAAGGCAATCCCGCATCTCATCGCGAGTGGCAGACCGAGAGCGGAAAGGCGGAGTTCAACGTGCCGCGCGCGCTCAACTCCAGCGGGTTCGCAGAGAAGGAGGGGCGCTTCCGGCTCGTCACCCTGCGGTCGAACGATCAGTTCAACACCACAATCTACGGCTATGATGACCGCTTTCGCGGCATCCGGGGCACGCGGATGGTGGCGATGATGAACCGCGCTGACATCGCCCGCCTCGGCCTGTCGGACGGTGACAGGATCGCGCTGGAGAGCGATGCCGAGGACGGCGTCGAACGGGTGGTCGAAGGGTTGCGCGTGGTCGAATACAACATCCCCGAAGGATGTATCGGCGGCTATTATCCCGAACTCAACTACCTGATCCCGCTGGAGCATCACGCGCTGGAAAGCCATGTTCCCGCGGGCAAGTCGGTGCCGGTCAGGATAAGGCCGTGAGCGGGCTGCTGGGCGCCGTGCTGGCCGGCGGCCAGTCGCGCCGGTTCGGATCGGACAAGGCGGCTGCGCTGCTCGATGGCGACACGCTGCTCGCCCACGCCCGCCGGGCGCTGGCGCCGCACGTCGACGAGGTGGTGGTGGTCGGCGGCATCGATGGTCTTCCCGACCTGCCCCGCCCCGGCCTGGGCCCGTTGGGCGGCATCGCCGCGGCGCTCGACCATGCTGCGACCCATGGCTTCCGTTGCGTCCTGACGATCGGTTGCGACATGCCGGTGCTGCCGGAGCCGTTGGTCAAGGCCCTGATGCAGCGCGAGCCGAGCTTCTGCGCGGAGGCGCCGATCCTGGGCCTGTGGCCGGCAGCGCTGGGGGCGCACCTCCTCTCCTATCTGGAGGTTGCGCCGGAGCGGTCGGTCAGGGGCTGGGCACGCAGCGTCGGCGCGCTGCCGATCCTGTCGCCGGTACCGATCCCCAACGTCAATACGCCCACCGATCTGACGGCGCTGGCCGAAGCGATGCTCGTCACGTCATGACGATGCGCGACGAGGCGGTCGTGGTGCTGCGGCCCGATCGCCACGTTCCCGACACGCGGACCGTCGCTGTCGAGGCGCCGGTCGCGATCGAGGTCGATGGCATCGGC
Source organism: Sphingomonas aurea (assembly GCF_030678875.1). Lineage (GTDB taxonomy): Bacteria > Pseudomonadota > Alphaproteobacteria > Sphingomonadales > Sphingomonadaceae > Sphingomonas > Sphingomonas aurea. The sequence continues at coordinate 410,203 of NZ_JAUUDS010000001.1, read as the reverse complement.
TATGCTGTGATGATGATGACGCCGGCCGACCTGCCAGCGTTCGCGACCGGCTTCATGCTGACCGAGCGGCTCGCCGACACGGCAGCCGACATCGTCGAGATCGATGCCTTTGAGGCGGAGGCCGGCTGGATCGTCCGCGTCGCACTCGCCGAGCATTGCCGCGGCCGCATCCAGGACCGGGTTCGCCATCGCAGCAGCGACACCGGCTGCGGGCTGTGCGGGATCGCCAGCCTCGAGCAACTGCACCGGCCAGTCGCGAACCACCCTGCCCGCCCGACGACTGATGCAGCCGCCCTGTTCGCGGCGATCGGTTCATTGCGCGATCATCAATCACTCAACCGCGCTACCGGTGCGGTCCATGCCGCAGCAGCGTGCGATGCCCGTGGCGGCATCGTTGCCGTGTGCGAGGATGTCGGGCGCCACAATGCGCTCGACAAACTGATCGGCCGGCTGATGCTGGAAGAAATCGACGCGAGCTTCGTGCTGGTCACCTCGCGCATCAGTTTCGAGATGGTGGACAAGGCGCTGGTGCTCGGCACGCCGCTGCTGGTCGGGGTATCGGCGCCGACCAGCATGGCGATCGACCATGCCCGCGCGCACGGACTGGCGCTGGTCGCGCTGGCCAGGGCCGACGCGATGCTGGTGCTCAACGATCCGTATGAAACCTTCGGGCTGGTAGCGAAGGAGGGACTTGAACCCCCGACCCCAGGATTATGATTCCCGTGCTCTAACCAGCTGAGCTACTTCGCCTCAGCCCGAAGGAGCGGCGCCTATAGGAAGCGGCGCGAAGACGGTCAAGCGAACATATGGCGCGACAGCGCTTCCCAAGGGCCGCCGCGATACCACCAGGTCGCCACGCCGGCGAGTTCGATCGGTCGCGGATGAAAATCGCGGGCCAATCCCTCCATCAGCAGCTTGGCGACGGATGGCTGAACCTTGTTCTGGATCGTGACGTGCGGACGCCATCCGCCCGCATCCTGCGGGGTCAGCAGCGGTGCGAACGCGTCGGCGAGCATGTGGCGGATCGCCGCCAGTCCCGGTGATTCGATGCGATAGGCGACGCCCCGCCCCAGCGACATCAGCCCGGCGACCCGCGCATCGGGCGCGCGAAGACCGCGGGTTTCCTGGTTCAGGCGATGCTTCAGCTCCGCCTCGCACGATGGTGGCAGGTGGTGAAACAGCGTGCAGTGCGCGGCCAGCACGTTGCGCTCGGGCGGGAAATGCTGGGCACGCTGCGCGTCGAACCAGCCCTGATCCCGTCGCCCGAACAGCGCGGTGACGATGATCGGTGCCGGGATCGACGCCCCCTCGCTCAAATCTCCACCTGGCTGCCCAGCTCGACGACGCGGTTGGACGGCAGGCGGAAGAATTCCATCGCACTTTCCGCGTTGCGCAGCATCCAGGCGAACAGCTTCTCGCGCCACAGCGCCATGCCCGGCCGGTCGGATGCGATCAGGGTCTGGCGCGACAGGAAGAAGCTGGTGTCCATCATCTTGTATTCAGGCCCCGCCCCCGCCGCATGTTTCAGCGCGGCGGGCACGTTCGCCTCTTCCATGAAGCCGAAGCGGAGGACGACCCGGTAGAAGCCGTGGCCCAGATCCTCGCGCTTCACGCGCTGGTCCTCGTGCCAATAGGGCTGGTCGGCGATGGCGACCGTCAACAGGACGATGCGGTCGTGCAGCACCTTGTTGTGCTTCAGGTTGTGGAGCAGCGCGTGGGGCACGCCTTCGGCGGTCGAGGTCATGAAGACCGCGGTGCCGGGCACGCGGCTGGCCGAGGTGGCGGCGCTGGCGATGAACACCTTGATCGGCATCGCCGCCTCGCGCAGCCGCTCGATCATCAGCTGCCGCCCCTTCGACCAGGTGGTCAGCACGGTGAAGACGACCGCACCCGCCAGCAGCGGGAACCAGCCGCCATCGGGCACCTTGGTCAGGTTGGACGAGAAATAGGCCCCGTCGATCGACAGGAAGACGCCCTCGAAGATGCCCAGCGCCCAGAACGGCCACTGCCACACCCGGCGGATCAGCACCCCGACCATCAGCGTGCTGATGAACATCGTGCCCGTTACCGCGATGCCGTACGCCGCGGCGAGGTTCGACGATTCCTTGAACCCGAAGATCAGCAGCAGCACCATGACCATCAGCGCCCAGTTGACGACCGGGATATAGATCTGCCCCGCCTCCGACGCGCTGGTATGCTCGATGCGCAGCCGCGGCATCAGGCCCAGCTGCACCGCCTGCTGCACGACGCTGAACGCGCCGGTGATGACCGCCTGGCTGGCGATCACCGTCGCCATCATCGACAGGATGACCAGCGGCAGGCGCCAGCCCTCCGACGCCATCAGGAAGAAGGGGTTTTCCGCGGCGCCGGGCTGGTCGAGGAGCAGCGCCCCCTGTCCCAGATAGTTCACCATCAGCGCCGGGAAGACCAGGTACAGCCACGCCACCTCGATCGGGCGGCGGCCGAAATGACCCATATCGGCGTAGAGCGCCTCCGCCCCCGTCACCGCCAGCACGACCGAGCCGAGCGCCAGGAAAGCGAGCATGCCGTCGTCGGCGACGAAGCGAAACGCCCAGCGCGGATCGATCGCGGCGATGATATCCGGCCGTCCGGCGATGTTGATCGCCCCCAGCACGGTCAGCGTCACGAAATAGACGAGCATGATCGGGCCGAACAGCTTGCCGATCCCGCCGGTGCCGCGCGCCTGGATGTAGAAGAGCGAGACCAGGATCGCCACCGCGATCGGTATCACGAACGCGCCGAAACCCTGCTCGACCGTGGTCAGCCCCTCCGCGGCGGACAGCACCGAAACAGCCGGTGTAATCATGCAGTCGCCGAAGAACAGCGCGGTGGCCAGTACGCCCAGGATGACCAGGCTGGCGCTCCACTTCCCCTTGGCGCCGCCAGTCCGCCGCTGGATCAGGGCGAGCAGCGCCAGGCTGCCCCCCTCGCCATTATTGTCGGCGCGCAGGACCAGCAGCACGTATTTCATCGTGACGATCAGCAGCAGCGACCAGAAGATCAGGCTGACGACGCCGAAGATATGCAGCTGGTCGACCGCCAGCGGGTGGTGGCCGACGAACACCTCCTTCATCGCGTAGAGCGGGCTGGTGCCGATGTCGCCATAGACGACACCGATCGCGCCCAGCGCCAGCCGGGCGAGCCCCTGCTTGGGATGATGGTGATACGTCGTCGCATCCTGCGGCGGCGCGTCGGGCAGCGGTGCTGCCCGTTCCGTGCTCACGACCATGTGATCCCAGCACGATAGGGGCGCAGCCGCCCACTCACGCCCCTGTCCGTCATTTCGCGCCCGTACACCCGCTGGCGGGCACACGCAACGGCCGTTGATGCAGGGACGCCGAACCGACGCGGGCCGGGTAACCCATGACATCTCGCTGCCGGAACACAATGGGAACACAAGGGTTTATCGCGACGAAGGAGATCATGCGTGACCGACACCGCCAATCCGAAGAGCGAGCCCTTCTCGAATGCGGAGAAGGATCCGGACGACTGGACCACCGGCGACGAGCCGATGACCGGCGCACAGGCCAGCTATCTGAAAACGCTGAGCGAAGAGGCGCATGAGGATTTCGACGAGACGTTGAGCAAGGCGGACGCATCCAAGCGGATCGACGCGCTTCAGGCGAAGACCGGGCGCGGCGCCTCTTAACGACCCGTCGCCGCGCGCAGGCGGCGCAGCATGTCGAGGCGCAGAACGATCGCCGGCCGGTACTCGGCCGTCGGCGGAGCCAGTGCTACGGCACGGCGCCACGAGGCCTCCGCCGCGGCGAAATCATCCGCGCGCAGCTGTGCCAGTCCCCGGAAGAAGGGCGGACCGGGACTGCGCGGGTCGAGCTGCGCTGCGCGGTCGAAGGCCAGCTTGGCCGCGGGCGACAGCTGCCGGTCATGCCGGGCGATCGCGTCACCGAGCGCGGTCCAGAGCTGCACGCTGGTGCCGTCGTGGCGAAGGCCGCCGAGCAGCGCCTCGACCTCGTAGCGCGGAGACCCTGTCCGGGCGAGCGCGTCGGCGGCGGTCAGATACGCACCGGCAACGCCGAACCGCCCGAACATGCGGCCCCGCAGCTCGACGATCGACTCGTCGCTCGCCATCAGCCGTTCGTCGGTCGCGGCGGGGCTCGCCGACAGGTCGGGCGAGCCTTGCAGGGCATAACCGGTCGCCGCCAGCATCAGCGCCGCGCCGACCAGCGACCAGAGCGGCCGGGCGACGCGGAGCAGCAGCAGCGCCGCAAAGGCGCCGCTCGCGAGCAACAGGAGCGCCAGCCAGCCCATCAGCGCCGCCGCCGGAAGCTGCCGCGCGCGAGCCACGCGCCGATCGCCAGCAGCGCGATCGGTGCCAGCCAAAGCGGCCAGGTGACGGGGCTGAGCGGCGGATCATAGCTGATATAATCGCCGTAGCGGCCGATCAGCCATGCGCGGATCGCCGCCGGCCGCTCGCCACGGCGGATGCGGTCGCGGACCAGCGCGCGCATGTCACCGGCCATGGTCGCGTCGCTGTCGGCGATCGACTGACCCTGGCAGACGACACAGCGCAGCGTCTCCATCAGCGCCCTCGCCTCCGCCTCGCGCGTCGGATCGGCCAGCTGCGTGTCGGCGAGCGCCGCCGGCACCTGGGTCTGGGCAGTGAGCGAGAGGGCCAGCAGGGCGGCAGCGAGGCGCCTCATTTCAGCGCCTTCCAATCGGCGATCAGGCCGTCGACGTCGTCGGGGCGAATGTCACCGACATATTGGCGTACGACGCGGCCCTGGCCGTCGATCAGGAACGTCTCGGGCACGCCTGACGAGCCGAGCGACAGCTGGACCGCGCTGTCGCGATCGTCGCCGATCCGCTGATAGGGGTCGCCGTTCCGCTCCAGGAACCGGCGCACGTCGACGGCGGTGTCGCGTATCGCGATGGCGTCGATCGGCACGCCGGCCGCCTTCAGGCGGAGCAGTTGTGGCGCTTCGGCGATGCACGGGATGCACCAGCTGGCGAAGACGTTCAGCAGGCGCGGCCCCTGCCCCGTCAATGTGGCACGCGACAGACCGGGACGACCGGGGATCAGCGGCTGGAGCGTGAAGTCGGGCAGCGGCTTGCCGACCAGCTGCGAGTGGACGACGCGGTCCGCCGGCCGGAATAGCCCGGCCGCGACGACCGCGAGCAGGACGAGGAAGCCGATCAGCGGCAGCCAGGGCAGCGGACGCTTCACGCCACTGCCTCCTGCCGCCGCCGCATCAGGCGCCCGGCAAGCGACAGCGCGCCGCCCAGCGCGATCAGCGCGCCGCCTGCCCAGATCAGCGTCACGAACGGCTTCCACCACAGCCGCAGCTGCCAGCGTCCCTGTCCGTCCGGCTGGCCGAGCACGGTATAGAGCTGACCGTCCGCGACGGTCGCGATCGCTGATTCGCTGGTGGTGGTCGGCGGGTCGGAGAAGGTTCGCGACTGCGGGTAGAGCCGGCGCACCCCCTCGTCCCGCTCGACGGTCAGCCGCGCCTGCAATGCCGACCAGTTGTCCGCCACGACCGGCGAGATCCCGTCGAGCGTCACCCGCCACGGGCCGACCCGCGTCGCCTGCCCCGGCGCCAGCGCCACCAGCCGTTCCGCCGTGAACGCCGCATCACAGGCCATGCCGGCGAGCGACACCGCGATGCCGAGATGGGCGATCACCATGCCCCAGGTGAACAGCGGCGTGCGCCGCAGGTTTCGCCCCCAAAGAGGCGCGACGCTCGCCACCGCCAGCCCCGCCGCAAGGCTCAGCCCGAGGAGCGGCAGCACCCCGATCGGCATGGCCGCGAGCAGCGCGACGACGAACGCGACGCCGGTCGCGACCAGCGGCCAGGTAATCCGCTCCGCCAGCGCGCTCAGGTCGTCGCGGCGCCAGCGCAGCAGCGGCCCTACACCCATGATCGCGACCAGCAGCAGCGCGATCGGCCCCGCCGCCTTGTTGAAGAAGGGCGGCCCCACCGAAAGCTGCACGCCGAACCCCGCCGCGACGATCGGATAGAGCGTGCCGATCAGCACAATACCCAAGATCACCGACAGCAGCAGGTTGTTGGCGACCAGCCCGCCCTCGCGGCTGACCAGCTCGAACGTGCGACCCTGCCGCACGGTCCCGACCCTGAGCGCGAACAGCGTCAGCGCCCCGCCGATATAGATCGCCAGCAGCGCCAGGATGAACGCGCCACGCCGCGGATCGACGGCAAAGGCGTGGACGCTGGTCAGGATACCCGATCGGACCAGGAAGGTGCCGATCATCGACATGGAAAAGGCGACCACCGCCAGCATCACCGTCCACGCGCGCAACCCGTCGCGGGTCGCCAGCACCGTCACCGAATGGAGCAGCGCCGTCGCCGCCAGCCACGGCATCAGCGACGCATTCTCGACCGGGTCCCAGAACCACCAGCCGCCCCAACCCAGCTCGTAATAGGCCCAGTAGCTGCCGGCGGTGATACCGATCGTCAGGAATATCCAGGCGCCCAGCACCCATGGCCGCATCGCCCGCGCGAACTCGCGCTCGACATCGCGGGTGACGAGCGCGCCGACCGCGAAGGAGAAGGCGACCGACAGCCCGACATAGCCCGCGTAGAGCGTCGGCGGGTGAAAGGCGAGGCCGGGATCCTGGAGCAGCGGGTTGAGCCCCGCGCCCTCCGTCGGCGCCGGATAGAGCCGCGCGAAGGGGTTGGAGGCGAGTAGCAGGAAAGCGTAGAAGCCCAGCGCGATCGCCGCCTGCGCGCCCAATGTCGCAATTGCCGTGCGCTCGTCCAGCTGGCGCTCGAACAGCGCAACCGCTCCGCCGGCCAGCCCCAGGATGGTGACCCAGAGCAGCATCGAGCCCTCGTGATTCCCCCAGGCACCGGCGATCTTGTAGATCCACGGCTTTGCCGAGTGGCTGTTCTCAGCGACCAGCTTCACCGACATGTCCGACTGCTGGAACACCGCGATCAGCAGCAGCATCGCCGCCGCCGCGAGTACGCCTTGCACGATCGCCACCGGCCGCACCGCCGCCGACAGTTCGGGCGCGGCCGGGCGCACGAGCCCCAACGCCGCCAGCGCGAGCTGGAGCGCGGCGAGCGCGGCGGCGATCCACAGCGCGGCAAGACCCGCCTCGGCGATCACTGCTCCAGCGTCTTCGTCTCGTGCATCTTGCCGGCGAGTTCGGGGGGCATGTATTTCTCGTCGTGCTTGGCAAGCAGGTTGGTGGCGACGAACGCGCCGTCCGGCCGGAACTGCCCCTCGGCCACCACGCCCGATTTTTCCCGGAACAGGTCGGGAACGATACCGGCGAAGGTGACCGGCGTGGTCGCCCGGCCGTCGGTCACGACGAAGTGGACGGTGACGCCGTCGGCGGCGCGGCGAACCGATCCTGCCTCGACCATCCCACCCAGCCGCACTGCCTTGCCCAGCGGCAGGCCGTTCCTGGCGACATCGGACGGTGCGTAGAAGAACGCCGCCTGGTCGCCGAGCGCCGACAGCGCGAGCAGCGCCGCCGCAGCAACCGCGGCGAGGGCGAGCAGGACGAGCGTCAGCCGCTGGTTCTTCGCGGTCATGGCCGCTCTGCGGCGCGCATCGCGCGCCAGCTGACGAATGCCAGCACCGCCGCGCCGATCAGGGTGACCGCATAGGCGGCCGTTACGAAGGGCCAGGGGTTCATACAGTCGCCATCCGGCGCAGCCGCGCTTCCGACTTGGCCATCGCCAGCATCGCGCGCATCCGCATCAGCACGATCGCCCCGAACAGGAGCGAGAAGCCGAGTAGCATGATCGGCAGCGGCCACAGGATCGCCGGCGCGATCGACGAGCGGGTCAGCCCGATGCTCGGCCCCTGGTGCAGCGTGTTCCACCACACCACGGAGTAGCGGATGATCGGCAGCAGCACCGTGCCCGCGATCCCGAACACCGCCGGCACCCGCCCGTCGCCGCCGCGATCGGCGTCGGCGCGGGCGAGCGCGATGAAGGCGCAGTAGACGAAGAACAGGAGCAGCATCGAGGTCAGCCGCCCGTCCCACTGCCACCACGTTCCCCAGGTCGGCCGCCCCCAGATCGATCCGGTGACGAGGCAGATGGCGGCGAACACCGCCCCCGGCAGCGCGACCGCGCGCGCGGCGATTGCGGCGAGCGGGTGGCGCCAGACGAGGAGCGCGATCGACGACAGCGCAATACCGCTCCACCCGCCCATCCCCAGCCAGGCGGCGGGAACGTGGATGTAGAGGATGCGGACCGTCTCACCCTGAAGATAGTCGGGCGGCGTCTGCGTCAGCCCTGCCCAGCAGCCGATCGCAACCAACACCGCGCCCAGCCAGAACAGCACCGGCGTCAGCGGCCGGGCGATCTTCAGGAAGCGGGCAGGATTGGCGAAGGCGTGGAGGCTGGGCACGGTAGGCGCCTGATATGGCAAGTTGGGGGCTGCGTCACCAGTCCGTATGGCCCGCGGCCGATTGTCGCTGACACTCCACCCCTCGTCATCCCGGCGTGCGCCGGGATGACGAACGGGAGTGTAGGACGATCCTACCCCCGCCCGATCAGACCGCGCGCGATCCGGTCGGCGACATGGGCAGCAGGCTCGCCGGAGCGCTCGCTCTCGTCCCATACCTCGACCAGCCGGTCGGGGATGCGGGCGATGCGCGCCATTACCTCGGCCTCGTCGCCGTGACCGAGATATTCCAGTCCGACATTGATGATGCCGCCGGCGTTGATGACGTAATCGGGCGCGTAGAGGATGCCGCGATCATGGACGCGCTGCCCGTCGGCCGGGGTGGCCAGCTGGTTGTTGGCGCCGCCGGCGATCACGCGTGCCTTCAGGTCGGCAATGCTCGCCTCGGTCAGGATTGCGCCAAGCGCATTGGGGCTGACCAGATCGACGTCCTGTACCAGGATAGCCTCGGGCGCGACGACGGTGGCGCCCAACTCACCGGCCATCGCGTTGGCGCGGCCCTCGTCGACATCGGCCAGCGTCAGCACCGCGCCGTCACGCGCCAGCAGCCGGGCGAGCCCCCCGCCGACCGAGCCCAGACCCTGGATGGCGACGCGCACGCCCTTCATGTCGGTCGCACCCAGCCCGCGCGCGGCGGCGGCCTTCACGCCCAGATAGACGCCGTGCGCGGTATAGGGGCCGGGGTCGCCGCCCGCCGCGCCGCTGGCGACGGGCAGGCCGGAGACGTAGCGGGTCTGCCCGGCGATGACCTTCATCCGCGCCTCGGACATGCCGACATCCTCGGCTGTGACATAGCGGCCGCCCAGCGACTCGACCGCGCGGCCGAACGCCTCCAGCTGCGCGGTGGAGATCGTCGCGCCCGGCCGGTCGGCGAGAACGACGCCCTTGCCGCCGCCCAGCTCCAGTCCTGCCATCGCGTTCTTGAAGCTCATGCCGCGCGACAGGCGCAGCGCGTCGGTCAGCGCGCGCTCGTCAGAGGCATAGTGCCAGAAGCGGACGCCGCCGGCGGCAGGCCCCAGCTTGGTCGAGTGGATAGCGACGATCGCCCGCAGCCCCGAATCCGGGTCGCTGAACAGGTGAACGCCCTCATGCTCGTCGAAGTCGGGAAGGCCCCATGCGGTCGGCATCGCTTACTCGCCTCGTAATTCCGTAACGGCGGCGTGAAATATTGTTATTGAGCGGCTTTGGCCAGCCCCAATGCGCGATTGTCAGGATGGTGGAGGAATGGGGCGACCGACGGGACTTGAACCCGCAACTTCCGGCATCACAAGCCGGCGCTCTAACCAATTGAACTACGGTCGCCGCAGAAGGTCTGCGCCCCTAGCGGTGGAGACGGACGATCGTCAAGCTATCAGAAGCTGCCTTCGACCGAAAGTGCGTAGCCGGCCGGTCCCCGGACGAAGCCCGCCGCCTCCAGTCGCTGCGCCGCGACCGGATCGGCAGGGCGCACCGCCAGCTCGGCGGTATAGCGGCCGTTGCCGGCGATGCGAAGATTGACGACCTCGGTTCCCGCCGGGCCACTCAGTGGCAGCAGCAGCGCCCCCGCGTCGCAGCGCGCGGCCCCGGCGACCGATGGCGGCACGCCGATCCCGGCGACGTCACCCGACAGCAGCGCGCGCACCCGCCCCTCGGCGATCTTGCAGCGATCGTCCTCGAACTGCACGGTCAGGTCGTCCAGGTCGATGCTGGTGACCGGCAGCGGCTGGAACGCGCGACCGGTGGTGATCCGTCCGGTCATCGCGCCGACGCCGTAGCCGTGGCGGCTGACATAGGCATCGCCCGACAGCGGCGGCACGCCAATGCCGCCCGGCCCCTCCAGCGCGAGCGCCGCACGCCCGCCGAACAGCGCCAGCGGCGACAGGCGGGCGCTGAGGTCGCCGACCGCCAGGTCACCGAAGCGCGCCTCGCTCAGTGTCGCGCCCCAGATGCTGCCGGTGACCGACCGGGCGCGCAGGCCCATCTCGCCGGCGTCCGCCCAGCCGAGCACCAGCCGCATCGGCAGGAAGACGATGAGGGCGATCAGCAGCATCGCGCCGAACAGCGCGGCCGGGCCGGTGGACAGGCGGATGCGCCTCATGTCGCGCGGCTCCTCAACACCAGGCGGGCGGCAACGGTGCGGTCGCCATTGTCGGTCAGGGTCGCCGACTGGACGACGATGCCACCCCGCTCCAGCCGGGCCAGCCAGGCGGTCAGCGCCGCGCCGCGTGCCGACTGGATCGACAGGTTGACGCTGCCGTCGTTGCCGGGATCGAGGCTGCCGATCGGAAAGCCCGCCTCCTCGGCCCGGAGACGAACCGTGTCGGCGAGCGTGCCGGCGAGCGGCCGCACCCGCGCCGCCTTCGCATCGCGCAGTGCCTCGACCCGCGCCGCCGTCTCGCCATAGCGGATGACGGCGGTGGTGTGCGCCTCGCGCGCACTCGACAGCGCGTCGTCGAGCGGGCGGAGGATCAAACCCCAGACGATCGTCACGGCCAGCAGCGCGGCCATGACCAGCAGCAGCCGCTTCTCGCGCAGCGAGCGCCCGTCGAACCAGGTACGCAGGCCCCTCATCGCCGCCCCCTCATCGCCGGCTGACCGTCAGCTCGCCGGTCACCCGGCCACCGTTCGACTGGAACACGCTGGCGCGGACGCGGAAGCCGGCGGCCTCCAGCGCGTTCTTGAGGTCGGTGGCCAGCGCCTCGCGTTCCGTTGCGACGGTCAGGCGCAGCTCGCCGGTGTCGGTGAAGTCGATCGCGGTCACTTCCGTCCCCGGCACGCTGCGGATCGCCGCAAAGGCGGCCGCGGTGGTGGTGGTGAAGCCCAGCCCCGGCCCGATCACCCGCCGTCCGCGCTCGTCGAGCTGGCGGTCGGGATCGGTCAGCGTCTCGCCACGCGGCAGGCCCGTGGCGGCGAGCGCGTCGGCGCGGGCGTTCACCGTGTCGGCGGCGACGTCGTACTTCGCCAGCCGCACCAGCGAGATCGCGAAGGAGACGAGCAGGATCGCGCCGCCATACATGGCCAGCCGGCGGATCAGTCGCCAGTCGATCGCCAGCTTGCGGCGCCGCGCGAACGCGCCCTGGCGCAGGTCGAGCACCGGCGCGGCGGCAGCGGCGGCGAGCGCGCGCTCCAGCGGGTCGCGGACCAGCGGCTTGACGGGTGCGCCGGCGGTGACCAGCTCGGTCAGTTGCGCCTCGTCGGCAAAGCCGCTGGTACGGCCGCGGATGACGCCGACGCCGCCGACAGTGGCGCGGTAATACCCCTCGTCGGGCTGCGGCAGCAGCATCGGCGCGGGCACCAGCGCGATCGGATCGACCCCCGCGGCAGCGAGCATCGCCAGCCACTCGCGCATGGCCGCGGCCCCTACCACCGCGATCGGACGATCGGGCGATCCGGCCCCGCCCTCGCCGACCGCCACATGGAGTTCGCCTGTCGTCGCTGCGCTCGCCTCGGCGGCGAGGATGCGCGCGGCGGCAGTTGCCTGTGCGACCGAGCGGCCGGGCAAATCCGCCCAGTGCAGCGTCACCGCATCAGCGGGCGCGACCGCGACGACGCGGTCACCCTCGGGCGGTGTCCCCTCGCCGCGCGCCAGCATGCCGGTGTCGCCGAAGCGCATCCAGCGCAGCCCCACGGGTGCGTCGGGGTCCGGCAGGCCGGGCGGAAGGAACAGCAGGGTCGTCATGTCTCCTCCCCCCATTGCCGCGACACGAGCCCGACGGGAAGCCTTGTCGCGTCGATCAGCGCATGTTCTTCCACCTGAGCGCCCGGCAGCGACACGTCGATGGCCAGATCGAACCAGCCGGTGGTGACCGCCGTCTGCTGCCCCGCCTCGATCGGCGCGGTCATGCCGGTCCACACCGCGGCTGGATCGCTCCAGCCTTGGAGCGGCCGACGCAGCAGCTGCTGGCGCGCCGCCTCGACCGACACGGTGTCGGGCGCCAGCATGGCGAGGAGCGGCGCCCGCTCGGGCAGCAGCGTGTTGACGTTGATCCGCGCCGGCGAGACGGTCGGCAGTGTGCAGACCCAGGGGCGGATCTGCGTGTAGAGTTCGGGCGTCATCCCCGCCACCGCGCGCAGCTCGCTGCGATCGGCCATCAGCGTGCCGCCGGTGCGGTATGGCAGCTGCTGGCCGGTATAGCGTGCGTCCTCGGCACCGCTGACCTGCTGCTCGTCGTCGGTGTCGATCCAGTCGGCGGTGCTGCCCGCGACCTGCTCGGCAACCTGCGCGGGGATGCCGATCAGCCGCAGCAGCCGGGTGAACTGCACCCGCGCGCCGAAATTGGTCGCATAGACGCCTGGCGTCACCTGTAGCGCCAGGCTGTTGAGGTTGAAGCAGTTGCCGCCATCGCTGACCCGTGCCGTCGCGACGCCGCCGCCGGGCAGCGGCAGGCCGAACGGTCGCCCGCTCCAGTCGCCGAGCAGGGTGACCCGTTGGTTGCTCTGCGACAGCAGGTCGCCGACCCGGACCATCGCCAGCGCCTCTGCCGCCACGGCATAGGCACGAGCCTGCTCGACCGCGGCGGCGTTGCCGGCCAGTCGTGTCGACAGGCGCAGCTTCTCCAGCCCGGCGCCCGCCATCACTGCGATGACCGCGACCAGCATCAGCACGGTCAGCAGCGCCGCACCCCGCTCCCCGGCACGTTCCGGCGGGCGGGGATCAGGTCGCATTGCCGGTCTGCGCAGGGGCGTTCGCGGCATAGCCGGTGCCGACCAGGAACATCGCGCGGTACTGCGCGCCATTGCTGCGGACCAGCCGCACCTCGATCGCCTGGGGCAGTGCGACGCCCGAGGCGCCGTCCCAGCGGTCGCTCCACGCGCCGCCATAGCGATAGCGCATCACCAGCGCCCGCACCCCCGGCAGCATCGGCGTCGGCGGCAGCGGCGCCGCGCCGTCGAGCCGGGGAAAGCCGGTCCGCACCAGATTTTCGCCGTCGACGGTCCATGCCACCTTCTGCTCGCCGGCGCGCGGCGCGGCATCGATGTTGGTCCAGCCGCCGCGAACCAGCAGCAGGCTGGTCGGCTCGCCGATGAAAGCGGGGCGAAGGATGCCGCCCTCGTCGCGGGTCGGCCGAGCCACCGCCTGCGCCAGGTCGGCGGACAGGACCGACAGCGTCCGCGCGAGCGCCGCGCCCTCGTCCAGCCGCGCGCCCGAGGCGGCCTGCGCGCGGATGCTGAACGACAGGATCGCGACGCCGGCGGCGGCGATCATGCCGAAAATCATCAGCGCGACCATCACTTCGACCAGCGTGAAGCCGTGTTCGGCGGATCGCCTCAAGGGCGTGAAGCCGTGTTCGGCGGAACGCCTCACGGGCGTGAAGCCGTGTTCGGCGGATCGGTCTACCGGGCGGACGCAAGCCATCAGCGGCCGCCCGCGGGAGGGGTCGCGGTAGGCGTCGGCGTCGGCGTCGCCCCCGGTACCGGCGTCGTCTGACCCGCCGCCGCGGACGGTGGGCGGATCATGGTGATGCGGCCGACCTGCTGCCCGGCGAGGTTGGACACCGCCACATCCACCCGCATCACCCGCGCGTCGCCGGCCGACGACACCTGCCGCGTCCAGTTCCAGCTGCGCCCGCCATTCGCCTCCGATCCCGTCGTCAGCCCGGGCGCGGGCGGCTGGGCCTCGGTCAGCGCCTCGACCGCGACGTTGCGGGCGACGAGTTGCGCCACCGTCGTCTCGTCGATCAGCCCGGCGCCACGCGCGGTCGCGCTTTCCAGCCGGACCAGGGCGAGCACGGCGAGACTGAATACGGCGAGCGCGACCATGATCTCGATCAGGGTGAAGCCCGCATCGGCCCTATTGCGCATCGGTGCGGACCTCTCCGTCGGCGCCCACGCGGACCAGCGCGTCGACGCCGCTGCGCGACAATTGCAGGTCGAGGCCCCGATCGGCGATCCCGGTGGGATCGAAGGTCAGGCGCACCCGGCCGCTGGGATCGGGGATGGTGGCGCGCGTGCCCTCGTTCCAGCGCTCGACCCGCAGCGGCTTGTCGGCGACCGGGCTCCAGCGCCCGGCGATGCGGCGCTCGAAGCCATAGCCGCCGGTCGTCACCCACAGGCTCACCGGTCGCGCTTCTACGACTGCGATGTCACGCGCGGCGCGGACGCGGGCGGCGAAGCGCAGCCCCTCGTCGAACACCCGCCCGCGCGAGTCGGGCATGTTGAACGCCGCGATCGCGGCGGCAAGGCCGATCACGGTAATGACGACCATCAGCTCGACCAAAGTGAAGCCGTGTTCGGCGGAACGCCTCACGGGGGTGAAGCCGCGTTCGGCGGAACGGCTCTCGGGCATGGAGCCGCGTTCGGCGGGCATCGTCCCCCTCCCGTCATCCCCACGCAGGCGGGGATCCAGACGCGCTGACGTTCCGGACGATCGCGGACGACGGCGTGTATGGATCCCCGCTTGCGCAGGGATGACGATGGAGGGAGAGTGGCGCGGTCACCTTACTGCCAGCTGCCGATATCGGCGTTGATCCCCTCGCCGCCTTCCTTGCCATCGGCCCCGTAGGTCCAGACATCGGCCTCGCCGTGCTGGCCGGGCGAGGCGTAGAGATAGGCGTTGCCCCAAGGGTCCTTGGGCAGACGCTTCAGATAGCCGCCGGTCTGGTAACGGCTGGGATCGGCAAGGCCATCGGGGCGGGTTACCAGTGCTTGAAGGCCTTGGGCGGTGGTTGGGTAGTTGATGTTCTGGAGCTTGAAGAGTTCCAACCCGCCCTCGATCTGCGCGATATCGGCCTTCGCCTTCTGGATGCGCGCGGTATCGCCGGAGGGCAGGACGTTCAGCGCGACGATCGTCGCCAGCAGGCCGATGATGACGATCACGACCATCAGCTCCACCAGCGTAAAGCCGGCCTCCCGTTTACGACGCTTTTCCAAATCGGTACGCATGAAACCTCTCATTCGCGTGTCACCCGCCCGCCAGCGTGTTGAGCTGGAGGATGGGCAGCAGGATCGATAGCACGATGGTGGCGACGATGCCTCCCATCACGACGATGATCGCCGGCTCCAGCAGCGACAGGGCGGTCGCGGTGAAGCGGTCGAACTCGCGCTCCAGATAGTCGGCGGCGCGCTCCAGCATCTCGTCGAGCCGCCCCGCCGCCTCGCCGCTGGCGGCCAGATAGGTCAGGAGCGGCGGGAAGACGCCCGCCCGCCGCATCGCCGCCGACAGGCTGCCACCGCCGCGGATCGCATCGACGATCTCGTCGGACGCGACGCGCAGGCGACGGTTGTGGATCGTACCGGCGGTCAGAGTCAGCCCCTCCAGCAGCGGCAGCCGACTGGCGACCATCGTGCCGAGCGTCCGCGCCATCCGCGCCGCGTGCAGGTCGCGCAGCAGCCGCCCGATCAGCGGCATGCGGAGCAGGCCGGTGTCGAACGACAGCCGGATGCCCGGATCCTTCAGCAGCCGCCACGTCGCGAGGCCGAGCAGCACGGCCGCGATCAGCATCACCCACCACCAGCCGACCAGGAAATCGGACAGCGCAATGACCATGCGGGTGAGGAGCGGCAGCTGCTGCCCGACCGTGTCGAACTGCTCGACCACCTGCGGCACCACGAACATCATCAGCGCGGTCACCACGCCCAGCGCCACCACCGCGAGGATCGCGGGATAGGCGAGCGCGGTGATGAGCTTGCCGCGGATCTCCGCCTGCCGTTCCAGCAGGGCCGCCAGCCGGTCGAGGATGGTCGGCAGCGTCCCCGAACTCTCGCCCGCCGCGACCATCGCGCGGTAGAGCGGCGGGAAGCTCTTCGGCTCGCGCGCCATCGCATCGGCCAGCCGCCGTCCCTCGACAACCCCGGCATGGACGGTGCGGACGATCGCCTGCACCCGCTCCTGCTCGGTCTGGCGGGTGATCGTGCGCAGCGATTCCTCCAGCGGCGAGACGCGGTTGAGCGTCGCCAGCTGGCGGGTGAACAGGGTCAGCTGCTTGCCCGACATGCGCGGCCGGCCGAGCTGCAGCCCGAACAGCGGCCGCCCACGCGCGACCGGCGGCGCGCCCGGCTCGATCCGGACGACGTAGAGCCGCTGGCGGTCGAGCGTCGTGCGCGCGGCGTCGATGTCGGCGGCGGCGACATGGCCGCGGCGTTCGTTGCCGCGGGTGTCGATCGCCAGATAGTCGAAATCAGCCATCGATCGGCAACGCGCGCCGCTCCACGTCGACCGGCACCGGCTCGGCTTCCTCGGTTTCGGTCGCGTCGCGACGCGACACGCGGATCGCCTCTTCGGGCGTCGTCTGGCCAGCGATCACCAGATCGCGCGCTGCCGCGGCGAGGTTGGGGGTGCGGGCAAAGGCATGCGCGGAAATTGCCGCCTCGTCGCCGCCCTCGTTGATGAGGCGGCGGATCGTGTCGTCCACCCGCACCGCCTCGAACACCCCGATCCGCCCCTTGAAGCCGGTATGGCTGCACTGGTCGCAGCCCGCCGCCTCGTAGATCGTCGCGTCGTCGGGAATGCCGAGCAGCGTCGCCAGCGTGTCGCCGGCACGCACCTTAAGCCCCGCGACGGTCGAACGGGCGGGCACCGGACGGCGGCAATTGGGGCAGAGCCGTCGCACCAGCCGCTGCGCGATCACCGCGCGCAACGTCGAGGCGAGCAGGAACGGCTCGACTTTCATGTCACGCATCCGGGTGATCGCGCCGACCGCGTCGTTGGTATGGACGGTGGAGAGCACCAGATGCCCGGTCAGCGACGCCTGCACCGCGATCTCGGCCGTCTCGCGGTCGCGGATTTCGCCGATCATCACCACGTCCGGGTCCTGGCGCAGGATCGCTCGCAAGCCCGCGGCAAAGGTCAGCCCGACCTTGGCATTGACCTGCGTCTGGCCGACACCCTCGACCGCGTATTCGACCGGGTCTTCGACCGTCAGGATGTTGCGACTGCCGTCGTTTAGCAGGCGCAGCGCCGCATAGAGGCTGGTCGTCTTGCCCGAACCGGTCGGGCCGGTGACCAGGATGATGCCGTTGGGTTCGGCGAGCGCACCCTTCAGCAGCGCGTACATCGACGGCGTCAGCCCCAGCGCCTCCAGGTCGATGCCGGCATTCTCCTTGTCGAGGATACGCAGCACCACCCGCTCGCCCGCGCGGCTCGGCAGCGTCGAGACGCGCACGTCGAGCAGCTTGCCGCCCAGCGTCAGCCCCATGCGCCCATCCTGCGGCACGCGCCGCTCGGCGATGTCGAGCCGCGCCATCACCTTGACGCGGCTGACCACCACCGGCGCGACGTGTGGCGGCATCCTGAGCGTCTCGCGCAGCACGCCGTCGATGCGCATCCGCACGACAAGGCCGGTTTCATAGGGCTCGATATGAATGTCCGACACGCCGTTGCGCGCGGCGTCGGCGATGATGCCGTTGATGAGGCGGATGGCCGGCGCATCGTCGGCGGTGTCGAGCAGGTCCTCGGCGGTCGGAATGCCGTCCGCCAGCATGTCCAGCTCGTTGCCCATGCCGACCGCGGCGAGCGCATTGGCCTGGCCATCCATCGCATAGGCGTCAGACAGCAGGCGCTCGAACGCGGATGCGTCGATCACCGCGATGTCGAACGGGCGGGCGAGGACGCGGCGCGCCTCGATCAGCGCGCGCGGATCTGCACCCTCGCGCAGCGCGACGGTCAGCGGCGCATCGGGCTCGCCCGGCCGCACCGCGACGCCGTATTTGCGCGCGAAACCATAGGGGAGCGTCAGTTGCGGCACGATCGCCCGATCGCCCTCTGCCGGGGGCGGCGGCGGGATCGTCTGGTCGCCGGTCGCGATCTTCATTTCCGCTCCGGCCGGATCGACATGCTCGGCTGACCCTGGGTCGGCACGGCGATGTTCGGGTCCTCGATATTGCCGGGCATAGGAGAGGACGGGATCGGCGGCGCGGCGTTCATGTAATCGCGGACCAGCTGGTCGATCGAGGGCTCGACACCCGGCTGCGCATAGCCCTGCGTCGCGCGCAGATAGCCATAACGCTGCTCGGTCACACGGCGGCTGTCGGCGGGCGTGCGCAGAATGGTGGGGCGGATGAAGACCATCAGGTTGGTCTTGGTCCGGCTGCGCGCCTTGGACCGGAACAGGTTGCCGAGCACGGGGATGTCGCCGAGCACCGGGATCTTCTCGATCGTCCGCCGCTCCGCATCGTCGAGCAGCCCGCCGATGACGGTAATCTGCCCGTCGTCGGGGGTGAACACGTTCTCGAACGCGCGCTTGTTCAGGATCAGCTCCTGGTTGCTGGTCGAGACCGGCCCGGCGATCGAGCTGACCTCCAGCCGCACATAGAGTTTCAAGGAGCCACCCGCATTCACCTGCGGCTTCACGTCGAGCTGGATGCCGACATTCTGGCGCTGCACGGTGCGGAAGGCATTGTCGAAATTGTTCGACAGCGCCTGCCCGGTGGTGACCGGGATTTCCTGCCCGACCAGGCTGTGCGCCTGCTGGTTGTCGAGCGTGATGATGTGCGGCACCTGGAGCAGGTTCGAGGTATTGTCGCTCTTCACCGCGTTGATGATCGCGCCGAAGATCGTGTCGCCGACCTTGCCGCCCCAGCCCGCGAAGCCGCCGGCGGTGCCGATGATCGAGCTGATCGCCGACTGGGTCAGCGTATCGGCTGCGGCATTGTTGGTGTTCGTCGTGGTGCGCGTCCCGTCCGCCGCGACGACAGTGGTGGTCGTCCCGCCGATCTCACGCGCGCCGACGGCGCCGGCGATCTGGAGAATGTTGGGCGCGGTATTGGTGTAGGTCGACGCCGCGAACGCCCCGCCCGACAGATTGCCGAGCAGGAACTGCGCGCCCAGCCGTTTGACGGTGGAGTCCGAAACCTCGGCGATGATCGCCTCGATCAGCACCTGCTCGCGCCGTGTGTCGAGCTGGCGCGTCACTTCGGCCAGCTGGCGCTGGATATCGGCGGGGGCGGCGATGACGATGGCGTTGGCGCCGGTGAAGCGGGTGACGACCGCCTGGGTACGGCTGCCCGCCGAGGAGATCGGCGCCTGCTGCCCGTTCGCGGTGGTCGATCCACCACCACCGCCGCTCGACACCTGCGTCGCCGGCTGAATGATCTGTGGCGTGATCTGGCCGCTGGAGCTGCCCGTCGTCGAGTTGGTCGTCTGGAAACTGCCGCGCGACAGCGTCGTCTCCTGCACCGGGTCCGGGGTCTGTCCAACGAGGCGCTGGAGGACGGGGAGCAGCTGCTCGGCATCGGCGTTTTCGAGGAAGACGACGCGGATCTCGGTGCCGCTCTTGGCCTTGCGGTCGAGGTCGGCGGCGACGGCGGCGAGGCGCGCGACGCTCGCCTGATCGCCGCGCAGGCCGACCGAATTGGAACTCTCGATCGCGACGACCGACACGCCGCTGCCACCGGCGGTGGCCGCGCCACCGGTGCCGCCCGGTGCCGTTCCGCCACCGGCCAGCGCCTGGAGCGCGGTCGCGACCTCGCGGGCAGAGGCGTTGCGCAGCGTCACGATGCGGGTCGACGAGCCATCGGCATCGACCCGGCGCAGCACCTCGCGGATGCGGCGGATATTGTCGGCGAAGTCGACGACGACGATGCTGTTGCCGCCGCGATTGGCGGTGACCGCCCCTTGCGCGCTGACCAGCGGACGCACCGTCTCGACCGCGCTGGCCGCGTCGATCGAGCGCAGGCGCACGATCTCGGTCACGAAGCTGTTGCGCTGCGCCCCGGCCGACCCGATCCGGCTGGGCTGCGAGGCGGCGTTGTCGATCGGCTGGATGCGCAGCACGCCGTTCCCGGTCGGCACCGCGACGAGGCCATTGGCACGCAGCGTCGACAGGAACACCTCGAAATATTCGGAGCGCGACAGCGGCCGGTCGGTGACGACCGTCACCTTCCCGGCGACCCGCGCGTCGACGATGAAGGTCCTCCCGGTCACCCGCGCGGCGTCGGCGATGAAGGCGCGGATGTCCGCGTCGCGGACGTTGAGCGTCGTCTGCGCCGCGACGGGCGCGACTGCGGCGACCGCCATGACGGCGGCGGACAGGGAGAAGGAAGTACGCATCATCGATTGGGAGCCGCTATCGTAATGGTGAGGGGCAGCGTGTCC
Organism: Sphingomonas aurea; assembly: GCF_030678875.1. Taxonomy (GTDB): domain Bacteria; phylum Pseudomonadota; class Alphaproteobacteria; order Sphingomonadales; family Sphingomonadaceae; genus Sphingomonas; species Sphingomonas aurea. The sequence continues at coordinate 389,766 of NZ_JAUUDS010000001.1, read as the reverse complement.
TGTCCGCGCTCTACCGTGATGGAAACATTGCCGCCGCCCGCATTCTCGCTGGCGACGCGGTCGAGGTCGCTGGGTCCGGTGACCGGGCGGCCGCCGATCGAGGTGACGACGTCGCCCTCGCGCAGGCCCGCCCTTCTGAACGCGTCGCCCGACCCCTGCGGCCGGACGACCAGTCCGCTGACCCGGCCATTGTCAAGCCGCGGGATGAAGCCGATCTCCTGGCGCAGCTGACCGACCTGGATGCCGCCGCTTCCGGCCGGCGCGGCGCCCGGGGGCGGACCACCGGGGATGGGCGCACCCGTCGGCGCCCCGCCCGGCGGCGCGCCCGCCTGTCCGGACTGGTCGAGGAACAGATCCTCGCTGGCGCCGCCGCGATCGAGGGTAATGTGATCGAACGCCACCGATTTCAGGCGTACGCCGGGCTGGATCTCCTCGCCGACGGCGACGCTCTGCTGCACACCGTCCGGCCCGGCGACGATCGCCGATCCCCGCCCGGTCGCCTCGTCGAGGCGGATGCCGAAGACGGTGAGTTGCAGGTTGGTGACGTTGGTCGGCGCGGTCTGCGCCTGTTGCAGGCGGAAGAAGGGGTCGAAGCCGGTCAGCAGCTCGACGGGCGAGCCGGGCACGGTGACACCCGCCGGGCGCCAGTCCCCCACCGGCCCCACCGGCGTGGCGATCACCCAGATCAGTCGCGCGACCTGCACCGCCAGCCCGGCCATCAGCGCCAGTTCCGCGATCGAGTAGACGTTCACGACCGGCAGCCGGGCGATCAGCCGGCGCGCGCGCGGGTCGAGCTTCAATCGCATCGAGTCACCATTCCGCCCGCTCTACCGCCATTAACCAAGCCCTTTCGCCCCATGTATCAGCGAAGTCGGGGCGTGCCGAACGAAAAGATGGTTTCCGCCGCGGGCACGATGCTGGCACCATGGGGCCATGGCCAGCCTTTCCTCCACGCCCGACCTGGGCTCGGGCATCGATGGCGACGCGATCGTCGCCCATATCCTCAGCCACCCCGGCGTCCAGCGCATCCCCAGTCCCAAGCTGACGCTGTTCGTGCGCCGCGGCTTCCTGCCCGCTGGCCTGTGCGCCCGGTTGGTCGAGCGGATCGACGCGGTCCGCCGCCCCTCGACCATCGCCGACACCAATGGCGACGCCGCGTATCGGACCAGCGAGACCGGCGACCTCGCCGCCGATGACCCGGCGGTGATGGAAACGGAGGCGCTGCTCCGCGCCTTCACCGGCCTCGACCCGGCGCATGGCGAGCCGCTCCAGGGTCAACGCTACGCGATCGGGCAGGAGTTCAAGGCACATACCGACTATTTCGAGCCCCGTGGCATCGATTACGATCGCTATTGCAGCGTCGCCGGCAACCGCACCTGGACGGTGATGGTCTACCTCAACGAACCCGAGGCCGGCGGTGCGACCCGGTTCAAGGCGGTCGACAAGATCATCCAGCCCGAAACGGGAAAGCTGGTCTGCTGGAACAATCGCCGACCCGACGGCACGCTCAACCCCGCCACGCTCCATCAGGGAATGAAGGTGCGCGGCGGGGTGAAGTACGTCATCACCAAATGGTACCGCGAGCGGCCCTGGGGTTAGAAGCGTACGCTCGCGCCCAGGCTGTACACGCGACCGAGCTTGTAGCGGTTGATGAAGACGGTCGAATTCTCGAACGTCTGGAACTCGCGATAGCTGGTGCCGGTCAGGTTGCGCGCCTCGGCCTTGATCTCGACCTTTTGGCCGACCAGCTCGATCTCCTGCCGGGCGACGAGGTCGAGGCGGATGCCGGGCCGCTCGATGATGTCGGGCTGGAAACCCACGCCACTCGGCAGCGAGGGGCCGCGATTGGTGACGCGGTCGCTGGCATAGCTGAACAGCGCTGTCACCTGCGCCTTGTTCTCCTTGTCCTCGAACCCGAGCTGGAGATTGACCAGGTGATCCGACTGGCCAGTCAGCGGCGCGCCGTCGCGGAACAGCGTGTTGGCCGGCTGGAAATTGGCCGCGCAGCCGCCCAGCGTCGTTCCCTCCAGTGGGCCGGGCACGCACTGGCCGTCCGCGGTGATCTTGGACTGGGTATAGGTGTAGTTGGCCACGATCAGCGCGCGCTTGCCGATCAGCGCGTCGCCCAGGCCGTCCAGGTCGAAATATTTCTGAAGCTCGAACTCGCCGCCCCACAGCACGGCGCGCGGCAGATAGGTGAAGCCGGTCTGGAGACGCGAATCGAGCGTGGGGAAGAAGCCGACCTGCTCGGTCGGGCGATCGATCCGCTTGTAGAAACCGGCGGCGGTGATGCGCTGGTCACGCGCGAAGAACCACTCGTAGCGCGCCTCGAGATTGTAAAGCTCGCTGTCGCGCAGGCGCGAATTGCCCAGGAAAAGGCGATCGCTGTCGAAATCCTGGTACAGCTGCGGCGCGAGCTCGCGGAACTGCGGACGAGCGATCGTCTTGGCGGCGGCGAAGCGCAGCTGCATGTTCTCCGCGAAATTCCACGTCAGCGTGGCGGCCGGCAGGAAATAATCGTTATTCAGCCGGGTACCGATCGCGTTGATCGGATCGACCGTCTCCTTCGCCGTCTCGTAGCGGACGCCGATCGTCGCGCGCAGGCCATCGGTCGCCTCCGCCTCGGCCTGGACATAGCCGGCATGGACCAGCAGCTTGGCATCATAGGCGTAGGAGCCGTTCTGCCCAGCGTCGAAGCGCAGCTGGACCGAATTGTCCGCGACATTGCCGCCCGACACCGCGCAGCCGTTCAGCACGTCCGGCGACAGCAGATAGTCGGGGCGGAACAGGTTGCAGGGGAACGGGATCGCCCCGCCGGTCCGCGTCTGATAGGCGAACGGCAGGCGGATCGAGGTGCGCTCGCTTTGCGAGTAGTAATAGCCGCCCGACAGAGTGAAGGGCCGCTCGCCCGGGATCTTGTAGGCGACGTCCGCCTGGCCCGAGTAGAGGTTCTCGTCCAACTCGCTGAAGACGACGGTGGCGAAGCGGCCGAACGCGTTGGTCGCCTGATAGGCGGTGCGGCAGTTGACGCCGGAGCCCGCCACCGGATCGGTGACGGTGATGTTCAGCGATCCCTCCGGCGCGCAGACATAGGTGAACTGACGCTCATAGGGCGCGTTGCGGCGCGAATTGGCATAGGCGCCACGCAGGTCGACCGACAGGTTATCGGTCGGCTTGAACTCGCCGACCAGCTGCGTCTCGACCAGCTGCCGCTCGAACCAGCTGGTGTTCTGCTGGAAGAGCGGGTCGCCCGACGAATTGTTGTAGACGGTCGCCGCGGCCCCGCGCGCCTGCTTCAGCGTGTCGTGGATATAGACGTTGGTCCAGCGGATGCGGTTCTCGCCGAACTCCGCACCGAAGCCGAGCAGGCCGTTCACCACCGCGCGGTTGTCCGTGATGAGGGTGCGGAAATCGTTGCGCAGCGCACCGGCGTTGGTGACCGTGTCCTGCTGCGTCACGTCGCGCGTGCGGAAGGTGTTCGATACGTTGCCGGTCGCGATCATGCCCAGCCGGACCGCGCCGGCATCGCCGGTGATACCCAGGCTCATCTCGCCGGCATAGTTGCCGGGAATGTCGCGGTTGCGCTGGAGGAGCGTGGTGCGCGCGTTCGACAGCTGCGCGACCTGCGCGGTCGGAATGATGCCGGTGCCGGTCGGGGCCGCCTTGATGAAGCCGGGCACGTTGCGCTCGCCGCCGTCATAGCCCAGCCAGTCGGTGGTCGAGCCGTAATAGGTGTAGCCGAGATGGCCGGTCGACTGGGTGTCGACCGAGCCGGAGGCGCCGACGGTGAAGAAATTCTCGTCCGGGATCGCCTTGGTCGTCAGGTTGATGACGCCGCCGCCGAATTCGCCGGGGTAGTTGGCCGAATAGGTCTTCTGGACCAGTGCCGAGCCGATGATCGCGGTCGGGAAGATGTCGAGCGGCACGCTGCGGCGCAGCGGCTCCGGGCTCGGCAGGGGCGATCCGTTGAGGAGCGCCGAGGAGTAACGATCGCCCAGCCCGCGTACGAAGACGAAGCCGTTGCCGACCACCGACAGGCCGGTGACGCGGGTCAGGGCGCCGGCGATGTCGCCCTCGCCGGTGCGTGCGATGTCGGCGCTCGACAGGACGCTGATGATCTGCGCGGTCGAGCGGACGGTATTGGGGATGTTGCGGCCGACGACGACGATGTCCTCGCCCGCGCTGGCGTCGACACCGGGGGCGGACACCTCGACCTGTTCTTCGGTCGCGGCGGGATCGGTCGCGGGATCGGCGGCACCCGGCGTCTGGCCGGTCGACGGCGTGCTGACCGGCGGCGGCGCCGGCGTAGCGGTGGCGGAACCCGGCGCGACCTGCGCCAGCGCGGCCGGTGCGACCAGCGTGGTCGTCAGCAGCAGGAGGGATGAATAGACGGTGCGCTGGCGCATGGCGGAGCCTTCGAAGCGAGGATCATGTGAACGGGCCGGGGCGGCGCGATCGCGCACTCCCCCGGCCCGTGGTCGTCATCAGTGCTGGCCGGGCCTCAGCGGCCCTGGCACTGGAAATAGACCGAGTTGAAGGTCGGCGGCCCGACGTCCTGCAGGCTCTGGTCCGCCGCACGCACGGTGGTCCGCTGGCCGTTCACCGTCTCGCCGGCGATGATGTTCAGGCAGGTCGCGCCGGTCACCGTCTTCACGATGCCGTTGACGAAGGCGAAGTCCGCACCGCCGCGCAGGCGGATCGCCGACGGCGCCGAGTTGGTCTGGATGAAGGTGAAGTTGGCGTAGCGGCCGAAGGTGCGCGGCAGCAGATCCTCGGCATTGTTCGAGTCGATCTCGGTCGCGAACGAGTCCGCGGTAGAGCCGGACGCCTTCTGCGCGGCGATGATGAACTGCATGTACCCGCGCCAGCCATTGTCGACGTCGAAGCCGTCGTCGTCGGCGCCGGTCACGACGAAATACTTCAGGTTGGTGGTGCCGCCGAAGATCTCGACGCCATCGTCCGACGAGTTGTGGCTCTGGACGTGGTCGATCGTCGTGCCCGAGCCGGTACCGCCCAGGGTCAGGCCCTGCAGCTCATTGCCCTCGCTGATCGCGATGCCGGTGTAGCGGATCTGGACATATTGCAGCGTGCCCGAATTATCGGCCTGGGTGGTACCGCCGTAGAAGCGGTTGCCGACGCCCTCGATCTGCGCCTGGCAGGTGGTGCTGGTACCGCCCGCGGTGTTCGGGCCGGTGCCGGTCGCGCAGACGGCGGTCGGCGCACGGCCGAGCAGGATCACGCCGCCCCACTGGCCCTGGGTCGCATCGGACACGCCGTTGCTGAACAGGTTCTGCTGCGAGGTGAAGATGATCGGCGCATCGGCGGTGCCGACCGCGCTGATGCGGCTGCCGCGGTTGACCAGCAGCAGGTCGTTCGCCGAATCGGTCGCGTCGGCGGCCAGCACCACGCCCGGCGCGATCGTCAGCGTGACGCCCGAATCGGCGCCCTGCGAACCGACGTCGACGCCCACCTCGGTCTGGCCGCGGAAGCGATAGACGACGCCGGCGATCTTCGGCAGCGTCAGGCTGGTGGTGATGACCTGCGGCAGGCGGCAGATGCGGAAGCCGGTGTTGGTCGAGCCTGCGGTCAGGATGCCGTCGTCAGTCGTGCCGGTCGGGCACGAAGCCGCCGACCCGCCCGAGCCGACCGACGGCACTGCCGAGCAGGCCGCACTGTTCAGGAAGGTCGCCGCCGTCGAGCTGCAGGTCCAGCCCGAGAAGCTGTTGTCGTTCGGCCCGCTCAGCGCGCCGACATAGCTGGTGTTCTGGATGAAGCTGCTGTTGCCCAGCACCGTCTGCGGGTTGCTGGCGGTCGCCAGCGAAGCGCCGCTGATCGGATAGACGCCGTTCAGCGTCGTGCCGAAGCCGTTGACGACATTGTTGCTGCCGGCATTCACCAGCGCCAGCTGCTCGTCGGCAGTCACGCTGATATTGTTGACGGTCGTCGCCGTAGCGAACTGCGCCGCCGTCAGTGCGGCCGGAGTGGGTGCGGCGGTCGGGGTCGGCGTGGGGGCCGGCTGGTTGATGACGACGCCGATCGTGCCGGCACCCGGCGACGCGATGTCATCCGCACCCCCGCAAGAGGCAAGAAGCATGCAGGCGGTGCCCGCCATGAGCAGGCGGGTGGTGCGCGAAAAGCTGGACATCGGTAACTCCCGGTCGGTCGTGGTGGTTCGGGCACTTGGCCCGCGATCGACTCGGGTCCCCCTGCCGATCTCGAGAGGGGCGTTAGGGACGTTGCATGACGGTTCGATGCGAGATCGGCGTCATGTTCGTGACGATGACGTTACGGTTCGGTGACAGCCGAAGGAGAGATCACGCGGCAGGCAGCGCGGTCACCTCGATCGCGTGGGTGCCGCCGCGCGCGACGATCAGGTGATCGTGCAGCTGGATGCCCAGGCACTCGCCCGCCGTGGCCAGCCGCCGGGTGAAGCGCCGGTCCGCAGGGCTGGGCATAGGGTCGCCACTGGGGTGATTATGGACCAGGATCACGCCGGTCGCTCCCAGCGCCAGCGCACGGACGAGAACCTGGCGCGGCTCGACCGAGACGCCGCTGGGTCCGCCGCGCGCGATCTGCTCCTCGGCGATCAACTCGCGGCGGGTGTTGACGAAGAAGGCGCGCAGCTGCTCGACGGGGTCGAACGCCATCGCGTGACGCAGATAGTCGAGCAGCTCGAAACGGGTGGTCAGCAGCGGACGGGCGACCGCCGCTTCGCGCAGCGTCCATAGCAGCGCGCGGCGATGCGCCGCGACGTGGATTGCGGCAGCCTCGCCCAGCAGCAGGCGCAGCTCGTCCGGCGCGGCCGCCAGTGCCGGCGCGACCCCGCCGAAGCGGGCGATCAGCCGATCCGCGCGTTCGCCGGCCAGCGCCGAGTTGGTGACGGCCAGGAGATCGACCAGGACCTGTCGCCCCCCTCCTCCCGCATCCGCCGCCGGTGCCAGTGCGTGGCCACGATCAGCAGGATCAGCCCCGGATAGGCCGAGAAACCATGTGCGGCCTGGTACACGTTGGGCAGTATGTCGGGCGCCAGCGCCTTGGCGACATGGCCGATCAGCCCGAACGCGTGGATGGCCGTCATCCATAGCGGCCAGAACCGGTCCGCGAGCAGCGCCACGCCGGTGAGCGCCACGACCAGCGCCGCGTCGACCGCCAATATGCCAAGCTCCAGCCCGCCATGGAACTGGCGGTCGTAATAGCCGCGCCCGGCGATCGCGACGGCCCAGGTCGCCGCCGTCGCCGCCAGCAGGATCGTCGCCACCGCACGCTCGGGCCCGCCGCCGAAGCGGAAGGCGGTGCCGGTCGCGAGGAGCAGCAGGGCATAGAAGAACAGGACATGCGCCATGACGCCGACGGGACCACCGGTTGGCGGCCCCGTCAAGCGCCGGCCGTTCAGGCGGCGATGCGGACGACGTCGGCTCCGGCTGCCTGTGCGGCGGCTTCGGCCAGTCCCTTGACGAACTGTTGACAGGGGAACTGGTCGCCATACGCCTCGGTCAGCCCCTGCTCCTTGGCATAGGCGAGGAGCAGGCCATGGGTGCGGGCGACCTTGCCGCGTGCCTCGACCAGCGCGGCGAAGGTCTCGGCAGCGGCGTCGAGCATCCGCTGCCCCTCGATCGGAGCGGCGCCGGCGCGGGCCAGCTCATCGAGCAGGTCGGCCGGCAGGCGGGCGCTGGAGCGGGCAGCGAGGTCGATCTCCTGCTCCAGCGTCTTCAGGCGAGTGGCGATCTTGTAGGCGGCGGCGGGGGCGATGGTGGTCATGCGCGTCGAACTCCAGATACGCCGGCGAAGGAGCGGCGCAGAGGCGGAGGTTGACGGTGCGCGCTAGAACCGCAGCCCGCGGCTCGCCTCGACGAAGAAGCCGACCGCCGCGATCAGCAGCACGGTCAGCGCGACGACGATGGCCAGCCTGGCCCCGATACCCAGTTCGTTCCGTTGCCCCCTTCGCGTCGGAAACGGCAGCGGGAGCGACGGGTGAAGCGGCAGTGACGTCAAACCGCCACTGTCGCCGACCCCGTCGACCTCCCGCTCGTCCTCCGACCGGCCCGGCGGTGGGTCGTTCAGATAGGACCGGTCGGCTATCCCCGGCGGGGTACTAGTACCCCGAGTACCAGTCGCCCCCGCCGCAGCCTCCATCTCGGCCTTCGCCACCAGCCGCGCCGCGTCGATGCTGCGCGCGACGCCCAGCGCGGTGCGCGCGGCGCTCAGGTGGTTCTTGACGGTCATGTCGGAGATGCCGAGCGCGCGGCCGATCTCCTTGGCCTCCAGCCCCTGTCCCACCAGCCGCAGGCATTGCAGCTGGCGGGGGCTCAAGACGGACAGCGGATCGGCCATGCCGCGCGCCTAGCGGCGGGTGCCCCCTTCCCGCAGGCAGAGAATCATCCGGATCGGAGGAACTTCGCGCGGGATTGCCACCGCGGGTGATTGCGGACAGACGGGCGGACACGCTTTCGGGGAGACGGGAATGCCATCGGGACTGGCCGCACTGCTGGACGACGTCGCCGCGATCACCCGGCTGGCGGCGGCATCGCTGGACGATGTCGGCGCCGCGGCCGGGCGCGCGGGGGCGAAGGCGGCGGGCGTGGTGATCGACGACGCGGCGGTCACCCCGCGCTACGTCACCGGCCTGTCGCCGGCGCGCGAGCTGCCGATCATCGGCCGGATCGCGCTGGGGTCGATCCGCAACAAGCTGCTGATCCTGCTGCCGGTCGCGCTGCTGCTCAGCGCCTTCGCACCCTGGGCGCTGACCCCGCTGCTGATGGTCGGCGGCGCCTATCTGAGCTTCGAGGGCGCAGAGAAGCTGTGGGAGGCGGTCGCGGGCGGCCACGCGCACGTCGCCGCTGCCGATCAGGCCGCGCAGACGCCCGAGGAACTCGAAAAGCAGACGATCGCGGGCGCGATCCGCACCGACTTCATCCTGTCCGCCGAGATCATGGCGATCGCCCTGGCCGAGGTGGCGGGCAGCGGCATCGTCGCCCAGGCGGCGGCGCTCGCGCTGGTCGCGCTGGCGATCACCGCCGGCGTCTATGGCGCGGTAGGTCTGATCGTGAAGCTGGACGATATCGGCCTGCACCTCGCCGCGCGCCGCTCATCCGCGGTGCAGGCACTGGGACGCGGCATGGTGAAGGCGATGCCGATCGTCATGACCGCGCTGGCCGCGATCGGCACGGCAGCGATGATCTGGGTCGGCGGCGGCATCATCGTCCACGGGCTGGCAAGCTTCGGCGTCGACGCGCCCGAGCACGCGATCCACGTCGCGGCGGAGGGTGCAGCGGCGGCGCTGCCGGCGGCTCACGGCGCGGTGGCGTGGATCGTCACCGCGATCGGATCGGGCTTGGTCGGGCTGATCGTTGGCGGCGTGATCGCCGCGGCACTGCACAGGCTGCCGCGGCGGGGCGGGCATTGAGGGCAACCATTGTCGCCGTTGGTAGAGAGCTGCCTGACCGCTTTTAGCGACAGATCCCCCCCTCCGGACATTTCCTCAGCGAGATCATGCGATCGACAATGACTTCGTGGCCCGACATCCCGAGATGACCATAGGCGCCCGGATACATGGTTTTCCGGCCGACAAACTCGATGAACCATTTTGCCCCACGCTGGCGAGGCTTCTGGTCAAGGTTAATGCGACTGGCATCAAGCCAGATAGTTGCAAGTCTGGCTTGCTCGAACCGCTCTCTCCACCCAGGGGATTTTGGATCGGTGCGCGGCCATTCGGGAGGCCTGGTACCTTCCGGTATGAACCTTTGCCCTTCGAACTCGTCAATCCATACGCCGCGGTAGCGGCGTGGCGCCTCCATTTTGTAGCATTGATCGGTGGGCAGCGACCCGATCACATTGGTCTCGATTTGATAGGTACAGGGGATTTCACGTATCAAACGCTTGTTGTCGCGATAACAGCCGCGCCCCACGTCGGTATCGGCGCATGTCGTCGTGAGCAGGCGTGCCCGCTGCTGGTCTTCGGCACGTGCAAACGCGTCAGGCTTGGGCAAGGGGAATTGTCCCAGCGCGGGCCCGCTCACTCCCAACATAGCCCAGTTCAACGCCAGGAGGAGTAGAGTTCTCGACATGACAGCTTCCAGGCAGGTTTTCTCCAAAGGATCTCCTCCCCGGCAGTTTACAGACAAGCTACGCTTTTAACCCATGTCCGCAAGGGGGCGATCGCGCGCTGCCTCTTTGCACCGAGAAGCGGCTGAGCGCAGTTGGCGCGATTTAGCGAGCAACGCTCGCTTGCCCCCCTTCCAGGCATAGAAGTTCGACCTTGCTCCGTGGCCGACGAACGATGGTCGGGACGGCAGATCTCCTGCACCGCGAAAAAGCCCGCCGCTCGTCGCCGAGCCGCGGGCTTTTCATAGCATCGGGATGGTGGGCGCGACAGGGATTGAACCTGTGACCCCACCCGTGTGAAGGGTGTGCTCTACCGCTGAGCTACGCGCCCATCCCGTGGCGGAGGCGGCGTCCTAGGCGAGCGCCGGCCTGCCTGTCCAGCCCCCAATTGCCAAAACTCTAGTTGACCGAATCCTTCAGGATCTTGCCAGCCTTGAACTTGGGCTGGGTGGACGCCTTGATCGTCATCGGCTCGCCGGTACGCGGGTTGCGGCCGGTCGACGCCTTGCGCTTCGAAACCGAGAAGGTGCCGAACCCGACCAGGCGCACCTCGTCCCCCTTCTTCAGGCTCGTCGAGATGGCGTCGAACACCGCCTCCACCGCCCGTGCCGCATCGCTGCGCGCCAGCCCCGACGTGTCGGCGACCGTCGCGATCAGCTCCTGCTTGTTCATCGATCTTTCCCCCGCAGCATAGAATCAGCATGGCACCCGCGGACTCGCGGACGCGCAAGGGTTCCACTTAAGGGCAGCAGCTTGCACCAAGTCAACCGGGTGCGGAACGATCCGTCACCGGACCGCCCCGCCCACCCGATCAGTGGTGCAGCTCGCCCCCTGCCGGCGCGACACCCGGTGGCGGCAGTGCGGCCAGCTCGTCGGCGTCGGTCCAGTCGATCGCCTCCAGCGGCTGGGTCAGCGCCAGGCGCAGCACCTCGTCGACATGGGCCACCGGCACGATGGTCAGCCCCTCCTTCACATTGGCGGGGATGTCGGCGAGGTCCTTCTCGTTCTCCTGCGGGATCAGGACGGTGGTGATGCCGCCGCGCAGCGCCGCGAGGAGCTTCTCCTTCAGCCCGCCGATCGGCAGCACGCGACCGCGCAGTGTCACCTCGCCCGTCATCGCCACCTCGCGCCGCACCGGCACGCCGGTCAGCGTCGAGACGAGCGATGTCACCAGACCGATGCCCGCCGACGGCCCGTCCTTGGGCACCGCGCCCTCGGGCAGGTGGACATGGACGTCCTTGCGGTGGAACACGCTGGGCTTGATGCCATAGCTGGGCGCGCGCGCCTTCACGAAGCTCCACGCCGCCTCGACCGACTCCTTCATCACGTCGCCAAGCTTGCCGGTGGTCTTCACCGCACCCTTGCCGCCGACCGTGACCGATTCGATGGTCAGCAGCTCGCCGCCGACCTCGGTCCAGGCAAGCCCGGTCACCGCGCCGATCTGGTGCTCGGTTTCCGACAGGCCGTGGCGATATTTCTGCGTGCCTGCGAACTCATGGAGATTGTCCGGCGTCACGGTGACGCTCTCCGCCTTGCCCTCCAGGATGCGGCGCAGCGCCTTGCGGGCGAGCTTGGCGATCTCGCGCTCCAGCGTACGCACCCCCGCCTCGCGGGTGTAGCGCTGGATCAGGGCGCGCAGGCCCTCCTGCGTCAGGGTGAACTCACCCGGCTTCAGCCCGTGCGCTTCTACCTGCTTGGCGACCAGATGGCGCTCGGCGATCTCCACCTTCTCGTCCTCGGTATAGCCCTCCAGCCGGATGATCTCCATCCGGTCGAGAAGCGGCTGCGGCAGGTTCAGCGTGTTGGCGGTGCAGACGAACATCACGTCCGACAGATCGATGTCGATCTCGAGATAATGGTCGTTGAACTTCGCGTTCTGCTCCGGATCGAGCACCTCAAGGAGCGCCGAGGCGGGATCGCCGCGGAAATCCTGGCCCAGCTTGTCGATCTCGTCGAGCAGGAACAGCGGGTTCGACGTGCCGGCCTTCTTCAGGTTGGTCACGATCTTGCCCGGCAGCGAGCCGATATAGGTCCGGCGATGGCCGCGGATCTCGGCCTCGTCGCGGACGCCGCCCAGCGACTGGCGGATGAACTCGCGCCCGCATGCCTTGGCGATCGACTGGCCGAGCGAGGTCTTGCCGACGCCCGGCGGGCCGACGAGGCACAGGATCGGCCCCTTCAGCTTGTTGGTGCGCGCCTGCACGCCCAGATACTCGACGATCCGGTCCTTGACCTTCTCCAGCGCGTAGTGATCCTCGTCCAGCACGCCCTGCGCGGCGGCGATATCCTTCTTGATCTTCGACTTCTTGCCCCAGGGCAGCCCCAGCAGCACGTCGAGATAGTTGCGCACCACGGTCGCCTCGGCGCTCATCGGCGCCATGGTCTTCAGCTTCTTCAGCTCGGCCGTCGCCTTGGTCCGCGCCTCTTTGGACAGCTTCAGCGTCGCGATCTTCTGCGTCAGCTCGGCGATCTCGTCGCCGTCGCCCTCGTCGTCGCCGTTACCCAGCTCGCGCTGGATCGCCTTCAGCTGCTCGTTCAGGTAATATTCGCGCTGCGACTTCTCCATCTGGCGCTTCACGCGGCTCTTGATCTTCTTCTCGACCTGAAGGACGCCCAGCTCGCCCTCCATCAGCGCGAACGCCATCTCCAGCCGCTTGGCCGGGTCCAGCTCGACCAGCAGCGCCTGCTTGTCGGCGACCTTCACCGCGATGTTTGCCGCAACCGAATCGGCCAGCCGCGACGCGCTCTCGACTTCGCCGACCTGGGCGACGGTCTCGGGCGGCAGCTTCTTGTTGAGCTTGGCGTAATTCTCGAACTGGCCGACGACAGAGCGCATCAGCGCCTCGACCTCGGCACCTTCGGCCGGCAGGTCCTCGACGGGCTCGACCGTGGCGGCGAGATAGCCTTCCGCCGGCTGCAACTCGCCCAGCCGGCCACGCTCCTTGCCCTCGACCAGCACGCGGACCGTGCCGTCGGGCAGCTTCAGCAGCTGGAGCACGGTCGCGGTCACGCCGATCTCGTACAGGTCGGCGCGGGCGGGATCGTCCTCATCCTTGTCAAGCTGCGCGACCAGGAAGATCTCCTTTTCCACCGCCATCGCGGCTTCCAGCGCGGCGACCGACTTGTCGCGGCCGACGAACAGGGGAACGATCATCTGGGGAAACACGACGATGTCACGCAGCGGCAACACGGGATAGGTCTGGTTCATGTACACTCCGTCGGACGCGCACCCGCGTCCCTTAACACGCCATATATGGGGAGGTGTTGGAGAAGCATCAATCGCCACGGCACGATCGCGGATCCAGCACGCTTGCAAATGGACCATCGGGTCCGCACAAGGCGCGCCATCATCATGATCGGATATAGCATTTGAGCGACACGCCGCCGACGGTCAGCGCCCTTGCCGGAGCGATGCTGGTTGCGATCACCGTAACCTACAACTCCGGCGACGTGCTGCGCGACTTTCTCGATTGCTGTGTGCGGCAGGCTGGCGACTGGCGGCTGATCGTGGTCGACAATGCGAGTACCGACAACACGCGGTCGATCCTGGCGGACTATCACGATCCCCGCGTCACTACGATCCTCAACACGGACAATGTCGGCTTCGCGGCCGGATGCAATCAGGGCATCCGCATCGCGATGGAAGGCGGCGCGCGTCAGGTCCTGCTCGTCAACAATGACACGGTGTTCGACGATGGGGTATTCGTCGCGCTGTCGGCCCGGCTGATCGCCAGTCGGGCCGATGCCGTGTCACCCGTGATCGCGGTTCATCCCGATGGGCAATCAATCTGGTACGCGGGTGGCCGCATTGACTGGTCGCGGGGCGCGCGAAACCTACACGATCACTTCAACGAGCCAGTAGCATCGATCGGACCGGATGATTTCAGCACCACCTTCTGCCCGGCCTGTTTCATGCTGTTCGACATCGATGTCTTCCGCCGCGTCGGGCTGATGACCGAAGACTATTTTGTCTACTGGGAAGACGTCGACTATTGTGAGCGGATGAACCTTGCCGGCGCGCGGATGCTCGTCACCCCATCGATCACGGTCCTGCACAAGGTCAGCGCCACTACCGGTGCGATGTCCGACTTCACGCTGAAGCACCTGTATCGCAACCGGATGCTGTTCGCCCGGCGATTCGGCAGTGGGGCGATGGCTGCCTATACCTTCGCGATGATCTTCGCCGCGATCGGTGGCCGTTTCCTTTTCAAGGGCGATCCGATGAGCAAGGCACGCCTTCGTGTTCGCGCGGTGATGGCGGGCCTGCGCATGCCGGTCACGCCCGGAAAGGTCCGCTGAGATGCACGTCCAGATCTACGAGCCATTCCGGGGCGGTCACCATACCAACTATCTCGCCGCACTGATCCCCAGCCTGATCGCGCGGCGCGAGCGGGGTGACATCGATCGTATCACCGTCACGATCAGTCGGGCTCACCTCGACTCGCCAAACTACGCCGAGCAGCTGTCGCCGTTCGAAGGCGAAGTCGATTTCGATCCCTCGATCGGGTCCGTCGATGCGGGCGTGCCGGTCAGGGAAAGGCTGCGGCTGGCACGCGTGTTGGAGGCGGCGGTCGATCGCTGCCGACCGGATGCGCTGGTGCTGACGACCGGCGATCACGACACGCTGGCGGCGGCAATGCGCCCCCTTTCCCGCGTTCACCGCATCACGGGCAAGACCCGCGTGGTGGCGATGGTCCATGCTGGCTATGCGGGGCTTGCCGATACCCCGGCGTCGCGAGTCAAGGACCTGCTGTACCAGATCGCCCTGCGCCGCGCGCCGTGGCAAAAGCTGCTGCTGGTCAACCCGCTGAACTATGAATGGGCCGCACGCGCCGGCCTGCCTGCCGATCAGATCGGGGTGCTGCCCGATCCCGTGCCGCCGATCGCGCCGAGGGAGCGATCCGAGGCGCGTGCGCATCTGGGCCTTCCGCAGGACGGCCGGCTGGTCGGCTATGTTGGGGCGACCGACGGTCGAAAGGCCATACCGCAATTGATTGCGGCTTTTCGCACGGTCGCCGGCCCCGACGAGCGCCTGGCGATGATCGGGCGCCTGTCGACCGAGCACCGGGCGCTGATCGAAGGGGCGCATGGCGACCTGGTCGGTTCGGGCCGGCTGGTTCTGATCGATCGCTTCCTCGACACCGCAGAGTTCGAAGCCGGACTCTGCGCGCTCGATGTCGTGGCGCCGCTCCACTACCGCCGTGCGGAACTCTCGGCCAACGTACTGAAGGCAGTGGCCGTCCGCCGCCCGATCTTCGCCGACTGTTTCGGCTATACCGGCTGGCTGATCGACAAGTTCGCGCTCGGCACCTGCGGCGATGTGCGCGATCCGGAGTCGCTTGCGACTGCTTTGCGTGCAGTGCTCGATCGCTCTGCAACTTATTCCTCTTCAGCGGCGGCTGAGCGACTGGTCCGATTCCATCTGCCCGACAACTATGCCGCAACGGTAGAGGAAGCGATCGGCCTGCCTCCGATACCCGGCCGCGCCGCGCCGATCAGCTGGGCGCATGTCATCGATCCAAAATCGAGAGGTTGAGCAGGGCCCGAACAGGATCCCGCCGAACCGATCAATACAGCGACATGAAAAAGCCGTGGCGCACATCGGACGCGCCACGGCTCTATCGCTCGAATGATCGGACCGGATCAGGCCGCAGCGCCGTCCTTCTGCTTCTTCTCGGTATAGACGCGGATCGGTTCCTTGCGGCCTTCGACCACGTCCTTGTCGATCATCACCTCGTCGACGCCGTCCATGCCGGGCAGGTCGAACATGGTGTCGAGCAGGATGCCCTCCAGGATCGAGCGCAGCCCGCGCGCGCCGGTCTTGCGTTCGATGCCCTTCTTGGCGACCGAGACCAGCGCATCGTCGGTGAAGCCCAACTCCACCTGCTCCATCTCGAACAGCTTCTGGTATTGCTTGACCAGCGCGTTCTTCGGCTCCTTCAGGATCTTGACCAGCGCACCGACGTCGAGGTCCTCCAGCGTCGCGATCACCGGCAGGCGGCCGACGAACTCGGGGATCAGGCCGAACTTCAGCAGATCCTCGGGCTCGGTCTGGCGCAGCACCTCGCCGGTACGCTTCTCCTCGGGCGCGGCGACATAGGCGCCGAAACCGATCGACTTGCCCTGCAGGCGATCACCGATGATCTTCTCGAGGCCAGAAAACGCACCGCCGCAGATGAACAGGATGTTGGTCGTGTCGACCTGCAGGAACTCCTGCTGCGGATGCTTGCGCCCGCCCTGCGGCGGCACGGAGGCGGTGGTGCCCTCCATCAGCTTCAGGAGCGCCTGTTGTACGCCCTCGCCTGACACGTCGCGCGTGATCGACGGGTTCTCGGCCTTGCGGCTGATCTTGTCGATCTCGTCGATATAGACGATGCCGCGCTGCGCCCGCTCAACATTATAGTCCGACGCCTGGAGCAGCTTGAGGATGATGTTCTCGACATCCTCGCCGACGTAACCCGCTTCGGTCAGCGTCGTCGCATCGGCCATCGTGAACGGCACGTCGAGGATGCGCGCCAGCGTTTGCGCCAGCAGCGTCTTGCCGCAGCCGGTCGGGCCGACGAGCAGGATGTTCGACTTGGCCAGCTCGACATCGGCACCCTTGGCACCGTGGTTTAGCCGCTTGTAGTGGTTGTGGACCGCCACAGACAATACGCGCTTGGCCTGCTTCTGCCCGATGACGTAATCGTCCAGGACGTTACAGATCTCCTGCGGGGTCGGCACGCCGCCGTCCTTCTTGGACACCAGCGCCGACTTCGTCTCCTCGCGGATGATGTCGTTGCACAGCTCCACGCACTCGTCGCAGATGAAGACCGTCGGTCCGGCGATCAGCTTGCGCACCTCGTGCTGCGACTTGCCGCAGAACGAGCAGTAGAGGGTGCTCTTCGAGTCGCCACCGCTCAGCTTCGTCATTCAGATAACCCTCTTGGCCGCCATGTCGCACGACGGCGTCTACGCTGTGCGCGTCCGCGAACGGATCGCGCCGGGCACCAGATATGGCCTTCCCGCCGCCGCTCTACAAGCCGTCATCGACCCGGACGGAACGCCGTTCTCCGCCCCGCTACACCGATCCGTCTTAATGGAGCGACAATGGCGAGGGCGGCGACCTAGGCCCCGACCCTCGCCGTATCGCAAGTCAGGCCGCGGCCGCCACGTCGTCGGACGGAACCGGACGCTTGTCGAACACCTCGTCGATCAGGCCGAAATTCTTCGCTTCGTCCGACGACAGGAAGGTGTCGCGGTCCATGCGCCGCTCGATCTCCTCGATCGGCTGGCCGGTGTACTTCGCGTACAGCTCGTTCATCCGGGCGCGGATACGCAGGATTTCCTTGGCCTGGATCTCGATGTCCGACGCCATGCCCTGCGCGCCGCCCGAAGGCTGGTGGATCATGATCCGCGCGTTGGTCAGCGCCACGCGCATCCCGGGCTCGCCGGACGCGAGCAGGAAGCTGCCCATCGAAGCCGCCTGACCGATGCACACCGTGCCGACGCGCGGGCGGATGTACTGCATGGTGTCGTGGATCGCCATGCCCGCCGTGACGACGCCGCCCGGCGAGTTGATGTACATGAAGATGTCCTTCTTCGGGTTCTCGGACTCGAGGAAGAGCAGCTGCGCGGTGATGAGGCTGGCCATGCCGTCCTCGACCCCGCCGGTCACGAAGACGATGCGCTCGCGCAGCAGGCGCGAGAAGATGTCGAACGACCGCTCGCCGCGATTGGACTGTTCGATAACGATGGGAACGAGACCGGCCTGCGTCTGCTGCAGCCCGACACCGGCGCCCGCCAGCGGGCTCGCGAAATCACCGGTCTCGAATGGATTGTGCATGGGGAACTCTCTGAAGCCCGTGAAGAGCCGCCTATGTCGCGCGGCCTGCGGGGGAGTTCAAGCCCCGCCCGACGGCGCCGGATGTGCGAGATAGGCGAGCCGCCGCACCTCGCGCCGGCCGCGCACCACCGTGTCGAGGATCAAACCTGCGAAGAAACAAAGCGCTGCGACGATCATCAGCCCGGTGACGAGGATCGCGGTCGGCATCCGCGGCACCAGCCCGGTTTTCAGATAGGTGATCGCCAGCGGCACGCTGAGCCCGAACGCCGATACCGCCAGTAGAAGGGCGACCGCGCCGAAGAACCACAGCGGCCGCTCGTAGCGATAGAGCGTCAGGATCGTGTTGAGGATGCGCCAGCCATCGGCATAGGTGTTCAGCTTCGACGCCGACCCTTCAGGACGGGCGTGATAGGGTGTCGTGATCTCCGCGCACGGCATCTTCAGCTCCAGCGCGTGGACGCTGATCTCCGTCTCGATCTCGAACCCCGCCGACAAGGAGGGAAAGCTCTTGACGAAGCGGCGCGAGAACACCCGGTAGCCGGACAGGATATCGGTGAAGCTGCGCCCGAAGAGACGCCCGAGCATACCAGTCAGCATCGCATTGCCGAACCGGTGGCCGCGTCGATAGGCGAGGTCGGCCTGGCTGATGCGGCTGCCGACGATCATGTCGAGCTGCTCGGCGAGCAGATGATCGACCAGCCGGCGGGCAGACGCGGCATCATAGGTCGCGTCGCCATCGGCCATGACATAGACGTCGGCGTCCACGTCGGCGAACATCCTTCGCACGACATTGCCCTTGCCCTGAATCCGCTCGCTCCGGACGATCGCGCCGGCTGCGCGGGCTACCTCGACCGTACGGTCACGACTGTTGTTGTCGTAGACATAGACCGCTGCGCCCGGCAGCGCGGCGTGGAACCCGGCAACCGTCTGCGCGATCGCAGCCTCTTCGTTGTAGCAGGGCAGCAGGACCGCAATGCGCGGCTCCGGGCTGGCCGTGGCACCCTCAGCGACCACCCGCAGCCTGCTCATATGCCTCGCGACCACTATGCAGCACCGCGTCGCGGCACGTTGCCGTCCAGCAGGACGTTGCGTCGCACCTAGCGACCGCCTCCGCGTCGTGGCGTCGGATCACGAAAAACCCGCTCACCGCGACCACGACAAGCACGCCGGCGACGATCAGCTGGATGTTGCCACCGCGATTGCCGTTACTCACACCACCCCATCCCCGTCGCGATCACCTGAGCGGCCACCGATGCTGCGGTGGCCGTCATAATTCATCCGGTATCAGCCTTCCGCCTTCGGCTTCTTGGCGCGGGGCTTCTTGGCCGGGGCGGCGTCGGCCGCCTCGGTGCCCTCGGCCTGCTCGGCTGCCTCGGGCGAGGACTCGACGACCTGCGTCTCGGCCTCGACCGGCGCCGCGGCCTTCTTCGCGCGCGGCTTCTTCGGCGCGGCCTCAGCCGCCGGCTCCGCTTCGGCGCCAGCATTGTCGTCCTTGGCGACCGGCTTCTTCTTCGCAGCCCTGGGCTTGGCGTCGGTCACCGGCTCATCGTGCGCGTGGTCATGTCCGTGGTCATGTCCGGCATGATCGTGGTCATGGTCATGGTCATGGTCATGATTGTGGACATGCGTCCCGGTCGCGAAGCCGTCCTCGCTCTCGATCGCGGCTTCCAGCTCCTCGCGCGTCGTCTCGCGATCGGTGACCTCGGCCTTGCCGAACAGGAAGTCGACGACCTTGTCCTCGTACAGCGGCGCGCGCAGCTGGGCGGCCGCCATCGGCTCCGCTTGCACATACTGGATGAAGCGCTGGCGATCCTCGGGGCCGTACTGCTGCGCGGCCTGCGCGATCAGGCGGTTCATCTCCTGCGCGGTCACCTCGACGCCGTTGGCCTGGCCGATCTCGGACAAGAGCAGACCCAGGCGCACGCGGCGCTCGGCGATCTTGCGGTAATCGTCGCGCTCGGATTCCATCTCCTCGCGTGCCTTGGCGGGGTCGGCCTCGTGGGTCGCCTCATGCTCCAGCTGCGCCCAGATCTGGCTGAACTCCGCCTCGACCATCGACGGCGGCACTTCGAAGTCATGGTCCGAGGCCAGCTGGTCGAGCAGCTTGCGCTTCATATGGGTGCGCGTCAGGCCGTTATGCTCCTGCTCGATCTGCCCCTTGATGAGGCCGCGCAGCTGCTCCAGGCTTTCCAGGCCCAGGTTCTTGGCCATATCGTCGTCGATCTTGGTATCGCCGGCGGTCTTCACCGACTTGATGACGAGGTCGAAGGTTGCGGGCTGGCCGGCCAGCTCCTTGGCCTGGTAGTCGGTCGGGAAGGTGACGGCGATCTGCTTCTCCTCGCCCGCCTTCACGCCGACCAGCTGGTCCTCGAAGCCGGGGATCAGGCGGCCCGAGCCGATCTCGACACCCATATCGGTGCCGGTGCCGCCCTCGAACGCCACGCCGTCCGCCGTCTTGCCGACGAAGTCGACGGTGACCAGGTCGCCCTGCTCGGCCGCCTTGCCGCCGGCATCGTCCCAGCCCTTCTGGCCGGCGGCGAACTTGCCGATCTGCTCGTCGATCGCGGCGTCGGCGACCGGCACGGTCAGCCGCTCCAGCTTCAGCCCGTCGATCGCCGGGGCCGGCACCTCGGGCAGCACTTCCAGCGCGACCTTGATCTCGGCGTCCTTGCCCGCTTCATAGCCATCGGCCAGCTCGACCGAGGGCTGCATCGCCGGGCGCAGCTTCTTGTCGGCGACCAGCTCCTGGATACCTTGCTGGATCGCCGAGTTCAGCGCGTCCTGCGCCAGCGCCTCACCGTGCATCTTGCGGACCAGATTGGCGGGCACCTTGCCGGGGCGGAAACCGGGCATCTTCACCTGCGGGGCAACGCGCTTCACCTCGGCATCCACCTTGGCATCGATGTCCTTGGCGGTGATGGTGAGCGTGTAGGCGCGCTTCAGCCCCTCGTTCAGCGTCTCGACAGTCTGCATTGCTGGCCTTCGATCTGGAGAAATTTCGTGTCGGCACCCCGCCTTGCGCCGGGCGGGACTGGTGCGGGCGAAGGGACTCGAACCCCCACATCTTGCGATGGCAGGACCTAAACCTGCTGCGTCTACCAGTTCCGCCACGCCCGCATGTTGGACCCGCCGTTGGGCGCGCGTCTATACCAGCCCGGCACGCACTAGCAAGCAGAGAGGCAACCAGCGCGTCACCCAGGACGTTGAAAGGGCGAAGGAGAAAGCCTGATGGCCACCCAGCCCCCGCCCGAAAACCCGATCCCGTCGAGCCAGCCGGTCCAGCCAAACGCTCCCCCGCCGGAGATCGCGCCCCCCGCCCCCGACATCGACCAGCCCTCGCCCGCCACGCCGGCCGGCGATCCCGGCACCAGCCAGCCGGCGGAGATCTGAACCATGGGCGACCAGCGCAGCGCCGCCAACGATCCCCTGCCCGAAGATCATGTCGGCACCGATCCGGATACCCCACCCGAACGCCGCGACGATGACGCGCGCAGTGACATCGAGCAGGCGGTCGCATCCCGCTCGGACGCGGTCGAGCGCGGCGACGGCGGGCCTGAACCGGAAACCTTCACGGAGACCGGCGAATATGATGGCCATGCCGGCACCGGCGGCGTGGTGAAGAACCAGGACCTCGACGCACAGTGAGCTTGTCAGCGCGCGGGGGAGATCCGCCGCGCGCTGACGATCCTGACCGGCGCCACCGGCACCTCGCCCTTGAACGCGCCGCGCACAGTCGCGTCCGGCGATACCGGCGCGTTGAAGATCGACAGGATCACGTCCATCCCCTCGACGATCCGCCCGAAGGCGGCATATCCCTGATTGTCGCCGGGCCGCGCCGGATCGGCGTCGAACGACGGCTGGTCGCCGACCGAAACGGTGAACTCGCCCCGTGCCGTCCCCGGCGCCAGTCGCGCGGTCGAGATCGTGCCGTCGAGATGCTTCAGCCCCGTCGTGCTGGTCGGCTCATGCCGGATTGGCGGCAACGACCGCTTCGGATCGCCATTTGACCCAAACTGCACGAAGCCGAAATGGTCGGCGACCTTGACCACGCGGTAGAAGTCGGTTCCGTCGAGCCGCTTCTGGTCGACATAGCGCAGGAAATTGCCGGCACTGACCGGCGCGCGCTTCGTATCGGCCTCGACGACGAAGCGACCCTTGTCGGTGACGATCTCGACGCGGGGCAGATCGGTGGGCGCAACCGCCGTCGTGGCCGGAGCCGATACCTGCGCCATCAGCGGCACCGCCGCCAGGGCCAACATCCAGCATGACAACATCTTCATGCACATTCTCCCACGGCGATTTCAGGCGACCGACATCGCTCCTCCATAATGTGGTTTACCCCCATCTGAAACGTCTTCGCGCCTCTGGGTAGCAGCGAGATGCTGACCGAAGATCCGCCCGATCGCTTCCCGCAACGTCATGGCACGCTGGTTCCCGCATCCACCGCTCCGCGAAAACAAGGGCTCGAACATGCGGCACCGGGTGCCGCGACCAGACCGGCATGACGTAGCGAACGTTGCAACGCTCCTGTGTTGGCCGAGGCACCTCGGCTCAGGCCAGTCTATCGCTAATCGAAATGCTCGATGTCGGCGCCGACGATCGCCAGCCAATCCTGCTGGTGCTCCTCGAACACGGAGACGGTCGGGCGCGGCACCTCGCCTCCGGCAAAGCCGCCGAGCGGGATCGCGATCACGCCGTCCATGCCTTCGTTCGTATAGGCCACCGTCGCGCCGCACTCCGGACACCAGCGATACCAGGCCCGCCGACCGCTGCCGCCGATGCGCTCCCAAGTCCGGAACGCACCGGACAGAGTGACGGCATCCACCGGAAAGCGCGCCTGTGCCGAGAAGACACCGCCGGTACGCCGCTGACACGCCTGGCAATGACAGACCGACACGCGCACCGGCTCGCCGCGACACTCGGCGGTCAGCTGACCGCACCGGCACCGCGCGAGCCGCTCGCTCACCCCGCCAGCATCGCCTTCAGCCGTTCGTTGACCACGCCCGGATTGGCCTTGCCGCCCATCGCCTTCATCGTCTGGCCGACGAAGAAGCCGAACAAGGCCTCCTTGCCGCCGCGATACTGGGCGAGCTGGTTGGGGTTCTTCGCGATCACGTCGGCGATCACCACGTCGATCGCGCCGGTGTCGCTGGTCTGCTTCAGCCCGCGCGCTTCGACGATCGCGGCGGGCGCCTCGCCCGTCTCGAGCATCACCTCGAACACCTGCTTGGCCAAGCTGCCCGACAATGTGCCGTCTGCGACCAACGCCAGCAATTCTGCGGCAGCGGAGGGACTTACGGGCGATTCCTCGATCCCCTTGCCAAGTCGGTTGAGCGCCCCGAACAGCTCTGACGACACCCAGTTCGCCGCCTGCGCGCCCGGCGCACCAGCCGCCAGCAGCGCATCGAACCACCGCGCCGACTCGACTTCGGCGGTCAGCACGCCCGCCTGATAGGCCGACACGCCCGCCGCCTCGTAGCGCTGCCGCTTCGCATCGGGCAGTTCGGGAAGCGACGCGCGGCACTCCGCCACGAACGCCTCGTCCAGCTCCAGCGGCAGCAGGTCGGGGTCTGGGAAGTAACGGTAATCGTGCGCGTCTTCCTTCGACCGCATCGACCGGGTCTGGCCGGTGTCGGGGTTGAACAGGCGCGTTTCCTGAACGATCGTCCCGCCCTCTTCGAGCAGCGCGACCTGGCGTTTCGCCTCATGCTCGATCGCCTGCATGACGAACCGTACCGAGTTGACGTTCTTCGTCTCGGTCCGCGTGCCGAGCGGCTCGCCCGGCTTCCGGACCGACACGTTGACGTCGGCGCGCATCGAGCCCTGGTCCATATTGCCGTCGCACGACCCGACATAGCGCAAGATCGAGCGCAGCTTGGTCAGGTACGCCCCCGCCTCCGCGGGCGAGCGCATGTCGGGCCGGCTGACGATCTCCATCAGCGCAACGCCCGAGCGATTGAGATCGACATAGGAGCGCGTCGGATGCTGATCGTGCATCAGCTTGCCGGCGTCCTGCTCGACATGGATGCGCTCGATCCCGATGCGCTTCACCGCCTCGGGATTCTTGTCATCGGGGCTGACGTCCAGATGCCCCTCCCCGACCAGCGGGTGGTAGAGCTGGCTGATCTGATAGCCCTGCGGCAGATCGGCGTAGAAATAATTCTTGCGGTCGAACCGCGACCAGCGGTTGATCTGTGCGTCGATCGCCATGCCGGTCCGCACCGCCTGCCGGATGCACTCACGATTGGGCACCGGCAACATCCCCGGCATCGCCGCGTCGACCAGCGACACCTGGGTATTCGGCTCCGCCCCGAAAGCGGTCGCCGATCCGGAGAACAGCTTGGCATTCGACGTAACCTGGGCATGGACCTCCAGCCCGATCACGACCTCCCACTCGCCGGTGTCGCCCTGGATTCGATAGTCACTCATCTTACCACCAACCTTCCGGCCGCGCCGCGAAGCCGGCTCGTTCCTCGATCGCCAGCCCTGCGTTCAGCACGCCCTGCTCGTCGAGCGGCTTGCCGATGATCTGGAGGCCGAGCGGCAGGCCGGCGCCGTCCAGTCCGCCCGGCACGCTCATCGCCGGCAGGCCGGCGAGCGACGAGGGCACGGTGAACACGTCGTTGAGGTACATCGCGATCGGGTCGGCCGATTTCTCGCCGAGCGCAAAGGCCGCGGAGGGCGCGGTCGGCGTCAGGAGCACGTCGCACCGTTCCCACGCCTGCTCGAAGTCGCGGGCGATCAGGGTGCGGACCTTCTGCGCCTGGGTGTAATAGGCGTCGTAGAAGCCTGCCGAAAGTACATAGGTGCCGATCATGATGCGGCGCTTTACCTCTGCGCCGAAACCGTCGGCGCGGGTCGCGGCGTACATGTCCTGCAACCCCGCCCCTTCAGGCAGGTCGCGCAGGCCGTAGCGGACGCCGTCGTAGCGGGCGAGGTTCGACGACGCCTCTGCCGGCGCGATGATGTAATAGGCCGGCAGCGCGTATCTGGTGTGCGGCAGCGAGACCTCGACGATCTCGGCACCGGCGTCGCGGAGCCAGTCGACGCCCTGCTGCCACAAAGTCTCGATCTCGGCAGGCATGCCGTCGACCCGATACTCCTTGGGAATACCGACGCGCTTGCCCTTCAGATCGCTGGACAATCTCGCTTCCCAGCGCGGCACGTCGAGCTGGAGCGAGGTCGCGTCCTTGGCATCGAAACCGGCCATCGCCTCCAGCATGATCGCGCAGTCGCGGACGTCGCGCGCCATCGGCCCGGCCTGGTCGAGGCTGGAGGCAAACGCGATCGTGCCCCAGCGCGAGCAGCGGCCATAGGTCGGCTTGATGCCGCTGATCCCGGTGAACGCCGCCGGCTGGCGGATCGAACCGCCGGTATCGGTACCGGTCGCACCCGGGCACAGCCGCGCAGCGACCGCGGCAGACGAACCGCCGGATGAGCCGCCCGGCGCCAGCGGAGCGTTCCCGCCGTCCTTGCGCCGCCAGGGCGAGATGACGTTGCCGAACGCCGACGTCTCGTTGGACGAGCCCATCGCGAACTGGTCCATGTTCAGCTTGCCGAGCATCCCGGCGCCCGCGTCCCACAGGTTCTGCGAAACGGTCGATTCATAGGGCGGCACGAAGCCGGCCAGGATCTCGCTCGCCGCCGTCGTCGCGACGCCGTTGGTGCAGAACAGGTCCTTCATGCCGATCGGCACGCCGGCGAGCGGCTTGGGCGCCTCTCCGGCGGCGCGGGCGCGGTCGGCCTCGTCGGCAGCGGCGAGCGCGTGCTCTGGCGTCTCGACCAGAAAGGCGTTGAGCGTCTTGGCGCCGGCGACGCGGGCGTTGAACGCGGTCGCCACCTCACGCGCGGAAAAGTCTCCGGCGCGAACGCCGTCGCGAATGGCGGCGATGCCCAGATCGGTCAGGTCGGTCACGAAAGCTCTCCCATGCGGCTGGGGATCCCCGCCTTCGCGGGGACGATCGATTGATGGTCGCGGATCATCACTCGATCACCTTGGGCACGGTGAAGAAGCCATGCTCGGCCTGGGGAGCATTGGTCATCAGCTTGTCCCGGATGCCGCCGCCGGTCAGCGGGTCGGCGTCTATCACGTCGTCACGCAGGCGCAGCGTGTTGGGGATCACCGCAGTCATCGGCTCGACGCCGGCGGTATCGACCTCGCCCAGCTGCTCGATCCAGTGGAGGATGTTGCCGAGTTCGGGCGCCAGCCGGGCGGCGTCCTCCTCGGTGATGGCGATGCGGGCGAGGCTCGCGATCTTCTTGACGGTTCGGGTGTCGACGGACATGCCGCGCGGCTAGCATCCGACTTCGCCCGCGCGCAATGGTTTTGCGGTCCAACTGGCCGCGGATCGACGGCGGCGGACGGGGTCGACGGGTTCGGAGCAGGCGGTTTGGCGCGTAAATTCCTCTATGTCATGGCGGCTCTGGTCCTGCTGACGATCGCAGGCGCGTTCGCGTACCGCTTCTATGGCAACGACCTGATCCGCATGGCGCTGGTCCCCGGCGAGGATTTCCGCGCCCAGCCCAAGGCGGAAAGCCACGTCTATGACGACCGCCGCCTGTGGCTGGCTCGTCCCGACAAGCCGGGCAATCCGGCGCTGTGGGTGCCGGCCGGCTACACGCCCGGCCCGGCAGGCAAGGGTGCGGCGATCTTCTTCATCCACCCGACCTCTTATGTCAGCCGCGACCACTGGAACGCGCCGATCAACGATCCGGAGACCAACGATCGCGCCGCGCTGTTCCTGCGCGGGCAGGCGAGCGCATTCAACGGCGTGGGCGAGATCTGGGCGCCGCGCTATCGCCAGGCGACCTTCGGCGCCTTCCTGACCAGCGCCCAGGATGCCGAGCGGGCGCTCCAGGCGGCCTACCGCGACGTGGAGACGGCGTTCGCCAGCTTCCTGCGCCAGGTCGGCCCGACGCGGCCGATCATCCTGGCCGGGCACAGCCAGGGCGGGCTGCACCTGACCTGGCTGCTCCGCGACAAGGTGGCGACCGACCCGAAGCTCGCCCGGCGGATCGTCGCGGCTTACGTGGTCGGCTGGCCGGTGTCGCGCACGGCAGACCTGCCGAAGATGGGCCTGCCCGAATGCCGTACCGCGGCGCAGACCGGCTGCATCCTGTCGTGGCAGAGCTTCGCCGAGCCGGCCGACCCGTCGCTGATCGTCGACACCTATGACCGCACGCGCGGCTTTACCGGCCAGCCGCGCCAGGGCACGCCGATGGTCTGCACCAACCCGCTGACCGGCACCGCCGACGGCGCCGCGCCGGCGACCGCGAACCTGGGCACGCTGTTTCCCTCCGCCGACCTGTCGACCGCCACGATCGAGCCGGGGCGGGTGCCGGCGCAGTGCCAGGGGCGCGGCTTCCTGATGATCGGCGCGGCGCCCGATGTCGGCCCCTATGTGCTGCCCGGCAACAACTATCACGTCTACGACTACAGCCTGTTCTGGGCGAACGTGCGCGCCGATGCCGAGCGGCGGCTGGCGGCGTTCCGCCCGGGGCGCCGACCGTGACCCTCGTCACCACCGATGCCGCCGTCTTTCGTGCCGCGCTACCGGACGGCGGACGGCTGATCGGGCTCGATGTCGGCACCAAGACGGTCGGCACCGCGCTGTGCGACGCCGGCTGGAGCTTCGCGAGCCCCGCCACGCTGATCCGCCGGACCAAGTTCGCGCGCGACAAGCTGGCGCTCGACGCGATCGTCGCGGCCCAGCAGGTGAAGGGGGCGGTGATCGGCCTGCCGCTGAACCTGGACGGCAGTGAGAGCCCGCGCAGCCAATCGTCGCGCTCCTTCGCCCGGCTGGTCGCCGACTGGGGTCCGATCCTCTTGTGGGACGAGCGCTGGTCCACCGTCGCGGTCGAACGGGTGATGATCGAGCAGGACATGAGCCGCGCCAAACGCGCCGAGCGGATCGACAACCTCGCCGCCGCGCATATCCTGCAGGCCGCGATCGACGCGCTGGTGGCGGCTTAGAGCAGTTTCCGATCAGGTTGAACCATCGTCATCGCCCTCCGGGCGACCGCTTGCGCGGCGGGCCGCTTTCGGCCCCGTGCCGATGATCCAACCTGATCGGAAACCACTCTAGCATCCACTGCCGGGCAGCTTGCGCGCGTGTGAAGGGCGCGCTACCCGGCCGCTCCGATGCCTGTATCCGACCACCGCCCCGCCGCCATGATCGCTGGCGGCGCCGTGTTTCCGCATCGCCACCTGACCGGGATCGACGGGCTCCAGCCGCACGAGATCGCCTTCCTCCTCGACGAGGCGGAGCAGTGGGTGGAGGCGAACCGCACCCACGCCCGTGGCACCGCACCGCTGGCCGGCCTGACCCAGATCAACGCCTTTTTCGAGAATTCCACCCGCACGCTGCTGTCGTTCGAGATCGCGGGCAAGCGGCTAGGCGCCGACGTCGTCAACATGCATGCCGCGCAAAGCTCGGTGAAGAAGGGCGAGACGCTGATCGACACCGCGCAGACGCTGAACGCGATGCGCGCCGACGTACTGGTCATCCGTCACATGTCCTCCGGCGCGGTCAAGCTGATCGCCGACAAGGTCGACTGTGCGGTGCTGAATGCGGGCGACGGGCGGCACGAACACCCGACCCAGGCGCTGCTCGACGCGCTGACCATCCGGCGCCGCCGCGGCGCGATCGCCGGGCAGCGGGTGGTGATCTGCGGCGACCTGCTCCACAGCCGGGTCGCGCGCTCCAACATCCTGTCGCTGACCGCGCTCGCTGCCGAGGTGCGGGTCTGCGCGCCGTCGACGCTGATGCCGCCGGCGATCGAGCGGATGGGGGTGACGCCCTTCACCGATTTCGACGCCGCGCTGGAGGGGGCCGATGTCGTCATGATGCTGCGCCTGCAGAGCGAGCGGATGGAGGGCGCCCTGGTCCCCTCCCCCCGCGAATATCGCCTGCGCTACGGCCTGACGCCAGAGCGGCTGGCGCGCGCCGTGCCGGGGGCGCTGGTGATGCATCCCGGCCCGATGAACCGCGGGGTCGAGATCGATTCGGTCGTGGCCGACGGGGCGCAGTCCGCGATCACCGAGCAGGTGGCGATGGGCGTGGCGGTGCGGATGGCGTGCCTGGACGTGCTGACCCGCCGCGCGCGCGGCGTGGAGGGCTGGGCATGACGCTGGCGATCGTCAACGCGCGGCTGGTCGGCGCCGACTCGGTGGAGCCGGGCACGCTGCTGGTGCAGGACAGCATGATCGCGGCGGTCGGCCGGATCGACGTGCCCGGCGACGCCATGGTGATCGATGCCGGCGGCAAGTTGCTCGCCCCCGCGATCGTCGATCTCGGCGTCTTCGCCGTCGACCGCGAGGCGTGTCGGCGCGGCGGAGTCGTGCGGGTCGGACTGATGCCCGACCAGTCGCCGGTGCTCGACGATCCGGGCATGGTCCAGCGCGCGGCGCTGGTCGGCAAGCCGGACCTCTGGATCCACCCCCTCGCCGCCGCGACGCAGGGACTGGCGGGGCGGGATCTGGCCGAGATCGCCTTTTGCCAGCAGGCCGGCGCCATGGCGGTCGCCACCGGGCGCGGCTGGATCGCCGATGCGGCGGTGATGGCGCGGGTGCTGGCCTATGCCCACGACCTCGATCTGGCGGTCGTCACCCATGCCGAGGATGGCGGACTGACGGCGGGTGCGGTGGCGACGGCGGGTGAGACCGCGACGCGCCTGGGCCTGCCCGCCGCACCGGCGGTGGCAGAGGCGCTGGCGGTCGCGCGTGACCTGATGCTGGCGGAGGAAACCGGCGCCCGGCTGCACATTCGCCAGGTGACGACCGCCGCCGCGCTCGACCTGATCCGCGCGGCGAAGCGGCGCGGCGTGGCGGTGACCTGCGGGATCACGCCCGCGCATCTGCTGCTCGCCGACATCGCGATGAGCGATTTCCGGACCTTCGCGCACCTGTCGCCGCCCTTGCGCGGCGAGGCCGACCGGCGCGCCTGCCTGGCGGCGGTGGCGGACGGGACGATCGACGTGATCGGATCGGGCCACGATCCGCAGGGACCGGAGGCGAAGCGCCTCCCCTTCGCCGACTCGGCACCCGGCATGGCGGGAGCGGAGACGCTGCTGCCGCTCGCCCTGACGCTGGTGCGCGATGGCCATATCGAGCTGCCACGGCTGTTCACCCTGCTCGCCGCCAATCCGGCGAAGGTGCTGGGGATCGACGCGGGGCGGCTGGCGGCCGGCGCCTCGGCCGACCTGCTGCTCTTCGACCAGCACGCGCCGTGGCAGGTGGAGGGCGAACGCTTCGCCTCGGCCGGCAATACGCCGTTCGACGGCCTGCCCGTCCAGGGCCGGCCCTTGCGCGTCTGGAAGGGCGGGCGGGAGTTACTTGCCTAGATAGGCGACACGCACCGGTCTGCGGGGCGCCGCGAGCTTGCGCGGAGCGGCGACGGCGGCCGTCGCGACGGGCAATTGCTGCACCACCTCCTGCCGCGGTCCGAAGACGATGCGGGTGGCGCGGGCGACGGGTTGCGGCACCTCCTGCGTGATGACGGCCACCTGTGTCGCCGATGCGGCCGGGGCTGGTGCCGGCTGGACCAGCGCCAGCGCGGTCGGCTGACCCATGTCCTGGCCGGCCGGCTGCACGCCGAGCAGCGCAGCGACCTGCGCCTTCGCACCGCGCGGCTGCGCGAAGGCGACCCAGTCGAGCATGCGCCGGTCGAGGTCGGCGGGCGACACGTCGACCGCCGCGACCGCGCGCGCCATCTGCCACTGACCGGCGAGCGCAAGGCTGAGTGCCAGATTCTGGCGGACGCGCGGCGTGGCACCCGGCTGCCGGGCGGCATCCATCAGCGTCGCGACACCACGCGCCGGATCGCCGGTCAGCGCCTGCGCCAGCCCCAGATCGGCCGGTGCGATGATCGCGGCGTGGGTGTTCAGCGTCTCACGCGCGCCCAGCCAGTCGTCGCAGGCGAGCTGGGTCAGCGCCAGGTTCAGCGCTGCCTTGGCATTGCCGCCGTCGAGCCGCAGGACGTCGCCGAACGCCTCGCGCGCCGACGCGAAACGCCCCGCCGCGAGATAGCTCTGCGCCAGCAGCAGGCGATAGTCGGCGCGGTCGGGCGCGGCCTGAACCGCCGCCTCGGCCAAGGTAACCGCGGCGGGCGCATCCTGCCTGGCGAGCGCCTTGCCCGCGCCCTTGGCATAGTCGGCATGCTTCACCGCGCGGGTGCCGGCGGCGGCGAGGCCGCGCTGCCCGTCCATCGCGCAGCCGGCGGTCAGGCCGCCGAACAGGAGCATGGACAGGCCGAGCGACAGGATCGGACGCATGGTCATCGACGACGACTCCGGGTGGCCGGGCGCGGCAGCTGGGTGGCCAGCTGCTCGACATTGGGCATGGTTTCGAGAAAGCGGTCCAGCGCATCGACGAGCAGCGCCTGGGCCGACCGATCGGCTACCGCGCTCGCCAGCCGCAGCCGCAGGTGCCGGTCACCGTCGAGCCGCAGGGTGAAGGCGGCCTTGCCCTTGGCGGTCTGCGCCGCGCTCTCGCGTCCGATCCGGGCAGCGGTGGCAAGCGAGACCGAGCGGACGGGCGCCTGCTCGACGGGCACGACCTCGACCTGCTCGCGCAGCACCTCGCGCTGAGCGAGCACCGGCGGCAGCTCTTCGTCGACCGGGGCGGCGAGCGGGGTCAGGCGGGCGACCGCGACGGTCGGGCCGCGATCGTCCCGGCTCCTGTCATCCCAGCCCATGTCGTTCCAGCCGAGATCGTCGAGCGCCCCGGCGGTGGCGACGCTCGTCGGGGTCAGTTCGGCGAATCCCTGCGGGCGCATCGCCGGCCTTGCCTGCCCCTTGCGGGCGAGCAGGCCAGAGCTGAGCGAGGCGAGCGGCTTGGCGGTTCCGAGCATCGCCATCTCAACCCACCTGGCGCCGACCGAAGGTCGCCGCCGCGCCGGCGCGCGGGCCGACCCCCGGCGCCGCGAACGGCGTGGCGAACACGGTGCGGCGGAAATTCTTCTCGAGCCGGTCGGCGATATAGGTCCACAGCGCCGTGATCTCGGCCGCCGACTTGCCCTTGGGATCGCACTCCATCACGGTGCGGCCGTCGATCATCGAGGCGGCATAGTCGTTGCGCTGCTGGATGGTGATCGGCGCGACGGTGCCGTGCTGCGACAGCGCGACCGCCGCCTCGCCGGTGATCCGCGCCTTTATCATCGCGGCATTGACGACAAAGATCAGCGGCTTGCCGGCACGCTCGCACAGGTCGACGGTGGCGCCGACCGCGCGCAGGTCGTGCGGGGACGGACGGGTAGGCACCACGACCAGCTCGGCCACCTGGATGACGCTCTGGATCGCCATAGTGATCGCGGGCGGCGTGTCGATGACGGCCAGCTTGAAACCCTGCTGACGCAGCGTCTCCAGGTCCGACGCCAGCCGCGCGACGGTGGTCTGGGCGAAGGCCGGATAATCCGCCTCGCGCTCGTTCCACCAGTCGGCGAGCGACCCTTGCGGATCGATGTCGATCAGCACCACCGGGCCGGCGCCCGATCGCTGCGCCTGCACGGCGAGATGCCCGGACAAGGTCGTCTTGCCCGAACCGCCCTTCTGCGAGGCCATCGCGAGTACGCGCATAGCTTGGTCACACCTTCCGTTATTTACGAAAGCGAGGTGACATGGCCGGCGCTAAGAAGCGGTTAACGGGACAGAATGAGCCTCGCCATCACCGTCATGCCGGAACAAGCCCGGCAGGACGAAGGGGACTACTCCTCCACCACCCAGTCGGCCCGCGCTATGCCCTGCGCGTAGAGCAGCGCGGTCAGGTCGCCATGCTCGATCCGCGCCGCCGCCGCCGCGGCGACCACAGGCTTGGCATGATAGGCGACGCCCAGCCCGGCGGCGCGGACCATCGGCAGGTCGTTGGCACCGTCGCCCACCGCCAGCGTCTCGGCCAGCGTCAGCCCGCGCTCGGTGGCGGCGCTGCGCAGCGTTTCCTCCTTGGTCGCGGCGCCGACGATCGGCTTGGCGACGCGGCCGGTCAGCGCACCGCCCGCGACCAGTAGCCGGTTGGCGATGGCGCGATCGAAGCCGATCTCGCGCGCGACCGGCTCGGCGAAGCGGGTGAAGCCGCCCGACACCAGCACCGTCGCCGCCCCGCGTGCGCGCATCGTGCGGACCAGCGCGCGCGCGCCGGGCATGATCGTCACCCGCTCGGCCAGGCAGCGTTCGATCGCATCCTCGCCCAGCCCGGCGAGCAGCGCCACGCGCGCGTCGAGCGCGCCCTCGAAGTCCAGTTCGCCGCGCATCGCCCGTTCGGTCACCTCCGCGACCTCGGCCTTGATGCCGGCATAATCGGCCAGCTCGTCGATGCACTCGACCGTAATCATGGTCGAATCCATGTCGGCGACCAGCAGCCGCTTCGCCCGCCCCTCGCTCGGCTGGACAACCACGTCGGTGCGGGCAAAGCCGCCCTCCAGCGCGGCACGGGCGGCCGCGGCATCCCCTTCGAAGCGCAGGTCGGCGGCAACCCCGCGCTCGATCCAGTCCTGCCGGGCGACGGTGCAGCCGGCCGTGGCCAGCCGGTCGGCGGCAGCCGATACGTCTCCCTCGGCCAGTCGATCTGCTGCTATCAGCGTCGCCGTGAACATCGATCTTCCCCCCAATGCGCGGGTCGCGCTCATCGCAGGGCCGACCGCCAGCGGCAAGTCCGCTGCGGCCGTCGCGGTCGCCGAGCGCCACCGCGGCACGGTCATCAATGCCGATGCGAGCCAGGTCTATGCCGACCTGCGCGTCCTCACCGCCCGCCCCCCCGCCGAGGACGAAGAGCGCGTGCCGCACCGCCTGTTCGGCCATGTCGACGGTGCCGACGGCGGCTACTCGGCCGCACGCTGGGCGGCAGAGGCCCGCGAGGCGATCGTGGCGACGCTGGCCGATGGGCGCCTGCCCGTGCTGGTCGGCGGCACCGGCCTCTACCTGCGCACCCTGCTCGACGGGATCGCACCGGTCCCCACGATCGACCCGGACATCCGCGCCGCGGTCCGCGCACTGCCGGTCGCCGCCGCCCACGCCGCGCTGGCGGCGGAGGACGCAGCTGCGGCGGCACGGCTCAACCCCGCCGACACCACGCGGGTCGCGCGCGCGCTGGAGGTCATACGCTCGACCGGCCGTCCATTATCGGCGTGGCAGGCGCAACGCGCCGGCGGCATCGGCGATCGTATCCGCCTCGCCGCCGTCCGCCTCCTACCCCCGCGCGCGGCGCTGCTCGAGGCGATCGACCGCCGTGCCGCCGCGATGATGGAGCCGGCGCTTGCCGAGGTGGCCGCGCTCCTCGCCCGCACCGATATTCCAGCCGACGCACCGATCCGCCGCGCGATCGGCGTACCTCCACTGGCCGCGCATCTGGCGGGTTCGCTTCGTCGGAACGAGGCTCTCCAGCGTCTTCAACTGGATACCCGGCAGTACGCGAAAAGGCAGTTCACCTGGTTCCGCAATCAACCGCCGTCGATCTGGCGCATTGCGCAACAAAATATCGATGTAGATGGCTGCATCGACTTTTTATTATCTGAAACCGGGTTGACGGGACCGCCCCTGCCCTCTAGCGCCCCGCTCGACCTTCCAGACAGTGACGGAGCGACACCATGACCGAGAAGAGCGGAGCCGACATCCTTGTCGAGGCGCTGTGCGATCTCGGCGTAGAGGTGGTGTTCGGCTATCCCGGCGGCGCGGTGCTGCCGATCTACGACGCCCTGTTCCGCCAGTCCAAGGAACGCGGCGGTCGCATCCGCCACATCCTGGTCCGCCACGAGCAGGCCGCGACCCATGCCGCCGAGGGTTACGCCCGCTCGACCGGCAAGCCCGGGGTCGTGCTCGTCACCTCGGGCCCCGGCGCGACCAACGCAGTCACCGGCATCACCGACGCGCTACTCGATTCGATCCCGATGGTCGTCATCACCGGGCAGGTCCCCACCGGGCTGATCGGCACCGACGCCTTTCAGGAGGCGGACACCGTCGGCATCACCCGCCACTGCACCAAGCATAATTATCTGGTGAAGGACCCGGCAAAGCTGGGCGCCGTCATCCACGAGGCGTTCCACATCGCCACCTCCGGCCGCCCGGGCCCAGTCGTGATCGACATTCCCAAGGACGTTCAGGTCGCCACCGCGAAATACGCGAAGCCCGGTCCGATCCAGCACAAGACCTATCGCCCGCAGGTGAAGGCCGACCGCGCTGCGGTCGAGGCGGTGGTCGACATGCTCGCCGCCGCCGAGCGACCGGTGCTCTATACCGGTGGCGGGATCATCAACTCCGGGCCGGCGGCATCGCAGCTGCTGCGCGAGCTGGTCCGGCTGACCGGCGCCCCCGTCACCTCGACCCTGATGGGCCTGGGCGCCTATCCCGCGACCGGGCCACACTGGCTGGGGATGCTCGGGATGCACGGCACCTATGAAGCGAACATGGCGATGAACCAGGCCGATCTGGTCGTCGCGATCGGCAGCCGCTTCGACGACCGGGTCACCGGCCGCCTCGACGCGTTCAGCCCCAACAGCCGCAAGGTCCATATCGATATCGACCGGTCGAGCGTGAACAAGAATGTCCGCGTCGATCTGGCGGTGATCGCCGATGCCGGTCACGCGCTGGAGGACATGGTCCATATCTGGAAGGCGCGGCAGCACCCCCGGCCCGACCTGACCGAGTGGAACCACCGCATCGATGGCTGGCGCGCGGTCCGCTGCCTCGACTTTCCCGAGGGCAACGGCACCGAGATCATGCCCCAGCGCGCCGTCCGCGCACTCTATGAGGCGACGAAGGCGCGCCAGCCGATCATCACGACCGAGGTCGGCCAGCACCAGATGTGGGCCGCCCAGCATTTCGGGTTCGAGGCGCCGAACAAGTGGCTGACCTCGGGCGGGCTCGGCACCATGGGCTATGGCCTGCCCGCCGCGATCGGCGCGCAGCTCGGCAACCCCAATGCGCTGGTCATCGACATCGCCGGCGAGGCCTCGATCCAGATGAACATCCAGGAGCTGGCCACCGCCAGCCAGTACCGGCTGCCGGTCAAGATCTTCATCCTCAACAACGAATATATGGGCATGGTCCGCCAGTGGCAGGAGCTGACCTACTCCTCGCGCTATGCCGAGAGCTATTCGGAGAGCCTGCCCGATTTCGTCAAGCTGGCCGAGGCTTACGGCTGGAAGGGCATCCGCATCGAGACCCTCGACCAGCTCGACGGTGGCATCGCCGACATGCTGGCGCATGACGGGCCGGTGCTGGTCGACTGCATGGTGTCGAAGCTGACCAACTGCTTCCCGATGATCCCGAGCGGAGCCGCGCACACCGACATGATCCTGCAGGCCAACGAGGTATCGGGCGAGATGGACGACGAGGCCAAGGCGCTGGTTTGATACTTCAAGCTCCTCCCCGGCACGGGGAGGGGGACCGTGACGCGAAGCGGCATGGTGGAGGGGGAGTGCGGCAGGCGGGACGTTCGTGGCGATCCCCCTCCACCAGCCTGCGGCTGGTCCCCCTCCCCGTTCCGGGGAGGAATAGATGCACATCAAGACCGAGACTGCCGAACGCCACACGCTGGCAGTGATCGTCGACAACGAGCCGGGCATCCTTGCCCGGATCGCCGGCCTGTTCACCGCGCGCGGCTATAATATCGAGAGCCTGACCGTGTCGGAGATCACGCACGACAAGGCGGTCAGCCGCATCACCATCGTCACCAGCGCCTCGCCGCCGGTGATGGAGCAGATCATGGCGCAGCTCGACCGGCTGGTGCCCGTCCACCGCGTCACCGACCTGACCGTCGCCGGCGAGCATGTCGAGCGCGAGCTGGCGCTGGTGAAGGTCGCCGGCGTCGGCGACAAGCGGATCGAGGCGATGCGCCTGGCCGAGGTCTATCGCGGCCGTGTCGTCGATGCGACCACGTCGAGCTTCGTCTTCGAGGTCACCGGCGGACGCGACAAGATCGACAAGTTCGTCGAGCTGATGGGCGAGGTCGGCCTGGTCGAGGTCGCCCGCACCGGCATCGTCGCCATCTCGCGCGGGCGCGACGCAGCGTAGCGCGCTACAATTCTCTTTTTCGTCATCCCCGCGCAGGCGGGGATCCATAATCACTAGCGTGTGCGGGTCTGGACCCCGCCTGCGCGGGAATGACAAGGGGTAAAACCATGAAGGTCTATTACGATCGCGACGCCGACCTGAACCTCATCGCCGACAAGAAGATCGCCATCGTCGGCTATGGCTCGCAGGGGCACGCCCACGCCCAGAACCTGCGCGACTCCGGCGTGAAGCAGGTCGCGATCGCGCTGCGCGACGGATCGCCGACCGCCAAGAAGGCGACCGACGCCGGCTTCCAGGTCATGTCCAACGAGGCCGCCGCCGGCTGGGCCGACATCCTCATGATCCTCGCCCCCGACGAGCACCAGGCCGCGATCTGGGAGAACGACCTGAAGGGCAACATGAAGCCGGGCGCCGCGCTCGCCTTCGCCCACGGCCTCAACGTCCATTTCGGCCTGATCGAGCCGCCGAAGGACATCGACGTCATCATGATCGCGCCGAAGGGCCCCGGCCACACGGTGCGCAGCGAGTATAGCCGCGGCGGCGGCGTTCCCTGCCTGATCGCGATCCATCAGGATGCCAGCGGCAACGCGCACGACATCGCGCTCGCCTATGCGTCGGGCGTCGGCGGCGGCCGCTCGGGCATCATCGAGACGAACTTCCGCGAAGAGTGCGAAACCGACCTGTTCGGCGAGCAGGCGGTGCTGTGCGGCGGCGTCACCCACCTCATCCAGGCCGGGTTCGAGACGCTGGTCGAGGCCGGCTACGCCCCCGAGATGGCCTATTTCGAGTGCCTGCACGAGACGAAGCTGATCGTCGACCTGCTGTACGAGGGTGGCATCGCCAACATGCGCTACTCGATCTCGAACACCGCCGAATATGGCGACATCGTCACCGGTCCGCGCATCATCACCGACGAGACGAAGAAGGAGATGAAGCGCGTGCTGGCCGACATCCAGTCGGGCCGCTTCGTCAAGAACTTCGTCCTCGACAACCGCGCCGGCCAGCCCGAGCTGAAGGCGGCGCGCAAGCAGGCGGCGGCGCATCCGATCGAGAAGACGGGGGCCGAGCTGCGCGCGATGATGCCGTGGATCGGGGCGAACAAGCTGGTCGACCGCGAGCGGAACTGACGTTCCGCTCGCGCGCCAGGGCGTTCGCCCGGCCGGCACGACAGAGCCGGCCCACAGGGCCCGGCTCTGCCGGGTCCGACGGGGCGGCGGCCAAGCCAACCTTCACCCGGCAACAAGCCCCGCCGGACGACGCAGATCCGCCGTCGCGCCCGCCCTGTCCTACACGCCCTGAAACGTGGCAGATAACCGCTATGACCATCCGCTGCCTCACCCGGAGAGCGCCGCCCCGAAACGTCTCGCCTGCCGGACACACGCCGGCGGAACCGGACATGCGAGGGGGAGTGTAGTGTCCGGTTCCGCGATTCTGCGCTCGACTACCCCGGCGAAACACACCGTTGCCGCTCGGGGGATTTGACGCTCGATCACCAACCGGGCACCACCCCGGCATCAACAGGGAGTTCCCATCCATGCGCCTGATCGTCCTATCCGCCCTCGCCCTTGCCGCCGCGCCGGTGATCGCCCAGGCCCCCGGTCTGCCGGGCAGCGCCGACCGCTCGCTGGTGAAGGCCGGCACCTATCAGGTCGATCCGAACCACACCCAGGTGACTTGGACGGTCAACCACATGGGCTTCTCGATGCTGTCGGGTCAGTTCGGCGCCGGTTCGGGCTCGATCACCGTCGATCCCGCCAAGCCAGCGGCGACCCGGGTCGAGGTGACCTTCCCGCTCGACCAGCTGTCCACCACCAGCGCCCCCTTCGCCACTCACCTCAAGTCAAAGGACTTCTTCGATGTCGCGGCCAACCCGACCGCGAAGTTCGTCTCGACCGGCGTCACGCCGATGGGCGACCACTGGATGCTGAACGGCAACCTGACGATCAAGGGCGTGACCAAGCCCGTCTCGCTCACCACCCGCTTCGTCGGGGCGGGCAACAATCCGATGAACAAGAAGCTGAACTTCGGCTTCATCGCGACCGGATCGATCAATCGCAGTGATTTTGGCTTGGGCATGGCCGTGCCGGTCGTATCGGACAAGGTCGACCTGACGATCAACGCCGCCTTCCAGGCGGGCTGATCCGATCGGGCCGCGCGCTTTGATCGCGCGGCCCGATCCCGGCCGCCGCTCTGGACAGCGGCGGCGCGGCGCGTCATGGAGCATGGCGATGACGATCGCGCTGCCCGGCCTGCGACTTATCCGCCCTTAGGGCGGCGGCGCACGCATGCGCGCTTCTCTAAGGGCCGACTTGCACCCATAGGCGCCATCAGGCCGCGCGGGCGCGACGCTCGCGGGCGAAGACCGGAAACCACCATGCTCCGCGATCCCTCGACCAAATACCGACCCTTCCCGCCGATCGCCCTGCCCGACCGGCAATGGCCCAATGCCGTCATCACGGCCGCCCCCCGCTGGCTGTCGACAGACCTGCGCGACGGCAACCAGGCACTGATCGACCCGATGGACGCCGAGAAGAAGACGCGGCTGTTCGACCTGCTGGTCAAAGTGGGGCTGAAGGAGATCGAGGTCGGTTTCCCCTCCGCCGGCGCGACCGAGTTCGACTTCATCTCGGGCCTGGTCAAGCACGATCGCATCCCGGACGACGTCGTCGTCCAGGTGCTCACCCAGTCGCGTCGCGACCTGATCGAGACGAGCTTCGCCAGTCTCGACGGGGCGAAGGCGGCAATCGTCCACCTCTACAACGCGGTCAGCCCGGCTTGGCGCAAGATCGTGTTCGGCATGTCGCGCTACGAGGTGAAGGCGATCGCGGTCGCCGGCGCCAAGGTGCTGCGCGACGAAGCGGCAAAGCGCCCGGACACCGCCTGGCAGTTCGAATACAGCCCGGAAACCTTCTCGACCGCCGAACTCGATTTCTCGGTCGAGGTCTGCGAGGCGGTAATGGAGGTGCTGCAGCCGACGCCGGAGCGGCCGATCATCTTCAACCTGCCGGCGACCGTCGAGTGCGCGACGCCCAATGTCTATGCCGACCAGATCGAATGGTTCGGCCGCCATATCCGCAACCGCGACAGCGTCGTGATCTCGCTCCACACCCACAACGACCGCGGCACCGGCGTCGCCGCGGCGGAGCTGGGAATGATGGCGGGCGCAGACCGGGTCGAGGGCTGCCTGCTCGGCAATGGCGAGCGGACCGGCAACTGCGACCTCGTGACGGTCGCGCTCAACATGTACACGCAAGGGGTCGATCCGGGGCTCGACCTGTCGGACATCGACGCGGTGGTGAATACCATCACCTATTGCACCAACCTACCCGTCCACCCGCGCACGCCCTATGCTGGCGACCTCGTCTTCACCGCCTTCTCCGGCTCGCACCAGGACGCGATCAAGAAGGGGTTCGCGGCGCAGGGCCAGCGCAACGATGGCTATTGGGAGGTGCCCTACCTGCCGATCGACCCGGCGGACCTGGGCCGCAGCTACGAGGCGGTGATCCGCGTCAACTCGCAGTCGGGCAAGGGCGGCGTCGCTTGGGTGATCGAGCAGGACAAGGGGCTGAAGCTGCCCAAGCGGCTCCAGGCCGATTTCAGCCGCCACGTCCAGGCGCTGGCCGACGAGACCAGCCGCGAACTGGGTGCGGCCGACATCTGGGGCCGGTTCGAGGAGACGTACCTGCCGCGAACCGACGACCGCTTCGTACTCCGCGACTACGAGGAGAGCGGCGGTGCCGGCCAGCGCCTGTTCGTCGGCAGGGTCGCGGTCGATGGCGAGGAGCGGTCGATCTCCGGCCGCGGCAACGGATTGATCTCCGGCGTCATTGCCGCACTCGGCGAGAGCACCGGGCCGTCGCTCGACGTCGTCGACTATAGCGAGCACGCGATCGGCCACGGCGCCGACGCGCAGGCCGCCGCGTATGTCGAGTGCCGGACCCAGGACGGGCGGACGGTCTTCGGCGTTGGCATCGACGCCGATATCGCCACCGCCTCTGTCCGCGCGGTGCTGTCGGCGGCGAACCGGGCGGGCTGACGCCTCCACCTCCGTCACCCCGGCCTTGAGCCGGGGTGACGGGGTGTTGCTACAGGTGCAAGAAGTCCCGCTCGAACCGGACGAGGTGCGCGCCTCC
Organism: Sphingomonas aurea; assembly: GCF_030678875.1. Classification (GTDB taxonomy): domain Bacteria; phylum Pseudomonadota; class Alphaproteobacteria; order Sphingomonadales; family Sphingomonadaceae; genus Sphingomonas; species Sphingomonas aurea. The sequence continues at coordinate 348,705 of NZ_JAUUDS010000001.1, read as the reverse complement.
GTCGACGAACAACACCTGCCGGTCCAGCGCCGATGTTCGCGCGCAGAACAGCACCGCCGCCGCGATATCTCCCGGTGTCGGCAACCGGGATAGCGGCATGCGTGCCGCCAACGTCGCCATCTGCGCCGCGTCATAGTCGCCGGTCGGCAGCGTCAGCCCCGGCGCGACGCCGTTGACGCGAATGCCGGCCGCACCGATCCGCGTCAGCCCGGCCAGCCCCAGCTTGGCGAGCGTATAGGCGAGCTGGTCGGCATGCGGATGCGCGATCCGCTGGTCCAGAATGTTGACCACCGACCGGTCCCCCACACCGCCCGACTCCGCGAAAGCCTGGGTCAACAGCACCGGCGCTGCGCAGTTCACTGCCTGCGCCCCTGCCAGATCGACGGCGGTAACGTCATCCAGCCGATCCTGCCCAAAGACGGACGCGCCGTTCACCAGCAGCGCCGGAGCACGACCGAAGCCGGCAACCACCTGCGCGTAGAGCGCGGTTGCGCTGACCGGGTCGGCGAAGTCCGCGACGAAGCCCCGCCATGCCGCCCCCGCCGCGCCGATCGCGTCGAGCAGCGCCGGCTCCGGCTCGGCATCGTGGCTGCCGTGCAGCGCCAGGTCGTATCCGGCGCCCGCCAGCATCGCGGCGATGCTGGCCCCCAGCCGCCGACACCCGCCCGTCACCAGCGCCAGCGGCCGCACCACGCTCAGCGCTTTGCCCCCATGCCCATCAGGTCGAGCACCTCCTTGCGGCTGCGCTCATCCTCGCGGAACACGCCCATCATCCGGCTGGTGACCATCGCCACCCCCGGCGTCCGCACGCCGCGCGCGGTCATGCAGGCATGGGACGCCTCGATCACCACCGCGACGCCCAGCGGCTTCAGGTAGGTCCAGATACAATCGGCGACCTCTGCGGTCAGCCGCTCCTGCACCTGCAGCCGCCGCGCGAAACCGTGCAGCACGCGCGCCAGCTTCGATATACCGACGACGTGATCGCGCGGCAGATAGGCGATGTGCGCCCGGCCGATGATCGGTGCCATGTGATGCTCGCAATGCGACTGGAACGGGATGTCCTTCAGCAGCACGATCTCGTCATAGCCGCCGACCTCCTCGAACACCCGCGCCAGATGGACCGAGGGATCATCGGCATAGCCGGCGCAATATTCGCGCCATGCCCGCGCGACGCGGCGGGGGGTGTCGACCAGCCCCTCGCGCGCGGGATCGTCGCCGGCCCAGCGGATCAGCGTGCGGATCGCATCCTCGACATGCGCCGGCACCGCGATCTTGCCGTCGCTGCCGATCAGGTCGCCGTCTTCGGGGCTGCCGTTAAACTGGGTATCCGCCACTCGATCCTCCACACGCAACCAACCAGCGGCTGCCGCGCTTGATCCGCTTCGATCAAGGAGAGACTGCGATGGCCGATCTGAAGAAGGGCGACAAGGTGACCTGGAAATCGCACGGCGGCACCGCGCACGGCGAGGTCGATAAGAAGCAGACCAGCGATACCCATATCAAGGGCCACACCGTCCGCGCGTCGAAGGACGACCCCCAATATATCGTAGAGAGTGACAATGGCGGAAAGGCAGCGCACAAGGCGTCCGCGCTCAAAAAGGCGTGAGTCCGCCCCGGGCGGACTGCCAGGATTTGATTGGAAGGGAAGAACATGGCCACTGCTACCAAGGAAGGCACGGGGATCCACGCCCCGGTGAAGCCGTCCGCCGACCTCGGCGCGATCGTCGGCAACGACGCGCTGCCGCGCAGCGAAGTCATCAGCAAGGTCTGGGACTATATCAAGAAGAACAACCTGCAGAACCCCGAGAACAAGCGGGAAATCCTGGCCGACGACAAGCTGGCCAAGGTGTTCGGCAAGGACAAGGCGACCATGTTCGAGATGAACAAGTATATTTCGGCGCACCTGACCAAGGCGTGACGAATAGCCGATCGGGGGCGCTGCCTGGTGCCCCCGAGAGGACTCGAACCTCCTACCTGCGGTTTAGGAAACCGTCGCTCTATCCTGATGAGCTACGGGGGCACTGGCGCCGATCCGGATAGTCGGAGCCGTCCGCCCGGTCAACGATTCCGGCCTTGTTCGTTCCGGCATCGATTCGTTCTAGTCCGCCGAGAGCCCCCGTGCCGCCTCCGCGACATGGATGGTGCCCGGCCCCGATCGCTCGCCGCGCACCACGACGATGCTGCCCGCGACGATCAGCATCCCGCCCACGATCAGCGGCAATCCCGCAGGATCGCCGAACAGGCCGATGCCCAGCGCCGCGCCGATCAGCGGCTCGATATTGATGAACACGCCGGCACTCGCGCTGTCGACCCGTGCCGCGCCATATTGCCAGGCGGCGGTGGCGATGAAGGTAGAGAGCAGCCCCTGCCCCATGATCCCGCCCCAGGCGACAGCACTCAGCCGCACCGGCGGCGCACCATGGAGCAGCAGCGCGATCGGCAGGATCACCGCGGTCGCCACCACCAGCGTGACTGCCGGCACCGCCAGTGCCCCGCGCGTGACCGGCGCCCGCTTCAGCACCAGCAGCCACGCCAGGAAGATCACCAGCGAGGCGAGCGACAGGGCAATCCCCACCGGCGTTCCCGCTCCACCCGGCTTGCCCGCGATCAGCGCCGCCCCGATCGTCGCACCGGCCACGCCGACCCAGGATGTGCGGCTGACCCGCTCGCCGAGCAGCCACGCGGAGATGGCGACCAGCGCCGGCATCGCCCCGACCAGCAGCGCCGCGAGCGTCACCGTGACCCCGGCCAATCCCTCGAACTGAACGAGGAACGCGACGCCATAGAGTGCCCCCGCCGCCAGAACCGCCGGCGAGCGGAACAGTGCCCGCGCCTCCGCGCCCAGCACGAACGGCAGCGCCGCGACCGCTGCGACGACGAAGCGCCACAGCACCAGATGCGCCGGTTCGACCTCGCGCAATGCCAATTTGCCGAGCGGAAAGCCCAAGCCCCAGAACAGCCCGGCCAGCGTCAGCGCGAGAAAGGCGGTGCCGCGCCGCGCGGCCGTGTCGGTCAATGCACCTGGTCCGGCGGGGTGACCGGCAGCGGCAGCGGCGCGACCGGCACGCCGTCGTCGATCAGCGCCTTGGCCTCGGCCAGACTTGCCTGACCGTGGATGGTCGCGTGCGCCTCCTCACCGTCGTGCATCGCCCGGGCGCGCTGGGCGAAGCTGGTGCCGACCCATTCCGACCCGTTCAGCATTCGCGCCTGCTCGCTGGCGAGCATCGCAACCGCCTGCTTGAGCGCGGCGGGGGTCATCGCTGCCGCACGATTGCCCTTGGCCGCGACCGCCGGTGCCATCACCGCCTTCTCGACCCGCGTGTCGCCGCAGATCGGGCAGGCGACATGGCCCGCCCCCCGCTGTTGATCCCATGCCGCGCTGGAGGCGAACCAAGCCTCGAACACGTGGCCGGCATCGCAGCGAAGGTCGAAGACGATCATGCGATCCGCTCGACCGGCGGGATCGCGCGGCGGTGCTGGAGCGCCGGGATGCGCGCGCGCACCTCGGCCAATCGCTCCTGACGGAGCGTCACCGTCGCCAAGCCTGCCGCCTCGCCCATGTCGAGCAGCACCTCGCCCCAGGGATCGACCACCAGCGAGTGGCCGTAGGTGGCGCGACCATCGTCATGCACGCCGGCCTGTGCCGCGGCGATTACGAACGCTCCCGCCTCGATCGCGCGGGCGCGCAGCAGCGTGTGCCAGTGCGCCGCACCGGTCGGCCGGGTAAAGGCGGCGGGCATCGCCAGCACCGTCGCGCCGGCATCGCTCAGCGCGCGATACAGGTCTGGAAAGCGCAGGTCGTAGCAGATCGACAGGCCCAGCGGCCCCAGCGGCGTCTCGACCACGACCGCCGCCTCGCCAGGCGCGTAGCTGGCCGATTCGCGCCAGCTCTCGCCGGTCGGCAGGTCGACATCGAACAGATGCAGCTTGTCGTAGCGGGCCCGGATCGCCCCCTTCGCATCGATCACGAAGCCGCGATTGGCGAAGCGGCCGTCCGCCCGCCGGATCGCCAGCGAGCCGAGATGCACCCACAGGCCTTGTCGCGCCGCGGCCTCGCACACGGCGGCGAGTACCCGGTCGTCCGCTTCGACGACCACCTTCGCCGCGCCGCGCTGCCGGTCGCGGTCGAGCAACCCCGACATCTCGGGCGTGAACAGCATCGTTGCGCCCTCCCCCGCCGCGCAATCGATCGCGTCGACCAGGGTCGCGGTATTGGCGGCCGGGTCGATCCCGGCCGTCATCTGGAGGAGAGCGACCTTCACGCCGCCAGCAGCGGGTCGAGCCCCCCTGCCCGGTCGAGCGCGACCAGATCGTCCGAGCCGCCGATATGCCGCCCGTCGATGAAGACCTGCGGCACCGTGGTGCGACCGTTGGCGCGCTGGATCATCTCCTGCCGGCGCGGGCCGCCCATGGTGATGTCGACCTCCTCGGGCGTGACGCCCTTGTCCGCCAGCAGGCGCATTGCGCGGGAGCAATAGGGGCAAAACGCCTTCGTATAGATTTCTACCTGGGCCATGCCGACGGAGGTGTGATGCCGACCGTCGCTTGTCAATCGTCGCCCGGCAATACCCGCGCCCAGCACAGCACCGTCACCGACCGTGCGCCCGCCGCGCGCAGTGCCCGGGTGCAGGCAGCGGCGGTCGCGCCGGTCGTATAGACGTCGTCGACCAGCACCACCGCCCGTCCCCTGACCAGATTGCGTCGCCCCGCCGGCACGACGAATGCCCCCGCGACCGTCCTGGCCCGCGCGCGCCGGCCGAGCCCGCGCAGCAGCGTCGTCGCGCGGCGTCGCTCCAGCGCGTCCACCGGCTGCGTTACCCCGGTCAGTCGCGACACCGCCGCACCAATCAGGACCGCCTGATTGAACCCGCGTCGCCACAGCCGTCCGCGATGGAGCGGCACCGGCACCAGCAGGTCGGCGTCTTCGGGCATCAACCGCACCATGGCGCGCGCCATCGTATCGGCCAGCGCGATCCGCCCGCCATGTTTCAGCCGCACCGCCAGCGCGCCCGCGACCGGGCCATAGGCGACGGCGGCACGAACCCCGGCGTGGCGGGGCGGCGTCTGCGCACACGCCGCGCAGACCGCATCGGCGCCACGGTCATGGTCGAACGGCAGGTGGCACGCCGCGCACCAGGGTGGCCCCAGGAAGCGCAGTCCGCTCCAGCAATCGGCGCAGAAGCGATGATCGGCCCCCACCGGCACGCCGCAGCCGGGGCAGCGCGGCGGCAGGGCGTAATCCGCGATCCAGCGCAGCGGAGTCGTCAGCGGGCGGAGCATCGCCGCTTGTCGCTGCGGACCGCGCGGGGCACAAGCGCCGGCATGGCCGTCCCCGACATCTTCGATCGCGCGCTGCGCCGGCGGCGGCGCGATCGCGCCGCACCAGGCTATGGTGCGCATGATTTCCTGCGCGCGGCGATGCTCGACGGGATTGCCGAGCGGCTCGACGCGGTGACGCGCGACTTCACCGATATCCTCGACCTGGGCAGTTTCGACGGCGCCTTCCCGGTGCCGGCCGGCGCTCGTATCGCGCGGGTCGATGCGGGCTATCGCTTCGCACGGGCCAGCGCCGGCGTGCAGGGGGACGAGGATCGCCTGCCCTTTGCCGATGGTGCATTCGACTGCGTCGTCAGTGCCGGGGTACTCGACCAGATCGGCGACCTGCCCGGCGCGCTGACGTTGGCGCGCCGGGTGCTGCGGCCCGACGGACTGTTCCTGGCGGCGTTCGTCGGCGCGGGGTCGTTTCCCGTCCTGCGCCGCGCGCTGGCGACAGCGGAGCGCGAGCGGCCGGTGGCGCGGCTGCACCCGCAGGTCGATGTGCGATCGGCCGGCGACCTGCTGGTCCGCGCGGGCTTCGCACTGCCGGTCGCCGATATCGAGACGCTCGACATCGGCTATCCGGATCTGTTCCGTCTGGTCGAGGATCTGCGCGGCATGGCCGGCACCGGTGTCCTCGCCGAACGGCACCCCCTGTCCCGCGCAGCGCTGGCGGGGGCGGCTCAGGCGTTCAGCGCGGCGGCAGGGGCGGACGGGCGCACACGCGAGCGGATCGACATCATCTATCTGACCGGCTGGTCGCCCGATCCCAGCCAGCCGCTGCCGGCCCGGCGCGGCAGCGGGCGCACCTCGCTGGCGGATGCGCTGAAGCCTTAGCCGTTATTCCACCGCCCCGATCCGGATCAGCAGCGCCCCCTCGGTCACCTGTGCGCCCGCCGCGACCGGCAGTTCCTCGACCACCCCGTCGAACGGGGCGGTCAGCGCATGTTCCATCTTCATCGCCTCCAGCGTGACGAGCTTCTGTCCGCGCGTCACCGTGTCGCCCGCCGTCACGTCGACGGCGATCACCCGGCCTGGCATCGGCGACAGGATCACGCCATCCGCCGCCCCGCCCGACGCCCCGCCCGACGCCCGCCACGGCGCCAGCCGCCAGACCTGCCCGCGCTCGGCGATCAGCAGGTCGGGCTGACCATCACCCGCATCCTCATGTGCCTCCGCCCCGACGGGCAGGCTGACCGCCTCGTCATCGAGCAGGAACAGGGCATCCCGGCGTGCCGGTGCGTTCAGCCGAAACCCCGCCAGCGGCCCTGCCCCGGCCAGCGCCGCCGCCGCATCGGCCAGCGCCACCTCGGTGGGGCGAGCAGACGGCATCAGCGCGTCCCCTTCGCGCGCGATCAGTCCCGTATCCATCTCGCCAGCCGCAAAGCCGGGATGCTCCAGCGCGCGTACCAGGAAGCCGGCATTGGTGCGCACCGGCCAGATCACCGCCTGCTCCACCGCCTCGGCCAGCGTGGTGCGGGCGGTATCCCGGTCCGGCCCCCACGCAATCAGCTTGGCGATCATCGGATCGTACCAGGGCGAGATCGTCGCGCCCTGCTCGACCCCCGTATCGATCCGCACCGCATTGCCCAGATCAAACCGGTCGAGCCGCCCGATCGACGGCAGGAAGCCTTTCGCCGGATCCTCGGCATAGAGGCGCGCCTCCATCGCCCAGCCACGGATCGCCAGTTCATCCTGACGCAGCGGCAGCGGCTCGCCGGAGGCGACTCGCAGCTGCCACTCGACCAGATCCTGGCCGGTGATCGCCTCGGTCACCGGATGCTCGACCTGAAGCCGCGTGTTCATTTCCATGAACCAGATACGGTCGGCACGAAGCCCTTCACTGGCGTCGGCGATGAACTCGATCGTGCCCGCGCCGACATAGTCGACCGCACGCGCCGCCTTCACCGCCGCGTCGCACACGGCGGCGCGAGTGGCGTCATCCATGCCCGGCGCCGGCGCCTCCTCGATCACCTTCTGGTGGCGGCGCTGGAGCGAGCAGTCGCGCTCGAACAGGTGGACGACGTTCCCGTGCGTGTCGCCGAAGACCTGCACCTCGATATGGCGGGGCGACAGGATGTACTTCTCGATCAGCACGCGCGCGTCGCCGAACGAGGACGCCGCCTCGCGCTGGCAGGAGGCAAGCGCGTCGGCGAAGGCAGCGGGGTCGTCGACGCGGCGCATCCCCTTGCCGCCGCCGCCGGCCACCGCCTTGATGAGCACCGGATAGCCGATCGCCGCCGCCTCTGCCGCCAGCCGGTCGGGCGACTGGTCCTCGCCCAGATAGCCGGGCGTGACCGGCACGCCCGCCGCGATCATCCGCGCCTTGGCCGCATCCTTCAGCCCCATCGCGCGGATGCTGGCGGGACGTGGGCCGACCCAGATCAGGCCGGCAGCCGTAACCGCCTCGGCAAACTCGGCATTCTCCGACAGGAAGCCATAGCCGGGGTGGATCGCCGCGGCGCCGCTCTCCTTCGCGGCGGCGATAATCCGCTCGCCGACCAGATAGCTCTCGCGCGCCGCTGCCGGTCCGATGGCAACGGCGGTGTCGGCCATGCGGACGTGGAGCGCATCGGCATCCGCGTCGGAATAGACCGCGACCGTTCGGATGCCCACCCGGCGCGCGGTGCGGATGATCCGGCAGGCGATCTCGCCGCGATTGGCGATCAGCAGCGAGGGGATGATCGGCATGGCTTGCTCCATCACATCCGGAACACCCCGAAGCGGGGCGCCTCCGCCACCGGGGCATTTAGGCAGGCGTCGAGCGCGAGGCCCAGCACGTCGCGAGTCTGGGCCGGGTCGACGATGCCGTCGTCCCACAGTCGCGCGGTGGCGTACCAGGGATTGCCCTCATCCTCATATTTCGCGCGGACCGGCGCCTTGAACGCCTCCGCCTCTTCGGGCGTCCAGCGCTCGGCATCGCGGTGGACAGTGGCGAGGACGCTTGCCGCCTGTTCGCCACCCATCACGCTGATCCGCGCATTAGGCCAGGTGAACAGGAAGCGTGGGCCATAGGCGCGCCCGCACATCCCGTAGTTGCCCGCGCCGAAGCTGCCGCCGATCAGGATCGTGATCTTGGGCACGCTGGCGGTGGCGACCGCGGTCACCAGCTTCGCGCCATGTTTCGCAATGCCTTCGGCCTCATACTTTCCACCGACCATGAAGCCGGAGATGTTCTGGAGGAACAGCAGCGGCACGCGGCGCTGGCACGCCAGCTCGATGAAGTGCGCACCCTTTTGCGCGCTCTCCGAGAAGAGCACGCCGTTGTTCGCCAGGATCGCGACCGGCTTGCCGTGGATGTGCGCGAAACCGCACACCAGCGACGCGCCGTAGAGCGCCTTGAACTCGTGGAACTCGGACCCGTCGACCAGCCGGGCGATCACCTCATGCACGTCATAGGGCGCGCGCACATCCTGTGGAACGATGCCGTACAGGTCCTCGGGCGGATGGATCGGGTCGCGTGGCGCCCGCAGGTTCAGTTCCGGCACGCGCGGCGGTGGCAGCGTGGCGACGATGTCGCGGACGATGGTGAGCGCGTGATCGTCATTCTCGGCCACGTGATCGACGACGCCCGAGCGGCGGCCGTGCGTCTCCGCCCCGCCCAGTTCCTCGGCCGAGATGACCTCACCGGTCGCCGCCTTCACGAGCGGCGGGCCGGCGAGGAAGATCGTCCCCTGCCCGCGGACGATCACCGTCTCGTCCGACATGGCGGGCACATAGGCGCCACCGGCGGTGCAGCTGCCCATGACGCAGGCGATCTGCGGTATGCCGAGCGAGGACATCTGCGCCTGGTTGAAGAAGATGCGGCCGAAATGCTCGCGATCGGGAAACACCTCTGCCTGATGCGGCAAATTGGCACCGCCGCTGTCGACGAGGTAGACGCAAGGCAGCCGGTTTTCCTGCGCGATCTCCTGCGCACGCAGATGCTTCTTGACGGTGAGCGGGTAATAGGTGCCGCCCTTCACGGTCGCGTCGTTGCAGACGATCATGACCTGCCGGCCGGATACGCGGCCGATGCCGCAGATCAGCCCGGCGCCGGGCACCTCGCCGTTGTAGAGGCCGTGCGCAGCCAACTGGCCGATTTCGAGGAAGGGCGAGCCGGGGTCGAGCAGCCGCTCGACCCGGTCGCGGGGGAGCAGCTTGCCGCGTGCGACGTGGCGGTCTCGCGACGCGGTGCTGCCGCCGAGCCCTGCGGTGGCGACATCGGTGCGCAGCCGCTCGGCCAACGCGCGGTTGTGCGCGGCGTTGGTGCGGACGGCTTCGCTGTCCGCCGACAGTGCGGTGGTGAGGACGGGCGCGGTCATGCCAGATCCTCCCCGGCACGGGGAGGGGGACCAGCGAAGCTGGTGGAGGGGGCTATCCACGAGCGGCGCGCCTGTGGCGCTCCCCCTCCACCACGCCCTGCGGGCGCGGTCCCCCTCCCCGTGCCGGGGAGGATCCGCACCCCCCTCACTGTGCCACCCGCTCGGCCGCGCCGATCAGTTCGCGGCCGATCAGCATCCGCCGGATCTCGTTCGTGCCCGCGCCGATATCCAGCAGCTTGGCGTCGCGCAGGAAGCGCTCGACCGGCCAGTCCTTGGTATAGCCGGCGCCGCCCAGCGCCTGGATCGCCTCCAGCGCGACCTTCACCGCATTCTCGCTCGCCAACAGGATCGCGCCGGCGGCGTCGAACCGTGTCGTCCGCCCAGCGTCGCAGCTGCGCGCCACCGCATAGACATAGGCGCGCGAGGAATTGAGCGCGACATACATGTCGGCGACCTTCGCCTGGATCAGCTGGAACTGCCCGATCGGCTGGCCGAACTGCCGCCGCTCGCGGACATAGGGGACGACCACGTCGAGGCACGCCTGCATGATGCCCAGCTGGATTCCGGCGAGCACCGCGCGCTCGTAATCCAGCCCGCTCATCAGCACGCCGACGCCGCCATTCTCCGGCCCCATCACGTTGCCGGTCGGCACGAAACAGTCGTCGAACACCAGCTCCGCGGTCGGCGAGCCACGCATTCCCATCTTGTCGATCTTCTGCCCGATCGAGAAGCCGGGCATATCCCGCTCGATCAGGAAGGCGGTGATGCCGCGCGACCCTTCCCCGGTCTTGGCATAGACGACCAGCGTGTCGGCATAGGCGGCGTTGGTGATCCAGAACTTGGTGCCGTTCAGCACATAGCCGTCGTCGCGGCGCTCGGCACGCAGCTTCATCGAGACGACGTCCGACCCCGCGCCCGCTTCCGACATCGCCAGGCTGCCGACATGCTCGCCGGAGATCAGCTTTGGCAGGTATCTGGCCTTCTGCTCGGGGTTCGCCCAGCGCGCGATCTGGTTGATGCACAGGTTGGAGTGCGCGCCGTAGCTGAGGCCGACCGAGGCCGAAGCGCGGCTGACCTCCTCGACCGCGACGACATGCTCCAGATAGCCCAGGCCCAGGCCGCCATCGGCCTCCGCGACCGTGATGCCGTGCAGGCCCAGCTCGCCCATCGCCGGCCACAGATCCTGCGGGAAGCGATCCTCGGCATCGATGGCGGCGGCCAGCGGTGCGATCCGGTCGGCGGCGAAGCGCCGGGTGGTGTCGCGGATCATCTCGGCGGCCTCGCCCAAGGCGAAGTCGAAATCAGGCGTCATCGGCTCTCCCATCCGCCCCGTCGGGGTCGTCGTCAGACCAACCTCCTACCACCCGAAGCGATCCCGGCAAAATTGAACCGGCGGCAAACACGCTATAGATGGCATCTATGATCGACCGCTATCTGCTGCGCTATTTCCTGGCGGTCGTCGACCAGGGCAATTTCTCGCGGGCGGCACTGCACTGCCGGGTATCGCAGCCGACGCTGTCGGTCGGAATCGCCAAGCTGGAGGCGGAACTGGGCCGCGCGCTGTTCCTGCGCACCAATCGCCGGGTCGAGCTGACCGCCGCCGGTACCCGCTTCGCCGGCCATGCCCGCCGGATCGAGGCCGAGTTCGCCGAGGCCGAGCGCGACGTCACCACCGATATCGATGCGACGCCGCTGCGCCTTGGCATCGTCGCCACGCTGCCCGGCGAGCGGATCGAGGCCGCGCTCGCCGCCGCCCGACGCGCCACCGCGACCGAGCGGCTGGAGGTGGTCGAGGGGCCGCTGCGCACGCTGCTGCCGCTCCTCGACCGGGGGCGGATCGACGCGCTGCTCGGCCCCACCGGCAGCGACCCGCGGCGGCGACGTATCCTGTTCGAGGAGGGCTATGGCATGGCCCTGCCGCTCGACCACCCGCTCGCCGGGCGGAGCGCGATCGAGGCGCAGGAGGTCGCCGCGGAGCCGATGATCGTCCGCCGCCACTGCGAGGCGCTGGCCGAAACCAGCCGCCACTTCACCGCGCGCGGCGTCCGTCCCTTCATGGCGGCCCGCACCACCAGCGACGAGCGCGCGCTCGCCTATGTGCGCGCCGGGCTGGGGATCACCGTGATGCCGATGTGCTATGCGGGATCGGGCGTGGCGGTGGTGCCGCTGACCGGCTTCCATCCAACCCGCGCGATCGGTGTGCTGATCGAGGACGAACGGGCGATGCGGGTGGAGGGTAGCGAAGCATACCGCGCGTTCGTGGCGGCGATAAACCGATCGGAATCATAAACCCGTCACCCCAGTGACCGCGCCGTACTGATGACGTTGATCCCGTCGAACCGCGTCGTCGCCGACCCGTGGCTGACCGCCGACACCTGCCCCGGCTGGCCCTTGCCGTCGAAGAACGAGCCGAACAGCCGGTAATCCCGCTCATCGCAGGTTGCGGTGCAGGCGTTCCAGAACTCCGGCGTGCGCATCTGATAGGCGACATCGGCCAGTGGCCGCGTGATCTTGCCCTTCTTGATCTCGTAGAACAGCTGCCCGCCGAACTGCGCGTTGTAGCGCTGCTGGTCGATCGAGAAGCTGCCGCGGCCCATGATGTAGATGCCGTTGTCGACCCCGGCGATCATGTCCGCGACGCTGAGGCGCGCCTTGCCGGGCTGGAGCGAGACGTTGGGCATGCGCTGGAACTGCACGTTGGCCCAGCTGTCGGCATAGGAGCAACCGTCCGATTCGGTCTTGCCCAGGATATGCGCCTGATCGCGCGTCGCCTGGAAGTCGACCAGCTTGCCGTCCTCGATCAGGTTCCACCGCTTCGTCCTGACGCCCTCGTCGTCATAGCCGACCGCCCCCAGGCTGCCGGGTTGCAACTTGTCGGCGACAACCGTCACCTTGTCGCTGCCGTAGCGATACCCCGCCGCCCGCTTGTCCAGCGTGGCGAAGCTGGTGCCAGCGTAGTTCGCCTCATAGCCCAGCACCCGATCCAGCTCGAGCGGGTGCCCGACGGATTCGTGGATGGTCAGGCCGAGATGGTTGGGATCGAGCACCAGGTCGTAGCGGCCCGGCGTCACCGATGCCGCAGTCAGCTTCTCGCGCGCCTGCTTCGCCGCGGCGACGGCATCCTCGCGCATGTCATAGGATTTGCCATAGGCGACGACGCCGTTCGGCGCTGTCGTCTTGTCCATCGCCCGGCCCGCCAGATACTCGTAGCCGAGCCCCATCGGGGCCGATAGCCCGTCGCGGGTGCGGAACTTGCCCGACGCCTTGTCGATCGCGGTGACGGTGAAGGGCGCCCAGATCCGGTGGATGTCCTGGTCGATGTACGACCCGTCCGAACTGGCGAAATATTTCTGCTCGTTGACCAGGAACAGCTGCGAGTTGACGAAACTCGCCCCTGCGGTGATCGCCGCGGCGTTGACGCCCAGCAGTAGGTCCACCTTCTCCTGCAAGGGCACCTCCATGCCGTTGCGCACGATCGGTGTGCGCCAGCTGACCTCGCCCACGCCCTTGGCGGGGGCCAGCTGGACCGGCGACGTCTGGCTGCGCGCATTGGCCTTGGCAATGGCGAGCGCCAGCCGCGTCGCCTCAGCCACCGCCTCCGCGGTCATCGCGTTGGTCGCGGCGAAGCCCCAGGCGCCGTCGGCGATCACGCGGACGCCGACGCCGGTCGATTCGGTGTTGACGACATTCTGCACCGTCGCCTCGCGCGTCATCACGAACTGACGCAGATACCGGCCGACCCGCACGTCGCAGTAGCTCGCCCCGCCCTGCTTCGCCGCGGAGAGCGCCGCATCCGCGAGCCGCCGCTTGACCGCCGCCTCGATCGGCTCCCCAAGCTGGTCGGCGGCGATTGCCCGCCCCGCGAAGCCAGGCAGCAGCACCCCGCCCGCTCCGATCCCGCAGGCCGCAAGAAACCGACGTCTGTCCACGGGCAATCTCCACTCTCTCGGTCGACCCGACCGGTCGGCCACCATCGCCAACCCGCTGGCGCGGGTCAATTATCCAGCGCGAGCCGCGCCTGCGCCATCGCCGCACCGATGCGCTGCGGCACTGCCGGGCTGGTGCAGACATAGGTCGGGCTGGGATGCGGCATGGTCAGGATAGTGGCGTCGGGCCGCTCGCGTGCCACGACCGGGGCCGCTTCCCGCGCGACCCGCCCGGCGAGCAGCACGACGCGCAGCGCCGGGAGAAGCCGCAGCAGATCGGGCAGCAGCGCCAGTCCCTCCGCAATCTCTCCGCGCCGCAGTGGGCGATTGCGCGCACCCGGTGCATGGACGATCCATGGCACGCTGTTCCACAGCACCATCTCGGCCCGCGTGATCCCCGCCGCGTCCAGGAAGCGGCCGAGATTGCGCGCCGTTCCGGTCGGATTGTCCCGCGAGACGAAGCTCAGCGCCGCCATTCCGGCACCTGGCGTCTCCAACAGCACCAGCAGCCGCGCCCGATCCCCGCCATCCGCCGGATCGAAATGCGGCACCCGCCGCCCCGCCGCGAGCAGCGGCACCCGCAGCCACTCCAGCGCCACGACATGCCCCTCGCGCAGCCGAGCGGCGCGTTCGGCGATGGCATCGCCGACCAGCGGCTGCACCGGAAAGGATGTGCGCGTCACGGGGAAAGTCCCTGGTGCCCCTGGCCGGACTCGAACCAGCACGCCTCTCGGCAACCGATTTTGAGTCGGTCGCGTCTACCATTTCGCCACAGGGGCAGCGATGCCGCTCGCGCTAGCGAAGCGAAACGGGCGCGGCAAGCCCGTGCCCGTTAATTCCGCGGCGGCTGGCGGCGATAACCGAGCGCCTCGGCGACGTGGATGCGCCCGACCGTCTCGGCACCGGCCAGGTCGGCGATGGTGCGGGCGACGCGCAGGATGCGGGTATAACCGCGCGCGGTCAGCCGCATCGCCGCGGCCGCCTGGGCCAGCAGCGCGCGGCCCGGCTCGTCGGGCGTCGCCACCCGGTCCAGCAACGGCCCATCCGCCTCGGCGTTGGTCCGCGCGCCCTCCCCCGCGTAGCGCGCCGATTGCAGGCGTCGCGCGGCAGCGACCCGGGCAGCGACCTCCGCCGATCCTTCGGCAGGCGGCGGCAGGATCAGGTCGGCGGCGCTGACCGCAGCGACATCGACGTGCAGGTCGATGCGGTCGAGCAGCGGCCCCGACACCTTGGCCTGATAATCGGCTGCACAGCGCGGCGCGCGGGCGCAGGCGAGCGTCGCGTCGCCCAGATGCCCGCAACGACATGGGTTCATCGCCGCGATCAGCTGTACCCGCGCCGGAAAGGTGACATGCGCATTGGCGCGGGCGACGCTGACCGTCCCCGTCTCGAGCGGTTGGCGCAGGGAGTCGAGCACGGTCCGACTGAATTCCGGCAGCTCGTCGAGGAACAGCACGCCCAGATGCGCGAGGCTGACCTCGCCCGGCCGTACCTTCAGTCCGCCGCCGGTCAGCGCCGCCATCGACGCGGAGTGGTGCGGACTGCGGAACGGGCGTGCGCGGGTCAGCCGCCCGCCGGTCAGCGTGCCCGCAACCGACTGGACCATCGACACCTCCAACACCTCCTCGGGCGTCAGTGGCGGCAGGATGCCGGGCAGGCAGGCGGCCATCAGCGACTTGCCGGATCCTGGTGGACCGCAGAACAGGAGATTGTGACCGCCAGCTGCGGCGATCTCCAGCGCGCGCTTGGCGGTCTCCTGACCTTTGACCTGGCGCAGATCGGGGCCGGTGACGATATCGTCCTCGACCCCGCCGGGCTGCGGGGCAGAGAGCAGGCCATGCCCCTTGAAGTGATTGATAAGGGCCAGCAGGTCGGGCGCCGCCACCACCTCGACCGACCCCGCCCAGGCCGCCTCCGCCCCCTGCGCCGCGGAACAGACCAGCCCCAGCTCGCTTTCGGCGGCGTGGAGCGCGGCAAGCAGCACACCCGGCGACGGCGCGATCCGCGCGTCGAGCCCCAGCTCGCCGACCACGACATAGCCCGACAGCGCCTCGGCATCGACCACGCCCATCGCCGCCAGCAGCGCCAGCGCGATCGGCAGGTCGAAATGCGACCCCTCCTTGGGCAGGTCGGCGGGCGACAGGTTCACCGCGATCCGCTTGGGCGGCAGCGCCAGCCCCATGGCGGCGATCGCGCCGCGCACCCGCTCGCGGCTCTCGCCGACCGCCTTGTCGCCCAGGCCGACGACGTTGAATGCGGGCAGCCCGGCGATCAGCTGCACCTGCACCTCGACCGCGCGCGCCTCCAGCCCCAGATACGCCACCGTCGATACGATCGCCGCCATACGCCCCCTGTTCCCCGCGCCTCCTTACCGGCTTTTGTCCGGCGCGGAATGGAGTAAGGCGCACCCGAATGGGGACAATCGCGTCCAGCCCGATCGGGCGTGGTCCAGATTGACTTGCGCGCCACCCCCGCCTATGCGCGGCCCCAGCAAGGCCGTCCGCGTGGCGGCCCTTTTCGTGTTACAGATGATTTTGTTGAGGAATGAACGATGAAGCGGACCTTCCAGCCGAGCAATCTGGTGCGGGCGCGTCGTCACGGCTTCCGCTCGCGGATGGCCACCGTCGGCGGTCGTGCGGTGATCCGGGCACGCCGGGCGCGCGGTCGCAAGAAGCTGTCGGCCTGATCCTTCCGGGCCGCGATCCGGTGCCCGCGACCGATGGCGCGGGCGGGATCGTGGTGCTGACGCGCCGCCGGGACTTTCTGGCGGCGAATGCCGGGCGGCGCGCACCGATGCCGGGCTTCGTCCTGCTGGTGCGTCCCCGCGACGATGGCGATGCGACGATGCGCATCGGTTACACCGTCACCAAGAAGATCGGCAACGCGGTGGTGCGCAATCGCATGAAGCGCCGCCTGCGCGCGCTGGTGCGCGAGGTGCTGCCGGACACCGGCATTGCCGGCGCCGACCATGTCCTGATCGGCCGTGCCGGCGGGGTCGAGCGCGACTTCGCCACGCTGCGCAGCGAGCTGGGCAAGGCGTTGCGCAAGGTACTCCGGTGAGCGAGCCAGCCGAATCGGCCGCGCACCCTGCGAAGTGCGAATGCCGACCTTCGCCCTCTGCCCGGCTCCTGATCCTTCTCGCCCGCGCGTGGCAGGTGGGGCCTTCGGCGATCATGCCGCCCTCATGCCGCTACGACCCGTCGTGTTCGGCCTATGCAATCACCGCCCTTCGCCGCTATGGCGCGCTGAAGGGGGGCTGGCTCGCGACGAAACGGATCGCGCGCTGTCACCCCTGGGGCGGGTTCGGCCCCGATCCCGTGCCCTGATCGCGCTCCCGATTTATCCAGGAACTTCGCTGCCGTGAAAGACGACCGCCAGAATTTCGTGCTGTTCGCGGTGATCGCGGCGCTGATCCTGTTCGGCTGGCCGCTGGTCCAGAACCGGTTCTTCCCGACCGCGAACCCGCCCGCCACCAAGATGGTCGACGGCAAGCAGGTGGCACTGCCAAAGCCCGGCGCCGATCCCACCGCCGACAGCCCGGCCGCGATCCGCGACCGGCAGGTGGTGCTGGCAGAAACGCCGCGCGTCCGCATCGAGACGCCGGCGCTGCGCGGCTCGATCAACCTGAAGGGCCCGCGGATCGACGACCTGGTCCTGACCCGGTATAACGAGACGGTCGCGAAGAACTCCGCGCCGATCCGCCTGCTGTCGCCCGCTGGAGCGCCCGAGGCGTATTTCGCCGGCTTCGGCTGGCGCGCGGAGGGGCTGAGCCCGCCCGCTGCCGATACGGTCTGGACCGCCTCTGCCCCCGTACTGACTCCGGCCAAGCCGGTGACGCTGGAGGCCGCCAACGCCACCGGCCAGCGTTTCCGCATCGAGATCGCGATCGACAACGACTATCTGTTCACCATCCGCCAGACGGTGATGAACGGCGGCGCGCAGCCGGTGCCGGTCGCCCCCTATGGCTTCGTCAACCGGGTCGGCGTGTCGAAGGATCCGGACAGCTGGACGATCCATACCGGGCCGATGTCCGTCAACAACGGCGCGGCGCATTATGCCCCCAACTTCAAGGATGTCGACGCCGGGGCGCAGCGCTTCACGACGCAGGGCGGCTGGCTGGGCTTTACCGACAAATACTGGCTGACCGCGCTGGTCCCCGACGCGTCGCAGACCTTCGACGGCCAGTTCCGCGCCGGCGCCAACAAGGCCTATCAGGCAGATTACAGCGTCCAGCCGAAGCTGCTGCCGCCGGGCCGCTCGTTGACGCAGAACGCGCGGTTCTTCGCCGGCGCCAAGGAGGTCCGCCTCCTCGACCGCTACACCGACGACGGCATCGTCACGAAGCTCGATTACGCGATCGACTGGGGCTGGTTCCGCCTCGTCGAGAAGCCGATCTTCTACTATCTGGACTGGCTGTTCCGCCTGATCGGAAATTTCGGCGTCGCGATCATCCTGCTGACGCTGACCATCCGCCTGATCCTGTTCCCGATCGCGCAGCGCCAGTTCGCCTCGATGGCGGCGATGCGCGCGCTCCAGCCCAAGATGAAGGCGCTGCAGGAGCGCTACAAGGACGACAAGCCGCGCCTGCAGCAGGAGGTGATGGCCCTCTACAAGACCGAGAAGGTGAACCCGCTGGCCGGCTGCCTGCCCGCGATCATCCAGATTCCGATCTTCTACGCGCTCTACAAGGTACTGCTGCTGACGATCGAGATGCGCCATCAGCATTTCGTGCTGTGGATCAAGGACCTGTCGGCCCCCGATCCGGCGACGATCCTGAACCTGTTCGGCATCATCCCCTTCACCCCGCCGCACTTCCTGGCGATCGGCGTGGTGCCGGTGCTGCTGGGGATCAGCATGTACTTCCAGTTCAAGCTGAACCCGCAGGCGATGGACGAGACCCAGCGCCAGGTCTTCGCCTTCCTGCCCTGGGTGCTGATGTTCGTGATGGCGCCGTTCGCAGTCGGGCTGCAGGTCTACTGGATCACGACCAACTGCGTCTCGATCCTCCAGCAGCGCCTGCTCTACGCCCGTCATCCCGGGCTGAAGGAGGCACCGGTAAAGTGACTATTCCTCCCCAGCATGAGGCATCGGGTCGGATCGTCCCCCAGACGATCCTTGACCATGCGGGGCATGGTCAACCCGATGCCGGGGACCAGCCGCAGGCTGGTGGAGGGGGGGGCGCCACGAGCGACTCGCCTGCCGATATCCCCCTCCACCATCAGCCTGCGGCTGACGGTTCCCCTCCCCGTACTGGGGAGGATTTCGATCCCGAGTTGATCGAGTCCGCCCGCAAGATCTTCGCCGGCCCGGTCGCGTTCCTGAAGTCCGCGCCCAAGCTGGAGCATCTGCCCGCGCCCGTGGTGCCGGAGGTGGCGTTCGCCGGACGGTCGAATGTCGGCAAGTCGTCGCTGCTCAACGCGCTGACCAATCGCAACGGGCTGGCCCGCACGTCGAACACGCCGGGGCGGACGCAGGAGCTGAACTTCTTCGACGTCGGCATTCCGCTTGCCTTTCGCCTCGTCGACATGCCCGGCTACGGCTTTGCCAAGGCGCCCAAGGACATGGTCCGCCAATGGCGCTATCTGGTGAACGACTTCCTGCGCGGGCGCGACGTGCTGAAGCGGGCGCTGGTTCTGATCGACTCGCGCCACGGCATCAAGGAGGTCGACCGCGAGATCCTGGCCATGCTCGACAAGGCGGCGGTCAGCTATCGCATCGTCCTGACCAAGGCCGACAAGGTGAAGGCGACCGATCTCGCCGCGGTGCTCGCCGCGACCGAGGTCGAGGCGCGCCGCCGCCCCGCCGCGCACCCGTCGATCATCGCCACCTCGTCGGAAGGTGGCATGGGCATCGCCGAACTGCGCGCGGCGGTACTGGAAGCGATCGGCTGACGGCGGCGGGCGTGGCGTCGGACATGCTCCTCTTCTCCTACGGCACCCTGCAGGACGCGCGCGTCCAGCTTGCCACCTTCGGGCGACGGCTGGATGGCACATCCGATACGCTGACCGGCTATCGCGTCACCACCATCCGCATCCACGATCCCGCCGTGCTGGCGACGAGCGGGCTGGCGGAGCATCTGGCGCTGGTCGTCGATCCGGACGCGCCGCCGATCGCCGGCACGGTCCTGACGCTGACCCCCGAAGAGGTCGCCGCGGCCGACCGGTACGAGGGCGACACTTACCGACGGGTCGCAGTGGCGCTCGCCTCCGGTCGCCACGCGTTCGTTTACGTCCTCGCCACAACGGCTTAGGGAACCACCCGCGCCGACACGCGCTCCGACCCTCGAAGGCCATCGACAGGCTTTCAGGGAGAAGCGATCCTTGCTGATGGAAACGACGATCGATCGCATCCGTGCGCTGGCCGCGGCCTGGGATGACGCGAATGGCGACGAGGCGTTTCCCGCCGACCGCCTCGCGCAGCTCGCCGATGCGGGCGCGCTGACCGACTTCACGACGCTTGCCGACGATGATGCGGTCGCGCGACTGGTGCAGGCGCTCCGCCTGATCGGCGGTGCCGACCTCAGCCTGGGCCGCGTGTTCGAGGGCCATGTCAACGCCGCGCAGCTGGTCCACGCCTATGGCAACGCCCAGCAACGTGCGACGCTCGCCGACGACCTCGCCGCCGGGCGCAGCTTCGGCGTGTGGAACACCGAGCCTGCGCCGGGGATGACGCTGACCGCGGCGGATGGCGGCTATCGGTTGAGCGGCGCCAAATGCTTCGCGACCGGCGCCGGCCATATCGACCGCGCGCTCATCACCGCGCGATGGCCGGATGGCGGCAAGCAGTTGGTGCTGGCCGACATCGCCAACGTCACTGATCGCGCCGACAATGCCGCCTGGCAGGTCCGCGGTATGAAGGGGACTGCGAGCGGCACCTTCGACTTCGACGGTCTGGTCGTCGGCGACGCCGCGCTGATCGGCGCGCCCGGCGATTACGAGCGCGAGCCGCGCTTCTCGGCCGGCGCGTGGCGATTCACCGCGGTTCAGCTCGGCGCGGTCGAGGCCCTGATCCGCCACTGGCGCGATCATCTGGTCGCGACGGGCAAGGGCGCCGATCCGATCCAGCGTGCCCGCTTCGCGACCGCCGTCGCCGCCACCCGCTCGGCGGGGCTGTGGGTCGTCCGCGCCGCCCGACTGGCCGAAGCCGCCCGCCCGGAAGCGATCGCGCAGGTGCTGATGACCCGCGGCGTGGTCGAGGATGCCGCGCTGCTGGTGATGGAGGGCGCCGCCCGCGCGATCGGCACCGCAGCCTTCTTCTTTGGCAGCCGCGTCGACCGGATCACGCGCGACCTCGGGCTCTACCTGCGCCAGCCCGTCCCCGATCAGGCGCGCGACCGCGCCGCTGCGGCGTGGCTGGAGGCGGACTGCTGGGGCGACGATCCGTGGTGGTGACGCCGGGCCGGCGCAGCTGGGGCCGCCTGCTTCGCCGCGCCCGGCCACTGTCACCGCAACAGGCGGCGCGCGAGGGCGGCTGGCTGGTGCTGGCGCCGCATCCGGACGACGAGACGCTCGGCTGCGGCGGCCTGATCGCGGCGCTGGCGGCGTGCGGCGGCGCGGTGACCGTCGCGATCCTGACGGACGGATCGGGGAGCCATGTCGGCGCACCCGGCTGGAGCGCCAGCCGCGTCGCCCATGTTCGCGCGCGAGAGGCTGGTGCCGCGCTGCGCCAGCTCGGTCACTCCGCCCAAGCCGTGACGCTCGGCTGGCGCGATGCCGCCCCCCTCCCCGCCGGATCGCCGCCGTTCGAAGCGAGCGTCGACCGCCTGGTCGCGCTATGCCGCGCTCGACGCATTCGCCGGATTATCGCCAGTTGGGAGGGCGATCCGCACTGCGACCACGAGGCCGCTGCGCAGCTGGCGACCGCTGTCGCGCGGCGGCTGGGCGTCGTGCCCCGCTTCTACTGTGTCTGGGGCTGGACCGTCGCCGATCTCGACCACCGGCTCGCCGGTTGGAAGGCGTTGTCGATCCCCGTCGCGCGCTGGCGCGGGCGGCAGCGGCGAGCGCTCGACCGCCACGCCACCCAGCTGGGTGGCCGCATCGCCGGCGCGCCCGACCGCTTCGTCCTGCCCCGCCCGATGCGACGGCTGGTCGATGCCAGTCACCTCCTGCTGCTGGAGCCGCGCCATGCGCCGTAACCGATCGATCGCGCCCGACTGGTTCGAGGCGCTCTACCGCGAGCAGGGTGATCCCTGGAACTTCGAAACAAGCGCCTATGAGCGCGCGAAGTACGATCACACGCTCGCCGCCCTGCCCTGCCCACGTCTCGGATCGATGCTGGAAGTCGGCTGCGCCAACGGCGTGCTGACCGAGCGGCTGGCGCCACGCTGCGATCGGCTACTGGCGGTCGACGTTTCCGAGACCGCGCTCGCTGCCGCCGCCGTGCGCTGCGCCGACCTGCCGCAGGTCGTGTTCGAACGCCGCCACCTGCCCGCCGAGGCACCGCCCGGATCGTTCGACCTGATCCTGCTGTCCGAGGTCATCTACTATTGGGACAGCGACGACCTGGCCCGCATGGCCGACTATCTGCGCGGGGCAGTGCCGTCGGGCGGCCACCTCATGCTCGTCCACTGGCTGGGGGAAACCGACTATCCCAAGTCCGGCGACGCGGCGGTCGGGGAACTCGCCGGGTTGCTCGGCGACGCGGTCGAAGTCATCGCTGCGGAGCGGCGGGAGGAGTATCGGCTCGACCTGTGGCGCCGCCGCTGAACGTCGCGCGCGGATCATCGCCCCTGCCGTCGCGATCGCCGCCGGCAGTGTCCCAAAGCTCAGTCGGTCGCCCTCCCCGGCTCTCGCGGGATCGAGCGCCACCGACACCGCATAGGTTTCATGCAGCGGCGTGTCGTCCGCCTGGGCGATCCAGCGCGCGAACGCGTCGGCCATTCCGCCGGGCGCCCGCCCCTGCAATCGGCTGGAGGTGAAGACCCGCACGTCGAGCGGGTGCCGCACCCGCCCGCCCGCCGCCCGCACCGCTGCGAACAGTGCGCGATCCTCCGCCACCGGCGGCGTCGGCGCGCCACCGATGCGACGGTAGAGATCGAGCGTCAGGCCGATGCTTGCCCCACCCTCGTAATAGTGCCGCGGCCAGGCGTCCGCCACAGCCGGCGCCATGTCCGCCCGCAGCCAGTCGAGCGCGGTGTAATAGCGCCCGAGCAGGTTCAGCCGTCGCGCCGCCGACGGTCCCAACTGCGCCCGGTCGACGCGCCGGGTCAGCGCCCGGCCCGCCACCGCCTCTACCCCGGCATCGAGATGCGCGACGGTGCGGACGATCCAGTCCGGCGCGACCGCCGTGTCCGCGTCGGTCGACGCGAGCAGGTCCTCCGGCCGCGCCAGCAGCGCCGTCGCCGCGTCGAACGCCAGCCGTCGCGCCCAGCCGGCATGGCGCGCCTCTGGCAGCAGCGATACCGCCCGCCACATCAGCCGCGCATGCCGCAGCCGCGTCCGCTCGAGCAGCGCCACCGTGTCGTCGGTGCAGTTGTTCGCCAGCACGACTATGCTGACCGGCCCGCCATAGCGCCCCGCAGCCACGTCGAGCGCGGCGAGACATGCGGGCAGTTCCTCCTCCTCGTCCCGCGCGGGTAGCGCGACGGCGACATGGCGGACAGAGCGAGGAGCGGTCATCGCCAGAGACAATCCTCCATGCCCGTCGGCGTTCCCGCAAACCCCTGATATGCCGTACAAACCGCCGCGACGACCCGCCCCGCCGGCACGCCGGAGCGAGCCGGCGCGGTGCGAACTCGTTAACCACTTGGACGGTATTCCGGCGCGGCGAACGACCCTGGGGGACCATCGTGCTGCACGACCAGCATAGCGACACCGCAACCGATCCGATCGACGATCCGACGCCCACGCGCATCGCCCCGTCGGCGGCGATCCTGGCGCCCGCTCTCCTGCTCGCCGCCTGCGGTAGCGGCGACGGTCAGGCGTCCTCGGGCGCGAGCGGCGGCGCGGCGGTGCCGATCGCCCGCGTGCCGCCCACCGAGGTACAGGCCAGCCGCTTCCTGTCGCAGTCGACCATGGGCGCGACGCGCGAGGCGATCGCCGACGTCGTCGGCCAAGGTTACGAGGCGTGGATCGCCGCCCAGCTCGCCCTGCCCCGCGCCACCAGTCACTGGGACTGGCTGGTCGCCAACGGTTATAATGTCGACGCCAACATCAACAACACCGCCGGTTTCGACGTCACCATGTGGCGCCAGCTGATCGTCGAGCCCGACCAGCTGCGCCAGCGTGTCGGCATGGCGCTGCTCGACATGCTGGTGGTGGGCATCGACGGGGTGAACCTGAACTGGAAACAGTTCGCGATGGCCGCCTATGTCGACGTGCTGCTCGATAATGCGTTCGGCAATTACCGCCAGCTGATGGAGGCGATCACCTACAACGCCGCGATGGGGTCGTTCCTGACCTTCCTCTACAATCGCAAGGCGAACGCGACGACCGGCGCCCAGCCCGACGAGAATTACGCGCGCGAGCTGATGCAGCTGTTCACGCTCGGCCTCTACCAGCTGAACATGGACGGCACGGTGAAGGGAAGCGCCGCCCAGCCGCTGGAAACCTATACCCAGGCCGACGTTGGCGGCTTGGCTCGCGTGTTTACCGGCCTGTCGCTGGCGACCAACGTCTCGACCACGCCCGATCGCTATCGCCAGCCGCTGGTGATGAACGCCGGGCTGAACGAGACCGGCGCGGCCAGCTTCCTCGGCACCGGCACCTCGGGCGG
The DNA here is from genome assembly GCF_030678875.1 of Sphingomonas aurea. Lineage (GTDB taxonomy): Bacteria > Pseudomonadota > Alphaproteobacteria > Sphingomonadales > Sphingomonadaceae > Sphingomonas > Sphingomonas aurea. The sequence continues at coordinate 324,446 of NZ_JAUUDS010000001.1, read as the reverse complement.
CGGCGTGGCGGCGATCAAGACCGCGCTCGATACGATCTTCGCGCATCCCAACCTGCCGCCCTTCGTATCGAGGCAGCTGATCCAGCGGCTCGTCACCTCCAACCCCTCGCCCGCCTATGTTGCGCGGGTCGCGAGCAAATTTGCCGACAATGGTGCGGGCGTGCGCGGCGACATGAAGGCGGTCGTCACCGCCATCCTGCTCGACAGCGAGGCACGCAGCGACGCGGCGCTGACCGCCACCAACGCGGGCAAGCTGCGCGAGCCGGTGATGCGGCTGACCGGCTGGGCGCGCGCGTTCAAGGTGACCTCGCCGTCGAACGCCTGGGCGTTCGGCGATACCAGCAGCCAGTCGAACCGGCTCGGCCAGGCGATGGGACGCAGCCAGACCGTCTTCAACTTCTTCCGCCCCGGCTACAGCCCGCCCGCCACCGCGATCGCGCAGGCCGGCCTGGTCGCGCCCGAGTTCCAGATCACCAACGAGCAGTCGGTGGTCGGCTATATCAACTATATGTACGCGCTGGTCGCGAACGGCACCGGCGACACCAAGGCCGATTACGCCACCATCCTGGCCAAGGCCGCCGACACCAACGCGCTGGTCGACGAGGTGGCCCTGCTGCTCGCCGCCGGCCAGCTGTCTGCCACCACCATCGGCACGATCCGCGCCGCCGTCGACAGCGTGTCGGCGACCGCTACCGGCGGACCGACCAACCGCGTCGGCATCGCGATCATGCTGACCTTGGCTGCCCCCGACTATCTGACGGTGAAGTGATGAGCTGTTTCGAACACGACCAGTCGCGCCGCGCCTTCCTGAAGCGGTCGGCCGCGCTGGGCCTGGCGGGTGTCGCCGCCCCGTTCGCCACGACGCTGGGCGCGATCGGCGAGGCGGCAGCGGCGACCGCGACCGATTACAAGGCAATGGTCTGCATCTTCCTCTATGGCGGGATGGATTATGCCAACACGCTGACACCGTACGACCAGGCGAGCTACGACCTGTACCGCGCCGCCCGGCCCAATATCGCCACCGCGCGCGATGCACTGGCCGGAACCCTGTTGTCGCCGGCCCAGGCGCTGGCCGGTGGCCGGCAATATGCGCTGGCGCCAACGATGACGCCGCTGCTGCCGCTGTTCGACCAGGGCAAGCTCGCCGTCGCGCTGAACCTCGGCACGCTGGTCCAGCCCACCACCAAGACCCAGTATCAACAGAACGCGGTCAAGCTGCCGCCCAAGCTGTTCAGCCACAACGACCAGCAGAGCTATTTCCAGGCATCGCACCCGGAGGGCGCGACCACCGGCTGGGGCGGGCGCATCGGTGACGTGTTCCAGAACGGCAACGGCAGCGCGGCGCTCACCTGCATCAACACCAGCGGCAATGCGGTCTACCTGACCGGGCGCAACGCGGTGCAATATTCGGTCGGCACCGGCGGACCGATCCCGCTGATCGGCAACAGCCGCACCCTCTATGGCTCCGCCGCCGCCGCACAGGCGCTGCGCACGCTGATGACGACGCCGACCGGCGGGCTGCTCGCCGACGAGCATGCCCGCGTGTCGAAGCGCTCGCTCGACACCTATGCGCAGGTCGCCGGCGCGCTTGGCGGAGCACCGGCCGCCAATTTCCCCCTCTTCCCGTCAGGCAACACCCTTGCCGACCAGCTGAAGATGGTCGCGCGGCTGATCTCCGTATCGTCCGAACTGGGCGTGAAGCGACAGGTGTTCTTCGTCTCGATGGGTGGGTTCGACCTGCACGACAATCTCGTCGCGCAGCATGGGCCGCTGATGGGCCGGGTCGCCGCTGCGATGCGCGCCTTCCACGACACCACGGCAGCGCTGGGCGTCGCCGACAAAGTGACCAGCTTCACCGCCTCCGACTTCGGCCGCACGCTCCAGTCGAACGACGACGGGTCGGACCATGGCTGGGGCTCCATGCATTTCGTGCTGGGGGGCGCGGTGAACGGCGGCCGATTCTATGGCACCCCGCCCGCGATCGGCAACGGCACGGCCGACGATGTCGGCCAGGGGCGTCTGCTACCGACGATGGCCGTCGACCAGTACGCCGCGACGCTGGCGCGCTGGTTCGGCGTGGGGGATACGGACCTGCGGACGGTGCTGCCGAACATCGGCAATTATGATGCGTCGACGTGGAATCTCGGATTCGTGTGACCGGGGCGTAGCCGGTCAGCCCTTCTCCGCGACCAGCGTGTGCGCGACGATCGCGTTGGCATGGCCATGCCCCATGCCATGCTCGTCCTTCAGCATGGCTACCAGGTCCATGTGCCTGGCCGGCAGCTTCCCGCGGACCAGATCCTGCCACTCGGCGATGGGGCGACCGTACTTCTTCTCGATCGAGGGGAAATAGGAGGCAGGTCCTTTGACCGGTTCGTCCGTCATGCTTCTGCCGCTCCCTATTCCTTACGACGGCATCATCGTCCGATCGTCGGGCGGCTGCAAGGGCGCCGCGGCAAAGCCGTCCCGTCGGCCGGGCTGGCGCTGATCCGCGGCTAAGCTACGCTTGGTCGCGGACGCTCGGCCTAGCCCTCATCCCCCATCCTCAGCGCGGCGATGAACGCCTCCTGCGGGATGCTGACCGAGCCGTACTCGCGCATCTTCGCCTTGCCCTTCTTCTGCTTGTCGAGCAGCTTGCGCTTGCGGGTCGCGTCGCCGCCATAGCATTTGGCGGTCACGTCCTTGCGCATCGCGCTGATCGTCTCGCGCGCGATCACCTTGCCGCCGATCGCCGCCTGAATCGGAATCTTGAACAGGTGCCGGGGGATCAGCTCCTTCAGCCGCTCGCACATGCCGCGGCCGCGCACCTCGGCAGTGCCGCGATGGACGATCATGCTGAGCGCGTCGACCGGCTCCTCGTTGACGAGGATGCTCATCTTGACGAGGTCGCCCTCGCGGTAGCCGATCTGGTGATAGTCGAAGCTGGCATAGCCCTTCGACAGCGATTTCAGACGATCGTAGAAGTCGAACACCACCTCGTTCAGCGGCAGTTCGTACGTCGCCTGCGCCCGTCCGCCGACATAGGTCAGGTTCTTCTGGATGCCGCGCCGGTCCTGACACAGCTTCAGGATGCTGCCGAGATACTCGTCGGGGACATAGATCGTCGCCTCGATCCACGGCTCGCTGATCGTGGCGATCTTGTTCGGATCGGGCATGTCGGCCGGATTGTGCAACTCGATACTGCCGCCGTTGTGCGTCAGTTCGATCTCGTACACCACCGAAGGCGCGGTGGTGATGAGGTCGAGATCATACTCGCGGGTCAGCCGCTCCTGGATGATCTCCAGATGCAGCAGCCCCAGGAACCCGCAACGGAAACCGAAGCCGAGCGCGGCCGACGTCTCCATCTCGAACGAGAAGCTGGCATCGTTCAGCCGCAGCTTCGAGATGCTCTCGCGCAGCTTCTCGAAGTCGTTGGCGTCGACCGGGAACAGCCCGCAGAACACGACCGGCTGGACTTCCTTGAACCCAGCCAGCGCTTCCGCCGCCGGGCGTTTGGCATCGGTCAGCGTGTCGCCGACCCGAGCCTGCGCCACATCCTTGATCTGCGCGGTGATGAAGCCGATCTCGCCCGGCCCCAGTTCGGCCAGCTGCTCGATCTTGGGGCGGAAACAGCCGACGCGGTCGATCAGGTGGGTGGTCCCGGCCTGCATGAAGCTGACCTGCTGGCCCTTCTTCAGCACGCCGTCGACGACCCGCACCAGGATCATCACACCCAGATACGGGTCGTACCAGCTGTCGACCAGCATCGCCTTCAGCGGCGCACTCTCGTCGCCCTTGGGCGCCGGGATCTTGGTGACGATCGCCTCGAGGATATCGGCGATGCCGATCCCCGACTTCGCGCTGGCGAGCACCGCCCCCGACGCATCGAGCCCGATCACGTCCTCGATCTCCGCGCGTACCTTCTCGGGCTCGGCGGCGGGCAGGTCGATCTTGTTGATGACCGGTACGATCTCATGGTCGTGCTCGATCGATTGATAGACATTGGCCAGCGTCTGCGCCTCGACACCCTGCGCAGCGTCGACCACCAGCAGCGCGCCCTCGCATGCCGCCAGCGAGCGGCTGACCTCGTACGCGAAGTCGACATGCCCCGGCGTGTCCATCAGGTTCAGCGTGTAGGTCTCGCCGTCCTGGGCCTTGTAGGCCAGGCGCACGGTCTGCGCCTTGATCGTGATCCCGCGCTCCTTCTCGATCTCCATATTGTCGAGCACCTGCTCGGACATCTCGCGCTCGGTCAGACCACCGGTCTGCTGGATGAGCCGGTCGGCGAGCGTGGATTTGCCGTGATCGATATGCGCGATGATCGAGAAATTGCGGATCTTGTCGAGGGGAGTGGCCATGGTCCGGCGCGCCTAGCCTGTCCCGGGTGCGGCGGCTAGTCCCGCATGTCGTGCGCCGATCCTGAGACTTCCAAGAAATGGTCGGGAAGAGAGGATTCGAACCTCCGGCCCCTGCCTCCCGAAGACAGTGCTCTACCAGGCTGAGCTACTCCCCGACGGAGCCCGGTCGTTCAGCTCTCGGGAGCCGACCGGAATGCTTGGAGGCGCGCCTATACCCATGCGGATCGACCGGTGCAAGCGCTGTTGTGGCCCTTGCCGGCGATCGCAGGATCAGGCGATCAGGCCGTCGCCCTCGGCGCCCTTCGCCAATACGCGGCCCATCGCTTCGAACAGCGCATCCATCGCCACCGGCTTGAAGATCACCTCGTCGGCGCCCGCATCCAGGCACCGCTGCCGCAGGTCGAGTGCCGCATCGGCGGTGACGACGATGATTGGGACCATCGCCTTGGCATCGGCGCGCGCGCGAATATGGCCGATGGCTGTAATTCCATCCATACCAGGCATTCGAAGATCGATCAGAATTACCTGAAAATCCTGTTCTCCGATCAGGCGGAGACCATCCTCGGCGCTTTCGGCCTCGACCATCCCAACGCCTGCGACGTCCAGCATATCGTTGACAACACGGCGATTCATCCGGTCGTCCTCGATGAACAGGACGTTCATCGCCCTGCCCTACCCTCGCGGGGTTTCGGCAGATTTTCGCACTTCATGCTGTGCTCTATGCATCATGCAGCCTGCGATACAAGCCGCGAAGCGGCCCGTTCGTCGCACTCGTGTCCGAACAGCGTCGCCGCCAGTGCCGCACCGCTGATCGGCTTGGCGATCAGACGGGTCATGCCCTTGGCCAGCGCCACGCCTCCCTCGCGCCCTTCGGTCCACAACAGGCTCGTCTCGGCACCTGCCGCCTGCGCGGCCTCGACCAGCGCGGCAGCGGCTGCGGCGGGCTCGGCATCGGCGCACAGCGTCGCCTCGTCGATCAGTACGCGCGCGATCCGCTCCTCCCGCAACGCGGTTCGCGCATCGTCGACCGTGGCCACGAACAACAGGCGTCCCGCGCGACGCTCCAACAGCGTCTTCCACATGCTGCGGGTGATCGGATTGCGATCGAGCACCAGCAGGGCCGCCGGCATCACGACAGCCTCGACGCTCGGCTCCGCATCGATCACGCTCTCCAGCGGCAGCGTGACGGTGAAGGCAGCGCCGGCGCCGGGCCGGCTCTCGACCGCAATGTCGCCATGCATCGCCAGCACCAGATTGCGGCAGATCGTCAGGCCCAGCCCCGTACCGCCATATTGGCGCGTCGTGCTCGTATCGGCTTGGCGGAACGATTCGAAGATCGCTGCCTGTTTCTCGGTCGCGATGCCGATGCCGGTGTCTGCGACCCGGATGATAAACTGGGAACGGTCGTCGCTCGTCGTCACGCTCAGCGACACGCGGCCGGTCGCGGTGAACTTCACCGCATTGGACAGCAGGTTGAACACGATCTGCCGCAGCCGCGCCGCATCGCCCAGCACCCGCTGCGGGCAGTCGGAAAGGTCGACCACGAAGTCCAGACCCTTGTGGCGTGCCTGATCCTCCCACAGCCGCGTGGCACCGGTGATGGTCGTAACCAGATCGACCGATTCGTGGTCGATGCTCAACTCGCCTGTCTCCATTTTGGCGACGTCGAGGATATCGTCGACCAGTGCGCGCATCGTCAGTCCGGCATCCTGCACGACGCCCAACCGGTCGCGGGTCGTCGCGGGCAGGTATGCGTCGGCGAGCATCACCTGCGTCATGCCGAGAATACCGTTCAGCGGCGTCCGGATCTCGTGGCTGGTCGTCGCCAGGAACTCGGTCTTGGCGGCGAGCGCCTTGTTGAGCGCCGCGTTGGTCAGGGCCAGCCCGTCGCGGGCGTCGCGCACCTCGTTGCGGCTGCGGCGGATGGTGAACAGGCCGATTGCCAGCAGCACGATGATGACGGCCGTCGCGCCCGCGACCGCCATGAAGACGATCTGCTGCACCCGCGCCCGTGCCTGCTCCAGCGCGACGCTGCGCTGCAACTCGCCTGCCTTCAGCTTGGCGATGCGCAGCTCCTGATTGGCGAAGTCGAACCGTGCCGCCATCAGGGCGTTGCTGGTACTGGTGGCAAGCGACGTCGCCTGGTCGTCGATGCGCTTCAGCGCTGCCAGATGCGCGATCGCGAGATCATAGCGACCGAGACGAGAGAACACCCGGTATGCCGTCTTGTGGGGCTCCAGCCAGGAATATTCCGTGGTCTTCAGATCGACGCCGGCGAAGCTCTGCTCGATCAGCGTCGTCGCCTGATCCAGATTGCCCCGTTGCAACGCTGCTTCTGCGGCCAGAGCGAGAAGCTGGGGCCGCCAGCTGGCCGCCTCGCCCGTCGCGGCAACCGTGAGGCTGCGGCGCACCGCCTGCTCGGCCAGCGCGACCCTGCCAGCCTTCAGGCGATTGCGCGCGATGTTACGCAGCACCTGCGCGACGAGCACCGGGCTGTCCATCTTTTCGGCATAGGACAACGCGACGGTGAATTGCTTCTCGGCGTCGTCGGGGCGCTGCAGGTCCTGCAATACGCCACCGCGATTGTTGTAGAGCGCAACCATCAGGCTGGGATCACCCTTGTAGATGTCTGACGCCTGGGTCAAATACCGGAGTGCCCGCTCATAATCCTTGCCGTCGCTGCACAGTGAAGCGATCAGCATCAGGGCGATGGCCTGACTACGCGCGTTTCCATTGTGCTGGAATATCTCGAACGCGCGCTGATAGTCGGCGAGCGACCCTGCCACCTCGGTACGTGCGTTCCGCAGACCGCCGCGAGTCAGCAGGATCTCGCCGGCCAGCATCGAGTCTGGATCGTCGCGCAGCACCACGTTCGCGGCATCGTTAATCAACGGCTCGGCGCGCGAGAATGCGCCCAGACGCGAATAGGCTTCGCTTCGCAGCCACTGGGTCGTGGCGATCAGGATGCGTCGCTGGCGCGGGTCGCCGATCAGGGCGGCAGATTGCGCGGCCTCGACGGCCTTCTTCTGCGTCGCGTCCGGATCGACCATCATCGACGCACGGGCATCGGCGATCTGCCGCTCGACACCGGCGACCGATTGCGCCGCCGCCGCCATGGGCAGCGCCAACAGGAGCGCCGCCAGGCAGGCGGTCAACGCTCTCACTGACCGCCTGCGCGGTTGAGAACGCTGGTCAGGCCGGGAATGAGAGGCGGGCGCTCTGGGCCCTTGACCCGGTACTGATCCATGAACTCGATCAATGCCGAAAGGGCGATCGGCCGGCTGATGAAATATCCCTGCACCACGTCGCAGCCCATCACCGACAGCAGGGCAAGTGCGGAGGCGGTCTCGACCCCCTCGGCCACGACCTCCATTTCCAGCGCATGAGCCAGATCGATCGTCGAGCGCACGATCAAGGGATCGCGGTTGGAGCTGGTCAACTGGGTGACGAACAGCTTGTCGATCTTCAGCTCGCGCGCCGGCAACTGCTTGAGATACGCGAGCGACGACAGGCCGGCGCCGTAATCGTCGATCGCGATAACAATCCCGATGGCGGCAAAGGTGTGGAGGTGCCCGATGGCACTCTCGGGATCGCGGATCACGGCCGTCTCGGTGATCTCGAACCCGATCTTGGCGCCGCTGTTCTCCACCAGCGCACAGGCCCGCCGGACAAAGCGCGCGTCGGAGAGCAGCAGGCCCGACACGTTTACGAACATCGTCACGTCATGGCCGCGCGTCGCCAGGATGCGCTGGTCGCGGATCGCCTGCTGGATCGTCCAGATCGTCAAGTCGACGATGTCGCGCGATTCCTCGGCCAGCTGGATGAAGTCGCCCGGCAGCACCAGGCCGCGGGTCGGATGCTGCCACCGGACCAGCGCCTCGACGCTGGTGATCTCCTGCCGCCGGACATGCGCCTTGGGCTGATAGTGGAGGAACAGCTCGCCATTACCGATCGCCGAGCGCAGATCACGGGCCAGGCTGACCCGGTCGAGCGCGCCGGGATCGGCGCCGACGCGGCGAATGACGGGCTCTCGCGAATCGCGCGCTTCTTCCAGCGCCCGCTCCGCCTCGTCGACCAGCCGCACGTCGTCGTGCGGACCTGTCATCATCACCGCCGCACCGATCAACAACTCGATCGCGCAGGGTTCGTCATCGACATGGAACGGCGCCTCGAACGCGACGTCGATCATGCGCAGGATGTGCGCGATCAGCTCGGGATGCTCGGCGAAGGTCAGGTCGATCCGGTCACGCGCCACGACCGCCACGTCAGCGCGCGGCATCAACTCGCCGATGCGATCCGCTATGTCGCTGGCGAGCCGATTGGCCCGGGCAAGACCGAGATGACGGCGCAGGATGGCGAAGTTGGCGATCCGTGCGATCACCACAACCGCACACGAAGCGTCGCCGATCGCCGGAGCGCACGACTGACCGATCGCGCATGCCGCACGCGATTCGGGTTGCTGGCCGGGGCCGGGCTCCGTTCGCTTCATGGCGACGGGCGTACGGCCCGAGGCTAAACAATTAGTTAAGGATGTCGCGACCCCGACTTTTGTCGAGGATTGGACGCGTTGAGCTATGGTTAAAATTCGTTTACCATCTTCAATGCGTCCAACGAGGCGCGTTGAAGGAGATAATCATGCTTCGGTTCATTCTGGCTCTGATCGCCAACGAGAACATCCGCCCCTGGTAAGCGGTGGGTCGACCCGGCGGCTCACGCCATCCTTTCGGATGGACGCCGCCGGGTCGATTTTCATAGCGTTCTCACCAGGTTAACGATCGAACCGCATATTCTTTCTGAGCGCGCCGAAACGCAACGCAAGCACGTCTAGTAGATAATTCTGATGCAGCCGCCACGGCTTGCGCGCACCTTGCACGGGCAACTGGTCCGCCACCCGCGCGATATAGCCAGAGCTGAATGGCAGAAATGCCTCCCGCGTCATCGCCGGATCTTCGTTCACCGGCGTTGCGATCCGCACGGCCCGCCGTTGCATCGCGTTCAGCAGCCGACACAGATACCGCGCCGTCAGATCCGCCTTCAGCGTCCATGAGGCATTGGTATAGCCGAAGGTGAAGGCGAGGTTCGGCACCCCGTCGAACATCATCCCGCGATATTGCAGCCGTCCGGCAAAATCGATCGGCGCGCCGTCCAGCGAGAAGGCGATGCCGCCCGCCATCTTCACCGCCAGTCCGGTCGCCGTGACCACCACGTCTGCCGGCACCCACTCTCCCGACGCCATGCGCACGCCGCCGGGCTCGAACCGCTCGATCGCTCCGGTCACCACCGCCGCCCGCCCCTCGCCGATCGCCGCGAAGAAGTCACCGTCCGGCGTCAGGCAGACCCGCTGGTCCCACGGCTTGTAGCGCGGCGTGAAATGACGCTCCGTGTCGTAATCCGGCCCAAGCGCCGCCTGCGCCATCCCGATCATCCGGCGCGCCACCCGCTCCGGCCAGCGGCGGGACGCCTGGAAGAACGCCATCGACAGCGTGACATTCTTCGCCCGCACCAGTCGATACGCCAATCGCGCTCCCAACGCCCGTCGCAACCCCGCTGCAATCCTGTCCCGCGCCGGCTGTGCCACCACATAGCTGGGCGAGCGCTGCACCATCGTCACCGAAGCGGCGACCTGCGCGAGGGCGGGCACCAGCGTCACCGCAGTCGCGCCGCTGCCGATCACCGCGACCCTCTTGCCACCGAGGTCGAGCTTCTCGGGCCAGAACTGCGGATGGACGATTGGTCCGCCGAAATCCTCGCTGCCCGCGAATACCGGAGCATGGCCGGCCGCATAGTCGTAATAACCCGAACACAGGTCGATGAACCCGCAGGTCAGGACCGCATGCCCGGCCGGTCCGATCACGGCGACCGTCCAGCGAGCCTCCCGCTCCGACCAGTCCGCGGACACCACGCGGGTGCCGAAGCGGATATGCCGGTCGATGCCGTGCGCGCTCGCCGTATCCTGCACGTAACGCAGGATCGCCGCGCCATCGGCGATCGCCGCTTCTCCGGTCCAGGGTTGGAACGCGAAACCCAGCGTATGCATGTCCGAATCGGAGCGCACGCCCGGATAGCGGAACAGGTCCCACGTCCCCCCGATCGCCTCGCGCGCTTCAAGGATCAGATAGGAACGGTCAGGGCAATGGCGCTGGAGGTGCCACCCCGCGCTGATGCCGGAGATTCCCGCCCCCACCACCAGCACGTCGACATGCTCCGGCGCCGCGATCAATAGTCCTTCCGGTAGCGCAGCGATCCGCTCGATCCGCCGAACGATCCGGTCGAGGTCAGCAGGCTCAGCGCCTTGGTCAACGCGATCTCCAGCTGGGTGGCGGTGAAGCCGCGCGCGTCGGTGACGATCTCGACATAGATGTCGTCGGTCAGATACTTACCTGCCGCCAGGCTCGTCCCGCGCCCGCTCGCCTCGTCCGCGCCCAGTACCCGCAGCCGGTCGAAACCGGTCGCCGAGCGCAGCTTGCCGAGCGGGTTGAGCCCGCCGCCGCCCGATCCGCGCAGCGAGTTGAGCGCGCTCGCCAGCTGGATCGCTTCGGTTGCCGACAGATTTTCCGGGTTGGTCCCGAACAGCAGCCGGCTCAGCACCTCGTCCTGCGGCAGGTTCGGGGTGGAGGTGAAGCTGATCTGCGGCCGTTGCCCGGTGCCGGTCACGTTGATGACCGCGGTGATGCCGTCGGTGGTCGTCGTCGCCTGGATGTTGATGTCCGGATCGGTCAGCGCGCCGCCGCGGAAGCGGATGGTGCCGCGGTTCACCTCGAACCGCTTGCCCGCGAAGCTGTAGGTGCCGCGCACCAGATCTAGCCCGCCGGTGATGACCGGCGCCGCGGAGGTACCGCCGATGCGCAGATCCATCTCCCATTCGGACTCCAGCCCCATGCCCGACACGAACAGCTGGTTGTCGGCGCGGATACGCAGGTCGAGCTTGAACAGCCCGACCGGCGCCGCCTTCGGACGGTCGGTCGAGCGGGCGACGCGGATCTCGCTGCGGCGACGGATGCCGGTCAGCTCGGGCACCTCGGCCGCGCCCTGGCGGATGATCTGGTAGCGCGCATTGGGGATGGTCAGCTCGCCCTGGATCAGGCCGCCCTGCGGTCCGTTGGTCAGCCGCACCGTGCCGCTCGTCGTCGCCGCCAGTGCGTCGCTGTTGGCGAGCCGCGCATTGTCGAGCGTCGCGCGCAGGTCGATCGGATAACCCGAGTCCGCCGCCAACCCGATCGATCCCTGCGCCTGCACGGTACCGTCGCCGGCGCGCGCATTCAGCGTCGTGATCTCCAGCCGGTCATTGGTGAAACGCCCGGCCACCTGCATCCGCGACAGGCGGGTGCCGTATGTCTCGTTGTCATAAGTCAGGTTGTCGGCCCGGACGAGACCGGTCAGCCGCGGTGCCGACACCCGGCCCGAAAAGTCTGCCGCCAGTGCAATCGGCCCGGTCAGCTGCTGGTTGGGCAGCGCCGCGAACGAGAACAGCAGCGACGATGGCCCGTTGTAACGGATGCCGCCAGACAGCGGCGCGGACATCAGCCGCGTCGTCCACGATCCCGCTCCCGGCGGCAGCGGGCGCAGCGTCGCCAGCATCCTGCCGACCACGGTCTGCCCGCTCTTGACCAGCGCGCGCGCCTCGCCGCCATCGGCAACCAGTCGGCCGGCGAAGACGATGTCGACCGGGGTCGACACGGCCGCCACGCCGGTGCGGCGGAACTGCGCGATCGTCAGCCGCGCGTCGGCCGTTGGGAAAGAGGTGCCTGCCGCCTGCGCGAAGTCGAGACTGCCGGTCGCCTGCCCCGACAATCCCAGATTGGGCACGAAGGCGCTGATGATCGACAGGTCGAGCCGGTCGAGCCGCACCTGCGCGCTCGTCGCACCGCCGAACGCGCCGGCGATCCGGGCCGACCCCTGGTTGAAGTCGATCCGCGTCGGCGCCAGCCGGTACGTGCCGCCACTCGCCCGGATTCGTGCCGGGTTGGCGGTACGGAAGCCGATGCCGTTCGCCTGCCCCTGCAGGGCGACCAGATAATCCTCGGGCGCCAAGCGCGCGTTCAGCGCGACGCGGAACGGCACGCCGTTCGATCCAGTCAGCAGCGCCTGCGCGGTGCCACGCCCGCCGACATAGTTCACCTTCGCCCGCGCCGACTGGATCACCGTCGGCCCATAGCGGGTGTCGGCCAGCTGCACGTCGGCCACGACCTGCGGCGCCCGCGGCAGCAGCACGACGCTGGCGTCGACGATGGCGCGGCCGATGGTAAAGTCGACCTGTCCAGGGATCTTGGCATTGTAAGCCCGCGCCTTCACGTCGGCGCGCTGGTTGCCGCCCTGGTTGGCGAGCTGGACGTTGCCGGTCAGCCCCGATCCGTTGAAGGCGAGAGCGCCTGCGAACGGTCCGGCCGCGGTCTGCACGATCCGGCCATTGGCGACGATCCCGGCGAACACCACCCGCCGCACGTCGACGGCCAGTTGTCCACTCGGGCGGACCAGCACGTCGGCGGTGAAGGGACCGTAATTCGTCCCGCCGCTCGCCGTCACCGCATAGGCGCCATTCCGCCCGACGACGCGGGCGTTCAGATCGACGAGGCCGATCCCGACACCGGGTCGCGGCGCGCGCAGCACGACGACGGGACTGGTGGCGGACCCGGTGACGCGTGCGAACAACGGACCATATTGGGCAGAATTGGCATCCGCCTCCACCGCGACCGCGCCGGTGCGCGGGTCGAACCGCCCCTGCCCGCGGGTCACGCGGAACTGCGGCGCAGTCAGCCTCAGGCCACTGAAGGTCACCACACCCTCGGGGCTATAGCCCACGTCCGCGCGCACGATCGCATTGCCGCCAAGGAAGTTGCGCGCGCCGTCGTTGAACAGCTGCGTGGTCTGCGCGACGACGCGCCCGGTGATGCCGAAGCCACCGTTCGGCCCCGGCACCAGCTTGGCATCGGTCTGCAGGTTGATGATACCGATCGAATCCACGCGGTAGTTGTTGACCCGCCCCTTCAGCGCCCCGGTGTAGCGCCCCGTCTGGACGTTCGCGACGACGATCGCGGTCGCATCGATATTGTCCGAACGGATGCGCAGATTGTCCGACAGGATGTTGGGCATCGAGATCGCGAAGTCACCCTGGATCGCGACATTGTTGGCGAGCCCGCCGACCGCGGCGTTCAGCCCGACGACCCGCTTCGCCCGTGCCTTCACCGGCACCAGGATGCGGTCGGAATTTACGCGCGCCAGCCCCTCGGCATAGAGTTGCTCGACCGCCATCTCACCGAAGCCCAGCCGGGCGGCGGCGATCTTGTAGTCGACCGTCGGCGTCGCGAAGGCACCGTCCAGCACCAGCCGCGCCGTCACGTCGCGCCCGTTCAAATTCGGCGCGATCGCACCGGGCGTCAGCAATTTGGCGTCCACTGCGAAATTGCCAAACCGGCTGTTCGCCAGGTCGAGCATTCCGCCCGCATCGACGATCAGCGCGTCGGAGCGCAGCTTGATCCGGCTATCGGCGCGACGCTCGTTCAGCGTGGTGTCGATCGCCACCTGGAGCGCGGGGGCGGTCAGCCGCTCGACCGGTCCTTCCAGGTAGAGGCCCGGCCGGGTCGTGCCGCGCACCTCGATATGCCCCGACTTGGCGGTGACGCCCAGGTTGGCGAGTTCGCCCGCGCCCAGCGTGGCGCGCGCGCGTCCCTGCCAGTCGGCCCAGCTGCCGCGTCCGTCGACCGACAGCGCCAGCGGCTGCTTCAGCCCGCCCATCGTCGCGACCACGCCGCCAGTCGGCGCGGTCAGCTTGACGTTCACGTCCAGCTTGTTCTGGTCGGGCACCGCGTCGATCTTCATGACCAGGCGGTCGCCGCCGGCCACGCCGGGCGCGCGCAGTGCCATCGCGTTTGCCGTCAGCTGCGCCCGGCGGTCGGCGATATGCACCCCGCCGTCGATCGACAGGATATGCGCCTGTCCCGTCACCGGCGCAGCCAGCACGAAGCGGCCGATGCGCAGCCGGTTCACATCGATGTCCAGATCCGGCAGCAGCGGCGCGTTCGGGTCGCTCGGCTCGGTCGCCTTCAGCACCGGCTTGCGGCGCATCGTCACCGTACCCGCCGTCAGCTCGCGGACGTCGACATGGTTGCGTGCGAAGGCGAAGGGACGCCAGTCGACCTCAAGCCGCGGGCTGTCGAGGAACACGCCCTGCGGATCGCTGACCCTCAGGTCGGAGAGCACCATCCGGCCATAGAGCGATCCGTCGATCCGCCCGACCTTGATGTTCAGCCCCGATGCGGTGGTGTAGCCGCCGATCTGGTCCGCCACCAGCCGCCGGCCGGGATCGGTGTTGATCCCGAACAGGATCAGCATGACGAGCACAACCAGGCCGAGGATCGCGATCCCCAGCCATTTCAGCACGCGCTGCCACAGCGGGCGCTTCTCCACCACCACCACCGTATCGGAACTGCCGTTCTCGACCATCAGAATGCCTGCCCGATCGAGATGTAGAGCGCGACCTTGCCGTCGCCGGGCCGCGGGTTGAGCGGCGTGGCGATGTCGACCCGGAACGGCCCGAAATTGGTATAGAACCGCCCGCCGATACCGGCGCCGAACTTCAGCGCCGAGAAAGTCGGCAGGCTCGATTCATAGCTGTTGCCGGCATCGATGAACGGCACGATCCCGAAATTGCCGAAGCGATAGCGCGCCTCGAGCGCGAACTCGTTCAGACTGCGTCCGCCGACCGGATTGCCGTCCGGATCGAATGGTCCCAGCCGCTGATAGCCATAGCCGCGCACCGACCCGCCGCCGCCGCCATAATAGCGGCGCGACGGTGCCAGATCGTCGCGTTCGATCCCCTGGATCGATCCGGCCCGCACGCGGCCCGCGATCACCAGGCTGTCGCTGACCGGGTAATAGGCGGTGCCCTCCACCATGGTCCGCACATAGGGGCGCACCGCGCCGCGCACCGACGTCTCGGGGCTCAGGTTCAGCTTCAGCCGATATCCCGTCGTCGGGTTGAGCAGATTGTCCGACCGGTCGAACACGACCTGCCCGGGCAGCGCGACGATGCCATAGGTGCCACGTCGCCGCTCGCCGGCCGCGAAGTCGTACACGTCCTCATTGGTGCCGGTCAGCTCGACGCCGTACGCATAGGTGAATTTCTTCTGCCAGATCGGCGTCGAGTCATAGCTCCAGCGGACCGCCAGCGTGCCGATGAACGCCTCGTACGCGTCGTAATTCTGGTGGCTGGCATTGGCGATGATCGAGAAGGTGCGATCGCGCCGCCCGGCATTGGAGCGGCGGAAGGTCGCACCTGCGCCCTGCTCCTGCGTGCCCGCCACGACCGAGGCGATCAGCGCGCCCTCGTCGGGGAACAGGTTGCGGTGGGTCCAGCTGCCTTCGATGCGCGTACCCTGCCCGGTCGAGTAGCCCGCCGTTGCCGCCAGCGAGCGCGGCGGCCCCTTGCTCTGGCGCACCAGCAGGTCGACCGCTTCGGTCCCGTCCGGCCCGGTGCGGCCAGTCCGCTGCGGCTCCACCGCGACGCTGTTGAACAGGCCGGTGCCGACCAGCGCGTCGCGCAGGTCGTCGGTCAGCCGCGCATCGTACAGCTGGCCTTCCTTGTAGCGGGGAAAGACGTTCAGATGGTCGAGCCCGAACACCTGATCGCCCGTCGTCACGATCCGCCCGAACGACGAACGCGGCCCGGTATCGACCGGCAGCGTATAGGCGCCGACCGGATCGGGCGCCTGATCCTCCAGCAGGATATCGCGCTCGCCGAC
The DNA here is from genome assembly GCF_030678875.1 of Sphingomonas aurea. Taxonomy (GTDB): domain Bacteria; phylum Pseudomonadota; class Alphaproteobacteria; order Sphingomonadales; family Sphingomonadaceae; genus Sphingomonas; species Sphingomonas aurea. The sequence goes on along the minus strand of NZ_JAUUDS010000001.1, from coordinate 308,371 downwards.
CTTGACGAAGGGATAGCCCTGCTGCGGCAGGACCAGGCTGACGTTCGCCTCCGCACCCTGGATGCGTGCCGCCTCGATCGGATCGCCGACTTTCAGCGGCAGGTTGCGGCGGAGCAGGTCCGCCGGGACGACCGGATCGGCCTGGATCGTCACCGACGACAGCGTGTAGAGGCGCCCCGGCGTCGCAGTCAGCACCGCGCGCAGCCGGCCCGTCGCCTCAGGAGTTGCCGGCGCCGCACCATCGACTGGCGGCGTGGCGGTCGCAGCTGGCGTGACGGTCGGCGCCGTCGGCTGCTCAATCGTCGAGATCGCGGTCGCGTCGTAATAGCCGAGCGAGCGCATCAGCCGCACCGCCAGCCCTTCGTCCTCGCGTGCCCGCGCGGCGACCTGCGCGCCGTTGGCCGCCTTGCCGCCGCCCTCGCGCAGCGCCGACAGCGACTTGAACTCGTCCTCGAGCCCCAGCTTGTCCAACCCGCGCACGACCGTGTCGTAGCGGATCTCGGGCGCGTCCGGGTCGGCGACGACGACATTCTGGAGCGGCGTCGAATCGAAACTGCCGAGCGGGGTCAGCGGCTGGGTCAGCGCCGGATCCTCCGGCCCCACCGCGCCCAGCGTATCGCCGGGGCCGATCGGCGTTGCCCTGGCCGGCTGGGCCGGCGTCGTCGCGGCCGGCGCGGCGGGCGTCATCGCCTCGAGCGGCGCGTTGATGTCGCCCGACAGCGGCGGCAGCGCCGCGTCGAACTCCGCTTCCGGCACGATCGGGGCATTACCCTGCGGGTCGGACGCGGGAGCGTTCCCCACGGCCGGTTCTGCGGCGGACATATCCTTCGGCTTGGGCGCGTCGGGGCCGCGCGCGGGGGCCGTGCCGGGCTGCGACAACTGCCCTGCCGCAGCCGTGGCGGTGGACGAAGTAGCGACCAGCGCGACGGCGAGCCAAAAATGCCGGCGATCTGAAGCGGTCACGCTGATCGTAGTCCCCCAGGTTCAACAGAGGGCGGCCCGGTTACCGGATCAGCCCCCTTCCAACTACCGCAACGCGCGAACGGCCACTCGGTTCAACACAATGATGATTTCGTGCGCGATCATTGCGCCGCAGCACAGCCGATCACGCCGGCGACCGGGATCAGCGTGGCGTCGGCGCCCGCCCGCTCGATCGTCAGCATGCCCTGCTGCACCAATCCGCCATCGGTCAGTTCCGCCTCCGTCGACACGGTCATGTCGAGCGTGAAGCCGATATCGCGCGCGCCGTATCGGGTACTCGCCGCAAAGCCGAAGCCGCCCGTGCCGGACTGGGCGGTCCGCGGATAGTCGACGGGCTTACCGTCCAGCGCCACGCGCAGCGTGCCGCCCGCGGCACTCGCCACCGCGACCATCTTGCGGTCCGACACGCTCCACAGGAACGCCGCGCAGCCCTGTCGCGGCATGGATTGCGGCCCCAGCGCGTTGGGCAGCACCGGCATGGCCGCAGGGGGCGCCGCCTGGAGCGCCAGCACGAGCAGGGGGACGAGCGCGATCATGCCCCCACCCCTACCATCAACAGCCAGGCCGGGTAAGCCGCCAGCGCCATCAGCGTGCCGAGCGGCAGGGCGTCGGTCGCCGCCATCGGTCGCCCGGTCAGCTGGCGGAACAGCACCACGCCCAGCCCGATCAGCCCGGCGCAAAGCAGCACCGCCGGCAGCAGCCGCCAGCCCAGCCACAGCCCGATCGCGCCCAGCAGCTTGGGGTCGCCCCCGCCCAGCCCCTCGCGCCCCCGCCAATGCCGATAGCTAAAGGCGACCAGCGCCAGCAGCGCGTACCCCGCCGCTCCCCCGATCAGCCGATCGAGCAGCGAAGGCGCCAGCCCGACTGCGCCGCCCGCCAACCCCAGCAGCGCCAGCGGCGCCACCAGCCGGTCCGGTAGCCAGAACGCGCGCGCGTCGAGCGTGCCGAGCGCCAGCAACAGCCAGCCGAACGCCGCACCCATGACGCCCGCCGGACCCGGCGCGATCCAGCCGGCACTCGCCCCGATCAGCAGCGCCGCCGCTTCGACCTGCCAGTGGAGCGGATCGATCCGTCCGCCGCAACGCCGGCATCGCCCGCGCGATGCCAGCGCGCTGACCAGCGGGATCAGCTCGATCGCCCGCAATGTCCGCCCGCAGCCGTCGCAGGCGGAGCGCCCGTGCACCACCGACCGCTCCTCGGGCCAGCGCAGCACCAGCGTCGCGACGAAGCTGCCGACCAGCGCGCCGAGCACGCCCAGCCCGATCGCCCAGATGCCGGCGGCGTCAATCACTCCGCGCCCGGATCAGGTAGCGATAGACGCCCAGCACGTTGATCGCGAACAACATGCCGTTCTGCGTGCCCAGCGCCCAGTCCTCGGTCAACCACGCACCGGCGAACCACGCGACCGAGGACGCGACGAAGATCACGAATCCCCATCCCGTCATCCGCCGCCCCAGGTCGAGCGAGACGATCAGCGCCGCACTCATCCCCGAGATCGAGGCAAACCATTTGATCGCGTCGGCAAATGTTTCCATGCTCCGGCGCGTAGCGGCCCGCGCGGCTTTTGCTATCGGCGACGGGCGACACTAGATCGCGATCAACCAGAAACTTTGAGAGAGGCCCTGAGCGCCATGGCAACCGAACCCGTCGTCATCCTGTCCTATGCCCGCACGCCGATGGGCTCGTTCCAGGGTGCGCTCGCCGGCGCCAGCGCGACCGAACTGGGCGCCGCCGCCGTCCGCGGCGCGGTCGACCGCGCCGGTGTGTCCGCAGAGGCGGTCGAGCGCATCTATATGGGCTGCGTCCTCCCCGCCGGGCTCGGCCAGGCGCCGGCGCGGCAGGCGGCGATCGGCGCCGGGCTCGGCACCCATGTCGAGGCGACGACCGTCAACAAGATGTGCGGATCGGGGATGCAGGCCGCGATCATGGCCGCCGACGCGCTCGCCGCCGGCTCCGCCGACTTGCTGGTCGCGGGCGGAATGGAGAGCATGACCAACGCCCCCTTCCTGTCGAAGAAGCACCGCGCCGGCGCCCGCATCGGCCACGACACGCTCTATGACCATATGTATCTCGACGGGCTGGAAGACGCCTATGAGCCTGGCCGCCTGATGGGCAGCTTCGCCGAGGACACGGCGGCCGAGTACCAGTTCACCCGCGCCGCGATGGACGATTACGCGATCGAATCGCTCCACCGGGCGCAGCGCGCCCAGACCGACGGTTCCTTCGCGCAGGAGATCGTGCCGGTGGCGATCAAGACGCGCAAGGGCGTGGAGACGGTGAGCCTCGACGAGCAGCCCGCCCGCGGCGACGTCGCCAAGATCCCGACGCTGAAGCCGGCCTTCTCGAAAGAGGGCACGATCACCGCCGCCAATGCCTCGTCCATTTCCGACGGCGCCGCCGCGCTGGTGATGGCCCGCGCCGACGCCGCCGAGCGGATCGGGGCGAAGCCGATCGCCCGCGTCGTCGCCCATGCGGCCCATGCCCACGCGCCGGCGCTGTTCACCACCGCGCCGGTGTTCGCGATCCGCAAGGTCCTGGACAAGGCCGGCTGGACCGCCGCCGACGTCGACCTGTTCGAGATCAACGAGGCGTTCGCCGCCGTCGCGATGATCGCGATGCGCGATCTCGACCTGCCGCATGACAAGGTCAACGTCCATGGCGGCGCCTGCGCCCTCGGTCATCCGATCGGCGCCTCGGGCGCCCGCGTCATCGCCACTCTGCTGTCCGCACTGGAAAAGACCGGCGGCAAGCGCGGCGTCGCCGCGCTGTGCATCGGCGGCGGCGAGGCCACCGCACTGGCGGTCGAGATGATTGACTGAGCGAGGTCAGCTGGAGTTTTCCCAACCGTCTTCGTCATGCCGTGCTTGTCCCGGCATCCACCGTTCCGCAAGCACCGCGACCGACACGCTTGCCGCGCGGTGAATGCCGGGATTAGAGGCGAAAGCGATCAGCCTTGTACACCCCTCCCCTTCAGGGGAGGGGCCGGGGGTGGGGCGTAGCCGAAGGCGCGCCGCCCCGAGGAAGCGCCCCACCCCAACCCCTCCCCTGAAGGGGAGGGGCTCAATTCGTGCAGTCCAGATCGCATCACGGATACTCTAGCCTGGCATGACGAAGAGGCCCTTGCGGGAATGCCGTGCGCCAACCGCTATTGGTTACGGCAGAACCTCGCCGGGATCGACACCCCAGAGATCACCAACCTCGACGAACCCGGCCTTGCCCTTCACGTCGAACCTGCACCAACCCTCGCCGCACGCGCTGATCCGCCCGACCACGCCCGGTGCGGCATGCCACGCGGCGCCCGACCCGGCCGAGGGCTTGTCGCGCATCGCCGCGGCACCCGGCCCGCGGACATAGGCGGTGCGCGTCTTGCGCAGCAGGTTGACGAGCATCCACCCCTCGGTGCCGTCCGGATCCTGCACCCGGCGCCACTCCTGGAACGCAGCCGTCACCCTCAGCGGCAGGTCGGGCCGCTGGTACAGCCAGGCCCCCGGATAGGTGCGCGCCGGTCCCGTCCGCATCAGGGCGCGGCCGGCGCCGATCGACATCCAGCGCGGCGGCTGCGGCGCCGCATCCTGCGCGACGGCGGGGGCGACCGGCCCGGCCGTGCCGACCGCCAACAGGGTGAAGAGCACGAGGCTCGCGATACGCATGACGTTGATCCCAAAGCGACGTTTTCCCGGGCGCCGCATCCCCTCCTCCATCCACCAAAGTCGCCGGCCGATCAATCGCGTTGCCCGCATCGGTTGACGCGCCGGGCCGCGCGCGCCAAGCAGCCGGCATGTCCGATCCGCGCCGCTGCCCCCACCCGCGGGTGGTCGTCACCCGCGAACTGCCAGAGGCGGTGATGCGCCGCATGGACGCGCTGTTCCAGGCCCGGCTGAACCACACCGACGCCGCCTGGTCGGCCGAGGCGCTACGCGTGGCACTGGCGACCTGCGACGTGCTGGTCCCCACCGTCACCGACACGATCGACGCCGCCCTGATCGCCGCCGCCGGGCCGGATCTGCGGCTGATCGCCAATTTCGGCGCGGGCGTGAACCATATCGACCTCGCCGCAGCCCGCGCCCGCGGCATCATCGTCACCAACACGCCCGGCGTCCTGACCGAGGATACCGCCGACATGACGATGGCGCTGATCGTCTCGGTCCCCCGCCGCCTTGCAGAGGGCGAGAAGCTGGTCCGCTCCGGCGAGTGGCACGGGTGGAGCCCGGGGGGCATGCTCGGCTATCGAATCGGCGGCAAGGCGCTGGGTATCGTCGGCATGGGCCGGATCGGCCAGGCGGTGGCGCAGCGCGCGCGCGCCTTCGGCCTGTCGATCCACTATCACAACCGCCACCGCCTGCCTGCGGTGCTGGAGGGGCAGCTGGGCGCGACCTTCCACGCCGATCTCGACGATCTGCTCCGCGTCGCGGACATCGTCACCGTCCACACCCCGCTCAACGCCGACAGCCGGATGCTGATCGACCGCCGCCGCATCGGCCTGATGCGCCCCGATGTCTTCCTCATCAACGCCAGCCGCGGCGGCATCGTCGACGAGGAGGCGCTGGTCGACGCGCTGGAGGGCGGTCGCCTCGCCGGGGCGGGGCTGGACGTGTGGGAGCACGAGCCGCGGATCGATCCACGCCTGCTCGCCCTGCCCAACGTGGTGATGACCCCGCATATGGGTTCGGCGACGATCGAGGGGCGTGTCGCCTCGGGCGAGAAGGTTATCCAGAACATCCGCATGTGGGCCGACGGCCACCGCCCGCCCGACCAGGTGCTGGAAGGCTGGGCCTGAAATCCCATTACACTCCCGCAACATACGGAACGAAGGCTGCAGTGCAGCATTCGTCGAGGCATCCCTTAACTGACAGGAATGCTCTCATGAAAAAGATCGCGATGTCCGCCGCCCTGCTCGCCTGCGGCCTGTCGATGGCGGCCTGCTCGACGCTGCGCGGTGCGGCGATCGGCGGTGCCGGCGGCGCCGGTGTAGCTGCCGTGACGGGCAACGACGTCGGCAAGGGCGCGGCCGTCGGCGGCACGGCCGGTGCGGTGGTCGGCACGGTGGTCGACTGACCCCTGTTCGTCATGCCGGGCGTGTCCCGGCATGACGACCGCTTATCCTACTGCACCCTGCTGCTCGACCGGCACCGGGGTCAGTTCATAGACCTGGAACTCCGCACCGGGCAGCACCAGCCGCCAGCGGAACGCGCCGACCCGCTCGACCACGCCCACCAGATCGCGGCTGCGATCCTCGCCATAGCCCAGCGACGTATCCCCCGCCCGCTTCTGCCGCGCGCCGAGGAAGACGTAGCGATGCGCCTCGTCCGGATAGAGCCAGCCGCCCGGCAGCGCGGTGCCGGTCTGCTTGGTGAAGCTGACCCGCTCGCCCGCCTCGCCTCCGACATAGCAGAAGAAGGACGGCGACTTGCTGACCCCTGCGCGCTTCAGCGTCACCGAGCGGCACTTGTACGAGCCCGGTGGCAGCGCCGGATGGTCGAGCGCGGCGTCCGCCTTCAACAGGTCACCCTCCGCCTTCAGCAGGCGTGCGCCGCGCCGGGCCGCCTGCTCGCGCGCGGTCGCCCAGTCGGTCGGCAACGCCTCGATCCGCTGCGCATCGGCCTGATCGATCGCCTGCCGCCACGCGGGCTCGGGTGCGAGCGTGACGGTGGGGGCGGCTGCCGTGGCCGGCCGATGCCGTCCACCGGCACAGCCTGCAAGTGTGGTGGCCAGTGACAGGGCCAGGATAAAGTTGGTGCGCGACATGCCTTCCTCCCGCACGGGTCAGGGACGCGTGCTTTCGGTGCTGGCGGTCGGGCTCGGCGGCCAATCCGTCGGCGCGACCTGCATGGACAGGGATGCGCCGACAGGGTTGATGAAAGGTTAAACGCGCGGCCAAATGACTGGCCCGTGCGGTAAATCCCGGCCGATCAGTCGCCGGTCAGGATGCGATCGACCAGCTGCTTCACCGTCGGTACGAAGCCGTTCGAGTAGAAGGGATCGCGCTGGAAATTATAGGCCGCATGCCCCGCGAACATGAGGTTCTGGTCGGTATCGCCGCCATGCGCGATGTCCTGCAGCGTCTTCTGGATGCAGAAGCTGCGCGGATCGGCCAGCCGCCCGGTCGAGTTCGTCTCGGTATCCGCCCAGCTGGAAAACAGGCACTGCGACAGGCAGCCCATGCAGTCCGCCTGGTCCTTGCGGATCACCTTCGCCTCATCGGGCGTGACGAAGACCAGCGTGTTGTCCGGCGTCTTCATGGCGAGCTGGAAACCCTGGCCGAACCACTCGCGCGCACGCAGCAGGTCGCCGCGCGTCACCCAGAAATTCTTGCCCTTCACCCCCACGTCGAGCTGGAAGACATGGTCGCCCGCCTCCTGCGTCGAGAAGGCGATCTGCCGCTCCGACCGCGCCTCGAGCGCGCGCAGAAACGGATTGCGCACCGCCGACGAGTAGAAGCCGGTCGGCGAGAACCGGTGGAGCAGTACGTCGCCCTCGCCGATCTCCATCAGCTGCTGCTTCCAGCCCTGCGGAATCGGGCTTTCCTGCGTCAGCAGCGGACGGGTGCCGTACTGGAAGGCGATGGTGCCGAGTTCGGGATTGTCGATCCACCCGTTCCAGTCGCGCAGATACCAGACGCCGCCGGCCATCACGATCGGCGTACTGTCGGGAATGCCGCCCTCGCGCATCGTCTCGCGCAGCGCCTTGACGCGCGGATAGGGATCTTCGGGCTTCAGCGGGTCTTCCGCGTTGGACAGGCCGTTATGGCCGCCGGCCAGCCACGGATCCTCATACACCACCGCCGCCAGCCACTCGGCCGCCTTGGAATAGGCACGCTTCCACAGCGCCCTGAACGCCCGGCCCGAACTGACGATCGGCAGGTATGCCACCTCGTAAGAGGCGGCGATCTCCGACAGCTTGTACGGCATGCCTGCGCCGCAGGTCACACCCGCGACCATGCCGCGCGTGCGCTCGAGAACGCCGTGCAGCACCCGCTGCGCGCCACCCATCTCCCACAGTACGTTGATGTTGATCGCACCCTTGCCGCCCGCGATCTCGAACGCGCGGCGCACCTGCTCCACCGCGCCGTCGATCGCGTACTGGATCAGCTCCTCGTGCCGCTCGCGCCGGGTCAGCGCGCGGTAGACCTGCGGGATGATCCGCCCCTCGGGATCATAGCTGTCGGCATTGACCGCCGACACGGTGCCGATCCCGCCCGCCGCCGCCCACGCGCCGGCCGAGGCGTGATTGGTTGCGGCGACGCCTTTGCCGCCTTCCACCAGCGGCCACACCTCGCGGCCGTTGTAGACGATGGGTTGCAGGCCTTTGAACACGGACAAGGGGGTCACCTTTGGGGGGATGAAACCCGATCCCTATAACGAATGCACGCGGCCAAGCGAGCGAAACTATCTCTCAGCCGAGCGCGCCCGGCCGTCCCAGCGCCCCTTCGTATAGCGCACGATACTGCGCGATCATCGCCGCCTCGTCATAGGATGCGGTCGCCAGCGCCCGGTTCGCCGCGCCGACCTCGCGCCGCAGCCCCTCGTCGTTCATCAGCGCCTGCACCGCGTCGCGCAGCCGCACCTCGGTCGGCCACTCGGCGACGAAAGGGCGATTGGCGGGCGAGACCATGGCCGGGATGTCGCCGACCGGCATCGCGGCAACCGGCAGCCCCGCCGCCATCGCCTCGACGATCGCGGTCGGGAACTGCTCGCTGACCGACGGCAGCGCGACCATGTCGAACAGCCCCAGCCAGCGATAGGCCGGCACTTCGGTCGCGATCACCGATACCCGATCGGCGATCCCCATCGCCGCCGCCGCGCCCATGATCGCGTCGCGCTCCGGCCCGGCGCCGATGAAGACCAGCCGGAACCGGCCCGACAGACCGCCGGCCGCGCGAACCAGCGCGGTCGGGTTCTTGGCGGCGACCAGCGGCCCCGGCACCGCGATCGCCACCTCGCCGCTCTCCCTGCGAAAGCCCGGCAATGCGCGCGGATCCGCCTTGGCGGCATAGGCCGCGGTGGCGATGCCGTTCACGATCCGGTGGACGCGCGCGGCCGGCTGCTTCCACGGTCCCAGCGCGATCCGCTCCAGCGTCGCGGACGGCACCGCCAGCGCGTGCGCGGCGGGCAGCGCCATGCGGCGATAGAGGTTACGTTCTAGCTTCAGCCCCGTCGCTTCCTCCGGTCCGAACCCGTCCTCGTGATGGACCAGCGGCGGCAGCACGCGCTTGCCGGTGCCGAATACCCGCCGCGCCATCACCCCGTCGATCGCATCCCAGCCATAGGTCAGCACCAGATCGAACCGCTGCATGGAACGCGCGATCGCCTCATAGCGCGCGACGGACGGCCGTCCGGCGAGCGGTGGCGCGTTCTGGGCGACCTCGTGCGCGATGCCTGCCGGGATCGTCGCGAGCGCCCCCAGCGCATGCGGGTCGGCGGAGACAGTGACGTGGCGCGCGCGCGTACCGAAGGCCGCCATCAGCCGCGCGACACGCGCCGCCTTGCCGCTCGGTTCGAACGTGCCGTGCAGGTGGAGGATCGAGATCGAAGAGGTCATTGGCCGTCGTTAATCGCTCCGGTGCGACTTGGCACCCCGGCATGAGCGTGAGGATTTGTTAACCATTTTATTAGCAGGAACCTGTTGCCTGCTGCTGCGTTGCGGCAAGTTGGGTTCGAAAGGGAGTTCGACCATGTTGAAGAAGATTCTCGCCTCCGGTTGCGCCGCCGCCCTGTGCGTCGCCCCCGCCTATGCGGCACCGACCGCCAATCCGGCCGCGTCGCTGTCGGTCAAGCCGGCCGCGCGTGCCACCGCCACCTCGCGTCAGTCGCAGAAGCTCGCCGCCCCCGGCGCGATCATCGGCCTGGTCCTCGCTGCGGCGGTGATCGCCGGCGGCGTGTTCATCGTGGTGGACGACGACGACAATTCCGACAGCAACTGATCGGTTCTGATCGAGAGAAGGGCGGGTCCGGATGGAGCCGCCCTTTTTCGCATCCGCGACGGATCAGCCCGCCTCGCCCGCGGCGATCCGGCGCATCCGTTCGGTAAAGCGCGCCTCCGACAGGCGGATACGGCGGCGGATCAGTGCGGCCGTGGCACCGAAACCGATCATCAGCATCGCCCACGTCGCCGGCTCCGGCAGGCGCGATCCGGTCTTCACGTCGGCGAAGCTCAGGTCGGCGACCGCGATCGGCCCGCGCCCGCTGACATGGATGCGCGCGATGTCGCCCAGACCGGTCAGCGTCAGGCGCTCGCCCATCCCGTCCACCGTGCTGCGATCCGCGACGCCCAGCAGGCGTCCCGACTCGTCATAGGCGGTCAGCATCGCCTTCGACCCGGCGTCGACGTCGATCGAGAAGGAGCTGGTCGATCCTTTGCGCGCCGGATTGCCCGGGTCGACGAACATCAGGTCGAAATCGGTGCTGGCGCCACCCTGGCACACCGCCACCGCGCCGGCACCGGCATAGGCCGAGCCGTCACAGGCCGCATCTGCACTGCGCACCACCATGCCGGCGGGCGCGCGGGCCAGGTCGATCGCGGCCGTCGCCGGTGCGGCGATCGTCGCCGCAACCACTGCCACCATGATCCCCACCGACCGCACGTCTGCCAACTCCATCTGGAAAACAGGCACTCCCCTTAATCTGCGGTTCATCCGATCTCAAGACGGTTGCAGGGGGTCAGGCGAAGGTCTGCTTCCCGATATGGGTCACGCGGCACGCCAGATCGGCCTCGCCGCTCGCGACGACATAATGGTCGCCGGCGTCGACGATCCCGGTCGTGAACACCACATCGTCGAGGTACATCAGATCGGCGAGCGGCGCGGTCAGATGCGGCGCGGGCGCCAGCAGCGGCTCGTGCTGCGTCCGGATCACCCGCGACGGGTCCTCGCCATCGAGCAGCGACCAATAGGTGCGATAGATGCCGACCACCCCAGCCGGCTCCACCCCGTGCCACAGGCTCAGCCAGCCCTCGGGCGTGCGGATCGGCGGCGCGCCACCGCCCATCCGCGCGGTCGCCACGGTGGCGGCATGCGGGCGGATGCCGGGCCGGTCGCACGGCTTCCAGTGCAGCGCATCGGGCGAAGAGGCCAGGTTGATCGACGGCCCCGCCCGCCACGCGCTGTCGGGCGGATAGGCGAAGTACAGGTCGCCCAGCGGCCGGGTCTGCGCCCAGTACTTGCCACCGATCAACCCCTCGAAGATCAGCATGTCCTTGTTCTGGTGGTCGAGCACGATGCCCTCCAGCCGCCAGTCGACCGCGTCGTCGCTGGTATAGAGCGTCGTCGAATGCCGCTCCGGACTGACCGAGCAGGTCGTCATCAGCCAGCGTCCGCCTTTTCCCACGCCGACCCGGCTGATCCGCGCATCCTCGACGCCGTAGCATTGGTAATCCGCCGCCGGCACGATCGCCCGGTCGTAATGGATCGCCTCTACCCGCGTGCCGTCCGCCGACAGCTCGACGGGCAGCAGCCAGGACAGGCTGGTCAACGCCATCACCTTCCATCCGCCCCCGCGCATCATGAACTTGCGCGGGTCGGCGGTGTCGACCAGCTGCAGCGGCCAGGGGTCGAGCCGATAGCCCTCCGCGGTCCATCGGATCGCATGGACATGGCCGTCGCGGATCGGCCGGCGCAGCGCCTCCGCCACGCGCACCATCATCAGCAGGTTGCCATTGGGCAGCCGCGTCAGCCCCGGATTGAACGCCCCCAACACATAGGTTTCGGCATCCACCCGGCCCGCCAGCGGCGAGCGGGCGATCTCGATATCCTGCGGTGTCAGAACCAGCGCGTCGAAGGCCATTGGCGTAAAATCCTCGTCACCCCGCGTCCAGCCGCGCCAGCAGCCGGTCGACAGCCGCCTCGACCTCGGGCTCGGTCAGAAGCGGCGTGTGCCCGACGCCCGGCACCGTCACCAGTTCCGCCCCCGGCAGCGCGTCGGCCATCCGCGCCGCGGTTTCCGCGCTCAACAGGTCCGAACGCGCGCCGCGCACGATCGTCACCGGCAGGCCGTCCAGCCCGGCCAGCGCGCCCCACATGTCCGGTCCGGCCTCCGCGCCCGGAACCCGAAACGGCTCGGCGATGCGCAGGTCATAGTCGAGCACCACCCGCCCCGCCGAGTTCAGCCGGTACAGCCGCTTGGCCATCGCCAGCCACTGTTCCAGCCCCCAGTCTGGATAGACGTCGGCATTACCCTCCTGCACCGCGCGCGCGGCATGGAGCCAGGTCGGCCAGCTCGACGGCTTGCCGACATAGCCGCGGATGCGCGACAGCCCGCCCGGCTCGACGACCGGTCCGATATCGTTGATGAGCGCCCCCGCCAGCCGCCCGCGCGCCGGCCCGGCCAGCAGCATCGTCACGATGCCGCCCAGCGAGGTGCCGACCATCGCGAACCGGCCGATCCCCTGGTCCGCCAGCAGCGCCTCGATATCCTGGACATAGGTGAGCGGGACATAGCTCATCGCGTCCTTGGCATAGCCGCTCTCGCCGCGCCCGCGCAGGTCGACGCAGATCACCCGCCGCCGCCCCGCCCAGCGCTCGGCGAACCCGGCGAAGTCGCGTGCGTTGCGGGTCAGGCCCGGCACGCAGACCAGGGGCACCACCGCCGCATCGCCCAAGCCAGAGTCACCGGGATAGTCGCGCGCGTGCAGCCGCACCCCGTCGTTCGACCACCAATACAGCTTCGCGTAATCGGCCATGTTGCACCCCGGCTTGCGGCGCACCCATATCGCGGCATGCCCATCACCCCGCAAGCCTATGCGCCCGCCCGCCCGCTCCTGTCGCTCGGCTCCGATTTCTGGGATCCGGTCGCGCCCGCCGCCTTTCCCGAAACCCGTCTGCGCTTCCGCAACGACCGCGCCGCCGCGGAGGTCGGGCTCGCCGACCTGACCGATGAGGAATGGACGCGGCATTTCGGCCGCTTCACGCCCCTGCCCGACACGCTGCCCCAGCCGCTGGCGCTCCGCTACCACGGCCATCAGTTCCGCCAGTACAATCCGGACATCGGCGACGGCCGCGGCTTCACCTTCGCGCAGCTGCGGGATGACCAGGGGCGCCTGAAGGACCTCGGCACCAAGGGTTCCGGCCAGACCCCGTGGAGCCGCTTCGGCGACGGCCGCCTGACGCTGAAGGGCGCTGTCCGCGAGATCCTTGCGACCGAGATGCTCGAAGCGCTGAACGTCCCCACCTCGCGCACCCTATCGGTGATCGAGACCGGCGAGGAACTCCACCGCGGCGACGAGCCCTCGCCGACCCGCTCGGCGGTACTCGTCCGGCTCAGCCACGGCCATATCCGCATCGGCACCTTCCAGCGGCTGGCCTATTTGCGCGACGAGGCGAACATGCGCCGGCTCACCGCCTATGTGCTGGGCGAACTCTACGGCGAACCCGGCGACGATCCCGTCCGGCTGCTGACCCATGTCGTCGGGCGCACCGCGACGCTGGCGGCGCGCTACATGGCGGCGAGCTTCGTCCACGGCGTCCTCAATTCCGACAACATCAACGTCACCGGCGAGAGCTTTGACTATGGTCCGTGGCGGTTCGCACCCACCTGGGACGCGCAATTCACCGCCGCCTATTTCGATCATGCCGGCCTCTACGCTTTTGGTCGCCAGCCCGAGGCGATCGGCTGGGATGTGGCCCAGCTCGCCGCCGCGCTCCGCCTGATCGCGGACAGCGACCCGCTGATCGCCGCGCTGGAGGGCTTCGCCCCCGCCTTCCAGGCCGCGCTGCCGCCCGCAATCCTGTGGCGCCTGGGCCGTGCCCCCGTCGATACCGCCACCGACCGCGCGACGGTGCGGACGGTGGAGGCGACGCTGCGCAACACGCAGGCGCCGCTCGACCGGTTCTTCTTCGATGCCTTCGCCACCGATCTGCCCCCGGACTATGGCCTGGAATGGGACAGCGTCCGCGCCGCGCTGGCCGCCCATCCGCCGCGCCGCGCGCGCGACGCCGGCTACTGGTCCGCGTCCCCGTGCAGCATGCAGATCGCGGAGGTGGAGGCGCTCTGGGCACCCATCGCGACGGACGACGATTGGGCGCCGCTCGAGGCAAAGATCGCCGCGATCCGGGCGATGGGAGCCGCCCTCGCCTGATCCGCAGACGCTTGCTACACACGCCGCCCATGGCCGAACTGATCTCGTACGAACCGGCGACCGGCGCCGAACTCGCCCGCCTGACCATTGGCGATGCCGATACCGAGGTCGCGGCGGCCCGCGCCGGCTGGGCCGAGTGGGCCGCCCGCCCGCTCGCCTTCCGGGTCGAGACGATGCGCCGCTACGCCAACATCGTCCGCCAGCGGCACGAGAGCTTTGCCGACCTGATCGCGCGCGAGACCGGCAAGCCGCTCTGGGAAGCGCGGACCGAGGTCGACTCGGTGATGGCCAAGGTCGACATCTCGGTCGCCGCCTATGCCGACCGTACTTCGCAACGGCGCATGGAGGGGCAGATGGGCGCCCGCGTCGCCGTCCGGCACAAGCCGCACGGCGTCCTCGCGGTGCTCGGCCCCTACAACTTCCCCGCGCACCTGCCCAACGGTCACATCGTCCCCGCGCTGATCGCCGGCAACGCCGTCGTCTTCAAGCCGTCGGAGAAGACCCCTGCCACCGGCCGCTTCCTGGTCGAATGCCTCCACGCCGCCGGGGTGCCGGAGAACTGCGTCCGCCTGCTGGTCGGCGGCCCCGAACAGGGTCGCGCCCTGTCGGAGCATCGCGGCATCGACGGGCTGCTGTTCACCGGCTCGGCGCGCACCGGCCTCGCGCTCAACCGCCAGTTCGCCGACCGGCCCGACAAGATCCTGGCGCTCGAGATGGGCGGCAACAACCCGATCGTGGTGTGGGACACGCCCGACCTTCACGCCGCCGCGATCCTGGTCATCCAGTCCGCCTTTACCAGCGCCGGCCAGCGCTGCACCGCCGCCCGCCGCCTGATCGTCGACGAGCAGCTGGCGACGCCGCTGCTGGCCGAGATCGACCGGCTGGTCGCGCGGCTGATCGTCGGCGCCCCGCACGACGATCCCGCCCCGTTCATGGGTCCGGTGATCGACAACGAGGCGGCCGACCAGCTGACCGAGGGGTTCCTCGCGCTGCTGATGCGCGGTGCCCGCCCGATCCGCCATCTCGAGCGGCCCGATCCTAAGCGCCCCTTCCTGCTCCCCGCGCTGATCGACACCACCGCGCTCAACGACCGGCCGGATGTCGAACTGTTCGGCCCCATCCTTCAGGTCGTCCGCGTCGCCGATTTCGACGCCGCGATCGCAGAGGCGAACGCCACCCGCTACGGCCTGTCCGCCTCGCTCGTCAGCCAGACGCCCTCGCTCTACGACCGGTTCTGGGCCGGCGCCCGCGCCGGCATCGTCAACTGGAACCGCCCCACCAACGGCGCCGCCAGCAACGCCCCGTTCGGCGGCATCGGCCTGTCGGGCAACCACCGCCCCTCGGCCTATTACGCCGCCGACTATTGCGCCTACCCCGTCGTCTCCAGCGAAGCGGACTCCGCCCGCGCCTCGATCGGCATCGGGTTGCGGGACGCGTAACATAACCCCTTCCCTGGCAGGGAAGGGGAGAGCAGCCTTCCCTACTTCACCATCCAGTCCCGCAGCTTCTTCTCCAGCACCGGCATCGGCAGCGACCCCGTGTCCAGCACCTCGGCGTGGAAGGCGCGCGGGTCGAACTTCGCGCCCTGTTTCGCCTGCGCCTCCGCCTTCAGCTTCAGGATGGTCAGCTGGCCGATCTTGTACGCCAGCGCCTGCCCCGGAATGGCGATGTATCGCTCCACCTCGGCGGTGGCGTCGGTCCTGCCCATCGGCGAGTTGGCCAGCATGTACGCGATCGCCTGGTCGCGGGTCCAACCCTTGGCGTGGATGCCGGTGTCGACGACCAGCCGCATCGCACGCAGCATCTCGTCGGACAGGCCGCCCATCCGCTGGTACGGATCGGTCTCCATGCCCAGCGGCTTCCACAGCGTCTCGGCATACAGCGCCCACCCTTCGACATAGGCGGTATTGCCGCCGAAGCGCATGAAGGCGGGCAGCGCCGCATTCTCCTGCGCCAGGCTGATCTGGAAATGATGCCCCGGCACCGCCTCGTGCAGGTACAGGGTTTCCATGCCCCAGGTGTAGCGGGTCGGCAGGTCATAGGTGTTGTAGTAGAAGATGCCGGGCCGCGAGCCATCGGGCGTACCCTGCTGGTACGATCCGCCGGCATCGGTCTTGGCGCGGAAGTCCGGCACCGGGCGGATCTCCAGCGGCGATTTGGGGATCAGCGAGAATTGCGTGGCGATGCGCTGGTCGATCCGCTTGCCGATCGCCTCATAGCCCGCGCGCAGCTCCGCCGCGCTCTTGGGCTGGAAGCGGGTGTCGGTGCGCAGATAGTCGAAGAACTGCGCCAGCGTCCCCTTGAAGCCGACTGCCGCCTTCTGCGCCTCCATCTCGCGCGTGATCCGCGCCACCTCGGACAGGCCCAGCCGGTGCACGGCATCGGCCTTGAGCGGCAGGGTGGTGCTCGCCTCGATGTCGTAATCGTACAGCGCCGCACCACCGGGCAGCGCCGACAGGCCGACCGTGTCGCGCGCCTTGGGCAGAT
Source organism: Sphingomonas aurea (assembly GCF_030678875.1). Lineage (GTDB taxonomy): Bacteria > Pseudomonadota > Alphaproteobacteria > Sphingomonadales > Sphingomonadaceae > Sphingomonas > Sphingomonas aurea. The sequence goes on along the minus strand of NZ_JAUUDS010000001.1, from coordinate 291,835 downwards.
ACTCGGTCTTCAGGAAATCGCGCATCTTGCGGTGCGCCGGGATGATGACGTCACGCACCTGCGCGCCGTAGGCGGCGGTCAGCGCCGGCCGATCGGCGGCGGGCACCGTGTCGGGGAACATGGTGACCGGCGCGTAGAAGACCGATCCCTCCACGCCCTGGTCGATCAGCGCGTCGAACTGCGCGATCATGTTGGTGACGACCAGCTTGGGCTGCACCACGCCCTTCGCCATCCCCTCGCGCATCAGCGCGATCGCCCGGTCGTAGAGCGCGGCATAGCCGGCATTGCGCTTCAGGTTGTTGCGATAGTCCGCCACCGTCTTGAACGGCGCCCCGCCCTTGCCGCTGGCGAAGTCGGGATAGAAGGTCTGGAAGCCGCCGAAATGGTTCATCGGCAACAGCCGCGTCACCGCCAGGATGTTGGGCGCAAAGCCCCGCAGGTTGATCTCGGCCTGGTTGCGGAACACGTCGTACGCGATCTGGTCGACATGGGTCAGCTTGGCGCGATCGATCGCCTTCAGCGCGGCCAGGTCGGCCTCGACGTTGCGCTTGTTCTGGGCGGTGCGCGCGTCGGTCAGATATTCGCCGAACTGGTCGGCGTAGCGCATGTCGCCGCGAAAGATCGCGCTGATCGGGTCGAGCGCCAGGTCGCGCTCGTCGCTGTCGTAGAACAGCCGCTTCAGCTTCGCATCCTCCGGCCCGTCGCCCGGCACCGGCACGGGGGGCGGCAGCGCCTGGCCGAGCGCCGGCGCGGCGGTGGCGATCATCAGGGCGGCGAGCAGGATGTGGCGCATGGATGTCCTTGGATCGAAGCGGTTATGTTCCTTCCCTACGCCCGCCATCGCGCCGGCGAAAGCAGGACTAGCCGATCCCCAAGCAGATGTGGCTTTCGCCGCCCGGCCCCCGCGCCCATCTGGCGATCATGGCGACGTTACTCGATCCCACAGCCCGCGGCCGGGTCATCCTGGTCGGTGCCGGCCCCGGCGACCCCGGCCTTCTCACCGTCCGCGCGGTGGAGGCGCTGCGCGGCGCCGACATCGTCGTGCATGACGGCCTGATCGACCCGCGCGTCCTCGACCTCGCGCCCGCCACGGCGCAGCGCATTTCGGTCGCCAAGCGCCGCGCGCGCCACACCCTGCCGCAGGAGGCGATCAATGCGCTGATCGTCGCGCATGTCCGCACCGGCGCGGTCGTCGTCCGGCTGAAGGGCGGCGACCCGTTCATCTTCGGCCGTGGCGGGGAAGAGGTGGAGGCGGTGCGCGCCGCCGGCCTGCCGGTCGAGGTGATCCCCGGCGTGTCGGCCGCGCTCGGCTGCGCGGCAGAGGCGATGCTACCCCTCACCCACCGCGACCACAGCTCGGCCGTCTCGTTCGTCGCCGGCCAGTGCAAGGGCCTGTCCGAGCAGGACTGGTCCGGCCTTGCCGGGCAGGGCCGCACGCTCGTCATCTACATGGGCGTCGCCACCGCCGCCGCGATCGCCGACAAGCTGATGGCCGACGGCGTCGCTCCCGACATGCCGGTCGCGGTGCTGGAGCGCGGCACGCTGGAGGGTCATCGCGCGATCCGCACGCTCCTCGCCGATCTCGGCGCGATGGTCGATCGCGAGAAGGTCGGCAGCCCCGCGATCATCGTCGTCGGTGAGGTCGTCACCCTCTCGGATGCCGAGGACAAGCTGGGCCGCTGGGCACGCGTCGCAGAGGGTATGGCAGCATGAAGATCCTGACCGGCAACGATCTCGCCTCGGGCGACGTCACCTGGTGGACCGGCAACGGCTGGTCCCGCCACATCGAGGACGCCACCGACGTCGGCGACCAGGGCGAGGCGATCGCCCGTGCCGAGGAGGGCGCGCGTCGCGTCAACGTGCCTTACGTGATCGAGGCGAGCCTGACCGCCGACGGCCCCCGCCCCGCCCACATCAAGGACCGCATCCGCGCGCTCGGCCCCACCGTGCGCGCCGACCTGACACTGAAGCCCGCCGACCCGCAGGCGGGCAGCTGGGTCATATGAATGGCCGCTCGCTCCTCCCCTTGCAGGGGAGGTGGCAGCACATCGTGCTGACGGAGGGGTGTCCCCGGTCCGCGATCGGCGACACCCCTCCACCAGCTTCGCTGGTCCCCCTCCCCTTGCAGGGGAGGATTTAGGAAGAGCCATGTATAAGTACGACCAGTACGACCAGTCGATCGTCGATGCCCGTGTCGAGGAGTTCCGCGACCAGGTCGCCCGCCGCCTGTCGGGCCAACTGACCGAGGATCAATTCAAGCCGCTGCGGCTGATGAACGGCCTCTATCTCCAGCTGCACGCGTACATGCTGCGCGTCGCGGTGCCCTATGGCACGCTCGACAGCCGGCAGATGCGGATGCTCGGCCATATCGCGCGCAAGTACGATCGTGGCTACGGCCACTTCACCACCCGCCAGAACCTCCAGTTCAACTGGATCAAGCTGGAGGATACGCCTGATATCCTTGCAGAATTGGCGACGGTCGAGATGCACGCCATCCAGACCAGCGGCAATTGCATCCGCAACATCTCGTCCGACCAGTTCGCCGGCGCCGCCGCCGACGAGGTCGCCGACCCGCGTCCCTGGGCCGAGCTGATCCGTCAGTGGAGCACCTTCCACCCGGAATTCAGCTACCTGCCGCGCAAGTTCAAGATCTGCGTGATTGCCGCCGACGAGGACCGCGCCGCGATGCGCCTCCACGATATCGGCATTCGGCTGGTCGAGCGAGACGGCGTGCTCGGCGGCCAGATCTTCGTCGGCGGCGGCATGGGCCGCACCCCGATGATCGCGCCGCTGATCCGCGACTTCGTCACCGCCGACGACCTGATGAGCTATCTTGAAGCCTGTCTACGTGTCTACAATCGCTATGGCCGGCGCGACAATATGTACAAGGCGCGGATCAAGATCCTGGTCCATGAGATCGGCGCCGACGACTATCGCCGCCAGGTCGAGGAGGAGTTCGCGCTCGTCAAGGCGCTCGGCATCGACCCGCCCGCCGCCGAGCTGGCCCGCATCACCGCGATGTTCGCGCCTCCCGCGCTGGACGCCGCGCCGGTCGCCCTCGACCGCAGCGATCCCGACTTCGCCGTCTGGCTCGACCAGAACGTCCGCGCCCATCAGGCGCCCGGCCACGCGATCGTCACGGTCAGCCTGAAGCCGGTCGGCGGCATCCCCGGCGACGCCACCGCTGACCAGATCGACCTGATGGCCGACCTGGCCCAGCGCTACTCGCACGACGAGCTGCGCGTCACCCACGCGCAGAACATCGTCCTGCCGCATGTTGCCGAGCGCGACCTGCCCGCGGTGTGGCAGGCCTTGGCCGAGGCCGGTCTGGCCGAGGCGAACCTGGACCTCGTCACCGACATCATCGCCTGCCCCGGGCTCGACTATTGCAGCCTGGCCAATGCCCGCTCGATCCCGCTGGCGCAGAAGCTCGCCGTCCGCCTCGCGCCGAAACAGCGCGATCTGGGTGAGCTGAAGGTCAAGATCTCGGGCTGCATCAACGCCTGCGGCCACCACCATGCCGGCCATATCGGCATCCTCGGCGTCGACAAGAAGGGCACCGAGAACTACCAGCTGTCGCTCGGCGGTTCGGGCGCGGAGGACGTGTCGCTCGGCAAGATCACCGGGCCCGGCTTCGACGAGGACGGCGTCGTCGACGCGATCGAGCGCGTCACCGACACCTACGTCGCCCACCGCGCCGAGGGCGAGCGCTTCCTCGACACCTATCGCCGGATCGGGATGCAGCCGTTCAAGGAGGCGATCTATGGGTGATCCAACGTTCTCCCCTCCCTTTCAGGGAGGGGCGCCAACGTTCTCCCCTCCCTTTCAGGGAGGGGTCGGGGGTGGGTCGCGGCCGGGTGATACGGCCGCCCGCACGCCTGCCGCCGCCGTATCGCTCCACGCCACCCACCCCCAGCCCCTCCCTGACAGGGAGGGGAGCAGGTTCCGCCATGACCGCTGACGCCCTTCTCCGCTTCCGCGACGACCCGGCCCATGACGAGCCCGCCGTCACCCTCGACGCGTTCCTCGCGGAACAGACCAACGCCACCGCCGTCCGGCTGGAGGCGGGCGAGGACGCCCGCGCGCTCCTCCCCCATCTCGACCGGCTCGCGCTGGTCGAGGTCAGCTTCCCGACGTTCCGCGACGGCCGCAGCTATTCCGCCGGCCGTATCCTGCGCGAGGCGGGCTACAGTGGCGAGCTGCGCGCACAGGGCGACGTGCTCGTCGACCAGTTGCCGCTGATGCGCCGCTGCGGCTTCGACAGCTTCGCGCCCCAGGCGGAGATCGACGGCGATGCGCTCCGCCGCAGCCTCGAACGCTACGATTATCGCTATCAGGCGGCGGCCGACGCCGCCGTTCCCGTCTGGAAACTGCGCCATGGGTGAGCCCGCCCGCATCCTCGATACGATCGACACCGCCCCCGCCTTCACCGCCGCCGATGCCGCCGCGATGCAGGCGCGGTTCGATGGTGTATCCGCACCCGATATGCTGCGCGAGCTGCTGACCGGCGAACTCGCCGGCCGCATCGCCTCGGTCTCGTCCTACGGTGCCGAGTCCGCCGTCCTTCTCCACATGGTGGCGACGATCGACCCGGATGTGCCGGTCATTTTCACCAACACGCAGAAGATGTTCGGCGAGACTCTTGCTTACCGGGATGAGTTGTCGGAGCGGCTCGGCCTGACCGACCTGCGCGTCTTCCGTCCGGACCCGCGCGTGCTGGCGGCGAAGGACAAAACCGGGCTGCGCTGGTCCTACGACCCCGACGGCTGCTGCGAGATCCGCAAGGTCGAGCCGCTGCGCCGCGCGCTCGCCCCGTTCGACGCCTGGATCTCGGGCCGCAAGGGCTTCCAGTCCGGCACCCGCCTCGCCCTGCCCCGTTTCGAGGAGGATGAGGGCCGGCTGAAGATCAACCCGCTCGCCGACTGGAAGAAGGCCGATCTCGACGCCTATTTCGAGGAGCACGACCTGCCCCGCCACCCGCTGGAGGCGCAGGGCTATCTCTCGATCGGCTGCGCGCCGTGCACCAGCAAGGTGCGTCCTGGCGAGGATCCCCGTGCCGGTCGCTGGCGCGGCTGGGACAAGGTGGAATGCGGCATCCACCAGCCGGTGCAGCCGGGCGAAGACCCGGTCTTCTGACCGTCACCCTTGCCCCGCGTGCGCTATCGTCAGTGCGCGCGGGCCGCGGCCTTCTGCGCGCGCGCCTGCTTGGCATAATGGTGGTGTGCGATCGCGCAGCCCGCCGCCGCGCCGAGCATCGCGTGCCCCTTGCCGACCATGTGTCCACCCACCGCGCCGGCCGCCGCACCGCGGATGCAGCCCTTGGCCAGCACCGGCGAGGCGGTCGCGACGAGCAATGGCAGGGCGAGCAGGGAAACGAAGCGCATATCGACCTCCACGAACACCATGTCCGACGGACGAGATACGGTCGGCTGCGACGGCGCGTTCCGTTAAACTTCGGTCATGTTGGCCGGCACGCAAAGAACCGGCCCTCGCGACACTGAAGTCGCGAGAGCCGGCCCCTCCCTGTTCAGCTCGTGAAAGCCGAAAGCTTTAGAACCGCCACCCGATCGAGGCCTGGACGATCGGATAGACCTTATAATCGTCGACATCATCCTGCAGGCTGCGACGCTCCTCTTCCAGGCTGGCGCGGAAGGTGGCGTTGTTCTGCAGCGTGCCGGTCGAGGTGAAGTCGCGCACCTTGACCGAACCCTGGAACAGCGCGCCCGCCTCGAACCCGAACATGAAGCCGCGGCGGTTCGATCCGCTCCAGCCGAGCGTCAGCGCCGGCGCGACCTTCTTCACCTCGGCCCGGCCGGACAGCGTGCCGACCTGCGCCTGGGTGTAGGTGTCGTCGCCGACCTCGACCGAGGATCCGCTCGGCGTGGCGTTCAGCCGCGCATAGTTGCGGTTGATGCGCGCGCCGCCCGAGACGCGGAACGAGCCGCCGAACGGATAGACGTCGACCATCGCGCCGAACGACTTCAGCTTCAGCTTGCCGTCGTAGTCGATGTCGTCGGAGCTATAGTCGGCGTTGATCCCCAGGAAGGTGGCGTTGCCGCGGATGCCGATATGGTCGGCGAAGCGGAACCCCACTTCCGGTCCGATCCCCAGCGTGCCCGCGGTCACCGCGACGGTGAAGGTCGATGCCGGATCGTTCACGGTCGTCTGCGCGGCAGCCGGCGCGGCGCAGGCGAGCGCGACCAGACCCAGCGCGCCCGTGCCCAGCACGCGCGCCGTCGAGAAACTGACAGTCATGATTACCCCTTTTGACGTGTCCACCGCCGCCCGGCCGCCCCCTCCCTGTGAATGACGGCCGGCCGACGATGTCCGTTCGCACCGGTTCCCCCCGGTACGCCCACCGTGTGACCGATAAGCGATCGGCCGGCATGCCCAGTTTGGGCGATGCGGAGGATATTTCTGCAATGCAGCAGAATGTTCGCGGAGAAGGATCGGAAGGCATGAGCAGCCGCCGCCCCATACTTCTCCCCTTCCTGGACCAGGGAGGCGAGTTTGATCCTCTCCCTCAATACCCCGCATAGTCCGAGAAGCGGGTGATCGTCGGGTCGAACTTCATCACCACCTTGCCGGTTGCGCCGTGGCGCTGCTTGGCGACGATCAGCTCGGCCAGGCCATAGACCCGCTCCATGTCGGTCGCCCATTTCTGGTGGTCCTCGAACACCTTGCTGTCGTCGCCCTCCACCGGGCGCTTGGGCTCGCGCGCGGCGGTGTAGTAATCCTCGCGGAACACGAACCAGACCATGTCCGCGTCCTGCTCGATCGATCCCGATTCGCGCAGGTCGGACAGCATCGGGCGCTTGTCCTCGCGGCTCTCGACCGCGCGGCTCAGCTGCGACAGCGCCAGCACCGGCACGTTCATGTCCTTGGCCAGCGTTTTCAGCCCGCGGCTGATCTCGGAGATTTCCTGGACGCGGTTCTCCTTCGATCCCTTGCCGCCGCTGGTCAGCAGCTGGAGATAGTCGACCACGACCAGGCCGATCTCGTTATTGTGCCGCCGCTGCAGCCGGCGGACGCGGGTGTGCAGCGCCGAGATGCTGAGGCCGCCGGTATCGTCGATGAACAGCGGCAGGTTCTCCAGCTCGGCGGCCGCGGCGGCCAGCTGCGCGAACTCCTGCCGGCTGATCTTGCCCATGCGCAGCGATTCGGAGCTGATCTGCGACTGCTCGGCCAGGATACGCGTGGCGAGCTGGTCGGCGCTCATTTCCAGGCTGAAGAACGCGACCTTCGCCCCCACCGAATCGGCCGGCGCGATGCCGTCGGCCATGTCGCGCATCCACCGGCGCGCGGCGTTGAACGCGATGTTGGTCGCCAGCGACGTCTTGCCCATGCCGGGACGCCCGGCCAGGATCATCAGGTCCGAATGGTGCATGCCGCCGATCTTGGCATTGATCGAATCAAGCCCGGTGGTGACGCCCGACAGGTTGCCGCCGCTGTTCAGCGCGCGCTCGGCCATCTTCACCGCCATCGTCGTGGCCTGGGCAAAGGTCTTGGTCGCGTTCTCGGCACCGCCGTCGCCGGCGACCTTGTACAGCTCCTCCTCCGCCGCCTCGATCTGCGCGCGCGGGTTCACCTCTTCGGACGTGTCCATCGCCCGGTCGACCAGCGTGCGGCCTACCGTCACCAGCGCGCGCAGCATCGCCAGGTCATAGATCTGCGTCGCGAACTGGCGCGCACCGATCAGTCCCGCGCCAGAGCCGGTCAGTCCGGCCAGATAGGCGGGGCCGCCCAGCTCCTTCATCGCCTCGTCCGCCTCGAACATCGGGCGCAGCGTGACGGGCGTCGCCAGCATGTCGTTGGCGCGCAGCGTCTTGATCGCGGCGAAGATGCGGCCGTGCAGCGGCTCGAAGAAATGCGCCGGTTCCAGCCGGTCGACCAGATCGTCGGCGAGGCGATTGTCGATCATCATCGCGCCGAGCATCGCGGCCTCCGCCTCGACGTTGCGGGGCAGCTGCTGGGGTTCCGCGGGGGTCGCGGGGGCGGGGAATGCTAGGGTGGCCATCGGCCGCTTCTACGCGCTGCCGAGGCGTTCTCAAGCGGCGCGCGGCGAATTGCTGGGGATAAGTGACAGGCTTCGTCCGCGCCGCTAATCGGGGCCATGGCCGACCCGCGGATCATCCATGTCGAGCTCGACGAGCGCAGCATCGGCTGGCGCTCGGCCGATGTCGAGCAGGAGCGGCGGATCGCGATCTTCGACCTGATCGAGGACAATCGCTTCGCGCCCCAGCGCGCCTATCCCGACGGCTATGCCGGCCCCTACCGGATCAAGCTGGAGACGGAGGAGGGGCGCCTGGGCATCCACATCCACCGCGAGGACGGCTCGCATCTGGAGACGCTGGTGCTGGCGCTCGGCCGCTTCCGGCGGCCGATCAAGGATTATTTCGCGATCTGCGACAGCTATTACCAGGCGATCCGCCAGGCGACGCCGCAGCAGATCGAGACGGTCGACATGGCCAGGCGCGGCATCCACAACGAGGCGGCCGAGCTGCTGAAGGAGCGCCTCGCCGGCAAAATCGACGTCGATTTCGATACCGCGCGGCGGCTCTTCACGCTGCTGTGCGTCCTGCATCTTCGGGGCTGACCACATGAATTTCCTGGCCAAGGCCGCCGCGATCCTGGTCGCGGCCGGCGCGATCGGCATCGGCGGCTGGCACTATGCCACCGGCTGGGCGCCCGACCACGCGACCTATCCGCTCCAGGGCATCGATCTGGGCGAGAATCCCGGCGAGATCGAGTGGGGCACGGTGCGTGCCGCCGGCGCCGACTTCGCCTATCTGGCGGCGACCGCCGGGGCCGACCGGCGCGTGCCCTCGTTCGAGGCGAACTGGAACGCCCTGCCCGCCGCCGGCCTGCGCCGCGGCGCCGTCCACCTCTACTCGCTCTGTCAGCCTGCCGTGGCGCAGGCCAATACGTTCAACACCACCGTGCCGCGCATCGCCGACGCGCTGCCCCCTGCGGTCGACATCGACCTGCGCGAGGACTGCGCTGCCCGGCCCGAACCCGCCGCGCTTGCCGCCGACCTCAGGCGCTTCATCGCGCTGGTCGAGGCGCATACCGGCAAGCCCGTGCTGCTGCGCATCTCGAAGCCCGTCGAGCACGTCTTCGCCCTGACCGCCGCGATCCAGCGCCCGGTCTGGGCAAGCGGCAATTTCTTCGCCCCCGGCTACCCTGCCCGCCCCTGGGCGATGTGGCGCGCCAGCGACCTGCGCCGGGTCGACGGCATCGAGGGGCCCGTCAACTGGAACGTGGTGAGACCATGACCGATGTCCTGCCGGATGAGACCGTCCGCACCCTGATCGCCGCCGCGCGCGCCGCGGCACTCCACGCCCACGCCCCCTACTCGCGCTTCGCGGTCGGCGCCGCGCTGCTGATGGCGGACGGCAGCGTCGTGACCGGCGCCAATGTCGAGAATGCCAGCTACGGCCTGTCGCTCTGCGCGGAAACGGTCGCGATTGCCACCGCCAGCGCGCAGGGAAGGCTGCGTCAGATCGTCGCCGTCGCGGTGATCGGCGGCGCGATGGACGCATCCGGCCGCCCGACCGGTACCACCCCGGTCAGCCCCTGCGGCCGCTGCCGCCAGGTCATCAACGAGGCCGCGCAGATGGGCGGCCGCGACCTGCCCGTGCTGTGCGCGGCGGCAGAGGGCGACGCGGTCGCCCGCCACCGCCTGTCGGACCTCCTTCCCCACGCCTTTGGCCCCGGCGACCTGGGCATTTCCTGACGCCTTGCGTTTGGCCGGGCCGGCGATTAAGTGCAGCACCCATCCGACAGCGAGGATGGTTCCCCACGCCGGCTTCCGAAAGGCAAGCGGCGGGCGGCGCCATGTCTCCACGTCGTGCAATTTACGGGCGGAACCAAGTGGCGAAGACGACCCCCATCGAGTTCATCAACCAGGTCAAGGCAGAGACCAGGAAGGTCACCTGGCCGACCTGGAAGGAAACCTGGATGACCGGCCTGATGGTCGTCATCATGACGACGATCCTGGCGCTGTTCTTCCTGGGCGTGGACTCGTTCTTCAACACGCTCGTCAACGCCCTTCTCAAGCTCGCGCAGTAAGGATCTGATTTCATGGCGCGCTGGTACATCATCCACGCCTATTCGGGTTTCGAGGGCAAGGTCCGCGATTCGATCATGGCAGAGGCGACCCGCATGGGCCTCGACCGCCTGGTCGAGCAGATCGAGGTGCCGACCGAGACCGTGACCGAGGCGCGTCGCGGCAAGAAGATCGCGGTCGAGCGCAAGTTCATGCCCGGCTACGTCCTCGCCAAGCTGGACATGAACGACCAGGTCTATCACCTCGTCAAGAACACGCCCAAGGTCACGGGCTTCCTCGGCAGCATGGGCAAGCCCCAGGCGATCAGCGAGTCCGAAGCCGCGCGGATGCTGAACTCCAAGGAAGAAGCCGCCGCCGCGCCCAAGACCAAGGTCAAGGTCGATTACGAGATCGGCGACGCGGTCAAGGTGCTCGACGGCCCCTTCGCCAGCTTCAACGGCACGGTCGAGGAACTCGATTTCGACAAGTCGAAGGTCAAGGTGTCAGTCTCGATCTTCGGTCGCGCCACCCCGGTCGAACTGGATTTCGAGCAGGTCGAGCGAAGCAAGTAAGCCTGCGGCTTAGTTGCTGACCGCACGCGCCGAGCGAAGCTCGAAGCGAGACGGCGCTCGACCGGCCAGCGGGTCGCTTCAGCGAACCCGACTGACGTCAGGCGCGGGATTAACTCCCGCGCCTTTTCCATGCTCGCCGCGTCTATTTTCCGACACCCGCTCGAACGTAGTGGCAAATGTCGGCCCGACGATGGTCACATCGGCGACGTACGACAGCGCTCGGCAAGCTGGCGCGTAGCCAGGTCCAGATCGAGATCGGCGATCAGCAGCCCCGCCTGACCATAGGGCTGGTAGGACAGCAGGGTGCCGTCCGGCCGAGCGATCGCGGAGGTCGCCGGCGCACCCTCGCTCGCGCAGTTCACCGATGCGAACCAGCAGGTGTTTTCCGCCGCGCGACACAGGATCGCCTTCTCGTGGAAGCTGTTGTCGGGGTGAACGAAGGTTTGCGGCCGGTAGGAGCCGGGCTCGGCAATATATGCGTAAGGGTGAAAGACGATCTGTGCGCCGCGACGCGCCGCCCACCGCACCGTTTCCGGGTAACGCCATCCCTCGTGGCAGATGACGACGCCGAAGGTGACTTCGCCTGCGGTGAACACGCGCCGCTCGGTTCCGAACGCCGGGTACTGCACCTCTTCCAACGGATCGAGCTGCCCCTTGTCCTGCCAGCCCTGGGTCGATCCGTCCGGATCATATATCCTTGCGGTGATCTGCAGCCCATGCTCGGTCGGCCGCTCGGTACCGAGTATCACGGAAACACCCGCCGACTTCGCCGCGACGCCTACCCTGTCCCACGCGTCCTCGAGAAACGTCAGAGAAGGCGGTGGTAAGTTGTTGTCCTGCCAGCGATAGCCGGGAATGAAGCACTCCGGAAAGCAGATGATCTGCACGCCTTGACGACCCGCTTCGGCAATAGCTTCGACGGCAAGCTCAACGGACTGTTCCGGCGTGTCTGCAACAGGAAGGTTGGCGAGGGCTATGCGACAACTGGCCATGACCCTGTATAGCGTCCCGCCGCATCGCCGCCATCATCTAAGTACCGCCCGACATCTTCCTTCCCAAAATCATCTTTTCAAGCCCCCTACTGCATCAGTCCTTCCCCTCCCGCGCCTCCCAGTCCTCCAGCCGCCACCCGCCGAACAGCGCCAGCCCCTCCCGCGTCGGCACCTTCGCCGGGTCCGCCTTCGACCATCCCGTCACCTGATCCAGCGCGGGCAGCAGCGGCGGCTGCTCATGCCGTACAGCGCCGCGCTTCAGGTTGCGCAGCACCGTCGCCAGCATCTGGTCCTCGGCCTCGCGCGCCAGGTCGGCGATGTAGCGTGCCCGGATGCGCGCGGCGTGCGTCGCCTCCCTCTCGTTCCGGCGCCGCCGCCGATCGGGACGCTGGTCGAAGAAGCGCGCTTCCTTCTGGTGGAGGTACAGCAGTTGCAGCGCCTGTGCCGGCGTCATCGCCGGCATCGTCGGCGGTTCATTGTGCCGCCAGGCGTCGTCCTCATGGCTGCCGATGCGAAACCCCGCGACCAGCGCCATATCGACCCGCTCATACCCCATCGCCAGCGCCATCCGCATCTCGCGCGCGAAGGCGGGGTTGTTGCGCCGGCGGCGATGAAACGCCGCCTCCGCCCCGCCCGCCGCCGCGGCCGACAGCGCGATGTTGGCGGTCGCCGACAGCGCCGACAGGAACGCCTGCTCGCACGCCCGCGTCAGCTTGCCCGGCTGTGAGCGGCGCACCTGCACGCGGCCATCGGGGGTGCGCACGATCACCGGCTCGCCGCCCTGCGTGCGGTGCACGTCGCACTTCCCCACCGGCACCCGCGCCGCCGCCGGCGCCGCCGGGTCGAGCCGCCGGTTCAGCCGCGCCTGCGCCGTGGCCAGCGCCGCCTCCCAGCGTTGCGCGAAGGCGGGATGATGTTTCCGCCGATGCTGGATGGTGCCGTACCGCACCCCCACCTCACGCGCGGCGAGCCGGACATTGCCGGTCCGCGCCAGCGCCTTCAGGAAAGCGCGGTTCTCCAGCGCCTGCTCGCGGGTCAATGCCCGTCCGGATATGGGGGATCGTGCCATGTCGGCAGACCATCTCTACCTTTTCGTCCGTGTAGGACAGCGGCAATCGGCCTACCCAAATCGGATCACTCCCCTATGCCGCGACCGATACCGCGATTAGCCATGCACGGGTGACGAACGCCGCGCCGCCCCCGTTGCCCTTTCAACTGATCGGGCGGCTGTCGAACGAGGTGCATCTCGACACCACGCTGGCGATGCGATCCGCGGCATCGGCAGTGATCCCTTTCTGTCGGGGGTCGGCGACCGGATCTATGACGTCGATGGCGTCCAGTATCGCAGCTATACCGACGTCGAATTTCTCGACGGCAGCTGCGCGACGGTCTTCACGGGATCGGGATGCACGAACAACGACGGGCGGAGCGGGACCGCACGCCGCCTTTCCACGTTCGTCATCCCCTATCTGGTCGACGGCGTCGTGATCGACGGCAGGACCTATGATTTCGACAGCGATCCGGCGAGCATCAACGGGTGCACCGATGCGGCGCTGTGCGAGATCCATACCGGCCTCGACCGGTCCGATTCGACGACCGCGATGATAGTGCGCGTATCCAATGCGGCGACCGGCACCAACCTTGCTGGTTCGGCGACCGATCCGCTGACGGTCGATACGACGCACGTGACCGACGCCACCTTCGCGCGCCTGACCAGCTACCGGGTCGCGGTCATGTCCGCGGTGCCGGAGCCGCAGAGCTGGGCGCTGATGCTCGCCGGCTTCGGCCTGACCGGGGCGGCGCTGCGCCGGTGGCGCGGGCGGCCCGCGGCGGTAGCTGCCTGACAGACCCTGCCCGGCGCCCTTGCCTGTTGGCGCGCGCTTCGCTAAGGGCGCGCTCTTCCGTCCACCGATGGAACAGCTCGCGGGAGGGTGCCCTGGCATCCGTCTGGACCGCTAAACTTGGAATAGAGTGACATGGCAAAGAAGATTACAGGTTACATCAACCTGCAGGTTCCGGCGGGCGACGCCAAGCCTGCTCCGCCGATCGGCCCGGCGCTGGGTCAGCGCGGCGTGAACATCATGGAGTTCTGCAAGGCGTTCAACGCCGCGACGACCGACATGGCCAAGGGGACGCCGATCCCCACCAAGATCACCGTCTATGCGGACCGCTCCTTCTCGTTCGAGACGAAGACGCCGCCGGCGACCTTCCTCATCAAGCAGGCGATCAACCTGAAGTCGGGTTCGAAGGAGCCGGGCAAGGCGTCCGCGGGCAAGATCAAGATGTCACAGCTGTCGGAGATCGCGCAGGTCAAGATGAAGGACCTGAACGCCAACGACATCGAGGCGGCGACGAAGATCATTGCCGGCTCCGCCCGCGCGATGGGCCTCGAAGTGGTGGAGGGCTGATACGATGGCCAAGCTGAGCAAGAAGCAGAAGGCGCTCTCGATCAATCCGGAGCAGCTGCACGGCATCGACGAGGCGATCGCCCTCGCCCGCACCAACGCCACCTCCAAGTTCGACGAGACGATCGAGGTCGCCCTGAACCTCGGCGTCGATCCGCGCCACGCCGACCAGATGGTCCGCGGCGTCGTCAACCTGCCCAAGGGCACCGGCAAGACCGTCCGCGTCGGCGTGTTCGCGCGCGGGGCGAAGGCGGACGAGGCGCGCGAGGCGGGTGCGGACGTCGTCGGCGCCGAGGACCTGATGGAGACCATCCAGGGCGGCACCATCGACTTCGACCGCTGCATCGCGACGCCTGACATGATGGGCGTCGTCGGCCGTCTCGGCAAGGTGCTGGGCCCCAAGGGCCTGATGCCGAACCCGAAGCTCGGCACCGTGACGATGAACGTCGCGCAGGCGGTCAAGGACGCCAAGTCGGGCCAGGTCGAGTATCGCGTCGAGAAGGCCGGCATCATCCACTCGGGCATCGGCAAGGCGAGCTTCCCGGCCGAGGACCTGCGCGCCAATTTCGACGCGCTGGTCGATGCCGTGGTGAAGGCCAAGCCGTCGGGCGCGAAGGGCAAGTATGTCCGCAAGATCGCCGTGTCCTCGACCATGGGCCCGGGCATCCGGGTCGACACGACCGAGGTCGCCGGCGCCTGATACCGAAGCGGGGCATCGCCCCGATCCGACGACCATAACGGAAAGGGCCGGGAGCGATCCCGGCCCTTTTCTGTTCGACAGCCGAGAGGAACCCGATCATCGCCACCATCCGCATCCTGGTCGACGCCGACGCCTGCCCGGTGAAGGACGAGGTCTACCGGGTCGCGTGGCGCGTCGGCGTGCCGGTCACCATCGTCAGCAACCAGCACCTGCGCATCCCCCAGCACCCGCTGGTCGACCGGGTCGTGGTGAGCGACGGTTTCGACGCGGCGGACGACTGGATCGCCGAGCATGCCGACGGCGATGCCGTGGTCGTCACCGCCGACATCCTCCTCGCCGATCGCTGCCTGAAAGCGGGCGCGACCGTCCTCGCTCCCACTGGCAGGCCGTTCACCATCGCCTCGATCGGCGGCGCGATCGCGACGCGCGCGATCATGGCGGACCTGCGCGCCGGCGGCGATCAGATCGGCGGCCCGCCGCCCTTTGCAAAGACGGACCGCTCGCGCTTCCTCTCCGCGCTGGATGCGACCCTGGTGAAACTGGCGCGGCGCTGATCGGTTG
This sequence comes from Sphingomonas aurea, assembly GCF_030678875.1. Lineage (GTDB taxonomy): Bacteria > Pseudomonadota > Alphaproteobacteria > Sphingomonadales > Sphingomonadaceae > Sphingomonas > Sphingomonas aurea. The sequence goes on along the minus strand of NZ_JAUUDS010000001.1, from coordinate 276,557 downwards.
GGATCACGCGATCGAATCGGAAGGATACGCGACCATGGCCATTCCTGCCCTGCCCATCGAGGGCGGCTGCCGCTGCGGACGGGTTCGCTTCCAGATGACGGCCGCGCCGTGGATGGAGGCGGCCTGCCACTGCCGCGGCTGCCAGCGCATGACCGGCAGCGCCTTCTCGACCACGCTCATGCTGCCCGACGACGGCTTCGCGCTGACCGCCGGTGATACGGTGATCGGCGGCCTGCACGGTGATGAGGCGGACCATCATCACTGCGACTGGTGCAAGAGCTGGGTGTTCACCCGCCCCCGCGCCGCCATGGGCTTCGTCAACGTTCGCGCGACGCTGCTCGACGATCCCGCCTGGTTTGCGCCCTGGATGGAAACGCAGACCGATGAGGCGCTGCCCTGGGCCGTGACGGGCGCGGCGCGAAGCTTCGGCCGCTTTCCCGCCGCGGACGATTATTCGCCCCTGATCGCGGCCTATCGCAAGGATCGCGGCATCGGCTGACGTCAAAGGGTTACAGGTGACGCTCGCCGCGTTAGGCTGGCGTCCATGACCCAGCGCACCGGTGGCCGCCTGCTCGTCGACCAGCTCCTGATCCAGGGCTGCGAGCGCATCTTTACCGTTCCGGGCGAGAGCTTCCTCGCCGTGCTCGACGCCCTCCACGACACGCCGGCGATCGATCTGGTCGTGTGCCGGCAAGAGGGTGGCGCCGCGTTCATGGCCTGCGCAGACGGTGCGCTGACCCACCGCCCGGGCGTCGCCTTCGTCACCCGCGGACCCGGCGCGACCAACGCGTCGATCGGCGTTCATGTCGCGATGCAGGATTCCCAGCCGATGATCCTGTTCATCGGCGATGTCGACCGCGCCACCCGCGACCGCGAGGCGTTTCAGGAGATCGACTTCGCCCGCATGTTTGGTCCCTTGTGCAAATGGGCGGCCCGCATCGACGATGCCGCGCGCATTCCCGAATATGTCGCCCGCGCCTATGCCACCGCGATGAATGGCAGGCCGGGTCCGGTGGTGCTCGCACTACCGGAAGACATGCTGCTCGACATGGTAGAGGCAGTCGACCGTCCCCGCGCGACGCGCACGCCGCAGGGCTGCGACGAGTCGGCGATCGCCCCGCTCGCCGATCTGCTTGCCACCGCCGAACGGCCGGTGGCGATCGTCGGCGGCGCCGGCTGGGATCGGATCGCGGCGCAGAATTTCGCGGCGTGGGCCGACCGGACCTGCGTGCCCGTCGTCGCCGCCTTTCGCCGGCAGGACGCGGTTCCCAACGACTGCCCCGCCTATGCCGGCAATCTCGGCTATGGACCCAATCCCGCGCTGGTCGCACGGGTCAGGGCGGCGGACCTGCTGCTCGTCGTCGGTCCGCGTCTCGGCGAGGCGACGACCGACGGCTACAGCCTCGTCACGCCCGATCATCCGGGGCAGCGGCTGATCCACGTCCACCCGGACCCAGACGAGCTGGGCATGACCTATCGCACCGATCTGGCGATCTGCGCCGGAATGGCGGAATTTGCCGAGGCGCTGCTGACGATCGACGGACCGCCGCACGCGGCCGGTAAGGAGGCGCATCGGGCGTTCGAGCAGTGGTCGACGCCGGTGCCGCGTGAGGGCGTCGCACTGGATCTGGGACAATGCGTCGCCGCGATGCGCGACACGCTGCCCGCGGATACGATCATCTGCAACGGCGCGGGGAATTACAGCGGCTGGTGGCACCGCTACTGGCGCTATGCCGGGCCGGGGACGCAGCTCGCCCCGACCGCCGGCGCGATGGGGTACGGCCTGCCCGCCGCGGTCGCCGCCGCGCTACGCCATCCGGGCCGCAGCGTCGTCGCGCTGGCTGGTGACGGGTGTTTCCTGATGAACGGTCAGGAGCTGGCGACCGCGGTACAGCACGGCGCCTCCATGATCGTCCTCGTGATCGACAACGGCACCTACGGGACGATCCGCATGCATCAGGAGCGCGCGTTTCCCGGCCGCCCGAGTGGAACCGGACTGGCCAACCCGGATTTCGCCGCCCTCGCCCGCGCCTATGGCTGCTGGGCCGAGCGGGTGGAACGCACCGACGATTTCGCCTATGCGCTTGCCCGCGCGCAGGCGGAAGAGGGCGTGCGGCTGCTGCACCTGGTCACCGACATAGAGGTTATCACGCCGGCCACGACACTGGACGCCTTGTCACGCCCGGCCGGTTGACGCCCACTCGCCAACGCTACCGCGCGAACCGCTGACATCGAAGGCATGGCTGACAACGAGAAGGGCCGCAGCGAGCGATCGCGACGGCCCTGCCGTTTAGTTCAGGACTGCGACGTCAGATGTTGTCGCCAAGTGCACCCTTGACCGAACCCTTGACGTCCTGACCGGCGCCCTTGACCTGCTGGGCCTGGCCCTCTGCAACCAGCTTGTCGTTGTCGGTCGCCTTGCCCACGGCTTCCTTGACGTTGCCTGCGACCTTGTTGCCGGCTGCTGCGACCTTGTCGGTGAATTCGCCCATGATGGCCTCCGTAATTATGCGCGCCCGCCAGTCGGGCCGCTTGAATTGTTACGGATTAAACGACGCGTCCGCCGCGCAGGTTCCATGAATCTTGCGTCAGATCAGTCCGGCAAGCGGGCTGGACGGGTCGGCATAGCGCCGCTGCCCCATCCGCCCGGCGCGGTATGCCAGTCGGCCGCCCTCGACCGCGGCACGCATCGCCGCGGCCATCATGATCGGGTCCTTCGCCTCGGCGATCGCGGTGTTCATCAGCACACCGTCGCAGCCCAGCTCCATCGCGACCGCCGCGTCCGATGCGGTGCCGACGCCGGCATCGACCAGCACCGGCACGCCCGCGCCCTCGACGATCAGGCGGATCGTGATGCGGTTCTGGATACCCAGTCCCGACCCGATCGGCGCACCCAGCGGCATGATCGCCACCGCGCCGGCATTCTCCAGCCGCTTCGCCGCGATCGGATCGTCGACGCAGTAGACCATCGGCTTGAAGCCTTCGTTGGCCAGGATCTCGGTTGCGCGCAGCGTCTCGTGCATGTCGGGATAGAGCGTCTTCGCCTCGCCCAGCACCTCCAGCTTCACGAGGTCCCAGCCGCCCGCCTCGCGCGCCAGCCGCAGCGTGCGGATCGCGCTTTCCGCGTCGAAACAGCCGGCGGTGTTCGGCAGATAGGTGACGCGCTTGGGATCGATGAAGTCAGTCAGCATCGGCGCGTTCGGGTCCGACACGTTGACCCGCCGCACCGCCACCGTGACGATCTCCGCGCCCGACGCCTCGACCGCCGCGGCGTTCTGGGCGAAGTCCTTGTACTTGCCGGTGCCGACGATCAGGCGCGATCGGAACGTCCTGCCCGCGACCGTCCAGCTGTCGGTATCGACCTTGCCCGCATGGTCGCCGCCGCCGACGAAATGGACGATCTCGTAATCGTCACCGTCCTCGACGACCACCTGCGCCAGGGTAGAGCGCGGCACGACCTCCATGTTGCGCTCCACCGCAACCTTCTCGGGCACCAGCCCCAGTTCGCTGGCGAGCTGGGCGATGGTGATGCCTGCGGCGACGCGCTTGTGCTCGCCGTTGACGGTGATGGTGACGGTGCCGTCGCTATGGGGCATGGGTGACGGGTCCTCGACTTGGGTCAGGGCATGGGGGTAGGATGCCGCCGATCTAGGCGTCGACACCGGGCGCCGCAACCGAAAGCCCGTGATGACCGCCGCAACCGTCTTCGTCCTGAACGGCCCGAACCTGAACCTGCTCGGCACCCGCGAGCCAGAGATCTACGGCCACGACACGCTCGACGACATTGCCGGCCAGCTCGAGGATCGCGCCCGCGACCTGGGGCTGGAGATCGACATGCGCCAGTCCAACCACGAGGGCCATCTGGTCGACTGGCTGCACGAGGCGCAGGCACGTGGCGCAAAGGGGGTGATCCTGAACGGCGGCGCCTTCACCCACACCTCCATCGCCGTTCACGACGCGATCAAGGGCATTCGCACGCCGGTGATCGAGGTGCACCTTTCCAACCCCCATGCGCGTGAAGAATTCCGGCATATCAGCTACATAGGCCGCGCTGCCAAGGGCACGATCGCAGGGTTCGGCGCGCAATCCTACCTGCTGGCGCTTGAAGCCGCGGCCCGGTTCTGACAGACGCGCGCGCTTGAACAGGGAAATATCCATGACCGATCCGAAACCGGCCGATCCGATGCAGATCGACGTCGACCTCGTCCGCCAGCTCGCCGAGCTGCTCGACACTACCCAGCTGACCGAAATCGAGGTCGAGGACAAGGATCGCAAGATCCGCGTCGCGCGCAAGGCTGCACCGGTCGCCGCCCCCGTCCAGTATGCCCCCGCGCCCCAGCCGGCACCGCTGGCCAGTCCGGCGGCAGGCGCGGCGATCGTCGCGGAGGTCGGTGCCTCCACCCCGGCGCCGACCGCCGATGCGGTCCGCTCGCCGATGGTCGGCACCGCCTATCTCTCGCCCAATCCCGAGGCGAAGGCGTTCGCCCCGGTCGGCGCGCGGGTCGCCGCCGGCGACACGCTGCTGATCGTCGAGGCGATGAAGGTGATGAACCCGATCGTCGCGCCGACCGCCGGCACCGTCACCGCGATCCTGGTCGAGAACGGCCAGCCGGTGGAATTCGACCAGCCGCTCGTGGTGGTCGAATAACCATGACGCAGATCAGGAAGCTGCTGATCGCCAATCGCGGCGAGATCGCGCTGCGCATCCACCGCGCCTGTCACGAGATGGGCATCCAGACGGTGGCGGTCCACTCCACCGCCGATGCCGACGCGATGCATGTCCGGCTGGCGGACGAGGCGATCTGCATCGGACCGCCATCGGCGACCGACAGCTACCTCAATATCCCCAACATCATCTCGGCCGCCGAGATCTCCGGCGCCGACGCGGTCCATCCGGGCTATGGCTTCCTCAGCGAGAATGCCCGCTTCGCCGAGATCGTCGAGAGCCACGGGCTCCTCTTCGTCGGCCCCAAGCCCGAGCATATCCGCACCATGGGCGACAAGGTAGAGGCCAAGCGCACCGCCGGCGCGCTCGGCCTGCCGCTGGTCCCCGGCTCGGACGGCGCGATCAGCGACATCGCCGAGGCGACGGCGCTTGCCGAACAGATCGGCTATCCGGTCATCATCAAGGCGGCGTCGGGTGGCGGCGGCCGCGGCATGAAGGTGTGCAACAGCCCCGACCAGCTCGAAAGCCTGATGCAGCAGGCCGGGTCCGAGGCGAAGGCGGCGTTCGGCGACGCGACCGTCTACATGGAGAAATATCTCGGCAACCCACGCCATATCGAGTTCCAGGTGTTCGGCGACGGCAACGGCAACGCCATTCACCTGGGCGAGCGCGACTGCTCGCTCCAGCGTCGCCACCAGAAGGTGCTGGAAGAGGCGCCCTCTCCCGTCATCACCGCCGAGGAGCGGGCGCGAATGGGCGGCATCGTCGCGAAGGCGATGGCGGACATGGGCTATCGCGGTGCCGGCACGATCGAGTTCCTGTGGGAAGACGGCCACTTCTACTTCATCGAGATGAACACCCGGCTGCAGGTCGAGCATCCGGTGACCGAGATGATTACCGGCATCGACCTGGTCCGCGAGCAGATCCGCGTCGCGGAGGGGCATCCCCTGTCCTGCCGGCAGGAAGACATCCGCTTCCACGGCCACGCCATCGAGTGCCGGATCAACGCCGAGGATCCGCGCAACTTCACGCCCTCGCCCGGCAAGGTCACCCAGTTCCACGCGCCCGGCGGCATGCACGTCCGCGTCGACTCGGGTCTCTATGCCGGCTATAAAGTCCCACCCTATTACGACAGCATGATCGCCAAACTGATCGTCTACGGCACCACCCGCGAACGCTGCATCGCCCGCCTGCGCCGCGCGCTGGAGGAGTTCGTGATCGAGGGAATGAAGACCACCATTCCCCTCCACCGCGAGCTGATCGAGGATCCGGAGTTCGCCGATGGGGCGTACACCATCAAGTGGCTGGAGGAATGGCTAGGCCGCGAGACGCAATAGCGGAGCTATTGCGCACGCGGCCTAGCCACGGCCAGCGCGGCGAAGCGCGCCTCAAGGCGCGGTTTTGCGCAGGCAGGGGCCTCTCCCAGCCATGCTCTCCCAAGCCCCATACAGGCCACTGCCTGCGCAGAGGCGACGCGCTGAAGAGGCCAAGGTGAAAGCCACCATTTACCACAACCCGCGCTGCTCGAAGTCGCGCGCCACCCTCGCGATCCTGGAAGAGGCCGGCGCGGATGTGACGGTGGTCGAGTATCTAAAGGCTCCGCTGACGGCCGACGAACTCGCTCGCCTCTACGCACGCGCCGGCATGACACCGCGCGAGGGCCTCCGCGCCGACGCACCCGCAATCGCCGACGATGCGATCCTCGCCGGCATGGCCGCGAACCCCGCGATTATCGAGCGGCCGCTGGTCGAGACCGACATGGGCGTGGTGCTCGCCCGCCCCCCGGAGCGTGTCCGCGACATCATGTCCGTGGCGCAGGCCAGCCGGATCGCGCCGCGCTGATTTCGCGGTCCAACAGCCGGCCAGATGCGTGATGGTGGCCGGAGGCGCGCTCGCGACTCTGTCACCCCGTCACGCCTTCGCACGGCACGCACGACCCCGTGACTTTTCGTGACGTTTTGCGAGGGGCCGTGCTGCCGCATTGACGGGCAGCGGGCGCCTCCCTGCCTACATTTGCGGCAGGGTCAGCCGGCCGATCCGGGGTTGCCCCTGAGGCACCCGACTGGCACGTTGCCTGCATTGCGCTCGCACGGGCGAGCGTCTCATCACGTATCGGGGAAAGCCGTGAAGAAGGTCGAGGCCATCATCAAGCCGTTCAAGCTGGATGAGGTGAAGGAAGCACTGCACGAGATCGGCGTGTCCGGCATCACCGTGACCGAGGCCAAGGGCTTCGGCCGGCAGAAGGGTCATACCGAGCTGTACCGCGGCGCCGAGTACGTCGTCGATTTCCTGCCCAAGGTGAAGCTGGAGGTCGTCGTCGAGGACGTGCTGGCGGAACGCGTCGTCGAGGCGATCGCCGCCGCCGCGCAGACCGGCCGCATCGGCGACGGCAAGATCTTCGTCATCCCCGTCGAAACCGCGCTCCGCATCCGCACCGGCGAGCGCGATGAAGCCGCAATCTAAGCACTAACCCCGTCACCCCGGCGAAAGCCGGGGTCTCCCCGTTACAGCAAGCCCCCAGCCTTCGCTGGGGTGACGATAAGGAAAGAACACCTCATGGCTGCAACTGCCAACGACATCCTTCAGCGCATCAAGGACGAGGAGATCGAGTGGGTCGATCTGCGCTTCACCGACCCCAAGGGCAAGTGGCAGCACCTGACCATGGTGGCCGGCATCATGGGCGAGGACGAGTTCACCGACGGCCTGATGTTCGACGGCAGCTCGATCGAGGGCTGGAAGGCGATCAACGAATCCGACATGGTGCTGAAGCCCGATCTGGACGCGGTGTATGTCGATCCGTTTTCGGCCACCCCGATGCTGATCGTGTTCTGCGACGTGGTCGAGCCCTCGACCGGTGAGCTCTACGCCCGCGACCCGCGCTCGACCGCGAAGCGCGCCGAGGCGTATCTGAAGACCACGGGGATCGGCGACACCGTCTATGTCGGTCCCGAGGCCGAATTCTTCATGTTCGACGACGTGCGGTTCGAGAACAGCTACTCGACCAGCTACTACAAGATTGACGATATCGAGCTGCCCGGGAATTCCGGCCGCGAATATGAGGGCGGCAATCTGGCGCACCGTCCGCGCGCCAAGGGCGGTTATTTCCCGGTCGCGCCGGTCGACTCGGCGGTCGATATCCGCGGCGAGATGGTCTCGACCATGATCGAGATGGGCCTGCCCTGCGACAAGCACCATCACGAGGTCGCCGCCGCGCAGCATGAACTGGGCCTGACCTTCGGCACGCTGACCACCACCGCCGATCGCATGCAGATCTACAAGTACGTCGTGCACCAGGTCGCCCACGCCTATGGCAAGACCGCGACCTTCATGCCCAAGCCGATCAAGGAAGATAACGGCTCGGGCATGCACACCCACTTCTCGATCTGGAACGGCAAGGAGCCGCTGTTCGCGGGCAACGGCTATGCCGGTCTGTCGGATATGTGCCTCTACTTCATCGGCGGCATCATCAAGCATGCCAAGGCGGTCAACGCCTTCACCAACCCGTCGACCAACAGCTACAAGCGGCTGGTGCCGGGTTACGAGGCGCCGGTGCTGCTCGCCTATTCGGCGCGCAACCGCTCGGCCTCGTGCCGCATCCCGTACGGCACCGGTCCGAAGGCGAAGCGGGTCGAGGTCCGCTTCCCCGACGCGCTGGCCAACCCCTATCTCGCCTATGCGGCGCTGATGATGGCGGGCATGGACGGCATCCAGAACAAGATCCATCCCGGAGAGGCGATGGACAAGAACCTGTACGACCTGCCCCCGGCCGAGCTGGCCGAAGTGCCGACCGTCGCCGGTTCGCTGCGCGAGGCGCTCGACTGTCTGGAGGCCGATCACGACTTCCTGCTGAAGGGTGACGTGTTCTCGAAGGACCAGATCGAGGCATTCGTCGAGATCAAGCGCGCGGAGGTCGCCCGCTGGGAGATGACCCCGTCGCCGGTCGAATACGACATGTACTACAGCGGCTGAGCCGTGCCGCACCGGCACGGCGGTGCGCTCCGGCGCACAGCCGCTGCCGGCCGGCGGGGCAGCGCCCCGACCGACGACGCGGCTTTGCCGCGTCGCTTCCAAACACGAGGCGTCCGGAGCGATCCGGGCGCCTCTGCCTTTTTCCAGCCCAACCCAGCTTAATCTAATATTGATAATCATCCGCATTAGCGCTACCCGCCGCTTCGTTAGCGGAAGGGAGCATCATGACACGAGCCATCATCCTGGGCGGCGCCGCGCTCGGCGCGATCGCCGCATCTCACGTTCAGGCGCAGAGTCCAGCGCCGCAGGTCACGGCCAGCACGACCGCCGATCCGCAGGGCGGCTCCGACATCCTGGTCGAGGGGCAGCGCGAGCAGCGTTCCGCCGGCACCAAGACCGACACGCCGCTGATACAGGTGCCGCAGCCGATCACCGTCGTCACCGCCGACCAGTATCTGGCGCAGGGCGCGGTCAACATCGCCGATACCGTCCGCTACGTCGCCGGCGTCAATTCCGACGCCTATGGCCGCGACACCCGGGTCGACAGCTTCACCATCCGCGGCGTCGACGCGCTCCAGTTCCGTGACGGGATGCGCGACATCTTCAGCTATTACGCCAGCATCACCTCCGACCCCTACAACTTCTCGCGGGTCGAGGTGGTGCGCGGCCCTGCCTCGGTGCTGTTCGGCCAGGGCTCGATCGGTGGTATCGTCAACCTCGTCTCGAAGACGCCGCAGTTCACGAACGGCGGAGAGATCGGCGTCACCTATGGCAGCTACGATCGCAAGGAGGTGCTGGCCGACCTGAACGCGACCACCGGCGATACGCTGGCCGCGCGCTTCGTCGCCCGCCTCCGCGATGCCGATACCTATGTCGATCACACCCCCGACGACCGCGTGATGCTCGCGCCATCGCTGACGTGGCGGCCGAGTGCTGCCACCAGTATCACCCTGCTCGGCCTCTATCAGGAGGACGACACCGGCTCGACGACCAACTTCCTGCCGGTCGTCGGTACGCTGCGCGACAATCCCGGCAACCCGCGCCTGCCGCGTTACCTGTTCGTCGGCAAGCCTGGCTACGACCGCTATGCCGGGCGGCTGCTACAGGGCAGCGGATTGGTTACCCAGCACTTCGGTGACGACGTGACGCTGAGCCTGAAGGCGCGCTACATCGACAGCCATCTCGACTATTTTACCCATTACACCAACAGCTACGCCGATCCGACCGATCCCTATATCCCGGGCAGCAACGGGCGACAGATCGGGCTGTACGCAGATTCCTCCGTCGCGCGGATGAACGTCTTCAGCACCGACAACAACGTCCAATGGCGCTTCAACACCGGTTCCGCCGTCGAACATCGGCTGCTCGCCGGCCTCGATTACAGCTGGAACAGCGTGCGCAAGCGCGGCGCCTTTTCTGAGCAGGTGATCGATCTCTACGATATCGACTATGCCGTCACCGCCGCGCCGGCCATCACCGATCCGTTCTCCCGTGACGCGCAGAAGCAGCTCGGCGTCTATGTTCAGGACCAGATCCGCGTCTGGAACCGGGTGTCGGTGGTGCTGGGCGCCCGGCGCGACCATGTCCGCACCGCCAGCCTGAACGTCGCCAGCGGCGCGACGACGCGGACCACCGACAACGCCACGACGTTTCGCGCCGGCATCATCGGCGAGATTGGCGCCGGTCTGTCACCCTTCTTCAGCTATACCGAAAGCTTCCAGCCGATCGCCGGGCAGACCAGCAAGGGTACGCCCTTCCGCCCGCAGACCGGCTCCCAGTACGAGAGCGGCATGAAGTGGCAACCCGACGCGGCGACACTCGTCACCCTCACGGGCTTTCGCATCAAGGAGCAGAACCGCCCGATCCCTGACCCGGTCAACCCGCTCGGCCAGATCCAGGCCGGAGAACTGACCACCAGGGGGATCGAGGTGGAAGCGACACGGACACTGCCGGGCCGTTACGATCTCACCCTCGCCTATGGCTATAACGACGTCAGCGGCGACAGCGCGGCGAGCGGCTATCTCGCAAAGCACACCACATCCGCCTGGGGCACGAAGACCTGGGCATTGACGGGCACCACCACGCTGCGGGTCGGTGCCGGCGTGCGGTATCTGGGCAAGCAGGTGTCGAGCAGCAGCCTGTGGACCATCGTTACCCCCGGCCGCACCATGGTCGACGCGCTTGTCGAACTGGAGCGGGATCGCTGGCGCCTCGCGGTGAACGCCACCAACCTCCTTGACAACCGCGCCTATGCGTCCTGTCTGACCCGCGGCGATTGTTTCGTCAGCGCGCCGCGCAACGTGATGGCCAACTTGTCCTGGCGCTACTGAACGTCGCTAGACGATCAGGATCGTGCTGCCATGCGTCTCGCCCGCTTCCATCGCGCGGTGGGCGGCGGCGGCCTCTTCGAGGGGGAATTGCTGGCCGATGACGGGGTCGATCGCGCCGCGTGCCAGCATCTCGAACACCCGGTCGGCCATCGCCTGCCGCTCGCTTTGGGTGGTCGCATAGTCGAACAGCGTGGGACGGGTGACGAACAGCGACCCGTGCGCGGAGAGCGTGCCGAGGTTCACCCCCTCCACCGCGCCCGACGCATTGCCATAGCTCACGATCATGCCGCGCCGCGCCGTCGCCGCGAGCGAGGTGGCCCAAGTCGCCTTGCCGACGCCGTCCAGCACCACCGCCGCGCCGGCATCGTCGGTGATCGCGCGCACCTGAGCGGCCACGTCCGCGCGGCTGTGGATGAGGACATGATCGGCGCCGGCGGCGCGAGCGATCTCTGCCTTCTCATCGTTGCCGACGCTGCCGATCACCACCGCGCCGACCGCTTTCAGCCACCCGACCAGCAGATGTCCGACGCCGCCCGCGGCGGCATGGACCAGCACCGTCTGCCCGGGCTGAACCCGCGCGCACTGCTCGACCAGCATCGCCGCGGTACCGCCCTTCAGCAGCAGCGCCGCCGCGGCGCGATCGTCGACGCCGGCGGGCAGGTGGACCAGTTCCTCCACGGCCACGTTGCGCGCCGATGCGTATGCACCGCGTGACGGGCCGAACGTGCCGACCCGATCACCGACCTGAAAGCCGTCACTGGCGCCGCCGACCGCCTCGACCACTCCCGCCGCCTCCGAGCCCAGCCCGCTCGGCAGGTCGATCCTGTACAAGCCGCTGCGGTGATAGGCGTCGATATAGTTTAGGCCGACCGCCCGGGTCCGGAACCGCACCTCGCCGGGTGCCGGCGGCGCGAGGGGCGCGTCGATCCACTCGATCACCTCGGGACCGCCGGTGCGGGTGATGCGTGCGGTGCGGGCGATGTCGGTCATCGGATGCTCCCTCAATAATCGCGCGAGATGCGTAGGTTGGCGCTCTGTCGACCTAGGGTTGAGATGCTGGAGAGGAGTGACAACCAGCGGGTCACCTGGAACTCGACCTGTGTCGCGGAATAGCCCTGCCCATCGGTCACGATCTCTGCATAGAGGCGCCGGGTGATATACTTGCCTGCCGCGATCGAGGTTCCCTGCCCGGTCTGCGGATCGGCCGGGAGAATGCGCAGCCGGTCGAGCCCCGCCGCCCGTCGCACCGCGTTGATCGGGTTCAGCCCGCCGCCGCCGTCCTGCAACGCCGCCACCGCCGCCGCCAGCTGCAAAGCCTCCGGCGCCGACAGGTTGACGATCGAGGTGCCGAACAGCAGCCGCGAGAGCAGCTCGTCCTCGGGCAGCGCGGGTACGCTGGCAAAGCCGATCTCGGGCTTCAAGGCGTTGCCGGTGACGCGGATCGTCGCGTTCAGCCCGGTCGTGTTTGCGTCCGCCTCGATGTCCAAAGATGGGTTGGCGGGCACGTCACCGTCGAAGCGGATGACCCCGCGCGACAGATTGAACTCCCGCCCGGCGAACTCATAGTCGCCGCGAACCAGCTTCGCCGTGCCGGTGATCGCCGGATTGTCAGGCGCGCCGCCGATCTTCAGCGTCGCCGACCACTCGCTGGTCAGCCCGAGGCCCGTGACCATCACACCCGACCGCGCGCGTGCGTTCAGCGCCAGCGTCCAGGGGGCCACCGGTCGCTCATCCTCGCCGTCGCTGTCGGGCACGTTGATCTCGCGCACGTTCAGCCGCGGCGCGACGCTGGCGGCGGTCGCGCGGCCGAGGCGGTAGCTCGCCCGGTCGAGCGTCACGTCGCCGCCGATCGTCCCGCCCACGCCGTTGGACTGGAACTGGAGCGGTCCGCTGACCGTCGCGCCGATGTCGTCGCGCGCGATCATCACCGCGTGATCGGCCTGGAGACGGATGTCGAGACCAATGCCCTTGGCTGCCGCGAAGTCGAACTGGCCGATGCCGGTCACCCGCCCGCCCTTGCCGGCATCGGCGGCGAAGCGATCGATGGCCAGCCGCGACCCGGCGAAACGGCCGCTCGCCTGCACCCCGGTCAGCAGCGTGCCGGTGGTCGCGCTCTCGATCCGCGCGCCGTTCGCCTGCACCACGCCGCGGATGACGGGGGCGGAGGCTCGGCCGGTCACGTCCGCGGCGATCGACACCGGTCCCGACAGGTCGAACAGCTCCACGCCGGTCAGCCGCCACAGTGCATCCGCCGGCCCGGCATAGCGCAACTGCGCGAACAGCGCCGCGCCCGACAACCGATCGACCAGTGATCCCCCCGCCAGCGACGTCAGTTGCGCCTGCGCCCTGCCCACCGTCTTGCCGCCAGAGGCGATCACCGCGCGCAGGCCCGCCCGGTCGGCGCCCAGCACCGCCGCGACACCGACGTCGATCGGTGCGGAGCTCAGCACCAGTCCCGACCGGGTCACGCCGCGCAGCGTCAGGTCGGCGCGGCCGGTCGGCACCCCGCCCGCATCCTGTGCGTAACGCACGCTGCCCGATGCGCTGCCGCCCAGCCCCAGGCCCGGGAAGCCGATATCGAGGATGGTGAGCGGCAGGCGCTGGCTGCTCGCCTCCACGCTGATTCCTCGCGACCCCCACGCGCCGGCGAGCCGCGCTTCGCCGCCCGCGAACGACAGCCACGTCGGCCGCAGTCGCCAGCCGTCGCCCTCCGCGACGATCACCGCCGGATCAACCAGCGCGAGCGGCCGGCGGTCGAGCGTGCCCTGCGCCTGTACGGTAAAGCCGTCCGGCCGCACCTGCGTCACCGTCTGAATGTCAAAGGCGCGGCCGCGCGACCCGGCGATCGACGCCCGCACCTCGCCGGCGCCCCCGCTCAGCCGCGTGGTGCCGGCAAAGCGGGCGAGCTGGACACTGCCATACCGCAAGCCGACACCACGCGCGGTGCCCTCCACGGCCAGTCCCGCGGGGTCGAGCAGCACCGATCCGTCGACGCGACCCTGCCGCACCGTGGCACCGGCGAACGCCGCATTGCGCAGGGCTAGGTGCGCCTCGATCCGCTGCACCGCGCCGACCGGCCTGAACAGCAGGTCGCCGGAGATCGGGCCGGTCACCGCGACCCGTCCGTCGAAGCCGTCGTCGACGATCGCCAGCCGGCCGCTGCCGCGCGAGCCGGCGACCTGCAGCGCATCGATCACGATCGCCGCCTGCCCGCCGGAGGGCAGCAGGATGGCACCGTTCCCGCGGAACGGCCCCAGGCGCGACCCGCCCATAGCGGTAAAGGCGAAGCCTTGCGGCGTCGGGTCGAGATGCGCGCGTACGTCGCTGAGGCCCAGCGCCGCATTGGGGCGTGCCAGCCGCAGGTCGATGGTCGGCTTCTCGATCGCGCCGTCGAGCACCAGCGTGACCGGGCCATAGGTCGCCTGCCGTCCGGTGCCCTCGAAATGGACGCTGCCGTCACGCCGACGATATCCGTTGCCCGTCAGCGTCAGCGCTGGCGAATTGAGCGTCGCGCCCCGAAAGTAGAGGACACCGTCGCTCCCCCGCTCCAGTTCGGTCGTGATCCGCGGCAGGCCGCCTGTCAGCGAGCGGAAGAAGGCATTGTCGAGCCGCCGCACCACCGCCGTTCCCCGCCCGACAACGCGCGTGCCGTGCCCGCCGGGGCCGGGCACTACCTGAAGCGTCGAGTCGATGTCGACGATGCCGATGCCGGGGATCAGATAGCGGCCCAGCCGGCCGCCCAGCCCCACCCGGTATTCGCCGGTACGCAGGTCGAGCAGTAGGGCGATGGTCCCGCGCAGCTTGTCCGATCGCAGCACCAGCCCGCTGCCCGTCACGGTCGGCGGCGCGATGGTGAGGACGCCGTCGACCGAGAGGTTGTTGAGGATGCCGCCCGCCACCTGCCCGACACCGGTCACGCGCGCGGCGGTGATCCGCACCGGCAGCTTGGCCGGCCAGCCCGACAGCCGCCCCCTGCCGGCGGCGCGGGCGCGCTCGAACCCCGTATCGTCGAACGCCAGCCGGTCGGCGGCGATCCGATAGTCATAGGTGGCGGTGGCGAACGGCCCGTCGAGGATCGCGCGCAGGGTGATCGCGCGCCCGCTCATATTGGGGAAGAGCGCGGCGGGCCGCAGCAGGCTCGCGGCGATGCGGACATTGCGGTAATGGCTGGTGGCGAGGTCGACCTCTCCGGTCGCGTCCACCGCCATCGCCGCCGAACGCAGGCCGATGCGGCCGTCCAGCCGCCGGTTGGCGAAGCTGGCCTCTCCCGTCACCCGCACGCGCGGCGCGGTCAGTCGCTGGCCCTTGCCGGTCAGCAGGGCCGAGGGTGCTATCATGCCCGACAGGCCGTAGCGCCCCTCCCGCGCGGCGAGCGCGAGGTCGACGATCGGGGTGCCCGCGATCGTGCCCCGTGCGCTGCCCCGCCACTCAGCCCAGCGCCCGTCGCCGGCCACCGCCAGCGTGACCGGACCGCGTCCGCCCGCCAGCCGCGCCAGCACGCCGTCGCGGCTTCCCTGTGCGCGGATATCCAGGTCGAACCGGTCGCGATCGGGTTCGGCGTCCAGCGACAGGGCAAGCCGGTCACTACCCTCGACCAGCGCACCCAGCCGAACCATCGCCCGGCCAGAGCGGATATCGGCAGCGCCCCGGATGCGTGCGACCCGCGCCCGACCGGCAACGGGCGCGGCCAGCTCCAGCCGGTCGACCGACAGCCGGCCGATATGGATGTCGAAGTCGGGCAGCACCGGCCCGCGCCCGCTGCCCGGCCGGGTGCGCGGCATGCGCGCCAGCCGGGCGACCGGCATCGTCAGTTCGTCGATCGCCAGCTGGTTGGACAGCCAGCGCCAAGGCTGCCAGTCGAGCGTCACCTGCGGCGCGGTAAAGACCGCGCCGTCCAGATCATACACGGTCACGTCGACCAGCCGCGCCCGCGAGTAGAGCGAGCCGTCGATCCGCCCGACCGCGAAGCGCAGGCCGTTGGCGGTCCGGATCGCGCCGATCCGCTCGGCCACCAGCCGGTGCCCCCACTGCGTATCGACCGCGACCAGCGCGCCCGCGACGATCGCCACCAGCACCAGCAGCACGCCGGCGAGCAGGCGCCACCAGCGCCGCATCAGAACGCCTGCCCCAGCGAGACATAGACCGCCAGCCGCGAGTCACCCCGTTGCGGGTTGATCGGCGTGCCGACATCCAGGCGGATCGGGCCGAAGTTGGAGTAGTAGCGAATGCCCAGCCCGGTGCCGAAGCGCAGCCCGTCGAACTGCGGCAGCGCGCTCGTGTAGATGTTGCCCGCGTCGAGGAACGGCACCAGCCCGAACGATCCGAACAGCTTCACCCGCGCCTCGACCGCGAACTCGGTCAGGCTGCGCCCGCCGATCGGATCGTTGTTGGGATCGCGCGGACCGATCGACTGATAGCCATAGCCGCGTACCGACGCGCCGCCCCCGGCATAGAAGCGCCGCGACGGCGCCACCGCGTCGCGCGGCGCGCCGGCGATGGTACCCAGTCGGGTCCGCGCCGCCAGTACCACGCCCGGCGAAACGGTGCGGTAAATGCTGCCGTCGAACTGCACGCGGGCATAGCCGAAGGCGGTGCCCTGCAACGACAGCTCGGGACTGAACCGTCCCCCCAGCCGGAACCCGCGAGTCGGGTTCAGCAGATCGTCGGTACCGTCATAGATCAGGCTGGTCGGCAGCGCGCCGATCAGGAAGGTCCGCCGCCGCGGCGCACCGGTCGACACGATGACGTCGCGCTCGTCCGACGCCAGCAGCTCGGCACCCAGCGACCAGGTCCAGGTCTTTTGGAAGAAGATGTTGGTCTGCCGCTCGAGCGTGCCCGACAGGGAGTAGGTCTTGGCATCGTAGGCATCGCGATTCTGGTGGGCGGCGGCGACCTGGAAGGTCAGCACCCGGTCGCGCCCATGGAAATTGTTGCGACGATAGACGAGGGACGACAGCTGCTCCTGCGTACCGAGCACGCTGCGGATCGTCAGCGCGCCTTCGGGCGGAAACAGGTTCCGGTGGGTCCAGCTCAGTTCCAGTCGCGCGCCCTCGCCGGTGCCATAGCCCGCCTCCCCGGCGACGGTGTGCGGCGGGGCGGGATCGAGCTTTACCGCCATGTCGACGGTGCCCGGCACCCGTCCGTCGACCGGCTTCAGCTCGACCGAGGAGACCAGCCCGGTCTGGATCAGCGCGCGGCGCAGATCGTCGACCCTCGCCTGGTCGAACCGATCGCCGCGGTTGAAGCGGGCGATCTCGGCAACGTGATCGGGCCCGAACACGCGGTTGCCGGGCAGCGCGACGATGTCGCCGAAGCGCTTCTGCGCGCCGGGCGCGACCGCCAGCGCCAGCGTCGCCGTCTTCGCGGCACGGTCGACCACCACCTCGGGCTCGCCGACCTGGGCGAAGGGAAAACCGTTGCGCCCCGCCGTCGTTGCCAGCGCGCCGGTGCCGGCGACGATCGCGTCGGCGTCGACCGGATCGCCCGCGGTCACGCCGAATGCGCGGGTCAGATCGGGGGTCTGCGCGCCGGCCGCCGCGACGCCGCTCAGCGTCACGTCGGTCAGGTGGTACAGCCCGCCCGGCGTCGCCTCCAGCACGACCTGGGTCCGTCCGGTCGCGGCGGCGGGCGGGTCGATCCGGGTCGCGACCTGGGCGTCGTAATAGCCGGCCGAGCGGAGCAGCGTCGTCAGCAGCTCCGCATCCTCACGCGCGCGCCGGTCGAGTTGCGCGGCGTTGGCGGGCGCGCCGTCATTGGCGTTCAGCGTCGAGTTATCGGCAAAGCGCTGGCGCAACAGCGGCGTCGCCACGGGATCGATCCCGTCGATCCGCCAGCCATAGCGTCGCTCTGCGACCACGTCGGTGCCGGCCGTGGCGGCGGTCGCGTCGTCGGTCGGCGCAGCGGACAGGTCGGGCCAGTCGACGCCGATGCCCGGTAGCGGCGCCAGCGGCGCATCGGGGTCGAGCGGAACGCCAGCCGAGGCCACGGGCGCCTGCGCCCCGGCGACGGCCGGCGCCCACGCGACAAGGATGATGCTGGCGCCGGCCGCCAACCGGCCCGCCCGCCGACCGCGGCTCGACATGCCCGCTCTCTAGCGGCACCGGATGCGCCGCGACACCCCGTTCGTGGCGCCCGCGCGACCGACTGGCGCAATGGACGCGGGCATGGCAGGACGCGCGCATGGCCAGCCCTTCGAACCCCACCCCGCCGACCGCCGCGGGCGGCGCCCTGATCGCGCTGGGCGCGCTGCTCGGCGCAGCGATCGGCTTCGGCTTCGGAGAGGCGACGCCCGGCTTCCTGATCGGGCTGGCGGCCGGCATCGGCGCCTCCGTACTGGTCTGGCTGCGCGATCGCGGGCGTCGGGGGCCAAACTAGGCTACCGCGCGCATCTGCCACACGACGCGGCCGATCACCGCGATCTCGCCGTCGGGCACCGGTGGCGCCTGCGGATTGTCGCTCGTCGCGACCAGCCCGTTCGCGGTCGCGCGGACCCGCTTCACCATCAGCACCTCGCCGATCCGGATGACGAACGCCGCTCCGCGTGAACCGGGCGTCCGCGCCGACGTGTCGATCAGGATCTGATCGCCGTCGACCAGCCCCGGCGCCATCGAGGTGCCGCGCACCCTGAGGATCGCCGCCTGCCCCTGGGCCAGCCCCAGCCGCCGCGCGAGTGCCGGATCGATCAGGTCGCTGCCCAGCACCGTCTCCGCATCGACCAGCGCGCCCGGTCCCGCCGATACCGCCACGTCCAGCCGCGGCACGCGCCACGCCGCCGCAGCGCCTCCTGGCCCGCCGAGCGCCTCCTCGCCCACGCCGAAGAACGCCGCCAGCCGCTGTCGATCCTCGTCCTCGAGGCGTCGCGGCGTGCCCCGCCGGACATATTGCTGAAGATAGGCGACGTTCCGCCCCAGCATCCGCGACAGGGCGGACAGGCTGACGCCCTGCCCTTCCGCCAGGGCCGCCAGCGCGGAGCGGGGATCGACTGTCGCCATGACGGATCGATAGCCTAGGAAATTTTCCTAGACAAGTTGGAGATTGAAGAACAGATCAGGAACGTGATTCGGGAATCGGAGGCAGGTGCCATGACGCTGTTGGGCAGGATCGAACATTATCGGGCCGTCACGGGCACGTCCGCGACGCGCTTCGGCCGGCGGGCGGTGAACGATCCGCGGCTGATCCACGACATGCGGCGGGGGCGCCAGCCCGGCCCGGCGATGGTCGCGCGGGTCGAGGCGTTCATGGCGGAGCACCGGGCATGAGCCGCCGGGGGCGCGACCCTTCTGCACCGCTGGTCCGCGCGCTGCTCGCCGATGCGGCGGCGGCGGGCTGCCGCGCCAGTGCCGAGTCGAGCGAGGCGGCCGACTGGTCCAGCGCCACCTTCGTCGGTGCCCGCCACCGGCTCGTCCTCTCCGCACCGCACGGGCCAGCGCTGTCGCACTGGCTTGCCGGCCTCTCCTCGGCGCGCCTCGCGCTGCCGCACGCGCTGGTCGGCGAATTGCGCGTGGACCGGGTCGAGCAGTCCGGTACGCGTCGCCGCATCGCATTGTCCGCGCTGACGATCGAGGCGGCGTAGCCGCGGCTTGCCCCGGCCTGCCCGCGCTCGTACCGGTGACCGGGACAAGGAGAGCGTGATGGCGGGCATGGGCAGATTCGACTGGGCGGACCCGTTCCTGCTCGACGAGCAGCTGACCGAGGACGAGCGGATGATCCGCGACGCCGCGCGCGCCTATGCCGACGACCGGCTGGCGCCGCGGATCGTCGACGCGTTCCAGCACGAGCATACCGACCCGGCGATCTTTCGCGAGATGGGCGAACTGGGGCTGCTCGGCCCCACGGTGCCGGAGGAATATGGCGGCGTCGGCGCCAGCTACGTCGCCTATGGGCTGGTCGCGCGCGAGGTGGAGCGGATCGACAGCGGCTATCGATCGATGATGAGCGTCCAGTCGAGCCTCGTCATGTACCCGATCTACGCCTATGGCTCGGAGGAGCAGAAGCGCGCCTTTCTGCCCGGCCTGGCCTCGGGCGAATTGATCGGCTGCTTCGGCCTGACCGAACCCGATGCCGGCTCGGACCCCGGCGGGATGACGACGCGGGCGCGCAAGGTCGAGGGCGGCTATGTCCTGTCGGGCGCCAAGACCTGGATCTCGAACGCGCCGATCGCCGACGTGTTCGTCGTCTGGGCCAAGTCGGATGCACATGGCGGCGCGATCCGCGGCTTTGTCCTGACCAAGGGGATGAAGGGGCTGGAGACGCCGAAGATCGAGGGCAAGCTGTCCTTGCGCGCCTCGATCACCGGCATGATAATGATGGACGAGGTCGCGGTGGGCGAGGATGCACTGCTGCCGGATGTCGAGGGGCTTAAGGGGCCGTTCGGCTGCCTGAACCGCGCGCGCTACGGCATCTCATGGGGTGCACTGGGTGCGGCGGAATTCTGCTTTCACGCAGCGCGGCAGTACGGGCTCGATCGCAAGCAGTTCGGCACCCCGCTCGCCGGGCGCCAGCTCTACCAGAAGAAGCTGGCCGACATGGAGACAGAGATCGCGCTGGGCCTGCAGGCTTCGCTGCGGGTCGGGCGGCTGATGGACGAGGGCCGCTTCGCACCGGAGATGGTCAGCCTGGTCAAGCGCAACAATGTCGGCAAGGCGCTCGATATCGCCCGCACCGCCCGCGACATGCACGGCGGCAACGGTATCTCAGGCGAGTACCATGTCATGCGCCACCTGATGAACCTGGAGACGGTCAACACCTATGAGGGCGCGCACGACGTCCACGCGCTGATCCTCGGGCGGGCGATCACGGGGATCGCGGCGTTCTGAAGCCGAGTACCTTCGCCCCCCTTTTTCGTCATCCCCGCGCAGGCGGGGATCCAGACACGCTGACGTCGCGACTCGAGTCATAAACGTCAGCGTTTATGGATCCCCGCCTTCGCGGGGATGACGGTGGGGGACGGTGTCAGCCGATGATCGTCACCCCGCCATCGGCCGCCGCGCATACAGCCCGTATCCCAGGATCAGCGCGTAACACAGCGCCGGCAGCACCAGCGCGAAGTGGAGCGAGCCGCTGCTGTCGGCCAGCAGGCCGGTCAGCGGCGGGATGATCGCCCCGCCGACGATCGCGGTGGCGATCACGCCCGATCCTTCGGCCGCGCGCTTGCCCAGCCCCTCGCTCGCCAGGCTGAAGATGGTGGGGAACATGATCGAGTTGACCAGCCCGATCGCCAGCAGCGACCAGCCCGACACGGCGCCGGTCGTGTTGGCAGAGATCAGGATCAGCGCGATCGCGCCCGTCGCCACGGTCGCCAGCACCTTTCCCGGCGACACCCGCGTCAGCACGTAAGCGCCGATGAACCGGCCGACCAGCGCGCCGCCCCAGTAGAAGGGGACATGGTCGCCCGCCGCCTTGTCGGTCAGCCCCAATACGCCCGGCTGCATCAGGTAGTTGACGATCAGCGACCCGACCGCGACCTCTGCCCCGACATAGAGGAAGATGCACGCTGCCCCCATCGCGAAGCGCGGGCGCGACAGCAGGGTGAAGGCGTGGAACATGCCGCCCTGATGATCCTGCTCCTCGTTCAGCCGGTTGCGCCGCGTCCACACCACCGCCGCGATCACCAGCAGCGCGACGGCGAGGCCCAGATAGGCGTGGACGATCGCCCGCGACGATTCGACCCGGTACGCATCGAGCGCCGCACCGGTCAGCGTCGCCGCGCTGACGTTCGCCAGCCCGCCCAGGATCAGCGCCGATCCCGCGAGCGGAAACAGCGTCGTGCCCAGCGAGTTGAACGCCTGCGCGAAGGTCAGCCGCCCGGCCGCCGTCTGCGGCTTGCCCAGCAGCGAGATCAGCGGATTCGCGACCACCTGCACAATGGTGATCCCCGCCCCCAGCACGAACAGCGCGAGCAGGAACAGCCCGAACACCGCGTTGCTCGAGGCCGGAATGAACAGCAGGCACCCCGCCGTCATCGTCACCAGCCCGATCGAGGCGGTCCGCATATAGCCGAAGCGCCGCACGATCGCCGCGGCGGGGATCGAGAACAAGGCATAGGCGAGGAAGAACGCGGTCTGCACCAGCATCGCCGTCGCATGGTCGAGCGTGAACAGCTCCTTCAGCTTGGGGATGATGATGTCGTTCAGGCTGGTTATGCCGCCGAAGATGAAGAACAGCGCGAACACGAAGATGCGCAGGTCGGGCGCGTCATAGCCATGTGCGGCATCGCCGCTGGCCTGGTCCTCGGCGGGGGGATTGGGACTTACGTTCAGGGCCACGCGAATAATCCTGTTGCTGCGGTGCCAGGGTATGGCGGCCCGGCACCGGGCTGGCAATGCCAGCCCGGCCGTGCGATGAAACCGCAAAATAGCAGAGAGGACAGCCCCGATGGCCACTGCCGTCCCGATCCGCCCGCAGGTCGCCGAAGCCGAGTGGGAGGCGCGCCAGCAGCTCGCCGCCTGCTACCGCGTGTTCGACATGCTCGGCTGGTCCGAGATGATCTACAACCACATCACGCTGAAGGTACCGGGCGACGAGGGCGCGTTCCTCATCAATCCGTTCGGGCTGCACTTTTCCGAGGTGACGGCGTCGAGCCTGGTGAAGATCGATATCGACGGCAACAAGCTGGACGATAGTCCCTATCCGGTGAACCGCGCCGGATTCGTGCAGCACGCGCTGTTCCATCGCCACCTGCCCGACGCGCACTGCATCATGCACACCCACACGACCGCCGGCATGGCGGTGAGTTCGCTGGAAGGTGGGCTGCGCCCCATCAACTTCTATGCCTGCAACTTCGCCGGGCAGATCGCCTATCACGATTTCGAGGGCGTGACGGTGCGCGACGAGGAGGGCGAGCGGCTGCTCGCCCATCTGGGCGACAGGCGTGTCATGCTGCTGCGCAACCACGGCATCCTGGTGATGGGGCGTACCCTGCCGGAGGCGTTCATCAAGCACTGGTCGCTCCAGCGCGCCTGCGAGATCCAGCTCGCCACCCTGTCGATGGGCGGTCGCCCGCTGGAGGTCGCGGATGAGGTGGTCGCCGTCCATCAGCGCGACCTGCACCTGGCGCAGGTGCCGGGCGGCCCGGGTGCCGCCGACTTCGCCGCGATGGTGCGGCTGGTCGACAAGCGGGACACCGGCTGGCGGAACTGACTAGCCGAAGCGATAACCCGAGACGACCCAGCCGAGCACCGTGTCGCGATAGTCGCAGACCGCCGGACCATCGCCGCCGGCGCCGAGCGCGACCATCAGCGGCAGCAGATGCTCCGCCTCGGGATGGGCGAAGCGGGCGTGGGGCAGCGTCTCCCACCCCGCCACGCGCGCCGTGCGCCGGGCTGGATCGGGATCGGTGACCGCCGCGGTCAGCGCCGCATCCCACTGCGCCGCGACCGGCGTGACCGCCGGGCCACGGGCACGCAGATTGTGGAAGCTCATCCCCGATCCGACGATCAGCACGCCCTCGTCGCGGAGCGGTGCCAATGCGCGGCCGATCGCGATATGCGCCGCCGGGTCGAGATCGGCCCTTAGCGACAGCTGCGCGACGGGGATGTCGGCGTCCGGCACCGCGACCTTCATCGGTACGAACACGCCGTGATCCCAGTCGCGGCTGGCGTCCTCGGCGATCTCGTGTCCGGCCGCGCGGAGCAGCGTCGCCGCACGCCGCGCCACGGCGGGGGCGCCGGGCGCATCCCAGCGCAGGTGATAGGTGTGCTCGGGGAAGCCGTAATAGTCGAACAACAGCCCCGGTCGGTCGCCGGTCTGCACGGTCGGCACCGATGTCTCCCAATGCCCCGACACGATCAGGATCGCGCGCGGCCGCTCCGGCAGGCTGTCGATCAGCCCCGCCAGATAGGCCTGCATCGGCCGCCACATCGGCTCGGGCGGTCCGCCGGCCGGATCCATGAAAAAGCAGGGGCCGCCGCCATGCGGCACGAACAGGGCAGGAAGTGTCATGCGGCGAATGTCGCGACCGCCCGGCAGGGTGACAAGGCGGCGGAACGAAACGGCCCGTTTCCTCTCCCCGCTCCTTCGCCTACAAGCTGCCGCCGATGACCCGCTTCACCGTCAACAACCAGTCGGTCGAATATCTGCTCGATCCCGAAACGCCGCTGCTGTGGGCGCTGCGCGACGCGTCGAACCTGACCGGCACCAAATATGGCTGCGGCACCGGGCATTGCGGCGCCTGCACCGTCGACGTCGACGGGCGCGCGGTCCGGTCGTGCCGGATGACGATCGCCGAGGCGGAGGGCACCTACGTCACCACGATCGAGGGCCTCTCGCGTGAGCGGGCGCATCCTCTGCAACTGGCGCTGCTCGCCGACAATGTCGTCCAGTGCGGCTTCTGCATCCCCGGCATCGTCATGGCCGCGCAGGCGCTGCTCCGCCGCAACGCCGACCCGGACGAGGACGCGATCCGCGCCGCCATCACCAACCTGTGCCGCTGCGGCATCTATCCCCGGCTGGTCGAGGCGATCGGCCGCGCCGCCCGCGCGGCGCGGGGGGAGGACGTGATCCCGGCGGGTGCCCGGCCCGACATCGACCCGGCCGATGCGGCACGCGCGATCCCGGCACTGGTGCCGCGGGGTCGGTAGTCTGCCGTTAGAGGCAAATGCGATCAGGACCGCACGCATCAAGCCCCTCCCCTTCAGGGGAGGGGTTGGGGTGGGGCGCTTCCCCGGGCGGCGCGCCTGCGGATACGCCCCACCCCCGGCCCCTCCCCTGAAGGGGAGGGGTGCGCAGTCGTGATCGCAGATGGCTCTAGGTCAAGGGGAGCTTCTCTCGTCATGCCGGCTCGTCCCGACTGACGTGTCTCGCGCGTCCATCGCCCTCAGGCCGCGGTCCAGCCGCCATCCATCGACAGGTTCGCGCCAGTGATCTGCGCCGCCTCGTCGCGGCACAGGAACAGCGCCAGCGCGGCGACCTGCTCGGGCGTCACGAACTCCTTGGTCGGCTGGGCGGCGAGGAGCACGTCGTTCATCACCTGCTCGCGGGTCAGTCCACGCGCCTTCATCGTGTCGGGGATCTGGTTCTCGACCAGCGGTGTCCAGACATAGCCGGGCGAGATGCAGTTGGCGGTGATCTTCGCCTGCGCAAGCTCCAGCGCCACCGCCTTGGTCAGCCCGGCGACGCCGTGCTTGGCGGCGACATAGGCCGCCTTGTTGGGGCTGGCGACGAGCGAGTGGGCGGAGGCGGTGGAGATGATCCGGCCCCACCCCTTCGCCTTCATCGCCGGGATCGCCGCGCGCATCAGGTGAAAGACGCTCGACAGGTTGATCGCGATGATCGCGTCCCACTTGTCGGGCGGGAAGTCGGCGACCGGCGCGACGTGCTGGATGCCGGCATTGGCGACGACGATGTCGCACCCGCCCGTCTCTGCCACCGCGCGCTCGACCATCGCAGCGATCTGCTCGGGCCGGGTCATGTCGGCCGGGTCGTGGAGCGCGACCGCGCCGCTGGCGGCCGCCAGCTCCGCGCGCGCCGCCTCGATCGCGTCCGCCTCGCCGAAGCCGTTCAGGACGACGCTTGCCCCCTCGGCCGCGAAGGCGCGGGCGATCGCCAGCCCGATGCCGGAGGTGGAGCCGGTGACGACTGCGGTCTTGCCAGTCAGGAACATGCCATTCTCCCTATCCCGCCTGCCCATGCGGCCAAGACGACCGGCGATCAACCGTGGACCTTCGCAGCAGTTTCGCGCATTTCACCTGCGCAACGAAGAGGGGCGATCGGTCATGCGGCTCGACGATTTCGATCCGAACATCAATGTCGGCGACCAGCGCGGACAGGGTGGCGGCTTTGGCGGCGGCGGGGGCGGCGGGCTGTTGTTCGGGCTGCTGCCGCTGATTGGCAGCCGCTTCGGCTGCGGCGGGATCGTCGTCGTGCTGCTGCTGATGGCGGTGTTCGGCGGGCTGGGCAATCTCGGCTCGCTGATCGGTGGCGGCGGGTCGCCGTCGACGCAGGTCACCCGCTCCGCCCCCGCCGGCCAGGGCGGCACCGCCGCCCAGCAGGCATGCACCGTCGATGCCGAGAGCCGCGCCGCCTGCAACGCGTTCAGCTCGGCGCAGAAGACCTGGGCGGCGATCTTCGCCCAGTCCGGCCAGCGCTTCCAGGCACCATCGCTGCAATTCTATGGCGGTTCGGGCCGGTCGGGCTGCGGCGCGGCGCAGGCGGCGATGGGGCCGTTCTATTGCCCAACCGATCAGGGCATCTATCTCGACACCAGCTTCTTCAACGAGCTGGCCAACCGTTTCGGCGCCAAGGGCGACTTCGCGCAGGACTACGTGATCGCGCACGAGTTCGGCCACCACATCCAGAACCTGCTCGGTACGTCCGACCAGGTGCAGCGCGTCCAGCGTTCGTCGTCTGAGCGGGAGGGCAACGCCGCCTCGGTTCGGCTGGAGCTGCAGGCGGACTGCTATGCCGGCGTCTGGGCGGCGGCCAATCGCGACCGGCTCGAGCCGGGTGACGTCGAGGAGGGCATGACCGCCGCGCAGGCGATCGGCGACGACACGCTCCAGCGCGAATCCTCTGGTCGCGTGATGCCCGACAGCTTCACCCACGGCACCTCGGCGCAGCGCATGGCGTGGCTGCGGCGCGGCATGGAGAGCGGCGATCCCGCCCAGTGCGACACCTTCTCCGGCGCGATCTGACGCCGACACGAAAAGGCCCGGCCACCTGATCGGCGACCGGGCCCTTCCCCTAGCGATCGTGGGGGATCAGTAGGTGCCGGAGAAGCTCCGGTTCAGGTTCGTCTTGCCGTCGTCGGGACGGTCGTTCGACCCGCCCGAGCGACTATTGTCGCCATAGCCGAACATCGCCGACTGGCGATCCTCGTCGCGCCATGCCTGCTTGGCCTCGTCCGCCGACTTGGACAGCGTCACCTTGTCGTCGACCGAGGTGATCCAGCGCGACGGGATCGAGTGGTGCTGGCCACCGGCATCGGCATCGTTCTTGGTCAGCAGGATGCGGTCGCCGCGCACCTTGTCGACCGTGCCGACATGCGCGCCGTCGGAGCCGACCACCTCCTGATGCTCGGTCACCTTCTTCAGCAGGTCGCGCTGGCCCTGCCGACCGGTCCGCCAGGTCGAGAATTCCTGCTCGAACCGCGAGCGGTTCTCCTGGCGATACTCGTCATAGTCGCGGTCGAGCGCGGCGATCTGGCCGGAGCGCCAGCCGTGATAGTCCTGGTCGTGCTGGCCGCCGGCATAGTAGCGCTCGTCGTAGCGTGCATCCGCCTCGCGCCGGCGCTCGGCATCGTCGTCGCCGAACCAGGAGCGGACCTCGTCGCCCGCGCGCTGGAAGAAGCCGCGATCCTCATAGTCATAGCCCTGTGGCTGACGGCCATAGCCGCCGCGGCCCTGCTGCTGCTGACGCCCACGGTAATTGTCGTCATCGGCATGGGCATAGCGGCCGACATCCTCGAACCGGTGCCCGTCCGACGCGTAGGAACCGCGATACTCGCCGCCGGAGCGCGCCTGGGTGCCGTAGCGATCCTGCCGGCCATAGCCGCCACCCTGCTGCTGGCGGCCGTAATCGCTCCGACCCTGATCGTAGCGGCCTGTATCCTGGCGACCGTAATCCTGGCGACCATAGCCGCCCTGCTGCCCGCCGACGCGGTCGCGCTGGGCGTAGCGCTGGTTGCCGTATTCGCGCCGGCCGTAGCGGTCCTGCCGACCGTCATGCTCGTCGAGGCGACCGGCGGCGGCATAATCGCGCGCGCTGGAGTAGGTGTAGTCGCGGCCCGTGCCATAATCCGGCCCATAGTCCTGCGCGCCCGAACTGGTGGTGTAATCGTCCTGGTAATTACCCCGCGGATAGCGCTCATAGCCCATGATCGTCTCCTGTCTCTGCGGCGCCGGCGCGTCCTTTGCAGATACGCTCGGGTCCATTGGGAAAAACGGGTGGTCGGGTGCGATGTTCCGGCTGGTGCCGACCGGCGACGGCGCCTCGTCGCGATGCACCGTCACCCCGCCGCGCATGTCCGGCGGACAACATATTGCAATGGTGGAGAGGGCCCGCTAAGGGCGTCGCTCCCGGCCGTGCCGGGGATCGAAGGTGCGGGGCCGTAGCTCAGATGGGAGAGCGCTGCAATCGCACTGCAGAGGTCAGGGGTTCGATTCCCCTCGGCTCCACCACCCACCTTCGACAGCGATTTTCCACCCGCCGCATCACCCTGCGCCATCGCGCGTTGAGCGGCGGATGACGCCTTCCGATCCGATCCCCGCCGCCACCGTCGTGATCCTGCGCGATCGCGTGGATGGACCGCCCGAGATGCTGATGGTGGAACGGGCCCGCACGCTTGCGTTTGCCGGCGGCGCGCTGGTGTTTCCCGGCGGACGGGTCGATCCGGGCGACCGCGCGCTCGGCGGCGACGACGAGACGGCCGCCCGTGTCGCCGCGATCCGCGAGACGCTGGAGGAGACCGGCGTGGCGATCGGGCTCGATCCCCTGCCCCCGCCCGCAACGCTCGCGGCGATCCGCGCCGCGCTCCATACCGGCGGCGATTTCGGGACGCTGCTCGCCGGAGCCGGTATCGCGATCCGACCGGACCTGCTGATTCCCTTTGCCCGGTGGCTGCCCTCGCATCCGCTGACCCGCGTGTTCGACACCCGCTTCTACCTCGCGCGCCTGCCGGAGGACGCCCCGGCCGCTTCGGTGGATCACACCGAGAATGTCCGACTGCTCTGGACCACCGCCGCCGGGGTGATCGCAGAGGCCGCGGCCGGGCGGGCGACGCTGATCTTCCCGACGCTGAGGAACCTCGAACGGCTCGCCCGCTTCGCCAGCCATGCCGAGGCGGTGGCCGACGCCGAGGCATATCCGGTGCGGACGATCACGCCGTTCACCGCCGTGGTGGACGGGGTGGAGCATCTCTGCATCCCGGACGACCTCGGCTATCCGGTCGTATCGGTGCCGCTCGACCGGGAAGCACGCGGGTGAGCGGCGCGCCGCTGCTGCGCGCGCTGCGTCGCGTGGCGGGGACGGTGGTGATCGCCGGCGTGCTTGCCGTCCTGCTGTTCGTCGGTTGGGCAGCGATACGGGGGCGGCCGCAGGACCTGCCCTGGACGCCGCTCGACCTGGGCCAGCCGATCGGATTGTTCACGGGCCGAAAGCTCGCCGCGCTGACCGACGACTTCCCGGCCTGCCGCGCCGCACTCGACCGCGCCGGTGTCCGCTACACCGTGCTGCCGCCGCGCGGGCAAAGGGGAGAGACGTGCGGTTATGCCGATGGCGTGCGCTTCACCTCCGGCGGTCCGCGACGGGTCGGCTTTACGCCAGCCGACCTGGGCGTCGCCTGCCCGGTCGCCGCCGCACTGGCGGTGTGGGAGTGGGAGGTGGTGCAGCCCGCCGCACGGACGATCCTGGGCAGCCCGGTCGTCGCGATCGAGCATTTCGGCAGCTATAGCTGCCGTCGCCTCTATGGCCGCGATGCGGGCAGCTGGAGCGAGCATGCCACCGCCGACGCGGTCGACATCGCCGGCTTTCGCCTGGCGGACGGGCGCCGCCTGACGATCGTGGGCGACTGGAGCCGCGAGGGTCAGGGCGCCGACGCCCGGTTCCTGCGCACGGTGCGCGACGGCGCGTGCCGGCTGTTCTCCACCACCCTGTCGCCCGATTATAATGCCGCGCACCGCGACCATCTGCACCTCGACCAGGCGAGCCGCGGCGCGACCGGCTGGCGCGCGTGCCGCTGACTCAGCTGGCCAGCCACTGGCCTGGCTCGACCTTCTCGACCCAGTAGGGGAAGAAGGCAGGCTGGCGGTTCGACCAGCCCGAGGCGGTAGCTGCCGCCTCGCTGATCGACTGGAGCAGCTTGCGGCGCAGTTCCGGGTGAAGATGCGGCAGCGCTGCGGCAGCGCAGAAGGCGGCGGGGAGCCATGGCCGTACCTCCGCGCCGATCAGCCGTTCGTAGAGGAAGCGCACCGCCGAGAAGCTCGGCAAGCGTCCCTGCCCCAGATCGAAGGCGACGATGGTGACGAGCGGCGCCAGGAACGGCTCGACCGAGTCCAGCCCGCTGTCGTCGGGTACCAGTTCGCGCAGCTGCGGCAGGGCGCGGTAGAGGCGAGCCTGGGCGCGGATGCTCGCCGCCTCGACAACGTCGCGCGACCAGCGAGCCATCGCATCGTCGCGGTCCAGTCCGATATCGAGCGAGCGGCGGATGTAGCGCTGTGTTGCGGCCGGGAAGCTCGCGAATTCCTTGATCTCGGCCAGGGTCATCGTTCCCTCGGCCGGCTTGCTCCTGGCACCCATCGCGTTCACCCCGCCCCAGCATGTCCAACCGGGTGACCCTAGCGAAAGGTGGTTAACACCACCCTTAACGATCGGGCCAGCCGGCAGGTGCAAGGAACGATGAAAGCCGTTGCACCGCAACACGCGATGCGACGAGCCGAGCGGCCCGCCGCATCATCCCGGCACAGTGATGCGGCAGCGCCACATCGTTGGTCAGGCGTCGCGCTGGCGCTCCGCCTCTTCGTCGAAGCCGGACGACGGTGCGGGTTCGCCACGCGAGGGATCGGAAATGGCAACCGGGTCGCTGCCGTCCATGCTCTCGTCCAGGCCATTGTCGAGGCGGGCATCGACGCTGTCGGGGTTCTTCTGGAGCCGCTTGGTGATCGACTTGTCCTGCCCGGCATCGCCGCGGGGATCGCGACCATTGCCCTCGGCGGGCTGGTCGTCGGCATCGGGGGCGACCGACAGGCTGTCGAGCGCGCGATCGTCGATGGTCATGGATCAATCCTCTCGAAGTCGTTCCCGATATAGAACGACCAGCCCGCGCCCGCGTTCCGGCGGATCGCTCAACCCCGTCGCGTCACCCGCACCTGCTGGCGCTGGAGGAACGCGGTGCCGAACACGGTCATGAAGGCGATGTCGGTGGCGTCGCGGCCGACCACGACGCCGGCGATCTCGCGCGCATCGGCCATGCCCGTGGCATCGACCAGCCGCCACGCGCCATCCAGCCACAGCTCGGCCACGGCATGGAAGTCGGGCGGATCGACGCCGGGGGCATAGGCGGCGACGCAACGCGCGGGGATTTCCGCCGCCCGGGCCAGCGAGACCAGCAGGTGCGCATAGTCGCGGCATACGCCGGTGCGGCTGGCGAAGGTGTCGAGCGCGGTGGTGGTACCGCTCGTGTCGGTCGCGCCATACGTCAGCTCGGCGGCGACCCAGTCCGCCAGCGCCGCCGCCATCGCCCCGCCCTGAAGCCCGGCGAAGCGGCGGCGAACGAAGCCCTCCAGCCGGTCGGACGGGCAGTAGCGGCTGGGCAGCAGATAGGCGACGACCTCACCCGGCAGGCCGCGCGGTGGCGTCGCACCGAAGCCGGCGAGCGACACTGGCGCGCGGTCCACCGCGACCTCGGCGCGATAGCGTGCCTGGAAAAGACCGGCGGCGCGCACCCAGCTGCGCTGGCCGATCCCATCCTGCCCCGGCACCGCGGCGATCGGATGGTCGGACCAGATGGTCAGCGCGCTCTGCGCCAGCCGCTGCTCGGACGTCGCCGCCACCTCGATCTGCAACAGGATATCGCACTCGGCGGGAAGGACATATTCCAGGTCGACCTCGACCGACAGGCGACAGGTCATCGAACGTCACACCCGAACAGAGAAAAGGGCCCGGCAGTCGCCCGCCGAGCCCCGAAGAAATCCTGTCAGCCCGAACTTAGTCGCGGCTGGAGCCGAACAGGCGCAGGATGAACAGGAACATATTGATGAAGTCGAGATACAGGCTGAGCGCCGACATCACGACGACCTTGCCCTCCATGTCGGTGCCGGCGACGTGCGCATACATGCTCTTCGTGCGCTGCGTGTCGTAGGCAGTCAGACCGGCGAACAGCAGCACGCCGACGGCGCTGATGAGCATGCCCAGCGGACCCGACTGGACGAAGATGTTGATGACGCTGGCGACCAGCAGGCCGACGACGCCGATGATGAGAAAGGTGCCGAACGCCGACAGGTCCTTCTTCGTCGTGTAGCCGTACAGGCTGAGCGCCGCGAAGCCGGCGGCGGTCGCGAAGAACGCCTGCGCGATCGCGATCGGGCTGTACTGCAGGAAGATCGTCGACAGCGACAGGCCCATCAGGACCGCGAAGCCCCAGAACATCATCTGCAAGGTCGAGGTCGACATGCGCCCCTGGCCGAAGCTCATGCCGAACACGATGCCGAGCGGCGCGAACATGATGACGTACTTCAGGATCCCGGGGCCGGTGAACACCGCCTCCGCCTGGCCGCTGACCGCGAACAGCAGCGCGACGATGCCGGTCAGCAGCACGCCCGACGCCATGTAGTTGTAGACCGACAGCATGTACGAGCGGAGACCCGCGTCGTAGGCCGCGTCACCCGCCCGCGCGCGCGTCGTTCCGAACGGCGCGGCGGTTGGCCGAGGATCAGACCAGTTAGCCATCTCTGAAAAATCTCCTTATCCCGGCATCGGCCCGCCACGGGCCACCGGATGATTGCAATATCGGCCCCGTCCCGGCAGGTTTCAAGCGAAACCGGCATGGCCGGACCGTCAACATGACAATTTTGTTAGTTAATCATACGCATGATCCGCCTGTTCCTTGCCTTGCGGCCGCCGCCCTCGTTGCGGGAGATGCTGTTCGACGTCATGGACGACGTGCCCGGCGCGCGTTGGCAGGACGACGAGCAGCTGCACGTCACCCTGCGCTTCGTCGGCGAGGTCGACCGGCCGCAGGCGGAGGATCTCGCCGCCGCGCTCGGTCAGGTCCACGCGCCGGCGCCCATGGTGTCGCTTGCCGGGGTCGGCAGCTTCGACCAGCGCGGGCGTGTCGATACGCTGTGGGCCGGGCTGTCGCCGGCCGAGCCGCTCGCGAGGCTGCATGCCTCCGTTGAGCAGGCATGCGCGCGCGCCGGGCTGCCACCGGAGCGGCGCGCCTACAGGCCGCACGTCACGGTCGCCCGGCTGGCCCGCTCGGCCGGCTCCTCTCCGGCGATCGCGGCGTGGCTGGTGCGGCATGCGGCGCTGCGCAGCGCGCCGGTCGCCTTGCCGCACCTGATCCTCTATCGCAGCCATCTAGGCCGGTCGGGCGCGAGTTACGAGCCGGTCGCGCGCTGGCCGCTGGAGGGGTGATGGAACCGGCGGCGCGACCGCTGGTTCGCTCGAAAGCGAAACGGGAAAGGGAAAAGACCATGCGGACGCAAACGATCGTGGGAGTGACCGTGCTGGGAGCGGCGGCCATGCTGGCCGGCTGCCAGACCGACCGGACGGACCGGAACGCGGGTGCGGCGAGCTATCGCACCGCGACCGCGATGATGCGCACTGCGAGCAACGCCGATGCGGGTCGCGCGACGGCGACCGAGGTTGAGGGGGGCCTGCGCTTCACCCTCGACGCGCGCAGCCTGCCGCCCGGCACGCACGGGGCGCATGTCCACATGGTCGGCCGCTGCGACGCGCCCGACTTCACCACCGCCGGCGGACACTGGAACCCGACCGCGCACCAGCACGGCACGATGAACCCGCAGGGGCCGCATGCCGGCGACATGCCGAACCTGATCGTCGGCACCGACGGACGCGGCACGATCGGCGTAACCATTCCGGGCGCAACGATGGCCGGACTGCTCGATGCGGACGGCGCCGCGATGGTCGTCCACGCCAACGCCGATGACCTGAAGACGGACCCGTCGGGCAACAGCGGCGCGCGGATCGCCTGCGGCGTGTTCCAGCCGGCCTGAGGTCAGCCGACTTCCTCTCCTGCCGCCGCGGCCCGCGCCTCGCGCGTGGCTTCGGCGGCGGGGACCAGGCGATAGGCGGCGATGGCGGCGGTCAGGGTGATCGGCACACTGAGGAGGAGCGACAGCATGCCGGTCGACAGGCTGCCGCTCAGCGTCGACACCCGCCCCGCCAGATAGGGGCCGAGTGCCAGCCCCAAAAGCGTCGTGCCGATGAAGAAGGTCGCGGTCGCCGTGCCCCGCATGCGTGGCAGCACCAGATCCTGCGTGGTCGCCGCCGCCGCGCCGAGCGCACAGGCCGCGGTGACCTGCGCCAGGAACAGCATCGGATAGAGCAGGCTGGTGCTGTTCGCGGTAAACGCGAGCGCCAGGAACGGAGCCGGCACCACCGCGCCGAAGATCACCACCGCCAGCCGCCCCGCCGGATTGCGCCGGTGCAGCCGGTCGGCGGCCATTCCGCCCAGCGTCACCCCCAGGAACCCCGCGCCCGCGCCGATCGCGCCGATCGCCAGCCCGGCGCTCGCCGGCGGCGCACCCAGCACGCGGAGCGCGTAGGGCGCCGCCCAGAAGCTCGCCGCATAGGCCATGAACGCGTTCAGCCCATAGGCGACGACGGTGCACAGGAATGCCGGCGTGCCGAGGATCAGGGCGAAGGTGGCGGGATCGCGCCGCTTCAGCGCGCACGACCAGGAGAATACGGCATAGGCGCCGATCCCCACCGCAACCCATTGCGGCCAGGGCTCGCCGAGCAGGACGAGCCCGGTCACCGCCCCGGCGGTGACGGCGGCGGCGATCAGATTGATCGCCAGCGCTCGCGCGCCGCCCTGCGCCGCGCCCCACAGGGTCAGGGGCGGGATGATCGTGACCAGTTCGGCCGCGAAGGCGCGGAACGGCGCCGGATGGCGCGGCGGCGGCGGCAGCCCCTCGACCGCGCCGCGATGCGGCTCGCGCAGGGTGGCGATCCACGCCGCGACCAGCAGGCCCGGAATGCCGACCGCCAGGAACGCCGCCTGCCAGCCGACCAGCCCCAACGGTCCGCCGCCCGGCCAGGCGCGATTCCAGTTCTGGACGATCAGCCCGCCGATGAACAGCGACGCACCGCCGCCGACATAGAGGCCGGCCGAGTATATCGACAGCGCGGTGGCGCGCAGGTGCTTGGGAAACCAGTCGGAGATCAGCGAATAGGCCGCCGGGCTAGCCGTCGCCTCGCCGATCCCCACGCCGATCCGTGCCGCCGCGAGGTGCGTACCGGTGCGCGACAGGCCGGACAGCGCGGTCATCGTCGACCACAGCGCCAGCCCCATCACCATCAGCCGCCCGCGATGCCAATTGTCGGCGAGCCGCCCGAGCGGGATGCCGAACAGCGAGTAGAAGACACCGAATGCCGTGCCGTAGAGGAAGCCCAGATCCTCGTCGCGCAGCGCCAGGTCGCGCTTGATGTCCTCCGCCAGGATCGAGATGATCTGCCGGTCGACGAAGTTCAGCACATAGACGAGGAACAGGATGCCGAGCACGTACCAGGCATAGCGCGACGCGCGCGGGCGCGATCCGGGGGGCGCGGCGGCGGCGTCTGGCATGCTCTCTCCCGGTGACATTCTTGTCTGGCGACAGGCGTATCAGATGCGGGAGGCGGGGCAAGCCTTGTGCTCCCGCGAAGGCGGGAGCCCAGTGCCTTGGGAGCCACGGATGCGGGGCTGAAGAACACTGGGTTCCCGCCTGCGCGGGAACACGAAGGAGGGTGACCTAACGCAGCCGCCGCTGGTTGAACGCGATCGCTTCGGGATCAAAGGCGGAGAGCGGCTGGTCGAGATCACTCGGCAGCGGCTGCTCGCGTGGGGGTGGCGGGCCGAGATCGGCGTAGGAGAGCGGGCGCCGGCGCTCCTCGCGGCGCCATGGCCGGTCGCCCCAGCCGCCGCGGCCCCAGATCAGGTAGAGTGCCGCCCACACCACCACGCCTGCCGCGATCCCGGCGGTGACGGCGAAGGCGAGCGGATCGGGCGCGCCCGGCAGGCCCGCGGTCGCCATCACCGACGCGACCTCGGCCGGCGTCCAGCGCGACAGCAACAGCACCACCGTCACACCCACGGCGGCACCGCCGAAGCCCGGCACCTGCCGCAGCGGATAGCGGGCCGATGCCGGGCGGGCAGTCTCGGAAACGGAACGGGTCATCTCGCCGATTGGAGACGAGCGGAGCCGGTCCGGTCAAGCCTCTACACGCGGGCGGGCGCTCCATCGCGGCACACCCGCTCCGCGCCACCGGGCTTCAGGCGTTCTCCTCGGCCAATTCCTCGACCAATGCGTCGATGATCGCCTGGTTGAACGCAGGAATGTCGTCGGGCTTGCGGCTGGTGATGAGGTTGCCGTCGACGACCACTTGCTCGTCGACCACCTCGGCGCCGGCATTTTCCAGATCGGTGCGGATCGAGGGGAAGCTGGTCAGGCGCCGGCCATCGATCACGTCCGCCTCGGCGAGCAGCCAGGGGCCGTGGCAGATCGCGGCGACGATCTTGTCGTCCTCCATGAACTCGGCGACGATCTCGACCGCGCGGTCCTCCTGCCGCAGCTTGTCGGGGTTGCAGGTGCCGCCCGGCAGGACCAGCGCGTCGTAATCGTCGGTATCGACCTGATCGAGCGTCAGGTCCGGCGTCGCCATCTCCGCCTTGTTCAGGTCCTGCTCCATGCCCTGGATCGGGTCGGCCTTGATCGAGGCGAGCGTCACGGTCGCGCCGGCGGCTTCCAGCGCCTTTTTCGGCTCGAACAGTTCCACCGTCTCGAATCCGTCGGCGGCGAGCATGAGGATTCGGGCTTTGCTGAGGTCGGGGCGCAGGTCAGGCATGAGGATACTCCTGTCGGGGGACTTGAGGCGCCTGAACCCCCGTGCCCCGTCCCCCGTTCCGGAACGAAGCGCCCGCCCGCGCATTGGCCGAGACGAAGCGAGGAGCGTCGATGGCAGTCAGAATCGTTTATTCCGATGATTCGAAACCGGGGATAACCCGCCGCAAGATCAGGGAAAAATGGGCCTATTACCGCCCGGACGGCGAGCGGGTGACCGACCGCGACGAGATCGACCGGCTGAACGGCATCGGCCTGCCCCCCGCGTACCGCGATGCCTGGTTCAACCCGCGCGCCAACGGCCATATCCAGGCGGTCGGCTGGGACGAGAAGGGCCGCAAGCAGTATCGCTACCACGCCGACTTCCGCGAGGCACAGGAGGCGTCGAAGTACGAGAAGTGCGCCGATTTCGGCCACTGTCTGCCCAAGTTGCGCCGCAAGGTGGAGGCGGACCTGACCGCCCGCGGCCTGACCCGCGAGCGGGCGATCGCCGCGGTCGTCCGCCTGCTCGACAGCGCACATATCCGCGTCGGCAACGAAGCCTATGCCGCCGCCAACGAGAGTTTCGGCGCGACCACGCTGCGCAAGCGCCACGGACAGGTGAAGGGCCAGACGCTGAAGCTGCGCTACAAGGGCAAGTCGGGCAAGATGCGCGACGTGAAGGTCTCCGACCGTTCGCTGGCGCGCACCGTCCGCCAGATGCAGGACCTGGACGAGCAGCACCTGTTCGCCTGGGTCGACAAGGCCGGCGAAGCGCACCCGGTCACCTCGTCCGACGTCAATGACTATATCCGCGACGCGACCGGTACGGAGTTCACCGCCAAGCATTTTCGCACCTGGGCGGCGAGCGTCACCGCGTTCGAGGCGCTGGCCAAGGCAGAGGCGGACCTGAGCCTGAAGGCGATCCTGGAGCCGGTGGTGGAGAAGCTGGGCAACACCCCCGCGATCGCGCGCAAGAGTTATGTCCACCCCGCGCTGATCGCGCTGGCCAAGAAGGGGCAGGCCGCGTTCCGGCGTGGCATCCGCCTGCCCCGCTCCGCCCGCTATCTCAGCCGCGAGGAGCGCGGGCTGATCGCCTTCCTCGAAGGGCTCGCGCCCGCCGCCACGCTGGCCAAGGCCGCCTGACATGGCCGCGAAGACCACCAATGCCGAGCCGCTGTTCGACGCGGCTGGCTTCCAGAGCCAATATACCGGCCTGCTGTCGTCCGCGATCGAGTGGCTGCAGGGCAACTGGCTGCGCATCGTCGTCGCGTTCGCGATCGGCGCGATCATCGTGGTCGCGCTGCACTGGCTGCGCGGTCTCGGCAAGCGGCTGTGCGCGCGCGACCGCACCGGCACCGGCTGGGGTCGCATCCTCGGCAAGGCGGTGGCGCGGACCGGCAGCTTCTTCATCGTCATGCTCGCCGCCAAGCTGGTGCAGGGTTACGCCGGCACACCGGGTCCGGTCAGCAGCACGATCGAGTTCCTGTGGATCGTCGCCTCGGTCTTCCAGGCGGCGATCTGGGCGCGCGAGCTGATCCTGGGCGCGGTCGAGCATCGCACCAGCGCGGACGGCTATCAGGGCGAGGCGCTGCTGTCGGCGATGGGGCTGATCCGCCTGCTCGTCACCGTCGCGCTGTTCGCGGTGGCGCTGGTCGTGGTGCTCGACAATCTGGGCGTCAACGTCACCGGCCTGGTCGCAGGGCTCGGCGTCGGCGGCATCGCCATCGGCCTGGCCGCGCAGGGCATCTTCGCCGACCTGTTCGCCGCGCTCGCGATCATCTTCGACCGGCCGTTCCGGCGCGGCGACAAGGTTTCCTATGACCAAACGTCGGGCGTGATCGAGTCGATCGGGCTGAAATCGACGCGCATCCGGTCGTTCAACGGCGAGATGCGGGTCATCTCGAACCGGCAACTGCTGGACAAGGAGATCCAGAACACCTCGAACCGCGACCATGTCCGCATCGCGCTGACCATCGGTGTCGCGTACGAGACGCCACCCGACACGCTGGCGCGGGTGCCCGCCATCCTGCGCGAGATCGTCGAGGCGGAGAAGGCGAAGCTCGCCCGTGCCAGTTTCGAGAGCTTCGGCGCCTCGTCACTCGATTTCGTCCTCCAGTTCGACATTCCCGGCGACGACTGGCCGACTGCGCACGCCACCCGCGACCGGGTGATGGTCGGCGTGATCCGCCGCTTCGCCGCAGAGGGGATCGCGATCCCCTATCCGACCCAGACGACCTTCACCGCCGCGCCCGACGGATCGCTGGTCATGCCCTACCCCCAGGTGCAGCCGGTCCATGTCGAGGAGGGAAGCGCGCTACGGCCAGCATGACTTCGGCGACAGGCGGCACGCCCCCGCTTGTCGGGGGGCGCTGGCCCGCGTAACGCACGCGCCGCAATGGCGACCTCCACCTATCGCGAGTCCGGGTCGCCGCTGCGCCGCGCCACGTCGTTCACGTTCGCCGTGGGCGTACAGCTCCTCCTCCTGTGGCTGCTGTTCCACCTGGGCACCCGCACGCCGAAACAGCCGGACGAGCCGCCGCTCAGCACCTTCGCGCTCGATGCCGAGCGTCCGGCGGCGCGTGCCGCCGCCAAGGCGACGACCGCGCGCCGGGCCCCGACCAGGAGCGCCAGCAGCAGCGCCGCCGCCTCGACCCCGCCGCCCGTCCGCACCCCGCCGGTGCCGAGCGAGAAGGCGGTGTGGCCGACGATGCTGTCCGATTCGTTCGACCTTGCGCGGGCACCAAAGGGCGACCGCAGTGCCGAGGAGGGTCATGGCGACGCCGACGCACGCGGCGACAGCGCTGTCGCCTATGGTCCCGGCGCCGGACCAGGTGGCCAGCGGCTCTACGACGCCGACTGGCAGCGTGAGCCGAGCTCTTCGGAGATCAGCGGCTATCTGAAAACGGCGCCGCCGCCCGACAGCTGGGCGCTGATCGCCTGCAAGACGGCGGAGGATTACCGGGTCGAGGACTGCCGCGTGCTGGGCGAGTCGCCGATCGGCTCGGGCCTTGGCCGCTCGATGCGCGAGGCGGCGTGGCAGTTCCGCATCCTGCCGCCGCGGCTGGGCGGCAAGAAGCTGCTCGGTGCCTGGGTGCGGATCCGGATTTCGTGGACCCAGAACGGCGCGCAGTTGCGGTAGGGCGCGATCCGCCGCCCCGGCGCAGGCTGGCAATCCCGTCAGCCTTCAGCAGGCACTTCTCCCGTCGTCATGCCGGGCTCGTCCCGGCATCCACTGTTCCGCAAGAACAACGACTTGAGTATGTGCGGCTCGGTGGATGCCGGGACAAGCCCGGCATGACGACGTGAGTTTGCAAAGGTGCCGTGAAGGTCGTGATGACGATGTTGCGGACGAATCTTAGATGCCGCCCTCGTCCAGGCTCAGCAGCGTCGCATTTCCGCCGGCAGAGGTCGTATCGACCGACACCGCCCGCTCCGCGCAGAAGCGGTAGAGGTAGTGCGGCCCGCCCGCCTTCGGTCCCGTGCCCGACAGCCCCTCGCCGCCGAACGGCTGCGAGCCGACGACCGCGCCGATCATCGACCGGTTGATATAGAGGTTGCCGACCGCCGCCTCTGCCTCCGCCACTTCGGCCGCGCGGGCAATGCGGCTGTGCAGGCCCATGGTCAGGCCGTAACCCTTGGCATTGACCCGCGCGATCGTCTCCGACAGCTTGCCCGCTTCCCAGGTGGCGACGTGCAGGATGGGGCCGAACCACTCCTGGTTCAGCTCCTCGATCGCGCCCAGCCGGATCAGCGTCGGCGGTACGAACAGGCCGTCCGCCGGCACCTCGACCGTCTTCAGCCAGCGGTCGCGCACCGTCTCCCGGTAACCCATCAGCCGGTCGTACGCCGCCCGGTCGATCACCGGTCCGACATCGGTCGCCGGATTGCCGGGATCGCCGATCCGCAGCGTGTCCATCGCGCCGCGCAGCATCTCGATCACCGTATCGGCGACATCCTCCTGCACCAGCAGCAGCCGCAGCGCCGAGCAGCGCTGCCCCGCCGAGCGGAACGAGGAGGCGATGACGTCGGCCACCACCTGCTCGGGCAGCGCGGTCGAATCGACGATCATCGCGTTGATCCCGCCCGTCTCCGCGATCAGCGGCACGATCGGGCGGTCGTCATCCTCGACCAGCGTCCGCGCGATCCGCTTGGCGGTGGCGGTCGATCCGGTGAAGGCGACGCCCATCACGCGGGCGTCCGCCGTCAGCGCCGCACCCACCTCTGGTCCGCCGGGGACCAGCACCAGCGCGTCGGCGGGGATGCCTGCCCGGTGCGCCAGCTCGACCGCGCGAGCGGCGATGCGCGGCGTCTGCGGCGCGGGCTT
Organism: Sphingomonas aurea; assembly: GCF_030678875.1. GTDB lineage: Bacteria > Pseudomonadota > Alphaproteobacteria > Sphingomonadales > Sphingomonadaceae > Sphingomonas > Sphingomonas aurea. Next base: position 235,790 of record NZ_JAUUDS010000001.1, on the reverse strand, counting down.
GGCGACCACGGTGTTGCCCGCGACCAGCGCCGCGGCGGTCTGGCCGAGGAAGATCGCCAGCGGGAAGTTCCACGGCGCCACCGTCGCCCACACGCCCCGCCCCTCGATATGGAGCGTGTTGCGCTCGCCGGTCGGCCCCGGCAGCTCGACGGGGCGTAGCCGCGCGCGTGCCTCGCCGGCATAGTAGCGGCAGAAATCCGCGGCCTCGCGCACCTCGCCGATCGCGTCGGCGATCGTCTTCCGCGCCTCCTGCACACAGATCGCCATCAGTTCGTCGCGATGCTCCTCCAGCAGGTCGGCGAGCCGCTCCAGACAGGCGGCACGCTCGTCCACCGGGGTCACCTGCCAGTCCGGGAAGGCGGCATGGGCGCGGGTGACGGCTTCGGCGACGTTGCCTTCCGCAACGGGCGCCGATGCCACCGGTCTGCTCACCGCCTGCACCGTCCGCTCCAGCACCGCCACGTCGCTGAGGTCGAGGCCGGCCGAATTGCGATGCCCCGGCGCGAACAGGTCGCGGGGCAGCGGGATGCTGGGGTGCCGCGCGCCGCCGACCGCGGCAATCTTGGCAACGGGATCGGCCAGGATCTCCGCCTCGCTCAACCGCTCGTCGGCGAGCTGGTGGACGAACGACGAGTTCGCGCCATTCTCGAGCAGGCGCCGGACCAGATAGGCGAGCAGGTCGCGGTGGCCCCCGACCGGCGCATAGATGCGGCAGTGATAGCCATTCTCGCGCACCAGCCGCTCGTACAGCCCGTCGCCCATGCCGTGCAGCCGCTGGAACTCGAAATCACGGTTGTTGCCCGCCCATTCCAGGATGGTGGCGACGGTCAGCGCGTTATGGCTGGCGAAGGCGGGCCGGATATTATCCGCAGCCAGCATGTCCTTGGCCACCGCCAGATACGACACGTCGGTCGCCGCCTTGCGCGTGAACAGCGGATAATCGGCTAGCCCCTCGACCTGCGTCCGCTTGATCTCGCTGTCCCAGTAGGCGCCCTTGACCAACCGAACGTTCATCAGCCGGTCGAGGCCGTTCGCCCAGGCGACTACCGGTCGCGCGCGCTTGCCATAGGCCTGCACCGCCATGCCGAACCCGTCCCAGCCCTTCAGCGACGGCAGCGCGGCGACGGTGCCGATGATGTCGAGGCTCATCTCCAGCCGCTCGGATTCCTCGGCATCGACGGTCAGTGCGATGCCCTTGGCCGCTGCCTGCACCGCCAGTGCCTCGAGCATCCCGGTCAGCGCCGGCACGCACTCGCTCCACCGCGCCACCTCGTAGCGCGGGTGGAGCGCAGAGAGCTTGACCGACACCGAATGCCCTGCCGCCGGATCGCTGCCCACCGCGTCGATTGCGCCGACATAGGCCTGAAAATAGCGGTCGGCGTCGGCAAAGGTCCGCGCCGCCTCTCCCAGCATGTCGAAGCTGGCGGTGAAGCCCTTGTTCTCCGGCTTTTTCATCCGGCGCATCGCCTCGTCGATGGTGCGGCCCATCACGAAGATCTCGCCCATCATCTTCATCGCCGCGCCGACCGCCTGGCGGACGAACGGCTCGCCTGCACGGCTGATGAGGCGGCGCAAGGGACCAGACGGCCCCTCGCCGACCAGCACGCGGCCGACGACCAGACCCCAGGTCGCGCTGTTGACCAGCTTGCTGTTCGACTTGCCGGCATGGGCGCGCCAGTCGGCATCGCCCAGCTTGTCGGCGATCAGCAGGTCGGCCGTTTCGGGATCGGGCACGCGCAGGAACGCCTCGGCAAGCGACAGCAGCGCGATCCCCTCCGACGAGTTCAGCCGGTATTCCTGCAGGAACTGGTTCACCCAGCCGCGCCCCTGCGCCGCGCGCAGATCGGCGAGCAGGCCACCGGCATGCCCCATGATCCGCTCACGCGAATCAGCGCTGGTGGCGGCCCGGTCCAGCAGCGGCTTTAGAACATCGGGTTCGGGCGCGCGGTACAGCTTTGCCATGGTTTCACGGGCGGCGGACGTTACGGCTGTGGTCATCGTCGAACTTTCGGTGCGGCAAGGCTTGCGACACGGGGCCGCGGGAGCCTACAGGATGACGACGCGCTTAGCGCCAAACGCCTGTCGAGGGGAATGCCGTGGCGACGATCGCCATCGAACAGCTGCCGTCCATCATCGGCCAGTCGTTCGCGTCGGAGTGGGTGCTGGTCGATCAGGCGATGATCGACGCCTTTGCCGCGGCGACCGGCGACCACCAGTTCATCCATGTTGATCCGGTCGCCGCCGCGCAGACCCCGTTTGGTGGCACGATCGCGCACGGCTTCCTCACGCTGTCGCTGATGCCGATGCTGATGGAGCGGTCCGACGTGCCGCGCCCCGCGGGCATTCGGATGGGCGTCAATTACGGCTGCAATGCACTGCGCTTTCTGACCCCCGTGCGTTCGGGCTCACGCGTCCGGGGCCATTTCAAGCCATTGTCGATCACCGAGAAGCGACCCGGCCAGTTCCAGCAGGTCACCGAGTTCACCGTCGAGATCGAGGGATCGGACAAGCCGGCGCTCGCCGCCGAGTGGATCAGCCAGTTCTTCATCTAGTTTTTCCAAAAGGACATCACCGCCATGCGCTCTGCCGTCATCGTCTCCACCGCACGCACCCCGATCGGCCGCGCCTATCGCGGCGCGTTCAACAACCTGCCCTCCCCCACCCTTGCCGGCCACGCGATCAAGGCTGCGGTGGAGCGTGCGGGTCTGGGCGGGGCCGAGGTCGATGACGTGGTCTGGGGCTCGGCGCTCCAGCAGGGGCATCAGGCCGGCAATATCGCCCGCACCGCCCTGCTGCGCGCGGGCCTGCCGACCACGGTCTCGGGCATGTCGCTCGACCGCCAGTGCGCCAGCGGGCTGATGGCAATCGCAACGGCGGCCAAGGAGATCATCGTCGACGGCATGGACATCGCGATCGGCGGCGGCGTCGAGAGCATCAGCCTGGTCCAGACGCCCAAGATGAACGTCGCGCCCGATCCCGAGCTGGTCGCGATGCACAAGGACATCTACATGCCGATGCTCCAGACCGCCGAGGTGGTCGCGAAGCGCTATGGCATCACGCGCGAGCAGATGGATGCGTACAGCCTCCAGTCGCAGCAGCGCACCGCCGCCGCGCAGGCCGCCGGCAAGTTCGACGACGAGATCGTGCCGGTCGCCGCGACGATGGCGATCGTCGACAAGGAGACGAAGGAGGTCAGCCACAAGGAAGTGACCCTGTCGAAGGACGAGGGCAACCGCGCCGATACCACGCTGGAGGGTTTGTCGTCGCTGAAGCCGGTGCTCGGCCCCGATTACGCCATCACCGCCGGCAATGCCTCGCAGCTGTCGGACGGCGCGTCGGCCTCTGTGCTGATGAGCGAGGACGAGGCGGGGCGCCGCGGGCTGACGCCGCTGGGTCGCTATGTCGGCATGGCGGTGGCGGGCACCGAGCCCGATGAGATGGGTATCGGTCCCGTCTTCGCCATCCCCAAGCTGCTGGAGCGCAACGGGCTGAAGATGGACGATATCGGCCTGTGGGAGCTGAACGAGGCGTTCGCGGTGCAGGTGCTCTATTGCCGCGACAAGCTGGGCATTCCGGGCGAGTTGCTGAACGTGAACGGCGGCGCGATCTCCATCGGCCATCCCTATGGCATGTCGGGCGCACGGATGACCGGCCACGCGCTGATCGAAGGCAAGCGCCGCGGGGCGAAGTACGTTGTCGTCACCATGTGCGTTGGCGGCGGCATGGGTGCTGCGGGGCTGTTCGAGGTGCTGTGATCCGATTGAAACCGTCTAGCCGGAATGCTATGTAATCGACAGGCGATGACATAAGCGCCTTTCTGTGAGCCCCGATCGTTGCAGCGGTCGGGGCTCTAAACGTTTGGGGCCCAGCTTGCAGGCCAGGCCCCGCCCGTGTGCTATTCCTTGCGCGCGACCTCGACGACCTTCACGACCAAGGTCGCGAAGGCGAAGAGGACGCCCAGGAACAGGCACAGATCGGCGAACGACATAAGTCGACCTTTCTGTGTGGCAGCGGGAATGCTGCCGCCTTCGGCTGTGCCCCGACTATCCATCGGCTTCAAGTCGCAGCCTGTGCGGCCGCCGCCATACCGGCCGCAACCAACACCGGCTCAGCATCGTTCTCCCGTCGACCCTATCAGGAGAGACGTACATGGCCGATCATGACAGCCCGCAGGAAATCGCCGCCAAGTTCCTGGACAAGGTGAAGGAAAGCCCGTTCATCATGCTGGGCCTGACCGATGGCCAGCATTCCGAACCGATGACGGCGCGGCTCGACGACGATCAGCCCAACACGCTGTTCGTCTTCGCCGGCAAGAACAACCGCGCGGCCAAGGGCGGCGACGCGATGGTGCAGTTCGTCGGCAAGGGGCACGACTTCTTCGCCTGCCTGGCCGGCACGGTCAGCCAGGACAATGATCGCGCCCAGATCGACAAGCTCTGGGACAAGCAGATCGAAGCCTGGTTCCCGGACGGCAAGGACGATCCGAACCTGGCGCTGCTCCGCTTCGACGTCAGCTCGGCGGAGCTGTGGGAAACCGACATCTCCGTGTCGGGTCGCGTGAAGATGCTGTTCGGTGGCACGATCACGGCCGACGAGTCGTCCAGCCACGCAAAGGTCGGCACCATCGCCTGACGGCATCCGGCCCGACCAAGCCAAGCAACGGCGCCGGCTCTCCCGAGGGAGCCGGCGCCGTTCGCGTATTCGGATCAGCCCGCGTTGGCGGCCATCCACTGCTCCACCACGGGCGCGATGCGATTACGCCATTTCGAGCCGTTGAAGATGCCGTAATGACCGACGCTGTCGGCCATCAGATACCGCTTCTTCTCGTCGGGCAGCGCGGTCGCCAGCGTCAGTGCCGCCTTGGTCTGCCCCAGGCCCGAGATATCGTCGCGCTCGCCCTCGATCGCCAGCAGGCCGATATCCTTGATCGCGCCCGGATCGATCCGCTGACCGCGATGGATATACTCGCCCTTGGGCAGCGCGTGCGTCTGGAAAACGACGTCGATGGTCTGGAGGTAGAACTCCGCGGTCATGTCGCAGACCGAGCGATACTCGTCATAAAAGTCCTTGGTCGCCGACGCACCCTCGCCATCGCCCTGGACCAGGTGTTTGAACATGCCCCAATGGCTTATCATGTGGTTGCCGAGGTTCATCGACATGAAGCCGGCGAGTTGCAGGAAACCGGGATAGACCTGACGCCCCGCGCCCGGATAGGTCATCGGTACGGTGACGATCACGTTCTGCTCGAACCACGCGTGCGGGCGCTTCGTCGCCAGCGTGTTGACCGCGGTCGGCGCCTCGCGCGTGTCGACCGGGCCGCCCATCATGGTGAGCGTCAGCGGTCGCAGCGGATGTTCCCGCGCCGACATCAGGGCGGCGGTGGCATAGGCCGGGACCGAAGGCTGGCACACCGCCAGCATGTGCGCGCGGCCAGAGCCGTCCGCGCCCATCGCCTCGAGGAACTCGACCAGATAGTCGACATAGTCGTCCAGGTCGAAACGCCCGTCGGACAGCGGCACCAGCTTGGCATCGCGCCAGTCGGTGATGTGGACATCGGCGACCCGCAGCATCCGCTCCACCGTGCCGCGCAGCAGCGTGGCGTAGTGGCCCGACATCGGCGCCACGATCAGCAGCTTGGGCGCGCCGTCGACGCCTTCGCGGCGGAAGCGCTTCAGCTGGCCGAACGGCTTGCGCAGCACGATCTCTTCGGTGACGCGCACGTCGCGGCCATCGACGACGGTGTGGTCCAGTCCGAACCCCGGCTTGCCGCGCGGCGCCGCGGCATGCGCGAACACCTCCAGCGCCGATCCGACGATCGCGCCGCCGCCCATATAGGCGAATGGGTTTGCCGGATTCTGCAAAAGTCCGGCACCAAAATTCGCCATTGCACTAGCGCCGGCGAGCATCGAGCGCTGCATTTCATAGGCATTATAGAGCATCGGGTATCCTTTACCCTGGATTCGTTTCCGGGTGGTAACGCAAACCTGTCATTGTGCAACGCGTCATTCACCCGATACGTTCAACATCGCCTGCGGATCATGGCGGTTGCGCGGCGTTGAGCCGGCGTCATGGCGCTGCTAGGCGGCGCTGCATGGCCGATCCCGACCCGCGTTCGCCCCTGCCCGCCCATCCCGCTTTCCCCGACGGCGCGGCGCCTGCCGAGCGCCGGCGTCTGGGCGATCTGGGCATGGTCTGGCATCACGCCGCCCGCTATCCCGGCCGCATCGCCATCGCCTGTGCGGCGCTGGTGACGACCTCGGCCGCGACCATCGCCATCCCCTATGGCTTCAAGCGGGTGATCGATCGCGGCTTCGGCGGCGGTGCCTCGACCTCGTTCGCGACGTCGTTCCATTACCTGCTGATGATCGTCGCGGTGCTGGCGATCGCGACCGCCATCCGCTTCTACTACGTATCGTGGCTGGGCGAGCGAGTGGTGGCCGACATCCGCACAAAGACGCAGGGCCACCTGCTGCGGCTGTCCCCGCGCTTCTTCGAGGAAAACCGGCCGTCCGAAATCGCTTCGCGGCTGACATCGGACACCGCGCTGATCGAGATGGTGGTGGGCAGCACGGTGTCGGTGGCGCTGCGCAACTGCTTCACCGGCGTCGGCGGCATGATCTACCTGTTCGCGATCTCGCCCAAGCTGGCCGGGCTGCTGATGCTGGGCATCCCGCTCATCATCCTGCCGATGACGCTGCTGGGCAAGCGAGTGCGCGCCTATTCGCGGACGTCGCAGGACCGGGTGGCGATGGTCGGCACGCTGACCACCGAAACGCTGGGTGCAATGCGGATCGTCCAGGCATTCGGGCAGGAGCGGCGCGAGGGCGCGCGTTTTGCCGAGGCGGTGGAGGCGACCTTCGCCGCCGCGCGTCAGCGCAACGCCCTGCGCGCCGGCATGACCGCGATCGTCATCGCGCTGGTGTTCGGATCGATCACGCTGGTGCTGTGGGAGGGTGCGATCGACGTCGCCGCCGGCCGCCTGTCGGGCGGGTCGATCGCCGCGTTCGTGCTGACCGGCGGTATCGTCGCCGGCGCGTTCGGTGCGCTGACCGAAGTCTATGGCGACCTGCTGCGCGGCGCCGGCGCTGCCAGCCGGCTGGCCGAGCTGATGGCCGAGGTGCCGGCGATCGCCCCGCCCGCGCAGCCGGTGTCGCTGCCCCTGCCGCCGCGCGGGGCGATCCGGTTCGAGGATGTGCGGTTTCATTATCCGACCCGGCCGGAAATCGCCGCGCTGGACCATTTCTCTCTGGACGTCGCGCCGGGTGAGACGGTGGCAGTGGTCGGGCCGTCAGGGGCCGGCAAGTCGACCCTGTTCCAGCTCGCCGAGCGTTTCTACGATCCCGATGCCGGCCGGGTGCTGGTCGACGGCGTGCCGCTGACCGACGCCGATCCGGCCGAGGTGCGCGCGCGGATCGCGATGGTGCCGCAGGAGACGGTGATCTTCGCCGCCAGCGCGCGCGACAATCTGCGCTATGGCCGCTGGGACGCGCATGACGACGAACTATGGGCTGCGGCGGAGGCGGCGAATGCGGCGGAGTTCCTGCGCCGCCTGCCGGCCGGGTTCGACACCTATCTGGGCGAGGGCGGCGCGCGGCTGTCGGGCGGTCAGCGCCAGCGGCTGGCGATCGCGCGCGCACTGCTGCGTGACGCGCCGATCCTGCTGCTCGACGAGGCGACCAGCGCGCTCGACGCCGAAAGCGAGCGGCTGGTGCAGCAGGCGCTGGAGCGGCTGATGGAGCACCGCACCACGCTGGTCATCGCGCACCGGCTGGCGACGGTGCGCGCGGCCGGGCGGATCATCGTCATGGACGAGGGCCGCATCGTCGAGCAGGGCAGCCACGCCGCGCTGATCGAGCGCAGCGGGCTCTACGCACGGCTGGCCAGCCTACAGTTCAGCGAAGCGGCGTAGCTACCAGCCTACCGGCGCTTCCCCTGGTGCCGAATGTTCGCCGGCCGCCCCCGCCGCTTCAGGACGCGTTGCGGTTTGCCCGAGCGATGCGGCGGTGCGGCGCCCTTGCCGCCCGGCAGTTCGAAACGCAGCCCGCCCGATACCGGGTTCGCCTCCGCCAGCCGTAGCCGCAGCCGCTGGCCCAGCGAATAGACGTCGCCGCTGTCCTGCCCGGTCAGCGTCCGCGCGCCCTCGTCGAACTGGAAATATTCGCCGCCCAGATCGCGGACCGGCATCAGGCCGTCGCCGCCGACGCCCTCCACGGTCGCGAAGAAGCCGAAATTGGTGATGCCGGTAATCCGCGCGTCGACCTCCTCCCCCACCCGTTCCGCCAGGAAGGCGGCGACGTAGCGGTCGATCGTGTCGCGCTCCGCCTCCATCGCGCGGCGCTCGAGCTGGCTGATGCTGGTGCCGATCCGCTCCATCTCATCGTCCGCGGGCAGCGCGCCGCCCGGGCCCAGCGCATAGGCGCCGACCAGCGCCCGGTGGACGACCAGATCGGCATAGCGCCGGATCGGCGAGGTGAAGTGCGCGTAACTGCCCAGCGACAGTCCGAAATGCCCCTGATTGGCCGGCGCGTAATAGGCCTGGGTCTGGGTGCGCAGCACCTGTTCCATCACCTGCGGCCGGAAATCGGCCTCCCCGACCCGGTCGAGGATGTGGTTGAACGTCTTGGGCCGAATGACCTGGCCGAGCGCGAAGGCGATGTCGAAGGTGCCGAGATAATCCTTCAGCGCGACCAGCTTCTCGCGGCTCGGCGGTTCGTGGACGCGGTACATGACCGGCGCCTTCTTCGCCTCCAGCGCCTTGGCGGCGGCGACGTTGGCGGCGATCATGTAGTCCTCGATCAGCCGGTGCGCGTCGAGCCGCTCGCGCGGGGCGACGGAGAGGATACGCCCCTTCTCGTCGAGTACGACCCGGCGCTCGGGCAGGTCGAGGTCGAGCGGCTCGCGCGCGTCGCGGGCCTTGGCGAGCGCGTGCCAGCAGGACCAGAGGGGCTGGAGGACGGCACGCAGGTCCTCCCCGCGAGCGGGCAGGATCTGGCCGTCGATGATGGCCTGCGCGTCCTCGTACGCGATGTTCGCCGCCAGTCGCACCACGGCGCGGCTGAACCGCCAGCCCTTCAGCTCGCCGTCCTTGCCGATCGTCAGGTGGCAGGCGAGTGCGGCGCGATCCTCGCCCTCCTTCAGCGAACAGACGTCCGCCGACAGGATCTCGGGCAGCATCGGCACGACCCGGTCGGGGAAGTAGACCGAATTGCCCCGCCGCCGCGCGTCCTTGTCGAGGGCCGAGCCGGGGCGAACATAGAAGGACACGTCGGCGATCGCGACGATCGCGCGCCAGCCGCCGGGATTGGCGGGATCGTCGTCGGGCGCGGCCCAGACCGCGTCGTCATGATCGCGCGCGTCGGCGGGGTCGATCGCGACGATCGGCAGATGGGTCAGGTCCTCGCGGTGCTCGCCCAGCGGCTGTCGGGCGACGCGCTCGGCCTCCTCCAGTGTTTCCGGTTCGAAGCGGTCGGGGATGCCGAGCTTGTGGATGGCGATCAGCGAGAAGCTGCGCGGCGCGAACGGATCGCCCAGCTTCTGGACGACGCGGACGGTGATCCGCGGCGGGCGGCCGCCCAGTTCGCACAGCACCAGGTCTCCCGGCCCCGCATCGCCTGCGTCGGAGACGGGAAACTCGCGCCGCTCCTTCTTGTCGACGCCGGTCAGCCAGAGCCGGTCACCAGTTGCGGGTCGACCATGCCCCGCATGGTCGAGGGATGTCCGGGGGACATCCCGACCCGCAACTCCGCGCAGCACGCCCAGGATCTGCTCGGACGCGCGGGCCAGCACCTTCATCGGGTGCGCGGTCCAGCCGTTGCCGGTCTCCTCGGTGCGGGCGAGGATGCGCTCGCCGATCGCCAGCGCACCGCGCTTGCGCTCGCGCACGCGGATGCGCGGGATCGGCACGCCGTCCGCCTCCCAGCGCTCCGGGCTTGCCCAGACATTGCCGCCGTCGTCGACGTCGACGATGCGCAGCACGGTGACCTTGGGCAGCCCGCCCATCTTGTGGAAGGCGCGGCCGGGGGCGCTGTCGATCAGCCCTTCGTCGGCCATGTCCTTCAGGAGCGCCTTCAGCGCGATCTTCGCCTGTGCGGTCAGGCCGAACGCGCGCGCGATCTCGCGCTTGCCGGCCGGCGTGTCAGACGAAGTGATGAAGTCGAGGATCTGCTCGCGGGTCGGCAGGCCGGGCGTGGCGTGTTTGGGCATCAGCGGACCCCACTCATGGTGAACCGCTTCACCAGAGCCGTCATGCCGGCGTTCGCCGGAATGACGAGATCGTTGTGAATTGGTGGCGTGGCGGAAAACATGGTCATGGCCTGCCACATATAGGGTGGGCGGGACAGGCCGCTATCGCTCGCCCCCGCCGGCCTGCACCACCTCGATCACCGAGTCGCCGGGCTGCAGCACCTGCGCGTCCGCCTCCCAGAAGCCGATAGCACGGTCGCCGCGATAGATGCGCAGCAGCTGGCCGCCGACGATCTGGCGCGGGCTGCGGCCGATCTCGTCGTCGCGCACGGGCCGCTCGCGCAGTTCGACCTTGCCGCCGCGGGTCACGAGGTCGGCGACATAGTCGGCGATGTGCGGACCGTTGGTGCATTGCGCCAACAGCTGCCCGCCGAAGCTGACCGGATTGACGATGATCGTCGCGCCGGCATCGCGCGCCAGCTGCTCGTTCTCGATCGCCGCGATCGACACCGCGACCTGGGCCTGGGGTGCTAGGCGGCGGACGGTCAGGACGATCAGCACCGCCGTGTCGTCGCGTCCCGGCGCGACGATGACCGAGGCGGCGGCCTCCACCTTGGCGATCGACAGGACGGCGTTGTGGGTGGCGTCTCCCTCCACCGTGGCGACACCCAGCTCCTCCGCCTCGCGCAGCCGCTCGGCGCGTTCGTCGACGACGACGATGGTGCCGGGGGCGTGGCCGCGCTCCAGCAGTTCGGCGACCGATGCCGCGCCCGACCGGCCATAGCCGCAGACGACCACATGATCCTTCAGCTCGCGTCGTATCAGGCCCATCCGCCACCTTTCCCATCCCTGTCGCAGCATGAAGCTGTACGCGCTGCCGAGGAAGATGAGGAACACGAAGATGCGGATCGGCGTGACGACGAACGTGTCGAACATTCGCGCCGAGTTGGAAACAGGGACGATGTCGCCATAGCCGACCGTGGTGACGGTGATGACGGTGAAGTAGACGACATCGAGGAACGTGACCGAGCCGTCGCTATTGTCCCTCAGGCCCGCCCGGTCGATCCAGTGGCCCCCGAGCGCGATGCCGACGAGCAGCAGCACCGCCGCTGCCCGGATGGCGAGCGTGGTGAGCGGACCGAACCGACCGGCGCGGTAGAAGCGCGGCCGCGCCACCTGCACCGCCGCCCGCGCCGCCATGCGGCCGGGCGGAAGGGCGCGGCGAACGGGGCGGTGCGGGGTCATGGAGATTGGTTGTAGCGCGGTCTGGGAAAATTGCGCCCCTCCCTCTCAGGGAAGGGCGCAGGAGCTTTAATACGCCCGACCGATCAGCACGCGCTCCACTGCCGGCGCGCCGGTGAACACGCACGGGCCCTCGTCACAGCCGGTCTGGCCGAGCGGCGCGTTGCGGATGGTCAGCTTCAGCGCCTTCAGCCGCTCGACCACTGCGTCGAGCGCCGTGCCGGTCGGCTTCGACCAGCGCACATCGATCCAGCCGGGGTTCTTCACGCCCTCGGCGAAATGCGCCTCGACGCCGGCCCAGTCGTCGACGGGCACGATCCGGTCGCGCAGCGCCTGGGTCGACTGGCCGAGCAGCGTGGCCTGCACCTCCTCCAGCGTCGCGGCGATCGACCCCACCAGATCGCCGCGCGGCATCACCGCCGACTTCAGCTTGCCGCCGTCCTGATACAGATCGGTGCGCAGGATGACCGAGACGTTGCCGCCGGCCACGTCGCGCCCGCCGACCTCGATCACAACGGGCGCGCCCTTCTTCACCCAGCCCCAGCGCTTGGTCGCGGCCTTGACCGGCTTCAGGTCCAGGAGCGCGCGGACCGGCTCGCCGAGCGCAGACTGCGCCGCCAGCTCCTTCTGAAGCGAGCGGCAGTAATCGACGATCGCCTGATCCTCGGGCTGGTCGCGCAGCATCGGCACGATCACCACCTGCCACGGCGCGATCGCCGGCGGCACGCGCAGCCCGTCATCGTCGCCGTGCACCATGATGACCCCGCCGATCATCCGCGTCGACACGCCCCAGCTGGTGGTGTTGGCCAGCTCCAGCTCGCCGGCCGCGTTCTGGAAGCGGATGTTCTGCGCATGGGCGAAGTTGGTACCGAGGAAATGGCTGGTGCCCGCCTGCAGCGCCTTGCCGTCCTGCATCATCGCCTCGATCGACCAGGTCTCCACCGCGCCGGGGAAACGCTCGTTCTCGGGCTTCTCGCCGGCGACGGTGTGGAGCGCGAGGCAGGTCTCGGCGAACTCGCGATAGACTTCCAGCATCCTGAGCGTCTCCTCCCGCGCCTCGTCGGCGGAGGCATGGGCGGTGTGGCCCTCCTGCCAGAGGAACTCGGCGGTACGCAGGAACATGCGGGTACGCATCTCCCAGCGGACGACATTGGCCCACTGGTTGATGAGGACCGGCAGGTCGCGCCACGACTGGACCCAGCGGGCAAAGGCGGTGCCGATCACCGTCTCCGACGTCGGCCGGACGACCAGCGGCTCCTCCAGCTTCGCAGCAGGATCGGGGGTCAGCCCCCCCTTGCCGTCGCCGATCAGGCGATGGTGGGTGACGACCGCCATCTCCTTGGCGAATCCCTCGACATGCTCAGCCTCCTTCTCGAAATAGGAGAGCGGGATGAAGAGCGGGAAATAGCAGTTCTCGTGTCCCGTCGCCTTGATCCGGTCGTCGAGCAGGCGCTGGATCCGCTCCCAGATGCCATAGCCCCATGGGCGGATGACCATGCAGCCGCGGACGCCGGACTCCTCGGCCAGGTCGGCCTCGGTGATGACGGATTGATACCAGGCGGCGAAATCCGCCTCGCGGGTGACGGGGAGTGCGTGCTTCATCGGCGGGGCTGTAGCGGCACCGTAGTTTTTCGTCACCCCGGACTTGTTCCGGGGTCCACCCTCCCGCAAGAGCCGCCCGTGCAACGTGAGCGGGACAGTGGATGCCGGGACGAGCCCGGCATGACGCGATGGTGAGCAGCGACCGCCTGCTCCCTGCCATCGGCCTGCGCCTGTTGTCGGTCGGGCTGTTCGCGACGATGAACGCCGCGATCAAGCTGGCCGAGGTGAACGGCGCACGGCTGGGCGAGATCCTGTTCTTTCGCCAGTTCGGCGCGGCGCTGCTGGTCACCGCGGTGGTGGCGAGCGGGCCCGGGCTGGCATCCGTCCGGACGCAGCGGATCGGCGCGCATGTCGGCCGGGCGATCGTCGGCGTGGTCAGCATGGCCTTTACCTTTGCGGCACTCCTCGCGCTGCCGCTGGCGGAGGCGGCGACGATCATGTTCAGCACGCCGATCTTCGCCACGGTGCTCGGCGCGCTGGTGCTGGGCGAGCCGACCGGCTGGCGGCGGTGGAGCGCGGTGGCGCTGGGCTTTGTCGGCGTGCTGATCGTGCTGCGACCGGGCGGGCACAGCATTCCGCTCGACGGGGCGCTCTATGGCATCGTCGCGGCACTGCTGACCGCGGTCGTCTTCATCCTGCTGCGCCAGATCGGGCGGACGGAGCGGGCGCAGACGACGGTCTGGTGGTTCTCGGTCCTGTCGCTGGTGCCGCTCGGCATCGCCTATATGCTCCAGGCGCAGGCGCACCCGCTGGCGACCTGGGCATGCCTGGCGGCCGTCGGCCTGTTCGGCGGGGCGGCGCAGCTGGCGATGACCTCGTCGCTCCGCCGCGGCGCGGTGTCGGTGGTGGTGCCGTTCGACTATAGCTCGCTGCTCTGGGCGACGGGCTATGGCTGGCTGCTCTTCGGCACGCTGCCCAGCGACACGACCTGGATCGGCGCGCCGCTGATCGTCGCGTCCGGTCTCTACATCGTCTGGCGCGAGCATGTCCGCCGGCGTGAGGAAACCCGCAGCGCGCTCAGCGAGGAATAGCGGCGCGGAGCAGCCGCCTGGCGCGCAGGTACATCTCCACCCGCTGCGCGACGACCAGGCCGAAGGCGAGCGCCAGCAGCATGTCCGACAGCGCCAGCGCGTCGAGGTGCAGCCACGCCGCCCCACCCGCCCGCGCCGCCTGGCGCAGCACGACGATGGCGAGGATCAGGACCAGCGCCGCGGGCGACGATGTCTGGCTCAGTTGGTGCGTCTCTGGATCGACCGCGATGTGCATCATCCGCCCGCGCTGCCAGCCGAGCGCCGCACCCAATCCGGCGGCGATCAGGCAGAACAGCCAGCCCAGCCCGTGCGGCGGCATGGTGGCGAAGGTCGCGACCACCGCCAGCGTCAGGATCGCGGGCAGGATCCACAGCCGCTCCAGCTTCAACGGCACCGCCCTGCCCGTCCGTCGCCAGCGCAGCGCCATGACGAGCAGGATGACGCCGGCGGTGATGGCGTAGGTGAGCAGGGTGTCGGGGCGAGGCTGCATGGCGCCAGTGTGTCGGCAGATCGCGACGCCGTCCAGCTTGATCGGCCCGCTTGATCCGAGGGGACCGATCGCGCACGCTGCGGCCATGCTCCGCTCCCTGATCGCGCCGATCGCGCTCCTCGCCGCCGCTCCCGCTCCTGCCCAGACGACCAGTGCCGACCGCGCCTTCACCGCGATCTGGCAGGGCGAGTGGGCTTGGCGGACCGCTCAGCACCTCGCCGACGACGAGCGCGACGAGACCAACGCGCACTTGCCCGACGTGTCGGCCGCCGCCGAGGAACGCCGCGCAAGCTATTGGCAAGGCGTGATGAAGCGGCTCGACGCGATCGACACAAAAGCGCTCTCGCCCACGACGCTGGTCAATTATCAGGTCTATCGCAACCAGATCGCCGGCTTCCTCGCCGACGCGAAGTTCCGCGAGTGGGAGAAGCCGCTGAACGGCGACAGCGCATTCTGGGGCGACCTGCAATATGCCGCGCGCGGGCAGTTCGCGCGCGGGGCGGCGGATTACCGCAACTACCTGACGTGGCTGGGCGAGATGCCGCGCTATCTCGACCAGCAGACCGACAATCTGCGCGCCGGGCTGAAACGCGGCTTCACCCCGCCCGCCGTCGTGATGAAGGGCCGCGAGGCGCCGGTGGTGGCGATCGCCGACGCGAAGAGTGCCGAGGCGACCGTCTATTACGAACCCTTCGCCAAAATGCCCGCCACCGTGCCGAACCGCGCCGCGCTGCAGGCGGAAGCGAAGCGGCTGATCGAGGCGCAGGTGATCCCCGCGCACCGCAAGCTGCTGGCATTCCTGCGCACCACCTACTTTCCCGGCCTGCGCAAACCGCTCGACGCGACCAGCTACCCGGACGGCGCGGCCTATTATCAAAGTCGCATCCGCCTGTTCACCACCACCGACATGACCGCCGACCAGATCCACCGGCTGGGGCTGGCCGAGGTCGCGAAGATCCGTGCCGAGATGGAGACGGTGAAGGCGGACGCGAAATTCTCAGGCGACCTGCCCGCCTTCCTGACATTCCTGCGCACCGATCCGCAATTCTACGCCAGGACGCCCGAGCAGTTGCTGAAGGAAGCGGCGTGGGAGGCCAAGCGCTTCGACGCGATGGCCAGCCGCTGGTTCGGGCACAATCCGCGCGCGCGCTTCGCGATCCGGCCGGTCCCGCTCGACATCGCGCCCTTCTACACCGCCGGGCGCGGCGGGCCGGGCGGCTATCTGGTCAACACCTATGATCTGCCGTCGCGCCCGCTGTTCCAGCTGCCGGCGCTGACCCTGCACGAGAGTGCGCCGGGCCATGCGTGGCAGATGTCGCTGGCCAACGAGAATACCGACCTGCCGCCGTTCCGCCGCTACAGCTACATCTCGGCATACGGCGAGGGCTGGGCGCTCTATTGCGAGCGGCTGGGCGACGAGATGGGCTTCTACGAGACGCCGTACGAGCGGTTCGGAATGCTCAGCTATCAGATGTGGCGCGCGGTGCGGCTGGTGGTCGATACCGGCGTCCACTCCAAGGGCTGGACGCGCGAGCAGGCGCAGGCTTTCCTGCGCGACAATACCGCCCTGTCCGAGCGGGAGATCGGGACCGAGGTCGACCGCTATATCGGCTGGCCCGGTCAGGCGCTGAGCTATTATTTGGGCCAGCTCGCCATTCAGCAGGCGCGCACCAAGGCGGAGAAGGCGCTCGGCGACAAGTTCGATATCCGCGCCTTCCACGACACGGTGCTGTCGCTCGGCTCGGTGCCGCTGCCCGTGCTGGCGGCGCGGGTGGACCGGTTCATCGCCGAAGGGGGCAAGGATCCCTACCCGAAGGAGAGCGACGGATGATCGCGATCCTGCTGCTGGCTGCGGCCGCCGCCCCGACGCTGGAGGGTGCGTGGACGGTCGACCTGTCGACCGATCCCGCCAAACCCTATGTCCAGCCGATGGATCTGCACCTGCAGCCGGACGGGACGGTGACCGGCTCCTTCTACCAGAGCAGCATCGAGGCCGGTCGATGGAAGTCCGCGCGCGGGCGCAGCTGTGTCAGCTTCCGCACGACCGACGGCAAGGGCCCGTATCACACCGCCGCCTGTCTGGTCGGCGACCAT
This sequence comes from Sphingomonas aurea, assembly GCF_030678875.1. Taxonomy (GTDB): domain Bacteria; phylum Pseudomonadota; class Alphaproteobacteria; order Sphingomonadales; family Sphingomonadaceae; genus Sphingomonas; species Sphingomonas aurea. The sequence continues at coordinate 219,149 of NZ_JAUUDS010000001.1, read as the reverse complement.
GTCGAGGGCCAGACCTGGGCCGAGCACCGCAACTTCCTGTTCAACTGGAACGCGGTGCGCCGACCCTGATCGTCACGCTGCGGGCCGCTCCTTCCACACCAGCACCGGCTTGCGCGCGGCCAGCGTCTCGTCGAGCCGCGCGCGCGGGGCGAAGTGCGGGGCTGACTTCAGCGCCGGATCGCCCGCCTTGGCCCGTTCGGCGACGCTGCGCAGCGCGCCGATGAACTGGTCGAGCGCCGCCTTCGATTCGGTTTCAGTCGGTTCGACCAGCATCGCGCCGTGGACGACCAGCGGGAAATAGACCGTCATCGGGTGGAAGCCCTCGTCGATCAGCCCCTTGGCGACGTCGAGCGTCGAGAAGCCGTCGGCCAGGTTCGCGTCGCTGAACAGCGCCTCGTGCATGCACGGCCCCGCACCGGCGAAGGGGGCGTCGAGCACGTCCTCTAATGAACGCAGCACGTAGTTGGCGTTCAGCACCGCATCCTCGGCCACCTGCTTCAGCCCGTCGGCACCGTGGCTGAGGATGTAGGTCAAGGCGCGGGTGAACATGCCCATCTGGCCGTGGAACGCGGTCATCCGGCCGAACGTGTCGGGATGATCGTCGCCCGCCGTCTCTTCCTCGATCAACTGGATGTGGCCGTCCGCCATGCGCGCCGTGAAGGGCAGCGGACCGAACGGGCTCAATGCCTTCGACAGCACCACCGGACCGGACCCGGGTCCGCCGCCGCCGTGCGGGGTCGAGAAGGTCTTGTGCAGGTTGATGTGCATCGCATCGACGCCAAGGTCGCCCGGCCGCACCCGCCCGACGATCGCGTTGAAGTTTGCGCCGTCGCAATAGACATAGCCGCCGGCGGCGTGGACCGCGTCGGAGATCGCCTTCAGGTCGCGCTCGAACAGGCCGCAGGTATTGGGGTTGGTAATCATCACCGCGGCGACGTCCGGCCCCAGCCGCGCCTTCAGCGCGTCGGTATCGACGCGCCCGTCCGGCGTTGCGGGAATGTCCTCGACGGTGAAGCCGGCGAAGGCGGCGGTGGCGGGGTTGGTGCCGTGCGCACTCTCGGGCACCAGGATGACCTTGCGGTGCCCCTCGCCGCGCTTCTCCAGCGCCGCCTTGATGCACAGGATGCCGCACAGCTCGCCATGCGCGCCCGCCTTTGGGCTCATCGCGACGCCGTGCATGCCGGTCAATTTGATGAGCCACACCGCCAGCTCGTTGATGACGCCGAGCGCACCCTGCACCGTGTCGACCGGCGCGAGCGGATGGACGTCGGCGAAGCCGGGCAGTCGCGCGACCTTCTCGTTGAGGCGCGGATTATGCTTCATCGTGCACGAGCCTAGCGGGAACAGGCCCAGGTCGATCGCATAGTTCTGCCGCGACAGGCGGGTGTAGTGGCGGACGGTCTCCGGCTCCGACAAACCGGGCAGACCGATCGGGGTGGCGCGGGCCAGACCGGCCAGGCGGTCCTCGCCGACCAGCGTATCGGCCAGGTCGACACCCGTCGTCTCGCTATCGCCGATCTCGAAGATCAGCGCTTCCTCCAGCATCAGCGCGCGATTGCCGGTGAAGGTCAGTGACGGGGCCGCATCGCCGGCCGCCGTCATCGCCGGGCGCCAGCCGCTCTGGTTGATGCTCATGCCAGTACCTCCTGAAGCGCGGCGGCAAGGGTTTCGACGTCCTCCCCGGTTGTCGTCTCGGTCACCGCGACGACCAGCCCGTTGGCGAGGTCCGCCTCGCCGGGATAGAGCCGTCCGAGCGACACGCCGGCCAGGATGCCGCGATCGGCCAACGTGCGGACGACGGGCCGCGCCTCGACCGGCAGGGTCAGGGTGAACTCGTTGAAGAAGCCGGTATTCACCACCGACACGCCCGGCACCTGCGCCAGCCGGTCGGCGGCGGCGACCGCCTTGCGATGGTTGAGCATGGCCAGGCCGCGCAGCCCCTTCTCGCCCAGCAGCGTCATGTGGATCGAGAAGGCCAGCGCGCACAGCCCGGAATTGGTGCAGATGTTCGACGTCGCCTTCTCGCGCCGGATATGCTGCTCGCGGGTCGACAGCGTCAGCACGAAGCCGCGCTTGCCATTGGCGTCGACCGTCTCGCCGCACAGGCGCCCGGGCATCTGGCGGACATATTTGTCCTTGCAGCCGAACAGCCCGACATAGGGGCCGCCGAACTGGAGCCCGACGCCGAGCGACTGCCCTTCGCCCACGACGATGTCCGCGTCCATCTCTCCCGGCGACGTGAGCGCGCCGAGCGCCACCGGCTCGGTGACCACCGCGATCAGCAGCGCCTTCTTCGCGTGACACGCGTCGGCGAGGGGGCGCAGGTCAGCGATGCGGCCGAGGATGTCGGGATATTGGACGACGACGCAGCTCGTCTCGTCGTCGATCGCGGCGATCAGCCGGTCGAGATCGGTCTCGGCGGTCAGCTGCGGCACGGCGGTGTCGAGCAGGTCGCCGGTATATTTCGCCATGGTCTTCGCGACCGAGACATAGTGCGGGTGGAGCCCGGACGAGAGGATCGCCTTCGCCTTCTTGGTGATCCGCCGCGCCATGCCGATCGCCTCCCAGCAGGCGGTCGAGCCGTCGTACATCGACGCGTTCGCCACGTCGGTGCCGAGCAGGCGCGCGACCTGCGTCTGGAACTCGAACAGCATCTGGAGCGTGCCCTGCGCGATTTCCGGCTGATACGGCGTGTAGGCGGTCAGGAACTCGCCGCGCTGGATCAGGTGATCGACGCTGGCGGGGACATGATGGCGATAGGCGCCGGCGCCGAGGAAGAAGGGCACCTCCCCCGCCACGACATTCTGCCGGGCGAGCGCGGTCATGTGCCGCTCCACCGCCAGCTCGGACGCATGGTTCGGCAGGTCGTGGACCGGGCCATCGAGCCGCGCGGCCGGGGGCACATCGACGAACAGATCGTCGATCGATGCGGCGCCGATGACCGACAGCATGGCGTCACGGTCGGACTGGGTGAGCGGGAGATAGCGCATGACGGGCTTTCGGAAGGCCGTCACCCCAGCGAAGGCTGGGGTCTTTGCCCGCAGGAGAGACGATGACGTCGCTCCCGCGGCCCGAGATGCCAGCCTGCGCTGGCATGACGACAGGGATCAAAGGGCAGTTAGCGGGTCGTCACAGCTTGGCGACGAACGCCTCATAGGCGGCTTCGTCCATCAGGCTGTCGAGTTCGGCCTCGTCGGACAGGGTGATGCGGAAGAACCAACCCTCACCCTCGGCGTCGGAGTTCACCAGATCGGGCGAGTCGGAGAGGGCCGGATTGCCCTCCAGCACCGCACCCGACACCGGCGAATAGACGTCGGAGGCAGCCTTGACCGACTCGACCACCGCCGCCTCGTCGCCCTTGGCCAGCTGGCGGCCGTCGGCGGGGACGTCGACGAAGACGATGTCGCCGAGCTGGCTCTGCGCATAGTCGCTGATGCCGACGGTGCCGATCTGGCCGTCGACCTCGATCCATTCATGATCCTCGGTGAAATAACGCATGTCAGGCTCCGGCTTTAGAGGGGGTCTGGGGGCTGGCGCTGGCGCGCACGTAGCGATGGGGGACGAAGGGCATGGCGGCAACGGTCGCCTCGTGGACTTTGCCGCGCTGGACCAGGCGGACGCCGCTGCCCGGAGCGGCGAGTTCGGCGGGGACATAGGCCATCGCGATCGCCGCGCCGAGCGTGGGAGCGAAGCCGCCGGAGGTGACGCGGCCGATCACCGCGCCGTCCTCCGCCACGACCGACGCGCCCTCGCGCACGGGCTGGCGACCGGTGACGAGCAGGCCGACGCGCTTCACGGCCGGGCCTGCTTCACGCTCGGCCAGGATGCGCTGCGCACCGGCGAAGTCCGCCGCCTCGCGCCGCCGCTTCGACAGGGCAAAGCCGAGATCGGCCATGACCGGCGTCGTCTCGGGATCGAGGTCGTGGCCGTAGAGCGGCAGCCCCGCCTCCAGCCGCAGCGAGTCGCGCGCGCCCAGACCGATCGGCTTCACCTCCGGCTCGGCGCACAGCGCGTCGGCGAAGGCGGCGGCGGCCTCGGCGGGGATCGACACCTCGAACCCGTCCTCGCCGGTATAGCCCGATCGGCTGATCCACAGCGCGTGGCCGTTCCAGTCGAACGCGCCTGCCGTCATGAACACCAGCGCCTCGACCCCCGGCACCAGCCGCGCCAGCGCGTCGACCGCCTTGGGGCCCTGCACCGCGAGCAGCGCCTGCTCGTCCTGCAAATTCATCGTGACGTCGTCGGGCAGCGCGTCGAGCAGATGGCCGATGTCGTCATACTTGGTCGCGCCGTTGACGACCATGTAAATCTCGCTGCCGCGGCGCGTGACCATCAGGTCGTCGAGGATGCCGCCCTCTTCGTTCAGCAGCAGCGAGTAGCGCATCCGGCCGTCGCCCAGCCCCGCCACGTCGCCGGGCAGCACCGATTCGAGCGCGCGGACGACGGTGGCGATATCGCCGTCATGGGTGAAGACCAGCTGGCCCATATGGCTGACGTCGAACAGGCCGGCGCTCTCGCGGGTCCAGAGGTGCTCGGCCATGATGCCTTCGTACTGGACCGGCATCAGATAGCCGGCGAAGGGGACCATCCGGCCGCCGCGCGCGCGGTGCCACGCATCGAGCGGCAGGATCTGCGGTTCCTCGACGCCCTCGGGCGCGTCCTCGACGTTCAGCTCTGTCTGTGGGTCCGTCACGGCCAACACTCCTCTCGCACAAAGGGCGACCGACGGCGAAACGCGTCCGCTGGCGGTCCGGTCCCCCTCTGTCACGAAACCTGAGAGCTTTCCCCCGGCCTATGCCAAGGTTACCCCTTCGGTGGCCGGCCGCCTGAAAGGCAGCGGCGCTTTCCAGAGTGTCGTATATCCTCGCGCGGTCCCTGATGCCTGAGAGATTCCGGGGTGGTTGCTCCTTCGGCGGCCCCTGACCGGCCCATCGAAGCGATACTTCGTTGGGGCCGGGGAAAGGGGCACTCTCCCGCGCGTGGCGTCGACGGTCCGGCCTGTGGCCAGCGCCGCGCCTGCCGTCAAGCGTGATTGCGCGCCCTGAGGAAACGCTGCGCAAGTCGCCGCCGGATCGGCGCGTCGTAGAAGCGCAGGCTGGCCCAGGCGATGGCCAGTGCCGCTGCCAGCGTCGCTGCGCCGACGATGGCGCCGGTCTCCTGCGGAATGCCGTTGTCCACCACCCAGGCGGTGTAGAGATACACCAGCGGATAATGGGTGATGTAGAGCGGGTAGGACAGGTCGCCGAACACCCGCGCGATCCGCACCGACCGGCCTTCCGCCTCCAACTGCCCCGCGCCGATCGCCACGATCAGCGGGAAGAGGAGGACAACGCAGCCGACCTCGTACAGGCCGTTCATCCAGTCCTGCCCCACACCTCCGACCCGAGGCAGCGCGAGCGCGGCGGCAAGCAGTACCGCGCAGATCGCGAAGCCGTGACGCAGCGGCAGGCGCCAGCCCGTCCGCATCAGCAGCATGCCCGCCAGAAATGGAAAGGTCAGCCGCGCGAAACCGATCTTGAGACCGCCGGCGTCAAGCGCCCAGCCGCCGACCAGGTCTCCGCGTGGCCCGAACACCGCGACGTCGGCCAGCAGCGCCGCAGCGGGCACCAGCAGCAGCGCGACCACGCGGTTCGACAGGCGGCGCATCCCGAGCGCGTAGGCGATGTTGGCGACATATTCGAAGAACAGCGACCAGGCCGGGCCGTTCAGCGGATGCATCTCGTCCCACCCCCGAATGTCGAGCGATGGCGGCAGCGGCAGCAGGGTCATGCCGAGCAGCATGACCAGCAGCATCTGCCAGACCGGGGTGGCGGCGATCAGCGGGAAGTAGCGGCCCGCCTGGGTGTAGAACAGCACCGCGCCGATCAGGCTGCCGAGCACGATCATCGGCTGCAACCGGATCAGCCGCCGGGTAAAGAATTCCCGCAGCGTCATCCCGCCCCAGCGATCGTCATAGGCATAGGCGATGACGAAGCCGGACAGCAGGAAGAAGAAGTCGACGGCCAGATACCCGTGGTTGACGATCTGCCGGTGCGAATCGCCGCCGGCATAGGCCTCGAACAGGTGGAAGATCACGACCATGACGGCGGCGACGCCGCGCAGCCCGTCGAGTATTGCATAGTGGCGCTTGCCCGGCGCGACCGCGCTCGTCGATGTCGCGGCCGAAAGCGTGTCGGGCATCAACGGGTGACGTTGTACTTCAGCTGCGCGTCGGTCAGCTGGAAGCCGACCAGCGCCTCGAAACTGGCGGACAGCACGGCGCGGCGCACCTCGGGCTGGGCGAGCGGATCGACCGCGGCATCCTCGTCGCCTGCCTTGCGGCGGCGGGTCAGCCGTTCGCGCACCTCGGCCGGCAGGGTGGCGGCGGACCTGGCGACGCTGGTGCTGGCCGTGCCGCGCGTGCTGGCGCGTGCCTGGCCGGCGTCGAAATGGACGTTGACGGTCGCGACCCGCTTGGCGACCACCGCGGTGCCGCCGCGCACCACCGCGATGTAGAAGGGCAACTGCACGTCGCGCGGTCCATCGGTGCGGGTGCGCCGGGCGAGCACGTCGAAGGTGACGGTGGTCACGATCTCCTCGCCGGCCTCGTCGCAGGTGCCGCGCACATTGGTCATGGCCGCCGTCACGTCGATCGCAGTCGCATCCTGGCTGGCGGGAGGGTCGAACAGGGTGACGTCGCCGGTGCCGGCCGGCTGACCGACCACCGGGCAGGCAGAGCGCACCGCGGTGATGCCGCCGGTCGCGTCGATCTCGCCCGTCCGGGCACAGCCCGCCACCAGGCCCATTGCCGACATCGCAGCGGCGGAGAAGAGAAGCGGTGCTTTCACGGAAACGCGTACCTTTGCTGGGCCAGTCGGCCCGCCATAGGAACCGGCTTGGACCCGCGCAAGCAATCGCGTAAGGCCGGGGCCATGCAGGCCCCCTCGCCCAAGCTTCCGCTCGACCTCCTGATCGCCGCCCCACGCGGCTTCTGCGCCGGGGTCGACCGCGCCATCCGCATCGTCGAACTGGCGATCGAGAAGCACGGTGCGCCCGTTTATGTCCGGCACGAGATCGTCCACAACAAGTTCGTCGTCGACCGGCTGAAATCGATGGGGGCGATCTTCGTCGAGGATCTGGACGAGGTGCCCGACGGCAAGCCGGTCGTCTTCTCCGCCCATGGCGTGCCCAAGTCGGTGCCGGCGGCGGCACAGAGTCGCGGGCTCGACTATCTCGACGCCACCTGCCCGCTGGTGTCGAAGGTGCATCGCCAGGCCGAACGACTGGTCGCGGCCGGGCGCCACATCATTTTCATCGGCCATGCCGGCCATCCGGAGGTGATCGGCACCTTCGGCCAGGTGCCCGCCGGCGACATGAGCCTGATCGAGACGGTGGAGGACGCGGAGGCGTTCGTGCCGCCCGATCCCGCCAACCTCGCCTTCCTGACCCAGACCACCCTGTCGGTCGACGACACCGCCGCGGTGGTCGCGGTGCTGCAGCGCCGCTTCCCGCTGATGCAGGCGCCGCGCGGCGAGGACATCTGCTACGCCACCTCGAACCGTCAGGCGGCGGTGAAGGCGATCGCGGGCCAGTGCGACGCGATGCTGGTGATCGGCGCGCCCAATTCGTCCAACTCGGTCCGGCTGGTCGAGGTGGCGGAGCGCGAGGGCGTTCCCGCCCGCCTGATCCAGCGGGCGGCCGACCTGGACTGGGATTTCCTGATCGGAGTCGGCACGCTGGGCCTGACCGCGGGCGCCTCCGCGCCCGAGCTGCTGGTGCGCGAGCTGGTCGAGCGGCTGGGTGAGCGCTACGCAGTGACGGAGCGCGAAGAGGAAACCACGCGCGAGACGATCGCGTTCAAGCTGCCCCGCGACCTCGACGCCGCAGCCTGACGCCCCGCGCATGGCCGTCTACACGCAGGTCTCCGCCGAGGCGCTGGCCGACTTCCTGAGCGGGTTCAATGTCGGCGCGCTGGTGTCGGCCAAGGGCATTGCCGAAGGGGTGGAGAACTCCAACTACCTGGTCGACACCGATCGCGACCGCTTCATCCTGACGCTTTACGAGAAGCGGGTGGCGGCGGGCGACCTGCCCTTCTTCCTCGACCTGCTCGACCATGTCGCGGCCAAGGGGCTGCCGGTGCCGCCCGCGGTGCCCGACCTGCAGGATCGCGTGATCCACGAGCTTCAGGGGCGCCCGGCCTGCCTGATCCGCTTCCTGACCGGCGTATCGGTGTCGCACCCGAGCGCGGCGCAGGCGGAGGCCGCCGCATCCGCGCTCGGCCGGCTGCACGGTGCGGTCGGCGATTTCACCGGCGAGCGGCCCAATACGATGGGCGTCGAGGCTTGGCGTCCCCTGTTCGAGCGCTGCGGCCGCGCGCTCGACCAGATCGCGCCGGGGCTGCACGACGATTTGGCCGAGGCGATCGACCATGTCGTCGCGCGCTGGCCCGGCGATGCCCTCGACCGCAGCGTCATCCATGCCGACCTGTTTCCGGACAACGTCCTGATGCTGGGCGAGGCGGTGACGGGGCTGATCGACTTCTATTTCGCCTGCACCGACATCCGCGCCTATGATCTCGCGATCATGCACACCGCCTGGTCGTTCCGCGGCGACGGGCGCGGGTACGATGCGGGGGTCGGCGACGCGCTGCTGCGCGGATACGAGACGCATTTCCCCTTGTCCGCTGCCGAGCGGGCCCATTTCACCACGCTGGCGAGCGGCGCCTGCATCCGCTTCGCGCTGTCGCGTGCCTGGGACTGGCTGAATACGCCGGCCGATGCGCTGGTGACGCGCAAGGACCCGCTGGCGTACATGCGCCGGCTCCATCATTATGATCCAGTATTGGCGACGCGGACGGCATGAGTGAAGAGAATGTGGTGGAAATCGCCACCGATGGTGCGTGCAAGGGCAATCCCGGCCCCGGCGGCTGGGGCGCGCTGATCCGGTTCGGCACTGCCGAGAAGGAATTGTCGGGCGGCGAGCCGCTGACCACCAACAACCGCATGGAGCTGACCGCGGCGATCGAGGCGCTGAACGCCCTGACGCGACCCTGCACGGTTAAGCTCTCCACCGACAGCCGCTACGTCATGGACGGCCTGACCAAGTGGATCCATGGCTGGCAGCGCAACGGCTGGAAGACCGCCGACAAGAAGCCGGTGAAGAATGCCGAACTGTGGCAGGCGCTGCTGGAAGCCGCCAAACGCCACAAGATCGACTGGAAATGGGTCAAGGGCCATGCCGGCCACCCCGACAACGAGCGCGCCGACAAGCTGGCGAGCGACGCGGCGGTGGTGGCCGGGCGGCGGTAGCACCCTACCGCTGATGACAGGGGTCAGGCGAAGCTGACCCGCGTGGCGACCCGGCGCCGGCGGCGCATCACATAGCCGATGGCGCCGAAGCCGGTCAGCATCATCGCCCAGCTGGCGGGTTCGGGCACGGCGAGCGCCGTACCCTGCCAGTTGGTGACATAGGGCTGGCCGCCCACCAGTTCGACCTGGATGATGCCGGTGTTGCGCATGCCGTTGGCGAAGGCGAAGCCGGAACTGACGTTCCTGGCGAAATACGGCATGACGAAGCCGGTTTCCGCACCATGCCCGACGATGACGATCGTGCCGGTGTCGTTGCGATGCGCGTCGATGATCTCCTGCCACGCCGGCAGGACGCGGGCGGCGAGATCATCGAGCGACTCGGCGTTGGGCAGGTCCGTCTTGGCGGCGGTATTGCCCGCCGCCCAGGCACCGATCACGCCATAGAGTTGCGCGTTGCTCACGTCGGACAGGCTCTTGGCGTCGCCGTAATACCATTCGTTGGTGCGCGCATCGATGGTCGGGGTCAGCCCGAACAGCGCGGCCGTCGGCGCGATCGTCTTCTGCGTGCGCTGATAGGCGCTGGTGTAGATGCTGGTGACATTATAGCTCGCCAGCACCTTGGCCAGGTCGATCGCCTGCTGCTGGCCCAGCGCGGTCAGCGGCGGGTCCAGCGCCTCCTGCGGGGTGGCGGCGGTGCCCGCATTGGCGGTGCTTTCGGCATGGCGGATGAACAGGAACGATGCCGCCTGCGCGGGCATGGCGGACGCCGCCGCCAGCAATGTTGCGAACAGCGTAGCGATCTTCGGCACGGCACATCTCCCATCGGCTCGCCGCCGCGGTAGTCCGGTGCCATGACGTCACTGTTAACCATCAGAGACGGTTCGGTTACTCCGCCTCCTCGACCGCAGCGGCAGGCCCGTTCTTCAGGATCGAGGCGATGGCGTTGCGGGCGCTGGCCTTGCTCGTATAGCCTTCGGTCCAGAAGATCGTCTCGCTGTTGTGCTTAAACTTGGCGACGAACTCGCCGGCCTTGTTCTTCTCGATCACGAATTTGTGCGCCATCTTCGCCTCCTCAATCCGATGCACGGTCCTTATCATCGAACCGAGCCGGTGAGTAGCGATCGGGGTCGACGCCGGGCACGTCCGGCACCCGGCCGAGCAGCAGCGAGGCGGCCATCTGCGCCGCCGCCGGCGCGGTCTGGATGCCGAAACCGCCCTGCCCCGCGCACCAGAAGAAGCCGCGCTCGGCATAGCCATAGACGGGTAGCCGGTCGGGCGCGAAGGTCCGCAGCCCCGCCCAGCTGCGCTCGACCGCCGTCACCTGCCAGTCGACCGCGCCTTCGAACCGGTCGACCGCAAGGGCGATGTCGATCTCCTCGGGCTGCGCGTCGCAGGGGCTGGTCGGCACCTCGTCGTGCGGCGACAGCCACAGCCGCCCACCGGATTCGGGCTTGAAGTAGAAGCGGCCCGCCAGATCGACCACCAGCGGCATCGTCGTGGGCGCGGGCGGATCGGTGCGCAACTGCACCATGGTCCGGCGATAGGGCTTCAGCCCCAGCGGCCGCGCGCCGGCGGCGACCGCGACCTGATCGGCCCAGGCACCGGCGGCGTTGACGATCACCTCGGCCACGATCCGCCCTGCGGCGGTGTCGATCGCCCAGCCGCCGCCCTGCCGCTCCGCCCCGCGGATCGCGGCATCGGCGACGATGGTCGCACGCGCTCGCCGCGCCGCCGCCAGATAGTGCGCGTGGAGCCGGGCGACGTCGATATAGGCGCAGCTCGGCTCCATCACCCCGACCGTCCAGCCGGCACGCAGGCCCGGAACATGCGCGGCCGGGTCGACCGCCGCCAGGTCCACGGCGGTGCCGTCGAACGCCGCCAGCAGTGCCTCCGCCGCCCCCGCATCGTCCGCGCGGCCGATGTGCAGCGACCCGAGCGGCGCCAGGAAGTCGCCGTCGCGCAGCGCCCCCCCCGAGGCGGTGGTCAACGGCTGGATCGCCGGCCCGCCATAGGTTTCCGACCAGAAGGCCGCCGAGCGCCCGGTGGCGTGCAGGCCGGGCATCGATTCGCCCTCCAGCACCACGACGCGGGCATGCGGTGCCAGCGCGGCGGCGAGGCTGGCGCCCGCGATGCCGCCACCGACGATCGCGACATCGACCGCGCCGAGGCCGGCAAGGAGATCGGCCACGCTCATGCGGGTCGGGTCGGGTGGAAAAGGGCCATGGGAGCACCGGTTACGGTTTCGCAAGCCCTGCCGTCTAGGACTCGCGGAATGGACTGGGATTTCATCCGGATCGCCCTTGCCCTGACGGCGGCGGCGCTGCTGCTGTCGGCGGGCATCGAGGATGCGCGTACCCGCGAGATCGCGAATCGCAAGAGCGTCGCGCTCGTGCTGCTCGCGCCCCTCTGGTGGTGGGCGAACGGGGCGGCGCTGTGGCCGGACGCGGCGATCCAGCTGGCACTGGCGCTGGCCGCGTTCGGGGTGTTCGCCTTCGCCTTCCACCTGGGCATGATGGGTGGCGGCGACGTGAAGCTGATCGCGGCGCTGACGCTGTGGCTGCCGCTGCCGCTGTTCGCGGGAATGCTGGTGACGATGTCGCTGGCGGGCGGCGCGGTGACGCTGGTGATGCTGGCCGAGCGGCTGTGGCTGCGCCGGCGGCAGGGCGGCGAACTGCCCGCGATCGAGGTGCCGTACGGGGTGGCGATCGCCATCGCCGGCATGCTGGCGCTTCGCGAACCCATCCTTAACCAATTTGGCTGATGATTAACGCCGGATCAACTCCGACGGCCCTGGAAAGGCGCGAGAAATAGACATGGACAGTCGTAAGCTCATCCTGCTGGTCAGTGCCCTGATGGTCGCGGTCGTCACGGCCCTGATCGCCCGGTCGCTGATCGCCGGCAGCGCCGCGCCGGAAGCGGCCGCGGTACAGCCCGTCGCAGTACAGGGCGGCCCCGAAGTGCTGGTCGCGACCCGCGCCCTGCCCGTCGGCACCATCCTGGACGCCAGTGCGCTGAAGTTCCAGCCCTGGCCCAAGGAGCTGGTCGACAACGCCTATTTCATCAAGGACAAGGCCGACCTGAAATCGCTGCAGGGCACGGTGGTGCGCAACGCCATCACTGCCGGTCAGCCGGTGACGCAGGGCGCGCTGGTGAAGCCGGGCGATCGCGGCTTCCTGGCCGCCGCGCTCGGGCCGGGCATGCGCGCCGTGACCGTGCCGGTGTCGGCGCAGTCGGCGGTCGCCGGCTTCGTGTTCCCTGGCGACCGCATCGACCTGGTCCTGACCCAGTCGGTCGCTGGCGGCGGCGACGGCCCTCCCCTGCGCGTCTCGGAGACGTTCATGCGCAACATGCGCGTGCTCGCCACCGACCAGCGCACCGACAATCAGGTCGGCGACGACGGCAAGACCCAGGTCCGCACCTTCTCCACCGTCACGCTCGAAGTGACGCCCAAGATCGCCGAGGAACTGGCGGTGGCGCAGACGGTCGGCTCGATCTCGCTGTCGCTGCGCTCGATCGCCGACAACTCGTCCGAGCTGGAGGAGGCGATCGCCAATGGCAGCGTGAAGATGCCCGACGGCGATCCGCGCGCCGAGAAGGCGATGCTGGTGCGTATCGCCAGCCAGCCGCAGTCGGGCGTCGCCTCGATCGCGACCGGTGCCGACGTGTCCCGCTTCCAGCGCCGCTCGGTGCCCGGCAAGGGTGACGGCGCCGCGATGGGCGGCCCGGTCGCACCCGGTGCCGCCGCGGCGCCGGCCCCCGCTTTCCCCGGCGCGACGGTCGTCGCCGTCGGCCCCGTGGTGCGCATCGCCCGCGGCAACAACATCACCGCCGTCTCGGTCGGAGGTAAGTAAGATGCATCGCCTGACGATCCCCCTTTCCGCTTCGGCGGGGCTGGCCCTGGCGCTCGCCGCCGCGATGCCGGCGCCGCTCGCTGCGCAGACCACTGCCGCCCCGGCCAGCCAGCCGGTGGTTGAGGTGGCGACCGGCCGCGGCCGTCTGGTCACCCTGTCGCGTCCGATGAGCGACCTGTTCATCGCCGACGACACGGTCGCCGACGTGCAGGTCCGCTCGCCCACCCAGCTCTACGTCTTCGGCAAGAAGACCGGCGAGACGACCATCTCCGCCACCGCCAAGGGCGGCGCTGTGGTCTTCACCACCACCGTCCGGGTCGGCAACAATCTGGGCCAGGTCGGCGAGATGCTGGCGCTCGCGATGCCGGAGGCGCGGATCACCGCGACGCCGATGAACGGCATGGTCCTGCTGACCGGCACGGTCCAGGCACCGGCCGACGTCGCCGAGGCCGAGCGGCTGGTGCAGACCTTCGTCGGGGATTCGACCAAGGTGCTCAGCCGCCTGCGCACCGCGACACCGCTGCAGGTCAACCTGCAGGTTCGCATTGCCGAGGTGAGTCGCGGGTTCACCAAGAACCTGGGCGTCAACATCCTGACCAAGGATACGACCGGCGGCTTTCAGTTCGGGATCGGTTCGGGCCGGTCCGCGGGCACGTTCAACGCCGACGGGACCAAGACGTACACGATCGGATCGCAGCGCTCGACCATCGGGCTGGCGGGCAAGCTGCTTGGTCTAGACATCCTGAGCGCGATCGACCTGGGTGAGACGGTCGGCCAGGTGACGACGCTCGCCAATCCCAACCTGACCGCGCTCTCGGGCGAGACGGGCAGCTTCCTGGCGGGCGGCGAGATCCCGATCCCGCTCGCCGGCGGCCTGGGCACCGTTTCGGTCGAGTACAAGCAGTACGGCGTCAGCCTGTCCTACACGCCGACGGTGCTGTCCGACGGCCGCATCTCGCTGCGTGTCCGGCCGGAGGTGTCGCAGCTCGACTATTCGAACGCGGTCACGATCAGCGGCACCCGCGTACCGGGCCTGACCTCGCGCCGCGCCGAGACGACGGTCGAGCTGGGATCGGGCCAGAGCCTGATGATCGGCGGCCTGCTGTCGAACAGCCGCAACAACTCGATCGACAAGACGCCGTTCCTCGGCGACCTGCCGATCCTGGGCTCGCTGTTCCGCTCCAACAGCTGGCAGCGCAACGAGACCGAGCTGGTCATCATCATCACGCCCTATCTGGTAAAGCCGGTCGACAACATGCGCGACATCGCGCTGCCGACCGACGGTGACAAGGCGCCGACCGATGCGGAGCGCATCCTGCTGGGCAAGGTAGGATCGGGCGATACCGGCGGACAGCGCCCCGTGCCGACGATGGCGCCACCGGCGACCGCACCGGCTCCGGGCGTTTCGGCCGTCGCGCCGGCGCCGATGGCGGTCACCGCCCTGGCCCAGCCCTCCCGCACGCGGGGCGACAGCGTCGCTACGCCCGGCTTTTCCAACTGATCCGCAAGGTAGCACCCATGATGCACCGTAACCTGATCCTGACCTGCCTGGCGCCGGCCGTTGCGCTCGCCGGCTGCGCGGGGACCAAGAACCGCGGGATTGAATCGGTCCACCAGCCGGTGGTCGGGCGATCCGACTATCAGCTCGACCTCGGCGCGCCCGGCGGCCGCCTGGCCGCAGGCGAGCAGCAGCGGCTGACCGGCTGGCTGACCGGACTGCATGCCGGCTATGGCGACCGCGTCGCTGTCGACGATCCGGCGGGCCGTAATCCCGAAGCCCGCGACGCGGTGTCGAGCGTCGTCGCCGGTTTCGGCCTGCTCCTCGCCGACGAGACGCCGCCCTCCGCCGCCCCCGTGCAGCCCGGCACGGTGCGCGTGGTGGTCAGCCGGATGCGCGCCGATGTGCCGCACTGCAACGACTGGTCGCGCGACAGCTCGGTCGATTACGAGCAGAACACCTCGTCCTTCTACGGCTGCGCGGTGAACGGCAACTTGGCGGCGATGGCCGCCAACCCGCAGGACCTGGTCCACGGCGCCGGCAACAGCCGCGGCAGCGACCCGATGATCGTCTACAAATCGATCGATCTCTATCGCAAGGCCGCCCCCAGCGGCGGCGGCGGCACCACGGTCAAGGCCGAATCGGCAGGAGGCAAGTAAAATGAACGCACCCTGGAAGCCGACGACCCGCGAACCGTTCGTCGCCTATGTCTGCGACGAGACTACGGCAGAAGCGCTGCGCCCGATCGCCAGCGAGATGGGCTGGTCGGTCGAAAAGATCCACAAGGGCGGCCTGCGCGGCGCGATTCAGGCGCTGTCGGTGTCAGCCAGCCCCAACGTGCTGCTGGTCGACCTGGCCGAGTCCGGCGATCCGCTGAACGAGATCAACGCGCTGGCCGAAGTGTGCGAGCCGGGCACGATGGTGATCGCCACCGGCAAGGTGAACGACGTCCGCCTGTACCGCGATCTGGTATCGAGCGGCATCCAGGATTACCTGCTGAAACCGCTGCACCCGGACTCGGTGCGGCAAGCCTTTACCAACGCGCAGGCGGTGCTGAACGCGCCCAAGCCGACCGAAACCGCGGACGACCGTCCGCACAGTGCCGTCGCGGTGATCGGCGCGCGCGGCGGTGTCGGCGCATCGACGGTGGCCGCCTCGCTCGCCTGGCTGCTGGCCGAGCGCGAGACCCGGTCGACCGCGCTGCTCGACCTCGACATCCATTTCGGCACCGGCGCGCTGGCCCTCGACCTGGAGCCGGGCCGCGGCCTGACCGACGCGATCGACAATCCCAGTCGGATCGACGGGCTGTTCATCGAACGCGCGATGGTCAAGGCGTCGGAGCGGCTGTCGGTGCTGTCGGCCGAGGCACCGATCAACACGCCGCTGGTGACCGACGGCGCCGCCTTCTACCAGTTGCAGGAAGAGATGCGGGCGGCGTTCGAGTGCACCGTCGTCGATCTGCCGCGCACCATGCTGGTCCAGCATCCGCACCTGATGGCCGAGGTACAGGTGGCGGTGATCGTCACCGAGCTGACGCTGGCCGCCGCACGCGACACGATCCGCCTGCTGTCGTGGATGAAGACCAACGCCCCGCAGTGCCAGATCCAGGTTATCGCGAACCGCGTTCACACCGCCGGCCAGCCCGAGATCGGCCGCAAGGATTTCGAAGGGTCGATCGAGCGCAAGATCGATCACATCATGCCGTTCGACCAGAAGCTGGCCAGCCAGGCCGCCAAACTGGGCAAGCCGCTGGCGGAAGCGGGCAAGAACGCCAAGACCGTTACGCCGCTCGTCGACCTGGTGACCGCGGTGACCGGCGTCGTCGACGAGGCCGGCGAGGGCAAAACCGGCTTGGCCAAGGCGGGCAAGGGTTCGTTGATGGGCAAGCTGGGCGATTTCCGCAGTCTGCTGTCCAAGCCCGCCGCGGCGAAGAAGTAACGCCATGTTCTTCCCCGTTCTGCTGATGGCGATCAGTGCGGCGATGCTGGTGGTGGTCGCCGCGATCGCGCTGTCCGGGCCGTCCGCATCGCGCAGCCAGGCACGGCGGATCGCAGGTCTGCGCGACCGCCACGCGCATGTCGAGGTCGCCGAGAGCCAGTCGCGCGGCATCGCACACGCGCGCGACACGCGGATGGACCTGGCGTTCGGACGCATCCTGCCCAATCGCGAGCTGCTGGCGAAGCGGCTGGCGATGACCGGGCGCGACTGGACCGTGGGTCAATACGGGCAGGCGACGGCGGGGCTGGTGCTGGCCTTCACCCTGCTGCTGTGGCTGAAGGGCCTACCGATCTTCATCGTCCTGCTGCTCGGCGTGACGCTGGGCTGCGGCCTGCCGCATTTCGTGGTGAGCCGCCTGATCGCGCGGCGCGTGGGCAAGTTCACTGTCCGCTTTCCCGACGCGATCGACCTGCTGGTCCGCGGTCTGCGCTCGGGCCTGCCGATCAGCGAGACGATGGGTGTCGTCGGCCACGAGGTCGAGGGGCCGGTGGGCGAGGAATTCCGCAGCATCAGCGACAAAATGAAGATCGGCCGGACGATGGACGTGGCGCTGCAGGAAACTGCGGACCGCCTCGGCACCGCGGAATTCCAGTTCTTCGTCATCACCATTGCCATCCAGCGCGAGACCGGCGGCAATCTGGCCGAGACCCTGTCGAACCTGGCCGACGTGCTGAGGAAGCGCGGGCAGATGAAGCTTAAGATCCGCGCCATGTCGTCGGAGTCCAAGGCGTCGGCCTATATCATCGGGTCGCTGCCGTTCATCGTCTTCGGGCTGATCTGGTTCATCAACGACAAGTACATGCAGAACTTCTTTGTCGACGAGCGCCTGATCGCCACCGGCATGGGCGGCATGGTGTGGATGGGCATCGGCGGGTTCATCATGGCCAAGATGATTAGCTTCGAAATCTGAGAGAGTAGGACCGGCGATGGGCCAGACTGGCGGACCGACGCTCCTGGGCGTCGATGTGATATGGGCGGCGACGATTCTCTCGGGCATCGCCGCGTTCGCGGTGATGGTCGCGATCTATGCGGCGACCACCGTGCGCGATCCGATGGCGAAGCGCGTCAAGGCGCTGAACGACCGGCGCGAGCAGCTGAAGGCAGGCATTACCGCCTCGACCAAGCGGCGCGCCAAGCTGGTCCAGCGCAACGATACGACCGACCGGATGCGCGACCTGCTCGGCTCGATGAAGATGCTGCAGGACAGCCAGATCAAGGAAGCGCAGCAGAAGCTGCTGCAGGCCGGCATCCGTCGCAAGGAATGGGCTGTCGCGGTGATCTTCGGCCGGCTGGTGTTGCCCGTGGTGTTCGGCCTCGTCATCGGTTTCTGGGTCTATGGCACCGACGGCTTTGTCGACTGGTCGCCGATGAAGAAGTACGCGCTCGTCGCGGGCACGCTGATCCTGGCGTACAAGGCGCCCGATATCTTCCTGAAGAACAAGATCCAGAAGCGGTCGGACGCGATCCGCAAGGGTCTGCCAGACGCCCTCGACCTGCTGGTGATCTGCGCCGAGGCGGGGCTGACCGTCGACGCCGCCTTCCACCGCGTCGCGCGCGAGCTTGGCCGCGGCTATCCCGAGCTGGGCGAGGAATTCACGCTAACCGCGATCGAACTGGGCTTCCTGACCGATCGCCGCCAGGCGTTCGAGAACCTCGCGATGCGCGTGAAGCTCGACGCGGTGAAGGGCGTCGTCACCACGATGATCCAGACCGAGAAATACGGCACCCCGCTCGCCTCGGCGCTGCGCGTCCTGTCGGCGGAGTTCCGCAACGAGCGGATGATGCGCGCCGAGGAGAAAGCCGCGCGCCTACCCGCGATCATGACGGTGCCGCTGATCCTGTTCATCCTGCCGGTGCTGTTCATCGTCATCCTCGGCCCCGCCGCCTGCTCGATCAAGGATGCGCTGCTGAGCGGCTAACCGCGTCGCGCCAGCGCCAGCAGCGCACGGCGGGTGGCGATGCGGGCGGGCGGTAGCGCATCGACCGCACCGTCCGCCACCGCCAGCCACGCCGCGCCCAGCTCCGCGAAGCCGAGCATGCCGGCGATGCCGGCGATGCGGTGGGCCTCGGCCCGTCCGCCCGTCTCCAGCGCCGCGCGCAGTTGCTCGCGCAGCTTCGCCGTCATCGCGGCGATCTCCGCCCGGCCTAGCGCCGCCTCCAGCCGCCCCAGCACGGCCGACGGGTCGTCGGGCCGCCAGCGTCGCGCCAGCGCGGCGATCGCCGCCGGCGTGAAGGGTTTGACCAGTCCATCGTCGTAGCCCGAAGGAGTGAGCCCCTCCCTCGTCCAGGCGACGAGCGGCGCTTCCCCCACGTTCGGCGTCGCGCGCAGCGCCGCGACTGGCGGGCCGTCGCCCGCGACCAGAACCAGCGAGGGTGGTTGCGCGCGACCCGCGGCGGCCCAGCCGTCGCTCGCCACGCCGACCGCCATCCACCCTGCCGTCGCGAACGCCTGCGCGGCGAGGCAGCGGTCGGCCACCGCGTTGTCGATCACCAGAACCGCCGGTCGCGCCGCTGGTATCGCTCCCAGCTCCGTCATTTGCCGCTCCGTTAGGACCACCGCGATTAGGAATTTTCTGGCTTATGAACGAAAACTACTAGAAAACCGATCCACGTTGTCGTGACGTGAAGGGAGATTGATGACGGATGGCCGCATCCTGATTGCGGACGACCATCCCCTGACGTGGGAAGGATTGTCGCTGGCGGCACGCGCGGCCTTGCCGGGCGCCGCGATCGTACCGGCGGCATCGGTCGCCGATGCCGTGGCCGCATTGGAGGGGCGATCGGCATTCCGGCTGGTCCTGCTAGATTTCCAGCTGCCCGACGCGCACGGCTTCTCGGGCATGCTGAAACTCCAGCATATCCGCCCCACGGTGCCGATCTGCGTTGTTACCGCGCATCAGGATTCGACGCTGGTCGAAGCGGCGCGCGCGCTCGGCGCGGCGGGGTTCATCCCCAAGAGCCTGGCACTTGACGCGATCGCCGCCATCCTGCGCCACATCCTCGCCGGCGGCACGCATTTCCCCGCGACCGCCCCCGCCGCCAACGCCATCGCCGCCGCGCGCGAACGGCTCGACGATCTGTCGCCGGCCCAGCGTGCGGTGCTGATCGCGATGGCGGACGGGCGCGCAAACAAGCAGATCGCCTTCGACCTCCAGATCGGCGAGGCGACGGTCAAGGCGCACCTGACCGCGATTTTCCGCAAGCTGGGGGTGACCAACCGCAGCCAGGCGCTGCTCGCCGTGCAACCGCTCATCCAAGCCGGCAGCGGCGTGCCCGATCGATGAACCAGCAGAGCCGCCGCGCGGAGCTGTTTCTCAAGGCGCCGCGGCGCCGCCGCTACATACTGGTCGCGGTCCTGGTGCCGCTGCTCCTCACCGGGCTGGTCTTCGGCATGCACCACGAGTTCGGCCGGGCGGAGGCGATGCGGCTGGAGGCGGTGCGCTCCTACGACCGGCGAGTCGCCGCGCTGTCGCTGCTGTCGCGGCTGAAGGATGCCGAGACGGCCCAGCGGGGATATCTGCTGACCGGCGACCCTGCATTTCTCGTTCCCTATGACCCTGCCAGGGCACAGATCGCCGCGATGCTCCGGCCTGCGACGCTCTGGCCCGCAGGGGTGACGCGGGACGTCGCCGCCAAGTTCGCAGAATTGGACCGGACCATCGCCATGGCCCGTCGCGGCGACCGGGCGCTGGCCTACGCGACGGTAGCGGACGGGCGCGGCAAGCAGCTGATGGATCGGCTGCGCGACGAGATCGGCCGGATCGTGGATGCGGAGGCGACGACCTACGCCCGCGACGAGGCGGCGTTCCGCCGGCGTCAGGGCCGCGAGCAGCTGTTTGTCACCCTTGCCGTACTAGGGCTCGTGGGGGTGCTGATCGCCTCGCTCGCCATGCTCTGGCGCTTGCAGCGGCAGCGCTACAACGGGCTGGTCGACACGTTCGAGGCGGCCGAGCGCCACCGCACCATCCTGGACAGCACGATCGATGCGATCCTGATCCTGAACCCCAGCGGCACGATCGAGGTGGTGAATGCCGCCGCCACCGCGATGCTGGGCTATCCGGACAGCGAGCTGGAGCGTCGCGACATCGCCATGCTGATCGACCTGGCGCCGGGTACGGGCAGCTTCCACCAGCGCATCGGGCTGGTCGACGGGCTGATCCACCGCTCCTTCCTGACCGACCTCACTGTCCGCCACCGTGACGGGCGCGAGATCGCGGTCGATGTCGCGATGGGGGTCATGCACCTGCCCAGCGGCGACCACATCGTCGTATCGCTGCGCGACATCGCCGAGCGGAAGCGGATCGAGCGGATGAAGGACGACCTGATGTCGACCGTCAGCCACGAGCTGCGCACGCCGCTTACCTCCGTCATCGGCTCGCTGGGACTGCTGCGCGCGGGCAGCGTCGGCCCGCTGCCCGCCGGTGCGGACCGGCTGGTCGAGATCGCCGAGAACAACTCGCGCCGGCTGATCCGTCTTATCAACGACATGCTCGACATCGACCGGATCGAATCGGGCAAGCTGCATCTGGCGCGGGATCCGACCGACCTCGGCAGCGTCGTCGACCGCGCCTGTATCGGCAGCCAGGGACTGGCGAGCGCCAAGGGGGTGCGGATCTTCTGCCATCCGTTCGACAGGCCGGTGATGGTGTCGGGGGACGCCGACCGGCTGCTCCAGGTCGTGACCAACCTGTTGTCCAACGCGACCCGCGCCTCGCCGGCCGGCGGCACGGTCGATGTCGGCCTGACGATCGATTCGCAGGGTCGGGCGCTGGTCTTCGTCGACGATCGCGGCCCCGGCATTCCGCCGGCGTTCCGCGACCGCATCTTCGGCCGGTTCGAGCGTGCCCCGCGTGAGGACGGGTCGACCGGTACCGGGCTAGGCCTGGCCATCTCGCGCGAGATCGTCGCGCGCCACGACGGCAAATTGTGGTTCGAGGACCGGGCCGGCGGTGGCACTCGCTTCGCCTTCGCGCTGGCGACGATCGGCGCAGTGGCCTGGCGCGACGGTCAGGCGCCGCGCGTGCTGGTCTGCACGCCCGACGAGGCGGAGGCGGGCAAGCTGGTCGCGATGGTGCTGAACGAGGGCTGCACCTACGATCTGGCCCGCAGCGCCGCCGAGGCTCGCGCCGCCGTCGCCCGCAGCGACCATGCCGCGGTACTGGTCGACCTGCACCTGCCGGGCGAGGGCGGGCTTGCACTGGCGCGGCAACTGCGCGCCGGCGATCCGCCCTGCGACGCGCCGATCATCATCGTGTCGGCCGACGCGATCAACGATGGCGAGGGACTGTCGCCGCTCGACGTGGTCGACGTGATCGACGAGCGCGGCGATGTCGAGCGCACCGCCGCCGCGCTCCGGACCGCACTCGGGCGTACCGGATCGCGCCAGCCGGTGATCCTGCATCTCGACGACGATCCCGACCTGCTGGCGGTGGTCGCCGCCGCGCTCGCGCCGGAGGCGCGCACCGTCACCGCCTGCACCATGGCCGCCGCCCGCACCCTGCTCCAGACGGTTTCGCCCGACGCGGTCATCCTCGACATGCAACTGGCACACGGATCGGGGCTGGAGCTGGTGCCGTTCCTCCTCGACGCCAACGGCCTCGCCATTCCGACCATCCTCTATTCCGCGCAGGAGGTCGGGCCCGACCTGGCCGCCCGAGTCGACGCCGTGCTGGTCAAGGCGCGCGGGTCGATCCCCGATCTGAAGGCGACCGTGCGCCGCGTCGTGCGCGGCCGCGCGCGGACCCTTTCGGGCGACGGCACCACCGCCGAGGGATCGGCATGACACCGCTTGCCATCCTGTACGTCGACGATGACGAGGATATCCGCCACATCGTCCGCCTGTCGCTGGCACTCGACGGCGGGATCGCCCTGCAGACGGCGGGAACGGCGGCGGAGGCGCTGGTGCTGCTCGACCGCGGCCCCCCGCCGCAGGTCGCGCTGCTCGACGTGATGATGCCCGGCACGGACGGGCTGGCGCTGCTGACGCTGCTGCGCGCACGACCCGACACGGCAACGCTGCCGGTGATCTTCATGACCGCCAAGGGGCGCCCGGCGGATGCCGCGCTCTACCGGGCGCGCGGTGCGCTGGGCATGATCCTGAAACCCTTCGATCCGCTCGACCTGGCCAACCAGATCCGCACCCTGATGCAGGCCGGACCGAACGAGAGCGGTTGACAAGGGCGGCGGGCTTGCCTAGCTGGCCCCTCTTCCCCGCCCGGCGCCAGCCTGGCGAGGCTACGCATTTGGAAAGTGATTAAGGCCATGTTCGCAGTCGTGCGCACGGGCGGCAAGCAGTATCGCGTCGCCGCCGGAGACAAGATCGTCGTCGAGAAGATCGACGGCGACGCCGGTTCGTCCGTGACGCTGGGCGACGTCCTGCTCGCCGGAGAGGGTTCCGAGCTGAAGGCCGTTGCCGGCCTGACGGTCGCGGCCGAGATCGTGGCGCAGGCGAAGGGCGAGAAGGTCATCGTCTTCAAGAAGCGTCGCCGTCACAACTACCGCCGCCGTAACGGCCATCGCCAGAACCACACGATCCTCAAGATCGTGTCGGTCGGCTGATCCTCGGTACGCGAACAGGAGTAATCGCAAATGGCACATAAGAAAGCAGGCGGTTCGTCGCGCAACGGTCGCGATTCGGCCGGTCGTCGCCTCGGCGTGAAGAAGTTCGGCGGGCAGGAGTGCGTCGCCGGCAACATCCTCGTGCGTCAGCGCGGCACCAAATTCTATCCCGGCGCGAACGTCGGCATCGGCACCGACCACACGCTGTTCGCGCTGGTCGACGGCCGCGTGGCGTTTTCGAAGGGCAAACTCGGCCGCAGCTTCTGCTCGGTCGAGATTATGGCCGAGGCCGCTGAATAACATCGGACAACCGGCCGGGTTGTCCACCAGGACGACCCGGTAGCCAAGCCGACAGGCAAGGCCAACCGAACAAGGGAGACGGGTCGCCCCGGCTCCCTTTTTTCTTGCTCCCTCCCCGCGTGTGTCGCCGTCCCGTCATGTCGACGTGGCAGCGCGCGCGCAACGCGAAGGAGTGAGGAAGAATGTTCGCGCGGACGGAGAGACTGACGCTGCGGCCGGCCTGGCCAGAGGATGCCGCGGCGCTGACGGCGGCGTTGGGCGACGCGCAGGTCGCAACCATGCTGGCGCGCGTGCCGCATCCCTATACGCTGGTCGATGCGATCGACCGGGTTCAGGAGCCGCGCGGCCCGCATCAGCCCCGCTTCCTGATCGAGGCGCATGAGGGCGGCGCCCCCCGGCTGATCGGCGGCATCGCCGTCCACCGGCACGACGATCGGCACGAGCTGGCCTATTGGCTGACGCCTGCCGTCTGGGGTCGCGGCTATGCGACCGAGGCCGGTCGCGCTGTCATCGACATGGCCCGCCACGCCCTGCCGATCGCGCGGCTGGACGCATGGCACTTCGTCGACAATCCCGCCTCCGGTCGCGTCCTACGGAAGCTCGGCTTTCGGCCCACGGGCACGAATGGCGAGCGCCACTCCTGCGCGCGCGGCGCGGCGGCGCCCGTCATCGACTATGCATTGGACTTGGACGAGGACCGAAGCGCGATGCCGATCGCGGCTTAACGACCGATGTTGCGCCTCCTCGTGCATCCGTCAGTTCGGGGCGAGTAGCTGTAATGGCATCGGCGCCCGGATGGTGGCCCTGTCCTTCAGGCATCGTTGCGCAAGTCTTCCCGTCATGCCGGGCTCGTCCCGGCATCCACCGTCCCGCAGGCGCATAGGCCGCTGTTTTCGTGGAACAGTGGATGCCGGGACGAGCCCGGCATGACGTCAGGAAATGCTGGTTCTGCCGTTTCGGGACGATCCTAGGGTTTGATCCACCTGATCTGAAACAACTTACCTGCCTCCCCCGGTGAGGGCCGGGGCCCAGTTGGGAAAGTTCGGGTGATCGGGCGTCGCAGAGCGTCACGATCGTCCCCCAACTGGGTCCCGGCCTTCGCCGGGGAGGCGCTTCAGCTTGGCTGGATCAAACCCTAGGTAGGGGAGAAGCAGGCGGCGTCGCGGCCCCTACGCCGCCGCCAGCTTGCGCGCGTCGGGCAGCAACGCATCCTCATACTCGCTCTCGGCCAGCGCGATCAGCGCGCGGTCGTCGTGGCTCCATGGGTGGAAGCCGGGCAGGAAATAGCTGACCCAAACGCCTGCCACCTTGCGCGCCATGCCCGGCCGGCCGAACGCGTACCAGGCGAGCTTCGCCCAGACCTTTGGCCCCGTCAGTCCGTCCTGCCGCAGCAGTTCCAGCATCCCCTTGCGCCGGCCCTGGAAGAACTTCCACGTCGTGATGAGCATCACCAAAGACTTGACCTTCCACCGCCGCCAGCGCGACCAGTCGCGCGTCGCGTAGAGCCAGGTGTCATAGGCGACGCCCTTGTGCTCGATCTCCTCGGCCGCGTGCCACTGCCACAGGCCGGCCGCCTGCGGCTCACCGCCCGCCAGGTGACGCGGATCGGCGATCAGCTCGTGCGCCAGCATCGCGGTGAAATGCTCCAGCGCCATGGTCGCGGCCAGATTGCCGATCGGATGCCGCCCCTTGGTCAGTGCCAGCGCCTCGTCGACATGCCGCTCCAGCAGCGTCACGTCGTAACCCTGATCGACGACGTGGCGGTTGAAGGCGACATGCTCGCGGCTGTGGATCACCTCCTGCTTCACGAAGGCGCTGATCTCGCCGTGCAGCTTGGGCGGCGTGCCCTCGCGAAACGCCTTCACGCTCTCGCAGAAATACGCCTCGCCCTTGGGGAAGGTGATCGACAGCGCATTGTAGAAGGCGGTCGCGATCGGATCGTCGTTCAGCCAGTAGCGCTTCAGCTGCTGCCCGCGCCCGAAGCGCACGTCGCGCGGCGTGATCGTCAGGTCCGCGGGAGTGGTTGCCTTCGCCATGAAATCCTCCAAGGTCGCACAGACGGCGACGCTTATTGACAGTCGTGTAAGTAAGGCCCCAGACCTCCCATGTCAACGCGTGCCACGCCCCTGCCCCGCCGCCTCGCTCCCGAGGAGTCGCGTACCGCCGCGCTCGACGCCGCCCGCGCGCTGCTGATCGAGGCGGGGCCACAGGGGGTGACGCTGAAGGCGGTGGCCGCGCGGGTCGGGCGGACCCATGCCAATCTGCTCCACCATTTCGGCTCGGCCGCCGGGCTGCAGCGGGCGCTGGCCGAGCGGATGGCGGCGGATATCACCGCGACGATCGGCGAGGCGGTGCTCGCCGCACGCGCCGGCACCCGCGACCCGCGCGCGATCGTCGACCTGACCTTCGACGCCTTCGACCGGGAGGGGGCCGGCGCGCTGGCCAGCTGGATGATCCTGTCGGGCCATCACGATGCGCTCGACCCGATCCTCCAGGCGATCCACCGGCTGGTCGACCAGCTTGCCGCCGGGACCGGCATCGGCGCGCGGCCGATCGCCGAGGAGACGTTGCAGCTGGTGCTACTGGCATTGGGTGATGCGCTGCTGGGTGGTCCGATGGCGGGGGCGCTGGGATTGCCGCGAACCCGGGCGCGCGAGCTGGCGCTGGCGGGGCTCCTGGGGTCTGCGGCCATTCGGGAGTAGGCGAAGCCGCGTCGTCGGTCCTCGCCTGGGCGAGGCCGGCCGGGCGCGCGTTGTTCCTCGATTTAGCTGCGCTAAATCGCTAGGACGCGCGCCATGCACTTCCTAGACCAGGCAAAGATCTTCGTCCGCTCCGGCACCGGCGGCCCCGGCGCCGTCAGCTTCCGGCGCGAGAAGTTCATCGAATATGGCGGCCCAGACGGCGGCAATGGCGGCAAGGGCGGCGACATCGTGTTCGAGGCGGTGGCCGGGCTGAACACGCTGATCGACTTCCGCTACACCCAGCATTTCCGCGCCCCGCGCGGCCAGGGCGGATCGGGCAGCAACCGCACCGGCGGCGGTGGCGACGATCTGGTCATCAAGGTTCCCCTCGGCACCCAAATTTTGTCCGAAGATCGGGAAGAGGTGCTGCTCGACTTCACCCGCGTCGGCCAGCGCGAGATCTTCCTGCGCGGCGGCGACGGCGGGCGCGGCAATGCCAGCTACAAGACCTCGACCAACCGCGCACCGCGCCAGCACGGCACCGGCTGGCCCTGCGAGGAGGCGTGGGTGTGGCTGCGGCTGAAGCTGCTCGCCGATGCCGGGCTGGTCGGCCTGCCCAATGCCGGCAAGTCGACCTTCATCAATGCGGTCACCAACGCGCAGGCCAAGGTGGGCGAATATGCCTTCACCACCACCCGCCCGCAGCTGGGGGTCGTCCGCCACAAGCAGCGCGAATTCGTGATCGCCGACATCCCCGGCCTGATCGAGGGTGCCGCCGACGGCGCCGGCATCGGCGACCGGTTCCTGGGCCATATTGAGCGGTGCCGCGTCCTGCTGCACCTCGTCGACGCCAATGACGCCGACGTGGCCGAAAGCTATCGCATCGTCCGCGACGAGCTGGAGGCCTATGGCGCGGGCCTAATCGACAAGCCGCACATCGTCGCGCTCAACAAGATCGACACGCTCGACGACGAGCTGATCGAGGCGCTCTCGGCCGAGCTTGCCGAGGAGTCCGGCGCCGACGTCATCCCGATCTCGGGCGCGAGCGGCGTCGGGGTGGACTGGATCCTCGACCAGCTGATCGAAGCGATCGGCCCCACCGCCGACGCGGTCGCCGCCGACGACGAGGGTGAGGATGTGGTGGAGTGGTCGCCGGTTTGAGGATGCTGCTTCCTCCCGAATACGACGTGCTGACGGCCACCGATTTCCTCGACTTCCGATTCGGGGATCGCAAGGCGGAGCTCGACAACGGGGTGATCCGCCTGATGGCAGGCGTCACGGGTCGGCATGGTGTTGTCGCAGGCAATATCCTGTCCGCTCTGGCGGCACGCCTGCGTGGTAGCGGCTTCGGACCTTATACCTCGGCGATGGCCGTTCAGACGCACGCCCTGTCCGTTCGCCGTCCGGACATCAGCGTGTTTCCGCGCCATGGCAGCGAGGACGATGACAAGACGGCCTTCGACAATCCGGTTGCGCTGTTTGAGATCGCATCGGCCGGCCATTGCCGCACCGACCTTCACATGAAGCTCGACGAATATCGCGCCGTGCCAAGCGTCGACACCATCGTCTTGGTCGACATCGCGACCGAGCGGGTCCGGGTGATCCAGCGCACCGGGCCACATGATTGGACCGATGTCGCCCATGACGAACCGGTCGACATCCCCCTTCCCATGCCGAACCTCACCCTGCCCCACACAGAGATGTTCGCGCGCGATTGATCGCGACGGGTCGTGCGCGCTAACGGGGCGGCGATGCTGTTTCCGCCCGCCTCCTGCCGCCGGCTGATCGTGAAGATCGGGTCGGCGCTGCTCGTCGATCCGGCGGGCGAGGTTCGTGCGGCGTGGCTGGCGGGGGTCGCCGCCGATATCGCGGAGCGGACGCGGGCGGGTCAGCAGGTCGCCGTCGTCTCGTCCGGCTCGATCGCGCTCGGCGCACGACGGCTGGGGCTGGCAAAGGGCGGCCGCGCCAGCCTGGAGGACGCGCAGGCCGCCGCCGCGACCGGCCAGATCGCGCTCTGCCGTACCTGGGCCGAGGTGCTGGGCGCCCAGGGGCTGACCGCGGCGCAGATGCTGGTGACGCTCGGCGACCTCGAGGATCGGCGGCGTTACCTGAACGCGGCCGGCACGCTGGCGCGGCTGCTGGGGCTGGGCGTGGTGCCGGTCATCAACGAGAATGACAGTGTCGCGACCGAGGAAATCCGCTTCGGGGATAACGACCGGCTCGCCGCGCGGATGGCGCAGGCGGCGGGGGCGGCGGGCGTCGTGCTGCTGTCCGACGTCGACGGGCTGTACGACGCGAACCCGACCACCAACCCCGATGCGCGCCACATCCCGCTGGTCGAGCGGATCGATGCGGTCGCCGGCATGGCGGACGCGGGCTCGGCGTCGGGCATGGGATCGGGCGGCATGGTGTCGAAGATCGCCGCCGCGCGCATCGCGACAGGCGCCGGTATCGCGCTGGCGATCGCGTCGGGCCGGGTGGAGCGGCCGCTGTCGGGCGATCGCCGCCACACGCTCTTCACTGCCGAGCGCAGCGCCAGCGCGCGCAAGGCGTGGTTGTCGGGCGGGCTGACCGCGGCGGGCACGATCCGCGTCGATGCCGGTGCCGCCGCGGCACTGGCGGGCGGCGGCAGCCTGCTCGCCGCCGGCGCGGTGGCGGTCGAGGGCGAGTTCGCGCGCGGTGACCTCGTCGCGATCCATGGGCCGGCCGGCGCCATCGCGCGCGGGCTTGCCGAATATGACGCGGGCGAGGCGCGCCGCCTGCTCGGCCGGCGCAGCGACGAGCAGGCGGCGATCCTGGGCTATGCCCCGCGCGCCGCGCTGGTCCATCGCAGTCACCTGGCGCTGCTGTGACGCTGGCGATCACCGGCGGCACCGGCTTTGTCGGTGGCGCGCTGATCCGGCAGGCGGTCGAGGCCGGCCACGCGGTCCGTGCCCTGGCCCGCCGTCCGCAGCCCGACCGACCGGGAGTGACGTGGATCGCCGGCGCACTCGACGATGCCGGCGCGCTCGCCCAGCTGGTCGAGGGTGCCGACGCGCTGGTCCACGTCGCCGGCGTGGTCAACGCGCTCGACCGCGCCGGCTTCGTCGCCGGCAATGTCGAGGGCACGCGCGCGGTGCTGGCCGCCGCGTCCGGCATCCGCCGGTTCGTCCATGTCTCGTCGCTCGCCGCGCGCGAGCCCGGCCTGTCCAACTATGGCTGGTCCAAGGCGGAGGCGGAGCGGCTGGTCGAGGCGTCCGCCCTGCCCTGGACGATCGTGCGCCCCCCCGGCATCTTCGGTCCCGGCGATCTCGACCAGCTCGACCTGTTCAAGCTGGCGAAGCGCGGCCTGGCCTTCCTGCCGCCACCCGGCCTCGTGTCGCTGATCGCGGTCGACGACCTGGCGCGACTGCTGCTGGTGCTGGCGACCACCGACGCGCCCCGGACGATCTACGAGGTCGACGATGGGACGGAGGGGTGGACGCACGAGGGCTATGCCCGCGCGATCGGTGCGGCGGTCGGGCAGCGCGTGCTGCCGATGCACCTGCCGCGCGCGCTCCTGTCGCTGATCGCCTGGGGCGACCGGCGGGTGCGCGGAGACGCCGCGCGGCTGACCGCCGATCGCGTCGCCTATCTCTGCCATCCCGACTGGCGGATCGACCCGACGAAGCGCCCGCCCGCCGCGCTGTGGCAACCACTGATCCCGACACCCGAGGGGCTGGCGGCCGCGGCGCGCTGGTATCGCGCGGGCGGGCTGTTATAGCCGCAACCCTGCCGTATTTTCCCGCCAAGGAATTCCGATGAGCGATCGCCAGACCATCTTCGACACCGTCGCCGCCCAGATCGAGCCGTTCAACAAGAAGGGCGTGGACCTGACCGACGCGACCACGTTCCAGGGCGACTTGGAGTGGGACAGCCTGACGGTCATGGATTTCGTCGCGGCGATCGAGGACGAGTTCGACATCGTCATCACCATGAACATGCAGGCCGAGATCGAGACGATCGGCCAGCTGGTCGACGCCGTGGCCAAGCTGAAGGACGACTGACCCCGACATGACCGAGACCGGTTTGCAGGCGGAAACGCTGCCCCCCCTCGCCGCCACCGTCGCACCCGAGCGCGACCTGATGTCGAAGTTCGATGGCCTGATCGCGGAGCGGCAGGCGCTGATGGACAGCGGCGTGATCGATCCCTTCGCGATCGTGATGGAAGAGGTGCGCAGCCCGACCGAGGCCGTCATCAAGGGGCGCGAGACGATCCTGCTCGGCACCTACAACTATATGGGCATGACGTTCGATCCGGACGTGATCGCCGCGGGCAAGGCCGCGCTCGACCGGTTCGGATCGGGCACGAACGGCAGCCGCATGCTCAACGGCACCTTTCGCGACCATATGGAGGCGGAGGCCGCGCTCCGCGACTTCTACGGCACCACCGGCGCGATCGTGTTCTCGACCGGCTATATGGCCAATCTGGGCATGATCTCGACCTTGGTCGGCAAGGGCGAGTACGTCATCCTCGACGCCGACAGCCACGCATCCATCTATGACGGGTGCAAGCAGGGCGTCGCCGAGATCGTCCGCTTTCGCCACAACAGCGTCGAGGATCTGGACCGCCGGCTCGGCCGCCTGCCCAAGGATGCGGGCAAGCTCGTCGTGCTGGAGGGCGTCTACTCGATGCTGGGCGACGTCGCCCCGCTGAAGGAGATGGTCGCGGTCGCGAAGAAGCACGGCGCCATGGTGCTGTCCGACGAGGCGCACTCGATGGGCTTCTACGGCCCCAACGGCCGCGGCGTGTACGAGGCGCAGGGGCTGGAGGGCGATGTCGACTTCGTCGTCGGCACCTTCTCGAAATCGGTCGGCACGGTCGGCGGCTTCTGCGTGTCGAACCATCCGAAGTTCGAGGCGATCCGCCTCGCCTGCCGCCCCTATATCTTCACCGCCAGCCTGCCGCCCTCGGTCGTCGCGACCGCCGCCGCGTCGATCCGCAAGCTGATGACCGCGCACGAGAAGCGCGCGCGGCTGTGGGACAATGCCCGCACGCTGCACGCCGGGCTGAAGGCGCTCGGCTTCAAGCTGGGCACCGAAACCTGCGACAGCGCGATCGTCGCGGTGATCCTGGAGGATCAGGAGCAGGCGGTGGCGATCTGGCAGACGCTGCTGGAAAACGGCCTCTATGTGAACGTCGCGCGTCCGCCGGCCACCCCGGCCGGCACCTTCCTGCTGCGCTGCTCCATCTGTGCGGAGCATAGCCCGGCGCAGATCCAGGCGGTCCTCGACAAGTTCGCCGCCGCCGGACGCGCCACCGGCACGATCGACTGAGCGGGCGAGCATGACAGGGTGATGACGGGCGCGCACCTTTCTCTGTACGGCAGCATGGTCTAAGGTCCGGCGGTGGAGCGCGAAGGCGACTCGAACGCGCCGGGGGGCGCCGTACGGTGGCAGACCGTCTCGCTGGTCGCGATGGCGCTGCTGGCGGGGATCGTCCTGATCGCGCTGATCGTGACGCTGCGCGGCAGCAACCGCGAACGCGATCACGCACTGGAGTTGCAGCGCCACAGCTATGACGTGATGATCCTGGCGCGCTCGCTGGCCGGCACCATCGCCCGGTCAGAGGCGTCGCTGGGTCGCTACGTCATCTCTGGCGATGTGAAGATGGGGCAGCTCTATTTCGATGACTGGCGGCTCGCCTCGTCGCAGATCGACCGGCTCGACCAGCTGACCAGCGACAATGCCGCGCAGGACCCGGCGATCGAGCGGCTGCGTGCCGCCTATGCGGCACGGGGGCGCGATCTGTCGACGACGGCGCTGTCGACCACCTATGGCCGCAACAGCCAGGCGCTGGCGCGCTACTATCAGTCGCGCAAGGCGCGCGCGCTGCTGGCGATCAACGGCGAGCTGGACGACATCATCGGGCGTGAGCGGCGGCTGCTTGAAAGCCGGGTCCAGGGTGCCGCGGCCTCGGTCGACCGATCGAGCCGGATCGCCAGTGTGCTGGGCGTGTTCGGGCTGTTGCTGGTGCTGGGCGCGATCCTGCTCGGCTGGCTGAGCGTGAAGGCGGTCAACGAGCGGGTGCTGGCGCGCGCCGACGCCGATGCCGCGCGCGAGCGGGCGCAGGCGCTCGCGACCGCTGTTGCGGAGGCGACGGCCGAGTTGCAGGCGCGCGAGGCGACGCTGCGCCAGGTCCAGAAGATGGAGGCGGTCGGCCAGTTGACCGGTGGCATCGCTCATGACTTCAACAACATGCTGGCCGTCGTTCTCGGCGGGCTGGAACTGGCGCGACGGCAGGTGATGCAGGATCCGGTCGCCGCGCAGCGTCATCTCGACAATGCGACAGAGGGCGCCAATCGCGCCGCCGCCCTCACCCGCCGACTGCTGGCGTTCAGCCGCGAAGAGACGTTGAAGCCCGAGCCGATCGCCGCGGGCGAGCTGATTACCGACATGTCGGAACTGCTCGACCGGACCCTGGGCGACGGCATCGTGCTGGAGGTGCGCAACGACGCACCCGGCTGGCAGGTGCGCGTCGACCGGGTCCAGCTGGAAAATGTCGTCCTGAACCTGGCGGTGAACGCGCGCGACGCGCTGGCCGGGCGCGGCACGATCCGCGTGCTGACCGCCGCGCGCACCCTGACCGAGGGTCAGGTCGGCCAGTGCGCGGCCGGCGACTATGTCGTGCTGGCGGTCGCCGACGATGGCTGCGGCATGACGCCCGAGGTGGCGGAGCGGGTGTTCGAGCCGTTCTACACCACCAAGGAGGCCGGCAAGGGCACCGGCCTGGGCCTCAGCCAGGTGTTCGCCTTCGTCCGCGGCCAGATGGGTGAGATCACCATCGACACCGCGCCGGATTGCGGCACCACCGTGACGCTGTACCTTCCCCGCGCCACCACCGTCGCCTTGCCGGCCGAAGAGGCGGAGGCGGTGTTCGTTGAGGATCACGACGTCGCCGGGCTGGACGTGCTGGTGGTCGAGGACGACCCGCGCGTGCTGACGGCGACCGTCGAGGCGCTGGAGGAGCTGGGTCACCGCGCGATCGGCTGCGACGATCCCTCGGCAGCGGCCGACCTGCTGGCGAGCCATCCGCAGATCGGCCTGCTCGTCTCCGACGTGCTGATGCCCCGCCAGACCGGGCCGGAGATGGTCGCCGGGCTGCGCGACCGCTTTCCGCATGTCGCGGTGATGTTCGTCACCGGCTATGCCGGCGAGAGCGGCAGCGCGGATCTGGGTGCCTATCAGGTGCTCCGCAAGCCGTTCACCCTCGCCCGTCTCGAGCGTGCGATCGCCGAGACGATGCGCGGTCGCAAGCCGCTGCCGCAGCGACTGGCCGCCGAGTAGCACCGGTATCGGATTTTTCGGGCTGGCGCGCGGCAGGAGGGCGCTTTACCGCTCGCCGCCATGAAGTCCATCGATCGCTACATGGCGCGGCTGATCGCGCTGCCGCTGTTCGCGACCCTGGTGATCGCGGCGATGCTGCTGGTGCTCGACCGCATGCT
Organism: Sphingomonas aurea; assembly: GCF_030678875.1. Classification (GTDB taxonomy): domain Bacteria; phylum Pseudomonadota; class Alphaproteobacteria; order Sphingomonadales; family Sphingomonadaceae; genus Sphingomonas; species Sphingomonas aurea. Next base: position 185,513 of record NZ_JAUUDS010000001.1, on the reverse strand, counting down.
GCGCCTGTTCGACTTCGTTGCGACGCAGGGCGGGCCGATCAGCGTCGTCTGGCGGATGCTGGCCAATCTGCTGCCGGAATATCTGGGCCTAGGCATTCCGATCGGGCTGATGCTCGGCATCCTCCTCGCCTTTCGCCGCCTCGCCACCTCGTCGGAGCTGGACGTGATGAGCGGCGTGGGGATGAGCTATAATCGGCTGCTGCGCGTGCCCTACATGTTCGCGATTGGGCTGGCGCTGGTCAACATCGCCATCGTCGGCTTCGTCCAGCCGCAGGCGCGCTATTACTACGAGCAGCTGCGGTTCGAGCTGCGCACCGGCGCGCTCGGCGCCTCGGTCAAGGTCGGCGAGTTCACCCATCTGGGCAGCCGCATGACGCTGCGCATCGAGCAGAGCCGCGACTCCGGCCGCGACCTGTCGGGCATCTTCGTCCATGTCCAGACGCCCAAGAACGACTGGATCGGGGTGACGGCAGAGCGCGGCCGCTTCATGGCGACCGACGATCCCAACGTCATCAACTTCCGCCTGACCAACGGCACGCTGGTCCATGACAAGCCCGGCTTCCGCACGCCGCGGGTGCTGCGCTTCACCTCGCACGACCTGCCGATCGACCTGCCCAAGTTCGAGAATTTCCGCCAGCGCGGCGGCCGCAACCTGGAATTCACCCTGCCCGAGCTGGCCAAGCTGGGGAAGAGCGGCGCGCTGAGCGAGCAGCAGCGCGACAGCAGCCGCGCCGAGTTCCACTTCCGCCTGGCAGAGGTCGCCTCGATGTTCCTGCTGCCGCTTCTCGCCGTTGCCTTGGGCGTGCCGCAGAAGCGATCGACCTCGGCACTCGGCGTGTTCCTGGCGATCGTGATGATCGTCACCTATCACAAGGTGAACGAATATGCGCAGAGCATCGGCGAGCTGGGCAAGGTCGATCCCGCTATCGCGCTATGGGTGCCGTTCGTGATCTTCGCCGCGCTCGTGATCCGCATGTACTATGTCATCGCCTATGTGCCCGGTGGCCAGCCGATCGGCGGGCTGGAGCGCGGCTTTGCCAAGCTGGGCAAGGCGATCGGCCGCTGGCTGAAGGGGCGGCGGCAGATGGCGGAGAACCCGGCATGATGAAGGCGATGAGCTTCTTCCCGTCGCGGACCGTCGCGATCTACACCGCCCGGCTGTTCCTGGTGCGGACCTTCGCGATCCTGTTCGCGCTGGTGCTGGTGCTCCAGGCGCTCGACCTGTTGAGCGAGAGCGGCAACATCCTGGCGGTGCCGGGCAACGGTCAGGGGCAGATCTGGACCTATATCGGCCTGCGCAGCCCGCAGATCGTCGCCCGGTTCCTCCCCTTCTCGGTGCTGCTCGGCACCATCCTGACCCTCATCACGATGAACCAGAGTAGCGAGGTCATCGCGCTGAAGGCGGCCGGACTGTCGGCGCATCAGGTGCTGGCGCCGCTGATCGTCGCCAGCCTGGCCGTCGCGGGGCTGCAGTTCGCGTTCAACGAGCGGATCGTGGCGCGGGCGACGGCGACGCTCAGCCAGTGGCAGCGGGTCGATTACGGCCCCATGCCGATCGACCGCGGCGACCGTAGCAACGTGTGGGTCCGCGACGGCGACGACCTGATCCAGGTCGATCAGATCAAGGGCCGCGGCGACGCGGCGCAGCTGGGCGGGGTGACGCTGTACGACCGTGCCGGCGGCAACCTCCAGTCGATCGTGCGGGCACCGCGCGGGGTGCGGCGGGGGGACGGCTGGCTGATCGGCCCGGCGACGCGGTTCGACGTGGCGAGCGGCACGCAGACGCAGCTGCCATCGGTCGTGGTGGCGCGCGGGGTGCGGCCGGACCAGTTCACGCTATCGACGGTTGATCCTGACGGCCTGCCGTTCGATCAGCTGGATTCGGCGATCGACGACCTGTCCGAATCCGGCCGTCCGACCAAGGCGCTGGAGGGCGCGCTGTGGCACAAGCTGTCGGGGCCGCTATCGTCGGTGCTGATGCCGCTGCTGGGCGCGGTGGCGGCGTTCGGGATCGCACGATCGGGCAAGCTGTTCGTGCGCGCGGTGATCGGCATGGCGCTGGGCTTCGCCTATTTCGTCGCCGACAATTTCGCGCTGGCGATGGGCAACCTGGGCGCCTACCCGCCCTTCCTTGCCGCCTGGGCGCCGTTCCTGCTGTTCTTCCTGATCGGCGAGGCGGTGCTGTTCCGCACCGAGGAATAGCGCGGAAGGTCACAAGAAGTCACACCGGATCAGCGGCGGAGCATGGTGCTCCGCGCGATCCGGCCGACCAGCACCGGAAGGCCCGAATAGCTCGCCTTGTGATAGGGCGACTCGACCTCGAGCAGCCGGGTCAGCCGGCGATGCGCTTCGCCCAGCGCATGATACGGCACGCTCGGGATCAGGTGGTGGAGGGCATGGTAGCGCAGCCCGACCGGCGCCCACAGCCCCGGCAGCAGCGACGGCGGCGGCACGTTGACGGTGTCTAGATACTGGGCGGTGACCGTCATCGGCTCGCCGTCATTCTCCCACAGATGCGCGACCAGGGTCCGGACCTGGTTGAGCACGGCGACCGCAGCAGCGACGACCAGGATGATGGCGAAGGCGCGCAGCGACAGCACGCCGGTCGCCGCCATCGCCAGCAATGCGATCGCCCACAGGCTGGCCGCGGCCTCGATCCGGTTCCACAGCGCCTTTGCCTCACCCTCCGGCGCGCGACGGCGGAACTGCGGGTTGATCGCGAGCGCCGAGTAGCGTTCCACCACCGCTGTGCGCAGCCGCGACGACAGCAGCGACAGCGGCGACAGGATGCCATAGCGAAACAGCAACGCGACCGGCGCCAGCGCGGACACGACGATGAACACCGGCAAAGTCCACGGCTTCATCAGCGCCAGCGGCAGATATTCCGGATCCTCGACGGTGCCATAGCGCGTCTTGGCGTGATGGAGATTGTGGACGCCCTCGTACATGAAGGACGGGATCAGCATCGGCACGCCGACCAGCGCATTCCAGCCGGTGCGAAAGCCCGGCAGGCTTGCATGCTTCATGTGGCTGACTTCGTGGATGAAGCTCATCGCCCGGTAGAGGCCGAGCACCGCGACGATACCCGCGGTCACCATTATGCCGGTGGAGGTGGCAAGGATCGCAACGATCAGCGCCCCGTACCCCAGCACGGCCGAACCGATCAGGTCGGCCCAGTAGATCGCCGGACGCGGCTTCGACAGGTCGCGCGTGAGGTCGGCGGCGGCACGAAGCATCGCCTTGTCGTCGGCGATCTGCGCGAGCGACGGACGCACGGCCGCACCGGCGGGCGCACGATCGAGGGTCAACGAGCGGTTCATGACGTGATCCATTGCCATCAGATAGTGGCGACCATGTGGCTTTCACAGGCGGTGTGAATGACGGAATCCTCACTCGCCATGATCGATCCCGCCGTTTAGACAGCGCGATCCTAAAAGGGGGAGCGAGACGATGGCAGTGACGATCCGGCCGGTGACCACCAAGCGGGACCGCAAGACGTTCGTCGACCTGCCCTTCCGCCTCTATGCCGACGATCCCAACTGGGTGCCGCCGCTGAAATCGGAGGCGCTGGGGCTGATAACGCCCGAGAAGAACGGGTGGTACAGCCATGCCAAGGCCCAGCTTTTCCTGGCGGAAGAGAGCGGCCGCGTCGTCGGGCGGATTAGCGCGCACATCGATACGCTGGCGCTGACCATGCCGGCCGAGCAGGGCTTCGGCCCGGGCGTCGGCCAGTGGGGGCTGATGGATGCCGAGCGTGAGGACATCTTCGTCGCCCTCCTCGCCAAGGCGGAGGAGTGGCTGCGTTCACAGGGCATGACCCGTGCCCTGGGTCCGATCTCGCAGTCAATCTGGGAAGAGCCCGGCCTGCTTATCGATGGATACGATCATCCGCCGACGATCATGATGGGCCATGCCAAGCCCGAATATCGCCGCTGGATCGAGACGGCGGGCTATGCCCCTTCCAAGCAGCTGCTGACCTATGAGCTGGACATCACGCAGGATTTTCCGCCGATCGTCCAGCGGATCATCAAGTCGGGCGAGAAGAACGCCCGCATCCGCATCCGCGAGGTCGACAAGTCGAAGTTTGACGAGGAAGCGGCGATCATCCTCGCCATCCTGAACGATGCATGGTCGGACAATTGGGGTTTCGTCCCCCTCACCCCGCCCGAGATCAAGGACGTGGGCGTCAAGCTGAAGCCGATCGTCTTCAACGACCTGATCCGCATCGCGGAGCTGGACGGCAAACCGGTCGCGTTCATGATTACCCTGCCCGACCTGAACGAGGCGCTGGGGCCGCTGAAGGGTAATCTGCTGCCGTTCGGCTGGGCCAAGCTGCTGCTATGGCTGCGCAAGCCCAAGGTACGGACGATGCGCGTGCCGCTGATGGGCGTCGTAAAGGAGCTGCAATCGTCGCGAATGGCGAGCCAGCTCGCCTTCATGATGATCGAGTATATCCGCCGTGCCTCGGTCGAGCGCTATGGCGCGACGCGCGGCGAGATCGGCTGGATCCTCGACGACAATCAGGGGATGCGCTCGATCGCCGAGACGATCGATAGCCGGGTCAACAAGGTCTATCAGGTTTACGAGCGGGCGCTGTAGGCGGGTCGACGGGCTCCGCGGCACGCGCCGCGGAGCCCATGTCGTCAGCGACGGCGGGGCATCAGGCGGGGATCGACGCCCTGCTCCTGCCAGGCCGAAAGCGTATCACAGGTACGGCGACGGACGTGCGAGCCGGTCGCCGGCTCCTGGACGATGCAGTAGCGCTGGTCGGGACTGTCGGCGCGGGCGGTCGCAACAGTCGACTTGTTCAGTCCGGCATCGACGGTGGCGGCGGCGGTTTCGACCGGCGCGGCGGTGGCGGCGGTGGTCAGCATCATGGCGACGAATGAGCCCAGGATAATGGTCTTGGCGGTCATGGTGGTCACTCCCTATCGGTGCGGTTGTTCCGCATCCGAGGTATTGCAGCCGCCGTGCCAACTTGATCTCTCACGCAAGATCAATAACTTACAAAATTGGTGTATTACCTGAGTACGCCACAACGCGGTGAAATCCGCCAATTGGTGGCGCAGGTTCAGAACTGTGTCACGAAGCCGCCATATATGCGGAGCGCCGGCGCATCATGGTCGAGCCCAGCGACCGCACCGACATCGAATTGAACCCGCCGTCGCGGTTGCCACGCCGCCGACAGGCCCGCGACCCAGCTGGTCGCATGGTCGTACGGCTCGTGGTTGTGCAGCGCCTGCACCTCGGCCATCACGGCGACACGGGACGTCACGTCCACCGCCGCGCCGACCACGCCCGAATAGGCCAGATGCCGGCCATGCCCGTCCGCGTTGACCGCAGCGTCGACCTCCGGCGTGAATTCCAGCTGGATCGCGTCGGTCAGGTCATAGGTCAGCGGCGCGAGCAGCCCTGCCCCCCAGTCGCCCATGCCGATCGGCATCCGGCCGACCGGCAGCGTCACGAACGGCAGCACTGCAAAGGACAGACCGCGACCGTCCGGATTGGACAGGTTCTGCTTCGCCGCGAGCCTGACATCCCCCACTCGTCCGGCCTTTTCGACCGTGCCCGCACCGTCTCGTGTGCGTTGATGGCCATAGGGCGTCCAGCTCAGCTGAACTTCGGTGGCGTCGGCGACCCCGAACCGGAGTTCGGTGGCGGCGAAACTGACAGTGTCGATGCGCTCGCCATCGCCATGCTCGTGCGTCCAGTCGGCAAGGCCGGTCTCGACCAGAATGCGACCCGGCTCCACCGTACACGCCGACGTGCCCAGGCCCGGACGCTCGCTGCACAGGTCACGCTCGGCAGCGGGCTCCTGCGCGCCCGCGAGTCCCGGCGACAGGGCGGCGACCATCGCCACCCCGATCAGGCCGCGCATCAGCGCAGGCGCACCCAGGTCGGCGCGTGGTCGCTGGCTTTCTCGCGGGCGCGATACGCCTTGTCGACCCCTGCCTCGACCAGCCGGTCGGCGGCCTGGGGGCTGAGCAGCAGATGGTCGATCCGGAAGCCGGCATCGCGCTGCCACGCGCCCGCCTGATAGTCCCAGAACGTCCAGACGCCACCGGTCGGATGCCGGGTGCGCAGCGCGTCGGTCCAGCCCTGCGCCAGCAGCCGGCGATAGGCGGCGCGGCTCTCTGGCTGCATCAACGCGTCCTCTGCCATGGCGCGAACCGAGAAGGTGTCGTCGTCATTGGGGATGACGTTGTAGTCGCCGGCCAGCACCGCCGGCACCTCTTCGGCCAGCAGGTCGCGCGCGCGGGCGGCGAGCCGGTCCATCCAACGCAATTTATAGTCGAATTTGGGGCCCGGACGCGGATTGCCGTTGGGAAGGTAGAGCGACGCGACGACCAGCCCGCCGACCTCGCACTCCAGATACCGGCTATGCTCGTCCTCCGGCTCGCCGGCCAGGCCGCGCTGCCGCTCGACCGGCACCTGACCGCGCGCGAGCACGGCGACGCCGTTCCATGCCTTCTGTCCGTGCCAGACCGCACCATATCCCGCCGCCTCGATCTCGGCCGCGGGAAAGCCCTCGTCGGCGGATTTCAGCTCCTGCAGGCAGACGATGTCCGGCTGGTCCTCGGTCAGATACTCCAGCACGCGCGGCAGCCGGGCCTTGATGCCGTTCACGTTGTAGGTGACGATCTTCACGCGTCAGACGGCGAAGCTGGTGCCGCAGCCACAGCCCGAGGCCGCCTGCGGATTGTCGACCCGGAACGCCGCGCCGCCGAGCGACTCGACGTAATCGACCACGCAGCCACGGACCAGGTCCAGGCTGACGCTGTCGACGACCAGCCGCACCCCGTTGGTTTCGGCTACGGTATCGTCGCCGTCCGGCGCATCGGCGAGGCCGAACTTGTACTGGAAGCCCGAACAGCCGCCGCCATCGACCGACAGCCGCAGGATCGCGGGCTTGCTCTGGCGGACGGCGATCGCCGCCACGCGGGCAGCGGCGGCGGGGGACAGCGATACGTCTTGCGAAAGCGTGGGGGATGCTTGCGTGGCCATGCAGGCTAGATAGGCGGTGTGCCGGGATGCGGCAATGCGGGCGCGCATCGGCGCTTGATCGCAGGCGGGCGGAGCTTAGCAAGGCGGGGATGGCCGACAGCGACCCCTCCGATACCGCCGGACACCGCGAGCGGCTGCGCGGACGGCTGCTCGCCGATCCGGCCGGGCTGCTGGAACATGAGCTGGTCGAATATCTGCTGATGCTCGCCATCCCGCGCGTCGATACCAAACCGATGGCGAAGCGGCTGCTGAAGGAGTTCGGCGGCCTGGGCGGGCTGTGCGCCGCCGATGCCGAGAGCCTGATGCGGGTCGACGGTGTCGGCAAGAGCGCGGCGGCGGCGATCCGCATCGTGCAGGCGACCGCGACCCGGCTGCTGCAATCGGCGGTGGCGGAGCGGCCGGTGCTGGCCAACTGGCAGGCGCTGCTCGACTATCTGCGCGCCGATATGGCGCATCACGGCATAGAGCGGTTCCGGGTGCTGCACCTGAACACCCGCAACGTCCTGATCCGTGACGAGGTGATGAGCAAGGGCACACTGGACGAGGCGGCGGTCCATGTCCGCGAGGTGATCCGCCGCGCGATCGAGCTGCAATCGGCGGCGCTGATCCTGGTCCACAACCACCCCTCCGGCGACCCCTCCCCCAGCCGCGCCGATATCGAGGTGACGCGGTCGATCATGGAGGCGGGCAAGCGGATGGGGATCGCGGTGCACGATCACCTCATCATCGGGGCAAGCGGCCATGTGTCGATGCGGGCGCAGGGTTTGATCTGAGGGTTGGAGGACGCGACCTCTCCCTTCCGTCCTCCACGCAAAAGCATAAGTACATATATGCCCAGCATTCGTCATCGCGCCGCAACGCCAGCGGCTCTGGATCCCCGCCTCCACGGGGGTGACGGTGGATGACGTCATCGACGCGAGCGGCAGAACCCGCGCGGGTCGCATGATTTCACCTCCACATACGGCAACGCCGCCGGACTGGAGTCCGGCGGCGCCGTCGCGGCTATTGCCTAAAGCGGGTTACGACTGACCCTGGTTCAGGAACCCGGTCACCTCGGCCTTGTCGAGGGACTTGTTCTTGTTCGTATCGGCCTGGGCGAAGGCTGCGCCGACCCACTTCTTGGTCTCCGCGCTCTCCGCCTTGGTCGACGGGTCGCTCGCGGTCTTCAGCGCGACCATCCACGAAGTGAACTCGGTGCGGTCGAGCTTGCCGTCGGCGTTCTTGTCATACTGGCCGAACTGCGTGTCGACCGCCGAGGCGACCTGGGTGCTGTCCGCCGGCTGCGTCGACGCGGTCGCGGTCGCATCGGCCGCCGGGGTCACCGGCGTCGTCTGGGCGGCCGCGGTCGCGGTAGTATCCGCCTGCGGCGCAGTTGTCGTCGCAGGTGCCATCGGGGCGGCGGTCACCGGAGCAGCAGGCGCGCCCGCGGGGGCCGTCTGCGCAAAGGCGGGGGCCGCAATCGCCATGGTACCGGCGAGAAGGATGGTCTTCATCATCTGACGTCTCCTTTTAAAATCAACATCATCACGTTCAAAAGATGCTTTCGTGAACATGAACGATGCTGTGAAATGCTGTGGTACAACTTCAGATAGGTCGATTTCGTTCCGGTTTGAAGGGGGCGACACATGCTGCTAACGCCCGCTCACCCCTTCGCCCGAGAGGGGCGCACGACGGCCCGTGGTCAAAAGAGGACGAAAGACAGAGATGATTCCGCGCTATTCCCGCCCCGATATGGTCGCGATCTGGACGCCGGAGGCGCGATTCCGGATCTGGTTCCAGATCGAGGCGCACGCCACCGATGCGCTCGCCGAACTGGGTGTCGTGCCGAAAGAGGCTGCCGCGCGGATCTGGGAGGCGGACAAGGCCGCGGGGCCTTTCGACGTCGCGCGGATCGACGCGATCGAGGCAGAGACGAAGCACGACGTCATCGCCTTCCTGACCCATGTGTCCGAGCGGACCGGTCCGGAGGCGCGCTTCCTGCATCAGGGCATGACGTCTTCGGACGTGCTCGACACCTGCCTCGCGGTGCAGCTGGCGCAGGCGGCCGACATCCTGATCGCCGATCTCGACGCGCTGCTCGCCGTGCTGAAGCGCCGGGCGTTCGAGCACAAGCTGACGCCGACGATCGGCCGCAGCCACGGCATCCATGCCGAGCCGGTCACCTTCGGGCTGAAACTGGCGCAGGCCTATGCCGAATTCGACCGCAACCGCGCGCGGCTGGTCGCGGCGCGGGCGGACGTTGCGACCTGCGCGATCTCCGGCGCGGTCGGCACCTTCGCCAATATCGACCCCTTCGTGGAGGAATATGTCGCCGGCAAGCTGGGCCTGACGGTCGAGCCGGTGTCGACGCAGGTGATCCCGCGCGACCGCCACGCGATGTTCTTCGCGACGTTGGGCGTGATCGCCAGCTCGATCGAGCGGCTGGCGACCGAGGTCCGCCACCTGCAACGGACCGAGGTGCTGGAGGCCGAGGAGTATTTTTCGCCCGGCCAGAAGGGCTCGTCGGCGATGCCGCACAAGCGCAATCCGGTGCTGACCGAGAATCTGACCGGTCTCGCGCGCATGGTACGTGGCTATGTCACGCCGGCGCTGGAAAATGTCGCGCTGTGGCATGAGCGTGACATCAGCCACTCGTCGGTGGAGCGCTATATCGGCCCCGATGCGACGATCACGCTCGACTTCGCGCTCGCGCGGCTGACCGGGGTGATGGACAAGCTGCTGGTCTATCCGGCACGGATGCAGAAGAATCTCGACCGGATGGGTGGGCTGGTCCACTCGCAGCGGGTGCTGCTGGCGCTGACGCAGGCGGGGGTGAGCCGCGAGGATTCGTATCGGCTCGTCCAGCGCAACGCGATGAAGGTGTGGGAATCGGACGGCGCGCTGTCGCTGCTCGACCTGCTCAAGGCCGATCCGGAAGTCACCGCGGCGCTGCCGGCCGAGGAGATCGAGGCGCGGTTCGACCTCGATTATCATCTGAAGCATGTCGACACGATCTTCGCGCGGGTGTTCGGCGACAGTTGAACCCCGCGCCGTGCTGCTTGTACCGCTATTGGCCTGTCCGATTGCACGAGATGCAATCGCGATGGACTGTTACAAAATTGCGTCAATGCGACATGAACGCCATATCGCCCTTGCCGGATATTTCGCCGGCATCGGAGACCTTACCATGCGCATGTTCGAGACCGTGACCAGCACCATGCTGGTACTCGCGGCCCAGGCGCTGGTGGTCGGCGTGGTCGTCACCACGTTCTAACCATCGGCCCACCGCCCCCTGACGGGGGCGGACAGGGCAGGTCAGTTATCATCCAATCGGCTGGCAGGGGTTTTCGCCCGGATCGGTACCGCACCCGACAGACGGGGTGGCGCAAAGCTCATATCGGCGTGGCCCGGTGCTGGATGGCGAACCTTCGACGGACGACCTTCGATCCGCATGCGACCATCGGCATCGGCCCAACCCGGCAGTGACGGCGTTTCCTGATCCCAATGCGCGATGCTCACCTGGTCACACCAGTCGAGCAGGCGGGGCATTGCCGTCAGATGGTCGCCGCTCGTCATATAAGCACGCATATCGCTCCGATCGCGCCACAGCGTCATAGTCCAGAAGGTCAGTTTCCGATCGGCGAGCAGCGAGCCGCCAACGATCCCGGCCGCGCGCTCCACCTGCCGCTGCGCGCGCCATGTGTGCAGCGCAAAGGCCGGCATGAAACGGAAGGCACGGATCCGCAGGCGGGTGATGCTGACGAAGGTCATGGCATTTAGGGTGGCCTGCACCGACAACTCGGGCAAGGCAGTATCGGAGGCAGTCGCCCCCGGATCTGCCGTCCCTTAATGCTGATTCAGCTTCTCGCTCATGCATCGACATGGTGCCACCGCCATGTTTCACTTCGCTTCACGCAGACAGCGAGGGGAGAGGGATGAGCGCGCGCATCATCGGGGCTGGGCTTGGTATGGTCGTTATCGCCGGAACCTTGTTCGTGTGGCGCGATCGTTCGATGCCGCGCGAGGCCGGCTTGGCCGATCGGGTCGTCGTCGCGCCGGGGAATGTCACAGCACCCTCACGCCCTGCGCCTACCGCCGCTCCCACGAGACCTCCCGCTGCTGCAGAGGCGCCCGCGCAGGTAGCCGTCGGCGATCCGCCACCGCTCCCGGAGGGACTGGAGGGCGGTTTCGATCCGTCTGCCTTCGCCAAATCGCTTCGCGCGGAGCGCCGGGATCAGCAATGGGCACCCGGAGCAGAGGCGGGCTTGAGGAGCAGCATCACGCGTCTGCCCTATATGGGTCCGGAAGCGAACACGCTCGCCGTCTATTGCGCGGCGACCCGGTGCGAGGCTTCGGGGAAACTGCCGCAGGCATCGCAGGAGAATATGAACGTCGCCATGATGGCGCTTCAGGGCGAACCATTGAACGACGCACTGAAGGGGGCTTGGCCAGGGAATACATGGCGCCGCGTTCAACGAACACGGCTTCATCATCTGGACGACCCGCAAGCCCGGTCCGCCCGGCAGCGTTCCGCCTCCTAGGCCCTAGCCCTGGCGACGGACGCAGCCGCCGGTATCACTCCCCCGCGAACACGCCCTTCAGTTTCGAGAAGAAGCCTTGGCTGGCCGGACACTCGTCGCCCGTCTCCGTCTCGCGGAACAGCTCGAGCAGTTCGCGCTGGCGGGTCGACAGCTTCGTTGGCGTTTCCACCTCGATCTGAACGACCAGGTCGCCATGCCCCCTGCCCTGTAGCACTGGCATGCCCGCACCGCGCTGACGGAGCTGCTTGCCCGACTGGATGCCGGCGGGGATCTTCACCTCATGGGTCCGCCCATCGAGGCCGGGGATGGACAGTGATCCTCCCAAGGCAGCGGTGGTGAAGCTGATGGGCGCGCGCGCGAACAGCGTCGTGCCCTCGCGCTCGAAGATCGCGTGCCGCTTGACGTGGAGGAAGATGTAGAGGTCGCCGGCCGGCGCGCCGCGTGGACCCGCCTCGCCCTCGCCGGTCAGGCGAATGCGCGTGCCCTCGTCGACGCCGGGGGGCACGTTGACGCTGAGCGTCTTGGTCTTCTCGACCCGCCCCTCGCCGCGGCAGTCGCTGCACGGGTCGGCGATGACCTGGCCCGATCCCTGGCACACCGGACAGGCACGCTCGACCACGAAGAAGCCCTGCTGCGCCCGCACCTTGCCATGGCCATTGCACTGGCGGCAGGTGGCGGCATGGGTGCCGGGCTTTGCCCCCGAGCCGTGGCAGGTGTCGCACTCGGCCGACACGTCCACCGTTATCTCGGTCGCCTTGCCGTGGAATGCCTCTTCCAGCGTCACGTCCATGTCGTAGCGCAGGTCGGCGCCGCGGCGGGCCTGCTGGCGACCACCGCGGCCACCGCCCATGAACTCCCCGAACACGCTCTCGAAGATGTCGGAGAAGCCGCCGAAATCCTGCGGGCCCGCCCCACCGCCGCCGTTCTGGAACGCCGCGTGGCCGAAGCGGTCATAGGCCGCGCGCTTCTGCGGATCCTTCAGAATATCATAGGCTTCGGAGACGGCCTTGAACTTGGCCTCAGAGTCCTTGCAGCCGGCATTCTTGTCCGGATGATATTTCATCGCGAGCTTGCGATAGGACGACTTGATCGTCCCCGCATCCGCGGTCCGCTCGCATTCGAGCAGCTCGTAATAGTCGATCTGGGTGCTCATGATCGGCCCTTCAGCTCCCCGTCGTCACCCCAGCGAAGGCTGGGGTCTCCCGGTGGAGGGAGATGCCAGCCTGCGCCGGCATGACGACAAGGAGGGGTGACATCACGCCTTGTGGCTATCGTCGACTTCCGAGAATTCGGCGTCGACCACGTCCTCGCCGCCGGCCTCCGAACCCGCCGCGGCGCCGCCCTGGGGCGAGGCTTCGGCCTGCTGCTGCTTCTCGTAGATCGCCTGGCCCATCTTCATCGCGACCTGGGCCAGCGCCTGCGCCTTGTCGTTCATCGTGTCGGGATCACCACCCTCCACCGCGGTCTTGGCCTCGGCGATCGCCGCCTCGATCTCCGACTTCAGGCCGTCGTCGATCTTGTCGCCATTGTCGGCGAGCTGACGCTCGGTCGTGTGGATCAGCGACTCGGCATTGTTCTTCGCCTCGGCACCGGCGCGACGCTTCTTGTCCTCCTCGGCGAACTGCTCCGCGTCGCGGACCATCTGGTCGATGTCGGCGTCGGACAGGCCGCCCGATGCCTGGATGCGGATCTGCTGCTCCTTGCCGGTGCCCTTGTCCTTGGCGGACACGTTGACCAGGCCGTTGGCGTCGATGTCGAACGTCACCTCGATCTGCGGCACGCCGCGCGGCGCCGGCGGAATGCCGACCAGGTCGAACTGGCCGAGCAGCTTGTTGTCCGCCGCCATCTCGCGCTCGCCCTGGAAGACGCGGATCGTCACCGCGCCCTGATTGTCGTCGGCGGTCGAGTAGGTCTGCGACTTCTTGGTCGGGATCGTCGTGTTGCGGTCGATCATGCGGGTGAACACGCCGCCCAGCGTCTCGATGCCCAGCGACAGCGGCGTCACGTCGAGCAGCAGCACGTCCTTGACGTCACCCTGCAGCACGCCCGCCTGGATCGCGGCGCCCATGGCGACGACCTCGTCCGGGTTGACGCCGGTGTGCGGGTCCTTGCCGAAGAAGCTCTTCACCACCTCGCGCACGCGCGGCATGCGGGTCATGCCGCCGACCAGCACCACCTCGCTGATATCGCCCGACGCGACACCGGCATCGGCCAGCGCCTTCTTGCACGGCTCCAGCGTCCGCTTGATGAGATCCTCGACCAGCCGCTCCAGATCGGCGCGGGTGATCGTCCGGACCAGATGCTTCGGCCCGTTCTGGTCGGCGGTGATGAACGGCAGGTTGACCTCGGTCGACTGGGCCGAAGACAGCTCGATCTTCGCCTTCTCGGCGGCTTCCTTCAGCCGCTGCAGCGCCAGCTTGTCCTTGGCGAGGTCGATGCCCTCGTCCTTCTTGAAGCCCTCGGCCAGGTATTCGACGATCTTGTTGTCGAAATCCTCACCGCCCAGGAAGGTGTCGCCGTTGGTCGCCTTCACCTCGAACACGCCGTCGCCGATCTCGAGGATCGAGATGTCGAAGGTGCCGCCGCCAAGGTCATAGACCGCAATGGTCTTGCCGTCCTGCTTCTCCAGACCATAGGCGAGCGCCGCCGCGGTCGGCTCGTTGATGATGCGCAGCACTTCGAGGCCCGCGATCTGGCCGGCGTCCTTGGTCGCCTGGCGCTGCGCGTCGTTGAAATATGCGGGCACGGTGATGACCGCCTGCGTCACCGTCTCGCCGAGATACGATTCGGCGGTTTCCTTCATCTTCTGGAGCGTGAAGGCCGAAATCTGCGAGGGGCTGTAATCCTTGCCGCCGGCCGTGACCCACGCATCGCCGTTCGGTCCACGCGCGATCTTGTAGGGAACCAGCTCGGTATCCTTCTTGGTGATCGGATCGTCGAACCGGCGGCCGATCAGCCGCTTCACCGCGAAGATGGTGTTGTCGCCATTGGTCACCGCCTGGCGCTTCGCCGGCTGGCCGACCAGTCGCTCGCCGTCCTTGGCGAAGGCGACGATCGAGGGCGTCGTGCGCGCGCCCTCGGCATTCTCGATCACCTTGGGCTTGCCGCCCTCCATCACCGCCACGCAGCTGTTGGTCGTGCCGAGATCAATACCGATTACTTTAGCCATGAGTTCGTGTCGTCCCTCACTCGATATGAAAAATTGCCAGATCGCACCCCGTTACGGCAGCGCAATCTCTTCCCTATGGCCGCGATATAGGAGGGGTTCCGCTTGCCGCAAGACGGCGGGGAACCTACGCCCGATTCGATAGTGGGACGACGGGATGGATGCGATGCGCTGGCTGGCACCGATGGCGATCATGGCGGCGACGCTCGGCGGATGCAGCGACCCTGCCGAACTGGCGGTCGACGGCGCCTGGGTGCGGCTGCCGGCGGTGGCGAGCCGGCCGGGTGTCGCCTATTTCACCGTCCATGGCGGGCCGCAGCCCGCGACCCTCATCAACGTATCGAGCGGCTGGGCGGTGCGCGCCGACATGCACGAGAGCATGGCCGGCGCCGGCGGCATGATGGCGATGAAGCCGCTGCAAGATCTCGCAATTCCGGCAAACGGCACGGTGGCCTTCGCGCCGGGCGGGCGGCACGTCATGGTCTATGGCATCAACCCGGCGGTGCATGCCGGCGACACCATGACGTTCACCTTCACCTTCGCCGACGGACGCCGCATCCGACGGGTCGCGCGCGTGCTCGGCGCGGGCGACACGGGGCCGCAGTGACCACCCCACCCGGCGGCGCCCGGCCGCTGACCGCGGGCGAGGCGGCGCTGGCGCGATCGGTTTTTCACGACAGCGTCGACCTGCGACGGGTGGAGATCAGGCGGCGCAAATGGGCGTTCTTCCAGCCCCGCGCCGTGGCGATGGCGCCGTGCGGCCACCTGCACTTCCACCCGCAGAGCAGCAACTGGACCGAGGATTTCGCGGGCGAAGGGCCGGGTGCGCGCGGGTTGTTCCTGCATGAATTGTGTCACGTCTGGCAGTGGCAGCGCGGCGTGTACCTGCCGCTCGCCCGGCACCCTTTCTGCCGGTACAGCTATACGATGAAGCCCGGCTGGCGCCTGGCGCGCTACGGGCTGGAGCAGCAGGCCGAGATCGTCCGTCACGCCTATCTGCTGCGCGAGGGGCACAGCGTGCCCGGCGCGCCGCCGCTATCGGCCTATGAAAGCCTGCTCGGCATATTCCGCTGACATGAAAAAGGGCCGCCGGCTCGCGCCGACGACCCCTTTCGTCATCCGCCAGAGATCAGGCGTAGGTGACGTTCGCGCTGCGACGGCGATAGCGCGCCACGCCGGCGACCATGCCGAAGCCGAGGAGCATCATCGCCCAGGTGGCGGGTTCCGGCACCGCCGCGACCGGCGTCACGACCAGCTTGCCCGAGTAGGACGACAGGAACTGCGCGTTCCTGTAGCCGACGGTCAGCGTCTGGGGGCCGGCGGCCACCAGCTGGCTGATCGTGCGCAGCTCGAACACGCCGCTGGAGATATTGTCGAACGCGACGTTGTTCAGCTTGACCGAGGTGAAATCCAGATCGGTGAAGGTCAGGCGCAGACCCAACGACGACGTGCTGGCGAACACGTTGCTCGCCTGGTCGAGCGTGAAGTTGTACGTGTCGGTGCCGGTGCCCGACGGATTGGTGTTGCCGAACAGACCAACCAGCGAACCATTTTGGAATTCGAAGGTAATCAGGCCGGTTGCCGCAGATGCCGGCGAGGCGGCGATCGCAGTGGCGGCGGCGAGCGCCGCAAAAATCGTCTTCTTCATCCCATGTCTCCCCCGGGAATTGCACCCCCCATTGGTGTGCTGAATAGATCGTTAATGGAACAAAGTTGCGCCGAAAAGTCCCATTCTCCGGGAGAATCTCCGATGTTTCATATTGAAACGGATAATGCGTCCGAACCGGCTCTTCATTTTAGGAGATTGCAGGTCTGACGGCGTGGATTTTGCTCGTGAACGGCGGTTGCCGCCGTTACCCGTCGCGATCCGGCTCCGGCCGATCGCGATCACTTGGCATCGCCGCGCCGACATGCTGCACGCCGCGCGCTGCCGCGATCGCCGTCTGGCGGTGGCGCTCGGCATAGCCGTGGCGCTGCGCCATCGTACGCGCGGCGTGGCAGCGCGGGCAGGCGATGCCCTGCTCGAACAGCGGCGACAGGCGGTCATCGGGGCTGACCGGCATCCGGCATGCCCGGCACAGTTCGTGGGTGCCCGCCGACAGCCCATGGCCCACAGCGACCCGCTCGTCGAAGACGAAGCATTCGCCGTCCCAGCGACTGTCCTCGACCGGCACCTCCTCCAGATAGCGCAGGATGCCGCCGTCGAGGTGATATACGTCGGTGACGCCCTCCGCCTTCATCAGCGCAGTCGCCTTCTCGCAGCGGATGCCACCGGTGCAGAACATGGCGACGCGCTTGCCCGCCAGCTCGTCGCGATGCGCGCGGACCCATGCGGGAAATTCGCGGAAGCTGGCGGTGCCGGGATCGACCGCACCGCGAAAGCTGCCGACCGCGACCTCGTACGCGTTCCGGGTGTCGATCACGACGGTGTCGGGATCGTCGATCAGCGCGTTCCAGCCGGACGGCGCAACGTGCATGCCGGCGTCGAGCGCATCGACGTCCGCCACCCCCATCGTCACGATCTCTGCCTTCACCCGCACCTTCAGCCTGTGGAACGGCATGGCCTCGGCATCGGCGAATTTGGGCTGGAGGTCGTCGCAGCCGGGCAACGCGCGGATCGCCGCCAGCACCGCCTCCACCCCCGCTCGCGGGCCGGCGATGGTGCCGTTGATCCCCTCATGCGCCAGCAGCAGCGTGCCACGCACCCCCGCTCCTGCTGCCACCGCCTCCAGCCGTTCGCGGATCGCGGCGGGATCGTCGAGGCGGGCGAAGCGGTACAGCGCCGCGATGCGGACGCTCACAGCGCGTCGAAGTCGATCGGCGCGTGGCGATCGAGCGTGTTCGGCGCCGCAGGCATCGGATATTTGAGCCCGGTGGCGCAGTTGAACAGGACGACCCGCTCCTCCGCATCGACCTCGCCGGTGCGAAGCGCCTCGCGATAGGCGGCGAGCGTCGCGCCACCCTCCGGACACAGGAGCAGGCCGTCGCGGCGGGCACAATCGTCCACAGCCTTCAGGATGGCCGGATCGCCCACCCCCAGCGCCTTGCCGCCACTCTGGCGCACCGCACGCAGGATCAGGAAGTCGCCGACCGCACGCGGCACCCGGATGCCGGCGGCGACGGTGTGCGCGTCCTCCCACCGCTCGGCATGCTCCTCGCCCGCCTCGAACGCACGGACGATCGGCGCGCAACCCGATGCCTGCACCGCGTACATGCGCGGTCGCTTCGGTCCGATCCAGCCGAGTGCCTCCAGCTCGTCGAACGCCTTCCACATTCCGATCAGGCCGGTGCCGCCGCCGGTCGGATAGAAGATCGCGTCGGGCAATTCCCAGCCGAGCTGCGCGGCCAGCTCCAGCCCCATCGTCTTCTTGCCCTCGATCCGGTACGGCTCCTTCAGGGTCGAGAAGTCGAACCAGCGGCCCTCGGCGGCGCCCCTGCCGACGATCGCCCCGCAATCGTCGATCAGGCCGTTGACCCGCCACACCCGCGCGCCCTGCATCGCGATCTCGCGGACGTTGATCTCGGGCGTATCCTCAGGACAGAAGACGATTGTCTCGATCCCGCAGCGGCTGGCATAGGCGGCGAGCGCCGCGCCGGCATTGCCGTTGGTCGGCATGGCGATGCGGGTCACCCCCAGCTCGCGCGCCATCGCCACCGCCATCACCAGCCCGCGTGCCTTGAAGCTGCCGGTCGGCAGCCGGCCTTCGTCCTTGACCAGCACATTGCCGCCCGCGCTGTGCGGGATGGGGATCAGTGGCGTCTCGATCTCGCCCAGGCTGACGATACTGGCGGTATGCCGCACCGGCAGCAGCTCGCGCCACCGCCACAGGTCGGTCGGCCGCGCCTCGATCGCGTCCCGTGCCACGGCCGCTCCCGCCGCGGCGAGATCATAGCGGACCAGCAGCGGCCGGCCAGCCCGCGACAGGCCGTGCAACCGATCCGCCTCGTACCGCTCCTCCGTCATCGAACATTCGAGATGGGTGACGAAGGTGGGGCGATGAATGGAAATGTTCATTGATGCAGCCTATGGCGGGATTTCGGATGGAGCGGCGCTAGCCCGTTGGCACCCGTCCCTGCGCGGGGCGGAAATAGCTTTGCCTAAGCGAGGATGGAAGTAAGTCAGCGATGAAAAATCTTGTGCTGGGATTTGCGACGAATCAGCCTCCGGCCGCCTTCGCTACCTTCGTCAACTCTCTACGAAAGGTCTATACGGCCGATCAGTGCGACGTGGTGCTGATCGTCGACAGCCCGCCGGACGGACCGGCGCTAGATGCCAACTATGTCTCAACCCGCAACGTCTATCCGCACCGCCATGTCATCGCGCGCCGCTCCAAAAGCTTGTTCATCCGCCTCGCCAGCTCCGCTGCCTCCGCCAGCAAGTCGTTGTCGTCAGGGCCGGCCAGAGCGATACTGGATGAAGCGATGGAGCGCTGGCATCATCCGCATTACGCCAGATGGCTGGCCTATCGGCGGTTCCTGCGTGACCATTCGGAATATGAGCAGATCCTGTTGACCGACGTGCGCGATGTGCTGTTCCAAGGCGAGTTCTTCTTGCCGGATGTCAAATCGGTCCAGCTGTTTGAGCAGGACGAGTTCTATGGCACGGGCAATTGCGACAGCGATTGGTATCAGCATGCCTGGGGTACCGACGCACTAAACCGAATATCATCGCGTCCGGCAATCTGCATCGGCACTATCCTTGGTCCTCGCGATCAGATATTGATGTTAATCGATGATTTCATCGCCTATTTTTCTCCCGCACCGTTCCGTGGGGTCGAGCAGGCGATCTTCAATCGCATGCTATTCGACGGCGATCTCCGGTTTGATTATGTCGTGAACCACAACGTGGAAGGCTTGGTAGCCACCCTGTCGAACCTCGAAGCGATTGATCAGATCGTCTCTTCCGCCGGTCTGATCCGAACAGCAGCGGGAAAGATCATCCCGGTCGTGCACATGTATGACCGCGTCGACGCCCTAGCGCCGATCGCGAGCAGTTACGCCCATCAGTAATGGCGTCGGTCGTGAATGCTGGCGCTCTAGAAAATGGATGATGGATCGGGACATGGGTCGGTGATCCTGCACCGGCTCTATGGCTCACCCATGCAGCGCTGGCCGGGACAATTGATGGCGCCGGTGCTCGCCTAGCCGCTACATCTCACGCAGCCTGAACGGCACCGCTACGATGCCCCGGGAGACTATATGCCGACTACGCTGATAATCGTTCCCAGCGTTCCCGCAGCGCCTGACGGCGACCGGCTCTTTATGGACATCAAGGCGCTTGATGGCCTAACGGCCTACGCGCGTGGCTGGCCGGGACCGGTGCGATGCCTGTTCCGGCGCGGCGATCGCGGCACGATCGCGTTCGGAACCTCGATTGCCCCCGCCGACTATCCGTTTGATCTAGTGTTGGTCGGCGACGATCCTGCCGCTGACATGAGTAATTTCGCAGATGCCGCGGTGGTTTTAGCGGCAGGGGACAATCATCAGGATCTGCAGTTGGTCGATGCCGTGTCGGCGCCAGTGGTCTTCATCATAGAATACACGTTGGCGACGCGGTTGCAGATCACGCGTCTGAGCATGGGCGTCGGATTGCGGGCCGCCAAATCGCTGGTGTGGACGATCAAAACGGAACTTCGCCGGCGTCGCACCTTCCGCCGGTCATCAGGTCTGCAATGCAACGGCACGCCCGCCCATGCCGCTTATCGCAGGCTGGCGCCGAACTCCCTGCTCTATTTCGATACCCGCGTGCCGGACGCCTTGCAGATTGACGCCGCCCAGCTCGCCGCCAAGACTGCCGCCATGGTGGCGGGCGATCCGCTCAGGATCGCCTTTTCCGGCCGCCTCGAGCCAATGAAGGGGGCCGATCATCTGGTGAAGGTCGCCAAGGCGCTGCGCAACCGGGGGGTGCCCTTTTCTCTCGACATCTATGGCGACGGTTCGCTGCGAGCGGCCATCGTCGCAGAGATTGCCGCTTCGGGCCTGGATGGGCAAGTCGCGGTCAAGGGCCCGGTGCCGTTCGACACCGTGCTGGTCCCCAAGATGATAGGCGAGGTCGACCTGTTCCTGTGCTGCCACCGACAGGCCGATCCTTCGTGCACCTATCTGGAAACGCTCAGCTGCGGCGTTCCAATCGTCGGTTATGACAACGCTGCGTTCAGGGGCGTCGTGGAATTGGGAGACGTCGGGATAGCCGTTCCGGTCGACGATCCCGCCGCCGCTGCCGCAGCCATCGCCGATCTGGCATCGGACAGGCCGCGGCTGGTTCGGATGGCGGGGACCGCCGCCAAGGTCGGGGCGGCCCATAGCTTTGAAAAGGTGTTCGCGACCCGCCTGGCTCATCTGCGAGAAATCGCCGGGCTATAGCGGCCGCATCACCCCGCCTTCGCCACACCGACCAGCGCCGGGCGGAGCAGGCGATCCTTTATCATGTAACCCGCCTGCATCTCCTGCACGATCGTGCCGGGCTCGGCGTCGCTCGGCACTTCCAGCATCGCCTGGTGCTTGTTAGGGTCGAGCGTCGCGCCCATCGCCTGGATGCGGGTGATGCCGTGGCGGGCGAGCACGCTGTCTATCTCGCGACCCGTTGCCTCTAGGCCGGTGACCAGACCCTTGAACCGGTCGTCCTCGCGTGCCTCGGACGGGATCGCCGCCAGTCCGCGCGACAGGTTGTCGGCGACCGACAGGATGTCGCGCGCGAAGCTGGTCGCGGCATAGTTGCGCGCGTCGGCCGCCTCTTTCTCAGCACGGCGGCGGACGTTCTGGATGTCGGCCTGCGCGTAGAGCACATCCTGCTTGGCGGCCGCGAGCTGATCCTCCAGCTCGGCGATGCGCGCGGTCGCGGCGTCGTGCTCGGCCACTTCGGGTGCGGCTTCGGCCGTCTCGGCGCGCAGCGCCTCGGCGTCGGTGTTGGTTTCGTCGATCATCTGTTTCCCTGTAGTTCAGCCCATCAACCGGGCAAGCGTCGCCGCCGTGAAATCCACCATGGGCACGACCCGCGCGTAGTTCAACCGGGTCGGGCCGATCACGCCAACGACGCCGACCACCTGTCCGCCCGGTCCGCGGAACGGGCGGGCGATCACTGACGAGCCGGACAAAGCGAACAGCTTGTTCTCCGCGCCGATGAAGATGCGGGTGGCATCGCCGGTACGCGCCGATTCGAGCAGCGAGGCGATCTCCTGCTTGCCCTCCAGATCGTCGAGCAGGTCGCGCACCCGCTCCAGATCGGCGGCGGCGGCGGCGTCGATCAGCCGCCCCTGCCCGCGCACGATCAGGACCGGACGGCGATCGCCATCCTCGCTCCATACCGCGATGCCGCGCTCGATCAGCGCGCGCGCGACCCCGTCGAGCGTGGCGCGGCCGTCGGCCAGTTCACGCTCAAGCCGCAGCTTCGCCTCGGCCAGGGTCAGCCCGCCGAGCGTCGCGGACATGTAATTGCCCGCCTCGATCAGCGCCGACGGGGTCATGCCGGCGGGCAGGTCGATCACGCGGTTCTCGACCGACCCGTCGCCGGCCACCAGCACGGCCATCGCCTGATCGCGCGACAGCGGCACGAAGCCGACCTGTCGCAGCACCAGCTCATGCTTGGGCACCAGCACCAGCCCGGCACAGGCCGACAGGCCGGAGAGCGCGGCGGTGGTCGCCGCCAGCGCCTCCTCGACCGGGCCGCCGCGTCCGCTGTTGCGCACCAGCTGCGCCTCGATCGCGGCGCATTCCTCGGGCGAGGGTTCGGTCGCCTGCATCATCCCGTCGACGAACAGCCGCAGGCCACGGTCGGTCGGCAGTCGCCCAGCTGAGGTGTGCGGGCTGGCGAGCAGGCCGAGCGCCTCCAGCTCGCCCATCACGTTGCGTATCGAAGCGGGCGACAGGTTCAGCCCGGCGGCGAGCGCGATCGTCCGCGATCCCACCGGCATGCCACTGGCGAGATAACCGTCGACCACCGCACGAAAGATCTCGCGGGCGCGATCGGTCAGCTCGGCGACGGGCAGGGACATGCGCGCGATGTAGGCTGGCGCGGCTACGAACGGAAGGCTAGGCACGCGCTTCGATTTTTGACGAAGGAATTACCATGCGCCCCAGCGGCCGCGCGCCAGACCAGATGCGCGCCATCAGCATCGAGCCCCGTTTCACCCGCCACGCGGAAGGATCGGTGCTGATCGGCTTCGGCGACACCAGGGTGCTCGTCACCGCCTCGGTCGAGGAGCGGGTGCCGCCGTTCCTGCGCGGCAAGGGCGAGGGCTGGGTGACGGCCGAGTACGGCATGCTCCCCCGCGCCACCCATACCCGCGGCAATCGCGAGGCGGCCAAGGGCAAGCAGTCGGGCCGCACGCAGGAGATCCAGCGGCTGATCGGCCGCTCCCTGCGCGCCGTCGTCGACCTGAAGGCACTGGGCGAGCGGCAGATCGTGCTCGACTGCGACGTGATCCAGGCGGACGGCGGCACGCGCACCGCGTCGATCTCCGGTGCATGGGTCGCGCTGCGCCTGGCGGTCGACGGGCTGATGGCGTCGGGCAAGCTGACCGTGGACCCGATCCGGCAGAAGGTCGCGGCGGTCAGCTGCGGCATCTATCAGGGCACGCCCGTCCTCGACCTGGACTATGACGAGGATTCGGCGGCGGACGCGGACGGCAATTTCGTGCTGCTCGAAAACGGTCATATCGCCGAGGCGCAGGCGACTGCCGAACACGCTACCTATGACGAGGAAGCGCTGCTGCGGCTGCTGCGGCTGGCGCGGATGGGCTGTGCGGACATCTTCCGCGCACAGGGAGAGGCGGTGAAATGAGCGGAGAGGGCAAGGAGCCGCAGGCGATCCGCAAGCTCCAGCCGGGGCGGCTGGTGATCGCCAGCCACAATCCCGGCAAGGTGCGCGAGATCGCGGCGCTGCTCGACGGACGCGGGCTGGACGTGGTGTCGGCTGCCGCCCTCGACCTGCCCGAGCCGGAGGAGACGGGCACGACCTTCGTCATGAACGCCGAGCTGAAGGCGCGGGCGGCGGCCGACCTGTCGGGCCTGCCGGCGCTCGCCGACGACAGCGGGCTGTGCGTCGATGCGCTGGGCGGCGATCCGGGCATCTTCTCGGCACGCTGGGCGGGCGAGGACAAGGATTTCGCCCGCGCCATGGACCTGATCGAGGCGAAGGTGGCGGAGAGCGATCCGAACCCGGCGCGCACCGCGCATTTCGTCTGCGCCCTCGCACTCGCCTGGCCCGACGGCCATGTCGAGTGGTTCGAGGGGCGGGTCGACGGAACGCTGGTCACCCCGCGACGCGGCACCAAGGGCCATGGCTATGACCCGATGTTCCAGCCGGACGGGCACGCGCAGACCTTCGGCGAGATGGACGACGACGCGAAGAACGGCGTCAGCCACCGCGCCGACGCGTTCCGGCAGATGGTCGCGGCGGTGTTCTGAAACGGCTCCACGTCCTGCCGGGCTGGTCCCGGCAGGCCGGTCACTTTTTTAGAACGCCGCCTGCCCCATCACATTGCCCGCCGGGGCGTAGCGGCAGACCAGCACGTCGTCGCGTGAGCCGGCCACCATGGCGCAGCCGACATGGGTGGTGTGGCGCCAGATCATCTGCGAGTAATGGCCGACATCCTTCCACGCGCCGGTCCGGCTGAACCGCGGGGTCGGCGCGTTGATATAGTCGCGCGCTTCGGACAGCCAGGCGTCCACCATTTCGGTATAGGTATAGGCGTCATGGCTGCCGGCCCACAGATTCTCGCCGACGCCGGTGCGCGCCGCGGTCCGCCCGAGATGGTCGAAGCGCCCGCTCTGCGCCAGCGCCTCGGCATGCTCGCGGGCGGACGCGGCGAGTTCTTCGCTCCACAGCAGCGGCGGCACGCCGACCAGCGCGCGAGCGGTGGCATGGGTGACCAGCATGGTCCGGCGCAGGACCGCCTCGCCGCGCGGCTGCGGGGTCGGATCGATCCACGGCTCGACCCGCGTCACGACGCTCGACTGGGGCGCGGCCCCTGCCGCCGCCGCCAGTGCCGTCGAGGCCAGAAAGCAGGGAACTCTTGTCCGGGACATGCCGGCACGGATAGCGGATCATGATGAAAGACGTTGAAATCGGGGTGGTTAACACCGCGTCCGTAAAGCAGGACGATCTGGCGCTCTATGTCCACTGGCCGTTCTGCGTGTCCAAATGTCCCTATTGCGATTTCAACAGCCATGTCCGCGAGGCGGTCGACCAGGAGGCGTGGCGCGCGGCGCTGATCGCCGACCTGCGATACGAGGCGGCGCTGCTGCCGGGGCGGCGGCTGGGGTCGATCTTCTTCGGTGGCGGCACGCCGTCG
The DNA here is from genome assembly GCF_030678875.1 of Sphingomonas aurea. Lineage (GTDB taxonomy): Bacteria > Pseudomonadota > Alphaproteobacteria > Sphingomonadales > Sphingomonadaceae > Sphingomonas > Sphingomonas aurea. Next base: position 160,530 of record NZ_JAUUDS010000001.1, on the reverse strand, counting down.
CTGATGCCGCCAGCAACGGTCGCGGCGGTGCTCGACGCCGCTGCCGACGCCTGGGCGATCGCCGACGATGTCGAGATCACGCTGGAGGCGAACCCGTCGTCGGTGGAGGCAGCGCGCTTCGCCGATCTGGCGCGGGCGGGGGTGAACCGGGCGTCGCTGGGGCTTCAGTCGCTCGACGACGAAGCGCTACGCTTCCTCGGGCGGGCGCACGACGCGCGTGAAGGGCTGGCCGCGGTCGGCACGGCGCAGGACAATTTCAGCCGGGTCAGCATCGACCTGATCTACGCCCGCCCCGACCAGACGCTGGCGGCGTGGGAGGCGGAACTGGCGGCGGGGTTGCGGTTGGGCACGGAGCACTTGTCGGTCTATCAGTTGACGATCGAGCCCGGCACGCGCTTCGCGACGGAGGCGGCGGCGGGGCGGCTGGTGATACCCGATGGCGATGCGGCGGCCGACCTGTTCGAGGCGACCCGCGCAATGACCGCGGCGGCGCGGCGCCCCGCCTACGAGACGTCGAACCACGCCGCGCCGGGGGCGGAGAGCCGCCACAACCTGACCTATTGGCGCTACGGCGACTATGCCGGGATCGGACCGGGCGCGCATGGCCGGCGCGGCGGCCTGGCGACGGTACGGCACAAAAAGCCGGAGAACTGGATGGCGGCGATGGCCCGCAACGGCCACGGCGCGCAGGTCGAGGAGCCGCTTGCCCCCCATGCCCGCGCGACCGAGGCGCTGGTGATGGGGCTGCGACTTGGCGAAGGCGTGTGGCTGCCGCGGGTCGCCGCACTTGCCGGCGGCACCGCTCCCGTCGACCTCGCTGCCGTCGAACGGCTCGCCGCACAGGGACTGGTCGCCCTGGACGGCGAACGGCTGAAAGTGACCGAGGCCGGCGCGCTGCTGCTCGATGCGATCCTGACCGAGGTCGTCGCCGACGCCTGACCCTATTTGCCGAATCCCGTCGGTGCCGGCGACACCGTCACCGTCGCGCCGCCGCGGATCTCCTGCACCTCCAGCGCCCGCTCGGCCACGCCGTCGCGGTTAAAGCGGAACGCACCGTCCAGGCCCGCAAAGCCATCGGCGTCGCGCAGCCGCGCCTCGGGGAAGGGCGATCCCGGCTTCCAGTCGCGCGCGATCCGCACCGTCAGCAGCACCGAATCATAGCCCAGGCTCGACAGGCGATAGGGCGCCGCGCCGAACCGCGCCCGGTACTTGGTTACGTACTGGCGATAGAGCGTGTTCGACACGCTGGCGAACCACGCCCCGGCCAGCGCCGGCCGCGCGGCGATGCCGTTTTCCGAGTTCCACAACTCGGTGCCGAGCAGGTGCGTGCCGGCGCCAGTGCCGCGCTTGACCACGCCGGCCGCGGTCGCCGCGATCGCGCCGCCGTCAGCGACCAGCACCGCGCCATAGGGGGCCTTGGCGATCAGCCGCTGCGCCGCCGCGCTCACCGCGCCGGTGGTGCGGCCATAGGTCTGGAGCGAGACGACCTGCCCCCCCGCCCCTTCGACCGCACGGAGGAAGGCCGTGGAGGCGCGCTCGCCGTACAGGCCGTTCGGCACCAGTCCGGCAAAGGTGTCGACGCCGCGGCTGCGCGCATAGTCGACCACCCGCTCGATCGACTGCGACGGCACATAGCCCATCAGATAGGTGCCGCCGCCGGCGACGCCGGTGTCGTTGGAGAAGCTGATGACCGGCACCCCCGCCGCCTTGGCGATCGGCGCGACCGCGCGCACGTCTTCGGCGAGGAGCGGCCCCAGGATCAGCTGCGCGCCCTCCGCGATGGCGCGACGCGCCGCCCCCGCCGCGCCGCCGGCGGCGACCGCGGCGGTGTCGTAGTTGGTGATCCGCACCGACCGGGTCTGGGTGTCGAGCAGCGCCAGCATCGTTGCGTTGGCGATCGACTGGCCGACGCCCGCGTTACCGCCGCTCAGCGGCACGAGCAGCGCGACGCGGCTGCGATCGGCATCGCGGGGCAGGCCCGCTTCGACCTGCGGCGCCGTGGTCGGCGCCGGACGGGCGGCCGGGCGCGCGGGCGCCGGCTCCGCCCCGCGTGGCACGATGGTCTGGCACGCGGCCAGCAATCCGGCGGCGGCGATGACGATCCAACGGCTTAGACTTTGTTTAGAAACTCGCGGAAGAGCGAGTTTCGAGGCGGTGCCGGCCCGCTCCCCCACCCGACCTCCCATCGAGGATACCGTGTGGGAGGTCGGGTGGGGGAGCGGGCCGGCACCGCGAAACGTGCCTCCGCACGTTTCCAAACAGGCTCTTAGCCGGCGGCGTTGCAACAGTGCGGCGGCCTCTGCCATGACGATCCCCATGCTTCCTCTTGATCCCGGTCTCTACATCGTCGCGACGCCGATCGGCAATCTCGGCGATCTATCACCGCGCGCCGCCGACATTTTGGCGCGGGCCGACATCGTCGCGGTCGAGGACAGCCGGGTCACTGCGGGCCTGCTGCGCCATGTCGGCGTCAAGCGGCCGATGATCCCCTATCACGACCATAATGCCGAGGGCGTGCGCCCCGGCCTGATCGCCCGCATGGGCGCAGAGGCGGTGGCGCTGGTGTCGGACGCGGGCACGCCGCTGATCTCCGATCCCGGTTACAAGCTGGTCCGCGATGCGCGAGCGGCGGGGCACGCGGTGGTGACGATTCCCGGTCCGTGCGCGGCGGTGGCGGCCCTGACGCTCGCCGGGCTGCCGACCGACCGCTTCCTGTTCCTCGGCTTCCTGCCGCCCAAGGAGAAGGCGCGCGCCGACGCGATCGCAGAGGTCGCCGCGGTGCGGGCGACGCTGGTCCTCTACGAATCGGGACCGCGGCTGGCAGCGTGCCTCGCCGCGCTCGCCACCGGGCTCGGCGATCGCGAGGCGGCGGTGACGCGCGAGATCACCAAGAAGTTCGAGGAGGCGGTAACCGGCACCCTCTCCACGCTGGCGGCTCGCTATGCCGAGGCACCGCCGCGTGGCGAGATCGTCGTTGTCGTCGCCCCACCCGGCGAGGCGCCGCCCGCCAGCGCCGAGGACGGCGACGCCGCACTGGCGGAGGCGCTGACCCGCCTGCCCGCCGCCAAGGCCGCCGGCGAGGTGGCGAAGCGGCTGGGGCTGGATCGCAAGGCGCTCTATGCGCGGGCCTTGGTGCTGAAGGGGGCATAGCCGCCGCGCCGTTTCCCCGCGCAGGCGGGGATCCAGTGCCTTCGTCCTGACCGCACAGAAGAAGAAAGGGGCTCCCGCCTTCGCGGGAGCACAGACGGAGCCGGTTTCCCTACATTTGCACCCCGCCCCCGCTCCGCTAGGACGGACCGCATGCCCGAGATCCGCCACCGCCTTGCCTTTCACCACGTCGCCGGCACCGGGCCGACGATCATGTTCCTGCCCGGCTATGCGTCCGACATGGCGGGCAGCAAGGCGCTGGCGCTCGACGAGTGGGCGCGGGCGGCGGGGCGGGCGTATCTGCGCTTCGACTATGCCGGCTGCGGGCAGAGCGAGGGCGCGTTCGAGGATCAGACGCTGGCCGGCTGGCTCGACGACGTACTGGCGATGATCGACGAGGCGGTGACCGGGCCGGTGGTGCTGGTCGGATCGTCGATGGGTGGCTGGCTGATGCTGCTGGCGGCAAAGGCGCGGCCGGGACGCATCGTCGGGCTGGTCGGCATCGCGCCGGCGCCCGACTTTACCGACTGGGGCTTCACCACCGACGAGAAGATGACGATGCTGCAGCAGGGACGGCTGGAGAAGCCGAACCCTTACGGCCCGGCACCTACCCTCTACACCCGCGCCTTCTGGTCGTCCGGCGAGGCGCGACGCATCATGTTCGGCCAGATCGCCTTCGACGGACCCGTGCGCTTCCTGCAGGGACAGGCCGACCGGGATGTGCCGTGGGAGCGTACCGTGCACCTGGCTGGACTGATGCGGTCGACGGACGTGCAGACCTGGCTGGTCAAGGATGGCGACCACCGGCTGTCGCGGTTGCAGGACATTTCGCTGCTGATCCGCGCGGTTCACGACGTACTCGCCGCGATCACAGTCACTGGCGGGGAAACCGCCGCCGCGCCGGACGTTGAGCAGGCATGAAGTATCTCCACACCATGATCCGCGTCGCCGATCCCGAAGCGACGATCGCCTTTTTCGAGCATCTGGGCCTGAAGGAAGTCCGCCGGATGGAGAATGAGCAGGGCCGCTTCACCCTGATCTTCCTCGCCACGCCGGCCGAGATGAAGGGGCCGGGCGAGCGGGCGGATGCCGAGGTCGAGCTGACCTACAACTGGCCGGCCGAGGACGGCAGCGCGCCGGAAACCTACACCGGCGGCCGCAATTTCGGCCACCTCGCCTACCGGGTCGACGATATCTACGCGACGTGCCAGCGGCTGATGGATCACGGCTACACGATCCATCGCCCTCCGCGCGACGGGCATATGGCCTTCGTAAAGACGCCGGACGGCATCTCGATCGAGCTGTTGCAGGACGGCGTGCTCGACCCGGCCGAACCCTGGGCATCGATGCCGAACACGGGCAGTTGGTGATGGCCGCCCCGCCGCTCCAGGTCGTCGCGGTGCCGGTGCTGGCGGACAATTACGCCTGGCTGGTCTATGATCCGCATACGCAGGAAGCGGTGGTGGTCGATCCGGGTGAGGCCGGGCCGGTGCAGGCCGCGGCCGACGCGCGCGGCTGGACGATCGCGCAGGTCTGGACCACCCACTGGCATCCCGACCACACCGGCGGCAATGCGGCGATGAAGGCAGCGGGCGCGACGATCCTGGGGCCCGAGGCTGAACGGGCGAAGATCGACCCGATGGACGTCGGCCTGTCCGAAGGCGATGTGGTCCGCATCGGATCGCACACCGGACAGGTGATGGCAGTGCCCGGCCACACCGCCGGCCATATCGCGCTCCACTTCGCCGACGATGCGCTGCTGTTCACCGGCGACACGCTGTTCGCGATGGGCTGCGGCCGCCTGTTCGAGGGGACGCCGGCCGAGATGTGGGCGAACATGGAGCGCTTCGCCGCCATGCCCGACGAGACCAAGGTCTATGGCGGCCACGAATATACGCAGAGCAACGCGCGCTTCGCCGCGCATACCGATCCCGACAATCGCGACATCGCCGCGCGGCGCGAGGAGGTCGATGCCTTGCGCGCGCGCGGCGAACCGACGCTGCCGACGACGATCGGGCAGGAGCGCGCGACCAACCCGTTCCTGCGCGCCGGCTCGGCCGCGCGGCTGGGCGAGTTGCGGGCGGCCAAGGACGCGTTTCGCGGTTAGGATGTCAGGAGAGGTGCGATGCGGCGACGGTGGATGATGACGGCGATGCTCCTCCCGCTCACGGCCGGCTGCGCCGCCGGCGGCGCGCCCGCCGACAAGGTGCCGGCGGGGCAGCAGGTGTCCTACAATGACGGCAAGACGCTGGATCAGGCGCTGACCGGGCTGGTGCCGGGCAAGCCGGTGTCGTGCCTGCCGCTGAACCCGTCGCCGCCGAGCAGCGGCTATGGCAGCACGATCCTCTACCGCTACAGCGCCAAGCGCATCTACCGCAACGACCTGGGTCCGGGCTGCGAGGGGATCGGGCGCGGCGACATCCTCGTGACGTCCAATCCGATCGGCCGATCATGCCGCGGCGACATCATCCGCACCGTCGACCGCACCAGCGGCATCACCACCGGCGGTTGCGCGTTCAACGACTTCACCCCCTATGAGGCACCACGATGAGCCGGGCGCGACTGATCCCACTGGCCGCGCTGATCGTTGCCGCACCGATCGCGGCAGCACCGCGCGATCCCTTCGCCGGGCGCGTCGCCGGCCCGCCGCAGCGCTGCATCACCATATCGCCCAATCTGGGCGGCACGGTGATCGACCGGGATACCATCATCTATCAGGGCAATGGCGGCAGGATCTGGCGCACCGGCCCGACCGGCACCTGCCCGTCGCTGCGCCCGATGACGACGCTGATCGTCCAGATCTATGGCGGACAGCTGTGCGAGAACGACCGGTTCAGCACGATCGAACCGGGGATGAGCATCCCGTCGCCGCAGTGCCGGTTCCGACCCTTCGTGCCCTATACGCGCGTGAAGACGGGGAAGTAGGTTAGAAATTCCTCCCCTGTAAGGGGAGGGGGACCGCCGGCGCAGCCGGTGGTGGAGGGGTGTCGCCGCCATCGAGAGGGGGACACCCCTCCGTCAGCCCTTCAGGCTGCCACCTCCCCTTGCAGGGGAGGATTTGAGAGAAGCTACAGCACGAACCGGCTGAGATCCGCATTCCGCGCGATACTCGCCAGCTGCTTGTCGACATAATCCGCATCGATCGTCAGCGTCGCGCCGGCGCGGTCCTCGGCGTCGAAGCTGACCTCTTCCAGCAGCTTCTCCATCACCGTCTGCAGGCGACGTGCGCCGATATTCTCGACCTGCCCGTTCACCTCGGCGGCGATGCGCGCGACCGCGGCGATACCGTCGGCGGTGAAGTCGATGGCCACGCCCTCGGTGCCGAGCAGCGCGCGGTACTGCGCGGGCAACGACGCCTTGGTGTCCGACAGGATCGCGACGAAGTCCGCCTCGGTCAGCCCTTTCAGCTCGACCCGGATCGGCAGGCGGCCCTGCAACTCGGGCAGCAGGTCCGATGGCTTGGCGACATGAAACGCGCCGCTGGCGATGAACAGGACATGGTCGGTCTTCATCGGCCCGTATTTGGTCGCGACCGTCGTACCCTCGATCAGCGGCAGCAGGTCGCGCTGCACGCCCTCGCGGCTGACCGAGCCGCCGCCGCGATGCTCGGACATGGCGATCTTGTCGATCTCGTCGAGGAAGACGATGCCGTTCGCCTCGGCGTCCGCCAGCGCGGTGCGGTTGACGTCGTCCTGGTCCAGGCGCTTGTCGGCCTCTTCCTCGACCAGCTTCTCCCACGCCGCGCGCACCGGCAGCTTGCGCCGCTTCAGCTGCTGGCCACCGCCGAACGACTTCATCATCTCGGTCAGGTTTATCATCTGCGGCGCACCGCCCGGCACGTCGAAGGGCATGGACGGTGCCTGTTCCAGCTCGATCTCGATTTCGGTGCGGTCGAGATGGCCGTCGGCAAAGCGCTGGCGGAAGCTCTCTCGGGTCGCCTGGCTCGAATCCTTGCCGACCAGCGCGTCGAGCAGGCGGTTCATCGCCGCATCCTCGGCCTTGTCCTTCACCGCGACGCGGCGGCGTTCCTTCTCCAGCCGGATCGCCTCCTCGACCAGGTCGCGCGCGATCTGCTCGACGTCGCGGCCGACATAGCCGACCTCGGTGAACTTGGTCGCCTCGACCTTCACGAAGGGCGCGTCGGCCAGCTTCGCCAGCCGCCGGCTGATCTCGGTCTTGCCGCAGCCGGTGGGGCCGATCATCAGGATGTTCTTGGGCGTCACCTCGTCGCGCAGGTCGGCGGAGAGCTGCTGGCGACGCCAGCGATTACGCAGCGCCACCGCGACCGCGCGCTTGGCGTCACGCTGTCCGATAATGTGCGCGTCGAGCGCGGCGACGATAGCCTTGGGGGTCAGGGAGTCGTTCATAAAACCTCGTCATCCCGGCAAAGGCCGGGATCTCGTGCCGCCAGGGCACGCTCTGTTACGGAGAGACCCAGCCTGCGCCGGGGTGACGTGTGGTCAAGACGCCGCGTCCAGCGCCTCGATGGTCAATCGGTCGTTGGTGTAGACGCAGACCTCGGCGGCGATCGCCATCGCCTTGCGCGCGATCGTCTCGGCATCCGCCTCGTAATCGACCAAAGCCTTCGCGGCGGCGAGCGCGTAATTGCCGCCCGATCCGATCGCCGCCACGCCCGCTTCGGGTTCCAGCACGTCGCCATTGCCGGTCAGGATCAGCGTGACCTCCTTGTCGGCGACGATCATCATCGCCTCCAGGTTGCGGAGGAACTTGTCGGTGCGCCAGTCCTTTGCCAGCTCGACCGCGGCGCGCAGCAGCTGGCCCTGATGCTGTTCCAGCTTGCGCTCCAACCGCTCGAACAGGGTGAAGGCGTCGGCGGTCGCGCCGGCGAATCCGCCGATCACGCTGCCGTCGCCCAGCCGGCGGACCTTGCGCGCGTTAGGCTTCATCACGGTCTGGCCCATCGAGACCTGACCGTCGCCGGCGACGACGACCTTGCCGCCGCGCCGGACCGAACAGATGGTGGTGCCATGCCAGGTCGGCATGGAAGTGTCGTTCCCGCTCATGCCCGCCGATGTAGGGCGCGGGGCGCCATCGTCAACGCGCACCCGGCCGGTCGGACGGTCAGTGGGCGAGCTTGTCGACCTTGTTCTGCAACTGCGCGAGTTCCGCCTTCAGCGCGGCGATCTCGTCGTCCTTGGCGGCGTGTTCGGTCGCGGGCTCGGCCGCGGCCGGCGTCTCGGCAACCGACGGGGCAGCGGTCGCATTCGGGGCTACCGGCTTGAACGCCTCGAACATCGCCATGTTGCGGCGGGCCATCTCGGCGAAGGGCGAGTGGGCCAAGGCCCCCTCCACCGCGGTGCGGAACTGTTCCTGGTTGCGGCGGAAGCTGTTCATCGACGCCTCCAGATAACCTGGCACCATCGCCTGCATCGAGTCGCCGTACATCGAGATCAGCTGGCGCAGGAAGCTGACCGGCAGCATCGACTGCCCCCGCCCCTCTTCCTCCATGATGATCTGCGTCAGGACATTGTGCGTTATGTCGTCGTCGGTCTTGGCATCTACGACCTTGAAGTCGCGACCTTCGCGGGTCATCGCCGCGAGATGTTCGAGGGTGATGTAGGAAGAGGTTTCGGTGTTGTAGAGGCGGCGATTGGCGTATTTCTTGATGATGACGCTGCCACCTGCATTCTGCTTTTTCATGGCTCCCCCCGATTATGTCGTCTGAAAGTCCTACTCCGATCGATGACGCGCCGCAACATGCCCCGCGGCCCTTGCCACTGTTCCTCTCCATGCTGCGCAGCGAAACTGCAGCATCGCCCGATCGGCTGACGGCGGCGCTGACCGGGCTGCACGTCTATCAGCAGGCGGAACGCGCCCCCGCCCCGCCGCCGCTACCGGCCGAGCGACGCCACGGTCGCGCGCGCCTGACCGGCACCGGCGGAGCCGGGCGGCCGGTGGTACTGGTGCCGTCGCTCATCAATCCCGCCGCGATCCTCGACCTGTCGGAGGAGGTGTCGCTGCTGCGCGCGCTGGGTGCGGCAGGGATGCAGGCGTGGCTGCTCGACTGGGGGACACCGTCCTCGGATGAGCGGGCGATGGATGTCGGCGACCATGTCCGCGACCTGCTGCTGCCGCTGATCGAGCAGCTCGACGCGCCACCGGTGCTGGTCGGCTACTGCATGGGCGGCACCATGGCCTGGGCCGCCGCCTCGCTGACGCCCGTCGCCGCGGTCGCGACGATCGCCGCGCCGTGGCGCTTCGCCGGCTATGGCGCGGCGCGGCCGACGATGGCGGAGCATTGGGAGAGTGCCCGCGCCGCCTGCGATACGCTGGGGCTGGTGCCGATGGAGGTGTTGCAGGCCGGCTTCTGGCGGCTCGATCCGCAGCGTACCGTCGACAAGTACATCGCGTTCGGACGCCTCGCGCCCGACTGCGCGGCGGCATGCGCCTTCGTTCGGCTGGAGGACTGGGCCAATGCCGGCGCGCCGCTGACCTTTGCGGCGGGACGCGAGCTGTTCGACGACCTGATCGCGCGCGACCTGCCGGGCAACGGCAGCTGGTTTGGCGACCCGCGGCGCCTGCCCTGCCCCACGGTCGAGTTCGTCTCCACCACCGACCGCATCGTTCCCGCCGCCACCGCCGCCGGGCTGGCCGACCGCCGCGAGCTGAGTGCCGGCCATGTCGGCATGGTGATCGGCCGCGGACGCATGACGCTGTGGCGACCGCTGATCGACTGGATCACGGCGCTGCCAGCGACTAGATAGGGGCAGATCCATCCCGAGAGGACTGTTCCATGACCGCCCCCAACGACGTCGTCATCATCGCCGCCAAGCGCACGCCCGTGGGCAGCTTCCTCGGCGCCTTCGCCGCGACTCCCGCGCACGAACTGGGGCGCGTGGCGATCGAGGCGGCGCTGGAGCAGGCCGGTGTGTCCGGCGACGAGGTGTCGGAGGTGATCCTGGGCCAGGTGCTCACCGCCGCGCAGGGGCAGAACCCGGCGCGCCAGGCGTCGATGGCGGCCGGCGTGCCCAAGGAGGTGCCCGCCTGGGGCGTCAACCAGGTCTGCGGCTCCGGCCTGCGCGCGGTCGCGCTGGCGGCGCAGGCGGTGGCGACGGGCGACGCGACGATCGTCGTCGCCGGCGGCCAGGAATCGATGTCGCTCAGCCCGCACGCGCAGACGATGCGCGGCGGCACCAAGATGGGCAATGTCAGCCTGGTCGACACGATGGTGCATGATGGGCTGACCGACGTCTTCAACGGCTATCACATGGGCATCACTGCCGAGAACCTTGCCGAACAGTATCAGGTGACCCGCGGCGATCAGGACGCCTTCTCCGTCCGCTCGCAGAACCTCGCCGAGAAGGCGCGCGGCGAGGGTCGCTTCAAGGACGAGATCGCGCCGGTCACCATCAAGGGCCGCAAGGGCGACACCGTCGTCGCCGACGACGAATATATCCGCGCCGGCGCGACCGTAGAGGGCGTCTCCGGCGTCCGTCCTGCCTTCAAGAAGGACGGCACCGTCACCGCCGCCAATGCCAGCGGCCTGAACGACGGCGCCGCCGCGATCGTCGTCACCACCCGCGCCGAGGCCGAGAAGCGCGGCGCCCCCGTACTCGCCACGATCAAGAGCTGGGCTTCGGCCGGGGTCGACCCGTCGGTGATGGGCATCGGCCCGGTCCCCGCCACCCGCCGCGCGCTGGAAAAGGCCGGCTGGACGGTAGGCGACCTCGACCTGATCGAGGCGAACGAGGCGTTTGCCGCGCAGGCGCTGTCGGTCGGCAAGGAACTCGGCTGGGATGCCGACAAGGTCAACGTCAACGGCGGCGCCATCGCCATCGGCCACCCGATCGGCGCCAGCGGCGCGCGCGTGCTGACCACCCTGATCTACGAGATGGGCAAGCGCGACGCGAAGAAGGGCTTGGCGACGCTGTGCATCGGCGGCGGCATGGGCATCGCGATGTGCCTGGAACGGTGATTGTAACAAAATTGCGGCCAATACATCGATTAAGGAACATACGCATTTGCTTAGTAACTTTTCTGTCACATAGCCGGATAAAAGTGCGATAGATTATTAGGACGATATTGCGCTAAAAGATGCGACACGCTTTCTTCCAGTGAGCGGCAGCGAGCCGCCCTCTGGGGGTAAGTGAATGAGATTGACGCGTTTGTTGGGCGCTTCTGCGCTTGTATCCACCTTGCTGATCGCCGCGCCCGTGCTGGCCCAAGCGGGATCCACGACCAGCGACGGCCAGGTCGCACCGGATCAGCCGACCGCCCCGACGGGCGATGTAACCGAACGGCTGAATTCGGACGGGAGCAATCGCAACGACGAGATTGTCGTCACCGGCTCGCGCATCAAGCGTCGCCCCGGCGCGATCGCCGACTCGGTGCTGGTCATCGGGCGCGACGAAGCGACGCAGGCCGGCTTTAGCACCACGACCGACCTGCTGCAGAGCACGGCGATCACCAATGGCACGTCGCAGATCAACAATGCCTATGGCGGCTACGTTACCAATGGCGGCCCCGGTGCGAACACCCTGTCGCTGCGCGGCGTGGGCGCATCGCGCACGCTGCTGCTGCTGAACGGCCGGCGGCTGGCGCCCTCGGGCTCGCGCGGCGCAGTCGGCTCGGCCGATCTGAACTCTCTGCCCAGTTCGGTCGTCGACCGGGTCGAGGTGCTGAACTCGGGCGCCTCGTCGATCTACGGTTCGGATGCCGTCGCGGGCGTCGTCAACATCGTGACCCGCACGGTCGAGGGCATCGAGCTGAACGGCGAGGTCAATGTGCCGGAGGTCGGCGCCGGGGTGCAGCGCCGCGTGGCGCTTGCGTTCGGTCACAAAGCGGACAATTTCCGCTTCACCGGCGCCCTGGAATATTACAAGCGCGACGACCTTACCTTCGGTGATCGGGGCTTCACCCAGTGCCAGACCCAGTATCGCAACACCGCCGGCGGTGGTGCGCCGGGTAGCGGCGACCTGATCGATCCGCTGACGGGCGTGTCGAAATGCTATCCGACCGGCAACACCGGCGAGAATGGCGTGACGATCAACACGCTGGGCACGCGCGCTTTCGCGGGCAATACCGTGTTCCTCGCCCCCGGTGTTCCGGCCGGTTACGGCACGCTGCCGACCTCGGCAGGGTTCGGTACGATCGCACAGCAGGTCTGCAACCGCTTTCGTCCTAACGCCAGCGTCACCACCGGCGCGCTGCCGGGCTATGAGTGCGTCGGCGGTGGCCTGCTCGGCCTGAACATCCGCGATACCAACCCGTCCACGCTGCTCAACCAGTCGCTGATCTCGCCGACGGAGAACTTCAACGGCTTCCTGACCGGCGCTTATGAGCTGAACCGGCTGGGCGATGCGGAACTGTATGCCGAGTTGCTGGTCAATCGCCGCAAGTCGAGCCAGCTTGGCCAGCGCCAGCTGAGCATCGACTACAACCAGGGAAGCCTGCTGCTGCCGGATAACCTGCGCAACAACACCTTCTTGGCCTATTCGGCAGCGGGTACGCCCACCGGCATCCCCGGCACACCGGTCGCGGCGCGGGCCTTCACCAACTACGGCAATTACGACAATCGCCAGACCGTCGATTTCGTGAAGATCGGCGGCGGCCTGCGCGGCAACCTGCCGGCGAGCTGGAGCTATGACCTGTACGTCAGCCGGTCATGGTCGGATTCGGAGTACACCACCGATCTGGTGCTGACCAACCGTCTGGCCCAGAGCCTGGACGTCGTCGCGTCGGGCGGTGGCTTCGCCTGCCGCAACCCGATCGGCGGCTGCGTCGCCGCGCCGGCACTGAACGCCGCCACCATCGGCGGTGCCTTCCCGCGCAGCTGGATCGACTACATCACCGCCCCGGTGACCGGCACGACCAAGTTCCGCGAGACGGTCTACTCGGCGAACGTCACCGGTCCGCTGTTCAAGCTGCCCGGCGGTTCGGTCCAGGCGGCGATCGGCTTCGAGCAGCGCGAGCAGAGCATCGACGACACGCCGGCCGAGGACAGCCAGAACAACAACCTCTACTCGTTCACCTCGTCGTCGATCACGCGCGGCAAGGACCGGGTGCGGGAAGTTTACGGCGAGCTGGAAGCGCCGATCCTGCACGAGCAGTTCATCTATGATCTGACGCTCACCGGGTCGGCCCGCTACACCGACTATCGGTCGTACGGCAGCAACACGACGTGGAAGTTCGGCGGCACGCTGGCCCCCGTGCGGTGGCTGACGCTGCGCGGTACCTATGGCTCGTCGTTCCGCGCGCCGCAGCTGTTCGAACAGTTCCTGGGCGCCACCACCGGCTTCCAGGCGTCGACGACCGACCCCTGCAACAACCTGAGCGCCAACACCGCGGCGATCCGCCGCACCAACTGTCTGGCCGACGGCATCCCGTTGGGCTTCGTTGCGACCTCGGGCGTGACGGTGAACCAGCGTGGCGGTGCGGATTCGGGCCTGTCGTCGGAGACGTCGACCAACCTGAACCTGGGCGGCGTGTTCGAGCCGCGGTTCGCGAACGGCAGCTTCTCGTTCTCGGCCGACTATTTCCGTCTGAAGATCAAGGACGGCGTCAGCCAGCTGAGCTTCGCAACCGTGCTGAGCCAGTGCTACGACTCGGTCGAGTTCCGGCAGAACAGCGTCTGCAATTTGGTTCAGCGCAGCGTCGCTGCGCCGTACCAGCTCAGCGTCACCACCGGGTACGTCAACATATCGAACTACAAGCTGACAGGCATCGACTATACCGCCCGCTTCGCACATGATGTCGGCCCTGGCCGGTTCCGCCTGAACGCCCAGGTGACGCAGTTCTTCGATCGCATCAACCTGAACCTGCCGACCGACCCCAGCGTCAACCTCATCGGGCTGATCGCAAACCCGAAGTTCTCGGGCGTGTTCGACGCTGGCTACACCTATGATCGGTGGAACGTCCGCTATGGCGTGGAGTGGACCGACGCGACCGACAGCACCGACTATCTTGAGGCTGACGACACGTACAACTTCAAGACGAAGGACTATTTCATCCACACGCTGTCGATGAACTATCGTGCCGACAATTTCGGCCTGACGTTCGGCGTCCGCAACCTGCTCGACAAGGATCCGCCGCAGATCTCGTCGGGTGCGTACAACCGGGTCGGCAATGCCCCGCTGTACAGCGGATACGACTATGTCGGCCGGACCTTCTTCGCGAGCGTGACGACGAAGTTCTGATCGACAGACGATCGTCTTTCGGGGACCGGAGCGGCGACGCTCCGGTCCCTTTTTTCATCAGCGCCAATACCGCTCGAACCGCTGGCCCAGCCCTGTCAGCAGCTCGTACTGCGACATGCCGGACACGGCCGCCGCCGCCGGCAGGTCGTGGCGGATCGCGATCCAGTCGCCTTCCTCCAGCGCCGCACCGCCGATGTCGAGCGCGACCAGGTCCATCGACACGCGACCGATCACGGCCAGCGGCGCATCGCCGGCCCGGGCTACGCCCCGATCCGAGAAGCCGCGCCAATATCCGTCCGCATAGCCCAGATTGACGATCGCCACCTCGGTCGCGCGCGCGGCGGTCCAGGTCGCGTTGTAGCCGACCGTCTCGCCGGGCTCGACCCGCCGCCGCTGCAACACCTGTGCCTCGATCGTTGCTACGGGCCGGATCAGATCGGCCATCTCCGGCCGTGGAACGCCGCCGTACAGTGCCAACCCCGGACGGGTCAGGTCGAAGCCGTAATCGGCCCCCAATGCGATCCCCGCCGAATTCGCCAGGCTCATCCGCCGCGCACCCACCCGCCCCGCCAGCGCCGCGAAGCGCGCGCGCTGCGCCGCGTTCATCGGGCTATCCTCGTCGGCGCAGGCGAGGTGGCTCATCAGCGTGTCGATCGCCAGGCCGTCGAGCAGGCCGGCGCCGACCTCATCCAGCGACACGCCCAGCCGGTTCATGCCGGTATCGACCATCACATCGCACGCGCCGCCGCCGGCCGCCCGCCAGCGCGCGACCTGCGTCGCCGTGTTGAGGACGGGACGCGCCACGCCGCTCAGCGCCGCCGCCATGTCCTCCGTGCGGACGCCGTGGAGGACCGCCAGCGGCAGTTCCAGCGGCGCCAGCGCGACGGCCTCTGCCCAGGTGGCGACGAAGAAGTCACGGCAGCCGGCCTCGGCCAGGCGAGCCGCAACGCCTGCTGCGCCCAGCCCATAGCCGTCCGCCTTGATGGCCGCGCCGCAGGCCGCCGGGCCGCTCAGCCGGTCGAGCGCGCGCCAGTTGGCGACGAGCGCGGCGGTGTCGAGCCGGAGGCGGGCGGGCACGGGAAGGTCGATCATCGCCAGCGGCATAGGCGCAGCGGCGCGCTCCGTCATCCTCCCAGCCGGCCGAGTGGCACCGGCAGGTGCCGCCCGTCGCGCTCGATCAGCGCCACTTCGACGCCGAACACGCGGCCGACCAGTTCGGGGGTCAGCACCAGCGCTGCCGGCCCGAACGCGGCGACCCGGCCCGTGTCGAGCAGCAGCACGTCGTCGGCGATCCGCGCCGCCTGAACCAGGTCATGGAGCACGACGACTACCCCCATCCCCTCGCGCGCGACCTGGCGCAGGCGATCGAGCATGTCGATCGCGTGGGCGGGATCGAGGCTGGCGAGCGGCTCGTCCGCCAGCAGCCAGCGCGGCTCGCCAGCGAGCACGCGGGCGAGGAGCACGCGCGAGCGCTCGCCGCCCGACAGCTCACCGACCGGTCGATCGGCCAGATCAGCGGTATCGGTCAGGCACAATGCGGCGCCGATCGCGCGCGGGCAGCGATCGCCGTGCGGCATCCGGCCGAGCGCGACGACGTCGTCCACGCGCATGTTCCAGTGGACCACGGCGTCCTGCGGCAAATAGCCGATCAGCCGCGCCCGCTCGCGCGGATCGAGGGCAGCGACCATGCGCTCGTCCAGCCGCACCTCGCCCCGATGCGGCAGCAGCGCGGCCATCGCCTTGACCAGCGTGGACTTGCCGGCGCCGTTGGGACCCAGCACCGCCGTGATCCGTCCGGGCCGGAAGGCGGCATCGACGTCATGCAGCACGGTACGGCGACCGAGCGCGACGGAGAGGCCCTGCACCGTCAGCGCCACGCCGACCCCCGCGCACCGAGCAGCAGGAAGAGGAAGAAGGGTGCGCCGATCATCGCCATCGCCACGCCCAGCCGCACCTCGCCCGCCCCCGGTGCCAGCCGGACGAGACTGTCGGCGGCGAGCAGCAGCGCCGCGCCGCCGAGCGCGGAGGGCAGCAGCAGCGCACCCGGCCGATGCCCGAACAGCGGCCGCAGCAGGTGCGGCACGACCAGCCCGACGAACCCGATCACCCCGGTCGCCGCCACCCCTGCGCCGACTGCCAGCCCGGTGCCCGCGACCACCAGCGCCCGCGTCCGTCCTGCGTGGATGCCGAGCGACGCCGCCGCCACCTCGCCCAGCGCCAATGCATCGAGCGCCGGTGCGGTGCGCCACAGCAGCGCCGCGCCGACCGCCATCGGCGGCAGCGCCAGCGCGACATCGGGCCAGCCGCGGTCGGTCAGCGCGCCCATCAGCCAGTCCATGATCTCGGCGACCGCATAGGGATTGGGCGCGACCGAGATCAGGAAGGCGGTCAACGCTCCAGCCAGGCTCGCGAGCACGGTGCCGGCGAGGACGAAGGTGACGGTCGAATCGGATCGCCAGGTCAATGCGGCGAGCAGCGCCATCGCTGCCGCGGCACCGGCAATGGCGGCCGCGAAGACGGTCGCCCCGCCCGCCGCCCCTGCCACCAGCGCGGCAACCGCGCCGAGTGCGGCGGCAGAGGACACGCCGACGACGCCCGGATCTGCGAGCGGGTTGCGCAGATAGCCCTGCAGCACCGCCCCCGACAGCCCCAGCACCGCGCCGAGCGCCAGCGCGAGAACGGCACGGGGCAGGCGCAGGTCGACGATGATCCACCAGCGCGGATCGCCATCGAGCCACGCACCGGGCGGTACCCACGCCTTGCCGCAGGCGAGCGAGCCGAGGAACAGCAGCGCGACCAGCAGGCCGAGCATCGCCAGGCGCATGCTCCGCGTCATGCCGCCGCCCTGATCGCGGCAAGCCGGCGCAGCGCCGGTGCGATCGCCGGACCGCCGCAATTGACCAGCGCGCGCGGAAAGCGGACGACCGGCGTATCGGGCAGCAATCGCTGCCGCAGCGCCGCGGCGCGGCCATCGGCCGGGGCGAGGATCACATCCGGCGGGCGGGCGACGATCGTCTCGGCGGGCAGCCGGCCGGTGAAGGTCAGGCCGTAACGCGCCGCCGCGTTGGTCAGCCCGACATGGCGCATCATCGCGTCGAGCAGCGTGCCGCCGCCGTTCGCCAGATCGCCGGCGATGTAGAGCAGCGCCGTCGGGCGGCGCGTGCCGGGCGGCGGCGCGGTGTCGTGCAGCGCCACCTCGATCGCCGCGACCTCGCGCTCGCCTGCGGCCTTGGCACCCACCGCCGCGGCGAGCTGGCGCAGCTGCGCCTCGCTCGCCGCGATCGTCTGCGGCGCGTCGAGGTAGAGCGTCTTCAGCCCGGCGCGTGCATAGGCGTCGCGGGTCGCGGGCGCGGTGAAGCTGCTGGCGACGACCAGGTCGGGGGCGAGCGCGATCACCTCCTCGGCCGTCCCCGCAGTGGCATGGAACCGGCGCGCCAGGTCCAGGGGGATCGAGGTGGCGGCCGGGTCCTGCGAGTAATGGCTGATCGCGGCGATGCGGGCGGGCGGCAACAGCCGCACCAGCATGGCGTCGGCGCAGGGATTGACCGACACGATCCCCCCGCCCCCCGGAATGGCCGGAGCGCAGCCTGCCAGCAGGAGGGCGGGGAGGACGTGGCGCATCAGCCCAGCTTCACCCGCACGCCTCCATAGGCGGCCCGGCCGAACACGCCGTAGCCGGTGACGACGCGGTAATCCTCGTCGAACAGATTGTCGACGCGGCCATAGATCGACAGCCGCTCGGCGATCGGCAGCTCGGCACGGATACCTGCCAGCACATAGCCGTCGAGCCGCACGGTATTTGCCGCATTGTCGAAACTGTCGCCGATATGCGTCACGGTACCGCCGACCGACAGGCCGAACGGGAAGCGATAGTCGATGTTGGCGGTCACCGTCTGGCGTGGGCGGCGCAGCAGGTCGCGACCGAAATTCGCGCCCGGCGACCGGTTCTCACTGTCGATATAGCTGTAATTGCCGGTGAAGGTCAGCGCCTCGACCGGCTTCAGCGCGATCTCGAACTCCACACCCTGCGCGCGCGCGCGGGCGATGTTGCCATAGGTGAAGGTGCCGAGGTCGAAGTCGATCTGGTTGCGCGTGTTGCGGTGGAACCACGTCGCGCCGACCCGCGCCGCACCGCCCAGGAACGACTGGCTGACGCCGACATCGACGTTGCGCGCCGTCTCCGGCCGCAGCGCCTCGTTGCCGATGCTGCTGTACAGCTGATAGAGCGACGGCGCCTTGAACCCCTCGCCATAGCTGGCGCGGATCGTCGTCCCCTCGCCCAGCGCCAGCGCCGCGTCGGCGCCGAAGGTGGTGCGGTCGCCGAAGCGGCGATGATCGTCATAGCGGACTCCGCCGGTCACCGTCAGCGCGGTGATCGGCTTCACGATCAGCTCGCCATAGACGCTGGTGATGCCGGTCTTCTCGACCGTGTCGCCGTCGCGGTAGCGGCTGTCCTCATGCTCGGCCCCGGCGATCAGGCGCGCCTGCTCGACGATGCGGAAATCGCCCTGATATTCATAGCGCTGCGACCGGCCGCGACCGCCGAAATAGGGCTCGGCGCTCGCCTGGGTCAGGTAGTTGTCGCGGTTGATGTCGGCGATGGTGAAGGCGGCGCGGTTGCGCAACCGGCCATCGGCGGTATCGGCATGGACGCCGGCATAGCCATAGATTTCCTGCGACTTGGAATATTCGTCGGCATCGATCAGGCCATAGGGCGGGCTGTTCGAGAAGCCGTCGATCTGCGCGCGGCTGTGCGCGTACCAGCCGCGCAGGTCGATGCCGATGCCCGGCGCGATCTCCAGCCCCAGCCGGCCATTGGCGCCGTACTGGCGATATCCGTCGCGCTCGCTGCCGCTGGCGGCGGCGGAGATGCCATCGGTGCGCAGGAAGCCGCCGGTCAGCGATCCGCTGAGCGCGCCGGTGCCACCCGCCACGCCGGCGCTGGCGAACGCCTGGTCGGCATAGCCGTATTCGGCATTGGCGCGCGCCGAGAAGCCCTCGGTCGGAGCACGGGTGATGATGTTGACGACGCCGCCGATCGCCTGGCTGCCCCAGGGCACCGAGTTCGGCCCGCGCAGGATCTCGACCCGCTCGACCGAGGAGGAGAGCAGGTTGGCGAAGTCGAAGCCGCCGCCGGGCGCCGACGGATCGTTGACGCGCACGCCGTCGATCACGACCAAAGTCTGGTCGGCCTCGGCCCCGCGGATGCGCAGGCTGGTCTGGCCGCCGATCGACCCGGTCCGGGTCACGGTCACGCCGGGGGTGGTGGCGAGCAGGTCGGCGATGACCACGGTCTGGCGGCGCTCGATCTCGTCGCGGTTGATGACGGTGATCGCCTGCCCGACCTCGCGCACCGACTGTTCGGCGCGGGCGGCGGTGACGACGATCTGGTCGTCACCACTGGTCGTGGCAGTGGTTTCGGGCTGGTCCAGGCTCTGCGCGGCGGCGGGTGCGGCCAGCAGGGCGGTGGACAGCAACAGGTATTTCAGCATCGGGCACGTCCTCGTCACGGCCGTGCGCACCATTGCGCCCGGCCGGGGGGCGTCGCTCGCTCGAGGATATAGCCTCGTCCGCTCCGGTGCTCCCGCCGGCGCGATGGATCGACCGTGACGGGCAGGTCTCCTGGCTTCCGGGTCGTCGCGCATCGCCCTGCCTTCCCGGTTCTCACCAGTGGCATCGTCGGGCGGCGGCTCGCCGGTCACAGTTGCGGGGACAGCGCCGGGTTCGCGGACATCCGCTCACCGGCTTCCCTTTTGATCCTCATCACGAGGAACCCGTCACGCCGCCGCGGTTAGCCGCACGGGCGGCACGGGTCAACGTTCCTCAAAGATCCTCCCCGGCACGGGGAGGGGGACCGCCGCGAAGCGGTGGTGGCGGGGGCTCTCCCCAAGCGCTCCGCGCGTGGCGATCCCCCTCCACCACCAGCCTACGGCTGGCGGTCCCCCCCCCCTGGCAGGGGAGGATTTAAGGGGTGCCCCTGCGCCCCAGCGTCTCGACGCGAGCGACCAGATCCTGGCACACCGTCGGCGTCACGAATTTCGACACGTCGCCACCATAGAGCGCGATCTCCTTGACCAGCCGGCTGGCGATCGGCTGGAGCGCGACATCGGCCATCAGGAACACCGTCTCCACGTTGCGGTTCAGCTGCTGGTTCATGCCGGCCATCTGATATTCGTACTCGAAATCGGCGACCGCGCGCAGCCCGCGAACGATCACCGTCGCCCCCTCGCGCGTGGCGAAATCCATCAGCAGCGAATCGAACGCGACGACGTCGATCGCCGCCGGGATGCCGGCGACCTCGCGGCGTACCGTCTCCATCCGCTCGGCAAGGGTGAACATCGGCGACTTGGACGGGTTGGTGGTGACGCCGACGACCAGCCGGTCGACCAGGGTCGCGCCGCGCCGGATGATGTCCATGTGACCCAGCGTCAGCGGGTCGAAGGTGCCGGGATAGACGCCGATCCGGGCCGTCACCGGTCGCGTTCCACCACGTACCGCGCGATCGCCCGCAGCAGGTCCGCCTCTGGCCCATAGGAGCGCAGGTGGCCGACCGCCTGTTCGACCAGCATCCGGCACTGCTCGCGCGCACGGTCGACGCCCAGCAGCGACAGGAATGTCTCCTTGCCCGCCTCGCCATCCTTGCGCAGCGTCTTGCCGACCAGCGCCTCGTCGCCCTCGACGTCGAGCAGGTCGTCGGCGATCTGGAAGGCGAGGCCCAGATCATGGGCATAGCCGCGCAGGTGCGTCCGCCCTTCCGGCGGCACGCGGCCCAGGATCGCCCCCGCCTCGACGGCGGCACAGATCAGCGCGCCGGTCTTCATCTGCTGCAAGCGGGTGACGGTCGGCAGGTCGAAGCGCGCGCGCTCTGCCTCCAGATCCATCATCTGCCCGCCCGCCATGCCTGAAGGACCGGCGGCGCGCGCCAGATCCAGCACCAGCTCGGACCGGACGAACGGATCGGCATGGGTGCGCGGATCGGCCAGTACCTCGAACGCCAGCGCGTGGAGGCAGTCGCCGGCCAGGATCGCGGTCGCCTCGTCGAACGCCTTGTGGACGGTCGGCTTGCCGCGACGCATCGCGTCGTCGTCCATCGCCGGCAGATCGTCATGGATCAGCGAATAGACGTGGATCGCCTCGATCGCGGTGCCGACCAGCGCGGCGCAGTTGCGATCGACCGCGAACAGGTCGGCGGTCGCCATCACCAGCAGCGGGCGCAGCCGCTTGCCGCCGCCGATCGCGGCGTGGCGCATCGCCTGGTACAGGCCGGCGCGCGGATCGTCGGGGACGGCCAGCAGCGTGTCGAAACGGCGGTCGATCTCTGCGCCGACATCGGCGACGGCGTCGGTCAGCAGCATGGGCAGGCTGGTCATCGCAGGATCAGCCGGCGGCAAAGGGGCGCGTGCCGGCGGGCTTGCCCTCGGCATCCAGCCGGATCGCCTCGATCCGGGCCTGCGCCGCGTCGAGCCGGTCGGCACAGCGCGCGCGCAGCCGGTCGCCCCGCTCATAGAGGCGGATCGATTCGTCGAGCGTGGCGTCGCCGCTTTCCAGCCGGCCGACGATCCGCTCCAGTTCCTTCAACGCGTCCTCGAACGAGAGGTCGTCCACCGGCGTGTCATTATCCATGCCCGCGCTATGCGGCATGGGGTTTCGGGTGGCAAGGATCGGGTCAAAGCTCCTCCCCCTGCACGGGCAGGAGAACGCCGCGAAGCGGTGGTGGAGGGGTGTCCGCGCTGGCGAGACGATGCGCACCTTCGACCGGCGACACCCTCCGTCTGCCCTGCGGGCTGTCACCTCCCCTTGCAGGGAGGGATTTATGTGTCCGCCAGCACCTCGGCGAGCAGGTCCTTGCGACTCAGTTTGCCGATCATGGTCTTGGGCAGGGCGTCGCGCACCACCACGGCATCGACCCGCTCGTGCCGGCCGAGCTGCGGGTTCAGCCAGGCGCACAGCGTCTCACCGGTCACGGCCATGTCCTGTTCGAGCACCACATAGGCGCGCGGGTGCTCGCCGCGATACGGGTCCGGCAGGCCGATGACGAGCGCCTCCTTGATCGCCGGGTGGTGGTGCAGGATCGCCTCGATCTGGCTGGGAAAGACCTTGAAGCCGCTGACCGCGATCATGTCCTTCAGCCGGTCGACCACCCGCACGAAGCCATCCGCGTCGATCGCGCCGACATCGCCGGTGCGCAGCCAGCGGCGGCCCTCGGCGTCGGTGACGAACACCTCCGCATCGGCGTCAGGGCGGTTCCAGTACCCCTTCATGATCTGCGGGCCCGACACCGCGATCTCGCCCGGTTCGCCCGGCGGCGCGGCGCGGGTGGGGTCTTCCTTGTCGAGCAGGCGGATCGCGGTGCCGGGCACCGGCTGGCCGATGCTGCCCGCCCGCCCCTCACCCTGATACGGGTTGCACGACACCACGCCGGAGCTTTCCGACAGGCCGTACCCCTCGACCAGCGTGGCGCCGGTCACACTGCGGAACTTCTCCTTCAACTCCACCGCCAGCGGCGCGCCACCCGATACGCAGATGCGCAGCGACGAGAAGTCGGTCGCCGCCGTCTTCGGATGGTCGAGCAGCGCCTGGTACATGGTCGGCACACCCGGCATCGACGTCGCCTTGGTCCGGTGCAGCGCCGCCAGCACCTGCCCCGCCTCGAAGCGCGGCAGCATCACGATCTCGCCGCCGGTCAGCACGGTGCGGTTCAGCACGCAGGTATTGGCGAAGACGTGGAACAGCGGCAGCACCCCCATGATCCGGTCGACGGTCTTGCCGCGCTCCGGATCGAGCCCGGCGACCTGCTGCGCATTGGCGGCGAGGTTGCGATGGGTCAGCATCGCGCCCTTGGGCACGCCGGTCGTGCCGCCGGTATACTGGATCAGCGCGACGTCGCGATCGATGTCGATCGCCGGCGTGGCGCAGGTGCCCCGGTTGGCGATCAGGCGAGAGAAGGCGATGACCCGCTCGTCGCGCGGGGGCGTCGTCACCTCCGCACGGCGCATCAGGCGGTAGAGGATCGACTTGGCGGGCGGCAGCGCGCCCGCGATCGAACCGACCACCAGCCGCTCCAGCGCGCTGCGCTCCAGCACCGCCAGCGCGGTCGGCAGCAGCGCGGTCGCCGACAGGGTGAATAGCAGCCGCGTGCCTGAGTCCGCCACCTGATCCGCCAGCTCCGCGGCCGTGTAGAGGGGCGAGAAGTTCACTACCGTCGCACCCAGTTTCAGGATGCCGTAATAGGCGGCTAGGTAATGGGGGACATTGGGCAGGAACAGCCCGATCCGGTCGCCCGGCCCATAGCCCAGCGCCGCCAGCCCGCACGCCACCCGGTTCGCCCCGTCCAGCGTCTCGGCATAGCTGTAGTGCCGCCCCATGAAGTCGATCAGCGGCGCGGCGCCATGCCGTTCTGCCGATCGCTCAAATAGGGCGATCATCGACTGTGGCTCGGGGCTCCAGTCCCAGGCGACGGGGTGGCGGTAATGGTCGGCCCAGGGCTGCGCGTCGGTCATTTACATTGGTGTAAGCAGGGTCGCGATGCTGCGCAACATCACGCCGCGAACGACAGGGTGGCGGCGTCCCTCGCCCGGTCGCGCCCGGCGGCCTTGGCGGCGTAGAGCGCACGGTCGGCCTGGCGATAGAGCGACTTCCAGTCCGTCTCGCGCAGCAGCGGCCCCGAACAGGTGCCGATGCTGGTGGTGACCCGCATGTCGTACGGCATCCGCGCACTGCGCAGCGCATGCAGGATAGCGCCGGGCACCATGCCGGCATCGGCCGGGGCGACGACGGCGAACTCCTCCCCGCCGAGTCGCGCAACCAGCGCGCCGGCGGGCACTGCGGAGACGAGGGTGCGCGCGAAGCTGCGCAGCACCTCGTCGCCGCCGTCATGGCCGATCGTCTCGTTGACGCCCTTGAAATGGTCCAGGTCGGCGATCAGCAGCGTCTGCTCGCCCGCCTGCCCGATCGCCTGGTGCAGGAACGCGCGGCGGTTGAGCAGCCCGGTCAACGGATCGGCATCGGCCAGCGCGCGGGCGACCAGTTCCTGCTCGCGGGCATGGTCACGCTGTCGCTGGAGAAGGCGCAGGCGATAGGCGATGCCGATGCTCGACAGCAGCGCTTCCAGGCCCATCGACATGATCGTCGACTGGTCGAGCCAGAAGGACCAGCCGATCCAGCCCAGCCCGTGCGCGACGCGCAGGCCCGAGCAGACGATCGGCACGCCCCAGGCGATCGCGAACAGCCACAGATAGTTGCTGCGCTGCCGCCACGCCTGGATCAGCACGGCCGGGACCAGCAGGATCAGCAGGACGTAGCTGGCGGTGACGAAGTGATCCAGCGTCAGGATGTGCCGCGGCGCCAGCACCGCAAAGGCCATGTTCGACACCAGCAACCCGGCAATGACCCCATGCGCGACAAGGCCGAGCCAGCCGGCGAATACCCGCCGCTCGAAGAAATACCGCGCGAACATCAGCACCGACGACGCGCAGATCGCGAGCAGGATCGCGTTCAGCCGCAGCCGGTCGTTATTGTCGAGCAGCGGTAACCAGCGGCTGAGCATCCCCGATGTCGAGGCGGCATAGGCGAGCAGGCTGGCGAGCAGCCCGCAATACGCCGCCTGGAACGCCTGTCGCAGCGCGACGAGCAGCGCGAGATTGTAGATCAGCAACCCGCCGATCAGCCCGGCGAACGCGGCGTAGAAGGTGCCCAGCGCCAGTTCCGCGCGGCGGCTGTCGGCCGCGGTGCCGACATTGGCGCCCAGGATGATGCCGCGCAGATTGCCCGCCCCCTCGACATGCCACAGCAGCCGCACCGCCGGCACGGCACGCTGCGACACGGGCAGCTCGATCCGCGTGCCCATGCCCATCCGCGCGCTCGTCGTCGCGCTGGTAAACCCGGTTCGACGTATGGCGCCGTCGGCATACAGGATATGAAGCGTGACCCGATCCTGCCACACACTGGCACTCCGCACCACATCCACCGGCTCGCCCGACAGCGGCGCCGAGATGACCCAGAAATTGCCCGGACCATAGAAGCGCTGCGGCGTGGCGCACTCGAACCGGTCGGGCCGGGCGAACAGCGCAGCGGGGGTCATGCCAGTGGCCGCGGGAAGGACGCACAGGGCGATGTCGCGGCCGCCCGGAGCCGCCGCCCATGCCGGTTGCGTCCATGAGACGACAAAGGCCAGCGCCAGCGCCAGCCTCCCGATCCATCGCGTCATCCCGCCAACCATGACGAACGCCTAGGAGGCATTGGCGAAAAAATGGTGAATTTAGGAGATATCGGGATCGCTCCGCGGCCCCGATATCCTCTGGCTCGGGCTATTCCGCTGGCGCGGGCGTAGCCTTGCCGCCCTTTTTCTTCGGCTTCTTCGGTGCGGCCGGCTCGATCGCGAACGACAGCGCGCCGTCCTTCATCCGCACCGTCACCTCGCCGCCATGGACCAGCTTGCCGAACAGCAGCTCCTCGGCCAGCGGCTGCTTGATCTTCTCCTGGATCAGCCGCCCCATCGGCCGCGCGCCATAGAGCTTGTCATAGCCCTTCTCGGTCAGCCAGCTCTTGGCCGCATCGTCCAGGTTGATGTGGACGCCGCGGTCCGCCAGCTGCAATTCCAGCTGGAGGATGAACTTATCGACCACCCGGGCGACCACCTCGGTCGGCAGGTAGCCGAACGGAACGATCGCATCGAGGCGGTTGCGGAACTCGGGCGTGAACAGCTTCTGGACCGCCTGCTCGTCCTCACCCTCGCGGCTGAGATTGCCGAAGCCCAGCGTCTCGCGCGCCATGTCGGACGCGCCCGCATTGGTCGTCATGATGAGGATGACGTTGCGGAAATCCACCGTCTTGCCGTGCTGGTCGGTCAGCCGGCCATTGTCCATAACCTGCAACAGGATGTTGAACAGGTCCGGATGCGCCTTCTCGATCTCGTCGAGCAACAGGACGCAGTGCGGCTGCTGGTCGACCGCATCGGTCAGGAGCCCACCCTGGTCGAACCCGACATAGCCCGGAGGAGCACCGATCAGCCGGCTGACCGAGTGGCGCTCCATATACTCGCTCATGTCGAAGCGCTGGAGCGGAATGCCCAGAATCGACGCCAACTGCTTGGCGACCTCGGTCTTGCCGACGCCGGTCGGGCCGGTGAACAGGTAGTTGCCGATCGGCTTCTCCGGCTCGCGCAGGCCGGCGCGGGCCAGCTTGATCGCCGACGACAGCTTCTCGATCGCGGCGTTCTGGCCGAACACCACCCGCTTCAGGTCCGTCTCCAGCGTGGCGAGTGCCAGCTTGTCATCGGTCGACACCGATTTCGGCGGGATACGTGCCATGGTCGCGATGACCTGCTCGATCTCCTTGGGCGTGATCGTCTTCTTGCGCTTGTTGGCGGGCACCAGCATCTGCATCGCGCCCACCTCGTCGATCACGTCGATCGCCTTGTCGGGCAGCTTGCGGTCGTTGATGTAGCGCGCCGACAGCTCGACCGCCGACTTGATCGCATCGGGCGTATACTTGACCGAGTGATGCTCCTCGAACGCCGAGCGCAAGCCCGCCAGGATCTTGATCGTGTCCTCGACGGTCGGCTCGTTGACGTCAATCTTCTGGAACCGGCGCAGCAGCGCACGGTCCTTCTCGAAATGGTTGCGGAACTCCTTGTAGGTGGTCGACCCGATGCAGCGGATCGTGCCGCCCGACAGCGCCGGCTTCAGCAGGTTCGACGCGTCCATCGCACCGCCGCTCGTCGCGCCGGCGCCGATCACGGTGTGGATCTCGTCGATGAACAGCACCGCATGCGGCAGCTTCTCCAGCTCGTTCACCACCGCCTTCAGCCGCTCCTCGAAATCGCCGCGATAGCGGGTACCGGCGAGCAGCGCGCCCATGTCGAGCGAGTAGATCACGGCTTCCTTCAGCACGTCGGGAACTTCGCCCTCGACGATCTTGCGCGCCAGGCCTTCGGCGATCGCGGTCTTGCCGACGCCGGGATCGCCCACGTACAGCGGGTTGTTCTTCGACCGGCGGCACAGGATCTGGATCGTCCGATCCACCTCCGGCCCACGCCCGATCAGCGGATCGACCTTGCCGATCTTTGCCTTCTCGTTGAGATCGACGGTGAACTGCTTCAGCGCACTTTCCGTCTTGCCCTTCTCCTGTGCCTTGGCGGGCTTCTCCTCCTCGGCGCCCTTGGGGGTCGATGCCTCGGTCGCGGCGCCGCCCTTGCCGACGCCGTGGCTGATGAAGCTGACGGCATCCAGCCGGCTCATGTCCTGCTGCTGCAGGAAATAAACGGCATAGCTCTCGCGCTCGCTGAACAGCGCGACCAGCACGTTGGCGCCGGTTACCTCGTCGCGGCCGGATGACTGGACGTGCAGGATGGCGCGCTGGACGACGCGCTGGAATCCGCTGGTCGGCGAGGGATCGGTGGCGGACTCGACCTTCAGCGCGTCGAGTTCGGTGTCGAGATAATGGGCGACGGTCGTCTTCAGTTCGCCGATATCGACGTGACAGGCGGTCATCACCTTGGCCGCATGCTCGTCGTCGACCAACGCCAGCAGCAGATGCTCCAGCGTGGCATATTCGTGGCGGCGCGACGACGCGGCTTCGAGCGCCTTGTGCAGCGTGGTCTCGAGCGCGGGGGCGAAGGATGGCATTCGCAGTTACTCCAGACGGACCCGGATGGGGGCCCCGTTGCCCATTATGTCGGGATGCGCAGGCGCGGCATCAAGTTTGGACCCTAAGTTCGGAATAGCGCATCCGCGCTTGCGCGCTGGTTAACCGCATGTTGCATCCGGCGGCGGGTCCGCGCGATCTCCGCCTCCAGCGCGGCGACCCGCGCCGCCAGTTCCTCCTGCGACAGTGGGTCCAGGTCCTCGGCCGTCAGCGCGGCCAGGGTGTCGCTGCGCCGCCGGGGTGCGTCGTCGATCTCCATGCAGCACAGCGTTGACCCGCCGCAGGTCGTTGTCAATAACGCCGACACCAGATCGGGGCTGGGCAAGCGGGGGCAGATGATGGCGGGCATTCCGACGACGATGACGGCGATCGATCCGGAGTCTCCGGGCGGACCAGAGGTGTTGCGCCCGGTCGAGCGGCCGGTGCCGCAGCCGGGTCCGGGCGAGGTACTGGTCCGCGTCGCCGCGGCCGGCGTCAACCGGCCCGAGGTGATGCAGCGCCAGGGCAAATACCCGCCGCCCCCCGGTGCGCCCTCGATCCTCGGCCTCGAACTGTCGGGCACGATCGTCGCGCTCGGCGAGGGGGTGGAGCGCGAGCGGCTCGGCGAGCCGGTCTGTGCGCTGGTCGCCGGCGGCGCCTATGCCGAATATGCGGTGGTACCGGCCGGACAGTGTCTGCCGGTCCCGGCCGCGCTGTCGATGGTCGAGGCGGCGGCCATGCCCGAGACGCTGTTCACCGTCTGGACCAACCTGTTCGAGCGCGCCTTCGCGAGCGAGGGCGACATCGTCCTCGTCCATGGCGGCACCAGCGGCATCGGCACGATGGCGATCAAGCTCGCCAACCTGTTCGGGCTCCAGATCATCGTGACCGCCGGATCGCCCGAGAAATGCGCGGCGGCTCGCGCGCTCGGTGCCGATCACGCGATCGACTACAAGGCGGGCGACTTCGTCGAGGAGGTGCTGCGGCTGACCGGCGGCAAGGGCGTCAACGTCGTGCTGGACATGGTCGGCGGCGATTATGTGCCGCGCAATCTGAAATGCCTGGCCGATGACGGCCGCCACGTCTCGATAGCGGTCCAGCGCGGCGCGAGCGCGGAGGTGCCGTTGTTCGAGATCATGCGCCGCCGCCTGACCCTGACCGGATCGACGCTGCGCGCGCGTTCCACCGCGTTCAAGTCGCTGGTCGCCGACGAGATTCACCGCTCGGTCTGGCCACATGTCGAGGCCGGACGACTGAAGCCCGCGCTCGACCGCACCTACCCCCTCGCCGACGCGGCCGAGGCGCACGCCCGCATGGAAGCCGGCGACCATTTCGGCAAGATCGTGCTGACGATCGAAAGCTGACCGGATGCCCCCCCCCTGCAAGGGAGGATCAAAGCGGAACGGCCCGGACCTGCTCCACCTTGCCACCACGCGTCGCAGAGCGTACATCACCCTCATGCACGGCCGCTCCGCAAGGGGCGGCCCTTATTGTTTGTACGGAGTTCCGCCGTGGCCCAGCCGCTGATGCCCCATGCGACCGCTTCCTGGCTGGTCGACAATACCTCGCTCTCCTTCCCGCAGATCGCCGAGTTCTGCGGCCTGCACGTCCTGGAGGTGCAGGCGATCGCCGACGATACCGCCGCGACCAAGCTGACCGGCCGCGACCCGGTCCGCGCGCATGAGTTGACGCAGGACGAGATCGACAAGGGTCAGGCCGACCCGAACTACGTGCTGAAGATGATTAAGGGGCCCGAGCAGGTCCGCCGCACCAAGGGTCCGCGCTACACCCCGGTGTCGAAGCGCCAGGACAAGCCCGACGGCATCGCCTGGATCATCCGCAACCATCCGGAAATCTCCGACGGTGCGATCGGCAATCTGATCGGCACCACCCGCACCACCATCGCCGCGATCCGCGACCGCAGCCACTGGAACATCGCCAACATCACGCCCAAGGACCCGGTGACGCTGGGCCTGACCAGCCAGCGCGAGCTGGACGCCGCCGTGACCAAAGCCGCCAAGGCCGCGGGCACCGAGGCGCAGCCGACCGATACGCGCCTGGAGGGCGACCGCGACGCCCTGATCGCCCAACTCCATGCCGAGCGCGAACAGTCCGCCCGCGACGCCCAGTCCGCCCTCCACGGCGACGATCCCGCCGCCCAGGCGCGCGCGTTGTTCGACGACCCGTTCCGCCGCTGATCCGGCGATCGACCCTCGTCATCCTCGCGCAGGCGGGGATCCATACACGCTGACGCCGCGGCTCGAGCCATCGACCTCAGCGGCTCTGGATTCTCGCCCGCGCAAGAATGACGGGACGGGCGAGACGGCTTCCGCCGACACTTGCCACCCTGCCCCATCCGCCTATGCTCCTGAAACGCCAGCAGGAGCCAGGACGATGTGCGACGAACTGACCGCCCAGGACAATGACCGGGCAGAGGGTGCGAACCGGCGCCAGTTCGGCATCGGCATGGGCGCTGCCACGCTCGCGATGATGCTTCCCAGCCCTGCCGACGCGCTGTCCGTCGCCGGCCGTGCAGTGGCGATCACCACACCGGACGGCAGCGCGGATGCCTATTTCGTCGCGCCAGCCAAGGGCCGGCATCCCGGCGTGCTGATCTGGCCCGACATCATGGGCCTGCGCCCCGCCTTCGAGCAGATGGCGCGGCGGCTGGCCGAGTCCGGTTACGCGGTGCTCGTCGTCAACCAGTTCTATCGCTCGACGAAGGCGCCGTTCCTGAAACCCGGCGAATCCTATGACCAGCCCGCCGTGCGCGAGCGGATCACGCCGTGGCGTGCCGCGCTGACGCCTGCCGCCACGACCAGCGATGCTGGCGCGTTCGTCGCCTGGCTCGACGCGCAGCCGCAGGTCGATCGCAAGCGTCCGCTCGCCGTCACCGGCTATTGCATGGGCGGGCCGATGATGATCCGCACCGCTGCCGCGCACCCCGATCGGGTGCGCGCCGGTGCTTCGTTCCACGGCGCCGCGCTGGTCGGCGACGCACCGGACAGCCCCGACAAGCTGATCCCGCAGCTGAAGGGCGGCTACCTGATCGCCATCGCCGCCAACGACGATGCCCGCGCGCCCGGCGACAAGGACGTGCTGCGCGCCGCCTTCACCGCTGCCAGGGTGCCCGCGGAAATCGAGGTCTATGCCGGTGCCGACCACGGCTGGTGCCCGCCCGACAGCCGCGCCTATAACCGCACCCAGGCCGAGCGGGCCTGGGCACGGCAGCTCGCGCTGTTCGCCAAGCAGCTCTGACGACGAAGGGACGATCCCATGGCGCTCACCTTCTACACCAATCCGCAGTCGCGCGGCCGCATCGTCCGATGGATGCTCGAGGAGATCGGCGAGCCCTACGACACCGTCGTGCTCGACTATGCGACGACGATGAAGGGCGACGCGTATCGCGCGATCAATCCGATGATGAAGGTCCCAGCCATCGTCCATGACGGCCGCGTCGTGACCGAGGTGGCGGCGATCTGCGCCTATCTGGCGGAGACGTTTCCGTCCGCCGGTCTCGCGCCCACAGCGGACGAGCGCGCCGGCTATTACCGCTGGCTGTTCTTCGCCGCAGGCCCGCTGGAGGCGGCGGTAACCAACAAGTCGATGGGCTTCACACCCAACACCGACCAGCAGCGCATGGCCGGATACGGCAATTTCGAACTGACCGCCGGGGTGCTCGCCGACGCGGTCGAACGCCATCCCTATATCGCCGGCGATCGCTTCACCGCGGCGGACGTGTGCGTCGGCTCTGGCGTGGGCTGGTACACGCAGTTCGGGCTGCTCGAGAAGACACCCGCGTTCACCGCCTATCTCGAGCGGCTCCACGCCCGCCCCGCGTTCCAACGCGCCGCCGCGCTGGACGACGCGGCGATCGCGGCTGGAAACTAACCGCCCGACCCTCGTTGTCGCTCCGTAACAGGAGACGCAACGATGCTGTTCACGACGCCGACACAATTCGCGGTCCTCGGGCTGGTGCTGGTCGCCGGCTGGCTGCTGGGGCTCGCCAGCCACTCGGGCGGGCGCAAGTGGAAGGAGCGCTACGCGGCCGAGCGCGAGGCGCATGCCGCCGCCCGTCGTGATGCCGATGCTCGGGTCGCCGAGGTCGAGCGCCGCCACGCCGAGTTGGAGCGCGAGCGCGTCGTCCCTGCACCGGCAACGCCGACCGCCGCACCGGCCCGAACCCGGCCCCTCGCCGCGGCCCGCCCCGCCTACCCTGCCGGCGAACGGCGCGGCTGGTTCGACTGGAACGGGACGCGCACCGTCCGATAGCGCCTATTTCGCGGCGAGTGCCGCCTGCGCTGCCGCGAGCCGGGCGATCGGCACGCGGTACGGGCTCGCCGAGACGTAATCGAGCCCGACCTTCTCGCAGAAGGCGATGCTCGCCGGGTCGCCGCCATGCTCGCCGCAGATGCCCAGCTTGATGTCGGGCCGTGTCTTGCGCCCGCGTTCCGCCGCCAGCTCGACCAGCTCACCGACACCGTCGATGTCCAGGCTGACGAACGGGTCCTTGGGATAGATGCCCTGTTCGACATAGGCGCCCAGGAAGCGGCTGGCATCGTCGCGGCTGACACCCAGGGTCGTCTGGGTCAGGTCGTTGGTGCCGAACGAGAAGAACTCGCCGGTCGCCGCGATCTCGCCCGCCTTCAATGCGGCGCGGGGCAGCTCGATCATCGTGCCGACCAGATACTCCACGGTCCGCCCGCGCTCGCCGAAGACGGCCTGAGCGGCGCGATCGACCACCGCCTTCATCAGGTCCAGCTCGCGCTTGGTCGCGACCAGCGGGATCATCACCTCGGGGATCGGCGCCGCTCCCGACTTCTCCGCGACGTCGATTGCCGCCTCGAAGATCGCACGCGCCTGCATCTCGTAGATCTCGGGATAGGTCACGCCCAGCCGGCAACCGCGATGGCCCAGCATCGGGTTGAACTCGTGCAATTCGTTGGCACGCCGCTTCAGCGTGTCGATATCCACTCCCGCCGCGGTCGCGACCTCGGCGAACTCGGTTTCCTCATGCGGCAGGAACTCGTGGAGCGGCGGATCGAGCAGGCGGATCGTCACCGGCAGGCCGGCCATCACCTCGAAGATCGAGACGAAATCGCTGCGCTGCTCGGGCAGCAATTTGTCGAGCGCGACCCGCCGCCCCTTCTCGTCCGACGCCAGGATCATCTGGCGCACCGCGGTGATGCGGGCGGCGTCGAAGAACATATGCTCGGTGCGGCACAGCCCGACGCCCTCGGCACCGAACTCACGCGCGGTACGGCAGTCGCCGGGCGTCTCGGCATTGGCGCGCACCTTCAGCCGCCGGACCTCGTCGGCCCACACCATCAGCGTTGCGAAATCGCCGGCCAGCTCGGGCTGGACCGTCGCGACCTCACCCGCCATCACCTCGCCGGTGGCACCGTCGATGGTCAGCGTCTCGCCTTCGCGCACCTCGCGCCCCCCGACCCGCATCACCTTGTCCCTGGCAGAGATGGCGATGCTGCCCGCGCCCGACACGCACGGCCGCCCCATGCCGCGCGCCACCACTGCCGCGTGGCTGGTCATGCCGCCACGCGCGGTCAGGATGCCGCGCGCCGCGTGCATGCCGTGGATGTCCTCGGGGCTGGTCTCGGTCCGCACCAGGATCACCGCCCGGCCATCGGCGCTCCATCGTTCTGCCGTATCGGCATCGAACACCACCGCACCCGAGGCCGCGCCCGGTGACGCCGGCAGCCCGCGCGCGATCACGTCGCGCGGCGCGGAAGGATCGAGCGTCGGGTGGAGCAGCTGGTCGAGCGCCGCCGGATCGACCCGCGCGATCGCCTCGCGGTGGCTGATGAGCCCCTCGTTCGCCATGTCGACTGCGATCTTCAGCGCCGCCTTGGCGGTGCGCTTGCCCGATCGGGTCTGGAGCATCCACAGCTTGGTACGCTCGACCGTGAACTCGATGTCCTGCATGTCGCGATAATGGGTTTCGAGCGTGTCGAAGACCGCCGCCAGCTCGCCGTAAACCTCGGGCATCGCCTCTTCCATCGACGCGGGCTTGGCGCCGGCCTCCTCGCGCGCGGCGCGCGTCAGATATTGCGGCGTGCGGATGCCGGCGACCACGTCTTCGCCCTGCGCATTGATGAGGAACTCGCCGTAATAGGCGCGGTCGCCCTTCGACGGATCGCGGGTGAAGGCGACGCCGGTGGCCGAGGTGTCGCCCATATTGCCGAACACCATCGCCTGCACGTTGACCGCGGTGCCCCAGTCGGCGGGGATGTCGTTCAGCCGGCGATACACCTTGGCCCGCTCCGACTGCCACGAGCCGAACACCGCGCCGACCGCGCCCCAGAGCTGGTCGTGGACGTCCTGCGGGAACGGCTTGCCCCACGCCTTCTCGACCAGCCGCTTATACTCGACGACCAGCGCCTTCAGGTGATCCGCGCTCAGCTCGGTGTCGAGGGTGAACCCGTTATCTTCCTTGGCGATCTCCAGCGCCTCCTCGAACGCGCCGTGATCGAGTTCCAGCACGACGTCGGCGTACATCTGGATGAAGCGGCGATAGCTGTCCCACGCGAAGCGCTCGTCATCGGCCGCCTGGGCCAGCCCCAACACGGTCTCGTCGTTCAGTCCCAGGTTCAGGACGGTGTCCATCATCCCCGGCATCGACACTCGTGCGCCCGAGCGGACCGACACCAGCAGCGGATCGGCCGCGTCGCCGAAGCGCTTGCCGGTGATCCCCTCGATATGCGCGATCCCGGCCGCCACTTCGGCCCGCAGCGAGTCGGGGAACCGCTCCCCCTCCTCATAATAGCGCGTGCACATCGCAGTGGAGATGGTGAAGCCCGGCGGCACCGGCAGCCCGATCGACGCCATCTCCGCCAGATTCGCGCCCTTGCCGCCGAGCAGGTTCTTGTCGCCCTTGCCCCCGTCCGACACGCCGCCGCCGAAGCGATAGACGTAGGTTGCGTCAGCCTGCGGTTCGATCGCGGTCGCCATATCTGCTCCTCTGCATCGTCAATGCATACGTATGCTTTGACGATGCCCTAGCAGCTTGGCGGGTAATGTCGATCCCCCTCGCGTCTCCTAGCGGGACGGCTCAACGATCCGGGAGAAATCCGCGACACCGTGCACCGCCTGCCGAATGCGCCCGAGCAGCGCGAGGCGCGCGGTGCGCTTCGCCGGATCGGCATCGTTGACGGTGACCGCATCGAAGAACGCATCGATCGGTATGCGCAACGTCGCGAGCGCGGCCATCGCGCCTTCGAAATCTTCGGCAGCAACCGCGCGCGCGGCGGCGGGTTCCGCGGCATCAAGCGCCGCGATCAGTGCCGCCTCGGCAGGTTCGGGATCATAACCCAACCCCGTCGCCCCCGCATGCACCGGGGCGATGTCGGTCGGGGCGCCTTCCTTCTTCAGGATGTTCGCCGCTCGCTTGTACCCGGCGAGCAGGTTCACCCCGTCCTCGGTCCCAACGAACGCCTGCAACGCATGAACACGGGCAAGCAGGCGGACGAGGTCGTCCTCGCCGCCCAACGCGAACACGGCGTCGATCAGGTCGTGGCGAACGCCGGCCTCGCGCTGTTGGACCTTGAGGCGGTCGGCGAAGAACTCGAGCACATCGCTCTTAACCGCAGTTTCCAGGGGGAAGCGGAGGCGGTTCTCGAGGATCAGCGCGATCGCGGCAAGCGCGGAACGCCGGAGAGCAAAGGGATCTTTTGATCCACTGGGCTTCAGATCGACGGCGAAGAATTGCGCGATGCTGTCGAGCTTGTCTGCCAGCGACACCGCGACGGTCACCGGATCGGTCGGTACGTCGTCGCCCTGCCCAACCGGCTTGTAGTGATCGCGCACCGCCGCCGCCACGCGCGGGTCCTCGCCCTGTGCGGCGGCGTAGTATCCGCCCATCAGGCCCTGCAATTCTGGGAACTCGCCGACCATGCCGGTGACGAGGTCGGCCTTGGCCAGCCGCGCGGCGCGTTCGGCAATGTCTGGGTCGGCGTCCTTGACGATCCCCTCCTCGACCAGCCAGCGCGCCAGCTTGGCCACCCGGTCGACCTTGTCGGCGACGGTGCCCAGCTTCTCGTGGAAGACGATCTTGTCGAGCTTCGCCGCCTGCTCCGCCAGCGGCACCTTCAGGTCGGTGTCGTAGAAGAAGCGCGCGTCGGACAGGCGCGCCGCTAGCACCTTGCGATTGCCCTCGACGATCCGGGCGCCGCCGTCGCTCGCCTCGATATTGGCGGTGCAAACGAACGCGTTCGCCAACGCACCCTCCGGCGTGCGGCAGACGAAATATTTCTGGTTCACCCGCGCGGTCAGCTGGATGACCTCGGGCGGGACCGACAGGAACTCTGCGTCGAAGCGGCCGAGCAGCGGCACCGGCCACTCGGTCAACCCGGCATTCTCCGCGACCAGCCCTTCGTCCTGGACCAGCACCAGCCCGGCCTCCGCCGCCAGCGCAGTGGCGCGGGCGCGGATCAGGTCGCGGCGCTCCTGCTGATCGACGATCACGTGGCAGGCGCGCAACTTCTCGGCATAGTCCACCGCCGAGCCGATGGTAATCGCGCCGGGATGAAGGAAACGATGGCCGAGCGTCGTCGCGCCACTGGTAACCCCTCCGATCTCGACCGGCACGATCGCCTCGCCGAACAACGCGACGATACCCTGGAGCGGTCGTACCCAGCGTACCGCATCCTCGCGCACCGAATCCGCCCCCCAGCGCATCGACTTGGGCCAAGGGAAGCCGCGGATGATCGCCGGGATCGCCTCCGCCAGCACATCGGCGGTCGCGCGGCCGGGTCGCTCTGTGATCGCGAAGAGCACGCCGTCACGCTCGACCAGCTGCTCCCGGGTCAGCCCCGTCTTGCGCAGGAAGCCGTCCAGCGCCTGCGGCGGCGCCGAGGATTTCGGCCCCTTCACCTCTTCCGACACCGCCTCGGTCGCGAGCGGCAGGTCGCGCGCGATCAGCACCAGCCGGCGCGGCGTCGCATAGGTGTCGACCGCCCCGGCGGTCAGGCCCGCCTTCGCCAGCTCGGCCGCGAAGAGGCGGGCGAGATCGTCGCGGGCCTTATCCTGCATCCGCGCCGGGATTTCCTCCGAGCGGAGTTCGAGAAGGAAATCGCTCACGCAGCCCACCCGTTCTTCGTCATGTGCGCCGCGCAGGCGCCCTTCGCCAGATCGCGGACGCGGCCGATATAGGCCTGCCGCTCCGCCACCGAGATCACGCCGCGCGCCTGCAGCAGGTTGAAGCTGTGGCTGGCCTTGATCGCCTGCTCGTACGCGGGGATCGGCAAGCCGGCGGACAGGCAGTTCTCGCACTCCGCGACCGCCTTGCGGAACAGGTCGAACAGCGCATCGGTATTCGCGACCTCGAAGTTCCAGGTCGACATCTGGCGCTCATTCTCCAGGAACACGTCGCCATAGGTCACGCCCCCCTGACCTTTTGGGGCGTCGTTGAACGCCAGGTCGTACACATTGTCCTTGTTCTGGATGTACATGGCCAGCCGTTCCAGCCCGTAGGTCAGCTCGCCCGCGACGGGCTTGCAGTCGAAGCCCCCCATCTGCTGGAAATAGGTGAACTGCGTCACCTCCATCCCGTCGCACCACACTTCCCAGCCCAGGCCCCAGGCGCCCAGTGTCGGCGACTCCCAGTCATCCTCGACGAAGCGGATGTCGTGCAGTCCCATGTCGACGCCGATCGCCGCCAGGCTGCCCAGGTACAGCTCCTGCAAGTCGGGCGGGCTCGGCTTCAGGATCACCTGATATTGATAATAGTGCTGCAGCCGGTTCGGGTTCTCGCCGTAGCGGCCGTCGGTCGGCCGGCGGCACGGCTGGACATAGGCGGCGTTCCAAGCGTCCGGTCCGAGCGCGCGCAGGGTCGTCGCGGGATGGAAGGTGCCGGCGCCCATTTCCATGTCATAGGGCTGGAGGATCGCGCACCCCCGCTCGCTCCAATAGTCATGGAGCGCGAGGATCATCTTCTGGAAGGATAGGGGCTGGGTCACGGTCGCGGTCTGTGACCGATGGGCGGCGCTCTAGCAAGAGGCGCGGCGCGACCCTAACTGGCAGCGGCCTGCCGCTACGAAGGACAAGACCTTGCGCCTGACCCGCCCTTTCCGCGCCGCCGCCTCGGCGCTGTCGATGTTCCTGGCGCTGCCGGCCTGCGCGAAGACGCCGGCAGCGCAGCAGGCGAATGCGGCGACCGACGCCGACCCCGCCTTGTGGGTGGTGCGCGACAAGGACACGACCATCTACCTGTTCGGCACCATCCACGTCCTGAAACCCGGCCTCAGCTGGTTCGACGAGGCGGTGAAGGCCGCGTTCGACCGCTCGGGCGAGCTGGTGCTGGAAACGGTGCTGCCCGATCCCGCGGCGATGGCCGGGCTGGTGCGGGCGGCCGGAACCGCGAAGCCGGGCACCCCGCCGCTGACCGAGCGCATTCCCGCCGACAAGCGCGCCGCCTTCACCGCGGCGGTAACCGCCGCCGGGCTGCCGGGCAATGCGTTCGACGGGTTCCAGCCCTGGCTGGCAGCGACCCAGCTGTCGATCGGCCCGGTCAGCAAGCAAGGCTATGAAACCGACAATGCGCCCGAGTCGGTCCTGACCCAGGCGGCGAAAGCCGCCGGCAAGCCGGTGCGCGGGCTCGAGACGCCGGAGCAGCAGCTCGGCTATTTCAGCAGCCTGTCTGACCAGGCGCAGCTGGAGATGCTGACCAGCTCGCTCGACGAACTGCCCAAGGTTGACACGACGATCGGCAAGATGGTCGACGACTGGGCGCACGGCCGCCCCGACGCGCTCGCCGCCGAGATGAACGACAGTCTGAAGGACTCGCCGGAGGTCGCCCGGGTCCTGCTGGTCGACCGCAACAAGCGGTGGGCGCAGTGGATCGGCCAGCGCATGCAGCAGCCGGGCACGATATTCATCGCCGTCGGCTCGGGCCATCTGGCGGGGCCGGACTCGGTGCAGGCGCAGCTGGCGCGGCAGGGGATCAAGGCGAAGCGGGTGAAATACTAGCTCCTCCCCGTACCGGCGAGGAGTTGCGCTTTCTCCCCCATCCGGCTATGCGCGCCCGCTTCCGGCCATGGTCATCCCTGGAGGCGTGTCCGGAAATTCTGCAACGAGTTTCGGAGAATTACCATGAGCGACACGCTGACGCTCGCAGCCGAGACGCGTGACCGGGTTGGCAAGGGAGCCTCCCGGGCGCTGCGTCGTGATGGCCGCGTCCCCGCCGTGATCTACGGCCAGAACAAGGAACCGACGTCGGTTCACCTGGAAGAGAAGGCGCTGGTCAAGGCGCTGATGACCGGCCACTTCTTCAATTCGGTGGTGATGGTCGGCGGTGAGCGCACCCTGCCCAAGGACGTCGCCTTCCACCCGGTCACCGACCGCCCGACCCATGTCGACTTCCTGCGCATCGGCGAGCATTCGACCGTGACGGTCGCCGTGCCGGTCGTGTTCGCGGACGAGGACCAGTGCCGCGGCATCAAGCAGGGCGGCGTGCTCAACATCACCCGCCACGAGGTCGAGCTGGTGGTCGACGCGGCCGACATCCCCAGCGAACTGACCATCTCGCTGAAGGGTCGTGAGATCGGCGACTCGATCCACATCTCGGACGTGACGCTGCCCAAGGGTGCGAC
This sequence comes from Sphingomonas aurea, assembly GCF_030678875.1. Classification (GTDB taxonomy): domain Bacteria; phylum Pseudomonadota; class Alphaproteobacteria; order Sphingomonadales; family Sphingomonadaceae; genus Sphingomonas; species Sphingomonas aurea. Next base: position 121,001 of record NZ_JAUUDS010000001.1, on the reverse strand, counting down.
GCCGGCGATCGAGGATCGCGACTTCGCGATCGCCACGATCGTGCCGCCGACCGTCCCGACCGCGCAGGACGAAGCGGCCGATGCCGAGGTCGCCGAGACGCAGGCCGCCGAGTCGGCCGAGGCTGCTGCCGAGACGGACGAGGACGACGCGAACGCCTGATCCCCATGGGATCGGAGCGTGCGGGGGCAGGGTGGCGGCAACGCTCCCCTGCCCCTTTTCGTTGGGACAGGGAAAGAAGGGCGACGCGATGCAGATCTGGGCCGGGCTCGGCAATCCGGGCGCGCAATATGCGATGCAGCGCCACAATGTCGGCTTCATGGCCGCCGATGCGATCGCAGAGGTTCACGGGTTCGGCCCCGTCCGCAAGCAGTTCCAGGGCTGGACGCAGGAGGGGCGGATCGGCGCGCACAAGATCCTGTTGCTGAAGCCCGCGACCTTCATGAACGAGAGCGGCCGCGCGATCGGCGAGGCGCTGCGCTTCTACAAGCTGGGCATCGACGCCTTGACCGTGTTCCACGACGAACTCGATCTGGCGCCGTTCCGGGTGAAGGTGAAGACCGGCGGCGGCGCGGCCGGGCACAACGGCCTGCGCTCGACCGACCGCCACTGCGGTCCGGACTATCGGCGGGTGCGGCTCGGCATCGGCCATCCCGGCCACAAGGACCGGGTCCATGGCTATGTCCTGGGCAATTACGCCCGGGACGAGATCGATCCGCTGGCCGCGATGCTGGGCGCCGTGGCGGCGGAGGCGGCATGGCTGGCCGCCGGCGACGACGTGCGCTTCATGAACGACGTCGCCCTGCGGCTGGGCTGACCGACGACGCAAGTGATAGTCGTTCTCAACTCTTCTACAGTTGAGAGTGAATTGCAGATAGACTTAGCGAAATGAGACTTGTTCGCATCTTGCGTGAGAGTTGATCGCAACAGTTGTTTATTGTTGTTTCGGGAACTTTCTCGGCTTACTTGCCGTTCAGCAGACAACAACTCAGCCACGGAGATACATCATGGCCCTCACCACCGCCGGCACCGCCGCTTGCGCCAAGTGCAAGTTCTTCGACAGCGAGCAGAGCGCCGAACTCGGCCTCTGCCGTTACAACCCGCCGATCAGCCAGCCGAGCGGCGACACCGCCGGTGTGTGGCCGAAGGTGGAGGCCAGCGACTGGTGCGGCCATTTCGAGCCTGCCGCCGCCTGATCGATCCACGGCGGGCTCCACTCGCCGGGACGAATGAAAACGCCGACCGCGACAGGGACTCCCCTGCGCGGTCGGCGTTTTGATGTCTGAGCCAAACCCGCTCCGACCCCAGCGAGTTTACGCCGCTGCGCGCGCTTCCTGCGCCAACAGCGTCAGCAGGCGGGTGATGCCCTCTTCTTCGCGCGCGATATGGCGGCGAAGCGCATTCAGCGTCAGGTGGGCAGCGGCGCGATAGGTGGCAGGATCGGCCGCCACCGCCCCTTCCTTCCAGCGCTGAAGATGGCTGCGGACCGCTTCACCCGCGCCGATGCACTCGATTTTCATCTTGCGGCCCAGATCGACCCGCTCGGCACTGCCGGACGATATCGCGGGATCGAACACGTCCTCATGCTTGAATATCTGATAGTCGCGCAGCACCACGGCCATTTCGGCGCGCAGGTCGATGCTCGCCTGGTCGCGCTCCGCATCGATCGCTTCGCTCACGCGGGTCAGGACGTTCAGCGCACGGCGCTGATGCTCGTGCAGGCGAGTGAAGGGATCATCGATCGACATTCACCACCCTTACGCCCGCCAGACTTACCATCCAGTTGACAGTCGATCGCAATTGACACGATCGGTCCGCCAGACGCCCCGTCGAAGCGACCAACTGCATTGACCGGCCACCTGACATCTTGTAGTGAGAGGCATTCTCATTAGCGTCGGAACCTGCTCCATGTACGACCTGATCGACCGTCCCGTTGCCCAACTGCCCGCGTTCGAAGCGCGGCTGCTCGCCGGGATGCGCCGCTGGGTCCATGCACTGACGTTCGCCGGCGCCTCCCCTGCCCCGACACCAGAGGCCGGGTCGTTCGACGATGCGATGCGCTCGCTCGATCGCGGGTCGACGGATACGCTCGTCTTTCAGCGTCCCTGCCACTCGACCGTCGAGGAAACGGAGGCGGTGGTGCTCGGCCTGTGGCGGCTGGTCCGCGCCGATCGCCTCGCCGCTGCTCATGCCGCCGCCGCGGCGCTGGTCGGCCCGGCCGAGGTCCGGCCGATGATCTCCGCTATGGTCCGCGCCGTCGCCGCGCATCGCGATTGACGCGACCCTCCCGCCCCGGCACGCGGGGCCGATGACGATCCGGCAGCTCTTCCCCACCCTCCTCTATCGGGAGGCGATCGATCCGACGCTGGTCGCCGACCTCGACCATAGCTGCCGCGCACTGGCCCAGGATGACGGCGCCGGCCGGCGCTGGTCGCGTGAACACGGCTATCGCGGCTATACCTCCTATGCCTCGTTGAACGACCTGCCGCGCCGCGATCCGGTATTCGAAGACCTGCGCCGCGTCCTCGACCGCCACGTCGCGCGCTTTGCGGATGCGGCCGCTTTCGAACTTGGCGGCAAGCGGCTGAAGCTCGACAGCCTGTGGGTCAATGTGCTGCGCGCCGGCGGGCATCACGGCGCCCACATCCATCCGCACAGCGTGGTGTCGGGCACCGTCTATGTCGCGGTGCCGCCGGGCTCGGGTGGGCTGAAGCTGGAGGATCCGCGCCTGCCGATGATGATGGCCGCCCCCACGCGGCGCCCCGACGCGCCGGAGGGGATGCGCAGCTTCGAGACGATCATGCCGGACGCGGGCACGCTGCTCCTCTGGGAAAGCTGGTTGCGGCACGAGGTCGTGCCGCATGCCGGCAAGGCGGGCGCCGGGGGCGAACGGATCAGCGTCAGCTTCAATTACCGCTGAGCGACACCACTCGTCGCGGTCTTCGCACCTGCGGCATTAACCGGATTGATACCCGTTCGCGGTGATGGTTAATGGCCGATGGGCATGAAGCGGTGCGGCCGGGGGGGCGCACCTGACGAGCGAGGATCATCAAGTGGTTGAAGTGGCGGTCGCGACCTATGGAGTGTTGGCCAGTTTCGTGCTGTCGGGCGCGGAGCGCAACAAGCGCGCGGGGCGCCCCAATCCGCCGATGGTGGAATATACCGGCTTTGCCCTTTGTGCGGTCTCGACCGCGGCGGCGATCGGCCTGCCGGTCTGGGCCGCGGCCAATTACCTGGGCGTGATCTGATGCGTTGAGCGGCGGGCTCGTGGCGGCTAGAGGGAGGGCAACTCCCCTCTTCCAGGAACGACCATGGGTTTCCGCTGCGGCATCGTGGGCCTGCCCAACGTGGGCAAGTCCACCCTCTTTAATGCACTGACCGAGACGGCTGCGGCCCAGGCCGCCAATTATCCGTTCTGCACGATCGAGCCGAACGTCGGCAACGTCGCCGTGCCCGACGATCGGCTGCAGGCGCTCGCCGCCATCGCGGGGTCGGCCAAGATCATCGAGACGCAGCTGGCGTTCGTCGACATCGCCGGACTGGTCCGCGGTGCGTCGAAGGGCGAGGGGCTGGGCAACCAGTTCCTCGGCAATATCCGCGAAGTGGACGCGATCGTCCATGTCCTGCGCTGCTTCGAGGATGGCGACGTGACGCACGTCGAGGGTAAGGTCGATCCGATCGCCGACGCCGAGACGGTCGAGACCGAGCTGATGCTCTCCGACCTCGAGAGCCTCGAGAAGCGCGTCCCCAATCTGACCAAGAAAGGTCAGCAGGGCGACAAGGAGGCGAAGGCGGCCGCCACCGTGCTCGGCCGCGCGCTCGAGCTGTTGCGCGACGGCAAGCCCGCAAGGCTGACCCCGGTCACCGATCCCGAGGAACAGCGCCTGTTCGCGCAGGCGCAGCTGCTGACCGCCAAGCCCGTCCTCTACGTCTGCAACGTCGACGAGGCGAATGCGGCGGAGGGCAACGCGCACAGCGCACGCGTCTTCGCCAAGGCCGCCGCCGAGGGGGCCGAGGCGGTCGTCGTCTCCGCCGCGATCGAGGCGGAGATCGCGACCATGCCGGCCGAGGATCGCGGCGAATTCCTGGCCGAGCTGGGCCTGTCCGAAACCGGGCTCGCCCGCGTCATTCGTGCCGGGTACAAGCTGCTGCACCTGCTCACCTTCTTCACCGTAGGGCCGAAGGAAGCGCGCGCCTGGACCGTCGACGTCGGCGCCAAGGCTCCGCAGGCGGCCGGCGCCATCCACTCCGATTTCGAGCGCGGCTTTATCCGTGCCGAGACGATCGCCTTTGCCGACTATGTCACCTGCAAGGGTGAAACCGGTGCCCGCGATGCCGGCAAGCTGCGTGCCGAGGGCAAGGAGTATGTCGTGCAGGATGGCGACGTGCTCCTCTTCCGCTTCAACGTCTGAGCGGGCGCGCGCCGATGCCGATCGACCTCATCTGCCTCGATGCCGATGACACGCTCTGGCATAACATGCGCTTCTTCGCCGAGACGCAGGCGGCGCTGGCAGCGATGCTGGCGCCGTTCGCGGACGAACCCGTCGCACGTGCGGCACTGGAAGCATGCGAGATCCGCAACCTGCCGCAGTACGGCTATGGCGCGAAGAGCTTCACGCTGGCGATGATCGAGACGGCGATCGAGCTGGGTGGTGACGCCCTGCCGGTCACCGTCATCGCCGACATCCTCGCCGCCGGGCGCCGCCTGCTCGCCCATCCGGTCGAACTGCTCGATGGGATAGAGGCGACGCTGGACGCCCTGGCGACGCGCGGCAGGCTGGTATTGGTGACGAAGGGCGACCTGTTCCACCAGGAGGCGAAACTCGCCGCCTCTGGGCTGGGCGAGCGGTTCACCGGCGTCGAGATCGTCAGCGACAAGACCGCCGACACCTTCCAACGGCTGTTCGCGCGCTACGACGTGGCGCCGGAGCGGGCGGTGATGGCTGGCGATTCGATGCGGTCGGACGTGCTGCCGGCGCTGTCCGCCGGAGCCTGGGCGGCCTATATCCCGCAGCCTCTGGCCTGGAGCCACGAACAGGCCACCGCGCCCGCCGATCATCCCCGCTTCTGCCGACTCGATCGCCTCGCTGACCTTCCGACGTGGATCGACTCGATTTCTTAGCGGGTCCGCAACCCTGATGGCGCGATGAAGCACCCGTCTCGATGAGGGCAACCGAGCCGCTGGCCCTGCATCACAGCTGGCCGATCATGGCCGAGACCGGGCTAATCGACCTTGGCATTACCTAAGAAGCCCCCCGTCCTCGCGCCGTCCTCTGCGACGATCGAGAAGCTGGCGGCGCGTGGCATCGGCCGCTGGTGCTGCGACCTGCGCGATCAGCGCCTCGAATGGTCCGATCCCGTCTATGACCTGTTCGCCCTGCCGCGGGGCAGCGTGGTGGACAGGTCTGACTCGCTCCGCTGCTACGCCGACGAATCGCGCGCCACGATGAAGCGGCTGCGCAGCTATGTGATCCGGCACCGGCGTGGCTTCTCCATCGACGTGGAACTCCGGCCGGCGAACGGCGCATCATGCTGGATGCGACTGCTCGGCGCACCAGTGTGCGTGAATGGGCGTGTCACGCGGTTGGGGGGCTTGAAGCAGGACCTCGGGCGCCGGTATCGTTGATCCCGGCTCTGGCACCTCTGCCATCGGCCGAGGGCGGGGAGCGACGATGCGCTATTTCGAGGATGTGAAGGTCGGCGACCGCGCCAGTTTCGGCCACCATCTGGTCGACCGTGACGAGGTGATCGCGTTCGCCAGCCGTTATGATCCGCAACCCTTTCACCTGTCCGACGAAGCGGCAGCGCAGACCCATTTCGGGCGGCTGTCGGCCAGCGGCTGGCACACGTGCGCTATGACGATGGCGATGATCGTCGCCGATCTGAAGCATCGGCAGGAGGCGGGGCTCGGCTCGCCCGGGATCGACGAACTGCGCTGGCTGAAACCGGTCTATCCCGGTGACACGCTGCGTTGCGAGACCGAGGTGATCGACACCCGGGCGTCGGCCAGTCGCCCGGAACTGGGCTTCTGCAAGAGCCGCATGACCGTCTTCAATCAGGACGATGCGCCGGTGATGACCTTCGTCTCCACCGTCATGATCGCCACCCGCCCGGCGGACTGACCGGCGCCCGCGCGCCGATCGCCATCCTCCTACGGGATCTGCCGGCGACCGCCGCCTGGCCGACCGCCGCGAAACGCCCGCTGGCCTGGCGGCATACCCTGGCGGATCGCGCGGTTCTCGCGCCGGGTTTCCCGGAACGCCTGCCCGGTATCCTGGCGATACTCCCGCCGCGCCTCCCGCCGTCCGGCGCGCGCCTGGCTGCGGTCGATCGTGCCGTCACGGTACGCTTGGCGATTGTCGCGCAGGTCGCCACGATAGTCGCGCCGCTCCCGCCGGACATCGCGGCGGAAATCTGCCCAGTTGTCGCGGATCTGCGCGTTGCCGCGATAGCTGCCGCGGCGACCTTCCCAGTAGCGGCGCTGCCCGTCGTTCCAGCGATAGCGCTGGCGGCTGCGATCATAGACGTAGATGCCGGTACCCGGATAATAATAGTCGCCGTACCAGCCGAAATAGCTCGGCGCGTAGCCATAGCCATATCCCGGATAGCCGTAGCCGGCATAATTATAGCCGTCGCCATAGCCGTCATAATAACCGGCGCTGCCGATCCCGACATTGACGCCGCTATAGCCATAACCGTCCGTGCAGGCGGTGGTGGCGATACCCAAGCCAACCAACAGGCCGGTCAGACCGATACGTTTCAGAAACATGGAACCTCCCGATACTTCGAGGCTCGCGGCAGGGACGCGCCGCTCGTGAAAGGTGAAACGAGCGATGTTCGTCGCGTGTTCCGAACGCGAAAAAGGGCGACGCCGCGGCGCCGCCCTTCCCCGATTTTTCGACGATGCAGCCGGCGCCTGCCGACCGTCGATCAATGCTTCACGTCGCGCCAAACGTTCTGATAGGCGCCCCAGGCAAGGAAGCAGAAGATCGCGATGAAGATCACCGAGGCGAAGCCTGCCGCGTGGCGCGATTCCAGCTTCGGTTCGGCGGTCCAGGTCAGGAACGCGGCGACATCCTTGGCCATCTGGTCGTGGGTCGCGGCAGTCCCGTCGGTATAGGTCACCTGCCCGTCCGACGTCAGCGGCGGCGGCATCGCGATGTTCAGGTTCGCGAAGTAGGGGTTGTAGTGCAGCCCCTCCGGCGTCTTCGCGCCGGGGAACTTCTCGACCAGCTCGGCCGGCTGGGGGCGATACGCGCCCTTGCCCACCAGCGAGAAGACGTAGTTCGCCCCGTCATGACGCGCCTTGGTCATCAGCGACAGGTCGGGCGGCAGCGCGTTGTTGTTCGCGGCGCGCGCGGCGACCTCGTTGGCGAAGGGCGACGGGAAGTGATCCGACGCCACATTCTTGCGCGTCGTCGCCTCGCCCGTGTCCGGATTGATCGAGGGCTGCTCGATCACCCACTGGTTGGCGATCGCCTTCACCTCGGCCTCGGTATAGCCGATTTCCTTAAGGTCGCGGAATGCGACGTACTTCAGGCTGTGACAGGCGGCGCAGACCTCCTTGTACACCTGGAAGCCGCGCTGCACCTGGCGGCGGTCGAACGTACCGAAATAGCCCGCCGAGGACAGCGCCGCATCGCGGGGATGCAGGTGGAACTCATGCTCGGCCGCCTCCGGCGCCGGGTTCTGGATGGCGTCCTTCGCGGTGAAGAACAGCGCGAGCGCCAGCACGCCGACAAAGGCGAGGCCGACCAGGGTCGAGATTGCGCGAACCATGTCCGTGTCTGTCCTTATGGTCTCAGTTCGACGCCAGGGCGGTCTGCGCCGGGCTGGTGCCGCCATGCTTGGCCAGCACCGCTTCGGTGATCGAGCCGGGCAGCGGCCGCGGCCGCTCCGACCGCGACACCCACGGCAGGATGATGAGGAAGTGGGCGAAGTAATATCCGCTGGCGATCTGCCCCAGGATCACGTTGCGCGCGTTCGCCTCCGCCCCGCCGACATAACCCAGCAGGATGACATCGAACAGCAGCACGATCAGGAAGCCGCGATACTTCGGCCGGTAGTTGGCCGAGCGCACCGGCGAGCTGTCCAGCCAGGGCAGGAAGAACAGCAGCAGGATCGAGCCGAACATCGCCAGCACGCCCCACAGCTTGGCCGGCAGGATGAAATCCGCGGTGAAGCTCTTCAGGATCGCGTAGAAGGGCAGGAAATACCATTCGGGCACGATGTGCGCGGGCGTCGAGAGCGGGTTCGCCTCGATATAATTGTCCGGATGACCCAGCAGGTTCGGGCTGAAGAACAGCAGCAGCGCGAACAGCAGCATGAACACGCCCAGCCCGACCGCGTCCTTGGCGGTATAATAGGGGTGGAACGGCACCGTGTCCTGCTCGCCCTTAACGTCGACGCCGGTCGGGTTGTTCGAACCCGGGATATGCAGCGCCCAGATGTGCAGGATGATGACGCCCGCGATCACGAACGGCAGCAGATAGTGGAGCGAGAAGAAGCGGTTCAGCGCAGCATTGTCCGGCGCGTAGCCGCCGAGCAGCCAGACGCGGATCGTCTCGCCCACCAGCGGGATCGCCGAGAAGAAGCCGGTGATGACCTGCGCACCCCAGAAGCTCATCTGCCCCCAGGGGAGCACATAGCCCATGAACGCCGTCGCCATCATCAGCAGGAAGATGACGACGCCGAGCAGCCACACCATCTCGCGCGGCGCCTTGTACGAGCCGTAATAGAGGCCGCGGGCGATGTGGATATAGACGACCAGCAGGAACATCGACGCGCCGTTGGCGTGCGCGTAGCGCAGGAACCAGCCCGCGTTCACGTCGCGCATGATCCCCTCGACCGAGCCGAAGGCGACGCCCGCATTGGCGGCATAGTGCATCGCCAGCACGATGCCGGTGATGATCTGGATACCGAGCGCGGCGCCGGCGAGCACGCCGAAGTTCCAGAAATAGTTGAGGTTGCGCGGCACCGGATAACCGGCGCCAACCGCGTTGTAGACGAGGCGCGGGACGGGAAGCTTCTCGTCCAGCCACCGCATCAGCGGCTGCTTCGGCTCATAATGCTTGGCCCAGGGAAAGCTCATCTGCGCTACCTCAACCCACCGTCACGACGGTGTCGGAATTGAACGTATAATCGGGAACGTGCAGGTTCAGCGGCGCTGGTCCCTGCCGGATGCGCGCCGCCGTGTCATAGGCCGAACCGTGGCACGGGCAGAAATAGCCGCCGAACGGCCCCTTGTTCTCGCCCTCGCCCGCGCCCAGCGGCACGCAGCCGAGATGGGTGCAGACGCCCAGCGTGATGAGCCAGTTCTCCTTGCCGGGCTTGGTCCGCTCGGCCAGCGTCTGCGGATCGCGCAGCTCGCTCAGCGGCACCTTGTTGGCCTCGGCGATCTCCGCCGGGGTCAGGTTGCGCACGAACAGCGGCTGCTTGCGGAACGACGACTTGATCGCCTGACCGGGTGCGATCTTCGAGATGTCGATCTCGGTCGACGACTGCGCCAGCACGTCGGCGGACGGGTTCATCTGGTTGACCAGCGGCAGCACGATCGCCACCGCGCCGACACCCGCGAAGGACACGGCAGCGATGTTGATGAAGTCGCGGCGGCGCGGGTCATGGACCTCTTCCTGAAGGAGCGCCGGGTCCTCGCCCGGGGGAAGCTGATCTTCGACAGTCGCCATTCACCTGTACCCTTGCCCTGAACACGGGGGTTGCCCGACGCGTTGAAAAAGCGCGCCCGCCGGCCGGATGCCGTCCCCACGGCTGGCCTTGATGGCCCTGTTAGCCGCGAGGGGTCCGATTTGCCAACAGCATTTTGGCGAGCGGTGACGGCGGCGTTATACGGGGCCATGCGCGTCGCCCTGTACCAGCCCGACATCGCCGGCAATGTCGGGACGATCCTGCGCACTGCCGCCTGCCTGGGTGCGGGCGTCGACCTGATCGAGCCGATGGGCTTTCCCTTCGGCGACCGGGCGCTCGCGCGGGCGGGGATGGACTATGCAGCCCGCGCCGACGTGGTTCGGCATGCCGACTGGGACGCATTCGTGGCGCAGGCGAGCGGACGGATCGTGCTGCTGACCTCCACAGGCGCGGCAGACATGCCCGATACCGCGTTCAGATCGGACGATATCCTGCTGCTAGGATCGGAGGGCGCAGGCGTCCCGCCATCGGTCCACGCGCGCGCCGACCTGCGGGTCCGCATCCCGATGCGCCCCGGTTTCCGGTCGCTCAACGTCGCGATGGCGGCCGGCATCGTCCTGGCGGAGGCGCGGCGGCAGACGGGATGGTAGGACGATCGGCCCCACTCCCCTGCCGCGCCCCGATTTGCTAGCGGCACCGTCATGATTGAGCATGACGACCAGCAACGCGCCGCCCGCACATGGTTCGAATCGCTGCGCGACCGGATCTGCGCGGCATTCGAGGCGATCGAGCGCGAGGTGGGATCGGACGCGGCGTTCGACTATATCGCCTGGGACCGCGTCGATCCGTCGGGCGAGCCGGGCGGCGGCGGGGTACGCGGGGTGATGAAGGGCCGGGTGTTCGAGAAGGTCGGCGTCAACGTCTCGACCGTCGCCGGCACGTTCGAAGGTGATTTCGCCCGCACCATCAATGGCGCCGCCGAGGACCCGCGCTTCTTCGCCACCGGGATCAGCCTGGTCGCGCACATGGCCAATCCGCACGTCCCCGCCGTCCACATGAACACCCGCTTCCTGGTGACGACGAAGCGCTGGTTCGGCGGCGGCGCCGACCTGAACCCGCCCCTGCCCGTCGCAGACGACACGCGCGATTTCCACGCGGCATTTCAGGCGGCGTGCGAGGCGCACCCCGGCGCGGGCGACTATCCCCGCTACAAGCAATGGGCGGACGAGTATTTCTACATTCCCCACCGTCAGGTGCATCGCGGGGTCGGCGGCATCTTCTACGATCATCTGGAGGGCGATTTCGACACCAACTTCGCCTTCACCCGCGCGGTCGGCGAGGCGTTTCTCGACATCTACCCGCGTATCGTCCGTCGGCGGGTGGATACGCCCTTCACGCCGGAGGATCTGGCGACGCAGCGCGCGTGGCGGGGGCGCTATGCCGAGTTCAACCTCGTCTACGATCGCGGCACGCTGTTCGGGCTGAAGACGGGCGGCAATGTCGACGCGATCCTGATGAGCCTGCCGCCGGTGGCGACATGGGACTGATCCCGGTGCCCGACGATCAGGTCGCGACGATCGTCACGACGCTGGAGATGGGCCGCCGGCCGCCCCTCCGGCCGACGCCATCCTCGCCGCTGCGGCTGGTCCGGTGGGAGCGGCCCGCGCCCGCACATTACCGTACGCTGTTCCGCCGTGTGGGCGCGCCATGGCTGTGGTTCTCGCGCCTGGTCATGGACGATGCGACCCTGATCGCGATCGTCCAGGATCCCGCAGTCCAGATCTTCGCCGTGGTCGATCCGGCCGGGATCGAAGTCGGCATGCTGGAACTCGACTTCCGCACCAGCGGCACATGCGAGCTGTCCTATGTCGGGCTGGTTCCCGAGCTCGCCGGAAAGGGCCATGGCGGCTGGCTGATGGCAGAGGCGCTGGCGCGCGCCTGGACGAAGGGCATCGTCCGGGTCTGGGTGCATACCTGCACGCTCGACCATCCGGCCGCGCTCTCCTTCTATCGCCGCCACGGCTTCGTCGCGGTCGGGCGAACGGTCGAGACGTTCGCCGACCCGCGCGTCACCGGCATCCTGCCGCCCGATGCCGCGCCCCAGATCCCGCTGCTGGCCGCGGTCCCCACCCGGCCGGCAGGCGATCAGGCGACCTCTTCCTCCGCCACCGCCGCGACATAGAGCTGCGCGGTAAAGGCAGCGGCGACCACCGTGAACACCGTCGTCACGGCCGCTCCCGCCGCCGAGGCGACGAACACCGTCACCGGAATGCCGTTTGCGCCCAGGATCAGGCGGAACACCAGGCCGACGATCGACTGGACCGCCATGGTCGGGATCAGCACGACGATGCCGAACAGGATCATCAGCCCGACGATGCGGAACGTCATTCCCTTGGTCAGCCGCACCGAGCGCATGAGCGCGCCGACCCCGCGCCGCTCGTTCAGCACGACCGGGTTGAGCAGGATGAGCCGCGCGCCGATGAACAGAATGACCACCAGCAGCACCAGCGAGTAGAGGCCGACGAACCCGGCGATCCCCGCAGGCATCGACTGGACCGCGGCGCGGTTGGTCAGGTCGACGCCCGCACGCACCAGGGCGATCATCGGCGGCACGATCGCCAGCGCGAAGATCACCGCGAGTACGAAGAGCGCGCCGAGTGCGGGCAGCAGCCGCTGCGTCGCCTGCCGGGTCGCGTCGGCGCGGGTGGTGGCAGGATGCGTCGCCACCGCCAGCATCGCCAGTTGGCCCCAGACGTTGGCGACCAGCACGCCCAGCGCGACCACCATCGCCAGCAGCGCGACGCCGCGCGATCCCGGCGTGACGAAGGCGGCCACCGCATTGTTCACGATGGCCGGCAGGAAGATCGCAGCCGCGGCGATCGGCCCCAGTATCGCCGCGCGGCCGCGCAGCACCTCCACCGTCCGGTCCCAGACATTGCCCATCCTGACCATGTGATTCCCTTCCCTTCCCCCAACGAACTGCGTCGATAGCCGAGCACCGCCGCCGACGCCAACTGTTGCGCCGCCGCCGCCCAGCGGCCAGATGATCGCGCATGACCGAAACCGACTTCGCCCTGCCCGCGCCCGAGTGGCGCGTGACGCCCGGCCTGACCCCCTATGCCGAGGCGCTGGCGGCGATGGAGGCGCGCGCCGCGGCGGTCGCGGCGGGTGAGGAGCGCGAGCTGGTCTGGCTGCTGGAACATCCGCCGGTCTATACCGCGGGCACCAGCGCCGACCCGGCCGAGCTGGTCGATCCGCGCTTTCCGGTCGTTCCGGCCGGGCGCGGCGGCCGCTATACCTATCACGGACCGGGCCAGCGCGTCGGCTATCTGGTACTCGACCTGAATGCACGGGGGCGCGACGTCCGCTGCTTCGTCCACGCGCTGGAAGGATGGGTGATCGCCGCGCTGGCGCGCCTCGACCTCGCGGCGTTCCGCGCACCCGGCCGGGTCGGCATCTGGACGATGGACGCGGCGGGACGCGAGGCGAAGATCGGCGCCATCGGGGTGCGGGTGCGGCGCTGGGTGACGCTCCACGGCTTCTCGGTCAACGTCGCGCCCGACCTGTCGCATTTCGGTGGAATCGTACCGTGCGGGCTACCGGATTTTCCGGTTACCAGCTTGTCGGCGCTGGGAAATGTGTCGGATATGGCAACTTTCGACGCCGCCCTGGCGTTGACGCTGTCAGGGTTCCTCCAAACTCTTTCTTGTCCCGGACAAAACGAGACTTGAGGGCCCCGCGTTATCCGGTTAACGTTCACGTCGATTTGGGTCTCAAAGGGCGATCGATAGCCTGCCAAATCCTCTATACTAGGGAGCTTCCAATGCGTGCAATCATCTCCAAGGTTCTGACCGGCTCGCTGATCGCCGGCGCCGCGCTGGCCGTTGCGGCCTGCGGTCCGAAGACCGAGACCACCACCGACAACACGATGGTCACCGACATGAACACCACCGAGGGCATGGACACCATGACCGACAACATGACTGCCGTCGACGGCACCATGAACGGTGGCATGATGGCCAACGACACCATGATGGCGAACGACACGATGATGTCGAACGACACCATGATGACCAACAACATGATGTAATCCCCTGAGGGATTATCCATGACGAAGAGGCCGTCCGGGCGACCGGGCGGCCTCTTTGCGTTCGGGGCCGTGCTTCGCGCAGACCGTTACGGATGCGACGGGCGGTTGGCCGCGTGCGGTTAACGGTTCGGCGTCAGCACGGGGCGAAATCGGCTGCACAGTCCGGCGAAATGCTTTAGATTCCTTCGGAAGAGGTTCCTTCGGGGAGGACAGTTCAGGTGAATAGCGTGCGTTTGTGGGCGGCAGTGGGGGCCGCAGCGATGATGGGCATGGCGTCGACGCCGGCCTCGGCCCAGTTCTTCCTCCAGCATCACGATTATGCCGGCGCGCCGGTACAGGGCGACGAGCCCGGCATCATGCAGACCCTGCCCGGCGCCACGCCGGAGGAGCGCCGCGCCGGCCTGGTCTGGACGATGCGCTCGGCGCTGAACGTCGCTGCGCTGCAATGCCAGTTCGAACCGTCGCTGCTGACCGTCGGCAACTACAATGCCGCGCTGCTCGACCATAAGGACGAGCTGAATTCGGCGTGGGACACGCTGAACAAATATTTCCTGCGCAACGCCAAGACCAAGAAGGAAGGGCTGGCCGCGCTCGACCAGTACGGCACGCGGACCTATTCCAGCTTCGCCACCGTCGCCTCGCAATACGGGTTCTGCCGGGCCGCAGGCTCGATCGGCCGCGACGCGCTGTTCGCGCCGCGCGGCACGCTCGGCGATGTCGCGGTGGCGCGGATGCGCGAGCTGCGCAACAGCCTGGTCCCGTACGGCGAGCAGCGCTTCTCGCGCTACATCAACGCGACCCCGGTCGCCCTGCCCCGCCTCGACCCGATCTGCTGGAGCAAGAAGGGCGAGTGGGTCGTCAAGAAGTGCGGCCCGATCGCGTGGGGGCCAAGCGCAACGCAAATGGCGTCGAGCCGTTAAGTCCTGAAACCACCGTCACGCCGGGCTCGTCCCGGCATGACGGAACGGTCTGGCCGCGCGATCGGCCGCCTATCGCAGCCCCAGCATCTTGTGCGTCTGCAACGACAGCCGCCAGCGCGGGCGCGCCATCACCAGATCGATGCACGCCTGCTCGTGCGCACTGCCGGCGCCCGCCTCGTCGAGCGGCTGGAGCAGCAGGTTGGCGAAGTCCCACGCCTCCAGCGCGACCGGATCGATCGCCGCCTGCGGCCAGACGAGTTTCAGCTCGTCGCCACGCCGCTGCACCACCTGCGTCCCCGCCTTGGGGCTGATGCACACCCAGTCTATGCCGGGATGCGCCGCGAGTGTGCCGTTGCTCTCGATCGCGATCATGAACCCCGCCGCGTGCAACGCCGCGACCAGCGCGTCGTCGACCTGCAACATCGGCTCGCCCCCGGTCAGCACCACGAAGCGGCGCTCCCGGTCCAAGCCCCAGAACGCCGCCACCGCCGCGACCAGCGCCGCCGCATCGGCGAAGCGGCCGCCGCCCAGCCCGTCGGTGCCGACGAAATCCGTGTCGCAGAAGCGGCACTGCGCCGTCGCCCGATCCTGCTCGCGCCCCGACCACAGGTTGCAGCCGGCGAAGCGCACGAAAACCGCCCGCCGTCCGGCCTGCACCCCTTCACCCTGCAGGGTCAGGAACATCTCCTTGACGGCGTAGCTCATCGCCTCAGGGCCGCACCGCATAGCCGGTCGGATCGGGGACGCCGGCCTCGTCGAAGCCCTTGGCACGCAGCCGGCAACTGTCGCACAGCCCGCAGTGCAGCCCGCCCGGCGCCGGATCGTAGCACGACCAGCTGAGCCCCAGATCGAGCCCCATCCGCACGCCCTCACGGACGATATCGGCCTTGCTCATGTGCTGGAGCGGCGCGTGGATGCGGAACGGCTGCCCCTCCACCCCGGCCTTGGTCGCCAGTTCCGCCAGTCCCTCGAACGCGGCGATGAACTCCGGCCGGCAATCGGGATAGCCCGAATAATCGAGCGCGTTGACGCCGATATACAGGTCGCGCGCGCCTGCCGCCTCTGCCCAGCCTAGCGCCAGCGACAGGAAGATGGTGTTGCGCGCCGGGACATAGGTGACCGGAATGCCCTCGCCCACGCCGTCCTTCGGCACGGCGATGTCGGCGGTCAGCGCCGATCCGCCGAATGCCGAAAGGTCCATCGGCATGACGATGTGCCGCTCGGCGCCCAGCGCCTGCGCGACGCGCCGCGCGGCCGCCAGTTCGACCTGATGACGCTGGTTGTAGTTCAACGACAGGGCGAGAAGGCGGTGACCGGCCGCGCGCGCGCGGGCGGCGGCCACCATGGAGTCGAGCCCGCCCGAAAGCAGCACGACCGCGAAAGTCTGATCGTTCATGATCCGCCGTCCGCTAGGGCAAGCACGGCCAAAAAGAAAGGGCCGCGACGGATCGCGACCCTCTAGGTGTTTGTCGGGCCGAAGCCCATCAAGGGAGATAAGCGTGCCGGTTCAAGGCACTGCACAGCATTACGGCAAACATCCTTACCAAGACGTTAAGAGTCCCTTCGGAAACTCGCGGAAGGGAGTTTCGAGGCGGTGCCAGCCCGCTCCCCCACCCCGCCACCCATCAAGGATACCGTGTGGGAGGCGGGGTGGGGGAGCGGGCTGGCACCGCAAAATGCGCATTGCGCGCATTTTCAACCTTAATACTGCTCAGGCGGGTTCCAGCGTCTCCGCCACGACCGGGAACAGCGTCGCGCAGAAGGCACAGTCGACCTGGATCAACCCGCCCTCGTCCGCCATCTCGCGCCGCTCCTCGACCCCGAACTTCGCCAGCACGCCCAGGATATGGTCCGGCGTGCAGCGACAGCCGCGCGACAGCGCGGTCGACGCGGTGACGCGCACCTCCTCCTCCTCGTTGAACAGCCGCCAGACCAGCGTCTCCAGCGGAACCTGGGAATCGGCCAGTTCGTCCGCCCCCATCGTCTGGCCGAGTGCCGCGACATGCTCCCACTCGGGATGGTCGAGCTTCGTATGCAGCCGCTCGCGTCCGTCCTCGCCTTCGGGCAGGTGCTGGAGCAGCAGCCCGCCCGCCACCGCGATGCGGCCATCCGCGTCCCGCTCGAAGCCGACCCGGACCAGCGTCGGGATCTGCTCGGACTGGATGAAATAGCTCTGCGCCGCCGCCGCCAGCGTCTCGCCGTCGAGCGGCACGATGCCCTGATACCGCTCGCCGCTGGTCGCCAGATCGAAGGTGATCGCCAGATAGCCCTGGCCGAACAGCGCGAACAGGGTCGGCTGCTCGGGGGCTTCGGCCAGCTTCGCGGCGTCATACTGTACATAGCCCCGAACCTCGCCACCGCGATAGTCGCAGACGAGGAGCTGGACGACGCCAGCGTCGGTTCGGGTCTGCATCGTCAGCTGACCGGCCTCGTCCTTCAGCGTCGATCCCATCAGCGCGCACAGCGTCAGCGCCTCGGCGAGCAGCGCCTCGATCACGGGCGGATAGTTGTGCGCCGACAGCACCGCGCGCATCGCCGGTCCCAGCCGCACGACACGCCCGCGCGCGTGACGCGCGGTGATGGTAAAGCCGAGCGCCCGGTCGAGGTCGGTAGTCGTGGTCATAGCATCCTCGTCACCCCGGTCAGGGCCGAGGTCTCATGCCGCAAGCGCGCGCCTGGTGAAAAGAGATGCCAGCCTGCGCTGGCATGACGGATGTAGGAAGTGACGCCGGCAACTCAACCGATCTGCCCGAAGCACCAGCGCAGCACGCTCTTCTGCGCGTGCAGGCGGTTCTCCGCCTCGGGCCAGATCAGCGACTGCGGCCCGTCGATCACCTCGGCGGTCACCTCCTCGCCGCGGTGCGCGGGCAGGCAGTGCAGGAACTTGGCATCGGGCTTGGCCAGCGCCATGAAGCTGCTGTCGACCTGATAGGGGCCGAGCGCCTTCAGCTTGGTGTCGGCCTGCGCCTGTCCCATCGAGATCCAGGTGTCGGTGACGACGATGTCGGCATCCTCCACCGCCTCGCGCGGGTCGGCGACCACGCGGGCGCGGCCGGAGGCACGTACGATCGCTTCCTCCTCGGGATGGAAGCCCGGCGGGCAGGCGGCGACCACGTCGAACTGCATCAGCCCGGCCGCCTCGACGATCGAGGCGAGCACGTTGTTGCCGTCGCCCAGCCACGCGACCTTCAGTCCGGGCAGGCTCTTGCCGCTCTCGATGATGGTCAGCAGGTCGGCCATGATCTGGCACGGGTGCGACGCATCGGTCAGGCCGTTGATGACGGGGACGGTCGCGTAATGCGCCATCTCCTCCAGCTTGGCATGATCGTCGGTGCGGATCATGATCGCGTCGACATAGCCGGACAGGACGCGCGCGGTGTCGGCGACGCTCTCGCCCCGGCCCAGCTGCATCGTGCCGCCGTCGAGCACGATCGAACTGCCACCGAGCTGCCGGATCGCCATGTCGAATGACACGCGGGTGCGGGTCGAATTCTTCTCGAACACGCAGGCGAGGACATGGCCGGCAAGGGGCGCATCGGCATCGGCGCGCCCCTTGGGCCACCCGGCGCGCGCCGCCTTGCGGTCGATCGCATCGGCCAGCATCGCGGCGATGCCATCGGCACCGGCATCAGAAAGATTCAGGAAATGGCGCATGGTATCAGCTCCTCCCCGCTTCGCGGGGAGGGGGACCGCCGGCGGAGCCGGTGGTGGAGGGGCGCCTCCACGCACGTGCCGCCTGTGGCTTTCCCCCTCCACCAGCCTGCGGCTGGTCCCCCTCCCCGCCAAGCGGGGAGGATCTTCTGGTCAATCGTCCGCGACGGGCACATAGACCCGTGCCGCCTCGGACAGTTTCTGCGTGAACTCGGCGATATGGCTCTCGTCGATCACCAGCGGCGGCAGCACGCGCATGACATTGTCGCCCGCCGCCACCGTCAGCAGCCCGTGGTGATCGCGGCAGTGCGCGACGAAGCGGCGGCTGTCGGTCTTCAGCTTCAGCTTCAGCCCCAGCATCAGCCCATGCCCGCGCACCTCGGCGAACAGATGGTCATGGTTGGGGATCATCTGCTCCAGTGACTGACGCAGCCGCTCGCCCATCTGTGTGACATGGTCGAGGAACCCCTCGCCCATCAGCACGTCGAGCACCGCCTCGCCCGCCGCCATCGCCAGCGGGTTGCCGCCATAGGTCGACCCGTGCGTGCCCGCGACCATCCCCTTGGCGGCATGCTCGGTCGCGAGACAGGCGCCGAGCGGGAAGCCGCCGCCGATCCCCTTGGCTACCGCCATGATGTCGGGCGTAATCCCGTACAGCTCGTGCGCGAAGAACTTGCCGGTGCGGCCATATCCGCACTGCACCTCGTCCAACACCAGCAGCAGCCCGCGCTCGTCGCAGGCGGCGCGCAGGCCCTTCAGGAACGCCTCGGTCCCCGCCATCAGGCCGCCCTCACCCTGGATCGGCTCGACCAGGAAACCGGCGGTGTTGTCGTCGATCAGCGCCAGCGCGGCGTCGAGATCGTTGAACGGCGCATAGGCGAAGCCGGGCAGCAGCGGCTCGAACCCGTCACGCATCTTGGCTTGGTTGGTCGCAGAGATCGTGCCGAGCGTGCGGCCATGGAATGCGTTGTTGAAGGTGATGAGCGTGTGCCGCTCGGGATGGCCATCGGCATGGTGGAAGCGGCGCGCGGTCTTGATCGCGCACTCCACCGCCTCGGCCCCCGAATTGGTGAAGAACACCGTGTCGGCAAAGGTCGCATCGACCAGTCGCTGCGCCAGATGCTCGCCCTGGGGGCTGCCGTACAGGTTGGAAACGTGCATCAGCGTCGCCGCCTGATCGGCGATCGCCTTCACCAGATGCGGGTGGCCGTGGCCGAGCGCGTTGACCGCGATGCCGCTGGCGAAGTCGAGATACTGCTGCCCATCCTCGCCATAAAGATAGACGCCCTCGCCTCGGACCGGACGCACCCCGCACCGTGGGTAGACGGGCATGAGCGGCGTGATGGTCACGGGGAAGCCTCCTCCAAACGGGAAAGGGCGGCCAAAGCTGGCCGCCCGGAGCGCCTGATTACCGGGGAGGCGGCCCGCCCGTCAATGTCGGACGGACCGGGCGTTCCGCTGTCAGGCGCCGGCGAAGGCCATGACGTTCCGCCGCCGCCGGTACCGAGCGGCCCCGCCGACCATGGCGAAACCGCACAGCATCAACGCCCAGCTTGCCGGCTCCGGAACCGGGGTGACCGAGCCGGTGAATGGCGGCGCAGACGCGACGAAGCCGGTCGACGGATCGCTGGCAAGGACGATGCTCGTCAGGGTCAGCGGTGAGTTCAACGTCCCGAACAGGTTGAAACTGGCCGACTGCCCTTCGTATACATACGCACCCATCGCCAGCGAGGCGAAGGTGATATAGTCGGCGCTCGCCTCGCGGTCGGTGCTGTTGGGCGTATTGGTGATGAACACGCGTTCGTCCAGCGTTCCGAAGCCGTCGCCACCCGGATTGACCGGCGCTGACAGCGTCGTCACCAGCGACAGCGTCACGGCGCTGATCCCCGACGTGGTGGTGATCGCGCCATTATAATAGAGGATCGACCCCAGATAGAACGAGTCCGGCGGCACGTAACGGGCAGCGAGGGGTCCGGTCGCGCCGGAATATTGCAACGTGCTGGGGCTGCCCGAACCGAAGCTGAACTGCGAGGTGCCAAGTCCGCTGTACACCGGTGCCGTGTCGCCGGTCCCTGCGAAGGCGTTCGTGAAGGTTCCCTCGGTCGAAGCGGTCGTCACCGTCTGGGCGGCTGCGGGTGCCGCCGCCACGATTGCGATGCCGGCTGCCAACGTCGATATTCTCATGCGAGACCTCCACGATCTACGGATTGCAATCGATGGTTAACAGCCTGCGAAAGAAGGGCGCATCCCGCATATGGATTAGATGCGAGACAGACCGCGGTTCCCGTCCGGTCGATCCTGGGCCGGCAATGGCACCACCCATCGTGCCAGCAACGCGAGCAGCGCCGCAGCGCCCGACGCAGCCCACAGGCCCCAGGCTGCGGGAAACGACAGCGCGCCCAGCACCGCCCCGGCCATCAGCCCCAGCCACAGGCCGAGGAACGGCACCCAGGCCCAGCGCGGCCCGCCGGCCAGCGCCGCCGCGATCCGCTGGCCCAGCTTGACCAGCGTGCCGGTCATATAGGTCACGCCGATGCTGACCTCGCCCTGCTGCTGGAACACGCCATTCTCCGCACCCATCGCCGCGGCGAGCAGCATCGCCACCACCATCGGCGCGCGCGCCGCTCCGGCCAGCGCCAGCAGGGCCGCGACCAGGGTCAGCACCACCGACTTTCGCCTGGCGCCCGCCCGCATGGCGAGCAACGCCGCAACGACGACACCGGCCACGAACGACCCGATCAACGCGGCCGGCGTCCACGCCTCCCCGCCGCCAGTGCCGATCGACACCGCCATGCGTGTCGAATTGCCGCTCATAAATGACACGAAAAAACCACCGACCGTCAAAAACCCAACCGCATCAACATAACCGGCCAGCATCGCGAGCAGGACGGCGAGCAACCAATGGCGGCGGCCGTAACCCGCCACCCCCGCAACGGCCCCGCCGCTCACGCGTCCAGCGCCTCCTCGTCGAGCCGCGCTGCATTTTCCTGGATGAAGGCGAAGCGGTGCGCCGGGTTGGTGCCCATCAGCCGGTCGACGAGATCCTTCACCCCCGCCCGCTCCTCATATTCCTGCGGCAGGGTAATGCGGATCATCGACCGCGTCTTCGGATCCATCGTCGTCTCGCGCAGCTGGATCGGGTTCATCTCGCCCAGCCCCTTGAAGCGTGCGACCTCGACCTTCTTGCCCTTGAACGCGGTGCGTTCCAGCTGAGCACGGTGCGCGTCGTCGCGCGCGTAGAGGCTCTTCGTGCCGGCGGTCAGGCGATACAGCGGCGGCTGCGCCAGATAGAGGTGCCCGCGCCGGACCAGATCCGGCATTTCTTGGAAGAAGAAGGTCATCAGCAGCGTCGCGATATGTGCGCCGTCGACATCGGCATCGGTCATGATAACGATGCGCTCGTAACGAAGATTGTCCGGCTGGCACTCCTTGCGCGTGCCGCAGCCGAGCGCCTGAATCAGATCGGCGATTTCCTGATTGGCCAGGATCTTGGCCGATGTTGCCGAGGCCACGTTCAGGATCTTGCCGCGGATCGGCAGGATCGCCTGCGTCTTGCGATCGCGCGCCTGCTTCGCCGATCCGCCGGCCGAATCGCCCTCGACGATAAACAGCTCGGTCCCGCCGGGCGCGTCGGCGGCGCAATCGGTCAGCTTGCCGGGCAGGCGCAGCTTGCGTGCGCTCGTCGCCGTCTTGCGCTTCACCTCGCGCTCGGCCTTGCGGCGCAACCGGTCGTCCATCCGTTCCAGCACATAGCCGAGCAGCGCCTTGCCCCGCTCCATATTGTGGCTGAGCCAGTGGTCGAAATGGTCGCGCATCGCCTTCTCGACCAGCCCCGCCGCCTCCGGGCTGGTCAGCCGGTCCTTGGTCTGGCTTTGGAACTGCGGGTCACGGATGAAGACCGACAGCATCAGCTCGCTGCCGACCATCACATCGTCGGCAGTGATCTCCTTCGCCTTCTTGTTGTTCACCAGATCGCCGAACTGCCGCAGGCCGCGGACCAGCGCCTGACGAAGGCCCTGTTCGTGGGTGCCGCCGTCGGGGGTTGGGATAGTGTTGCAATACCAGCTGTAATTGCCGTCGCTCCATAGCGGCCAGGCGACCGCCCATTCCACCCTGCCCTGCTCGCCCGGGAAATCCTGTCGCCCGGCGAAGAATTCTGCGGTCGCGCACTCGCGCCCGCCGATCTGCTCCTTCAGGTGATCGGCGAGGCCGCCGGGAAACTGGAACACCGCCTCCGCAGGTGTATCGTCAACGACCAGCGTCGGGTCGCAGCGCCAGCGGATCTCGACACCGGCGAACAGATACGCCTTGGACCGGGCCAGCCGGTAGAGCCGCGCCGGCTTGAACGACAGCTCCGGCCCGAAGATTTCGGTATCGGGGGTGAACGCGACCGACGTGCCGCGCCGGTTCGGCGCCGCGCCGACATGCTCCAGCGTGCCCAGCGTCACCCCGCGCGCGAATCGCTGGCGATACAGCTGACGGTCGCGCGCCACCTCGACCACCGTGTCCGACGAGAGCGCGTTGACGACCGACACGCCGACGCCGTGCAGACCGCCCGAGGTCGCATAGGCCTTGCCCGCGAACTTGCCGCCCGAATGCAGGGTCGACAGGATCACCTCGAGCGCGGACTTGTCCGGGAATTTCGGGTGCGGATCGACCGGGATGCCGCGGCCATTGTCGACGATGGTCAGGCGGTTGCCCGGCTCCAGCGTCACCTCGATCCGGGTCGCGTGCCCGGCCACCGCCTCGTCCATCGCATTGTCGAGCACTTCGGCCGCCAGATGGTGGAGCGCCCGCTCGTCGGTGCCGCCGACATACATGCCGGGGCGGCGGCGGACGGGCTCCAGCCCCTCCAGCACCTCGATCGACGAGGCGTCATAGGCGGCGGTCGGCGCCTGCGACGCCGCGAACAGGTCAGATGACATGGCGCAACCATGGAACAAAACGGCGCCAAAGACCAGTATCGGGCCGCATGCGCTCCTGTGGCCGAAGAGACACAGATGCATCACGAAAAGGTTGGAAGCGGATATTTGCGCGTCGCTCGCCCGTTTCTGGATTCACCTGCATCAAATCTCGGAGAATTCATGCGTACGATCATGCTCGCCGGCGCGGCGCTCGCCGCCGTTACCGCCGCCCCCGCATTGGCGCAGGACGGCACTGACGATGCGCCGTTCTCCGGCATCTATGTGGGCGCCGCCGGCGGATACGACATCCAGTCGAACGACGTCGGCTCGCGCATCCTGTTCGACCGCAACCTGGACGGCAATTTCAACGACAGCGTGCTGACCGGCGCCGGCGGCAACGCCTTCGCCCCCGGCTTCTGCAACGGCGCGGCACGGACGCAACTGGCGCCGGGCAATGGCGGATCGTGCCGCAACGACCGCGACGGCTGGGCCTATTACGGCCGCGTCGGGCTGGACCATCAGGCAGGCAACATCGTCGTCGGTGCGGTCGGTGAGTTCGGCAAGACCGAGATCACCGACAACGTCACTGGGTTCTCCGGCACGCCGGCCAGCTATGTCATGTACCGCAACGTGAAATGGGAAAGCTCGATCCGCGGCCGCGCCGGCTATGCCGCCAACACGACGCTGTTCTACGGCACGTTCGGCGCCGGCTATGCCCGTATCGACCGCGACTTCGCCTCGACCCAGTCGACCAACACCTTCACCGGCACCGGCAAGCGCAACCAGTGGGGTATCCTGGGCGGTGGCGGCATCGAGCAGAAGCTCGGCCGCAACATCTCGTTCGGCATGGAATATATGTTCCACCAGTACCAGGACAACGATTACCGCGTCCGCGTGACCGGCCCGGCGGGGACCCCGTTCACGAATGCGGCCAATGGCGGGACGACGGCGGGAACGGATTTCCGCCGGTCGGACGACAAGTTCCGCTGGCACTCGATCCGCGCGACCGCGGCGTTCCGGTTCTAAGGCGCCGGGCGGCCTGCGCCATGCCAAGCATGGCGCAGGACTCGCCGAAGCCCGGCCGGCGGCGCACCGCGCCGTCCGACGTCACGGGCTTTGCCCATGACCGGGCCTGAAAAAGAAAACACCCGCCGGGAGCGATCCCGGCGGGTGTTTTCATGTCCGGTTAGCACCGCGGCAAAGCCGCGTCGTCGGTCGCAGCTGGCGCTACGCCGGCCGGCTTCGGGCGAGTCCTGCGCCATGCTCTGCATGGCGCAGGCCGGCCGTCAGCGAACTCTTGGCCCGCCGAACGGCAGCGGCGGCGGGGGACGGCGATCGCGCCGCGGGAGCTGCGCCTGATAGGCATGGCCGCAATGCTGGACGCAGTAGGGGAACCCCGGGTTCACCTTGTCGCCGCAGAAGTGGAAGTCCGGCTCGCCCGGATGACCCAGCGGCCATTTGCAGATGCGGTCGTTCAGGTCGAGCAGGCTGGTCTTGCCCGCGATCTCCGGCGCCGGCTTTGCCGGGACGAGACGGCGCGGCGGTGCGGGGGCGATCGGCGGCTGCTGCTCGCCGGGCGCCTGACGCAGGAAGCCGCCGGGACCGACCGAGCGCAGGATCGGCTGCGGCGCCCTGACCGGCTCTGGCGCCGTCACGGTCTCGCTTTCCTCGACCGGCTCGGGCGCAGGCGGCGGCGGCGGAGCAGCCGCGACGACCGGCGCGGGCGCAGGCGCGGCGGCAACCGGCGCGACAGCCTCCGGCTCGCTGGTCTTCACCGGCGAGGGGCGGGCCTGCAGACCCAGACGATGCGCCTTGCCGATCACGGCGTTGCGGCTGACGCCGTCACCCAGCGCGTCGGCGATCTGGCTGGCCGTCTGGCCTGCCTCCCACATCGTCTTGAGCGTATCGATCCGCTCGTCGGTCCAGGACATCGTTCTTCCTTCACATGCGCCGATTGCAGGAGGCGCCGACAGCGGTTACGCGCTGTGACGATGAGCAGCCAGCCCCCAATCGGCGAAATCCAGACGTACGACCGCGAACCCGGCGTGCCCGTCATCCGGAACATCAACTGGGGCGGCCTCCGCACCCTCTATATCAAGGAGGTGCGCCGTTTCTTCAAGGTGCAGCTCCAGACGATCTGGGCACCGGCGATCACCACCCTGTTATTCCTGGTGATCTTCACCGTGGCGCTCGGTGGCCGCCACGCGGTTCCGGTGGGTGGGCGTGACGTGCCCTTCGCCGATTTCATCGCGCCGGGGCTGATCGTGATGGGGATGCTCCAGAACGCCTTCGCCAATGCCAGCTTCTCGCTGCTGGTCGGCAAGATCCAGGGCACGATCGTCGATTATCTGATGCCGCCGCTGTCGACCGCCGAGCTGCTGGCGGCGCTGGTCGGCGGCGCGGTAACGCGCGCGATCCTGGTCGGCTGCGCGGTCGGCCTTGCCATGGCGCTGTGGCCCGGCGTCCATGTCAGCCCCCATGCGCCGCTCGCGATCCTGTGGTTCGGCGTGCTGGGCTCGGCGTTCCTGGCGCTGCTCGGCGTGCTGACGTCGATCTGGGCGGAGAAGTTCGACCATGCCGCGGCCGTCACCAACTTCGTCGTGGCGCCGCTGTCGCTGTTGTCGGGCACCTTCTACTCGGTCGATGCGCTGGCACCCGCCTGGCGCGCGATCAGCCACGCCAACCCGTTCTTCTACATCATCTCCGGCTTCCGCTACGGCTTCCTCGGCCATGCCGATTCGCCGGTTCTGTTCGGCGCGCTGGTGGTGCTGGCGATCGACGTGGTGCTTGGCCTCGCCTGCTACGCGCTGCTGCGACGCGGGTGGCGGCTGAAGAACTGACCGGTCAGGTCAGCGCGTCGTATCCTGCGGCGTTGAAGGCGATCAGGCAGAAGCCGTGCCCGAACGGATCGGCGAGCATCGCGATCCGGCCATAGGGCGCATCGCGGACGGCGCTCTCCACGACCGCGCCGGCGGCAACCGCCCGCGTCACCGCGGCGTCGAGATCGTCGACCACGATATCGGGATGGATCGGCGACCAGTGACGCGAGTAGCGGCGCGTCTCGCTGCCACCCGGTGCGATGGCGCTACCCGCCGGCTTGGCGAGGAGGAAGAGCGGCGCCTCCAGCCCCAGCAACTCGACGAAATCATCATCGAACCGGCGCCCGACCGTCAGTTCGAATGCCGCCGTGTAGAAGGCGATGCCCGCGTCGATGTCCGGAACGTCGATGTTCAGCAGCAGTCCGGGCATCGCGATCGGCTCCCCTATCCCGCCAGCGCCTCGACCAGCGCCCGCACCTTCTTCTGCCGCCACTGCGGCGTCGGCGCGACCAGCCAATAGCCCTGGCGCGACGGTACCGGATCGCCCAGCGCGACCAGTCGCCCGGTCGCGAGGTCGCCTGCGGCAAGCAGTTCGGGCACGGTCGCGCGCCCCAGCCCCGCCGCCGCCGCATCGATGGCCAGACCGGCATCGCCGACCCGGACGGGGGCGGAGGCGTCCTCCGGCCCGCCCGGCCAGCCGATCGCCGTCGCCGCGCCGTCAACGGACGCCGCGACCGTTACCAGCCCCTCCGACTCGATCGCCTCGCCCTCATGCTCGCCCGGCCCCTCGCCCCAGCGGATCGCGAGGTCGAGGTTCGCCTGGGTGAAGTCCGCCTCCTCGTCCGCCGACAGCAGGACGAAGCGCAGCTCGGGATCACTCGCCGCGATACGGGCAAGGCGCGGCATCAGCCATTTCTCGGTCAGGTCGCGCGGCGCGGCGATGGTCAGCGACTTGGACGACTGGCCCGCCTGCATCGCCCGCACCGCCTCCTCGAACTGGAGGAAGCCGTCGCGCAAGGGTGCAAGCCCCGCCTCGCCCTCCGGCGTCAGCTCCAGCCCGCGCGTCGTGCGGCGGAACAGCACGACACCCAGCGTGTCCTCCAGCGCGCGGATCTGCTGTCCAACCGCCGCCGGGGTCACCGCCAGCTCGTCCGCCGCGCGGGTGAAGGACAGGTGCCGCGCCGCCGCGTCGAGCACGCGCAGGCCGTTCAGGGGCAGGTGCGTGCGCTTCACTGCGCCACCGCCGGCGCGACCAGTGCGAAGCGGGGGATGGTCACGTCAAACGTGGTGCCATCCTCGGCGATCATGCGATAGCTGCCCTGCATCGCCCCCGTCGGCGTCGCGAGCGGGCAGCCCGAAACATAGTCGAAGCTCGCCCCCGGTTCGATCAGCGGCTGCTCGCCGACCACGCCCTCGCCCTCGACCGAGTGGCGCGCGCCGCGGCCGTCGGTAATGATCCAGTGGCGGGTCAGCAGTTGCACCACCTGCGTGCCGTCATTCTCCAGCCGGATGTGATAGGCCCAGAACCAGCGCCCGCGCGCCGGCTCCGACTGTTCCGCCAGATAGCTGACCGAGACGCGCACGGTCACGCCCTCCGTCGTCGCGACATGGGGAAACAGCGCCTTCATCGCGGCCTACAGCCCGACGCCGGTCAGCGCGCGGTCGAGGTCCGCGATGACGTCGTCGGCGTCTTCCAGCCCGACGTTCAGGCGCAGCATCCCCTCACCGATCCCCATCTCCTCGCGCTTGTCCTGCGCGACGCTGCTGTGGGTCGTGGAGGCGGGATGGGTCATCAGTGACCGCGAGTCGCCGATGTTGTTCGAGATATCAACCAGCTCCAGCCCGTCGAGCAGCGCGTGCGCCTGCTCGCGCCCGCCATCGACCTCGAACGCGAAGATCGGGCCGGCGGCCGCCATCTGCCGCATCGCCAGCTCGTGCTGCGGATGGCTGGGCAGGCCGGGGTGCAGCACGCGCGGCACGCGGCCTTCCAGGAAACGACCGACCCTGACCGAGTTCTCCGACTGGCGGCGGATGCGCAGGTCCAGCGTCTCCAGCCCCTTCAGCACCACCCAGGCGTTGAACGGCGACAGCGTCGGCCCGGTGTTGCGGGTGAAGGGAAGGAGCGTGTTGTCGATCCAGTCGCGCGTGCCGCACACCGCACCCGCCAGCACCCGGCCCTGCCCGTCCATCATCTTGGTCGCCGAATAGGCGACCACGTCCGCGCCGAACTCCATCGGGCGTTGCAGCGCCGGGGTGGCGAAGGCGTTGTCGACCACCGTCGTGATGCCGCGCTCGCGCGCGATGCCGCACACCGCGGCCAGATCGGCGACATCCATCGTCGGGTTGGCCGGCGTCTCGAAGAAGAAGACCTTGGTCTCGGGCTTTACCGCGTCGAGGAACGCTTGCGGATCGCGCGCATCGACCACGGTGGTGGCGATGCCGAACTTGGGCAGCAGCGTGTCGGTCAGCCAGCGGCACGACCCGAACGCGGCGCGGCCGCCGACCAGATGGTCGCCGGCCTGCAACTGACACAGCAGCGCCGCGGTCATCGCGGCCATGCCGCTCGCCATCGTCCGGCACGCCTCTGCGCCCTCGAGCAGGGCGATCCGCTCCTCCAGCATCTCGACCGTGGGGTTCTGGAGCCGTGAATAGGTCATGCCGGCCTGCTCGCCCGCGAACCTGGCCGCCGCGTCGCCGGCACAGTCATAGGCATAGCCGGAGGTCAGGAACAGCGCCTCCGACGTCTCGCCATATTCCGAGCGGGCGGTGCCGCCGCGGATCGCCTGCGTCGCGGGCTTCCAGGTGGAGGTGATCGAACGATCCTGGCCGGTCTTGCGCTTCATGCGCCGCGCTTTGCCCCCTCCGCCGCGCCCTTGCAAGGGAGGCGCGAAACGGGAACAAGACCGATCCGTGCCCGCACTCCTCCGCCGCCCCCTGCCCCTGGCATTGCTGATCGGCCTGTTCGCCGAGCTGCTGTTCGCGTGGCGGCTGACGGTGCCGCACGTCTTGGTGTTCGACGAGGTCCATTACGTCCCCGCCGCGCGCAAGCTGCTGGCGTTGGCAGGCCCCGCGAATATCGAGCATCCGCTGCTCGCCAAGGCATTGATCGCAGGCGGCATGCTGATCTTCGGCGACGGTCCGCTCGGCTGGCGCGCGCTGTCGACGCTGGCGGGGACGACGGTGGTGGTCGGGGTGTTCGCGATCCTGTGGCTGGGCCTTGGCCGGCTGCGGCCGGCGGCGATGGGCGCGATGACGGTAATCGCCGGGTTCACCGTGTTCGTCCAGGCGCGGATCGCGATGCTGGACGGGTTCATGGCCGGCTTCGTCGTCACCGGTGCCGCCTGCCTATTATGGGCGATGCGCGGCACGGGGCGGCAGGTGTGGCGGCGCTGGATCGCGGGCGCGGTGCTGCTGGGGCTGGCGACGGCGTGCAAGTGGACCGCGGCACCCTATGTCGCGTTCGCCGGCGTCGCGCTGATCCTGCTGAAGCGCGGGCGGCCCGATCGCTGGCGCGGCCTGGCGGTGGTGCCGGCACTGGCGCTGCTCGGCGCAGTCAGCATCGCTACCTACCTGCTGACCTTCGCGCCCGCCTTCTTCTACGCCAGCGAGCCGCTGAGCCTGCGCACGCTGATCCCGTTCCAGCTGACCATGTACCGCCAGCAGGTGCAGGTGCTGCCGCCGCACGTCTATCAGTCGCCCTGGTGGAGCTGGCCGCTCGACCGCCGGCCGATCTGGTATCTGTACGAGGTGGTGGACGGCGCCCAGCGCGGTATCCTGCTGGTCGGCAACCCGGCGGTAATGTGGGGCGGGCTGGTCGCGGTGGCGGCGTGCGTGGTCGGCTGGCTGCGCACCCGCGACGTGCGGCTGGGCGCGGCGGCGGGGCTGTGGATCGGGGGCTTTGCGATCTGGTCGGCGATCCCCAAGTCGCTCGGCTTCTTCTATTACTACTACCTGCCGAGCATCTGGCTGGCCATCGCCATCGCGGTGGCGTTCGATCATTGGCGCAGGCGGCTGGGCGGCTGGGACGAGGCGTTCCTGATGCTCGCCTTCGGGCTGTTCATCCACTTCTACCCGATCCTTGCCGCCGCACCCTTGTCCGGACCGCGGGCGTTTACGAAATGGATGTGGTTCTCGACCTGGGCCTAGTAACGGCCCCAGGTGAAGCGCGACGACAGCGCGTAATTCCACACCGCGCCGACCAGTACCCCGGCCAGCGCCGACGCCGCCCAGGCCCCCTCGCGCACGTCGTGAAGAAAGGCGGCGACGCCGATGTTGGCGGCGGCCCCGACCGAGCAGACCAGGCAGAACGACACCCAGCCATCGACCAGCTGCCGCCATCCGCGCAGCCGCCGGTCGCGATAGGTCAGCGTGTTGTTGAGCAGGAAATTGCCGGTCATCGCCACCACCGTCGCGACGATCTGCGCGGCCAGGAACGATGCCCCCGCCGCCACATAGAGCAGCGACAGCACCGCCATGTGCAACCCCACGCCCAGCGCGCCGATCGCGGAGAACATCGCGAAGCGCACCGGCACGAACCGGCCGAACCGACGGTCGTAGAGGGCGATCAGATATTCCATCGCGACGACGTGATCGAGCTTGCTCTCCCCTGCCGTCCGGATGCGAAACGTATAGGGAAGCTCGGCGAACACCAGCGGCCGTGCCCGCGCGGTCATGATGTCGAGCAGGATCTTGAACCCGATCGCCGACAGCAGCGGCGCGACCTGGCGCAGCACGGCCGTGCGGATCATGAAGAAACCGCTCATCGGGTCGCTCAGCTCTGCCTTCAGCACGCGGCGCGACAGGCGGGTGGCGAGTGCCGACTTGCTCACCCGGTCGCGGTCCCACGCGCCGGTGCCGCCCCCTGCCATGAAGCGCGATCCGACCACCAGCTCCAGCGCCGGATCGTCGACCAGCAGCGCCGCCATCTGCGGCAGCAGCGTCTCGTCATGCTGAAGGTCGCCGTCGATCACCGCGACCAGCGGCGCCGCAGTCGCACACATCCCCTCGACACAGGCCGACGACAGCCCCCGCCGCCCGATCCGCTGGATCACGCGCACGCGGGCGTCGACCCGGCCGAGGTCGCGGACGGCGTCGGCGGTCCCGTCCGGGCTATCGTCGTCGACGAAGATCACTTCCCAGCGCCGCCCGCCCAACGCCTGGTCGAGCCGCGCGACCAGCGTCGCGACATTGTCCCGCTCGTTGAAGGTCGGGACGACGACCGCCAGGTCGAGCAGCCCGGTCACCCGGCGGCAGTCTCCAGCGTCGCCAGCACGCCTTGCGTCATCGCGTCGGTCGACAGGTTGCCGCCCAGATCGGCGGTCCTCGCGCCGCCGGCGATCGTCGCGGCCACCGCCGCCTCGATCCGGTCCGCCGCATCGGGGCGATCCAGCGAGTGGCGCAGCATCATCGCCGCCGACAGGATCGTGGCGCAAGGGTTGGCCTTGCCCTGCCCGGCGATGTCGGGCGCGGAGCCGTGGATCGGCTCATACAGCCCCTTGCTCTCATGGTTCAGCGCGGCGGAGGGCAACATGCCGATCGACCCCGCGCACATCGACGCCTGATCCGACAGGATGTCGCCGAACAGATTGCCCGTAACGATCGTATCGAATTGGCCGGGATCGCGGACCAGCTGCATCGCGGCATTATCGACATACATGTGCGACAGGGCGACATCGGGATAGTCGCGCGCGACCTCGTTCACCACGTCGCGCCAAAGTTGCGAGGTTTCGAGCACGTTGGCCTTGTCGACAGACAGCAGCCGCCGCTGGCGGGTGCGCGCCGTCTCGAAGCCGACCCGCGCGATCCGTGCGACCTCGACCTCGTCGTAACGCATCAGGTCGTGGCCCTCGCGCAGCCCGGTGCTGGTGAAGCCGCGGCCCTTGTCGCCGAAATAGACGTCGCCGACCAGCTCGCGGACGATCACCAGATCGATGCGGCGCGCGATCTCCGGCTTCAGGGCAGAGGCATCCTCCAGCCCCTGGAACAACCGCGCAGGGCGCAGGTTGGCGAACAGCTTCAGCGACTTGCGCAGGCCGAGGATGGCCTGCTCGGGGCGCATCGCCCGCTCCAGCGCGTCGAAGGCAGGATCGCCGACCGCGCCGAACAATATCGCGTCCGCCCGGTGCGCAAGATCCAGCGTCTCGGGCGGCAAGGGATGACCCTGCGCCCGGTAGGCCGCGCCGCCGACCAGCCCCTCTTCATAAGTCAGGTCGGGCGCGACCACGTCCAGCACCCGGCGGGCGGCGGCGACGACTTCGGGTCCGATGCCGTCACCGGCGAGCAGGGCGATCATGGTCATGGCCGCCCCTTGCCGGGCAAGGCGGGATCACGCAACCGCTCTCTTCAGCCGCTCCACCAGCCGCTCGCGCGCGGCGAGCGGCGCGGCGCGACGGTCGGTCAGGATGTCGCGCGCCAGGAAATGTCCGGTCAGGCGCAAGCCGTCGACCAGATCGCTGCCCGTCGCCGCCCCGCCTTCTCGCAGGAATGTCGGCAGGGCGAGCAGCTGGCGCTCATATCCGCCCGCCGCGGCGCGAGACACCGCGCCGCCGCTACGCGGGCTGACATAAGCCAGATCCGCTTCGCCACCGGTGACGACGCAGCGGTCGAGATCGAGGCCGAAGCCCAGCTCGGCGAGCAGCAGCAGCTCGAACCGGACCAGCGCCCCTGCCCATCCCCGCGCGGCCGGGGCGGCCTCGATCGCGCGCAGCACGCCGTCCATCCCGGCATAGAGGCGCGGATAGGGCTGCGCCTCCGGCAGCGCCGCCGCGACCAGCGCGGTCAGCCATTCGATCGCCGCCGCCGCCAGCGGCTCGGCATGGAGAGCGGCGCGGCTGTGGAGCGGCTCGACGGTCAGGGCGGCCAGTTGCTCGGGCGTGCGGGCGCGCCACGCGGCGCGGATCGCGTTACCGGGTTGCAGGACAGGACGCAGCTGGCGCGACCGGCCGCCGCGGACGTAACCGGGATGGACGCCGTCATGGGGGGTCAACGCGCGCACCACGCAGCCATGTTCACCGTGCGCGCGAACCGAAAGGACGATGGCATCGGCGACCAGCTGCATCGCCCTTATGTCGGCCGGGAGGACAGCCTCCGCAAGCGGCGACGGGTCAGACGGGATCGCCGCCGATCACCGCGGGCTTTGACGGGTCGGCCTGGGCGCGCGTCCGCTCCGGAATGAAGGGACGGATCAGCTCGTCATGCAACGCAGGAGCGACCGGGTAGTCGATGCCGTACACCGGTGGATAGTGATCGGGCAGGTGCAGGGTGCCGAAGATGCGGTCGATCACCGGCAGCGTCGCCGCGAAGTTGCGGTCGCGATGCTCGTCATTGGTGTGATGCCAATGGTGGAAGGCGGGTGTCGCGATCAGGTGCTCCAGCGGCCCGAACCGCCAGCGGACATTGGCATGGACCAGGAAAGACCAGAAGGTGCCGACCAGCGTGACGATCACCGGGATCATCCCGCCTTTCGCCCCCGCCCCGCCCAATCCCAGGAGATAGAGCGGCACCAGCCCGCCCAATCGGGTGACCAGGATGTCCACCGGATGGGCGCGCGTATTGACCAGCCAGTCCATGTGCTCGGGCGTGTGATGGATGGCATGGAACTGCCATAGATAGGGCGAGCGATGGCACCAGCGATGCGCGAAATAGGAGCCGATATCCGCCACCACCAGGCCGATCGGGATGGCGAACCATAGCGGCAGCGCGGCTATCATCTGGGTATAGGCGACGGGGGTCACCGCGGTGACCAGCGTCGACACCAGCGCGAGCGGCGCCGCCAGCAGCAGTGCGGGGGTCAGGCCGTTCAGGTAGAAATAGCCGAGATCGGCCAGAATGCGGCGTCGCCCCTCGCGCTGGCGCAGCGCGAACAGCTTTTCCATGGGCGCGAAGACCAGCGTCAGGATCACCAGCCAGATCGTCAGCCGGCCGACATTCACCAACAGTTCCGCGAGCGTCATCGATGCATCCACTTGCGCAAAAGCCGCCCCCTTCCAAGCGGGAGGGGGCGGCGATCACATGATCGGCAGAGTGCCGGCCATCGTCTTCGGTCAGGCGATAGCCGCCTTGGTGTTACGACGGCGATAACGGGCGGTTGCGCCGACCATCGCGAAGCCGACGAGCATCATGGCCCAGGTGGCGGGCTCGGGCACGGCGGTCATCGCGACGTTGTCGAGGGTGGCGATCGGCGGCAGGCCGTTGGGCGTGCCGATCGACAGGAACGACAGGACCTGGCTGGTGCTGGTCGCGGTAAAGGTGCGCGACACGGTGTTCCAGCCGGTGAAGCCGTGGCTGACATTGTTCAGGATGGTGGTGCTGAACGAGTCGTTGCCGAAGCCGACCAGCAGCTGCTCGGTCGTCGCGCCATCACGGCTCTGCAGCTGGCCCGCGCCCCACTCGAAGGTCAGCAGATACTGCTGGCCGATCGTCAGGCCGTTGATGACCTGCTGGACCGCACCGCGCGCCGTGGAGTCGCCGTCCAGCGCCAGGAAGTTGCCGCCCTGCGAGCTGGCATTGGCGGCCCACATCTTTTCCTTGTTGGTGTAGGCATAGGTGCCCGCGGCGTTGCCGGTCGTGGCGTTGGCGGCGTTGAACAGCAGGTTGTAGCCACCGGTCGACGTCCAGCCCGCAACGGTGCCGGCGTTGCCGATCTGGAAGTTGCCGGTCGACGAGGTCGTCGTGGTCGACTCGAACCCGCCATTGGTAACCAGGTTCAGGTTCGCTGCCGAAGCAGGTGCAGCCGCAGCGACAGTCATGGCGGCAACGGCGAAAGCGATCTTCTTCATAATACACGCCCCTTCATTAACTAATTCTACAAAGCCAGATTCGATGATGAGAATCTTGACATGCTATCCGCAGCTACGATCTTACGCCGAGAGCATTTGGTAGCCTGTGAATTAGAAATATTCGGCGGCATGAAGACGGTCAATCGCAACAATGTCCCATATTCAATTGTGACATTTTATACATCAACACCAAAACGGCATTCTGCTTTTGGTTAATGCAGTAAAATGCTGTTTTTGCAGTATCATGACTTGCCATCATGACCAGATGTCCCGGCCATCCGTCAAAGCGGCAGGTGAGCAATGTTCCAAATTGGGATCGCTGTTACAGCCGTTTGCGAATCAACTGATTCCGCAACGACGAGTAGGCATCACCACGTCCGATCAATGACTTATCAGCGAGCGTGGTAGAAATCATAGACCTGCTGCGCGACGGCAGCCGATACGCCCGGAGTCCTTTTCAGATCGTCCAGACTCGCGTTGCGGACGGCACGACCTGTTCCAAAATGCATCAGCAGCGCCTTTTTGCGCGCCGGACCGATGCCGGGCACCTCGTCGAGCGGCGAGGCGCCGATCGCCTTGGCCCGCTTCTCGCGGTGCGCACCGATCGCGAAGCGGTGCACTTCGTCGCGCAATCGCTGGAGGTAGAACAGGACCGGCGCGTTGACCGGCAGCTGAAAATCGCGGCCGTCCATCAGGTGGAACACCTCGCGCCCCTCGCGTCCGTGGTTCGGGCCCTTGGCAACGCCGACGAGACACACGTCTTCGATGCCGAGATCCTCCAGCACCCCACGCGCGGCGTTGAGCTGGCCGCGGCCGCCATCGATCAGCACCAGATCGGGCCACTCGCCACCGTCGCGGTCGGGATCCTCGGCCTGGGCACGGGCGAAGCGACGCTGGAATACCTCGCGCATCATCGCGAAGTCGTCGCCGGGCACGGTGTCCTTGTTGCGGATGTTGAACTTGCGATACTGGCCCTTGCGGAAGCCTTCGGGTCCGGCGACCACCATCGCGCCGAGCGCGTTGGTGCCCTGGATATGGCTGTTGTCATAGACCTCGATCCGATCGGGCGGCTCGGGCAGGTCGAACAGGTCGGCGACTTCGCGTAGCAGCCGCGCCTGGGTGGTGCTCTCCGCAAGACGCCGCTCCAGCGCCTCGACCGCGTTGCGCTTCGCCTGATCCATCAGGCGGCGGCGGTCGCCGCGCTGCGGCACCGACAATGCGACCTTGTAGCCGGCGGCATCACCCAGCGCCTGCGCCAGCAGCTCCGCCTCGGGCAGGTCGCGGTCGAGAAGCACGGTACGGGCGGGCGGCACCTCCTCGTAGAATTGGGTCAGGAAGCTGGTCAGCACCTCATCCTCGGGCACCTCGGCGGTGTGCGTCGGAAAGAAGCTGCGATGTCCCCAATTCTGACCGCCGCGGATGAAGAAGGCCTGGATGCCGATCAGCCCCTCCTTGCACGCCAGCGCGAAGACGTCGGCGTCGCCGACCCCCTCCGCATTGATCGCCTGCGTGCCCTGAACGAAGGTGAGCGCCTTCAGCCGGTCGCGCAGCAGCGCCGCCAGTTCGAAGTCCATCGCCTCTGCCGCCGCCTGCATCTGCGTGCCGAGCTTGGCCTGCACCTGGGTCGAGCGGCCAGCGAGGAAGTCCTTCGCGTCGCCGACCAGTTCGGCATAGGCGGCCTTGTCGATCCGACCGACGCACGGCGCCGAACAGCGCTTGATCTGATAGAGCAGGCAGGGACGATCGCGCGTCTTGAAGAAGCCGTCGGTACAGGAGCGGAGCAGGAAGAGCTTCTGCAGCGCGTTCAACGTGTTGTTGACGCTGCCGGCGCTGGCGAAGGGACCGTAATAGTTTCCGGTCGCGCGACGGGCGCCGCGGTGTTTCTGTACGCGGGGAAAATCGGTATCGGCGCGCAGCAGGATGAACGGAAAGCTTTTGTCGTCGCGCAACAGCACGTTGTAGGCGGGGCGATAGCGCTTGATGAGCTGCGCCTCGAGCAGCAGCGCCTCCGCCTCGTTGTTGGTCGTGACGATCGTCATCGACCGGGTCTGCGACACCATTCG
Organism: Sphingomonas aurea; assembly: GCF_030678875.1. Taxonomy (GTDB): domain Bacteria; phylum Pseudomonadota; class Alphaproteobacteria; order Sphingomonadales; family Sphingomonadaceae; genus Sphingomonas; species Sphingomonas aurea. Next base: position 84,134 of record NZ_JAUUDS010000001.1, on the reverse strand, counting down.
CTGGAGTCGCTTGGGCAGTGCCTTGATCTGGGTGTAATTGGCGACGCGCTGCTTCAGCGACCGCGCCTTGCCGACATACAGCACGTCGCCCCGTGCATCCTGCATCCGGTAGACGCCGGAGCGCTGTGGCAGCGTCTTCAATACGTTGCGGATCGCCGCCACCCCGGCGTCCAGATCGGGCGCATCGGCGCCGCGAATGGCGAAGGTGGCTTTTTCCTCGTTGAAGCGATCGGTGGCGGAGGGCGTCGACATGTCGCCCATCATCTAGGAGTCGATGCGTCCGGGCGCTACCACCCGGCCGACAGGATCATATCGATGCGTCGAACGACGGCACCGGAGGTAGGGGTGTGAAGGGGTCGGCGGCCGCATCATGCGCCTCGGTCGCGCGCCAGAAGGGATCGTCGCGCTTCGGCATCGACGACGGCGCGACCAGCGAGAAGCCGCTGGGCGCGGAGTATCCAACGGTGAGGGAGGGTGCCGGATCGACGGGCGCCACATCGGCGCTGCCGCGGTCGAGTGTCGATGGGATCAGCGACAGGCCCGTGCGGCCAAGGTCAAGGCCGGTGGCGCCGATCGCGATGCACAGCCCGAGGCCCATACCCACAGCGATCGCATCCAACGGCTTACGCCGACCCGTCCTGTCCATCACCCGCTCCGTCGGCGCCGCGTCCATCCCGCGGCGATCCTGTCAGAGCGACATGACCTACGACGAGGCACGCGGTCAAGCCCGCCCTCGTGAAATCAGTGCGGGCGGGCCAGCCCGGTAATCGCGCGATCGACCATGGCGCGGTCGGCGTCGGCATTGTGATGCTCGGCAATCAGCAGTCCCGCCGCCTTCGCCGCGGCATCGGCGGCACGGATGCGAACCTCGGCAATGGCAGCCCGCTCGGCGGCGGCGATCTTGTCCTCGGCCATGCGCGCGCGGCGCTCCATCAGGGACTCGGCATCCGCCTTCGCCTTGACGACGATCGCGTGCGCCTCCTGATGGGCATGGGCGCGGATCGTCTCCGCATCGGCCTGCGCCGACTGCGCCTTCGCTGCATATTCCGCACGCAGCGCTTCCGCCTCGGCGCGCAGCTTGGCGGCTTCGTCGAGCTGCGACCGGATCGCGGCAATGCGCGTGTCGAGCATGCCGCCGATCAGCGACGGCACCTTCTTCCACAGCATCAGCAGCACCACGACCAGCGCCGCGATACCGACCCAGCCGGTCGAATCGAAGCCGAGCGCGGTCGGCGAGGCGGCATGCTCCTCCGTTGAGGCGCTATGCCCCTCCAGCCCGTCGCCGCCCTTGATCGGACGCTCGGTCAGGCTGGTCGCATGGGTCGCATCGGCCAGATTCTCTGCGACCTGCGCGTCGGCCGGATCGGTTGCCGGATTAGCCATGTGCCCTCACCTCCCGCACCGCATGCGCGGCCTGATCGACCGAGACCTCGATCCCGGCCAGCTTGGCGACCAGATCGCGTGCCGCCTCGGCGGACAAGGTTTCCAGGTTGGCGAGCGCCTCCGCCTTGGCATTGGCGATCGCCAGGTCGTGATGACCCAGCCGCTCGGCGAGGTCGGCATCGGCCGCCTTGACCTGCTGCTCGGCCGACGCAGTCGCCTGCGCCTTGGCCTTGCTGGTTTCCGCAAGGGCCGCCACGCGGGCGGCGTCCATGTCGGCGCGCCATGCCTCCTCGGTCCGGTCCGCTTCCAGGCGCGCGGTTTCCGCCGCGGCCAGATCACCGGCAACCCGCGCCTCACGCGCGTCGACGGTGGCGACGATCTTCGGCACCATTCCGCGGCCTACCACGAAATAGAGCAGGCCGAAGGTAATCAGCAGCCAGAAGATCTGGGATGCATAGGTTGCAGCGATCTGGGAAATCTGGGGCATGGTCGTCCTCAAGCGCCGGCCGGACGCGTGCGTCCGGCCGGCCACCGGCAAGTTCAGGCGACGAAGACCAGGATAATCATCGTCACGAAGGCGAGCAGGCCGAGCAGCTCGGCGCCCGCGAAACCGATGAACAGACGGCCCTGCTGGCTGTCCGCCGCGCCCGGATTGCGCAGCGCGCCCTCGAGGAACTTGGCGAAGACGTTGCCCACGCCGAGCGAGGCGATGCCCATGCCGATGGCGGCGAGACCGGCACCGATCAGCTTTGCGGCTTCTGCGTCCATGATATTCACTCCAGTTCAAAAACAGTGTTGGAAAGTCGTAAAAGTCACACCCGATCGTCTCAGTGCAGGTTCACCGCATCATTGAGATAGACCGAGGTCAACAGCGCGAAGACATAGGCCTGGATGGCGGCGACCAGCAGCTCCAGGAGCGTGATGCCGATCATCAGCAGGAAACTGGGCAGCGTCACGATTGCGACGTAGCCGGGGCCCATGTTGATGCCGTTGATGACGAAGGCGGCCAGCACCTTCAGCAGGATGTGCCCCGCGGTCATCGCGACGAACAGTCGCAGACCCAGCGAAAAGGGACGCACCAGGAAGCTCATCAGCTCGACCACGAAGATCAGCGGGATCATCAGAACCGGCGTGCCGTGCGGCACGAAGAGCGAGAAGAAGTGGAAGCCGTGCTTGCCGAAGCCGACGATCAGCACGATCGAGAACGAGATGATCGCCAGCACGCCGGTGACCGTCAGATGGCTGGTCACGGTGAACGGGTGCACGCCCGGCACGACGCCGAAAGGCAGCAATCCCAGGATGTTGGCGAACAGGATGAACATGAAGAGCGAGAAGACGTAAGGCACGAAACGCTTGCCCGCCGGCCCGATGTTCGAGGTCAGCATGCCCGACACGAAACCGGTGAAGCCCTCGACCGCGGCCTGCCAGCGGCCGGGCACCAGCTCGCGCTTCATGCCGCCCAGCATGAACACCCACAGGGCGACCAGCGTCACCACCATCCACAGCGCCGAATTGGTAAAAGACAGGTCGTAACCGCCCACCACCCAATGCGAACCCATCACCGGCTCGATCAGGAACTGGTGCATCGGGTCGATCTTGCCGCCTTCCGCTGCCGCCACTGTCGTTCGCTCCAAATTACGAAAAAGCGCTCGGATCACTCCGGGCGCTCGTTGCCGATACGAATGATTTGCCTGAACGCCACCGCTATCCCGAGGAACAGCATCACGATCAGTCCCCATGGCGACGTGCCGAACCAGCGGTCGATGAGCCAGCCGATCAGCGCGCTGCCGACGAGACTTCCGATCAGGGCGGCGATGACGCGGTTACCCTGGGCATAGCCCCGGTCGGTATCCTGCTTCACCCCTCCCCGCGCCGCTTCGGCCACCCGCGCCTGGCGCAGACGCTCGTCGAGCGCGGCCAGTCGCGGATCCTCCGCGTCGTGGAAATCCTGTCCGGAGTCGTTTTCCGCCACGCGCCATCCCCTTGCCGAAATCAGCCGAACGGAGGGAGATACACGCGAGCGGCGAGCAACCCCGCCAAGGCCCCGCCGCTTTAGAAAGGGGTGCCGGGCAAGTCAACCGGCCCAAAACACGGGATTGTCATGGCGCCGCCCCGCCCGGCCGGACGGGGCAGCACGCTTATACGCAGCGCGGATCGCGGGTCGGTGCGCCCGAACCGCGGGTCGCCCACTCGCCGGCCGGGGTGCGATACTTCTCGCCGGGCGAGGTCTGCGCGATCAGGTTGCAGCCGCTGGTGAAGGCCAGCTGCTCGACCGTCGCGCCGCTCGCCGCCGCCTTCTGGGTATAGGCGGATTTGCGCTGGATATTGATGTTGGCGACCAGCGCGCGCAGATCGGCCGAGCCGGCGCCGACGACGCCCAGATAGCCGTCGGGCTGTTCGCCGACCTGCCCGGCAGAGCGCGCGGCGGCATAGGCCGGATCGCGCTGCGCCCAGGCGGCGACCGAAAGGCCGGCCAGCCCGATGGCGGCGGCGGTGAAGAAGGCGGCACGGGCGTTCATCAGAATATCCCCGGGTTCTGCTGGATCAGCGATTTCGCCTCGTTGTCGAGACGGTACACCACTTCCTGCGTCACGTTGATGTTGAGGTTGATCTCGATCGGCTTGTCCGGCGCGCTGATGCTGATGCATCCGCTGACCAGCAGGCCCATCGTACAGGTCGTGATCCTTCGCATCGTCGTCAACCTCGAACGCTTCATCGCACGGTCTCGCTTGCAGGGGGCTGAATGGATGGTTTGGCGGGCGCGGTGCCGGCTGGGATAGCACGCCGGTTCTGCTCCTCCAGCAGCGCCGGCAGGTTGCGCTGGATCAGGCGGCGCGGGTCGTAGAAGGAGGCGGCCGAATCGATCAGGCCGCGAAACGGCGCGCGGATGCGGACGTTGAAGACGAACGGCAGCCGCTGCAGCCGGCGGACAATGAAGTTGCTCTTCGCCCCCTGCCCCTGGCTGACCCCGGCGAAGCGGACGTCGGTCACCATCTCGCCAGCGAGGGGGCCGTTCATCGTCAGCGCCAGGCTGCGATAGCGCAGCGAGCGGAGCGCCTGGAAGGCGAGATTGCCCCAGACGCCCAGCTGCTCCTTGCCCAGCGCGCCGACATAGGCGATCGTCCCGCCACCCTCGCGCATGGCGAGGCGGCCATTCTCGATCCGGCCGCCGCTCTGGTCGAAGATCATCGGCAGCGTGCCGTCGAACACGCCGGTGGCGTTGAGATTGTCGAAGTCGAACTGCTGGAGGAACTGGTCGGCGCGCGCGCCGGCGACGCGGAAGGTCAGCCGCCGCTCGCGCTGCTGGTCGAAGTCGAGCAGCGAGGGGGCGAGGGTCAGCGTGCCGCCGGCGAACGGCCACTCCGCTCCCTCGACCTGCACGCGGGTGCCGCCGAGCAGTTGGTAGCGCAAGGTGCCGTCGATCACCTCGATGCCGGGGTTTACGCTGCGGATGGTGGCGACCTGTCCGGGCGCGGTGTGCAGGCCGAGCAGGTCGTCGAAGCGGACGCGGCCGACAATGCCCTGGGCCGGGCCGAAGGCGGCGGCGAGGTCGATGCCGGAGGTGCCCGCCACCGTGCCGAAATCGCCGGTGCTGGTGACCCGTTCCGGACTCCAGTCGATCCGGGCGCGGCCGTCGATGGCGCCCTTGACGTCGGCGACGACGCCGAAGGTCAGCGGGGTGAGCAGATCGGGCTGGAACGCGCTGCCGAAGGTCAGCTTGGGCACCGATAGGTCGGCATGGCCGCGACCGGTGGCGAGCAGATGGTCGATCGCCACGTCGGCGACGCGGGTGCCGGTGGTCGGCTCATGCAGGACGCCGGTCACCGCGATGCGTCCGTCGCGCAGGGTCAGCGCGACCTGGCGCGCGGCGAGCGGGCGGAACCGGGGCGCGGACGCCTGCGCATCGGCGACGGTCAGTGCGCCGGTCAGCGAGAGGATGCCGTCCGCCATCTGCCACGCGCCATCGCCGCCGCTCATCAGCAGCGGCACGTTGGCGATCTGGCCGTGGACGCCGGTGAAGCTGCCCGCAACCGCCGCGCCGGTGAGCGTGCCGGTGAGGCGGTCGGCCGCGATCAGCGTCTGTCGGGCGGGCGGGCCGATCCGGGCAGCGACCGTGTCGAGCGCGAAACCGCGATCCGAGAGGCGGATCGTGGCGCCGCTGGCGGTGAGGGCAAGCGGGGTGGTGCCGAGCCGGCCGTCGAGTGCGACCGCAGTGAGTCGTGCTCCGCCGGTGACAGTACCGCCGTCGACCGCGACCAGCGCCGGGCCGGTCGGGCATAGCCGCAGCCGCGCGGGATCGAGCACCAGGCCGGCAATGGCGAGCCGCTGGAACGCCATCGGCGTACAGTCGGGATTGACGGTCACGCGCCCGCGTCCGTCGGTACGAAAGACCAGCGGTAGTTCCAATCCCTCGACCCGCCCGTCGCCGAGCGGGCCGGTCAGCTTGGCGCGCGTCGCGACGGTGGCGGCGCCACCGGGGGTCACCGCGAAGGTGACCGGCGCGAGAGCAAGCCGTGCATCGCCGGCGACATAGGGTGCGATCGTGGCAGTGCCGCGGATCGCCGCGCCGGGTGCGGCCTGGCTGAGGATCGCGGTGGCGCGGGGCAGGTCGCCGCCCGCCATGGTCAGGCGACCGCCGAAGCGCACGCCATCGGCGGTGATCGCGATCCCCTCCCCGCCGGAAAGTGTCAGCTGCGCGCCGCTGGCTGCGGCGAGCGAAAGGTCGGCGATGGCGACGGCGTCCGGCGCAAGGCGCAGCGTCGCGTCGAGCGCGGCGTTCCGGCTCGCGCGGTCGAGGGCGGCGGTGAGCTGACGGACGAGCGGCGCGACCGGCGTCCCCTCCCCTACCGAGCCGGTCAGGCCGGTGCGCCAGCGCTCGGCGAGCGCGGCACCGCGGGCGTGCACCTCGCCCTCGAAACGTGGATTGTCGCCGATCGTGTAGGTGCCCGCCAGCTTTACCCGCGCCGCACTGCCGGCGGCGGTGCGGATCCCTGCGGCGACGGCGTCGATCGCGCCGTGGTTGGCGGCGGCCTTGCCTTCGAAGTCGACCGTACCGGCCAGCCGTGCCGCCCGCGCGGCCGGGGCAGCGATGGCGGCGGTCGCGACCTTCGCCGAACCCCGCCAGCCGTCGAGTGCCGCCGTGAGCGTCAGGTCGAGCTGCGCACCCGGTTTCGCAATCCGGACCGAGGGACAGTCGAGCACCTGCGCGCCGATGGGGCCGGTCAGGTGCGGTCGCGCGTCGTCGATCGACACGCGCATCGCACCCCGCACCCCATGCACGGTGCAGCCGGCGATCCTCAGCCTCGGGGCGATGGCCGCGACGGGGCCGGTGAAGCCGTCATCGAGCCGCCCCTGCCCCGCCACGCCGAGGCGGACCGGGCCGTAGGGCGTAGCCAGATCGATGATCGCACGGCCGACCGTGATGGGCAGCGACGGGAGCGCGAAGGGCTTGCCGGAGGGTGCCGGCAGCAACCGGTCGATTGCGCCGAGCGAGACGCGACCGTCGACCAGCTTCGCCCTGATCCGGACATTGCCGGCCGCCAGTCCGGAAAGATGCGGGCCGGTGACGCCGAATGCGGTGCGCGTCTCGACCCAGTCGGCCGTCAGGTCGGGGTCGGCGGGGTCGCCGATGACCACGTCGGTCAGCCGTTGTCGGCCGAGGCCCAGGTCGGCGATGGTGTAGCGCGCCGGCACGCGTGCGGCGGTGAGTTCGCGGTCGATGAACCGGGTCGCGATCGGCCGCCGCTCGGCCCAGACGATCAGTCCGACCGCCGGCACCAGCAGCAGCGCGCCGTAGCGGCGGCGCCAGCGGCGCGTTGCGGGGCTGACAGTCGGCGCGCCATCATCGTCCTCCACGCGCCTGTTTCTCTCCACCGTCCGCCTGCTCCTGGCTTCCTATCGGCAGGCCGCGCATAAATGAACCCGCCAAACGGCAATGGGCCCCCGCATCGATGACGCGAGGGCCCATGTCCGTTCGTGTGCCGAGGATTACTTGGCGTCGTCGGCCGTCTTCGCGACCGTCTTGCCCGCCGAGCTGACATCCTTGCCGACACCTTCGACGGTGTTGCAGGCCGAGACGAGCAAGGTGCCGGCGACCAGCGCCAGGCCAACCAACTTACGCATGGAATACCTCCTGAAGGCGAAACTGCCGTGGCGGGAATGATCCGCATCAACAATCGTTCCGCTTCGATCATGATCGGGACCGTGCGGACCGCGGCATCGATGGTGGGAGACGTTAAAGGCCCGGAAGCGTCACCGGGGGGGGGAGGGGTGGACGCTTCCGGGCCTATGTCGTGGATCGCGAGAGCGGGGGGGCATAGGGTCGCGATCCGCATTGCAAAACCGTCCTTGCAGAAATCGGTTCCCGGCCCCGCCGTTAATTTTTCCGGAAAAGTCGTTCAGTCCCGACCGAGCACGGCAAAGGCGATCTCGTACGCGCCGGTCAGCGGGTCGTGGTGAAGCTTGGAGCGGAGCTGGCGCGACAGTCCCTCCATCACCCGGCCGTAGCGGGAGCCGGCGAGTTCACGCAGCGCGTCGCCGTCGACGAGCGCGCGCGAGATGACGCGCAGCACGGCACGGTCGGGTTCGGCAGAAGGCTTCACCGAGACGCGGATCTGCGCGGCGGGATCGCAGCTGCCGGCCAGCTCGATCATCTCGGTGACCAGGAAGGCGAGCGCCACCGCGACGTCCTGGTTGACCAGAAAGGCATCGATGTCGAGCGTCAGCCCGATCGTCTGGGCCTGTTCCGATGCGGTCGCGCGAATATTGGACGACAGCTCGCCGATCATCGTGCGCAGGTTCAGCCCGCGATGCTCCTCCAGCTCGGCGAAATGGTGGCGATGGACGACTGCAAGCGCGTCGACCCGACGCTGGATCGAGGCATAGGCGGCCGTCGCATCGGCGCTGCGCGCGCCGCGGGCGTGGAAGGCGATTAGGCTGGAGATGACCTGCAGGTTGTTCTTGACCCGGTGATGCACCTCGCGGGTCAGCTTGGTCTGGCGGCGCAGCCCCTCTTCCAGCCCCGCCTCGTGCGCGGCGACCGTCTCGCTGATCGCGCGGAACGTCTCGCCCAGCGCGCGGATCTCCTGCGAGGGCAGGCTGGTGGCGCGCGAGTCGATCACCTTGCCGGGCGTGAAGGCGGCGACGCTGGTGCGCAGGTGGCGCAGCGGCCGCAGCAGCAACCGGTCGACCACGAACCAGGCGATGCCGGCCGCCGCGGCCCACATCACCATGGGCAGCATCAAGGCGACGATCAGCGACGAGGTGACCGGTGCGCTGCGCACCGAGGTGGTCAGCACCAGGCCGGCGATGCCGACCTCGGTCCGGAGCGTCTCGGTCCGGCGCAGCGCGCCCCCATCCGGGTCGGGTTCGAGCGGCAGCGCGGCCTCGCCGAGGACCAGCGCACTGGAAAAGCTGGTCGCGCGGCTGACCGGTCGGCCGAGCCGGCGGAGGAACGCCTCTGGGAAGAAGGCGGTGGCGGTGACTCCCGGCCGTGCGCCGACGATGGTCAGCAGCACGCCGCGATCGGGCACGATCGACGCCCTCACCTCCCCCGGCAGCGACACCCGGGGTCCGGGCGGCAGCTCCTCGCCACAGAGCAGCCGGCCGCGCCGGTCGACGATCTCGAACCGCGCGCCCGTCGACGCCTGTTGCGCGAATACCCCCTGCGCGCGGGCGCAACTGGGCAGGTCGGCCGGGTCCGAGCCGAGCGCATCGAGCGCGACGCGGAGCGCCGTGGTGTCACCGATCAGTTCGGTTGCGATCGCGCGTGCGCTCTCGTTGGCGGCGATGCGCAGGCGCGACCGCGCCTCGGCATCGGCGACGCGCGTGGTCTGCAGCGTTGCCACCACCGCGATCAGCGCCAGCGGCAACAGCGCCGCACTCAGGATGAGGAAAAGTTTGACGCCTGTCGGCAGGCGCGCGATCGGCGACTGGCGCACAGCCGAGAGGATCGGGTTCGGCGACGCAGGCGCATGGCCCGACGGCTCTGCAGATGAAGAGTCGGGTGTCATCGGTTCGGGATCGCCGGCGGCCATGCCGAAGCGCTTAGGGTTCAATCTCGATCAGAGCAACGCCGCGACCCGATCCTATTGCAACTTGCCCAGGAGATCGAGGAACTCGTCCGGGATCTCTTCGTCCACCGTCTTCTGGTAGACGGTACGCAGCGCCGACCCCATGTCCCGATCGTCCTCACCGCTATTGTCGGAGGAACGCTGTCCGGCGGGGGCCTTCTTGTTCTTGTCCTGACCCAATCTCGACGTCTTTCCCCCTGGAGCCGCCGGACACCGCACAACCGCGGCACGTCCATACGGCCCGCCGCATCGGCAGGTGCGGCGTGATTACGGGCATGAAACCAAAAAGCGTCTCGTTGGTTCCCGCAGCCTGTACGAAAAATGAGATCGGCTCTTCGGGAGCCGGCGCATGTCGTTTCGCGTTGCATCTTGACCGATCCCCGGCGTTAAAACGGGGCGGTCATATTCAGGGAGTACCCATCGCTCATGTCGCTCGGTCAGCAACTCGCACCGCATCTTCCCTTCCTGCGGCGCTACGGCCGGGCATTGACCGGCAGCCAGAGCCACGGCGACCGCTATGTCCGTGCCACGCTGGAGGCGATCGTCGCCGCGCCGGAGCAGTTCCCGCGTGACGTCGATCCGCGGCTCGGCCTGTACCGCATGTTCCAGGGTATCTGGACCTCGGCCAATTACGACGAGATGGAGGATCATCTCGGGAGCGAACTCGACGGGGCCGAGGCGGTGACCCGCGCGCGGCTCTCGCGCATGACGCCGCTGTCGCGCCAGGCGCTGCTGTTGACCGCGATGGAGGGCTTCACGCCCGAGGACGCGGCCTATCTGATCGATGTCGAGCCGAGCGAAGTCGATACGCTGGTCGCCGAGGCGCTGAGCGAGATCGAGAACCAGACCCGCGCCCGCGTCCTGATCATCGAGGACGAGCCGATCATCGCGATGGACATCGAATCGATCGTCCGCGACCTGGGCCATGACGTGACCGGCGTGGCGGTGACCCGCGACGAGGCGGTCGGCCTTGCGATGGAGGACCGTCCCGGCCTGGTGCTTGCCGATATCCAGCTGGCCGACGACAGTTCCGGCATCGATGCGGTCAAGGACATCCTGGCCGAGTTCGAGGTGCCGGTGATCTTCATCACCGCCTTCCCCGAGCGGCTGCTGACCGGCGAACGGCCCGAGCCGACCTTCCTCATCACCAAGCCGTTCCAGCGGTCGACGGTGAAGGCGGCGATCAGCCAGGCGCTGTTCTTCGACCAGACGACGGTGCCCGCAGAATAACGCCCCGCCCGCCCGGCCGGAATTTTACGGCCGGGCAGCACGGTTACGGACCCAAAACGAGTTTCGGAGGTTGAAGCGTCATGGCTGATCCCAACGACCGCACCCACCTGTCCACCGACGAAGCCCGCGCTGGATCGACCCCGCACATGACGCGGTACATCCTGCCGATCTCGCTGGCGCTCATCATCGTGATCTTCGCGGTTCTGGTATTCCGTTGAGCGCGTTGCAGGGTGACCGCGGGTTGGAAAGCCGCGCTTACATGCCTATTTTGGCCGAGCGCGGTCTGCGCGCCGAGCCTCAAGATCGGACAAGAATGAACGAGCCCATGTCGCGCGACGACGCAGCCGACGCCCTGGAGGCCGACGGCCACGACGTTGCGCCGGTAGAGCATGTTTCGCTCTCCGATCCCGAGTTCAAGACGCAGCTGGCGCAGGTGATCCCCCATCTGCGCGCGTTCGGCCGCTCGCTGTCGGGCAGCCGCGACCTGGCCGACGATCTGGTGCAGGAAACGCTGCTGAAGGCATGGGCTGCGCGCAAGCGCTTCCAGGCCGGCACCAACATGCGCGCCTGGACCTTCATCATCCTGCGCAACCTCTACCTCTCGCAGATGCGCCGCGCGCGGTTCAAGGGCGAGTGGGACGATCTGGTCGCCGACCGCATCCTCGCGGCTCCCGCCAGCCAGGATCGGCACGTCGAACTGGGCGACATGCAGCGCGCGCTGATGCACCTGCCCCAGCCCCAGCGTGAGGCGCTGATCCTGGTCGGTGCGGGCGGCTTCGCGTATGAGGAAGCGGCCGAGATCTGCAACGTCGCGGTCGGCACGATCAAGAGCCGGGTGGCGCGCGGACGCGTGGCGCTCGACGCGCTGCTGACCGATGGCGCCCTGCCGTCACGGCGGAGCCATGAGGTCGATCCGAACAAGTCGGCGCTCGATTCGATCATGGGGGACGTGGACCACCTGAGCCGCGGGCGCTAGGTCGGTCGGGCCAACCTACCTTATTCGACGACGTTCATGCCGGGTTCGTCCCGGCATGAAGCGTTTCAGCCTCTATCAACGTCGTTCGCGCCCAGCGAAGTCTTGGCACAGCCCGGACCATTCTGCGTTCGGAGCGATCGGACGCTCCGACTTACCTCAATGGGGCCGGCCGCTCCGGTTCAGCTTGCGCAGCAGATCGATCATGTCGTCCGGCAGTCCCGAGCCGGCCGGGAACGCACCGCGCAGGGCCTCGCCCACCGCATCGGTGGGCCGCGGCGGGCGCACGACCTGCTCGCCACCCGCACGGTCGATACAGAGGGATGCAGACGTCATCATGCGGGCTACAACGTCCCGCCCCTCCTTTCGTTGCCCGCGTAGCGCACGGTTGGCCTGACCCGGCGATGCGCCTATCGCTGCGGCGATGGAGACGATGAACGAGGCCGGGCGCCTGGACGATGCGGTGGAGCGGGCGGTTCGCTGGTCGCCGTTCCTGGCGATGCTGGTCGATCGCGAGCCGGGCATCGTCGCCGCGGCGCGCGACGGCAGGCTCGATCTCGACGCGTGGATCGATCCCGACCTGCCGACCGGCACAGCGCTGCGTCGTGCGCGCCGCGCGCTGGCACTGAGCGTCGCGCTCGGCGATCTGGCCGGGGTGCTCGACCTGACCGCGGTCACGGCCGCGCTGACCCGGTTCGCCGACCTGGCGCTCGACACCGCGATCCGCACCGCGATCGCCGAGCGCTATCCGGGCGAGGAGCCGCGCGGCTTCGCGGCGATCGCGCTCGGCAAGCAGGGCTCGCACGAGCTGAACTACTCGTCCGACATCGACCCGATCCTGCTGTTCGATCCCGCCACCCTGCCCCGCCGCGCCCGTGAAGAGCCGGAAGAGGCGGCGGTGCGGATCGCGCGGCGCGTGGTCGAGCTGCTCCAGGCGCGCGACGGCGACGGCTATGTCCTGCGCGTCGACCTGCGCCTGCGTCCCTCGCCGGAGGCGACGCCGATCGCGCTGCCGGTCGGCGGCGCCATTGCCTATTACGAGAGCCAGGCGCTGGCGTGGGAGCGCGCCGCCTTCATCCGCGCGCGCGCGGCGGCGGGCGATCTCGCGCTCGGCCAATCCTTCCTCGGCGCGATCCGACCGTTCGTGTGGCGGCGGACACTCGACTTCGGGGCGGTGGGAGAGATCCGGTCGCTGTCCGCGCGCATCCGCGACCACCACGCGCAGGGGCAGCGGCTCGGCCCCGGCTTCGACCTGAAGCGCGGGCGCGGCGGCATTCGCGAGGTGGAGTTCTTCGCGCAGATCCACCAGCTGATCCATGGCGGGCGCGACGCGGTGCTGCGGGCGCCGGCGACCCGCGACGCGCTGACCGAGCTGGCGATCGCCGGCTGGATCGAGGCGGACGACGCAACCGACCTCGCCGCGGCCTACACGCTGCTGCGCACGGTCGAGCACCGCGTGCAGATGATCGACGACCGCCAGACCCACCGCCTGCCGACCGGCGACGCGCTGGACGCGGTAGCGCGGCTGCACGGGCTGGCGAACGGCGAGGCGCTGATCGCGATGCTGCGCCCGCATGTCGAGCGGGTCGGCACGGTCTATGACGCACTCGACGATCGCCGCCGCCCGGCCCTGTCGGTCGATGCCGAAACGCTGGAACAGACGCTGGCGGCGCGCGGCTTCGATGCAGAGGCGGCGGGCCGGCGGATCGCGGCGTGGCGCGGCGGCAGCTATCCGGCGCTGCGCAGCCCGGCGGCGCGCGAGGCGCTGGAGGCGGTGCTGCCGGTGCTGGTCGAGGCGCTGGCCAAGGCGCCCGATCCCGACCAGGCGCTGCTGCGGCTCGACCGGATGCTGGAGCGGATGGGCAGCGCGATCAACATCTTCCGGCTGTTGGAGGCGCGGCCGGGGCTGGCCGAGCTGCTCGCCCGCCTGCTCGCCCATGCGCCGCCGCTCGCCGACGAACTGGCGCGGCGACCGGCGCTGATCGACGGGCTGATCGATGCGAGTGCGCTCGACACGATCGACGACGCCGCACCGCTGGTCGCCGCGATGCTGGGCGGCGATGCGGGCGATTACGGCGCGCGGCTCGACCATGTCCGCCGCGTCGTCGGCGAGGCGCGGTTCGCACTCGGCGCGCAGATCGTCGCGGGCAGCGCCGATCCGCTCGCCGTCGCGGCCGGCTATGCGCGGGTCGCCGACGCGGCGGTCGAGGTGCTGGCGCAAGCCGCGATCGCCGAGTTCGCCGCGGTGCACGGGCAGGTGCCGGGCAGCGAGCTGGTGATCCTGGCACTGGGTCGATACGGCGGCGGTGCACTGACCCATGCCTCCGACCTCGACCTGATTTACCTCTTTACCGGCGACTTCGACGCGGAGTCGGACGGCGCCAAGCCGCTCGGCGCCACCCTCTACTATAACCGGCTGGCGAGCCGGGTGACGGCCGCGCTCTCGGTGGCGACGGCGGCGGGCGCCCTGTTCGAGGTCGACACGCGGCTGCGTCCCTCCGGCGCCCAGGGGCCGCTGGCGGTCTCGCTCGACAGCTTCGCCCGCTATGCCCGGCAGGACGCCTGGACCTGGGAACATATGGCGCTGACCCGCGCCCGGCCGGTCTTCGGATCGGCGGCGGCCAGGGGGGCGACGCAGGCGATCATCGACGCGGTGCTCGGTGGCGACCGGCCGGCGCGCGACGTGGTCGCAGAGGCTGTAACGATGCGCGCCGACATGGCCCGCCACAAGCCGCCGCGCGGCAGCCTGGACGTGAAGCTGGCGTCCGGTGGGCTGGTCGACCTGGAATTCGCGGTCCATGTCCTGCAGCTGACCGGGCGCACAGGCTTCGATCCCGACCTTGGCCGCGCGATCGATGCGCTGGCCGCGGCAGGGCTGGTGGCGCCGAGCCTGCGCGCGGCGCACGACCTGCTCACCCGGCTGCTGGTGACGCTGCGGCTGGTGGCGCCCGACCTGGAGCCCCCCGCCCCCGCTACCCGCGCCCTGATCGCCGCCGCGGTCGGCGTTGCGGATTGGGACAGCGTGGTTGCGGGTGCCGACGCCGCCCGGCAGGAGGTGCAGGCGCATTGGGCGCGACTGACGGAGGCATGATGAAGCAGGGCGACCACATCCCCAAGGCTCAGGTCACCGACATGGACGGCCAACTGCTCGACCTCGCTGGCATGGCAGGGCCGCTCGTCGTCTATTTCTATCCCAAGGACGACACCTCGGGCTGCACGCGCGAGGCGCAAGACTTCACCGCCGTGGCGCCCGATCTGGCAATGGCCGGCGTGCGGGTGATCGGCATCTCGCCCGATTCGCCTGCCTCGCACGCGAAGTTCACCGCCAAGCACGCACTGGCGGTCGAGCTGGCGAGCGATCCCGACCACGCGGCCGCGGAGGCGTTCGGCGTGTGGGGCGAGAAGAAACTTTATGGCCGCACCTATATGGGCGTCGAGCGGGCGACGTTCCTGTTCGGCGCTGACGGCCAGCTGGTGCAGGCGTGGCGCAAGGTCCGCGTGCCCGGCCATGTCGACGCGGTGCTGGCCGCCGTCCGCGCCCTGTGATCGCCGTCCTGTGATCGCGCTGCCCACGACCCTGGGTGAGGCGTGTCGCGCGGTGCTGACGACCGCCGACCCGCCCGCCAAGGTACGGCTCGCCCGCGCGGTGGCGCGCGCGTGGCGGCGCGGGCAGCTGGCACCCGAGTTCGACGCCGTCATGCCCGACGCACCGGCGCGGCCCGCCCGGCCCGAGCTGCTGCCGCCCAACCGCATGCCCAAGCGCGGGCGCGGCGGGTCGGAACGGGGCCGTGCGGCGCTGCTCCACGCGCTGGCGCATATCGAGTTCTCCGCGATCGATCTGGCGTTCGACGCCGCCGGGCGATTCGGCGGGCTGTTCCCGCGTCGCTTCGCCGACGACTGGATCGGCGTGGGCGCGGACGAGGCGATGCACTTCGCGGTGCTCGATCGACGCCTCAGGGCGTTCGGCCTGCACTATGGCGCACTGCCCGCCCATGCCGGGCTGTGGGAGGCGGCGGCGGACACCGCCCACGATGCCGCCGCAAGGATGGCAATCGTGCCGATGGTACTGGAAGCGCGCGGGCTCGACGTGACACCGGAAACGGTCGCCCGGTTCGAGGCGGCCGGCGACATGCCCAGCGCGCGCATCCTGCACCGCATCTTCACCGACGAGATCCGCCATGTCGGGATCGGCACGCGCTGGTTCGGATATCTGTGTGCAAACGCCGACATTTCGCCCGCGCCGCACTGGCAAATGCTGGTCGGACGGCACTTTCGCGGGCCGCTAAAGCCTCCGTTCAACGACTCGGCGCGCGCCCGTGCCGGTCTGACGCGAGACTATTACGCTCCTATTGCCGCGTTAACCTCTTCCGGGTCACACCAGCCTCGTTGAAGCGCGGTGGGGCTGCGGGTCAGCACGGAAATGGTCAGGATCGGCATCGCCCTTGGCGACACCGGCGATGTTGTGCGGGGTTCGAGTGAACAAGCAACTGCTTACGGCGATGGCGCTGGTCGCCACCCTGGCCGCGACCCAGACGGGGGCCCAGACTGGCACTGGCTCCCGCCACACCGCCGCCCCGGCAGAGGGCGGCGAGTATATCCCGGTTCCGGGGCCCGAGGCCGCCGCCGACCTGCGCGCCGACAAGGAATTCAAGACGCTGTTCCAGACCTGGAAGAGCTTCGACGGCGGCCTGGGCCGCGGTGCGATCTCGATCCCCTCGGTCCAGCCGGTCGCCTCGCTGAAGTTCACCAGCAATTTCGGCATCCGCTCCGATCCGTTCCGCGGCACCGCCGCGATGCACGCCGGTGTCGATATTCCGGGTCCAGTCGGCACGCCGATCTATGCCACGGCCGACGGCATCGTCTCGAACGCCAGCTGGCGCGGCGGTTACGGCAACCTGGTCGAGGTCAATCACGGCAAGGGTATCGCCACGCGTTACGGCCACCTGTCGAAGATCCTGGTTGCCGACGGCGCCCGCGTGACCCGCGGCCAGCTGATCGCGCTGATGGGTTCCACCGGTCGCTCGACCGGCCCGCACCTCCATTATGAGGTCCGCATCGACGGCCATGCGGTCAACCCGCTGCCGTTCCTGACCACCGCCGACTATCTGCTGGCGGCGCAGGATACTTCGGTGCGCGAGATCCCCGTGTCGCACGACGGCCCTGCCGCGCAGGACTAAGGTGGCGCGGCCTGGGCCGCTCGCTTCCCTCGTGTTCCCGCGAAGGCGGGAACCCAGTAACTTGGAGCGCGATCCACCGAAACTGAAGCACCTCCCCGGCAAAGTGGCTGGTTCAATCTCAGTGGATCACACTCTAGCAGAGTAACTGCCTGCAGCAGGAGGTAAACACTGGGCTCCCGCCTTCGCGGGAGCACTGGTGTGGCGCTGCTCCGTTCCACCTCGAATCAGCGATTACATACGTCCCGTCGCGTCCGACCGAGCAAACGCGCATCGTCACGCCGGACTGTTCGGAACCCCGCAGCGTCGCCATCGCGGGCGGCACCTGCGATCCCTTCTCAGCTCTCGACGATCTCCGTCCCGGCTTCGCGGGCGCGCTTGCGCTCGGTGAACCAGATGCCGATGATCGCGAACTCATACAGCAGGATCAGCGGCACCGCGAGCAGCACCTGGCTCATCAGGTCGGGCGGCGTCAGCACCGCGGCGACCGCGGTGGCGCCGACGATCGCATAGCGCCGAGCGGCGATCAGCCCCTTGCGCGTGACGATGCCGGCCCGTTCCAGCAGCATCAGCAGCACCGGCAGCAGGAACGACAGACCGAACCCGAACAGGAACTGCATGATGAAGGCGAGGTAGTTGCCGATCGCGGGCAGCGCCTCGCGCTTCACCCCGCCGACCACGCCGTCGAAGCCGAGGAGGAAGTGCAGCGCCATCGGGATGGCGATGTAGTACGCCATCGCCGCGCCCATCAGGAACAGGACAGGCGTCGCGAAGAGGAAGGGCAGCAGCGCGCGCTTCTCCTTGCGGTACAGGCCGGGGGCGACGAACTGCCACAGCTGGTTGGCGATCACCGGGAAAGCCAGCATCATCGCCGCGAAGAAGGCGACCTTCACCTGGACGAAGAACGCCTCGAAGATCTGGGTGTAGATCAGCGTCCCCTGCCCCGCGCGCAGCAGCGGCTGGACGAGGAAGGCAAAGATCGCTTCGGAAAAGTAGAAGGAGATGCCGAAGGTGACGACCAAAGCGGCGATGCAGTAGAGCAGGCGCCGGCGCAGTTCGAGCAGATGGTCAAGCAAAGGCGCCTTGCTGTCGTCGATCTCGCTCACGAGGCCGCCCCTTCCGACCGGTGCGGCGCGGTGTCGGGTGCGGGGGTGACGTGCGGCTTCTCGACCATGACCGGCTCGGCGGTGGCGTCATGGTCGGGCACCGCCGGCTCGGCAGCGGGCGTGCCCTCTGCCGGCTGATCGGGCTCGGCCGGATCGGTCTGGGGATGCTCGCGCATGATCCGCTCGTTCTCGGCGGCCCAGCGCTTCTCCATTTCCTCCAGCTCCGCCTCACGCACCATCTGGTCGAAGCCGGAGCGGAACTGGCGCGCGACACCCCGCGCGCGGCCCACCCAATAGCCGACGACGCGCATGGCCTTGGGCAGGTCCTTGGGACCGATCACCACCAGCGCGACGAACGCCACGAGCAGCAGCTCGCTCGAATCGATATTGAACATTCAGCCGCGCCCGTGCGGATGGAACGGGATCAGCGATCGTCGCGAACGCGCTCGCCCTCGCGGTCGAACGCGGGCTCGGCGCGGGTCTGCGCCTCGATGCGCTTGGCGGGCTTGGACGCGTCGTCCTCTTCGGCCATGCCCTTCTTGAAGTTCTTCACTCCCTTGGCGACGTCGCCCATCAGATTGGAGAACCGACCGCCGCCCAGCAGCAGGATGGCGACGACGGCGAGAACGAGCAGATGGATCGGGCTGAAGCTGCCCATGGCGCTTACTCCTGGAAGGTTAGGGCTATCTAGGCGTTCCCGCCGGGCATTGCCAGCCGAACCGAGAGATTGCTTGCCGACAGCAACGTATCGCGGCGGGCAATGGCTTCACCCGGATCGACGACAGCGTCCGGACGCGACGGGGTCGCCCGTGCGAGCCGGGCGGCGGCGGCGGGTGCGATCGGGCCGAGCCGGGCCGCGATCGCCCGCACGTCCGTCGGCGTGGCATGACAGCAGAGCGCCAGATCACAGCCGACGACGATCGCCGCCGCGGCGCGCTCCGCCATGCCGCCCGACAGCGCGCCCATATGAAGGTCGTCCGACAGGAGCAGGCCGTCGAAGCCGATCGTATCGCGGACGACCTGTCCGATCACCGTCGGCGACAGACTGGCCGGGCGTTCCGGGTCCCAGGCGGCGTAGACGACATGGCCGACCATCCCGGCGACCGCGTACGAGGACAGCCGGCGAAAGGGTGCGAAGTCCGCCGCCAGCGCCTCGGCATCCGGGGTGACGACGGGCAGCGCATGGTGGGGATCGACGGTGGCGCGGCCGTGGCCGGGCAGATGCTTGACGATCGCCACCACGCCGGCGGTGGCCATCCCCTCGACCCAGGCACGGCCGAGCGCCGCCACCTGCAGGGGGTCACTGCCGAACGTGCGGTCGGCAAGCACCGGGTCCGCGCCGGCATGGGTCAGGTCGAGCACGGGTGCCGCGTTCATCGTGATGCCGGCAGCGGCCAGCACATGGCCCAGCGCCTCGCCATTGGCCCGTGCAGCCTGGATCGCCGTCATGGGTGCCCGCGCATAGGCGTCGGCGAAGACCGATGCGGCCGGGAAGGCGGGCCAGAGCGGCGGCCGAAGCCGGGCGACCGGCCCACCCTCCTGATCGATCAGGAGCGCCAGGTCGGCGCGGTCCGTCGCCGCGCGCAGCGCAGCGGTCAGCGCGCGCAACTGCGGCGGATCGACGACGTTGCGGGCGAACAGGATCACCCCAGCCGGGTCGACCTCAGCCAGCATCCGTCGCTCGTCAGGAGACAGTAAGGGTCCGGCTATACCGACGACGATCGGGGTCACGCCCCTATCCGGCGACGAAGCACGCCTCACCCGCCACGCGCAGCCGGCCGCACAGCTCCGCCGCCTGATTCGCGCTGCCGGCATCGACGCGCAGACGGTAGAGCGTCTTGCCCTCGCGCGCGACCGGCTGCACCGTCTTGGTCAGCGGCGCGAGATAGGCAAAGCGCTTGGCAAAGCGGTCCCACGATGCGTTGGCCACCGCCTCGCTGGGATAGGCACCCAGCTGGACGAGCGAGCCGCCGCCATGCACCGCGGCAGCGGCGGGGCGATCGGCGGTGAGCGGAGCGGCGGCGACCAGCCGGCCGCCGCGCTCGGGCACCTGTGCGACGACATTGCGCCCGGGCGCGGGGGCGGCGCTCGGGGTCGCGGTCGCGGACGGTGCGCGGGTGGCGTCGACCGGCGCCTCCGGCACGGCATTCAGGTCGATCGCGCCCGCGCCGGCGCCCTTGCCGGCGCTGGTGGCGATGGCGGTGTCGCCCTCGCCCTCTACCTTCAATCCGCCGGGCTCTTCCGGACGGACCTTGTAGGGGCCGACTTCGGCGGGGATCAGCTGACCGGTGCCGGCGCGCTCGCCACCGCCGCGCAGCGTCACGACGCCGATCAGCACCCCGGCCGCGACCGCCATCCCGACGACCAGCAGCGCGATCATCCGCCCCCAGGAGCGTTCCGGTTCCTCGTCGGGCTCGACCGTCTCCAGCCAGGGCAGGCGATCCTCGTCGCGCAGGTAACGCTCGTCGCGCATCAGTTCATCTCCGACACGGCCTCGACACCCATCACGCGCAGACCGTTGCGGATGATCTGCCCGATGCCGGCGGCGAGGAAAAGCCGTGCGCGCGTCGCCGCCGGATCGTCGACCACCAGGAAGCGGCGATCGGGCCGGTCGTTGCCGACATTCCACAGCGCGTGAAAGCCGGCCGCCAAGTCATAGAGGTAAAAGGCGATCCGATGCGGCTCGCGCGTCGCCGCCGCAGTCTCGACCGTGCGCGGGAACTGCGCGGCGAGCTTGACCAGCGCCAGCTCGTCCGTCTCCAAACGGGACAGGTCGGCCTCACCGCCCTCGCTCCCGGCCTCGATCCCCGCCTCGGCAGCGCGGCGGTGGAGCGAGGCGATGCGGGCATGAGCGTACTGGACGTAGAAGACCGGATTGTCCTTCGATGCCTCGACCACCTTGGCGAAGTCGAAATCCATCTGCGCGTCGGCCCGGCGGGTCAGCATGGTGAAGCGGACGACATCCTTGCCGACCTCGCGCACCACGTCGGCCAGCGTCACGAAATTGCCGGCACGCTTCGACATCTTCACCGGCTCGCCGCCGCGCAACAGGCGGACCATCTGGATCAGCTTGACGTCGAACCGCTTGGTGCCGCCGGTCAGCGCAGCGACGGCGGCGACGATGCGCTTGACCGTGCCGGCATGGTCGGCGCCCCAGATATCGATCAGCTGGTCGGCATTCTGCGCCTTCTGGAAGTGATAGGCCATGTCGGCGCCGAAATAGGTCCATTGCCCGTTCGACTTGCGGATCGGCCGGTCCTGATCGTCGCCGAACGCGGTGGAGCGGAACAGCGGCAGCTGCACCGGCTCCCAATCCTCGGGCGTCTCACCCTTGGGCGCTTCCAGCACGCCGTCATAGACCAGGTCGCGGGCGCGCAGTTCGGCCTCTGCCGCCTCCGGCTTGCCGGCCGCCTGCAACTCCGCTTCGGAGGCGAAGATATCGTGGTGGATGCCGAGCAGGGCGAGGTCGGCGCGAATCAGCTCCATCATCGCCGCGACCGCGCGGGTGCGGAACGGCACCAGCCACTCCGCCTCGGGCGCGGCGACATAGCGGTCGCCGAACTCGGCGGCGAGCGCCTGCCCGACCGGCACCAGATAGTCGCCGGGGTACAGCCCCTCGGGGATCGCCACGGTCTCGCCCAGCGCCTCGCGATAGCGCAGGTGCGCCGAGCGGGCGAGCACGTCGACCTGCGCGCCGGCATCGTTGACGTAATATTCGCGGATCACCTTGGCCCCGGCGAACTCCAGCAGGCTGGCGAGCGCGTCGCCGACCACCGCGCCGCGGCAATGGCCCATGTGCATCGGCCCGGTCGGATTGGCCGAGACATATTCGATGTTGACGGTGGTGCCGGTGGCCGCCGTCGAGCGGCCGTAATCGTCGGCGGCCGCGTGGACCGCCGCAAGCTCCTCGCGCCAGCTGTCGTCGGTCAGCACCATGTTGATGAAGCCCGGACCCGCCACGTCGACCCGCGCCACCGCGGGCAGCGCCGCCAGCTCGGCCGCCAGCGCCTCGGCCAGGTCGCGCGGCTTCACGCCCGCCGGCTTGGCCAGCACCATCGCGGCATTGGTCGCCAGATCGCCGTGCGAGGCGTCGCGCGGCGGCTCAACCGTCACGTTGCGGCGGTCGAGCCCGCCCGGCAGCACGCCACGGTCGGCGAGGGTGTCGAGCGCGGCATCGATGTGCGCGGCAAAGCGAGTGTAGAGCGTCATGAACCGTCCGGAGCTGGAAAGCGCCCGCCCTAGCCGAACTGCTCGCCCCCCTCAAACCCGGAGTGCGACGCCGGATTGCATCGGACGCAATCGTACGCCGCGGCTTTGCAGTTGTGACGGTCGGAGGCCGCGATTATCCCGGCCCCACACCATAAAAGAGGACACCTGATCGAGCCACGCCATCCCAGCGAGGAATACGATCATGCGCACCATCATCTTCAGCCGCGCCGCCGCACTCTGCGCCATGGCGATCATCGGCACCAGCGCCCGTGCCGCCGAAGCCGAGAAGAGCTTCGTCCACGAGGGCTATACCTACACCTATACGACGTCGCAGGACGCCGAGGGCCGCACGGTCATCGACGGGCAGCGCCTGCCCGGCCGCCAGGACTTCCACCTGATCGTCGAGAATGGCCGCGTGTCGGGACGGTCGGGCAACAAGCCGGTCACGTTCCGCGTCGCCGAGGCGAAGGGCGCCGCGATCGACGCGTCCGGCAGCATCGCTGCGCTCGGCCGCTGATCTTCACGGGTTTCCTGCCCGTCCCGGTTGCGTAGCGGGCGGGCAGGGATACGGATCAGAAGCCTTCGGGCATCTCGATCGGGCCGACCACTTGGCGGTACTGGCCGATCGCATACCGGTCGGTCATGCCGGCGATGAAGTCGGCGATGTGGCGGCTGCGATCGGGCTCGGTCATGGGCAGCCGCTCCGCCCATTCGGACGGGAGCGCCGCCGGATCGGCGCGATAGGCGGCGAACAGCCCCGACACCACCTGCTGCGCCGCCGCCGCCGCCGCCAGCTGGACCGGGTGATGATAGAGATTGGCGTACATGAAGCGCTTCAGGTCGCGCTCCTCGCCGCGGAGCCGGTCGGAGAAGCCGACCAGCGCTCGTCCTGCTGCGCGGACATCGTCCGGGCTTGCTACGCCCGACCCGGCGATGCGGTCGCGGGTTTCGGCGATCAGGTCGGTCACCATCGCGCCGATCTGACTGCGAACCAACTCGCGGGCAAGCCGGTCGCGCGGCACGCCGCCGTGCCGCGCCTCGACGTCGCGCCACACCCGCGCGACCAGCGGCACGGCCAGCAGCTGGTCGAGCGTCAGCAGCCCGGCGCGCAGGCCGTCGTCGATATCGTGATTGTCATAGGCGATGTCGTCGGCGATGGCCGCGACCTGCGCCTCCAGCGACGACCAGCCGGTCAGGTCAAGCGGCCGCTCCGCATCCACCGCCGCCAGCGCCCAGCCGGGGTGGCGGACCGGGCCATTGTGCTTGGCCAGCCCCTCCAGCGTCTCCCAGGTCAGGTTCAGGCCGTTCCAGCGCGGATAGGGCCGCTCGATCTCGGTCAGCACGCGCAGGGTATGGCCGTTGTGGTCGAACCCGCCCTGCCCGGCCAGCGCCGCCTTCAACGCGTCCTCACCCGCATGGCCGAAGGGCGGATGGCCAATATCGTGCGCCAGGCACAGAGCCTCGGTCAGGTCCTCGTTCAGGCCGAGCGCGCGGGCGATCGCGCGGCCGATCTGCGCCACCTCGATACTGTGGGTCAGGCGGACGCGGAAATGGTCCCCGTCAGGCGCCATGAATACCTGGGTCTTGTGGCGGAGGCGGCGGAAGCTGATCGAGTGGATCACCCGGTCGCGATCACGCTGGAACGCGTCGCGCGGGCCCCGCACGCCGCCATCATTCTCGTCGTGCAGGCGACCGCGACTGCGCGCCGGATCGGCCGCCCATGGCGCGCGGCCGGTCATGGCGTCGCTCACTTGGCGGGCAGACGCGTAACCGGCTGGCCCGCCTCGCTGGTCGTCGCGTAGCTCGACACGCCTTCCTTGGCGAGCGTGTTGACGAACGCGCGCGCCTCGGCATCGGTCTTGAACGGGCCGGTCAGGACCCGGTTCGTTGCGCGCAGCGGCGTGGTGTAGCCCGACTTGCCGGCGAACGAGGCGGGCGATTTCGCCTTCGCGGCCTTCCACGCCTTGACCAGGTCGTTCTCATTCGCACCGCTGGCGACCTGAACCCAGATGCGCGAGGGGTTGGCGCGTGCCGCCTTCTTCTCGGCCGCCGCCTTGTCGGCAAGCGCCTTCTTGTCGGCCGCGGCCTGTTTCTCCGCCTTGGCCTTGCGGTCGGCAGCACGTTTCTGGGCGGGGGTGAGGACCGGTTCCTCGAGGGCCGCAACGGCCTTCACGCCGCGCTTGCCCTTGGCGGTGGTCGCGGGCGCTGGATCGTCGGCATCCGCGTCGCCGGTCAGCTTGGCAGCCACGGCGCGGCGGACGGCAGTGTCGCGCGCCTCCTTCTCGGACGCGCCCGCAACGACCCGCTTGCCAGCCGCCGAGGCAGGCGCGCGCGCCACCGCCGCCGGGATCGCTTCGGTCGATCCCTGCGGCTCGCCGACACCGAGTTCGGACGCGGGGATGGTCAGGCTGGCGACGATGCGCGCGAGCACCGCGTCGGCCCGCCGGGTGGCGGCGTTCGATTCGACCGGCGGAACGCTGGTGGCGGGTGCGGGTCGCGGGGTGACGGCAGCGACGGTCACGGGCGGCGTCTGGCGGACCGGGGCGGCGGGCACCGTCTGCACGACCTCGCGCGCTGGGGCCATGACGATGGCGGGCGCGGTACGGACCGGAGCGGGCGTGACCACGGGGGCCGCGGTGGGGGCAACCGTGCGGACCGGCGTGGCCTGTGCTGCCGCGACCTGGACCGGTGGCGTGGCACGCGTCGGGGTGGAACGCCGGCGAGCGGCGCTGCGCTGCTCGCGTGCGGTGGGCACGGGTGTCGCCGCGGCGACCTGCACCGGCGGGCGCGTCTCGCCCGGCAGCGCGGCCATCGGCGGCACCAGCTTGGCGTCGGCGATTCGTTCGGGCGTCGGATAGACCTCGCCGAAATGGACCGCGAAGGCGCGATCGACCGGCGAGAGCGCAGGCAGGCGCGTGAAGAAAAGCCCCAACCCTTGCGCCAACTGCGCGGGCATCATCGTCGTCGCAATCTTGTTGGCGCCTGCCGTGTCGCCGTTCATCGCCAGGATGAAGGCGCGCGCGCGCCAGGCGGCACGGTCCTGCCGCCGTACCAGCGGGTCGAGCAGATCGAGCGCTTCCGCCTGCCGCCCGGAAATGCCGAGCGACAGGGCGTAGCGCCGCACCGTCTCGTCGGCGCGCGCCGCCCCGAGCGCGGTGCGATAGTCGCGTTGCGCCCGCTCCTGCTGGCCGATCAGGTCATAGGCGAGGCCACGGTCAGCAGCGAAGGCGGCCGTCGACAATCCGGCCTGCTCCGCCTGCTGGAACAGGCGCAGCGCCTCGCCCGGCCGTTCGGAGCGAACCAGGATCGACGCCATGCCCGCTTTGACCCGGCCGTCGCGCGGGTCGATCTTGTCGGCGCGGGCGTAGAGCGCGGCAGCGCCGCTCAGGTCGCCGAGTTTCAGCGACAGGTCGCCGGCGCTGACCAGCGCGGTCACGTCGCGCGGATTGGTTGCGAGCTGGCGCATCTGCGCGGCAAGCAGGTCCGCATCGGTCTGCTCCAGCGATTGCACCACCGCCTGCGCGGCGAGCGGCATGGGCAGCGCGGTCATGGCAAGCGCGGCGAGGAGCGAAGTCAGGCGGGTCGGATGGGTCATGGGATCAGTGCGACGCTACAACCGACAGGGGATGAACGGACAGTGGATCGCCCCGCCCCGCGCGACGGAGCGGGGTTGGGAAGCGACGAATGCTGCGGACCCGCGTCATGCCGGAACAAGCCCGGCATGACGGCGGAAGGCGCAGCGGCCAATCCGATCAGGAATTGCTCTGTCGGTGCAGGAAGCGCGGAATGTCGAGCGGTTCGGCGCCGGGCTTCTCCTCTTCACGCTGCGCGCCACGGGCAGCGTTGGACATGCGCTCGAACAGCGTCCCGCCCAGCTTCACACGCGGTGCGGGCGCGGGGTCGGCGGGGGCCGCCTCGCTGCCGGGGGCGACCCAGCGACGCGTCGGTTCCTCGACCGGTGCGGTCCCAGCGGCAGCGGCGGGCTGGTAGCCAGCGTCGGCAGCCGGGACCATCGTGTCGGCGCCGAGCACCAGCTCGTCGTTCGACGGTGCGGTCTCCGCAACCGGCTCGGGCGCCGGCGCGGCGGCCTGCGGTGCGGGTGCGGCCGGTGCCTGATCGGTGCTCGGGCGGAAGGACGGCGTCTCGTCGCTGCGGCGTGCGCCGGAGAAACTGAACGGCTGCGACGCGGGGGCCGGAGCGGCCGGAGCCATGGTCCGCTCGACCGCCTCGATCCCGGTGGCGACCACCGAGACGCGGATCTTGCCCTCAAGCTCGGGATTGAAGGCCGAGCCCCAGATGATGTTCGCGTCGGGATCGACCAACTCGCGGATGTGGTTCGCCGCCTCGTCGACCTCGAGCAGGCGCATGTCGTCGCCGCCGGTAATCGAGATGATGACGCCCTTGGCACCCTGCATCGACACGCCGTCGAGCAGCGGGTTGGCGATTGCCTTCTGCGCCGCCTCCAGCGCGCGGTTGTCGCCGCTTGCCTCGCCGGTGCCCATCATCGCCTTGCCCATCTCCTGCATGACCGAGCGGACGTCGGCGAAGTCGAGGTTGATGAGGCCGGGCATGACCATCAGGTCGGTGATGCCGCGCACGCCCTGCTGCAGCACCTCGTCCGCCATCGAGAACGCCTCCTTGAAGGTGGTGTTCGCATTGGCGATCAGGAACAGGTTCTGGTTGGGGATGACGATCAGCGTGTCGACGAACTTCTGCAGTTCCTCGATCCCGCCATCTGCCGCCTTGGAGCGACGATTGCCCTCGAACGCGAAGGGCTTGGTGACCACGCCGACGGTCAGGATGCCCATGTCGCGCGCCGCCTTGGCGATGACAGGCGCGGCGCCGGTGCCGGTGCCGCCGCCCATGCCGGCGGCGATAAAGACCATGTGGCAACCCTCGAGCTGCTTGGCGAGCGAGTCGATCGTCTCCTCGGCCGCGGCGCGGCCGATCTCGGGACGGGCGCCGGCGCCCAGCCCCTGCGTGATCTTGGTGCCCAGCTGAATACGATTGGGCGCCGTCGACTGTTTCAGCGCCTGCGCATCGGTGTTCGCGACCAGGAAGTCGACGCCCTGCACGTCGGCCCGCATCATGTTCGCGATCGCGTTGCCGCCCGCACCGCCGACGCCGATCACCGCGATACGCGGGGTCAGCTCGTCGACCTCGGGGGCCAGAAATTCGATGCTCATCGCCGTCAGTCTCCGCCCGTCTCTGGCCGAAGAACGCCGGCCGGACCCATCATTAACGCTATCTACCGCACGATTCGCCCGCCGCCAGCACAAATCAGCGACGATCGCGTAACCCGATCAATAATTTGCCCGCGCCGCCTGGATCAGCTTGCGGAACAGGCCCATGCCGCCCGACGGCCGCATCACCGTCTGCCCGGCTGGTGCCAGGCTGCGCAGGTCGACAGGATCGGTGGCCGCATAGAAAGCCAGCCCGGCTAGCGTGGCGAAGGCGGGTCCGCCATGCGCCTCCGGCAGTCCGGTCAGCCCGCGCGGCCGGCCGAGCCGGACCGAGCGGCCCAGTGCCTGCTGCGCGTAATCGGCGATGCCCTTCAGCTCGGCACCCCCGCCGGTCAGCACGACCTGCCGCCCCACCGGCCCCTCGAAGCGCAGCTGTGCCAGCGCCTTGCGGATCTCGCCCATCTGATGCTCCAGCCGCTGGCGGATCACGCCGATCAGCTGCGCCTTGGTGATCTGCACGCCGGCATGGGCGTCGTCCTCGGCGGCGATCGGCGTCACCGGGATCATGTCGTGATTGTCGCGCGGGGACGCATTGGCCGAGCCGTGGAAGCACTTCATCCGCTCCGCCTGCTGGCGCCGGGTGCCGAAGGCGGAGGCGATGTCGTCGGTGATATCAGCCGCGCCGGTCGGGATCGAGCACAGCCCGACCAGCATGCCGCCCGCGAACAGCGAGACGTTGGTGATCCCCGCGCCGATCTCGACCAGCGCGACACCCAGCTCGCGCTCCTCGTCGGACAGGCAGGCGAGGCCGGTGGCGACGGGCGAGGCGATGATCGACTTCACCTCCAGATGCGCCGAGCGGACGCACAGGTCGAGGTTGCGCACCGGCGATCCATCGGCGGCGACGACGTGGATGTGGACGCCCAGCTTGTCGGCATGGAGGCCGAGCGGCTTCTTCACGCCCGTAAGCCCGTCGAGCGTGTAGAGCGCCGGCTGGGCATGGAGCACCATGCGGCCCTGCGGATCGATCGACTGGCGCCCGGCGGTGAGCAGCGCGTCAATATCCTGCTGCTCGACCTGATGGCCGCCAAGTTCCACCTCGACCTCGGCGACGTCGGACACCAGACCGCCCGCGGAAAAACCGACCCAGACATTCTCGATGTTCAGCCCCGCGATCCGCTCGGCCTGCTCGACG
The DNA here is from genome assembly GCF_030678875.1 of Sphingomonas aurea. Taxonomy (GTDB): domain Bacteria; phylum Pseudomonadota; class Alphaproteobacteria; order Sphingomonadales; family Sphingomonadaceae; genus Sphingomonas; species Sphingomonas aurea. The sequence goes on along the minus strand of NZ_JAUUDS010000001.1, from coordinate 55,609 downwards.
GCCTCGCGCACCGCCGCCTCGGTCGCGGTCATGTCGGCGATATAGCCGCGCTTGACGCCGCGGCTCTCGCGCTGGCCGGTGCCCAGCACGATCAGCTCGCCGCCGTCGCCCTTCTTCGCGATCATCGCCGATACCTTCGATGACCCGATATCGAGTGCGGTAATCAGCCCTTCCGGTGCAGCCTTTGCCATGTTCCGTCCCCCAGAGCCCGCTCAGCCCCAATATTCAACCTTCGCCCGGTGCGCCATTGCCAGTCGTGGCCGGTTCCGCGCCAGCGCCGATCTGCGCCGGCTCGGCCAAAGCGTGGTTCTGATTCAAACCGGGCTTGCGCGCAACCAGCTTGGCCGGATCGCGCATGTCGAAGCGCAGCCAGCCGCGCCCCAGCAGCGGCCGCGCGCCGTCCAATTCCGCAAAGCGAACCAGCGCGCGCGGCGCCTCCTCCTCCGGCAGGGCGAGCACCTCGCCGCTGTCGAAGGTCAGGTCCCAGCGGCGATTGCCGATCCAGGTCGCGGCGCGGATTCGCGGCTTCAGCGCAGGCGCGGCGGCGAGCAGCGACTGGTAGCTCGCCTCCTGCCGATCGGCGCCCGGCCCGATGATGAGCGGCAGGTCGGGGATCGCATCGGCGCGCACCGGCTCCAGCAGCACGCCCGACGCGTCGATCAGGGTCAGTTCGCCGCGATCCTGCCACACTGCCGCGGGCGTCCGCTCGACGATGTCGATCAGCAGCGTGTCGGGCAGCCGGCGCGAGACGTGCGCGTCGGCGATCCAGCCATAGCGGAGCAGCTTCTGGCGCACGTCCTCCAGATCGACCAGCGGCATCGCCCGCGTCTGCTGGTCGAGCGCGACGGCATAGACGGTCATCCGGTCCATCCGCTTCAGCCCGGTGATCTCGATCTGCTGGACGCGCAGCCCGGCCTGCCCCGCCGTCTCGGCGAGCGCGGCGCCGACCATCGCCGGCACGCCCAGCCAGCCGGCCGCCACGACCGCGCCGACGCCGACCGCGCCGGTGATCGTCCAGGTGACGGCGCGGCGCAGCGTCTGCTCGCTGACCGGCAGGCGCGTGACCAGCCGGTCGATCATCGACACCTTCTTGGCGGGCTGGCGCCGTCGTGGGGCCGGCCGTTTGGGCGGCGCGCCGCGCCTGATCGTGCGGCTCATCCCACACCGTCCTTCATCGCCTCATCGACGATCGCCTGTACCAGCTGGGCATAGGAAAGGCCGACATGCCGCCCCTGTTCGGGCACCAGGCTGAGCGCGGTCATGCCGGGCTGGGTATTCACCTCGAGCAGGAACAGCCCGTCGACGCCGCGCTCGTCGTCCCAGCGGAAGTCGGAGCGGCTGGTGCCCTTGCAGCCCAGCAGCCGGTGCGCCTCCAGCGCCAGCGCCTTGCACGCGTCGGCGATCTCGTCGGGGATGCGGGCCGGGCAGACATGCTCGGTCAGGCCATCGGTATATTTGGCGTCGAAGTCATACCAGCCGTTCTTCGGGATCAGCTCGGTGACGCCGAGGGCACGGTTGCCGAGCACCGCCGTCGTCAGCTCGCGCCCACGGATATAGGGCTCGGCGAGCAGCTCGTCGAATTCCTGCCACGGGCCCTTGGCATCGGGCGCGATCGGGTCGCCATAATTGCCGTCCGCCGTCACGATCGCGACGCCGACCGAGGAACCCTCGTTGACGGGCTTCAGCACATAGGGGCGTGGCAGCGGGTCGCGCTGGAACAGGTCGGCGGATTTGACGATGCGCCCGCCGGGCATCGGGATGCCGTGCGGGACCAAAGCCTGCTTGGTCAGTACCTTGTCGATCGCGATGACCGAGGTGGCGAGCCCGGAATGGGTGTAGCGCAGGCCCATCAGGTCCATGAGGCCTTGGACGGTGCCATCCTCCCCCGGCGAACCGTGGAGCGCGTTGAACACCAGGTCGGGCTTCGCCCCTGCCAGACGCGCAGCGACATCGCGGTCCATGTCGATGCGGGTGACGCGGTGGCCGAGGGATTCGAGCGCATCGGCGACACCCGCGCCCGATTGCAGCGACACCGGACGCTCGGCCGACCAGCCGCCCATCAGAACCGCGATATGCATCGTCATCAAAACTCCTCCCCGCTCGCGGGGAGGGGGACCGCTCGGCGCCAGCCGAGGGGTGGAGGGGGGCCTCCACAAGCAGATCGTTCGCGGCGATCCCCCTCCACCATGCTGCGCATGGTCCCCCTCCCCGTGCCGGGGAGGATCTGGGTTGCGATCATCATGCCAACCCCACTCGCTGGATTTCCCACTCCAGCGTCACGCCCGACTGCGCCCGCACCCGGTCGCGGACCTCCTCGCCCAGCGCCTCGATATCGGCGCTGGTCGCCGAACCGAGGTTGAGCAGGAAGTTGCAGTGCTTCTCCGACACCTGTGCGCCGCCGCGGGTCAGTCCGCGACAGCCGGCCGCGTCGACCAGCGCCCATGCCTTGTGCCCGGCCGGGTTCTTGAAGGTTGAGCCACCGGTCTTCGATCGCAGTGGCTGCGAAGCCTCGCGCTCGGCGGCGATGCGGTCCATCTCGGCGCCGACCGCGGCGGGTTCGGCCGGGTGGCCGGCGAACACCGCGTCGATCACGATCGCGCCGTCGGGCAGCGCGGAATGCCGATAGGTGTAGCCGAGATCGGCCGCCGCCAGTTCGACCCGCTCGCCGCTGCGCAGCACCACCGTCGCACGGCGCAGGATGTCGGCTACCTCGCGCCCATAGGCGCCGCCGTTCATCCGCACGAAGCCGCCGACCGTGCCGGGGATCGACCGCAGGAACTCGATCCCGCCGATCCCGGCATCGCGCGCGGTCGAGGAGACGAGGATGCCGCTCGCCCCGCCACCGCAGGACAGGGTGGTGGCGTCCAGCCGGTCGACCTTCGCGAAGGGCTTGCCCAGCCGCACGACCACGCCCGGCACGCCACCGTCGCGGACGATCAGGTTCGACCCCAGCCCCAACGGCCAGACCGGCACCGTCGGGTCGAGCGCACGCAGAAAATCGGCCAGGTCGTCGGCATCGGCAGGCTCGAACAGCCACTCGGCCGCACCGCCGGTCTTGAACCAGACCAGCGGCGCGAGTGGCGCATTCGGGGTCAGCCGGCCGCGGACCGGCGGCATGGTCACCACGGCCCGACGCCCCACAGCCGCGTCCACGCCTGCCACGCGGCCAGATTCGCCTCGGCCGCCTTGCGCGCCGCCTCCTGCGCCTCGACCATCGCGTCGCCGGCCCTGGTCGCCTGCGTGCCGACGTCGAGTGCGCGGCGCTGTGCGTCGAGCATCTGCTTCTGGAAATCGACCGATGCCTTAAACCAGTCGGTCATCGCCGGCCGCCGATCGCGTCGGCAAGGCCCGCCGCCCATTTCGTAATATCGCCCGCGCCCAGGCAGACGATCATGTCGCCCGCGCGCAGGTCCGCGGCCAGTTCTGCCGCGAGCGCATCGGCATCGGCGACGATCGCGGCGTTGCGGTGGCCGCGGCGCTTCAGCCCGGCGACCAGCGCGTCGGCGTCGACCCCCTCGACCGGCGCCTCGCCCGCCGCATAGACCGGCGTCACGAGCACCCGGTCGGCGTCGTTGAACGCGGTCTGGAACTCCTCCATCAGATTGCCGAGCCGCGAGTAGCGGTGCGGCTGGACGACCGCGATCACCCTGCCCTGCACGCCCTCGCGCGCGGCGGCGAGCACGGCGCGGATCTCGACCGGATGGTGGCCGTAATCGTCGATCACCGTGGCGCCGGCTACCTCGCCGACCTTGGTGAAGCGACGCTTCACCCCGCCGAATGCCTCGAACCCGCGCTGGATCGTCGCGTCATCGATACCCAGTTCCAGCGCGACGCCGATTGCGGCCAGCGCGTTCTGGACGTTGTGGCGGCCGGGCATCGGCAGCTCGATCCCCTCGATCGAACGGACGCTGCCGTCGCGGCTGCGCACCAGACACTCGAAGCGGTTGCCGCCAGGAATTGGCGTCACATTGACGCCGCGCACGTCTGCCTGCGCCGAGAAGCCATAGGTGACGACGCGGCGGTCGCGCACACGCGGCAGGACGTTCTGCACCTCGGGATGGTCGAGGCACAGGATCGCCGCGCCGTAGAAGGGCACGTTCTCGACGAACTCGACGAACGCATCCTTCACCGCATCGAACGAGCCATAATGGTCGAGATGCTCGGGATCGATGTTGGTGACGACCGCGATCGTGCCGTCGAGGCGCAGGAAGCTGCCGTCGCTCTCGTCGGCTTCCACCACCATCCAGTCCGACGCACCGAGCCGGGCGTTCGAGCCATAGCTGTTGATGATGCCGCCGTTGATGACGGTCGGGTCGACCCCGCCCGCGTCGAGCAGCGCGGCGACCATGCTGGTCGTCGTCGTCTTGCCATGGGTGCCGGCGACCGCGACGGTCGATTTCAGCCGCATCAGCTCGGCGAGCATTTCCGCCCGGCGGACGACGGGAATGCGGCGTTCCAGCGCCGCCTCGACCTCCGGATTGGAGCGGGTGATCGCGGTCGAGACGACCACCACCGCCGCATCGCCGATATTCTGCGCGGCGTGGCCGATCGCGACGGGGATGCCCTTGGCGCGCAGCCCCTGTACGACATAGCCCTCGGCCACGTCGGAGCCCTGCACGCTGTAGCCGAGATTCTTCATCACCTCGGCGATGCCGGACATGCCGATCCCGCCGATGCCGACGAAGTGGATCGTGCCGATATCGGTCGCGACGCCGCGCATCAGATCCTCCCCGCTTGCGGGGAGGGGGACCGCCGCGAAGCGGTGGTGGAGGGGGAGTGCGGCAGGCGGGCCGTTTGCCGCGAACCCCCTCCACCACTCGCTGCGCGAGCGGTCCCCCTCCCCGTGCCGGGGAGGATTTGAGATTGCAGCCTCATGCGAACGCCACCTTCTGCTGGCGGACCGCGACCGGCAGGCGCGCGCGGGGGGCGTCGAGGCTCTCGACCAGGTCGGCGAGGTCGCCGACCGCGTGGGGGCGACCGACGCTCTTGGCGCGACCGGCGGCATTTTCCAGCGCCTGCGGGTCGAGACCCAGCTTCTGCATTTGCTTGGCCAGTTCGACCGCGGTGAAGCTCTTCTGCGCGATCGTCCGCGCGCCGCCCGCGTCGGTCATCTCGCGTGCGTTGGCGGTCTGGTGATCGTCGGTGGCAGACGGCAGCGGCACCAGGATCGCCGGCCGCCCCGCCGCGGTCAGTTCGGCGATGGTCGAGGCGCCGGCACGCGCGATGACCAGATGCGCCCAGGCCAATTGCTCGGGCAGGTCGGGCAGATAGGTCGCAAGCTCGGCCGCGATCTGATGCTCGGCATATTGCGCGCGGGCGGCGTCGATATCCTCGATCCGCGCCTGATGCGTCACCTGCAGCCGGCGGCGGAAGGTCGGCGGCAGCATGGCGAGCCCGTCGGGCACCACCTCGCTCAGTACGCTTGCCCCCTGGCTGCCGCCGGTGACCAGCACGCGGAAGATGCCGTCCTCCTCCAGGAGCGGATAGGGTTTGGCACGCAGGCCCAGCACCGCCTCGCGCACCGGATTACCGACGAGATGGCTCTTGGCGATCAGCTTCTCGGGCAGGCGCTCGGTCCGCTCGTACGAGGTGGCGATCGCGTCGACGCGGCGCGCGACCAGCCGGTTGACGCGGCCGAGCACGGCGTTCTGCTCGTGCACCGCGGTCGGGATCTTCTCGGCAAACGCCGCCAGCAGCGCCGGCATCGCCGGATAGCCGCCGAAGCCGATCACGGCGGCGGGACGGAAATTGCGGTACAGCTCGCGCGCCATCGCCCGGCCGCGCCACATCTCGCGCAGCGCCTTCGCGTAGCCGAGCGGGCCGCCGGCGAAGCGCCCCGCGGGCAGGACATGGGTCTGCACCCCGTCGAACAGGCCGGGGAAGCGTACGCCGCGCGCGTCGGAGACGAGGGCGACGTGATGCCCGCGCTTCGTCAGTTCGGTGGCGAGGGCGGCGGCGGGAACCATGTGTCCGCCCGTGCCACCCGCCGCCAATACGTAATGTTTGCTCATTCGCCGCTCCAGCGGACCACATAAGGTGACCGCGTCAGGAACGGATTGCGACGGGTGAAGGCCAGGAGCAAGCCCATCCCGATCGACAGCGCGATCATCGACGAGCCGCCATAGCTGATGAAGGGCAGGGTCATGCCCTTCGACGGGGCCAGCCCGGTGTTGACCGCCATCGAGACGAGCGCCTGCGCGCCGAACTGGGTGGCGAGGCCGGCGGCGGCGAGCAGCTTGAATTCGTCCTGCTCGTCCAGCAACTTGACGAACACACGCACGACGATGGCCAGGAACACCAGGGCGACCACCGAGCAGGCGATCAGCCCGAACTCCTCGCCGATGACCGAGAAGATATAGTCGGTATGCGCCTCCGGCAGGCCGAATTTCGCCGATCCTGCTCCCGGCCCCGTCCCGGTCCAGCCGCCCGAAGTCAGCGTGCGGTGCGCGGCATCGACCTGGAAATGGTCGGCCGCCCCCTCCCCCTCAACCGAGGGAAACAGGAAGGCGTCGATCCGCGCGCGCGCGGTGCCGTAGAACAGATAGGCCGCGACCAGCCCGGCCGGCACCATCGCGGTCAGCCCGACCAGAACGCGCATCGGCGTGCCCGCGATCATCAGCAGGGCCATCCACACCGCGCAGAAGATCACCGTCTGGCCGAAATCAGGCTGTAGCATCAGCACCACGGCGATCATGCCGGTCATCCCGCCGGTGATGAGCACGGTCGGCAGCTCGCGATCCTTGGCCTTCAGCGACAGGAGCCAGGCCACGGTGACGATGAACAGCGGTTTCAGGAACTCGGACGGCTGCACCTGCGAGATGCCGAACTCCAGCCAGCGCTTCGCGCCGTTCTTCTCCACTCCGATCAGCGGGGTCAGCGCGAGCAGTCCGAAGAAGAAGATCGCTCCGGACACCGCGAGCCGCCGCGCCTGTACGACCGGCAGCATCGATACCCCGAACAGGACGGGCAGCGACACGCCGACCCACATCAGCTGGCGCCAGAAATAATAGAGCGGCGCGATCTTGTGCTTGTCGCCCGAGTAGCGGACCGCGGTCGCGGGGCTGGCCGCCGCCACCGCGATCAGGCCGATCGCGATCAGGAACAGGGTGAGCAGCAGGAGCATCCGGTCGATGTCCCAGAACCAGGTGCCGAGCGGCGAGCGATCGCCGCGACCGCCGCGCTTCTTGACCTGCGCCATCAGCCGCTCGCGCTGGCCCTTCGCGTCTGGTCCGCGTGCGACATCGGTCATGCGGCGTCCCCCTCAGGCAAGGCGTCGACGGCGGTGCGAAACGCGGCACCGCGCGCTTCATAGTCGCGGAACTGATCGAAGCTGGCGCAGGCCGGCGATAGCAGCACGACCTCGCCCGGCCGTGCAGCGGCAGCGGCGGCGGTGACGGCCGCGTCGAGCGTGCCCGCCGCCTCCACCGGCATGTGCTCCGCCAGCAGCGCGCCGAAGCGCGGCCCCGCCTCGCCGATCGTGTAGGCGCGAACGACATGGCCGAAATGGGGGGCGCAGGCGTCGAGATCGTCGCCCTTCGCCTTGCCGCCGACGATCCAGTGGATGCGCGGGAAGGCGGCGAGCGCGGGAGCGGCGCTCTCGGGATTGGTCGCTTTCGAATCGTCGACGAAGCTGACGCCGCTCCGGACGGCGATCGTCTCCATCCGGTGCGGCAGGCCGGCGAAGCTGGCGAGCGCGCGGTCGATATCGACCTCGGCGATCCCCAATGCCTTGGCGACGGCGATTGCGGCGAGGGCGTTCTGCGCGTTGTGCGGCCCTTGCAGCGACGGCCAGCGGCGCTGGTCGAGGCAGATGCCGGGCGCGATCTTGGTCAGATGCTCGGCACGGGCGGACAGGCTGCGGGCGATGGCGACGGAGGGCGCGTCGCCGATGCCGATCACCGCGTCATGGTTTTCCGACTGCATGTCGAACAGCCGCGCCTTCGAGGCGGCATAGGCTTCGAAGCCGTCATAGCGGTCGAGGTGATCGGGGGTGACGTTCAGCAGCACCGCGACATCGCAGTCGAGGGTCCGGGTCAGGTCGATCTGGTAGCTCGACAGTTCCAGCACATAGACGCCGCCCGCCGGCAGCGGCTTCTGCGCGAGAATGGGAAGCCCGATATTGCCGCCCATCAGCGTCGGCAGGCCGGCGGTGCGGCAGATGTGGTGGACCAGCGCGGTGGTGGTCGACTTGCCGTTGGTGCCGGTAATGCCGACCACCCGGTGCGGCGGCAGGTCGGCACGGGCCTGCGCGAACAGCTCGATGTCGCCGATGACGGGAGTGCCCGCGGCGCGCGCCTGCGCGGCGAGCGGATGAGTGTTGAGCGGCACGCCCGGCGACACGACCAGCGCGTCGAATCCCGTCAGGTCGTCGAGGGGCGCGACACTAAGATCCTCCCCGGCACGGGGAGGGGGACCGCCAGCCTCAGGCTGGTGGTGGAGGGGGACCGCCGCAAACGCATCCGCCCGTGGAGCCCCCCCTCCACCAGCTTCGCTGGTCCCCCTCCCCGGGCCGGGGAGGATCTGGTTGCGCTTCGCCTCGTCGCTGTCCCACGCGACCACGCTGGCGCCACCGGCCACCAGTGCGCGCACGGTTGCCGCGCCGGAACGCGCCAGCCCCAGCACAGCATAGCGCTTTCCCGCCCAGACCTGTGCGACGATCACCGCAGCTTCAGCGTCGACAGGCCGGCGAGCGCCAGGACGAAGGCGATGATCCAGAAGCGGATCACGACGGTCGGCTCGCTCCAGCCCATCTGCTCGAAATGGTGGTGGATCGGCGCCATCTTGAACACGCGCTTGCCGGTGCGCTTGTAGAAGAAGACTTGGATGATGACGCTCAGCGCCTCGACCACGAACAGGCCGCCGATGATGCCGAGCACGATCTCGTGGTGCGCGACGACCGCGATCGTGCCGAGCGCGCCGCCCAGCGCCAGACTGCCGGTGTCGCCCATGAACACCGCCGCCGGCGGCGCATTGAACCACAGGAAGGCGAAGCCAGCGCCGACCACCGCGCCGCAGAATATCGCCAGCTCACCGGCGCCCGGCACATGCGGGATGCCCAGATACTCGGCGAACTTCACATTGCCGGCCAGATAGACGATCACCATGAACGCGACCGAGGCGATGATGACTGGCATCGTCGCCAACCCGTCCAGCCCGTCGGTCAGGTTCACCGCATTGCCGAACGCGACGATCGTGAAGGCGGCGAACAGCGGGTAGAAATACCACAGTTCGATATACATGCGGTTGGTGAAGGGTAGGAACAGCCCCGACCCGTTCTGCCCCATGACGATCCACGCGGCGATGCCGGCAATCATGAATTCCAGCAGCAGCCGCACCCGCCCGGGCACGCCGGCAGTCGTGGCCTTTCGCACCTTATCGTAATCGTCGAGGAAGCCGATCGCGCCGAACCCCAGGGTCACGAACAGGCACGCCCACACGAACGGGTTCGACAGCTCCATCCACATCAGGATCGACAGCGTCATCGCGGTTAGGATCATCAGCCCGCCCATCGTCGGCGTACCGCGCTTGGCGAGATGCGTCTGCGGGCCGTCGGCACGGATCGGCTGACCCTTGCCCTGGCGGACGCGCAGCCAGCCGATGAAGCGCGGGCCGATCACCAGCCCGATCAGCAGCGCCGTCGCCACCGCCGCGCCGGTACGGAACGACTGATAGCGGATAAGGTTGAGAACGCCGGTGAAACCCAGCTGCTCGGCGATCCAGTACAGCATCTATGCGCCCCGCAGGCCCGCGACCACGCGCGACAGCCCTACCCCGTTCGAACCCTTGACCAGCACCGTGTCGCCGGGCGCCAGCACGTCGTGCGCGGCGTCCAGCGCCGCCGACGCGTCCGCGACATGCATGATGTCCATCCGCCCGGCAAGCGCCTGAGCAAGCGGCATCATCGCTTCGCCGACCAGCACGGCCGTTTCGACGCGCGCGGCCTCGACCGCATCGGCGAGGCCGGCGTGATAGGCAGGCGATGCTTCGCCCAGCTCGCGCATTTCGCCCAGGACCGCGACGTGGCGTCCGGGCTCCCTGGCCAGCACCGCAAGAGTCGCGCGCATCGAGGCGGGGTTGGCGTTATAGCTCTCGTCAATCACCAGCGCCGTGCCTCCTGCAAGCGGCGCCTCGAAGCGCGCACCGCGACCGACAAGGCCGCCCAGTTCGGCCAGCGCCAGTCCGGCGAGCGCCAGATCGGCGCCGACCGCGTCGACGGCGGCCAGCACCGCCAGCGCGTTCGACACCCAATGGTCGCCCGGCTGCGACAGGGTGAAGCTCAACTCGCGCGTCCCCACCCGCGCGGTGACGAAGCTGGCGCCGCTGTCGAGCCGCATCGCCTCGATCGCCCGAACGTCGGCACCCTTGCCCATGCCGAAGGTGACGACCCGCGCGGCATAGGGCTGGGCCGCGGCGATCAGGCGGTCGCGGTGGGGGCTGTCGAACGGCACGATCGCGGTGCCGCCCGGCTCCAGCCCCTGAAATATCTCGCCCTTGGCATCGGCGATCGCCGCCTCGTCCGGGAAGAACTCGGTATGCGCCGGGGCGATGGCGGTCACAATGGCGACGTGCGGGCGGACCAAGGTCGTGAGGTGCGCCAGCTCGCCGGAATGGTTCATCCCCATCTCCAGCACCGCCGCCTGCGTCTCCGCGGGCATGCGGGCAAGCGACAGCGGTACGCCGGTATGGTTGTTGTAGCTCTTGACAGAGCGATGCACCTGCCCGCGCATGCTGCGGTCGAGACAGGCGAACAGCGCCTCCTTGGCGCTGGTCTTGCCGACCGATCCGGTGACGCCGATCACCCGCGCGGCGGTGCGGGCACGGGCGGCGCGGGCGATGGCCTCCAGCGCGGCGAAGGTGTCGGCGACCCGGACATGAGGGTGCGGCGTATCGGCCGAGATGACCGCTCCCGCCGCCCCTTGTGCGAACGCCTGGTCGAGGAAGCGGTGACCGTCGGTGCTCTCGCCGGTCAAGGCGACGAACAGGTCTCCGGGGCCGACCTCACGCGAGTCGAACGCGACGCCGGTCGTAGCGAAGTCGGTCGAGGCGGTGCCGCCGGTTGCGGCGGCGATCTCAGCGGAGGTCCAGAGTGTCACTAAATCCTCCCCGGCACGGGGAGGGGGACCGCGACGCGCAGCGGCGTGGTGGAGGGGGAACGCCGAGCAGCGCCGCGCAAGTGGAGGCCCCCCTCCACCATGCTGCGCATGGTCCCCCTCCCCGTGCCGGGGAGGATCGTGGCGATCCTCACGCCGCCACCTCGCGCGCTACCGAGACATCGTCGAACGGCAGCACCAGGTCGCCGACGATCTGGCCCTGCTCGTGGCCCTTGCCGGCGATCAGCACGATGTCCTCCGCGCCAGCCTCGGCGATCGCCGTAGCGATGGCGGTGCGGCGGTCGCCGATCTCGGTCGCCTCGGGGCAGCCGCGCAGGACCTGGCGGCGGATCGTCGCGGCGTCCTCGTGGCGGGGATTGTCGTCGGTGACGTAGACCCGGTCGGCACGCGCGGCGGCGACCTGGCCCATCGTCTCGCGCTTGCCCGCATCGCGATCCCCACCGGCACCGAACACCGCGATCAGGCGCCCGCCCGCATGGGGCTTCAGGGCGGCGATCGCCGCCTCCAGCGCATCGGGGGTGTGGGCGTAGTCGACATAGATCGGCGCCCCGCTTGGCGCGATGGCGGCCCGCTCCAGCCGACCGCGCACCGGCTGCAACCGGGCGAGCGCCGCCAGCGTCGGCCCGACCTCGGCACCAGTTGCGATCACCAGCCCGGCGGCGACCAGCGCGTTGGCCGCCTGATAGGCACCGATCAGCGGCAGCTGGACGCGGTGCGTCGCCCCTTCCGCCTCGATCACCAGCCCCTGCCCCAGCAGCGTCGGCTCGCGGCCGACCAGTCTCAGCGTGTTGCCGCGCTCGCCGACCGTGACCAGCCGGTTGCCGCGCGCATGGGCCAGGTCGAACACTCGCCCCGCTTCCGGATCGTCGACCCAGATGACGGCGGTGCCGTTCGGACACAGCACCTCGGAGAATAGCCGCAGCTTGGCGGTTAGATACGCGCCCATGTCGCCGTGATAGTCGAGGTGATCGCGCGACAGGTTGGTGAAGGCGGCGGCCGAGACGCGCAGCCCCTCGGTCCGGTACTGGGTCAGGCCGTGGCTGGATGCCTCGAACGCCAGATGCGTCACCCCCTCACGCGCCAGTCCGGCGACGTTGGACAGAAAGGTCACGACGTCGGGGGTGGTCAGCCCGGTCGTCACCCGCTCGTCGGCAGTGGTGACGCCCAGCGTGCCGATCGAGGCAGCGTGGTGCCCCGCCATCCGCCACAGCTGGCGGGTCATCTCTACGACCGATGTCTTGCCGTTGGTTCCCGTCACCGCGACCGTCGTCGCCGGAAACGGGCCGAAGAAGCGTGCGGCAAGGCGAGCAAAGGCGGCACGCGGCTCGTCGTCGGCGATGTGGACCGCACCCTCGACCACCGCATCGGGCGCGGCGACGACGGCGACCGCGCCGGCGCGCACCGCCTCTGCGATGAAATCCTCGCCATTCACCCGCGTGCCGCGAAAGGCGCCGAAGACCGTGCCGGGCGCCACCTTGCGATGGTCGATCGCGAAGCCCGTCACCGCCACCGCCTCGTCACCGCCGGTCAGCTGCCCCAGCCTCATGCCACCGCGCTCACTGGCCGGTCGGCTGTCGGCGGGACGGGTCGTCCCATAGGGTCGGCACGATGTCCGAGACGTCGATGTCGCGCCGCTCGTCCGGCACGACGCCCAGCATCGCCCCGACCCGCGAGATTGTGCGCCCGACCACGGGCGCGGCGTTCCAGGCAGCGGTCTTCCACCCGTAGGTCTCCTTCGTCCCCAGCGGCGAGTCGAGCATCGCCAGCACGACATAGCGCGGCGCGTCCATCGGGAAAGCCGCCGCGAAGGTGGCGACGTTGCGCGACCGGTCGTACCCGCCGGCCACCGCCGCCTCTGCCGTACCGGTCTTGCCGCCGACCCGGTAGCCGGGGGCGTCGCCCTTGCGACCGGTGCCGCGCATCACGATCAGCCGCAGCATCTGCCGCATCCGCGCGCTCGTCGCCTCGCTCAGCACGCGGCGACCGGCGGCGGCGTGACCCGGTTCGACCTTCAGCAGGGTCGCCGGTCGCCAGATGCCGCCATTGACCAGGGTGGCATAGGCGCTGGCGAGGTGGAGCGGCGTGACCGCGATGCCATGGCCATAGGCGGTGGTCATCGTCGTCGTGCGAGCCCAGTATTTCGGCCAGAGCGGCCCACCCTTCTCGCGCAGTTCGATGTCGGGCCGGGTGTCGAAGCCCAGCTTGCGGAACATGGCCTGCATCCGCTCCGGCCCGACCTCGTCGGCGACGCGCGCCGTGGCGATGTTGGAGGAATAGATCAGCGTCTCGGCCATGTTCAGCCAGCGCTTCGGATCGCCGCGCTCGTCATGGATGGTGTAGCCGCCGACCTGCAAGGGATGGGTCGCGTCGAAGCGGCGGGCGAAGGAGGTGACAACGCCCGTTTCCATCGCCGTCGCCATGGTGATCGGCTTGAAGGTCGAACCCAGTTCGAACACGCTCTGGGTGGTGATGTTGCGCAGCTCCTCGCTGCCCGCCATCCCGACCCGGTTGGGATTGAAGGTCGGCAGCGACACCATCGCGATCACCTCGCCAGTTGACACGTCCATGACGATGCCGCCGGCGCCGCGCGCCGAGAAGGTCTGCATGGCGCGGCCAAGCTCGCTCTCCATCGCCGCCTGCACGCGGGTGTCGAGCGACAGGGCGACGGGTTTGCCGGCGGTGGCGGGGTTGGTCAGCCGCTCGTCGAGTACCCGCTCCATCCCCGACATGCCGCGCCCGTCGACCGACAGGAAGCCGAGCGCGTGGGCCGCCATGGTCGACTGCGGATAGAGGCGCTGAGTCTCGCGCGCGAAGACCAGCGCCGGCTCGCCGATCGCGTTGACCTGCTCGACCAGCGCGGGGCTGGCGCGGCGCTGGAGGTAGGTGAAGGATACCGGCTTGGTCAGCTGCTGGTAGAACCAGGCCTGGTCGCCGCGATCGGGCATCAGCGCGGCGAGGCGGGCGGCGATCTCCATCGGGTCGCCGATCAGCTTCTTCGGGTGAACCGCGATCGTCCAGGCGTCGATGGTGCGGGCAAGCGGCGCGCCATTGCGGTCGACGATATCGCCGCGCCCGGCGATCGCCGCGGCACGCGCCTCTGCCTCGGACCCCGACAGCACCGCCAGCATTCCGAGCCGCGCGATCACCAGCAGCACCGCCGCGGCGAACGCCAGCATCATCATCATCAGGCGCGTATGCGCGGTCGCCACCAGCTGGTGGCGCTGCTGGACGGTGCCCCGATGCGAGACCGGACGGGCGACCAGGGTCGTCAACGGCGGTGACCCGCCTCGGTCCGCGCGCCGGTCAGGATGTCGCCGAGCGTCGAATCGGACAGCAGCTTGCGGTCGAGCAGCGCGACCGCCTCCGGCCGCACCTTCGCCACCGCCGCCGCAGCACGGGCGACCGCGACCGGCGTCGCGCGGACGGGCGTGGCGGCCGCAATGCTGACCGTCGTCGTCACGCGACCGGTGGGGACGGGTGCCGACACCGGCGCATTGGCGGCAACCAGCGTCATCGCCGGGGACGGCTGCGGCACGCCGGCGGGCACGACCAGCGCCGCCTGCCGCATCTCGCCCGCGCCGCTCGCCGACGGTGCCGCATTGACGTCGAGCGAGGCGAGCGCCGCCTCGTCGCTGACGAACTGGCCGGCGACCGGCGCGGTCAGGGCCAGCGTGTCGCCGTTCCATTTCTCCAGCTGGACCAGGTTGGCGCGCGTGTCGAACTCGGTCTCCAGCGCGCGAATGTCCCGCTCCGCCGCGGCGATGCGGCGGTTGACCAGGTCGAGCTTCTTGCGCTCGCCGGCGACGTGGAGCGAGATCAGGTAAAAGCCCAGCACGGCGGCGACACAGCCCCCGAACCAGCCGATCCCCCGCAACCGATACGCCGCCGTCATCGTCCTGTCTCCTCTCGCCCCCGCCCGCCCTGCCACGCCGGGGCGGCGGTGCGCCGTGCCACCCGAAGCGTCGCCGATCGTGCCCGCGGATTCGCCGCGATCTCCGACTCACCCGCACGGATCGCGCGACCGACCTGTTCAAAACTGGGCGCCGCCGCAACACTCGCCTGCGGCAGATGACGCGAAGCTGAAGGCGCGGCACCCGACCGGTCGCGCAGGAAGCGCTTGACCATCCGGTCCTCTAGGCTGTGGAACGTCACCACCGCCAGCCGCCCGCCGGGCTTCAGCACCCGCTCCGCCGCCGCCAGGCCATCGGCCAGCTCCCCCAACTCGCGGTTCACATGGATGCGAATCGCCTGGAAGGTGCGGGTCGCGGGATCCTTCTTGTCGTGCGGCTTGTGCCCGGTCGCGCGGCGGACCAGCGCCGCCAGCTCCGCAGTACGGGTCAGCGGACGCGCCGCCACGATCGCGCGGGCGATCCGCCGCGACTTGGGCTCGTCCCCATAACGATAGATGACGTCGGCGATCTCCGCCTCGTCCGCGTCGTTCAGGAAATCGGCCGCGCTCGGCCCCTCCTGGCTCATCCGCATATCGAGCGGCCCGTCCGTCTGGAACGAGAAGCCGCGCCCGGCCTGGTCGAGCTGCATCGACGATACGCCGATGTCCATCGTCACGCCGTCGACAGGTACCGCGCCCAGTCGCGCAAGCTCACCCTCCATCGCGGAGAAGTCGGCATGGACCAGCGTCAGCCCGTCGATCGCCGCCGCCTGCCCGGCGCGGATCGCGTCGGGATCGCGGTCGAACGCGATCACCCGCGCCCCTGTCGCCAGCAGCGCGCGCGTGTAGCCGCCGGCGCCGAATGTGGCATCGACCATCGTCTCGCCGGGCTGCGGCGCCAGTCCGGCGGCGACCTCGGCGAGCAGCACCGGGATGTGAGGCGCGTCCGGGGAAAACCGGGGATCGGGCGTCTGGAGGTCGCTCACAGCGCGATCCCCTTCTGCTGCATGTGGAATGCCGCCATCGCCTTCACGACGCGCGGAATACCGTCCGTCTCGATCAGCGTCTTCGGGTCCCAGATCTCGATATAGTCGAGCACGCCGTAGAAGAAGGCGTGCTCGCCGATGCCGGCGTAGAAACGCGGAAAGGCGGGCATGATGAAACGGCCGGACCCGTCGAACGGCACCGCCTCTCCCGAGGCGGCGGCGCGCTTGATATTATAGTCGAACTCGCCGTCGGGGCCGACATGCTCCGCCTCGCGCTTGTCGAGCTGGGCGGCGAGGATATCGAGGTACAGGGGATCATAGGCAACCAGGCAGGGGTTCTTCTGGTGCGCGCCGATCACGATCGTGCCGCCGGTCTTGCCATCGGCCTTGGGCGCATTGGCGGCAAGCGTCGCGCGGAGTGCGGCAGGTATGGCAACGCGGCCCTTGTCGTCGACAAGACCGATGCCATCGCCCTGATATCGCCCCCTGTCCACACGCCGACTCCGCCCCTCTGCAGGCAAGACTTCCCCAACCCGGAAAGCAGCCATCGCCACCCTCCGACCACCAACGGCCACGGGAATTCTGCCCCTGAGTTAACCTGTACGTATCAGCGCGATCCTTGGGTCGCAACGGGATTTTTAGGGAAATCAGGGGAGATCGCTCCATTGAACAGCTGGAGGAGGTGAAATGAGCGGCATTCGTGGGGAGCGAACAAAAATGGTGCTAATTCAGCGTCCAAGCAAGATTGTCTCAGAATAGGACGGAAGCGGCTCAGGTGCCGCAGCTTACTTGCCAGTTCAGGACGGTCGACACGCGTCGACGATGT
Organism: Sphingomonas aurea; assembly: GCF_030678875.1. Lineage (GTDB taxonomy): Bacteria > Pseudomonadota > Alphaproteobacteria > Sphingomonadales > Sphingomonadaceae > Sphingomonas > Sphingomonas aurea. The sequence continues at coordinate 38,797 of NZ_JAUUDS010000001.1, read as the reverse complement.
CGCCGTTGCGCGATTGGCGCAGGATCCTTCGCGCGTCCGACGGCGCTGCGCGCACGGAGGTATATCGGGAAATCAGGTGGCCAATGCCGCTGAAGCGAATCGCGGCCGTCAGTTTTCGGGAGCTACCGGCCCCTGTAGATTGGCGCTGCTCGGCGCAACGCCCATCTCGGCGAGCGGTTCGCCGGTGCCCATCGCCGCACTGTCGTTGGTCGCGGCGATCTCGGCGACCAGATTGGCCTGGGCAGAGCCCGCGACCGGGCGTTCACGCGTGGCGCTGCTAATGATCGCACTGGCGATCGCGATCAGCACCACCACCGCGAGCAGGCCGATCATGCCGACCTTGATGCGCTGGATCGGCTGCGAGGGTTCCGGCCGGACATCCATCTTGTCCGACCTATCTACCCGCTCGCCGCGCATTTCTCAAGCCGCGGCCTGCCCCAGCCCCTTTTCTGCACGCCAGGCCGGGTCGTGGAGGGTCGAGAGATAGCGGAAGCCGGTATCGCACAGGATCGTCGCGACCCTGCTGCCTGTCCCCAGTTGCCGCGCCAGGGCGACCGCGCCGGCGACGTTGATGCCGGACGACAGGCCGAGGCACAGCCCCTCCTCGTCGAGCAGCCGCCGGACCCAGTGATAGCCCTCCTCGTCGGAGATGCGGAACTGCGCGTCGATCGGCGCGCCCTCCAGATTGGCGGTGATCCGCCCCTGTCCGATCCCCTCGGCGACCGACGACCCTTCTGCCTTCAGCTCGCCATGCGCGTAATAATTGTAGAGCGCGGCGCCGTGCGGATCGGTGAGCGCGATCGTCACGCCCTCGTCCTTCGCCTTCAGTCCCATGCCGACCCCGGCGAGCGTCCCGCCGGTGCCGGCCGCGCAGGTGAAGCCGTCGATCCGCCCCTCCATCTGCGTCCAGATCTCCTCGGCGGTACCGGTGATGTGGGCGCGGCGGTTGGCGATGTTGTCGAACTGGTTCGCCCAGATCGCGCCCGGCGTCTCCTCGGCGATCCGGCGCGAGGTGTGGACGAAATGGCAGGGGCTGGCGTAGGGCGCGGCCGGCACCAGCACCAGCTCCGCCCCCAGCGCGCGCAGCGTGTCCATCTTCTCGCGGCTCTGCGTCTCGGGCATGACGATGATCGTGCGATAGCCCTTGGCGTTCGCCACCAGCGCCAGGCCGATACCGGTATTGCCCGCCGTCCCCTCGACGATCGTGCCGCCGGGATGCAACTGCCCGCGCGCCTCCGCGTCCTCCACGATGCTCAACGCGGCACGATCCTTCACGGACGCACCCGGATTGGCAAACTCGCACTTGCCGAAGATGTCGGCGCCGGCCACCGCGCTCGGCCCCTTCAGCCGGACGAGCGGGGTATGGCCGATAAGGGACAGCGTGTCGGGAACGATGGGCATATCCGGCACATAGGTCGCCCGCCCCGTCCGGCCAAGCGATGCCGGCTTGGTTGCCGCCAAGCGGGGCTAGTGGTAGAAGCTCGCGGCAGGAGGTAGAACGATGGGCGTCCAGCTGAACATCAAGGACCCGGAAACGGTGCGCCTGGCCCGCGAACTGGCCGACAAGACCGGCCGCTCGATCACCGAAACGATCCGCGGCGCGCTGGAGCAGGCCATCGCCGAGCGCGAGGCGGACGTGAAACGGCGGAGCGCGGCAGTCCGGGCACTGGTTGCCGAGGCACATCGTCGGGATCCCACACTCAAGCACCAGAATTTGAAAGAAGTCATGGACTCGATCTACGACGAGGATGGGCTGCCCGCGTGATCGTAGACACATCGGCGATACTCGCCGTGCTGATCGAGGAACCCGACGCAGCAATCTTCGACGCGCTTCTGAGCAAGACACCCGGCGTACGCCTGTCGGCGGGGTCTTGGGTCGAGCTTGCCGCGGTATTGCTCCGTCGCTTCCGGGGCATGCACGACGCCACGCTCGCCGGAATGATGGCTGAGTGGCGGATCGAGATCGCGCCCGTGACCACGACCCAGGCCCATCTCGCCGCGCTCGCCTATCGCACCTACGGCATCGGCACCGGCCACCCTGCCCGGCTGAACTTCGGCGACTGCTTCGCCTATGCGCTGGCGAAGGAGACGGGTGAGCCGCTGCTGTTCAAGGGCGACGACTTCGGCCGCACCGACGTGGTACCGGCGATCCGGTAAACGCTCTGCCGCTTTTTCGCGCCTGCGGCATATCCGTGCTTGACGCTGCCGCGGGCATTGGCAAAGCGCGGAACCGCTATGAAGATGCGCCCCACCCTGCTCCTCCCGCTCCTGGCGCTCGCCGCCTGCAACTCGCAGCCGTCGCAGCCCGAGGTGATCGAAACCAACCCCGATCCGATGAAGAACCAGTTGGCGAATGCCGCGCCGGTCGAGCTGCCGCCGGCGATTCGCGCCGACAAGACGCTGCGCTGCGCCAATGGTTCGCTGGTCGGCGTCACCTTCTTCCAGGGCGACAAGCTCGCCAGCGTGCGCGTCCCCTCGACCGCGACGCCGGTGCGCCTGACCGCGCCCGAGGCCGGCAAGCCCTATGTCGGCGAGAACGGCACGACCATGACGGGCGACGAGAAGAGCGTGACGGTAACCGTCGCCGGCAAGCCGGCCCTCACCTGTCACGACTGACCGGTCGATCACGGCCACCCATCGAGGTCGGCGGCATCGTCCGCCGGCCTTTTTTCTTGCCAGTCCGCCCGGCCGCCGTCACCCTGCCGTGTGACGATGGAGCGCCTTGACCCGCAGATCGTGCTCGGCGCCTATACGCTCGGCGTGTTCCCAATGGCGGACGCACGCGACGCCGCCGGCGTGTACTGGGTCGAGCCGCGGCGGCGGGCGATCCTGCCGCTCGACGGATTCAGACTGTCGAAATCGCTGCGACGGACGGTCGCCGCCGACCGGTTCCGCGTGACCGCCGACCGCGATTTCACCGCGATCCTGCGGCTATGTGCAGAAAGCGTCGCCGGTCGGCCCGAAACCTGGATCAACGGCAGCATCGAGCAGGTGTTCGTCGACCTGCACCGCAAGGGCTATGCCCATTCGATCGAGTGCTGGGACGGCGATCGGCTGGTCGGCGGGCTCTATGGCCTGGCGCTGGGCAGGGCGTTCTTCGGCGAGAGCATGGTCAGCCGCGCGACCGACGCGTCGAAGGTCGCGCTCGCCTGGCTCGTCGCGCGATTGCGGGCCGGCGGGTTCACGCTGCTCGACTGCCAATTCCAGACCCCGCACCTCGCCTCGCTCGGCGCGGTCGAGATGCCGCGGGCGCGCTATATGGAATTGCTGGGTGCGGCGCTGGGCGACGCGTCGTCGGCGGGTACAGGTGTCGGCGTCGCGGATTTCGGCGCACTCGACCGCGTCGGCCGCGCAACCGCCTCGGTGTCCGGATCGGTCGTCGGAAAGGACATCGTGCAGCTCTTGGTCCACACATCGTAGATCGGGTGATCGACGACGTTGAGCGCCGGCCGCTCCTTGAACAGCCAGCCCGAGAACGCCCGCCGCCAGCCGCGATCCGCGCCGCGCACGTCGACCTGCACGAAGGCGCCGGTCAGCGCCTCCGGCTCCCAGGGTGCCGTCTTCTCGCAGGCGGAGAGCCTGACCACGACGTCGCCGTACCGCACCGCGGCGCCGGGCTTCAACGTGAGTTCCCGCGCCTCGCCGTTGCGCTTGTTGAGCAGGCCGAGGACCGCGACCCGCTGCGCCATCGGCGTGGTGCCCTGGTCCGCGGTCGACGTGCCGGTCGCGATCGTCTCGATATCGTCGGGCATGCCCTCGGGCACGACCTGCGCGACCCGCGTCGCGGCGGGCGGAGCGGAACGGTCGGTCAGCGCGCGATAGCCGAACCACCCGCCGGCAAGCAGCGCCGCGGCCACCACGACCGCGGCCAGCCAGCGTATCATCCCTCGGGCGTCCACGCTTCATAGTCGCCGGTCGCGGCGGCGCGGCGGCCGCCCTTTTCCAGCGCGCCGGGCGGGCGATAGGCGAGCGCGGTGCCGGTCATATTCGGCACGGCCGGCTTCTGCCACGGCCGCTCGGGCGGCAGCGCACGGTCGGGCACGTCGTCGACCTGATGGTGCAGCCAGCTGAACCAGGCCGGTGGCACCCGGCTGGCATCGTTCGCGCCCTGATAGATCACCCAGCGGCGCGGATTGCCGGCGGTGTCCTTGCCACCCTCGTAATAGACGTTGCCGAGTGCGTCCTCGCCCATCTTCCGCATGCCGCGAAGACCGTAGAAGATGGTGCCCCAGCTGGCGCCGTTCCACCAGGTGAAAGGATTGCGATTGATGCCCATGCCGCCCGCTTACCGCGGCGCGGCGTCGCCAGCAACAGCCCCTTTGGCCCAGCGGACGCGGTCGCCCTCACCAATGCCCAGCTCCGCCGTGCGCCCGCCGGGCACCTCGAGCACCGCCGCCACCGGCTCGCCCGACAGGATCGGAGCGTCGGAGAAGGGAATGGCGTTCTCGGCGATCCGCGCGATCGTGCCGTCGGCGCGGATGAAGAGGATGTCGAGCGGGCTGGGCGTGTTGCGCATCCAGAAGCTCGCCAGCTTCGGCGCGCCGCCGTCCGGCGGATAGGGCGCGAAGAGCATGCCGAAGTCGGGCGCCAGCCCGGTGCGGTACATCAGCCCCCGCTCCTGCTCGGCCGCGGTCCGCGCGACTTCGGCCCGAAAGACATGCCGCCCGCCCGGCCCCTCGACCGTTACCGGCACGACGCGCACCGCCGCGGCCTGCTGCGCGTCATCGCCGCGACCGCAACCGGGCAGCATGCAGGCGAGCAGCAGCGCGGCGATCCGCACCCTCACCCGTGGGTACGCTCGACCGCCGCGGCGAGTGGACCCTTGCCGCCATCGACCACGCGGGCGCGCAGGGGCTCGTCGGGCTCGACCTCGCCGATCCCAGCGCGGCGCAGCGTTTCCATATGGACGAACACGTCGCACCCGTCCGCCGCGCGGATCAGGAAACCATAGCCCTTCAGCCGGTTGAACCATTTCACGCTGACCGGCTCGAACGGGCCGGCGGTGTCGATCAGCGACACCGGGTCGATCCGGGCACTGCCGCCGCGTGGCCGCACGGGCGGCGGCTCGGCGACCGCATCGGTCAGGTCGATCGCGACGATCTCGCTCGCCTGGTAACCGCGCCCCCGCTCGACGACCAGCGCCTCGACGCGTGCGCCCTCTGGCAGGCTGCGGCGGCCGTGCGGCTGCAGCACGCTGAAGTGCACCAGCACGTCGCCGACCGATGCGTCGTCCGCCACCGCAAAGCCGAAGCCGCGGGTCACGTCGAACCATTTGATGACACCGGCGACCGGCATCGGCTCAACCGCCGTACCGTCCACCTGCTCCTGCTGCGCCCTCATTCCGTCACCCCTGACGGCTGACAACTAGCATGGTTCCGCGTCGTCGCAAGAAGTTGACGTCATACGGTCATCGAATTGGGGAAGCTCTCCCGGCGGCGAACCGGCGATCGTACGGGCGAGCGCAAAGGAATGGCCGGCGCGGATCATCGCGCCGATCTGCTTCTCGCGCAGCGGCCGGTCGGCCGGGGTCGCGGCGAAGGGGCCGATCCGCTTGCGCCGGGCAAAGGCCAGCGCGCTGTCGACCGCACCCTCCTCGACCACCGGGCGCACCGCTTCGCTGTCCGCCTCGCCGACCCGCGCCTGGCGCAGCGCCGCCGCCACCCGCCCGCCGCCCAGTCCGCGCCGGGTCAGCGCCGCCGCCTTCGCCTCGGCATAGGCCCGATCGTCGACATAGCCGAGCGCGACCATCCGCGCCGCCACCGCCTCGGGATCGGCGGGCGCTCCGTCCCAGCCCCGCTCGCGCACCTTGCGGCGCAGATAGTCGGCCAGTTTCCCCCGTGTCGTCGCGAACCGCTCGACGTAGCGCAGCGCCAGCCGGTCGAGCGCGGCTGCATCCAGGGGCGGAATAGGGCGGCGCGGTTGGGCCATCGGCCATGTTTGTGCCACACTGCCCCCCGACAGGAAAAGCGGGCACGTTCGCGTTGCCCGTGCAGACGTAATTGAAGGCACCGACGATGACGACCGACACCACCGCTCCGGCCGTGCTCGCCCCCACCCCCACCGGGGACGCGCTGCCACGCCGCTTCGCCGACTTCACGACGCTGGGCGAGGCGCTGGACTATGCCGCCGATGGTCAACGCGGTCTGAATTTCCATGATGCCCGCGGCTCGCTGCTGCGCCCCTATCCGTTCGCGGAGCTGCGCGCGGATGCGCTGGTCGCCGCCCGCCGGCTGATTGCCGCAGGCGTGCGCCCGCAGGACCGGATCGCGCTGGTCGCCGAGACGTCGGCCGAGTTCGCCGCGCTGTTCTTCGGCGTGGTCTATGCCGGCGCCTGGCCGGTGCCGCTGCCGCTGCCGACATCGTTCGGGGGCCGCGACTCCTATATCGACCAGCTGCGTGTCCAGCTCGCCAGCTGCGACCCGCGCATGCTGATCTTCCCGCCCGAACTCGCCACCATGGCGGGCGAGGCAGCGACGCTGGCCGGTGTTGCAGGCATCGACTGGGCCGAGCTTGCGACGCGCGACGCACCCGAGGCGGTGCTGCCGGCCGCGGACAGCGACGACATCGCCTATCTGCAATATTCCAGCGGCTCGACCCGCTTCCCTCATGGCGTCGCGATCACCCACGGCCAGCTGCTCAACAACCTGGCCGCGCACAGCCATGGCATGGCAATCCAGGACAGCGATCGCTGCGTCTCCTGGCTGCCCTGGTATCACGACATGGGGCTGGTCGGCTGCTTCCTGTCGCCGGTCGCCAACCAGGTTTCGACCGACTATCTGAAGACCGAGGATTTCGCGCGTCGGCCGCTCGCCTGGCTCGATCTCATCAGCCGGCACGAGGGGACCACGCTCTCCTACTCGCCAACCTTCGGCTACGATATCTGCGCGCGGCGTATGTCATCGCAGACCCGCGCGTCCGACCGGTTCGACCTGTCGCGCTGGCGGGTCGCGGGGAACGGCGCCGACATGATCCGGCCGGACGTGATGCAGGGCTTCGTCGACGCCTTTGCCGATGCCGGGTTCAAGGCGAGCGCCTTCCTGCCCAGCTATGGCTTGGCAGAGGCGACGCTGGCGGTATCGATCATGCCGCCGGGCGAAGGCATCCGGGTCGAGCTGGTCGAGGAAACCGAACTGTCGGGCGGCGACCATGAGGGGCATCGTCCGCAGCGGTTCCGCGCGATCGTCAATTGCGGCAAGCCGGTGCGCGACATGAAGGTCGAAGTGCGCGAGGAAGACGGCACTCCCCTGCCTGAGCGTGCGATCGGCAAGATCTGGTGCAGCGGTCCGTCGGTGATGGTCGGCTATTTCCGCGACGACGCCGCGACCGAGGCGTGCATGGCCGCCGATTCCGCCGGAGCAAATTGGCTCGACACCGGGGACATGGGCTACATGTCGGACGGCTACATCTACATCGTCGGCCGTGCCAAGGACATGATTATCGTCAACGGCCGCAATCACTGGCCGCAGGATATCGAGTGGGCGGTCGAGCAGCTGCCCGGCTTCAAGGCGGGCGACATCGCCGCCTTCGCCATCACGACACCCGGCGGCGAGGAGACGCCGGCGGTACTCGTCCAGTGCCGCAGCAGCGACGACGCGGAGCGCACCCGCCTGCGCGACGCGATCCGCGAGCGCGTCCGCTCGGTCACCGGCATGAACTGCGTGATCGAGCTGATCCCACCGCGCACCCTGCCCCGCACCAGCTCGGGCAAGCTGAGCCGCGCCAAGGCCCGCAACCTGTACCTGGCCGGCGAGATCAAGCCCTACGCCATCGCGGCCTGATCGGACGGGAGCGGGCGCAGCGCCCCCCCCCCGGCCAGACACCCACCCTACTCACTCCGTTATGCCGGGCCTGTCCCGGCATCCACGGCACCGCTCACGCACAGGCTGCTAGAGTGTGATTCACTGAAACGGAAACACCTCCCCGGCGAAGGCCGGGGTCCAGTTGGGAGGATGTCGAGGAAGTGCGTTGCACGTCGTCACGACGGCTTTCCTAACTGGGCCCCGGCCTTCGCCGGGGAGACAAAGTCGCTGGTTCAATCCGAGTGGATCATACTCTATTCATGCGGAGCGGTGGATGCCGGGACGAGCCCGGCACGACCAGAAATGGTGGCTAGCTGCCGTTCCATTTGAGCCGCTCCACTTCGGCTCGATCGCCACCCATATGGCGAAGGAACGCCTCCCGCAGCCCGTCATAGTGCGTCTGCCACTTCGCCGGATCATCACTCGGGTCGACGCCATCTGCAGCGAATAGCCACATGACGAACTGGTCCGCCGTCACTTCTCCGCTCTCTGGCAGATAGTCGGTGACGTGGCTCGGCTCACCTCCGACTACGGAACCGCACCAACCCCTCTCCACACAGACCTCATGCATCAGGGCGTCGAAGGCTAGCTGTTCGCTCATGGTGCAAGCATATCAGAGCAGGTCGGCAATGTCCGCTTTCGGGCAACAGCGGACCTCACCGAACAATCGACCCTGTCCTACACACCCCCCACGCCTGTAAACAGCGTCTATGTCCCCCACCGTCCATCCGCAGTTTCCGGCACGCCCACCAGAAGAAAAACTGCGGAACCGGACACGGGAGGGGGGACGTAGTGTCCGGTTCCACGCCGCCGCCACGCCCCTATTCGTGGCGCAGCGCGTCGATTGGATTCAGCGCAGCCGCACGTCGGGCCGGGAAATAGCCGAACACCACCCCGATCACTGCCGATATGGCGAAGGCGATCAGGTTGATCTGCGGGTCGAACGTCCAGGGCACCTGCATCAGCGGCACCAGCGCCAGGATGACGAGCTGCGCCAGCGCCAGCCCGATCACACCACCCAGGCATGACAGCGCCACCGCCTCGACCAGGAATTGCAGCAGCACCTCGCGCGCGACGGCGCCGATCGCCAGGCGGATGCCAATCTCGCGCGTGCGCTCGGTCACCGACACCAGCATGATGTTCATGATGCCGATCCCGCCGACCACCAGCGAGATGGCGGCGACCGCGGCGACGATGCGGGTCAGCATCGTCGTCGTGCTGGTCAGCGTATCGCTGATCTGCTTGGTGTCGAAAATGTTGAAATCGTCGTCCTTGCCGCCCGTGATCGTGCGGCGCTGGCGCAGCAGGTCGGTGATCGATGCCTGCACCGTCTGGGTCGAATAGGCCTGATCGACGCCGACCAGCATCAGCCGGATGTCCTGGCTGCCGGTGAAGCGGCGCTGCACCGCCTTGATCGGCATCACCACCACATCGTCCTGGTCGCCGAACCCGCCCTGCCCGCGCGTCGTCAGCACGCCGATCACGTCGCAGCTGATATTGCCCAGCCGCATGCGCTGGCCCACCGCGTCGCCACCGCGGAACAGGTTCTGGTAGACGGTGTTGCCGATCAGGCAGACCGCCTTGCCAGCCGCCTCTTCCGCGGGCGTCCAGTAGCGGCCGGCCGCCAGCGGCCAGGGCTGGACGATCAGGAAGGCGTCGGTGGTGCCGTTGATCGTCGTCGACCAGTTGGCGCCATTGTAGATCGCCGTCGCCGAGGAACTCGCCTGCGGAGCGACCGCAGTGACGCCGGCGATCTGGTTGGCGATCGCCTCGACATCCGCCTCCTTGAAGTCGGGCGGACGCGGACCGCCGCCACCGCGACCGAAGCCCTGCCCAGGGCGGACCTGGAGCACGTTGGTGCCGAGCGCCGAGATCGATGCCTGGACCGCGCTGGTCGTCGCCTTGCCCAGCGTGACCATCGTCACCACCGCACCGACACCGATGACGATGCCGAGGATGGTGAGAAACGATCGCAGCAGGTGCCGGCGAATCGAACGCAGCGCGAGAACGAGGGTGGTGCCGAACATCAGGCGTACCTTCCAGGCTCGTCATCCCCGCAGAGTCGGGGAGCCATAGACGTTAGCGTCGCGCCTCTATCGGCGGCGTTGCGCGTCTGGATTCCCGCCTTCGCGGGGATGACGGGACAAAATGGCGCCGTCATGCCTCCACCGCCTGGCCTTGTCTGTGCCGTGCCTCGATCCGCTCGACCAGTCCGTCCTTGAAATGCACCACCGTCCGCGCGAACGCGGCCATTTCGCCCTCATGCGTCACCATCAGTACGGTGATGCCACTGTCGCGGTTCAGGCCGGTCAGCAGCTCCATGATCTCGACCGAGCGTTCCGAATCGAGATTGCCGGTCGGCTCGTCGGCGAGCAGCACGTCGGGGCTGGTGACGATGGCGCGGGCGATCGCCACGCGCTGCTGCTGCCCGCCCGACAGCTCGGCCGGGGTATGATCCCACCAGCGGTCGAGGCCGACCTTCTCCAGCGCCGCCATGCCCAGCTCGCGGCGGCGCTTCTTGTCCTCGCCGCGGTAAAGAAGCGGCAGCTCGACGTTCTCCAGCGCGGTCGTGCGGCTGAGCAGGTTGAACCCCTGGAACACGAAGCCGAGATAGCGCCGCCGCAGCAGCGCACGCTGATCGCGATCGAGCCGCTCGATATGATGGCCGCGGAACTGGAACTCGCCCGCGGAGGGTACGTCCAGGCAGCCGAGGATGTTCATTGTCGTCGACTTGCCCGATCCCGACGGGCCCATCACCGCGACGAAATCGCCGCTCTGAATGTCGAGATCTACGCCCTTCAGCGCCTGGAACTGGGTGGCGCCGCTGCCATAGACCTTGGTGACGCCGCGCAGCCGGATCAGCGGCGGGCCGGCGTCGGCGACCGGGTTACTGGCCACCGCCGCCGCTCCGCTGCCGCCGCTGGCCCCCTGCCTTCGACGCCGCCGCCTGATCGCCGCCGGCCAGCTGGCCGGTGATGACCTCCTGCCCCGGCTTCAGGTCGCCGCCGATCACCTCGGTCACGGTGCCGTTGGTATCGCCGGTGGTGATCTGCACCGGCTGCGGCTGGCCATCGGCACCCTTGACGTACACCGTCTGGGTGGCGCCGCGCGCCAGCGTCGCCGTCCGCTCCGGCCGGTCGCGGCGGGGGCGGAAGGTCAGCGAGCCGGCGATGCCACCGCCCTGTGCGGCACTGCCGCTCGTCGGCTTGAACCGCAGCGCAGCGTTGGGAACCAGCAGCACGTTGCGGCGATCCGACGTCACGATGTCGGCAGTCGCGGTCATGCCCGGGCGCAGCTGGCCATTGGGGTTGGCGACGGTCAGGTCGGCGGCATAGCTGACCACCTGACCGGTCGTCGATGTGGTGCTGGTCGTCGTCGACGAGGAGGTCGCCGAGCTGACCGTCAGGTTGGACCCCAGATCGACGCGGGTGATCGTCGCCGGGAAGCTGCGGCCAGGGAAGGCATCGACGGTGAAGGTCGCCTTCTGCCCCAGCTCCACCTCCCCCACGTCCGCCTCGTCGATCGCGACCTCCAGCTTCATCTTGGTCAGGTCTTCGGCGATGACGAACAGCGTCGGCGTGTTGAACGACGCGGCGACCGTCTGGCCGGGATCGACCTGCCGCGCCAGCACCACGCCCGATACGGGCGAGCGGATGATCGCGCGGCTGCGCTGGGTCTGGCTCTGCGCCAGCTGCGCGCGCGCCGCGGCGACGTTCGCCTGCGCCGTCCGCACCCCGGCAACCGCGCGCTGGGCATTGGCGCGGCCGGTCTGCAGCTCGGTGGCCGACGGGACGCGGCCGTTCGACAGCTTGTAGACCTCTTCGAGCCGCGCCAGCTGGGCGTTCGCCTCGCTCAGCGTCGCCTGTGCCTGCGCGACCTGCGCCTGATTAGCGTTCAGCTGCGCTTGGCTGGCACGAATCTGGTCGTCGATCTGCTCCGGATCGATCAGCGCCAAGGGCTGGCCGGCGGTGACCCGGTCGTTGACGTCGACCACCACCTTGGTGACCAGGCCCGACAGCTGCGAACCGACCGTCACCTGGTTGGTCGGCGCCAGCTTGCCGGTCGCGGCGACGCTGACGGTCAGGTCGCCGCGCCGCACCGGCGCGGTGGCATAGCCCGCCGCCTCGTCACCCTTCATGCAGCGCGCGACCAGCAGGGCCAGCAGCACGACGCCAACCAGCACGCCGGCCCATTTGGCCCAGCGCCGCCAGGCCGGCACGGGCTTCACGCCCAGAAACTCGTCCGTACTCTGGTCGGCCATCAGCGGGTCTCTGTTTGCGGAGTGACGGGCACCGGCACGGGTGCGGGATCGGTGCCGGCGGCACGGGTGCGCGGCGGCGCCTCGGGAACGGTCGTCGCATCCCAGCCGCCGCCGAGCGCGACGTAGAGCGCAACCTGCGCGCTCGCCGCGTCGGACCGCGCCTGGGCCAGCCCGTTGCGGGCGGACAACAGTGTCGCCTCCTGCTGGCTCAGCGTAGTGAAGTCGGTCAGGCCCGAGCGGTACTGACTGCGGCTGAGGAGCGCGGAGTTGTTGGCGGCGTCGAGCGCGATGGCGAACTCGCGCTGGCGCGCCTGTGCGGTCGACAGCGCGACGACGGCGTTCTCGACATCCTCCAGCGCCAGCAGCACCGTTCCCTTGTACGCCGCCAGCGCCGCGTCTGCCGCGGCTTCCTGCGCGCGCACCTGACTGCGCAGCCGGCCACCGTTGAAGATCGCCTGGGTCAGCCCGGCGAACAGCCCGCCGGTGATCGCGTCGCCGATGCCGGTGATCGAGGTCGCATTGGTGTTGATGTTGCCGGTGATCGCCAGCGCCGGATAGAGCCGCGCCTTGGCCACGCCGATCTGCGCGGTCGCCGCCGCCAGCGTCCGCTCCGCCGCGCGCACATCGGGCCGCTGGCGCAGTACTTCTGCCGGAATGCCGGCGCCGATCGTCGCGGGACCGCTCGGGATCGGGCGCGGCGCCTGCAACAGCGGCTTGAGCGCACCCGGTGCCTGCCCGGTCAGCACGCCCAGTCGCGACACGGCCGCGTTATACTGCTGCTCGAGCGAAGGAATGGTCGCGGCAGTCTGCGCCCGCTGGCTGCGCGCCTGCTCGCTGTCCAGCGACGAGACGAGGCCCGCCTGCACACGGAAGCCGGCGATCTCCAGATTGTCGTCCTGCAGCCCCAGCGAGGCGCGGGCGTTGGCGATCTGGGCCTGAAGCCCGCGGGCGATCACGTAGTTGCGCGCGACCTCGCTCTCCACCGACAGGAGCACGCCGGCATAATCATAGCCGGAGGCGGCATATTGCGCGCGGCTCGCCTCCACGGTGCGGCGCAGCTCGCCGAAGATGCCGACCTGCCAGCTCGCCGACAGGCCGAGCGTATAGCTGTTCGATCCGCCGCCGCCGGTATCGACGACCGTGCCATCGGGCAGCGTGAAGGATCGCCCGCCGCCGCGCAGGTTCTCGTTGCGCTGGTATCCGGTCGACCCCGACACGGTGGGCAATAGGCTGGCACGGCTCTGCACCAGCGCCTCACGCGACTGGCGCAGGCGCGCGACGGCCTGGGCGATGTCGGTGTTGGCGGTGGCGGACTGCTCGACCAGCTGGCCGAGGACCGGATCGTCGAAGCGGTTCCACCAACGGGTCAGGTCCTCGCGCGCCGGCGCGACCGGCACCGACCAGTCGGTCGGCACACCGAGCGCGGCGGGCGAGGCTGGGCGATAGTCGGGACCGACCGAACAGCCCGCCAGCAGCGCGGCGGTAGCGATGGAAAGAACGCGAAGGCGCGACATGACCGTTGGGATGGCCAACGCGCCTGTTACTGTCCAGCGCGTTTATGTCGCATTTTGTCGCGTCTATTCGAGTTCCAGGATCACCTGATCGACCGCCAGGCTGTCACCCGCCTGCGCCTCGATCGCCTTCACGACGCCCGACTTGCCTGCGCGCAGGATGTTTTCCATCTTCATCGCCTCGACGACCGCCAGCGGCTGCCCCGCCTCGACCCGGTCGCCGGCGGCGACGTCCAGCCGCACCAGCAGCCCCGGCATCGGCGCGATCAGGAAACGCGACAGGTCGGGCGGCACCTTCTCGATCAGGTGCCGGGCATAGACCGCGACCCGCGCCGGCAGCACCCGCGCGACATGCGCCGCGCCACGCGCCGTCAGGCGGAACCCGGCACGGACCGGGTGGAGCTTCACGATCAGCTCCTCGCCGCCCAGCTCGGCGCGCACCAGCCGGTCGCCGGGCGTATATTCCGCGGACAGGTCCAGCTCGCTGCCATCGACGCCGATCGCATCGGGCGAGACGGTGACGGCATGATCCTGCCCGTCCAGCCTGACCACCCATTCGGCCGGCGGTCTCAGGCGACGGCCGAGTTGTCCGTCGATCCGCCGCGCCCGATCGGCCTGCACCGTCGCGGCGAAGGCGGCGATCGCAGCCAGCGCCCGGCGAAGATCCTCGCCGGCGGGCGCGCCCTGGAAACCGTCCGGATATTCCTCTGCGATGAAGCCGGTCGTCAGCGCCCCTTCGCGGAAGCGCGGATGCTGCATCAGCGCCGACAGGAAATCGAGGTTGGTGCCCGGCCCCTCGATCTCGAACGCGTCGAGCGCCGCGATCTGAGCGTCGATCGCCGCCTCGCGCGTAGGCGCCCAGGTGATGAGCTTGGCGATCATCGGGTCATAGAACATGCTGACCTCGCCACCCTCGGCGACGCCGTCGTCGACACGGGTGCGGACCTGCCGATCCTCCCCGTGCCGGGGAGGACTGTACCGCACCAGCCGCCCGATGCTCGGCAGGAACCCGCGATACGGATCCTCGGCATAGACGCGGTTCTCGATCGACCAGCCGTCGATCCGCACATCGTCCTGTCCGAACGCCAGCGGCTCGCCCGCCGCCACCCGGATCATCTGCTCGACCAGATCCAGCCCGGTGATCTCCTCGGTTACCGGATGCTCGACCTGCAGCCGGGTGTTCATCTCGAGGAAGTAGAAGCCCTGCCCGGTCGTGTCCGCGCCCGACACGATCAGCTCGACCGTGCCCGCGCTGTAATACCCGACCGCCTGCGCCAGTGCGACCGCCTGCTCCCCCATCGCCTTGCGCATCGCCGGGCTGACGAAGGGCGACGGCGCCTCCTCGACCACCTTCTGGTGGCGGCGCTGGACCGAGCATTCGCGCTCGTTCAGATAGACGATGTTGCCGTGCTGGTCGCCCAGCACCTGGATCTCGATGTGCCGCGGGCTCTCGATGAACTTCTCGATGAAGACGCGGTCGTCGCCGAAGCTTGCCAGCCCCTCGCGCTTGGTCGCCTCGAACCCCTCGCGCACGTCCTGCTCGGACCAGGCGAGCCGCATCCCCTTGCCGCCACCGCCGGCTGACGCCTTCATCATCACCGGATAGCCGATGTCGGACGCGATCCGCACCGCCTCGTCGGTGTCGGCGATCTCGCCCAGATAGCCGGGGACGACGTTGACGCCGGCCGCCTTGGCCAGCTTCTTCGATTCGATCTTGTCGCCCATCGCCGCGATCGCGTTCGGCGGCGGGCCGATAAAGGCGATGCCGGCCTCGGCACAGGCGCGCGCGAAACTCTCCCGCTCCGACAGGAAGCCGTAACCGGGATGGATCGCGTCCGCCCCGGTTTCCTTGGCGGCGAGCAGGATCAGCTCGGCCTTCAGATAGCTCTCCGCCGCCGGCGCCGGCCCTAGCCGCACCGTCTCGTCCGCCATCCGCACATGCGGCGCACGGGCGTCGGCGTCCGAATAGACCGCGACGGTCTTGATCCCCATCTTCTTCGCCGTCCGGAACACCCGGCACGCGATCTCGCCGCGATTGGCGACCAGGATTTTCTTGAACATCAGGCCTCTTTCGATCCTTCTGCCAACCCGGCGAAGGCCGGGGTGGCAGGCTTCTGGTCGCTACGTCCGATTACAACGTCACTCCGCCGCCTCGCACACCTGCGCCCGCATCGGCTCTTCGCCCGCCATCGCCTTCAGCCCCAGCTTCGCGAACAGCGCGGCGTCGGCGCTGTCGCCGCGGTTGCCGGTGGTCAGCAGCTTGTCGCCGGTGAAGATCGAGTTCGCGCCCGCCATGAAGCACAGCGCCTGCGTCGCCTCCGACATGCTCTCGCGGCCAGCGGACAGGCGGACCATCGACAGGGGCATGGCGATGCGCGCCACCGCGACGGTACGGACGAACTCGATATCGTCGATCTTGGCGAGCGGCGTGTCGGCCAGCATGTCGCCCAGCACCGTGCCCTTGACCGGCACCAGCGCGTTGACCGGCACGCTTTCCGGATGGCGCGGCATGGTCGCGAGCGCGTGGACGAAGCCGATGCGGTCCTCGCGCGTCTCACCCATGCCGACGATCCCGCCGCAGCACACGTTGATGCCTGCGGCGCGCACATGCTCCAGCGTATCGAGCCGCTCGCCGAAGCTACGCGTGGTGATGACCTGGTCGTACCGCTCGGGCGAGGTATCGATATTGTGGTTGTAGTAATCCAGCCCCGCCGCGCCCAGCCGCCGCGCCTGATCGGGCGTCAGCATGCCCAGCGTCATGCAGGTTTCCATCCCCATACCGCGCACGCCCTCCACCATCTGGACGATCGCGTCCATGTCGCGGTCCTTCGGGTTGCGCCACGCCGCACCCATGCAGAAGCGCTGGCTACCGGCATCCTTCGCCTCGGCCGCGCGCTGGAGCACGGCCTGAACGTCCATCAGCTTCGTCGCCTTCACGCCGCTATCGGCATGGACCGACTGCGAGCAGTAACCGCAATCCTCCGGACAGCCACCGGTCTTGATCGACAGGAGCGTGCACAGCTGCACCTCGCCGACCGCGTGATGGGCACGGTGAACGGTCTGCGCCTGGTACATCAGCTCGTCGAACGGCAGGTCGAACAGCGCGGCGATCTCCCCCCTGGTCCAGTCGGTGCGGGTCGGGTCGATGCGGGTCATTCTGCGGCGTCCTGTTCGGGTGGCATATTGTGGCCGAGCAGCCGTAGCACTTCCTCGGCCGCGGCGATCAAGTTGGTTCCGGGGCCGAAGATCGCCTGCACGCCCGCGTCGCGCAGCGCCTGATAGTCCTGCGCGGGGATCACCCCGCCGGCGATCACCTTGATATCGGGTCGGCCGGCATCCCTCAGATGGCCGATCAGCTCGGGGATCAAGGTCTTGTGCCCGGCCGCCAGGCTGGAGGCGCCGACCATGTCGACCTGCCGCTCCAGCGCCAGTGCGGCCGCCTCCGCCGGTGTCTGGAACAGCGGGCCGGGGACGATGTCGAAGCCCAGGTCGCCGAACATGGAGCTGACCAGATTGGCGCCGCGGTCATGCCCGTCCTGTCCCATCTTGGCGACCAGCATCCGCGGCCGGCGACCGAGCCGGCGCTCCGTCGCCTCGACCCCGCGCGCCAGCCGCGCCCAGCGCTCCTCGTCCTGATAGGCGCCGCCATAGATGCCGCTGACCGGCGTCGGCTGCGTGCCATAACGGCCGAAGGCGATCTCCATCGACGAGGATATCTCGCCGAGCGACGCGCGCGCGCGCGCACAATCGACTGCGAGGGCGAGGAGGTTGTCATTGCCCGCAGCCCCCGTCCGCAGCGCCGCCAGCGCCTTCTGGCACGCCGCTTCGTCGCGGGTCGCACGGATGCGGTTCAATCGCGCGACCTGTGCTTCGCGCACCGCATGGTTGTCGACATCGAGGATGTCGATCGGGTCCTCATCCTTCAGGCGGTATTTGTTGACGCCGACGATCACGTCCTCGCCCCGGTCGACGCGCGCCTGGCGGGCGGCGGCGGCCTCCTCGATCATCGCCTTGGGCCAGCCGGCGGCGACCGCGGCGGCCATGCCCCCCTCGCCCTCCACCCGCTCGATGATCGCCCAGGCCTGGTCGACGAGCGCCTGGGTCAGCGCCTCGACATAATAGCTCCCGCCGAGCGGATCGACGACCTTGGTCATCCCCGTCTCTTCCTGCAACACGATCTGGGTGTTGCGGGCGATGCGAGCGGAGAAGTCGGTCGGCAGCGCGATCGCCTCGTCCAGCGCGTTGGTGTGCAGGCTCTGCGTGCCGCCCAGCATCGCGGCCATCGCTTCGACGGTTGTACGGATAACGTTGTTGTACGGATCCTGCTCCTGCAGGCTGACGCCCGAGGTCTGGCAGTGGGTGCGCAACATCTTCGAGCGCTCGTCCTTCGCGCCCAGATCGGTCATCACCCGGTGCCACAGCACGCGCGCGGCGCGCAGCTTGGCGACCTCCATGAAGAAGTTCATGCCGATCGCGAAGAAGAACGACAGCCGCCCGGCGAATTTGTCGATGTCCAGCCCCGCCGCCATCGCCGCGCGCGCATATTCGCGGCCGTCGGCGATGGTGAAGGCCAGTTCCTGCACCTGTGTCGCCCCGGCTTCCTGCATGTGATAGCCGCTGATCGAGATGCTGTTGAACTTCGGCATCTCGGCCGAGGTATAGGCGATGATGTCGGCAATGATCCGCATCGAGGGTTCGGGCGGATAGATATAGGTATTGCGGACCATGAACTCCTTCAGGATGTCGTTCTGGATGGTCCCGTCGAGCAGCCGCCGCTCAACCCCCTGCTCCTCGCCCGCGACGATGAAGAAGGCGAGGATCGGGATCACCGCGCCGTTCATCGTCATGCTGACCGACATCTGATCGAGCGGGATGCCGTCGAACAGGATCTTCATGTCCTCGACGCTGTCGATCGCCACACCCGCCTTGCCGACATCGCCGACCACGCGCGGGTGATCGCTGTCGTAGCCGCGATGCGTGGCGAGGTCGAAGGCGACCGACAGCCCCTTCTGCCCGGCGGCGAGGTTGCGGCGGTAGAAGGCGTTCGATTCCTCCGCGGTGGAGAAGCCGGCATATTGCCGGATCGTCCAGGGCCGCCCGGCATACATCGACGCGCGCACCCCGCGCGTGAATGGCGCGAAACCGGGCAGGCCGGGATCGGCCGTCACATCGGCGGCGGTGTAGAGCGGCTTGACGTCGATCCCCTCCGGCGTCTGCCAGGTCAGGTCGCGGCCCTTCACCTCCTTCGCGGCGGCGGCCTGCCAGTCGGCGAGCGTCGGCTGCGTCGTCGGTTCCGGCTGCGCGGGCGCAGGCGGAACCGCGCCTGCATCTTCGCCAAGGTTGCGTTCGATCTCCGCCATCAATGATCCTTCGGCGTTTCCATCAACTCGACCAGCACGCCGCCCATGTCGCGCGGGTGGACGAACACGATCGGCGTGCCGTGCGCCCCGATCCGCGGCTCGCCCAATACCGTCGCACCCTTCGCCTTAAGGTCGGCGACGGCGGCGTGGATGTCCGGCACCTCGAAACAGACATGATGCTGCCCGCCCGCCGGGTTTTTGCGCAGATAGCCGGCGATCGGTGAGGCGTCGTCATACGGCTCGATCAGCTCGATCTGCGTGTTGGGCGCGTCGATGAAGCACACTTTCACCCCCTGCGCGGGCAGGTCGAACGGCTCCCCGATCGCCTCGGCGCCGAGGAGCGTGCGGTAGGTTTCGATCGACGCGGCGATCGAGGGCGTGGCGATCCCGACATGGTTCAGGCGACCGAGGGTCATTGCTCAGGTCTCCGGAACACCTTTCCAACCGCTGCTCTTAACGTAGACATTATACGTCCAATATGAAATACGCCGCTCAGACCGATCGTAACTAGACTCAATCCAACAGACGCTAGCAGCGCGGATAGCGAATTAAAAAAATCTCGCAATTCGTAGACGTCACTATCTCTATAGCGAACTAACAACCAGCTATCTCTCGCGACATCATTAAAGTGATATTTATTGTTCATCCAGATATTTCTCGATGACGTCGCTGCCGGAATAGCGGTCTGTAGGTCCATAAATCTGTTTAATGTCAAAGAAATATTGCCATGTTCGTTGCTGCGAACCAAATCAGTCGATCGAACATCGGCAACAAACTCATATTCCCCGAGAGATTTCTCCATAAGAACATTGTTGAAAGTCACAACGCCTAATCTTCCAAATTTATCTGGCTTCAGGTCAACGCCGTGATGCATCTTGGACGTCGATGGATCTCCGCCGACACCCCAAGCAGTTGCAATGCTGCTGCAGACATCTGCAAGTGGATTAGAAATTTCGATTCCAGATTTCTTTTCAATCATTGAAATCGATGCTTGTATCCGGCCAGATCCCGTTGGAAACAAATCAATGTTGGGGGCGACTTCATCGACGCATTTGTAAAAAACGAGATATCTTATTGTGCCTCGATCAAATTCGTACTCTCCTTTAGGTCCCAAAAATATGAAAAGATTGCCATTGACGTAGGCTAGCATTACGAATGCTGCTATTAGCAGTCCTGCGCCAAGCAAAATTTTAGAGAAGCGCGACAGTATCACAGCGGGATATTGTCATGCTTCTTCCACGGATTCTCGAGGCTCTTCCCCCGCAGCTTGCGTAGCCCGAGCGCGATACGGCGGCGGGTCGAGTGGGGCTGGATCACCTCATCGATGAAGCCCTTGCTCGCTGCCACGAACGGGTTGGCGAAGCGCGCCTCATATTCCGCGGTGCGCTCGGCGATCTCCTCGGGCGTCTTGCCCCGGAAGATGATCTCCACCGCGCCCTTGGCGCCCATCACCGCGATCTCGGCGGTCGGCCAGGCATAGTTGAGGTCGCCCCGCAGGTGCTTGGATGCCATCACGTCGTACGCGCCGCCATAGGCCTTGCGCGTGATGACGGTGATCTTCGGCACGGTCGCCTCGGCATAGGCGAAGAGCAGCTTGGCGCCGTGCTTGATGATACCGTTATGCTCCTGCGCGGTGCCCGGCAGGAAGCCCGGCACGTCGACGAAGGTCACGATCGGGATCTCGAACGCGTCGCAGAAGCGCACGAATCGCGCCGCCTTCTTGGACGAATTGATGTCGAGCACGCCCGCCAGCACCATCGGCTGGTTGGCGACGATGCCGATCGTGCGCCCCTCGATCCGGGCGAAGCCGCAGAGGATGTTGGCAGCGTGCGCCGGCTGCACCTCGAAGAAATCGCCCTCGTCGACCACCTTCGCGATCAGCTCGTGCATGTCGTAGGGCTGGCTGGCGCTCGCCGGGATCAGCGTGTCGAGCCCCGCCTCGGCCCGGTCCCACGGGTCCGCGGTCGGCCGCTCCGGCACGCCCCCACTTTCCTTGGCGCGGTTGGACAGCGGCAGGAAGTCGATGAAGTCGCGCGCCGCGAGCAGCGCCTCGACATCGTTCTCGAACGCCACGTCGGCGACGCTGGTCTTGGTGGTGTGGGTCACGGCGCCGCCCAGCGCCTCCTGCGTCACCACCTCGTTGGTCACCGTTTTCACCACGTCGGGGCCGGTGACGAACATGTAGCTCGAGTCCTTCACCATGAAGATGAAGTCGGTCATCGCCGGCGAATAGACCGCGCCGCCCGCGCACGGCCCCATGATGAGGCTGAGCTGCGGCACCACGCCGGATGCCAGCACATTGCGCTGGAACACTTCGGCATAGCCGCCAAGGCTCGCCACACCCTCCTGGATGCGCGCGCCGCCCGAGTCGTTCAGGCCGATGACGGGCGCGCCGACCTTCAGCGCCATGTCCATGATCTTGCAGATCTTGGCCGCGTGCCGTTCCGACAGCGAGCCGCCGAAGACGGTGAAATCCTGGCTGAACACGAACACCAGCCGGCCATTGATCGTCCCCGATCCGGTGACGACCCCGTCGCCGGGGACGATCTGCGTCTCCATGCCAAAATCGACGCAGTTGTGCTCGACGAACATGTCGAGTTCCTCGAAACTGTCCTCGTCGAGCAGCACGTCCAGCCGCTCGCGCGCGGTCAGCTTGCCCTTGGCGTGCTGGGCGGCGATCCGCTTCTCGCCACCACCCAGGCGGGCGGCCGCACGTTTCGTCTCCAGCATTGCGATGGTGGACGACATGGCAGATCCTCTCACAGACACGGCTGCGGCTTCCTGCCCGTCACGTCCCGGCAGTGCAAATGTGAACTTGCGAAGTTGCGAAGGTACATCTTGCGAATTACACCCGCATCATGGCTACTCCCCGCCTCTACGCTGGCGAACAGCTGAGGGCGCTGCGTGTTGCCGCCGGCCTGAACCAGCGTGCGATGGCGGCGCGACTGGGCCTGTCGGTCAGCTACCTGTCGCAGCTGGAAGGTGGCGAACGCCCGCTGACCGCGGCAGTCACCGCCGCGCTCGCCCGCCATTATCCCCACGCGCTCGCCGGGATCGAGGGACAGGGCAACGCCCGCCGCCTGGCCGCGCTGCACGAGACGATGGCCGATCCCGCGCTGGCGCCGCTGGGCGCCGATGCGACGATCCGGCTGGCGGAGGAGCGGCCGGAGATCGCCGACCGCCTGATCGCCCTCCACGCCGCCAAGCGCGCCGCGGAGGAACGGCTCGCGCTGGCCGAGGAAACCTTAGTCGCGGGAGGTTCGGCGCGATTGCCATGGGAGGCAGTGCGCGACTGGTTCCACGCGGCCGGCAATTACATCGACCCGCTCGACCGGGCGGCGGAGGCGTTGGCGGCATCGCTCAATTCCTCTCCCAAACGGGATCCAGCGAAGCTGGAGGGGTATCACGGCCTGGTGCCCGGCGGACCACCGCAAGCGGCAACACCTCTCCGTCAGGGCGTCGCCCTGCCCCCTCCCCTGGCAGGAGAGGAGTTGGAGGCTGCGCTCGGCACCCACGACATCGCCGTCGCGACCGATCCCGATCCCGACGCTCCCCTTGCCCGCACCGCCCTCGGCACGCTGGTCCTCAATGGCGCGCTCGCGCCCGAGAGCCGGCGGTTTCAGCTCGCGCACCGCCTCGCCGCCACCGCCTTCGCCCGGATCATCGCCGATGTCGTCACCACGTCTGGCCTTGACGCACCCGACGCGCGGCACCTGCTGGAGATCGGGCTGGCCAACTATGCCGCCGGCGCGCTGCTGATGCCCTATGCCGCATTCCGCTCGGCGGCACGCGCCGTGCGGCACGATATCGACCTGCTGTCGCGCCGCTTCGGCGTCAGTTTCGAGCAGGCGTGCCACCGCCTGTCGACGCTTCAGCGGCCCGGCGCGGCAGGCATCCCCTTCTATTTCTGCCGCGTCGACATGGCGGGCAACATCACCAAGCGTCATTCGGCGACCCGGCTGCAGTTCGCGCGGTTCGGCGGCGCCTGCCCCCTGTGGCACGTCCATGAGGCCGCGGCGATTCCCGACCGCATCCTCGTCCAGCACGCCGAGACGCCGGACGGCGTCCGCTATATCTCGATGGCCAAGGGGCTGGTGAAGCCGTCCGGCCGCTTCACGCGCCTGTCGCGGCGCTACGCGGTGGTGCTGGGGTGCGAGGCGATCCACGCCGCCGACTTCGTCTACGCCGATGCGGTCGACCGCGCAGGGGCACCGACGCCGATCGGCATCTCCTGCCGGCTCTGCCCCCGCCCGGACTGCGACCAGCGGGCGTTCCCCCCGGCGGACCGGCGCATCCTGGTCGACCCGCTGACCCGCAACACCGTGCCGTATCGCGTGATCTGATATTTGTTCTGAAAACGTGCCGAGACACGTTTCGCAGACATGCGCCGGAACGGTCGGGGGCGTAACGGGTTCATCGGCCATGTCTTCGTCGCCCGTCATCGATCTCGATCCGCCGCCCCATCCCGATCTCGCCACGGCCAGCCTGTTCTTCGACTTCGACGGCACGCTGGTAGAGCTGGCACCGACGCCGGACGGTGTGGTCGTCGACGACCGACTGCGCGACCGCCTCGCCCGGCTGGCGAAAGCGACGAACGGGCGCGTGGCGATCGTCACCGGCCGGTCGATCGCGCAGATCGACACCCTGATGGGGCACCATGCCGCCGGCCTCGCGATCGCCGGCAGCCACGGTGCGGAGTGGCGCACCGAGCGGACCGGCCACGTCACTCCGCAGCGGTCCGAGGCGCTGGAGAGCGCGGCGGCGGAGCTGCGCGCCTTCGCCGATCTGGAAGGGCTGCTGTTCGAGGCGAAGTCGCTCGGCGTGACGCTCCATTATCGCCAATGTCCGGACCGCGAGGCCGACACGGTGGCGATGGCCGAGCGGGTCGCCGACCGCTTCGGCCTTCAGGCCAATCGCGGCAAGATGATGGTCGAGGTCCGCCTGCCCGGCGACAAGGGCCGGGCGATAACGACCCTGATGGATGACGCGGCGCTCCGCGGCACCACGCCCTGGTTCTTCGGCGACGACGTGACCGACGAGGACGGCTTTGCGGCGGCCCAGGCGCTGGGCGGCGCCGGTGTGCTGATCGACCCGCCCCGCGCCACGGCCGCCGCCTATCGCCTAGATGACGTCGCGGCGCTGCGCGACTGGATCGACGCGGTCCTCGCAGCGGCGGAGGCTGGCACGGAGGGCGCGGCATGAGCCGCCTCGTCGTTATCTCTAACCGGGTCGCGGTGCCCAGCAAGGATGCCAGCGCCAACCAGGGCGGGCTTGCCGTCGCACTCCTGTCGGCGCTGCGCGAGCATGGCGGCATCTGGTTCGGCTGGTCGGGCGAGACGACCGAGCACTTCACCGGCGAGATCCACCGGACCGAGGGCGACGGCGTCACCACCGCGACGATCGACCTGGAAGAACAGGATATTGACGAATATTACAACGGCTACGCCAACCGCACGCTGTGGCCGCTATTCCACTACCGCATCGACCTAACCGAGTTCGAGCGCGACTTCGCCGGCGGGTACAAGCGGGTCAACGAGCGGTTCGCCGACACGGTATTGCCGCTGGTCGAGCCCGACGATCTGGTCTGGGTCCACGACTATCACCTGATCCCGCTGGGACAGAAGCTGCGCGATCGCGGCATGCGCAACCGGCTGGGCTTCTTCCTGCACACGCCCTGGCCACCGTCGCGGTTGCTGGTCTCGTTGCCCAGTCACGCTCAACTGGTCGAGTCGCTGTTCGCCTATGACGTGATCGGCTTCCATACCGAGGACTGGCTCGACAGTTTCCGTCGGTACGTCGTCGACATGATGGGCGGATCGCTGGGACCGAACGACACGGTCACCGCGAATGGCCGTACCGTCCGCGCCATCGTCGCCCCGATCGGCATCGACACCGCCGAGTTCGAGGCGACCACCCTGTCCGACGAGGCACGCTTCACCAAGGAGCGGATGTACATGTCGTCGACCGGGCGCAGCCTGATCGTCGGTGTCGACCGGCTCGACTATTCCAAGGGCCTGCGCGAGCGGTTCCTGGGCTATGAGCGCTTCCTCCAGAACCAGCCCGACCGGCGCGGGCTGGTCTATCTCCTCCAGATCGCGCCGCCGAGCCGCGAGAAGGTGAACACCTATCAGGAGATCCGCGCCGATCTCGATGCGCTGTCCGGGCGGATCAACGGCGAGTTCGCGGACATGGACTGGACGCCGATCCGCTACGTCAACCAGGGTTATCCCCGCCCGCAGCTCGCCGGGATCTACCGTGCCGCGCGCGTCGCGCTGGTGACGCCGCTGCGCGACGGCATGAACCTGGTCGCCAAGGAATATGTCGCCGCGCAGGACCCGGCCGATCCGGGGGTGCTGATCCTGTCGAGCTTCGCCGGCGCGGCAGCACAGATGAAGGCCGCGGTGCTGGTCAACCCGTACAGCGCCGAAGAACTGGCCGACGCGATCGTCACCGCGCTCGCCATGCCGCGCGAGGAACGCGTGCGTCGCTGGCAGACGCTGATCGACGGCGTCCGGCGCGAGGATGTGTTCTGGTGGTGCGCGCTGTTCCTCGACGCGCTCGAGGATGCCAGGGTGCGGGAGCCGGCCTGACGCTTCTCCGATCGGGGTGAGCTGCCGCAGTGCAGCATGATCTCGATCATCACGACTTGTTTAACCCTGCCGATTAGGGGATGACGCCGCCATGACCGTCACGACCCCCGTTCTGATCGCCCCACGCCGCTTCGGCGATGCGCGCGGATGGTTCACCGAAGTCTATAACGAGGCGACGTTCCACGCGCGCGGGATCACCCAGCGCTTCGTGCAGGACAATCACTCGCTGTCGGTGCCGCGCTTCACCTTGCGCGGCCTGCATTTCCAGACCCCGCCGCACGGCCAGGACAAGCTGGTCCGCTGCATCCGCGGCCGCATCTTCGACGTGGCGGTCGATGTCCGTCGCGGCTCGCCGACCTATGGTCGATATGTCGGTGCGGAGCTGACGGCGGAGAACGGCCACCAGCTGTTCGTGCCGGTCGGCTTCGCCCATGGCTTCCTGACGCTGGAGGACGATTGCGAGGTCACCTACAAGGTGACGTCGCTCTATGCGCCCGAGAGCGACGGCGGCATTCGCTGGGACTCGGCCGGGATCGACTGGCCGATGCCGGGCAGCGCGGCGCCCGAACTCTCCGGCAAGGACGCGGTGCTGCCCGCGCTCGCCGACTTCGACAGCCCCTTCCCCTATGACGGCGCCCCGTTGGCGCCCCTCGCCTGAGGACAAACCCACGATGCGTATCCTGCTCACCGGTGGTGCCGGCTTCATCGGCTCGGCTCTGGTCCGCCAGCTGATCCACGACACCACGCACGAGGTGCTGAACTTCGACAAGCTGACCTATGCCGGCACGCTGACGACGGTCGAGGAGGTCGCCAGCTCCAACCGCTATCGCTTCATCCAGGGCGACATCTGCGACGGGGCCGCCGTGCGTGCGGCAATCGAGGAATTCCGGCCGGAGATCATCACCCATCTTGCCGCGGAAAGTCATGTCGACCGGTCGATCGACGGGCCGGATGCGTTCATCCAGACCAACATCGTCGGCACCTTCACCATGCTGAGCGAGGCGCGCCGTTACTGGCAGTCGCTGGAGGGCGCGGCCAAGGACGCGTTCCGCTTCCATCATATCTCGACCGACGAGGTGTTCGGCTCGCTGGGCGAAACCGGCTTCTTCACCGAGGAGACGCCTTACGACCCGCGCTCGCCCTATTCTGCATCCAAGGCGTCGAGCGACCATCTCGTCTCCGCCTGGGGGCACACCTATGGCCTGCCGGTGCTCATCACCAATTGCTCGAACAATTACGGGCCGTACCATTTCCCCGAAAAGCTGATCCCGCTGATGATCGTCAAGGCGCTCGCCGGCGATACCCTGCCCGTCTACGGCAAGGGCGATCAGGTCCGCGACTGGCTGTTCGTCGAGGACCATGCGCGTGCGCTTCAGACGGTGTTCGAGAAGGGGCAGGTCGGCCGCACCTATAATATCGGCGGCAATAACGAGAAGCAGAACCTGGAGGTCGTGAAGACGGTCTGCGCGATTCTTGACCAGGAGCGCCCGCGCGCCGACGGCAAGTCTTATGCCGAGCAGATCGGCTATGTCGCCGACCGCCCCGGCCATGACAAGCGCTACGCGATCGACGCCAGCCGCATCCGCGACGAGCTTGGCTGGGAACCGCGCGAGACGTTCGAGACCGGCATCGCCAAGACGGTGAAATGGTACCTCGCCAATGAGGGCTGGTGGCGGACCATCGTCGAAGAGCGCGGCGCGGCACAGCGGCGCGGGCTCGCCGCCTGATGAAGCGGGTTCTCGTCACCGGAGGAACGGGGCAGGTCGGCACCGAACTCGCCCGCCTCGCCTGGCCGGACGGGTGGGAGGCGGTGGCGCTGACCCGCGCCGATCTGGACCTGACCGATCCCGCGGCAATCGCTACCAAGGTGGCGGAGCGCGACTGGGCAGCCATCATCTCCGCCGGTGCTTATACCGCGGTCGACAAGGCCGAGGACGACGTGGTGACCGCGTGGCAGGTCAATGCCCTCGCACCCGCCGCGCTGGCCGCTGCGGCGAAGGCAAAGGGCATTCCCATCGTCCATGTCTCGACCGACTATGTCTTTCCCGGAAATCGCGAAGGCGCATGGGAGGTCGACGATCCGGTTGCGCCGCTCGGCGTCTATGGCGCATCGAAGCTGGGCGGCGAGCTGGCGGTGCGCACCTCGGGCGCACGCCACGCCATCGTCCGCACCGCCTGGGTCGTGAGTGCCCACGGCAATAATTTCGTGAAGACGATGCTGCGGGTCGGCACCGACCGCCCGAATTTGCGCGTCGTCGCCGACCAGCATGGCAGCCCGACCAGCGCCGCCGACCTGGCCGCCGCGCTCGCCAAAATGGCGGTACGGCTGGCAGAGGACGAGAGCGCCCCTGCCGGCACTTACCACTTCTCCAACGCCGGCCCGACCAGCTGGCACGGCTTCGCCGAGGAGATCTTCCGCCAGGCCGCCCCTCGCGGCGGCCCGGCCCCGGCGGTCGAGCCGATCGCGACCGCCGACTACCCAACGCCGGCGGTCCGTCCCGCTAACTCGCTGCTCAGCCACCGTGCGATCGAGCGCGACTATGGCATCAAGCCGCAGCCCTGGCAGTCCGCGCTGGGCGATATTCTCGACGAGCTTCTGGGAGCACCCAAATGAAGGGCATCATTCTCGCCGGCGGCTCCGGCACCCGGCTCCATCCGGCGACGCTGGCGATCAACAAGCAGTTGCTGCCGGTCTATGACAAGCCGATGATCTATTATCCGCTGTCGGTGCTGATGCTGGCGGGTATCCGCGATATCCTCATCATCTCATCGCCGGAGTTCATCGACAATTATCGCCGCATGTTCGAGGACGGATCGAACTGGGGCCTGTCGATCAGCTATGCCGAGCAGCCCCGGCCCGAAGGGCTGGCGCAGGCGTTCACGATCGGCGCAGACTTCATTGGCGACGACAATGTGGCGCTGGTGCTGGGCGACAACATCTTCTTCGGCGCACACCTGACCGAGCTGCTTGCCAGCGCCGTCGCCCGTACTGAAGGTGCGACCGTCTTCAGCTACCGGGTCGAAGATCCGGAGCGCTACGGCGTGGTCGAGCTGGCCGCGGACGGCAAGGCGATCAGCCTGGAAGAAAAGCCGGCTGCTCCCAAGTCGAACTGCGCTGTCACCGGCCTGTACTTCTACGACAACCGCGTCGTGCAGCTGGCTCGCGATCTGAAGCCGTCGCACCGTGGCGAACTGGAGATTACCGATCTCAATCGCCTCTACATGGAGGCTGGTGACCTTTACGTCGAACAGATGGGCCGCGGCTACGCCTGGCTCGACACCGGCACCCACGACTCGCTGCTCGAGGCGTCGGAATTCGTCCGCACGATCCAACACCGCCAGGGCATCCAGGTCGCCTGCCTGGAGGAGATCGCGTTCGAACAGGGCTTCATCACCGCGGACCAGGCCCGCGCGCGGGGCGAGGCGTTGAAGAAGACCGCTTACGGACGCGCGATCCTCAACGCGGTGGCCGACGCCTCCTGACGCTATCGGCGTGGAGTGCCCCTGCCGCTCCACGCCGTTTGGGACCAGACCGACCGAAGCTCCGCGGCTGCACCCAGGCTACTTAGTCGCACACTCGCGTCGCTGCTCGACATGATTGTCGCCATCGCGGCGCGTCAGTATCGATAGCGCCCGGCAGCCGCCGCTCCCGTCCGCGGGCCCGACGACGACGAAGCCCCGCTCGCTGCCGTCGGGCGCATTCCATTGTTGCAGGTGGCCGCTCGCCATTGCCGCGCGAATCGCGCTAGTCATGCTGGTTGCCGCCGCCGTGGTCTCGACCGAGTCGAGGTCGCCGACGCTGTAATCGAGAGATGTGCCTGTCGCCCCGCCGTCATCCCTGACCATGGCTGGCGCCGCCCGGATCGCTGCCGGCCGCAACTTGGCAGCATGAGCTCCCACCGCCATTGCCGGCCGCACCTTGAGCGCACGGGCCGGCGGGATCGGCACGGTAACGACATAGCGATAGCCGGCGCTCGCACGCGAGGAATTGACCGCCAGACCGACCAAGGTCGCGCCGCCGAGGATACCGAGCATGGTGCCGATGATCGCCGTCGGCCGCCAGCCGCGCGGTGTAGCAGCTTCGATGCGGTGCCCTGTCGCGAACGAGGCGCTGTGATCGACACGGGTGAAGGAGAACTGCCGATCGCCCAGGCTTAGGACCCACGACCGTTCGCGCCGCTGGACGTTCGCCGCGTTCGGCATGGGGCTGGACGGACGAAGCTGCATGGCGATCTCCCGTCCCGGCTTCTACGCCAGTCGTACGGACAATGCCAAGGCCGTGTACCGTCAGGCGTTATGATCGCGTTACGCCCAGATAGGGCAAAAAAAAACGCCGCGACCCGAAGGTCGCGGCGTCCTTTTCAGACGAAGTCGCCGAGAATTAGGCGAAAACGGCCGTGGTGCGACGACGACGCGAGCGCATCGCCATGCCAACCATGCCGAAGCCGGCCAGCATCAGCGCCCAGGTCGAGGGCTCCGGAACCGCGAACACGAGGTTGTCGAACTCGGCCGAGTTGTCCGACGACGCGATGTTCAGGCCCGCGAACGCCGCATCGCCGACATTGCGCGTGAAGGTCACGCGGTAGGCGGTCTGTCCATTGGCCGTGCCGGCTGGGGTGGCAAAATTTAGCAGCTGCTGACCGGTGTAGCTCGCGATGACGCCGCCAGCATTGTTCAGTAGCGAGATCGAGTTGTACGAGTCGACCGAACCCAGATACAGGCTGATAACCTCGTAACCACCGCTCTGGCGGTAGATGCTGACGTTGCTCCTGGCCTGAACGACCGCAAAGGCCGAGCCGTCGCTCGGAGCCGGCATTGCATACTGGTCGCGAACCGACATGGTCTGGACCGAGTTGTTACCGGTGCCGCCGCTCTGGACCGTGAAGCCGGCGTTCTGCAGCTTCTGAACCTCTTTGGCGGTTTCGCCGCTGTTGAAGTCGAACACGGTGTTCGTCATACCGGCAAAAGTCTGCGAGAAATTCGCCGACGCGCCCGAGTTGCTACCCTGGGTAGCAACAACAGTAACAGCCGAGGCCGGTGCGGCGACGGCAGCGGCAAGAACGGCCGCAGTGATAGCAAGCTTCTTCATGGGTAAACCTCCCTGTTTCACCTTCGAGAACGACCTACGCCCTTAAAAAACAGGCGAATGATCGCAAGCGGGCCGCAGGACGGCCTGCGCTTCGTAAAGCAGGGGTTCAGGTTAATGTAAAGCAGCGTTAACGACATCGTGCCCCATTTTGGGATGTAATTCCTGTAATTTGACAGGTCACCCGATCACTTTTTTCTGATTCGGGACAGCGACCGAGCGGCTTCGCACAAGGTCGGCAATCAGGACCCAATCAATACGCCGAGCGGGGGAACAGCACGGCCGCGACAGTACGCGCCATGATGTAGAGATCGAACCCCACCGACCAGTGATCGATATAGAACAGGTCGAATTCGACTCGCTTCAGCAGCTTCTCGTCGGTGTCGGTCTCGCCACGCCAGCCGTTGACCTGCGCCCAGCCAGTCATGCCCGGTTTTACCCGGTGGCGGGCGGCATATTGCTGGGTCGCTTCACTGAACAGGACACCGGCGACTCGGGTGGACGGCGCATGCGGGCGCGGGCCGACCAGCGACATGTTGCCGATCACCACGTTGAACAGCTGCGGAATCTCGTCGATGCTGGTCGCGCGGATGATGCGGCCGACGCGCGTGACGCGCGGATCGCCGATCCGTGCCTGCTGGATGTCCTTGTATTCCAGCATGTCGGTGCGCATCGACCGGAACTTCCAGATGTGGAAGCTGCGTTGGTTGAAACCTTCTCGTTCCTGCCGGAAGAAGACCGGGCCGGGACTGTCGAGCTTCACCGCCAGTGCCACGATCGCCAGGAACGGTGCGGCGACGATCAGGATCAGCGTACCGAGGAACAGGTCTTCCACCCGCTTGAGGATCTGGTCGATGCCGCTGATCGGCCGCTCGAACAAGGTCATCAGCGGCAGGTCGCCCAGCATCACCAGCGTCTGCCCCGCCATGGTGAACGACGACAGGTCGGGCGCCAGGCGGATCAGCACCGGCAACATCGACAGTTGCGCCACCACCGCCTGAAGTTCCGTATCGTCGCCATAGGGCATCGCGACGATCACCTGGTCGATCCGCCCGGCGCGAATATCCGCGAGCAGCACCTGCACGCCGCCGCGATGTGGGCAGGTCGCCAGCGGCGCGTCGTCACCGACGCGGTCGTCGTAACACCCGACCAGGTCGATCGTGAACATGCCGTTCTCGGCGATGTAGCGCGAGAGCCGTCGTCCCTGCACGTTCGAGCCGAGGATCGCGACGCGCTGGTTGAACACGCCCCGCCGCTTGGCCGTGCGCAATATGGCGGTCGTCCCGCCACGCACGACGATCAATCCGCCGCATACCGTCACGAACCAGAATATCGTCCACCCGCGCGAGAAGGTGCCGGACGCCTTCATGAAAAAGGCGAGGGTCAGCATCGCCACGCACGCGCCCAACCAGGCGGTCAGCACCCGCGTCCAGCCGAGCCGCAGCGTAAAGCGTGCGTCGACATCGTAGCAGCCGGTCAGTTCGGCGACGAGCGCGTAGGCAATCGTGCTCAACCAGGCGACACGGACATAATCCTCGACCGGCTGCAGCTGGAACAGCGAGTAGGTGAACAAGATGCCGAGCAGGCCGATGACAAGCACCGCGCCACCCTCGATCAGGCGCGAGAAGAAGCCGGCGAGCTCCAGCATCGCCGGTTGGCGCGCGGCGCGACGATCCTGGATCGGCGCATTCGAACCGCTGCCACTGCCAGGATCGGTGAACGGACTCACGATGTCTTCAACCCTTTGCACCAGCGTCGACCGCCGGGATTAATCCGTCATGGTTAACAAGACGCGAACCTAATCGCGATCGGTCCTGATCCAGCTTTTCTCGCGCCGCACCATCGCAGCGAGCGACACGCCGAGCTTCCATAGCACGTACCGGGGGATGTCGCGCCACCCACCGAGCAATGCCAGCTGCCGGTGCGCCGTGAGCGCGAGCGCCACGCCGGCGACCGCCATCAGCGTCATCGACCCGAGTCCCGCGAGCGCCACGCCGCCGCCACCCGTGACCAGCCAGACCAGGGCGAGCACCAGCAGCATTGCGCCGTCAAGTGCCAGCATCGCGATCAACGGCGGCGTCAGCAGGTGCAGGCCGAGCCAGCCGAGCGCCAGTCGCCCGCGAACCGCACGCCCGAGCAACGTTGTGGCGCTGTCCGATGCAACCTGGAAAAAGCCCGATTCCCAGCGCCGGCGCTGGACTGCGGTTCCCTTGTCCGAGCTGGCGGTGCCCAGCACGGCCGCATGCGGCTCGAACAGGGGCGCATGGCCATCCAGGCTCGACTCGACGCCCAGCATAAGATCCTCGGCGACATGGCCGGTGGCGAGCGGCAGGCCGGCGAAGATCGCCCAGGGAAAGGCCATGCCCGATCCGGTCAGCACCGACGGCGCCCCGATCCGCGCCGCGCCGAGCTGGCGGACCGCATTCTTGACGTAGAAGGCCGCGGCCGAGAAGCGTGCGACGCTGCCGTCGCCATCCCGCACCGCGATCGTGTAGGCGGACTGGACGGGCCGGCCGCTGGACAGCGCCAGGGCTGCCAGCCGCTCGAGCGCGCCCACCTGTGGCACGGTGTCCGCGTCGACGACGATGACACAGGAGGGCGGCGCCGCTGCCAGCGCCTGACGACCATGATCGAGCGCGAAGCCCTTGCCGCGACGGACCGCGTCGAGCCGCTCGATCACCTCGGCCCCGGCGGCGCGCGCGATCGCGGCCGTATCGTCGGTGCAATTGTCGGCGACCACCAGGATACGCATGCCAGCCGGCATGCCCGTCCGCATCGCGGCGATCACCGCGCTGATGCCGACTGCCTCGTCGTGCGCCGGCACCAGTATGACGGTCCGGGCGGGATCGATCGCGGGTAGCGATGCCCCCCTACCCCGCCGCGGCACGATCCCGGCCCAGACCTCGACGACGAATACGCCGGTAACCAGCAGCAGGGGCGATGCAATCAGCAGGCAGAAAAGATCGGCGACTGTCACGCTGCCACCATATGCGCCAGCAGCGCCCGGGCGTTTTCACGGGCATCATGCGCCCGCTCGACCCGCCTGCGCCCCTCGGCCCCCATGTCGGCCAGCCGCTCGGGCGCGGTCGCCAGCGCGGCGGCCATCGCATCGGCCAGCGCCTGGGCCGACCCGGCGGGCACGACCCAGCCGCACCCGGCATCGACCAGCTCCGGAATGCCCGCCACCGCGGTGGTGACGACCGGCGTGCCGACCGCGAGCGACTCCATCAGGACGACGGGCAGGCCCTCGGCAAAACTCGGCAACACCATCGCCTTGGCCGCGCGCAGCTGCGCGGCGACATCGGCACCGCCTCGGCTGCCGAGCAGGGTCAGCTGGTCGCCCACCCCGATCCGCGCCGCCTCCCGCTCCAGCGTCGTGCGCAGCGGGCCGTCGCCGACGATCGCGACTCGTGGAGACAGGCCGGATCGGCGCAATATCCCGAGCGCTTCAATCAGGATCGGCAGGCCCTTCTGCGGTGCCAGTCGCGCCACCGCGCAGAAATCATGTCCCGGGGTGGCCTGACCATCGGCGCGATCGATTGCCGACAGGTCGACGCCGCAGCGGACAACGACGATCCGCGGCCATCGATCGACCTCGACCCAGCGACACAGCTGGCTGCGGCCATAGTCGCTGATCGCGACCACGAACTTCGCGTCGGCGATCTTGCCCGCCAGATCCAGCTGGCGCGGCTCGTCGAACTCGTCGGGACCGTGAACGGTGAAGCTGTACGGAACGCCCGACAGCAGATGCGTCATCCGCGCCACCGCTGCCGGATTGGTGCCGAAATGCGCGTGGAGGTGGCGGACACCTGCCGCAGCCATGGCGTCGGCGATCCGGCAGGCCTCCGCCAGATAGGCGGTGCGCGTGACGATACCCTTGATCGAGCGCGGCACCATCGTACCGCTGGCCCGCCACGCGGCGAGAACGCGGTCCGGACGGCTCAGCAGGTGCCGCCCGATGCCGAGCAGCAGCGATAGCGGACGCTGCAACACCACAATCGTCCGGTCGCGCTCTGCCCGGTCGGCGGGGTCGGGCAGGTCGTCTGGCCCGGCGCGAATCGAGAAGCGCGTGACCTGATGGCCCTCAGCCTCAATCCCCGCGATCTCCCGCCGTACGAAGGTGTGACTGACCGTTGGATAGCGGTTGACGAGATAGGCAATGTTCATCGACCGTCGACCCGCCCCGTTCCGCCGCCCTGAAGCGATCGCCGCTCCAAAGACGATCGTACTGCCAGCGTCAACGCATGGCCGCCATTCTTCCTGCCGATATTTGCGTTAATGGCGGCTTAGCACGACAGCGACTACGGCACGGGTGATGACAGGCGAAACGATCAGCGAGACCAGATCATGAAGGCGTCCGCTCTCGCCGACGCCGTTCGCGCGCCTTCACCCGAGGGTATCGAAGTCTCGGCGAGCGTTGCCGACTGGTCGCGTGAATCGAAACGATTCCGGCAATGGTATCCGTCGCGATCGCTGCTGGCGGCGATCCGCGCCTATCAGCGGCCAGGCGGTGCCCTTAGCGGCGCGCGGCGGCGCTGGGCGATCTATCGTCACCGTTTCTGGTCCGTGGTGACCGGCGCCGACATCCCGATCGACGCGATCCTTGGTGGCGGGCTCCTGATCCCCCATCCCAACGGAATCGTCATCCATCCTGCCGCCGAGATCGGCGTCAATTGCCTGCTGATGCAGCAGGTGACGATCGGCGCGACCGAGCGGGGCGTGCCCCGGCTGGGCGGGCATGTCGACATCGGCGCGGGCGCGCGGATCATCGGTCCGGTCACCATCGGCGATCACGCCCGCATCGGCGCCAACGCGGTCGTCACGACCGACATACCGGCGGGCGCCACCGCAGTCGGCATCCCGGCCCGCGTCGTGCGGCAGCGCGGCGGTTGAGGTCAGACGGCCGAGCCGTCCTTGCGCATAAAGCGGCCGTCGCGATTGGCGCTCATCAGGTCGATGTCGGAACAGGTTGTCAGGTCGTCGGGATGGCGCGATCCCACCTCGAGATAGGTCGCTATCTCGGCCGAACGATTGACCAGATGATGCCCGTCACCGCTGTTGCCGGGAAAGGCGGCGCAATCCCCCGCGCGCAGCGTCACCTCTCGCTCGTCCTCGATCAGCACCAGTTCGCCACGCAACACATAGACGAACTCGTCCTCGTGCGAATGCCAGTGCCGCTGGCTCGACCAGCCACCCGGCGGCAGCTGCGTCAGGTTCGCTCCGAACGCCGTCAGCCCGCCGGCTTCGCCCAGCCGCTGGCGCATCCGCTCCCGACACGGTTCGTCATAGGGCGCGGGATAGGTCGAACCTGTCCGAACGGGCACGATCGCGACGTCGATCTTGGGCATGGCGGGCTCCTGCCGGCAACCTAGCCTGTCGGATCAGTGGCGCAAGCGCACCGTTGCCGGAACACCGATCGCCAGGGCGCCGGCGGGCACGTCCGTCAGCACTACCGCATTCGCGCCGATCGCCGCACCCGCGCCGATCGTCACCCGGCCCAGTATGACCGCCCCTGCCCCGACATGAACGTCGTTCATCAGGATCGGCGCATCGTCGAGCCGGTCGAGCCGCCGCACCCCCAGCGTGCAGTTCTGCCGAATGATGCAGCGGTCGCCGATCACCGTCGCGCCGTGGATCACGATGCCGCCCTGATGCTCGATCACCACGCCCTGTCCTACCGTGCAGGTATAGGGCAGTTCGATTCCGTAGACGTTCCTGCACCAGCGGAAGCCCCAGCGATAGAGCGCCGACAATGGCCCACGCAGCCATCTGGAGCGGACGCCCATCCGCCAGACACCGAATCGATAAACCGCGAGCGTGCGAAAACCCGGGCGCGTCCAGTCCCCGCCATGCACGGCGAAATCCGCTCGGATCTGCGCACGCAGCCCCCGACCCATCATGACCGCTGCGGTTCCGTGCCCTTATACTCGATCAACCCGGCTCTGCTGCCGGTCAGGCGGCGCCAGTGATAGCGCATTGCTCCCTTCACTTGTGCGAACTTGCCCGCGACGAGGAAGAAGCCCAGCGCTCGGGCAAAATGGGGATCGAGGTCGCGCGCACGCTGCATCCGCCGTGCGATCCGGGCAACCTGCACCGGATAGAGCGCCGCCAGCGCCAGACCGGCCCACCAGCCAAACAACACCGCGGCGAGCAGGACCGTTATCGGCAGCCCCACGGCCCATACGAGCATACTGCGCATCTCGCGCCGCCAGTGCGGATCACCCTTCGCGCCATGCCGCCACGCGAGTTCGGCGAAGGCGTGACCACTCCGCTCGGTGCGCCGCCACCACTGGCCGATCCGCGTCATTGCCGCGTCATGACGGGTCATCTCAGCGTCGATCCGCCGCACCTGCCAGCCCCGCTCACGCAGCCGCTGGCACAGATCGGGTTCCTCGCCTGCGATCAACTCGGGATTATAGCCGCCCACTGCGTCCAGCGCCGCCCGCCGGAACAGCGCATCGCCCCCGCATGACATGGCCAGGCCGACGGGCACATTCCATTCGTCGTCGCACAACCGATTATAGACGCTGGCATCGGGAAACCGCTCGCGGCGGCGGCCGAACACCACGGCGAGGCCAGGGTCCGCTGTCAGAGCGGCGACGGCAGCGTCGATCCAGCAGCCATCCAATTCGCAATCGCCATCGATCACCTGAACATATGGCGAATCGGTCGCAGTCAGCGCCGTCAGACCGGCATTTCGCGCCAACGCTGCGGTGAACCGCGTTCCAGGCGGCAACGTGACCACCTCTGCGCCATGTGCTTTAGCGAAGGCGACGCTGCCATCAGTCGAACCAGAATCGACATAGATGCGCTGCGCGTCCACTGGCAGCGATTGCAGACAGGTCTTCAATCGTTCGCCCTCGTTGCGACCAATTGCGATGATGCCAATGCTCATGTGTGCGCTACCCAGGCTGGCGGCTCGTCCCACGGACCATCCCAACGTCCTATTGCCGGGTAATGATCGAACGGGGTCGGACCTAGGCCATTGCGCCGCAGATCGGCGAATTCACCTGGCGCATGCGCACTTGCGCGCCCCATGCCGGCGAACTGGCGCAGTCGCCAGATCGCATAACCTGCGATCCATGCGAGCGCCGAGAGGCGCGCGGCAGAAGGCCCATAGGCAAGCGCGAAGAAGCGACGGCGCGAGCGGAACCAATAATCCGGTAGGCGGCGCTGAGCACTGACTCCGTCAGCCACACCCGTGGACGCGCCGCCAATGTGGCGTACACGGCTCTCGGGCACGTACCGGGCGCCCCATCCGCCGCGTGCCAGTCGATGCATGAGTTCCACCTCCTCGAAGTAGAGAAAGAAGCCCTCGTCGAACAGTCCACATTGCCGAAGCGCTTCGGCTCTCAAGAGTACGCTCGCACCAGTCACCCACTCGGCGGCGACCTCTTCCTCGCCATCGATGACCAGCGATGGCGCACCTATTAGCTTTTCAATCAACGGTGTGTTCGCACCGCGCAAAAACTCGCGACGGACGGTGAGAAAGCGGAACGCGGAACCGAGTAATTGGCCGTCTGGAGTGACCAATCGACTACCCGCCGAGGCCGCGCACGGCTGTCCATTCAACGCCTCGACGAGCTTAACCAAAGCACCAGGCTCGATTTGAGCGTCGGGATTGACGATGTAAATAAATTCTGGTGGTTTAGAGCGACTCAGCGCGCGGCGAATAGCCTGATTGTTAGCCCAGCCAAATCCGCCATTAAATTGCATTGCAACCAGCCCGGTCCAGCTTGCAAGATCCTCCGCAACAAGCGCGGCAGCCAACCTGTCCGCAGATCCATCGACAGAACCGCCATCGACTACAATCACGTCTAGGTTTGGCAACATCTCACGCTCACGCGAGAGAGCCGCAAGGCAGTTCAATGTCAATTCGGCAGTACCGTAATTCACGATCACTGCTGTGATTGCAACAGTGGCAAGCTGTTGCTCCCTTGCAGCTGATGCCGTATCTCTGTCCTCGACTGTCATATCGTCATCATGTCATCTGCAGCACAGTGGTGAAGCCATTGCCAATAATCGCGCGGTTTGACCACCCCGCCTTAGCCCCAATATCTGGGTCTGCCGCCGCCGCTTATCGATGAGCGCAGCGGCAGCAGGAGTTTGACTCACCGCCCTGCCTCGATGGCGGCGCGTCGTTTGGGTGTTTCTGCGAGGGGTTGTCCGGCATATTCGCGCAGGCCCCAG
>NZ_JAUUDS010000015.1 GCF_030678875.1 Sphingomonas aurea | reverse complement strand
CGCAATATTTATAACGGCTCACTGTACATTCATTGGAAGTCTCAATGTCTCTTAGTGATTGCAGGATATTGGAATTACCCCGGATTTCCGATCCGCGTGGTAATTTAACGTTCATCGAGAGCGACAACCATATTCCCTTCGGGATCGACCGTGTCTATTATCTTTATGATGTTCCCGGCGGGGCAGAGCGCGGCGGTCACGCGCACAAGCAGCTTCATCAGCTTATTATTGCCGCATCTGGTAGTTTCAGCGTTATGCTTGATGATGGAACGGAAAGGCGTACGTTCTTTCTGAACAGATCGAACTATGGCCTGTATATATGCCCCATGATTTGGCGTGAACTTCACGATTTTTCATCCGGTTCCGTATGCATGGTTCTCGCATCACGCAAATACGAAGAAGAAGATTATTACCGAGATTATGCCGAATTTCAGGAGGCAGCAGAGAAGCGTGGTTAAGTTTCTTGATCTGTATGAGGTAAATAATAGGTTCGACAAGAATATTCGAGCTGCGATTGATCGTGTTCTGTCATCTGGATGGTATATTCTCGGTGAAGAATGTGCCGCATTCGAATCTGAGTTCGCGGCTTTTAGTGAAGTTCGGGAATGTATCGGTGTAGCGAACGGCCTTGATGCTTTGGTCTTGGCGCTCCGTGCATTAAATATCGGTGCAGGAGACGAAGTGCTCGTACCGTCGAATACCTTTATTGCCACATGGCTGGCGGTCAGCCAGGTAGGTGCAATCCCCGTTCCGATCGAGCCCGATCCAGTCACATTTAATATGGATCCAGCACGCATCCGTGGTGCATTGACGGCGCGTACCCGGGCGATCATTCCGGTACACCTGTATGGTCAGCCGGCCGATCTCGATCCGATCTGCGCGTTTGCAGCATCGTATGGCCTGAAGGTGATCGAGGATGCCGCGCAGGCACATGGCGCCCGTTATCACGGTCGTCGGGTGGGTAGCGATGCCGACCTCGCATGCTGGAGTTTCTACCCCGGCAAGAACTTAGGCGCGCTTGGCGATGGCGGCGCGGTTACGACGAACGATCCGGCTCTGGCCGCTCGTTTGCGCCAGCTGCGCAATTACGGCTCTTCGCGCAAGTATCACCATGAAGAGCTTGGCGTGAACTCACGTCTAGATGAGATCCAGGCCGCAATTCTTCGTGTTAAACTGGCATCGCTTGATGCTGATAATGAGCGGCGCCGCATAATTGCGGACATGTACACGGCTGGGTTGGCCGATGTGCCGATCGGCCTGCCAAGCATGCCCGATTATGCGCAGTCCGTGTGGCATCTGTACGTTATCCGGCATCCACAACGCGACGTTCTGGCGCAGCGGCTGGCGGACGTTGGTATCGCGACTGTGATCCACTATCCGCTTTCACCACACCTGCAACCGGCTTATCGCCCACTGGCCATCCCGGCCGGTTCGTTGCCGATCGCAGAGCAACTACAGGCCGAGGTGCTGAGCCTGCCTATCGGGCCCACCCAGCGCGACGATGAAACCAAATCCGTCATCCAAGCTGTGCGCGATTGCGTTTCATCGCTCTAGGCAACTGCCGGTTAGCGATCCCCCCGCCCCCGATGAACCTTATCCGCACATCCCTG
This sequence comes from Sphingomonas aurea, assembly GCF_030678875.1. GTDB lineage: Bacteria > Pseudomonadota > Alphaproteobacteria > Sphingomonadales > Sphingomonadaceae > Sphingomonas > Sphingomonas aurea. Next base: position 17,837 of record NZ_JAUUDS010000015.1, on the reverse strand, counting down.
CTCAGCCTGATCGCGACGTCGGTGAAGATGCTAGCAAGCCTGCTGATCGGAAAGGCAGTAGCGATCGTGGGCGGACCTGCAGGCCTCGCTACGATCGGCCAGTTTCAGAACTTCGTGCAGATCGTTCTCACGGCCGCCAAGGGGGGGCTTGATACTGGTGTCACGAAATACACGGCTGAATATGGAGGCGACGAGGGCAAACGACGCTCTGTACTGAGTACAGCGGCCTGGCTGTGCGGCGCCACTTGCGTGACAGTGTCGCTCGTCCTGCTGATCGGTGCGAGGCCTTTATCCGAAGCTTTCCTAATGACGTCGGCATACGCCTATGTCATCCGCTTGTTCGGCCTGACCGTCTGCCTCTTCGTCGTTAACAGCTTGCTGCTCGCTGTCGTTAACGGCTTGCAGGAAACCCGTACCTATATCCTCGTCAACATCGCTCAAAGCCTGTTGACCCTGTTCCTAACGATTGGATTGATCGCGTGGCTAGGTTTGGTGGGGGCACTGGTCGCCCTTGCCACCAACCAATCGTTGGTCCTTGTCGTTCTGCTATGGGCGATCCGTCATCATGCCGTCATCCGGTGGTCCAATTTTCGTGCCGGCTTCGATCGCGCAGAAGCTGTCCGCCTTCTCCGATACAGTGCGATGACAACAGTGAGTGCTATCGTCTCACCGCTCACCGCAGTGCTGGTGCGTGACCATATCGCCGGCACATTGGGCCAGAATGCTGCCGGTCAGTGGCAAGCGATGTGGTATGTCGCGTCAGTCTATCTGACTGTCGTCACGACCAGCCTCGCCGTTTACTATCTTCCCAAGCTATCCGCTACACTCGACCATGAAGACATCCGCTCTGAACTGAAGCAGGCGTTCCTGATCGTGATGCCGATCGTGACCTTGAGCGCATCGGCCATCTATGCAGCGCGGAAATGGATCGTACAGCTCCTCTTTACGGACGCGTTTAGACCCATGCTTCAGCTTTTCGGCTGGATGCTCTTGGGCGACATCGTTAAGATGGCGTCCTGGCTGCTATCCTATCTGATGCTGGCGAAGGCAATGACGCGCGCTTTCGTGGTGACCGAGCTGCTGTTCTCGGCGACCTTTGTGCTTCTGGCCTATGTCCTGGTCAATCGACATGGACTGGTCGGTGTCGCTTATGCCTACACTGCCAATTACGTCCTGTATCTTGCCTGCATCGTCGTCGTGACACGGCGTTTCTGGCGCCCCGTGCCGTTCAGCGCCACATGATAACTGCTCCTTGCTTTTCGATGCACCTGGCGCAAAATCGTACGGCCGCACGCATCCGCGACCGATTTTATATCCGGAGCGCTTACTGATGCTGTCCGTATTTATTCCATCGTTCAACCACGCCGCCTATGTGACGCAGGCGATCGATAGCGCCCGTCGGATTAACGTGCCCGGCACCCATATCTATGTGATCGACGACGCGTCGACCGACGATTCAGTCGCCGTGATCAGGGATCACCTGGCGCAGGAGCGTGCCTCCAACGTGACGCTTGTTACCAAAGAACGGAACAAGGGCGTGATCGATTCTATGCTGACGTTCATGGATCGGTGTCAAACCGAATTCATCTACGTCGTCTCGTCCGACGACATCGCCGTCGCAGAGGGCGTCGAAGAGTTGGTGCATCATCTGAACGATCATCCCAAAATGGGCTTCATCATCGGCGGTGGGTACAATCTTTTGGCTGATGGCTCATCCGTGCCAGTGTACAGCAAACGACACCAAAAGCTTTTTAGATATTCAGGCAACCGCTTCATTACTCGATTGTTCCTGATGGATGCCAGTCCACTTCTTTGTCAATCCAGTGTTTTCCGCCTTCAAGCACTTGTGGAAACGAATGCCGTCACGCGCGGCCTCGTCGCCGACGATTACGCAATTTTTTCAAAGCTTTTCCAGAAATTCATGCGCCGTGGCGTAGATTTCGAATTCTATCCAGATGTGGATGTCGTCAATTATCGGCATCATCAGACTAACAGCTATCGAAATCTATTGCGACAAGTTGAAACGTCGATCCAGGTACTGAAAGCCGTAGCACCTCCGGCGCTCCGCCAGCGCGCGATCGGGTACAAGCTTGCCTTCTATTTCCTAGTGGCGGTGCGTCGCCGTGACCGATCCGCGGCGCGCGATATCACAAGGATGGTGGGATGGCATCGCGCCAGTGACTTTGCGGCCGGGCTCGTGGCACATGCCTATTGGTGGATGCGTTTCCAATGACCGAAATTCAGTTCCTTACCATCGCCATCGACAATTGGTTGACGCTGGCACCGCTGACACTTCTCTGCTCGGTCGCCCTATGGTTCAGCATCCGCGATCGTCTGGCGGCCGGTGTGCTTGACCCAATGACGCTGACGCTGGTCTTCGCCTTTGGTATTAATTACGGCATCGTTCTCTTTATGAGAATTGAAGATCTAATCGACTGGCCATTGTTCCTGATGGTGGCTAGCTATGCGGTCCTGTTCATCATGGCATTGAGGATTTCGTCATCTGCAAAAGCACCGCCGCTGATCTACACTTATTTTAGCAGACTTAGTGACGAGCGTCTGGGTTCTTCGGTATTCACAATTTCCGCTTTAATTTATGCAGCTTTCAGCTTGCTCATTTTTTCGTCGATCGGTTTCGGTATTCTGGCGGAAACGAATCGCTTCGATGTAGCAAGAGGCTATGGGGCAGCGATTCGCATCATGGATGGCCTCAGTCCCTTTATCATTGCCTATGCGGCCCTCGCGATCATCGAAAAGCCTAGCGGCCGCGGCGCCAAGTTCATCCTGCTAGGTGTCTTTATCCTTTACGCGGCCATTGTGAATGGTGCGAAGGCATCGGTCATCTACAGCCTTTCGATTATGTTTCTTTCCTTGTCAATGAGCCGATTTAAAGTCAGGATTTCTACATGGCAAGCGATCATGGTTGTCGTCGTAGGTCTCTCATTTTCCGCCATCGCACTCAGCATTAACCTTAATAATAACAATGTTCGTGCCGAAAACACCGATCCACTTGCCATGTCTTCAAGTCAGGTGATTGCCCGGCTAGCATATCGCTTTATTGGTTTTGGTGACACCAGCTACCTTATTCTACCAAACCACATTATTGATGGCCTTCAGAAGGATAGCGTTGCTGCGCGCTTTATTGCTCCCGTAGTGGGTAATGATAATCTCGGAAAGCTTCTTGGCTATGAGGTCGCAGACTACTCTGTAGGGCGCCAAGCATTGCTTCATTATGCGCCAAATTCTGCGGTTGGGGGCGGACCTACAAGCCACTTCGATTTTTTTGCCTATGTATACTTCGGTCCAATAGGAGGTGTATTTTTTATTATTATTCTTGGATGGTTCCTAGGCAGAATAAGCCGCGCAGTGCATCTGACTTCCCAGAATGTGGACACACAGAATAACAAGCTCCTGATCAGCCTGATGGCAGCGATCTGGGCGCGCGGTGTCCTTGTCGTTATAGAGCCGACGGTGGCGCTAGCCTATGTTCTTGACATCATAGTCTTATTCACCGTGATCATCATCATGGCGATGGGGATCCACGGGCCGGGAACTGGAGCGGCGCCACGTCCCTCGCCCCATCCGCATCATTAGGGAGTGCTAGATCGATGAAAGTGGCAGCGGTGATTGTGACGTATCGCCCCACACTCACGGTACTGCGTGAGATCATGCGGATCCTGTCGAATCAGTGCGACATCATCGTCGCCGATAATGCGGCCACGCCGGATGAAGCTCACTTGGTGGCGGCGCAGGTCGGGAATGCCGGGCACGTCACCTATCTGTCCATGCAGGGCAATCTTGGCATTGGTGCGGCGCAAAACGCCGGGATTGCCGCGGCTTGGGCAAGGGGTGCGGAGGCCGTGCTTCTGCTCGACGACGACAGCATCCCCGCAGCGGATCTTGTGGAATGCTTGGTGCGATGCGCCCGCACGCTCGGCCCGCAGGCGGTAGTGAGCGCGAATGCAATCGCGCCGGACGGCAAAGAGATCAGCAACATTCGGAATGCGGTCGGAGCGCTTCCACATTGCCGCGATATGATGAGCTCAGGTGCGCTCATTCGTCGCAGCATTTTCGAACGGGTGGGCCGTTTTGACGAAGACCTGTTCATTGACGGCGTCGATTTTGATTGGGGATGGCGTGCTCGACAATTAGGCTTTGACCTGCGGCTGTGCCGGTCGACAGCCATCCGGCACCGGCTCGGTGACGGTAGCGTCGCCGGTGTGCGATATCCCTCTCCGATCCGGCATTATTTTCAGTACAGAAATGTCCTCCGTCTCATGCTTCGTCCACATACGCCATCGGACTGGCGGATTGCGCAATCGTTCAAACTCGCGGCGAAGCTGGCATTGATCCCGTTGCTGATGCCGCAACGAATGGTCCGCCTGCGGTTTGCAGTCAGTGGCATTCGGGACGCCTTGCTGGGCGTAGGGGGACCGTACGTTGCCACTCCACGAGGCAAACGATGATCCCGCCCGGACAGGATCGCGCATCTATCGCCGCGATTGATGCGAAGGAAGCCGACACCGCGGTGCTTCTATGCGTTCATCGGGGCGCAAATGCCGCGCATTTCGACGAAGCGATCGGGAGTATGAAGACGCAGACCTATGCCAGGATGCGATTGTTCGTCTATTGCGACGGGCCGCTCACCGATCCGCTGGAGGACGTGCTGCAACGGCGGCTGGATCTTACGGATGGTCGCGACATCGTCTTGCGGGGAAGCCGTTCCTGCGGTCTGCCGACCGGGCTTAACACCCTGATCGATCATGCCCTCGCCACCCCCGCAATCGCCTTCATGGCCCGCATGGACGCCGACGATATTTCCGTTCCCACCAGGCTCGCGATACAGATCGGCTTTCTTCACGACAATCCCGACGTTTCTGCCGTCGGATCATGGTGTATCGAGTTCAGTCACCCCGGAACCGCTGATTTCTACAAGCGACTGCCTGTGAAACATCAGGAACTCGCGACGTTCATGCTGTACCGTAGTCCTTTCAACCACCCCACCGTTGTCCTGCGCCGACATGTCTTTGAACAAGGCTTCCGGTACGACCCGTCCTTGTCGCAGATGCAGGACTATGATCTATGGTCGCGGCTGGTGATTGGGGGATTTCGTATTGCGAATGTTCCCGAATTTTTGCTCTGGTTTCGGATGGAGGCCGGCTTCTTCGCGCGACGCGCCGGCTTGCGGCGCGCGCTGAGCGAGGTGCGCATGCGCATCGCCTATGCCAAAAGCGCCGAAATGCTCCGAGGCGTCAATTATTTACGTTACACGAGCCTGCTGCTGCTGCGCATTGCCCCTGTGTGGGTCAGGAAACTCCTCTATCGTCACCTGCGGTCGGTCTGATCGCACCCGATGTCGCCGGTATCGCGCCGGCCGCGTCGGCTAGGAGAATGTAATGGACTGGTTACTCGAGCGCTTTAATCAGGCTCCTGATCGCGCGGCGTTCATTCACCGTGATCGTCACGTTGGCTACAAGGAGGTCGTCGACCGCACGGTATCGTTCCGCGCGTGGGTAGTGGACGGCGGGATCCTGCGGGGCGATCGCGTTGCGGTGCTGGGCGATTATTCGCCTGAGATGTTCTGCATGATGCTGGCGCTGGCGCAGAATGGCAACGTCGTCATACCGCTGTCGCGTGAATCCGTGGTCGAAAAGGACAGTGCGTTAGGTATATCCGGATGTGAATGGCTGATCGAGTTCGACGACGAGGACTTTGTACCATCCCTGTCATCGCATGTCGTGAACGCAGATCATGAATTGCTTGCTGCGCTCAAGACCAGTGCCCACCCCGGTCTTCTTTTGTTCTCATCCGGATCAACAGGCCGCCCAAAGGCAATCCTTCACGACTTTGACCGGGTCGTTGCAAAATTTCAGAAGCAGCGTTCTCCTGTCAGTGCGATCCCGTTCCTGATGATCGATCACTTTGGCGGCATCAACACAATCCTAGGGATAGTAGCCAACCTGGGGACGGTGGTGACAGTGGCCAATCGCTCAATCGGGAACATTTGCGCGGCGATCGAGCATCATCGTGTCGAGCTTCTGCCGACGACGCCATCGTTTCTGACAATGATGATCGCATCCAATCTGCACCGCGAATACGATCTGTCGTCGCTACGCCGCATCACTTACGGCACCGAAGTGATGCCACAAAGCACGCTTGACCGACTCAAAGCTGATTTCCCCGCGGTAACGTTGCAGCAAACCTATGGCCTTTCCGAAGTCGGAGTGATGCGATCCCAATCGCGGGACGACGGATCCCTCTGGGTCCGGTTGGGGGGCGAAGGATTTCAGACGAAAGTTAAGGATGACGTCCTATGGGTCCGTTCTGAATTTGCGATGCTCGGCTATCTTAATGCACCATCGGAGTTTGACGAGGACGGGTGGTTTAATACCCAAGACCGGGTGGAATTTGATGGCGACTATTTCCGTATCCTCGGACGGGTTACCGACATCATCAACGTCGGCGGCCAGAAGGTCTATCCGGCTGAAGTGGAGGACGTCATCCTCGGCTTGGAGAACATTACGGACGTAGCGGTTTACGGGGAGCATCATCCGATGTTGGGCAACGTGGTCGTCGCGAAGGTTTTGACGACGTCGACCGAACCGGTGACAGACTTGAAGCGACGTATTCGCCGCGCATGCAACGTGTCGCTGGCGAACTACAAGTCTCCGGCAAAGGTCGTCCTGGCGGATGGCCCCTTGTACACCTCGCGGCAGAAGAAGCGCCGCGGCTAGCATACCATGATGGTGCTAAGCCGCCAATCCGACCGTTTCCGGGTGGTGCGCGATGCCATGCTGATGTTCTAGCCAGGCTTGGAACATCAGCATGCACCAAATTTGCGGAAGTCGAGCGCGATCACCCTGCTGGAAGGCCTTCCAGCTTGCCTGGGCAAGCTTCGGGTCGAGGTACCCTTCGGCGTGCATCCGGACAGGATCGAGGAGATGGTCCGCCCAAGAGCGCAGCGGACCCAGCAACCATGCGCCGATCGGGACACCAAAGCCGGCCTTCGGACGGTCGATCAGCGATGCCGGCACGTAACGATACAAAACCTCCCGAAGGATGTGTTTGCCCCGATTATCGCGGATCTTTGCGCTCAGTGGGATTCGCCATGCCAGTTCAACCACACGATGGTCGAGAAAGGGAATACGACCCTCCAGGCTGACGCTCATGCCTGCTCGATCGACTTTCACCAGGATATCATCCGGCAAGTATGTGGCCGTATCCATGAATAGCATCGTGTTGCGGAAGTCCATAAATCTGACGTTTCGCCGGCCGGCGTCGTTGGACGGCGCCCCCAGCACCAGGCCATGGTCGCTCGGCCATTTTGATACAAGCCGTTCGTAGAAATCGGCCGGCTCTTCGGCAGCGATGACTGCGCCCACCTTGCCCAGCCGCTCGGCTAGATCCGCGACACCAGCGCCAGCACGTGATAATTGCGCGATGCCGGTTGCCGCCCTCGTCAGCGATGGCGCGGTCAGCAAGGCAGCAACTCCACGGCGAAGCAAGCGCGGCATACGCTCCGACCCATGCCAGATGCGCGACCCCAAGACGTGGCGGTTGTACCCGGCGAACAGTTCATCGCCACCATCGCCTGACAAAGCAACGGTCACTTCCTTTCGGGCAAACGCGTTGACGAGAAAAGTGGGAAGCTGGGACGCGTCGGCAAACGGTTCGTCCCAGATCTGCGGCAGGCGCGGAAGAACGTCCTGGATTTCAGCCGGCGTCACGCGGAGCATGTGGTGGTCCGTGCTAAGATGTCGTGCAACAGCCTTCGCATGTTCGGATTCGTCGTAGCTGCGCTCCGTGAAGCCGATGGAAAAGGTCTTGATCGGACGGGATGATTGCGCCTGCATCAATGCCGTCACAGCAGACGAATCCACCCCGCCCGACAGGAACGCGCCCAGCGGTACGTCAGCTTCCATCCTGAGCGCCACCGCATCCCGAAGAAGCCCGTCGAGCTCGTCGACGAGTGCGGGCGTATCCGCCAGCGGGCTGGCTACGCCCTCGGCTGCGATCCGATCCAGATCCCAGTAGCAACGCGGCGCAGCGAGACTACGATCGTGAGCCGCGATGGTCAGTATGTGGGCTGGCGGCAGCTTGCTGACGTCTCTCCAGATGCTGAGTGGGGCTGGTACATATCCCAGTTGCATGAAGCGTGCGGCGGCCTGTCGGTTTATGGTCCTCCGAAATGACGGATGGGCAATGATGGCTTTTAGCTCGGAGGCGAAGAAGATGCGGTTGCCTTGCTGGCCATAATAAAGCGGCTTCTCGCCAAGCCGGTCGCGTGCCAATGTTAGTGTTTGCGCCTTCACGTCCCACAGCGCGAAGGCGAACATGCCATTGATACGGGCAAGCGTCCGTTCAAGCCCCCATGCATCAAGGCAGGCAAGCAACACTTCGGTGTCCGAATGCCCCTTCCAATCGGGTGATGCCTTGCCCGCTTCCACATGACGGCGCAGCTGACGATGATTATAGATTTCGCCATTGTAGACGATGACATAGCGACCCGACGCCGACGTCATGGGTTGATGGCCGCTCGGCGACAGGTCGACGATCGACAGGCGGCGGTGCCCGAGGCCGATGCCCAGGTGCTTGTCCACCCAATATCCCGCGTCGTCCGGCCCCCGATGCTCGATGGACCCCGTCATGGCTCTCAGTTGCGCGAGCAGATCGTCGCCGCTGCCACCGCTTGCCATGAAACCAGCTATTCCGCACATGCCCAACCTCCTGCCCGCCGTCCTAGGGTGGCCTCGATGGCTCTGCAATGCAGTGCCCACCCATCGCCTTTACAGGGCGGAGCCATCTACGCTAACGCGCGCCCATGGAGCGTTGCGCGGCCTCGCGCCGTTCATCGCTTTGGATCGGATACGTATGCCCCTCACCGACGGCCAGTCACGTCCCCTGCTGACCGAAATACAGGATCTGTTCCGTCAGCAGCATCGTTTCTCCGCCGACATCGTTGATCGTTCCTTCAACACCTTTGGGGACGTCTGGGCCGACAAGTTCGAGAGCGCCGTCGGAGTCATGTTTAATGACACGGCAGCGCGCTCCGCAGCGATCAAGGGCTATGCTGCGTTTGCAATGACGTCGCTGCGTCTCCAGGCAAAATTTGAAAAAACCAGGGATTATCAAGCAAAAACCTACGCTGAGGCGGCAAGTGAAGTCTATCACAATGATGTGTACATGCAGTCGGAGTACCTACCTGGGCTGTTCCTGTCCCATTATCTATGGCCGCATCACTATCGGCAGATCCAATTTTTCGAGAGTGCCTTCGTAGATTACCTGCGGGTTGCCCGGATCGACCGGTTCCTTGAGGTGGGTGTCGGAACCGGTTTGTACTCGCGCATTGCACTTCAGGAACTTCCCATGGCCCATGGACGGGGCGTCGACATCAGCCCGTCATCGCAAGCGTTTGCGCTGCGCCAGATGGAGGTATTCCGCGTGGCGGATCGTTATGCGATTAATCTGGAGGACGTCGTCACCGACACCCCGAATGCGTCGGCCGAGGCACTGATCTGCGTGGAGGTGCTCGAGCATCTGGAACAGCCCGTCGAGTTTCTTAAAGCTTTGCGCCGAGTGCTCGTCCCCGGCGGCAAGGCCTTCATCACCGCGGCGCTCAACGCGGCGCATACCGACCACATCTATCTGTATCGCGACGCAGGGGAGGTCGAGGCGCAACTCGTGGAGGCTGGCTTCGTCACCGAGCAGTTCTTTGTCGGTCAGGCCTATGCACCGCCGCGCCCCGGCCTGCCGGTGCCTCTAGCTGCGGCGTTCATGGTATATTGATCGTGACGGACCGGAGAGAGGGGCGCTATGTCGCCCTACGTCCGCTTGTCCCGGACGATGCGGCTCTTACGTATGCATGGCGCCAGAGCATTCGCGCCCGGTTACTGAACCAGGGCGCGTCCACTGTAGCGGAGCAGGAGCGCTGGATTGGATCGCGACCTGCTAACGAGATGAACTTCGTCATTGAGCGCAGGGACGGGCGATCGATCGGCATGTTGTCCCTGGCGGCGATCGACCGCACAAACCGCCATGCCGAGCCCGGCCGTTTCCTGATCGGTGACGAGGAGGGTGCGCGCGGCATCCCGGCTGCTGTCGAGGCGATGAAGCTGCTGTACGAACTCGCGTTCGATGAATTACGGCTCGTACGTCTGTACGGTACCATCGCTGCCGATAATCGGCGCATGGTGACGTGGCAACGTTACCTCGGCATGCGCGAAGAAGGCCGCATGCGGCGGCATTATTTCATCGATGGCCGTTTCCAAGATGCGTTGATATTTGCGCTGCTGGAAGAAGAATACCGAACCGAAACGCTGCCTCGCATGAAGGCTCTGATAGGAATGGCCGGCGCAACGTGAACCCAGGAGTGAGCATGACAAAAGACGACGCCTTGCAGATCGTGCTGCGCGCGCTGGAACGCCTCAACGAGGAACTGGATGAACCGGTCGATGTTGGGCCGCGTACGCCATTGTTCGGTGCCGATGCGGTGATTGATTCCCTCTCGCTCGTGTCCGTCATCGTGGACGTCGAAGCAGAGGCTTCGGAGGCGTTGGGCAAACCGGTGAGCCTGACCGACGATCGCGCCATCAACCAACCAACCTCGCCGTTCACCGATCCGGAAACCTTGGCTGGTTACATCACTTCGCTGGCGGCGTGACACGCCGACACCATGACATCGTTAGGTGGTAAAATCGCGCTGGTGACGGGAAGTCGACACGGCGTCGGGCGAGCGATCGCCGAGCATCTGCTCTCCCGGGGCGCAACGGTCGTCGGCTTCTCGCGCGGGGAGGCCAGTCTCGATCACGCCAATTATCGGCATTACCGGGTCGACGTCGCTGACGCTTCGCTCGTGCAGGCGGCGTTCGCCGAAATTGCCCGTAACGTCGGCCCCGTTCAGATCGTCGTGAACAATGCAGCGGTGTTGACCTCCCAATATGCTATGATCATGCCGCCCAAAGCGGCGCGAGACATGCTGGACGTCAACCTGCTTGGCACCTTCCTGGTCAGCCGGGAGGCCGCAAAAATGATGCGCCGGACGAAGTGGGGGCGTATCGTTAACATCGGTTCAATGGCAGCCAGTCTGGAGCCTATCGGTGACTCTATCTACGCGGCGACAAAGGCGGGCGTCGCCACGCTGGCGAACGTTTTGTCCAAGGAACTGGGCCCTTTGGGAGTAACGTGTAATACCCTAGCCATTACCGCCATCGAAAGCGAAATGTTGAATCAATTGCCACGTGAAAAGGTCGAGGCCATCATCCGAAATATGCCAATCCCACGCTTTGCCCAGGCTGACGACATCATGAACGTTCTTGATTTCCTACTGTCCGAGCGCAGTGGATATGTGACTGCACAGACTATCTGGTTGGGTGGGATCAATTGACATGCGGCAGGTCGCCGACAACGTCTGGTGCGTGACGGCCGGAGGCTTTCCGGCGAACAGCTATATCTGTCGGACGGATGTACCAGGAGACGCTTTTCTAGTCGACGTGGGCCTTGACCCGGAACCGATCGCCGCTGCCCTGCAGATACTGAACTGCCGTCCTGCGCACCTATTTTGTACCCATGGTCATTTTGATCACATCGGCTCGGCGCGGTATTTTCAGGAACGCTACGGCGCGGAGGTCCACCTCCACACTGCCGATGTGAAGATCGCCCGCACGAACAACTTCATCCTGATGGTGATGAAACGCGAGGATCGTATTTCTCTACCTCCGCTGTCGCTGGTCGAGGACGGCGCTTCGTTCAGGTTTGGAGATCGTACCCTGATCTACCGGTCGACGCCGGGTCATACACCGGGCAGTTGTTCGCTGGTATGGGGCGATCAGCTTTTCACCGGCGACACGCTCTTCACGCAGGGTGTCGGCTTGTCTAAGCTACCCGGTGAAAATCCGGCGCAGTTGCGTTCGACCATCCGGTCTTTATGGGGCTTCCTGGATAACGTTATTGTTCATCCCGGACATGGGCCCAGCGCTCCGGGTATGATCGTAAAGCGGGACAACGCCGCGCTACGCGCCTTCCTCGCCGAGGACGCTACTGTTTTGGACAATTGCGATGTTTGATGCCGGAATCTGCATCTCCGGGGTTGGCCACCACCTGCCTGCGAAATCGGAAGACAACGAGACCTTATGTCAGAATCTAGACGTGACGCCCGACTGGATCGTTGCAAAGACCGGCATCCAGCGACGCTTCATCGCCGCGCCGGAGGATAGTGCCTCGGGCTATGCGATTGCGGCGGCCCAGCGCGCACTGACCTGCGCAGGCGTCTCCGCGAGTGAGATCGACCTCATCATCGTCTGCACGTTTTCGGGTGATTACATCTTCCCGCCGGTTTCAGCGAAGGTTCAGCTGGAACTCGGTGCCACCGACGCGCAGATTTTCGACCTGCAAGCGAATTGCACAGGGTTTGTCACCGGCCTGACTACGGCATCTGATCGGATGCGGGTCGATCCCACCGTTCGCAACGCGCTCGTCATCGGGGTCGAGTTGTGCAGTCGGTACATCGACCGGACCGACGTCAACACAGCGATCTATCTGAGCGATGGCGCGGGGGCGGCGGTGCTTTCGCACACGAAGCTCGACTTTGGGATCAAGGCTAGCGCGTTCCACACCGATGCGTCCAACTTCGAGGCCGTGCGTATGCGAGGCGGTGGATCAAGCCACGGCATGATCGGGCGAACCTATGATCCCACGATCGATCACATGGAGATGAATGGCATCGCAACCTGGAAACAGGCCATCACGCATATGCCGAAAGTTATCCGGCGCGCTTGCGAGAAAAGCGGCGTTGCCCTGCAAGACATCGATTTCATGGTATTCCATCAGGCCAATTATAATCTGATCGACTATATCGTGAAAAAGATGCGGCTCGATATGTCGAAGACCTACACCAACGTCCGTGAGATCGGGAATACCGGTGCTGCATCACTAGCGATCGCATTGAGCGAGGCGGTCGAGAAGCGCCTGTTGCATAATGGGGATACGGTTCTGCTGGCGGCGGTGGGCGCCGGCTTTAATTTCGGTGCCAGCGTATGGACCTGGCACATGCCCGGGCATGAGGACGCCTGACATGTTCGCAGATTTCGACCGCATCGCCGTCGGTGAGACCCGCTCGCTCCTCCGCACGATCACCGAAGCCGATGTTCGTCGCTTCGTCGAGATGACGGGGGATGATAATCCACTGCATGTCGATCGTGCCTTTGCGGAGGAGACGCCGTTTAAAGATATCGTGGTCCACGGCATGCTCGGGGCCAGCTTCATATCGACGGTGATCGGCACGCAATTGCCCGGCGCGGGCGCTTTGTGGGTGTCGCAGAACATCGAGTTCCTGGCACCCGTTCGGCTTGGAGACAGCCTGACAGTCAGTTGCACGGTGATAGCCAAGCACGAGCGCGAGCGCCTGCTCGAACTCGATACCCAGATCGTCAACCAGAACGGGCAGGTCGTCGTAACCGGTCGCGGCAAGGTGAAGGTTTTGGCCGGCAGACCGCAACGCGTTGACGCGTTGCCGACCGATCGCGCGCGCGTCGCGATCGTCACGGGCGGAACCGGAGGGATTGGTGCGGCGATCTGCCGCCGTCTTGCAGCAGACGGTTGCCAAGTCGTCGTCAATTATCGACGCGATCGCAACAAGGCCGAGGCACTGGCGGCAACGCTGAACGCAGACGGGCGCCGGGCGGTCGCCGTGAATGCGGACATCGGGGATCGTGAGGGCATCGATCGATTATACGACGCGGCCGTCCATGCGTTCGGATCGGTCGACATCCTTGTTAACAATGCCTCCCCACGCATAAATCCGAAGCCGTTCGGCAAGCTGGAGTGGGACGATTTCCAGACTCATCTCGACGTTCAGCTGAAGAGCGCGCTCCTCCTCATGCAGCGTTGCGCGCCCGACATGGCGGCTCGCAAATGGGGCAGGATCGTCAACATCAGCTCGCAAGCGATCGATGGACCGCCATCATCCGGATGGACGAGCTATGCCGTCGGCAAGGCCTCGGTCGCCATGCTGTCGCGGTATCTCGCTGCCGAACTTGGACCGCAGGGCGTAACGATCAATAGCGTGTCGCCCGGGATGACGGAAACAACTCTGATCGGAGACGTGCCGGAAAAGGTCCAGCTCATGACGGCGCGCCAGACCCCGCTGCGGCGTCTAGCGACGCCTATTGATGTCGCTGCAGCGGTAGCCCACCTGGCCTCCGATGATGCCGCGTTCGTCACCGGCCATACTCTGCGGGTTAACGGCGGGATGGCGCTGTCGTGACGCTGGAACCTGACCTGCGGGCAGCGCTGGAGGATCGTGAGATTACGCTGGCGGCACTGATGAAGACGGTTGCCTCGGCAGAACGCGTCCTGGCAAATGCTTCGGAAATCGTCATTGGCATCTCGTCGAATGCCACGGTCGATCTGTTGGGCACCTATATCCGGCGTGAAGCCGTACTTGCCGGGCTGCGTGCTCGCATCGTCATGGGCAATTATGACGATCCGATCGGTGATACGGAGCGTTTCCGGGCCGAAGGCGTGGAGCGCATGATTCTGCTTCCTGTCTTCGATAATGTGATTCCCGCCTTAGAGGCCCAGATACCGCATATGACGGCCGCGGCCATTGCGGATCAGGAGGAAGGTTTCCGCGCGAAGCTTAATCTGACGCTCGAAAAGGCTAATGTATTCAAATCGGTGCAGCTTGGCCTGTTCCACCGCATGGGACCCTCTGCCGCACCCGATGGACGAGATGCCGTGGCAGCGGTGATCGACCGCTTCAACCAAATCGTGGGATCCGTCGCCGCGGCCTATCCGAACGTCCAATTAGTGGATGTCGAAGCGGCGGTGACGACGGTAGGTCGGGAAACAGCGCTGGATTGGCGCTTTTTCCTGAAGGCCAAGGCGCCCTATTCCGCACGTGTCCTCGCCCTGCTTGCTGCCCGACTGGCGGCAGGCACACGAAATTTTGGCAGTCGATATTTGAAGGTTCTGGCGCTCGATTGCGATAACACGTTGTGGGGGGGGGTTCTTGGAGAGGATCTGGTCGAAGGTGTAAAGCTTGATCCCTACGATTATCCCGGCAACGTATACTGGCGCATACAGAACTCGATCTTGGCGCTGCAGCGCCAGGGTGTGCTGCTGTGCCTCTGCACCAAGAATAATCCTGACGACGTTGCAGAAATGTTTGCCCGACACCCGCACATGGTGCTCAAGGATACCGATCTGGTAAGCCAGCGGGTGAATTGGATCGACAAGGTAGCCAATCTGACTGACCTTGCGGCCGAGCTGAATGTCGATCTGGACAGCTTCGTGTTCCTTGATGACTCACCGGTCGAAGTCGAGGCAGTTCGCTCCCGCCTGCCGCAGATCACGATGATTCAAGTTCCGACGACACTCTCCGACTATCCACGGATCATAGCCGAGGTCGAACGGCTCTTCCTAGGTGCAGGCGCTGCAACTGATGGCGGGGCAAAGCTCGAACATTATCGCGCCCGTGCGGCAGCGGTTGAGGCCCGATCTGCTTTTGGCTCACACGAGGATTATTTGGCCTCACTTGAGCTTGAGGCTTCTATACATGTCGACCACCTGTCAGAGGCGGCGCGCATCGCCGAGCTGTCGCAGAAATCCAACCAGTTCAATTTGACCACTCGGCGCTACACTCAGGCACAGGTGGAGCAATGGATGAACGAAGCTGATAAGCAGGTATTCTCTATTACCGTGCGGAACCGCTTTGGCGACTCAGGACTGACCGGCGTGCTCGTCCTTCACTATGACGGGGATGTCGCGAGGGTGGACAACTACCTGATGAGTTGCCGTGTTTTGGGGCAGGGTGTGGAGTTTTCGCTTTGGTCCGCCGTACTCGCGCGAGTGGCGGTGAAGGGGGCGATGCGGATCGAGGCAGATTTTATACCAACGGCCAAAAACGCACAGGTCCGTGATTTTTATGATCGCCTCGGTTTGGAACTGCTCAATGACACCGGCGGTGTACGCCGCTATGGACGACACATCGCCGATTTCACGCCGACAATTTCTAACTGGGTGAAGGTTACCGATGCTTGACGAAGATAAGCTGAAACAGGTCATAGCGGATGTGCTGGACGTAGAGGTGACGACGATCGATGCTGATTTCAGCATGGACACGGTCGAAGTATGGGATTCGTTGCGACATATGACGTTGGTACTGGCGATTGAGGATGCCTTCGGCATTACGATCCCGGATGATGAGGCGAGCAACATCACGTCATGGCCACTGATCAAGATTGTCGTCGAAGAAGGAGTCGCAGCGGCCTGATCGCCATAGCAGTCAACGCTTGAGCGCGACGTAATCTATTGACGCGGCGTGGTCGAGCGGGCTTGTTCCTCCGCCGTGGCAAATGCCGCGGCACCACTTGCGTCTGGTTGGTAATCGCGGTCGATGCGGTTACGGATGCGTGATTGAATCCGATTGTCGATCCGGTTGGCCAGCCGCGCTAGCGGGGTAATTCCCTGTATCTGACCGCGGGTTTGACGCTTTCCTGCCTCGCCGACGGAAGAGGTCGCTGTTCGCCCACGAGCGGTCGATGTAGCTGTAACGGATTGGCAGGGTGCGGTTAGCGGCATCATTGCGGCAAACATGATGACAGCGGTAATCCGTTTCATTTTATCTTCTCTTCAATGATCTCAGTCATTTTAGGGTAGAGGAGCGACGACAACCTTAGTTACCCTTCCATCTGCACCTGCCGCGGCTTCGGGTGGCTGCGCGACCAGCAACAACGTCTGAAGAGTGCAATCGCGCGGTACCTCGACCATACCCGCAAAGTCACCGCTCGCCGATAAGGGGACCCGACCCAGCTCCCGGCCGTTCTGACACGTCAATACCCAATAAGCCGATCCGGGCTGGTCGATACCTTCACTTCGACCACTCAGCCGATAGTGGCCAGCGGGCAGCAGTTGGAGCTGCCGCATAATGGGACCACCAACGGATGAAGGTACGGCGAATTCAGCAAAGCCCTGCTGGATCGTGGCCGTGATCCCCTCGGCGTTCGCCGTTACCCAGTCCAGTGAACTTGGGGTCGAAAGATTGGCAGTAAAGCTCTGATCACGCGATCGCCGACGATCTACGCCCGGATGAAAGCTGGCGTAATAATTCCACGCCTGATCCAAGAACCCTTTTGTGAGCAGAACGTCAACCATCGTGCTGTTCGCCCGATCGGTAACGATCGCGCTTCCTCGGCGTGCGTCGCGTAGCAGGATCGCTGCCTCTCTCGGATCACCGGCATTGCCAGGAGCGAATTCGATAAAGCTTGTGCTCCAGCGCGGCCGGGTGGCGAGCGTCCGTACAAGGCCTGCCCGAACGACGGAATCCTTGCTGGCTTCGAGAAGCACCGGAAAGAGCAGGTCGGCAATTTCCGGATGGGTGCGAAGCGCCGCGTCATACCAGCGAAGCGCACCTGCGATGCTGCTGCGGCTGACCTCATGTTCGATCGACCACAATTGGGTCGTCAGGTCGCGGCGCGACAGTCGTTGACCATAGGTGAAAGCACGAGTGGCAGTCGCCTGATCCGATCTCAGGTCAGCGTTTGTGCCCAAGTTCGACACCGCAGCTTGGACGGTTGGGTCTTGCCGTAGGGCACGCCGCGCCAACAGTTCGGCGCGGGCACGATCCGAGCTGCTCGCTCCAGGAAGGGATAGCGACGCTGCATATATTGCCGTCACCCTACCATTTGGCGGAGACAATTGATAAGCCAAGGCAGGATCGGTCCGCGCCAGGATTTGTCCGGACGTGAAGAGTAGCGCATAGGTTCCGGTCGCAACGACCATCAACGCCGCAAGTCCTCTGACCACCCATTCAGTACGCGAGCGGGTCATTACGCGTCGGC
>NZ_JAUUDS010000014.1 GCF_030678875.1 Sphingomonas aurea | reverse complement strand
GAGGGATACCGACATGACTGCAATAAAGAAGCGGCGCATGCGCAGCAATACTCACGATGGAAAGTGGCGCCTATAGGTGACACTCGTGTGAAGGTAAAGTTGATGCCTCTCTTCCCCGGCCAACCGGCGAAAAGGAGGCGGGGCGCATTGATTCCTGCCCTTCGCAACGGACGCCAATCCGACGACGGCCCAGCCATCTGGCCGCACGTGGATCGCCCTCACGATCGACTATCGCCACGATTTCTGCGACGTGAAGCGGTGCCCGGCAAGCCGTGGCGTATCGATGCGAATGAACGTGACAGGAGAAGATACGTGTCTGATGAATTGCCTGTGTCGCGCCGCACAATCCTAGCCACGGCATCCGGCGCGTCGCTGTCGGCGTTAAGCCAAGCTCTACCCGCCACCCCCATGAATACCCGCCGCGTCTTGCCTTCCGCTTCTCAAACCAGCGGTGATGGTCCGACCGCATCGGCTTCCGATGAGTTCGTTCAATCCGGCGAGGGCGCCACGCGCCGGACAATAGCAGCCAAGATGAGCGATTTTGTCTCAGTCGCCGATTATGGCGCGAGCGCAGATGGACAGGCGCAGGAACAGTTCGCTTTTACGGGGGCAGCCGCAAGCCTTTCTGCCGGCGGTCCTCTGGATGTGACGGCGGGTATGCATCTGGTTGGACCCCAAACCTTCGGGCCTGCGCGCGGCAACGTACATGCTTACGACACTGCAGTCATCGGAAACCGAAACCTCGTTGCTGACGGGACTTTCGCAACCCGTCTGGCATCAGCGTGGCACCTTGTTGGTTTTGTAAGGGTATCAGGTGGGGTGAAGCATGAAGGCGGTCGGCCGGCATCGCTCCTGCAGACGATCGTGGTCGAGCCCTACGCCAGTTATGTTGCCGTCATTGATGTTGAAAGTTCGATAGCTGGCGGAATGGCAATTTTTCTTGGTGGACGCCCGATATTTACCGAGGGCGATTTCTCGATACTGGCGCTAGGAAAGGATACCTACAAATTCGTTATATTTTCATACGATGTAGATGGTTTCGTTGATCTGGAGCTTCGTTTCGATAATGATTGGTCCGGCGTGGTCTCAAGAATTAATCTAAGTAAAGTAGAGCGTGAAGCTCCGTATGATTTCTTTAGTATTTCTCACGACAAGCGTGATTTTTCTAATATATTTGGCATTAAGTTTGGCCGATTCCTATCGGGAAATATCGCTATCGGTGATCGATTGACGAGCGGTTTGATGTCGGAAAAGGCGGGCTGGAATATTGCGATCGGGCCGCGCGCATTGTCTACTAATGTAGATGAATTTGAGAATACCGCAATTGGCGCTTTTGTGCTTGAATACAATCAGGCAAGCCGAAATGTTGCGGGAGGATATTCTGCCTTCAGATACAATACTAAAGGAGAACGTAATACTGGGTGGGGGTACAAGGTGTTTGGAAGGAACTCGACCGGTTCCAACAACACGGGAGTGGGATTTTGGGCGGGTCTCTATAATCAATTAGGTAATGATAATTCATATTTTGGGTCGCGGGCTGGATATTATAACAGCAATGGCAACTATAATTCATTTTTCGGATCGCAGGCTGGCCTACAAAATGATGGAGGGCTCGCTAATACATATATAGGAGCGATATCCGGTCCTTACGCAACCGGGACTCAGACGTTCCATTACAGTCATTCAACATGCGTTGGAGCAGAAAGCAAAGGATATGGCAGCCGAACAACTGCGATCGGAAGCGAAGCGCGATGTGGGTCGAATCCATATGACCTTGGGCGGGCGATTGCCACTACAGCCACAGCCCTCGGTCATCGCGCAGTTGCGAACGACGATGGGACGGCTGCAATCGGAGGGGGTGCTAGCGCATCGGGGGCTCACAGCACATGTCTCGGTGAAGTGTCGGCCACCAATGGGGCGAGCGCCACGGCGCTCGGGGCCTCTGCTTATGCATCGGAAACCTCAACAGCCATCGGTGCTGGGGCGGGGAGGGGCTTGTCGGGCAAGAGCAATATTAGCATCGGCGTGGGAGCAAACAGTGATGGCGTAACACGGTCCTACGAAAATGCCATCGCCATCGGCAACGGTGCGATGTGCACCACAAGTAACCAGTTGGTTCTCGGCAATCATGCAACGCGCCAAATCCGCGCGGCGACCGCAGTAATAACTACGTTGTCCGACAAGAGAGACAAAGCAAACATCGAGTATCTTGATACAAATCACGCATCATGCTTGCTGCGCTCCCTTAAACCTGCTCGCTGGATATGGAAGCATCGTGATCGGTCAGGTATTGAAGGAAGCGATGTGGGATTTATTGCCCAAGACCTGCTCTTGTCGCAGACGGAAGCTGGTGCCGACTGGTTAAACCTGGTTGATGACAGCAATGCCAATCAATTGCACGCTGCTCCTTCACGATTAATTCCTATCTTAGTGTCTGCATTACAAGATGCTTTAAAAAGAATTGAAAAACTTGAAAAGAACGTTTAATCTATCTCGTTGTCTTTAAAAAATCTACTAGATTAGGTCTGGCGCAAGGCTAGAAAAGCTAACATAGATTGTGCGGTGTTACTGTAGGCGATAGCAACATGTCGTTTATTTTTGAGCTTGTTGAACAACCAGATCGATCTGGTTGCGTCAGAAATATTTGACGCGACCATATGGTGCCGGCTTTGATGGTTGCGCCGAGCAGGGATTGCGCCTTCGACGTTAATGCTGGTCAGGGTGTTGCGAACCGCATCACTGTCATAGCCCTTGTCGCAAGCAAAACGTCGATGCGATGAGCGATCATATACATCAGTCGTCCCAGCCTTGCGTGTCAGAGCTTGATCATATCAACGTACTGCATGGCGATGAGGTTGCGCATGACCGGCGCCCGACGAGTGGCATCGGTGGATCTGATCGAGTCATTAAAGCGGTTTCGATCAGTCTGCATCATATCCGCAGTTTGCGAAGTAATTAACGCATTTCAGTGAGGCCGCCACAATCCGACAATCGCTCCATTTGCTCCGACAGCCCGAACAATCCCGCCTGACGTATCTGCCGCCCTCGGTCACACGCAGTGAGTCATCTTCAACAGGATCACGCCAGGTTATTAGGTGTGCCCGGGTAATGTTTGGTGCGGCGTAGGGGATGGGATCACGGGGGCGGTCGTAGCCGATCATGGAGTTTGATGAAGCCGCCACGCGATCGGCAAAGCGCCTCGGCTGCATCAGTTAAGTTGGTTCACCGTATAATAGTCCATATACCAATCGACGAAGCGACCAATCCCGGTCTCGATCGTCGTGTCGGGTTTGAAACCAATCCAGGCTTCAAGCGCGGCAGTATCCGCGGCTGTGGCGAGCACGTCGCCCGGCTGCATGGGCAGCATATTGATCTGCGCTTTCGCTCCAAGCGATCGCTCAAGCGCAGCAATGTACGACATTAGGGGCGTCGGTCGGCTGTTCCCGATATTGAACACGCGATAGGGAACATTACTAGTTGCAGGATCCGGATTAGATGGATCAAAAGACGGATCAGGCGTCGCTGGCTTGTCTACCAGCTTCACTACCGCTTCAACGATGTCATCAACGTAGGTGAAGTCTCGGGTCATCTGGCCGTTGTTGAACACGTCTATCGGCTCACCGTTCAAGATCGCCTTGGCGAACAGAAACAGTGCCATGTCGGGTCGTCCCCAAGGACCATATACGGTGAAGAAGCGCAAGCCGGTCGTCGGCAGACTAAACAGGTGACTGTAGGTGTGCGCCATCAATTCATTAGTTTTCTTAGTAGTAGCATAAAGGCTTACAGGATGATCTACATTCTGGCGCTCCCTGAAAGGGAGGCCTGTGTTGCCGCCATATACGCTTGAGCTACTGGCGTAGACCAGATGTTCAATCTGATGGCGACGACATGCCTCGAGGATGTTCAGGAAACCTTTGATATTTGCCTCGATATACGCGTGGGGCTGAGTTAGCGAGAACCGTACTCCTGCCTGGGCGGCGAGATGTACGATACGTTTCGGTCGCTCGTGCGCAAAGATGGCCTCAAGTGCTGCCCCATCAGCAACATCCTGCTCGTAGAAGGTAAAATTGGGGTATGCCTTCAGCCGCGCCAATCGTGCGCGCTTCAGCGATACATCATAATAATTATTGAGATTGTCGATACCAACCACCTCTTCTCCGCGGCCTAGCAGGAGCAGGCTGGCATGCATGCCGATGAAGCCAGCAGCTCCAGTGACGACGATCTTCATAATTTCAGGTGCCCCTCTGCTTGCCCTACAGCAGGATCAATTTCACTTCGCAACCGATTGTATCAGGCGTCCCCACGCACGGTGGCGGACATGCCCATCTCGACGAACTGTTGATGTCCCACAGCTACGACGATGGCATCGTAGCGCTAATCGTCTGGTAACGTATTGGGCAGCGACCGCAACAGAGAGGTGGCTCGGGGAATCTGGATAGTGGGGATAAGGGGATTGCCGATCCGACAGCGGCCATGATGGCCGCGAGCAGGAGGCAAGATGAGCAAGCGACCGCGCCGGAACCACGGCCCGGCGTTCAAGGCGAAGGCAGCGTTGGTTGCCACGAAAGGCGAGAAGACGCTGGCCGAACTGGCACAGGAGTATGACGTGCATCCAAGCCTCATTAATGGCGGGCGCGGCGGATGTATTCGGCGCGAAGCCGGCAGCGGCCGAGCCGGCGGTCGCTGTGACGGTGCTGCACACCAAGATTGGCGAGTTGACGCTGGCGAATGATTTTGATCGGTGCGCTCAGGAAGGCCGGTCTGTTGCCGAACGCAAAGCGATGATCGACCGTGGTCATGCGTTGCTGATCAGTCTCGGGATCGGGTTGACGATGAACCGGTCCGGTTCTGACGTCCAGATCTTTGCGATGTACTCGTAGGGTTTGAGACCGTTGAGCGTCTTGAGCCGGCGGGCAAAGGTATAGGCAGCCATGAAGGGGTCATTGCAGAATCTCTTACTGAGCGTACGCTATGCGCACGCATTCGATCGTCTGCCGCTCGAACACTTGGGGGGGGGGGGGCTGGGCAGCGATTCGGAACGTGTCGTCGCCCAGTGGCAGCGCGACCTTGCCATCGGCAAGCATGAGGCCGGCGTCACATGCCGAGGCCAGCGTGCTGAGGTCGTGGAGGGCCGTGATGAGCGCCAAGCCGGCATCGACTATATCGCGCAGAACCTCGCGCAGATCGAAGGTCGAAGAGCGAGACGGGATCGAGCAGGCTGGTCTTGCCCGATCCGTTCGTTGGTAGTTCGGCTTTTTGCAACAAACGTACGATAATGTCCTTTATCGTTCAAAAACTGGCTGATCGACACATGATTGTCGCGACATGAGGATGGCACCTGCGCCCCCATGATAGACCCCGCCCCCGCCACTCCCTAAGCTCGCCGCCGATCGGTATCGCGAGGGAGTTTCCGTGAAAGCAGTCATCCTGGCCGGCGGGCTCGGCACGCGGTTCAGTGAGGAGACGTCGGTCCGGCCCAAGCCGATGATCGAGATCGGCGGGCGGCCGATCCTGTGGCACATCATGAAGATCTACGCCGCGCACGGCGTCGACGACTTCATCGTCTGCTGCGGCTATCGCGGCTATGTCATCAAGGAATATTTCGCCAATTATTTCCTGCACATGTCCGACGTGACGATCGACATGAAGCAGAACAGCATGACTGTCCACGAGCGCCGGGCAGAGCCCTGGACGGTGACATTGGTCGATACCGGCGACGACACCATGACCGGCGGGCGGCTGCGGCGCGTCGCCCATCATGTCCGGGACGAGGATGCGTTCTTCTTTACCTATGGCGACGGCGTCGGCGACATCGACGTCACCGCCAGCCTGGCGTTCCACCGCGCCCACGGCCGGCGCGCGACGCTGACCGCGACCTATCCGCCCGGCCGCTTCGGCGCGGTCGACATCGCCGACGGGCGGGTGCGTGCCTTTCAGGAGAAGCCGCAGGGCGATGGCGGGCGGATCAACGGCGGGTTCTTCGTCCTGTCGCCGGCGGTGCTCGACTATATCGCCGGCGACGCCACCACCTGGGAGCAGGAGCCGCTCAACAGGCTGGCGGCCGAGGGCCAGCTGATGGCGCACGAGCATGACGGCTTCTGGCAGCCGATGGACACGCTGCGCGACAAGCAATATCTGACCGGCCTCTGGGAAAGCGGTCAGGCACCCTGGAAGATCTGGTAGGGGCAGGAATGGATCGCGGGTTCTGGCGGGGCAGGCGCGTCTTCCTGACCGGGCATACCGGGTTCAAGGGCGGCTGGCTGGCGCTGTGGCTGGCCGATGCGGGGGCCGAGGTCCATGGCTTCGCGCTGCCCGCCCCGACCGAGCCCAGCCTGTTCGAGGCGGCCGGCGTCGTGCAGTGCCTGGCCGGCCACACCCTCGGCGACATCCGCGACGCCGATGCGGTCGCGCGCGCGCTGGCGGCCGCGCGGCCGGAGATCGTGTTCCACCTCGCCGCCCAGCCGCTGGTCCGCCTGTCCTATGCCCAGCCGCTGGAAACCTTCGCCACCAACGTCATGGGCACCGCGCATGTGCTGGAGGCGGCGCGGGCGGCGGGATCGGTGCGCGCGCTGGTCAGCGTGACAACCGACAAATGTTACGAGAACCACGAATGGCCCTGGCCCTATCGCGAGAGCGATGCGCTGGGCGGGCACGACCCTTACTCGGCTAGCAAGGCCTGTGCGGAACTGGTCACCGCCGCCTGGCGCACCGCCTATCCGGGGGCGGACGCGCCGCGGATCGCCAGCGCGCGCGCCGGCAACGTCATCGGCGGGGGCGACTGGGCGCTCGACCGGCTGGTGCCCGACGCGTTGCGCGCGTGCGACGCCGGTACGGTGCTGGCGGTCCGCCGCCCCGCCGCGGTCCGGCCGTGGCAGCATGTGCTGGAGCCGCTGGCCGGCTATATCCGGCTCGCCGAACGGCTGGCCGAGGGCGACGACGTGGCGCAGGCGTGGAATTTCGGCCCGGTCGACGCCGATGCCCGGCCGGTCGCCTGGATCCTCGACACGCTCGCCCGCACCTTGCCCGATCTGCGCTGGCAGGCGACCGGCGCGGACGAGGGCGTGCACGAGGCGGGCCTGCTGAAGCTCGACAGCTCGCGCGCCCGTGCCCGGCTCGGCTGGGCGCCGCGCTGGCGGCTGGACGAGGCGCTGGCGCACACCGCTGCCTGGCACCGGGCGTGGTGCGCGGGCGCCGACATGGCCGGCGTCACCCGCGACCAGATCCACACCTATGAAGCCGCACCGCGCGATGGCGGGGCCGATGGCTGAGGCACGCTTCGCCGTCCACGACACTCCGCTCGCCGGGCTGAAGCGGGTGGTGCGTACCCGCATCGGCGACACGCGCGGCTTCCTCTCGCGGCTCTACTGCGCCGGTGAACTGGCAGCGGCCGGCTTCACCGCGCCGGTCGCGCAGATCAACCACACGCTGACCCGCGCCACGGGCTCGATCCGCGGCCTGCATTTCCAGCATCCCCCGTACGCCGAAGACAAGTTCGTCAGCGTGCTGGCCGGCGCGGTGTTCGACGTCGCGATCGATCTGCGTGCCGGCTCGCCCACCTTCCTCCATTGGCACGGCGAGCATCTGTCGGCGGACAATGCGACCAGTCTGTTCATCCCCAAGGGGTTCGCGCACGGTTTCCAGACGCTGACCGCCGATTGCGAACTCCTCTACCTCCACACCGCGCCCTATGCGGCAGGGGCGGAGGGCGGGCTGAACCCGCTCGACCCGCGCCTCGCCATCGCCTGGCCGCTCGCGATCACGGAGATTTCCGCCCGCGACCGCGGCCATCCCCTGCTGACGCCTGACTTCACGGGAATTCCATCATGAACTGCCGGCACTGCGGCGCCGCGGTACGCCTGCCGCTGATCGACCTGGGCGCCTCGCCCCCCTCCAACGCCTATCTGAGCGGGACGGCGCTGTCGGCGCCGGAGACCTGGTACCCCTTGCGCGTCGCGGTGTGCGAGGCGTGCTGGCTGGTCCAGACCGAGGATTTCGCCGGCCGCGACGCCTTCTTCTCCGAGGATTACGCCTATTTCTCGTCCTTCTCGACCAGCTGGCTGCGCCATTCGGAGGCCTATGTCGCGGCCATGGCGCAGCGGCTGGGGCTGGACGGGACGTCGCTGGTGGTCGAGGTCGCGGCGAATGACGGCTATCTGCTGCAATATGTCGCCGCGCGCGGCATCGGCGCGCTGGGCATCGAGCCGACCGCCAGCACCGCGCAGGCCGCCCGGGCCAAGGGGCTGGAGATCGTCGAGGATTTCTTCGGCACCGACCTCGCCCGCCGGCTGGTGGCGGAAGGGCGCAGCGCCGACCTGACCGCGGCCAACAACGTGCTGGCGCATGTGCCGGACATCAACGACTTCGTCGCCGGCTTTGCGCTTCTGCTGAAGCCGGACGGGGTTTCGACCTTCGAATTTCCCCATCTTCTCAACCTGATCGAACAGCGCCAGTTCGATACCATCTATCACGAACATTATTCCTATCTGTCGCTGACCGCGGTCGCGACGATCTTCGCCGCCAACGGACTGGCGGTGTTCGACGTCGAGGAGCTGCCGACCCATGGCGGCTCGCTGCGTGTCCATGCCCAGCGCGCCGACACCGGCGCCCGCCCGGTCGGGCTGGCCGTCGCCGCCATGCTGGCGCGCGAGGCGGAGGCGGGCATCGCGACCCCCGGCTACTACGCCGCGCTGCAGGGCCAGGCAGAGGAGATCGCCGATGCGCTGAACACCTTCCTGATCCAGGCCAGGGCAGAGGGGCTGAAGGTCGCCGGCTACGGCGCCGCGGCGAAGGGCAACACGCTCCTCAACTTCGCCGGCATCCGCCCGCACCTCCTGCCCTTCGTGGTTGATCGCAACCCGGCCAAGGCAGGACGCTTCCTGCCCGGCAGCCGCGTGCCCGTCGTCGACGAGGCGCGACTGCGCGCCGAGCGGCCCGACCATGTCCTGATCCTGCCCTGGAACATCGCCGACGAGGTGATGGAGCAGCTGTCCTATATTCGCGACTGGGGCGGCCGCTTCGTCACCGCCGTGCCCGAGTTACGTATCGCATGACGATCGCCGTCACCGGAGCCGCGGGTTTCATCGGCCGCCACCTCGTGCGTGCGCTGGTCGACCGCGGCGCCGACGTGACCGCGGTGGTGCGGCGGATGCCCGACACGCCGGTGCCGGGCGCACGCTACGTCACGCTCGATCTGGCCGACGCCGATGCCGGCACTTGGGCGGCGCTCGGCGCGCCCGACCGGCTGGTCCATCTCGCCTGGGGCGGCCTGCCCGACTATCGCTCGCGCCATCATTTCGAGCGCGAGCTGCCGCTCCACTACGGCTTTCTGCGGACGCTGGTAGAGGCGGGGCTGCCGGCGATGCTGGTGGCGGGCACCTGCTACGAATATGGCATGATCGACGGCGCGCTGGCCGAGGATGCCGTGCCGCAGCCCGCCAACCCTTATGCCTTCGCCAAGGCGGCGCTGCTCCGGCAGCTGCAGTTCCTGCAGGACGAGCGGGGCTTCGCGCTCACCTGGGCGCGGCTCTTCTACATGTGGGGGTCGGGGCAGGCGCCGCGCGCGCTCTACCCCCTGCTCGGCGCCGCGATCGCGCGCGGCGACGCGACCTTCCCGATGTCGGCGGGCGAGCAGCTGCGCGACTATCTGCCGGTCGACCGGGTCGCGGCACTGCTGGCGGCGCTGGCGCTGCGCGGTGCCGATGACGGCGTCGTCAACATCAGCTCCGGCCAGCCGGTGTCGGTGCGCGCCCTGGTCGAGCGCTGGATCGCAGAGGCCGGCGCCACGATCGTCCCCGAACTCGGCCGCTACCCCTATCCGGACCACGAACCCCTCGCCTTCTGGGGCGCGACCGTGAAGCGGCGTGCGCTGCTGGGCGACGATCCCGTGCCCTGACCATGCCGATCCGCCACAACGTCCTCGCCAATCTCGTCGGTCGCCTGTGGGCCGCGCTGATGAGCTTCGCCTTCGTGCCGCTCTACATCCGCCTGCTCGGGATCGAGGCCTACGGCCTGATCGGCCTGTTCGCGTCGATGATGGCGATGTTCGCGCTTCTCGACCTGGGTCTCAGCCTGACTGCCAACCGCGAACTGGCGCGCGCGGCCGATCGGCCGGACGGCATCGCCGCGGCGCGCGACCTGCTCCGGACGCTGGAGGTGGCCTATTGGCTGATCGCCGCGGCGATCGGCATAGCCATATTCCTGGCCGCCCCCCTGATCGTCGATCACTGGCTCCACATCCGCACTCTCGACCGGCAGACCGTGGTGGGCGGGGTCAGGGCGATGGCGGTCACCGCGCTGATGCGCTGGCCCGTCTCGCTCTATTTCGGCGCGCTGACCGGCCTCCAGCGTCAGGTTTCGCTGAACGTCGTCCTGTCGGTCGGCGCCACGCTGGCCAGTGCCGGCGTCGTCGCCGTGCTGGCGCTGGTGTCGCGCACCGTCACCGCCTTTTTCCTGTGGCAGGCGCTCGTCGCCGGGGTGCAGGTCCTGCTGCTGCACCGGCTGGTCTGGCATCATCTCCGTCTGCCGGATCACCGGCCGCGCGTCGGCGTCGCGGCGGTCCGCGCCAGTGCCGGCTTCTCTGCCGCGATCACGGCGTTGACCCTGTTGTCGATCGTCCTGACCCAGCTCGACAAGGTGATCCTGTCGCGGATGCTGCCGCTCGACGTCTTTGGCCGGTACGCGCTGTGCAGTGCGATCGCGGCGGTCCTCACGACGATGGGCACGGCGGTCGAGAGTGCCGTCTTTCCCGCCCTGTCACGCCTAGTGGCGAGGGGTGACGGCGAGGCGGAGCGCCGCCTGTACCATCAGGCGAGCCAAGGTCTCGCCCTGCTGATCGTGCCGGCGACGACGGGGCTGGTGGTCTTTGCGCAGGAATTGCTGCGCGCCTATGTTCACGATGCTGCGATCGTCGCGTCGACGTACCGCCTGCTCAGCCTGCTGGCGGCGGGGAGCGGGGTGCTGGCGCTGATGTACATGCCGCTCTCGCTTCAGCTCGCTCATGGCTGGACCAGCCTGTCGCTGGTGAAGAACCTCGTGGCGGTGATCCTGTTCGCGCCCCTGCTCTACGTCCTGATCCTCTATTTCGGTGCGCTGGGTGCGGGGGGCGCGTGGCTGATCCTGACCACCGGCTATTTCCTTGTCGAGGTGCCGGTGATGCACCATCGTCTGCTGCCCGGGGAGCAGTGGCGCTGGTATGCAGTCGATATCGGCATCCCGACGGCGGTTGCGGTCGCCGCGTTCGGGGCGCTGCGCCTCGCCATGCCCGCCGCATGGCCGCTGTCCCTGCAGGTGCCGGCGATCGGGCTGGCCTATCTGGTCGCGGTCGGCGGATCGGCCATGCTGATGCCGGAATGCCGGCGGATCATCGCCGCCTGGCGGAATGGAGCGTTCGCCGGCAGACAGCTCGAACGATCATAGGTCCGGATCACCCAGATGCTTCGCGAAAAGATCCAGCAATATCGCGCCCGGACCCGGGCGCTGGCGACCCATCCCGGATTGTGGCTGGGAAAAGCAGCCACGGTGTCCGACAGCCGGTTCGAGGCGCAAAACCGGATCGGCGACCATGCCCATGTCGCGCACAGCAGCCTGGGTCGCTACAGCTATGTAGGCCCGCGCTGCATCGTGAGCCATGCCGACATCGGCCGGTTCTGCGCGGTGGCACCGGATGCCATCATCGGGACGGGCGGGCATCCGATTGGCGCCAACGCCTCGATCCATCCGCTCTTCTATCTTCACCGTCCCGCCATCGGCTGGGACTTCGTGGAGCGCGACCAGGCGAGCGAATATGCGCGGACCCGGATCGGCCATGACGTCTGGATCGGCGCGAAGGCGGTGGTGCGCGACGGCGTCACTATCGGCAACGGCGCTGTCGTCGGCGCCGGCGCTGTCGTCGTCCACGACCTGGCGCCCTATGGCATCTATGTCGGCGTTCCGGCGCGGCTGCTGCGCTTCCGCTATGCCGAGGATATCGTCGCGCAGCTCGAGGCGCATGGCTGGTGGGACCGCGATCCGGCCTGGCTACTGGCGAATGCCGCTGCCTTCGCCGATGTCGGGTCCTTGCTGGCGCGCTTGGCGACCGACCCTCACCAATCCTGAGCCGACAGCGCCGCCTTCAGCGCGACCGGCGCGTGCAGCCCAGCGAACTTGGTGAACAGCGAGCGCTTGAGGTACGGAAAGCCCGCGTCCAGCAGCGCGACCGGACAGGCGAGCGTCGCATCGCCTGCGGTATCGATCTGTGCCGCCCGTCCACCCGCTCGCGCCAGCACGCGCCGCACGATCGGCTCGCGAAGCGGTGCGGTCGGGACGTACCAATAGGCACCGACGCTCATGCGGCGCGCGGCAACGCGTGCGAGCCGGGTCTCCTGCAACAGGATCACCGCAGTCGGATCGTCGCAGCTCCACCGCGACGACAGGATCGGCGTCAGCGCCGCCAGGCGGGCGGGGGTGACGTCGCGAAGGACGAAGGCGAAGGAGGACAGGTGATTTTCCACCGCGCGCGTGGCGATGAAGCCGGTCAGATCCCAGGGTGCGTCACGGACCAGGCGGTCGACGTCGCCGAACGGCCCCAGCACGGAGTCGTTCTGGACATAGGCCACCGCGCCCGGCGACGCACCGGCGATCGCGTCGAGCGCCAGGCGATAGGCGGAGAAATCGAACCCCGACAGCTCCTTGACGATGATCGCATCCGCCCCGTCGGGCACGACGGGATGGGCGATGTCGGGGCAGGCGAGCACGACCAGCAGCGATCCGTCCAGTCGCCGCACCCGCGCCAGGATACGCCGCTGGTCTGCGTCCAGCGCGCCCTGCGGCGCATAGAGGAACAGGACGTTCCAGCGCGCGGCCGGCGTCACCGGGCGGATCGTCCGCCAGCGTGGCGGTGCCCGGCGCCGGGTCAACCGACAGGCCAGACGCTTGATGCGGATGCGGAAGGCCGGCGGACTTGGCCGAAAGGCCCATGGCGTCGCCGGACCGGTCACCACCGATCCTGCGGCAACAGGGGGAACCGGCTGTCCAGGATGAACCGGTCGAGGGCGGTGCGGTCGGGAATGGGCCTGACCGTGCGATCGTCGTCGCCGGGAAGCGGGGCAGCCACCTTCAGCCAGCGATAGCCCGCGTGCTCGGCCGCCAGCAGGAACAGGCGTTCGATCGCATGCTGGACGGTGCCGCGGACCTGGTCCTCCTCCAGCGGGAAATCGTCGAGGGTCAGGCCCAGGTCGAGCAACGGTCGCAGGGCGGCCGGCCGCGCCCAGAACATCGAGCCGGCGGGGAAATCCAGCGCATGGTGACGCCTGATTCCGAACCCCATTCGTCTGGCGAGCGATCGGGCCGTGCTGAAATTGCCGTCCCAGTGGAGCAGGCCGCGGATCGCCGGCAGATGGCGGGGCAGGACGATGCCGATATCGGGATGCTGCCGAAAAACCTGCAGGATGCTCGCCACGATCGTGGGTGATCCGCACAGGCTGGCGAACAGCAGCGACCGCCAGCGGTCGCCGATCGCGGCGGTCAGGCTCTTCTTGGTGTGCAGGAACAGGATCAGGTCGTGATCGGCATAGACGTCCGCGAAGCCGACCAGCTTGGGTGCGATGTCCCGCCCGCGATTGGGTAGCACCCGGATCTCGATCCGCTCGGCGGGCCAGCCGGCAAAGGCGCGTGCGATCGCCGGCACCTTCGCGGCACTGTCGGTGGACAGGAAAAGGGTGGCGGGCACCGGCAGATTGTCGATCGCGGCGCGGCACGCACCGGCCAGGTCGGCATGGAACAGGTGGCAGACCACGGCCACCCGCGGCACCGGTGCGTCGACCGCGTTGGCGAAGCCGAACGGCACCTGGGCGGCGAGGTCGCGCTCCTCGGCGCGGATGCGGCCGCGGATCGGCGCCAGCGCTGTCCGCCAGCCGCTGCGCAGCCGGTTATAGAGCCAGCGGGGAAGCAGATCGACCACCGCCATCGGTCAGCGCCGCATCCGCGCCCGTGCATAGGCCAGTGCCCGTCGGGTCCGGCCCCAAAGGCGCTCGCTGCGAGATGCCTGATAGGCCCAGTGCCTGACGTCGCGCGATCCGCCCAGCGCCTTGATGCGCCCGGCAATGGCATCGAGCCGGGCGCGACCGCGCGCGTCGAAGCTCGTCCGTACCATCGGCCCGTCAAAGACGAACATCTCGCGCGACAGCAGCGTCAGCATCGCCTGGCGGCCGCGATCGTCGTCGGTCAGGGCGGCGAATTCGCTGTCCAGGATCGCCGCGAACGCCGCGAATGCTTCCAGTCGCTGGTTGATCCGCGCGATGCTGACGGTGTTGGACATGCTGCTGTCGTGCAGGCGATAGGCGCAGTCGACCGATGGTGTCGCACGCTTGTGGCCGCGCCGCGTCAGCCGCAGGAACAGGAGGTGGTCGGCATAGAGGATGCCGGGCAGCGGCGGGATGCCGCCGACCGCCAGATAGTCCGCGGCACGAAAGACATATCCGGTGCCGAACGCGTCGCGCAGCCCCCAGGCGATCATCGCGGCCAGATCGCGCCAGGATTCCTGTTCCGCGATCGGACGGCACGGCCGGATCAGGGTGCCGGCCGCGTCGATCAGGTCGAAATGGCATTGCAGCAGCGTCGCTTCCGGATCGGACTGCGCCAATGCGCGCATCCGGGCAATGAAATCGGGGTACAGATAGTCGTCATGGCCCAGGAAGGTGACGAGCGTGTCCCCGGCCACCTGCGCCACCACGTCCTTCGCGCGGGCCCAGTTCTCGTCGATCGACAACGGCCGCGGCGCCGGCACGACCTCGATCCGCGGATCGGCGAACGACCGAACGATGGCGACGGTATCGTCCTCGCTGGCATTCTCCAGCACCACCAGCCGGAAATCGGGATCGCTCTGCCCGACGATGCTCGCGATCGCCTGGCGCACATAGGCGCCGCCGTTGCGAACGGGCAGGATCACCAGAAAGGGTGTCGTCATTTCGAGGACCTTCGCATGACCGCCGACACCTAATGGTTAACGCCGGAACCGCCCCCACCAGTGATAGCGCAGATATTCCTGCGCCGCGTTGAACCGCCGGATGGTGACGAAGACGCGCGCCGGGCGATAGGGCTGGCCGACCAGCGTGCTCGCCGGCACCCCGTCCGCCGCCTCGTCATAGATGGCGAGCAGTTCGTCCAGCTTCACGCGGTTCTCGGCCGAGAAGTTGCGCCGGATGATCGGCACGGTCAGCAGCGACAGCTCGCGCGCCAGCAGCGCGGCGATGCCGGCGCGGCCCGCATCGGTGGTCGCGAATTCGGCGAACTCGGTCCGCACCAGCCGGATGAAGTGCCACATGCCGACCAGGTGCGCGGCATGCTTCTCGCGGCTGGGCGTGCCCGAGGTACTGGCCAGGTGGCGGCGATAGGAGAAGCGGTTCGACAGCGTCGACACCTTGTACGACAGTCGTGCCAGCCGCACGAACACCAGCCAGTCGGAGAACAACAGCATCGGCAGGTCGGGAATGCCGCCCACCCGGCGGTAATCGCCTGCCCGGAACACATAGCCGGTGCCGAAGCTGTCGCGAAGATACCACAGCATGCTGCCCAGCATCGACATCCAGCTCTCGCGCTCGGGCACCGGCCGGCATGGGCGGATGCGGCCGTCATTCTCGTCGATCATGTCGAACAGCGTGTGATAGAGCGAGGCGTCCGGATGGTCGCGCACCAGCCCGGCGATGTCGGTGAGGAAATCGGGGTGGAAGACGTCGTCATGCCCCAGGATGGTGACCAGCGTCGCCGGATCCTCCTGTCCCATCAGGTCATGGGCGCGGTGCCAGTTCTCGTACATCGACAGCGGGCGATCGGCGGGGACGATGCTGATGCGCGGGTCGTCCCACCGCGCCAGCCGCTCGGGCGTGCCGTCGGTGCTGGCATTCTCCAGGATCACCAGCCGCCAGCGGGCATGCGACTGGGCCAGCACGCTGCCGATCGCCAGGTCGACATGGTGGCCGCCGTTGCGGACCGGCAGATAGACGACGAACTCGGGTGGCATCGAGGTTCCGATCGACGGGACAGACCCGCTTCTTGCCATCGTTCCGGGCAGTTGCAATGACCCGCATGATGCCGCCCGCCGATCCTGTCCCCGAAGCCCCATCCGATCGGGTGGAGCTGGCGATCCCACCCCGCGTCGCGATCGTCCACTACTGGCTGGTCGGCATGCGCGGCGGGGAGCGGGTGCTGGAGGCGCTGTGCGACCTCTTCCCCGACGCCGATATCTACACCCACGCGCTCGCGGCCGAGCGGCTGTCGGAGAAGCTGCGTCGGCACAATATCCGCACCAGTTTCGTCGGCCGCCTCCCGTTCGCCGCACGCTGGTACAAACGCTATCTGCCGCTGATGCCGCTGGCGATCGAGGCGCTCGACCTGACCGGCTACGACCTTGTCCTCTGCTCGGAATCGGGGCCGGCCAAGGGCGCGATCCTGCGCCCCGGCGCGGTCCAGATCGTCTATTGCCACTCGCCGATGCGCTATATCTGGGACGGCTACCACGCCTATCGCGCCCGCGCCGGCCGATTGACCCGCGCGCTGATGCCGGTCTTCGCGCATTATCTGCGGATCTGGGACGCCGCCTCGGCCCAGCGTGCCGACGCGATCGTCGCCAATTCCGCCTTCGTCGCCGGCCGCGTGCGCCGGTTCTGGCGCCGCGAGGCCGTCATCGTCCATCCGCCTGTCGACGCGTCGACATTCCGACCTGTCGACCAGGAGGCGCGGGGCGACCATTATCTCTGGTGCGGCGAGCTGGTCGGCTACAAGCGCGCCGACCTGGCGATCGCTGCCTGCACCGCGCTCGGCCGCAAGCTGGTGGTGATCGGCGACGGCGAGGAGATGGCCCGGCTGAAGCGCCATGCCGGCGCGCACGTCACCTTTCTCGGCCGCGCCCCGGCCGCGGTGCTGCGCGACCACATGGCCCGCGCCCGTGCGCTGCTCTTCCCCGGCGAGGAGGATTTCGGCCTGGTGCCGGTCGAGATGCAGGCATCGGGCCGCCCGGTCGTCGCGCTCGCCCGCGGCGGGGCGCTGGAGACGGTGGTCGATGGCGAAACCGGCCTTCTCTATACCGACGACAGTGCGGCCGGCCTCGCCGACGCGATCCTGGCCTTCGAGGCTTCCGGGCTGGAGGCACGCTGCACCCCCGCCTGCCTCGCCAATGCCGCCCGCTTCACCCCCCAGGCGTTCCGCGCCGGCATGGCCCGGGTACTCGCCGAGCACGGCATCGCGCTTCCCGCACCCGTCGCTACCCCCGCCCTGCCCGCGTGAGCGACCGCCGCATCCTGGTCGATGCCCGCCTGCCATGGGGCTCGGGGATCGGCCGCTACGTCCGCAACATCCTGCCGCCCGTCGCCGCGCGGATGCCGGATGCGGCATTCACCCTGCTGGTGGCGCCCGCCGACGCGGTACGCGCGGGAGAGGTCATGGCCCCCCACGCGAACGTCACGGTCCGCGCCAGCCCGATCCGCCCCTTCTCCCTCGCCGAGCAGCTGCGCCTGCCGCTGTTGGCGCGGCGGTACGACCTGACCTGGTTCACCAATTACTGGGTGCCGCTCGGCTGGCGCGGCCGCTTCGTCGCGACCGTCCACGACCTGATCCACCTCGATCCCGCCTTTCCGACCTCGCGTCTCCGGCGCGTTCTGGCGGCGCGCACCTTTGCCAAGATTCGCCGCGACGCCGCGCACGTCGTCTTTGTCAGCCGCTTCACACACGGTGCGTTCACCGCCCGCCTCGGCCCGCCCCGCGCGGCCAGCGTCGTCCATCACGGCATCGATCATCTCGGCGCAGGCTCGGGCGATCCCGTTGCTCCGCGCGAGCGGTTCGCGCTCGTCGTCGCCGCGGCCAAGGCGCACAAGAACCTGCCGCTGCTACTCGATGCCTGGGCCCGCGCCGCGCTGCCTGACTGGCGGCTGGTGCTGGTGACGCCGGCCGACGACCTGCGCTCCTCGATCGACCTTGCTCCTGTACCCGGCCTGACGATCCGCCGCGGTATCGCCGATGCCGAGCTTGCCGGGCTCTACGCCAGCGCCGGCTTCGTCATCGTCCCCTCGCGCCACGAAGGCTTCGGCCTGCCGCTGCTGGAGGCGATGCGCGCCGGCGCCCCGGTCCTCGCCTCCACCGCCCCGGCGCTGGTCGAGGTGGCAGGCGATGTGCCGCTGACCTTTGTGTCGCCGGACGACCGTGACGGGTGGGTCGTCGCGATCCGCGCGATGGCGGCCGGGTGCGTGCCGCTTTCCCCCCGCCAGGCGGCGATCGCCGCACAGGGGCATGCGCACGCACGCGGTTTCACCTGGGCCCGTGCGGCCGACGCGACGGCGCGGGTGCTCGAGGCGGCGCTACCCTGACCCCTCAATAGGCATTCGGGTGCAGCATCACCTTCAGCGTGCCGAGCATGATCGCCACGTCGCGACGCAGCGACCAGTCGCCGACATAGTCCAGGTCGGCCTGCAGCCGGTCAGTCAAATCGGCCAGCGCGACCGTATTCCCCCGAAATCCGCGGATCTGTGCCAGCCCGGTCATCCCCGGCTTGATGACGTGACGCTCGCGATAGCGGGCGTCGGCGTCCCAGTAGAGCAGGTCCGCCGCCCTGGCCGCCAGCGCGTGCGGGCGCGGGCCGACGATGCTCATGTCGCCCTTCAGCACGTTCCACAGCTGCGGCAGCTCGTCGATCGAGGTGCGGCGGATCAGGGCGCCGACCCGCGTCACCCGCGTGTCGCCGCGCCCGGTCAGCCGCGTGCCCTCGGCATCGGCGTCGCCCACATACATGCTGCGGAACTTCCACATCGAAAAGATACGGTTGCCGCGGCCGATCCGCTCCTGTCGGAACAGCACCGGCCCGGGGCTGTCCACCCGGATCGCCAGCGCCGCCATCGCCAGCACCGGTGCCAGCAGCGCCAGTGCGACGAGCGATACCGTGATGTCGAACGCCCGCTTGGCCATCCGCGCCGACAGCGTCATCGAGCCGTAATTGACGATCAGCGTGCGCCGCTCGCCCAGCCGCCCCATGCCGACCGCGCCCAGCGCGTCGCGCACGTCGGTCAGGATCTCGCCGTCGACCGCCAGCGATCGCAGCACCGGCGCCCAGGCGGCCGCGCGCTCGGGCTCGCAGGCCACCACCATCCGGTCGGCATGGGCGATGCCGTGCGCCAGCCGGTGCCAGGCGCGCGGGTCGGCGGTCTCGGGGTCGAAGCCCAGTGCCTCGGCGGTCACCACGATCTCGGCCCCTTGCGGTACATAGCCGGCGCCGTCGCGGATCACGACGGTGGTGTGCGCCGCGCCGCCCAGCATCCGCGTCAGCTGCGGGCGGAGCAGCCGGCGCGCGACGATCATCAGCACGAACGCCGCGGCGAAGCCGATGCCGAACACTCCGCGCGAAAACTCGCCGCTGGCCTTCAGCATATAGCCGACCAGCAGCATCCCCGCGCCGGCGGTCGCCAGCGCCCGTCCCGCGCGCACCGTCCCCAGCCGCGCGTCGTCGAGCGTCGCGGCGCCGTAGGTGCCGTTGGCGCAGGCCTGGATCGCGAACAGCGGCAGGATCGCGCCGAGCATCACATAGCCGTGCCCGATCGGCACCGGCGCGTGCATGCTGACCAGATAGTTGGCGACGACGAAGGCGGCCGCGATCATCAGGAGGTCGCTCAGCGCCAGCTGCAGGTAGCAGTGCAGCCGCACCACCCGCTTGTCGCGCGCCGGACCCGCCCCGGCGACCGGACGGTCGGGAATGGCGGTGTCCGCTCTGCGAGAGGCGCTCGTCATGACGCTGCCGGGCTAGTCGAAAGAGGTTAATGCGGTGCTACCTCGGGCGTCTGCGCGTCTTCACGTAAAGCCTTTCTTCCTCACGTCATGGTCCCTTCGCGAGACCATCGGTCCGCGCTTTCCGTCATGCCGGGCTCGTCCCGGCATCCACCCGCCCATGCACGCAGAGGCCTGATCGTACGCGGACCGGTGGATGCCGGGACGAACCCGGCATGACAAAGGGAGCTCACCGCCTCCCTCTGCCCCGTCCATCCCGCCCGCGCTTGCTTTCCGCGCCATGATCCGCCTTGGCGGTCGGCATGGACATTCCTGCCCTCTACCATCAGTTCATCCTGTGGATCGGCGACGGCACCGGCTTGCCCGATGCGATCCTCCACATTCATGCCGGGCTCGCGATCCTGCTCGCGGTGCGGGTCGTCACCGGGCGGTCGCTCGGCACCTTCATCCCCTTCGCGGTGGTCGTCGTCGCGGAGCTGGGCAACGAGACGATGGACTATCTCGCCTATGGCATGCGCTGGAGCGACACGCTGTCGGACATGGCCAATACCTGGTTCTGGCCGTTCGTCATCAGCCTGGCGGTGCGGATCCGGCCGATGGTCCTGCGTGACCGGCCGCGGGGATAGCGGTCATCATCAACACGCCTACATGTCGACACATAGATAAGTCGACATGTAGGATTGCCATCGCCGCACCGATGCGTCATCCTGCTGCCTGCCCCCATGACCGCGCTCGCCCCCCTCGCCTCCCCTACCCTCGCCCTGCCCGCGATCGTCGCCGCGGCGGACCCGCATGCGCAGCGCCATTTCCTCGAATTCTTCGCCGCCACGATCCGCAACCCGCACACGCGGCGCGCCTATGCGCGCGGGGTCGGCGATTTCCTCGACTGGTGTGCCGCGCGCGGGGTGACCGCCCTCGCCCAGATCCAGCCGCTCCACGTCGCCGCCTGGATCGAGGAGCTGGGCCGCACCGTCTCGGTCCCCACCGTCAAGCAGCGGCTGGCGGCGGTGCGCCACCTGTTCGACTGGCTGGTCCGCTGCCAGGTCGTGCCCCAGAACCCCGCCGTCTCGGTGCGCGGCCCCGCCTATAGCCAGCGGCGTGGCAAGACGCCGGTGCTCGACCCGCACGAGGCGCGCGCATTGCTCGACCATATCGACACGTCGACATGTATAGGATTGCGCGACCGCGCGCTGATCGCGCTGATGGTCTACAGCTTCGCGCGGGTCGGCGCGGCGCTGGCGATGCGGGTCGAGGACGTGTTCGTTCAGAACCGCCGGCTATGGGTGCGTCTGCACGAGAAGGGCGGCAAGCGGCACGAGATGCCCTGCCACCACAATCTCGACGAGTATCTCCACGCCTATATCGACGGCTGCGGCCTGGCCGAGGACCGCAAGGGTCCGCTGTTCCGCACCGTCGCGCGCGGCACCGGCCGGCTCAGCCGCACCCCCCTGCCCCAGGCCAATGCGTACCAGATGGTCCGGCGCCGTGCCGACGCGGCCGGGATCGGCACCCGCATCGGCAACCACAGCTTCCGCGCGACCGGGATCACCGCCTATCTGAAGAATGGCGGCACGCTGGAACGCGCCGCGACCATGGCCAACCATGCGTCGACACGCACGACCCAGCTCTACGACCGCCGCTCGGACCAAGTGACGCTCGACGAGGTGGAGCGGGTGATGATCTGACATGTCTGCGTGTCGACATGCCGACACAAAAATCCCGTTCGCCCGGCCACCGACCGGAGCGAACGGAATAGACCGGTCAGAGCGTCGGCAGCTTCACTCGCGCGCCGACGAAGATATAGCGGCCGAGCGCCGACACCGGATAGGTGCTGGTGGCGATCTCCGGCTTCTGTCCGAACACGTTGTTGACGCCGCCGAAGAACTGGAAACGGTCGGTGGCATCCACGCTCAGATAGATGTCGTGCTGCCACAGCTCCTTCAGGTACAGATACTGCGGCGCGACGATGTCCGGATTACCCTGCGTCACCTGGTTGCTGTAGCGCAGCGTCTTGTCGAACCAAGACAGGCCGTAATTCACCGTGACGTTGCCCAGCTGCCAGGTCAGGTCGGTGTTGACGGTGTATTTCGGTGCGAACGCCTCACCCCGGCTGTTGGTCACGTCGGCGCCTGGCGTGCCGAAGAACTCCAGCTTGTTCAGGTAGTTGCCGATCACGCGTAGGTTGAACCGGCCGATCGATCCGGCGTCGAGCCGATAGTTCAGGTTGACGTCGAGGCCCGATGTCGCAAACCGGGCGACATTCTGCGGCGCGACGCTGAAGCTGGTGATGTTGCCGATATCCGCCGTGTTGGTGGCGGTGTTGGTCCGGGTCACCAGTCCGCAGAACGGGTTGTCCAGTGTCGGCTGGTCGACGCACAGCTGTGCGACCTGCTCGGCCGTCACCGTGTTGATCGCGTTCTTCAGACGGATGTCGTACCAGTCCGCACGCAGCGTGAAGCCCGGCAGGAAGCGCGGCTGCAGCATCGCGCCCG
The DNA here is from genome assembly GCF_030678875.1 of Sphingomonas aurea. Lineage (GTDB taxonomy): Bacteria > Pseudomonadota > Alphaproteobacteria > Sphingomonadales > Sphingomonadaceae > Sphingomonas > Sphingomonas aurea. The sequence continues at coordinate 31,592 of NZ_JAUUDS010000014.1, read as the reverse complement.
CCGTCCAGGTCGTCGCCTCCTCCTCGCGCAGCCCCAGATTGCCGCCGCTGAAGCCGGGTATATTGGCGGTGCGCGCATCGACATAGGTTGCCGGATTTGTCACGCCCAGCCCGCTCAGCAGCGCCTGGCAGTTGGCCGCACGGTACTGGGTGCCGTTCTGGATCTCGGTGCGGTCGCACGGGTCGGTGATGAACTGGAAGGTCTGCGATCGGGCGCCGAACAGCTCGCCGATATTGGGCGCGCGCACCGCCTTGGAATAAGTGCCGTTGAAGGTCAGGTCACGCACCGGCGCCCAGGTGCCGTCGACCTTCCAGGTCGTGGTGGTGCCAATCGTCGAATAGTCGGACACCCGCGCGGCCGCACCCAGCTCCAGCCGGTGCGCGAACGGCACGTTGCGGAACAGCGGCACGTTCAACTCGCCGAACGCCTCCTTGACGTCGAACGATCCTTCGTCCCGGCCCAGCGCGTTGGTGAAGGTCAGCCCTTGCGCGGCGATGGGATCGGGGACGAAGCGGCTCTCTTCCTTGCGATATTCTCCGCCGACCGCAAAGCCGACCGGACCGCCCGGCAGCTCGAAGAATTGGCCGAAATCGCCTGACAGCGATGCGTTCACCACCTGCTGGCGGATGCGCGAGCGATCCTGGGTGTTGGCGCGCACGAAATCGAACGCCGCGGCGCTGGCGACATTGTCGCCGAACAGGTTGAATGGCACGCACTCGCCCGGCCGGAACGTCACCGGCGCGCCGGTGTAGCGGTCGGTATAGGGCTGGTCGGGGATCGCGGTCGAGTCCAGATTCACCCGACAGGTGATCTGGCCGTTGGCGGGGTTCCGCACTGCATCGATCGCAGCGAGGAAGCGGTCGTCATAGACGTCGTTGATATAGTTGCTGACGACGTTGGTCTGGCCGAACTCATAATAGACGTCGTAGTTCGCATGCTCCGACACGGCGCCGCGCGCGCCGACCACGCTGCGGAACGTCTCGCGCTCGATGCGCTCGCCGCGCTGGCCGATATCGAAATTGTCGCGGGTCACCAGCACGCCGCCATTCCCCACCAACGCGGCTGGCAGATAGGGGTTGTCGTCGGCAATCTGCAGGTAATAGTCGAAAGAGGGCTGGCCGAGCGTGAACGACTTGACGTTGGCGTACTTGCCCTCGGCGTACAGCGTCAGCGCCGGCGAGACGTCGTAATGGCCGATCAGGTTGACGACGTGGCGTTTGATGTCGGGCAGCAGGTCGTTCTGGTAATCGGCGACGCGGGTGGCGTTGCCGCCGGTCGAGGTACCGGGCTGGATCACCGTGCCGATGTCGAACGGGACCAGCTGGCCGGCAGCGTTGACGATATAGTCGGGCTGGCCGTCGAAATCGACGTCGATGCCGCCCTCGCGCGCGGTATCGTTGTAGCGCGGGTCGCGGGTCGGGATGCGATCGGGAATGCCGTTGCTCGCGCCACCGGTATAGTCGGACTGGAACTCGGGATCGGCCGGGTTGCGGTAGAAGCCGGTCAGGCCCTCGCGGGTGAACTGGCGGCGGTTGCGCGCCTGTAGCCGGCTGTCCTCGCCATATTCATACGCCAGGGCGACATTGCCGCGACCGCTCGCGAAATTCTTGCCCAAGGTCACGCCGATCAGGCGCTTGCCGGCATCGCCATATTCGGTGATGCCTGCCTGCGCTCGCGCCGACAGGCCCTCGAAATCCTTCTTCAGCACGAAGTTGACGACGCCGGTCACCGCGTCGGCGCCGTAGATCGCCGACGCACCGCCGGTCAGCACGTCAACCCGCTCGACCAGGTCGATGGGCAGGGTGTTGATGTCAACCGACTGGCTGCCCGGCACCGCGGCGACGTGACGGCGTCCGTCAACTAGCACCAGCGTCCGCTCAGTACCCAGGTTGCGCAGGTTGAGCAGGTTGAGGCCGGTGCCGCCGATCCCGGCGCGGCTGCCCGAATTGTCGGCGGAGGTCGATGATCCCTGCAGCGCGGGGAAGCCGGTCAGGAAGTCGGTCAGGTTGGTGGTGCCGGACTGCTGGATGGTCGCGGCGCCGAGCGAGATGACCGGGCTGGGCGTGTCGAAATCGGGGCGACGGATGCGCGATCCGGTGACCACGATCTCGCCGTCGGTGCTGCCGTCGGCGGGCGCCGCGTCGGTCTGGGCGGAGGGCTCGGACGGAAGCGGCAGATTGTCGCCGGTGCCTGGGGGCGTCTGCTGCTGGGCCATCGCTGGCGTAACCGCCAGCGCCGTCGCCATCGCCACCATGGCGCAGCCGAGGCGCCAATTCAGATCACACATGCGGCATAACCCTTTTAACAATACTGTAATGTGGGCAAAGGACACCAATGCTGACCGACTATCAACCCTGCGTGGCGGAAATCCTCGATCCGTTGCAAAGCCGCAACACACTGTAAAAACCTACAAATCGAGAGTCATGGACATCTGTTCTAGGGACGACCCCTGACTTTACGATGTCTACATTTCGACGTGTCAAGGCGTAGACATGTATATGCCTGGTGTCGTGCTCCTTGGGTATCATCCGGTTCCGTCACCGAACCGTCGCGGCATCGTCGCGGGCGTGTAACCGTCGGCGATCAGGGGCGCCCCCGAAGGTGCGGCGAAACACGCCGCCAAGGGGGAAGTCACGATGATCGCACGCAATTGGCTGATGCTCGGCGTCGCCGCCACGGCCCTGTCCGTATCGGGGCTCGCCGCACCCGCGGTCGCGCAGGAGATGCGCGACATGGCCGCGCCCGAGGCGTCAGTCGAGGCTCCGGCAGATGCCCCCGCCCCCGCCGACGGCGAGATCGTCGTCCTGGGCTTTGGCCAGACCCGCCAGGTGCAGACCGTCACCGCGGCCGACATGGAGCGCCTGACTCCCGGCACCTCGCCGCTGAAGGCGGTCGCCAAGCTGCCCGGCGTCAATTTCCAGTCGGCCGACGCGTTCGGCGCGTACGAGTGGTCGACCCGCATTTCCTTGCGCGGCTTCAACCAGAACCAGCTCGGCTTCACGCTCGACGGCGTGCCGCTCGGCGACATGAGCTATGGCAACGTCAACGGCCTCCATATCAGCCGCGCCGCCATCTCGGAGAATCTCGCCGCGACCACCGTCGCGCAAGGGGCGGGCGCGCTCGGCACCGCCTCGACCAGCAATCTGGGCGGCACGCTGCAGTTCACCAGCCGCGCGCCGTCGGACACTGCCGACCTGGTCGCGTCGGGCACCTATGGCAGCAACGACACGATCCGCGCCTTCGTCCGCGCCGAGAGCGGCGATATCGGCGGGGGGCTGAAGGGCTATCTCAGCTACGGGTTCCTGACGACCGACAAGTGGAAGGGCTACGGCGTCCAGCGCCAGCACCAGGTCAATGCCAAGCTGGTCCAGGATTTCGGTGAGCGTGGCAGCATCACCGGCTTCGTCAACTTCTCCGACCGGCGCGAGAACGACTATCAGGACCTGAGCCTCGACATCATCGCGCGCCGCGGCCTGCGGGCGGACAATATCTCGAACGACTATGCGCTCGCCGCGCGGATCGGCAAGATCTACCAGAACAACGCCGCGATCGCCGCGTACCAGGCCGCCAATGGTGGCGCGACGACCGGCTTCACCCCGCCCTGGGCCGGGGTCGGCTATACCTATCCGGCCGGGTTCGGCAGCGTCGACGATGCCTATTACGACGCGGCCGGGGTGCGCCGCGACTGGCTGGGCGGCGTGACGTTCGACGCGAAGCTGACCGACGCGCTGGCGCTGGTCTCGACCAGCTACTACCACCACAACAAGGGCCAGGGGTCGTGGGTCACCCCCTATGTCGGCACGCCGGCCGGCGTCCCAGACGGCAGCGGGGGCACGATCGGCGCCGCCTCCCCCCCTCTCCTTCCGCACCACCGAGTACGGCATCGACCGCGCCGGCAACCTGACGCGCCTGACGCTGGAGACCGGCGCCAACCGGCTGGAGCTGGGCGGCTGGTACGAGAGCAACGGCTTCACCCAAGCGCGCCGCTTCTACGGCATGGTCGATGGCACCACGCCCAATCGCAACGTCCGTGATTTCCAGTCGGGCTCGTTCTTCACCCAGTGGAACGGCAAATACGATACCGAGACGCTCCAATATCATGTCGCCGACACGCTCGACCTCGGCCGCCTGACCCTGAGCGGCGGGTGGAAGGGGATGCAGGTGAAGAACAGCGCCAACCTGCTGACGGGCTCGCTGGTGGCGGGCCGGATCCAGGCGCGCGACTGGTTCCTGCCCCAGGTCGGCGCGCTGTTCCGGCTGGGCGGCGGGGCGGAGGTCTTTGCCAGCTATACCGAGAATATGCGCGCCTTCGTCTCCTCGGCGACGACCGGCCCGTTCGCGACGACCCAGGCCGGGTTCAACGCCATCCGCTCGACCCTGAAGCCCGAGACGTCGAAGACGGTCGAGGGCGGCGTGCGGCTGCGTGTCAGCGGGCTCCAGCTGTCGGCGGTCGGATATTATGTCGACTTCGCCAACCGCCTGCTCACCTTCGCCAACGGCTCGGGCATCCAGGGCAATCCGCCGACGCTGAACAATGCCGGCAATGTCGAGAGCTACGGCGCCGAACTCGCCGCCAGCTACCGCATGTTCCGCCCGCTGACCGTCTTCGCCAGCTATTCGTACAACAAGGCGACCTATCAGGACGATGTGGTGAACTCGGCGGGCACCGTGCTCCAGCCGACCGCCGGCAAGACCGTGGTCGACACGCCCGAGCACATGGCCAAGGGCGAGATCGTCTATGACGACGACCGGTTCTTCGCCCGCGTGGGCGGCGACTATATGTCGAAGCGGTTCTTCAACTACCTCAACGACCGTTCGGTCGGCGACCGGCTGCTGGTCGATGCCAGCATCGGCTATCGCCTGACCGGCATGGGCGGCGTGCTGGAGGGGCTGGCGATCGAGGGCAGCGTCACCAACCTGACCGACGCCAAGTACATCTCGACGATCGGCACCAACGGCTACACCGCCTCGGGCGACAACCAGACGCTGCTGGCGGGCGCCCCGCGCCAGTGGTTCGTGACGCTGCGTCGCGGGTTCTGAACGTTCGTTCGCGCGGAAGAAGGGGTGTTCGCGCGAAGACGCGGAGACGCGAAGGGAAGAAGAGGGGTGTTCACGCGGAGACGCGGAGGCGCGGAGACTGTCTCGTGCGCGGCAGCGCACCCTCTTCCATCGCCGGCCGGTGATGGAGGGCCGCTGGCGCGGCGAGGCGCGACACCCTCCGCGTCTCCGCGTCTCCGCGTGAACACCCCTTCTTCCCTGCGCCATCAGCGCCTCTGCGCGAACCCCTTAGCGTCTTCGCGTCTTCGCGCGACCATCATCCCAGCCCCCAGCCAGGACGACAGCAGTGACCCACCCGCACCCCGCCCCCGCCCCCGCCCCCCGTGTCCCCGCGCAGGCGGGGACCCAGTATCTTCGGCACCCGCGCGGACGTGCCGCGGCGCAGGCACTGGGCTCCCGCCTGCGCGGGAGCACGATGAAAGCCATTGCCCTCACCCTCGCCGCCTTCCTGACCGCCACCGCCTCCCCCACCACGGCGCACGCCTCCCCCGTCCTCCTCATTTCGCTCGACGGCCTCCGACCCGGCGACGTCACGCAGGCGCGGACACGCGGCCTCGCCCTCCCCCACCTCACCGCGCTGGCGGCCGAGGGCGCGCATGCCGAGGGGGTGGTCGGCGTGCTGCCCACCCTCACCTATCCCAGCCACACCACGCTCATCACCGGCGTGTCACCGGCCAAACACGGCATCTCGAACAACCTGACCTTCGATCCCGAGCAGAAGAACCAGACCGGCTGGTACTGGTACGCGGCCGATATCCGCGTGCCGACGCTGTGGCAGGCCGCGCACGCCGCGGGGCTCAGGACCGCGAACATCCACTGGCCGGTCTCGGTCGGTGCGACCGGCATCGATGAAAACCTGCCGCAGATCTGGCGCACCGGCACCGCCGACGACGCCAAGCTGCTGACCGCGCTCGCCACCCCGGGCCTTGTCGCCCGGCTGGAGAAACAGGTCGGCGCCCCCTATCCGCAGGGGATCGACGAGAGCGTCGCGGGCGACGCGCAGCGCGTCCGCTTTGCCAGCGCGCTGCTGGCGGAAAAGCCGCAGCTGACCACCGTCTATCTCGCCGGGATCGACCATGCCGAGCACGCCGATGGCCCTGGCTCGCCGGGCGCGAACGCCGCGATCCAGGCGACCGACGCGCTGGTCGGCCAGCTGGTGAAGGCCGCGCGTGCGGCGATGCCCGACGTCACCGTGGTGCTGGTGTCCGACCACGGCTTCTCGGCCGTCTCGACCGACATCAACCTGTTCCGCCCCTTTATCGAGGCCGGGCTCATCACCCTCGATGCCAAGGGCAAGGTCGCGTCGTGGCAGGCAATGCCCTGGCTGGCGGGCGGCACCGCCGCGATCCGCCTCGCCCGCCCCGACGACGCAGCCCTGCTCGCCCGGACGCGCGCCCTGCTGGCGACGATGGCGGCCGATCCCCGCTACCACATCGCCCGCATCCTCGACCGCGCCGAACTCGCAAAGGCAGGCGGCGCCAGCGAGGCGAGCTTCTTCGTCGCGTTCCGGCCCGGCGCCCAGACCGGCCGCGATCCCGCCGCGGCCATAGAGGCTCCCGCGGTCTACAAGGGCATGCACGGCTATCTCCCGTCGGACCCGGCGATGCGCTCGACCCTGATCGTCGCCGGCCCCGGCATCGCGCCCGGTCGCGACCTCGGCGTCGTCGACATGCGCGCCATCGCCCCTGCAATCGCCCGCCGCCTCGGCGCGAAGCTGCCCGACGCGGAGGTGGCACCGGCCTTCTGACCTGTAGACATGTCTACAGGTCGAGGATCAGGGCGTACGACAGTCATTGCCAACCCCATTAAATGGGTGTACGAAAACTCATGGAGATCGAGTTTGACCCGGCCAAGGACCGCGTCAACGCCGCCAAGCACGGCATATCGCTGCGGGTGCGGAAGGTTTCGATTGGGACACGGCGTTGGAGCGAGAGGATGACCGTTTCGATTACGGAGAGGTCCGGTTCGTTGCGCTGGGTTTGATCGGCGATCGCCTGCACGTGCTGGTGTTCGCCGAAGGCTCTCACGAGAATGCGGTGCTTGCCATCAGCCTGCGTCCTGCCGCCAAGCACGAGGTGAGGTTCTACCATGGCCAAATTTGATCCCGAGATCCATGACGACAACCCGTCTCTGGATGCGGCGTTCATGGCCGGCATGACGCCGTCACGGCGCGGCCGTCCGAAACTGGAAACTCCCAAGGTGGAGGTCAAGATTCGCCTGGATGCGGCGACGGTCGAGCATCTGCGCGGCAGCGGGCCCGGCTGGCAGACCCGCGTGAACGCCGTGCTGGGCCGACTGGTAGCGGCTGGGCAGATCTAGAGCGCGACCGGCAAGCCGCCAGAACGCCCTTCGTCGCCTCGGTGCGAACTGCCGGACGCGGATGGGGCATCGGCATTCTGACGTGTCTACAAGTCTACGTGTCGAGCATCCGGATCGGTTGTCGCCCGGATCGCAGCCCTCCCGGTCAAGGGTACAGACGGGGCAGGCATATCGCCATACAGGCCGCTGCCGTCTGTAAGCGGTTCCGATCAATGCTGAAAACCTGTCCCGCCGTTCATCGATCGGCCGGTCCTCCTGCCTATGATGCCCGCCGGGCGGGGACAGGAGGACAGCGTGCGCAAGGCTTTGGTTTCGGGGACGGCACTGCTGGCGCTCCTGGCAGGATGCGGGGGCGGCGGGGACGGCGCGGCACCGCCGACCGGGGCCGTCCCCACCCCGACGCCCGCTCCCACGCCCACGCCGACGCCCGCCGCGACGACGCTCGGTTGCCAGAGCCGGTCGCAGCGCGAACCCTGGGGCCGTGCCGACCTGCGCAGCTGGACCCCGCTCGCCACCACCGAGCGTAATTATCCGCTCGAGACGCCGGGCACCGCCGTCGGTGCGCCCTTCCAGGCGCGGCTCGTCCAGGCTTATGGCGAGGATTATGGCGACGCGCGGCGGACCGTGATCCTCGAGCTGGAGGATGGCTGTCGCCGCCAGTTCCGCGCCGAGAGCTTCGCCGATGCCGACCGCGCGCTGATCGATGCGCAGGTCGCGGCGCATGCGTCGGTGCCGGATACCGCCAGCTACCGGCTGGTCGAGCGTAGCGGCCAGTCCACCGCCGCGCTGGTCCAGCAGGGCCGGATCAGCGTCTATCAGACCCAGCATTTCGCGATCTGGTATGGCGGCGACACCCGGGGCAGCTTCTATACCGCGATCGCCGGGCAGGGGCGCGGCATGGATCAGGTGCTGCGCGAGACGGGCGCGTGGCTGGAGGCGGCGTGGCTCATCAACCGCGACGTGCTGGGCGCGCCGATGCCGTTCGCCGACGCGGCCGACCGGCAGAAGCTCGACATCTATCTGTGCGGCACCGGCCGCCCGGTGACGAGCGGCGACGACCTGTCGGACTGCGGCGCCAGCGCGGCCGAGACGATGGCGATATCGGCCTGGGCCGTCACCAAGGGGGCGAGCGCCGTGGTCCATGAACTCGGCCACATGATCCAGTTCTATTCGGGCGGCTTCCGCGACAAGGGCGATGCCGGCATGATCTGGGAGACGGGGGCGGAATGGAACGCCGTCGCGCTCAGCCCCAGCTTCGACGGCTTCGGCGCGGCCTATCTGAACCAGCTGGAAAACGGCTTCCTGTTCTCGCCGGCGCGCTACGGCGCCTGGCCGATCTTCACCTATCTGTTCGAGAAGGACGACACCCGGCCGTTCGTGTTCGGCACCTGGCTGCGCAACCGGCGCGACGCCAACGGGGCGACGCAGGAGGATTACCTGCCCGCCTTTGTCCGGCTGGCACAGGCGGCGGGGGTCTATCCCAACGGCTTCGCCTCGTTCGCCGACGATGCCGGCTGGTACGGCGCGCGGCTGGCGGCGATGGACTTCCAGAACCAGCGCGCCATGCTCGACCAGCTGCGTGCGACCCGCACCACCACCTGGCTGGCGCACTTCTACACGCCCCTGGCGGCGAGCGGCAGCGACGGCCAGACCTGGGCTCCGCCGGCGCAGCGCCCGCTGCTGCAATGGGGCACGCACCTGGTGCCGCTGACACCCTCGGCCGCGCAGGTGAAGGTGACGCTGACCGGGGGCACGACCGCCAACCAGGCGGCGTGGCGCTTCACCCTGGTGGCGGTGGATGCCAGCGGCCGGCCGACCTATGCGCCGCTCGCCGCGGTCGTCGGGCAGGGGAGCGCCACCGCGACGCTGGCGCCGTCCGCCGGCACCAGCCTCTACCTCGCCGTCACCGCGACCCCTTATGTCTACGAGACGCTGGGCTGGCAGGTGAACGGCCGGCCGGTGACCGGCACCCGCTTCCCCTATAGCGTCCGGATCGAGGGCGCGACGCCGCGGACCGGATCGGCCACGGCCTGCGACCCGACCAGCCAGGCGGGCGCGCGGACCTATAACTACACGCTGTCGGGCAACCAGGATGGCGGGTCGCCCTGCTGATCCGGCCTTCCCGGATCGGGGCACAGATCCGCCCGACATGTCGACACGTCGACGCGTAGCAGCTATATATATTACATAACACTTCCGCTCCTCCCGTCGTCCGGCTACACGATCACCAACGACACAGAAGGTTGAGGACGATGCGGAAACTGTTGCGGGCGATGCTGCTGGCCGGGGTGGGGATGGTGCCGGGGATGGCGGCCGCACAGGCCAGCTACGATGCCGCCAACAAGATGTTCCGGCTCGACGGCGGAGAGGTCACCTACGCGTTCAAGATCAACGCGTCCGGCATCCTCCAGTCGGTCTATTGGGGCAAGCGCCTGCCCGACAAGGCGCCGCTCGCCGCGCCCGAGCTGTCGGGCCTGTCGGGGTTCGACGTGGCGGCGAACGTCGTGCCGCAGGAATATGCGGGGCAGGGCGGGGGCCTCTATGCCGAGCCGGCGCTGAAGGTCACCTATGCCGACGGCAACCGCGACCTGGTCCTCTATTATCGCAGCCACCAGATCGCCAAGGACGAGGTGCGGGTGACGCTGAGCGACCTCGACCGGCCGCTCTGGGTCACGCTGATCTATCGCATCGATCCCGAAACCGGGGTGATCGCGCGCACCGCGACGATCGAGAACCGTGGGCAGACCGACGTTCGCGTCGACCAGGCGGCGGGCGCCGGCTACACGCTGCCGGTCGCCTATGACTATCGCCTCCATTACTCGACCGGGCGCTGGGCGGCGGAGTGGACGCTGCAGGACCGCGCGCTGACCGCCGGCTCGACCGTGCTCGAAAGCCGGCGCGGCTCGACCGGCAGCCAGAACAATCCCTGGTTCACCATCACCCGCGGCGACACCACCGAAGAGAACGGCCCCGCCTGGATCGGCGCTTTGGCGTGGAGCGGGTCGTGGCGGATGACCTTCGACCAGGACGTCACCGGCCGCATCCGGGTGACGGGCGGCTACAACCCGTTCGACTTCGCCTATCGCCTGCGGCCCGGCGCGACGATGGCGACGCCGATCTTCTACACCGGCTTCTCGAACGAGGGGCGGGGCGGCGCCTCGCGCCTGTTCCACCGCTTCCAGCGCGAGCAGATCCTGCCGCACCGCGAGGGGCAGAAGCTGCCCCCCTTGCGCAAGGTCCTCTACAACAGCTGGGAGGCGACCGAGTTCAAGGTCGACGAGGCCGGGCAGCTGGCGCTCGCCGAGCGGGCCGCGAAACTGGGCGTCGAGCGCTTCGTGATGGACGATGGCTGGTTCGGCGCGCGCAACAGCGACAAGGCGGGCCTGGGCGACTGGACGGTCAACCCGACCAAGTTCCCCAACGGCCTGAAGCCCCTGATCGACCGGGTCAAATCGCTCGGCATGGATTTCGGCCTGTGGGTCGAGCCCGAGATGATAAACCCCGACAGCGACCTCTATCGCGCGCATCCCGACTGGGCGATGCAGTTCAAGGCGCGGCCACAGACCGAGGGGCGCAACCAGCTGGTCCTGAACCTCGCGCGGACCGACGTGCGCGACCATGTCCTCCAGGTCCTCGACGACCTCGTCACCAAGAACGACATCGCCTTTCTGAAATGGGACTATAACCGCAACTGGTCCGAACCCGGCTGGCCCGATGCCGACGTGAACGACCAGCAGACCATCTACGTCGCCTATGTCCGCAATCTCTACTGGATCATCGACGAGCTGCGGAAACGCCATCCGGGGCTGGAGATCGAGAGCTGTTCCGGGGGCGGGGGCCGCGTCGACCTCGGCATCATGTCGCGCACCGACCAGGTCTGGCCGTCGGACAATACCGACCCGTTCGACCGGCTGATGATCCAGGACGGCTTCACCCAGGCCTATGCGCCGGCCGCGATGATGGCGTGGGTGACCGACAGCCCCAACTGGGTCAACAACCGCCAGACGACCCTGTCCTTCCGCTTCCTGTCGGCGATGCAGGGGGGGCTGGGCATCGGCACCAACCTGAACAAATGGGGCGAGGCGGAGATGGCGACCGCGCGCTACTATGTCGCCTCGTACAAGCGGATCCGCGAGACGGTGCAGCGCGGCGACCTCTATCGCCTCAACCGCGCGGACGAGGCGGACGCGCGCTGGACCAACCTCTATGTCGCGGCCGACAAGAGCCAGGCGGCGCTGTTCACCCTGATCGGATCGACCCACAAGTTCGACGTGATGCCGACGATCACGCTGCGCGGCCTCGACCCCGACGCCCGCTACCGGATCGAGGCGATGGACGCGACCCCGCTCCCCGCCACCATCCCGCCCCAGGCGTCGGGCGCCTACTGGATGAACCACGGCGTCGACCTGACGCTGCGCGGCGACTTCCAGGGCGTGGGGATGATCCTGACGCGGGTGCGGTGAGGGGAGGGGGGAGCCATCACCCCTGCCGTCATCCCCGCCTGCGCGGGAATGACGAGGAAGGATAGAGGAGCACAGGTGCCCACCCCCCGCCTCTTCACCCTGACCGGTGCCAGCGGCGTCACGGTCCGCCTCACCGACTATGGCGCGCGCCTGACCCGGATCGACGCGCCCGATCGCGACGGCCGCCCCGCCCGCGTCCTGCTCGGCTTCGACGATCCGGCGGATTACCTGGTCGAGGCGGGGCAGGGGGGTGGCGCCTATCTCGGCGCCACCTGCGGCCGGGTCGCCAACCGCATCGCCGGCGCCGCCTTCACCCTCGACGGCATCCGCTACCCGCTCGCCGCCAACGAGGGCGCCAACCAGCGCCATGGCGGCCCCCTCGGCTTCGACCGCGCGCTGTGGGAGCTGGTAGAAGCGGACGCGACGCACGTCATCCTCAGCCACCACAGCCCCGACGGCGACCAGGGCTATCCCGGCGCGCTGACCGCCACCGCCGCCTTCACCCTGACCGGCACCGAGCTGGCGATCGTCTACACCGCGACGACGACCCGCCCGACCCATGTGAACCTCGTCTCGCACGGCTATTTCAACCTGTCCGGCCGCGCCGACGGCCCCGACAGTATCGCCGACCATCACCTGCGCATCGCCGCCGACGCCTATCTGCCGGTCGACCCCGCCCAGCTGCCCGGCACGCCGCAGCCGGTCGCCGGCACCCCCTTCGACTTCACGCGGAGCCGCCCGATCGGCGAGGCGCTGGCGGTGGATGATGAGCAACTGCGCCTGGGCCGCGGCTATAACCACAATTACGGCCTGCCCGGCCGGGGAATGCGCGAGGCGGCGTGGCTCCACCATCCCGCCAGCGGCCGCACCCTGACCGTCACCACCGACCAGCCCGGCCTGCAGCTCTACACGGGCGGCTGGCTGCCCCAGCCCCACACCGGCCTCTGCCTGGAAGCGCAAGCCTGGCCCGACGCCTGCAACCGCCCCGACTTCCCCACCACCCGCCTCGACCCCGGCGCCCTCTATCGCGCGGAGACGCGGCTGCGGTTCGGGGTCATGCGCTGTACGGGACTGGTTCCAACCGAGGACGGAATGCTAGCTCGACCAGCATGATTACAGTTTGATGCCATAGCGTTCGAAGTCTGCCCGAACGCCCGGATCGATTTTCGTGGCCGCCGCAGCATCGCTCTCGGACTTTGCCGGATCGCCCTTTCGCGCCCATGCTACCGCCCGGCCGAACAGCGATGAGGACAGGCTGGGGCCCTTTGCCAGCGCTTTGTCATAGTCGGCTATGGCGTCATCGAGCCTACCCAAACGGAGCAGAACCAGGCCCCGGCTATCGAGAAAGCCGGCCATGTCGGGTGCCTTGGCGAGTGCCGCATCACAGTCGGCCAGTGCCGATTGCAGTGCCACGCCGGCGGTCGCCTTTGCCCAGCACATGTTGTTGAACATAAACGGTTCGGATGCCTTGCCTCTTGCCCGTTGAAAGTCGGCTTCGGCATGGACCATGTCACCTGCGCGCGCGTAGGCGATACCGCGTCCCATGAGCATGTAGAGATCGTCTGGCGTCTTCGCGAGAGCGGATGAATAGGTCGAGATCGCTTCCGGCAGGTTACCGCTGTCTGCCTGCAGACTCGCCTCTTCCGCGATGGCCGCTGTGAAACCCGGCTCAAGCTTCAGGGCAGCGTCGAGATCTGCCCGGCGACCTGCGATATCCGTCCTGGGCCGTCGCATGCTGCGATTGAGGTAGACATATGCCTCGGGCTTGAGCGCTATGGCCTTGTCATACGCCCCCATCGCTTCGGTGTTCCTGTTCAGGACACTGTAGATGGTCGCAGCTACCACATAGGCGTAGTTGTTGCCGGGGTTGGCAGCGGTGACGGCCCTCGCCTCGGCGAGCGTCTCGTCCTGCTTGCCCTGGCTCCGCAGGATATTCGCGCGCAGAAGGTAGAGATCGATCCAGTCGGGTTGCTGCTGAATCGCTGCCGCTGCATCGCGTAGGGCAGCCTCGTTATCGCCGGTCGCGCGCGCCACCTCGGCGCGATGACCCAGCGCGAAGCTGCTCGATGGCTCAAGCTGCAGGGCCGATGTATACGCCGCGACAGCATCGCCCCACGCTCCCTTCCGCTGCGCGACGAGACCGCGCCCGCGCAATGCGACCACATTTTTCGGGTCGATGGCGAAGGCGGCGTCCAGGTCGTTCGATGCGGCGTCCAGGTTTCCCTTCCATGCCTGGGCCATTCCCCGGTCCGCCAAGGCCAGGGCATTCTTCGGTTCGAACGACAGGGCTTTGTCGAAATCCCTGATCGCGTCGTCGAAGCGCCCGATGTCGAGCATCAGGTTGCCCCGATCGAGATAGGGAAAGGCGGTGTCGGGATTTGCCGCCATGTCGGCATTTACCTTTGCGGTGCGGTCGGCAATCGCTCTGTCTCGATCGCCGAGTGCAGCATAGGCGGCTGCTCGCTGGACCAGCGCATACCCATTGTCGGGCTCCCGCTGCAGCGCTTTCGTATAGGCGTCTATGGCGTCTTTCGGACGATGTTCTGCATCGGCCAACATGCCCCGGCCGATGAAGATCTGCACATAGGTCGGGTCGAGCGACTCCGCCTTGTCGAGGTCGGCGCGCGCGCCGGCCAGATCGCCTTCCTGAATCCGCGTGATGCCACGATTGGACAAGGCCCAGAAGCTGGTCGGGTCGAGTTCGATGGCCTTGCTGTAATCTGCCAGCGCCTCCTTCCGCATGCCTTGATCGACGAAAAGACTGGCCCGGCTGCCATATTCGAACGCGTTCGATGGCGTGCTCGCGCGGGCGGCTGCGACCTCCGCTTCGGACCGTTCATAGCCAAGCGGCTTGCGCAGATTGGCAGTACGCTCCGCCAGCGTCCGTAGCGCGGCCTGGGCTGCCGGCGCATCCTTCGCCGGAAACTCGGGCGCGACGCTGCGCTCCGTCTTCTCGATCGTGAAAACATCGTCCTTGATGCCCGCGTGCCTGCGATACTGTACGCCTGCGGTCGTTTGGTCGACCTCGAGCCCTGTCCCGAGCTTGAAGTCGCCGCGCCCCTTCGGGAGAATGATGGTCTCTGTCGTACGCGCGAAGGTGGGATAGGGAATGGCGAAGGGGGCGTCCCGGTCCGGGCCTGGATCACGATTGAAATCGGCGCGGTATCCTACGCTCGTGCCGTCGGTCTGATAGGAGCCGCTCGACCAATCCATCTTGGCGACGCCCTCCATCGTCAGGCGCTGCTCGCCGGTCTTCGGGTCGAAGACGGAGCTGGTCGTCTTTACGTCGATGAAGTCGTACTGATCCTTCCAATAGTCCCTGAGCGCCCGATCGCGCGCCTCGCCAGCGAGATTTGCGAGAACTGCGCTCATCCCGATCGCGTCGTCCCCGCGCAGGATCATCACGATCCTCGTCGGCGCGGGGGCAGAGATGCCGGCACTCGCATCGATGCGAATCGAGGTGTCCTGCGTTGGGATCGCCAGCGGCTCGGGGACCATCCGGACGAGCGCCGCATCTTTCTTGACGAGAGGAAGACCCCAGCCGACATTGGGGGTGGTCAGCCTGTCTAGGCCCGTGTCGCCCGTCCTCGTGCCGTCCAGCCAGTACGTCTGTCCGGCAATGGATGCCCGGATCAACACATGATTGAACAGCTCCACCATCGGCAGACGTGCATCCAGGCCGTCGCCGTACGTGGTGCTGACCGCGACCGGTTCCGCCGCGATACCCATGGCGTGGAGAAGCGCCAGGAGAAGCGCCGTCTTGCCCTTGCAGTCGCCATATCGGCGGGACCATGTCGTCTCTGCATCGGCGGGGACATAGCCGCCTGCGCCCATCGCGAGTGCAACATAACGCACTCTGTCCTGAACGAGCGCGAGCGCGGCTGCGGCGCGGACTTCAGGGTCTGCCGAGAGGCTCTGGATACGGTCCAGTTCCGAACGGAGCGGACCTGTCGCCGGGATCTGGGCCGCCTTCTCGTACAAGGGCGCCATGAGCGCTCCGAGATCGGTCCAGGAGGCGTAATCCGTCACCTCGACAAGGCGCCCGGTCCGGTAGCGCAGGGGCGCCCCCTTCGGCGGAACCAAGGGTTCCAGATTGTCGAGCGAGAGCTCGACGGCAGCGGTGTCGCCCGTCTTCACCGGCTTCAATGCGGGCAGGGAAGCGGTCTGGCGAAGGCGCACCGGCAGGCTGGTCGGCCACTGCATGCGCAGATGTGCCCGCCCGATTGGAAAGTCGTTCCAGGACCCTGCAATCTGCTCGACATGCCCCTTCAGCGTCGGATCGCTCGACGATACCGACGCCGCAAGCTCGAGCGTATCGCCGACCTGCAAACCCTCAGGCTGGATATTGGCCGTGAGGACGCCGTCCAGCGTTGCGCTTTCCAGGTTCTGCTCGCGTCTGAGGACCGTGAACGTCTGGCCCGACCTGAGCACGTCGATGGTCTGATCGCCCCGGCGGATCAGGAGCTTGTGGACCGTCAGGACGTCGGTGTCGGGGCGCCAGGGCAGCGAGATGTTGCCGGCCGCCAATCCCTGCGGCGTCTGAATCTTCAGCAATGTTTCAGAGTAGATCGTCTGTCGTCCAGGCTCCAGGGCGATCTGCTGGTCGGACAGCAGGATGCGGACCGGCGCTTCGTCCGGCTTTGCGGGCGGAGGGAGCGGAACAACAGGCTTCACCCAGGCAGGCGCCGGACCGATCGCCGGCTTGTCCGCAGCATATGCCACACTCGTGAGCGCACTCGTGACGACGAGCGCAACAAGAAAGAGCTTCATGACCCCCCCCGGGACTTACCATGGAACACCATAGCAACGACATGGGTGTAGGGGAATGACCGGCCAATCATGCAAGGTGGCCATGCCGATGTCCCGAAAGGGCAGCAGCACGGTAGTGGCGTGGGGCCGGTGTGTCGGATAGGCTAGGGGCATGGAAGCGATGAAGCCAGAGGGGCGGGAGGGCACCGGCCGGCGCGCGCCGGCGGACGAGGGCCGCAACCTGACCGCCACTATCGTCAACGACCTGGGGCTGGCGATCGTCACCCAGACGTTCCTGCCCGGCCAGCCCTTTCCGACCGAGGCGGAGCTGTGCCAGCGCTACGACGTCAGCCGGCCGGTCCTGCGCGAGGCGGTGAAGATGCTGACCGCCAAGGGGCTGCTGCTCGGCCGCAAGCGCGCCGGCACCGTGGTCCAGCCCGAGGACGTCTGGAACCTGCTCGACCCCGACGTGCTGCGCTGGACGCTGCAGCGCGACTTCTCGATCGACCTGCTGATCGACTTCACCGAGATCCGCATGTCGATCGAGCCGCGCGCCGCGACGCTGGCGGCACATTCGGCCAGCGGCCCGCAGCGCCGCGCGATCATGGACGCGGTCGGCCGCATGTTCGCGGCGGACCGCGGCGAGGAGGACGCGCTGGAGGCCGACATCGCCTTTCACATCGCGGTGCTGGAGGCGAGCAACAACCGCTTCATGCGCCAGTTCACCGGGCTGGTCGACACCACGCTGCGCTTCTCGATCCGCCGCACCAACGAATATAAGGGCGTCCCCCGCGCCAGCGCCCGCGACCACAAGAAGGTCGCCGACGCGATCATGGAGGGCCAGCCCGTCCTTGCCGGCGAACGGATGAGCGAGCTGATCCGCGACGCGCTCGACCTGCTGCTGACCGCCGGGAAACATCCGCTGCGGCCGTGAGGAGCCGCGCATCGGCGAGGTTTGCTTCCGCGGCCCGGCCTTCAGCTCAGGCCCAGCGCGCGGTCGTGATCCTGGCCGGGGCCGACGATGCGGTGCACGAAGATGCGGTCGGGGAGGACCGAGTAGAGGATGCCGTACCCTTTCCACGACCGTCGGCGGATGCCGTGTTGCTCGTAGCGCGGCACCAGCGGAAAGGCGTGCGGCCGGTCGCCGAGCCGCTGTGCCGTTTCCCGCAGTTCGGTCACGAAGGATGCGGCCCGACGCGGATTGTCCCGGGCGATGAAGCGGCCGATCCGCGCGACGTCGCTGGCGGCACGCGAGGACAGGACGACCCTCACCGGCGGGACGGGCCGCCCGTCGTTCCGATCTCGGCAAGCGCCGCGTCGCAGGCCCGGTCGAGGTCGATGCCGCCATCGGCGCTCATCTCGGCCAGGCTCTCCGCGATGGAGGCGTCCAGCTCGCCCAGCCAGCGCTTCTCGTCCTCGATCCCGCTCTGGTCCTGGCGGATCAGGGCGCGGACGTAATCGCTGACGCTGGCATAATGGCCGTCGTCGATGCGACCCTGCACATAGTCCCGCATCGGATCGGGCAGCGATATGTTCATGGATGCCATGGCCGGTCTCCTGTCCGGCCATAATGGCAAAAAATGCCATTTTCTGCAATGGGGGACGAGGCGTCTAGAGTGTGATCCGCCCGCATTGAACCAGCCCCTTCGCCGGGGAGGTGCTTCAGTTTCGGTGGATCCCGCTCCAGCTGACCCTCACGGCTCGCCGCACACGCTTCCCCCCGCCGCCACCCGTGTCGGCTCCGCCGGGCGCGGGTCGCCCGGGCGGTAGGTGGTGAGGCCGCGGGCATCGAGCAGGATCGGGCGCAGGTCGCCGGTCGTGTAGCGGCGGGCCTGGTCGTCGAAGTGCGGCGATGCCGGGTCGCCGCTCTCGCCGCCCGCCGATACCGCCCAGGCGCGGGGGCCGGCGGGGTCGAACTCGACCACCGCGACGAAGCTGTTGCCGCTGGTCCCGTAGAAGCAGCGCTGCCCCGCCTGCCGCTCGACCCCGAACGCCGCCAGCGAGCCGAAATTGCCCGAGGTGAAGCCGACCGGCAGGCTGGGTGCCCTGTCATCGAACTGCGGCGCGATCGCCCCCGACAGCCGCTGGAAGCGGTTGATCCGGCCCCAGGCGATCCGCCAGGTGCCATGGTCGCGGCGCATCTGCGCGACCGCGCTGGCCAGGGCGTCGACCCGCGCGGCGTCGGTGGTGCGGGTCGCCATGTAGGTGAACAGCGGCACGTTCGCCGCCTGCGCGCGCGGCCCCTCGCTCGCCCACAGCGCCTCGCCCCAATAGACCGCGAGCGAGGTCGCCTCGGACCCGGTTGCCCAGCGCCGGTCCCAGCCGGTCAGCAGCCTGAGCGGCTCGGCCAGCGCCGCCTGCCGCGGATCGGCCGCCACGCCGCGGGCGAGGCCGGGCAGCTGCTCGGCGAACAGCGGCAGGAAGCTGTCGAACGCCGCGCGGGTCAGCGTCTGCGGCGTGAAGCGCGTCGCATTGGCGAACAGCATCAGCGCGTGCTGCCCGCGCGGATTCTCGCCGAACTGGTCCATGTAGCGCGGGAAGTCGCCCGGCTTCAGCGTCCCCGCGCCCGCCGCGGCCCAGGGCGCGTTGTTGGTGTTCATCACCCAGCCGCTCGCCGGGTTCACCACCTGCGGCAGGTCGGCCAGGCGGTGGAGCCCGTGCCAGTCGGTCGCCGGGTCGCTGCCATCGACCGGCTTCGTATAGTCGAACCGGTCGTCGCGCACCGGCACGAACTGCGGGTGGAGATAGGCGATCGTCCCGTCGGCTGCCGCCAGGATCGTGTTGTTCGAGGAATTGGCCTTGCGCTCGCCGACCTTCAGATACGCGGCCAGCGTGGTGGCGCGGGTGCGCAGCCAGCTCTGCTCCAGTGCCGCCAGCGGGGCGTTGAGCATCGCCACCGCGATCCAGCGGCCATTCTCCGCGCGGATGATCGGTCCGTGGTGCGTCGCCAGCGTGGTGAAGCGGCGCAGGGCCTGCGACCCGTCCGCCTGCCGCACCGACAGCGTCACCGCCTGCGTGCGGACCGGCCGCCACGCGCGGCCGTAGCGATAGCGCAGCTGCCCGTTCCGCTTCGCCACCTCGACCGCGAACTCGTCGATATTGTCGACCCCGCTCGACGTGTGCATCCAGCCGAGCCGGCGGTTGAACCCCTGATAGACGAAGAACTGCCCCCAGGTCGCCGCGCCATAGACGTCGAGCCCCTGGTCGCTTTGCACCTGCTGCTCGGCACGGAAGAAGAAGGAGGTGTGCGGGTTGATCCACAGGAGCGGATGGCCGCTCGCGCTGCGTGTCGGGCCAAAGGCAAGGCCGTTCGAGCCCTTGGGCTCGACCAGCCGCCCGGCGTCTGCCAGCTTCGGCGCGAGGGCAGGGGCAGCGGGCGCCGCCCCGCCATAGAAGGCGGCGAGCGCGCCCAGATCGACCCCGCGCTCGATATCCCCGCCGATGCTGCCTTCGGAGAAGGCGAGCGCCATCCACGGCTCGAACCGCGTGATGCTGCGCGGATGCACCGCCGGGTGGGTGGCGAGATAGCGGTTCAGCCCCGCCGCCCAGGCGTTCATCAGCGCGCGCAGCCAGGGCGGGCTCTGCGCATAGCTGCGCTGCAAGGCGGCCGGATCGACGAACAGCCGCTGGCGCAGGTCGGTCCAGACCGCCGCCTCGCCCTCCACCTCGGCAAGCCGACCGAGCGCGGCCAGATAGTTGCGCTCGATCCGCGGGAAATCGTCCTCGGCCTGGGCATAGATCATCCCGAACACCGCGTCGGCGTCGGTCCGGCCGTGGATGTGCGCGATGCCGAAAGCGTCGCGGGCGATGGTGACGTCCCTCCCGTCTCCGTCATGCCGGGCTCGTCCCGGCATCCACGGCTCGGCAGGCGCCGCGGCTGTGACATGCGCGGCACGGTGGATGCCGGGACAGGCCCGGCATGACGGAGTGGGGGACGGCACCGGTATCGCACCTGCCGGCGCCGCCATCACCGCCACCAACGCCACCACGCCCCGCATCGCCCTTGCCCCTTCACTGCTCACGCGTAACAAGTCATATATATTTTGCTCCTGCAAGCCCCTCGAAAGGTCACGCCGCGCATGACGTTTGCCCTGAAATCCATCGCCATCCCCGATTTCGGCCCCATCGCCGAACCGCCCGCGCTGCCTGCCCATCGCTACGCCGCGCGCTGCGACGCGGCGCTGGCCGCGGCGGGAACCGACTGGCTGGTGGTCTATGCCGATCGCGAGCACCTCGCCAACGTCATGTTCCTGTCGGGGTTCGAGCCGCGCTTCGAGGAGGCGCTGCTGCTGCTCGGTCCCGGTGGACGGCGGGTACTGGTGACCGGCAACGAGTGCGTCCCCTATGCCGTCGTCTCGCCGCTGCCGGGGCTGGAGGTGCGCCTGTCCCAGACGATGAGCCTGCCCGGCCAGGACCGGACCCAGGCACCGCGGCTGACCGACGTGCTGCGCGACATCGGCATCGGCGCGGGCGACCGGGTCGGCATGGTCGGCTGGAAATATCTCGAGCCCGAGGAGTGGGAAGGGCCAGAAGACGACAGGGGCGGGGAGGCCCCCGGCTTCGTCCCCGCCCCCTATCTCGCGGCGGTCCAGCGCGTCGCCGGCAGCGTCGTCGACCGCACCCCCGTCCTGCTCCATCCCGAGCATGGCCAGCGCTCGATCATCGACGCCGACCAGATCGCGATCTTCGAGGCCGCGGCCGCCAGGGGTTCGGAAATGGTCTGGTCGATCCTCAGCCAGCTGCGCCCCGGCGACAGCGAGGCGGAAGGCGCCGCGCGGATGCGCTATCGCGGCGAGCCGTTCAACGTCCACGCCATGCTCGCCTCGGGCAATGCCGCGACCGGGCCGGTGATCGGCCTCGCCAGCCCCGGCGCCCGCCGGATCGAGAAAGGCGACGGCGTCTCGACCGCGGTCGGCCTCTGGGGTGGACTGACCGCGCGCGCCGGGCTGGTCGACGATGCCAACGACGATTTCGTCGCGGTCGCCGCCAGCTATTTCAAGGCCCTGGTCCGCTGGTACGCGGTCGCCGATATCGGCGTGACGGGGGGCGACCTGTTCGACGCGGTGACCGGGACGCTGGCCGAAGGGGGCCTGCGCTCGCTGCTCAACCCCGGCCATCTGACGGGGCATGAGGAATGGTCGACCAGCCCGGTCCGCCCCGGCTCGGCCGAGCGGCTGCGCTCGGGCATGCACATGCAGGTCGACGTGATCCCGACCCCGGTGCGCGACGGCTGGGCGCTCAACTGCGAGGACAGCGTCGTCTTCGCCGACGAGACCTTGCGCGCCGAAATCGCCGAGAGCCACCCGCAGATCTGGGCGCGGATGCAGGCGCGCCGCGCCTTCATGCAGGACGTGCTGGGGGTGAAGGTGGCCGAGGCGGTGCTGCCGCTGTCCTCGACGCCGCTGTGCCTGGCGCCGCTATGGCTGCGCAGCGATCTGCTGTTCTGCCGGGAGTAAGAGGCCAACCGTCACCCCAGCGCAGGCTGGGGTCTTCATGGGGAACGCGTCACGCCTGCCAAGCGGAAGATCCCGGCCTGCGCCGGGATGACGAGGTTGTTCCACAGAACCGAAATGCTATATTCCGTTCCATAAGGAATCCCGCATGGCCACCGCCCTCGCCACCACCGACCATCCCGACGCCCCCCGTGTCCTCGGCGAGGCGGTCGCGCGGATCGCGCAGTTCTGGCAGCTGTCGAACGCGCGGCTCGGCCGGATCGTCGGCCTGTCCGCGCCCACCGTCTCGCGGCTGCGCGCCGGCAGCTACCGGCTGGAGCCCGCCACCAAGCCGTTCGAGCTGGCCCAGCATCTCGTCCGCCTGTTCCGCTCGCTCGACAGCTGGCTGGGGCAGGACGACGAGGCGGCGCGGTCGTGGCTGGCGACCCCCAATCTGGATCTCGGCGCCGCGCCGATCGACCTGATCGCCAGCGTGCGCGGGCTGCTCGCCACCAGCGACTATGTCGACGCGCTCCGTGCGCGGACCTGAGGGTTCAGGCGGTACCGGCCCGCTCCCCCACCCGGCCGCCCACACGGTATCCCCGATGGGCGGCCGGGTGGGGGAGCGGGCCGGCACCGCAGACCGTGTTTCGGCACGTTTTCAAACAGATCCTGACGACCTCCGGGCCACGCCCTACCAGGGCCGCGTGATCCGCATCGTCGAGGCGCAGCACCGCATCGCCACCAACCGCCTCACCGGCAGCGCGGCCGACCAGGCGCTGCTCGAGGCGCTGGCCGACGATGTGAAGCCCAACCTGCCGCCCGCCGCGCGCGACCTGCCCTGGCTGCTCGCCTCGCCGTTTCGCTACGGGCGCGGCCGACCGTCGCGCTTCCGCGCGGCCGACACGCTGCCCGGCATCCTCTACGCGTCGGAGGCGATCGAGACCGCGGTGACCGAGGCGGCGTACTGGCGCCTCGTCGGCTTCGCCCGCTCCCCCGGCTTCCGCCGCCCGCGCACGCCGACGCCGATGTCGGCCTTTTCGGTGACGGTCGACACGCCCGTCGCGGTCGACCTGACCGGGGATGCCCCCGGCCGCTGGACCCATCCGAGCGACTATGCCGCGACCCAGGCGCTGGCCATCGCGGCGCGCGCGGCCGGGCTCGCCGCGATCCGTGCGCCCTCGGCGCGGCACGCGGGCGGCATCAACCTGGCGGTGCTCGATGCGTCCGCGCTGGTCCCGCCGCCCCGCCCGCATTCCAGCTGGGCGTTCCTGGCCGATGGCGACGGACTGATCGCCACGCGCGAGATGAGCGTGGCAGCGCTGCGCTTCGCCGCTGCCGATTTCGCCTTGGGCGGAGAACCGGCGTGACCGGCATTCGCCAATTCATACTCGAAAGCACGAATGCGAACCGCCATAGGTCGGTCATCCACCTGCCCCGACCCGTCCGATCGCGCAAAGTTCGTGCTTTCGAGTAGGAAATGCCGATGACCCGCCAGACCCCGAATGCCCCGAAGGCCACCCGGTCGAAGTCGCCCGCCAAGGCCGCGCCGCGCACCAACCCCCGCACCAACCAGGGCGACCTGTTCCGCCTCGACAGCCCCTTGATGGGCGAGATCCGCGGCGAGCGGTCGCTGATGGCCTTTCCCTTCTTCGCGCTGGCCAAGACCGCGTGGATGAAGCCGCTGACCTATCGCACCGACACCGTCTCGATCGAGGTGCGCCCGTCTGCCAGCGGCGTCGCGACGATCTATGACAAGGAGATCGTGCTCTACATCGCCAGCCTGATGGCGGCGAAGCTGGAGGCGGGGGAGCAGGTCGAGCAGGACTTCGTCTTCACCGCGCACGACCTGTTCCAGGTCACCGGCGCCAACCATTCCGCGCGCTCGTACAACCGGCTGTCGGAGGCGCTGGAGCGGCTGCAGGGCACCCAGATCAAGACCAATATCGAGGCGGGCGGCGAGGGCGAGGAGGGCTTCTTCTCGTGGCTGTCGGAGGCCAAGCTCCATTACTCGCGCAACCGGGCGGGCGAGCGCCGGCTGAAGGCGGTCAAGGTGCGCTTATGCGACTGGCTGTTCCGCGCGATCCTGCTCGACCGGCATGTGCTTGATTATGCGCATGCTTATTTCCAGCTCGGGCCGATCGAGCGGCGCATCTACGAGGTCGCGCGCTCGACGGTGAATGCGGGCGAGGCGCTGGAGGTGGACCTGGCGACCTTCCGCCTCCAGATCGGCTACCAGAACCCGCTCGCCAATTTCCGCCAGGCGGTGAAGGCGATCGCCGGCACCGACGCCATCCCCGACTATGACGTGGCGCTGGTCGAGACGGTTGCGGGGGAGGGCGCCGGCGAGAGCGCCGAGCGGGCCGGGGCGACCGACGGCGAGCCCCCGCAGGCGACCGGGCGGCGCGGGCGCCGCGCCAATCCGGCGCGCGTCGTCGTCACCCGCCGCCCGGCCGCGATCGCCTCCGACGAGGCGGCGGAGGAGGGGGTGGCGGAGGAGGGGGCGGGCGCGACGTCCGAATCACCTTCCGAATCACCGGGCCCCGCGAGCGCCTGAACCGGCGCAATTCCTACTCGAAAGCACGAGTCTGCGCGCGAATTCCTATCCGAAAGCACGAATCGTGAGGGGGATTTCCTACTCGAAAGCACGAATCGCTTCGTCGCACATCGCTCGGTTCGTCGCGATTTCGCCATTTCATACTCGAAAGCACGAACCGTGAACACTTTCCTACTCGCAGGTTAATTGCAACAAAGATGGCGAAGAGCCGGCACAGGGTCGGCGTGCAGCAGCGGAATGGCCGTGACCACATAAAGGAAAGCCCGGCGCGAAGGCCGGGCATCCCAGGGTTTTGATGGAGCGACGTCGCCAAACGTCGATCCGAGGTCCACTAGACCTTCTCCAGATACCCCGGATCGTTTGCCGGTTCAAGGATGCGCGTTTCGCGCCACGCCCTCTTTTTATCTCTGGTCCCGGCCCCGGAAAGGGACGGAAGATGACGTCGTTTACCCTGGGGGAGGCGGCCGTGCTGGCGCTCGGCCATGTACGGCCCGGCGTACGGCCCGGCAGACCCGCGCGCAGCGGCACCCCCCATCGCGTGCCCCACCGGACGGGCGCACCGGTGCGCCGCGACAGCATCGAGGCGGGGACGTTCGAGGCGCATTTCTTCGCGGTGCCGGGCAAGGGCGAGACCGACCGGCTGCTGCGCGCCGCGCGCGCCGCGCTCGACGCCGGGCGCCGGCTGAAGCGTGCCGCCCGTGGCGAGGGGCGGGGGCTCACCGCGTCGGAACGGCTGCTCGCGGGGCTCAGCGCGGGCGCGATCCGCGTTTACGAGGAGATCTGCACGCTCGCCCGGCTCAACGCGGGCCGCGTCTATCCGAGCTACGACCGGCTCGCCGCAGCGACCGCGCTCGGCCGCGCCACGGTCGCGCGCGCGCT
The DNA here is from genome assembly GCF_030678875.1 of Sphingomonas aurea. Taxonomy (GTDB): domain Bacteria; phylum Pseudomonadota; class Alphaproteobacteria; order Sphingomonadales; family Sphingomonadaceae; genus Sphingomonas; species Sphingomonas aurea. Next base: position 6,135 of record NZ_JAUUDS010000014.1, on the reverse strand, counting down.
GCACGCGCTCGAGGCGGCGGGCTTCCTCGTCCGCCAGCGCCGTTTCAAGCGGGTCGAGGGGGCCGGGCCGGGGCCGCGCTACGAGCAGACCTCCAATGCCTATCGCGTGGTGCTGCCGCAGCGGCTGATGGGCTTCCTGCCGCGCTGGCTGCGCCCGGCGCCGGTGCCCGACGACGCGCTTCAGCATGAAGCGGACACGGCCGACGAGCTGGCGGCGATGCATGCCACCCTGTCGTGCCGCGAACTGGCACAGGTCAGCGTGGGCGGCGCGCTCGGCCGGGTGCTGGCGCGGCTGGGCGCTGCGCTCGACAGCCAACAGCGCGAGTCTCACGACGATCCTCAACCCCTACTGGATTCATCTGTTCAGCGAAGAGCAGCATTGGCCTTGTCGGCCAACATGTCCGGCCTGACGGCCTGAACGCGGACCGGCCAATGAATCCCATAACGACCGTCGCCAATGGCACATGCGGAAGCACCGGCTACGCCGGCGCAATGCTCCCTAGAGGGATCAAGCGGTTTCCGGAGTGGCCTTCACGGGTCGGCACGACGTTCCCGGCCATCATGTGTCGACAGGTCCGATGTCGACATGTAGAGCTGTTGCCATGAAGACGATCGCGGTCATCAGCCAGAAGGGCGGGGCGGGGAAGACGACGCTCGCCATCCATCTCGCCGCGGTCGCGCAGGAGGCCGGCAGGCTCGCGCTCATCATCGACACGGATCCCCAGGCGACCGCCAGCCAATGGGCCGCCTGGCGCCAGGATGCGCCGCCCGAGGTGATCGACAGCCCGCCCCCGCGCCTCGCCGCCAAGGTCGCCGCGGCGGGCGAGCAGGGCGCCGGCCTGATCGTCATCGACACGCCCCCCCATGCCGACAGCGCCGCACGCGCCGCGGTCGAGGTCGCCGACCTGGTGCTGATCCCGTGTCGCCCTTCCGCCTTTGATCTCGCCGCAATCCAGACCACGGCAAAGCTCGTCCAGCTGCTACGCAAGCCGGCCTATGTCGTCTTCACCGCCGGCAGCCCCAACGCCCCGCGCGTCTATGCCGAGGCGGGCGAACTGGTCGACAGCTACGGCACTCCGCCCTGTCCCGTGCTAATCCCCGACCGCGCCGCCTATCGCCACGCGTCGGCCGAGGGGCGCACGGTGATGGAGCTGGAACCGGCGGGCAAGGCGGCCGAGGATATCCGCGACCTCTACAGGTGGACGTGTCGACAGCTCGACATGGCCGCACCCCGTTTTAGAAAGACCGCCGCATGAGCCGGAAACCGAGCTTCGCCAACCTGCGCACACAGGCCGCGCCGGCTGTGGCGCCCCCGACGCCGGTGATAGCAGGCGACGGCGCAGCGCCAGTTGCCCCCCGTCCGCAGAGCCGCGAGGGTAGAAAGCAGATCGCCGGCTTTTTTACGCCGGAAATGTCGCTTTCGATGCACATGCTGGCGCGGCGCCAGGGCAGGAGCCTCCAGGCGCTGATGGCCGAGGCGTTCAACGACGTGCTAAGGAAGCACGGCGAGAGCCCGGTGGGGGATTGAGGGAGAGCGTTCAGTCGCGGTCGGTCAGCCGCACTGCATGATCGAGAAGATGTCGCGACCTCGCCTTCACGGGCGACGGCGGGGTTTCCGGCGTAAATCGTCCAGGCAGGCAGGATACCGGAAACGACCGATAGCGTATGGACCGCCGCGCCTTCGCCAATGTCGGTGCCGGGCAACAGCAAGGCGCCGGTTCCGATCGGAACATGCTGGCCGACGCGGTCGGCGCCGTCGTAACGCCAAGGAGGTATCGCGCAGTGTCGAGTTGGTCATCCGGTCGCCACTATAATCGACCGCCGGGCTGGAACGTGCCCTGTACCGATTGCGTGCAAGCACGCCGGCAATCAAAAGGGTGGGTGGATATGCCGGGTCGAGGTGCTGCGCGACAAGACTGGCAGCAATAGTAAACCCAAAGAGTTCAATCGGATGCTCCGCCAGGTGGCGGAGCCGTCCAGCTCCCTGACTATGCGATGGAGATGGCGACGACAGCCGATGGTAGTCCCGCCGTGCGGCCGAGGTGGAGAGAGGCGTCCAGAAGAAGGGCCACAACACGAAAGTGAGTTTTGCGCACGCCAGACGTGAAGGATAGACGAATAGAAGGCGGTATCATGCGGCGAGTAACGATGCAGGTGCGCGTAGCGGCCTGAGGTGACCAATTGGCGGGCGACTTCAGGCGGCACGGCCAGGCCGGCGATCGCCTGTTCGAGATAGCAGGTGTTCCACGGGATCATGGCGGCGATGAGCAGGCTCATGCGCGACTTGGCGGACAGAGGGGCGAGCCGCAAAATCGTCAGCTCGGTGTCGGCGCTGTGGCGCACCTGTCCTTCTGCGCCGCCTTGGCAGGTTCGTCCGGCCAAATCTCCGCCGCACTGTTACGCTGTTTGGGAGTGGTCACCAGCGTGGCGTCGACGATCTGTCTGTCCATCGGCAGATAGCCACGCTCGTACAGCGACCGGTCGAAGGCGGTGAACAGCGCGTCGATTGCCTCGCCTCGGCGCGGGTCAGCTTTTCGCGGAACAGCCGGATCGTGTTCTCGTCCGGCGTCCGGCCGCCCAAAGTCGAAGCCTAGGAACCGCAGCCAGCTCAGCCGATCGCGGATCAGGAATGCCATCCGTGCATCGCTCACCGTGTTCTACGCCGCTAGGATCAGGATCTTGAACATTGCCACCTGATTGTAGGCGGGCGGCCGCCCTTTGCACCATCGCTATAGGCCAACACTCTCTCCAATGCCGGGCGGCACACCTCTTCAGATCGACATGTCTACATCACAGTGCTTCGCAACAGCGAATAGGCGGCGATCAGCGAGGTATCGAGGACAATGATCTGCGCCGCGGCCAGTGCGAAGACGATGGCAGTAAAGACCCGCGACCGTGCGACATGGGCCAGCAGGAACAGCAGCGGTGGGATAAGCGCGATCAGCAGGAGCGGCGCATAGACCGGCTACTGCGAGCAGCAGATCGCTGCTACCGCATTGGCGAACCGCGCCATATAGAGCAGCTCGACCGACCCGAGCCCCACCGCCCGCGCGGGTGGGAATAGGAGTCCGCGCCGGTGAAGGCGGTGAACTACACGCCGTCGAGCACCAGCGGGCGGGATAGGCCCGTCAGGCTCTACGACATCGCCGTGTCGACGATGGTGATCACTACCGGGCACCATGACCGGTGAGGATGACACGAATAGTTTGAAGAACGATCAATAGATCAATCCACGGAGAATATTGCTTAATATAGTAGAAGTCGTAATGAAGCTTGCTGCGAACGTCATCGACCTCAGATACATGTCCTTGGCATACCTGCGCCCAGCCAGCGATGCCCGGTCGAACCACGTGCCGGTATCGGTAAAAGGGGATTTGCTTCTCATACCACCGGGACAGTACCATTGCCTCCGGTCGCGGCCCAATCCAGCTCATTTCGCCCTTCAAGACGTTGGCGATCTGCGGTAATTCGTCGAGGCGACTGGTTCGCAAAAAGCGGCCAACAGATGTGATGCGGCAATCACTGTCTTTCGTCATCGCGGCGCAGCGCTCGTCGCTTTCGTCGTTCACGATATGCATCGTACGAAATTTATAGATTGTAAAGGGACGCCCCTCGTATCCCATCCGCTGTTGCCGAAATAGTGCCGGCCCGCGCGAGTTGATTCGAATGATCACCGCAACGATGATCATCACTGGCGAAGTCAGCACGCCAACAATCAAGGCAAGCACCCAGTCTAATACCGCCTTGAGCATCATGTAATCGTGCCGTGGTGCTAGCGAGCCGAAGCTGTTTTCGGAAAGATGCTCCAACTCGACACGTCCGGTAAGCGACTCAACGAGATGCTTGGTATGATAGACTGGCATCCGCGCGAGCGCAAAGTCGGCAAGCCGACGATCCCATTCGTCACTCAGATCTATACGCAGATCGACCGCCACCGCGTCGAGCTCGTCGATTGATGTATCGGGCGCATGCAGCAAGGTGATGGAAACATTCGGCAGATTCAAGATCGCGGCATAATCACCTTGTGGCACCAGTCCAATCCGCAATATACGTCGCCGTAATGCAGCAGCCGACATCACAAAAAACCAGAACACCGAAAAGGCAAAGCCTAAAAAAAGTATCGTTCTATTATAAGGTATTCGCGCAAAAATAAATATCAGCAGTAATATTGCAAATGAAACAGAAAATGCGGGAAGCGTGGAAGCTATAGCCTCAGCTCCCGGATAACCCGAAATGTTGCGCATCAGCCAAGCGCCTAGCATTGTAGCAAGAATAACGCCAATCAGGGTATTATTGCTAACATACAAGTCATATGTTGAATAGTTAAATTGATAGCGTATCAAATAGGGGAATAGAGCAGCGAGCAAGATCGCAATTGGTAGCTGAAAACGAAGACGCATCCAAAAATTTGGACGCAGCTGTTGAATACGAGCCACAAATTCCAGCCTTGCAATGACGCCGCACAGTGTTCCCACGTCGATCACGGTTCCATAGGTCGCATCGCAGAATCGCGCAATCGAGAGGCGTATGTCGCCCCCCCCGGTCACGACGGTCGATGACGGCGGGCGGTTCGACCGGGATTACGACGACGAACTGGACGGCAATTTGCTATTCCAGCCCAAGTGCAGGCATGGGGCGCTGCCTCTATCGGCATCGATCCCACTACGGCCAAACCGAATGCGAGAGTTTTTCCGTGCACAAGACGAACCCACCGCGCCGCTCCATTTCCCTGCTGACGATCGCAACCGCAGGCTTCGTTGCGTGTCTCTGGCTGTTTGGTGGCGCGTCTCGCGGCAATGTCAGCGGGCAGATCATGATCCGTGGGATCGCCTGGGCGTACCTGCTGTTTATGGTGCTGCTGGCAAACCGGGAGCGGCCGTTGCGCGGAAAGCCCGTCCTCTATTTGTTAATCGGTGCGGCCGCGATCGTTCTCGTCCAGCTAGTTCCGCTGCCTCCCGTGATATGGGCACAGCTTCCTGGTCGGGCGCTGTTCACGGCGGCAAACGACGTGACGCAGGGCGCTCCGTGGCGGCCGCTCGCCATCGTCCCGTCGGCAGCCGTGAACGCGGCCTGCTCTCTGATCGTGCCGCTGGTGATGTATCTTCTGGTGGCCTCCACTTCTGAAGCAGGTGACTGGCGCCTGATCGACATGCTATTGATCGCGATCGTAGCGAACGTTGTCGTTGGGCTGGTCCAGCTTGCCGGTATTCGCCTTGCCAATCCGTTCGTGAACGCCGGCGGTGCAGGCGCTGGAATGTTTGCGAACCGTAATCATTTCGCCCTGCTGCTCGCCCTGGGTTGTCTGATCGCACCCGTCTGGGCATTCGGGTATCGAAGCCGCTTCAGCTGGCGTGCGGCGTGTGTGTGTGGGCTGATCCCTTTGATCCTTTTGACAATTCTTGCCAGCGGATCCCGCGCCGGGCTGGCCCTTGGTATCGCTGGTGCAGTTGGCGGCATCTTGCTGGTCTGGAACAATCTTAGCCTCGCGTTGGTCAAGTATCCGCGCTGGGTGATGCCCGCCGTCGTGGGCCTGTGTGTTCTGGGCATCGGCGTGGCCGGGGCGCTCAGCTTCCAGCAGGATCGAGCGTCTTCCATCAATCGCGTGATGGCAGGCGATGTCGAAGGCGACATGCGCAGTCGCGCCTTTCCAACCGTCAAGACGATGGCCGCAACCTATTTCCCGGTCGGCGAAGGATTTGGCGGCTTCGACACCATCTTTCGTGTCCACGAACCGGACGCTTTGCTGAAGCCGACCTATTTCAACAGAGTTCACAATGACTTTGTGGAAATCGTCCTCGACGGCGGTGCGGCAGGCGGGCTGCTGCTGATGGTCGGACTGTCATGGTGGCTTTACTGCAGTGCGCGGGCGTGGCTTTCGGAATCACCGCTCCTTGCCCGATTGGGCTCTTTGATGGTGCTGCTAATCGCTGCGGCGAGCATCATCGATTATCCGGCGCGCACGCCGATCATCATGGCATTGACCGTCATTTCCGGAGTATGGCTGAGCAGCGCTTTGAAAAGAGGCAGCATCCCTTTACCAGATACAGAAGAATATCTATCACGCCAGTGATCGTAGGATCGGAAGACCCATTTTCCATGCATCGTTATCTGTACGTTTTTGCCGCCACCTTGGCG
>NZ_JAUUDS010000013.1 GCF_030678875.1 Sphingomonas aurea | reverse complement strand
CGATCTCGCGGACCTGAGCATCAATGATCCCGTCCGCCAGCTTGCGTACCTCGGGGTCTTTGATGTGCGCGCGCTCGCTGGTCATGATCGCGATCGAGTGATGCGGGATCATGGCCTTCATATAAGCGACGTCGCCGACCGTCTCCTGGCTACGGACGAGCCACAAGGCGCCGGCGAATACCGCGATCGAGGCTGCCACGATGCCGAGATTGGCCCGCCGGTCGGGGTACATGCCCCACATAAAGCCGATCATGATGAGCGCCATGGTGGCGCCCATGACGATCGCCATCCACGTCCGGGTCTGGCTGTATTCGACATGGCTCAGTGCGTAGGTGTTAAGGTACATGAGCCCGAACATCACGACCGTCGACGTCGCGATCATCGCGGCGAAGCGCCCGTAGCTCATCCCCATATTGCCGCCCTGTTTGGAGCTGGGGTCGTCGTGGTTCATCATGCGCTCTCCTGTGCGGCCCCACCCACACGAGGATACGCGGCTCTCTAGCGGACCCCTTGAGCTTTTCTGCGCCGTCGGCGGGGCCAACGCATGAAGAGCAGGATCGCGCCGGCAACGGCGAACACGAGCCCGCCCGCTGCAAAGGCGTTGAGCCATGGCGTGTTGAACCGTTCGTGCTCGGTCCAATCCATGATGTGGAGACCCCAGAAGAAGTCATAGAGCCGCCACGTGCCGGTTCGCACCGATGTCAGCCGCCCCGTTTCAGCCGCGACGTAAATGCGGGTCCCGTCGGCATCGGGGAAAGAAGCACGCCAGGCGGGGAGGGCGCCGCGGTACTCGGTGCTCGGGCGCTCGATCCGTTCAACGACCGGCGCCGAACCGGCATCGCCGCGATACGCCTGCCTCGCGATCAGCGCTGCAGCGGCGCCATCGACCGGGGCCAGAGGCTTCGCGGTCCGGGCGTCCAGCAAGCGCACCTTGCCGTCGCCGAGTTGGGCTTCGACGATTGGCCGACCCAGCAGCATCCGGTGCTGAAGCTGACGCACCGGCGCCCCTGCCGATGCGAGAAGGGCAGGGACGGGCGCGAAGTCCTGGGTGGCAATCAGGGCCGGTTCGACGTTCCGGTCGATCCGGTGATCGCCATGCACCGTGTCGATCGGCAGCAAGCTCATGACTAGCCCGCTTGTGAACCAGACGATCGCCTGCGCTCCGATCAGGAGCGCAAGCCAGCGGTGAACCTTGCTTGCCCCAACATGGAGGCGGAGCCGCGGGCTCAGAACCAGGTCCTCACGCCCGCGACGAAGCTAAAGCCGCCCGTTTTGTCACCGCGTGCGCGAGTGAAGCGCGCGGTGTCCCCGAACTGCCGCTCCCAGGACACGCCGATGTAGGGCGCGAACTCGCGCCGGCCCTCGTAGCGAAGCCGAAGCCCGGCCTCGAGGTCCGTGAGCCCGGAGCCGGTGCCGGTTTCGGGCACGTCCTGCGCGGAGAAATTGGCCTCCACCCTAGGCTGGAGCACGAACCAGTTGGTGATGCGCTGGTCGTAATAGCCCTCCGCACGGCCAAGCACGTCGCCCTTGTCGGAGAGGAACAATGCGCCCTCCACCTCGAACCAACCGGGGGCCAGCCCCTCGATCCCTACCGTCGCGTAGGTGCGCGAGGGGTTGGGCTTGAAGTCGTAGCGAACGCCCGCCTGAAGGTTCCAGTATGGATCGAGCGCGCGGCTGTAGAGCGCCTGCACCTCGGCCTGTTCGAGCGGCTTGCCGAACGTGCCTTCGCCCTCGCTCTTTAGCGTAAAGCGATTGATGTCGCCCCCGATCCAGGCCTCGCCATCCCAGCGATAGCCGTCGCCACCCTTGCGAGCCTGATATTCGGCGAGATTGAAGAGGATCTGATAGACGGTCATTCCGCCATGCTCGCGGCGTAGATCGTTCTCGCGCGAGCTGGCCATGGCGTCCGCGCCCCAGAAACGATCGGCGAGGTGGTCCCCGGCCGGAGCGGGAGCGGGCTTGTTGCCGGGGGGAAGGTCGGTTCCGACCTTGGCAGCGGGCTGATCGCCGGGCATCGTCATGCCCGGCATCGTGCTCATGTCGTGGCCGGCATGTGGGTCCTGGCCCGCATCTGTCGATGCTGCCATGCCCGGCATAGCGGACATATCGTGCCCGGCGTGCGGGTTCTGGGTGGGCGCAGCCTGCTGCTGACCGCTCATATCCATTCGCTGCATTCCGCTCATGTCATGCCCGGCATGAGGGTCGGCAGCCTGCGTCTTCGCCGGTTGCGCGCGCCGCGGCGCGGTGCGTCGGACGGGGGCCTTACGCTTAGTCGCGGACTTGGCCGCGGCTTTCGCCTTCGGCTTGGCGGCCGGCTTTGCCGGCATCGTCATGCCCGGCATGTTGTGCATGGAATGGTCCATGGTCTGCGCCAATGCGGGTGTCGCAAGGGCGAGCGGCGCCATACCGGCGAGGAGGAGCGCCCGGATCACGCCGTGGCCTCCCCGGCCTTGCGGACCTGGACGACACGCATCATGCCCGCGTGCATGTGGTAGAGCATGTGGCAGTGGAAGGCCCAGTCGCCTTCCTCGCCGGTCACGTCCCAGCTCACCGTGCCTCCCGGCTGCACCAGCACCGTATGCTTTCGGGGCGCGTAGGCGCCCTTGCCGGTCACCAGGTCGAAGAAGTGGCCATGGATGTGGATCGGATGTCCCATCATCGTGTCGTTGATGAGCGTCACCCGTACGCGCTCGCCGTGAAGCAGCGTGATCGGATCGGGGTTCTCCGACAGCTTTTCGCCGTCGAAGCCCCACATGTAGCGCTCCATGTTGCCGGTGAGGTGGAGCTTGATCTCCCGCTCCGGTGCGCGTGTGTCCGGGTTGCGGTCGAGCGCCATCAGGTCGCGATAGGTGAGAACGCGGTGCCCGACATTCTCCAGCCCCTGCCCGGGATCTCCGGTGCGATCGACCGGCATCGGCGAGATGGTCTGCACGCCCGGTCCCTTCTTCACCTCAGGGGCATTGCTGAAATCGCGCATGGAATGGCTCATGCCGCCCATGTCCATCCCGCCCATCTGATCGCCGTTCATCGCCGGCATCGTGCCGGAGCCATGGTCCATACCGGCCATGGCGCCGCCCTGAGCCTGGCCGTGGTCCATGCCTGCCATGCCGCCTGCCGCGGTGCCGGCCGCGCCGTGGTTCATTTGGGAATGATCCATACCCGGCATCGCGCCGGTGCCCGCGCCATGCCCCATCGCAGCATGGTCCATGCCGGACATCGATCCCGCGGCGCCGCCCATAGCACCATGATTCATAGCGCCGTGGTCCATCGTGCCATGATCCATGCCGCCCATGCCCATGTCCTTCATGGTCGCGAGCGGGCGCTTGCGGAGCGGGGGCACCTCGGCCGCCATCCCCTCACGCGGGGCGAGCGTCGCGCGGGCCATGCCGGAGCGATCGACGCTCTCACCGACCAGCGTATAGGCGCGCAGGTCGGGCGGGGTGACGATCGCGTCGTAGGTCTCGGCCGGGCCGAACTGGAACTCGTCGATCTCAACCGGGCGCACGTTCAAGCCGTCGGCCGCGACGATCGTCATCGGCAGGCCCGGAATGCGGACGTTGAAGGTGGTCATCGACGAGGCGTTGATGAAGCGCAGCCGTACCCGCTCGCCGGGCCGGAACAGCGCGGTCCAATTGTCCTTGGGGCCGTAGCCGTTGACCAGGTAAGTGTAGACCGACCCCGTGACGTCGGCGACGTCGGCGGGATCCATCCGCATCTTGCCCCACTCCAACCGCTCTTTCAGCGACTGATCCTTGCCGGCGAGAAGCCCGGCCAGGGTCTGGCGCTGGCGGTTGAAGTAGCCCGACTCCTTCTTCAGCCGATCAAAGAGGTAGTGCGGGTGATGGAAGCTGTGGTCGGACAGCACGATCACATGCTCGCGATCGAACTGCACGGGATCGGGATTCTTCGGATCGATCAGGATCGGGCCGTAGTGTCCCTCCTGCTCCTGAAGCCCGGAATGGCTGTGATACCAGTAGGTCCCGCTTTGGATGATCGGGAACTCGTAGGTGAAGGTCGAGCGCGCCGGAATGCCGGGGAAGGCGATCCCCGGCACCCCGTCCATCTGAAAGGGCAGCAGCAGCCCATGCCAGTGGATCGAGGTTTCCTCGTCGAGCTCGTTGACGACGTGGAGGCGGACGTTCTGTCCCTCGCGCAAGCGGATGAGCGGCGCGGGCACGGTGCCGTTGATGCCGATGGCGTGGCTCTGCCGCCCGTCGATCATCATCATCTGATGCGCGACCTTGAGCGTGATGTCCTCGCCCGACACCGTGGGCAACGGCTTGGCGATGCCGGCGGAGACGGGCTGTGCCCATGCCGGCATATAGGCCGACAAGGCGAGGCCGCCTCCTGCCAGACTGGCACCGCGCAGCACCTGGCGGCGGTCGAGAACGCGCGACATGCAAGCTCCTAAGAATGGGGCCGTGAAAGGGCCGTCGCTTCTTCTACGCGGCCGATCCGTCCAGCCCTCAGCGGTTCCCGAGTTTTTCGAGCAGCCGCGCCCGCGCGCGATACAGGCGGGTTTCGACCGCCTTCTGGCTGATCCCCAGCACCTCGGCCGTCTCGGCCTGGCTCAGGCCTTCGATCGTCCGAAGTACCAAAGGCTCCTTCAGGTTCGCGGGCAAGGTCGAGATGGCGCGGGTCACACGATCGAGTTCCTGCCGATCGCCGGCTGCGTCGTCGATCGGCACCTGTTCGTCGACGATGCTCTGGACCTGTTCGTCGTTCGGCAGCGCGAACGACAGAAACCGGCGCACGGCACGCTTGCGCGCCCAATCGCGGCATTTGTTGACGGCGATGGTCGTGAGCCACGCCTGCATCGAGCGGTTGGGATCGTAGCGCGACAAGGCCTGATGTGCGGCCACGAACGCTTCCTGGGTCACGTCCAGCGCGTCGTCGGCATCGCCGAGGAATGCGCGCGAAAGCCGGAACATCGGCTGCCGATAGCGTCGCACGATCTCGGCGAAAGCGGCTTGTCGGCCGGCGATGCTGAGCGTCGCCAGTTCGCCATCCGACAACGCGGTCCAATCGAGGCTCACCCCTGGCCGTCGGTGAGCGCCTTCACCACCGCGTCATCGAATTGAGAGGTCTGATCGGGCCGGAGGAGCTGACGCATGGCGAAGATGTGCGCCAGCGTCGCCTTCTGCAGCTCGCCCATCGCGGCATGGCTTTGGTCGACCGCAGCGGCCACCCGCGGACCATTGCCATGCTCGGCCTCGATCGCCTCGGCAAGGCGGGCATTGGCGGCACGCATCTCCAGCTCGAGGGCGCGGCGTTGCACCGCGAACCGGTCTTCGAGCACCTTCAATCGGGCCTGCTGGTCGCCATCAAGCGCGAGCTTATGATGCAGCACCTCGTGAAGCGCCGCACCGGGTTGCTTGGGCTGCGGCAGCAGTGCGCGCCCGATAAAGACACCGCCGATCGCTGCCAGGAAGGCGAGCAAGGCGCACAGGACAACCCGCTTGGTCGAGGTCATGGCTCGCCGATCAGCAACGCGGAAGGGGCAAGGGGGGAGGCTCCGCCGAGCGGCGCGAGCGAGACAACAGGGCTTGCCGTCGCGGGCAGCTCGGCACCGACGATCCCGATACCGAGCGCCGCGGCGGTTATCACACCGATCCCGAGCCCGGCTCCGCGCACGGCGGGGCGGCTGCCGATTCGTCTGAGGACTTGGTCCTCGATACCCTCCAAAGCGGCCGGGGCGGGTGCGCCCGCTAGTCGCGCCAATGCTCTGTCTAGATCGTCCATGCTTTCCACTCCGCCCCTCTATCATCGGATACGCATCGCTGCCCATCATCCCTCAACCGCCGGTGAGGGGTCGGGCAGCGCGCCGCGTAGAAGGGTGCACGAACCTCGTCGGAGTACCCCATGCGTAGTCTCGCCCTTCCTGCCGCCCTCACTCTCCTGAGCCTCGCCAGTGCGGCGCAGGCTCACCCGAAGCTCGTTGTGGCCTCACCCGCGCCCAACGCGACCGTTGCCAAGCCCGCGCGTGTCGCTTTGCAGTTCAGCGAGAAGCTGATGCCGAAATTCTCCGGTGCGGACTTGATGATGACGGGCCATGGCGGCACCACGCACCCACCGATGAAGGTTGCAACCACCACCCAGGTTGCACCCGATGGCCGAACGCTGGTCGTGGTGCCCAAGTCGCCGCTCGGCGCGGGCCGCTACAGCGTCGCATGGCACGTCGTCTCGGCCGACACGCATCGGGTGTCGGGCAACTTCGCCTTCGCGGTGAAGTAAGGTGGATGCCGACTGGCCGCTGATCGGGGTCCGCTTCGCGCTTTATGCGACGTTGAGCGGGCTGTTCGGCCTGTCGGCGTTCAGCCTCTACGGGCTCAAGGCCGGGGAGCGCGCAGACGCACTCGCCTTGCGCCCCTGGCTGGTGGGGACCGGGCTGCTCGGCCTTCTGTTTTCAGGCATTGCGCTCGTCCTGCTCGCCGCGGCAATAGCTGGAGCGCCGCCGTGGCCGATCGATCGGGAAGCGATCGGAATGCTGATCACCGGCTCCGCGACGGGCACGGCGTGGAAAGCGCGCATGGTCGCGCTGATTGTGGCCGTGATCGCCGCGCTGATCGCGGCAGGACGTACCGCGCCGCTCGGCATGGTGGCGCTCGCGGCGGGCATTGCGCTCGCGACGCTCGCCTGGACAGGCCATGGCGCGATGGATGAGGGCGCGACGGGCTGGATCCATCTGCTGGCCGATATTCTGCACCTGTTGGCGGCCGGAGCCTGGGTCGGTGCACTGCTCGGGTTGACGCTGCTCGTGGTGCGGCCGGCAGTTCGCGTCGACGTCGCCCATCTCAGACTGACCCACCGGGCGCTGCACGGCTTCGGTCTGGTCGGCACGCTCGTGGTCGGCACGATCGTTGTGACGGGCCTGGTTAATGGCTGGCTGCTGGTCGGTGCCGGCAATTTACCGAGACTTCTGACCACCCTTTACGGCCAGCTCCTCCTCGCCAAGCTGGTACTGTTTGGCGCGATGCTCGGGCTGGCCTCCCTCAATCGTTTCCGGCTGACGCCGGCTTTCGAGCGCTCGATTGCCGCGGGCGATCATCGGGCCGCGCTTGGTGCTCTGCGGCGCAGCCTTGCGATCGAGGCGAGCTGTGCCGTCACGATCCTGGCGCTGGTCGCCTGGCTGGGGATGCTCGAGCCCCCCGCAACGGCGATGTGAGGAGCGGGCGGCCGATCGCCACCCGCCCGTCACCGATCAGGCGGCCATCTTCTCGCATGCGTCGGCACAACGCTCGCACGCGGCGACGCACTCTTCCATGCCGTCGAGCCCCCGGCAGCTCTCCGCGCAAGCCCGGCAGATCTGAGCGCAGATGCCGCATACGAGCTTATGCTGGTCGGACCCGCGGGCCATGAAGTCGAGTGAGGTGCCGCAAATCTGCGCGCAGTCGAGCATGATCTTGATGTGGTCGGGCGCGGCATGTGCGCCGCCCACCTGAAGGCAATGCTGCGTGGTCATCGAAAGGCAGGTGACGTGACAGTGGTGACAGGCGTCCATGCAAGCCTGCATCTCGGCGCTCATATGATCGTGCATCGGTGATCTCCACGTGAGCCCCCACTCATGGAGGAGTACGTGCGGCGCCGGCTCGTCCCTCAGCCGGATGCCTTCATTCGTCACCTTTAGCCTGATCCTTCATCGGCTTCGGCGCAGGCCCCCGCTTCACTGTTTCACGCCAGGGCCGCGTAGGAGACGGAAGGGCGACCCGCAGCGCAGCCGCCCTCCCCCGAACGCCATCCATCGTTCTATCCATCTCCCTCGCGATCGTCGCCAATGGCTGTTTCGCGGCGATCCGCTGGCGAAGCTCTGCGTCGGCTTCTTCCGTCCAGCGCCGCGGCTTTCTCATGGCCACCGCGCGTTCACGGGTGCAGGTGTCCAGTGTCCTCGCACGGCTCGGCCGCTGCCTCGGTCTGGATCGTACAATGCTCGATCCCAAACCGGCTATCGAGCATGTCCGCGACCCTCTTCCTGACCGCATCGGCATCGGCACCTTCGGCAAGCGTGACGTGTGCGGTGCAGTTGATGTCGTCCGAGGCCATCGACCAGACATGGAGGTCGTGGACGCCAGCCACGCCGGACAGGCCGGCGATGCCGGCACGCAACTCGGGCAGCTTGATCCCTCCAGGAACGCCCTCGAGCAACACGTTGGTCGTGTCCCGGAGCAGCACCCATGTTCGGGGCAGCACCCATAAGCCGATCCCGACCGCCACGATTGGATCGACCCACGTCCATCCGGTAAACCGGATGGCCAGCGCCCCGGCGATCACGCCCACCGAGCCGATCATGTCGGCCCATACCTCGAGGTAGGCGCCCTTGACGTTCATACTCGCGTCCTTGCCCGACGTGAGCAGCTTCATCGATATGAGGTTCACCACCAGGCCGATCGCGGCGACGATCATCATCCCGGTCGACTGGACCGCCTCGGGCTGGCGGAAGCGCTGCACCGCCTCCACCAGCACGTAGATCGCCACACCGAAGAGCAGCAGGGCGTTGAAAGCAGCGGCCAGGATCTCGAACCGCTTATAGCCGAACGTCCGCTTGTCGTCGGCCGGCTTCTGTCCGAACCGGATCGCGAGCAGCGCAATCACCAGTGCTGCCACGTCTGTCAGCATATGCGCTGCGTCAGATAGAAGCGCGAGGCTGTTGAAGACGAACGCACCAACAACCTCGGCAACCAGATAGGCGGTCGTGAGCGCCAGCGCCCAGCTCAGCATCTGGGCATTCGCGCCAGCGGTGTGGTCGTGGGCATGCCCCCCATGGTCATGGCCTGCGCTCATTGATTGGCTCCTTTCGTGCCCGCGTCCGAGCGAGCGTCTCGCAGGATTTCGAGGCCGCCTTTCACCGCGATAGCGGCAACAGCGACGCCGACGATAAGGTCAGGCCAGTTCTGGCCCGTCCAAACGACGATCGCGCCGGCTAGAATGATGCCCCCATTGGACACGAAGTCGTTGAGGCTGAAGGTTGTCGCAGCGCGCATATTTACATCGGGCTCGCGCAATCGCTTCAACAGCCACAAGCAAAGCCCGTTAACGACCGCCGCGATGATCGCCATCCCGATCATAGTGGGGCCGAGCGGCTCGCTTCCCGAGAAATAGCGCCGCCCGGCATCGAGCAGCACACCCGCGGCAAAGAGCAGCAGCAGGATGCCCGATGTCACCGCGGCCCCCCGCTTCCACGCCTGTGAGCGCGAGAGGGCAAGCAAGCTGATGATGTAGACGATGCCATCGGAGGCGTTGTCCAAGCCGTTTGCGATCAGGGCGCTGGAATCCGCCATGACGCCGGACACCCCGAAGCCTGCCGCCAGGCCCAGATTGAGCAACAGGACTATCCAAAGCGTCCGGCGCTTCTCGGCCGTGTCGAGGTCGAAGCTCTCTTCGCTCATGCCGGCACCTTCTCGTCAGGAGCGGCAGTTTGCCGATCGCTTTCCGGGACCGGCAGCTCTCGGCTACCGAAACGGGCATAGAGCGTCGGCAGCACGAACAATGTGAGCAGCGTCGCGGATATGAGGCCGCCAATAACCACGGTTGCGAGCGGTTTTTGCACCTCGGCGCCCGCTCCATGTCCCAGCGCCATCGGTACGAAACCGAGTGAAGCCACAAGCGCAGTCATCGCGACAGGCCTGAGCCGGGCCAGCGCGCCTCGATGCGCCGCAGCCGCGCGATCCATGCCGTCGCGCATCAGGTCATGGATGGACGTCACCATGACCAACCCGTTGAGAACTGCGATGCCGGATAGCGCAATGAAGCCGACGGCCGCGGAAATGGAGAAGGGCATCCCGCGCAGCACAAGCGCGAGCACCCCTCCCACCAGCGCCAGAGGGACGCCGGTGAACACAATCAGCGCATCCCGAACGGAGCCGAGCGCCCCGTAGAGCAGCAGCATGATGACCACGAAACAGATCGGCACCACGATAGCGAGCCGGTCCCGAGCGGACGCAAGGTTCTCGAACTGGCCTCCCCATTCGAGGTACGTCCCTGCCGGCAGCTTCACCTGAGCGTCGATTGCCGCCCGGGCATCGGCAACGACGCCCGCCACGTCGCGGTCACGGACGTTCGCCTGCACCACCACGCGCCGCTTTCCGTTCTCCCGGCTGATCTGGTTGGGACCATCGACGACAGCGATATCGGCGACGGTCGACAGCGGTACGAAGCCACCACCGGCAGTCGGTACCGGCACCTGAGCGACCGCCGTGAGGTCCGAGCGCGAGCTTTCGGCCATTCGGATCATGACGGGGAAGCGGCGATCCCCCTCAAAGATCATGCCGGCCTGCCGGCCACCGATGGCTGCGGCAACCGTGTCTTGCACGTCGCCGGCGGTTACGCCGACGCGCGACATGGCGGTGCGGTTCGGCCGGATGTCGAGCATCGGCAGGCCCTCGGTCTGTTCGACCCGCACGTCTGCGGCACCCCGGGTCCGGCGAAGGATACCGGCGATCCGGTCCGCGGTCGCATTCATCTCGCCAAAATCGTCGCCGAACACCTTGATGGCGATGTCGCCGCGCACGCCCGCGATCAGCTCGTTGAACCGCATCTGGATCGGCTGGGTGATCTCGTAGGCGTTGCCGGGGAGGGTGGAGAGACGCTTCTCCAGACGCTCCACAAGCTCTTCCTTGGAGAGACCTGGATCGGGCCACTGCGCCTTCGGCTTCAGGATAACGAAGGTGTCCGTGGCGTTCGCTGGCATCGGGTCCGATGCGATCTCGGAGGTGCCCGTGCGCGAGAAGGCGAAGCGGACCTCCGGCACCTTGGCCAATGCCTTCTCGACCTGGAACTGCATCGCCTGGCTTTGGTCGACCGACGTGCCCGGAATCCGCACGGCCTGGACGAGGATATTGCCCTCGTCGAGCTGCGGCAGGAACTCCTGCCCCAAGGTGGTGAAGGCGACACCGGCGAGCGCCAAAGCGCCGATCGCAATGCCGATGGTGAGCGTCGGGCGACGCATCGCCCCATCGAGCCCCGGCTCGTAGCGCTGTCGAAGGAACGTCACGGCCCGGCTTTCCTTCTCCTCCACCCGCTTGCTGAGCCAAATGGCGATCGCCGCGGGTACAAAGGTCAGCGACAGGATGAAGGCGAACACGAGTGCGATGATGACGGTGAGCGCCATTGGCTCGAACATCTTCCCCTCGACACCGGTGAAGGTCAGCAAGGGCGCATAGACCAGGATGATGATCGCCTGCCCGTAAACGGACGGACGGATCATCTCGCGGGCGGACGCGGCGACCAGCCCGAGCCGCTGTTCCATCGTCAGCTCGCCGTCCCGGCCATGCTGGGCTTCGGCAAGGCGCCGCAATGCGTTCTCGACGATGATGACGGCACCGTCCACGATCAGGCCGAAGTCGAGCGCGCCGAGGCTCATCAGATTGGCCGAAACGCCCGCCTCCAACATGCCGATGCTGGTGAGCAGCATCGTGATCGGGATGACGAGAGCCGCGATCAGCGCCGCCCGGAAGTTGCCGAGCAAGGCGAACAGGACGACGATGACCAACAGCGCGCCTTCGGCGAGATTGCGGGCGACCGTCGATATGGTGGAGTTCACCAGCTCGGTGCGGTTCATCACCGGTTTCACGACAACGTCGACCGGCAGCGAGCGGCCGATCTGGGTCAGCCGTTCGGCGACCCCGGTCGAGACGGTACGGCTGTTCTCGCCGATCCGCATGACGGCGGTCCCGACGACCACCTCATGGCCGTTTTCGGACGCGGAGCCCATGCGCAGAGCCTGGCCGGTCCGAACGGTTGCGATCTGGTTGAGCAGGATCGGCACACCCTCGCGGGTGGCGACGACGGTTCGGGCAAGCTCGTCGGCGTTGCGCACGCGCCCGTCGGAGCGGACAGAGAGCCCTTCGCCGTTACGGTTGACGACACCGGCGCCGGCGCTGGTGTTGTTCCGCTCCAGCGCCGTGGTGAGATCCTGCAGCGTCAGCCGCATTGCGGCCATGCGCTGCACGTCGGGGACGACGAGATATTCCTTGGTGTACCCGCCAAGGGAGTCGACCCCCGCCAGTCCCTCCGTGCTCTTGAGCTGCGGCGTGACGATCCAGTCCTGGACAGTGCGCAGGTAGGTGGCCTTGTCGGCCTCGCTGACGAGGTGATCGCCTTCCGGCGTGATGTAGCTGCCGTCGCGTTGCAGACCGGGCTCACCGTTGCGGTGATGGACCTGATCCAGTTCACGGTACTCGACCGTCCACATGAAGATGTCGCCGAGCCCGGTCGCGATCGGCCCCATTTCAGGGTTTACGCCCTCGGGAAGGTCTTCCTCCGCAGTCCGCAGCCGCTCCGCCACCTGCTGACGGGCGAAGTAGATATCGGTCTTCTCGGTGAAGACGGCCGTGACCTGGGCGAAGCCGTTGCGGCTGAGTGAACGGGTATATTCGAGGCCAGGGATGCCGGCGAGCGCGGTTTCGACCGTGAACGCGACCTGTTTCTCGATCTGGTCGGGGGAAAGGGCAGGGGCGACGACGTTGATTTGCACCTGGTTATTGGTGATGTCGGGAACGGCGTCGATCGGGAGTTGGCGCAACGCGCCTATCCCGAGCAGCGCAGCGGCGACGGTGAGAAGCAGGACTAGCCAACGCTTCTCGACGGAGAGGGTGACGATGCGACCGATCATGGTTCAGTCCTCGTCCCCGCCGTCGCCCTTGCCGAGTTCGGCTTTGAGCGTGAAGCTGTTGGTGGAGGCGATCCGCTCCGAACCGGTTAGCCCGGACGTCACGACGACCTGGCCGCCGTTGGTGCGGCCCAATGTCACCGGGGTCGCCCGGAACCCCGTCGGGGTCCGCACAAAGACGAACGACTTGTCCTCGATCATCTGGACCGCGGCCGACGGCACGGCGACTGTACGGTCGCCGGTTGCCGGCACCAGGATGGAAACATTGACCGTCTCGCCAACGCGCCAGGTGCTGCCGCCATTGTCGAGGGTGACGATCACCGGCACCAAGCGCGTCGTCTCGTCCAGTATGGGCGAGACGAACGTGACGCGTCCTTCCTGACGGCGCCCCGCCGCTGTTACCTCGACGCGGGCACCAGGCTTCACCCGGCCCGCATCAGTGGGCACCAGCGAGGTCGCAACCGTGACCTTGGAAAGGTTGGCGACCCGGAAAAGCTCGGCGTCGGCTGCAACGGTCTGCCCGAGCGTAGCCGAGCGCGCGATGACCTGACCGGCGATTGGTGAGCGCACTGCGATGCGGTTGAGCGCACCGCCCCCGCTGCCGGTCGCGGACAATTGCTGCTGCGCCAGGCGAAGCGCGATGCTGGCTTCGGTCGCGGCGGTCCGCGCCGCGACAAGATCCTGTTCCGGCGAGACGCGCTCGGCGAACAGGCGCTGCTCACGACGAAGGTTCGTTTGCGCGAGGGCGGCACGCGCGCGAGCGGCCTCCACCTCTGCTTTGAGCGACGCCGCTTCGCGGCTCTCGATAACGGCGAGCGGATCGCCGCGACCGACAGGCTGGCCGAGATTGCGGGTCAGCGAGACGAGCCGCCCGCCCACCGATGCCGATACCACCTGCACGCCTTGCGGATCGCCTTCGATCGTTGCCGAAAGCTCGATCGCACCAGCTTCCCCGCCGACCGTTGGCCGCGTGACCTCGATCCCGGCGTCCGCGATCTGCTGCGCGGAGAGGATGACGGCATCCTTTGGACCTTCCTTGGCCTCGCTGGCCTCGGCACCTTCGGCCTTCTCGGCTCCGGCCTTCTCCCCGGCTTCACCGCCGCTGCCGGTCCCGCCGCATCCCGCAAGGATGAGGGCCAGCGTCACGGGCGCCAGCGCCCGCATGATGTTCTTCGTCATTGATTGTTTTCCTCAGGAGAGGGCGCGGCGGCAACGAGCCGTTCCAGGCGTGCCTTTGCGTCATGATAAGTGGCGAGCGCGTCGATCGCGGCGGTGCGCGTCTCGGACAGGGTCCGCTCGGCATCGAGCAAGTCGAGCTGGCCGAACTTGCCCTCGCGGTAGCCGATCCGGGCAATGCGCGCAGCCTCGGCAGCCGACGCCAGCACCGGACCGCTCGCATTGCGTGCGGACGTGGCGGCGTTGGCCACCTCCGCCTGGGCGTTCGCGATGTCCTGCGCCGCGTCCAGCTCGGCGGCACGCCGCAGGGCCTGCGCCTGGTCGCTCTGCGCGCGCGCCTGGGCGATGGCGGCTTTGCCGTTGTTGAAGACGGGAAATGGGATGGAGACCCCGAACACCGCGGCGACGTCGTTGGTAGCCTCGAGCCGTCGTGCGCTGGCGCTCAACGTCACATCGGGAATGCGCTGCGATCGGGCGAGCCGGACCTGTGCCTCGGCCGTCGTCGCGTCGGCACGGGCGGCCGCCAGTGCCAGCGTACCACCGGGTTCGATCGGCCGTGCCGGTCCAAAGCCCTCAACACGATCATACCATGCGAGGTCGAGCGGCCCGGTCACGGGCTGGCCGATCCGACGAGCGAGATTGTCCCGCGCCACCTCGGCAAGCCGCTGGGCACGTTCCACGGCCGTCTCTGCATTGATACGCAGCACATCGGCACGCTGCTGTTCGAGCGGTGATGCACGCCCCGCCTGCACGCGGACACCGGCTGCGCGGAGCGCCTCCCGGGCGATGCCGGCCTGTTCGCGGGCTGTGACGAGGCGGCGTTCGGCCGCTGCTGCCTGAATGTAGAGCTGCGTGACGGCGAGCCGGAGATCGGCCTCGGCCAGCGCCGTGCCGATCCGTGCCCGGTTGCCGATCGCCTCGGCGACCGCGATCCGCGCCGACCTTTTGCCGCCCAACTCGATCGGAAGTGCCAGGCCAGCGGTCGTCTCCGCACTGCGCAGGCCCCGATACTGGCCGCTGCCGGCGATGTTTTCGGTCTCGGCAACGATCGAGGGGTTGGGGCGATAGCCGGCGACGGTCCGGCCGGCCTCGGCCGCCCTGACCCCTGCTGTGGCGGCTTCGAGACTGGGCGCGGTTGCGCCGGCGAGCGCCAGCGCCCGCTCAAGCGTGAGCGGGGGACTGGGCGATGCCGGCTCGGATGATTGCGCGTGCGCGATCGACGCGCACGACGCCACGGCCAATAAGGCCGCGATGAAACGGGACATGGTGACGAACTCCTGACGAACTTGGATTGCCGCGCGGGAAGCTCCCGGCGGATTAGGCGCTTGTCAGGCTTGGGGAGGTCGCAGAGCTGGGTCCGAAGGCACCGGTGCCATCGGGGCGTGGTTCCACGCTGGAGGAGCGACAGAGAGCCCGGTCACTGAGGCAACGAGCTTGGCCTCGAACGGAACCCCGATATGATGGCCATGGCAACCGCCATGATGGTGCGGATAGGCCTTATCGGCATCAGCCGGCACCTGGTCGGCGTCGCCGTCACTATGTTCGAGCGAGCTGGCAGCGGTGGTATCGACGCAGCCCACCGCCTCGGTCGCATGCGCGACCGATCCCAGCCCAAGCGACAGCACGAGCATGAGACAGAGGAACAAGGCGGAAAGCCGATGCATCGGCCTTCGCCTTAGCAGCTTAGCGAACGCCATGTAACGGCTGCCTGTAAGTGGAAGGGGCAGGCGTGGAAGCGTATCGCAGTTCGGCCCGCGCCTGTCGCATGATCTGGAATCCGCCCGACAGACCGAGCACGGCCATCAACGCGGCCACCACTAGATCGGGCCACGCGCTGTTCAGACCGAAGACGCCGCCTGCAGCCAGCACCACGGCGATATTGCCGATCGCATCGTTGCGCGAGCAGATCCACACCGAACGCATGTTCGCGTCACCGCTCCGGAAGCGGTACAACATCACCGCGACCACGACATTCGCGATCAGCGCCGCAATCCCCACAACGCCCATGACCTCGGCATGGGGCACAGCGCCGTGGAGCGCGCCCCACCCCGCCGCGAGCAGGACATAGAGCCCAAGCAGGGCAAGCGTCGCTCCCTTCAGCATCGCCGCACGCGCGCGCCAGGCTATCGCCATCCCAGCGACACCCAGGCTGATCGCGTAATTGGCAGCGTCACCGAAGAAGTCGAGCGCGTCGGCCTGGAGCGCCTTCGACCCGCCCGTGATCCCCGCGACGATCTCGATCGCGAACATGCCGCCATTGATCGCGAGCGCGATCCACAACGCGCGCCGCCACTTCGGGTCATTGAGGGTGCCCGCCTTGTCGGACGCGCAGCTCGTGCAGGCCATTTCGCCACCTCGATAGAATCGATCTGGCAGCCTATATGCACCCTCTAGTCGCTAGAGGGTCAAGCGCTGTGTCTGATAAACTGACGATCGGGAAGCTGGCTTCGGCGACGGGCACAAAGGTCGAGACGATCCGCTATTACGAGCAGATCGGCTTGCTGGCGGCGCCAGCGCGGTCGGCCGGAAATTACCGGACCTACGAGGGCGAGCATCTGCGGCGCCTGTCCTTCATCCGTAGAGCGCGCGATCTCGGCTTCTCGATCGACCAGGTCCGGGAGTTGATGGGGCTCGCCGATCGACGCGAACAATCCTGTATGGCCGTGGACGTGATCGCCAACCAACATCGTGATGCCATCACGCGAAAGATCGCTGACCTGACGGCGCTCGCGAGCGAGCTGGATGCGCTGATCGACTCCTGTAGCCGCAACACTGTGGCCGAGTGCAGGATCATCGAAGCCTTGGGTCCGAGCGCGGAGGCCCGCTCACACTGAGCGTTTCTAACGGGCGACGCTGGGCTCATGCGCCGATCGAGGCGCGCCGGTCTAAATCAGGGTGCGTGTCGACCCGACTTAGTGTGCCACGTGGCACACCTCCTGTGCAGGAGCGCTGGTCTAAGAAGGCCGTCCCTTGATGCCGAAGGCAACAGCGGGGACGGCCATGTTGCCTTCAACATAGCGCGTCTTCTGCGGCTTTTGAAGAAACAGTTCGCTTACAAAACCGAGGACCGCCTTGAAAGGCGGTCCCGGTGCTAGTTCCCTGATCGGGAAACGGACAATCCGTTGGATGCCGCATGTACCGATTTGATAGGGGTCGCTCTCTGTTGGGACAAGGCTCCTCAAAGGGCCGAATGCGCCACGTGGCACACCAACGGTCATCGAAAGCACGAAAATCGTGAGATGGGCGCTCTCAACGCACGCTAACTCAGCCTGAAAATCGTCAATCTTCGTGCTTTCGATGACCGTTTCCAGCTTCGGTCCTCAAAAGCACGAACGCCTCGCGAGACGCCATAGGCGGCAAGGCGCTACCTCCTGAGCGGCCCGATGTAATTCGTGCTTTTGAGGACCTGAGCAAAGGTGCCGCGCCTGATTTCGTGTCCTTGCGCAACAGCCCGGACCTTGTATCATCGAGAAGCGAAAGCCGATCACGACCAGAGCCCACCAAGCTGCTACTTGGTGGGCTCAAATCATGAAGGCTTGCTACCCGATGATGCCGCCAACGATTCCGATCAGCGTCCGAAATCCCGTAACGGGTCGATCGGTGGTCGTTCGAGGTGCTGGTGCGCTACGCGGCCGATTGATGCTCAGGGATGGTTTGGACCTCACCCGGCCGATCGCCGCGCAAGTTCTTAGGCCCGGTTGCTAACAGTGAGATAGCCAACCTGAAGCTGGCACCCCTCGCAACGGTCGTGGCTAGTAGGCACGCAAGATGGACTATCGCCCACGGCCCCGACCATCACCACTCCGATCCTTGTCTCGCTGTTTGATCCGCTCGCGTTCCTGCTCTTGCTGGCGGACACGCTCGGCGCGGCGCTCGCGCATGACTGCTTCGTAGAGCTTGTTGAGGTGAGGATGCGCGCGCTCAACCCTGGCACGCGCCAGCTCATCGCCGCGGTGACGCCGCTGCCCGGTCACGGGACCGAGATACTCCTTGATCTGACCTAGTCGCTTCGCGAGCTGCGTGGATCGCTGCTGCAACCCGCGCGCGGCCTTCTCCCAATTCGCGCGTGCTGCCTCGTAGGACGGACGCCGCAAGGTTGCCATCAGTCCTTTGGGCGGCAGCGGCTGCTTACGAGCATGATCACCTCTCACCGCCTCATGTCGCCGGTACATTCCATCCGCCCGCACCTGCGCGCGTTGCGCGCGTGCCTGTACGTCCGCCAGCTCGCGTCCGTGTTCGGCCGCCCAGCTCCGCACCACTCCTTCGCGGGTCGGGCGCTGGTCGCCCTGCGGACTTGCCGTCGACCTTTGATACCGCTCCCCTGCCCCACCACGCGTCTTGTCGACCATCGGACGCGCGAGTTCCGGCAACCGGATCTCGCGCCGGTCGGCAAAGGCCCGGGCATGATCCTGGTGACTACGCTCGGGACCATAGTCGCCGGCCATATCCTTTGCCCGATCGCGAGATAGCAAGAGGGCGAGACGGCCTTGATCGGCGAAGTCATCCCGACCATAATGGAGGTGCACGCGGTCGCGGTGACGCGTCATGCCGACATAGCTGCTGTGACGATCCATGCCCGGTGTTGCGAGCGCATGGGCGTCATCTACCGACACGCCCTGCGACTTGCCGAACGTAGCTGCATAGCCGTGATCGAATGCCGCATAAGCCTTCGCGTCGAATTGAACCTGACGCCCACCGTCCAGACGCACCGTCATGCTCCCAGGATCGGCTCGCTCGATAGTGCCTAGCGTGCCGTTCTTGACCCCCAGCGACCGCTCGTTCCGAAGGAACATCAAGCGGTCGCCCGCCGCGAAGTCGCGGGTGCCCCGGTCTGTCGTGAACGCCACGTCCTCGCCAAGTTCGCCACCAGCTCGAAGCCGGCCGCGCGCTTCCTCGTTCAGCTCGCGCACCTCGGCATTGGTATGGGTAAGGATGATCCGTGAACGGTCGGGATCGGCCTGGCGTTGACGATCCCACCCCTCCACCAGCTCGGCCCGCGCCGCCTCGCGCGTGTCGGCGGCATGGACCATGCCATGCGCGGCATAGGCATTCAGCGCCTCGGCCGTCCGTCCCGTGGCGAGCGCCCGCGTTGCTTCCTTCTGCCAGTCCTCCCGCTGCCGGCGAATCTCGGTAATCTCGGCCGCGCCGTGCCTCTCGGTGATCGACCGGAACGCTGCGCCCGCCTCGATCGCCTGAAGCTGCTCGGGGTCGCCCACCAGCACCACCTTGGCCCCGGCGTCACGGGCATGGGACATCACCCGCTCCATTTGGCGCGTGCCGATCATGCCCGCCTCGTCGACCACCAGCACGTCCTTGGGCCCGAGCTGGTCGCGTCCCTGCGCCCAGCCATGCTCAAGGCTGGCGATGGTGCGGGAGGTGATGCCGGAGCCGCCCTCCAGGTTCTCGGCCGCGATTCCCGACAGCGCCGCGCCGCGCACCTGGTAGCCCTCGCGCTCCCACGCCTCGCGCGCGACGCCCAGCATCGCGGACTTGCCGGTCCCAGCATAGCCCACGACCGACGCCAGACCGTCACGGCCGGTGATATGATCGAAGGCGTCGCGCTGCTCGTCGGACAGCGTGAGACCCCGCGCCTCGGCCGCCTCCAGCGCCCCGGCTCGCTGCCGGTGGGACACGCCATGATCTTGGCGCCGCGCCAGCTCGTCGCTGGCCTTCTCCAGCCGCGCCTCGGTCGCGATCATGTCACGGGAGGTGAACCGCTCCTGGTCACGCCCGTCCCTGCCCAGCGCCACCAGCTCGGGGCTGGCGCGAACCGCCGCCATCACTTGGTCGAACTGCT
This sequence comes from Sphingomonas aurea, assembly GCF_030678875.1. Classification (GTDB taxonomy): domain Bacteria; phylum Pseudomonadota; class Alphaproteobacteria; order Sphingomonadales; family Sphingomonadaceae; genus Sphingomonas; species Sphingomonas aurea. Next base: position 35,275 of record NZ_JAUUDS010000013.1, on the reverse strand, counting down.
CCTTGCCGTCCGAATGCCGGAACGCGAATGCGGCCAGGTCGCGGGTAGTGAACGTCGCCTGCTGCCGGGTGATGCCGTCGAGCGCGATGCGCGGATCGGCCGCGATCTTCTCGCCGTTCTCGCGCGCGATCCGCCGGTGATCGTCAGCACGCTCGGCATCCTCGCCGCGGTCGAGCCGGCGCATGCCGGCCGGGCCGATCTTATGCTGCGGCTCCAGCTCGATGCCGCGGTCGGCATGGCTGCGATGATCGATCCGCGCCTCAATCCCCAGCTCGGCCATGCGCTCGTTGACGTGGGCCGCCCATGCCTCGCGCCAGCCTTGCAATAGCTCTCCGCTGTTCCAGTCGCGGTTCTTCTGACCAAAGCCGTCCGGCCCCACGTCGCGCATCGACAGCATGACATGCGCGTGCGGCTTCGGACTGCCGTCCCTCGCCTTGTCCCAATGCACGTTGAGGTCCGCGACCATCCCGCGCTTCACGAACTGCTCGGCGACGAAATCGCGGGTGAGCGCGACGCCCTGCTTTTCATTCATCTCACGCGGGATCGAGAACTCCACCTCGCGGGCGAGCTGAGCATCCTTGCGCTTCTCCCCTGCCTCCACTTCGTTCCAGAGCACGGTGCGGTCGTTTAAACGCTCCGGTGCACCCTGCGGCAACATCACCTCGGAGTGGATGACGCCGGCCTTGTTCGAGAAGTTGTGATTCCGCCCAAGCCGCTCGTCATGCAACTCGGAGGCAGAGCGATAGGCGGCGGATGCGACGGCGCTGGAGCCGTTTGCACGACTGATAATTTTGGCGCTGAAATGATAGATCGCCATTGCGTCCAGTACCATGCACTTTGGAGCGCACGTCGGCAACGACGTATAAGCGCGCACTCATGATCTGCTTCGCATCTCCTGACTGACTTGCTGGTTCTTCTGCGCTGTTACGGCTTTACCGACGTGGTCGAGGTGCTAGGATGCTACCGGTCGATACGCGGAAGGGTAAAGGCGATGCGGAAAGTTCGCGACTACGACGCCGAACTGAAGGCGCTGGGTGACAAGGCCCGTGCGTTGAAGGCGAAGCGGGTCGAACAGCTCGGCCAGCTCGTCACCGCTACCGGAGCCGATGCGCTCGATGCTGAAACACTCGCGGGCGTGCTGCTCGACGCGATCGGATCGAAGGATGCGAGCGCGAAGGAGGCATGGCGCGCGAAGGGCGCGGCCTTCTTTCAACGGCGCGGGCGCAAAGGTGGCGGCGCTGCTGCAATCGACGGACCGGGCGCTGCGACTGAACCGAGCGGCGACGCTGCGGACGGAAGCGGGTCAGCGGCGAACGGATAGCAGGGGCTGGGTCGTGCAACGCCGCGAACGCACCCGCCACCTGATCGAATTGGGCGGCCTCGTCCAAAAGGCCGGACTGGTCGATCTCACCGACGACGATCGCGCGACCATCTACGGCGCGCTTCTGGAGCTGGTCGGACGTGCTCGCGACGACAATACCGGCGACATGGTTACGCTCTGGAAGCGGCGAGGCAAACGTGCCTTCGATGCGGAAGCGGAAACGACAACATAGGGGCGATGGGAATGGCGTGGGTTCGCTACGGCATGTGGGATCGATGGCGTGACCTGACGCGCTTTCGTCTGGCCTGCGAAATGGCGCTGGCCTCCTACCGGACCTACGTGAACGGCTTCCCGATCGCGTCCGAAGCGCCGCTAGTTATCACCGACCCGGCCGGCTCCAACTTCAAGTGCGACCTGGGCGAGTTCACCGCCGTCCTCAACGACGGGCAGCAGCTCTATCGTGTGCTGTTTCCGTCCTACGTCGCACTGGTCGAAGACCTCGGCCGCGAGCTGGTCGAGACGCTGCACACCGGCAAGGGCATCCCGCGCGCCGCATTCGCGGGCCTCGATGCCGTCGTGCCGATCGACCAGGCCGCCGAGCATTGGATCACCGCCACGCCGGTTGAGGTTTGGGGCGCGACCGTCCTGAAGCTGGGCGGCCGCAAATGGTCCAACTTCAAGGGGGGTCGTCGTGGCGTGGTGGAGGCGGTCACGATCCGCAATCTTTGTGCGCACGGCATCCCTGTCTTTAATCAACGCGCCCTCAATCGTCTCGCCACAGCCTCCACCGCCAAACAGCCTTTGCCGGCGCTGGGCGATCCGATCGTTCTCGATCGCGCCGCTTTCGTCCGGCACGTCGGCATCCTGCGGGGGTTCGCCCGGTCGATGGCGGACGGCGTAGCGAACCTAGCCGACGTGCCATGATGATGAAGGACAGCCCCATGAGGATCGACCTCGATACGCTGCGAAGCGAAGTCCGTGCGCTCGACTATGTTCGCGGAACGCCGGCCGAAGACACGATGTGGCGCGAGGACGACGAGGACGCCCGCGCCAACCTCGCGATCGAAGGCATACCGCTGACGCCTGAGGATGACGCGCTGTTCGAGATGATGCGCGACGAACGCGTGCCCCCTACCCTCGCCACGCAAATCCTTCTCAGGCTGCTCGGCCATCCCGATGCCGATCCGGCGCTGGCGATCACTCCGGCCGGCGCGAGCTGCTGATGCCGCCGCGGATCGGTCCGCTCTGGGCGCTGCTGATCGGCTTCGTCGTCCTGATGGCAAGCAATAGCTGGCTCAAGGGCATATTCGGTGTCGGCGAAATCGCGACCGACGTGCCGTTCCTGCTCACCGGCCTAGTCCTGTTCGGTATTTGGAAGTTCAATCGTCGTGGGCAAGCTCGCAACACGCTGATGGGTTCGGCCCGCTTCGGCGATCGCCGCGACCTGGCGAAGCTGGAAGGCTCGGGTGATCTCGTCATCGGCCGATCGGGCCGCAACAACAAGCTGTTGCGCTATGACGGCCCGGCGCATCTGCTGACGATGGCGCCCACCCGGTCAGGCAAGGGTGTCGGCACGATCATCCCCAATCTGCTGCTGCTCGACCGTTCGGTGATCTGCATCGACCCTAAGGGCGAGAATGCCCGCGTCACGGCCCGTACGCGCGCAAGGAAGGGCGATGTGTGGTGTCTGGACCCGTTCGGCGTCTCCGGCCGTCCAGCGGCCCGCTACAACCCCCTGGCGTGGCTCGATGCCGCCAGCCCGGACCTCGCGGAAGACGCACAGACGGTCGCCGACGCACTGGTCCACGATGCGCCGGGACAATCGGGCGAGGCGCACTGGAACGAGGAAGCCAAGGCGCTGATCGCCGGGATCATCCTGCACACCGTCATCCACGAGCCCCCTGCCCTCGCCACGCTGGCGACGGTGCGCGACAAGCTCACCCGCGATCCCGCCGGCTTCGCCGCGCTGCTCGCCGACATGCAGGCCAGCGCCGGCGCGCACGGCCTGATCGCACGCGCCGCCAATCGCCATCTCGGCAAGTCCGATCGCGAGGCCGCCGGTGTGCTGTCGTCCGCCCAACGTCACACCCACTTTCTGGACAGTCCCCGCATCGTGGACAGCACGTCGGCGTCCGATTTCCGTTTTGCGGACCTGAAGGAGCGGTGCGGCACGGTGTTCCTGTGCCTGCCGCCCGATCGGCTCGATACCTATGCCCGCTGGCTGCGGCTGTTGGTGAGCCAGGCCGTCACCGACATGGCGCGTTCCCCTGCCCGGCCGGAACGCCCGGTCCTGTTCCTGCTCGACGAGTTCGCCGCGCTCGGCCGCCTCGATCCGGTGGAGCGCGCGATGGGACTGATGGCGGGTTACGGGATGCAGCTCTGGCCGATCCTCCAGGACATGCACCAGCTCAAAGCCACCTATGGCGAACGCGCCGGCACCTTCATGTCCAACGCCGGCGTGATCCAGACGTTCGGGGTCAACGACCTTGCCACCGCCGACATGCTCTCGCGCACGATCGGCGACACCACCATCGAATATCAGACCTTCGGCACCTCCAACCCGGCGAGCATCTTCAGCGATGGCACCCGCTCGGAAAGCGCCAGTGGCCACGTCGCCGCACGCCGGCTGGCGACGCCGGATGAAATCATGCGGATGAACCCCGACGATCTCCTACTGCTGCGGCAAGGCCAGCACCCGCTCGTCGTCGGGAAAATCCGCTACTATGCGGAACGCGAGTTCGCCGGGCTTTATGATCCGGCCTGATCCCACACACCGGAATACCGGACGATAGGCATCGTGATAGTGTGCCTTCCCGCCTCTCAACCTGCGCGACGCTGACAGTCACACACCGCCGGATCGGATCGGCTTCTCTCGGAATCCTGCGGCCAATAGGCCGCTTCTGTGACGGCATTAGCCGGCACGTATCAAAAGGGCATTGGCCTGTAAGGCCAATTCCGCATGTCTTTCTTCTGCCGACTGAGCGGTGCGTTGCGGTTAAATGATTCTGTTAAATAGGAATCGTTAAGAAGGTTAAGGCTCAAAAATGAGCCAAAAAAGTGAGGACTTCTGCGGCTTTCCAGATAGGCCCGGTGTGTGATCCCACGTGATTCGGTGTGTGATCCCACGATAGTAGGGTGTGTGATCCCACGACGCTCGGGTGTGTGATCCCACGATGATCAACTGGCTATTGGCACTGCGATTACTGTCGGTTCTGCACTCCCACCGTTCCCCTTCGAGACGGTTCGGATCGTGCCCTGCTCACGACGGTGTGTGAAACCACGATAGTCAGCGTCCGCCGGCGAGCCTATCCATGAGGTCGTCCACCTCGGTCGCGCGGCGGCGATCAGCGTCGAAGCGATACCGTCGTTCCTGTTCCGCCTCCAACCTAGCGGTCAACGCCAACGCCTCGGCCTCCCCCCGAAGACGAAACAGCACAGCAGGGCTACCGTCTGCCGTCGTCGTCAGCTCCATCGCATAATCGGGGAGCTGGTCGGCCTCCACTACCTTGCGGAGCATTCGATTGAACTCCTTGGGCTTGCTGTCGCTGCCGGTCTTGTCGCGCAGCACCTCCACCCGGCACGTCCAACCGCCCTTCTGGTTGCCGGCATGCTTGCGTGCGATGCGATACAAGGCGCGTTCCAGCCCACCGGTCAGCAAGAAATAGTCTTGGTGCATGGTGAGGAGCGATCTCTCTCCCATGATGCCCTCATAGACCCAATCGGACAGGGTGATGGTCATGCCCCGCGGTTGGTCCGTGTCGGGGTCCACCTCCAGCGTCCATTTGTCGAGCCAGTTAAAACCGGCTTTCGTGCGCCGCTTCGGCGCGCGGATTGACGTGGATATAGAGGTCGTCTGAAGCCGTTGGAGTGCCGCTTGCAGCTCCTGATAGGCTCGCCCACTGGTATCGCGCTTGATCGCCCGCAACAGGTCGTATGACGTGGTTCTGAGCGTCCGGGGCAAGTCGTTCACCCCCTGCTCCCGCATCCGATTGAGCGTTGAGGCTGCCCATATAAGGATATCGGCATCCCAGATGGTCGCCATGCCATAAGCCGGGATCGCCTCGATCTTCACCCACGTCTCGCCGTCCGGGCTGCTGTACTCGATCGGCTTCACCCGCTTGCGCTTCTGAAGCGAGAAGAACGGCCGCTCCATCGTCTCCCGCTGGTCTTTGAGCGGGAGGTCGCCCATCAGCGGGATGAAAAGGTCGAACTCGGGGTTGGGGTTCTGGCGTTTGGTCACGCGGCGTCAATCCTGACGTTCTGCATTCATGCAAATGTGCACATTATCAAGAGCGGCCAAATTGCTTGTCGGCATCGTACTTTGCGACCAGCTCGCCGATCGCCTCGGCAAGGAGGTCCTGATGGCTGCGTCTGGTTCGCGCCGCCAGTACCCGAAAGGCTTCGGCCGTAGGATCGGCTGGGTCGAAATAGGCACCCAAGTGGTACTTGCCTGGACGCTTTCCGCTCGACCGAGGCACGGTGGCAGTTGGTGCCGCTGGCGAGGCCGCCGGCGCATTGTTCTGCTCAGGCTCGGAACGCGATTGAGGGGACATGGCCGGAGCCAGCAAAGAAGACCGCTTCGCCATTATCAACCCTTCACATTTGCAGGTGTGCAGGACATCAGATCATCAAATATGTGTTGTTGCAAGGCTGCAATCTCTAAGGCAGCCTTGCTTCTCGGCTCATGCTCTATGACGCCCAAGCCGTAAGGCCATGCCGCCCGGTAGGCGCTACGCTCACGCAGTACAGCACGTGCCACCCGCAAGCCGGTTGCCTCAGCAAGCGTTCTGGCATCGTCCAGCAAAGTGGTTGCGGTAGGGGGAGCGGCATTGAGCACGACCACGCCCGTTCGCCCAGTACTGGCGATAAGTTGCGCTGTGCGCTTGATCGCATCGAGGTCGATCAACGACGGACGGCAGGGGATGACTACCAGATCGGCACGCTGCGCTGCTGCGGCGGCTTCTGCGCCGGCCGCTGGCGGTGTGTCGATTATCGTAAGCGCAAAGCCGTTGGCCTTGGCGGCATCAATCGCTTGGTCGAGGCGTCTCGCACTGATCGGCTCGACGTGGGGCAACTCGGCCGTCCGTCGCTCGCTCCATGCGGTCGCGCTCTCCTGCGGATCGAGGTCAAAAAGAGCCGTCTTGAGACCGGCTGCTTCAGCAGCGACCGCCAGATTGACCGCCAGCGTCGTCTTACCGACACCTCCTTTTTGCGCTGCAAGTGTGATAATATGCACGTGTGCACACCTTCAATAATGGTCTTTTGATATTATGCAGAGTGGCAGAACGGCACAACCGCTATTTGCCTCGGTCGTTCATCGCTCAACGCCATAACCGCTGTGCCCAGCGGATCATGACCGCTTTGCAGACAGGCCTTGGGGAGGGTGGGGATAGAGAAGAGCATGGCCTGCAACGAGCGCACTACACAGGACCGGCCGCTACAGCGGTTGACCAGGCTGCCGGCTTTCGCGCTATGTTCCATACCGCCGCCAAGCATCTGACGGTGGAGGAAGGAAACGCGCGGACAGCATGCCAATGTGGGAGCTACGTGGCAGGGAATTATGGCTCGCCGACGATGTCGGCGGGACGCGGCTGCCCGTTGCCGATGAAATTTACGGAGCGCTGGTTGAGCGCGATCCGGGAGCGCAAAACCTCCCGACAAGCGCTGCCAATGTCAGGGCGTCCCGCTACCCTTTGGCTCCGGCACTGACGATTAACGACAGTGACGATAGTGGGTCCCCCAAGTACGCGATTTCGGGATCAGTGCGCGGCATCAGACTCGATCTCGATCCTGCCGATCTCGAGCGCGGGCATGTCGTCGCCGATGGGGTCTGGTATCCCATCGACGCGTCCGGCGCTGCAGAGGTCTTGGAGCTGTTGCAAAGTGCTGGCATCGATCTCGGCGCTGCCCGGTCGTTGCGCTCGTTCTTGGCGCTCAGGAAAGCGGCAACGGCAGGTGCCGCGGTTGAGGACCACATGGCTGGCCTTCCGATCTCACCCTTGGCGTTTGCACCGCCCGCTGATGATGTGCCCGCTGGCGTTGATGCCACGCTCTACTCATACCAGCTTGCTGGCTGGCGCTGGCTGAAGTTCCTGCTTGCCGAAGGGGTAGGAGGCCTGCTCGCCGATGAAATGGGGCTCGGTAAGACACTTCAGATCATCAGTGCCCTCAGCGATGCGGGGGCAGGGCGGCTTAGCCCCGCCCTCATTATCGCGCCGGGCTCGCTGCTGGAAAACTGGCGGCGCGAGATAGGCAAATTCGCGCCTCATCTGAAGGTCCTGAAGCACCATGGCCCTGAGCGGACCGGCCGCCCTGCCGACCTGCATGGCTTCGATGCTGTAATTACATCGTACGACAGCGTGGTCCGCGACAACAGCCTTCTCAACATGATCGAGTGGGCAGTGGTTATCCTCGACGAGGCGCAATTCATCCGCAACCCGCAAGCCCAGCGGACCAAGTCGGTTAAGCACCTGAGGCGTAGGGCGGGCTTGGCTGTGACCGGCACACCGATCGAGAACCGCCTGCTGGACCTATGGTCAATCATGGACTTTGTGCTTCCTGACCACCTTGGCGACCAGAAGGCGTTCGAGGCACAGTTTGCCGACGACGTGGATGGGGCAGCCATGCTCGAACCGCTTGTCTCGCCTCTGATGTTGCGACGGCGCGTCGCCGATGTGGCCCAAGACCTCCCACCCCGCATCGACATCCCGCAGGTTCTTGAACTCGACGATAGCGAGGCAGCTGCCTACGACGCCATTCGGGAACGGATTGCTGCCGAATATGGTGCGGCGGCAACGCTGGTTGCCCTTACCTCTCTTCGCAGGTTCTGCGCCCATCCAAGTCTGATGGACGGCAGCTCCCACGCCGCTGACCCTATGTCATTCTCGAAGTTCCGGCGTTTGGACGAGCTGATCGAGGAGATTTTTGCGCGGAACGAGAAAGTCATCATTTTCACATCGTTCACCGCCATGGCGGACATGATCGCTCGCCATGTGGAGCGTCGGTTTGGCGTGTTTGCCGGCGTGATTGATGGCCGGCTGCCGATCGACGATCGCCAGCCGATGATTGATCGCTTCAGCGAGGTCCGCGGAGGCGCTGCGCTGATATTGAACCCCAAGGCGGGCGGGGCGGGCCTGAATATTACGGCTGCCAATCACGTCATCCACTACAACCCGGAGTGGAACCCCGCCCTGGAAGATCAGGCATCGGCCCGCGCCTATCGCCGCGGGCAGGAACTGCCGGTAACCGTTCACCGGCTGCTGGTAGCCGACACTGTGGAGGATGTCGTGGACGAACGGCTCAGCCGAAAACGCGCTCTCTCCTCAACAGCCGTGATCGGGGTTGAAGGCGCTGAGGATGATTATGGCGACGTTGTCGCGGCTCTGAGCCGTTCACCGGCGAAAATGGCAGGCGGCACCAAATGACCGATCGCATCGCAAAAATTCTGAGTGCCAACGACACTGGCGAGACTGGCGGACATCAGGCTGGCATTCTTGTGCCGAGGGACCCTAAGGTTCTCGCCTTTTTCCCGACGCTTGATGCGGCAACGTACAATCCGCGCTGCCACCTTATGTTTCTTGATGAAGGCGGCACTTTCTGGGAATTTGCCTTTATCTATTACAACAACAAGTTTTTCGACGGAACCCGTAACGAGTACCGCCTTACTCGCATGACCCGCTATATTCGGGAAGCAGGACTGGCAGTTGGGGATGAAGTAATCCTGTCGCGTGACGGTGATCGCTATCATGTGTCACACCGGCGCAAGCAACAGGTGGAGCGTACCACCGGAAGTGTGCTGAAACTTGGAACCGGCTGGCGAGTGGTCCAGCTCTGAACAGAGGGGGTGTTGATGAGCATTGAGGAAGTCGAGCTGCCGCCCGATCCGGAACGTGTTATCGTCGGATTGCGTGATACCGGCTATGAGTTCAACACAGCCGTCGCCGACATCGTAGATAATTCGATTGCGGCCAATGCCACTAAAGTGCAGCTCTGGCTCGCCGCCGGGATGAAGGGAGATATTCGCCTTCTGATCGCTGACAATGGCGACGGGATGGACCGGCAGGGCCTTATCAATGCAATGCAGTATGGCTCGAAAGCGCGCCCAAGTGCCGCGAGCCTCGGCAAATACGGCTTGGGCCTGAAAACGGCGTCCACTGCTTTCTGCAAACGGCTGTCAGTCATTTCCCGGCCGGACGGAAAAACCCAGCCACTCATGGCAACGTGGGACCTCTACCACGTCGCCAAGGTCAACAAGTGGTCGCTGCTGCTTAGCGCCGAAAGCGACGCGGAAGCCGTGGAGCAGCTCGATGTGGTAGCGCCAGGCCACTCGGGGACCGTCGTGCTCTGGGAGGATGTGGACCGGCTCATCAAGGATTATCAGGACAAGGGCGGGGCACACGCGCGGAAGGCGCTGAAGAGCAAGGAAGATGCTCTGCGCCAACATCTCTCAATGGTGTATCAGCGGTTCGTCGATCCCAAGGACGATCGTGCGCAGAATGTCGAGATAGAGCTGAACGGCACGCCGGTAGCTCCTTGGGATCCGTTCCAGCGGGGATTGGCGGAGCTGGTCGGCAATGAGACGGTCGATACCGAGCTTGCAGATGGCAGGAAGGCCTCCTTTACCGTGAAGGCCTACATCCTGCCTCGTCGGGAGGAGTTTCCCAGCGACAAGCTGGCCTCGGCAGCCAACCTGTCGAACGACCGGCAGGGCATCTACATCTACCGCGAAAACCGTCTGATCCACGATGCCGACTGGCTTGGCCTCTACCAGAAGGAGCCTCACCTGACGCTGCTCCGGATCGAGTTCTCGTTCGATCACCGGCTCGACGACGCTTTCCATCTCGACATCAAGAAGTCTCAGATCATTCTCAATGACGATCTCGCATCGTGGCTTCAGTCGGAATTTCTGCCGGCACCCCGGCGCGAGGCGAACAAGCGGTCGCGTGAGGGACAGCAGAAAACGATCGCCAAAAAGGGCGTCGGTGCCCACGACACATCGAACACCAACATCCGCAACAGGGAAGCCGCTGCCGGTGGTCCTGAGGTCAACGTCGTCGATCCGAACAAGGATGAGGCGATCGTCAAAAACAAGCACGGGACGACGCGGCTTAAGCTGACCATCACCTCGGCAAAGAGGCCCGGCGAGGTTTTCGTCCAGCCTGTGGATGGCATCACCAACGGCCTGCTTTTCCAGCCTGCCCTGATCGACCAGCACAAAGCGGTCCAGATCAACACGAGCCACCCGTACTATCTCAAGGTATACATCCCCAATCTCAACCGGAGCGTCACTATGCAGGGGCTCGATTCCCTGATGTGGGCGCTTGCCGTTGCCGAGCTGTCCACTGTTCAGGACAGCACAGCCGCCATGTTCCAGGATATGCGCTACGAGGTATCGCGTATCCTCGAAAAGCTGGTCGAGACCCTGCCAGAGCCTGAACTGGAAAAGGATGTCGCCTGATCCTGACACCCTCGCGGCGCGGGTATCAGCCGAAACCGGGCTGGCCTTTACCGGCTCGCAGGGCCGGGAGAGGGACGGGGCTCGCTGGATCGAACTGCACCCAGAGGGGCATCCTCCCGCCCAGACGTTCACCCTGCGAACGGTCATCGGCTGGCGACGGCTCGATGTTCATTTCGCCCCAGGGGCATTCGCCGGCGATCTTGTCGCATCCATGTCCGCGGCCAACGACGCCGGTCGGCGAGGCTTTCTGGCCGTCCTCGGCAGTTGCCAAGAGGATGGCGCGGAGGTTGCCCTTACGCTCAACGGGACAGCGCGGGACTTGGCTGATCCCACGATCTGGTCGACTCCTTGGCGGAGCATGGCGCTGGTCATCCGACGCGGCATGCTTGCCCTCAACGAGGGCAACGATGCGGAGGATGCCCGGATCGTGGCGCTATGGGCAGGAAAGGGCGCTGCTGCCATCCTCGCTTTGCTACCGTTGGAAAGTGAAGGAGAGGATGGGGAAACCGAGCCCGAAACGCCCGATATTGTCGGCCTGCCAGAAGGGGCGAAAACCCGCATCGAGGTGAACCGCTACGAGCGCGATCGGCGGAACAGGGCGGCTGCCCTCGCAATCCATGGTTATGTCTGCAAGGCTTGCGATACGGATATGGGGGGACGGTATGGGGATGCCGCGGTGGGCCTGATCGAGGTCCATCACGTCACGCCCGTGTCGGAGGTTGGCGCGGGTTACGTGATTGATCCCCGGACTGATCTCATACCGCTTTGCCCGAATTGCCATTCTGTCGCACACCGGCGCTCACCACCCTTCTCTGTGGGCGAGCTGCGCGGCATGCTCGCTGCCTAGTAGGCTACCCGAGCGGAAGCAGGCGCACATCACCAATGAAACTCTCCAAGGTCTGGAGGTGAGGCTGCACCGTCGTCGGAAAGTTTTTCATGATGCCGGCCGGAACAACAAGTTGGACGCCCGCGCGGGTCATCTCCCCGAATTGGGCCTCGGACACACCTTCCTGCAAGGTGAGTAGGTGCTTGGCCGGAACCCGTTCCGCCTCGTTGAGAATCTGCCGCCAGCGGTCACGGCATGTCGTCTTCACCGCCAGCATTCGGAGCCTGTCCTTCGGGAATAAGGGATCGCGATACGCTGATACGGATGGGAACAGAAAATCGGGTCGCTTGCCGTCCTCTGATACCGGTTGGTGAGTGAAATGGGTGCCTTCGACCAGCCGCTCCTCAAGGAAGATTTGACGGGTATGCAGCTCCAACGAGCGTCCTGACCTCGCCTTCCGGCGCTGGAGGATGGTCTGCGCACGAGCAACGAAATCATCGACCGTTGGAAAGCCGGCTTGGATGTGGGGCATTTCGACCCACTGCTCGACACTGCGGAAAATCTGAAACTCACAATCCCGGCGTCGCATCAAACGTTTATCAGGATTCAAGCCAAGGTCGGGGCGCATCTTCACCGCCGTCTGGATGATCTCGGCTCCGGTCGGGAATTTAATCCGCCATGCATCCGGAATTTCCGCCTCGCTGATCCTACAGCCGGCAGCTACCCACTGTATTGCGTTCTTGATTGATCGGAGATTGCCCTGCTGGGGCGGCCATAGCTGCCCCTTGCCTGGCTCAATCGGCCCAACATGATCCTCAACAAGGTCCTCTTCCGTCCCGTGTCGGCAAACCCACACATGACAGTCGGGGAGCCCGGGTGGATCAACCTTGCGGAAAGCAAAGATAGTCAGGGCACCTGTACTTTCGGGATCAAGCAGCGCGGATGCCTGCCCCCCGAAGTTTGTGAACCGCGTCTCGTTGCGGCCGTCCTTGGTGCCGTGGAGCTTATTATTGTACCATACCGCCCGGACCCGCTGATGATCGGGATCGGAATCCACATAGAGGTCGAACCAGAGGTCAGGATTCTTTTCGACCGGCCTGTTCAGGCTTGGAAAGAAGCCGAACATTACCTCACGCGGAATATATGGTCCGGCTTGGTGGGCCTTGTTTTCAAGCGTGTCGTTGCCCGATAGCCGCTTCAGGAACCAGACAAACTCCGGCCCACCATACTCGTCCATCCAGTCGACAAGATCACCCACCGGCACGATTGGTCCCCCTGATCTCCCCCTGACGCTGATCGGAGCGAAGCCAGTCGGCCGCGAGTGGCATAACGGCATCCGCCCCGATCCGGCCGGGGCCTTTCATCGAGCATTCCCAAATTTTCAACACGCGCCATCCGGCATGGTCAAGCGCAGCCTCCACCTCGGCGTCGCGCTCCTGATTGCGTCCGATCTTCTGCCGCCAGAAATCTTGGCGCGTGCCGGGCCAGCGAAACAACGGGCAGTCATGCGCGTGCCAGAAGCAGCCGTGAATGAAGATGACCGCGTGCCACCGTGGCAACACCATGTCGGGCTTGCCGGGCAGAGCGCGATCGTGGAGCCGGAACCGGAAACCAAGGGCATGAAGGCCGCGCCGCACTACCAGCTCAGGTTTGGTGTCCTTCCCCCTGATCCCGGCCATCATACGGCTGCGCGTTGCCGCATCGACTATATCACCCGGCAAGCGCCAGCTTCCGCTGAAGCCGTTCCGGCTCGATCTGCGCGCGATCGACCAGCCATGGCAGCATGTGATCGGCAACTGCCTTCACCACCGGTACAACGACAGCGTTGCCGAACTGTCGATAGGCCTGCGTATCTGAAACAGGGATGATGAAGTCTCGCCCGCCCGGCTCATCAAAGCCCATCAGCCGTGAGCATTCGCGCGGCGTCAGCCGACGAGGGTTCTTGCCTTTCTGTTCAACAAGGATTTCGGACCCATCCTTGAAATAGCGTGCTGACAGCGTTCGAGCGACGTTGCCCGGCCCAACCAACCCAAAGCCAAAGCCGTTGCCCGCCGCCTTGTGCTTCTCGGCATAAGCCTGAAGGTAGCGCCATAGATGATCGGTGAGGGTGTAGCGCTCTGACACAGACGCGATGTTTCCCCGGGTATAGGGAGCGTCCAGCTCTTCGGTGCCGTCTTCGGGATGCAAAATGGTGCCGAGTTTTGGCCCGTTGAGCATGTCGGGCAGCACGAGGTCCGCAAACGTGAAATCGTTTGGATCGCGGAAGCCGACGATAAAAATGCGCTCGCGTTGCTGAGGTACGAACGCCTTAGAGTTGATAACCTTCCAGTGGACTTGATAGCCCAACTCGGCCGTCAGCGTGCGGTGAATGACCTCGAACGTTCGACCCTTGTCATGGTTGACCAGATTCTTGACGTTCTCCAGCAGGAACGCTCGGGGGCGGTGATGCTGAATGATCTTCGCCACGTTGAAGAACAGCGTGCCCTGCGTCTCGTCGGCAAAACCGTGCGGTCGGTTGAGCGCGTTCTTTTTCGACACCCCGGCGATCGAGAAGGGCTGGCACGGGAAGCCCGCCAGCAGCAGGTCGTGTGCCGGGATGCTCTCCACCGGCACCTTGGTTATGTCGCCGGCGACCTCATGCTTGCACTCGTAGTTGGCGAGATAAGTGGCCTGCGAATATTTGTCCCACTCACTCGTAAAGACGCATTCACCATACTCGTCGAAACCGCGGCGCAAGCCGCCTATGCCTGCAAACAGGTCGATGAAACGGAATGCCTTGCCGGGCAACTTCGCCTGCGGCTTCGCTGCCCGATTATCACGTATCATCGTGTCGAGCAGCTTAACAGCTGCCCGGCGCGGCCGCGTCAGCCCACGCTCCCACCGATAAACCGTGCTGCGGGAAAATCCCGCCAAATCCGCCAGCGCATCTACGCTGATGCCGGCGCTGGTGCGAAGACGGGAAAACTCGGATACGGACGGCAAGCGGCACCTCTGGGAATATTTGTGCCACAATGACGCTTGGCTTCCCCTCAAGCAAGAACGAAAGGCGATTCTATCCCATAAGGCTGCCAAGCCCGTCATCGTCCGCGACTGAGCTACGCCCCATGTACAAGGCTTCGATACCGCTGCGGGGAAGGGGAGGGGGGCGGAGTGCGCCAAATGGCTGCTCCCCCGACACCGACACTTGCCCACAATAGCCCGCCCTGCCTTACGACAGCTCCTGATCTCCGGCCGGAAGGTATCGTACCTTTATGCCAGAACCTCTCAGTATTTTTAGTGCCGCCCGTTGAGCCTCCAGCCACCTCTTTTCACCAGAAAACCCGTTCGGAAGTACAACTCTGCGGATAGGAGACCACGCAATGGCTCGTGCACAATCACTGCATGGAAATCTAGTGCAGTACAGAGTGGCTCCTTCAAGGTTCTTTCCGGCCAGATAAGCCTCGAACAGGGCAGCCCGCTCGGCATGTTCTATGATGTGATAACGGTCCTCGGTAGCCACCTCTTGGTTCGCGGCTTCCATTTCAGCCTTTAGCCTTGGCGGAACGACGTTCGAGGACCGCGCGAGTTCGCCACTGGCGTTGGCGATTACAGCCCCAACTGCGGACTGAGGCACGGTTTTCGCCTTTGGATCGTCGGTGTGGAGCCTCTCTGCGAAGGCCTCCGCAAGGTAGAAGCGATCGGCTTCTGTAAGAGACGAAAAGCGCACTATGGTGTTCCGTACAAGGGGGGTTTGCCGATGCTGCTTACACAGGCACAGATTCGTGGCCTAAACATTGTTTCCAACGATGTGCCGGGCGGTTGGCGCCCTACCTCCTACGATGCAACCGTAGGGGACATCGTAATCGGTGGTAAGATACTAAGTGAGAACAGCTATGTTATCCCACCGCGGGGGGTCGCTTGGGTGGTATCGACGGAGACGTTCGCGCTTCCTGATAAAGTGACAGGCCTCGCTACTTTAAGAACAACTTGGACGCATAAGGGAGTGTTGGCCCTCAATGTCGGAGTTGTCGATCCTTCATGGACTGGCTCTCTTTCAACAGCTCTCGTTAATTTGAGCAAAACACCTTTTCCTATTTCGAAAGGAGACCCGTTTTTCCGCGTCGTATTTAATAGGCATCGAGCATCAGGTGCACCGGCGTCCGGGCAACCTAGAGACGCCTACTTGCGCTCCACCACGGAAAGGTCAGCACTGTTTGCTCGCACATTTCTGGATATGGATTCGCTGTCTTCGGAAATAGCTAAGGAGATACTTGGCCTTCCAAAAATAGCAGTCATAATCGGCATTGTGGCCCTTCTTGTTTCTATCGCGGCCATATTCGCTCCTATTGGATTTAGCACATGGTCTGAGTATCGTCAGATTCCAGTTAAGTACGACCAACTCTCCAAACGTATTGATGATATTAACTCGGACATTATCAATAAGAAAATTAGCGATTTGGAACGGGAACTAGCTATCCTGCGTGCACTTAACGTCGAAAGGCAGAAACCGACACAGGTTAGGACTATAAGGCAGTACCCACCTCCTCACATCGTAGTAAACGCTAACCAAGCCGCGCAGCCTTGATTTTACATGGGCCGTTTCGATCAAACTGAATCTTGGTCTTCCCGATGCTTTCGCAGCACGCGCTGCACTGTCGAACGAGATACACGAAATAGGCTGGCAAGCTGGGCAGGGGAGCCTTGCCCAGCTTCTGCCTTGGCGATGATCTCGGCGCGTTGCTGGCCGGTTAGGCTCGGCCGGCGTCCAAGGTGTCGCCCTGCGCTGCGCGCGTGCGCCAGCCCATTCATGGTCCGCTCGCGGATCATGGCGCGCTCGAACTCGGCGAACGCGCCCAGCATCTGCGTCATCAGCCGGCCTGGCGCGGTGGTGGTGTCGATCGCCTCGGTTAGCGACCGGAAGCCGGCACCGGCTGCGGTAATCGCCTCCAGCGTGAACAGAAGGTCGCGGAGGGAACGGGATAGCCGATCGAGCTTCCACACCACCAGCACGTCGCCGGGCGTCAACCCGCCGATCGCGCGCGCCAGCTCGCGCCGATCGGCTTGGCCGCCCGATGCTTCCTCCTGATAGATCGGATCACACCCCGCGTTGGTCAGCGCACGAAGCTGCGGAGCAAGGTCTTGGGTGTCGCCGCGGGACACCCGCGCATAGCCGATTTCCATGCATGTATTCTGACACGGGGTTGTGACACCTGCAAACCCGCAGAAAAGCTCGGGGAGGGGGTTGGTGTCACAACCGGACGGCTCCGACACCGTCCCGATTGGGATGGTATTTCGGGATTATGGAAGTAGATCGGTTAGCCGGTTCCACCTGAGACATCAGGAGCCACTTTGGGGTCCGGGTCCTGCGCCTTGCCGGTCGCGGGTGCCACCTTCTGGCTCGGCATAGCGGTGAGATAAGCAACGATCGCATCGACGTCCTTCTCGGCCACTGGCGCCTTATACACCTCACGCATCTTGGTGACGGTCGCCTTCCACTGATCCGCCGATAGCGCAGGCTGGGTCAGCGCCATGCTGGCTGAGTGGCACGAGGTGCAATTGGCATTGATGACGTCGGCGTGCGGACCGTCGGGGTAGGTCGCGTCGTCGGCCGGCAGGTCGACGCTGGTCGAGGCAAGCGAGAAGCCGCGCGCTGACACGCTGGCGGCCGGTGCCGGCTCAGACATCTCGGAGATCGGAACGGGCGCCTTGCGGCTGCTCGGCGCGCCGATCGAGACGAGGATGATGCCGGTCAGGCCGATCAGGCCAGCAGCCATCATGCCGGGAGACGGAGTCTTCATGATTTGCTCGCTCCTCAGGCCGCGATGATGGTGGTGGTTTCAATGTTGCCGCGCATGAACCCGCCGGGATTCCAGATCGGCTTCATCGGCTGAGCGACACCGTTGGTGTTCCAGCAGCGCACCATGATGGGGTTAGGCCCGCGTCTCAGCGGCACCCGCCCGTCCCAGCGCCGGAAGCTGTACCTGCCCTCGTCCGCTCCGAGCGTCGTCCTGTACCAGGTGCGGCCACCGTCCGACGACACATCGACCTTGGCGACGCCGCAATCGCCGCCCATTGCGATGCCGCCGACCGGGATCGACGCTTCATAGGCGATCGCCTGACCATCGGGCAGGCTGGTCATCCAGCTACGCGGGATCATGCGATTGATCGGTACGGTCGGGAAGTCCTTGGCACCGGGCGCGACATTCGCGCCGGGTGTCGCGGGGATCTTGTAGGCCTTGGCCATCCAATACTGGTCGTCAGGGCCGGGCAGTACCTCGATCGCGTTCAGCATCTTGACCCAATAGGTCGAGTACCAGCCCGGCACGATCAGCCGGCAGGGAAAGCCGTTGAGGAGCGGCAGTTGCTCGCCGTTCATGCCGAAGGCGATCATGACCTCGCCGTCGCGGGCATGGTCGATGTCGAGTGCCTTCTCGAAGTCAGGAGCGCCCGCCACGACCGGCTGATCGAGAGCGCCGAAGCGCACCTGCACCGCGCCTGCCTTGACCCCGGCGAGGTCGAGCACGTCGCGCAGGCGAACGCCGAGCCACTTGGCGTTGCCCATCGCGCCATTGCCCCATTGCGCGCCGGCGACGCGCGGCTGGAACAGCCCGCGGCTGTTGCCCGAGCACTGGTTCACCGCCGCCATCTCGACCCGTGGAAGGCGCAGCAGCTGAGCGAGGCTGATCGACAGCGGCCGATTGACGTGGCCGAAGACGTTGAGGCGGAAACTTTCGACGTCGATCGAGGTCGGTATGTCGGCCCAGTGCCAGCGGACGAAGAACTGGTCGTTGGGCGTGAACACCGACTTGTCGAAGACCTCCATCGGCGTCTCCAGCAAGGGTGGATGGACGCGCTGGAGGATCATGCTGCCCTTGCCGGGAAAGGCGCTGGTCATCGGCCGCTCGGCATTGCCGCCGGGCAGCTTCAGGTCGACGAGCTGCTGCGCCAGTGCCGGCGCGGCGGCAAGGCCGGCGGTGCCGAGCGCGGCATGGCTGAGGAAGCGGCGACGGCTGGTCTCACTCGCCAGCCCGGCGTCGAAATTGTCCATGACAAGGCTCTCCTGTGGCCAGTCACGCTGGCGGATCGAAGGGGCATTCTGCAAGTGATCGGACCGACTGATCCGATCATCATGGCGGATCAGTTCGGGGTGGCGATGCAGGGCGAGACGAACAGGTTGCCCCGCCATGCACCGGCTAGCGTCTTGGCACCGACCAGCAGCCACATCGCCGCGAGCGCAACCGTCAGCACCGTGCCGACGATACCGAAAAACATAAGGTTCAGCGTCGTGCCGAGGCGGAAGGTGGCGACGGTGTAGACGCCGAGCGGGAAGGTGTAGCCCCACCAGCCGAGGTTGAACGGCACGCCCGCGCGCCAGTAGCGGATGGTGATAAGCGTCGCGAGCGCCAGCCACCACAGGCCGAAACCCCAAAGGCAGAGCCCGGCGACAACGCCGATCCCCTGCGCGACGGTGCCGACGCCGGCTAGCCCGTGCGCGGTGAGGATCGCCGGCGCATCCGCGCCGAGCACCAGCATGCCCAGAGCACCCGTGCCGATCGGCCCCAGCGCCAGCCAGGAAGATGCCGCCATGCTTTCATGCGGCAACTTGTGGAGTGCCATGCGCAGGATGAGGATGGCGAGGATGCCAAACGCGACCGGCACCGAATAGGCCCACAGCACATAGGAGGTCGCGAGCGTCACTATCTGCGCGTGGGGATCGGTTAGATGCGGCGCGAGCAGCCCGCCGCTGGCGCCCGCCACTTCGGCAGCGACGACCGGCAGCAGCCATACGGCGGTCATGCCGTCCAGGCTGTGCTCGTGGCGGGTAAACATCAGGTAGGGGATCAGCACGCCGCAGGCGAGCGACATGGCGACGTCGATCCACCACAGGATATGCGCGACCGGCACGATGCCATTTCCGAACCGCGCGATGCCGAAGGCGAGACAGCCGTTGATGATCGTCGCCAGCCCCATCGGAATGGTCCCGATGAACATCGACACGGTGTTGTGCCCGAAGATGCGCCGCGCCTCGTGCCCGAACATCACCCAGCGCGCGCCATAGAGGCCGGCGAACAGCGCGAAGAGCGCGATATTGAAGAACCACAACACCTCGCCGACAGGTTTAAGCGAAGGCCCGATGCCGGGCACCTGCGGCAGCGCGAGGGCAAGGATGCCCGTGCCCATCGTCGCGGCGAACCAGTTGGGCGTGAACTGGCGGATCATCTCGCGGGGGTGATCGAGCCGGCTGAGCGGCTTGAGGCCGCTGAGAACGGAGTGCGTGTCGGCAGTCATGCGACCTGCTCCTTGATGAGATCCGTCAGCGCGTCGGCCGCGCGGGTGCGATAGCGTTCCTTGTGGCGCAGCGCGTGAAAGGCGCGGTCGGGCAGCCCGAGCGGCAGCTCGACGAGATCGCCAGCCTTGAGCGCGCGCGCGACGACCAATCGCGACAAGACGGCAACGCCGGCACCGGCCTCAACGGCGGTGCGCACCGCCTCGTTGGACGGCAGCGTCATCGCTATCGTCAGCTGGGCCGGATCAAACCCGCGCGTTCGCAGCACGTCCTCGAAAGTCGAGCGCGTACCCGATCCCTGCTCACGGACGATCCAGCGTGTAGTGCGCAGCCAGGCCTCGTCGATGCGTTCGGCTTCCTCGCGGCCGACCAGCACCATTGGGTCATGCCCGACATTCCAGTGGGCAAGCGCCGGTTCGTCCACCTCGCCCTCGACAAAGCCGAGTTCCGCCGCGCCGCTCAACACCTGCGCTGCCGCGCCTTCGGTGTTGTCGATCGCCAGCTCGACCGCGATCTGTGGGTGGCGTTCGTGGAAGGCGGCGAGCTTTGCCGGCAACCAATAGCTCGCGATCGTCTGGCTGGCGACGATCCGCAACGAACCACGCGCGAGCCCGGCATAGTCCGCGAGCATCGTCTCGGCATGCGCTGCCCGCCCCAGCACCGCGCGCGCTTCCTCCAGAAAGCCGCGGCCTGCCTCGGTAAGCTGGATGCCACGCCCGACGCGGTGGAACAGCGGAACGCCGTAGCGCGCTTCGAGGGCCGCAACCGCCCCGGAGGCAGCAGACTGCGTGACGTTCAGCGCCTCCGCTGCCTTGGTGACGTGTTCGCGCTCCGCGACACCGACGAATATTCTGAGCTGCTCCAAAGTCATGCAGCATATATCGCGTACTTAGATCGATACGACCAACCGTTTGATATGGTCATTCCAATCTGGATATCGGAATGGTCGGCAGCCTTTCGTCTGCGATGGTCTCGAAGACTTGAAGCGTTACGCGTGCCCGCGACGTTTGATCGTCCATGACCGATATGATCGAGCGCAGTTCTGATCCCTACAATGCCGAGCCGACGCCCGGTGCGTTGATCGAGCGGTTTCTGACGCCGCAGGCGCTGTTCTACGTGCGCAGCCACGGGCCGGTGCCGGATCTGCCCGCCAATCATCGGATCGAGGTGAGCGGGAGGGGCATGGCGAGCCGCTTCTTCTCGGTGCAGGAACTGAAGAGCACGTTTGCCACGCGCACGGTAACGGCGGTTCTCCAGTGCGCCGGCAACCGGCGTACCGATCTCCAGCAGGTCGCCAACACCTCCGGCGATCCGTGGGACGTAGGCGCGATCGGCAATGCGGAGTGGACCGGCGTACGCTTGGCCGATGTGCTCGATGCGGTCGGCGCGCCGGATGCGTCCGAGCTGTTCGTGGCGTTCACCGGCGCGGACGAGGTGGACGTGGAGGGTGAAGAAGCCTTGTTCGGGGTATCGATCGCCATGAGCAAGGCGCGGGAGCCCGACGTACTCCTCGCCTGGGCGATGAATGGCGAGCCGCTGACGCCCGAACATGGCGCCCCGCTCCGCATGGTGGTGCCTGGCTATGCCGGGGTCCGCAGCGCCAAATGGCTGACACGGATCGAGGTGCGTGAAACGCCCTCCGAGGCACCGATCCAGGCGCACGACTACAAGCTCTTCCCCGCCGCTGTGACGAGCGACACCGTCGACTGGAGCCAGGGTCTGACGATCAATGCCATGCCGCTCAACGCCGCGATCTGCTCGCCCGGTGCGGGCGAGAGTTTGGCCGCCGGAGAGGTGCGGATTGAGGGATATGCCATTGCCTATGACCGCCGTATTTCTCGGATCGAAGTGTCGGTGAACGGCGGTCGCGACTGGCAACAGGCGACCTTCGCCGATGATCCGGAGACGCGCTGGGGCTGGCGGCGCTGGATCCTTGACGCCACACTTGCCAAGGGACGCCAGCACCTTGTCGCCCGTGCCTTCGACGAGACCGGGCAGGGACAGCCCGAGCGGCCGGATACGATGTGGAATTTCGCCGGCTATCTGTGCACCGCCTGGCATCACGTTCACGTGCTGGTCGAATGATCGAAGCATCAGCGGCACCGGACGTCGCTTTCTGGATCGATGCGATTGGCCGGCTGGTGGTGGCGACCGCGGCCGGGATGGTGCTCGGCTGGGAACGCTCGCGTGAGAACCGGCAGATCATGGGCCTGCGGACGCTGGGTCTGGTCGGTCTGGCGAGTTGCATCGCCGTTCAGGCGATCGTGCATAGTGGCTTGCCGAACGTGAACGCCGATGCCGCAGGACGGGCGATGCAGGGCATTCTGTCCGGCGTCGGCTTCATCGGTGCCGGTGCGGTGCTGCGGGTCGGCCAGGGTCAGGAAGTGCATGGATTGGCGACCGCCGCGTGCATCTGGGTGACAGCCACGATCGGCGCGGCAGCGGGGTTGGCGGTGTGGCCGCTCATCATCGGCGGGGTGAGCCTTGCAATGCTCGTCCTGTTCGTCGGCGCGCCGCTGGAACGCCGCATCCGCGAGCGAGCCCGTCTGACGCCGGCCGAGACCGACAGGAAGGATGTCGAGCGCAAGCCGTGATCGCGCTGGACCGCCCGGTGCCCGTCGGCGCCGGGAGGCGGCAAGGCGCTATCAGGACACAAGCGCGGCATCTGCCTGACGCCGGACTTCATCGGCGATCGGCTGCAGTTCGGCCGCGGGTCGCTCGCCCACCACACTATAGCCGATCCCGTCGACCGCCCATGTGACCCGGCCCATGGTCCCGCTGGACGTGCTGGTCATGCTCGCGGTCTTGTCGATCTGCATGGGCCTCGTCAGCACCGCAAGTTTCGACGCTTGCGGTCCGTCGTAGAGGAGCAGTGCCGCAGGGCCGTGGGGCGTCGCGACCAGTCGCCCCCCGCCATAGCGATAGCCGGCCGTGCTGAGGTCCGGGATCGTGACGCGCTCACCCAATCGAGCGGAGGTCCATCGGATCAGCATGGCGCGCTGGTCGGGGCCGATCTCCGCCGGTCGTATCCGGTCGGCGGCATAGACACGGAAATTATCACTCGCCTCGTTGGCCAGCGCCGCGATGCCCGCGCGGGGTTCGCCGCTCCACCGCGCGCTCGACCAGCCACCGCCAAACCCCAACGCCAGCAGAAGTGACGCGGCGATGGCGAGCTGCCAACGCGGTTGCCGTTGCCGTCCCCTGATCGCTGCCACGCGCATCGTCGCCGGGATCGGTTCATCCGCGACGGGGGCGAACAGGGATGCAAGGGCTCGCGCCTGCTCCGCCTGCTCTCGCACACGGGCATGCACGTCCGGCTGGCCTTCAAGATAGGCGTCGACCAGGCGCTGCCGCTCGGGCGACAGCCTGCCATCGATCCATGCGGCCAGATCGTCCTCGCCGATCGGGCTGGTCATTGCACGCTCCTCAATCGCGGCCGTTCACCCTCCCGGAGGAGGGTCGCCAGACGGTCGCGCCCCCGCGATATGCGCGACATTACCGTGCCCAGCGGCACGCCGACTACGGCAGCGACCTCCGCATAGGGCAGGCCCTCGACCGAGACCAGGAGCAGCACCGTTCGCTGTTCTTCAGGCAACGCATCAAGCGCGCGCAGCAGGTCGCGGTGGTGCAGGCCTGTGTCCTGATCGGCCGGGCGGCCGAGCGCGGCGTCGTCCACGAGGTGGAGCGGAACCGCCGTACCTCGCCGGCTATGCTGCCGCTGATGATCGACCAACAAATTGTGCAGGATCGCATAGACCCACGGGCGGACCTCCGCACCCCGTCGCTGTCGCCAGCGCCCGACCGCGCGCTCCAGGCAATCCTGCACCACGTCATCCGCCATCACCCGGTCGCGCAACCACGACCGGGCATAGCGGCGCAGCCCGGGGATCAGCGGTTCGATCGCGGCGGCAAGCGGGTCCATCTCAGTCGCGCTGCACCTGCACGATGCGCCCCGGCGCGCCGTTCACCACCTCCGCAACCGCCAGAAAGCGCCGGGGTGTCGCGGTGCTGCCCTGAACGATCTGGCGGATCGGACCCGATGCGTTGACGATCGCCGCACCTGCCGGGTTGCTCATGAAGTTCGCAAGCGGCTCTACAGCGCCGCTGCCGTCCGCATTGGCGGTCAGTACGAGCATGTAAGGCTTCTTGGGCTGCAAACCGGTAACGGCACTCTGCACGACCTGAATGATGCCCTGGTCGAAGAGGGTGATGCTGCTTGCCGTACCTTTGCCGCCAATCGGCCCCATGGTCAGATGCAGCGCCTTGCCCGCTGTGCCGAGCGGCTGGAGATTGTCGGTGCCGGGGCCTGTCGGAACTGCGTTCGACACATAGGCGATCGCCTGCGGTGCCTGTCCGACCGGCACGGTAGCGACGACCGTGTTGCCGGCAGTGTCGATCGCGGCCAGCTCATCGGAATTCTCTAGCCCGACATAAACGCGCCGGCCGTCGCCCGATGGCCAAACACCGTGCGGCATCTTGCCGACCGGAATTGTTGCCACCGGCGTGAAGTCGGACGTGCGGAACACCTTGACCACATTCTCTCCGCCGACCGTCACATACGCGAACTGCCCCTTGGCCGTGCGGGCGAAATTGACATGGTTCGTGATAGGCCCGGTATCCAGCACCTTCAGGATCGCGAAGGGTGGCCGAGCATCGAATGCGACCGTCTTGCCGATGTCCTTCAGCGTAAACCACACTTGCTTGCCGTCCGGCGTCGCGGCGATGTTGGGGCAGAAGGGGCTTGGCTGCGCCACCTGTCCGACCTGCGCGTGGGTCGCGACATCGAACACAGCCAATACCGGATTGAACGAAGAGCAGACATAGCCGTACCGGCCATCGGGAGAGAAGATCGTCATGCCCGGACCACCGGGCGTCTTGATGCGCCCCGTCTCCTTGTACGTCGTGGGGTCGAGCACGGCGATATAATCCTCGCCGCGGACCGTGACCCACACCTCCTTGCCGTCCGGCGTGAAGAACGCCTCGTGCGGACTGCGCCCGACATAGGTCGTGTGCTTGACGGTGTTGGTGGCGGTGTCGATCCACGACACGGCGTTCGATCCGATCGACACGACCGCCAAGGTCTTCCCGTCCGGCGAGAAGCCCAGGCCGTGAACCAGCACCTGTCCCTTGTAGAGCGGGGAGAAGTTCATCGGCTGGGGATCGCCGAGTTTGATGACGCCGAGCAGCCGGTTGTCGGCCGGGTCGGTCACCGACACCGTGTTGGAGAATTGTTCAGACGCATAGACGCGGTCGCGGTGGCTGACGGGCATGTCCTTAGCGTTCCACGGCGCCTGCTGGGCCATGGCGAGGCCCGGTGCGGCGCTCATCAGCAAGGCGGCCGAGCGCAGGATGGTCCGGATCATGTCAGTGCTCCATAGGGCTATGGTGGTCGCCGCCCTGCGTCGGGGCTGGCGTCGAAGGCGGTAGCGGCTGGCCGATCGCCAGCTTCATGGCGGCGATCTCCTGCTGCTGATCGATGATGATTTCCTGCGCGATGCGCTTGAGCTGCTCGTTATGGCCGTAGCGCAGCTCCGCCACCGCCATATCGATGGCACCCTGATGATGCGGAAGCATCATCGCCACGAAGTCGCGGTCGACGTCACCGGACGGCTTGACCATCATGCCCGCCATCATCCGGTCCATCGCGACAGACATCATGGTAGCGTAGCCATCGGCGGGGGCGGCCGCGACTGCGCCGGTAAGTAGGGCCGAAGCCGTCAGACCCAGCATCCAATCTCGTCTACGCATAAGCCTCCAGCGCATCGGTCTCGAAAGCGTGGACGATGCTCGTCGGGGTTTATTCCGTGGCCAAAGCCATTTTATCGGTCCTCACCAAAATGATAGTCTCATGCTTCTGCGGTTGGTTGACCGGGTCGCGGTCGGACAGCATATGCGCAGGCACGGCGATGGATTTCCGCTGGGCCATTCGGTCGAACCGCCCTCGCAAGGGCCGATGATTCCTACCAGGCGCCGCAAGGCAGCAAGGAGGAATCGTGCGCGCGACATTTCGCAATCTCTATGACCAGTTCAACATGGCAGCGTTCATTCGCGATCGCCGCACCCATGCCACGTCGGTACTGCGGTGGGCTTTGATCCTGGTCCCGATGGCCGCAGCGGTGGGAACGCTCTGCGCGGCCTTCCTGCGGAGCCTCGACGCCGTAACCCGGCTTCGCTTCGCCTTTCCCTGGCTGCTCTACCTGCTGCCGATCGGCGGGTTCGTGGTCGGACTGCTCTACCATCTGACAGGGCGCTCGGTCGAAGGCGGCAACAACCTCATCGTCGAGCAAATCCACGAACCGGGGGGCGGCGTGCCGCTGCGCATGGCTCCGCTCATCTTCTTCGGCACGGTCGTGACACATCTGTTCGGGGGATCGGCGGGACGTGAAGGCACCGCCGTGCAGTTGGGCGGCAGTCTTGCCAGCGGGTTTGGACGCGCGCTCAGATTGGATGCGGAAGCGACACGCACCCTCCTTATGACCGGGATCGCGGCTGGGTTCGGCGCGGTCTTCGGGACGCCGATTGCGGGCGCGGTCTTTGCACTGGAGGTGCTGGCGATCGGTCGGGTCGAGTATCGCGCGCTGGTGCCATGCCTGGTCGCGGCGCTGGTCGGTGACTGGACCTGTCTTGCCTGGGGCATTCATCACGGCGTCTACCATGTCGATGCGCTGGTGCCGGTCGACGCGCTGCTCGTCGCCAAGGCCGGTGTCGCCGGCATTGCCTTCGGTCTGACCGGGCTGACCTTTGCCGAGGCCAATCACGCGCTGGGCGGATGGTTGAAGCGCGTGATCCCCTATGGCCCACTACGACCCGTTATCGGCGGGCTGGCCGTGATTGCGCTGGTCTGGCTGCTCGGAACCCGCGACTATCTTGGCCTGGGTACGCTCGCCGCGACACCGGACAGCCTGACCATCGCCAGCTTCTTTGGTCCCGATACGCACTCGTGGAGCTGGGCGCTGAAGCTGCTCTTTACCGTCGTGACCCTGAGCGCGGGCTTCAAGGGGGGCGAGGTCACGCCGCTGTTCTTTATCGGCGCGGCGCTCGGCAATGCGCTCGCGCCGATGTTCGGAGTACCGTCGGGGCTATTCGCAGCGATCGGCTTCGTCGCGCTGTTCGCGGGCGCGGCCAACACACCGCTGGCTTGCACGTTCATGGGGATCGAGTTGTTCGGCGCGGCCTATACGGTGCCGATCGCAGTCGCGTGCTTCGTCGCCTACCTCTGCTCAGGCCACAACGGCATCTACCTGTCGCAGCGCGTCGCTGTGCCAAAGGTACCTGCCGCACACCTCACACCCGACGCGACCCTGCGCGATGCCCGCACGCACCGCGCTTCTCGCCGGCGCACGCGCGCCTGATCCTGTTTCCTGTCGAAAGCCCGTCATGCCCAATCGTTTCACCGTCCATCACCGCGAAGTCGGGATGCTGCGCATCTATCTGAAACCGTCCGACAAGATCGGCCCGCGTCGCTTCTGGGGGGCAAAGCCGCTCTATCGCGAGCTGATTCGCACCGCGAAGGCGGACGGCATCATCAACGCCGTCGCGCAAAATACCCATTACGGCTTCAGCAATCACGAACCGATCCGGGAGAACGGCTCGGAAATTGCCGATCCGCATCTGACGATCTGTGTCGAACTGGTCGGCGATCGCGATCAGCTCGACCTCTTCTGTCGCCGGCATGGAGATCTGATCGGCGACAAGGTGATCGTCTACAAACGACTGGAGCATTGGACTATCACGCGCAAAACTGAGCTAACCAGAGCCTGATCGGCGTTCCCGTAAAGGAACCTTCAACGGGACGGATCGGACCAGCATAAAAATGCGCCCGATGAACGCCGGAGCTTTCCCAAAATATGTTCCCGAAATATGAGTCCCGAAATTCGCTGTTCGAGTTGGGATAACGGGACTCATGCTGGTTGGTTATGCGCGTGTCTCGACGTCCGATCAGGACCTGACGCTGCAAACCGATGCGCTGACCAGAGCCGGGTGCGAAAAGCTGTTCACCGACAAGGTTAGCGGCGCGAAGCTGAACCGGCCCGGCCTGATCGAGGCCCTCAATTTCGTGCGGGCCGGCGACACGCTGGTCATCTGGAAGCTCGATCGGTTGGGCCGCTCGATCCAAGGCCTGATCGAACTGGCGGCCGACCTCTCGGCGCGCAAGGTCGATTTCCGGTCGCTGACGGATGGGTTCGACACGTCCACGCCATCGGGGCGGCTGCTGTTCCATATCCTTGCCTCGGTCGCGGAAATGGAGCGCGAGCTGATAAAAGAACGGACCATCGCCGGCCTAGCGGCAGCGCGTGCCAAGGGTGGCACCGGCGGGGGTCGCAAATCGGTGATGACGCCAGACATGCTCGACACTGCGCGCAAGCTGCTGGCGGCGGGCGACAGCCCCGCCAAGGTCGCCAAACTGCTGCAAGTCGGCCGCTCGACCTTCTACCGTCACTTCCCAGCCGGCGAACGATAGCCGGTGTCATAACCGGACGGTTTTGACACGTTTCTCGCGGTGGGCGCACTGATCCGCGCGCCCTCCAAGGCGGATTAACTGTCAGGTGGTGGAATAGGCCGCGCCCGCTTTGCGGAGCTGCGAAAGCGCCGGCGGCGATTAGCGCGCGACGCTTCCTTGACCGCTTGGGGGTCGTCCAAATCAATCATGCTGCTGGTCCTCGGAAAGGCGAGGCGCGCGAGCCGCGCCTATAATCCTGTTCCGAGCCGGAAGGTGTTGCGGACCTGGTTTTTCCGGACCCGTTGCCTCGCTCTCGTCATATCCACTATGCTGGATATATGGAAAACGATTCGGCCATTTCCGCTTTGAGCGCGCTCGCGCAAGCGACACGCCTCGATGTCTTCCGCCTGCTGGTGCGGCATGAACCGAACGGTATGGCAGCCGGCGACATAGCCCGTCAGCTTGATGTGCCGCAGAATACCATGTCCGCACATCTGGGCATCCTTGCGCGCGCGGGCCTCGTGCGGTCCGAACGTCGCAGCCGATCCATCATCTACTGCGCTGACCTGGACGGCCTACGTGCGCTCACCCTCTTCCTCGTCAAGGACTGCTGCGCCGGCAATGCCGAGCTGTGCGCGCCGCTCGTCGCGGAACTCGCCCCCTGCTGCTGAAAGGACGCTTCGTGCCTGTCGATATCGTCATTTACCACAATCCCGAGTGCGGCACGTCCCGCAACGCACTCGCCATGATCCGCAATGCCGGCATCGAACCGCATGTGGTCGAGTATTTGAAGACGCCGCCCTCGCGTGCCCTGCTGGTCGAGCTGATCGATCGCGCCGGCATAGCGCCCCGCGAGCTCCTGCGAGAGAAGGGCACACCCTATGCGGAGCTGGGCCTGGGTGACACGTCGAAGTCCGACGACGCGCTGGTGGACGCGATGATGGCGCATCCGATCCTCATCAACCGGCCTCTGGTCGTCTCGCCACTCGGCGTGAAGCTGTGCCGCCCCTCTGAAGCCGTCCTCGATCTGCTGCCAAGCGATCAGCTCGGCGCGTTTGCCAAGGAAGACGGTGAGCAAGTGGTGGACGCTTCGGGCCAGCGCGTCGTCTGATGCTCCTGGCCGTCCTGATCTTCGTCGCCACAATCGCGCTCGTCATTTGGCAACCCAAGGGCCTCGGCATTGGGTGGAGCGCCATGGGAGGGGCGGTCGTGGCGCTGCTAGCGGGCGTCGTCACGCTGTCCGACGTGCCGGTGGTGTGGAACATCGTGTGGAACGCGACCGCCGCGTTCGTTGCCATCATCGTCATCAGCCTGTTGCTCGATGAAGCCGGGTTCTTCGAATGGGCGGCGCTGCATATCGCACGCTGGGGCAGGGGGCATGGTCACCGACTATTTGTCCTGATCGTGCTGCTCGGCGCGGCGGTGTCTGCGCTGTTCGCCAATGATGGCGCGGCGCTGATCCTGACGCCGATCGTCATCGCGATGCTGCGGGCGCTAGGCTTCAAGGACAGGGCGACACTGGCGTTCGTCATGGCGGCGGGGTTCATCGCCGACACGGCCAGTCTGCCGTTGGTCGTGTCGAACCTCGTCAACATCGTGTCGGCCGACTTCTTCGGCATCGGCTTCGGCGATTATGCGTCCGTGATGGTGCCGGTCGATCTAGTGTCGATCGCCGCCACGTTGGGCGCGCTGCTACTGTTCTTTCGAGGTGACATACCAAGAGCTTACGATGTGGGGGCGCTACGTACGCCCCGAGAAGCGATCCATGACGCCGCGACCTTCCGCGCCGGATGGATCGTTCTCGCTTTGCTGCTTGCCGGCTTCTTCCTGCTCGAACCGCTTGGCGTGCCCGTCAGCGCCGTTGCCGCTGCCGGCGCGATCCTTCTGCTGGTAATCGCCGGACGTGGGCACGTGATAGAGACGCGGAAGGTGCTGCGCGGCGCACCGTGGCAGGTCGTGATCTTCTCGCTCGGCATGTACCTGGTGGTCTATGGCCTGCGGAACGCCGGCCTGACCGATCATCTGGCTGCGCTCCTCGATCGGACGGCACAAGGCGGTGTCTGGAGTGCCGCCTTGGGAACAGGCGTGATCGCAGCCGTTTTCTCCTCGGTGATGAACAACATGCCGACCGTGCTGGTGGGCGCGCTGTCGATCGATGCGGCCCATGCCACGGGCACGGTCAAGGAGGCGATGATCTACGCCAACGTGATCGGCTGCGACCTCGGTCCCAAGCTCACGCCGATCGGATCGCTCGCGACGCTCCTGTGGCTTCACGTTCTCGGCCAGAAAGGCGTGCGGATCGGATGGGGCTATTATTTCCGGATCGGTGTCACGCTGACCGTGCCGGTGCTGCTGGTCACGCTCGGTGCCTTGGCGTTGAGGATTACCATCGAATGACTGCCCTGATCTACATCGGCGCGGCGCTTGCTGAGATTGCCGGATGCTTCGCATTCTGGGCGTGGCTCCGAATGGGCAGGGCGCCCCTCTGGCTGGTCCCCGGCGTTGCCTCCCTAATCCTTTTCGCCTGGCTTCTGACCCGCGTCGACAGTGATGCCGCGGGGCGGGCCTATGCCGCTTATGGCGGCATCTACATCTGCGCCTCCCTGCTCTGGCTGTGGAGTGTCGAGGGCGTCCGTCCCGATCGCTGGGATGTCGGCGGGGCCGCCCTCTGCCTTGTCGGAACCTGTTTGATCCTGCTCGGGCCTCGCGGCGCATGATGACGCCAATCGCCAGGCTTCTCCAAGCCAGCGACCTTGCTGAGCTGTCGCGGCACCTCGACGCCATGGGCTTGCCCAGCACCGATCTCGCGGAGCCTGACCGCGTGTTCTTCCGGTTCGATGCGGATAGCCTAATTGGCTATGGTGGTCTGGAAGGCGAAGGAGCCGACCGTCTGCTCCGCTCCGTCCTCATCCTTCCCGATCGTCGGGGCGCCGGCATCGGCCGCGCGCTGGTCGCCGCGCTCGAACAAGAAGCTTGCACACTGGGCGTACAGCGACTCCATCTACTGACCACGACCGCGGCCCCGTTCTTCCGCATGCTCGGCTATGCGGCCGCCGATCGCCATTCGGCACCGTCCGCTATTGCCGCCACGCGCGAGTTCACCTCGCTCTGCCCCGCCTCCGCGACCTACCTCGTGAAAGCCCTCTGATGCCGCTTCGTACCCTTGCCGATTTGGATGTTCTGCCGGCACTCGATCCGGCGTTTATCCGTCATCGCCTCGCCGCGGATCTTGGGCCGACCGAACCCGCTCCCCGCATCCTGCTGCTCTACGGCAGCCTGCGTGAGCGCTCCTTCTCGCGCCTAGCCGCGGAAGAAGCGGCGCGCTTGCTGCACCTGTTTGGCGCAGACACGCGCATCTTCGATCCTTCCACGCTGCCGCTGCCCGACCAAGTGGCGGGAGACGATCACCCGGCCGTTCACGAGTTACGCGAGCTATCAATGTGGTCGGAGGGGCAGGTCTGGTGCAGCCCTGAGCGGCACGGCCAGATCACGGGCATCATGAAGGCGCAGATCGATCATCTGCCGCTCGAGATGAAGGGGATGCGGCCGACGCAGGGACGCACGCTCGCGGTGATGCAGGTGTCGGGCGGATCGCAATCGTTCAACGCAGTCAACACACTACGCCTGCTTGGCCGCTGGATGCGGATGTTCACGATCCCCAATCAATCATCGGTGGCGATGGCCTACAAGGAGTTCGACGAAGCTGGGCGCATGAAGCCGTCGAGCTATTACGACCGTATCGTCGATGTAATGGAGGAGCTGGTGCGCTTCACCGTCCTGCTGCGCCCATATGCAACCCAGCTCGTCGACCGCTATTCCGAGCGCAGGCACGCCGGCGTGCCAGTCGACGTCAGAACCGATCTGTCGAGCATCGCCATCGCCCGAGCTGACGCTCAAGCGTGATCGAAAGCCGCCAGAATAGGGCACGGTCCCGCTGATCCGTTTCCGCACTCGTGTGCGAGATGCCGCAGTGACGCGCGTACCCGCTCAAGCTCCTCGATCTTGGCGTCCAGCACCGTAATCCGCTCGCTGGCAAGCTCGCGTGCGCGTGCGCGATCGTCGGTCGCGTCGAGCGCCAGCAGCTCGCCGATCTGCTCCAGCGTGAAGCCGGCGCCCTGGGCCGATCGGATGAAGCGCAGCCGGCGAACATCCTCCGGGCCATAGCGGCGGATACCGCCCCCGGACCCGGAGTTTATCGGCCTGTCGGGCGTGTCGAGAAGACCTCGGCGCTGGTAGTAGCGGATCGTTTCCACGCCCACATCGCCTTCTCGAGCGAGCCCTGCGATCGTCATGCCGGTCATGCCTTGACTCCGTACTATAGTACGGATGCCATATAGGTCGGGCACAGAGGCCGGAGAAGACGAATGGCGACGTTCGCGCCCAAGAAGGCGACGATCTATCGGATGGTGATGCCGACCCACACCTGTCCCTACGGGATCAAGGCGAAGGATCTGCTGCGCCGGCAGGGTTATGAGGTCGAGGACCATTGGCTACGCACGCGCGAGGAAACCGACGCGTTCAAAGCCGAGCATGGGGTCAAAACGACACCCCAGACCTTCATCGGTGGCGAGCGGGTAGGAGGCTACGACGATCTGCGCCGGTTTTTCGGTAAGACCGTGGCCGACCCCACGGCGGTGACCTACCGGCCGGTCGCGGTTGTGTTCGCGATGGCGGCATTGATGGCGCTGGCGGCCAGCTATGCCGTGCTCGGCACACCGTTCACGGTACGCGCGGGTGAGTGGTTCATCGCCTTCTCCATGTGCGTGCTGGCCATGCTCAAGCTCCAGAACGTGGAGAGCTTTTCGAGCATGTTCCTCAACTACGATCTGCTTGCGAAGCGCTGGGTGCCCTATTCCTACACCTACCCCTACGCGGAAGGCGCAGCGGGCGTGCTGATGGCGGCCGGCGTGCTGACCTGGCTGTCGGTGCCGATCGCGCTGGTGATCGGGACGACCGGAGCGGTCTCGGTCATCAAGGCCGTGTATGTCGACAAGCGCGAGCTGAAATGCGCGTGCGTGGGCGGTGACAGCAATGTGCCGTTGGGCTTCCTGTCGCTCACCGAGAACGTGATGATGGTCGCCATGGCGATCTGGATGGTGCTGGGCGTCGCGCACTGATCTGGTGCGGCGGCCCGGCGCAAGCTAGAAGGGCTGCATGAGCTTCGGCCGCCTCGTCCGCACATTTGCGCTGCTCCTGCTGGGCGCGATGCTGCTCGTGCGGATGGGCCCGATGTGCGAGGCCATGGCGCAGGCTGCGCCGCCTTCGCAGGCGCATGCCGGAATGGCCGATTGCGATCGCGCGCCGCTCACGCCCGTAAAAAAGACCCCTCCGGTGGACTGCGTAGGAGCCTGCATCGCAACGGCCCTCGACGTTCACACGTCTCCCGCGCCGCAGCTCGCCGTGCGGACGGATCCGCCCGCACCCGAGCCTCATGCCCTTGTTGGTCGCTCGGGCGGTCCTGCACCGCCACCTCCTCGAACCGCCTGATCGACGTGGATTCCGATCAATCAGTGCATTTGAGGAAAATTACACATGAAGACCATCAAGTTCATCGGCGCGGCTATCGCACTCACGCTCGTTCCCGCCACGGCCTTTGCCGCCGCTGACTGCTGCGCGGGGAAGGAGTGCTGCAAGGATGGCGCCGACTGCTGCAAGGACAAGGACGGCGCGAAGAAGGATTGCTGCGCCGACATGAAGGACATGAAGCACGGCGAGCACGCCGGTCACGACATGTCGGGCATGCAGAAGAAGTAAGCTGGGAGGGGAGGCGTTCGCGCCTCCCCTTTTCAATGGCGGGCGAACACCCTGCGGCCGCTCGGCCCGAACGCGATCACGTCATAGGCCTGGGCCTTCATGCCCGGCATTTCCATGCCCGGTGAGCCCATCGGCATCCCGGCGACCGCGAGGCCGGTGACGCCCTTCGGATGCGTGGCCAAGGCGCGCTTCATGTCGGCAATCGGAACGTGCCCTTCGAAGGTCATGCCGTCGATAATGGCAGTGTGACAGGAGGCGAGGTCTTGAGGCACGCCGCGTGCCTTCATGAACGCCGGCCGGTTCGCATCGTCGACGACGCGGACGGCGCGGCCGAACTGCTCCTTCACCTGCTGCGCCCATTTCTCGCAACAGGGGCAACCCGGGTCGCGATGCATCAGGACGGGACCCGCGGCGAGAGCCCCCGCAGGGGTAGCGCACGCCAGCGCGGCGGCGAGAAGGCGAAAGCGATCCATATCTGAGTTCCCGGGTGGCCATCCCCCCGCACGGTGACGGGGGGAGGGACGATAGTCGATTACTGGGCGCTCTTGCCATGCGCCCGCAGCCAGGCGTTCAACTCGCCGATCTCGCGGGTCTGCTCTGCGATCGTCTTGGTGGCCATCTGGCGAACCTTGGGGTCCTTGGTCTCGCGAAGCACGATACGCGACATGGCGATGCCGCCACGGTGGTGCTCGACCATCTTGCGGACCCACGTCTCGGTGGCATCGGCACCCATCGCCGACATCATCTTCTGATGCATGTCCATCTCGGCCTGCGGGTACGGGTTCGCCGGCGTCGGCCGCATCATCTGCCCATGGTTCATGCCGGAATGGTCCATGCCCTGCATCTGGGCGACCGCGGGAGCCGCGCCGAGGGCGGTCGCGACGGCCATAATCATCATTTTCTTCATCGTGTCGCTCCTGCGTCAAAACCCCCGCTCAACAGGGATACGGGCTCAAACCGATTAGCCCTCAAGCGATGTTGCTCAGCGGATCGGCTGAAGCGTGTTGACGCCGACGCTCTCGTCGGTTTCGGGGGGCGGGGGAGGCACCTGCTTGTCGCGATAGGAGGGGAGGTCGGGCGCATTGTCGGGCGTGGGGTGCGCCTCGAGCCGGGCGATGTGGCGCTTCATCTGCGCGATCTCGCGGACCTGAGCATCAATGATCCCGTCCGCCAGCTTGCGTACCTCGGGGTCTTTGATGTGCGCGCGCTCG
>NZ_JAUUDS010000012.1 GCF_030678875.1 Sphingomonas aurea | reverse complement strand
AGATGAGTATAAGAGACAGGACCGGCACCGGCCGCTCGACCGGACGGAAACCGCGGCCGGCCGGTGTCGGCACGGTCGGGCTTGGCGCAACCGGCTCGGCAGCCTGCACGGGGGCGGGGGCCGGCTCGGGTTCCGGAACGGGCGGCGGGGGCGGCGGCGCGGCGGCGCGGGCACGCTCCTCCTGCGCCAGGCGCGCACGCTCGGCATCCTCGCGACGGCGCGCGTCTTCCAGCGCGTGCATGCGCTGCTCTTCAGCCTCGCGCAGCATCCGGGCCTGGCGCTCCTGCGGCGTCTCGTTGGAGGGCGCGGGACGCGGGGCGGGGCGGGGCGCTTCCTGCTGGACCGGCGCGGGTGCCGCAACCTCGGGCAGCGGTGCCTCGGCGGCGGGCGCGGCTTCACCAGGGCGGCGGAACGTCCGCGCCTTCTTGGTTTCCACGATCACCGTATTCGAGCGACCGTGGCTGAAGCTCTGCTTGACCTTGCCGGTCTCGACCGTGCGGCGCAGCCCCAACGGTGCGCGCATGCCCAGCTTCGGCTTGTCGTTGTCGGTATCGCTCACTCAAATTCCTCGTGCACAATCGCGGCCGGTGACGCGCCGTCCTCGTCCCTCGCGGGAGCAAAGCCGGGCGCCGATGCGCCTTGCGAGGCCGTTTCGCAAGGGGCCGATTGGGCTTCCGGCGATGTCTGCCGCCGGGCACCCGTCAGGGGTTCAGGTCCGATGAAGTGCAGCCAGCGGTCGAGCGCCTCGCTCACCCGCTTCGCCGCAGCGCGGTCGGTCAGGGCGATGTGTACCACATTCTCCCGCCCCAGCGCCAATGACAATATGGGGCGCGGTACCGGCAGTGCCAAGCCCCTGAGATCGGACCCTTCGCGATCGGCTCCGACCCGCCACGCCTGCGCCAGTTTGCGCATCCCGTCCTCGCCCGCATCGGCGGCGTGATAGAGCGCATGGAGCTGGCCCGAACGCGCCGCCGTCTCGATCTTGTCGGTCCCGGTCAGGAGCAAACCCGAGCGCGCCTCCAGCCCCAGCCGGTCGAGCGCATTGCGCTCGAGTGCCGCCGCGATCAGCGCCGGTAGCTCGGGCGACAGGGTGAAGTCGCCCGTCTTGAACGCACGCGCCAGTGCGCCGCGCAGCCGGCCCTTGGCATAGGCGCCCTCCAGCTCGGTCCGCGTCACACCGATCCACGCGCCGCGGCCGGGCGCCTTGGCGCGGACGTCTGGGAAGATCTGTCCGTCCGGCGACAGCGCGAGTCGCACCAGCTGATGCCGCCCGTCACGGTCGCGGGTCAGGATGCAGGAGCGCACGGGATCGGTCATGCCGCGATCCTCGCCGCCGCGTCATGGCGGGCTGGTCCGGGCATCCACGGCTCCGCAGGCGCCGCGTTCTTAGTCGAACGCGGACAGCTGGATGCCGGGACGAGCCCGGCATGACAGGTGGAGGATGAGCCTAGCGAATCATTGCGAGGGTTCCGCATGTGCGTCCTCCCTCGGCATGGGCGCGTCGCGGTCGGCGATCAGCTGGCCGCCGGCGCCGTAATTCTCGGTATTCACTTCCTCGATCACGATCTGGACGGCGGCCGGGTTCTTGCCCAGCCGCTCGACCAGCGAGCGCGTGACGTCGGCGACGAGGGCCGACTTCTGGTCCTTCGTCGCGGACCCGGCGAGGCGGATGCTGACGAACGGCATCAGGCCTGCTCGTCCTCCGTACCGGCATCCGCCTCCGCGGTGTCTGACTCCTCGGCGGCCGGCTCGTCCTCGAACCAGTGCGCGCGGGCGGCCATGATGATCTCGTTGCCCTGTTCGTCGGACAGCCCGTACTGCGCCAGGATACCGCCCTTCGGCTCAGGCCGCTTGGGCGCGTCGTCGTTGCGGCGGCGCGGTTCGGCGCGTTTCTTCTCGACCAGCTCGTCGGTCGCCAGGTCGGCGAGGTCGTCGAGCGTCTTGATGCCGGCCTTGCCCAGCGTGACCAGCATCGCCTCGGTCAGATAGGGCATTCCGGCGAGCGCATCCTCGACGCCGAGCGCGGTGCGCTCCTCGCGATTGGCCTGCTCGCGACGATCCAGCGCCTCTTGTGCGCGGCTCTGCAGCTCCTGGCCCAGATCCTCGTCAAAGCCCTCGATCGCGGCGATCTCGTCCAGCTCGACATAGGCGACCTCTTCCAGGCTGGTGAAGCCCTCGGCGACCAGCAGCTGGGCCAGCGTCTCGTCGACGTCCAGCTCCTGCTGGAACAGATCGCTGTTGGCGACGAACTCCTTCTGGCGCTTCTCGCTCGCATCCGCCTCGGTCAGGATGTCGATCGCCTTGCCGGTCAGCTGGCTGGCGAGACGGACGTTCTGGCCGCGGCGGCCGATGGCCAGCGACAGCTGGTCGTCGGGCACGACCACCTCGATCCGCTCCTCTTCCTCGTCGATCACGACGCGGCTGACGGATGCCGGCTGCAGCGCGTTGACGACGAAGGTCGCGATGTCGGGCGACCAGGGGATGATGTCGATCTTCTCGCCCTGCATCTCCTGCACGACGGCCTGGACGCGGCTGCCCTTCATGCCGACGCAGGCGCCGACCGGATCGATCGACGAATCGCGGCTGATGACGCCGATCTTGGCGCGCGAACCGGGGTCGCGGGCGGCGGCCTGGATGGTGATGATGCCGTCGTAGATCTCGGGCACTTCCTGCGCGAACAGCTTCTTCATGAAATCGGGATGCGCGCGGCTCAGGAAGATCTGCGGCCCGCGATTCTCGCGCACCACCTTCAGGATCAGCGACCGGATACGGTCGTTGACGCGCACGACCTCGCGCGGGATCTGCGCGTCGCGGCGAATGACGCCCTCTGCACGGCCCAGGTCGACGACGATGTGGCCGAACTCGACGCGCTTGACCACGCCGGTGATGATCTCACCCTGGCGGTCCTTGAACTCTTCATACTGGCGCTCGCGCTCGGCGTCGCGGACCTTCTGGAAGATGACCTGCTTCGATGCCTGTGCCTGGATGCGGCCGAACTCGATCGGCGGCAGCGGGTCGACCAGGAAGTCGCCGATGACCGCACCCGGCTTCAGCTTCTGCGCGTCCTTGACCGACACCTGCTTGTAGAGGTCGTCGACCAGTTCCACCACCTCGACCACGCGCCACAGCCGCAGGTCGCCCGACGTCGCGTCGAGCTTGGCGCGAATGTCCATTTCCTGGCCATAGCGGGTGCGGGCGGCGCGCTGGATCGCGTCTTCCATCGCCTCGATGACGATCGCGCGGTCGATCATCTTCTCGGTCGCGACCGAATTGGCGATCGCGATCAGTTCGGCGCGGTTGGCGGTGGCCGTGGCCATCAGTGGTTATCCTCTTCAAGCGTCTCGTCGGACGTGTCTTCGATCTCTTCGGCCCCTTCGCTGGAAAGGGGCTGGGTGGCGGCGATCAGCCGGTCGGTCATGACCAGCTTGGCATTGTCGATCTGGTCCATGGTCAGCGTGACCGTGCCGTGCTGGCCCATGTCGACGCTGATCCGGTCGCCGTCGACGCCGGCCAGGTCGCCAGTCACCTGCTTGCGCCCGTCGACGGGGGCCTTCAGGCGGATGCGCGCCTCGTGCCCGGCCCAGTCGGCGAAGTCGGCTAGGCGGGTCAGCGGCCGGTCGATCCCGGGCGAGCTGACCTCCAGCCGATACGCATCGGGGATGGGGTCGCGGCCCGCCGCCTCCAGCTCGTCGAGCCGGTCGGAAATGCGGTGCGACAGCGCCGAACAGTCGTCGATCGTCAGCTGGCGCGTGTCCGGCCGCTCGGCCATTACCTGCAGCGTCGGGTCGGACTTGCCGCCGGTCATCTTGACGCGCACCAGCGCGAAGCCGAGCGCCTGCGCCTCGGGCTCGATCAGGGCGGACAGGGCGGCGATATCGACCACGCGAAACTCCGGTGCGACCGCGGGATCGCGGCCATGGGGCGTTGCCGCCGCGGGGCGGGGCCCCGCGACCTCTTCATCTGACGATGTAGAGAAAGCGAAGTCGATATACGTGAGCGGAGCCGATCCGACAAGCCTCGCATCCAAATGGACCGTTTCGGCGTTTTTGTCGGACATGGATCGGGAGTCCTTGAATGAACATGCGCCTGCTCGCTGCCCTGCCGTTCGCCCTCATCGCCTGCTCGGGAAATGCGCCCGCGCCCGGGACCGACACCGCCGGTCCCTTCACCAAGACGGTCGTCGCCGATTTCGATTCGCCCTGGGCAATGACCTTCCTGCCAGACGGGCGGATGCTGGTGACCGAGAAGCAGGGGGCGATGCTGCTGGTGTCGCAGGACGGCAAACAGCGCCAGACGGTGGCGACGATCACGGTCGATTCGGCCGGGCAGGGCGCGCTGATGGACGTCGTCCTCGCGCCCGACTTTGCGACCAGCCAGCGCGTGTATTTCAGCTATTCGGCGGCGGGTGAGGGCGGCAAGGGCGTGGTGCTGGCGCGCGGTCGCCTGCGCCCCGACGGTGCCGGCGGTGAGCGGCTGGGCGAGATCGAGGCGCTGTTCCGCGCGAGCCCGCTGGTCGAGGGCGACGGCCATTATTCCGGCCGCATCGCCTTCTCGCCCGACGGCCGCTACCTGTTCTTCACCGCCGGCGAGCGGCAGAAGTTCACGCCCGCGCAGGATCCCAAGGCGACACTGGGCAAGGTGCTGCGCCTGACGTTGGACGGCAAGCCCGCCCCCGGCAACCCGCTGGCGGCGAAGGGCTTCGCGCCCGAGGTCTGGAGCTACGGCCATCGCAACC
The DNA here is from genome assembly GCF_030678875.1 of Sphingomonas aurea. Lineage (GTDB taxonomy): Bacteria > Pseudomonadota > Alphaproteobacteria > Sphingomonadales > Sphingomonadaceae > Sphingomonas > Sphingomonas aurea. The sequence continues at coordinate 51,236 of NZ_JAUUDS010000012.1, read as the reverse complement.
TGCTCGGCCTCGCCTTCGATGCGAAGGGTAATCTGTGGGAGCAGGAAATGGGGCCCAAGGGCGGGGATGAGGTCAACCTGATCCTGCCCGGCCGCAACTATGGCTGGCCCAACGCCTCGAACGGCTCGCATTACGATGGCCGGGACATTCCCGACCACCGGCCGGGCGACGGGTACGAGGCGCCTAAAGTCTGGTGGAACCCGGTGATCTCGCCGGGCGGACTGATGATCTACTCGGGCAAGCTGTTCCCGCAGTGGCGCGGCGACGCCTTTATCGGCGGCCTGTCGAGTCAGGCGCTGGTCCGTGTCCACCTGAACGGTACCGAGGCGACGAAGGGCGACCAGTGGCCGATGGGCGCCCGCATCCGCGAGGTGGAGCAGGGCCCGGACGGCGCGATCTGGCTGCTGGAGGATGGTGGCAAGGACTCGGGCGGCCGCCTCCTCAAGCTGACGCCACGGTCGTGAGCCCGCGGCGCCGGTCTTGGCTGACCGCACTTTGGCTACCGCTGCTGGCGGTCGGCTGCGGCGACGATGGTGGCGGGTCGGGCCTGTCGCCCGTGCCCGCGCCTACCCCGTCACCGACCGCGTCCCCGACGCCAACTCCCGCCACGACGACAGCGGTCAGCCGCACCAACGTCGCGACGATGGACAATGGCTGGGCGATGACCTTCCTGCCCGACGGTCGCCTGCTGGTGACCGAGCGGCCCGGCCGGCTGCGGCTGGTGACGACCGGCGGCGTGGTGACGACGGTCAGCGGCACGCCGGCGGTGAACGCGGCGGGGCAGGGCGGGCTGCTCGACGTCGCGCTCGATCCCGATTTCGCCAGCAACCGCTACGTCTATCTCAGCTTCGCGGAGAGCGGCAGCGGCGGCGCAGGGCTGGCGGTCGCGCGCGGCACGCTGGCGGCGGATGCCGCCTCGCTGGGCGACGTGCGCGTGGTGTGGCGGCAGGTGCCCAAGATCGGCAATGAAGACCGTCATTATGGCGGGCGCATGGCGTTCGCCGGCGACGGGACGCTCTACGTCACCGCCGGCGAGCGCCACCAGGGCGCGCCGGCACAGGACCTGACGGTGACGCTCGGCAAGATCATCCGCATCAATCGCGACGGCACGATCCCGTCCGACAATCCGTTCGTCGGCACTACCGGCGCGCGGACCGAGATCTGGTCGCTCGGCCACCGCAACCCCTATGGCCTGGTCTTCGCCGCCGACGGTCGCCTGTTCGAAAGCGAGATGGGGCCAGAGGGCGGCGACGAGTTCAACCTCATCACCCGCGGTGCCAATTACGGATGGCGCACCGTGTCGGAGGGGAATGACGGCGAGGTGTTGCCCCGCCACGCGACCCGGCCCGAGTTCGTCGCGCCGCTGGTCAGTTGGACCCCGGTGATCGCGCCGGGCGGCATGATCCAGTATCGCGGCACCCGCTTCGTCGGCTGGGACGGCGATTTCATCCTGGCGGGCCTGACCGCGCAGGGGCTGGTCCGCGTCCGCGTGACGGGCAGTACCGCCGCCGAGGCCGCGCGCGTGCCGCTCGGCACCCGTATCCGCGAGGTGGAGCAGGGGCCGGACGGCGCGATCTGGGTGCTGGAGGACGGCGCCAACGGGCGGCTGGTGCGGCTCGATCCGGCTTAGAAGGTGAAGGTGCGAAGAAGGTTTGAAGTTCAGGCGGAGGCGCGGAGACGCGGAGGTGTTGCGCCCAGCCGAGCGGCAGCTTTTCATCTTCGGCTAATGGGGATGAAGGTGCGCTGCCGCGCACGAGACACCTCCGCGTCTCCGCGCCTCCGCGTGAACAAACACTTCTTCGCGTCTTAGCGTCTTCGCGCGAATAATCGTCCGGCGCCGATCAAGCGCCGCGCTCGATCAGGAAGTTCACCCGCGCCGTCGCGATGGGCCGGTCGCGGTCGTCCTGCCATGCCACCGCCTCGACATTGGCGATGCGGGTGCCCAGCCGGGTGACGGTGCCCGCCGCCAGCGTCGGCCGCTCGCGCCCGCCGCGCTGATAGTCGACCGTGATCGTGATCGGCTTGATCCGGGCACTTCCCTCCGCTGCCAGCGCGTGGCGCAGCGCGGCGATCGCCGCCGCCTCGAGCAGCCCGGCGATTGCGCCGCCATGGAGGAAGCCAGGCCGTCCCAGCACCGCGTCGGCGAACGGCATCGCCAGCCGCGGCGCACCGTCCTCGCCCCGCTCCAGCGTCGCGCCGAGCAGCCGGACATAGGGCGGCAGGTCGCCCTCGCTCACGTCCAGTCGTCCATCAGCATGAACGTGCCGGCGACATGCGCGACCGGATCGGCCGGGTCGCCGTCATGCGCCTGCCCGCGCACGAACGCGACCGAGCGGGTCAGGCGGTAGCAGTCGCCGCGCCCGACCACCGTGCGCCCCGGCACCGCCGCGCGCAGATAATCGATGCGCAGGTCGAGCGTCGCGTGCGGGCTGAACCGGCCGCGCCGGCTCCACACAGCCATGCTCGTCGCCATGTCCATCAGCGTGACGATCGGGCCGGACGCGATCACGCCGCTATCCGGATCGCCGACCAGATCGGCGGCATAGGGCAGGGCAAGCTCGACCCAGCACGCGTCCGGCGCGGGTCCATGATCGTGATAGACGATGCCCAGCCGCCCGCCATGGCCCGACCGCAGCGCCGCGGCGAAGCGGCGGACGTCGAATCCGCTCACCCGCTTAATTGGCCAGGGTGAAGCCGGCACCCGGCGCGCTGGTCGAATAGTCGGCGACCGCGGCGGCCGCGGCCTGGATCAGCTGCTGCCGCTCGCGGATCGGGCGGCGGGTATCGCCGATCATCACCGCCAACGCGTAGCGGCGGCCGTCCGGCGCGGTCAGCAGGCCGACATCGTTGAAGCCGGCGTTGCGCACGCCCAGGTCCTGCCCGGTGCCCGTCTTGTGCGCGAGGCTCCACCCTGCGGGCAGGGCGGCGCGCAGGCGCGCATGGCCGGTGCGCGACGCTGCCATCGTGTCGAGCAGGATGCGCGTCGACGTCTCCGACAGCAGCTCGCCGCGCGCCAGCCGGGCGAGCGCGTCGGCGATCGCCAGCGGCGCGGCACCGTCCGGCGGATCGGCGACGTAGCGGTCGAGCGCCGCGGTCCGCGCCTCTGCCGACAGCCGCGACCGCGCAATCTGGAAGCCGTTGCCGATCGCATAGGCGGGTTGCCAGACGAGGCCGGCGGTGCCCGCCTGCAACTGCCGCTCGCCGGGGCCGAAGCGGATGTCGCCCAGGCGCTTCGCCGCGATCATCCGCCGCACCGCCTCCGGCCCGCCGACATAGGTCAGCAGCCGGTCGTTGGCGGTATTGTCGCTCTGGGTCAGCGCGCGGGTCAGCAGCCCGCCGACCGTGGTCTGGAACCCCGCACCCTTCACCAGATAGGCGATCGGCTGGTGAAAGAGGGTCAGGTCCTCCTGCCGCACCGTGATCGGGTCGTCGAGCCGCGCGCGGCCCTGATCGCGCAGGTCGAGCAGGGTGATCGCCACCCACAGCTTCGACACCGATTGCTGGGGCAGGCGCTGGCGCCCGCCGGCCTCGACGGTCCAGCCTTCGTCCACCGCGCGTACCGCGATGCCCATGCGCCCGTCGAAATTGCGGGCGAGCTGTTCGATATTCGCCTGCAGCCGGCGCGGGACATTGGCGGTGGGACGCGGCGCGGGCGGCGGGATCGCGATCGACACCGCGACCTGCTCCTCGCGTTGCGGCGCCTGGCTGGTGGCGACGGGGCGCGACGGCGCACCGCACGAACCCAGCGCCATCGCGATCAGGAAGCCGAAGGCCGCAGCCTGTGGAAAACGCATCATTTCACCCGCACTCGGATGGAACCATATCGGCACGCGGCGAGGGGGAAACAACCGATTGGCTCTGCTGCGGCCAAACGACGCGATGGCGCGGCGAGGCGAGTCGCGCCGGGATGACACGGGGGGCAGGTTACGGAACCAGCACCGTATCCACCGCCTCGGGCAGCAGTTCGGGATAATCCAGCGTATAGTGCAGCCCCCGGCTCTCCTTGCGATGCAGCGCCGACCGCACGATCAGGTCGGCGGTCTGGAGCAGGTTGCGCAGCTCGATCAGGTCGGGCGTGACGCGGAAATGGCCGTAATAGTCGGTGACCTCATCGGTCATCAGGCGGATGCGGCTGGCGGCGCGTTGCAGCCGCTTTGTGGTGCGGACGATGCCGACATAGTTCCACATGAAGCGGCGGATCTCGGTCCAGTTCTGTTTGATGACCACCTCCTCGTCGGAATCGGTCACCCGGCTGTCGTCCCAGGCGCGGATCGGCGGTGGGGCGGGCAATTCGTCCCAGCAGCCCGCGATATGCGCCGCCGCCGCCTCGCCGAAGACGAAGCATTCGAGGAGCGAGTTGGACGCCAGCCGGTTGGCGCCGTGCAGCCCCGACTGGGTGCACTCGCCCGCCGCGTACAGGCCGGGCAGGTCGGTGCGCCCGTCGCGGTCCACCACGATGCCGCCACAGGTATAATGCTGCGCCGGCACCACCGGGATCGGCTGCGTCGTCATGTCGATGCCGAGGCCGAGCAGCTTGTCGTGGATGTTGGGGAAATGCGCGCGGACGAAGTCGGCGGGCTGGTGGCTGATGTCGAGATGGACGTAATCGAGGCCATAGCGCTTGATCTCCGCGTCGATCGCGCGCGCCACCACGTCGCGCGGCGCCAGCTCTGCCCGCGGATCGAGATCGGGCATGAAGCGGTGGCCGGTATTGGGGTTCTTCAGCTGCCCGCCCTCGCCGCGTACCGCCTCGGTAATCAGGAAGTTCTTGACCTCCAGATTGTAGAGGCAGGTCGGGTGGAACTGCATGAATTCCATGTTGGACACGCGGGCGCCGGCCCGCCACGCCATCGCGATGCCATCCCCCGTCGCGCCGCGCGGCGCGGTCGAGAACAGATAGGTGCGTCCCGCCCCGCCGGTCGCCAGGATCGTCGCCCGCGCGGTATGGACGGCGACCTTGCCGGTGCGCCGGTCGAGCGCGTAGACGCCCCAGACCCGGCCCGCGCCCGAGTAGCGCTCCTCGTGCCGGCCAGTCGCCAGGTCGATCGCGACCTGATCCGGCACCAGCGTGATGTTGGGATGCGCCTCTGCCGCGCGTTGCAGCGCCTCCTGCACCGCCCAGCCGGTCGCGTCGGCGACATGCACGATGCGGCGGTGCGAATGCCCGCCCTCGCGCGTCAGGTGGAGCGCACCGTCCTCTTCGGCGAAAGGAACGCCCAGCGCACGCAGCCGCTCGATCGCCGCCGGTGCCCGCTCGACCACGAACTCGACGATGGCGCGATCGTTCAGCCCGGCGCCGGCGATCATCGTGTCGTCGATGTGACTGTCGAACGTGTCGCCCGGCTCCAGCACCGCCGCGATCCCGCCCTGCGCCCAGGCGGTCGACCCCTCGTTCAGCGCGCCCTTGGCCAGCACGGTGACCCGGAACCGCTCCGCTAGATTGAGCGCCGCCGTGAGGCCGGCAGCGCCCGACCCGATGATGAGGATGTCGCTCATGCGCGAGCCGCGGCGGGGGAATGAACGCGAGTCATCCCCCCGCTGTGCCATAAAGGCGAGGGGGGAGACAGGGGGTGACGGACAGGGAAGGGAAGCCCTGGGGCTCCCGTCAGAACGCCCGGCCGGTACGGCGGTCGTTCTCGATATGCAGGATGCTGCCCTCGATCTTGGCGAGCAGCAGGTCCAGGTCGATCGGCTTGGTCAGGTAATCGGCCGCGCCTGCACGCAGGCTCATGATGACATTGTCCTTGTCGGTCAGTGCGGTCAGGAAGATGAAGGGGATGTTGCTCAGCTCGATGTGATTCATCTGGATCTCGGCCAGCAGCTGGTGACCGTCCATCTCGGGCATGGTGATGTCGCAGATGACGATGTCGGGCCAGTTGTGGAGGATCATCTCCAACCCCTCGCGCCCGTTCGCTGCCTCCAGCGTCGTGAAGCCGGCATCTTCCAGCTCCTCGACGATGAACTTGCGGATATCGGGTTCGTCTTCGATGCAAAGGATCTTAATCATCCGATGGGCCTTGTCGTAGAAAGAGTTGCAGTCATTGATGCCGAATGATCCATCCGGTCGATGGAAAGCAGGTCGGTCACGTCGTTGTCTGCCGGCGCGGTGCAGGGCAGCGACACGGTGAAGGTGGAGCCGTGGCCCGGCTTGCTGACCAGTGCGATGCTACCCTGGTGCATATCGACGATCTGTCGCGCCAGGTGCAGGCCGATGCCGGTACCGGCTATTCCGGTCGAGGTGCGCGCCCGGAAATAGCGGTCGAACATCTGCGGGATATCCTCCTCGTCGATGCCGATCCCCTGATCGCGGACCGCGACATGAACGGTATGGCCCGTCTGCCACGCCCGGATGTCGATGTCGGGTTTGCCGCGTGAATATTTGACCGCGTTGGACAGCAGGTTGGTGAAGACCTGCTGCAACGCCGACTCGTCGGCCTCGATCGTCGTGCCCAGCTCGTCCAGGTCGAGGTGGAAGCGATGGGTGGGCGAGATGCTGGCCTGCCGCTCGCAGCAGCGGCGCAGCATCGCGGCGAGATCCGTCGGTGCGTAGACCAGCCGGCCCTTGCCCGCGTCGTGGCGGCCGACCTCGAGGATGCTCTCCATCAGGTCGATGATGCGGGCGACGGACGAGCGGATCTGCTCCGCCTTCTCGCCGACGAACAGCGCGTCGCCGCGGTCGCGGTGCCGCAGCAGCCGCTGTGCGGCTCCGTCGATGATGGTCAGGGGGGTGCGGAACTCGTGCGAGGCCATGGCCACGAACTGGCGCTGCTCACGATTGGTCTCACGCTCCTGCAGCAGCAGCCGCTCCAGCACCTCGGCCTGGCGCCAGACCAGCTCCGTACGCTCGCGCACCTTGGCCTCCAGCGTGTCGTTGGCGCGGGCCAGCTCGTCGGTCACGCGGACCTTCTCGGTCACGTCCTGGTGCGTGGCGACATAGGCGTGACCGTCCATCGGCGAGTGGCTGATCTTGACCACCCGGCCATCGGCCAGGACGATATTTTGCACGGCCGGGCGATGCTGGCTCTCCGCCTCCGCCACCACCGCGAAATAGCAGTCCAGCTCTGCCGGAGCGCAGCCATGGGCGATGCAGTGCGCCATGATGTCGTCGTGCGGCGTCCCCTCGCGGGTCAGCTCGGGGGGCAGGTCGTACATCCGCGCATAGGCGGTGTTGCACAGGATCAGCCGACCGCGATCATCGAACATGCACAGCCCGTGCACGATGTTCGACAGCGCGGCATTGAACAGACGGTTCTGCTGCTCCAGCCGCTCCTTCCAATGCTTCGACATCCGGCGATCCTTGCCCTGTTTCCAAGGACATGGAATTAATCGCCAAATACTAATCCAGCATTTAGCATTTGGCCGGCATTGGTAGGAAGCGGAGCGTTAATACGGACAATGTCGTCGCTGGCGCGGTTATTTATGGTGTTCCACGCGTCAGGCTGAGGAAGACGTCCTCCAGATCGGCTTCGCGCGTGGTCACGTCGACGATGCCGAGGCCCCCGGCTGTCACCGCCGCCAGCACCTCGCCCGCGTTCACCCGATCCTTGGAATAGGTGATCTCCAGCACCCGCTCGCCTTTCAGGACGATCTTCTCGAAACAGGGGGCCGTCGGTGCTGCCGTCAGGTCGCGGTCGACGGTGACCGCCACGACCTTTTCCTGCGCGCGGCCCACCAGGTCGCGGGTCGGTTCGTCGGCCACGACGCGGCCGTGATTGATGATCGCGATGCGGTCGCACAGCTGCTCGGCCTCCTCGAGATAATGGGTGGTCAGCACCACCGTCACCCCGCGCTGGTTGAGGGTGCGGACATAGTCCCACAGCTGCTGGCGCAGCTGGATGTCGACACCCGCGGTCGGCTCGTCGAGCACCAGGACGGGGGGCGCGTGAACCATCGCCTTGGCCACCATCAGCCGCCGCTTCATGCCGCCCGACAGGGTGCGGGCATAGGCATGGGCCTTGTCCTCCAGATGGACGGCGCGCAGCAGTTCCATGCTGCGCCGCTGCGCCTTGGGCACGCCGTAGAGGCCGGCCTGGATCTCCAGCGTCTCGATCGGCGTGAAGAACGGGTCGAACAGGATTTCCTGGTTGACGATGCCGATCGACGCCTTGGCGTTGCGCGGGTGCGCATCGATGTCGAACCCCCAGATCGACGCCGACCCCTCGGTCTTGTTCACCAGCCCGGCCAGGATGTTGATGAGCGTCGACTTGCCCGCGCCATTGGGGCCGAGCAGCCCGAAGATCTGGCCGCGCGGCACCGTCAGGTTGACGCCGTCGAGCGCGCGTTTGCCGCCCGCATAGGTCTTGCACAGGCCGGTGATGGAGATGGCAGCTTCGGTCATGCGCCGTGCGATAGGCTGCGGCTTGCCTCGCCACAATCCTGCTTGCTATCTGGGGGCATGCATCCGCCGCTCGAAATCACCCGCGTCAGCCAATCCCGTGTCGCCTGCGACGGCGCCGCCGACATCCCCGGCGGCGCGGCGCTCGGCCATCCGCGCGTGTGGCTGCAGATCGACGAGCATGGTTATGTCGACTGCGGCTATTGCGACCGGCGTTTCGTGCTGATCGGCGGCCCGGCCGACGGCAAGGATCAGGCACAGCTACCAGACATCAGCGAAGGCGCGAGCCTCTAGGCCCAACATTCGAAAACGGGCCGCCGATCGGCCGACGGCAGGGCATCAGCCCAGCCGTTCGACGTCACGGCTTTGCCGTGACGCCACCCCACTCTACCCAAGTCATGCTGGCCTGTTCCAGCATGACGATGCGGGTGACGCGACGGGTTTGCCCCCCTATATCCACGGCATGACCTATCAGGACCCCCGCGCCTTCCTCTACCGCGAACTGACGCCCGAGCGGGCGCAGGCGCTCACCAGCGACGCGCTCGGCCGCGCCGATGACGGCGAGCTGTTCCTGCAATATCGCCGGACCGAGGCGTTCGGCTTCGACGACGGTCGGCTGAAGACCGCCAGCTACGACACCAATGCCGGCTTCGGCCTGCGCGCCGTGTCGGGCGAGACGACCGCGTTCGCCCATGCCAGCGAACTGACCGAGGCGGCGATCCGGCGTGCCGCACAGACCATGACGCTGATCGATCCGTCGACGGCGACCCGCGCGCCGGCGCCGCAGGGCACCAATGCGCGGCTCTATACCGACACCGATCCGCTCGACCTGATCCCCTTCGCCGAGAAGGTGAACCTGTGCCAGACGATCGATGCCGCCGCCCGCGCGCGCGACCCGCGCGTGGCGCAGGTGTCGGTCGGGCTGTCGGGATCGTGGAGCGTGGTCGAGATCGTCCGGTCCGACGGCTTCGTCGCCACCGACGTCCGCCCGCTGGTGCGTCTGAACATCCAGATCGTTGTGGAGCAGAACGGCCGGCGCGAGACGGGCACCTTCGGGATCGGCGGCCGCTATCTCTACGCACGCCTGTTCGAGGAGGCGACGTGGCGGCGCGGGATCGAGGAGGCGTTGCAGCAGGCGCTGGTCAATCTCGACTCGGTGCCGGCCCCCGCCGGCGAGATGACGGTGCTGGTCGGTCCCGGCTGGCCCGGCGTGCTGCTGCACGAGGCGATCGGCCATGGGCTGGAGGGTGATTTCAACCGCAAGGGCACGTCCGCCTTCTCCGGCCGGATCGGCGAGCGGGTGGCGGCCCCCGGCATCACCATCGTCGACGACGGCTCGCTGCCCGATCGGCGCGGCTCGCTGACCATCGATGACGAGGGCACGCCCACGCGCGAGACGGTGCTGATCGAGGACGGCATCCTGAAGGGCTATATGCAGGATCGGCTCAACGCCCGGCTGATGGGCATGGCCGCGACCGGCAATGGCCGGCGCGAGAGCTATGCCCATGCGCCGATGCCGCGGATGACCAACACCTTCATGAAGGCGGGCAACGACGATCCCGCCGAACTGCTGTCGCGGGTGAAGCGCGGCATCTTCGCCAAGAGCTTCGGCGGCGGTCAGGTCGACATCGTCTCGGGCAAGTTCGTCTTCAGCTGCACCGAGGCGTACATGGTCGAGGACGGCCGCATCGGCGCCCCGATCAAGGGCGCGACGCTGATCGGCGACGGACCGACCGTGCTGACCCGCGTGACCGGCATCGGCAACGACTTCGCGCTCGACGAGGGCATCGGCGTCTGCGGCAAGGGCGGTCAGGGCGTCCCCGCCGGCGTCGGCCAGCCGACGCTGCTGGTCGAGGGGCTGACGGTGGGCGGGACGGCGGCGGGTTAGACGCCGGTCATCAACACGTCGAATGCGCCAATGATATCGAACCGGTACGCCGCCAGGCTCGTTACCCGTGTCCGAAATTCACTGGCATTGATGGCGCCGGCAAATTGCGTGATCATCATATACTGCTCGCCATCGATGTCGAAGATCGGGTTGAGCCGCACCTGCCGCGGAGGTGATCGGTCCATTGGGGTCAACGGTGCGGCCAATCGCGTCTTCAAATGGCCGAAAGCCTCCGACTGACAATCGATCAGCAGATCGTTGTCGCGGGTGCGATACACATCGAATTGCGCCATCAGAACAGCCGGTACTTCTCCAGCGGAAGCCCGTTCTCCTCGACCCAGCGATTAACCGCATCGGCCCAGTCGCGGTTATCCTCTCGCCACTTTCGGTCGCGCTCGGCCTTCGCGGAGTCACGCAGCGCCGCTTCGCAAGCCTGAGAAAGGTTGATGCCGGCCTCGCGGGCAGCGGCGACGATGCCGGTGTCAATCGATAGATTCACAGGCTTGCGCTTGCCTGACATGATCGGATCATGCTTCATGCGCGCAAGGTATGCGCATGGACGTTGTGCGTCAACGGAGTTTCAGATGAGCCTCGTCGAACTCGGCCGCTACGACCGCAACCTCGCCAACATCCTTGTCGGGCGTCTCGATGCCGAGGGGATCGACGCGGTCACCTTCGACGGTGGGGCCAGCATCGCCGATGGCAGCTGGCTGCTGATCCCGGTGCGGGTAATGGTCGATGAGGACGACCTGTCCGCTGCACAGGCGATCGTCGCTGCCTGAAAAAACGGCAGTGTAACGAAACTGCCCAATATCTCCGCCGTCCCGCGGCGGCATTCGCTTCCTCCGCCCCCCGCCACCGGCTGGCACGCCTTTTGCGATGCAGCATGGCGGACACATCCGACAAAGGGGGCGGGATGAAACTGGTCATTGCAGTCATCAAGCCGTTCAAGCTCGACGAGGTGAGGGAAGCCCTCACCACCTTGGGCGTGGCGGGCATGACGGTCACCGAGGTGAAGGGGTTCGGCCGGCAGAAGGGCCAGACCGAGATCTATCGCGGGGCCGAGTACAGCACCAACATGGTGCCCAAGATCAAGATCGAGGTGGTCTGTGCCGTCGGCCTTGCCGACCGGGTGGTCGAGGTCATCCAGCAGTCCGCCAACACCGGCGCGATAGGCGACGGCAAGATCTTCGTGCTCGACGTCGGCCAGGCGGTGCGCATCCGCACCGGTGAAACCGACGATGCGGCGCTCTGACATGGAAGGGGGGGTCATGAAACCGATGAAGATCGCCGGAACGCTTGCCCTCGGCGCGGCGGCGCTCGCCGCCATGCCTGCACTAGCCCAGGGTACCGCCGCGCCGGTCGTGCCGACGGCGGCGATGGTCAACAAGGGCGACGTCGCCTGGATGCTGGTGTCGACCGCCTTCGTCCTCCTGATGTCCGTGCCCGGCCTGGCATTGTTCTATGGCGGCCTGGTGCGCGCCAAGAACATGCTGTCGGTGCTGATGCAGGTGCTGACCATCGTCTGCGTCGCCTCGCTGGTCTGGGTCAGCTGGGGCTATTCGATGGCGTTCACCAATGGCGGGGCGCTGAACAGCTTCGTCGGCGGCTTCTCCAAGGTCGGGCTGGCCGGCGTCGATGCCAGCACCTTCGCGGCCACCTTCTCGAACGGCGTGTACCTGCCCGAGCTGGTGTTCGTGATCTTCCAGATGACCTTTGCCTGCATCACGCCCGCGCTGATCGTCGGCGCGTTCGCGGAGCGGGTGAAGTTCACGCCGCTGATCGTCTTCACCGTGATCTGGCTGACGATCGTCTATTTTCCGATGGCGCACATGGTCTGGTACTGGCCCGGCCCGGATTTCCAGGCCGGCGCGCAGGGCGACCATGGCCTGCTCTGGGGCTGGGGCGCGCTCGACTTCGCCGGTGGCACCGTCGTCCATATCAATGCCGGAATCGCCGGGCTGATGGGCTGCCTCGTGATCGGCAAGCGCCGTGGCTACAAGGCAGAGCCGATGCCGCCCCACTCGCTGGTGATGACGATGATCGGTGCCAGCCTGTTGTGGATCGGCTGGTTCGGCTTCAACGCGGGTTCCAACCTCGAGGCGAACGCCGTCACCGCCGTCGCCTTCATCAACACCTTCACCGCGACCGCGGCAGCGGGAATGACCTGGGCGGTGATCGAGCAGATCGTCCACAAGAAGCCCTCGCTCCTCGGCGGCGCGTCGGGCGTGGTTGCCGGCCTGGTCGCGATCACCCCGGCGGCGGGCTTCGCCCATCCGATGACCTCGATCGTGCTGGGCATCGTGGCGAGCATCGTCTGCTTCTTCTTCGTCACCACGGTGAAGAACAAGCTGGGCTATGACGACAGCCTCGACGTGTTCGGCGTCCACTGCGTCGGCGGCATCGTCGGCGCGATCGGCACCGCCATCGTCGCGGCGCCGGCGCTCGGCGGCCAGGGCGTGTTCGACTACAACGTCCTGCCCGCGGCGTTCGACCCGGCGACCTACAGCATCCCCGCCCAGCTCTGGATCCAGGTCAAGGCGGTCGCCTTCACCCTGATCTGGTCGGGCGCCATCTCCTACGTCCTGTTCCTCGCGATCGACAAGACCATGGGTCTGCGTCCGACTGCCGAGGTCGAGGCCGAGGGGCTCGACATCGCCGAGCACGGCGAGCGGGCCTACAACATGTGACCAGTTCGGGGGCGGCCGATCGAAGCCGCCCCCCACCGACGTTCCTCCTGCGGACATCCTAAGCCCGGTGCGGCGACGCACCGGGCCTTTTTTGTCCGCGCATCGGCGCGGTGACACCCACCACTGGTCGGCCTATGCCAGTTCGACGCAAGACTCGGGTGGGGGGAAATGGGATGACGGCACAGGCAGCTTCACCGTCGCTGGTGGCGCGGTTCGCTCCGACGCTGGCGCCGCTGGCCATCGTCGCGCTGGCCGGCCTGGCTGTGCGCAGCCCGCTCGCCGCGGCGTGGCCGGCAACGGCGCTCCTCCTCTTCCTGTGGAGCGTGGCGGACACGATGATGCTGGCGCTGGTGGCGCGAACCCCGGGGCGGCGGCCGGCCGCGCACCAAATTGTCGGCGTTCTGGCCACGGCGAGCGTAACGGTGTGGCTCGGCGCGCCGGCGCCATTGCGCCAGGCGCTGCTTGCCATGCCGTGGCTGGTCGCGGCCATGGCGGTGGCGGTGCTGGTCCATGTCGGCTGGGCATCCATCCGTGTGCGACAGGTGCTGGCGTCACCCGCAGGCGATCGGTGGCAGGTGGCGGCGGCGCAGTTCGTGCCGGCCGCGCTCGTCCGCCTCGCCGTGGCGGAGCTGTCGGTCCTCCACATGGCGCTGTTCCGCTGGGGCGGCCCTGCCGATGTGCCGGCGGACAGCCGGGCCTTCGCCTATCACCGGCACCTGGCGCCGATGTGCGCGGCGCTGCTGATCCTGTCGGCGATCGAGGTGGCGGTGTACCATCTGCTGGTCGGCCACTGGAGCCGCACCGCCGCGCTGGTCATGTTCGTGCTGAGCGACCTAGGGCTGGTCTATCTGGTCGGCCTCATCAAGTCGTTCCGCTTACGGCCGATATTGCTAACGCCGACGGGCGTCAGGGTACGGGCCGGTTTCCTGATCGACCAGTTCATCCCGTTCGAGGCGATCGCGGCGATCGCGCCCGCGATCGAGGGTGACGAGGTGCGCGATCCCGACAGCTTGAACGCGGCGCTGCTCGCCTGGCCCAACATCCTGTTGCGGCTGAACGCACCGCAACCGCGCCGGTCCTTGTTCCAGCCACGGGCGTTCCGCGCCATCGCATTCCGCCTGGACGATCCCGAGCCGTTCCTCCGCCTGCTCGCCTGGCGGCTCGGCCACAGCGCGCAGTAGGAATCTATCGCCCGCGCCGGCGATCGATCATCGGGCGCAGGCGGATGCCGACGCAGATTGCCAGCGGCCAGAACAGCGTGTTGGCGACATCGCCCAGCGTGTCGGGCCAGCGCCACGAGTGATAGATCAGCCGGTCCATCACCTCGTTGAACAGCTCGGCCACCACTACCACCGACAGCGGCACCAGGCTGCCGAGCGAGCGGCGGGTGACGACACGGGCGACCATCAGCACGGCGAGCCCGGCATGGATGTGGAGGATCGTGTCGGGCAATCCGGTGCCGTCGCCGATCCACTGAATGAAGCGCTGGTAATGGGCCGGTGCCTGCGCCGCATGGGCGGCGGCCTGGTTGACGACGGTGGCGGAGTTGATGGTGCCCATATTCACGGTCATCGCGTCAGCCGCGGCGCCAGGCGGCGGATGTCGAGTGCGTCGACCCCGGCCAATGCCACCTCGCCGAGGCGCGCGTCGCCTGTCTCGACCAATATGCCCTGCGCCGTCGAGCGCACGTTCCGCCACGGCACCTCGCGCGCGACGAGGCGATTGCCCCGCCGCTTCACCGCCGCGACCCGCCCGTCCTCTGTCACCGCCAGCGCGCCGCCGCCGTCGGCGCCGACCACCGCGCCGGCCACGCGCGCGCCGACCAGCATCTGCTCGACCGCCTGTGCCGCGTCTTCGGGGCTTTCAATCCGGCCGGCACGGCGGCTGCGGAGCATGATCCAGCCCAGCGCCGCCGCCAGTACCGCGCCGACGCCGACCGCGGCGAGGACCGCCAGCCGCGTGGCGTCCATCCCTGCGATCATCGTCCGCCCGCGAGCGCGTCCAACGTCGGGCGCAGGCCGTTCAGGTCGTACCCGGCCCCCGCTGCCTGCGCGACGAGCAGCGCCGGATCGCGCCCGGACTTTGCGGCGGCGAGCGCCCACAGGTTGCACGACCGCGTGCCCGATCGGCAATAGGCGAGCACCGGCCCCTCCGCTTGCGCAAGCGCCCCGGTCATCGCGTCGAGCTGCGGCTGGGAGAAGCCCGACTGGTCGATCGGAATCGCGGTGTAGCGCAGCCCCGCTGCCTCCGCCGCCGCCCGGATCGCCTCACCGGTCGGCTGACCGGGTTCCTCGCCATCGGGGCGATTATTGACGATCGCGACATAGCCGGCCGCGGCGATCGCCGGCAAATCGGCGGGCGTGATCTGGGGGGCGACGGCGACACGGTCGTTTAGGGGGCGGATCATGGTTACCGCCTAACCTATCGCAGCATCGGCGTCAGCCCCGATCGCACGCTCAGGCGGCGCGGATCACCTGGAGGAAGGCGTCGCCATAAGCGTCCAGCTTGCGCGCGCCGATGCCGGACAGCAGCGCCAGCTCCGCCCGGCCGCGCGGACGTTGCGCCGCCATGTCGCGCAACACCGAGTCGTGGAAGATCACATAGGGTGGAACGCCCGCTTCCTGCGCCAGTTCGCGGCGACGCGCGCGCAACGCCTCGAACAGCGGGTTGTCGGCGGGGTTCGCGGCGACCGGGGCGCCGCGCTTGCCGCGCCGCTCGCGCCGGGGCGCCAGCGCGACCGACAGCGTCGCCTCGCCCTTCAGGAGCGGGCGTGCGCCGGGCCCGAATTCCAGCCCGCCATGGTCGTTGGTGCGGAGCGCATCGCGCAGCAGCAGCGCACGCACCACCGGCTTTACCAGCGCCGCCTCCTCGAGCGGCACGATGTTCCATACCGACAGGTTCTCGTGCCCGTTCATCAGGCTGCGCTCGGTCGACTGGCCAGTCAGCACCTGCTCGATATAGGTCGCGCCGAACATCTGGCCGGTGCGGAAGACCGCCGACAGGAACTTGCGCGCCGTCTCGGTCGCGTCGACCGCGGTGCCGCTCCCCAGGCAATTGTCGCAATTGCCGCAGGGTTCGGTCGGGTTCTCGCCGAAATGGCGCAGCAGGACGTGGCGGCGGCATCCTCCCGTCTCGACCAGCGCACCCATCGCCGCCAGCCGCTGGCGCTCGCCCGCCTGCCGCTCGGGCTCGACCTCGCCGATCCGCTGGCGCGCGCGGGCGAAGTCGTCGGCGCCCCAGAACAGGTGCGCGACCGATGGGTCGCCGTCGCGCCCCGCGCGGCCGGTTTCCTGATAATAGGCCTCGATCGACTTGGGCAGCCCGGCATGTGCGACCAAGCGGACGTCGGGCTTGTCGATCCCCATCCCGAACGCCACCGTGGCGCAGATCACCATGTCCTCGGACGCGACGAAATCCGCCTGGTTCCTGGCGCGCACCGCGGCATCGAGCCCGGCATGATAGGCGCGCGTCGGCCGCCCGGTCGACCGGCCCAGCGCCTCGGCCAGCTTCTCGGTCTGGGCGCGGGTCTGGGCATAGACGATGCCGGGGCCGGGCGTGGCTGCGATCAGGTCGGCGATCTGGCGCGTGGTCTGGTCGCGCGGGGTGATGGCGTAGCGGATATTGGGCCGGTCGAAGCCCGACACGATCATCCCATCCGCGGGAATGCCCAGCTGGCGGGCGATGTCGGCGCGCGTATGCGCGTCGGCGGTCGCGGTCAGCGCCAGGCGCGGCACGTCCGGAAACGCGTCCATCAGTGGCCCGAGCAGGCGATAGTCGGGGCGGAAGTCGTGCCCCCACTCGCTGACGCAGTGCGCCTCGTCGATCGCGAACAGGGCGAGCTTCGTCTCGGCCAGCAGCTCGCGAAAATGGCCACCCGACGCGCGCTCCGGCGCGACGTAGAGCAGGTCCAGCTCGCCGGCGCGCAGCCGCGCGATCGTCTCCGCCCGGTTCTCGTCGACCGAGGTCAGGGTGGCGGCGCTGATCCCGACCGCGGTCGCGGCGCGCAGCTGGTCGTGCATCAGCGCGATCAGGGGGCTGACCACCACGCACGTCCCCGCCAGCATGGTCGCGGGCAGCTGATAGCAGAGCGACTTGCCCGCCCCCGTCGGCATCACCGCCAGCGTCCGCTCGCCCGCCAGCACTCGCGCGACGACATCGGCCTGCACCCCGCGGAACTGGGGAAAGCCAAATACGCGGGAGAGCACGGAAAGCGGGTCGGCGACCATCACCGGGCCATGTAGGGAAAGGACGCGGCGGGGTCGAGGGGCGGGGCGGCCGTCGTGCCGGGCCTGCAACATTCTGAAATATGCGCGTGCACCGCACGGCGCAGCGCGTCGGCAGCGCCCCCTTCGTGAGAGCTCCTGCCATGCGTCGTTCCAGCCTCGTCCTGCTGCTCGCCCTCACGGCCGTGACACCCGCGGCAGCGCAGATGGGCGGCGGCATGGGGGGCGGCATGGGCCATGGCGGTGGCCATGGTCAGGGCGGCGGGCGCGGTCAGGGGCGCGGCGGTCCCGGCGGCGAGCATCCCGTCGAGGCCAAGCCGATCGCGCGCGACCAGATCGACAAGCCCGTCACCGCCATGTTCCGCGCGGCGGATACCAATCGCGACGGCATGGTCACCCTGGCCGAGTTCCAGGCATTGATGGACGCCCGGCGCCAGGAGCGGATCGGCCGCGGCTTCGCGCGGATCGACACCGATCATGACGGCGCGATCAGCCGCGCGGAATTCTTCGAATGGCAGCGGCGGCTCGGCTCCGCGGCAGCGGGCGACGGCCAGGCGGTGCTCACCATGGAGGGGCCGGTCGCGGAGACGCTCGCGCCGGACTGGGGCGAGGGGCACCGCGAAATGGTGCTCGCCCGCATCGTCGAGCCGCTGAGCGAGACGGTTCTCGTCGCGGCCAACACCAATTACGATGCAGGCATGTCGCTGGACGAGCTGCTTGCCTATGAGCGGGCGCGCTTCGACCGGCTCGACACCGATCATGACGGCAAGCTCACCGCCCTGGAGTTGCGCGCGCTCAATCCGCGGCGCGGGCGGGGGATCGACGATGACGGCCCGGACGATCGCGGCCCGCCGCCACCCGGCCGGGATCGGGATGCGGATTCGTCAGCCGACTGAGGGTCTTCCCGCCAGCACCTGCGAAATGGCGAGACGCCGAGGACAGGCTGGAGCGTGGGCATGGGGGCATGGCCGATCCCGGGCCATGTAGGGGCGGGGCGGGCTTGGCCGGGAGGATCGGTCCTACGCGATCGCGCCCCGCCGCGTCCCTCCACCCCACCAAGTCGCTGCCACCCAGATCAGCCAGCTGACTAGCAGACCCGTCGGGGCCGGCAGGTTGTAGATGGTCATGTTGGGTGACCAGAACGGCATCAACCGGCCGAACGCCGCCCACATCAGGAGGAGGGGGATGGCCTGATGGACGACGAACGCCACCGTTCCGACAGCGATCGGCGGGTAAGCGGGACGCATCCTGCCCAGCATCAACCCCGCGACTAGGCTTCCGGAAAACATCAGCGGAATTACCGCCATGTCCGAAATCCCGATCGTGCGTGCACCCACGAGGATGGCAGCGCCGACCGAGAAGCTCAGCACAATGGCAAAGACGGGCAGCGCGAACAGCGCGGCGACGAACCACAGGTCGCGCGCCATCCTGTCCTTCGCCGCGGCGTACAGACAGCCGAGCGCCCAGGCCGGTCCGTGACCGCCGGCGGCATCGGTTTCCGCGACCATGGCGAGCACCCATTCCTCTCGATCGCGGCCGGCGATCCAGTTGGCGAGGCGCAGGATGAGGCGTGCCAATCCGTTGAGGCCGCTCATGCCAGTTGCTCCTTGAACGAAGAGGCGCCGCCAGTCGTGGCCGATGACCGCAACGCGGCGAGACCGGCGGCGAGGATGCGATAGGCATGGCGCGGCGGCCGCCCGACCTCGGTCGGTGCCAGCCACTCCGCCTCGACCAGCCCGCGCTCGGCGCAGCGGATCAGGATGGGATAGAGCGACCCGGACTTCAGTCCGGTGAGCCTGGCAAGCTCGAGGCCGTAGCGCCACTCGCCCGGTCGACGGGCCAGTGCGTCCAGCACGGCGAGCGTCTGCTTCGATGGTGGCCGTACGCGCTGCATCGCTTAACTCTACCATGGTAGAGTTGCCGGTCAAGAGGGTCCAGCGCGCTCGGTGCGGCCCCGTGTCCTACACCCGGCGTGTCCTACACCCGGCCGGCCCTGCTACACCGGTGCCATGCCCCGATCGCTCCACGCCGCTGCAACCCGCCTCGCGGTTCGCGAGCGGCGGCGGAACCGGACACGCAAGGGGGTGTGTAGTGTCCGGTTCCGCGCATTCGACCCGATTTGCGCCGGGAGCGGGTTCGCCGTCGCCGCGTTGTGGAGCGATGCAGCAGATCACGAACAATCGCTCCGAACAGGAATATGTCCTCGACGTCGACGGCGAGCGTGCCGTTGCCGCCTATCAGCGCGAGGGGGATACGATCGTCTTTACCCACACCGTCGTGCCGCCGGCGATCGAAGGGCGGGGCGTGGGCACGCGGCTGGTGCGCGGCGCCCTCGACGATGCGCGCGACCAGGGGCTGAAGGTGGTGCCGCAATGCTCCTTCGTGCGCGCCTATATCGAGCGGCACCCGGAATATCGCGACCTGCTGCGATAGGGCTACTCCGCCGCCACCGCCTCGTCGCCGCGCGCACGCTCGGCGGCCTGGCGGTTCCACATCGCCGCATACAGCCCGCCGCGGCGCAGTAGTTCGGCATGGGTGCCGCTCTCTGCCACGCGGCCGTCGTCGAGCACGACGATGCGGTCGGCGCCGACCACCGTCGACAGGCGGTGGGCGATGACGATGGTGGTCCGCCCGCGCTCGACCGCCTCAAGCGTGTCGAGGATGTCCGCCTCGGTCCGGCTGTCGAGCGCGCTGGTCGCCTCGTCCAGGATCAGAACCGGCGGGTTCTTCAGCAGCGTGCGCGCGATCGCCACACGCTGCTTCTCGCCGCCGGACAGCTTCAGGCCACGCTCGCCGACGCGGGTGGCGTAGCCTTCCGGCTGGCGCTCGATGAAGCCGGCGATGGCGGCGCTCTCCGCGGCGCGACGGACGTCGGTATCGCCCGCACCCTCTCGACCATAGGCGATGTTGTAGCCGATCGTGTCGTTGAACAGCACCGTGTCCTGCGGCACGATGCCGATCGCGGCGCGCAGCGACCCTTGCGTGACCGCGCGGATGTCCTGTCCGTCGATCGTGATGCGCCCGGCATCGACGTCGTAGAAGCGGTAGAGCAGCCGCGCGAGCGTCGACTTTCCCGCGCCCGACGCGCCGACCACCGCCACGGTGCTGCCCGCCGGGATGTCGAGGTCCAGCCCCTTCAGGATGGCACGGTCGGGGTCGTAGCCGAAGCGGACGCCCTCGAACCGGACGGCGCCGCGCGTGATCGCCAGCGGCGGGGCGCCGGGCGTGTCGACCACCTCGGCGCGGGTGTCGATAAGGTCGAACATGCTCGCCATGTCGATCGCGCCCTGCCGGATCGTGCGATAGACCATGCCGAGCAGGTCGAGCGGGCGGAACAGCTGCGCCAGCAGCGTCGACACGAACACCACGTCGCCCGCCGAGAAGCTGCCGCGGCTCCACCCCCAGGCGACGAAGGCCATGCCGCCGCCCAGCATCATGTTGGTGATCGCCGCCTGGCCGACGTTCAGCCAGGCCAGCGAATTCTCCGACTTGGTGGCGGCGCGGGCATAGGCGTCGACGGCGGCCTCGTAGCGGCGCGCCTCGCGCGCCTCGGCGCCGAAATACTTCACCGTCTCGAAGTTCAGGAGCGAGTCGACCGCGTGCGCCACCGCGCCGGTATCGAGGTCGTTCATCCGCGTCCGCAGCGCATTGCGCCAGTCGGTGACGATGCGGGTGAACCAGATATACACCGCGACCATCGCCACTGTCGCCGCCACCAGCCAAGGGCCGAAGCCGTGCCAGAAGATGCCCAGCACCAGCCCCAGTTCCAGCACGGTCGGCGCGATGTTGAAGAGGAGGAAATAGAGCATCGTGTCGATGCTCTTGGTGCCGCGCTCGACCACCTTGGTGACCGCGCCGGTGCGGCGCTCCAGGTGGAAGCGCAGTGACAGGCCGTGCAGGTGGCGGAACACGTCGGCGGCCAATCGCCGCGTCGCATCCTGCCCGACCCGCTCGAACACCGCGTTGCGCAGATTGTCGAACAGCGTCGTCCCGAAGCGCGAGGCGGCATAGGCCACGACCAGCAGGACGACGAGCGTGACCGCCGACCGGTCGCCCACCGCCATCCGGTCGACCGCATATTTCAGCGTATAGGCCGCGCCGAACACCTGGATCAGCTTCGAGCAGACCACCAGCAGCATCGCGCCCGCGATCCGCGCGCGCAGCATCGGCTCCCCGGCCGGCCACAGATAGGGCAGGAACCGCCGCAGCGTCGGCAGCAGCGGTCGCTCGGGCGGAGAGGCGGGAAGGGCGAGGGGGGTGGCGTTGGGCGGCATCTGCGCCCTCATGTCGGCGCGCGACCCGCGCGGCGCAATGGTCCATTACGGGACGGCGCCGTCAAGCCGCGCCGGGCGCGCGCCCGGAACCGTTCGTCGCGGCCGATGGTTCTGGATGCGAAGGGAAATCAGCCATGGGCCCGATGTTCTTCGTGATGGCCATCCTGGGATGCGGTGACGGCAGCGAGCAATGCACCGACGCGCGGGTGATTCCGGTCCGCTACTCGACCATGGCAGCGTGCCGCGCTGCCCTCCCAGAGCAGATCGCCCGCAACACCGATGTCCCCTATCCGGTGATCGGCGCCGACTGCCGCCGTGCAGGCGTGCAGATGGCCGATGCGTCAAAGGTCAAACCACGCGGCTGACGTCTGCGGTCGTTCCGCATTGACCCGGTCCGTCCGACCGCTAGCATCGGCGGCCGGGGGTATCTGCGATGCTGGAATGGTTGACCGCGCCGGAGACGATCGTCTTCTCGGCCGCGCTCACCCTGATGCTGGCGATTGGCGTGATCGAGGCGATCGGGCTGGGGGTGAGCGGGCTCGACCTGCATCTGGACGTCCATTTCGACCATGACGGACTGCTCGGCTGGCTGGGTGTCGGCCGGGTGCCGCTCCTCGTCACGCTGATCGCCTTCCTGACCGCCTTCGGCATCATCGGGCTGGCCGGGCAGCAGATCGCCGAGGCGTTGCTCGGCCGGATGCTGCCATCGCTCGCCGCGGTGCCCGGCGCGGCGGTGCTGGCGCTGCCGGTGACGGCGGTGCTCGGCCGCGGGCTCGCCCGGATCATGCCGCACGACCAGACCAGCGCGGTCGATCTGGACGAGCTGATCGGCCGCGCCGGCACCATCACCGTCGGCCGCGCCCGCGACGGCTCGCCCGCCCGCACCCGCGTCCTCGACCCGCACGGGCAGGCGCATCACGTCCTGGTCGAGCCGAACGATCCCGCCGCCGTGTTCGAGGAGGGCGACACCGTCCGCCTCGTCCGGCGCGAGGGTGAGCGGTTCCGCGCCATCCTCCACGACTCCCCCCGCCTCAGCAACTGGATCGATTGATGAACCCTGTCGCCACCACCTCCTCGGGCCTGACCAGCGTGCTGATCTATGCCGGCGTGCCGCTCCTCGCGCTGCTCATCATCGGCATCGTCATGGCGCGCCTCTACAAGCGCGCGTCGAAGGAGATCGCCTTCGTCCGTACCGGCTTCGGCGGGGAAAAGGTCGTGATGAACGGCGGCGCGCTGGTGCTGCCGGTGCTGCACGAGACGATGCCGGTCAACATGAACACCGTGCGGCTGGCGGTGGAGCGGCGCAACGGCGACGCGCTCATCACCCTCGATCGGCTGCGCATCGACGTGCGGGCCGAGTTCTACGTCCGCGTCCGCCCCGACCGCGAGGCGCTGGCGGTCGCGGCGCAGACGCTGGGTCAGCGGACCATGCATCCGGAGGCGCTGAAGGAGCTGGTCGAGGGCAAGTTCGTCGACGCGCTGCGCTCGGTCGCGGCGGGGATGACGATGAACCAGCTGCACGAACAGCGCAGCGACTTCGTCCAGAAGGTGCAGCAGGTCTCGTCCGCCGACCTGGCGATGAACGGGCTGGAGCTGGAGAGCGTGTCGCTGACCGGGCTCGACCAGACCTCTATCGAGCATTTCAACGCCAACAACGCCTTCGACGCCGAGGGCCTGACCAAGCTGACGGAGCAGATCGAGCTGCGCAAGAAGGCGCGCAACGACATCGAGCAGGACACGCGCGTGCAGATCGAGGCGAAGAATCTCGAGGCGTCGCGCACCAGCTTCACCATCGCCCGCGACGCCGAGTTCGCCCGACTGGAGCAGGAGCGTGAACTGGAGGTGCGCCGCGCCGAACAGGCGTCCGAGGTCGCGCGTCAGCAGACCGAACGCCAGCGTGAGGCCGATCAGGCGCGCATCCTCGCCAAGCAGCAGACCGACTCCGCGCAGATCGAGGCGGATCGCGCGATCCAGCAGGCGCGCATCGCCCAGGCGCAGGCGATCGAGATCGCCCGGCAGGAGCAGCAGATCGCCGTGCAGAACAAGAGCCGGCAGGAGAGCCAGGCCAAGGCGGAGGCCGATCAGGCCCGTGCCGAGGCGGTGTCGGCCGAGGAGAAGGTCGTCACCGCGCGCGAGACCGAGGTTGCCGAACGCTCCAAGCGGATCGAGCTGATCGACGCCGCGCGCGAGGCGGAGCGCGCCGCCATCGGCGTGAAGGTCCAGGCCGAGGCCGAAGCGCAGGCCGCCACCGACCGCGCCGCCGCGCTGCGCGCCGCCGCGGAGGGCGAGGCGGAGGCGGAGAAGCTGCGCGCTGACGCCGCCCGCGTCCGTTTCGAGGTGGAGGCGGCAGGCCAGCGCGCGGTGAACGAGGCGGCGAACCTGCTGTCGTCGGATCAGGTGTCGCTCCAGACCAAGATGGCGCTCCTGAAGGTGCTGCCAGACTTGGTGCGCGAGGCGGCGCGCCCGCTGGAGGCGATCGACAGCATCCGCATCGTCCAGGTCGACGGACTGGGGGTCGGCGGTTCGGGCGCGAACGGCGTGGCGGCGGCGGGCGGCGACGGCAACCTCGCCAACTCCGCGGTGGCTGCGGCGCTCCGCTACCGTGCGCAGGCGCCGGTGATCGACGGGCTGATGAAGGAGCTGGGCTTCGACGGCGGCACGCTCGACGGACTGGTCGCGGGCGCGGTGAAGGCGGAGTCGTCGGGGGGCGTCGATACCGGGGGCTGATCGGAGGCGGGGCGAGGATACTCGGAATCTCCTGTTATGCCGGGCTCGTCCCGGCATGACGATGTCTGCTGGAGCGTGATCCACCGAAACTGAAGCACCTCCCCGGCGAAGGCCGGGGTCTAGTTGGGAGGATGGTGATGAAGCACGTTGCACGTTGTCACGACGGCCTTCCCAACTGGGCGCCGGCCTCCGCCGGGGAGACAAAGTGGCTGGCTCGATCCGAGTGGATCACACTCTAGAGGCAAATGCGATCAGGACTGCACGTGACAAGGCCCCTGCCCTTCAGGAGAGGGGTTGGGGCGGGGCGGTTCCCCGGGCGGCGCGCCTGCAAAGTCGATCGCTCTCGCCTTTATCGAGGCCGCGTCCACAACCGCGTATCGCGCGGTGCCGGCGAATAGAGCCGCGCACGCATCGCCGCCTGCCGCGCGGCGCGCGCCATGAAGCGCAGCTTCTGCGCCTTGCCGGTGCTGACCCGCATGTCCCACGCCCGTTCGCCGAGGGACGCAACCTCGCGGCCGATCGCGCCATAGATCGCCGCCGCCGCCAGCACCGCCCAAGCGGCGCGGAAGGGCAGGGCCGGGGTGCCGAGCCGCGCGCTCGCCTCGAACGCAGCCGCGCGCTCGGCCAGTCGCCGGGCGAGCAGCGCCAGCTGCGGGCGCCGGGCGAGGTCGAGCTGCTCGCCCGCCGGGAGGCCGACCTCCGCCAGCCACTCGGCGGGCAGGTAGCAGCGCCCGGCTGCGTCATCCTCGGCCAGGTCGCGCGCGATATTGGCCAGCTGGAACGCCATCCCCAGGTCGCATGCCCGGTCGAGCGTCGCGTCGTCGTCGGGCGACACGCCCATCACCACCGCCATCATGCAGCCGACGACGCCCGCGACATGGTAGCAGTAGCGATACAGGTCGTTCTCGGTCTGCGGCCGCCACTCCGCCGCGTCGAGCGCGAAGCCGGCGATCAGGTCGCGCGGCCAGGCATGCGGCATTGCCGTCTCGCCGACGACGATGCGCAGCGCGTCGAAGGGCGGGTCGCCGACGAGCTCGCCGGCCAGGGCCGCCTCGGTCCTGGCGGTCAGCTCGGCCAGTCGCGCCTGCGCGCCCGGGAGCACGGTCATGCCATGGCCGTGATCCTGCCCGTCGGCGATATCGTCGCAGCGCCGGCACCAGGCATAGAGGAGCCATGCCCGCTCGCGCGTCTCGGGATCGAACAGCCGGCTGGCCGCGGCGAAGCTCTTCGAGCCGATCGCGATCGACTGGCGCGCGGCGTCGACGATCTCGGCGCGCGAGGGGACTGGTCCGGTCAAAGGTCCGACGCGGACATCCGCACGATCGGCTGGGTCGGCCGGTGCGCGGCCATCCGGTCCAGCAGCGTGTCGAGCGTGTCCGCCACGATTAGCAGGTCGCGGTGCTGCGGGCGGAGGAAGCCGACCTGCCCCATCTTCGCCCAGAACGCGACCAGCTCGTCATAATAGCCGGCGAGATTCAGCAGCCCTACCGGATCGGCGTGATAGCCCAGCTGTGCCCAGCTGAGCGCCTCCCACAGTTCGTCCATCGTGCCGGTGCCGCCGGGCAGGGTGACGAAGCCGTCGGCCAGGTCGGTGAACGCCTGCTTGCGCTGGTGCATGCCGGGCACGACGTGCAGCTCGGTCAGGCCGCGATGCGCGACCTCGGCATCGACGAGCGCCTGCGGGATCACCCCGATCACCTCGCCGCCCGCCGCCAGCGCACTGTCGGCGATCGCCCCCATCAGGCCCAGCCGCCCGCCGCCATAGACGACCCCGATGCCCCGCTGGGCAAGGGTGCGGCCGACCATCCGGGCGTTGTCGATATAGAGGGGATCGGCCGGCGTGGCGGAACCGCAATAGATGGCGAGACGCTTCATGCGCCGGCGGTACGGGATGGCGGCGACCCCGGCAAGCGCGGGGACATGGGTCGCTGTCCTAGCGGAACCGGTTTCGGCTATCGTCGCGGCACCGGCTCTTTGACAGCGATGACCAGTCACTCCGCCCGCGTCGTAAGCGCCGCGACGAGCATGCGCATCGGTGTGACCTTATGTGACGTTCCGGGCCAAGGGGCCGTCGTCTACCGCCCCTCCAGCATCAGCGCCGCGGTCGCCTTGGCACTCCCGACCACGCCGGGAATGCCGGCACCCGGATGCGTGCCTGCACCGACGAAATAGAGGTTGGGGATCGCGTCGTCGCGGTTGTGAACGCGGAAATAGGCGCTCTGGGTCAGCACCGGCTCCAGCGAGAAGGCACTGCCGAGATGGGCGTTCAGGTCGGTGGCGAAGTCCGCGGGCGCATAGCTGAACTTGGTCACGATCCGCTCGTGGATGTCGGGGATCAGGCGGCGGCCGACCTCGTCGAGGATGCGACGTTCCAGGATCGGCGCGATCTCTGCCCAGTCGACCGGGAACTTGCCGAGGTGCGGCACGGGCGCCAGCGCGTAGAAGGTCGAATGGCCCTCCGGCGCCAGCGACGGGTCGGTCACGGTCGGGTGATGCAGGTAGAGCGAGAAATCCTCCGACAGCACGCCGTGGTCGTAGATGTCCTCCAGCAGCCCCTTATAGCGCGGACCGAACAGGATCATGTGGTGCGGGATGCCCGGCCACGCGCCCTTGATCCCGAAATGGACGACGAACAGCGAGGGCGAGTATCTCTTGCGCTCCAGCCGCGCCTTCGTCCGCTGCGCCGACCGCGAGGTGGACAGCAGGTCGCGATAGGTGTGCATGATGTCGGCATTCGCCGCCACCGCGTCCGCCTCGGCCCGCCAGCCGCTGGCGGTGACGACGCCGGTGGCGCGGTCACCCAGCGTCTCAATCTGCGCGACCGGATCGCCCAGGCGCAGGCGGCCGCCCAGCCGCTCGAACTGGGTCACCATCGCCGAGACCAGCCGGTTGGTGCCGCCGCGCGCGAACCAGACGCCGCCGTCGCGCTCCAGCTTGTGGATCAGCGCGTAGATCGCGCTGGTCGTCATCGGATTGCCGCCGACCAGCAGGGTGTGGAAGCTGAGCGCCTCGCGCAGTTTTTCCGACTGCACGAAGCTCGATACGATCGAATAGACCGAGCGCCATGCCTGGTATTTGGCGAGCGCCGGCGCCGCCTTCACCATCGACGCGAAGTCGAGGAAGGCGACATGGCCGAGCTTCTCATACCCCTCGGTATAGACGCCCGCGGCATAGGTCAGGAAGCGCTGATACCCCTCCCAGTCGCCGGGGTGCAGCTTTTCGATCTCGGTGCGGAGCAGCGCGTCGTCGTTGGTGTAGTCGAAATTGGTGCCGTCCTGCCAGTTGAGGCGGTAGAAGGGGCTGACCGGATCGAGCACCACGTCGTCGGCCATGTGCCGGCCGGTCAGCGCCCACAATTCCTCCAGACAGGCCGGATCGGTGATGACGGTGGGGCCGGCGTCGAAGGTGAAGGTGCCGCTTTCGGTCGGCCGCTCCCAGTAATAGGCACGGCCGCCGGGCCGGTCGCGGCCCTCGACGATCGTGGTGTCGACCCCGGCCGACTGCAGGCGGATGGCGAGGGCAAGGCCGCCGAAACCGGCGCCGATGACGACCGCGCGCTTCATGCCGTACCCCCGCGCAATGCGCGCACGGCACGGCCGATCGGCACGGGCGGCTTGCCGAGCAGCACGCGGGCCTTGTCACGCATCGTCGATTCACCTGCATAGAAGCGGCCGATCAGGCCGGGGGACAGGCGGTAGAAGCGTTCCAGAACGCGGTAGCGTTCCGTGGGAGAGGCGGCGCGGAATAACATGGTATCCAACATGCGATAGAAACCCCGCCTGCGCCAAGTCCCTGCCGCCAGATCGTGGGTGCGGGCATGCAGCCCCACGCCGTCGAAGTCGCGGCCGCCGGCGATCATCGCGGCGGTGCGGACCGCATCGGGCAGCGAGTAGCCGGTGGTCGGGTGGAACAGCCCGGCGCGCATCCCCGCCTTGGCGACCGTGCCGGTCGAGCGCCAGTAGCGGGCGAAATCGCCGCCCAGCACCACCGGCAGCACGCCGTGCTCCTCACCGGCGGCCTGTTCCACCTGCCACCCGCGCGTGGCGGCATAATCGTGGATACGGTCGGCCAGCGCCGGACGGTCCAGCTCGGGCGTGTCGCTGTAATAGGTGTCCTCGACGAACATCCGACGCGGGCCGAGCGGCAGGCAGTAGACGAAGCGATAGCCGTCGATCTGTGCCACGGTGGCGTCCATGATCCGCGGATCGGGCGCGTCGTGCGGTGCCGCCAGCCGCAACTCGCGACCGACGAACTTCTGCCAGCCTAGGTCGAGCGTCGCCAGGTCGCCGGGGCCGCGCGCGTCGATCACGCCCCCCGCCGCAAGGCCGGTGCCGTCCGCGAAGGCGACATGGTTCGGAGTGACATCGCCGACCGCGCGGCCGAGCATCAGCGCGCCTTCCGGCAGCGCGGCGCGCACCACCGCGTCGAGCCGTTCGCTCGCGATCGAGAAATAGGGCGCCGCGATCCGGCGGGCGAGGTCCGGAAAGGCCACGTCGTGCGCCGCCCAGCTCTGCGTGACGAGCGGGGCGACGATCCAGCGGTCGGCCGGCGCGATGTCGTCGGCGAAGAATGACCAGCGATGGTCGCCGCCGATCACGGGGGCCGAGTCGATCAGCCGCACGTCGAGCGCGGGATGCCGCGCCTGTACCGCCAGCGCGATCAGCCCGCCGGCCAGTCCCGCGCCGACAATGGCGAGGTCGCAAGTGTGGGTGGTCGCCATGCGCGGGGTGCTAGGGGAAAGCCGCGCGGTAAGGAATGCCCTTCGTCGCCGTGCCGGGTCGCGCCGGCACGGCGACGGGCATGCTTCAGAGCCCCACCACGCCGCCATCGTCGCGGGTGATGACGATCGTCGCCGAGCGCGGGCGGGTGGTCGCCGCCGTGGTGGCGCCGCCCTGGTTCGCCGGCCAGTTGCTGGTCGGCGCGGCCGGGTTGGTCGCGTCCTCGCCCGGATGCTGGATGTTGACGAAGACCGAGCGACCGTCCGGGGTCGAGTGGATGCCGGTGATCTCGCACTGCTTCGGGCCGACCAGGAAGCGGCGCAGCGTCGCGCCCGGCGCCTTGCCGATTCGCGTCGTGACCGTGTTGGTCGCACCGTTCAGCGTGCTGGTCACGCTGCGCGTGCCGCCGTCGCCGACGATGCCCGGAATTGCCGCCAGCATCATGCAGTTGGTGACGTCGGTATAGGCGCCGTCGTCGGTCTGGATCCACATCACCGGCGTGACCTGGCCCGACGCGTTGCTCGGCAGGCCGAACCACAGCCCATCGGGCGAGGAGAGGTCGTTGGTCGCGTCCAGCCCCGACAGGTTGATCGTGGCGGGGTCGAGGTCGGATCCCGCGCCAAAGGCATAGATGTCCCAGGTGAAGCTGGTCGCCTCGCTGGTGTCGCCCGCCTCGCGCAGGCGGATGACATGGCCGTTGACGTTGCCGGTGCCGGCGCTGCGGCCGTCGGTCTTGGGATCGGTATAGGCGCGCGGGTTGGCGGCATCGACCGCGCGCGTGCCCGTTGGGGTGCGCGAGGAGTTGTTGGTCAGCGTGCAGTACATCTCGCCGGTCGCGGGATTGACCGCGGTCCATTCCGGCCGGTCCATCGGCGTCGCCGCCAGCGCGTCGCCCGCAAGGCGCGCGTTGATGAGCACGTCGGCCTGGCTGGTGAAGCCGTTGGCGGCGGTCAGCGGACCCTGGCCGAATACCAGCGGCAGCCACTGGCCGCTGCCGTCCGCGGCGAAGCGGGCAACGTAGAGGATGCCGGTGTCCAGATACTTGTCGCCGATCGCCAGCCGGTCGGTGGCATCCGCGTCCGCCGCGCTCCAGGCGGTGTTGGAGACGAACTTGTAGATATATTCGTTCTGCGCGTCGTCGCCCATGTAGAAGGCGGGCTTCACCCCGGCCACGGTGCGGCCGATCTGGCAGCCCTCGTGGTTCATCCGGCCGAGCGCGGTGCGCTTGCGCGGGGTGGAGGCAGGGTTGAACGGATCGATCTCGACCACCCAGCCGAACTGGAACGGCTCGTTGCGGAAATCGGCGGTGCCGTCCGCAGCCAGGGCGGTGCTGGCGGTGGCGTTCCAGCGCGAGAAGATCGTGCTGGTCGGATCGGACGCCACAACTGTCGACCAGAAGTAATTGCCCTGGCGTCCTTCCGAGATGCCGTAGCGCGCCAGCGAGCTATTCTGGCGCGCGCGGCCGGCGGCGGTACGGACGGCTGCGTCGCCCGACAGGCGGCGGAAATATCCGGCCCAATTCTCCTCGTTGGTCAGATAGGTGTGCCACGGCATGGTGCCGTTGGCGCAGTTGTTGATCGTGCCGCGGCCGGTGGTGCCGTCGGGCGAGTAGCGGGTGCGCAGGTTCGCGTCGCCGCGCACTGGGCCGCTGAACTGCATCGCCGTATTGGGGGTGATGCGGCGGTTGAAGCTCGACGACTGGACATAGCTCCAGGCACCGGCCGTGGCGCGCGTCACCTCGATCACCGACACGCCGTGCGCCTCGATCTCCTTCAGCGCCTCTGCCTCCGGGCGGGGGCCGGCGGCGGTGAAGTTGGTCGGGCCGTTCGGGTGGAGATAGCCGACGGTGATATTCTCATGGTTCAGCGCCAGCAGCCCGCGCGTGCTGCTGTTCGCGTCGGGCGTGCCGGCGGAGGACAGGCCGAAATAGCTCATGCCGTCGTGATGATCGCCGGCGCGCTGCGCGAAGTTGGTGTCGCTGCCGGTATTGCCATAGGCGGCAGTCGCGGCGTTGATCGGGTCGCCCAGCCGGTAGAGGATCGTCACGCTATAGCCGCTCGGCACCGCGACGGTGTCGGCCAGGCTCTTGGCGACGGCGGTGAAGCCGAGGGCGGGCGCGCCGACCGTGACCGAGGCCGTGGCCGAGGCGGGGAGGCCGTTCTTCAGCGCGGTGAAGCGGAAGGTCAGCTCGGTTCCCGTAGCGACCGCCGGCGCGATGAAGGTCGCGACATTGCCGCTGGCATTGGCGAGCGTAACCGTCGGGCCGGACACCTGCGACCAGCTGACGCTCTCGGGCGTGCCGGTGACGGTGCCGGTCAGGGTAACGGGCCGCCCGGCGGCCGAGGCGCCGGACGCGGTGGCGGTGACGGTCAGATCCGCCGTCTCGCTCGCATCGTCGCCGCAACCGGCGAGCAGCGCGCTGCCGAACACCGCGGTGGTCATCGCCGACAGGCCGCCCATCAGCGTCTGACGGCGCGAGTAGCGGATTTCGACCAGCTGGTTCAGGCTGGGCGCGGTGCTGGTGTTCGTATCGATGTCGCCATCGTCATAGGCGACGGTCATGTCGTTGATGCTCATGAGAATTTCCCCCGGAGGCGCAGGTTGAGGGCGCCGACGCGGGCGCTATGTGGCCGGCGTGCGACGCGAGCGTTGCAGATCGGGGACGATGACAAGTCGTTCACGTTACCGATCCGCGACAATCGCGGGGGACCTCTTCGCCTGCCATGCGTTGCGCAGGCGTAACATCGGAGAGCCGGCGGATGAGCCACAAGGACGAGGATCTGGAAACGCTGCAGCTGGCGCTGGTGCGGATGCAGGCCGCCGCCGCCGTCTCGGGCGAGCGGATCGTGCTGGTGCTGGAGGGGCGTGACGGTGCCGGCAAGGACGGCTCGATCAAGCGCATCACCGAGCATCTTTCGGTGCGCGCCACCCGCGTCGTCGCCCTGCCCAAGCCGTCCGATCGGGAGCGGACGCAGTGGTATTTCCAGCGCTATGTCCAGCACCTGCCGTCCGCGGGCGAACTCGTGATCTTCAACCGGTCCTGGTATAACCGGGCCGGGGTAGAGGTGGTGATGGGCTTTTCCACCGCGGCGGAGCAGGCCGAGTTCCTGCGCGACGCGCCCGATTTCGAACGGATGCTGGTCGAAAGCGGTATCAGGCTGGTCAAGCTATGGCTCGACATATCGAAGGACGAGCAGAAGGAACGGCTCGACCAGCGGCGCACCGATCCCCTGAAGGCGCTCAAGGTGTCGGACATGGATGCGGTGGCGCAGACCAAGTGGGAGGAATATTCCGCTGCGCGCGACACGATGCTGACCCGCACCGACACGCCGCTCGCTCCCTGGTACTGCGTGCGTGCGGATCACAAGAAGGCGGCGCGCAAGGCGATCATGCGCCATATCCTGCACGCTGTCGCGCCGCCGGAGATCGCCGACACCGTCAAGCGTCCCGATCCCGAAATCCTGTTTCCTTTCGATCTGCGGGCAATCGAAGACGGCCGGCTGGCACGCTGAACCGGCCGATTTCCGGGTGGTGAGAAGGCCGTCCCGATATGGGTCGGTCTTTTCAGGATTTTTCGGAAACCACCGACGACTTCGGCCGTTTGACCTTGCGGAGTCGCTCGACGACCGCCGGACGCCGGCGGCGCACGACCGGCCGGACAGGCGAGGATTGTGGGGTCATGACGGTGAAGGCGGACAGGCCCTATCGAACGATCAGGCTGACCGACAAGGCACGGGTCATCCTCACCTTCTGGGCGACCGCCAAGGAAGATAAGCTGCACAACATCATGTGCCTGGACGATGACGGTTCGCTACGCTGGCGAGCGTCGTTGCCCCGCGCGGCAGCGACGCGCGACTGTTACGTGTCGCTGAAGCAGGTAGGGGAGCGGCTGGTGGCCAAGACCTGGAGCGGGCTGGTCGTCGAGCTCTGCCCGAATACGGGTGCCCATATGGCGGCAGCCTGAAACACGACTTGCTCTGGCATGGCGTATCCGAACGGCTGTCCGGTCAGTCGGGTCGGATCGGCATCATCCCGACGCGGCGCATCACACGTTCAGGCGCGCGCGCATTTCCTTGCCGGGCTTGAAATAGGGAACGCGCTTGGCGTCCACGTCCACGGCCTGGCCGGTGCGAGGATTGCGGCCGGTGCGTGCATCACGGCTGCGCGTCGAAAAGGCGCCGAAGCCGCGAATTTCGACCCGACCACCCTTGGCAAGTCGCTCGACGATCTCGTCGAAGAAGGTCGATACGATGGACTCGACTTCGCGCGCGCTGAGCGCCGGGTGTTGGCTCGAGATCTGCTGCACCAGTTCTGATCGAATCACGACGGACACTCCCCGAAGCGGTCAGTGATCCCGTTGTTGATCCAAGTCAACTTACAATAAGTTTCGTTGTTTCGGAATTGTAACGAAACGGCCGGGGTTTTTGACCCCGGCCGTATTTCTCTTACTTCTTCGTCTGCTCACCCTGTGCCTTGAGCGCGGCACCAAGGATGTCACCCAGCGACGCGCCCGAGTCGGACGAGCCATACTGCGCCACCGCCTGCTTCTCTTCGGCGATCTGCATCGCCTTGATCGAGAAGGTCGGCTTCTTGGAACGATCGAAGCCGGTCACCATCGCGTCGAACTTCTGGCCGACCTGGAACCGCTCCGGACGCTGCTCGTCGCGATCGCGGCCAAGGTCGGTGCGCTTGATGAAGCCGGTCGCACCATCGTCGCCCTGCTGCACTTCCAGGCCCGCGTCGCGAACCTCGAGCACGGTCACGGTGACGATCGCGTTCTTGTTCAGGCGATCGCCCGCTGCCGCTACGCCGCCGGCCACCGGGCCGCCGCGCTCCAGCTGCTTCATGCCGAGCGAGATACGCTCCTTCTCGGCGTCGATGTCGAGCACGACGGCCTGGACCATCTCACCCTTGCGGTGCAGCGCCAGCGCGTCCTCGCCCGACACGCCCCAGGCGATGTCCGACATGTGAACCATGCCGTCCACGTCGTTGTCCAGGCCGATGAACAGGCCGAACTCGGTCGCGTTCTTGACCTCGCCCTCGACGGTCGAGCCGACGGGGTGCGCCGCCAGGAAAGCCTCCCACGGATTGGCCTGCGCCTGCTTCAGGCCCAGCGAGATGCGACGCTTCTCCTGATCGACCTCGAGCACGACGACGTCGACTTCCTGGCTGGTCGAGACGATCTTGCCCGGATGGACGTTCTTCTTGGTCCAGGACATCTCCGACACATGGACCAGGCCCTCGATGCCGGCCTCCAGCTCGACGAACGCACCATATTCGGTGATGTTGGTGACGCGGCCCGACAGCTTGGCGCCGACCGGGTACTTCGCGCTCGCACCGTCCCACGGATCGCTCTCGAGCTGCTTCATGCCCAGCGAGATACGCTGCGTGTCCTTGTTGATGCGGATGATCTGCACCTTCACCGTGTCGCCGATGTTGATCATCTCGGACGGGTGATTGACGCGCTTGTAGCTCAGGTCGGTAACGTGCAGCAGGCCGTCGATGCCTCCCAGGTCGACGAACGCACCGTAATCGGTGATGTTCTTGACGACGCCGTCGATGATCTGGCCCTCGTGCAGCGACTGGATCAGGCCCGAACGCTGCTCGGCGCGGGTCTCTTCCAGCACGGCGCGACGCGACACGACGATGTTGCCGCGCTTGCGGTCCATCTTCAGGATCTGGAACGGCTGCGGGATGTCCATCAGCGGCGTAACGTCACGGACCGGACGAATATCGACCTGGCTACCCGGCAGGAAAGCCACGGCACCCGACAGGTCGACGGTGAAGCCCCCCTTCACGCGGCCGAAGATCGTGCCCTCGACGCGGGCCGACTTCGAGAATTCCAGCTCCAGCTTGTCCCACGCGGCCTCGCGGCGGGCGCGGTCGCGCGACAGCATCGCTTCGCCGTGCATGTTCTCGACGCGGTCGACATAGACCTCGACCTCGTCGCCGACCTTCAGCTCGGCCTTCTGGCCGGGGGCGGGGGCGAACTCGCGCAGCGGCACGCGGCCTTCCGACTTCAGGCCGACGTCGATGACGGCCATGTCGTTCTCGATCGCGGTGACGGTGCCGTGGACGACGCGACCCTCGAAGCTGTCGGCGCCGCCGAACATGTCATCGAGCATCGCCGCGAAATCGTCGCGGGTGGGCTGTACCTGGGTAGCCATAGAAAGAAGAGTTCCTCGGTCGTTGTTTCCGGCCAAGCGGTTGGTTCCGCTGGTCTTGGCCAAAACGCCGCGCCGGCCCCATGCCGCCCGCAGCATCCATCGTACGGGCGCTGCGGAGGATCAGGACGCCATGCTGTTGGGCGAAGCGAAAAGGGCGCGTGAACACGAAGTCCCGCGCCGACCTCCGCGGGCGCCTGCCCGCCGGATGGCGCGCCTATAACGAAAAAGCCGGCGGACCGCAATCTCGGTCCGCCGGCTCGGTTCGTGCACTTCCCATCCGGGAAGGCTGGTGTCAGGCGATCGCGGCGACCGCCTTGCGGCGGCGGTATCGCGCTGCCGCGCCGACCATGCCGAAGCCGACCAGCATCATCGCCCAGGTGGCGGGCTCGGGCACCGCGGTGACGGTCAGCTGTGCCAGCTTGAAGGCGTCGTTCAGATTGTCCGGACCGTTCACCGACGCGCCGATCACCCACATGTTGCCGGTGATCGAGGCAGGCAGGTTCGTGGTCTGCTTGTTCGTCGCGAACTTGGTGTTGTCGGTGTTGAAGTAGCCGTCGAGCGTCAGCGCGCCGATCGACTGGCTGGTCAGCGTCTGGTTCCAGGCGCCGGCGACGTTGTCCCACC
Organism: Sphingomonas aurea; assembly: GCF_030678875.1. Taxonomy (GTDB): domain Bacteria; phylum Pseudomonadota; class Alphaproteobacteria; order Sphingomonadales; family Sphingomonadaceae; genus Sphingomonas; species Sphingomonas aurea. Next base: position 15,590 of record NZ_JAUUDS010000012.1, on the reverse strand, counting down.
CGATGAACGCATCCGAGTCGGTGTAGCTGCGGTCGGCCAGCTGATAGGGATTGAGCGTCGCCGAGTTCAGCGTGACCGCGCGGTCGAACTGCAGGACGATGAATTCCCAGCCATTGACGTTGTCGATCTGGTGATAGGCGCCGTCGGTCCGCTCACCCGGCTGATAGACGCCAAGCCCGTTGGTGCCCCAGGACGCCAGCTCGGAGGCGGTGTACTTGCCGTCGAACCCCAACGACCATGCGGTCGCCTTGACGCTCAGCACTTCCTTGCCGCTGGTCGCGGTGTAGGTGAAGGAGTTGCCGTTGCCCGAACCGGCGACCTTGCCGGCCGTGACCGTATCGAACACGAAGTCCGCCGCGGACGCCGGCGCGGCGGCGATCAGTGCACTGGCGGCAAGCCCGATGTGAAGAAACTTGTTCATAAATGTCCCCTGTTCGCGGACTAATTGGCTGGGCGTCGGTCGCACCGCAACGGAATCGTCGCGGCGTCATTTCCCGACATGGAACAGGTGGGATTAAAGTCCGGTTGTTAACGAACGCCCCGGTTGCGCTGCGCCTCGACCATCTCGATCGCGCGCTGCACCGACGCCTCGATCGACAGGTTGCTGGTGTCCAGCGGCGCTGCGTCGGCGGCCTGGACCAGCGGTGCGGCGGCACGCCCTTCATCGCGGGCATCGCGGGCGCGGATATCGGCAAGCACCTGGTCGAGGCCGATCGACGATCCGGTTGCCTGCAGCTCTGCGTGGCGCCGCCGGGCGCGGACCTGTGCCGCCGCCTTCACGAACAGCTTCGCGGTCGCGTCGGGCGCGATTACCGTGCCGATGTCACGTCCGTCGAGCACGGCGCCGCCCGGTTGCGCCGCGAATCGCCGCTGGCGCTGGAGCAGCGAGGCGCGGACCAGCGGATGCGCCGAGACGATCGAGGCACGCTGCCCAACCGCGTCACTGCGCAGCAGCGGGTCGGCGAGCACGCGCTCGTCGAAGTCGCAGGCCGCGACCGCGTCCGCCTCCCGCGACGGATCGAGCCCCAGCCGCTCCACGGTCAGCGCCACCGCCCGATAGAGCAGCCCGGTATCGAGATGCGGCAGGCCATAGTGCCGCGCCAGCGCGCGCGCGATCGTGCCTTTGCCGCTCGCCGCCGGACCGTCGACCGCGATAATCACGCGGCGCGTCCGGTCAGCGCGTCGAGCGAGGTGAAGAAGGTCGGGTAGCTGGTCGCCACCGGTGCGACGTCGTCGATCGTTACCGGGCGGCGGGCATGGAGCCCGGCGACGGTCATGCTCATCGCGATCCGGTGGTCGAGCAGCGAGGCAATGGTCGCACCGCCGGGGATCGCCTCGCCGCTGCTGCCGGTGACGGTCATGCCGTCCTCATGCTCCTCCAGCGGAACACCGCACGCGCCGAGCGCGGCGGCCATTGCGGCGATGCGGTCCGATTCCTTGACCCGCAGCTCGTGCGCGCCGCGCGCGACCGTCCGCCCCGCGGCGAAGGCAGCGGCGACGAACAGTGCGGGATATTCGTCGATCATGCTGGGGGCGAGGTCGGGGGGTACCTCGATCGCCGAAAGCGGCGCGTGGCGGACGCGCAGGTCGGCGACCGGCTCACCGCCGACGACGCGCGGGTCCAGCTCGACGATATCGGCCCCCATCATGCGCAACGCCGCGATCAGTCCGGTGCGGGTCGGGTTCAGGCCGACATTGGCGACCACCACGTCCGACCCCGGCACCACCGATGCCGCGACCAGCCAGAAGGCCGCCGACGAGGGATCGCCCGGCACGACGATGTGCTGCGGCTTCAGCTCCGCCTCCCCGTGGATCGCGATGACCTTGCCGGCGGGGGAGTCTTCGACGGTTATGGTAGCACCGAAGCCGGCGAGCATCCGTTCCGAATGGTCGCGGGTCGCGACCGGCTCGATCACCCGGGTGACGCCCGGCGTGTTGAGCCCGGCGAGCAGGATCGCGGACTTCACCTGCGCCGAGGCGACCGGCAGCGTATATTCGATCGGCACCGCCGGGCAGAGCCCGCGCAGCATCAGCGGCAGGCGTCCGCCCTTGCCTTCGGAACCAGGGCTCGCGGTGATGTCGGCCCCCATCCTCGCCAGCGGCTCGATCACGCGCCCCATCGGTCGACCGGACAGCGAAGCGTCGCCGGTGAAGGTCGCGGTGATCGGATGGCTGGCGACCAGCCCCATCAGCAGCCGCGTCGAGGTGCCGCTATTGCCCATGTCCAGCGCCTGCGCCGGCTGCATCAACCCGCCGACGCCGACGCCGTGGACCCGCCAGACCGCATCCTCGCCGCGCGGGGCCGCCGTACCCATCGCGCGCCCACCGCCGCCAGCGACGGCGGGTTCCTTGACGATGGTCGCGCCCATGGCACGAAGGGCAGCGGCGGTGGCGAGCACGTCCTCCCCCTCCAGCAGCCCCTCGATCCGGCTCTCGCCGACCGCCAGCGCCGACAGCATCAGCGAGCGGTGGCTGATCGACTTGTCGCCGGGCACCGCGATGCGGCCGACGAGCGGCCCGCGCGCCTCGATCGTCAGCGGCTGGGAAGGGGCATGGTGGGTCATCGGCCCGGCGCTTTGACAGCAGGGTTGTCGTATGGCAAGGCACGCCCACTTTTCGTGGAGGAGCCTGCTTCTCCTCGCGAATCCCAATTCCGAAAGGCACGAGACGGCATGATTAAGCCGGAATGGGGCACGAAGCGTACGTGCCCGAAATGCGCGACGCGTTTCTACGATCTCGAGAAGGACGAGCCCGTCACCTGCATCAATTGCGGGTATGCGTGGGAGCCCGAGCCGATCCTGAAGTCGAAGCAGCCGCTGCCCTTCGAGGTGGCCAAGCCCGACCAGCAGAAGCCCGACCAGGATCTGGAAGGCGACGACGAGGATATCGAGGCGATCACCGGCGAGGACGAAGAGCCCTCGGCCGATGACGAGGTCGATCTGGGCGGCGACGATGATCTGGGCGTGGAAGCGCCCACCAACGACGACGAGCACTGATCGAAACCAATGATTTGACGATCTGTGGCAGGCGGCGCGAAACGCCGCTTGCCAAGGTCGAAGCGGCTCGCTAGTGGAGCCGCCTCCCGAGAGGAATGGGGCCGTAGCTCAGCTGGGAGAGCGTCGCAATGGCATTGCGAAGGTCAGGGGTTCGATCCCCCTCGGCTCCACCATTCCTGATCGGTGATCCGGGCTAAACTAGGCCCGATGTCGGCGTTGGGGTCGAGCTCTCGCATCTCGCATAATCTGTGCACGACGGATGTCGTTCTTGCGCGACCATAGCTGGGGTCGGCCGCGACCGGTGGAGAAGGCGTGTCGCGTGCGGGCATGGATCTTCAGGCGTGCTGGTCCGTGCCGATCGGCGGACGCTATCGCTGAAGCGGGTGACGGGAGTTGAGCCCAAGCGCAGCCCCGACAGGGCTAAGCGGCATCACAGCAACGAGGGATTGCCGCTGGCTGCAAGGCTGGAGCGGGTGAAGGGAATCGAACCCTCGTCGTAAGCTTGGGAAGCTTCTGCTCTACCATTGAGCTACACCCGCGGTGCGCGCCAAGTGGCACGGGGGGCGGGGTGGCGTCAACGGCAATCAGCGGCGCGGGCTCGGGCGGAGAAAGCCGATCATCTGGTCGGCGATGATGCCTAGTTGGCGGAGGACGGCGGGGTCGTTGCAGCCGCCATCGGCGTCGAACCGGGTGGCCTGGCTGTTGATCGCGGCGGCGAAGGGCGTCGGCCAGCCGCGCAGCGCGTGGGCGATCGATCGAAGCGCGGCGATGGTGCTGCCGGTCGCCTGCCAGCCATAGGCGGTGGCCATCAGCCCGACCGGCATGCCGGCAAAATAGGGGCGGGCGTCGCCCGACGTCTCCTCGACCAGATCGAGCGCGTTCTTGACCAGTCCGGAAATCGAGCCGTGATAGCCGGGCGATGCGATCACCACGCCGGTGGCGCGGCGGATGGCGGCGACGAACGCCTGTTCCTCCGGCGTGCGATCGCTGGCGCCGGGCACGTAGAGCGGCAGGCGGGCGAGGGCGGCGCCGTCGAACATCACCGTCGGAATGCCCGCCGCCTCGATCACCGACAGGGTGTGCGCCACCGCCCGCTCGGTCGAGGAGCCTGGCAGGGTGGTGCCGCCGATCCCGACGACGAAGTCGCCGCCCGTGCCTTCAGCCCCCGCCATGCCCCGTCTCCAATCCGTTTCGCCCACCGCCTATCGCGTGCCGTCGTCCGCGACAATCAGCGCTTGGGGCGGGTGGGTCGCGCCTGATAGCGGGGCTTGCCCTGCATCGGGCGGACGCCGGCATTGCCCATGCGCGGCCGACCGCCGCCGCCGGGGCTGCGGCTGCCGCCGCCCGCGCCGCCGCCCTGTGGCGGCGGGCCACCCTCCGCCGGGGTGATGGTAATGCCGCTCTCGTCATTGTCGACAGCACCGGTGCGCTGGACCGCGGCGGCGAACTTCGCAGCGGCGGCGCGCGGGATCTGGACGAAGGTCTCGACCGGACCGATACGAATCGCGCCGATCTCGTCGCGGGTGACATGGCCGCGGCGGCAGATCAGCGGCAGCAGCCAGCGCGGGTCGGCATTGTGGCGGCGGCCGATGTCCATGCGGAACCAGACGGTGTCGTCGAAGCCGGGGCGGTGGACGCTCTCGCGCCGCTGCGGCTCGGACGACGCCTCCGCCATCTCCTCGGGCGCGGGCATCGAGGCGCGGAGTGCGCGGACCAGCATCGCCGCGACCTCCTCGGGCGACTTGCTCTCGAGCAGGCGGTTGCCCAGCGCGCGGTCCTCGTCGTCCAGTTCGACCGGCTCGGCGAGCCGGGTCAGCAGCCGCTCGCGGTCGGCAGTGCGGATGTCCTCGGCCGAGGGGACCGGGCGCCACTCGACCGCGATGCGGGCGGAGCGGAGCATCATGTCGACGCGGCGGCGCTTGGGATAGGGGACGACGAGGATCGCGGTACCCTTGCGGCCAGCGCGGCCAGTGCGGCCCGAGCGGTGCTGGAGCGTCTCGGCATCGCGGGGCAGCTCGACATGGACGACCAGCGACAGGCCGGGCAGGTCGATGCCGCGCGCGGCGACGTCGGTCGCTACGCAGACGCGAGCGCGACCGTCGCGCAGCGCCTGGAGCGCCTGGTTGCGCTCGTTCTGCGAATGCTCGCCGGACAGCGCGACGGCGGCGAAGCCGCGCTCGACCAGGCTGGCGTGGAGGTGGCGGACATTGTCGCGGGTGGCGCAGAACAGCATCGCCGTCTCCGCCTCGTGGAAGCGGAGCAGGTTCACGACCGCATGTTCGATGTCGGACGGGGAGACGGCGAGCGCCTGATACTCGATGTCGCCGTGCCCGCGATCCTCGCCGACCGTCGAGATGCGGAGCGCGTCGCGCTGATAGGTGCGCGCCAGCGCAACGATCGGGCGGGGCAGGGTAGCGGAGAAGAGGAGCGTGCGGCGCTCGGCCGCAGTCGCGTCGAGCAGCTGCTCGAGATCCTCGCGGAAGCCCATGTCGAGCATCTCGTCGGCCTCGTCGAGGACGGCGGCCTTCAGGCTCGACAGGTCGAGCGCGCCACGCTCCAGATGGTCGCGCAGGCGGCCCGGCGTGCCGACGACGATGTGCGTGCCCTCGCGCAAAGCGCGGCGCTCGCGGCTGGCGTCCATGCCGCCAACGCAGGTGGCGACGCGGGCGCCGGCGTAGAGCCATGCCAGCTCGCGACTGACCTGCAATGCCAGCTCGCGGGTGGGGGCGATGACCAGCGCGAGCGGCCTGGCCGGCGGCGGCAGGGTGCCGCCCTCGAACAGCTCGCCGGCCATGGCGAGGCCGAAGGCGACGGTCTTGCCGGAGCCCGTCTGGGCGGAGACGAGCAGGTCGCGGCCGATCGCCTCGGGCGCGACGACCGATGCCTGGACGGGGGTGAGGGTGTCATAGCCGCGCGCGGCCAGCGCCTCGGCGAGCGGGGTGGGAAGATGTTCGGGTAGCATGGCGTTCCAAGATGGTGACGGCGCGGCGGTTCAGCCAGCTCTTCCGGCCCATGTGTCGCGCAACTCGTGTCAGATGGCCTGGCCCGTAGCCCATCCGCTCGCCCACGCCCACTGAAAATTATAGCCGCCCAGCCAGCCGGTCACGTCGACCGCCTCGCCGATGGCGTGGAGGCCGGGCATCTTCTTCACCTCCATCGTGCGCGAGGAAAGCTCGGCGGTGCTGATGCCGCCGACGGTCACCTCCGCCTTGGCATAGCCCTCGGTACCGTTGGGACGGAACGGCCACGCCTTCAGCCGGGCGGCGGCGTCGCGCAGGGTCCGGTCGGGGACATTGCCGAGTTCGGCGGCGATGCCGAGCTTTGCGGCGAGCGCCTCCGAGAGGCGGTCGGGCAGGTCGAGCATGCGGCGGATACCGGCGCGCGGGTTGCTGCGCTTGGCCTCGACCAGCCAGTCGGGCGAGCGGCCGGGCGCGAAGTCGATCGCGACCGCCTCGCCGTGCCGCCAGTAGGAGGACGCCTGGAGGATGGCGGGGCCGGACAGGCCGCGATGGGTGAAGAGTGCCGCCTCGCGGAAGCCGGGACCGGCGGCCGTCGCCACCACCTCTGTCGCGACGCCGGACAGTTCGCGGAACAGCGCCTCATCGGGGCCGAGCGTCAGCGGGACGAGCGCCGGACGCGGCTCGACCAGCTTCAGCCCGAAGCGGCGGGCGAGGCGATAGGCGAAATCGGTGGCGCCGAGTTTCGGGATCGAGGGGCCGCCGGTCGCGATCACCAGCTTCGGCGCGGTGGCGATGCGCTCGCCGATCGTCACGCGGAAGCCGATGCCGTCATGCTCCACCTCGGCGGCGTGGCCGAGCGCGAGGTCGACCTGGCCCTTCGCGCACTCGTCGAGCAGCATCGCGACGATCTGGCGGGCGCTGCCGTCGCAGAACAGCTGGCCGAGCGTCTTCTCGTGCCAGGCGATACCATGGGCGTCGACCAGCGCGATGAAATCGGCGGCGGTGTAGCGGCCGAGCGCGGACTTGGCGAAATGTGGGTTGGCGGAGATGTAGCGGTCGGGCGCCGCATCGACATTGGTGAAGTTGCATCGCCCGCCGCCGGAGATGACGATCTTGCGGCCCACCTCTGGCGCATGATCGACGAGCAGCACCCGCCGCCCGCGCTGGCCGGTGGTGGCGGCGCACATCAGGCCGGCGGCACCGGCGCCGAGGATGATCGCGTCGTGGGTCATGGGTGAGTCCGTGAAATCCTCCCCGCGAACGGAGAGGATTTTAGAGGGGCTTACCGCAGCTTGGCGATCGACAGCCCGTCTTCCTTGGCGCGGGTCTTGATCGATTCCTCGCTGCGGGTCATCGCTTTGGAGATTGCCTTCAGCGCCATGCCCTTCTTGGCGAGGGTGTGGAGCTTCTGGATCTCGTCCTGGGTCCAGGGCTGGCGGTGCCGTTCGAACTTCTCTGCCATCAGTCGTTCTCCACCGACAGGATCTCGATCGCGTCCGCGCGGCTCTGGAAATCCGCGAGGTCGCCGGCGCCCGTGCCGATCAGCGCGCGGGCGAGGGGGGCGGCATAGGCGATGCGGGCGTCGGCGTCCGCCTCATCATGCCCGACGATGGTGACGGTGCGGGTCTGGCCGTTGAGGCGGAACGTCACGCGGCTGCCGATCCCGACCGTGTCGTCGGCGGGCGGGCCGACGACCTCGGCGGTCGCGGCGCGGGTGTTCCAATAGCGAAGGTCGCGGCGCAGCGGCTCGCGATCGTCCTCTGCGGCGGCGTCGATCTGCGCCTCCAGCGCCGCGACCCGCGCGGCGAGCAGCGCGGGGCCGGCAGCGGTGACCAGGTTGGGACCGGGCGGGATCGGCAGCTCGAACTTGGGTTCGAGATGCTCCTCGTCGCTCTCACGGCGAAAGGCGACGCTCATGATGGAATGCTCATCACCGACACATAGGGAGGGGAGGCGACGGGCGCTATCGTGCTTCGCCGGCCAGATAGCGGGCGAGGGGATCGATCATCTCCTCGGGAATGCGACGGGCGATGACGGGCATGGTCGCCTGGCTCTTGCGCGCGTCGACCACCTCCTTCTCGCCGCGCCACTGGCGCAGGCGCTGGGCGATATAGGTGGCGCGCTGCCCGGCGAGGACGGGATAGCCTTTGCCCGGCGCATGGCAGCTGGCGCAGGCGGGGAGCTGCCTGTCGGGCAGGCCGTGCTCGACGATCGTGCGGGCTGCGGCGTCCCCGGTCGGGACGGCGGTGCCCAGGCCTGGCAGGGCGGAGAAGTGGCGGGCGAGTCCGCGCATCTCCGCCTCGTCGAGGATCGCGGCGGCGTTGCCCATCACCGCGCTGTGACGGGTGCCGGCGGCATAGCCCTTCAGGCTGGCGAGAAGATAGGCGGGGTGCTGGCCGCCGAGCACCGGAATGTCGGGCTGGCCGCGGCCGCGCCCGTCGGTGCCGTGGCAGCCGGTGCAGCTGGCGAGCGCCGGACCGGCGGTGTCGCCGGTCAACTGGCGATACGTGGCCGGGGTCATACCGGGCAGGCGGCGGACGAAGGCGGTCATGCGGCGGACCTCGTCTGGCCGGTCCTGCACCGCCCAGGCGGGCATGCCGGTATATTTGACGCCGTGCTGGAGGATCCAGAAAATCTGCCTGTCGCTCCACTGGCGCGCGTTAATCGCCAAGTCGGGGGCAGGGGGCGTGGCGGCCTGCATCACCGTCGAGGGCCGGCGGCCGGGCGCGCCGTGGCAGACCGCGCAGGAGGCGTCGAAATGGCCGGCGGCGCTGACCAGCTCCTGCCGTGCCGTCGGGTCGTCCGGCGCGGAGAAGGCTGCGTGGGTGCGGACCGAGTTGCGCATCGTCCAGTGCAGGAACCAGTCGGTGATCGGCCAGTGACCCGACGACGCGGCGATGTTGAACACCCCCGACCAGGCGAACAGGAGCCCGGCAGCGGCGAGGCCGACGATGGCGGCGACGGCGCGCGCCCAGGTGATGCGGATGGTCATGCGGTTGCTCCCCGCTGGCGCAGCAGCGTCGCCAGCATTGCCAGGCCGCCGAGGAAATAGCTGGCGGCACCGACCATCAGCATGACGACGCCGCCCAACTGCTGGTCGGCTAGCGCGTGGTCGCCATGGGCATAGAGCGGTCTGGGGGCGAGGCCGATCAGCGCGCCGAGCAGCGTCATGTGCATCGAGGTGAGGAGGAGCGCGCCGACCCCGCTCGCGCGACGCTCTGGCCCGGTGCCGAGCACCGAGGCCCAGAGGAGCAGGCCGGCGGCAAGGAACATCGCCTGCTCGACGACCAGCGCGACGCCGCCGGCATCGGCCAGCGCGCGGGCGGCGGGCAGGTGCCAGCCCCACACCACCGCCAGCTCGACGACCATCGCCGGCATTGGCCGGGCGAGGCGCGGCGCACGGCGGGCAAGGTCGAGCGGTCCGTCGATCAGTCCCCAGGCGAGTAGCGGCGCGGCGACGGCGACCGCCAGCATGTGTCCAACCATATGCCCGGTCATCCCGCCCCCGGCCGCCGCCGCCCAGCCGAGCGGCAGCAGCGCGAGGCCGAGGATGGCGCCTGCGCGCTTCACCGGCAGTCCGTCAGGAACAGGACGGGGGTGGCGGTGAAGATCACCGCGACGAAGCTGAGCCCGGCCAGCAGCAGGGTCGAGGTCGCGATGAAGCGCAGCCGGTCGACGTCGGTGCCGCTCTCGTGTGGGGGATCGTCGCCGGGCATGCGCGACTGGATCCAGGCGATGACGCCCGCCGCCGCAATCACGAGCAGCGCCAGCACCGTGCCGACCGCGAACAGGGTGGGGAATTTCGCGAACTCGCCGACCTTGGCGCAGTTGAGCGCGGCCCAGAGGTACGAGAAGAGGAAATGCACCGCCCACACCGTCGGCGGGACGATCAGCGTCCACAAGGAGACGTCGAGGCGGCGGATGCGGTGCTTCAGGCGCTTGCTCATGCCGCCGCTCCCCCCGATGCCAGCGGGAACAGGCCGATCGTCAGGTAGGTAACGATCGCGGTGAACAGCAGGAAGTGCATGTAGACCGAGATGTTGCGGACGTCGGCATCATAGGCGGGGGTCATCTTGCCGCCCAGGCTGCGAGCAAGCGTGTAGGACTGGCAGATCGCGCCGATGCCGGCATGGGCGCTGGTCCAGATCGCCAGCGTCCAGACGATCGCGGGATAGACATGGGTCTTGGGCTGCATGCCCGCAGCCCAGGGGCCGGCCAGACCGGCGGCTAGGCTGGCGAGCGTCACCGCGATCGCCAGCACCAGCAGCGCGCGGGCGGCGGACACCTGCCCCCGGGCATGGATCTCGCGCGCGGCGACCGTCGCGGCCCAGCCGATCACGGTCAGGCCGAGCGCGGCCATCGGCCAGAACACACCCGGATCGGGCATGTCGGCGGGCGGGAAATCGGGATGGATCGTCCAGAAGAAGTAATAGCCGAAGACGAGGCCGGAAAAGGCGGTGGCATCGGCCATCATGGTGATGAACATCGCCCACCAGCCCGACGCCGAGGGGCCGGACAAGTAGAGCGGCACGGTGATGCCGTGGCCGATCGGCTTTTCCGGCTTTTCCGGGATCTCGGCGGTGCCGGTCCACAGCCAGGTAAGGACGCAGGCGAGCGTCGCGATCGCGCCGGCCAGCGCCCACCAGTAGAGGTGATAGGTGGTCAGGATGAACACGCTGCCGAGCGCCACGGCGGTTATCATCGGGATGACGCTGGGCGTGCCGAGGCGCGCGACCTGGATCGGGCGGGCGTCGATCACCGACGTGATGATCGTCTCGCGCCGCATCTCCTCGGCATCGGGCAGGAAGTAGCGGCCCTCGTCGACCTTCTGGACGAAGCCGGGCTGGTCCCAGATCGGGTAGCGGCTCTCGATCAGCGGCACGGAGCGGACGCCCCAGTCCTCGTCCTCGGGCATGGCGAGCCATTCCAGCGTGCCGGCGTGCCATGGGTTTCGCGCCGCCTTGGGCCGTGTCGGCGACAGGCACAGGTCGATGCAGATCATCAGCACGCCCGCCGCGAACAGGAAGGCGCCGAGCGTCGAGGCCAGGTTGAGGCCGCCGATCCCCAGTTCGGCCGGATAGGTGAAGACGCGGCGCGGCATCCCCTCCAGCCCCGACAGGTGCATGGGGAAGAAGGCGAGGTTGGCGCCGACGAACATGACCCAAAATGCGCTGCGGCCGATCCGGTCGGACAGCTTCTTCCCCGTCACCAGCGGCCAGTAATAATAGAGGCCGCCGAACAGCGGCAGCAGCGTGCCGCCGATCAGCACGTAATGGAGGTGCGCGACGATGAAATAGGTGTCGTGCGCCTGCCAGTCGAACGGCGCCACGGCCACCATCACCCCAGTCAGCCCGCCGATGGTGAAGATAGCGAGACTGCCGACTGCATAGAGAAGCGGCGTCGCCCATTTCACCTTGCCCGCCCACAGGGTCGCGATGAAGGCGAAGATCTGGACCCCGGTGGGGATCGCCACCGCTTCGGATGCCGCTGAAAAGAAGGCCAGGCTGATCTTGGGCAGGCCGGTCGCGAACATGTGGTGGACCCACAGGCCGAACGACAGGAAGGCGGTGCCGACCGCCGCCAGCACGATCCACGGATAGCCCAGCAGGTGCCGCTGCGCGAAGGTCGGGATCAGCATCGCGAACAGCGCGATCGACGGCAGGAAGACGATATAGACTTCCGGATGGCCGAAGATCCAGAACAGGTGCTGCCACAGGAGCGGATCGCCGCCCTTCGCCGCATCGAAGAAGGGCCAGCCGAGCAGGCGCTCCATCTCGAACAGCACATCGCCCGCGATCAGTGGCGGGAAGGCGAACAGGATCATCACCGCCACGACCAGGATGTACCATGCATAGAGCGGCATCAGGTTCAGCCGCATGCCCGGCGGGCGACACTTCAGCACGCCGACGATCAGCTCGACCGCGGCGGCGACCGACGACACCTCGATGAAGGATAGCCCCAGCATCCAGATGTCGGCGCCGAGGCCGGACAGGTCGGTACGGGTGGTCAGCGGCGGATACATGAACCAGCCGCCATCGGGCGCGGCATCGAAGAAGATCGATCCGGTCACGAAGACCCCGCCGATCAGGAAGCTCCAGTATCCGAACGCCGACAGCCGCGGAAAGGGCAGGTCGCGCGCGCCGAGCAGCTGCGGCAGCAGGATGATCGACACCGCCTCGAACATCGGGACGGCGAACAGGAACATCATCGTCGAGCCGTGCAGCGTGAACAGCTGGTTGAAGGTGTTGGCAGAGACGAGATCGTTGTCGGGCACCGCCAGCTGCGCGCGCATGATGAGCGCGAGGATGCCTGCGAACAGCATGAAGCCGAAAGCGGTCAGCGTGTACCACACGCCGACCCGGTTGTTGTTCACGTCGGTCCAGCGAAGGAACAGGCCCGAGGGCGGCTTCCACACCGCACGCAGCCGCTCCTCCTGCGCGGCGCGGATCGCCGGATCGTTCTGGTCGGTACGGTCCTGCGCGTAGAGGGCGTCGGGCGAGGAGGGGGCGGACGCGCTCATTTCAGGCCTTCAAGATAGCGCGCGATTTGCACCGCGTCGGCGTCGGACATATGCGGGAAGGCGGGCATGCGGACGCCCGGCTTCGTGCTGCCCGGATCGCGGATGAAGCCGGCGAGGTTGGCGGTCGTCATCGGCAAGATGCCGGCGGCGAGCGTCCGGCGGCTGCCGATATGGGTCAGGTCGGGGCCGATCGCGCTGTCCGGCCCCACACCGCGGATGCTGTGGCAGCCGCCACAGCCGTAGCGCGCGAACAGGGCGGCGCCGCGGCCGGCGGGTGGCGGAGCAGGGCGGCGTTGTGCAGTCAGCCAGGCGTCGAACGCGGCCGGCTCCATCGCGATCACGTCGAACGCCATCAGCGCATGGCTCAACCCGCAGAACTCGGTGCACACCCCGCGATAGCGTCCCGCCTTGGTCGGACGGGCGACCAGCGTGTTGGTGCGGCCGGGGATCATATCCATCTTGCCGGCAAGGCCGGGGATCCAGAAGCTGTGGATCACGTCGCCCCCGTCCAGCTCGAACATGGTGGTGCGGCCGACCGGCAGCCGGATCTCGTTGGCGGCGATCACCGGCGAGGTACCCGGCGCGGCATAGGCGACGCGCCACCAGAACTGCTCGCCCTCCACCCGGACACGCAGGTCGGCGGCCGATACCGGTGCCGGTCGCATCAGCGGCAGCGACGCGGCGAGCAGCGCGAACAGCGTCACGGTCGGCACGATCGCCCCCAGCCACAGCACCAGCCGCATACCCTGCCGATGCGTCAGCCGCCCGCCCGGCGTGCGGATCGCGTGCTGCATCAGCCCGGCGACGAGGGCGGCGATGACGACCGCACCGACCAGCAGGACGATGGTGAGCGCGCGCGTACTCGCCGCTTCCTCGCCGAACGGGGCGAGCGCGGATTGGTGGCGGTTGCACGCCGACACGGCGGCTGCGAGCATGATGATGCCCACTGCACGACAGCAGCGGGTCGAGAACCCCTTGATGGCCTTACTCCCGTTCTGGCCCTATCTTGCCGAACGAGGTGACGACGCGGACGTTCCCTTGACGTGGATCATAATTGCGCGCCGAGGTCTGCTGACATTGGTGTTAGGAGGCCGCTGGCGGACATGCTATGCTGCACCGCATGGCGGCGCTTCCCCATCAATTCGCGATCGCGGTCGATCCCGCGGACATCGACTTCATGGGGCATGTCAACAATGCCAGCTACTTGAAATGGGTGCAGGACGCGGTCGTCAGCCACTGGCAGAAGCTCGCGCCGGCCGAGGCGGTGGCCGAGCACCTGTGGGTCGCGCTCCGCCACGAGATCACTTATCGCAAGCCCGCCTTCCTCGACGACGAGGTTATCGCCACGGTGGTACTGGAAAAGGTGCAGGGCGCGCGCGCCTTCTACGAGACGATTATTCGCCGCGGCGAGGAAGTGCTGGCCGAGGTGCGCTCCAGCTGGTGCTGCCTCGATGCCGCGACTTTGCGTCCGGCGCGGCTCGCACGCAGCGTGATCGACCGGTTCTTCTGAACGGGATCAGTCCGCGATCCCGGCCAGATCGCGCGCGGCGGACTGCAGCGCCTCCTCGACGGTCGGATGATACCAGGCCTGGTCGGCGAAATCGGCGGCGCTGATTCCGCGATCGATGCCGAGCGCGACCAGCTGCCCCAGATGCTCGCCGCCATGCGCCACGATCGAGGCGCCGATCAGCCTGCCCGTCGCATCGCCATAGAGCCGGACCAGGCCCAATGCCTGCGCCTCGATCGTCGCGCGCCCATTATCGCACATCATCGTCTGGCCGATGCGATGGCCATCGGGCAGATCGGCGAAGGCGCAGCCGACCTCTACCAGGTTCGGCTCGGTAAAGGTCATGGCGAGGTTCGGGAGCACTCGCGACGCCTCGCCGCCTGCCGCGACCTGGCCGGCGATGTGCCCGCCGCGCGCCGCCTCGTGCAGCACCGGGCGCCATACGCCGACGTCGCCGGCGATGAAGATCGAGGACGATCCGCAGCGTCGCGAAGCCCGGTCGAACAGCGGAACGCCGTGATCGTCCAGGTCCAGTCCGGTCGCCGCGAGGTTCAGCGAGTCGAGCGACGGCGGTCGTCCGGTCGCCGCGAGGATCATGTCCACCGTCACCGCGCCCTCGCTCTTGCCGGTCCACTGGAGCCGGGCGCCGCCCTCGACAGGGCTGGCGGTCACCTCGACGCCGAGTCGCAGGTCGACTTCCGCCGCCAGTGCCGCGATCGCGGCCTTACCGGATTCGGGGTCGGCCAACGCGCCAATCGAATCGCCGTCGTCGATCACGGTCACGGTGCAGCCGAGCCGGGCAAAGGCTTGGGCCAGTTCGATCCCGACCGGCCCTGCCCCTAGTACGGCGAGGCGGGCGGGGAGGGCTTCGATCTCGAAGATGGTATCGTGTGTGCGAACGCGGTCGCGGACAGGCGCAAGGCTGTCGGGAATGGTCGGCGTGGCGCCGGTGGCGATGACGATCGCGCCGGCATGAACGATGGTATCGCCGACCGACAGGGTGTCCGGCCCGGTGAAGCGGGCCTCGCCGTGCAGGCGGCGTTCGGCAGGAATGGCGTGATACTCGTCGAGGACCGAGCGGACGAACCGGTCGCGTTCGGCGCGCAGGCGGCGGAGCACCGCCTCGCCATCGACGACCGGCTCGGCATGGACTCCGAACGTCGATGCGCGACGTCCGGCGGCAGCGGCGTTGCCGGCGGCGAGCAGCAGCTTGGAAGGCATGCAGCCGACACGGGTACAGGTTGATCCGCCCTCGCCGCGCTCGATCAGCAGCACATCGGCACCACGGGCAGTTGCCGCCTTATAGGCTTTCAGCCCTGCCGTCCCGGCGCCGATCACCGCCACGTCGCACCGCCGCTCGCCCATCGTCATGCTCCTGGGATGTCCCGCGCCGCAGCAGGTGCGCCACGGCGATCAGGGGAAGCGCCGGCAACACCGCCGGGTTCCTGACCGACACGAATAATCACTCGCACCGCAACAAAAACGCAAAAAAGCATTTGACGGGCAAAAGACCGCCCCATATAGGCCCTCTCACCGCAGCGATGGACCGGATGGTTCTTGCAGCGGTCGCCGAAAACCAGATCGCGGGTCTTCTCGAAGGAGGGGGC
>NZ_JAUUDS010000011.1 GCF_030678875.1 Sphingomonas aurea | reverse complement strand
GCATCGACAGGATCTCTCCGGCTCCGCCGTGGATGGTTTCTTCGTCCAGAGCCTCGCGCTGCTCGGCGATCTTCTCCCTGAATAGGCGGTGCAGATCCGGATGCAGGGGGATGGTAGCGGCTGGCCGGCTGGTTGCCTGAGCGCTCAGCCTCTGTTCGAGAAGCGCATTCTCAGCCTCCTGATCAGCGAGGAGCCTTAGCAACGTGGGGCTCGCGGCCCCGGTGAACATGTTCGCGGCGAGGTTGTCGATCTCGCGGGTCACCGTGGCCAGTCGCTCGGTCGATTGCTGATCCCGACTGGTTGCCGTGTGGCTCAGGCGCATCGTCTCGCGGCGGAACTCGTCGACGAACAGCCGGGCATGATCTTCGGTCAACAGATGGTGCTGCAGGATCGCGAGCGTCGCTGCCTCGAGCGGTCCTTTGCGGACCGAGAGGGTGTTGGCGCAGGTACCGCGCTCCTTCTACCCGGCACAGCGGCAATATTCCTTGCCCGAGATCGTATAGTTGGAGCCGCAGGTGCTGCACCGGATGAGGCCCGACAGCAGGTGCTTTCTGCGGTTCTGTCGCGCGGGTGAGACCTGCGCCTGACTGCATTGCCAACGTGTGATTTTGCTCCTGCACCGCGCGCCGCTGGTCCTCGGGGATGATGCGGAGATCCGGCACCGCGACCTCGACCCATTCGGGGCGGTCACGCAGTCGGTAGCGGCGCTCGCGCCTCTCGCTGTCGGGATTGCGCCGCCACTGGCATCTTCCTCAGACCAGCCGGCCGACATTGAGCGGGTAGTTGAGGATGCCCGTCATCTTTCTCGGGTCGCTGCGGATCGTCGAGGCGTTCCACTGGCCGCCACGCGGGGCCGGGGATGCCGTCTGCGTTGAGGCGGGTGGCGATCTGGATAGAGGAAGCGCCTGCGGCGAACTCGACGAAGATGCGCCTGACGATCTCGGCCTGACCTGCGTTGATCTCGAGGAGTCCGCGAATGGGGTCGCCGCGTGCGTCCAGCCGCAGGACGCGCTGGTAGCCATAGGCGCGTCCGCCGGCGAACCGCCCGGCCAGCACCGCCACTTCCATACCGCGCACCGTCTTGTTGATCAGATGCTTCACGAAGATCGCCCCCAGCAGTCCGGCGACGGCGAACTTGATCTCGTCGACATGGCCTTCCGAGGCGGTGTGGAGTGCCACCCGGTGGTAGATGAACTTCTTGCCGAGGAACGCGACATCCTCGGCGTAGCGCGCCAGCCGGTCGAGCGCCTCGCACACAACCAGATCGACCGCGCCTGTTTCGACGTCGCGCAGCAGCTTTCGGAGTCCAAGACGGTCGCGGCGGTAGCCCGACTGTTCGGGGTCGTGATAGGTCGCGGTGACCGTACCGCCCAGATAGTCGACCAGCTTCATGCATGCCGCGGTCTGGTCGCTGCTCGAGGTAACGCTCTGCATCGCCGTCGAGTGACGGCCGTAGAGCGCGATGCGGGGAGCAGGGCGCATCAGCATGGCTGACGATGGACTTGCCCCGCTTAAGTGGAGAGGGATTTGCTCAGCGTGGCGCAGTTCGTTCGAACTGCACGGGGCTGATGTAGTTGAGCGCGGAATGACGCCTGACCGGGTTGTAGAATCCATCAATATAGCGGGCAATGGCCTGCGCGGCCTAGGCGCGGGTGTAGAAGACGGTGCGCCAGACCAGCTCGGATTTAATCGTCTTGAAGAACGTCTCGACCATGGCGTTATCGTAGCATTTTCCCTTTCCCGACATGGAGATGCGAATGCCATGCCGACGCAATTCGGCCTGATACTCTACGGAACAATATTGGC
The DNA here is from genome assembly GCF_030678875.1 of Sphingomonas aurea. Classification (GTDB taxonomy): domain Bacteria; phylum Pseudomonadota; class Alphaproteobacteria; order Sphingomonadales; family Sphingomonadaceae; genus Sphingomonas; species Sphingomonas aurea. The sequence continues at coordinate 73,803 of NZ_JAUUDS010000011.1, read as the reverse complement.
TACCGCGGTCCGAATGGTGAATGAGCCCTTTGGGCGGACGCCGCATGACGATGGTCTTGCGCAACGCCGCCAGCGCCAGATCGCGGTGCAGGCGGTCGCCGACGGCCCAGCCGACGACACGGCGGGAGAACAGGTCGATGACCACGGCCAGATAGAGCCATCCTTGGCGTGTCCAGACATACGAGATGTCCACGCCCCACTTCTGGTTGGATGCCGTCGCGGTGAAATCCTGGTCGATGATGTTGGGTGCGACCGGCCAGGCGTGCTCGCTGTCGGTCGTGCGCTTGAACCGCCGCTTCTGCCGGCCACGCAGGCCGTTCTCTCGCATCAGCCGCGCCGTGCGACGCCGCCCGATGCGAAGCCATCATCCTGCAACTCGCGCGTCATGCGCGGACTACCATAGGTGCCGTTCGACAGTGCGAACGCCGAGCGGACATGCGCCAGCATCACCATGTCGTCACGCTGGCGCCGACTGGCCGGGCGATCCTTCCAGGCAAAATAGCCGCTCTGGCTGACGCCGAGCACCCGGCATAGGCGGTGGACCGGCACCTCCTCCTTCGCCAGATCGATGAGCTGAAACCTCATCGATTTCCCTCCCGGGCGAAAAAAGCGGTCGCCTGCTTTAGTATGTCGCGCTCCTGTCGGAGGATTTGGTTCTCTCGCCGAAGGCGCTTCAACTCGGCAGCGATATCTGCCTGCGGCGCTTGATCGGGCATTTCCGCCAGACGATCCCGGCTGCGGCCGATCCAGCGCACCAGCGTCGATAACCCGACGCCCAGATCCTCCGCTATCTCCCGCTGCGTCCGCCCGCTGGTCGCTACCAGCCGTACCGCTTCATCCTCAAATTCCTTCGTGAACCGTCGCTGCTTCGTCATCGAGTTCGCCTTTCACCTCAGGGGAACTCTCCACTTTTCCGAGGCAAGTCCAGTGTACCGCTGACATGGAGGCGTGGCTTTGAGAGTAGTCGGGCGTTAACTGGTGGAAAGCGGACGTTGCGGCGGTTGGTCGATTACCTCATCATGCCGTGATGAGGATTATTAAAGATGCGCTGACGTCGGGGGTGAGCTATGCGGTTAAGCCGTCTATGCTGGGAGAGGCGCTTAAAGTCTGGGAGTGCAGGCCGAAACTGTTCTATATTAAAGGCGCTCCGGAGGGACAGAAAACAAAGTGCTATTTCGCGCGGACATCTATCCGGCAGGTCGCTACTTCAGGAACCAAGACGAGCGTCTTAAAATAAGCTCCCGAGCCGTCCCAGCATCTTTTCGGGCGGCTGCGAGAGCCTTTATCGAAGGTGCGGTCTGCCCGACTTTATAAAGTGGATCTCGGAGCTGGAACAGCGGCCCGTCGGCTCAACAGTACGCAGGTAAAAGCAGTCGTTTGAGCGCGAGTGGACGGTGCCTCCAGATAACGAGTCGTGACCACCACGTCCGCTGTCGGTCGGGGGCGGACTGGCTGCTCTGTTTGCCGGGAGGCGGGAAAGCGGGCATTCAGAGCAGCGCTGACTATGAGACGGCGCAGGAGGGGCACGTTGCTGCTGAAGCGAGAGATGAAGGGCTTTGCTCTTGCGCCCCTTCCGGCGGTTCTCCCATTCACCCTGCTGTTCGGAATTATCCTCTTGGACCAGCCGGATCATAGCGCGTCTGTAATCAACGCGTGGATGGAGCTTGTACTCGCCAGTTACGGCGCTTCATTGTCGGTCGGCGTTCCGGTTCACCTCATACATCGACAACTACGCCGCCGCAGTCTGCGCTCTTACCTGCTTACCACGACCGTGATGGTTTTGGTGGCGGCGCTAGGCTTCGAGCTTTTTCGGCTGCTGGTCCTAACTTCACCAGAAGCGAACCCCTTCGGGTTCAAGCTCGCAACTCGGGCCGGATTAGCGGCGACCTTTGTGGTCGAGGCATTGGCGCTCACTGGTTCTTGGATTTTTTGGCGCACGGCCATCGATGCGCCTGCTGAGCGAGCGACAGGGATCGGCGCGGCTCTTAACAGGTAAAAACGCTCGCATTTGGGGCGTGAGCGGCTCCTCCGCCTCTGAGACACAAGCGGACCCATGAGCGGGACTTGAACCCGCCAAACGCATTGATCACTCGCTGCGCCCGCTCCGGCAGCGTCAGGGCCGCGACCAATTTACCGGATTGAGGAATGTCCGCAAACCGGGAGCGTGATGGTGGATCGGGATGGTGATGATGGGCGAAACCAGCCCCTCCGCAAGGCCCTACCCGAACCCTGTCCTACACCCTCCCCTCGCTGGTAAGTCGCTCCACATGGCCGCACCCGCCAAATCCCAGCGTCTCGCCTCGCACTCCGCAAAATCGACGGAACCGGACACGCGAGGGGGGGGGGTGTAGTGTCCGGTTCCAGCCCATCGACACCACGAACGGCGGCGACGCCGCACTCCACGGCGATGCCAGCGCCGGTCAGGATGACGATAGAGCGGCGCGCGGTCGGGGCCATCGTCATGGCATCCCACGCTCCGGAGTCAGCGGGGATGACGCGGGCCTTGCGAGGGCGTACAGGCGCGGCCATGTCCCGTACTGCTACTCGAACCAAGGCGCGCGCCGCCGCCCGCCTCGCCGCCGTCCAGGCGCTCTACCAGCACGAGATGGAGGGGACGGCGATCCCCGTGCTGCTCCACGAATTCCACCAGCACCGGCTGGGCGCGACGATCGAGGATGTCGAGTTCGCCGAGGCCGATGTCGACTTCTTCGACGATGTGGTGCGCGGCGCGGCCGCGCGACTGGGCGAGATCGACCTGGCGATCGAGCGCCGGCTGGCTGCCGGCTGGACGCTGCCGCGCCTCGACAAGCCGATGAAGGCGATCCTGCGCGCCGGCACGTATGAACTGCTCGCCCGCGCCGACGTGCCGACGGGAGCCGCGATCAGCGAGTATGTCGACGTCGCCCACGCCTTTTACGAAAAGCGGGAATCGGGCTTCGTCAACGGCCTGCTCGACGCGATCGCCAAGGACGTGCGCGCCGGCTGATGGCCGAGATCGTCAACCTGAACCGCGCGCGCAAGGCGAAGCGGCGGGCCGACGATGCGGCACAGGCCGAGGCGAACCGCGCGGCGTTCGGACGGACGAAGGCGGAGAAGGTCGCGGATGCGGCCGAAACCGCCCGGCGGGAGGCGCTGCTCGACGGCGCGAAGCGGGAGGAGTGACCGAGGCAGAGTTCCTCGCCCGTCTTCGCACCCTGCCGCTCCACCCCGGTGCGCATGGCTTGCGCGACGATGCGGCGGTGCTGGCGGGCATGGTGGTGACCACCGACACGCTGGTCGAGGGGGTCCACTTCCTGCCCGGTGATCCTCCGGCCGACGTGGCGTGGAAGCTGGTCGCGACCAACCTGTCCGACCTCGCCGCCAAGGGGGCGCTGGTCGAGGGCATCATGCTCAATCATCCGCTGACCGACACGGTATGGGATTCAGATTTTCTCGACGGGCTGGCGGCGGTGCTGGCGGCGTTCGACTGCCCGCTGATCGGCGGCGACACGGTGAGCCTGCTGCCGGGTGCGCCGAGGGTGCTGACGGTAACCGCTTTCGGAGTCGATGCGGCCGCCCCGGCGCGGACCGGCGCGCGGGCAGGCGACGTGCTGTGGGTAACCGGGACGATCGGCGATGCCGGGCAGGGACTGGCGATCGCAAAGGGGGCGGCGGGCGATGCGGCGCTGCTCGCCCGCTATCGCCGACCCGTGCCGCGGCTGGCGGAGGGGCGGGCGCTGGCGCCGTTCGCCCATGCGATGATGGACGTCAGCGACGGATTGCTGATCGATGCCGGGCGGATGGCGGCGGCGAGCGGGCTGGCGGTGACGGTCGATCTGGCGACTGTGCCGCTGTCCGCCGCATATCGCGCCTCGGCCGGCGATGACCTCGCGGCGCGGCTGGTGGCGGCGACCGCAGGCGACGATTACGAGCTGCTGTTTGCCGCCCCGTCCGATTGGACACCCGCCGTCGCCGCGACCCGGATCGGCAGGTTCGCCGAGGGTGAGGGCCTGAGTCTCTGGCACGATCGCGAGCCGGTCGAGGTTCCGGCGCGGCTCGGCTTCGAGCATGGCGTGATCTGAATGGCTTGCCAGCGAGGCCGAATCGCGTAGCTTCACCACCTTCGACGGGTGCGCCCATGCATGGTGCCCCGCGATCAGGAGAAGGAGCGCCGGATGACACCAGTCTACCTCGCCATGGCCTGCGGCATCGTCGCCGTTCTCTATGGCATCCTCACCAGTGCGCAGGTGTTGCGCCAGTCGCCGGGCGATGCCCGCATGCAGGACATCGCCGCCGCCATCCAGGAAGGGGCCAAGGCCTATCTGGGACGGCAATACACCACCATCGCGGTCGTCGGCGTCGTCGTCGCGATCATCCTGGCGGCGACGCTGGGGCTGTTGTCGACAGTGGGCTTCGCGATCGGGGCGGTGCTGTCGGGCGTGGCGGGCTATGTCGGCATGAACATCTCGGTGCGCGCGAACGTGCGGACGGCAGAGGCGGCGCGGACCTCGCTGCAGGGTGGCCTCACCACCGCGTTCCGCTCGGGCGCGGTCACCGGCATGCTGGTGGCGGGGCTGGGGCTGCTGTCGATCGCCGGCTTCTTCTGGTACCTGACCGGGCCTGCCGGGCATGCGCCGGGCGACCGCGTCATCGTCGAGGCGCTGACCGCGCTGGCATTCGGCGCGTCGCTGATCTCGATCTTCGCGCGGCTGGGCGGCGGCATCTTTACCAAGGCGGCGGACGTCGGCGCCGACCTGGTCGGCAAGGTCGAGGCGGGCATTCCCGAGGACGACCCCCGCAACCCCGCCGTCATCGCCGACAATGTCGGCGACAATGTCGGCGACTGCGCGGGCATGGCCGCCGACCTGTTCGAGACCTATGTGGTGACGCTGGGCGTGACGATGATCTCGATCGCGCTGCTGATCCGCGCGTCGGGCGAGGAGCTGCTGCGGCTGATGAGCCTGCCGCTGGTCGTTGGCGGCGTGTGCATCCTGGCCTCGATCGCCGGCACCTATGCGGTGCGGCTGGGGCGCGGCAGCATCATGGGCGCGCTCTACAAGGGGTTCTGGACGTCGGCGATCCTGTCGCTGCCGCTGATCTGGGTGGCGACCAGCCTGACGCTGGGCGACATGCACGCGGTGATCGGCGGTGCGGGCTTCCTCGATGCCGCGACCGACGACCTGACCGTCCGCACCGGCGCGACGGCGGCGACCGGCTTCACCGGCACCGACCTGTTCTGGTGCATGGCGATCGGGCTGGCGGTGACCGGGCTGATCGTGTGGATCACCGAATATTACACCGGCACCGCCTATCGCCCGGTCAAGTCGATCGCCAAGGCATCGGAGACGGGCCATGGCACCAACGTGATCCAGGGCCTGGCGATCAGCCTGGAATCGACTGCGCTGCCGACGCTGGTGATCGTGATCGCCGTCATCGCGACCTATCAGCTGGCCGGGATCATCGGCATCGCCTTCGCCGCCACCGCGATGCTGGCGCTGGCCGGGATGGTCGTGGCGCTCGATGCCTATGGCCCGGTCACCGACAATGCCGGCGGCATCGCCGAGATGGCGGGCCTGCCCGACGATGTCCGCCAGCGTACCGACGCGCTCGACGCGGTGGGCAACACGACCAAGGCGGTGACGAAGGGCTATGCGATCGGCTCCGCCGCACTCGCCGCGCTGGTGCTGTTCGGGGCGTACACGACCGATCTCCAGACCTATTTCCCCGACGTCACGGTCGATTTCAGCCTGTCCAATCCGTACGTGATCGTCGGGCTGCTGCTCGGCGCGCTCTTGCCCTATCTGTTCGGGGCGTTCGGCATGACCGCGGTCGGCCGCGCGGCGGGCGCGGTGGTCGAGGAGGTGCGCGGCCAATTCCGCGACAATCCGGGCATCATGGACGGCACTAGCCGCCCCGATTACGGCCGCACCGTCGACCTGGTCACCCGCGCCGCGATCAAGGAGATGATCGTCCCTTCGCTCCTTCCCGTCGCCTCGCCGATCATTCTGTATTTCGTCATCACGCGGGTGGCGGGGCAGGCGTCGGGCTTCGCGGCGGTCGGTGCGATGCTGCTGGGCGTGATCGTGTCGGGGCTGTTCGTCGCCATCTCGATGACGTCTGGCGGCGGCGCGTGGGACAATGCCAAGAAATATATCGAAGACGGCAATCACGGCGGCAAGGGATCGGAGGCGCACAAGGCCGCGGTCACCGGCGATACCGTCGGCGATCCGTACAAGGATACCGCCGGGCCCGCGGTGAATCCCATGATAAAGATCACCAACATCGTCGCCCTGCTGCTGCTGGCGGCGCTGGCAGCCGGATGACTTGAAGGGGGACGGCTCCGATAGCGGCTGAAAGCTGCGCCGATCGCTGCTTGTTTTCGGCCCGGCTCCTCTGGATGATCTCCAGGGGGCCGGGGAGGGCAGGGTGCGGAATATCGGAGCATATGCAAGGGTGGTGATCCGGCTGGTGGCCGGTGTCGCGCTGGTCGTGGCGACCGGTGCGCCATCGGCCCAGGAGCCTCCGGCGAAGCCACTCCTTCCCGCCCCCGATCAGGTTCCGGTCGAGGTGTTCGCCAAGCTGCCAGCGATCGAGGATCCGCGCCTGTCGCCGGACGGTTCCCATGTCGCCGCCAAGATGGCGGTCGACAACCGTCAGTACCTGGTCGTGACCGACCTCCTGTCCAATGCGAAATCGGCGGCGCTTGTCGCCAGCGGTGACCAGGACATCAACTGGTGGTCCTGGGTCAACGACGCGTGGCTGGCCGTGGGCACAGGGATGACGCAGACGATCTTCGGGACGGACGTCTATGTCACCCGGACTGTCGGTGTGTCCGCCGACATGAAGACGGTGCGGCCGATCGCGGCCGACACCGCGGGCGTACGCGCCGACGATCTGATCTGGACAGCGCGCGACGGGACGCCCCGTATCCTGCTCGCCATGTCGACCGGTATCGAGACCATGGATCAGGTCTACCCCTCGGTGTTCGAGGTGGACGTCTCGACCGGACGCACGCGGCGCAAGGTCGCCGCCGTCACCGACGTATTCGACTGGTATGCAGACGGCGCCGGGATCGTGCGGGCCGGCTGGCAGCAGAGTGACGCGACCGGGGTCAAGGGCCTGCTCTACCGCGCCAGCCCCGAACAATCCTTTCACCTCGTCGCCCGGCGTCGAAAGGGCGATCCGGCCGAAATCATCGCCCCGCTGATCTTCCGCGCGGATGGCAGCGCGGTGACGATCGCGGCCGAAAACGGTTTTGACGCCGTGTACGAGATGTCGTTGCCCGACCTCGCCCTGGGACGAAAGCTCTACGGCGTCGACGGCTATGACGTCGACGGCGTCCGCCTGGCCCCGAACGGCGACGACCTCGAAGGCGTGGCCGTCACCGACAAGGCTGAGCGCGTCATCTGGACCAGCGATCACCTGCGAGAGGTGCAGGAACAGGTCGACAAGGCGGTCGCGCCCCGGCACGCGACCATCGTGTCGCGCAGTGCGGATCGCGGGCGGCTGCTGATCCAGGTCGGCAGCCCGTCGCAGCCCGGCGCCCTGTATTTCTTCGACACGGCAGGCAACCGGATGCAGCGCATCGCCTGGCAGAATGACGTACTGAAGGCGCGCACCCTCTCGCCCGTCAGCACCGTTCGGTATCAGGCGCGCGATGGCACTTCGATCGAGGCGGTCGTCACCCTGCCGCGAAGCCGGCCGGCCAAGAACCTGCCGTTGATCGTGATGCCGCACGGCGGCCCCTTCGCCCGCGATTCGGAGGCATGGGACTGGTGGTCGCAATATCTGGCCGAGATCGGCTATGCCGTGATCCAGCCCAATTATCGCGGCTCTTCGGGGTACGGCACCGCCTTCGCCAAGCTGGGCGAGGGGCAATGGGGCCTGAAGATGCAGGACGACCTGGACGATGCCGCGGCCTATCTGGTCAAGCAGGGCATTGCCGATGCGGGGCGCACCTGCATGGTCGGCGCCTCCTATGGCGGCTATGCGGCGATGCGCGCCGCCCAGCGCGGCGGCGGCTATCGCTGCGCGATATCCTATGCCGGCGTGTCAGACCTGCAGGAGATGCGCCGCTACGACAGCCAGTTCCTGTTCGCCAAGACGCGCGGCGAATGGCTGACCCGCCAGGCACCCGATTTCCGCGCCGTCTCGCCCCGCTATGGCGCCGCGACCTTCTCGGTCCCGATCCTCCTGGTGCACGGCAAGGCGGACAAGCGCGTGCCGGTCAAACAGTCACGCCTGATGGCCGCCGCGCTGCAAGCTGCGGGCAAGCCCTATGAATATCTCGAACAGCCGCTCGCCGACCATCATTTCACCCGCAGCGAGGACCGGCTGGAGTTCCTGAAGCGGATGAAGACCTTCCTCGACCGGTACAATCCGACCTGACCCCGTTGGGCCGGGTCGCTGAAGGAGGTAGCTGCGGTATCACGTAGCAAACGCACCATACCAATCTGGCCAGGTGCCGGCACGTCAGCCGGACTTTAGCTTGGCGAAATAGGCGAAAATCTTATACCTGTTCCGAGTTGGAGCATGTCATAAGCCTCGCTCGTGAAGGGACCGTTCGATGGCAATCGCAGTTAGTGATCTGCAATTTGGAGAGGCGGACGCCAAGAACGAGGTTTTTCAGCAAGGCCGTTATGGCAGCATGGTATTCCGCAATGCGTTTTTAATCCCTCCCCGCATAGATATTGACGCCCTGCTTTTAGGTGCACGGTTCTTCATCTCAGGCCAAAAGGGCTGCGGGAAAACAGCGCTGCTCCTACATACTCAGCAACTTCTCGCGGAACACGGCGCGCACACACACATCATACTCTTTAAGAGCGGTGTGCGGGAAGCGGAGCGAGCCAAGCTTGCAAGTGGCAATGGCGTCGAGATACTTCTTACCGGTGATCCACTCAACGTGGAGTATGATTACTCAACGAATTGGCTTTGGTTCATATACCGAAACATCTTGCGATTAATACAAATCAGCGACGTTGCTGAGGGTGTCGAGATTGCCGATGATCTCCGCCGGCTTACTGGAGTGGCCACCGAGACGAAGAACTCGACCTTTTCAGATTTGGCGATGTCGCGGGTTAAGGGCAGTGCTAAAGCCGGGGTGAAGGCAGGTCCTTTTAGCGGCGAGATAACGGCTGAAGTTGAAGCCGTTCAAAAGAACGTCGATGATCGCGCAGTGATGGACATTATTGAGATTGTAGAACGCTATTTACCAAAGATAAAGATGAAAATGGGTAAAAGGTGCCTCCTCTTCTTTGACGAGCTAGAGCTTTTCTGGAACAGGCCGGATCAAAGAGAGAGGGATCTGTTTCTTATTCGTGATCTACTACAATCTGTCGCTCGAGTTAATCGCATACTGGGTGCCACAAGCGCGTCATTTGTCGTTTATGCCTCCGTAAGGTCTGAGGTTCTTGAAGAGGTTAACCGTGTCGGACCTGAGATTGTGCGAGATATTACCGATTTTGGTGTGAGTGTAAGCTGGAATGTGAAAGGCGATGCTCACAATCAGCCCATCCTTGGTATTGTCGAGACCAAGATTAACGCGTCGGAAGTTGAAGTAGCCGGCTTTCAGACGGATGATGTTTGGGAGGTATATTTTCCCGAAAGTCTTTATGGAAAGTCGATTAAAGATTACCTGCTCGACATATCGATGTTCAAGCCCAGAAACCTAGTTAGCAGACTTAACTTAGCGAAGGCGTACAATGCTACTGCTGAGAGGTTGGAAGCAGAAGCTTTCGAGGAAACCGTGACAGATTTTTCCCAGGCAGTTTGGCGGGAAATAGAAGAAGAACTACTAGGAGTCTATACGCCGAAGCAAGTGTCTAACTTAAAGGCAATGCTTACGGGATTTCGTAGTAGCTTCAAGATTGCAGATTTTGCTGAGCGAGTTAAACGACTAGGTGCAGTCGACCCGAGCCTGACTGAAGGTTTTAGGTCGCAAGATCAAGTTTTAGCAGCGTGCCGAGGACTATATCGGGTAGGTGCGATTGGTAACTCGTACGCCGTACGAGGTGAGCGAGGGCAGAAAGTGCGTCGTGACCGGTGGTCTTTTCGTGATATGGGCGAACCCGCCATCACTGAGACGTTTATTGTGCATGAGTCTCTACGGAAGGTTTTTCAGCTAGCTTATGGGAGTTAGCTGGCTCGTGGAGTCTGCCCTTGCAATGCTGGTGATTGTCCTCATCGGTCAGCACCTCTAAGGCACGTGGGTAATCAGCGCCTATTGCAAAGCTCACTGTGGACGAGCTAGTTAGAAGTACCTTGCGATGGCTTAGTCACCGGAGCGAGGAGCGCATCACGTGCTGAACACGGGTCCGCTCTGTCAGGTGGTCCGCAGAATACAATAGTCCGCAAGGCTGAATACGCGGGGCGTGCTACCCCGTGTCGCGCGTGACTAACCGTCCCGGCTCCAGCCGGGCGAACGCGAGGACGTATATGTATCGTTCGAGCCGAGGGTCGATTGCGACTGTCGCGGCCTTAATCGCGCTTCCGGCTCACGGGCAGACCATCGACGTGGTAGGTGGGTGGCGCTTGGAGCGCGGCTCGGAGGGCGGCTATCGTGGCTGCGCCCTGTCTTGAGTCCTTCCCACTGGGGTAACGATCGGCTTTCTTCGGCAGCTATAAAAGGACGCACCTATAAAGGTGATCCTCATCAGTCGTGGATGCCAGCAGCAGAGCAGCACTCGCGATCAGCGTTTCGAGATGCTCGCTTCAAGTTCAGGCAGCTTCTCGACCTCGCGCTTTACGCGAGCGATATTGTCGTGAGCCTCGCGAAGCTGGCCCGTGAGCGCCGAGTAGCGCTTCTCCAGTGAGTGACGAAGATTGGTGTGTCCCATGTCGCAAAGGGTACGGGAAGCGGATCACGATCGACCACCCGGCATTTGGTGCGTTTGCTACCCAATGCCGAAAAACTGGATGCCCCGTGAGGATTCGAACCTCAATTGACGGAGTCAGAGTCCGTAGTCTTACCTTTAGACGACGGGGCAACAGGAGGGCGCCTCTAGGCGGCGGACACAGCCGTGTCAATGCTGCGCTGCGCGATCGGCCACCCGGCTTGTGATGGCGGGGCAGGCTCGCTACGTTGGCGGCAAGCACCGAGCGGCTTCGTCGATCCGGCGAAGCCGTGACGGCAGAACACGAACGAAAGCACACGGCTCATGGGGGATGCATCCACCCGCCAGCCGTACCGGCAGGATCGCCCTGCCCGTCCGGCGCCGCCCCGGCCGCCCCGCGGCCGGTGGTCCGACGCGCGCATCTATGCCGCGCTCGACCTGGGCACCAACAATTGCCGCCTGCTGATCGCGCGGCCGCAGGGTAGCGGCTTCGCGGTGGTCGACGCCTTCTCGCGCATCGTCCGGCTGGGTGAGGGGCTGGCCGGCAGCGGCCGGCTCAGCGACGCGGCGATCGACCGGACGCTGGCGGCGCTGCGGGTCTGCGCGGACAAGCTGAAGCGGCGCAATGTCCTCCTCTCGCGCGCGGTCGCGACCGAGGCGTGCCGGCGCGCCGCCAACGGCGCGGAGTTCATCGCGCGCGCCCACGAAGAAACCGGCATCCGGCTGGACATCATCACCGCCGAGGAAGAGGCGCGGCTGGCGGTGCTGGGCTGCCACGCGCTGATCGAGCCGGGCGGCGACCCGGCACTGGTGTTCGATATCGGTGGCGGATCGACCGAGCTGGTGCTGGTCGACACGGCCGGTCCGCATCCGCGGGTGCTCGACTGGCACTCGGCCCCATGGGGCGTGGTGTCGCTGGCCGAGCAGGTCGCGGACGAGGCCGACGATGCGGAAGGTCGCGAGCGCGCCTATGCCCGGATGCGCAGCGTCGTGACGGCGGCGATGGCGCCGTTCGCCGCGCGGCTGCCGATGGTGGCGCGGCCGCGGCTGCTGGGCACCAGCGGCACGGTGACGACGCTGGGCAGCGTCCATCTGGGGCTCGACCATTACGACCGCGCGCAGGTCGACGGGATGATCGCGCCGGCAGAGGCGATGCGCGCGATCAGCCGCTCGCTGTCGCACCAGTCGGTGGCCGAGCGGGCAATGGTCGCGTGCATCGGCACCGAGCGCGCCGACCTGGTGGTGGCGGGCTGTGCGATCCTGGAGACGATCATGGACATGTGGCCGGCCGAGCGGCTGGGGATCGCCGATCGCGGCATCCGCGAGGGTATCCTGCGCTGCCTGATGGGGGAGCGGCGGCCATGACCCGCAACACGACCGGCGGGCGCCAGCGCGTCCGCACCGCGCGGGGGCGCACCGCCGCCTCGACCCGCTGGCTCGAGCGGCAGCTGAACGACCCCTATGTCCGCCGCGCCAAGGCGGAGGGATATCGCAGCCGCGCCGCCTACAAGCTGCTGGAACTTGACCAGCGGTTCCAGCTGCTGAAGGGCGCGAAGCGCGTCGTCGACCTGGGTATCGCGCCGGGCGGGTGGAGCCAGGTGGTGCGCCGGCGGCTGCCGGGGGCGGCGGTGGTCGGCATCGACCTGCTGCCGGTCGATCCGATCGACGGGGTCACGATCTTTCAGCTCGACTTCATGGCCGACGAGGCGCCGGACCGACTGATGGAGGCACTGGGCGGCGCCCCCGACCTCGTCCTGTCCGACATGGCGGCCAATACCGTCGGTCACCCGCAGACCGACGCGCTGCGCACCATGGCGCTGGTCGAGGCGGCGCATGCCTTTGCCTGCGACGTGCTGGCGCCGGGCGGGACGTTCGTTTCCAAGGTATTCGCCGGGGGTGCCGATTCGGCCCTGGTCGCCGAGATGAAGCGCAACTTCACCACCGTGAAGCATGCCAAGCCGCCGTCGAGCCGCAAGGGTTCGGTCGAGTGGTTCGTGGTCGCCCAGGGGTTCAAGGGGCGGAAGGTCGAGGCGGACTGACCTGCACCAAAGCAAAGGGGCGCCGCACCCTGCGATGCGACGCCCCTTTCGATCAGTTCAGCAGGAATCAGCCGTCGTAATCGGCACCCAGGTTCTGGTTGCGCGGCGGGGCGGCGGCGGTCAGGCGCAGCGCCTCGGCCGAGGCGGACAGCGAGCCGATCGCGTCGACCTCGTCCTCATCGTCGATCTGGACGCGCTGCAGGCTGGCGACCACCGAGTCCTCCAGCTGGTTCGGACGCACCGTCTCCTCGGCGATCTCGCGCAGCGCGACGACGGGGTTCTTGTCGCGGTCGCGATCCAGCGTCAGCTCGGCACCGCCAGAGATCTGGCGGGCGCGCTGCGCCGCGAACAGCACCAGGTCGAACCGGTTCGAAACCTTGTCGACGCAATCCTCGACGGTGACGCGTGCCATGCCGTGTCCTTACCTGCACCAATGGGGAAAGGCGGGTCCTTAGGCGGGAATAGCGGAAAAGGCAAGGTTCTGCTCGTCTCCGACCGAGGGGAGCATTCGCTTCCCCGATGCGTACTATGGCGCGGATGACCAGCGATTCGGCAGTGACGGCGGACACGGCGGGTGAGGGGACGGCACAGCCGGTCTTCACGGTAGAGGGCAACGCGCTGACCCTGCTCGACACAGGCGCGCGCCGCCTGGAGGCGCTGATCGCGCTGATCGAGGGGGCGCAGCGATCGCTGCGGGTACTCTATTATATCTACGCCGACGACGCGACCGGACGGCGGGTGAACGCGGCGCTGGCAGCAGCGGCGCGGCGCGGCGTGTCGGTCGCGCTCATCATCGACGGGTTCGGCAGCGACGATACGCCGGCCGATTTCTTCGATTCGCTGGTCGCCGCCGGGGTCGACCTGTGCCGCTTCTCGGCGCGGTTCGGGCGGCGCTACTTGCTGCGCAACCACCAGAAGCTGGCGCTGGCCGATGCCGAGGAGGCGAGCCCACGAATCATCATCGGCGGCTTCAACGTCGAGGACGATTATTTCGGCACCGCGGCCGATCAGGCGTGGCGCGACCTGGGCCTGCTGGTCGAGGGACCGGCGGCGGCGCGGATGGGCGGCTATTTCGACGAGCTGAAGGCCGCGATCGAGCATCCCCGGCCGCGTGTGCGCCCGCTGAACCGGGCATTGGCCAAATATAGCGAGCGCGAGGGTGGGCTGCGCTGGCTGATCGGCGGCCCGACGCGCAAGCTGTCTCCCTGGGCGCGAACGTTGCGTAGCGATCTCGCGCGCGGGCGGCGGATCGACATGATCGCCGGGTATTTCACCCCCAGCCCGATGCTGCTGCGCCGGATCGAGCGGGCCGGGCGGTCCAGCAAGCAGGTGCGCATCGTCACCGCGGCGAAATCGGACAACAATGCGACGATCGCGGCGGCGCGCTTCACCTATGCCGGGCTGCTGCGGCGGGGCGTGCAGATCTTCGAATATCGCCCGACCAAGCTGCACACCAAATTATATGTGGTCGACGACGCAGTACATATCGGGTCGGCCAATTTCGATGTGCGCAGCCTGTTCATCAACCTGGAGCTGATGCTGCGGATCGAGGACCGCGCCTTTGCCGACCATGTCCGCGGCTATGTCGACGACGAGGTCGCGAAGTCGGAGGCGATCACCTGGCCGGTCTACAAGGCGCGGACCGGGTGGCTGCAGCGGGTGAAGCAGTTCGGGGCCTATGTGCTGCTGGCGTTCGTCGATCCGAGCGTGTCGCGCGGGCTGAATTTCGGCATCGACGAGTAGGTTGGCGAAGGGCGACGGCAAAGCCGCCGCTTTCGTCGGACGGGTTCGGCTTTGCCGACCCGCCGGCCGGATTGGGCGCTCGGCTGCGCCGATCGGCGCGGGCGTGGCCGCGCCTGCGCCTCAATCTTTCCAGGCCCAGTACAGCTGCGCCGGGGGGACGTTCCACCACTCCATCGCATGATCGATCCGCTGCCAGTGCGGAACCAGGAAATCCTTCACGCGCGGGCTGAACTGATAGACCAGGAAGGCGCCGCCCGGCCGCAGCGTGGCGTGGGTCGCCTTGGCGATCGCCGGGCCGACGCCGGCGGGCAGGGTAGAAAAGGGCAGGCCGGACAAGATGTAATCGGCGGCATCGAAGCCGCGGTCGGCGATGATCGTCGCCACGTCGGCGGCCGATCCCTCGACCGCCTGGAAGCGAGGATCGACGATCGTTGCGTCGAGATAGCGGATGAAGTCGGCATTGGTGTCGATCGCGATCAGCGTGGCGTCGGGCGCCATCCGCTCCAGGATCGGGCGGCAGAAGGTGCCGACGCCGGGGCCATATTCGACGAACAGCTTGCAATTGTCCCAGTCGACCCGGCCGAGCATCTTGCGGATCAGCTTGTCGGACGAGGGGATGATCGACCCGACCATCACCGGATGTTTCAGGAAACCCTGGAAGAACATCTGCGCGGGGGAGGGAATGCCGGCGGGCCGGCGCACGCGGCGGGCGGCAGAGGTCGAAGTGGCCATGTACGGTCCTGTCGGTCGTGGTCCCCACACGAGCGGCGAGGTCTTCCTCTCCGTCGCACAGGTGCCGAACGTGTTGCAAGCCGGTCGGTTCATTCGTTTGCGTGTGATAGGGCGCGGCATCCGGGGCACGGGGAGGCGCGGCATGGCGGATCGGGCGGGACAGGTGGCGGTGATCTTCGTGTCGCAGCGAAACGGCGTCGACGCCGCGGGCTATGCCGAGGCGGCGGCGGCGATGGAGGCGCGGGCGGCGGCGCAGCCCGGCTATCGCGGTATCGACAGCGCGCGGGGGCCGGACGAGTTCGGCATCACCGTCAGCTGGTGGGCGGACGAGGCGGCGGCGCTGGCTTGGCGGGCCGATGCCGAGCACGCGGCCATCCGCGAGGCCGGGCGGGCGTGCTGGTACGACCAGTACGAGGTAGCGGTGGCGGAGGTGGTGCGGAATTACGAGTGGGTGCGACCGTAGACGTCCCCGTGCTCCCTCTTGCCTTGATCGTCATGCCGGGCTCGTCCCGGCATCCACCGTTCCGCAAGCGCAATTGCCGGACATGCGCGGTGCCGTGGATGCCGGGACGAGCCCGGCATGACGGTGACGAAGAGGATCACCCCGCCTTTGACGGAAAGGCGAAGCCGATCGGCTGGATGGCAGCGGCATCCTGTTTCAGGCGGGCAGCCATCTGCTCGTAGTCGCGCTCCATCTCAGACGTCACGCTGGCGCGGCTGTCGGTCAGTGCCGCCTCGAAATCGCTCTGGTACACTTCGCGCGCGGACAGCGAGCGGCGCAACGCGACCAGGCCAGCGCGGCGGACCACGTCCTCCAGATCGGCGCCGGTGTAGCGATCGGTCCGCCGCGCGACCGCGTCGAGGTCGACATCGGCGGCCAGCGGCATCTTCTGCGTCTGGATCTTGAGGATGCGGCGGCGCCCCTCCTCGCTCGGCACGCCGACATAGACCAGCTCGTCGAACCGCCCGGGGCGCAGCAGGGCGGGATCAACCAGATTGGGGCGGTTGGTGGCGCCGATCACCACCACCGCCTGCAACTCCTCCAGCCCGTCCATCTCTGCGAGGATGGTGTTGACGATCCGCTCGGTCACCTGCGGCTCGCCCGCGCCGCCGCCACGCGCCGGCACCAGAGAATCCAGCTCGTCGATGAAGACGACGCACGGCGCCACCTGCCGCGCGCGCTGGAACAGCTTGGCGATCTGCTGCTCGCTCTCGCCATACCATTTCGACAGCAGGTCGCTCGACTTGGTGGCGATGAAGTTCGCCTCCGCCTCGCGCGCGACCGCCTTCGCCAGCAGGGTCTTGCCGGTGCCGGGCGGGCCATAGAGCAGGAAACCCTTGGCCGGACGGATGCCGAGGCGGCGAAACGCGTCGGGGTCCTTCAGCGGCAGCTCGACGCCCTCCTTCAGCCGCATCTGCGCGTCGTCGAGGCCGCCGACATCCTCCCAGCGGACGGTCGGCGCCTGGACCATCACCTCGCGCATCGCCGATGGCTGAACGCGTTTCAGCGCGCCGAGAAAGTCCTCGCGCGTGACCGACAGCGTGTCGAGCACCTCGGGCGGGATCGTCCGCTCCTCCAGGTTCAGCTGCGGCATGATGCGGCGCACCGCCTCGATCGCCGCCTCGCGCGCGAGGGCAGCGAGATCGGCACCAACGAAGCCATAGGTTGTGCGCGCCAGTTCGGCCAGGTCGACCTTGTCGCCCAGCGGCATGCCGCGGGTATGGATGCCCAGGATCTCGCGCCGCCCGCGCTCGTCGGGAACGCCGACGACGATCTCGCGATCGAAGCGGCCGGGGCGGCGCAGCGCCTCGTCCAGCGCCTCGGGCCGGTTGGTGGCGGCGATCACGACCAGGTTGGCGCGCGACTCCAGCCCATCCATCAGCGTCAGCAACTGGGCGACGAGGCGCTTCTCCGCCTCGCCCTGCACCTGCCCGCGCTTGGGCGCGATCGAATCGATCTCGTCGATGAAGACGATCGACGGGGCGGACTTCGACGCCTCCTCGAAGATCTCGCGCAGCTTGCCCTCCGACTCACCATAGGCCGAGCCGAGGATCTCGGGGCCATTGACGAGGAAGAACGAAGCGTCGGATTCATTGGCCACCGCGCGCGCCAGCCGGGTCTTGCCGGTGCCGGGCGGGCCATAGAGCAGCAGCCCCTTGGGCGGCTCGACCCCCAGCCGCTCGAACAGTTCGGGATAGCGCAGCGGCAGCTCGACCATCTCGCGCAGCTGGTCGATCGTCGATGCCATGCCGCCGATATCGTCATAGGTGACGTCGGCACGGCGCGTGTCGCGCGCCTCCTCATATTCCGGCCGCAGTTCGATCTCGGTATTCTCGTCGATATGGACAACACCCTTGGGGCTGGCCGAGACGACCTGCAGGCGGATTTCCTGCAGGGCATATGCGGGCGCGTTCATGAAGCGCTGGACGGTCGGCGGCATGTCGGCGACCCGCTGATGCCCGGCGGTCGCGACGACATCGCCCTGGCAAAAGGGGCGGCCGAGGAACGTGCGCTTGAGCGCGGCCGACGATCCCTGCAACCGCAGATTCTGCTGCGCCGGCGCGAAGACGACGCGGGTGGCCGGCCGCGAGACGGCGCGGCGCACCTCGACGAAATCGCCCGAACCGACCCCGGCATTGGCGCGCTGGAGACCGTCGATGCGCAACAGCTCCAACCCCTCATCCTCGGGATAGGGGCCGACGGCGCGGGCGGGAGTGGATTGCTTACCGACGATCTCGATAATATCCCCTTCGCCGATACCCAGCGTCGCCATCAGCGCGCGGGGCAGGTGGGCCAGCCCGCGGCCGGAATCCTCGGACCGGCTGTTGGCGACCTGGATCTTGCGCACTTCGGAGTCGGTGGGGGCAGTATCGGCATCGGCCATCGTCGGTCCTCTCTTCGTCGGGCAAGCGCGCGAGACGGATGACGGGTTCCGGATGCGAGCAGGGCAGGAGCGAGCAGAAGGTAGCGACTGCGAAGGCGAAAAAAAGGGCCGGTGCCCGAAGGAACCGACCCATTAAGTTTTTAGGAGAGGATGCCTGAAAGGCGGGTTCCTTTTGCGTTGCGGTGGACTATGTTGCAAGTGCGAAATGGTTGATTGTGATTGCGCTAACAACAATCGTGGTCGGTATAGTCCGGCCCTGGATGATCCGGGATAGAGAGGAGAGATGCGGAGGCTACCCCCCCTAGGTGCGATCGAGGCATTCGTGCAGGTCGCGCGACTCGGCTCGATCAAGGCGGCGGCCGAGGAGCTGGCGCTGTCGGCGCCGGCCCTGTCGCGGCGCGTGCAGTCGCTGGAGCGATTCATCGATCGCCCGCTGTTCGCGCGGCGCCATCAGGCGATGGTGCTGAACGAAGACGGCGAGAAGCTGCTGGCGCAGATCGCGCCGGTGCTCGACCAGCTGTCGAACGCGGTCGAGGAGATGACCGCGGGCAAGGAATTGCTGCGGCTGCGGCTGGGCGTGCTGCCGCTGTTCGCGGCGCAGCGGCTGTTTCCGCATCTGGGCGACCTGCGCCGCACGCACCCGGAGCTGCACCTCGACATCGATACCGCCGGCCATGGCATCACCCGGCTGGGCGAGGGGCTGGACGCAGTCATCGCGCTGGCGCGTGACATCGATCCGTCGCTCTATTCGAAGCGGTTCGATACCAACTCGGTCTATGTCATCGGCGCGCGCACGCTGGTCGAGGGACCGCGGCCGATCACCAGCCCCCGGCAGCTCTCGGAGCAGACCGCGCTGCTCCACCGCGAAATGCCCGACACCATTGCGGCGTGGAGCCAGGCGGCCGGCATCGGCCCGATCAAGCCGCTGGCGGTCGATTATTTCGATGCGGGCGGGCTGATGCTGGAGGCGGCGGCGCAGGGGCTGGGGGTGGCGTTCATGCACGCCAGCCACTTCAACCACGCCAACGATCCGCGGCTGGTGCGGCTGTTCCCCGAGATCGAGGTGGAGAGCCCGTACAGCCACTGGTTCGTCTGCCGCCCGCGCGCGATGCTGTCGCGGCCCGTGCGGCTGTTCCACGACTGGCTGTTCGGGACGCTTGCGGGGCTGGAATAGGATCAGCCCCGGACCGTCACGCCAGCTTTCGCCGGGGTGACGGTCCGAAGCGCGGCGTTACGCCGCGCGGGCCTTCACGATCTTGCCCGGCTCGCGCGGGGGTTCGCCCTTGGGCAGCGCGTCGATCAGGTCCATGCCGTCCGATACCTGGCCCCAGACGGTGTACTGGCCGTCGAGGAAGCGCGCGTCGTCGAAGCAGATGAAGAACTGCGAGTTGGCCGAGTTCGGATCATTGGTCCGCGCCATCGAGCAGGTGCCGCGGACGTGCGGCTCCTTCGAGAACTCCTGCTTCAGATTGGGCTTGTCCGAACCGTGCATGCCGGTGCCGGTCGGATCGCCGCCCTGTGCCATGAAGCCGGGGATGACGCGGTGGAACACCACGCCGTCATAGAAGCCCTCGTTCGCCAGCTCGGCGATGCGGGCGACATGCTCGGGCGCCAGGTCGGGGCGCAGCTTGATCGTGACGTCGCCGCTGTCGAGCGTGATCGTCAGCGTTTCGGGGGTGTCGGCCAATGGTCTTCTCCTGAATGGATGGTCGGCAGATAGGGAGGGTGGTCGCGACTGGCAAATCGCCCGACAGCGCGGTAGGAGCGCGCCGACGCAAGCGAAGGGAGGCGGCGATGAGCGACAGCGAGCTTCCCGAAGTGGAAACCCCGGAGCTGGACGAGCTGGACGAGGACGACCGGCTGCGTCCTGAATTCGTCCGCGCCGTGCTCGACGCGGTCGAGGAGGGCGAGACCGACGCGGCCCGCGCGCTGGTCGAGCCGCTCCACCCCGCCGACGTCGCCGACCTGTTCGAGCTGACCCCGCACGAGCAGCGCGCCGGGCTGGCGCACGCGGTCGCCGACCTGCTCGACGCCGACGTGTTCGCGGAGATGAACGATTATGTCCGCGAGGACCTGATCGATGCATTGACCCCGACCGAGGTCGCCGACCTGGCGGCCGAACTCGATACCGACGACGCGGTCGCGATCATCGAGGACATGGAGCCCGAGGATCAGCGCGAGGTGTTGCGCGCGCTGGACCCCGACGACCGCGCCGCGATCGAGGAGGCGCTGTCCTACCCCGAGGAGTCGGCCGGGCGCCTGATGCAGCGCGAGCTGATCGCGGTGCCGGAGCATTGGACGGTCGGCGACGTCATCACCTATCTGCGCGGGCACGAGGAGCTGACCACCGATTTCTGGGAAGTCTTCGTCGTCGATCCGCAGCACAAGCCGGTCGGCACCTGCGCGCTGTCCTGGATCCTGCGCACCCCGCGCTGGGTGCCGATCGCCGACGTGATGAGCCGCGAGCAGACGCTGATCCCGGTCGACATGGACCAGGAAGAGGTGGCGCTGCGCTTCCAGAAGTACGCGCTGATCTCCGCCGCGGTCACCGACTGGTCGGGGCGGCTGGTCGGCATGATTACCGTCGACGACGTCGTCCACATCATCCAGCAGGAGGCGGGCGAGGACGCGCTGCGCCTGTCCGGCGCGGGCGAGGGCGACATCAACCAGCCGGTGCGGCTGACCGTGCGGACGCGGATGATCTGGCTGATCGTCAACCTGGGCACGGCGATGGTCGCATCGTCGATCGTCGGGCTGTTTCAGGACACCATCGCCGCCTTCGCGCTGCTCGCGGTGCTGATGCCGATCGTGTCGGGCATGGGCGGCAATGCCGGCACCCAGACGCTGGCGGTGGTGGTGCGCGCGCTGGCGACCAACCAGCTGACCAGCTCGAACACCCGCTGGATGATCCTGCGCGAGCTGCGCATCGCCGCGGCTAACGGTACCATGCTGGGGCTGCTGATCGGTGCCGGCACCTATCTGGTTTTCGGCAATGCCGATCTGTCGATCGTGATCGCGACGGCGATGCTCATCAACAACGTGACTGCCGGGCTGGGCGGGGTGCTGGTGCCGGTGACGCTGGACAAGATGAACGTCGATCCGGCGGTGTCGTCTGCGGTGTTCGTGACCACGCTGACCGACACGATGGGGTTCTTCTCGTTCCTGGGACTGGCGACCTTGTGGGGGCTGCACGGCTGACCCACATCGGTCGGCGATGACGTTGCACCTGACCAAAGTGGCGTTCGGCGCGACCAGCGTCGAGCATCTGGACGAGCGCCTGACAGCCCGCGCCGCGGCGGGCGAGCTGTTCCTGACCACCCGCTACCTGCCCAAGCGGCACGAGGAGGTGGCGGGCGCCGGATCGCTGTTCTGGATCATCAAGCATCAGCTGGTCGCCCGCTCGCCGATCCTGTCCTTCGGCGAAGCGGAAGGGGGTCGCGTCGCCATCCATCTCGGCCCCGGACTGGTGCTGGTGCAAGCGCGGCCCAAGCGAGCGCATCAGGGCTGGCGCTACCTTGAGGCCGCCGACGCGCCGGTCGACCTGGGCGGCGAGGCGGCGAGCGGCCTTGCCGCGATGCCGCCGGGGCTGGTGGGGAAGCTGGCGGAACTGGCGCTGATCTGAAGGTCGTCTACGACCCCGTCCCGCACGCCACCGGCCCGGCGGGTGCGGGGCGGATGACGCACTTCGGCGTGCCGGCGACCGTCACGTGGCCGATACCGGCGCTGGTCACGGTCGCGGTGTAGCGCGCCTGCGCGGCGATGTCGCCGGTGCCCCCCAGCCGAACCGAGAGGTCGTCGGCGACCAGCCCGCCCGCGTCGATCCCGCCTGCACCGCCGGCGGCGAGTCGCACGGTCCGCGCACGCCCACCGGCGATCGCCAGCGTGCCGTCGCCGATCACGCTGGCGAGCGCCAGGTCGGCGTCGACCGCCCCGGCGGTGATCCGGCCGGGACCAGCGATCGACAGGTCGACGCGCGGGCCCTTCAACCGATCGACCGTCACTGCCGCGGCACCGTTGACGGTGATCGCCGCCAGCGCGCCGGTGCCGAGCGTCACGATGGTCGGCTCCGCCGCGTTGCCGGTCGGGCGTTCCTGCCAGCCATCGGTGCGGCGACGGATCGACAGGGTGGTGCCGCTGACCCGAACCTCGATCGAGTCGACCGCGTCCTGACCGCCGGTGATGCGCGCCGCGGGCGAGACGCCGGTGGCGATCCGCACCACGACGGCCGTGTCGACGCGCACCCGGTCGAAGCTGCCGACCGACACCGTCCGCTCCGCCGCCCCGACCGGCGCGGCGACGGCGATCAGGGCGAGGAAGGGGGCAATCCGCATGCCGCGGAGCTTAGCCGCAATTGACCTTGCCGCCACCCATCTTGGCCACCGAGCATTTCGCGCCGCCGGTGATGTCGACATCGCCCGATCCCATGATCGTCACCTCGGCATGGCGGGTGACGGTCGCCTGGATGTCGCCCGCGCCGGCAATGGTGATCTCGCCCGTCTCAGCGCGCAGCGGCTGGGCGCGGACCTTGCCGGAGCCGCCGATCGACACCTCCAGCGAACGCGCGGTGCCCGCCGCGGCGATATCGCCCGAGCCGCCGATCGCGAACTCCGCCTTGTCGACCGCCAGCCCGCGCACATCGAGCCGGCCGGAGCCGCCAATGTTCCCCTCGAACGAGCCGCCGGGCACCCGGTCGATCGTGATCGTGCCCGACCCGCCGATATCGGCGCCGGTGATCCGCGGCATGGTGACGAGGAAGCGGACCTTGTCGCCTGATCCCCAACTGATGCCCTTGCGCCGCGACAGCTTCAGCGCCTTGCCGTCACGCTCGACCAGAACTTTGTCGAGTGCGGCGGGCGTGCCGGTCGCCGTGACCGAGTAGCCGCCGCCGACCCGCACCTCGACATCGCCGGCAGCGCCCAGCTCGATCGTCTCGAATCCCTCGACCGGATAGGTCCGCTCGCCGCCGGACCCGCGCGGGGTCACGCCCTGATCGTCATCGTCGCTCCACGACATCGAACAGGCCGCGACCGGCACGGCGAGCAGCGCGAGGATCAGCGGGAGTTTCAGGCGACGGTTCATGTTTCCCTCCTGTGTGTTGCTGTACTAATACAGGCGGAATGGCACGACCGCAACGAAAAAGGGGCGGCCCGTTGCCGGACCGCCCCTTTTGGGAGTGTAGCGGTGCGCCGGTTAGGCGGCCGGCTTGTCCTTGTTGTAGATCGCGGCGGCAGCGCGAAGGATCTCCAGGATCTTCTCCTGCGCGCGCGGCTCGTCGATCTCTTCCATCGCGGCCAACTCGCGCGCCAGGCGGCTGCATGCCGCCTCGAAGATCTGGCGCTCGGAATAGCTCTGCTCGGGCTGGTCGTCGGCGCGGAACAGGTCGCGGGTCACCTCGGCGATCGACACCAGGTCGCCCGAGTTGATCTTCGCCTCATATTCCTGCGCGCGACGCGACCACATGGTGCGCTTGACCTTGGGCTTGCCCTTCAGCGTGTCCATCGCCTCGCGCATCGTCTTGTCCGACGACAGCTTGCGCATCCCTACGCTCTCGGCCTTGTTGGTCGGCACGCGGAGCGTCATGCGCTCCTTCTCGAAACGGAGGACATAGAGTTCCAGGCTGGCACCCGCGATCTCCTGCTTCTGCAGCTCGATCACGCGGCCTACGCCGTGCTTGGGATAGACAACATAATCGCCGACGTCGAAGAACAGCGCCTTGGCAGCCATGATGGCCCTTTCATCGGAACGCCGATCGGGCCCGACGCAGGACGGGCGGGCGATCGGTTACAGGAGTTCGAACAGGCGGGCGGCAAAGCATTGCCCCCGTCGCGAACGCCTTTAACACGTTCGCAACAAAATTACCAGCGGACGCACGCGCAGCCGACATCGTCCATTGGCCGAAGACGTCACCCCGGTGCAGGCCTGGGTCTTTCCGCTCTCGCCGTCACGCCTGCCAAGCAGGAGATCCCGGACTCCGCCGGGAACTGGCGTCAGTCGCCGGCGCCGGGTTCCGGCGAGAAATATTTGTCGTACTTGTCCTCAACGCCCTTCATCGCGTCGGCGTCGGGCGGCGTCTG
The DNA here is from genome assembly GCF_030678875.1 of Sphingomonas aurea. GTDB lineage: Bacteria > Pseudomonadota > Alphaproteobacteria > Sphingomonadales > Sphingomonadaceae > Sphingomonas > Sphingomonas aurea. Next base: position 49,519 of record NZ_JAUUDS010000011.1, on the reverse strand, counting down.
GTCCAGCTTGCGCGTGACATTGGGCCATTGCGCGGAGAAGGTGGTGTTCAGCTCCAGCCACTTTTCCAGCCCGTTCTCGGTATCGGGCAGGATCGCCTCGGCCGGGCATTCGGGCTCGCACACGCCGCAGTCGATGCACTCGGACGGATTGATGACGAGCATGTTCTCGCCCTCGTAGAAACAGTCGACCGGGCACACCTCGACACAGTCCATATATTTGCAACGGATGCACGCGTCGGTGACGACGTAGGTCATATCAGGCTCCGGGACTTTATCCGCGCGCTGCTATGCGTCGCGGGAGGTGTCGTCAATCAAGCTCGCCTTCTGGCGGCGAATTAGCAGCTTGCAGGTCGAGATAGCAGCCCTGCGCCTCGGCGGGCGGACCGCGCCGCGCCGGCAGCGCCTCGACCCGCAGCACGCGTACCCGGCCGCCGGGCGCGACGAACGTCAGGATATTGCCCGACCGCACCGGCGCATGGGCGCGGTCGACCAGCCGCCCGTCAAGGCGCAGCCGCCCCTCTTCGGCCAGTGCCTGCGCGGCAGTGCGGGTACGGGCAAGGCGCGCCCACCACAGGAATCGGTCGAGGCGCATCGAGGGCTCGCCCATCAGCCGTGGCCCAGCAGCGCCGACAGGCCGGCAAAGGCATTGTCGCCGGCAGCGGGGTGGACGGCGACGCGCTTCGCCGCAGGGCGGCCACGCCAGACCCAATGGGCCGCGTCACCCTTCGGATTCTGGAAGCCGAGTTCGGCCATCAGCCGTGCCAGCGTCGCCGGCTCCAGCCCGATCGAGGTGGCAAGCGCCGGATCGGGGGCAAAGGGTGCGCGTCCCTGACGGGCATCATGCGCGGCGCGGGCGATCCGCTCGACCAGATCGACGCGAACCGCCTGCAGTCCCAGCGGCCGGTAACCGGCGGCGACGGTCGCGCCGGGTGCGCCGCGGGAGAGGACGGTCGCACCCTCGCGCGGGGTGTCCGGTGCCTCACCCCGCACCGCCATCAGCGCGCGCCGCAACGCGGCGGCTCCGGGTTTCAGCAGGCGCGGGTCGAACAGGTCGAGTGCGCCGAGCGTCACGCCGATCCGGCGGAAGCGACGGCGCTCGTCCTGCCCCAGCGCGTCGAGCGATGCCCTGAGCGGGAGGCGCGGCGCGATGCCGCCGGCTGCCTCCAGCGCCGCGGCGATGGCGCGAAAGGCGGGCGTGGCGGAGGGATCGCGCGCGCCGTCTGCCAGCGCGGCGAGCACCGGCGCTTGCCGCGCGACGGCCGCGGTCAACCAGCAGGCCAGCCGCTCGGCGATCCGCTCGCGAGTCGAGCGGTCGAGACAGTCCAGGTCGCGGTCAAGGACGATGCGTGGCCTGGCGACGGCCGGACCGGGTGCCAGCGAAGCGACGCGGTGCCCGGTCCAGCCGATCGCCCCGTCGGCAAGCGCGAACTGCGCGTCGTCCGCCTCGACCAGAGCGGCGGCGCGGCGCGCGCGCTCGGTGCCGAGGCGCTTTTCTGCCGCGGCGAGCAGCATTCGCTTGTCACCCGCCCGTGCGCCCGGCTCGACCGAGAAGCGGAACCCGTCGAGCCGACCGATCGGATGATCCTCGACCGTCACCTCGCCCTCCGGCCCGACCACGACCGGCAGCGCGCCGGCATCGGCACCGATGCGGCGGATCAGCGCGGTGGTGCGCTTGTCGACGAAGCGCTGGGTCAGGCTGGCGTGGAGCCCGTCGGACAGCCGCTCCTCGATCGCGCGGGTGCGCTCGGCCCAGTGCGCGGGGTCGGCGAGCCAGTCGGCGCGCTGCGCGATATAGGCCCAGCTGCGGATCGCCGCGAGCCGCCCGGCCAGCGTCTCGACATCGCCGGCGACGGTGTCGAGCCGGGCGATCTCGTCGGCGAACCACTGGTGGGGAATATGGCCGTGCCCCTCCGACAGGTGGCGGAACAGCCGCTCGACGAAGCGGGCATGTGGGTCGAGGCCGAGCTTGCGGAAATCGGGCACGCCGCACGCCGCCCACAGCCGCGCGACCATCGACGGGCGACGGGTGCGGTCGCGCACCCAGGGCTCGTCGGCCAGCCGCTTCAGCACGGCAAGGTCGATCGCCTGTGGCGCTGCGCGCAGGACGCCGGGTGGAGGAGGGCGCTCCAGCGAGGCGATCAACGCATCGATGCTCGACAGGTCGGGATCGCCGTCGCGCCAGAACAGATGGTCGAGGCGGGGGAAGCGATGCTCCTCGATCGCCAGCACCTCCTCCGGCAGGAAGGCGCCCGGCCCCTCCTCGACCAGCGCACCGAAGGTGCCGTCGCGTTGGTGCCGCCCGGCGCGCCCGGCGATCTGCGCCATCTCGGCCACGGTCAGCCGCCGCTGCCGCCGCCCGTCGAACTTGTGCAGCCCGGCAAAGGCGACGTGTGCGACATCCATATTCAGGCCCATGCCGATCGCATCCGTGGCGACGAGATAGTCGACCTCGCCCGCCTGGAACATCGCGACCTGGGCGTTGCGGGTGCGGGGAGACAGCGCCCCCATCACCACCGCCGCCCCGCCGCGCAGCCGGCGCAGCATCTCGGCGACCGCATAGACCTCCTCGGCGCTGAACGCGACGATCGCGGAGCGCTTGGGCAGGCGGCTGATCTTCTTCGCGCCGGCATAGGTCAGGGTGGAAAAACGCGGGCGACCGACGATCTCCGCCTCGGGCACCAGGTCGCGGATCATCGGCCGCAGCGCCTCCGACCCCAGGATCATCGTCTCCTCGCGCCCGCGCACGCGAAGCAGCCGGTCGGTGAAGACATGCCCGCGCTCGGGATCGGCGCCCAGCTGCGCCTCGTCGAGCGCGACGAAGGCTGCCTCGTGCGCGGGCATCGACTCCGCGGTGCAGAGGAACCAGCGCGCGTCGGGGGGCAGGATCTTCTCCTCGCCCGTCACCAGCGCGACACGATCCGCACCCTTGATCGCCACCACCCGGTCGTACACCTCGCGCGCCAGCAGGCGCAGGGGAAAGCCGATGATGCCGCTGGAATGCGCGCACATCCGCTCGACCGCCAAATGCGTCTTGCCCGTGTTGGTGGGCCCCAGAACGGCGGTCACGGTGCCGGATACGCGGCTGTTCATGCCCACAACATCGGGACTTACGCGGTTCGGCGCAATGACCAGATTGCGCGGGGCGGCACCCTGGCGCGGGGCGGCCACTGCTCGTCGCAGCTGGGGGCTGCAGGGGCCGCGGTTAATTTGACTTTAGCACGTCTGCTTCACAACGTCCGGGCACGCCGGGGGGAACGGCGGCACCCGATAGCAACGAGAGCGTCGCCCTTTGTTTCTGAAAAGCGATCAGGGTCTGGAACTCGCCGGCGGCACCAGTCAGCGTGGATTTGGCCGTCTTGCAGCAGCTCCCACCCACACCGACTGGCGCGCGCGTGCCGCGCAGATCGACTGGGTACCCGATCTCGGCACGCAGATCGGCAGCCGCGACTGGTGGCGCGGCGTCGCGACCTGCACCGCGCTGTGCGCCGCGACCTGGGCGCTGGCGCCCGGACTGAACCGGCCGCTGATCGGCAACGTCCCCGCACCACTCACCGGGAACGAGTGGGAAGAGGCGCGCGCGCAGGGCGTCGCGCCGCTCGGCCTGGGCGCCGGTACCGGCCGCCGCATGGCCGCGACCGACCTCGTTCGCCCGCTGGCCGAAGCACCCGAGCGGCCGCTGATCGAGCTGACCGCGACGCTGGGCGACGGTGACAGCTTCACCCGCGCGCTGGAACGCGCCGGCGTGGGCCGGGGTGAGGCCGCGACCGCGGCGAAGCTGGTCGGTGGCGCCGCGACGCTCTCCGACATCCCCTCTGGCACGCGCATCGCGATGACGCTGGGTCGTCGCGCCAGCCGCTCGGTGCCGCGCCCGCTGGAGCAATTGTCGCTGCGCGCGCGCTTCGACCTGGCCGTTACGGTGGCGCGTGCCACCGACGGATCGCTGTCGCTGGAGCGCAAGCCGATCGCGATCGATCACACGCCGCTGCGCCTGCAGGGGCTGGTCGGGTCGAGCCTCTACCGCTCCGCCCGTGCCGCCGGTGCGCCAGCCCGCGCGGTGGAAACCTATATCAAGGCGATCGCCACGCGGCTGTCGATCGGGCGCGACGTGTCCTCAGCCGATACGTTCGACATGGTGATCCAGCAGGATCGCGCCGCGACCGGCGAGGTGAAGCTGGGCGAGCTGATGTACGCTGGGCTAGACCAGGGCCGCCGCAAGCTGCGCCTGCTCCACTGGACTGCGGCGGGTGAGCGCAACCCCGACTGGTTCGACGCCGCAGCCGCGCAGGTCGAGCGGCGCGGCAATATGGGCATGCCGGTGGCGGGGCGCGTCACGTCGAACTTCGGGATGCGGATGCACCCGCTGCTCGGCTTCATGCGGATGCACAAGGGGATGGACATCGCCGCCGCCTACGGCACGCCGATCCTCGCGGCGCGCGACGGCACCGTCGCCAGCGCCGGGCGCAACGCGGGCTATGGCAATTTCGTGAAGCTGAACCATGCCGGCGGGCTTGCCAGCGGCTATGGCCATATGAGCCGGATCGCGGTGCGCGGCGGCCAGCATGTCCGGCAGGGACAGGTAATCGGCTATGTCGGCTCGACCGGCATGTCCACCGGGCCGCACCTCCACTGGGAAGTCTGGCGCAACGGCCAGTCGATCAACCCGCGCTCCATCTCGTTCGCCAGCGTCGCGCGGCTGGCGGGCAGAAACCTGTCGGCATTCAAGCGTCGGGTTGCCGAGCTGACGCAGGTGCGTGTCGGCCGCTGATCGATCAGCCGGCTGATCGGGCGGGCGGATGCCGCCTGCCCGACTTCATGTGCCGGGCGCACGACAGCAATGATTCCCCGATTTCGCTGAACCGGAGATGACCCGGGGGTCGAGTCGACGCCGCGCGTCCCGTGCGGCGACTCTGACTTCCATGAATTCAGCACATTTCAGCAAGAATATTGTAAATAAAACGCGTCGGTTCACGCGAAAAAGCAGTCCGATGGATAATTGTCGGAATATCATGGACTGACTAAGTGCCTGCACGTTCCGTGAAAATACGACTTCGGGATGCGTGTTCGAGGTCCTGTCCCAAAATTGGATCGATTTCCATGTCCCGGAACTCGCCGGATCTGCCTATTAGGCGCCAACGGTCCAGACGGTTTCATTTTGCTCCGGGTGGGGCGTTGTTCAAAAACCAATTTTGATTTGGGGGTTTATACCATGCGCAAGATTTCCGCCGCTCTCGCCTTCGGCGCTGCCGTTCTCGCCACGCCGGCTTTCGCAGGCGTCGCGTTCACCTCGGTCGCTGGCACCAGCGCGAACAACACCGGCGTCGCCGGTGCGACTGCCAACATGACGTTCAACACCCCGAGCATCGGCACCGCGGGCGAAGCAACGTCGAAGGGCCTCGTTGCGAACCTGTCGGGCTCGGCGACGCGCAGCGACGTTGTCGGTTCGGGTCAGGCCAACGGCAACGGTTCGGGCAACTTCAACGTCTACACGCCGGCGCCGTATGACGGTAACGGGTTCTTCGCGATCGGTGGCGACGGGTCGCTGAAGCTGTCGTCGGCTACCGGCACCAACTTCTCGAGCATCAGCGTATTCATCGGTTCGATCGACGCGTACAACTCGATCGACCTGTTCGACCAGACCGGCGCATTCATCCGCAGCTTTTCCGGCACGCAGTTGAACAACGATGTCGCTCCGGCCTATCCGGGTGACGGGACGCAGGCCGGCAGCCGTTTCGTGACCTTCAACGCCACCGCTGGTACGCTGTTCAGCGGCATCAAGTTCTACAACACGGGCGGCAACAGCGCGTTCGAGTTCGACAACGTCTCCTTCACCGCCGCCGTCCCTGAGCCGGCGACCTGGGCGATGATGTTCCTCGGCTTCGGCATGGTCGCCGGTGCGGCGCGCTACCGCCGTCGCAGCAGCAAGGCCGTGTTCGCCTGATCGCGCATCCGTTATCCTTGGGATAACTGAAGGGGGGCTGTCGGTTTCGACCGGCGGCCCCTTTTTGTGGTCGGCGACGTGGCGGGGTCCGCCGATACCGGCTTAGCGGCCCTGCGCACGCCAGCGCTTGATCGTTCGCTCCAGGATCCCGTCCTCTCCGCCCGTTTCCCTCCACAGTTGCGAGAACAGCGGATCGTCCGACGCGGGGCGGCGATTCTCCTCCAGCGCGTCGAACGCCACACGGATCGGGATCGACACGCCCTCGCCGCAGATGATGCACTCGCGGTTACGCAGTGCCGGGATCGAATCGAGGAAGCCGCGCGCACCCTCGGGCATCGCCGCCTTGACGAAGGCCTGGTCGCGATCGTTGTTCAGCCGCATCGCGATGATCGTGCCGCACTGCGACAGCACGCCCTCTGCCAGATCCGACGGCCGCTGGGTCACGAGGCCGAGCGAAACGCCGTATTTGCGCCCTTCCTTCGCGATCCGGCCGAGCACGCGGCCGACCGCATTGTCCGTCTCGCGCCCGGCGGGGATGTAGCGGTGCGCCTCCTCGCAGACGAGCAGGATCGGGCGCTGGGGCTCATTGCGTGCCCAGATCGCGAAGTCGAACGTCATGCGGCTCAGCACCGCGACGACGACCGCGGTGATGTCCGACGGCACACCAGACACGTCGACGATCGAGATCGGCTTGCCATCGCCACCCATGCGGAAGATGCGGGCGAGAAAATCGGCCATCGTATCAGCGACGAGCATGCCGGAGAACATGAAGCCGTAGCGCGGGTCGGACTTGATCTCGTCGATCTTGGTCTTCAGCCGCAGATAGGGGGCGGTGTCGCCGGCACGGTCGAGCTTGCCCATCTCGGTCGTGATGATGCCGGTCAGGTCGGACAGCAGATAGGGGACCGGCGCGTCGACGGTCAGCTTGCCGATCTCCTGGCCCAACCGCCCCTTGGACTTGGCGGCGAGCAGGCACTTGGCGAGGATGTCGGCATCGACCTGGCGCTGCGACCCAGCGCCCGTGAGGAACACCTCGCAATGCTCTTCGAAGTTCATCAGCCAGTACGGCATCTGCAGATTGCCGACATCGTAGATCGCGCCGTTGCCGCGGAAGGCAGCGGCATATTCGCCGTGCGGATCGATCATGACGATATGGCCCTGCGGCGCCAGATCGCAGATGCGATGCAGGATCAGCGCAGCAGCGGTCGACTTGCCCGTACCGGTCGAACCGACCAGTGCGAAATGCTTGCCCAGCAGCGCGTCGACCTGAAGCGCGGCGCGGACGTCGGCGGTCGGATAGACGTTGCCGATCTGGATGTGCGGTCGGTCGGTGGCCGAATAGACCTGGCGCAGGTCGGCGGTGGTCACCGGATAGATCTCGCATCCCGGCATCGGATAGCGGGTGACGCCGCGCCGGAAGCTGTAGAGCTTGCCGGTCAGCCGTTCCTCCTCACCCTCGCCCAGAAAATCGATGTCGGCGGCGACCAGCGTGCCGGCGGCATCCTCCAGTTTCAGGGCGCGAATGTTGGCGACAAGCCAGGTGCTGCCGATCCGCATCTTGACCTGGCTGCCGACCTGTCCTGCCGCCGCCGCGACCGTATCAGGATCGTCGGCGATTGCCGCGATGGCGGCCCGGTCGAGCAGCACGCGGCTCGACGAGCCGGCAATCGCCAGCACGCAGCCGATCGCCGCGTGGGTCGTCAGCGGCGTGGCGCCGGCGAACGCTTCCGATCCGAACATCTGGCTCATCGCGCGGCGCTGCTTTCTCTTGTTTCGAGAACGGCCTAGCGCGGCATCGGTAAATTAAGCGTGGACTTAGAAACGCCGTGCGACCGCGCCGGCGATCCATCCCAGCCCCACCGACAGGACCACCGCGACCGCGCCGTAGAGCAGTCCCGCCCGTTCCGCGGCCCGCGCGACGAACCGCTCGAAACCCGACTTGCGGATGTCGATGTCGCGCACCGCCGCCGCCAGCACACGGCCGTCGCGGATCAGGAAGGTCTCGGCGGTGAAGCGCCCTACCGGGACGCGCGCCGGGATGGTGACACGGGCGCGGTAGAGGACGCTGTCGGTGATCTCCACCGCACGCGGGTTCTCCAGATAGAGCCCGGCGCGGCTCTTCAGGTCGACGAGCCCGCGTCCGAAGCGCTGCTGCACATCCGGCGCGGCGGTCGAGACGGGCGAGAGCTGCAGGCTGTCGAGGCCCAATTCGTAGATCGCGCGTGCGCGATCGTCGACGATGTCGGCGATCGGCCGCGACGAGGCGATGGCGTAGAAGGAGGGAGCGGAGCGATAGCGGGCGCTGGCGGCGTTGACCCAGATGCCGGCGACCTTTTCCTTCTCGCGCAGCAGGATCGACTGGGTCGGGCCCTTCACGACGACGACGATGTCGGCCGGCTTCTCGCCCACGGGCACGCGGCCGCCGGGATAGAGGATCGCGCCGAACAGCAGCAGGTCGGCGCCCGTGAAGCTGTAGGCGATATCGATTGCCCGCTGCGACACGTCGGGCACCAGCACCGGCTTTGCCTGCCCCATCGCCAGCGGCGCGGCGACGACGAGCAGGGCGGCACGCGCCCTCACGACAGCGTTACCGAGAAGATCTCCTCGGGCCGCCACACGAGCCCCAGCAGGATCCGCACCCCGACTGCCAGCACCATCAGCGCCAGCGCGAGGCGAAGATATTCGGGGCGGATGCGGTTCGCCAGCCGCGCGCCGATCTGCGCGCCGGTGACCGAGCCGACCAGCAGCAGCCCGGCAAGCACGATGTCGACCGCGTGCGTCGTCGTCGCATGGACCATCGTCGCGACGGCGGTGACGAACAGCGTCTGGAACAGGCTGGTCCCGACCACCACGCCGGTCGCCATGCCGATCAGGTAGATCATCGCCGGCACCAGGATGAACCCGCCGCCGATGCCCAGCAGGATGGTCAGCACACCGGTCACGAAGCCCAGCAGCAGCGGCGCCAGCGGCGAGATGTAGAGGCCCGAGGCGTAGAACCGGGTGCGGAACGGCAGCGCCGCGACCAGCGGGTGATGGCGGCGCTTCGCCGCGCGCGGCGCGTGGCCCCGGCGGCTGCGGACGATCGCCGACAGCGCCTCGCGCGCCATCAGCCCGCCGATCGAGCCGAGCATCACGACATAGACGATCGCGATCACCGTATCGATCTGGCCGAGCGCCTGGAGCAGCTTGAAGATCCACGCGCCGGCAAAGGTGCCCAGCACGCCGCCCGCGACCAGCACCCCGCCCATCTTGAAATCGACCCCGCCGCGGCGGACATGCGCGAAGACGCCCGACACGCTGGCACCGGTGACCTGGCTGGCCGAGGAGGCGGCGGCGACAGTGGGGGGGATGCCGTAGACGATCAGCAGCGGCGTGGTCAGGAACCCGCCGCCGACCCCGAACATGCCCGACAACAGGCCGACCCCGCCGCCGAGCAGCACGATCACCAGGGCGTTGACCGACAGGTTCGCGACCGGAAGGTAGAGATCCACGCCCGCTCTCCTAGGACGCTATGGCCTCCGCGCCAATCGCACGAGTACAAAAAGGCGGCCCGGCGGATCGCGCCGCCGGGCCGTGAAGGTGGTGCGCGCGAAGGTGAATGAAAACGCGCCATTTCGGCATAGGCGCGGTGAGTTGAACGGTGCTTGATCGCGTCGTTCAGGGACGGTTTGGCTTCTACAGGTCGGTGCCAAGGGTCAGGGCGGGACCAGAGCCGGGCCGCGCGTCGCCCGCGATCCGCTGTCGCCAATCGAGCGTCAGGCGGATCACGCGACCGTGCATTGGCACACCAAGCGAGGCGGTTGGGCCGATGTCGACGCGGGCAGCGCCGCGCTGCGCACCCGCCCAGCCACCGATGCCGAGGTCGAGCCGCAGGCCGCCGGCAGTGGTGACAGGCCGTGTCACGCGAACCGCGCCGTCCGCGAATCCGTCCAGCCGGCCACGAACGACAGCACCGGCCTGCGCATAGGCTTCCGCTGTCAGTCCGAGCGGCAGCGGGTGCGGGTCGAGGCCGGCTACCACCAGCGCCGCCGGCCCGCCGCGGCCTCCATTCAGGGCGACGCGCTGCTCGACCAGCAGGTGGACCGGGGCGGCGGTCGGTTGCCAGTCGAGCCCGAACGCCGCCTCTCGCGCGCCGCCGTCGAGCGCCGTTGCGAATCGCGCCGATGCCGCGAGCCGGTGCGTGCGGTCGAACGTGTAGCGCAGGCGGATGCCGGCCTGCGAGCCGCCGAGCTGATTGCCGGGCCGCGTCTCGGCCAGCCCGGTGCGGCCGATCGCCCAGAGGCTGGCCGACCAGCGACCCGGCTTGCTGGTCGGCGAGAGGGACGGCAGGCGCAGCGACCGCGGGAGATCAGGCTCTGCCGGCCGAGCGGCGGGCGTCGGAGGCGACGTCGTCGCAGGCGTTGGTATCGCGGACGCGATCGGCACGATCTTGGTCGGTGTCGCGGCTGTCGGCGCATGGGCCACGACAGGTCGGGTCACAGGCGCCTCGGCATAGAAGGCCGTGGCGGCAGCGACCGGCGGTGCGATCGCGCGGATCAGCGCGGGCACCGAGTCGACGCTCGGCCACAGGATCGCGACGCGCACGCCGCTCCAGCCCATGACGATCAGGCCCAGGAAGCGGAGCGGCCGGCCGGTCACGCGGGCGCGTCCGGGAAGACATGCGCGGTCTTCTCCCAGGCGAGCGGCCGGCCGCGCATCATCGCGACATAGCGGCGGATCGCTCGCGCCGCCGCGAGCATCGCGACGAGATTGCCCACCAACAGTCGCGGCACCGACCAGAAGCCCTGCCGCCAGCCATAAGCCTGGGCGGTGAAGATCGCCCGCATCGCTATACGCCACGCCAGCAGCCCGGCGTTGATCGCGAGCAGCGTGCGCAGCAGCGGCGGCAGCGGCGCGACCGGCGTGCCGGTCCACCAGTGGCCGACCGCGCTCGCCAGCCAGGCGGGAACGGCCAGATAGGCGACGAGCAGCAGCAGCATGGCGAGCGGCGTGCGCCGGTCCCGCGCACGCCACCAGTGTTCCATGATGGCGAGCGGGCGTCCCCAGCCGGTCCGGTCCCAACCGGCAAGCGCGATGCCGGTGATCCAGCGTGCCTTCTGCTTCACGGCCGCCGCCAGCGTGTCGGGGAAATAGGCGCGCACCGCGACGATCTCGCCATCGGCGTCGAGCAGCCGCGCGAAGATCGCACCATGCCCGAGCGCGGCGATGCGCAGCCCGAGTTCATAGTCCTCGACCAGGCTGTCGGGGTCGAACGGGTCGCCGCCATTGCCCGCTGCCAGCCCCGCCAGCGTCTCGACGGCGATCGCGCAGCCGGTGCCCGCCAGCGGCATGCCTGCGCCCAGCGCGGTGCGGACGGCGAGGTGATTGGCATGCGCCTGCGCGAAATCGTCGGCATAGTGCGCACCCACGATCGAGCCGGGTGCGATCAGCGGCAGCACCGGCAATTGCACGACGCCATGCCGCTCGATCAGCGAGTCGAAGACGCGCAGCTCGTCGGGATGGACCACGTCCTCGGCATCGTGGAGGATCACGGCCTTCGCGGGCCGGTCGAGCGACATCAGGTCGCGCCACAGGCTGTTCAGGCAGTCGGCCTTGGTCGTCGGGCCGGGGCGGGGGCCGATGACCAGCCGGACGCGGCGGTCGCGATCGGCCACGGTGCGGGCCGCCGCGATCGTCGCCGCGTCATTCGGATAGAGCCCGACATGGATGGCGAAATCGGGATGGTCGTAGCGGGCGAGGGCGGTCGCGAGCATCGCGGCGATCACCGGCTCCTCGTCCCAGGCGGGCACGAACACGAACAGTCGGCCTGGGCGGCCGGGTACGGGCAGTCCGGCCACCGTCGCCGCGGGCCGGCGGCATCGCCAGATCCGCCGCAGCCAGTAGAGCAGGTCCACCGCCAGATCGTCGATGCCGCCGACCAGCAGGCCGACTGCCGCAAACAGCATCGCCTCCCGGACGAGCAGGTCGATCGTGTCCATGCGCTCCCCCCGAGCCCCTATCCCACCGGAATGGAGGAACCGGGCATGGGCATCAACGCGGTGTTTTCAGGACTTTTCTGCGTGCCGAACCAAAGCGGGACTGGTGCGTTTGGCGCGGTGATCCCTCCCCCTTTCCGGGATCGGTGCCGGTTCCAAGCACGGCCCGGCCGCGCCGCTGCGTAGCAGGCGGCGCGGCCAAACGTGTTCGTGGATGGCGGTGCCGGCCCCGCCCCACACGCGCGAGCGCGTTAGATAGCGCCGTTACGGTGTGTCGCGATTGCCGCCGGTGCTGCCGCCCATGCCGCCCGCGGCCCCGACCGTGCCGATATTGCCGAACAGATCCTCGAAGAAGCCGCGCTGGCGGCCTAGGGTCGGCGTCTTCTTGCCATAGGGCGAGATCGCCGCGACCTGCGCCATGCCGCCGCGACGGATCGCGGTGACGGTGCCGGCCTTGTCGAAGCTGATCTGGATGGTCGTCTGGTCGCGGACCTTGGGCGTCTGGAACCCGTAATTGCGGCTGTCGCGCGAGACGTAATACCAGTCGCCCGCGCCGAACTGGCTGGCAATGGTCGGCTGGCCCAGCACCTGCTGCACAGATTGGCGGTTGTCGACGCCCGGTTGCACCGAATTCACCAGATCGGCGTCGATGACATAACCCTGGTGCGACCGGAGCGGCGTGCAGCCGGTGGCGAGGAGGCCGGCCACGAGGCTCGCCGTGACGGCGACGCGGACAGGGAGGGAGGACATTGGGGGCAACTCCGCGCGGGCGACGAGACGGCGACAGCGTCGAACAGGGCGAGCCGGCCCGCGATTGCATCGGCCGCCGATCGCCTCGATATGCGAGGAGCCGGCCGCGCACAAGCCGCCGGTCAGGATCGGGAAGACGGGTGTGGGCTGGCTGCAATCGCTATGGGGCAAGAAGCGGGACGAGGCGTGGCTGCCGCTGTACAATGCGGTGGTGCTGCGCGCGCGGGCCGAATACTGGTATCTGGCAGGCGCGGTGCCCGACACGGTCGACGGCAGGTTCGACATGATCGCCGCGGTTCTGTCGATGGTCCTGCTGCGGCTGGAGGGCGAGGCGGACGGCGCCGCGCCCGCCGCGCATCTGACCGAACATTTCGTCGACGACATGGACGCGCAGCTGCGCCAGATCGGCATCGGCGACATCACCGTCGGCAAGCATGTCGGCAAGATGATGGCGGCGCTCGGCGGGAGGCTGGGCGCCTATCGCGACGCCTTCGCCGGGCCGGGCGAGCCGTTGGAGACCGCATTGGCGCGCAATCTCTATCGCGGCCAGCCGCCTGCCGACACGGCGGTGGCGCATGTGGCCGACGCTCTGCGCGCGCTACGTGCCGGCTTGGCCGACACCCCCCTCGACGCGCTGCGCCAGGGGATGCTGCCATGACGCCCGAGTGGAGCCGGCCCGAGCGCCTCGACGCGATCGGCGAGGGCGAGCGGACTGTTGCGATCGAGGCCGATGCGGATGAGCGCACGGCGCTGGCGCGGCGGTTCGGCGTGATCGCGATCGACCGGCTGTCAGCGCGCCTGACGGTGCGGGCCGAGGCGGGCGGCGTGCTGGTGACGGGCCAGGTGACCGGAGAGGTCGTACAGGCCTGCTCGGTGACCGACGAGCGGCTGACCACTGCGGTCGACGAGCCCGTGGCGCTGCGCTTCGTTCCGCCCGCGGAAGGGACGGACGAGGTCGAACTGTCGGCTGACGCGCTCGACACGATCGAGATCGAGGGGAGCGCGATCGATCTGGGCGAAGCCGCGGCGGAAACGCTGGCCCTCGCCATCGATCCTTTCCCCCGTGGCCCCAATGCGGCGACGGTGTTGCGCCAGGCTGGCGTGGTCAGCGAAGATGAAGCACGGCCATTCAATGCGTTTTCCAGCTTGAAGGACAAGCTTGCCGGCAAGAGTGGACCGCCTGAAAGCTGATACTGTTCTGCGGCCGGTCGGTGATTGTCGACGATTATCGACAGATTGTAACATATTTCAGCTTGATCTTCGGTCGCAACGATGTTGACGGCACAAATGCGGACGCTAGGTAAGACTGCGTATTTGGAGACGTAAATGGCCGACGATATCAACGACGCGAATGCCGTCGAACTCGCAACCGAACTGACGATTGCTTGGTTGGGCAATCCCAACACTCGTACGTCGGCCGAAGAGGTGCCCGCATTCCTGGGCAAGATGCACGAAACCGTTGCGGCTTTGCTGGGTGCGGGTACGCAGGCGCCGGTGGCCGAGGCTCCGGCCAGCGACTTCACCCCGGCGGTCAGCGTGCGCAAGTCGCTGGCGTCGAAGGATCACATCATCTCGCTGATCGACGGCAAGCCGTACAAGACGCTGCGCCGCCACCTGGCGACCAACGGCCTCACCCCCGCAGAATATCGCGAGCGCTACGGCCTGAAGTCCGACTATCCGATGGTGTCCGAGAATTACTCGGAGAGCCGCCGCGCGATGGCCAAGAAGATCGGTCTGGGCCGCAAGCCCGGTACCAAGGTCGCGCGTTCCGACGAGGGCGCCGCCGCTGCCCCGCGTCGCCGCAAGGCCGAGCCCGCGCGCGCGGAGTAATCAGGATCGGCCGGGTGACCGGCTGTGATGATGATCGAGGCGCCGGTGGCGATCGGGGGTGTGTCCCTGCGATCGTCGCCGGCGCTTTTCCTTGTGCGGGATGTTCGGAAATTTCTCGTTCTGCTTGCGGACCGGCCGAGCGGTCGCGCTGAAGCGCATATCGGGAGATCTCAGGTGTCTCGCGCTCTCAGCAAGGTCGCGGACCTGTAGGTGACCCGCCCGACGATCCTCGGCCACCCATAGCTCGCAGATAACGATTGCGAGTGAATTTCATTAACGTTAGCAGGCGTGTGTGACGCGCGCGACGATCCGGTGCTGGTATCTGATTCATAAGTGGACGAGCCTCGTCTGCACCGCGTTCCTGTTGATGCTGTGCCTGACCGGCTTGCCGCTGATCTTCCATGACGAGATCGACGCGGCACTCAAGGCCGGTCCTGCCGTGCAGGGACCGGGATCGTCGGGCGACGGACCGGGGCTGGTGTCACTCGACACGATGCTCGCGACGGCGCTGGAAAAGCGGCCGGGCGAGGTGCCGCTGTTCATGGCGTTCGACAATGACGGGCCGCTGACCACGATCACCACCGGACCCCGGCCCGACGCGCCGGCCGCAGCGATGACGATGCAGATCTTCGACCGCACGACCGGCCGCGCCGTGGGCATGGAGGACGAGAGCGGGGTGATGCCGTTCCTGCTCCAGCTGCATACCGACATGTTTCTGGGACTGAAGGGTGAGCTGTTCCTGGCGGCGATGGGCCTGTGCTTCGTCGTCGCGCTGGTGTCGGGGACGGTTCTCTACGCGCCGTTCATGCGCAAGCTGGACTTCGGCACGCTGCGCACCACGCGCAGCCAGCGACTGAAGTGGCTGGACTATCACAATCTGCTCGGCATCGTCGCGCTCGCCTGGATGTCGGTGGTTGGGCTGACAGGCATCGTCAACGCGCTGGTCACGCCGATCACCAAGGCGTGGCAGGCGGGCGAGCTGGCGGCGATGACCGCCGCCTATGCGGAGCGACCCGCGCTGCCGCCCGCGCGCTACGGCTCGCTCGACCGGGCGATGGTGGCGGCGCGGCGGGCGATCCCGGGCATGAACCCGCAGTTCATCGCCTTTCCGGGCGGCAGCTATAGCTCGAAGCATCACTATGCCGTGTTCTTCCAGGGCGCGACGCCGCTGACCGAGCGGTTGCTGACCACCGCGCTGATCGATGCGGAAACCGGGCGGCTGACCGACGCGGCGCCGATGCCGTGGTATTTCAAGGCGCTGTCGCTGTCGCGACCGCTGCATTTCGGCGATTATGGCGGCTTGCCGCTGAAGCTGCTCTGGGCGCTGCTCGACCTGTTCACGATCGTGGTCCTGGGGTCGGGGCTGTACTTGTGGCTCGGCAAGCATCGCACTCCGCTCGACGCGCGGGTGCGCGAGGTGGAGAGCGGCGGCCGGTTGGAACCGGTGGCGGTGCCATGATCGCGGGCTGGCGCCGCTCGACCTGGGCGATCCCGATCCTGCTCGCACTGGCGAGCGTGGTGGGTTTGGTCAGCGCGCTGACCGGCGACGGTTTTCGCGACGGGATAGCGTGGGTTGCGCTCGCTTTGCCCGTGGCCGCCACGATCGGCGCGATCTGCGCCAGACGATAATTACAGACAAAGGGGAATGACGTTGAGACTGTTCGGCACCGCATCGCTGGCGGCAATCGCCGCGATGACTACCGCCATGCCGGCGATGGCGCAGGACCGCCCGGCCGAGCCGGCGAGCGACGACATCGTCGTGACCGCGCAGGCGCAGAACCAGACGCAGGTGATCCGCGGCGGTCAGTTGGGCATCCTCGGCGACAAGCCCGCGTCCGACGTTCCGTTCAACATCCGCAGCTATGACAGCACGCTGATCCTGAACCAGCAGCCGCAGACGCTGGGCCAGCTGCTGGAGAACGACCCGGCCGTCCGCACCACCTATGGCTTCGGCAATGCCGCCGAGCTGTTCGTGATCCGCGGCTTTCCGCTGTTCAGCGACGATATCGGCATGGACGGCCTCTACGGCATTACCCCGCGCCAGCTGGTCGCACCCGAACTCTACGACCAGGTGCAGGTGCTGAACGGGGCGAGCGCGTTCCTGAACGGCGCGGCGCCCGGCGGCACCGGCATCGGCGGCAGCGTCAACCTGATCCCCAAGCGCGCCGGGGCGAAGCCGCTGACCCGCGCGACCGCAAACTACACCGCCGACGGGCATTTCGGCGGCGCGGTCGACGTCGCGCGGCGCTTCGCCGACGGCGCGGTCGGGGTACGGCTGAATGGGGCTTACCGCGCCGGTGACGTGGCGGTCGACGGCGAGTTCCGGCGCACCGCCGTGGCGGGCGGCGCGATCGACTATGACGGCGGCAACCTGCGGCTGATGCTCGATGGTGCCTATCAGAAGGTGCGCGTCGACCGGCTGCGGCCCAAGGTGACGATCGCCTCCACCGCGATCCCGCGCGTGCCCGACGCCAAGGCCAATTATGCGCAGGACTTCACCTATTCGACCTTACGCGACGTGTTCGGCACGGCGCGGCTGGAATATGATCTTGCCCCGAATGCGCTGTTCTACGCCATGGCGGGCGCGCGCGACGGGTCGGAGGACGGCATCTATGGCGGGATCACCGTCACCGATGCGGCGACCGGCGCCGGCACCGGGAACGCACTTTACGTGCCGCGCACCGACAATAACGAGGCGGTGCAGGCCGGCGTGCGGGTGAAGCTGGCGGCGGGTGGCATCACCCACGAGTTCAACGTCGGCGGCAACCGCAGCTGGCAGGTGAACCGCAACGCCTATGACTTCCGCTACGGCCCGGGCTTTGCGGGGTTCGCGACCAACCTCTATGCGACGCCGCAGGTGGCGCTGCCGTCGTCGACGCTGGTCGGCGGTGATCTGGACGATCCCTTCCCGATCGCGCGCAGCCGGCTGGGCAGCATGTTCGCGTCGGACACGATCGGCATCGCTGGCGACCGGGTGCTGGTGACGGGCGGGCTGCGGCTCCAGACCCTGTCCTATCGCAGCTACTCCTATGCGGACGGCAGCCTGTCGTCGGGCTATTCGAAGGACGCGGTGACGCCTGTCGCCGGGCTGGTGGTGAAGCCGGTCGATGGCGTGTCGCTGTTCGCCAATCGTATCGAGAGCCTGGCACAGGGGCCGGTCGCGCCGACGACCGGCTT
The DNA here is from genome assembly GCF_030678875.1 of Sphingomonas aurea. Lineage (GTDB taxonomy): Bacteria > Pseudomonadota > Alphaproteobacteria > Sphingomonadales > Sphingomonadaceae > Sphingomonas > Sphingomonas aurea. The sequence goes on along the minus strand of NZ_JAUUDS010000011.1, from coordinate 31,849 downwards.
CGACCCGACGACGGGCGCGACCCTGCCGGTCATCAACGCGAGTGAGACGCTGAGCCCCTATCGCTCCGTCCAGTACGAGGCGGGTGGCAAGCTGGCGGTCGGGCGGTTCAACGCCAGCATCTCGGTGTTCAGCACCGCGCGGCCGATCGGGCAGGTCTCCGCCGACGCTGCCGCCCCCGGCTTCGTCCGCTTCGGCTTCTTCGGCGAGCAGCGCCACCGCGGCGTCGAGCTGTCGGTCGACGGCGAGCTGACGCGCGGGCTGCGGCTGATCGCCGGCGGCTCGTACATCGACGCGCGGCTGCGCGATACGATCGACCCTGCGACCGAGGGCAATCGCGCACCCGGCGTGCCCGCGTGGCTCGCCAATGCCAATGCCGAGTGGGACCTGCCGTTCCTGCGCGGACTGACGCTGACCGGTCGCGTCGTCTATACCGGGGAGCAGCAGGTGAATGTGGCGAACACGCTGGAGATCCCAGCCTGGACCCGCTTCGACGTCGGTGCGCGCTTCGTCGCCTCGGTCGCCGAGACGCCGGTCACGCTGCGCGTCAATGTCGATAATGTCGGCAACAAGCGTTACTGGGCATCGTCGTTCGACAGCTTCAACCAGGCGCTGCTCCAGGGTTTGCCGCGTACCTACAAGGCGTCAGTGACGGTGGATTTCTAGAGCGGGTCGACATCCAGCATCACAGGCATTGAAAACTTCCCATCGTCATTCCCGCGAAGGCGGGAATCCAGACGCGCGGAGGCTGCTTGTAGAGCCGCGCCGTCGGAGGTTCTGGATTCCCGCCTCCGCGGGAATGACGAAACATGGCCTGCACGCCGACACACCCCCAGCCCCTCCCTATCCAGGGCGGGGTAGAAGGACTTTAGCGCCGTCCTGCTATCGCATGGGCGCGGTCGACGTCGTGGGCCACCACCTGCTCGGTCAGGCGCAGGAACAGCCGCTGCGCCTGCCGCCAGGCGACTGCGCCCGATCCGCGCTGCCGCTCGCGCGCGCCGATCACCAGCCGGCTGCCCCAATCATCGACGGCGGCCTGCACCGGCGTAGCGGCGGCACCGGGCTGGATGACCAGCGAGGGAAAGGGCAGGCGGGTCTGGGGCGAGTCGAACAGTCCGGGTTCCGCTCCCTCGTTGGGCGCGAAGAGGAGCGCGCCGGCGATCCGGTCGACATAGTCGGCGGGTGACAGCCGCGCCCACCACGCGCTCGCCGCGCAGCCCAGACCGTCGGCGACCAGCAGCACCGCCCGGTCCGCCCCGCGTACTGCCGTGTCGAGGCGCGCCGCCCAGCGCGTGCGGTCGCCGGCCGAGCGCACGCTGAGCGGCACCGCCTCTCCGCCTGTCGCGGGCCAGCCGAACATCGTCGCCCAGGCGGGGGGACGGCCGCTGTCCAGCACGGTGACGATCGAGAAGCGGTCGGTCGGGGCCAGTGCGATCATGGGCATCTCCTCGCCGTAACGAACGGTCATCCATACGCTTTTGCTTGGCGGGCCGGACCACCGATCCGCCGGACGGGTCAATTGCCGCGACGAGTGCCAACCGGACTCATCGATCTTGATCCATGAATAGGTTTTCTTGCAATACCTACTAAACTGATGGGATATTGTGGGGCGGCACGGAGACGAAGCATGACGCCGACCCACGACCGCCCGTTGACCCTGATGCGCCCGGTGCCGACCGGATCGGCGATCGCCGACGCCACGGCTGCGCTGAAGACGGCGCGCACCGCATGGCGCGGACGGCAGCAGGCCGGCCGCGACGTCGCCAGCTTTCCCGGCCGCGCCGCGCTGGAGCGGATCGTCGAGACGCTGGCGGCGGCGCTCTATCCGCGCCGGCTCGGTCACTTTCGCGGGCTCGAGAAGGATGAGGATGGGTTCGTCGTCGCCAAGCTGCTCGCCGCCACCACCGAGCTGGAGCGCGAGGTCGCCGCCGAGCTGGGCTATTGGGAGGCGGAGGCGGGCGGCAGCCGCTTCGACCCCAACCAGCCCGGCACCATCGTGCGGCTGTTCGCCGCCGGGCTCGGCAGCGTGCGCCGGCTGATCGACAGCGATGTCGAGGCGGCGTTCCTGGGCGACCCGGCCGCGCGCAGCGTCGACGAGATCCTGGTCTGCTATCCCGGCGCGATCGCCAGCCTGCACCATCGCATCGCTCACCAGCTGCACATGCTGGGCGCGCCGATCACCGCGCGGATCATCTCCGAATTGGCCAATGAGCGCACCGGCATCGACATCCATCCCGGCGCGACCATCGGCGAGCGGTTCTTCATCGACCACGGCACCGGGGTGGTGATCGGCGAGACCGCGATCATCGGCCGCGGCGTGCGCCTGTACCAGCATGTCACGCTGGGCGCGCGCACTCCGCTCGGCGCACGGACGGTGGGGCCGCGCGAGCGCTATGCGCGGCATCCGATCATCGAGGACGACGTGGTCGTCTATGCCGGCGCGACCATCCTCGGCCGGGTGCGGATCGGGCGGGGCACGACGATCGGCGGCAATGTCTGGCTGCTGACCGACGTCCCGCCCGACAGCATCGTCGTCCAGCCCGAGGCGCAGGTCGCCGACGCGGGCGGCGCGGTGACGATCCGCGAAGCGCTGGCGGCGGCGGGCTGATGGCGACGGGTATCAGTCGCCAGCGGCCGGTGATCGGCGTGCTGTGCTGCAACGAGGTGGTCGACCGGCCGGTGCAGGTCGTTGCCAGCCGCTTCGTCGCGCCGCTGTCGACCCTGTCGGACGCCACCGTGCTGCTGGTCCCGGCGCTGGCCGACAGCAGCGACGCGCGCCAGCTGGCGGCGATCCTGGACGGGCTGCTGCTGACCGGATCGCGCTCGCACGTCGCGCCACACCGTTATGGCGGGCCGGATGTCACCGGCCAGTTCGACGAGCAGCGCGACGAGGTGGCGCTGGCATTGGCCGACCGGATGATCGAGGTCGGCAAGCCGGTCTTCGGCATCTGCCGCGGGTTGCAGGAGATCAACGTGCTGTTCGGCGGCACGCTGGCGATGGATCGGGGCGGCACCCATCAGCGCGAGGACGGGCAGGACGGCGGCTATGCCGGGCTGTTCGCGCACCGGCACGAAGTCGAGCTGACCGCTGGTGGCCGGCTGGCCGGTGCAACCGGCGTGCGGCGGCTGTCGGTCAATTCGGTCCACCAGCAGGGTATCGACCGCCTGGGCGGCGGCCTGGTGGTCGAGGCCGTCGCCGCCGGCGACGGGCTGGTCGAGGCGATCTGGGCGCATCCCTGCGGTGCCGACGTGCTGGCGGTGCAGTGGCATCCGGAATGGGATGCCGCGGCCAATGCCGGCAGCCGCGCCTTCTTTGCCATGATCGGGGCGTCGCTGCGCGGTGGCCCGGCGCATCTTCCAACACCGAAGGGACATTGAGATGAAGAAGATCCTCCTCGCCACGCTGGTCGCCGCGGCCGCACTGTCGCTCGGCGCCTGCCAAAAGCCGGTCGTCGAGGAAAATGCGACCACGGCCGAGGCGAGCTTCAACGAGGCCGAGATCCCGGCCGAGGGCAATGCCGGCGGCATCGACGATTTTGCCAACTCTTCCGCCGGCCTCGCCGACCCGACGGTCGGCAACGCCGCCGCACCGCTGGGTAACGCGACGGAGCCAACCGGCAACACCCTCTAACCGCTTTCCGCCACGCGCCAGGAATGCTCCCTAGGCGTAAACTCCGGCCCGGCAGCCTTGCTGTCGGGCCGCTTTTCGTTGCGGAACGTGCGGGTTGCGCTGTCGCGATCGGGACAATTATAGGACATTTGCCGAGCGTAAGGGCATCCCGCACCCGCCGGCCAAAGGAGAGCAGATGGCCAGCAGCAGCGCACGCGTGATCCCCGGCAGCGGCCGGTCGACGCTGGGCGAGGGGCCGCTCTGGTCCGCGCGCGAGGGCGCGGTGTACTGGGTCGATATCCTCGGCAAGCGGCTGCACCGTCTGACGCTGGCGGACGGCGCGGTCACCCGCTGGGACATGCCGCGTCCGATCGGCTGGGCGGTCGAGCGCGAGACCCAGCCGGGCTTCATCGCCGGCTTCGATACCGGCTTTGCCGAACTGACGCTCGATCCGCTGACCATCCGTCCAATCGGCGATCCCGAGCCGGATCTCGCCGACAACCGGATGAACGATGCCAAGGCCGATGCGAAGGGCCGGATCTGGGCGGGCACCATGCCCTTCTCGTGCGAGGGGGACAGCGGCGCCTTCTACCGGCTCGATCCCGATCTCAGCTGGGTCAAGGCTGATGGGCCGTACTGCATCCCCAACGGCCCGGCGATCGCGGCCGACGGGACGTGGATGGTCCATACCGACACTGCGCGCGGCACCATCTACCGCTATGCCATCAACGACGACGGCAGTCTGGCGCCGCGCACCCCGTTCGTCACGTTCGAGGCCGAATGGGGCAGCCCGGATGGCATGACCTTCGACGCCGATGGCGGGCTGTGGGTGGCGCATTGGGGCACCGGCCAGGTCAGTCGCTTCGATCCCGATGGCCGGCGCGAGCGCTGGCTGACCCTGCCCGCATCGCAGATCACCAGCTGCACCTTTGCCGGCGAAGGGCTGGACCGGATGTTCGTGACTTCGGCCGCCGACGGCAAGGACGACGAGGAGCATGCCGGCGCGCTGTTCGAGGTCGATCCGGGCTGCCGCGGCCTGCCGACGCCGCGTTTCGGCGGATAACGGGGAAACGCCCGACGCGATGCGGCGTCGGGTCACCCGATCCTACTGCTCGGCGATCAGGTCCAGCACGTCGCCGATGATCCGTCGCATTGCGACCTGCGCGGCGGCCGGGTCGCGCGCCTCGATCGCCTGAGCGACGGCGGCGTGGTCGGCGATGTTGGCGGTGCGGCCCTTCACCCGGTTGGTGAAGCGGATCGAGGTTTGCAGCGCGGTCGACACCACCGCCTCGAACTGCGCGTAGAAGGGATTGTGCGAGGCGCGCAGCACCGCGATGTGGAAGACGATGTCGGCGCCCAGCGGATCGCCGCGGCCCTGGTCTGCCTCTTCCATGCGGGTCAGGCCATTGCGGATCTTGGCCAGATCCGCTTGGGTGTGGAAGCGGGCGGCGAGCGCGGCCGCCTCCGGCTCGATCGCGATGCGCAGCTGGTTGAACTGGCGCAGCAGCTCGACCGAGAATTTCCGCTCCAGCATCCAGCGCAGCACGTCGGTGTCGAACAGGTTCCAGCTGGCGGTCGGCTGGACCAGCGTGCCCTGACGTGGCCGGGCGCTGACCAGCCCCTTGGCCGTCAGCATCTTCACCGCCTCGCGCGTCACCGACCGGCTGACGCCATATGCCTTGGCGATCTCCGCCTCGGTCGGAAAGGGCCGCTGCTCGTAGCGGCCGGTGACGATCGCGCGCCCCAGCGAGTCGAGCATGCCGTGGGTCAGGTTGCGGCCAAGCGCGTCGCGGTTCGGCTCGATATCGTCGGGATCGGTCACCATCGGCCAAAGCTCGCGCAAACGACCATCTCCATCTCCCCGAAACCGGCCATCCGTTCCGCTGGACAGGCCGTCCTTATAATATAAATATCGTTCAACCCTCGACTGCAAGGGGGCGCGTTGAAGGGGGAGAGCGGGGCGTGACACTGTCGACGATCGATCTGGTGGTGGTGATCGCCTATGCGATCGGTATTTTCGTGCTGGCGCAATGGGTCAGCCGCGAGAAGGCCGGGCACCAGAAGGACAGTTCCGACTATTTCCTGGCGTCCAAATCGCTGCCCTGGTGGGCGATCGGCGCGTCGCTGATCGCGGCCAACATCTCGGCCGAGCAGATCGTCGGCATGGCCGGGTCGGGCTACGCGATCGGCCTCGCCATCTCGTCCTACGAGTGGATGGCGGCGCTGACCCTGCTGATCGTCGGCAAATGGTTCCTGCCGATCTTCCTGAGGAACGGCATCTACACGATGCCGCAATTCCTGGAACAGCGCTACGGTCCCAGCCTGCGCACGCTGATGGCGGTGTTCTGGCTGGGGCTCTACGTCTTCGTCAACCTGACCTCGATCATCTGGCTGGGCTCGATCGCGGTCAACCAGGTGGCGGGCGTCGATCAGGACGTGGCGCTGGTCGGCCTCGGCCTGTTCGCGCTCCTCTATCAGCTGAAGGGCGGGCTGAAGGCGGTGGCGCTGACCGACATCGTCCAGGTCACGCTGCTGGTGTTCGGCGGACTGTGCGTGTCGGCGATCACCCTGTCGCAGATCGGCGGCGACGCCGGCATCCTGGGCGGCTTCACCAAGCTGAGCCAGGCGGCGCCGGGACATTTCGACATGATCCTGTCGCGCGACAATCCCTTCTACAAGGATCTGCCCGGCATCTCGGTGCTGATCGGCGGCATGTGGATCGCGAATCTCAGCTATTGGGGGTTCAACCAGTACATCATCCAGCGTGCGCTGGCCGCCAAGGACCTGCCGGAGGCGCAGAAGGGCATCGTGCTCGCCGCCTTCCTGAAGCTGGTCATGCCGTTCGTCATCGTCCTGCCGGGCATCGCCGCGGTGGTGCTGGCGCCCGACCTCGCCAAGCCGGACCAGGCCTATCCGACGATGCTGCGGCTGCTGCCGCCGGGGCTGCTGGGCCTCGTCTTCGCCGCGCTGATCGCCGCGATCATCGCGTCGACCGCCTCCAAGATCAACTCGATCGCGACCATCTTTACCCTCGACCTCTACGCCAAGCGCAAGGGCGCGCCGAGCCGGGCGGAAGAGGGCGCCGCGCGGGATCCGGCGATGGAGCGCCGGCTGGTCACGGTCGGCCGGATCGCGGCGGGCGTGGCGATCGTGATCGCAATGGTCACCGCCCGGCCGCTGCTCGGCAAGTCGGACCAGGCGTTTCAGTATATCCAGGAATATACCGGCTTCTTCACCCCCGGCATCACCGTGATCTTCCTGCTCGGCCTGTTCTGGAAGCGCGCGACCGAGGCGGGGGCGCTGGTCGCCGCGATCGGATCGTTCGTGCTGTCGATCGCGCTGAAATACGGCCTGCCCGACCTGCCCTTCATCGACCGAATGGGCGTGGTGTTCCTGGCGACGCTGGCCCTCGCGGTGGTGGTGTCGCTCGCCCGCCCGCAGGCCCGCGAGGCCAACCGCGTCGTCACCAGCGACGTCAGCTACGCCACGGCGTCCAGCTTCAACATCGCCGCGATCGGCGTGGTGCTGATCCTGATCGCGCTCTACGCCACCTGGTGGTGAGTGTGGCCCGGGTGCCGCGGTCCGCGATAATCCAGGTTATCGCGGATCGTCTTGCCCCGGACGCCGTTGCTAGAGCCTGACCCGCGTCGCGCCCGCCCTTGGGCGGCGGCATGGGATTTCGATGGGTAAGGGGAACGGGCCGCCGATCCTCGCTTCAGGGGCTCTACCGAAGACATGACGGACAGCGAGCAGGAAACCCCGCGGCAGCGCGAACGGCGGCGGCTCGCGGCGCTCGACCGCTACGCGATCATGGACACGCCGCGCGAGGCGGCGTTCGACGAGGTCGCGCAGCTCGCCGCCGACCTGTGCGGCACCCCGATAGGGGTCGTGAACCTGATCGGCGAGGGGCGCCAGTTCTTCAAGGCCGAGGTCGGGCTGGGCGTGCGCGAGACGCCGCTGGAAACCTCGTTCTGCAATCTGGCGATCCTCGAAGAGGAGTTCATGCTGGTCCCCGACGCGCGGCTGGACCCACGCTTCACCGACAATCCGCTGGTGCACGGCGAGCCGGGGCTCCGCTTCTACGCCGGTGCACCGCTGCGCACCGACGACGGGCTGGCGATCGGCACGCTGTGCGTCCTCGACACGCGGCCGCATGATCTGGGCGACGTGCAGCAGCGTGCGCTAAAGGTGATGGCGCGCCAGCTGATGAACCAGCTGAACCTGCGGCTCGCATCGACCGAGCGGCGCGAGCAGGACGACCGCTATCGCATCCTGTTCGATTCGATGGACGAAGGATTCTGCATCATCGAGTTCATCGACGGACCCGATGGCCCGCTGAGCGACTACGTCCATGTCGAGGCGAATGCCGCCTATGCGCTGAACGCCGGCATTCCCGATGTCGTCGGGCAGAAGGTGCGTACCATGGTGCCGGCGGAGGCGGGCGACTGGGTTGAGCGTTATGGCAGCGTGCTGCGCACCGGCACGCCGATCCGCTTCGAGCGCGAGCTGGAGGCGACCGGCCGCTACCTGTCGCTCTCGGCCTTCCGGGTCGAGCCGGCCAGCCGCAACCAGGTCGCGGTGCTGTTCCAGGACATCACCAGCCGCCGCCGGGCCGAGCTGGAACTCGTCCGCCTGAACGAGACGCTGGAAGCGCGCGTCGCCGAGGCGCTCGCCGAGCGCAAGGTGCTGGCCGATGTGGTCGAGGGCACCGACGCCTATGTCATCATCGCCGACATGACCGGGCGGCTGCTGGCGATCAACGGTGCGGCGGTGTGGGAGCTGGAGCGCAGCTTTGGCATCGCTCCGCAGATCGGCGACAATCTGATCTCGCTGCTCGACGATCAGCCCGCCGCCCAGGCGCGGGTCGCCGCGCTATGGGCACGCGCGCTGTCGGGTGAGGAGTTCGTCGAGATCGCGCCGGTCGACCGTCCCGGCGACGACCGCTATTACGAAATGCGCTTCAACGCCCTGCGCGATGCCGAGGGACGGCAGATCGGCGCGTTCCAGTTCGTCTACGACGTGACCGAGCGGTTGGCGGAACAGGCCCGGCTGCGCGAGGCGGAGGAAGGGCTGCGCCAGGCGCAGAAGATGGAGGCGGTCGGCCAGCTGACCGGCGGGCTGGCGCATGATTTCAACAATCTGCTCGCCGGGATCTCGGGCGCGTTCGAGATGATCGGCACCCGCCTGTCGCAGGGGCGCGGGCGCGACGTGGAGAAATATCTGGCGGCGGGGCAGGGCGCGACCCGGCGCGCCGCGGCGCTGACCCACCGCCTGCTCGCCTTTTCGCGCCGGCAGACGCTCAGCCCCAAGCCGATCGTCGTCAACCGCCTGATGAGCGAGCTGGTCGAGCTGATCCAGCGCACCGTCGGCCCCGACATCCGGGTCGAGACGATCGCCGCGGCCGGGCTGTGGCCGGCGCTGGTCGATGCCAACCAGCTGGAAAACGCGATCCTCAATCTGTGCATCAACGCGCGCGACGCGATGCCGGACGGCGGCCGGATCACGATCGAGACGGCCAACAAGTGGATCGACCACCGCACCGCCGCCGAGCGCGGGCTGGAGGCGGGGCAATATGTCACCGTCTGTGTCAGCGACACTGGTACCGGCATCGACAAGGAAACGCTGGCCCGCGTGTTCGACCCGTTCTTCACGACCAAGCCGCTGGGCGAGGGCACCGGGCTGGGCCTGTCGATGGTCTATGGCTTCGCACGCCAGAGCCACGGCCATGTCCGCATCTACTCCGAGGTGGGGCAGGGAACGATGGTGTGCCTGTACCTGCCGCGCCACTTGGGCGACGCCGAGGAGGTGGACGAGGCGCCGCTCAAGGCGACGCCGCTGCGCGCCGCGACCGGCAAGACGGTGCTGGTGGTCGACGACGAGCCGACGGTGCGGATGCTGGTCGTCGATGCGCTGGCGGAGCTGGGCTATGCCTGTGCCGAGGCGGGCGACGGCGCCGAGGGGCTGCGCATCCTCGAGGCGGCCGAGCATATCGACATGCTCATCACCGATGTCGGCCTGCCCGGCGGGATGAACGGCCGCCAGGTCGCCGAGGCCGCTCGCGCGCTGCGCCCGGAGCTGAAGATCCTGTTCATCACCGGCTATGCCGAGAACGCCGTCCTGAACCACGGCCACATCGCACGCGGCATGGAGGTGCTGACCAAGCCCTTCGCGGTCGACGACCTGACCGCGCGGGTGGACCGGTTGCTGCGATAAAAGCGGAGTGGCGGGCAGCCCCGAGGCCGCCCGCCGATGTCAGGTCAGAACGAGAAGCCCGCCGACAGCTTGATCGTGCGCGGCTGGTTGCCACCGATGCTGTAGCCGACCCGCTCGCCATACACGGTCGGCGAGCCTGCATCGCGGACATTGTCGGCCGGGTTGTTGTTGAAGTCGACATAGTTGCGGTCGTTCATCAGGTTGATGATGTCGACGCGCAAACGGATCCGCGTGTCATCGGTGATGAAGCCGAGCGGGATATACTTGGTGACCGCCACGTCGAGCTGGCGTCGGCCCCAGATATCGCCGAGCGAGTCGCGGAAGCCGCCGATGAGAACGCGCTCGAACGGCACCGCCGAGTTGATGAACGCCTTCTGGTATAGAGGCGACTCGATCTGGAACTTCGCCGACAGCGTCACGCCGATCGGCGTATCGACGCTGCCCGCCGCGACGAAGCGGTGACGCGGCACACCCGAGGAGCGCAGGACCGGATAGTCGTTGATCGACGGATAATCGAGCGAGAAGGTCTCGCCGAACTGCCGGTTCTCGGTCGCCTCGGTATAGGTATAGGTCGCGTCCAGGCTCCACGGCGAGGCGGCCGAGTAGGTCTTGGTCAGCTTGACATAGGCGGCGTCGGAGCTGGTCTCCAGCCCGTTGCTGCCGATGATGATCGAATTGAAGCCCGGCGGCGTGAAGTTGAACGGCGAATTGGGCACGTCGGTCGCGCTCGCGGGATCGTTGTAGAAGAACGATCCGTCCGGACGGCGATTGCCCAGCAGATAGACGAAACCGTCCTTGCTCTCGATATGGGTATAGCCGACCTCCAGCTCGACCGGGCTGAACCGGCCCCGCAGACCCAGGCTGAACTGGTCCGAATAGGGCACCTTCAGGTCGTTGTTGATGAAGCGCAACTCGCGCCCGCCGCCTGACGTTCCAGCCAGCAGCCGCTGGCGTCCTTCGGGCGTCAGATAGACCGGATCCCAGGCGATGCAGGTCGAACCCGCGGTGCAGGGATTCTGCGTATCGTTGCCGATGAAGTTGAACACGCGGGTGGCATAGGCACCCTGCGCCAGCTCCTGCTGCAGGAAATCGAACTGATTGCGGTCGTACGAGCGGCCATAGCCGCCGAACATCGAGAAGCGGCCCGCCTCGTCGAAACGGTAGGTGAAGCCGAGCCGCGGTTGGAACGCACCCTTGAACGTCTTACGGTTGCTGCCGTTCGAGATGTAATCGTTGATGTCGTAATCGGCGTTGTTCAGGTTCGGATAGTTGATCGACGACACCGCCGCGACCTGCGCCGCCGATGGCACATAGTCGAGATATGCGGGCGTGCGCTCATAATCCCAGCGCAGGCCGATGTTCAGGGTCAGGCGATCGGTGACGTCCCAGTCGTCCTGCGCGTAGATGCCGAATTGGAAATTGTTCGAGCGGATCGCGGGATCGGCGTCGCCGATCGCCGCACCGAATTCCAGCCGATAGGGCAGGGTGGTGTTGAAGCCGCCGCCCAGCGTCGTGTCATAGCTGAACAGCGGGTTGCTCAGGTTCTGCTGGACCGAGTTCAGCCGCACCCACTTCGCCTTGCCACCGACCTTGATCGTGTGGCGCTCGATCCCGGTCCAGGTGAAGTCGTCCTGGAAGGTCCAGCCCTTCTGCCCCTTGTCCTGGAAATTGCCGCCGCCGCCGATGCGCAGCAGGTTGAAGGTCGAGGTCGCCGTGCCGTTGATCTGGGTGGTGCGGTACAGGCTGGCATTGCCGTCTGTGATCGGCGACGGGAACCAGCTGACGTCCTCGTACGACAGGCGCGCGTCGTTGATCCAGTTGTCGGCGGTGTGCTGCCACCGGGCCATGCCGCGCCATTCCTTCACCCGGTTCGCGGTCGCGGTTTCGGCGGCGGCGATGCCGGTGCCGATCTGCACGCCGGATTCGTTGCGATACTTGCCGGTGAACTCGATCAGGTCGGCATCGGTCGGCACGATGTCGATCTTGCCGAAATACAGGTCCTCGTTGAACCGCTGCGAGAAGGTGCCGTAATATTGCTGCAGCTGGCTGGGCAGCGAGCTGGGCAGGACGCCGTTGTCGGGGCGGACGTCATAGGGGCTGTCGATCCGCTTGCCCTCGTAGCTGACGAAGAAGTGCGCGACGTCCTTGACGATCGGGCCACCCAGAGCGCCGCCGAACTGCTTGTTGGTCGTGGTGACCTTGTCGATCTTGGTCGGGTAGATCTCGGTCGGGCGACGCGCGCGCAGCTTCTGGTCGGTATAGTCGATGAAGCCCTCGCCGTGGAACGCATTGGTGCCCGACTTGGTCGTCGCGGTAATGGCGACCGAGCTGACCTGGTCGAACTCCGCCTTGTAGTTGGAACTGAGCACCTGATACTCGCCGATGGCGAGCTGCGGGAACGGGTTGCCGGGAGTGGAGTCCTGACCGGTGATGCCGTTCTTCAGGACGTAATCCTTCTGGCTGACGCCGTCGATGAAGACGTTGACGGTGCGGCTGTCCTGCGCGCCACCCTGAATGCGGGCCTGCCCGCCTTCGCCCTCTACGAAGCGGACGCCCGGCGCCAGGTCGGCAAAGGCCAGGAAGTTGCGGTTGTTCTGGGGCAGCTGCTCGATCAGCCGCTGGGTGATGTTGATGCCGACCTGGCCGCCGGCCAGCGAGCGGATGCGGCTGCCGGTCACGATGATGTCGCCGCCCTCGCCCTGCGCGGTGCCGCCGGGGGTGGTCTCCTCGGTCGCCTCGGCGGGCTGGGTCGGGGCCGTGGTCAGATCGATGTCGAGCCCGGCATTCTGGCCGACGCGCAGCGTGAACTCGTCGGAGTTGCGCGTGCCGTTCTGGAGCTTGACCTCGAGCCGGTAGGTGCCGGCGCGCAGCGACGCGAAATTATAGGTGCCGTCGGCCGCGATCGGCACGGTGCGGCGATAGTTGGTGGCGACCTCGATCGCCGACACTTCGGTGGCGGCATTGCTGGTCGGAGAGGTGATGCGACCGCGGAGAGACGCCTGGCCGACCTGCGCGGTGGCGGCAACCGGCGCCAGCATGGCGCCTGCGGCCAGGGTGGTCGCGGCGATCAGCGCCGCGCGGAACACGGTCTTGTTCATGGAAATCATCCTCTCCTGTCGGCGGGGCCGCGTCGGCCAGACGCCGTCTCCGTAAAATAACGGTTTCGTCATGTAACCGGTTACTTTGGACGGGGAGGATGCTCAACAATGCTTTACAGGATCTGCGTCTTTCGGTGGTGACTGTGGCCGAGGCGCAACGGTCGTCGTTCGGTGACTATCGCCGGGCCAGCCAGCCGCCATTGAAGCCCGCACGCTCCAGCCCGCGGCGGATCGCCGGGGCGCGGTGCATCGTCTGCCATACCAGCTCCGACCGGTGATTGGCGATCGCGCCGCTGATCGCACCCTGGTCGATGCCGAGATAGTCCTTGGCGACCCAGCCGTGCGTCGCGCTGACGGTGCCGCTGTTGGACGGCACGTCGGCGTAGCGGAACGAGGGGTTGAAGCTGTCGCGAAACCCGTACTGCCCATAGAGTCCCGGCTGCCTGCGCAGCGCCGCTGCCGCCGGCACGACGATCTCCGGCGCGAAGGCGAGGCTGCCGAGCGCGGCGGTGGGTGCGATCGTACCGTCGTCGCGTTCGTCGGGCTGGCCCAGCGGGCCGCGCGCGGCATAGCCGTAGAACTGCCGCTCGGTGCCCTTGAACATCCGCTTCACATCGGCGGGTCCGTCGCACGCGGTCAGGCCCCAGACATCCCTGCCATAGCCGTCCCACCGCATCGGGTTGGCGATGCAATAGGCGCGGTTGGCATAGGTGGCGCGGCGGCTGTTCTCGAAATAATCCATGTTCGCCTGCCGCATCGTCGCGTCGCGGATGTCGCGGAAGTCGATCCACATCTGGCTGTACTGGTGCCCGAACAGCGGTGCGAAGGCGAGGTGGCGGGTGGCGCCGGTGCCGCGCCAGAACGCCGGATAGGTCTTGGCCCAGGCGTCCCATGCGCCGTCGGCGAGTGGTTTCGACCGGGCACCGAGCCCGACGACATAGACCATCATCCCCTCGTTATACCCGTCCCAGGCGCGCTCGATGAAGCCGCGGCCGGGGTGCCAGCCCATCGACACGGTGCCGCGATCGTTGGTGAACCAGGGCCAGTCGGCACGCTCGGTGATCCGCTCGGCGAGGCGGCGGATCTCCGCCTCGACCGGGTCGGCACGGTCGTACCAGGCGCCGGCGAACAGGATGCCGAGGAACAGGAGCGTGGTGTCGACGCTCGACAGTTCGGTGTCGCGGAAGCGGGTGCCCGTTTCCATGTCGAGGAAGTGGTAGAAGAAGCCCTTGTGGCCGCTGGTGCCGCTCGGTGCGTCGCCTTGGGGTGCGGTTTCGAAGAAGCGCAGCGTCGTCAACGTCAGGTCGCGCGCCTCCTGCCGCTTGATCCAGCCGCGCTCGACCCCGACCGGATAGGCGGTGAGCGCGAAGCCGACCGCGGCGATGCTGGCGAAGGACGGCGTCGGCCAGCGATCGGGCACCAGCCCGTTCCTGCGGCTGGCGAGATCCCAGAAATAGCGGAAGGTGCGGTGCTCAAGATCGTCGAACCAGCCGGGCAGGCTGCGTTTCGCGGCGGCTGCGCCAGCGCTAGTGGGCAGCATCGCACCCGCCGCGACCAGCGGTGCGCCGGCCAGGAGGGTGCGGCGGTCGAGGATCATGTCGGTCATGGGTCCGTCCGTTCGGTGGTGGTGGTGCGGACGACCAGCGTTGGCGTCAGCCATTCGGTGTCGCCCCCCGGCCTGTCCGAGGGATGTTCGAGAGCGTCGATCAGCCGTGCCACGGCGCGCGCGCCCATGTCGGCCAGGTGCACGCGCACCGTGGTCAGCCCCATGTAGCGGGCGAGCGGCACATCGTCGAAGCCGGTCACCGCCACCGCGTCGGGCACGTCGAGCCCGGCTTCCCTGAGCGCCTGGAGCGCGCCCAGCGCCATCATGTCGTTGGCGGCGACGATGCCGTCGACCGCCTCGCCCTCGTCCAGCAGTGTGGCGACGGCGCGTTCGCCGGCCTCCTCGCGGAAATTGCCCTCGATCACGCGCGAGGGCTGGCCGGGCGCGTGGCGCGCCATCGCGGCCAGGAACCCCTCGCGCCGCTCGCGAGCGTCGATGTTGCCGGCGGGACCGGCGACATGGACCAGCGCGCGCCGCCCGCTCGCCAGCAGGTGACGGACGATCGCGTCGATCCCGGCGCGGTTGTCGACCCGCATCGCGCCGCGGCCCGTGCTGTCGGGCGAGTTGATGAGCATGGTCGGGATGCCGGCGGGCAGCGCCTCGTCCAGCCCGGTCGCGTCGATCTGCGGCGCCATCACGATCAGCCCGTCGACCCGGCCGCGCATCGACCGCATCGCCTGCGCCGCCAGTTCGGCATCGGCATGCATGTTGGACAGCAGCAGGTGATAGCCGTGCGCGCCCGCCTCGCGGTCCATGCCCCGAACGATCTCGGAGAAGAACTCACCGTGCAGGTCGGGCAGGACGACGCCGATCGCGTGGCTGCGCGCCAGCGACAGGCTGCGCGCGCCGGCATGGGGAACGTAGCCGAGCGACTTGGCCGACGCGAGCACGCGGGCGCGGGTGTCGGGATGGACGTTGCTGTGCCCGTTCAGCGCCCGCGAGACTGAGGCGACCGACACCGCGGCGTGGCGCGCGACGTCGCGGATCGTGGCGGATGCCGGCTTCAACACACCCTCTTCCCTCATCATGGCTCGACATCGCGTCGTGGGTCGGTCCATGATTGCCATGCGGCAAGCATCGCGTCTATGTAACCGGTTACAGACGACGGTCAACGCGAAACCTTGGCCGGTGAGGGGATGGACGCTGAGATGACGGACATGATGATTTCGCGGCGCGCGGCCCTGCTCGGCGCGGGTGCGGCGACCGCCTGGGCGGCCAGCCCGGTACGCGCGCTGGTGATGCAGGCGGGCACGGGCGCGGTGCCCGCGTCGGTCGACGCCCTGCTCGCGCGGATGACGCTGGAGGAGAAGGCGGGCCAGTTGCAGCTGAACGCCGCGGCCTGGGCGGGCGGCGTCGCCACCGCGCTGAACCCGCCGGGCGGCGCGAGCAATTTCGATGGTCAGCTGGCCGATGCGGTGGCGGGCAAGCTGACCGGCGTGTTCAACGGCAACGGCGCGGCAATGGCGCAGCGGATGCAGGCGGCGGTGATGAAGGGGTCGCGGCTGAAGATCCCGCTGATCTTCGCTGCCGACGTGATCCACGGCCACCGCACCATCTTCCCGGTGCCGGTCGCCGAGGCGGCGAGCTTCGAGCCCGACCTGGCGATGCGCACCGCGCGCGCCGCCGCGTTCGAGGCGGCGGGTGCGGGCATCGACTGGACCTTCTTCCCGATGGTCGACATCGCCCGCGACCAGCGCTGGGGCCGGACTATGGAGGGCGCGGGCGAGGACGTGCTGCTCGGCAAGCTGTTCGCCGCCGCGCGCGTGCAGGGCTTTCAGGGCAAGGACCTGAAGGCGAACGACGCGATGATGGCCTGCGTCAAGCATTTCGCGGCCTATGGCGCGGCGGAATCGGGGCTGGACTATAACGTCGTCGACCTGTCCGAACGGACCCTGCGCGAGGTCTATCTGCCGCCCTACAAGGCCGGGTTCGACGCTGGCGCGATGAGCGGCATGGCCTCGTTCAACGAGATCAACGGCGTGCCCTCGCACGGCAATCCGTGGCTGCTGGACAAGGTCCTGCGTGACGAGTGGAAGTTCCCCGGCATCGTCGTCGGCGACTATACCGGCGACGAGGAGATGATCGCGGCGGGCTTTGCCAAGGACGGCAAGGATGCGGCGCGCATCGCCATCCTGGCAGGCGTCGACATGAGCATGCAGTCCAACCTCTACGCGCTCCACCTGCCGGCGCTGGTGCGCGAGGGTGCGGTGCCGCAGGCGGTGGTCGATCGCTCGGTCCGGCGGGTGCTCGCGGTCAAGCACATGCTGGGCCTGTTCGACGACCCGTTCCGCCGCATCGACGCACGCCGCGAGAAGAGCCGCTCGCGCACCAAGGTGAATCTGGCGCTGTCGCGCGAGGCCGGGCGCAAGGCGATCGTGATGCTGAAGAACGAGGGCGACGTGCTGCCGCTGGCCAAGGATCGCAAGGTCGCGATCATCGGTCCGTTCGCCAGCGGTCAGCACGACCTGAACGGGCCGTGGGTGGTCTATGGCGACAACGCCAATGCCGTCGATCTGGCAGCAGGCGTGCGCGCGGTGGTCGGTGCCGGCAATGTCAGCGTGACCGCGGGTTCGGGCGTCGAGGAGCCGCTGGCCGGCGGGATCGAGGCGGCGGTCGCCGCGGCGAACGCGGCCGACGTCGTGCTGCTCGCGATCGGCGAGAACGAAGGCATGTCGGGCGAGGCGCAGTCGCGCACGTCGATCACCGTTCCCGCGCCGCAGATGGAACTGGCCGAGGCGGTAGCGAAAACAGGCAAGCCGGTCGTCGTCGTGCTGAAGAACGGCCGTGGCCTGGCGCTGGAGGGGGCGGTGCGCGACGCGCCGGCGATCCTCGTCACCTGGTTCCTCGGCTCGGAAAGCGGACACGCGATCGCCGACGTGCTGTTCGGTACCTACAGCCCCGCCGGCCGCCTGCCGATGAGCTTCCCCTACGAGAGCGGGCAGGAGCCGTATCACTACGATCACAAGATGACCGGGCGTCCCCAGCCGGAGGGGCCGCGCCAGCCCTACAAGGCGCAGTGGCGCACGGCACCCAACGCCGCGCTCTACCCGTTCGGCCACGGCCTGACCTATGGCAAGGTTTCCTATGCGGGGCTGGCGGTGAGCCCGCCGACGCTCGGCTGGAACGGCAAGCTGGAGGTGAGCGCCACCGTCACCAACAGCGGCACGCGCGCGTGCGAGGAGGTGGTGCAGCTCTACATCCGCGACCGGGTGGCCAGCATCACCCGCCCGGTCCGCGAGCTGAAGGCGTTCCGCAAGGTCGCGCTGGCGCCCGGCGCCAGCGAGCGCGTCGCCTTTACCCTGACCCGCGAGCAGCTCCAGTTCCTGGGGCTCGACCTGCAACCCACGGTCGAGCCGGGCACGTTCGACCTGTGGATCGCACCCTCCGCACAGGCGGAGGGCGTGCACACGACCTTCGATCTGGTGCGATAGGCTCTGCCTGACAGCGGCATCCCGGCCAGCGCCGGGATGCCGCGGGTGGCGTCGCTTACCGGTCCGCGGCCGGCAGCGGCGCTTCCTTCGGCGCATCGGCATCGCCGGTCAGACCGCCGCCCAGCGCACGGTACAGCTCGATCAGGTTCGTCTCGCGCGTCAGGCGGGTGGTGACGAAACTCTGCTGCGCGGCATAGGCGGCGCGCTGCGAGTCGAGGGTGGTCAGGAAGGAATCGATGCCGGCGCGGAAGCGCGCGTCGGACAGGCGCGCGGTGATGCGGGCGGCGTTGGCACGCGCGGACTGGGCCGATACCTGCTCGCCGATCGTGCCCCGCTGCGCCAGCGCATCGGCGACCTCACGGAACGCGGTCTGGATGGTCTGCTCATAGGTGGCGACCGCCGCCTGCTGCGACGCGCGGGCATAGTCCAGATTGCCGCGCAGCCGCCCGCCATCGAACAGCGGCAGCGACACCGCCGGCTGGGCGTTGTACGTGAAGCTGCCACCAGCGAAGAGGCCCGACAGCGCGGTGCTGATCGTCCCCAGCGTCGCGGTCAGCGAGATTGACGGGAACAGGGCCGCGCGCGCGGCACCGATATTGGCGTTCTGCGCGATCAGCTGATGCTCGGCCTGGAGCACGTCGGGCCGGCGGAGCAGCGCGTTCGAAGATATGTCGGCGGGCAGCGCGTCGAGCGTGTAGTTCGGCGCGGCGAAGTCGGCGGGCAGCAGGTCGGCCGCGACCGTCGTGCCGGCGAGCAGGTTCAGCGCGTTCTGGTCGCGCGCGATCTGGGTCTGGAGCGTCGCGATGTCGTTGCGGGCGGACTGGTAGTTGGTCTCCGCCTGCCGCACCTCCAGCTCGGACCCGACGCCGATGCGGAACTGCGCGGTGGTCAGGTCCAGCGTCTGCTGGAAGGTCTTCAGCGTGTCGCGCGATAGGCGCAGCTGCTCCTGGTCGGACGCCATGGTCAGCCAGGCCGTCGCGATCTCTGCGATCAGGCTGACGCGGGCGGCGCGCTGGGCCTCCTCGGTCGCGAAATATTGCTGGAGCGCGGCCTGCGACAGATTGCGGACCCGACCGAACAGATCCAGCTCGAACGCCGAGAAGCCGGCGTTGACCGAGTATGCCTCGATATTGCTCGACGCGCCGGTGCCGACGCTGGTGCCCGCACCCGCGCCGCCGGCACCGGTTCCAGCACCTGCCCCGCTGCCCGCGCCCGTCCCGGTTCCGGCGCCCGCGCTGGCACCCGAGCTGCCCGCCGCGCCGAAGATGTTGTTGGTATAGATGCCTGCACCCGACGCGGTGGTCGACGGCACCAGGTCGGCGCGCTGGACGCGGTACTGCGCGCGGGCCTGAAGCACGTTGGCGGCGGCGAGCTGGAGGTTGCGGTTGTTGGCCAGCCCCAGCTCGATGACGCCGCGCAGGCGCGGGTCGACGAAGAAGTCGCGCCACGCCGTGCGCGTCACGTCGCGCGCGTCGGTGGCGGCGGCCGGATAGGCGCCGCCCTGTGGCAGGGTCGCCGGGATCGCACCCGCCGGCCGGACATAGGTCGGCGCCAGGTTGCAGCCGGCCAGCATCGTCGATGCCGCCAGCAGGGCCGAGATCAAGGATTTCGTCACTGCTTATGCTCCCTGCGGCTGCGGGCCGCCATGCGGCGCCTCGCCCGCGTCGAACGGCCGGTCGTCGCCCTGTGGCGCGTCGCCGTCGTGGTGCCGGCCCTTGCCTTCGCCGTCCTCGTGCTTGCCGTGCCCGAACAGGCGGCTGACCACGACGAAGAACATCGGCACGAAGAAGATCGCCAGCACCGTCGCCGACAACATGCCGCCGACCACCGCGCGGCCGATCGCGTTCTGCCCGCCCGCGCCGGCCCCGGTCGACACCGCCAGCGGCAGCACGCCGAAGATGAAGGCGAGCGAGGTCATCAGGATCGGGCGCAGGCGCAGGCGTGCCGCCTCCACCGCCGCGTCGAAGGCGTTCATGCCGTCGCGAATCCGCTCCTCGGCGAACTCGACGATCAGGATCGCGTTCTTCGCCGAGACGCCGATCGTGGTGATGAGGCCGACCTGAAGGTAGATGTCGTTGTTCAACCCCGTCAGCATCGCCGCCAGCACCGCGCCGATGACGCCCAGCGGCACCACCAGCAGCACCGCGATCGGCACCGACCAGCTCTCGTAGAGCGCCGCCAGGCACATGAACACGATCAGCAGCGACAGCCCATAGAGCGCCGGCGCCTGCCCGCCAGACAGCCGCTCCTCATAGGAAAGGCCGGTCCATTCCAGCGAGGTGCCGGGCGGCAGCTTGGCGTGGATCGCCTCCAGCGCCTTCATCGCCGCGCCGGTGCTCTGGCCGGGTGCGGGCGAGCCCTGGATCTGCATCGCCGACTGGCCATTGTAGCGGGTCAGCTGCACTGGCGCGTTGCGCCACTCCTGCGTCGAGAAGGCGTTGAACGGCGCCATCTGCCCGGTCGCGCTGCGCACATAGAGCAGCCCGATATTCTCCGGCGACATGCGATAGGGCGCATCGGCCTGGACATAGACGCGCTTCACGCGGCCACGGTCGATGAAGTCGTTGATGTACCCGCCGCCCCAGGCGGTGGCGATGGTCGAGTTCACGTCGCTCAGGTCGAGGCCGAGGGCGCGCGCCTTGTCCTCGTCGATGTTGACCTTCAGCTGCGGCGCGTCGTCCAGGCTGAGCGGCCGGACCTGCGCCAGCGCCTTGTCCTGCGCGGCCATGCCCAGCATCATGTTGCGGGCCTGGACCAGCTTCTCGTGACCGATGCCGCCGGTGTCGACCAGCTGCGCATCGAAGCCGGTGGCATTGCCCAGCTCCTGCACCGCCGGCGGGATCAGCGCGAAGATCATCCCGTCGGTGTACTGCGAGAAGGCGCCCATCGCGCGGCCGACGATCGCCTGCGCCTTGTTGTCGGCGCCGCCGCGCTCGTCCCACGGCTTCAGGTTGACGAAGACCAGGCCGGCATTCTGGCCCTGTCCGGCGAAGCTGAAGCCGTTGATGGTGAACACGCCCGCGACGTTGGCGCCCTCCTGCTTCAGGAAATGGTCGCGGACCAGCGTCAGCCCCTTCTCGGTGCGCGCGCTGGTGGCGCCCGCCGGACCCTGGACCAGCGCCAGCACGGTGCCCTGATCCTCCTCGGGCAGGAAGCCACTGGGCAGGCGGATGAAGATCACCGCCATGCCGGCGACGATCAGCGCGTAGACGAGCAGCGAGCGCTTCCAGCTGCGCGCCGTCCGCTTCACCCCACCCTCATACTTGTGCTGGCCGCGGTCGAACTTGTCGTTGAACCAGCGGAAGAAGCGGGCGAAGATGCCGTTGCCCTCGATCCGCTTGGGATCGTGCGGCTTCAGGATGGTGGCGCACAGCGCGGGCGTCAGGATCAGGGCGACCATCACCGACAGGACCATCGCCGACACGATGGTAATCGAGAACTGGCGATAGATGACGCCGGTCGACCCGCCGAAGAACGCCATCGGCAGGAACACCGCCGACAGCACCAGCCCGATGCCGATCAGCGCGCCGCTGATCTCGTCCATCGACTTGCGCGCGGCTTCCTTGGGCGACAGGTGTTCGGTGACGATCAGGCGTTCGACGTTCTCGACCACCACGATCGCGTCGTCGACCAGCAGGCCGATCGCCAGCACCATGCCGAACAGGGTCAGCGTGTTGATGGTGAAGCCCGCCAGCGCCATGACCCCGAACGTGCCGAGCAGCACCACCGGCACCGCGATCGTCGGAATGACGGTCGCGCGCCAGTTCTGGAGGAACAGGAACATAACGAGAAAGACGAGGATCACCGCCTCGACCAGGGTGTGGATCACCTGCTCCACCGACAGCCGCACGAACGGCGTGGTGTCGTAGGGGTAGATGACCTTCACGTCCTGCGGCAGGGTCTTGCCGATCTCGGCGGCGCGGTCCTTGACCAGCTGGACGGTGTCGAGCGCGTTGGCGCCGGCGGCGAGGCGCACGCCGAAACCGGCGGCGGGCTTGCCGTTATACTGGACGTCGAAGCCGTAATTCTCGGCGCCCAGCTCGACCCGGGCGACGTCGCTCAGCCGCACGACCGCGCCGTTGGTCGTCGTCTTCAGGCGGATCGCGCCGAACTGCTCGGGCGTCTGGAGCCGCGACTGGACCGAGACGGTCGCGTTCAGCATCTGCTCCTTGGGTGCCGGCTGCGCGCCGATCTGCCCGGCGGACACCTGCGCGTTCTGCGCCGACACCGCCGCCGACACGTCCGCGACGGTCAGCTGATAGCTGTTGAGCTTCAGCGGATCGATCCAGATGCGCATCGCGTACTGCGCGCCGAACACCTGCAATTCGCCGACGCCCGACACGCGGCTGATCGGGTCCTGGAACTTCGACACGACCATGTCGGCCAGGTCGTTGTTGGTGTGCGACCCGTCCTGCGAGACGAGGCCGACGACGACCAGGAAGCTGGCCGCCGACTTCGTCACCTGAATGCCCTGGCGCTGGACCTCCTGCGGCAGGAGCGGGGTGGCCGCCTGCAGCTTGTTCTGGACCTGCACCTGCGCGATGTCGGGATCGGTGCCCTGCTCGAACGTCAGGGTGATCGTCAGCGTGCCGGCCGACGAGGACGAGGACGAGAAGTAGCGGAGGTTGTCGATGCCCTTCAGCTGCTGCTCGATGATCTGCGTCGTCGTGCGTTCCAGCGTCTCGGCATCGGCACCGGGATAGGTGGCGGTGATCGCGACCGCGGGCGGCGCGATCTCGGGGAACTGGGCGATCGGCAGGCTGCGGATCGCGATGACCCCGGCCAGCATCAGCACCATGGCGATGACCCATGCGAAGATGGGCCGGTCGATGAAATAGCGGGACATGGGGCGTTACTTTGCCTCGCCGGCGGCGGCCGGCTTCTGGTCCTGGCCGGCGGCGGCCGGCTTCTGGTCCTGGCCGGCGGCCGGCTTCTGATCCTGTCCGCCCGCGCCGCCCGGCTGCTGGCCGGGCTGCTGCTGCGCAGCGTTGGGGTTCCAGGCGACGGCCTTCACCGGCATGCCGGGGCGCAGCATCATGCCGCCCTCCACGATCACCTTGTCGCCGGCCTTCAGCCCGTCGGTGACCAGCCAGTTGTCGCCGATCGTACGCGGGGCGGTGAGGACGCGCGGCTGCACCTTGTTGTCGGGGCCGACGACCATCACCGTCGCCTTGCCCTTCTCGTCGCGGGTGACCGCGCGCTGGGGGACGAGGATCGCGTTTCCTTGCGTCCCCTCGACCAGCTCGGCGCGGACGTACATGCCGGGCAGCAGCAGCGAATTGGGATTGGGGAACAGCGCGCGGATCGCCTGGCTACCGGTCGCCGGATCGACAGTGACGTCGGCGAACTTCAGCGTGCCCTCGACCGGATAGGTGGAGCCGTCCTCCAGCTTCAGCCGCACGCGCGCCGCACCGCCGCCGCGCGACAGCTGGCCCGCCATGATCTGCTGGCGCAGGCGGAGCAGGTCGGCGCTCGACTGTTGGATATCGACATAGACCGGGTCGAGTCGCTGGATCGTGGTCAGCGGCTCGGTCTGCGCCGCGGTGACCAGCGCGCCGGTGGTGAAGGTCGAGCGGCCGATCCGGCCGGAGATCGGCGCGCGCACCGTGGTGCGGGCAAGGTCGATCTGCGCGCTGCGCAGCGCCGCCTGCTGCGCGGCGACGTCCGCCTCCGCCTGCTGCGCCTGCGTCGTCGCGTTCTCGAAGTCCTGGCGCGAGATGGCGTTGATCTTGACCAGCTCGCCGTAGCGGCGGGCGAGCGCGCGGCTCGACGCGATCGCGGCGCGGGCGCGCGTCACCGCGGCGCGGGCGCTGGCGACCTGCGCCTGATACGGCGACGGATCGATCCGGTAGAGCGCCTGGCCCTGGCGGACGAAGTCGCCCTCCTGGAACAGCCGGGCGGTGACGAGGCCGTTCACCTGCGGACGGACCTCCGACGTCTCATAGGCGTTGGTACGGCCGGGCAGCTGGGTGGTCAGCGTCACCGCCTGAGGCTGGACGGTGACCACGCCGACCTGAGTCGGGCCTGCCGGCTGCTGTTGCTGCTGCTCCTTGCCGCCGCCGCATCCGGCAAGCGTCAGGGCGGCGAGCATCAGGGCGATACTGGTTGCCGGCGCGGAATTCTTCATGGTTTCGACCTGCTGCCTTGCCAATTCGTGAGTGATCGATCATTCACGGTTCAGCCGACTACTCCTAAAGGTCGATCCTTGGCAAGCCACCGGGACCGGGACGAGAATGAAATTATTGCACTGCACCAATGCCGCGCGTGCAACCCGGGCCGATGCCCGGCGGGAACATCTGCTGGAAACCGCGCGGGCGCTGTTCGTCCAGCGCGGCTTTCACAGCACGGGCGTGGCGCAGATCGCGGCCGCCTCGGGGGTGAAGGTCGGGCAGATCTATCGCGACTTCCAGAGCAAGGAAGACATCATCGCCGCGATCGTCGAGCGCGATATCGAGGGATTCCTGCACGAGGCGTGCCTTGCCCAGGCGATCGATCGCGGCGACCGGACGGCGGTCCGGACCTGGATCACGCGGCTGCTCGCGATCGACGAGCCGATCGAGGATTGCCGGATGATGACCGAGATCTTGGCCGAGATCGCCCGCAACGACCGGATGGCGGAGATCAACCGCCGGATCGAGCGGCGGGTGCGCGACAGCCTGACGACCGCGCTCGCCTCTTTGGCTCCTGCCCATGCCGATCCTGCCAGGCTGGACCTGCTCGCCGATTTCATCATGACGATCGGCACCGGACTGACCTGTCGCCGCATCGCCAGCGAGGGCGGCGATGCCACCGCGCTCCACGCCAAGATCGAGCGGATCATCGACGACGAACTGGCGCAACTGCCGGTGGAGGCGTGACGCTGTTCGCTTGACGACAATCGTTTGCGGCGCTGTATGAGGCTCCGCAGCGACGAACGATCGTCGCGCGGGGGAGGGCGATGATGGACGACAAGGCAGACGATGCGATCCGGTCTATCCTGATCGTCGGCGGCGGCACGGCGGGCTGGATGACTGCCGCGGCGCTCGCCCATGCGCTGCCGCGCGGCTGCCGGATCGAGCTGGTCGAATCGGAAGAGATCGGCACCGTCGGCGTGGGCGAGGCGACGATCCCGCCTATCCGCCTGTTCAACGACACGCTGGGCATCGCCGAGGCGAATTTCGTCCGCGAGACCAAGGGCAGCTTCAAGCTGGGAATCGAATTCGTCGACTGGGCGCAGCTCGGCCACCGCTATTTCCACCCCTTCGGCACGTTCGGGAAGCCGTTCGACATGCTCGCGGTCCACCAGCACTGGCTGGCGGCGCGGGCGGCGGGATGCGAGATCCCGCTCGATGACCTGTCGATGGCGTGGGGCGCCGCCAGCCGCGGGCGCTTTGCCCAGCCACTCGGCGATCCGCGCAACGTCGGCTCGACCTTCGACTATGCCTATCACTTCGATGCCGGGCTCTACGCCGCATTCCTGCGCCGCTATGCCGAGGCGCGGGGCGTGGTGCGGACCGAGGGACGGGTGGCGCATGTCGCGCTCGATGGCGAGAGCGGACGCGTCGCAGGCGTCACCCTGGCCGACGGGCGGGTGCTGGCCGCCGAGCTGTTCGTCGACTGTTCGGGGTTTCGCGGGCTGCTGATCGAGGGGGCGCTGCACACCGGTTATCAGGACTGGACCCACTGGCTGCCCTGCGACCGCGCGCTGGCGGTGCCCTCCATGCAGGACGGCGATCCGCTGCCCTATACCCGATCGACCGCGCGCGCCGCGGGGTGGCAGTGGCGCATCCCGCTCCAGCACCGCACGGGCAACGGCTATGTCTATGCCAGCCGGCATGTCAGCGACGACGAGGCGGCGGCGACGCTGCTCGCGAACCTCGACGGCGAGCCGCTCGGCGATCCGCGCCCGCTGCGCTTCGTCACCGGGCGGCGCAACCTGTTCTGGCATCGCAACGTGATCGCGATCGGGCTGGCGAGCGGGTTCATGGAGCCGCTGGAATCGACCAGTATCCACCTGATCCAGGCGGGCATCGCCAAGCTGCTCGCGCTGTTCCCCACCCGCGCCTTCGACCCGCTGGTGATCGACGAGTATAACCGGATCGCGATCACCGAGTTCGAGCGGATCCGCGACTTTTTGATCCTTCACTACAAGCTGACCGCGCGCGCCGATTCGCCGCTGTGGCGCGACTGCGCGGCGATGGCGATTCCCGACACGCTGGCGCTGAAGATCGCGCATTTCCAGGACGGTGGCCGGCTGATCGCGCGCGATATGGACCTGTTCGGCGCGGCGAGCTGGCTGGCGGTGCATATCGGCCAGCTCAATTGGCCGCGCGGTGTCGATCCGCTGCTCGGCTATGCCAGCGACGCAGGCCAGAGCACCGCCTATGTCGAGCGGCTCGCCGCGACGATCGCGCGCGTCGCCGACACGATGCCGCGCCACGCCGACACCATCGGCCGCCTGATCGGCACCGCCTGACGCTACGGCAAGGCTGTGCCAGCAATCGTTTGCATTTTTCCTTTGCAAACGATTGAAACGTGCGTATCAGCGCGAGGGTATCGCCTGCCAAAGAGCCGGCGGAACGTTCAGGAGAGGATTCTACGATGATGCGCGCCGATCGCTATTCCTGCACCTCGATACTGGCCCTCGCCGCCGCTTGCTGGGCAATTCCCGCCGCGGCGCAGGATGCAAGCCCGTCGCAGGCGACGACGCCCGCCACCACCGCCCCTGGCGCGCCGAACCCGGCGACCGACCCCGGCGCGGTGCCCGATGCGGCGGCGCAGAGCGAGGACATCGTCGTCACCGCCACCACCGGCGAGCGTTCGCGTTTCCGCAGCTCGATCTCGGTCAGCCAGGTCAGCAACGAATCGATCCAGAACTTCACGCCGCGTTCGGAGGCGGAGGTGCTGCGCTCGATCCCCGGCCTCCAGCCGTCGGACACCGCCGGCCCGGGCGGTAACGCCAATATCGGCGTGCGTGGTATCCCGGTGTCGACAGGCGGTTCGGAATATGTCGCGCTGCAGGAGGACGGCCTGCCCGTCACGCTGTTCGGTGACATGAACTTCGGCAACAACGATTACTGGCTGCGCTTCGACCAGAATGTCGAGCGGGTCGAGGCGGTGCGCGGCGGCTCCGCCTCCACCGCGACCAGCCAGGCGCCGGGCGCGGTCGTCAACTATATCAGCAAGACCGGCGATCGCGCGGGCGGCTCGGTCGCGTACTCGAATGGCCTGGGATATCGCGAGCACCGCGTCGATTTCGATTACGGCGCGCCGATCAGCGACAGCCTGCGCTTCCACGTTGGCGGCTATGCCCGCAACGGCGGCGGCCTGACCAACGAGAACTGGAACATCCTGCGCGGCTACCAGATCAAGGGTAACGTCACCAAGGACTTCGCCGACAACAAGGGCTTCATCCGCATCCTGTTCAAGCGGCTGGACGAGCAGGCGCCGACCAACACCACCACGCCGTCTCTGGCCAAACTCGACGGCAACAAGGTCGTCGGGTTCAGCCCGCTGCCGACCTTCGACGGACGCGACGGATCGAGCTACTCGATCTACAATCGCAGCTTCCAGTATCTGACCAATGGCGGCCAGATCGAGAATGCCGAGGTGGAGGGCATTCACCCGCGCGTCACGTCCATCGGTGCGCAGCTGCACTATGACTTCGACAGCGGCTTCACCGTCGACGACTCGATCCGCTACACTGATATGAAGGGCAACTTCACCACCCAGTTCATCAACGTGCAGACCACCGCCAGCCTGCTCGGCTCGTCGGTCAACGGCAGCACCGTGGGGTCGATCCGCTACGCCGCGGGGCCGAAGCTGGGGCAGCTCTACACCGGCACTTATGTGAACAATAATCCCAACATCAACACGCGCATGACCGACATGGGCAATTTCGTGAACAACCTGCAGCTGACCAAGAAGTTCGACGTCGGTGCGGGCACGCTGCGCGCGATCGCCGGCTGGTTCCACATGAGCCAGAACATCCAGCAGGACTGGCACGTCAACCGCCAGTATAGCGAGCTGAACGGCGAGAATGCCGCGCCGCTCGACCTGTTCTCGCCGACCGGCAACCAGCTGACCGCGGCGGGACAGGCGGGCTTCAACGACAATTGGGGCACCTGCTGCCAGCGCACCGTCGACCTGAAATACACCGACGATGCGGCGTTCGGCTCGTTCAACTATTCGGGTGGCGGGCTGGAGCTGGACGCCAGCGTCCGCTGGGACAGCGTGAAGGGTGAGGGCACTGCGCAGGGCGGCCAGACCGGCCCGCTCTTCCGCGTGTCGGACGCGCTCGGTTCTGCCCTGCTGCCGTCGCTGGTGCCGAGCAGCACGGTCGAGAATATCGACTATCGCCGCAACTATGTCAGCTGGTCGGCGGGTGCGCTCTATGCCTTCACCAACTCGACCAGCGTGTTCGCCCGGGTCAGCCGCGGCGGCCGCTTCAACGCCGACCGCCTGGTGCTGTCGGGCAATTTCAACGCCGACGGCTCGCTGACCCAGAACGGGCGCGGCGTGTCGATCAACTATCTGAACCAGCAGGAAGTCGGCCTGAAGCAGCGCGGTGACCTGCTCGGCGGGTCGTACACGGCGGAGATCACCGGCTTCCGCTCGACCCTGACCGAGAATAATTACGACTTCACCCGCATCAACAACCCGGCGCCGAACAACGACCCGAACATCTCGAACAGCTATCGCTCGTACGGCATCGAGTTCACCGGCCGCTTCAACCTGGGCAATTTCCGCCTGGCCGCGGACGGGACGTTCATCAAGTCGAAGATCACCGACAGCGCCACGGCGGCGCTGGTCGGCAATCGGCCGGGTGGCCAGCCGGAGCTGCTGTTCTCGGTGTCCCCGTCCTACGACGCCGGCCTGTTCGCGGGCGGCCTGAGCTTCACGGGGCAGACCAGCACGCCGCTCGACGACTTCAACCTCTACACCGCCAAGGGGTCGACCTTCGTCAGCGGCTTCCTGAAATTCCGCCCTGTCGACCGGGTCGAGCTGGGGCTGAACGTCAACAACCTGTTCGATAAGCTCGGTTTCCGTGGCGGCGGCAGCCTGAACCCGATCCTGTCGTCGACCTCGGCGGTGTTCAACAACACCGCGCTCTATGGCCGGACGGTGACGGGCTCGATCCGCTACCGCTTCTGATCGACCAGTTCGCGCCGTTGCATTTCCCCGGCAACGGCGCGAACCCGGCCGCGATGACCGCACCCACGCTCCGCACCGCCCGCCTGATCCTGTCGGGCCATCGGCCCGACGACCTCGACGCGCTGACGGCGATCTGGTCCGATCCGCTGGTCTACGCCCATATCGGCGGGCGCGCGCGCGATCGGGAGGAGGTGTGGTTGCGGCTGCTGCGCCATATCGGCCAGTGGACCGCCTTCGGCCACGGCATGTGGGTGCTGCGCGAGGCCGAGACGGGGCAGATCGTCGGAGAGGCAGGGCTGATGACCTCGCGCCGCACGGTCGAGCCGCCGCTGCCCGACCTGCCCGAAGCCGGCTGGACGCTGGCAAGCTACGCCCACGGCCGCGGGCTGGCGCGCGAGGCGATGGAGGCGGTGCTCGACTGGGCGGGGCATGCCGGCGTTGCGCGGACGGGGTGCATCATCGATCCCGACAATGCAGCCTCGATCCGGCTGGCGGAACGGCTCGGCTACCGCGCCGCGGGCGAGGCGCGGTATGGCGGACGTCCGATCCTGACCTTCGTTCGTGGGTGAACCGCGTATGCGGGCATCCAGAGCCGCTGAGGCTCGGTTCCAGCCATGACCTGAACTCTCGCCTGCGCGGGATGACGATGGGAGCTAACCCGACCGCACCCGCCGGCGCAGTGCCGCCAGGTCGATGCCGTGGCGCTGGACCTTGTAGTAGAAGGTCTTGCGCGGCAGTCCCAGCTGCTCCATCGCCGCGCCCGTCTCGCCGCCCGCGATAAGCACCGCCTCGACGATCGCGTCGCGCTCGAACGCGGCGACACGGTCGGGCAGGGTGCCGGCGGGGGGCAGGGCGGCGCCAGCCTGATCTTCCAGCCCCAGGACGAAGCGGTCGGCGAAATGCGCCAGCTCGCGGACATTGCCCGGCCAATCGTGATCGCCGAGCCGGTCGCGCGCAGCGGCGGTGAGCGGCGGGATCGGCACGCGCAGCCGCGCGGCAGAGGCGTCGACCAGATGCGCGAACAGCAAGGGCACATCCTCGCGCCGCTCGCGCAAGGGCGGCAGGCGCAGGCGCACCGCGGCGAGGCGATAGAACAGCTCGGGCAGCATCGCCGCCGATCCACCCTCACCACCGGTGGCGATCACGCGCAGGTCGATCGGCGTCGGCGCACGGCCGCCGCTGCCCGGCACGGCGCGGTTCTCGACCAGCGGCACCAGCCGTGCCTGCAGCATCGGCGAGGCGCGGTCGACATCGTCGAGGAACAGCGTGCCGCGCGCCGATGCCGCAACGCCGCCCGCGCCGGCGCCGCCGAACAGCTCGCCGTCGATCACCGCATCGGGCAGCGCGGCGCAGGCGACCGCAACGAAGCGGTGTCGTGCGCGGCGCCCGGCACGGTGGATCAGGCGGGCGAGCAGCTCCTTGCCGGTGCCCGTCTCGCCCTCGACGAACAGGTCGATGCCGGCATCGGCCAGCACCGGCACCATCTCGCGCAGCCGCCGTATGGCGGGCGATCGGCCGATCAGCCCGGCCGCGACCGTCTCGTCGGTGCTGGCCGCCGCGGCGCGCAGCCGGCGGTTGTCGAGCGCCAGGCCGCGCGCGGTCATCGCCCGGCCGACCGCGGCGACCAGCGCGGCGGGATCGAACGGCTTGGCCAGGAAATCCCATGCCCCCGCCTTCAGCGCGTCGACCGCCATCGCGACGTCGGCATGGCCGGTGACCAGGATGACCGGCAGCGCCGGGTCGCGATCGTGGAGGGTGCGGAACAGCTCCAGCCCCGACATGGCGGGCATGCGGATGTCGGTGACGACCACGCCCGGAAAGTCGGCGTCGATCGCGTCGAGCGCCGGTGGCGCGGCCGGCCAGGCGTCGACCGCGAAGCCGGCCAGCGTCAGCAGCTGCGCGGTCGAGGCGCGCAGATCCTCGTCATCCTCGACCAGCGCGACGCGGCCTTGCGCGCTCATGCCCGGCGCAGCTCGACGGCAAAGGCGGCGCCGGTTGTCGAGGGCACCAGCCGCAGCGACCCGCCCAGGTCGCCCATGATGTCCTGCGCGATGATGAGGCCGAGGCCGAGGCCCTTGGGCCGGCTGGTCGCGAAGGGCGTGAACAGGCGGCTGGCGATCGCCGGATCGATCCCCGGCCCATTGTCGGCGACGGTCAGCACCACCGTGTCGGGATGCAGGTCGAGCGTCAGCGTGACCGCCGCATCGGCGCGCCCGGCCAGCGCCTCGATCGCGTTCTGGAGAAGGTTGACGACCACCTGCTCCAGCCGCACGCGCCCGGCGACCACCAGCAGGTCGAACGGGATGTCGGGCAGCGACAGCACGACGCGCGACAGCCCCTCCTTCAGGATCAGGCGCGCGCCGTCGATTACCTCGATCAGCGGCACCGGGCCGATCGTGCCGCTGCCCTTGCGCGAGAAGCCGCGCAGTTCGGCGGTGACCGCGCCGATCCGCTCGGTCAGCCGGTCGATCGCGCGCAGGTTGCCGCGCACCTCCTCGACCTGGCCGCGGTCGAGCAGCTGTTCGCCGGCCGCGGCATAGTTGCGGATCGCCGCGACCGGCTGCGCCGTCTCGTGCGCGACGCTGGCGGTGATCTGCCCGAGCGCGGCGAGCCGGTTGGCCTGGCGCAGGTCGTCGCGCAGATCCGCGGCCCGCGCCTCGGCCGCCGCGCGTTCGGCGATCTCGCGGCTGAGGTCGGCGGTGCGCGCCGCCACCGCCGCCTCCAGTGCCGCGGTTCGCCCGGCGCGCCGCCGTGCCCGCC
>NZ_JAUUDS010000010.1 GCF_030678875.1 Sphingomonas aurea | reverse complement strand
GCCCCCTCCTTCGAGAAGACCCGCGATCTGGTTTTCGGCGACCGCTGCAAGAACCATCCGGTCCATCGCTGCGGTGACACCCATCTAGGGGAGGCGTTCCGGTCCGTCAAACCCTTTTGTTGCAGAAAAACGAAAAAAGTTCCTGGCGGCGTTCTTGGCGCCCCTGCGCCCCTCCTGGGCGCCCTCGATGGCATGTCGTGACGGGGTTGAGGTTCGGCCCTGTGCCACGCATGGTCCCGCGCATGAACGAGCAACCCGGTGGATTGAACGACCCTAGCTATGCCGCCTTCGCATGGCGGCGCTTCCGCCTGATTCTCGCCTGGATGACCACCGCCGGAGCTGCCTGCTCCGCCGGGGTCATCATGGTGATGGCACATGTGCAAGGTCCGCTGCACCTCGTCACCATGTTGGCGGTGCTCGGCGGGGTCGGCGGGTCGGTGTCGCTGGCCGGCGCGCTGATGGGGCTGGCGTTCCTCAGCTCCGGCACGGGCCATGACGAGGATGTCGAGCGGCTGGACTGATCCTGAACGACGAGGGGCTGCCACCGTCCGACGGTAGCAGCCCCTCTGGCGAATTTAGCTGATCGTGAGAATCAGTCCGCAGCGACATCCGTCGCCGCGGCAGCGCGGGCGCGGCGGCGGCGGGGCTTGGGGGCATCGCCGTCGCCATCGGCATCGTTGGCTGGCATGGCGACGTTCAACGCCGGCGGCAGGCGATCCGCCTCGAAACCGTTCGACACCGATTCGCCGCCACCGTTCGAGACAGGCGCGTCGATGACCGGTGCGGCATCGCGCCGCGGGCGGCCACGCCGGCGCGGCGCCTGCTCGACACCCAGCGGCGCATCGGCGGCGATGACCTGCTCGGCCCGCTCGACCAGATCCTCGCCGGGGACGACGGGATCGGCACGATGCTGGCCCCCGACCTCGGCCTCGTTCTCGCGCTGGCGGGGGGCACGCTCCTCGCGCTCCCAGCGGCGCGGACGCTCGGCACCGTTCTGGCGCTCGCCCTGCGGCCGGTCGTTATACTGGCGCGGCTCGCGCGCCTCGCGCTGCGGACGGTCGTTGCGGGGGGCCTCGGCCTGCTCTCCGGAGCGGATCGGCTCGCCCTCGTCGCCAAACTCCTCGTCGCCGTCATTGTCGTCGAACTGCTGGCGGCGCGGCTGCTGCTCCTCGAAGCGACCGCGCTGGTCGCTCAGCACGCGGAAATAATGATCCGCGAACTGGAGATAATATTCGGTGTTGACGCGGTCGCCCTGACGCTGCGCGTCGGCGGCCAAGTTCTTGTACTTCTCGTACAGCTGGTTGGCGTTGCCGCGCGCGCGGCTGTCGATGCGGTTGCCGTTGTCGCCGCGTCCCTGCCCGCCCTGACGCGGGCCGTTGCCGCCATTGCCACCGTTGTTACCACCACGGCCGCGACGGCGCCCGGCCTGCCGATTGTTTATCAAGCTGATCGTCCCTTCCAGACATCCAACGGTATCATATGCGAAACGGGCTCCCGGCCACGACGGGCTCGCTACCCATCCAGCCTGCGCGACGGCGCGGCCGGAGCCACCGGAGCCGCCGAACAGCGACGACATCGGGTTTACGGGTGCGGGTCGCGGCCGGACGGCATGTCCAAATACATTCCGTCGATGTCGCGTGCCCCGGTCCTTCCATAGCGACCGCAGGCCTTGCCCTACAAGCAAAATATGGGAGCCGGGCCACCCGCCTTCAAGCGCCGCCGCGCGCCACGGCGAGCACGACGCGCGGATTGCCGCCCAGGTCATGGTGGAGGCGGGTGGCGAATCCCTGTTCCGCCAGCAACGCACCGACGGCATCCGCCTGATCGAAGCCGATCTCCAGCAGCACGGCTCCGGTCGGCGCGACGCAGGCACGGAGCATGGCGGCGAGCCGGCGATAGTCGTCCAGACCCTCCGGCCCGGCGAACAGCGCGGCCGCCGGTTCGAAGCCGGCGACCTCCGGCGGCAGGGTAGCGCCGGTGGCGATATAGGGCGGGTTCGCGACCACCAGGTCGAAGCGTCCGGCGACCGCCGTCGCCCAGTCACCCTGTACCAGCATGGCACGCCCCCCCGCGATCGTGGCATTCCGCCGGGCATAGCCGAGCGCCGCCGCCGACCGGTCGACGCCAATGCCCCGCACGTCGGGCCAGATGTCGAGGAGCGTCAGCAGCAGCGTGCCGGGACCGGTACCGAGATCGAGGATGGTAGTGGGCGGGCGATCCGCGAAATGTGCGATGGCCGCCTCGATCAGCGTCTCGCTGTCGGCGCGGGGGATCAGCGCACCGGGACCGACCGCTAGGTCGAGCGTCCAGAAGCCGCGGGAGCCGGTGATATAGGCGACCGGCTCGTGTGCGGCGCGGCGCTCGACCAGTGCGGCGAATGCCGCAGGAACGGCGCGGTCAAGGTCGAGCAGCAGGACCGAGCGCTCGATGCCGAGCGCGTGGGCCAGGAGGAGTTCGGCATCGAGGCGCGGGGTTGCGGAGAAGCCGAAACGGGCGGTGGCAACGGCCAGCGCCTGGCGGGCGGTGGTCATGGCGTGGTGGCGCGGCGGCGAAGTCGCGGCGTTGGTCGGGGGCTCTGCCCCCGCCGGCCGGGCTTGGCCGGGTCCTGTCGCGGCGCGCGACAGGCCGGCCTACGCCGCATCCAAACTCGCCAGGCGTTCGGCCTCGTCCTCCGCGATCAGTGCGCCGAGCAGTTCGTCCATCTCACCCGCCACGATTTCCGGCAGGCGATGCAGGGTCAGGTTGATGCGATGGTCGGTCACCCGCCCCTGCGGGAAGTTGTAGGTGCGAATCCGCTCCGACCGGTCGCCCGAGCCGACCATCGCGCGCCGCGTGCCCGATCGCTCCGCCGCGAGCCGCTCGCGCTCCGCCTCGTACAACCGGGTACGCAGCACCTTCAGCGCCTTGGCCTTGTTCTTGTGCTGCGACTTCTCGTCCTGCTGGATCACCACCAGCCCGGTCGGCAGATGGGTGATCCTGACCGCGCTATCGGTCGTGTTGACCGACTGGCCACCCGGCCCGGACGAGCGATAGACGTCGATGCGCAGGTCGCGTGCCTCGTCGATCTGGACGTCGACCTCCTCCGCCTCGGGCAGCACTGCGACCGTCGCGGCGGAAGTGTGGATGCGCCCGCCGCTCTCGGTCGCGGGCACGCGCTGCACGCGGTGGACGCCGCTCTCAAACTTTAGCCGGGCGAACACCCCCTGCCCCGTCACGCTGGCGACGACTTCCTTGTAGCCGCCCGCATCGGAGGCGCTGGCCGAGATCAGCTCGACCCGCCAGCCCTGCCGCTCGGCATAGCGCTGGTACATGCGGAACAGGTCGCCGGCGAACAGCGCCGCCTCGTCGCCGCCGGTGCCGGCGCGAATCTCCAGCATCGCTGCGCGCTCGTCCGCCGCGTCGCGCGGAAGGAGGGCAAGGGCGAGGCGGTGGTGCGCCGTCTCCAGCGCCTGCTTGTTGTCGCGCAGCTCGTCGACAGCCATCGCACGCAGCTCGTCATCCTCGGAATCCTCGGCCATATAGGCCAGGCTGTCGGCCTCCTGCCGCAGCCGCCGCACCTCGCCCGCCGCCTGTGCGACCGGCTCCAGCTCGGCATATTCCTTCGACACCGCGACGAAGCGGTCGCCCGGCAGGTCGCCGGTCGCCATCAGCGCCGCAAGCTCGTCGCGCCGTGCCTCGATCTGGGCGATTCGGTCGGGGGAGATGGGGGTCACAGAGGTGCCGCCCCCTCGCCTTCCATGCGGCCGAGCATTGGCCCGATCACATCACGAACATATTCGTCGCGGTCATACCGATTACTGAGCTGCTGTAGGTAGAAAACTTCGCTTCCATCTCGGACGAATAGCACACCGTCAAGATAGCGCTTTTTTGCCGCTTCAACCTGCTTCTTGGCACTGCCTCGAAAAGACCGGTCAATAACAATGCCACCCTCACGCAGAACTCTGGAAACACGAATTGCGACGCGCTCCAAGTCTGGTTGGTCAGCCACGACTGCGATCTTGATGGGACCCGGCGCTACGTCGTGCAAAAGCATCGCCAGCCGCTCGACACCCGCCGCCCAGCCGACCCCGGCCGTCGCCGGCCCGCCGAGCGACTCGATCAGCCCGTCGTAGCGTCCGCCCGCCAGCACCGTTCCCTGCGCGCCCAGCCGGTCGGTCACGAACTCGAACGCGGTGTGACGGTAGTAATCCAGCCCGCGCACCAGCCGCGGGTTGCGCGTCCACGCCACCCCGGCCGCGTCCAGCCCCGCCGTCACCGCGTCGAAGAACACCCGCGCCTCCGGAGTCAGGAACGCGTCGATGTCGGGCGCCGAGTCCGCCGTCGGCCGGTCGCGCGGGTCCTTCGAATCGAGAATGCGCAGCGGGTTCTTGGCCAGCCTTGTCAGACTGTCCTCGGACAGCTCGGCGCGGTGTGCCTCGAAATGGTCGACCAGCGCCTGCCGCCAGGCATCGCGCGTTTCCGCATCGCCCAGCGTGTTCAGCTGGAGGGTCACGCCCTCTATCCCTAGCTCCCGCAGCAGCTGGTCGGCGAGCACCAGCAGCTCGACATCCGCGGCGGGTTCGGGCGCGCCGATCACCTCGGCGTCGATCTGGTGGAACTGGCGATAGCGCCCCTTTTGCGGGCGCTCGTAGCGAAACACGGGGCCGCTCGTCGCCAGCTTCAGCGGCGCATATTGCTGCCACCCTTCCGTCAGATAGGCGCGCGCCAGGCCCGCGGTGAACTCCGGCCGCAGCGTCAGGCTGTCGCCGCCACGATCGGGAAAGGTGTACATCTCTTTCGACACGACGTCGGTTGTCTCGCCGATCGAGCGGGCGAAGACCTCGGTCGCCTCGAACACGGGCACGTCGACCCGCTGGAAGCAGTAGAGCGCCCTCACCCGCTCGAACGTGGCGAGGACGTGGGCGAAGCGCCGCTGCTCGTCGCCGAAGATATCCTGCGTGCCGCGCACGCGCTTGGGGGTTTCGATCCGGGCCATAAACGCGCGCTATCTAGGCGGAACCTTGCCCACGCGCTAGCACCCCGCCGATGACGACACGCAGATGGTGGGGACTGGGCCAGCGGGTAGCGCCGCCACGATTTGTCCTGTTCGTGCTGGTACTGGCCGCGGCACTGCCTGCGACGATCGCGTGGCTGGGGCGCGGGCGCGGTATCATGATCGCGTTCGACCTCGCCGCACTGGTCTTCCTGACCTCGCTCGCCACGCTTCTGTCGCACGGTGAGCCGGCACGGATGCGGCGGGCGGCGCGCGACAACGACGCCAACCGCGCGGTGCTGCTGGGATTCGCCGGCATCACCATGGCGGTGATCCTGATCGCGGTCGCCGGCGAGCTGAAGGGGCGGAATGACGGGCTGACGATCGCGCTCGTGATCGCGACGCTGGTCCTCGCCTGGCTGTTCTCGAACACCGTCTACGCGCTCCACTATGCCCATCTATGGTATTCGGAGGCGGATGGGCGCGACGCGGGCGGGCTCGACTTTCCGGGGGGTGATCCGACACCGGATTACTGGGACTTCCTGTATTTCAGCTTCACGCTGGGCATGACCTTCCAGACATCCGACGTCACGATCGGGTCGTCGCGGATCAGGCGTGTCGTGCTGGGCCACACGCTGGTCGCCTTCATCTTCAACCTGGGCGTGCTGGCGTTTACCGTGAACGTCATCGGCGGCAGCTGATCCGGGCGAACCGGGACAGGGCGCGTCAACTCGCCAATCGACTAAGCGCCGGCACCGCGCTAGGCGCCGCGCACGGTAACGACACCGCAAGGCTCCGCCGCTAGACGCCGGACCGAGCAAGAAAGCACAGGGAACCCAATGCGTATCGACCTGATCCCGGTGGGCAAGAACGCGCCCGACGACCTGAACGTCATCATCGAGGTGCCGACCGGCGGCGAGCCGGTGAAGTATGAGTTCGACAAGGCCAGCGGTGCCCTGTTCGTCGATCGTATCCTCCACACGCCGATGCGCTACCCTGCCAATTACGGTTTCGTGCCGCACACCCTGTCGCCGGACGGCGATCCGCTCGACGCGCTGGTGATCGCGCGCTCGCCCTTCATTCCCGGCTGCGTCGTCCGCGCCCGCCCGATCGCGGTGCTGAACCTGGAGGATGAGGCCGGCGGCGACGAGAAGCTGGTCTGCGTGCCCGTCGACGCGGTCTTCCCCTATTACTCCAATGTCGGCGGCCGCGCCGATGTGCCCGAGATCGTGTTCGAGCAGATCGAGCACTTCTTCACCCACTACAAGGACTTGGAGAAGAAGAAGTGGGTCCGCGTCGGCAAATGGGGCGACGCCGACGAGGCGCGCCGCATCACGCTGGAGGCGATCGACCGTTACGAGCAGGCCAAGGCGCAGGGCGAGGATCCGCACGACGCCGACGACATCGCCGGCCGCACGGAGTGATTTACCGGCGCCGGGCAGCCTTTTTGGCGGCTGCCCGGCGCCCGGCCTCCAGCGCCAGCGAGGCCCATTCGCGAAACGCATCCTCGTCGTCGTGGCACGCGTCGGGCGCACGGCGATAGTTCATCGTCGCAACCGTTCCGTCCTTGCGCGGGTAGGTGAAGCGCTCCGCCCCAGCCGCGTCCCACGCCGCATCGGTTTCCCGATCCGCCTTGAACCACAGCGCGTCGAGCGCGACGATCGCATAGGCGACGCCGTCGCAGTACAGGGTGGCGCCGCCCATCATCCGGTGAAACGATGGCGATCCCAGCGGCGTCACCGCCTCGGCGGCCCACTCGACCAGGCCCAGGTCCAGGCTCATCGCGCGGCTAGCCGGTGGAGGGCGGCCCCCGACACACGCTGCACCGTCCATTCCTCCTGCCCGACCGCACCCATCGCGCGGTAGAAGGCGATGGCGTCGGCATTCCAGTCGAGCACCGACCATTCGAACCGCGCGCATCCCCGATCGACCGCGATGCCGGCCAGATGCCGCAGCAGGGCGGTGCCCACGCCTGCCCCGCGGGCGGCGGGGGTGACGTACAGGTCCTCCAGATAAACGCCGCGCCGCCCGGTCCAGGTAGAGAAATTGTGGAAGAACAAGGCGAAGCCGACCGGCTCCCCTTCCCGCTCGGCGATCACCGCTTCGGCCGCGGGAGACGCACCGAACAGCGCCTCGGCGAGCATCGGCGCGGTCGCGGTGACCGCGTCGGGCTCGCGCTCGAATGCTGCGAGATCGCGGACGAAGCCTAGGATGGTGGCGACGTCGGCGGGGGTGGCCGGGCGGATCAGGATCATCACGGCACCTCGGGCTGAGCGACAGCCGCAGGGCGGCGGCGCGCCGAATACAGACACGCGGTCACGATCACCATCGTGCCGGCCACCGTCCATGGCGACAGCCGCTCCCCGAACACCATCCAGCCGAGCAGCGCCGCATAGACGAATGACGTATATTCACTCGCCGCGAGATAGCCGGTGTCGGCATGGGCATAGGCCCAGGCGAGCAGCGAGAGCGATCCGGTCGCCAGCGCCGCCGCGATCACCAGCTTCGGCCAGGCATTTGCTGGCGGAGGGACTGCCAGCTACGGCGCGGCGACGGCCAGGACCGCTACGACCACCGCCGACTGGAAAAAGGCGATCTCGGCCGGCCGCGCCGCCTGCGACTGGACCCGCGCGATGACGAGGTTGACGGCGTAGAGCAGCGCGGAGACGAGGATCGCGATCGAACCCAGCCACGCCTCTGCCGCCAGCGTCAGGCGCGCGTTGCCGGACAATATGACCAGTACCCCCAGCAGCGCGACGACCGAGGCGCCGGCGACGCGCGGCCCGACCCGCTCGCCCAGCACGATCGCGGCCAGCAGCAGCGCCAGGATCGGGGCGATGAAGGTCAGGCTGATCGCCTGTGCCATCGGCACGCGTGCCAGCCCCCAGAAGAACAGCGTCGCCATTGTCGCGGTCACGACTCCGCGCGCGAGGTGGAGCCGCAGCGCCCGTGCGCCCGGTCGCTGCCCGCCACCGATCCGCCACGCGGCGCCAGCCATGATCGTCGCGAGCCCCGTTCGCCACAACAGCGCATTGTAGACACCGATGCCGAGCACCAGCGACTTCATGAACGCGTCCATGATCGAGAACAGCCCGATCCCCGCCGCCGCGACGGCGAACGCCACCGCAGGCGATACGGTGCGCGCGGGGGAGGTCACCGGGCCGGAGAGAAAAGGCAGGCGGCGACTATGCCGCCACCGCGCGCGCGGCGTCCGCGGCCTCGATCTCGGCGGCCTTGGCCTCGACCAGCCGGACGATGTGGTCGATCATCCCTTCGTCCTGGACATGGTGGTCGGTGACGCCGGACAGGTACACCATGTGCTTGCCGTTGCCGCCGCCGGTCACGCCGATATCGGTCTCGCGCGCCTCGCCGGGACCGTTCACGACGCAGCCCAGCACCGACAGCGACATCGGCGTGCGGATATGGGTCAGCCGCTCCTCCAGCGCCTGTACGGTGCGGATCACGTCGAAGCCCTGGCGCGCGCAGCTGGGGCAGGACACCACGCGGACGCCGCGGTTGCGGATACCCAGCGCCTTCAGGATCTCGAACCCGACGCGCACCTCTTCCTCGGGCTCGGCCGACAGGGAGACGCGGATGGTGTCGCCGATGCCGTACCAGAGCAGGCTGCCCATCCCGATCGCGCTCTTGACCGTGCCGCCGACGAAGCCGCCCGCCTCGGTAATGCCCAGGTGCAGCGGGCAGTCGACCTGTTCGGCCAGCTGCTGATAGGCGGCGACCGCGAGGAACAGGTCCGACGCCTTCACCGCGACCTTGTATTCGTGGAAGTCGTGATCCTGGAGCAGCTTGATGTGATCGAGCGCCGACTCGACCAGCGCGTCCGGGCACGGCTCGCCATATTTCTCCAGCAGGTGCTTCTCCAGCGACCCGCCGTTCACGCCGATGCGGATCGCGCAGCCATTGGCCTTGGCGGCGCGCACCACCTCGGCCACGCGCTGCGACGAGCCGATATTGCCGGGATTGATCCGCAGGCACGCCGCCCCCGCGTCCGCCGCCTCCAGCGCGCGCTTGTAGTGGAAGTGGATGTCGGCGACGATCGGCACCCGAGCGGCACGGACGATCTTGCCCAGCGCAGCGGTGCTTTCCACGTCCGGGCACGACACGCGGATGATGTCGACGCCGGCATCCTCGCAGCGGCGGATCTGGTCGATCGTCGCGACGGGATCGCTGGTCGGCGTGTTGGTCATCGTCTGGACGGTGACCGGCGCATCGCCGCCGACGGGCACGTTGCCGACCATGATCTGGCGGCAGGGACGGCGCACGATGTCGCGCCAGGGCCTGATAGACATGGCCTCCCTATACGCGTTCCGCATGACGACAGGAAGACCGTGGCGAGCGGCGTCCGATCTGCTAGGCGGCGCGCCTATCCAATGACTTGGCGGACCATGATGACCGACGCCCCCTCGCCCACCCGCTGGACGCTGATGCTGCACGGCGGTGCCGGGCGGATCACGCCCGACACGCTGACCGACGCCGCCCAGGCCGGTGCGCGTGCCGCCCTGCATAGCGCGCTGGACGCAGGCGCGGCGGTCCTCGCCGCCGATGGCAGCGCGCTGGACGCGGTCGGGGCGGCGATCCGGGTGCTGGAGGACGATCCCCACTTCAATGCCGGTCGCGGCGCGGCGCTCGGCCATGACGGCCGGATCGAGCTGGACGCCGCGATCATGGACGGGCGCGACCGGCGCGCGGGCGCGGTCGCCGGGGTGATCCGGACGCGCAACCCCATCTCGCTCGCCCGCGCGGTGATGGAGCACAGCCCCCATGTCCTGCTCGCCGGGGCCGGTGCGGACGGCTTTGCCGAGACGCACGGACTGGAACAGGTCGCGCCCGACTGGTTCGAGGT
Organism: Sphingomonas aurea; assembly: GCF_030678875.1. Lineage (GTDB taxonomy): Bacteria > Pseudomonadota > Alphaproteobacteria > Sphingomonadales > Sphingomonadaceae > Sphingomonas > Sphingomonas aurea. The sequence continues at coordinate 79,065 of NZ_JAUUDS010000010.1, read as the reverse complement.
TCCCGAGCGGCGGGCGCAGCTGGAATCGATGCTGGCCGATGGCGGCGACGCGTTCGATGTCGACATGAAGTTCGGCACGGTCGGCGCGGTCGCCAGCGACACCGCCGGCCATGTCGCCGCCGCCACCTCGACGGGCGGGGTCACCGGCAAGCGCTGGGGCAGGATCGGCGATTCGCCGGTGATCGGCGCGGGCACCTGGGCCGACGATCGCGGCTGCGCCTTCTCGGCCACCGGCTCCGGCGAGTTCTTCATCCGCGCCGCCGCCGGTCACGCAGTCGACGCGCGCGTCCGCCATCTGGGCGAGGATATCGGCACCGCCGCCGCAGCCGTCCTCGCCGAGATCCGCGCGATGGGCGGCACCGGCGGCGTCATCGTCGCCGCGCCGGACGGGGCGGCGGCATGGCGCTTCACCACTCCCGGCATGTACCGGGCGATGGCCACCGCCGACGGCGAGCGAATCGTCGCGATCTTCGGAGACGAGGCATGAGCATCTTTCGCGCGCTGCTGGCGCTGGTCGCGGCGATGCTGGTCGCCAGTCCCGCCGCCGCCTTCTGGGAATATGGCCACGAGACGGTCGCGGCCATCGCCTGGGACAATATCAAGCCCGCGACCCGCACCGCGATCCGCCATATCCTTGCCGCCGAGAAGACGCTCAATACCCCGACCTGCCCGGCGCGCACCATCGAGCAGGCGAGCGTCTGGCCCGATTGCGTCAAGCCGCTGAAGGACGCCGAGGGCAAGAGCCGCTTCGGCTATGCGTATAGCTGGCACTATCAGAACGTGAACATCTGCGAGCCGTTCGACCTTGTCCCTGCCTGTAAGGATGGCGACTGCGTGTCGACCCAGATCGACCGCCAGCGCGCGATCCTCGCCGACCGCCACGCAACCCCCAGGGCGCGGGTCATGGCGCTGGCGTTCCTCGTCCATTTTGTCGGCGACCTGCACCAGCCGCTCCATGCCGGGGACAAGGGCGACAAGGGCGGCAACGAGGCCAAGGCCGATTACGGCATCTACGCGCCCGCGCGGATGAACCTCCACTCGATCTGGGACGGGCTGCTGGCGGAACGCGCCATATCCACCCCTCCGCCATTGGTGAAGCGCTATCCCCTCGCCACCCGCCGCCGGCTGGCCGCCGGCACCACCACGGACTGGAGCCGTGAGAGCTGGCAGGCGGCGCGCACCGCCTATGCCACCGCGATGCATGGCGACCCGTGCCAGCCGACCCCCGCGCGGCTGAAGCTGACCGACGCCGATGTCGCGCAGCTGGTGCCGCTGCTGCGCGGCGAGGTGGTCAAGGGCGGACTGCGGCTGGCGCGGCTGCTCGACTCGGCGCTGGGTTAGTCACGAAGGTCGAAACCGCGTCGACCAGCGCCAATGCGGCCATCATCATCGGTCCTTCTCGCCCCAGCGCCACGCCAGTCCGCCACGCGTGTGATGCGCCGCCAGCACGAGATATCCGGCGGTCACGATCGCGATCAGCGCCCCGCGCAGCACATCCGGCCGCAGCGGCGCGTTGGCGAGAGTCAGGACGATGGCGAGATAGAGGATCGTGGCCAGCCAGCCGCGCCAGTTCGCCGGCCGGAATCCGAAACCGAATCGCTTCGGTACGAACCACGCATCGTCATCCCGCATCGTCGCTCTCCTTTGCCGGCCGACCCCGCTTTACCGGCGCCGGCGCGTCCAGCTTCACGCCCCGCCGGGCCAGCGCCTCGCGCAGCAGGCATTCCACCTGCGCGTTGATGCTGCGCAGGTCGCCCGCGGCCGACCGCTCGATCGCGGCATGGAGCGCCGGATCGAGGCGGAGTGGGAAGGACTTGCGCGGCGGGGCGGCCATTACTGATAGAGCGACCCGGCATTGACGACCGGCTGGGTGTCGCGCTCGCCGCACAGCACGACCATCAGGTTCGACACCATCGCCGCACGCCGCTCGTCGTCCAGTTCGACGACATTCTTGGCCGACAGCTGCGCCAGCGCCATCTCGACCATCCCCACCGCACCCTCGACCAGCGTCTGCCGCGCGGCAACGACCGCCTGGGCCTGCTGGCGCCGCAGCATCGCGCCGGCGATCTCCGACGCATAGGCGAGATGGGTGAAGCCGCACTCGTCGACGGTGATGCCGGCAACCGACAGGCGCGCGATCAGTTCGGCGCGCAGCTCGCCGCCGACCTGGTCGTGATTGCCGCGCAGCGTCACCTCCTGATGCTCGTAATCGTCATAGGGATAGCGCGAGCCGATCGTCCGTACCGCCGCCTCGATCTGCACGTTCACGAAGGCGCGGTAGTCGTCGACGTCGAACAGCGCCTGCGCCGTGTCGGTCACGCGCCAGACGACCTGCGCCGCCATCTCGATCGGATTGCCGCGCAGGTCGTTGACCTTGATCCGCTCGGAAATGACGTTGTTGGAGCGGACCGAGATCACCCGGCGGATCAGCCAAGGCAGTACCCAGCGCAGGCCCGAGGCCCGGTCGGTGCCGCGATAGGCGCCGAACAGCGTGATCGCCGCCGCCTGATTGGGCTGGAGCATGTAGAAGCCGCATGCGATGAACACCGCCGCGGTCACCAGCACGATCGGGATCAGCGACAGGATCGGTGGCCAGAGGTCGTTCGCCAGCTGGAACACCGAGAATATGGCGCCCACCACCAGGAGAGCGAGCAATCCGAGCATCGCCAGCCCGCTGGCGGTCGAGGCCGGCGTCTCGCGAGAGGCGGTTAGGTTGGAAATCGTCATCCCTGCAGCTCCCCTTTATTATGATATCACTTTAATATCTAATATCGGAATTGGCAAGAGCCTGCCGCACAGCAGAACGGCCGACCGGGAGGATCCCGGCCGGCCGTTCGTCGATCCGCGAGGGACCGCCCGCCAGTTCAGGGCGTCAGTTCAGAACGATGGTCACCGCGCGGCGGTTCTGCGCCCAGGCCTGCTCGTCGGAGCCGGTCGCGGCAGGACGCTCGCTGCCATAGCTGATCGTGGTGATCCGCGCCGGGGCAATGCCCTTTGCCGCGAGATAGTTCTTGGCGGCATTGGCGCGGCGATCGCCCAGGCCGAGATTGTACTCGCGCGTGCCGCGCTCGTCGCAATGCCCCTCGATAGTGATGCGGACGTTGGGATAGCGGACCAGCCACTGCGCCTGGCTGTCGAGGATCGCACGCGCGGCCGGATCGATGTCGTACTGGTCAAGCCCGAACAGCACGGTGTTCGACGTCACCGAGCGCTGGAAATCGGCGGCCGAACCCGGCGTCACCTCCCCGGTGGCGGGGCCGGTCGGGCCGGTCGGCGTCTCGGTCGCGGGCGTCTCCACCGGCGCGGGCGGCAGCACCTCGGGCCGCTTCTTGGCGCAGGCGGCGATCGCCAGGCCGCAGGCGGCAACGAGAAGCGTGGTCTTCAGCTTGGCCATACAATGTCTCCCTTCATGTAATGGTCGTCGAATCAAGGACGTAGCGGACCCCAGGCAGGATCGGAACCGCTGAGCGGGGTGGGTACGCGGCGCTCGTTGACGCCGGTCAGGTCGACCACCCACAGCGTAGCCGTGCCGCCGGCACCCCGACCGGAGCGATAGAAGGTGATGGCGCGGCCGTTGGGCGACCAGCTCGGCCCCTCGTCCGACCAGTCGTCGGTCAGCAGTTTCTCGCCGCCGCCCGATGGCGACATGATGCCGATCCGGAAATTGCCGGCCAGCTTGGTAAAGGCGATCAGGTCGCCGCGCGGGCTCCACACCGGGGTGGCGTAGCGCCCGCCGCCAAAGCTGATCCGCTGCTGGTTCGATCCATCGGCGTTCATGACATAGATCTGCTGGCCGCCCGAGCGGTCGCTCTCGAACACGATCTTCGACCCGTCGGGCGAGTAGCTGCCGCCGGTGTCGATGCCGGGCGAGGTGGTCAGCCGCTGCGGCGTGCCGCCCTGGCTCGACACCCGGTAGATGTCGGTATTGCCGTTGGTCGCCATCGAGAACAGGATCCACTGCCCGTTCGGCGAGAAGCGCGGCGCGAAGGTGGTGGCGACATTCTGCGCCACCAGTCGCTGCCGCCCCGAACCGATATCGTAGACATAAATGGACGGGATGCGGCCCGCATAGCTCATATAGACGATCGACTGCTGGTTCGGCGCGAAACGCGGGGTCAGCACGATCGCCTGACCGTTGGTCAGGAAGCGGTGATTTGCGCCGTCCTGGTCCATGATCGCGAGGCGCTTGATCCGCTTCGCCTTCGGTCCCGTTTCGGAGACATAGACAATGCGGCTGTCGAAATACGGCCCCTCGCCGGTCAGGCGCGAATAGACGGTGTCGGCGCATTTGTGCGCGGCGCGGCGCCAGTCGGCGGGCGGCACGACGAAGCCCTGCTTCACCAGCTCGCGCTGCGCCGACACGTCGAACAGGTAGCAGCCGACCGTCAGCGTCCCATCGCCATTGGCGCGGATATAGCCCTGGACCAGCGCCTGCGCCTGGGTCGAGCGCCAATAGTCGAACGACGGTGCGGTCACTTCCGGAAAGGCGACCGCGCGCAACTGGGCCGGCGCCAATGGGGTGAACAGGCCCGAGCCGCGCAGGTCGTTGGCGATGATCTCCGAGAGTTGGCGCCCCAGCGTGTCGGTCGATCCGGCGGGCGTGTTCACGACCGCAGCAGTCGGCATCACGGGGATCGCAATCGGCGTCGGCGCGCTGATGCCGCCCTCGACATCGACGACCAGGCCGCCGTCGCCCTGCCCTTGCGCTTGTCCCTGCGGTGCGGGAGCCGGCGCGGGCTGCTGTGCGGTCGCGGCAGCGGTCGAGGCGAGGAGCGCGAAGGCGAGCGAGAGGCGGAACATGGGCATCCTATCCTGGCAGCTTGTAGCGGAGCGTGAAACTGCTCCAGCCATTCTGAACGTCGTAAAGCTCTTCGGGAAGCCCGCGCAGCGGCGAGCATCCAACAAAGGTGGCGATGGCGAGGTCGTCGACCCGCGCGACATAGCGCTCGTTGTCGCCGTCGACGCCGCTGTGCCCGACGACGCGCGGGCGCGCCGCGAGGCTGCCGTCGCGATTGAGCTTCAGGTTGATCGCGACGCGGATGCGCTCGGCGCCCGGACCGGGGGTGACCTGCCGATTGGCGCAGGGTTGGACCTGGCGCAGGATCGCTGAGCCGATATCCGCGGCAGCCTGCGCGCCCATCTTCGCGGCCGGCGCCGCCTCGGTCCGGCTCGGCGTGTCGCGGTCGCTCAGCCCTTTGAGGAAATCGTCGCCCAGCCGCGAGCCGCGCGGGCGCGACGCCGTTGCGGTCGGCGACTTGCCGCTGCCCTTCGTCGCCGCCGGCCTGGCGGGCGCGGTCTGGGCAGGCTTTGCCGGCGCGGCCTTGGGCGCTGGCTTGGTGGGCGCGGGCTTCGGTTCGGCCGCGGGCGTCGGCCGTGGCTGCGGCTTGGGCTTAGGTGCGGGGACCGGCGCCGGTGCGGGCCGGGCGGCGCGCGGCGCCGGTTCGGGGCGGGGCTGCGGCGGCGCGGGGGCGGGTTGCGGCGCCGGCTCTGGCGCAGGCTCCGGCGGCGCGGGTTCGGGCGCGGCGGCATCCTCCGGCGCGCCCTGTTCCGGCGCCACCGAGGGCGCGGCCTCCGCAGTGGGATTGGGCGACGCCTGTTCCAGCGCGACATCCTCCGCCAGCGACACCTCGATCGGCTTGGCGGTCAGCTGCTCGGGATTCGGGGTAGCGAGGAAGCCGACCGAGAGCAGGCCGAAGAGCACGACGTGCCCCGCGACCGCTGCTCCCAGCGCGATCTTCTCGCCCCGCTCCATCAGTTGCTCTCGACGGTCAGCAGCGCGACGCGGTTCAGCCCGGCGCGGTTCAGCTCGCCCATCACCCGCATCACCCGGCCATAATCGAGCGCGCGGTCGGCACGCAGATAGACCTGCGGCGGCTGCTCCGCCGTGCCGCCGGCGCGCAGCGCCTCCAGCTTCGCGGGCAGCGCCGCCTCGGTCACCTCGTCCTCGCCCAGGAACAGTTTGCCCTGGCGGTCGATCGACAGCTGGATCGGCTTCTGGTCCTGATCGAGCGCCTTGGCACGCGCGTCGGGCAGGTTCACCGGCACGCCCGCGGTCAAGAGCGGCGCCGTCACCATGAAGATGATGAGCAGCACCAGCATCACGTCGACCAGCGGCGTGACGTTGATCTCCGCCATCGGCGCGCGGCGGCCGCGGCGGTGGGAGGGCAGGTTCATCGCCATCGCGGAGCCTCCCTCAGCGCTCGTCGTCGAGCTGGCGCGACAGGGTGGTGTGGAACCCGTCGGCGAAGCGGTTCAACCCCGCCTCGACCTTGTTCACGCCGTGGCTGAAGCGGTTGTAGGCGATCACCGCCGGGATCGCCGCGAACAGGCCGATCGCGGTCGCGAACAGCGCCTCGGCGATGCCCGGCGCGACCACCGCCAGCGACGAGTTCTGCGCCTGCGCGATGCTGGTGAAACTGCGCATGATGCCCCAGACGGTGCCGAACAGCCCGACGAACGGCGCGACCGAGCCGACTGTCGCCAGGATGTTGAGCCGATCGGACAGCGTCTCCACCTCCAGCGCGACGGCGGCGCCCATCGACGTCGCCAGCCGCTCGCGCGTGCCGTCGCGGTCGATCGACTTGCCTGCGGTCGAGCGACGCCATTCCTGCACGCCCGCCGCGAAGACGCGGGCGGACGGCAGGTCGCTGTCGGCCTTGGCGCGGTGGAACGCGTCGATATCGTCGGTCTTCCAGAACTCGCGCTCAAACTTGGCCATCTCCTTGCGGGTGCGGCGGACCCGGGCGGAGAAGGACAGGATGATCGCCCAGGTCCAGATGCTGGCCAGCACCAGCCCGAGCATGACGAGCTTCACCACCCAGTCCGCCTGCAGGAACAGCGCGACGGGCGACAGCGTCGCCGATTCCATGTTGAACACCGGATTCATTCGTGGGCCCCCTGCCACAGCAAGCGCTGGTAGATGTCCGTCCAGGCGCGCGGCTGGCGCCGCGGCCGTCCCGCAGGCGTCACCAGGGCGGCGACGACGCGGGCGTCGGTAAGCACAAGCGCGTCGCGCCTGACTGTCTGATGAATGACCACGCGCGCCGGTCCGACTTCGACGACGCGCGACGCGACGAGCAGCGCGTCGTCGAGGCGTGCCGGCGCGCGGTAGCGGATCTGGAGGTCGGCGACGACATAGGCCCCCTCCCCCGCCTCGTGCACGGCGCGCTGGTCGATCCCGGCCTGGCGCAGCATCGTCGAGCGGGCGCGCTCCATGTAGCGCAGGTAATTGGCGTGATAGACGACGCCCGACAGGTCGGTGTCCTCGAAATAGACGCGGACCGGAAAGCGGTGCTCCCGGTCGACGAAGCGTCCCTCGCTCGGCTGATCCACGGCCGTCATGACAGCTCCGTTAACCGGTTAATCCGACTGAAGGAACCCGGTTGGCGTCGATCCCTGCGCGGCGTAGCATCATGGCCAGGGCAACAGGGGAGAATGCGATGACCGAGCGGCCGACCACGGGGGTGACCCCGTTCCTGACGATCCGCCAGCGACGCGGGATGGAGGCGCTCGACTTCTACCAGCGCGCGTTCGGCGCGACGGTGACCGAGCGCAACGTCGCCGAGGACGGGCAGCGGCTGATGCAGGCCGGCCTGCGCATCAACGGCGGCTGGCTGATGCTGTCGGACGAGTTTCCGGAATGGATGGGCCATGACGAGCCGCCGCCGCAGGGTGTGACGATCCACCTGCAGGTCGACGATGCCGACCGTTGGGCCGATCGCGCGGTGCGGGCCGGCGCGACGCTGACCATGCCGGTCGGCGAGCAGTTCTGGGGCGATCGCTACGGCCAGGTCGTCGACCCGTTCGGGCACCGCTGGTCGATCGGCTCGCCGATCCGCTAGGGTGTGATCCAGCCGGTCTGAAGCATTCCCCTGCAACCGGTGAAAGCAGGACCAGCCCGAGATGACAGCGGAAGAGGTGCCAGCGAGGGACCATCGCCGAAGTCCCGCGAAGATCCCTCAGCCGGCTGGTTCAACCGTGATCGCGGATCAGGGCTCGCCCGCTCCGGCGCGGACCGGCACGATCGCCGGCGGCGCAGCGAGCGGCGTGACGACCGCGACTGCCTGTCCCGGCGCCGGCGAGACGACGGCAGCCTGGACCGCGCCGGGCGTGGTGGGGACCGCCGCAGCGATCTGGGCACGGGCGCGGCGGGTACGCCACGCCTCGCGCGCGCCGATATAGGCATCGAACTCGCCGAAGAACGCGATCATCGGCGCCTCCAGCCGCGGCAGCGCCTGCGCCGCAAAGGCCGCGAAGGCTGCCGGCTGCACCGTGGCGGACTCGCGCAGTACCAGGAGAGCGGTGCCGCAGAACTTCGCCTGCACCGGCGGCAGTGCCCAGAAGTTGTAGAGCTTGGTCATCGCGTCATCGTGCCGCGCCTGCCACGCACTGCCATAGCGCGCCTTGTAGCGGGCGCCCATCGCGGTGGAGGCGCTGGCCAGCAGGTCCTTGTCCGCGGTCAGGAGCGCGTTGTAGCCGTTGACCATCTCCGGCCCGTCCGCTCCGCGACAGCCAAGCGCCGCGACGTTCAGCGCGACGCGGACATGCCAGATCATCTCCTCGGGCGACAGATTGCGATTCGGGGTGGCATAGCCCGCGGCATCGCGGGCCGGCGGCACGAAGTTGGGCGACCCGCCGGCCGGCATCACCGGCTCCGCATCCTCAACGAACGCGACGGCCGGGACGATGCCTGCCGCCGGCGACGTTTCCTGAGCGGCGGCGGTCGCAGACACCGTTCCCGCGAGCAGCGATGCGGCGGTCCCCACCGCCAGCACGAACCCGTACCCCATGTTCAACCCCCTGAATTACGGCCCGATTTGTGAGAACCAGTTGTCCGCTATTCCCCTCTACCGCGCCTTACCGAACAGCGTTCATCCGCCGTTCACCTAGATTAGGCGCGCGGATCGACGCCGCGTCAAGCCGACGTGCGGCATCACCGGTGAGGCAAATTGCCGCACCGGTCTCAACATTCAGCGATTGCAGGGAATTTCAGGCGGCGCGCTTGTCCAGCGCCGCGGCGGCCTCGGCCATCAGTTCGGCGATGATCGCGGTCACCGGCTCCTCGCGCGTGACCATGCCGACCGACTGGCCGGCCATCACCGAGCCATGCTCGACATCGCCGTCGATCACCGCACGGCGCAGCGCGCCGGCCCAGTAATGCTCGATCTGCAACTGCGCCTCGGCCATGGCGACGCCGCCCTCGTCGAGCGCCTGGGCGACCTCGCGCTGCTTGGCGGTGAACAGTTCGCCGCCAGCGTTCTTCAGTGCACGCACCGGGATGACCGGCAGGCGCGGGTCGATCTGGACGCTCGCCACCGCGTCGCGGGCCGAGGCGCGGATGAACGCCTTTTTGAAATTGGCGTGCGCGATCGACTCGGTCGCACAGACGAAGCGGGTGCCGAGCTGGACCCCCGCTGCCCCCATGTCGAGATAGCCGGCGATCGCCTCACCCCGGCCGATGCCGCCAGCGACGAACACCGGCACCTGATCGGCGACCTCGGGCAGGATCTCCTGCGCCAGCACGCTGGTGGATACCGGGCCGATATGGCCGCCTGCCTCCATCCCCTCGACCACCAGCGCGTCGACGCCCGAGCGAATCAGCTTCTTTGCCAGCGATAGCGCCGGGGCGAAGCAGATCACCTTCGCCCCCGTCGCCTTGATCGCCTCCAGCGACCCCTTGGGCGGCAGTCCGCCGGCGAGCACGACATGGCCGACGCCGTGGCGCCCGCACACCGCGATCAGGTCCATCAGGTCGGGATGCATGGTGATGAGGTTGACGCCGAACGGCTTGGTCGTCAGCGCCTTCGTCGCGGCGATCTCGCGGTCGAGCAGGTCCACCGTCATCGCCCCGCACGCGATCACCCCGAAGCCGCCGGCATTCGAGATGGCGGCTACCAGATTGCGCTCGCTGACCCACGACATCGCCCCGCCCAGGATCGCGACCTCGCTGCCCAGGAACGCGGCGCCCCGCGCCATCCGGCGGGTCAGGCGCTCGGCGCCGACGGAGACGCCGACAGAGACAGGGGCGCGATCGGCGGCGAGAGTATCGGTCATCGCGGGTGCCTAGCGCGAGTGGGCGGGCGGCGGCAAGCTCTCGCCTCCCGCCGCCGCGATCAGGCAGCGACCTCCGCGTCCAGCCCATAGGCCGTATGCAGCACGCGCACCGCCAATTCGGTATAATCCTCCTCGATCAGCACGCTGACCTTGATCTCCGAGGTGGTGATCGCCTGGATGTTGATGCCGCGCTCACCCAATGTCGTGAACATCGTCGAGGCGACGCCGGCATGGCTGCGCATGCCGACACCCACGACCGAGATCTTGGCGACGCGGGTGTCGTGGACCAGCTTCTCGTACCCGATCGTCGCCTTGGCCTGGCCCAGCACGTCCAGGCTGCGCGGCAGGTCCGCGGCGGGAACGGTAAAGGTCACGTCGGTCGATCCGGTCGAATGGGCGACGTTCTGGACGATCATGTCGACATTGATGCCGGCATCGGCCAACGGCGCGAAGATGCTGGCGACCGCGCCGGGCTTGTCGGGGACCGAGGCCAGCGTGATCTTCGCCTCGTTCTTGTCATGCGCGATGCCGGTGATGAGCTGGCGTTCCACGTCGGCAATCTCCTCCCAAAGTTCGTTTTCGCCCACGATCATCGTGCCGGGCAGCGTGTCGGCCATCGGGGCGTCCTCGCCGGTGAACGACGACAGCACCTGAACGCGGACCTGTTCCTTCATCGCCAGCCCGACCGAGCGGGTCTGGAGCACCTTGGCCCCGACCGAGGCCAGTTCCAGCATCTCTTCATACGTCACGCGCGCCAGCTTGCGCGCGCGCGGCACGATGCGGGGATCGGTGGTGTAGACGCCGTCCACGTCGGTGTAGATGTCGCAGCGTTCCGCCTTCATCGCCGCCGCCACCGCCACTGCCGAGGTGTCGGACCCGCCGCGGCCCAGCGTGGTGATGCGATCACCGTCCGCCACGCCCTGAAAGCCGGGGATCACCGCGACCTCGCCGCGCATCAGGCTCTCGTCGAGCGCGGCCGTGTCGATCGTGCCGATCCGCGCGCGGCTGAACGCGTCGGAGGTATGGATCGGCAGCTGCCAGCCGAGCCACGACCGCGCCGGCACGCCGATCGCCTGCAGCGCGATCGCCAGCAGCCCGCTGGTCACCTGCTCGCCGCTGGACACCACCACGTCATATTCACGCGGATCGTAGAGCGACGACGCCTCGCGGCAGAACCCGACCAGCCGGTCGGTCTCCCCCGCCATCGCCGAGACGACGACGGCAACCTGATTGCCCGCCTCCACCTCGCGCTTGACGCGCGCGGCGACCGCGCGAATGCGCTCGATCCCGGCCATGGAGGTGCCGCCGAACTTCATCACGATGCGCGCCATGGACGGGTCGATTGCCTCCTTGGGGAAAAGTGGCGGTCCTGATAGGTAGCCGCCATGGTGAGCGCAAGCAGCACGATCACGCCGTCAGAGGCAGTGCATTTCGGCAAGATGGCGGCGGACTGGTGGGACCCGAAGGGCTCGTCGGCGATGCTTCACCGGCTGAACCCGGTGCGCCTCGACTATCTGCGTCAGGCGGTGGACCTGCACTGGGACGGCGACGCGACCAGCTTCGTGCCGCTGTCGGGTCGGCGGGCGCTGGACGTCGGCTGCGGTGCCGGGCTGCTCGCCGAGCCGCTGGCGCGACTGGGTGCGGCCGTGACCGGTGTCGACGCGGCGCCGGAGAATATCGCCGTGGCGCAGGCACATGCCGCCGGCTCCTCGCTCGCCATCGACTATCGTGCGGGTGGGATCGAGGCGGTGGCGGGCGAGACGTTCGACCTGGTCACCAGCCTGGAGGTGATCGAGCATGTCGCCGATCCGGCCAGCTTCGTGCGCGGACTTGCGGCGGCGCTGGCGCCGGGCGGGCTGATGATCCTGTCGACCCCCAACCGCACGCCGCTGTCGCGGCTGGCGATGATTACGCTGGCCGAAGGCACCGGCGCGATCCCGCGCGGCACGCACGATTGGGACAAGTTCCTGACGCCCGAGGAACTGACCGTCCTGGTCGAGAGCGAGGGGCTGCGCGTCCGCGACCTGCGTGGGCTGACCTGGTCGCCGACGCGCGGCTTCGTGCTGGGGTCGTCGACGGCGCTCGACTATCTGATGACGATCACCCGCGCCTGAGGCGCATCACGCCTCTTCGTTCCGCTCCGAACTCCGTTCCAGCGCCGCCTTGGTCATGGCGGTGAAGGGGTCGGCGAGCGCCAGCCCCATGATCCCGAACAGGGCGCTCGCCAGGATCTGCGCGCCCAGCGTCAGTGCCGGCGGCAGGTCGACCGTCTTCTTGGCGACGATCGGCAGCAGGACATAGCCGTCGAAGGTCTGGACCACGACATAGGTACCGATCGCCCAGAAGCCGATGTTCGGTCCCGCCGAGAAGCCGACTGCGATCATCAGCGCGCCCGAGATGAAGGCGCCGATATTGGGAATGAAGGCGAGCAGCCCGGTCAATATGCCGAGGATCATCGCCATCGGCACACCCCCGGCCATCAGCGCCAGCCACGTCAGGATACCTTCCGCCACCATCCCGAGCAGCCGCCCGGCGAGCAGGCGGCGCAGCGTGAAGCCCATCCGCTGGAGCACGACGGCGAATTCGACCCGCTTGTCGCTGGGCACCATCCATTGCAGCCCGCGGACATAAGCGCCCGGGTCCATCGCCAGGAACAGCCCGAGGACCAGGATCATGAACATGCTGGTCAGCGCCCCGACGGCGGTGCCGACCCATGAGGTGATCCGCCCGACCGACCCCAGCGCCTGACGCACGATGCCGCTGACGTCCGACGCGCCGGGCATCAACCCCTGTTCGGTCAGCCAGCCGGTAAAGGCCAGCGCCTGCGCCTCCAGCGTCGAACGCAGCTGCGTGACCTGTGCGGTCACCTGCACGCCCGCCAGGTAGAAGGTGCCGATCAGGAAGGCGACGACCAGCAGGACAACGATCAGCAGCCGCCAGCCCCGCCCGATCGGCAGCACCCGGCCGAGCAGGCGGACGCCGCCGTCGAACAGGGCCGCCACGACGATGCCGGCGAAGATGATGAGGAGCGGCTGGACCAGCAGCACCGCCAGGGCCAGCGCCGCGACCAGCCCGACCCAGACGCCGGCACGCCGCAGCTCCGCCCTGACCCGTGGATCGCGCAGTTCCGCCGGAGCGGGCTCGGCAGCGATCCGGGGTGCCTTGTTGCTCACTCGGCGATGGCCGGGTGGAGCGAGGTGCCGGCCCTGCCGGAGCGCAGCGAGCCCCACCAGGTCAGCGGATTGAGCGTCGCATCGCCGTCGAGGCTGAAGGTCACGAACTCGGCGCGCCCGCCGATATTCTCGTAGGGCACCGGCCCGCCCAGACCCAATTCGCTCAGCGCGTAGCGGCTGTCGGCCGACCGGTCGCGATTGTCGCCCATCAGGAAGACGCGGTTCGCCGGGATGGTGATCGGTCCGTAATTGTCGCCCGGGCTCCAGCCCAGCTCGATCGTGTCGTAGCGGCGGCCGTTGGGCAGCGTCTCGGTGATGGTCGGCAGGCGGCACACGATGCGCCCGCCCGGCAGCGTCTCACGCGCGCCCGGATAGTCGCTCGGCGAGCACGGGCTGTTGGTGTCGACCGGGATCAGCGTGTCGTGGATCGGCCCGCGGCGCACGGGCTGGCCGTTCAGGATGACGAGGCCGTCCTTCACCTGCAACCGGTCGCCCGGCAGGCCGATCACCCGCTTGATATAGTCGGTACGCGTACCCGGCGGAGTGACGATCACCACGTCCCCGCGCGTCGGCAGCGAACCGAGCAGACGCCCCCGCCACTCGGGCAGCGACACGCTCCAGCTGTCGACCGGCTGGCGCAGCACCGCTCCCTTGAAGATCGCGACCGGGTTGGGGATCGTCGGCGACACGAACGACCAGCCATAGGCGAACTTCGACACCACCAGCCGGTCGCCGACCTGCAAGCCCGGCAGCATCGATTCGGACGGGATGTAGAAGGGCTTGGCGACGAAGCTGTGGAAGCCGAGCACGATCAGGATCAGCCACAGGATGCCCTTGACCTCCGCCCACCAGTCGGTGCCGGCCCGCTTCACCTTCGTATCCGGGGCGGCGGGTGGCGCCGTCGGCTCCGCGACAGTGGGGGGGGCCTCGTTGCCGTTCAACGTCGCTTCCTTCATTCGGGCCGGCCACCTTCCGGTAGAGCTGGGATCGCCTCGATCACCACAAAGGCTTGTGCCCAGGGGAGATCGTCGGTCATGGTCAGATGTACGCGCGCCGCCATGCCATGCGGGACCAACGCGTCAAGCCTCGCCTTGGCCCCACCGGTCAGCGTCAGCGTCGGCGCACCCGAGGCGGCGTTGACCACGCCGATGTCGCGCATGAACACGCCGCGCTTGAAGCCGGTGCCGACCGCCTTCGAAAACGCCTCCTTGGCGGCGAAGCGCTTCGCCAGCGTCGCGGCATAGGTAAAGGGCCGGCGCTTCGCCTTGGCCAGCTCCACCTCGGTAAAGACGCGATTCTCGAACCGCGCGCCGAACCGGTCGAGCGACGCCTGGATGCGATCGATGTTGCAGAGGTCGGAGCCGAGGCCGAGGATCATCGCGCCGCGTCCATCTCCGCCCGCATCCGCCGGACACTCTCGCCCAGGCCCACGAACATCGCCTCGCCGATCAGGAAATGGCCGATGTTCAGCTCGCGCACCTGAGGGATCGCCGCGATCGGACCGACATTGTCATAGGTCAGGCCGTGACCGGCATGGACCTCGATCCCGTTCTTCGCCGCCAGCGCCGCGGCGTCGGCGATCCGCCGCAGCTCCGCGTCCCGCGCGTCGCCTTCCAGCTCGCAGTAGCGGCCGGTATGGAGTTCGACGGCCGGCGCGCGCAGATGGATCGCCGCCTCGATCTGGCGAGGATCGGGTTCGATGAACAGCGACACGCGGATGCGCGCGTTCGACAGCTCCGCGACCAGCGGGACCAGCTGGTTGTGCTGGCCGGCGGCGTCGAGCCCACCCTCGGTCGTGCGCTCCTCGCGCCGCTCGGGCACGATGCACGCGGCGTGCGGCCGGTGGCGCAGCGCGATCGCCAGCATCTCGTCGGTCGCCGCCATCTCCAGGTTCAGCGGGATGGTGAGCGCCTCCGACAGCCGGGCGATGTCGTCGTCCGTGATGTGCCGACGATCCTCGCGCAGGTGTGCGGTGATGCCATCCGCCCCGGCCTCGGCCGCGAGCAGCGCCGCGCGCACCGGATCGGGGTAGCCGCTGCCGCGCGCGTTCCGCACTGTCGCGACGTGATCGATGTTGACGCCGAGGCGCAGCGGCCGCGTCATCGCCGCGCTCCCGTTCCGGCGATCATCGCCAGCGCGGCTGCCGATCCCAGCCCGGCCGCGGCCTGCATCGCGCGACTGCCGGGCGGCAGCAGCAGCGCGCCCGCGTCGATCGCCGTCATGATCCCGGCCAGCCGCAGATACTGCGGACCGCCGCCCGCCCACCACAGTCCGACGAAGTGAAGCCCGACGATGATGCCGACGACCGGGATGAGGTAGCCGCCAAGGCCGACCCGATCGAGCAGGAACCCGGCCAGCGCGATCGCGCCGAATTCGAGTGCGACCGACAGGCGGTACCGCCGCATGTCGAACAGGCCCGTGCGGCGCTCGTTCATCCGCCATGCCCGCACCCCGAGCAGCAAGATCGCCGCTAGACCAAGGGCACCGGCCAGGTATCGCCACGGCAGCGGCAGCGCGACCGCGCCGAGGAAGAGCCACAGCGCCGCGAACGCCAGCCCGATCGCCCGGCCGGTGAACGGGCTCATGCCGCGCGGCTGCCGGGCTTGATCGCCGGGATTGCCGCGAGTTCGGGCGGCAGCGCGTCGGCGGCGTAGCTCGGCACGTCGAGCCGGATGAGCGGATGGAACGGGACCCCTAGATCGACGCTGCCGTTCGACCGATCGACCAGCGCCGCCGCGGCGATCGTCTCCGCCCCCGTCGCGGCGATCGCGGCGATCGCCTCGCGAGAGGACAGGCCGGTGGTCACCACGTCCTCCATCATCAGCACCTTCTGCCCCGGCGTCAGGCGAAAGCCGCGGCGCAGCTCGAACGTGCCCGTCGGCCGTTCCAGGAACATCGCCTCGACGCCCAGCGCCCGCGCCATCTCCTGCCCGGCGATCACCCCGCCCATCGCCGGGGAGACGACGACCTGGATCGCGGCACGGACATCCGCCGGCAGGCGCTCGGCCAGCGCCTCGGCTAGGCGGGCGCCGCGGCGCGGGTCCATCAGCACGCGCGCGCACTGGAGATAACGGGGCGAGCGCAGGCCCGACGACAGGATGAAATGCCCTTCCAGCAGCGCGTCGGCGGCGCGGAATTCGGCCAGGACATCGTCGTCGGTCATGCGCTTTTCCCTGTTGCGGACGCGCGCGCCATACGCCCGGCGCCAGGTTCCGGCAACGCCCGCCGATGGTGATCCACGGCAGCTTTGCAGCAATGCCTGCGCCATTTTCGTTGCAGCCGCTTGAGGGAGCGGCACCCCCGGCGTATAGGCCGTGCCCAAAGCGGGCATGGAACGCCGTGCCTGACGACCCGGTCCTCCTTCGGACCGGCCCAACGAACAACGGGGTAACGACGAACGATGTCCATCAAGGGGTTGAAGCGAATCGCGATCGCGGCGGGGCTCGCGCTGGCGGGCCTGTCGACGGTCGCGAGCCATGCGGCGGCCCCTGCGGCGCCGGTTTCGGCAGCGACGCCACAGGCCGCGGCCGAGCCCGGCAACGTGTCGAACATCGCGCCCACCACCGCCGCGGCGACCGCGCCGGCCGCCCCCAACAGCCCGCTGCTCGCGGTCGACGGCGCACCCGGCGCACTGCCGACGCCGGGCATCGGCCAGCCGACCAACGGCGTCTTCGGGCTCCAGCCGCAGGTGACCCGCAACGGCGAGTTCGCGCACTGGATGCACAATGCGGTGCTGTTCCCGGTCATCACGGTCATCTCGCTGTTCGTGCTGGCGCTGCTCCTGTGGGTGGTGGTCCGCTACCGCGCCTCGGCCAATCCGACGCCGTCCAAGACCAGCCACAACACCTTCATCGAGGTGATCTGGACGCTGCTGCCGGTCGTCATCCTGGTGCTGATCGCGGTGCCTTCGATCGGGCTGCTCCAGGCCCAGTTCAAGCCGGCACCGGCCGGCGCCGTCACGCTGAAGGCGATCGGCAACCAGTGGTACTGGACCTACCAGTATCCGGACAATGGCGGGTTCGAGGTCACTGCCAACCTGCTGAAGGAAAAGAACGAGGTCGCCGCAGGCGAGCGGTTCCGCACCGATGCCGACGGCCCCCGCCTGCTGGCGGCGGACAACCGCATCGTCCTGCCGGTCGGCGTGCCGATCCGCCTCATCACCACCGCCAACGACGTGATCCACAGCTGGGCGGTCCCCGCCTTCTGGATCAAGCTCGACGCGATCCCCGGCCGCCTGAACGAGACGAGCTTCACCATCGACAAGCCCGGCCTGTATTTCGGCCAGTGTTCGGAGCTGTGCGGCGCGCGCCACGCCTATATGCCGATCGCGGTAGAGGCAGTGTCGCCGGCGCAGTTCGCCGCCTGGGTCCGCGCCAAGGGCGGCACCATGCCCGCCGCCGGCACCCCGTCGGACAAGGTGATCCCGCAGCCGGGCGCCGATGGCTCCGCCGCCAAGCAGGAGGCGGGCGAGACGACCGCCAACGCCACCGGCCCGGTCGAGAACGCCACCGTCGCCGCCCCCACTTCTCCGCAGGGCGCGACCAACAACCCCGCCACCGGCAACGCTGGACAGTAAGATGACCGATACCGCGCTCCACCCGTCCGCGTTCCACGCACACGGCGACCATCACGACCACGCCCACGATGCGGATCACAAGCCGGCGTTCTTCGCCCGCTGGTTCATGTCGACCAACCACAAGGACATCGGCACGATGTACCTGATCTTCGCGATCGTCGCGGGGATCATCGGCGGGTCGATCTCGGGCCTGATGCGCGCCGAACTGGCGCACCCGGGCATCCAGTATCTGGGCACCTGGGCGAGCCTGCTCCACGGCGGGCCGCAGAGCCTCGACCAGTCGCTCCACCTGTGGAACGTGCTCATCACCGCGCACGGCCTCATCATGGTGTTCTTCATGGTGATGCCGGCGATGATCGGCGGGTTCGGCAACTGGTTCGTGCCGATCATGATCGGGGCGCCCGACATGGCGTTCCCGCGGATGAACAACATCAGCTTCTGGCTGCTGATCCCGTCGTTCACGCTGCTCCTCGCCTCGCCCTTCTTCGGCGGTGCGGGCAATGGCTGGACGCTCTACGCGCCGCTCTCCACCTATGGCGAGCCGGGGCCGTCGACCGACATGGCGATCCTGTCGCTCCACCTTGCGGGCGCAAGCTCGATCCTGGGTGCGATCAACTTCATCACCACCATCTTCAACATGCGCGCGCCGGGCATGACCCTGCACAAGATGCCGCTGTTCGTGTGGTCGGTGCTGGTCACCGCCTTCCTGCTGCTGCTGGCCCTTCCGGTCCTCGCCGCGGCGATCACCATGCTGCTGACCGACCGCAACTTCGGCACCACCTTCTTCGATCCCGCCGGCGGCGGCGATCCGGTGCTGTACCAGCACCTGTTCTGGTTCTTCGGCCATCCCGAAGTGTACATCATGATCCTGCCGGGCTTCGGCATCGTCAGCCAGATCATCGCCACCTTCAGCCGCAAGCCGGTCTTCGGCTATCTCGGCATGGCCTACGCCATGGTCGCGATCGGCGTGGTCGGCTTCGTCGTGTGGGCGCACCACATGTTCACCACCGGCCTGTCGGTGAATACCAAGATGTACTTCACCGCCGCCACGATGGTCATCGCGGTGCCGACCGGCATTAAGATCTTCTCGTGGATCGCGACGATGTGGGGTGGATCGATGCGCTTCCCGACCCCGATGGTTTGGGCGATCG
This sequence comes from Sphingomonas aurea, assembly GCF_030678875.1. Lineage (GTDB taxonomy): Bacteria > Pseudomonadota > Alphaproteobacteria > Sphingomonadales > Sphingomonadaceae > Sphingomonas > Sphingomonas aurea. The sequence continues at coordinate 60,112 of NZ_JAUUDS010000010.1, read as the reverse complement.
GCTTCATCTTCATGTTCACGGTCGGCGGCGTGACCGGCGTCGTGCTCGCCAATGGCGGCATCGACGATTACATGCAGGACACCTACTACGTCGTTGCCCACTTCCACTATGTGCTGTCGCTGGGCGCGGTGTTCTCGCTGTTCGCGGGCTTCTACTACTGGTTCCCGAAAATGTCGGGCCGGATGTACAACGAGTTGCTCGGCCAGCTGCATTTCTGGGTGTTCTTCATCGGCGTGAACGTGATGTTCTTCCCGATGCACTTCCTGGGCCTGCAGGGCATGCCGCGCCGCTACCCGGACTATCCGGATGCCTATGCGCACTGGAACACCATCGCGACGATCGGCTACATGATTATGGCCGCGGGCATGGCGATCTTCTTCGTCAACCTGATCTGGTCGCTGCTCGCCGGCAAGAAGGCGGAGGGCAATCCTTGGGGCGCCGGTGCCACGACGCTGGAGTGGACCCTGTCCTCGCCGCCGCCGTATCACCAGTTCGAGACCCTGCCGAAGATCGACTGAGGCAGGTGCGAGGCGCGTAGCCCAGGCTACGCGCCGGTGCGGCAAGGCCGCACGCACCGGCCCGGCCCGGCCGACATGGCGCAGCCATGATCGACGACACGGAATCAACTCCCGTGTCGGGCCCATAAGAAAGAGACGCCCCGGAGGACCACCTCCGGGGCGTTTCTCGTTTCAGAAGGTGATCCAGTTGAACAGGCAGCCGGAGCAGGACGGCAGCGGGTGCGTTGACCCCGCAGATGCCTATCCCACCCGGACTGCCGATGCAGCATGACACCCCGCTCCGCTTCCTGATCGTCGAGAGCGAAACCGCCGCCGAGCGCGACACCCGCCGCCGCTCGGCCGGCAAGAGCGCCGGCGAGAGCTTCGCCGCAACGCTCGAGCAATTGTCGCCACGCGCGCGGATCGAACTGGTCACCCCGTCCGATCCCGATGCCGACATCCCCAACCCGGACGAGATCGCCACCCATGACGCGGTGTTCCTCTCCGGCTCGCCGCTTCACGTCTATGACGAGACGCCGGAAACCCGCCGTCAGATCGCCTTCATGCGCGCGGTGTTCGCCAGCGGCACACCCAGCTTCGGCTCCTGCGCCGGCCTTCAGGTCGCCGTGGCGGCGGCAGGCGGCAAGGTGCGATCGATGCCGTTCCGGCAGGAGGCGGGGATCGCCAGGCGGCTGATGCCGACCGAAGCGGGCCGCGACCATCCCCTCCTCTCCGACCGCCCGGCGGTCTGGGACGCGCCAGCGATCCACGGCGACGAGGTCGAGGACCTGCCGCCCGATGCCACGCTGCTCGCCACCAGCCTCGCGGTGCGCGTGCAGGCGGCGGAGATCCGCAGCGGCGACGGCATCTTCTGGGGCGTGCAGTATCATCCCGAACTCAGCCCCGGCGAGATCGGCGCGGCGCTACGCCGGCAGGCCGAGACGCTGGTGGAGGACGGGCTGTGCCGCGACGCCGACGATGTCGAGGCACAGGCGGCGCTGTTCGACCGGCTCCACGACGCGCCCGGCGACCATGCGACTCGCTGGAGACTGGGAATTGACGCCGAGTTCGCCGAGGAACCGCGCCGCCGCACCGAACTGATCGCCTTTATCGAGCGGCTGGTGATCCCGACACGGATGCGGCGCAGGCAGATCGCGTAGCAACCTCGCCTTAGCAACTTCGACTGTCCCTTGCCCCCGCGCACGCGTATAGGCGCGGGCAGATTATGGACACGACCACTCCCCTGCTGCCGCCGGCCGACTGGCGCGACTTTCTGGCGCTGACCAAGCCGCGGGTGATGACGCTGGTGGTCTTCACCGGCCTGTGCGGCATGCTGGCAGCGCCGGTCGGCGTGCATCCGGTGATCGGCTTCACCGCGATCCTGTGCATCGCACTCGGCGCCGGCGCGGCGGGGGCGCTGAACCAATGGTACGAGGCCGATATCGATGCCGCCATGCGCCGCACGCAGCAGCGGCCCTTGCCCGCCGGCCGCATGGACCGGCAGGCGGCGCTGCATTTCGGGGTCGGCCTGTCCGCCTTCTCCGTCATACTGATGGGGTTGGCGGTGAATCTGACTGCGGCAGCGATCCTGCTGGTGTCGATCCTGTTCTACGTCCTGATCTACACCGTCTGGCTGAAGCGGCGGACGCCGCAGAACATCGTCATCGGCGGCGCCGCGGGCGCGTTTCCGCCGATGATCGGCTGGGCGGCGGCAACCGGCGACGTGGCGCTGCTGCCATTCCTGATGTTCCTGCTGGTGTTCCTGTGGACCCCGCCGCATTTCTGGGCGCTCGCGCTGTTCGTGAAGACAGATTACGCCAATGCCGGCGTGCCGATGCTGCCGGTCGTCGCCGGTGAGCGGGTGACGCGGCACCAGATCGGGCTCTACACCGTCCCGATGGCGATTGCCGCCGTCGCACCTTGGCCGTTGGGGCTGACCGGCCCGCTCTACGGTATCGCCTCGCTGGTGCTGACCGGCATCTTCGCCGCACTGGTGTTGCGCGTCGCGACCCGCCGCCAGGGTGAGGGCGACACGATGAAGCCCGAGAAGCGGCTGTTCAGCTACTCGATCCTCTACCTGTTCGTGATCTTCGGCGCGCTGGTCGCCGATCGTTGGATGATGGCATGACCCCCGAAGACGAAAAGCTTATCCGCCGCCGCCAGGCCGGCCGCGCGCGCGTGATGGCGCTGCTGCTAGGCGGGCTCGTCCTGCTGATCTTCGCGATCTCGATCGCCAAGATCCAGCTCGGCATGCACGGATGACCTCTCCCGCAGGCGACCGGCGGATGCGCACCGCGATGCTGGCCGTGCTCGGCATCTGCTTCATGACCGGGCTCGCCTGGGCCAGCGTGCCGCTGTACCGGCTGTTCTGCCAGGTGACCGGGCTGAACGGCACGACCCAGCGCGGGCTGGAGGCGCCGGGCGCGACGACGCGACAGGTGCGGGTCGACTTCGACGCGAACGTCAGCCCCAAGCTGCCCTGGCGCTTTCGCCCGGAGAACCCGTCGGATACGGTGGCGGTCGGCGCGCGTGACATGGCGTTCTTCACCGCGACCAACACATCCAACCGGCCGATCACCGGCACTGCGACGTTCAACGTCACCCCGGCACAGGTCGGCAAGTATTTCACCAAGATCCAGTGCTTCTGTTTTACCCAGCAGACGCTGAAGCCGGGCGAGACGGCGCGGATGCCGGTAATCTTCTACGTCGATCCCAAGATGCTTGACGATCCCGATGCCGCGGATGTCGAGACGATCACCCTGTCCTATACCTTCTACCCGTCAGAGGCGGTGAAGACCGCCGGCTAACCCCCCTGCCGGCCATTGCGATTCGCCGGGTCGCCGCTTACAGCGGGTCCGATAAGCCAACAGGGAAGCGACATGGCCGGCGCCAAGAACCACGATTACCATATCCTGCCCCCCAGCATCCTGCCGCTCTACACGTCGATGGCGGCGCTGGTGATGGCGGCAGGCGGCATCATGTACATGCACGAGGGTGCGGGTGGCGGCTGGATCTTCCTGATCGGCTTCGCCGCGGTGCTGTCGGGCATGTATATGTGGTGGGCGCAGGTGATCCGCGAGGCGCATGCCGGCGATCACACCCCGGTCGTCCAGCTGCATTTCCGCTACGGCATGATCCTGTTCATCGCGTCGGAGGTCATGTTCTTCGTCGGCTGGTTCTGGGCGTTCTTCGACTTCTCGCTGTTCCCGACCGCGATGCAGTTCGTCGACGGGCAGGTCGAGCGCGCCGCAGAGGGCGCGACCGCGATCGCCGCCGCCTGGCCGCCCAAGGGGCTGGAGGTCATCAATGCCTTCGAGCTGCCGCTGCTCAACACGCTGATCCTGCTGACCTCGGGCACCACGGTGACCTGGGCGCACCACGCGCTGATCCACAACCAGCGCGGCGGCGAGAAGACCGGCCTGTGGGGTCTGCTGGGCGTCGGCAACCGCGACGGCGTGCTGAAGGGCCTGTGGCTGACGGTGGTGCTGGGCGCGGTGTTCAGCGCGATCCAGGCGTACGAGTATGCCCATGCGCCCTTCCCGTTCAAGGGCATCAACTATGGCGCGTCGTTCTTCATGGCGACGGGCTTTCACGGTTTCCACGTTCTGGTCGGGACGATCTTCCTGATCGTCTGCCTGGTCCGCGCCTATCGGGGTGAGTTCACGCCGAAGCAGCATTTCGGCTTCGAGGCGGCGGCCTGGTACTGGCACTTCGTCGACGTGGTGTGGCTGTTCCTGTTCGTCACCGTCTATGTCTGGGGCGGCTGGGGCGCGCCGGTCCACGGTGGCTGATCCGGTCGGCGCGGGCGAGCCCGCGCCAGGCGGCAAGGGAGCGCCCGCGGCGGAGACGCCGTCGGGCGCTCCGTCCGTTTCGACACCTGTCCCCACGATCGCGCAGGTCGCGCTGAAGGGCCTGTGCCCCCGCTGCGGCGCGCGGACGCTGTTCGGATCGCTGCTGGGCTTTGCGGACTGGTGCTCCGTGTGCAGGCTCGATTTCGCCCAGTTCAACGTCGGCGATGGGCCGGCGGCCTTTCTCACCCTGATCCTTGGCGCGATCGTCACCGGGCTGGCGGTGTGGCTGGAGCTGGCGGTCGGGCCGCCGCTCTGGGTGCACATGCTGCTGTGGATACCGTTCACCGCTGCGGGCGTGGTCGGCAGCCTGCGCCTTGCCAAGGCGGCGCTGCTCGCGTCGGAGTATCGCAACGCCGCGCGCGAGGGCAAGATCGCGGGGCCGGAGGCGTGAGGCGCCTGCCGCTGATCCCGACCCTGATCGTCGCGCTGGCGGTGGCGGCGATGATCGCGCTCGGCCTGTGGCAGCTGACCGATCGGCTGCCGAAGAAGGAGGCGTTCCTGGCCCAGCTGGCCGACAATCCGGCGCGGCCACCCGTCCCCTTCCCCACCACCCCGGACGACCGGCTGCTGTTCCGGCGCAGCGCCGCGGACTGCGCGCCACCGGTGGCGGTGAAGCTGGCGGGTGCCGGTGCCGCGGGGTTCCGCTCCATCGCGACCTGCGCGGGCGGCACGATCGTCCAGCTCGGCACGACCCGCGATCCCAAGGCGCAAGTGCGCTGGAGCGGGGGGCCGGTCACCGGCTATATCGGCCACGCGCCCGATGGCCGTTCGCTGATCGGATCGCTGTTAGACCATCGCCCGCCGCTGCCGATGCTGGTGGCGATGCCGCCCGCCGCCGGGCTGTCGGCCAACGCGCCGCCCGATATCGGCGCGGTGCCCAACAACCATCTGGCCTATGCCGGGCAGTGGTTCTTCTTCGCGGCGATCGCGACGATCGTCTATGTGCTGGCGGTGCGGCGGCGAGAGCGCTAGGCGGTTCCGCCATGCGCTATCACAGCACCCGCGGGGCAGCCCCCGTCCTCGATTTCCGTGGCGCGACGCTGGCCGGGCTGGCGAGCGACGGCGGCCTCTATGTGCCGGAAAGCTGGCCGACGCTGACCGCCAACCAGATCGCCGACCTGGCCGGCCTCTCCTATGCCGAGACGGCGGTGCGGATCATGCTGCCCTTCGTCGGCGACACGCTGAGCGAGGAGGAGCTTCGCGACCTGTGCGAGCAGGCCTATGGCCGGTTCAGCCATGCCGCCGTCACGCCGCTCGTCCAGCTCGACCATGACCAGTGGCTGCTGGAGCTGTTTCATGGGCCGACGCTGGCGTTCAAGGACGTCGCGCTCCAGCTCCTCGGCCTGCTGTTCGAGAAGTTCCTGACCGGATCGACCCGCCGGCTGACGATCATCGGCGCGACCAGCGGCGACACCGGGTCGGCGGCGATCGACGCGGTGGCGGGGCGTGAGGGGATCGATATCTTCATGCTCCACCCTGCCGGCCGCGTGTCGGACGTGCAGCGGCGCCAGATGACGACGGTGCTCGCCCCCAACGTCCACAACATCGCGATCGAGGGCGATTTCGACCAGGCGCAGGCGCTGGTGAAGACCATGTTCGCGACGCAAGCGTTGGCCGATCGCTTCAGCCTGTCGGCGGTGAATTCGATCAACTGGGCGCGGCTGATGGCGCAGGTGGTCTATTACTTCTACGCCGCGGTGCGGCTCGGCGCGCCGGGTAAGGCGATCGCCTTCTCGGTCCCGACCGGCAATTTCGGCGACGTGTTCGCCGGCTATGTCGCGGCGCGCATGGGACTGCCAGTCGAGCGGCTGGTGGTGGCGACCAACGTCAACGACATCCTGCACCGTGCGCTGTCGTCGGGCGATTACAGCAAGGGCAAGGTCGAGCAGACCGCGACCCCGTCAATGGACATCCAGGTCTCGTCCAATTTCGAGCGGCTGCTGTTCGACCTGGGCGGGCGGGACGGCGCGGCGATGGCGGCGCAGATGCGCGGCTTCGACGCGTCGGGGGCGATGCGGCTGACCAACGCGCAGCAGCAGGGGGCGGCCGGACTGTTCGCCAGCGCGCGCGTGGACGGCAACGATATGGCGCTGGCGATGCGCTGGGCGTGCGAGCATGCCGGCGAGACGATCGACCCGCACACCGCCATCGCGCTGAGCGCTGCCCGCGCGCTGGACACGACCGCGCCGGTGGTGACGCTGGCGACCGCGCATCCGGCGAAGTTCCGCGATGCGGTCGAGCGGGCGACCGGGCTGCGCCCCGGCCTGCCGGCGCGGGTCGGCGACCTGTTCGACCGCGAGGAGCGCTACGTCACCCTGCCCGCGACGCTGGCGGCGGTGGGCGATTACGTGGCGGCACACGCCACCCCATCGGCATGACGCTGGCGACGCTGATCGGGGAGCCCTGGGCGGATTACGGCCTGGTCGATTCGGGGCATGGCCGCAAGCTGGAGCGCTATGGCCGGTTCCGCTTCGTCCGGCCCGAGCCGCAGGCGATGTGGGCGCCGGCCAGCGACGACTGGCGCGCCGATGCCGAGTTCGTGCCGGGATCGGACGAGGACGGTGGCGGTCAGTGGCGCTACGTCGGACAGGTGCCGCGCGACGGCTGGCCGCTGAAGTGGAACGAGGTCAGCTTCACCGCCCAGAACACGCCCTTCCGCCACCTCGGCTTCTTCCCCGACATGGCCCCGGTGTGGGACTGGATGCGCGGGCAGGTCGCCGGCGTCGAGGCGGCGGAGTGCATGAACCTGTTCGGCTATACCGGCGTTGGCACGCTGGCGCTGGCGAGCAAGGGCGTGCGGATGGTGCATGTCGATGCCTCGAAGAAGTCGGTCGAGGCGGCGCGGGGCAATGCGGCGCTGTCCGGCATGGCCGACGCGCCGGTGCGCTGGATCGTCGACGATGCCGCCAAGTTCGTGGCGCGCGAGGTGCGGCGCGGGCGGCGCTATGACGGGATCCTGCTCGACCCACCCAAATATGGCCGCGGGCCGGAGGGCGAGGTGTGGCGGCTGGAAGAGGATCTGCCCGGCCTGATCGCCGACTGCCGTCGCCTGCTCGACGAGCGGTCGCGCTTCCTGTTCCTGACCGTCTATGCGGTGCGCATGTCCGCGCTGGCGATCGGCGAGCTGCTGCGACAGGCCTTTGCCGACCTGCCCGGGACGGTCGAGATGGGCGAACTGGGCGTGCGCGAGGAAGCGCGCGGGTTGGTGCTGCCGACCGCGATCTGGGCGCGGTGGAGCCGCTAGGATTTAGTCCATCCCTGCCCGGAGCGCCGCACCGGCGACGAACGGCGCGCCGGCGACCAGCAGCAGGCTGACCGCGGCGAGCAGCTTCAGCCCCCCTGCCCCGCCGCCGATCGCACCGGCACCGAAGATCAGGAGTGGGATGGCGAGCGGCAGCATGACCAGCCCCGCCACCGCTCCGGCGCCGCGCAGGCCCGCGGTCAGCGCGGCGGTCGCGACCGCCAGCGCGGCGAGGCCGGGGGTGCCGAGCAGCAGCCCGATCTCGACCGCGACCAGCGTCTCGCCCGACAGGCCGAGCAGCCCGGCGGCGATCACCGTCGCCGCCATCAGCGGGGGCGCGAAGGCGAGCCAGTGGGCGACCGTCTTGGCGCCGGTGACCAGCGCCAGCGGCATGCCGCGCACCGCAAGCTGGTCGATCACCCCCGCTTCCAGATCGGGCGCGATCAGCCGCTCGACCGGCAGCAGCGCGGCGAGCAGCGCGGCGGCCCAGATCACCCCGCCGCCGACCCGCGCCAGCAGCGCCGCATCGGGACCGATCGCGAAGGGGAACAGCGTCGCCACGAGCAGGAAGAAGATGACGACCAGCGTCGCCCCGCCCCCCGCATAGAAGCGGCGGACGTCGCGCCGGATCAGCGCGATCATGCTGTCGCCTCCAGCGCCGGCTCCAGCGCGATCGTCCGCGCGCCGGGCAGGTCGAGCGGCAGGTGGGTGGCGATCAGCGCGGCACCGCCGCCAGCGCGGTGCGCCGCGATCATCGCCGCCAGCCGCACCACCGCCGCCGTATCGAGGCCGTTGGCCGGCTCGTCGAGCAGCCAGAGCGGCGCCGGGCTGGCGGCGATGCGGGCGAGGCCGGCGCGGCGGCGCTGGCCGGTTGACAGCAGCCGGACGGGCACGTCGGCCAGTGCGGTCAGGTCGAGCATGGCGAGTGCGGCGGCGATGCGGTCGTGCGTTCCGTCGACCCGTGCCCAGAAGCCGAGCGCGTCGGCGAGGCGACGGTCGGGGTCGAGCGCACTCCGCTCGTCGAGCAGCGCCGCCGGTGCCGCCCGAACGGTGCCGGCCTCCGCCCTCAACAGGCCGGCGACGAGGCGCAGCAGGCTCGACTTGCCGGCGCCATTGGGGCCGGTCACGACGGCCGCCCCGCCAGCCTCCAGCACCAGGTCCAGCGCCTCGAACAGTCGCCGACCACCGCGCAGGCAGGTGACGGTGTCGAGCGTCAGCAGGTTCAACCCGCCGCCTCTTCCAGCGCGTGCATGTCGTCGTCGGACAGGCCGAAATGATGGCCGATCTCGTGGATGGTGACATGGGCGACGAGGTCGTCGAGGCGAACGCCGGTTTCCACCCACTCGTCGAGGATCGCGCGGCGATAGAGGTGGATGCGGTCGGGAAGCGCGCCCGATTCCATCGACGACTTCTCGCCGACCGGGCGGCCCGAATAGATGCCGGTGAGGTCGAGCGGATGGTCGATGCCGAGCGCGGCCAGCGTCTCCTCGTCCGCGACTTCCTCGACGATCAGTACCACGGCGCCGAGATGCGCGGCGAAGGCGGCCGGCAACCGCGCGATCGTGTCGTGCGCGATTGATTCGATCAGGTCGGCGTCGGGCGCCGTGCCGGTGAAGCCTTGCCGATCCATCCCCACCGCCATAGGCGTTGCCGCTCGGCGACGGCAAGCGTCGCGAACCGGAGGGCGATGATGATCGAGGCGCTGAGCGAGACCGAGCGGGCGGACGCACTCGACGGCCTGCCTGAATGGGATCACGACGAGGCGCGCGACGCGATCACCAGGACGATCGTCTTCGCCGACTTCATCGAGGCATTCGGCTTCATGACCCAGGTCGCGCTGATCGCCGAGCGGATGAACCATCATCCGGAATGGGCTAACGTGTACAACCGGGTCGACGTGCTGCTGACGACGCACGACGCGGGCGGATTGTCGTCGCGGGACATCGAAATGGCGCAGGCGATCGACGCGATCGTGGAGGAGTAGGACAGCCCAGCCGTCATCCCGGCGAACGCCGGGACGACGGGTCAGGCGCGATCTACCGCCGCACGTCGTCGGCGCGGTAGCCCTGATACTCGCCGCAATCGTCGGGATTCCTGCGGCAGCGCTTTTCCCACTCGCGGCGCTCCTTGCCCTCGCGAGCCTCCGCCTTGCGCATCTTGCGGCCGTAGTTGCGGTCGGCCTCTTCCTGGCTGGTGGTGGTCCAGTCGACCGCTTTGCCGGCGACCTGGAACGGCGCCTTCACCACCGACGCTGCGGTGCTGAGGCAACCGCCGGCCAGCAGCGGGAGAACAAGGACGATAGGCAGGGTGCGACGCATTACTCTCTCCGCGGAACCGCGCGATCACGGGTTTGTACGCCGATTAGCGGGAAATCGGTGAAGAAACCGTCGATCCCGAGCTTCAGCGCGGCATGGATTTCGCCCGCCACGTCGCCATGCGCGGCGAGATCGTCGCCACGGCGATATGGGGGCGGCAGGAACTGGTTCTCGGCGCGGAAGGTCCAGGGGTGGACGCGCAGGCCGGCCGCATGCGCGTCGCCGACCAGCGTCGCCGTCACCTGCGCCTTGGCCGGGCCGATGCCCCAGGCATAGGTGGCGACCTGCCTCAGCCCCGCCGCGCTGGTCATTGCGGCATAGCTGGCGACGGCCTTGTCGGCGGGACCGCCGGTCGCGTCGACCAGCTGGATCAGGCGCAGTTTCGTCAGCGTCTTCAGATGCTTCAGGTTCGCGACCTCGAACGACTGGATGAACACCGGTGCGTCCGGGGTGGTCCAGCCGGCGGCGTGCAGCTGCCGCACCAGCGGCGCGTCGGTGGGCAGGCCAATCGACGCGAAATAGGTCGGGTGCTTCGTTTCGGGATAGATGCCGACATGCCGGCGTTTGGCGAGTGCGATCACCTCGGCAAGGGTGGGGATCTCGAACCGTCCATCGAACACCACGTTGGCGGGCCGCAGCTGGGGCAACCGCTCGCGGGCACGCAGCGTCTTCAGCTCGGCGAGGGTGAAATCCTCGGTGAACCAGCCGGTCACCGCCTCGCCGTCGATAGTCTTGGTGGTGCGGCGAGCGGCAAACTCCGGATGGGCGGCCACATCGGTGGTGCCGCCGATCTCGTTCTCGTGCCGGGCAACGAGGACGCCGTCTTTAGTGGGCACCAGGTCGGGCTCGATCACGTCGGCGCCCTCGTCGATCGCCAGCTCATAGGCGGCGAGCGTGTGTTCGGGGCGTTCGCCGCTGGCGCCGCGATGGGCGATCACGATCGGGGAGGAGAGTCGGGTCACAAGGCTATCCTGCGCTGGCGCCGCGGCCGATGCCAGCAGGGTGGCGGTGATAACCACTCGCAACGGGAGCCGAGGGTTGGACATGGCGTTCTCCTGCTTAACAGATCTTGGACGAGGCGGCGGCGCGATGAAGTGGACGATCAACGGCAGGTCATACGAGGCGGAGGTCGATGTACGCACCACGCTGCTCGATCTCGCGCGCGAGCATCTGGGTCTGACCGGATCGAAGAAGGGCTGCGATCATGGGCAGTGCGGGGCATGCACGATGTTGGTCGGCGGACGCCGAATCAACGCCTGCCTGTCGCTTGCCGTGATGCATCAGGATGACGAGATCGTGACGATCGAGGGGCTGGGTCAGCCCGGCAACCTGCATCCGCTGCAGGACGCGTTCGTCCGGCACGATGGGTATCAGTGCGGCTATTGCACGCCGGGGCAGATCTGCTCGGCGGTGGGCATGCTCGACGAGGTCAAGAAGGGCTGGCCCAGCCATGTCTCTGCCGACCTGACCGAGGTGGCACTCGACGATGCCGAGATCGGCGAACGGATGAGCGGCAATCTGTGCCGCTGCGCCGCCTATCCCAATATCGTCGATGCGATCCGCGAGGTGGCAGGGGTCGACGACCGGGAGCCGGTGCTGGAAACCGCGCGGGAGATCGGGGCATGAAGCTGTTCACCTATGAACGCGCCGCCAGCGCCGATGCGGCGGTCGCCGAGGGCGCGGCGCCAGGCACGAAGTTCATCGCGGGCGGCACCAACCTGCTCGACCTGATGAAGCTGCAGATCGAGACGCCCGAACGGCTGGTCGATATCAGCCGTCTGCCCCTGAACACGATCGACGAGCGGGAGGATGGCGGGCTGACGATCGGCGCGCTGGTACCGAACAGCGATCTGGCCGCCGACCCCCGCGTCATCGAACGGTACGAGGTGCTGAGCCGCGCGCTGCTGGCGGGCGCGTCGGGGCAGTTGCGCAACAAGGCGTCGACCGGGGGCAATCTGCTCCAGCGGACGCGCTGCTATTATTTCTACGACACCGCCATGCCCTGCAACAAGCGGGCGCCGGGCAGCGGCTGTTCGGCGATCGACGGCTATAATCGCATCCTCGCGGTGCTCGGCACCTCGGACAAGTGCATCGCGACCCACCCGTCGGACATGGCGGTGGCGATGCGCGCGCTGGATGCGACGGTGGTGACGCAGAAGGCGGACGGCGACCGGCGGCGGATCGCGATCGGCGACCTCTATCGCCTGCCCGGCGACACGCCCGAGGTGGAGACGGTGCTGGAGCCGGGCGAGCTGATTACCGCGATCGAGCTGCCCGTGCCGGTCGAAGGCGCACGCCATCTGTATCGCAAGGTGCGCGACCGGGCCTCCTACGCCTTCGCGCTGGTGTCGGTCGCGGGCGTGGTGACGATGGATGGCGACACGGTCGCCTCCGCCGCGCTGGCGTTCGGCGGGCTCGGGCCGATGCCCTGGCGCGACCCGGCGGTGGAGGCGGCGATCGTCGGCAAGCCGGCAAGCGATGCCAGCTTCGCCGCAGCCGCCGACGCGCTGCTGGCGAATGCCAAGGGCTTCGGCAGCAACGATTTCAAAATTCCGCTCGCCCGGCGCACGCTGATCGCGTCGCTGCGTGAACTGACGGGAGTATAAGGCGATGTTCGGTTTCGGCGACAAGACCAACAGCCTGACGATGAACGAGCCGGTGCCCGAGAGCCTGCTCGATACCGGGGCGCAGGGCGTGATCTCTCGCCCGCTCGACCGGGTCGACGGCCCGCTGAAGGTGTCGGGCACGGCAACCTATGCGGCGGAATATGCGGTGCCGGGGCTGGTGCACGGCGTGCTGGTCGGCGCGAAGATCGGGCACGGCAAGGTGCTGGCGATCGACGTCGAGGCGGCAAAGCGCGTGCCCGGCGTGATCGACGTCGTGGTCGATTTCGACACCTTCATCCGTAACGCACAGCAGGGCGGCGAAGAGGGCGCGCCGACGCAAGGCGTCAAGCAGGTCGATTATTTCGGCCAGATCGTCGCGATCGTGCTGGCCGACACCTACGAAGCCGCGCGCGAGGCGGCGCTGAGCCTGCCGGTCGAGTATGAATACAAGGCCGGCACCTACGACTTCGAGGCGCACAAGGACGAGGCGGAGACACCGCCGCGCGGGCTGATCCCGCCACACTACAGCCAGGGCGATCCCGACACGACATATGACGCGGCGCCGGTGAAGCTGGACGTGACCTATGTCACCCCCAGTCAGAACTCGGCGGCGATGGAGCCGCACGCCTCCATTGCGATGTGGGAGGATGACGCGCTGACGCTCTACGGTGCGTACCAGATGCCGACATCCGATGCATCGCAGCTGGCCAAGTCGCTCGGCGTGTCCGTGTCCAAGGTGCGGATCATCAGCCGCTATATTGGCGGCGGGTTCGGGTCGAAGCTGGGTATCGCCCCCGAGAGCGTGGCGGCCGCGGTCGCGGCCAAGCAGCTCGGCCGCCCGGTCAAGGCGGTGATGATGCGCCAGCAGGTGTTCGAGGCGACGCCCCGTCGCTCGAACACCGAGCAGCGTATCCGGCTGGGCTGCGACGCGGACGGGCGGATCGTCTCGTTCGTTCACGACTCGTTGGTCGCGAACCTGCCGGGCGAAAGCTTCTTCGAGCCGGTCGGCATCGGCAGCCACTCGCTATATTGCGGCGAGAACCGGCGGATCAACCACGACATGGTGCGGCTGAACCTGGGTCTGACCGGGTCGATGCGCGCGCCGGGCGAGGCGGTCGGCATGGTCGGCGTGGAATGCGCCATCGACGAGCTGGCCGAGCAGATGGGGATGGACCCGATCGAGCTGCGCCGGATCAACGATCCGCTCAAGGATCCCGAGAAGGACGTCCCCTTCTCGTCGCGGATGCTGACCCGTGCGCTCGACGAGGGAGCCAGGCGGTTCGGCTGGAATCAGCGCAACGCGACGCCGGGCAGCCGGCGCGAGGGCGAGTGGCTGGTCGGGATCGGCGTCGCCGCCGCGACCCGCAACAACCAGTTGCAGAAATCCTCGGCCAAGATCGAGCTGAAGCCGGACGGGACGGCGGTCGTCTCGTCGGCGATGACCGATATCGGCACCGGCAGCTACACGATCATGGCGCAGATCGCGGCCGAGGTGCTGGGTCTGCCGGTCGAGCGGATCGTGATGAAGCTGGGCGACACCAACGATCCCCCGGCCGCCGGATCGGGCGGATCATGGGGTGCGGCATCGGCCGGGTCGGCGGTCTATCTGGCGGCCGAGGCGCTGCGCGAGCAGTTGGCCAAGGCGATGGAGGTCGATCCCGGCGACCTGACGCTGAAGGACGGCGAGGCGATCGGCGGAAATCGCCGTCGCAGCATCGCCGAGCTGGTCGGCGACGGGATGGAGGCAACGGGCGAGATCGTCCCCGGCAAGCAGGAGAAGCAGTTCACCCAGGCCAGCTACGGCGCGCACTTCGCCGAGGTCGGGGTGAACGTCGTCACCGGCGAGGTACGGGTGCGGCGGATGCTGGGCGTGTTCGCAGCGGGACGCGTGCTCAACGCCAAGACGGCGCGGTCGCAGTGCCTGGGCGGCATGACCTTTGGCATCGGCTGCGCGTTGACCGAGGACCTGATCCACGACCCGCGCAACGGCAAGCTGGTGAACCGCGACCTGGCCGAATATCATGTCCCGGTAAATGCCGACGTGCCGCAGCTGGAGGTGCATTTCCTCGACGAGCGCGACATCCACGCCAATCCGATTCATGCCAAGGGGATCGGCGAGCTGGGCATCTCGGGCGCGGCACCGGCGGTGGTGAACGCGATCTACAATGCCTGCGGAGTGCGGGTGCGCAACCTGCCGGTGACGTGCGACAAGCTGCTGGCGGGACTGCCGGCGCTTTGAAAATTCCTCCCCACTCGTGGGGAGGGGGACCAGCGCAGCTGGTGGAGGGGGCGTGCCACGAGCGTTACGCCGGTGGCGAACCCCCTCCACCCCGCCCTGCGGGCGCGGTCCCCCTCCCCATGCCGGGGAGGATTGAGGAAGAAATGCATGGCCGAGAATGACAGCGTGCTGGCGGCGGCACGAGCGTGGCAGGGGGAGCCGATGGCGCTGGCGACCGTGGTGTCGACCTGGGGCTCGGCGCCGCGTCCGCGGGGTAGCCACATGCTGGTCCATGCCGATGGACGGTTCGAGGGATCGGTATCGGGGGGCTGCGTCGAGAGCGATATCCTGCAAACCGCCGCCGAGGTGATTGCCGGCGCGCCGTTCCAGCTGAAGCGCTACGGCGTCGCCGATGCCTCCGCGTGGGAAGTCGGCCTGCCCTGCGGCGGCGAGATCGCGGTAATGGTGCAACCGGTGTCGGCGGAGGGCTTCGATCCCGAGCTGTTCGACCGGATCGCCGCCGCGCGTGACAACGGCGACGCGCTGACCGTCCATACCGACCTGACGACCGGCCACTCCGACCAGCGGGTGCTCGAAACGGGCGAGGTCTTCGTCAATCGCTACGATCCGCCACGGCGGCTGCTGATCGTCGGCGCGGTGCAGATTGCGCAGGCGCTCGCCGGGCTGGCGCGCGAGCTGAAGATCGACACGGTGGTGATCGACCCGCGCGCCCGCTTCCTGACCGAGGAGCGATTCCCCGGCACCACGCTCGACGATCGCTGGCCCGACGAGGCGATCGCCGCGTGGCGACCGGGACCGGCAACAGCGGTCGTCACGCTCAGCCACGACATCAAGATCGACGACCCTGCCCTGATCGCCGCGCTGGCGACCGATGCCGCCTATGTCGGTGCGCTCGGCAGCCGCAAGAGCCACGCGGCGCGGCGCGAGCGACTCGCCGCGGCCGGCGTCGCGCCTGAACGGATCGACCGGATCGACGGTCCGGTCGGCATCGACATCGGCGCGATCGGCCCATCCGAGATCGCGCTGTCGATCGCCGCGGCGATGGTCGGGGCGTTCCATGATCGCCGCTAGGGACTGTGTCCTGATCCTGCTGGCGGCGGGCAGGTCCGCGCGCTTCGGCCCGCAGAACAAGCTAGGGGCGGACCTGCTGGGCCTGCCGGTCGGGTTGCACGTCGTCACCGCGCTGGAAGACATCCCCTTTCGCGCACGGCTGGCGATAAGCGGCGGCGGCGCGCTGGATTTCTCCACCCGCGGCTACACCGTGATCCAGAACGATCAACAGGATCTGGGCATGTCCGAGTCGGTGAAGCTGGGCGTTGCGCGCGCACGAGAAATGGAGGCGGCGGCGGTCCTGATCGTGCTGGCCGACATGCCGCGGGTAACCGCGGCGCACATCGGCCGCCTGCTCGACGCCGCCGACTCAAGCGACGCGGTGGTCGCATCCAGCGACGGTCGGGAGCCCAAGCCGCCGGTGCTGTTCGGACGCGACCGGTTCGACGCCCTCCTGTCGCTGACCGGCGATCGGGGGGCACGCGACCTGATCCGCGCGGGCCACCACGTCGTGACCAGCCCGGCGGAGCTGATCGACATCGACACGCCCGAGGATCTCGAGCGGCTGCGTCGGGCGGTGCATGCAACCGGACGATTTTGTACTTCAGATCCCACCGATCCGGACGATTGGGAAACCTCTCGCTAACCAGTCCGTGCTATGCCCCGCGCCGTGAAGAACCATCGCAACTCCAGCGCGCCGGTCAGAATCGCCCTCGCCCATCTGCTGGCGTTGCGTGAGGGGCAGGACCGTGTGGAGTGGGGGCGCATCCGCGCGGCGCAGCTGTTTGCCGGTCGCCGACTCGCCCTGTTCATGCTCGGCGCCAACCTGATTGCGGTCGCCGCGCTGATCGTGCTGCTGTCGCGCTGGATCGACCTGGTCCGACTGGGCTTCTGGGGTGCCGCCACCGCGATGATCGCGGGAGTTGCGGCCTATCGCCGGCTCCGCTCGCACCGCGGGCAGGACGGTTTCGCCAGCCTCGGCGATATCCGGGTTACCGCCTATGAGGGGCTGGCACTCGCCGCCGCCTGGTCGGCCGTGCCGCTGTGGCTCTGTCATCTGGCGCCGGTCGCCGCGGCACCGGGAACGGGGATCATCCTCGCCCTGCTGATGACCGCCGCCGCCTTCACCATGGCGCCGCTGATCCTCGCCACCCTGGCCTTCGTCGTCGGGCTGGGCGGGACGATCGCGATCGAGCTGGCGATCGACGGCAAGCTGCCGGCGGCCGGCGGGGTCACCGTCTTCTCGCTACTGCTCGCGGCGATATGCATCGGGCGCGCAGGATCGCTGATCGCGCTCCGCGCCGCCGAGATGGCGCTGGAGGAACGCGACGAAACCGTCAGCCTGCTGCTGCGCGAGTTCGAGGAATCGGGCGCCGACTGGCTGTGGGAAACCGATGCGGCGCGGCGGGTGGTCAAGGCCAATCCGCGCTTTGCCGTCGCCTGCGGGCTCGATCCGGTCAGCATCAACGGCATGCCGTTCCTGCAGGTGCTCGCCGGCCCCAGCTGGCAGACCGGCGATTTCGCGCCCGGCCTGCGCCAGCTGTCCGAGAAGCTGAAGTCGCGGCAGAGTTTTCGCGACCTGCGCCTGCCGGTCCACGTACATGGCGAGGAGCGGTGGTGGGAACTCGCCGCCTCGCCCCGGTTCGACGATCGTGGGGGCTTCTCCGGATTTCGCGGCGTCGGCTCCGACGTTACCGAGCAGCGCAGCGCGGCCGACAAGATCAACCGCATGGCCCGCTGCGACACGCTGACCGGGTTACCCAACCGGCTATCGATCAACGAGACGCTGGTGCGCGCGATGGTTGAGGCGGACAAGTGGCGCGGGCGCTGCGCGTTCATGATGATCGACCTGGATCGGTTCAAGGCGGTCAACGACACGCTGGGCCACCAGGTCGGCGACCGCCTGCTCGGCCGCGTGGCCGAGCGGCTGGCGCAGCTGATGGGTGAAAATGCGATGTGCGGGCGGCTGGGCGGCGACGAGTTCGCCGTCGTCGTGCGCGACGCGCAGGACCTGACCCTGGTCGAGCAGCTGGCCCGCCAGATCATCGAGACGCTGTCGCGCCCGTATGAGATGGACCAGCACACGCTGCACATCGGCGCCTCGGTCGGGCTGGCGGTGGGGCCGCGCGACGGCAACACCGCCGAGACGCTGATCCGCTCGGCCGACCTGGCCCTCTACCAGTCGAAGGATGCGGGCGGTGGCGTATTCCATGCCTATGAGCCCCGCCTCCACGCGCAGGCCGAGGAACGGCGCGTGCTGGAACAGGCGCTGCGCAAGGCGCTGGAGAAGGGCGAGCTGCACCTGGCGTACCAGCCGGTCGTCGACGCCGCCTCCGGATCGCTGAAGGGGTTCGAGGCGCTGCTACGCTGGAACAGCGCGGAATTCGGCAACGTCTCCCCGGCCAAGTTCGTGCCGCTGGCCGAAGAGGCACGGCTGATCGGTCCGATCGGCGACTGGGTGCTGCGCACCGCCTGCGACGAGGCGGCGCGCTGGCCGGGTCATATCCGCGTCGCGGTCAACGTCTCGCCCGAGCAGCTGCACAATCCGCATTTCGTGACCACCGTCGCCTCCGCCCTCGCCAATTCGGGGTTGCCGGCGGAGCGGCTGGAGCTGGAAGTCACCGAGAGCGTGTTCATGCACGAAGGGCTGGGCGCGACCAAGGTGCTGGAGCGGGTGCTGGAGCTGGGCGTACGGCTGTCGCTGGACGATTTCGGCACCGGCTACTCGTCGCTCGGCTATCTCTCGCGTACCAAATTCTCGACGATCAAGATCGACCGCAGCTTCGTGCAGGGCGCCGCCAAGGGCATCAGCGAGGCGGTGGCGATCATCCACGCCGTCGTCGCCCTCGCCCGCAGCCTGGGCATGACCACCACCGCCGAGGGGGTGGAAACCGAGGCCGAGCAGCGCATGGTGCAGGAGTTCGGCTGCTCGAAGATCCAGGGCTTCTTCTTCAGTCGCCCGCTGGTGGTCGAGGAAGCCAGGGCGCTCGCAATGCGCGGCGCGCGCGAGGCGGCCTGAGGTCACGCCGCCGGCGCGCGGCGATCATCGCTTCAGCGGATCGTGCCCCCAGTTCATCAGCGAGTAGCGCCAGGGCGAATGTTCCTTGTCGTCCGCCGGGCCGTGCTGGGCCATGTGGCGGTGAACATAGCCGACGACCTTGTGCATGTGCGCATAGTCTTCATCGGTCAGCTCCGCCTTCTTCTTGTGGCGGATGTCGAGGATATGCTCGCCGAAGTCGTGGCCGACGCCGGTGCCGACTTCGCGGCTCTCGTCGGTCTTCAGCCACTTCTCCAGCTCGGCCGGGGTCATGTTGACCGCCTCGCCGAAATCCTTCCACACCTGCTCGCGGTCATCCGTGTCGGCCATGGGCGATCCCTTTCCTGATCGCCCGAGAACGCGTCCGCCTGGCTCAGGGTTGCGCCAGTGTCCCGAGCGCGGCGTTGTACGCGGCGGCGGCACGGATCGAATCGACGAAGAATCCCAGCCACATGGCCGACAGGACGGCGGTGGAGGCGATGAATGCGCGGAATCGCGGGCGGACGCGGCCATGTATGTGCATCCAGCTATGCACGCAGCGCAGGATCACGAAGATCCAAGCGAGCCCCACCTGCGCGACGCCCGCCTGCCGCGTCCCCATCAGCAGCAGCACCAGCACCAGGAACAGCACCGGCGTCTCGAACAGGTTGCGCAGATTGTCACCCGCCAGCGCAACGGGCGCGAAATAGCGATTGGCGGCGGTGCCGTCGGCGAAATCCTCGCGCCGCGGTGGCGTCTTCTTCATATGGTCGAGCCGCTGCACCAGCAGCGTCATCCAGACAGTGAAGATCAGCGCCACGAAGGCGAAGACGGGCCACAAAATGTGCAGCAGGATCATCGTGTCGCCTCTCCATTCGCCCGCGCGCCCAGCACCTGCCGGACGCGCCGGGCCAGCGCCTCGCGGCTATAGGGTTTGGGCAGCAGCGCCAGCCCCGCGTCCAGTCGCCCGCCATGGACGATCCCGTCCTCGGCATAGCCGGAGGTGAACAGTACCGCGAGCCCCGGTCGCCGCTCCTGCGCCGCCCGCGCCATCGCCGCGCTGTCGAGCGGGCCCGGCATGATGACGTCGGTGAACAGCAGGTCGACCGGCCCGGCCGCGTCCAGTACCGCCAGCGCCTGGACCGCGTCGGGTGCGGTCAGGACGGTGTAGCCCAGGTCGCGGAACATCTCGACGACGGTGACGCGGACCTCGGTATCGTCCTCCACCACCAATACCGTCTCGGTGCCGCCGACCGCTGCCGCGTGGTCGACCGGCAGCTCGGCATCGGCCGCGCCGTGCGCGCGGGGCAGGAACAGGGCGACCGTCGTCCCCTCCCCTTCCGCGGTGCGCAACTCGACATGGCCGCCGGACTGGCGGACGAAACCATAGACCATCGACAGGCCCAGGCCGCTGCCCTTCCCCTCGCGCTTGGTCGAGAAAAAGGGCTCGAACACCCGCTCGGCGATCGCCGGGGGCATGCCGGTGCCGGTATCGCCCACCGCCAGCCGGACATAGTCGCCGGCCGCGACGTCACCCTGCGCGGGCAAGGCGACGTTCCCGATCTCGATCGTCAGCCGCCCCATGCCCTCCATCGCGTCGCGGGCATTGATCGCGAGGTTGAGCAGCGCATTCTCGATCCGGGCGGGATCGATGAAGATGTTCCAGAGGTCCGGCGCCACCGCCCGGTCGATCACCACCCCCTCACCCACCGCACGGCGCAGCAGCTCATCCATGCCGTCGAGCAGCCGCGCGAGGTTGACGATCCGCGGTTCCAGCGCCTGGCGCCGACCGAAGGCGAGCAGCTGCGCGGCGAGCTTCGCCCCGCGTTCGACGCCGGCCATGGCGTTGGCGACGCGGCGGGCGACACGGGGCTGATCGGCGACGTCGCGGTCGACCAGTTGGAGGTTGCCGGAGACGATCTGGAGCAGATTGTTGAAATCATGCGCGACGCCGCCGGTCAGCTGGCCGATCATCTCCATCTTCTGCGCCTGGATCAGGGCCGCCTCGGCCTGGCGCCGCTCGGCGATCTCGGCGGCGATGCGCGCCTCTAGTGTCTCGTTCAGCTGGCGCAGCTGCTCCTCGGCATGGCGGCGCTGGGCGATCTGGCGGGTGAGCGCCGTCGCCTGCTCGCGCAGCGCCTCCTCGGCGGCGCGCTGTTCGGTGATGTCGGTGTGGACGCCGACCCAGCCGTCCAGCGTCCCGTCGCGACTGCGGGTCGGCACCGCACGGATCAGGAAGACGCGCCACTGCCCGTCGAAGCGCCGCACCCGATGCTCGAACATGAACGGTGCCGACGTCTCGACCGACTTGCGCCACGCCGCGACCGTCGGCTCGACATCGGCGGGATGGATCGCACGAGTCCAGCCATAGCCGGAATATTCTGCCGGCCCCTGCCCGGTCAGCGCCGCCCAACCGGGCTGCTCGCCGGTCATCCGTCCCTCGGCATCGTTGGTCCACAGCACGCCGTGCACCGCATCCATCGCGGCGCGGAACCGGTCGTTGCTGGCGTTCAGCGCCTCTTCGCGCCGCACCCGCTTCTCGACCTCGAACGTCAGCGACTGGAAGCCGGCGACGGTGCCGTCCGCCTCGACGCGCGGGACATACTGGACCTCGACGCGGCGCTGGCCGCCGTCGCGGTGGGTGATGACCGCCTCCGCCGACACCCGCTCTCCCGCCAGCGCGCGGCGGACCAGCGGCAGGCGGGCGGCGGCTGCGTCGTCACCGGCGATCTCGCCCCAGCGGCGCCCGATCACCTGATCGGGGCGCAGGCCCAGGAATTCGTGGAAATAGCTGTTGGCGAAGCGACAGATCAGGTCGCGGTCGAAATAGGTGATGAGCACCGGCAGCGCGTCGGTCAGCTCGCGCAGCTCCGCCTCTCGCCGCCCCGCCTCGCGCTCGGCGCCGACGCGCGCGGTATTGTCGATCAGCGTGCACAGCACCCCGCCAACTGTGCCGTCCTCGTGCCGCACCGGGGTGTAGTACAGGTCGAGGAACACGGTCTGCTGGCCGTCTTCGACCCGCAGCGGCTGGTCGCGAAAGGCGACGACCTCCCCCTGCATGCCGCGGCTCAGCACGTCGTGGCTCCAGTGCCAGATCGCCGGATCGGCGGTGACGATCGCGCTGCCCAACGTCGTGGGATGCGCGGCCCCGGCAATGGCGACATAGCCGTCATTGTAGAGGACGACGTGATCCCCGCCCCAGACCAGCACCTGCGGCACCGGTGAACCCAGCAGGTTCGATACGGTCACGCGCAGCGCCGCCGGCCAGTTGCGCACCGGCCCCAGCGCGGTGTCCGACCAGTCGCGCGTGCGGATCAACCGTCCGCACTCGCCACCGCCGGCGGGCCAGGCATCGGCGGGCCCGCTGGGGGCGAAGAGGTGGCGCAGCGGCATCGGAGCCGAGACATGCCACGCGCAGGAACATAGTCAACGGCATCGAACCCGGCGATCGCGGCGGAAGAAAGGCGCCGATAGGTTCGCTTGGCTGCCGCACTGCGGATTTTGCTGGCAAGGACAAGGCGGTCCGGCGCATCGGGGATGGATGAAACGGCCATCTTTCAGCGTGCAGGTGTTCATCGGCATGGCGATCGGCCTGTCGTGCGGCTTCTGGGCGCGGCAGGTCGGCGGCGGTCCGCTGGCGGAGACGCTGCGCATTGTCGGCGAGATCTTCATCCAGCTGCTGCGCGTACTGGTGGTGCCGCTGGTGTTCACCGCCATCGTCGCATCGATCGCGGCGCTGCGCGACTTGGGCAACGCCGCCCGGCTGGTCGCCGGAACGCTGGCGTGGTTCGCGATCAC
This sequence comes from Sphingomonas aurea, assembly GCF_030678875.1. Taxonomy (GTDB): domain Bacteria; phylum Pseudomonadota; class Alphaproteobacteria; order Sphingomonadales; family Sphingomonadaceae; genus Sphingomonas; species Sphingomonas aurea. Next base: position 37,499 of record NZ_JAUUDS010000010.1, on the reverse strand, counting down.
CGCACTGATCGCCGTGACGATCGGCCTGCTGCTCGGCACCATCATCCAGCCCGGCGTCCGCGACGGCGTCGACATGGCCGCGGCGGTGCGGCCGGCGACGACGGGATCGTGGCTCGACTTCCTGCGCGGGCTGGTGCCGTCGAACCTGCTGGGCCTGTCCGCCTCGACTAAGGCGGATGCGGACGGGGCGTTGCAGACCGGGCTGTCATTCAACATCCTGCAGATCATCGTCATCGCCATTGCGATCGGCATCGCCGCGGTGCGCAGCGGCGACGCGGGGGCGCCGTTCCTGGCCTTCAACGCCTCGCTGCTCGCGATCTGCCGCCGCATCCTGCGCTGGGTGGTGCGGCTGACCCCGATCGGTACCGCCGGGCTGCTCGGCCACGCGGTGGTGCAATATGGCTGGCAGTCGCTGGCCGCGCTCGGCAGCTTCGCCAGCGCCGTCTATCTGGGCCTGGGGCTGGTACTGCTGGTCGTCTACCCAACGCTGCTGAAGGCGAACGGGCTTTCTGTCGGCCGCTTCTTCGCCGCCGCGTGGCCGGCGATCCAGCTGGGCTTCGTATCGCGCTCGTCGATCGCGACGCTGCCGGTGACCGAGGCGTCGGTCGAGCGGATCGGCGTGCCGCGCAGCTACGCCGCCTTTGCCGTCCCCTTCGCCGCGACGACCAAGATGGACGGGTGCGCGGCGATCTATCCGGCGATCGCGGCGCTGTTCGTTGCGCAGTACCATGCGATCCCGCTCCACGCGACGGACTATCTGCTGATCGTGCTGGTGTCGGTGGTGGGATCGGCGGCAACCGCCGGGCTGACCGGCGCGCTCGTCATGCTGACGCTGACGCTGTCGACGCTGGGCCTGCCGCTGGAGGGCGCGGGGCTGCTGCTGGCGATCGATCCGATCCTCGACATGGGGCGGACGGCGGTGAATGTCGCCGGGCAGGCGCTGGTGCCGACCCTCGTCGCCAAGCGACAGGGGCTGATCGACCAGATCGCGCCCGTCGACGCCGCCGCCCAGCCCGGTCCCGCCGCGACGTGAGTGCCGTCCAGCAGCTGCGCGCCGCCACATCGGCCTCGCACGACCGGGTCGATGCGGCGTTCGGCGGGTACGACCTGACCGACCCGATCGCCTATGCCGCGTTCCTGACCGCCCATGCCCGCGCGCTGCCGGCGGCGGAGGCGGTATTGGCGCGTCACGACGAACTGCCGGCGTGGCGCGAGCGGACCAGCCTGCTGGCGGCGGACCTTGCCGATCTCGACCTGTCGACGCCGGTGCCGCTCCCGTTCACGCTGCCCGAGCGACCGGGTGCGGCGTGGGGTGCCCTCTATGTGATCGAGGGGTCGCGGCTCGGCGGCACCATGCTGGCGCGCGGCGTTCCCGCCGCACTGCCCTCACGCTACCTCGCGGCGCGCCACCTGTCGGGCGAGTGGCGGGCGCTGCTCGCGGCGATCGATGCACGCGGGGCCGACGCCGTGTGGCGCGACGGCCTGCTGGCCGGGGCGCATGCCACCTTCGACCTGTATTCGCAGGCGGCAGCGTCTTAGCGCCTACGCCGTCAACGGTGCGGTCAGGATCGCGCGCAGCCCCGGCGCATTGTCGGTGAAGAGCATCTCGCCGTCGAGGCTGGACACGACCGCCGTCATCATCCGGCTGCCGAAGCCGCTATGTACGCCGCTCTTGCCGCCACCCTCGTCCGCGACGATCAGGCGCAGCCGGTTGCGATGCTGCTCCAGCGCGATTGAGATCGGTCCGGGCGCGCCGGCATAGGCATATTTGGTCGCGTTGATGACCAGTTCGGTCATCACCAGGCCGATGTTCACCGCCCGGTCGGTTGGGATCAGGACGGGCGCCAGATCGACCTTCATCCGCCTGCCCCATTCGGCACCCAGCGACGCCTTCATGTCGCCGACCAGCTCCTCCAGGTAGCGCGACAGGTCGATCGTCTCGATCTGGTCGTCGCGGTACAGCCGGCGATGGACCAGCGCCACGGCGGACAGCCGCGCCTGCGCCTCGATCAGCTGGTCGGCGACCGTGCCCGGCCCGGCGGCGCGCGCCTGCATCGCCAGGAATGCGCCGACGAGCTGCAGGCTGTTCTGGATGCGATGGTCGACCTCCTTCATCAGCAGGTCCTTCTGGACCAGCAGCGCGTCCTTGTCGGCCAGCGTCCTGTTCAGATGCGCGTTGAGGTCGCGCAGCTCGCGGGAGCGGCAGGCGTCCTGGAAGGTGCGGCGCAGGCGATATGCGCCTTCGATCTCCTCCAGCGTCCAGCGACGCGAGCGACCGCGCACCGCCTCGCTCCACGTCGCGAACGAGGCGCGCGGGCTGAGCGTCGCGCCAGGGGTCAGAGCGACGGCCTTATGCGGGTTGCCCGCCCACTCGATCTCCTCGACCTGCTCGACCCGGAACCACAGCAAGGTCGCGCCCTGTTCGATCAGCGGCACGGCCAGCAGGCCGCTGACCGTCCCGCTATCCACGGCCGCGGCGGGTCGCAGCGTCGCCAGCTCGTGCGTGGCGAACGGCTCCATGCCACCGTGGAGGCGCGCCCATGCCGCAAGCTCGACCACCACGTGATCGGGCGGGCAGACGCCGTCGGCGACCACCGCCTGTCCGTCGACCAGCGCGAACCCATCCGCGCCCAGCATCGTTCGCAGGTCGGCCTTGGTCCGCTCGACCGCGGCACGGAGTTCCGACGCATCGGCCAGCCGCGCGACCAGCCCGTCCTCCGCCGCGCGCAGCCGCAGCCGCTCACGATAGGTTTCCGCCTCTTCCCGGGCACGCACCTGCCGCGCCAGCGAAGAGGCGAGCGTGGCCGCCGCCTGCCGCACGTCGGCGGGCAGCGCGCGCGGGCTGTTATGGTGGCAGGCGATCAGCCCCCAGAGCAGCCCGTCCTTGACGATCGAGATCGAGGCCGAAGCCTCCACGCCCATGTTGCGCAGATACTGGAGGTGTATCGGCGAGACGCTGCGCACGCCGACGTCGCTCAGGTCCGTACCGGCGAAGCTCTCCGGGCGGATCGGCTGGGGCAGGTAATCGACATTGGGGATCGCACGCGCGCGATTGCGCACGTAGAGCGCCCGCGCCTGGCGCGGGATGTCGGACGCGGGAAAGTGATGATGCAGGAAGGTGCCGAGCGCCGGATCGCGATCCTCCGCCACGACGCGACCGGCATCATCGTCGAGGAAGCGATAGACCATCACCCGGTCGAACCCGGTCAGCTGCCGAAACGCGATCGCGGCCCGGTCGCACAGCCCCTGAAGATCGCTCGCCCGCTCGAACCCCTGCGCCAGCAGGTCGAGCCGGCCGAGCATCGTGCCGGCGCCGATCGGCTCGGCCGCGGAGGGTTCCAGTTCCACCAGCAGCAGATCGCCGGCGCGGTGGAAGGCGACGTCGAAACGCTCGCCCGCCAGCGTCACCGGCTGGCCGACCACCGTGCCACCCGGCCCTGCCGTCACCGCCTCCAGCAGCGCGGCGATATCCTGGCCCAGCAGGTCGGGCAGTTTCGTGCCGAGCCAGTCGGCGCCGATCCGCGCCTCCAGATCGCCCGCCCCCGCCACCACCATCAGGGTACGGGCGTCGGCGATCAGCAGGAGGCCATGCGGCTGGATCGATCCCGGGACATGGATGGGTTCGCGGTCGCACCCGGTCAGATCGGCGCGAGGATCGGTAGTAAAGCTCTGCGAAGCCATGCGTGCGTCCGTGTTCTTTTTCAGGGACATGGCATGGACGCTTTGCCCGGCCATTGCAAACCGATGGCCGGGCGAAACGATTCTACTTCTGGCACGCCACGATGGCGGCGATGACGCTCAGCGTTTCTTCCGGATCGCGGACGCGAACCGTGTCGAGGCCGAGTTCCTTGGCCGGATAGTCGTTGCCGCCGGGGAAGATCGCGTCGCCGATGAACATCATCGCGTCCAGCGGAATGCCGCTCTCGTCGCGCAGCCGCTTCAGGCCATACGCCTTGTCGACGCCCTCCTGCGTGATGTCGATCGAGGTGGCGCCGCCCATGTTGATCGACAGGCCCGGCAGACGCTTGCGCAGATCGGCCTGGATCACCTTGCGCTTGGCGAAGTCCGGATCCCAATGCTCCTTCGCCTCGATCGGCGCCTGCTGGCCGAGGGCGGAAAACGTGATCTGGCTACCGCGATCCTCGATCCGCTCGCCCCAGACCTGCTCGGGCACGAAGCCGGTCGCCTCCAGCGAAGCGTTGAAGGCGGCGATGATTTCCTGCCGCTTCTCCTCGGAGAACAGCTCGGCATAGACGGTCTGCCAGCCACCGTCCCTGTGGACGAACAGCTTGGTGCCGGTGGTCGGCATCAGCCACAGGCGCGAGCGGTCGGCATGCTCGGGCAGGCGGCTGGCGACCTGCTTGTCGAACTGCGGCCAGTCCCCGCCCGAGATGACCGCGACATGCGCGACGGTCAGCAGGTCGGCCAGCGCCTGCCCCATATCGTCCTTCAGCGGCTGCTTGCTCTCGGCCAGGGTTCCGTCAAGGTCGAAGGCGACGAGCTGCTTCATGCGGTGTGATCCTGTTTCAAGATAATGGTGTCGATGGCATGGGCGACGCCGTCCGCATCGTTGCCCAGGGTGACGTGATCGGCGCGATCCTGCACCGGTTGGGGCGCGTTGCCCATCGCGATGGACAGGCCGGCACGGTCGAGCATCGGCAGGTCGTTGGCCTGGTCGCCGATCGCGGCGGTTTCGGTGAGGGTCACGTCGAACGCCGCGGCCAGTTCGGCAATGCCTGCGCCCTTGTTGGCCTGGAGCGCCGTGACGTCGAGATAATAGGTCTGGCTCTGCACCACCGTCGCCTCCTCGCCATAGCGGGGCCGCACCCGGTCGTGGAGCGCGCGCAGCAGCGCCTCGTCGTCGCTGACGAAGGTGATCTTGTCGGCCCGGTCGAGCAGCGCGGCGAAATCCTGCGTGACGATCGGCTCTTGGTCGGACGCGATCCGCTCATGCTCGACATGCACGCCCTGATCGGTCGAGGCATACCAGCGATCGTCGGCGAAGACCCAGCGGTCGACCGCGGCATCGCCGACCGCGTCCCAGATGCCGTGCGCGACCGACGGGCCGATGCGGTGGTGCTCGATCACCTCGCCCGAGCGGCGAAAGATGATGCCGCCGTTGAACGCGCCGACCGGCGCATCGAGGTCGAGCGCGTCGATCAGCGGCATGATGCCCGAGCGCGGGCGCGCCGAGATCAGGGTGAAGCCGATGCCCGCGGCCTGCAGGCGGCGTACCGCAGCGGTGGTGCCATCGGTCAGCCGCTTCTGCTTGTCGACCAGCGTGCCGTCGACGTCGGAGACGAGGAGGCGGATGGTCATAGCCCCTCCCTTTCAGGGGAGGGAAACCGCGCGCGAGGCGCGTGGTGAAGGGGGGCCACCGCAAACGCATCCGCCTGTGGAGAGCGCCCTCCACCAGCTTCGCTGGTCCCCCTCTCCGTGCCGGGGAGGATCTGGATCGGCCTCACTGCGGGATCTCGGTGTGGCCACCGAAGCCGAAGCGCATCGCCGACAGCACCTTGTCCCCGAACGTATGCTCGATCCGGCTGCGGTATCGTGCGAAGAGCGAGGCGGTGAGGACGTTGGCGGGCACCTTCTCCTCCATCGCCGCGTCGATCGTCCACTGGCCCTCGCCCGAATCGGCGACGTTGCCGGTGAACTGCTCGAGCATCCCGTCCTTCGCCAGCGCGATCGCGGTCAGGTCGAGCAGCCAGGACGAGATCACGCTGCCGCGGCGCCACACCTCGGCGATGTCGGTCAGGTTCAGGTCGAACCGCTCGTCCTCGGGCAGATGCTCGCTGCTCTTGGACTTCAGGATGTCGAACCCCTCGGCATAGGCCTGCATCAGGCCATACTCGATGCCGTTATGGACCATCTTCACGAAATGCCCGGACCCGGCGGGACCGGCATGGATGAAGCCCTTCTCCGCCCGCCAGTCGTCCGCCTCCGGCCGGTCGTACGGAGTCCGCGGAATGTCACCGCGGCCCGGCGCCAGCGTCTCGAAGATCGGGTCGAGCCGGGTCAGTACCTCCTCGCGCCCGCCGATCATCATGCAGTAACCGCGCTCGCGCCCCCACACCCCGCCGGAGGTGCCGACGTCGACATAGTCGATATCCTTCTCGCGCAATGCCTTGGCGCGGCGGATATCGTCCTTGTAGAAACTGTTGCCGCCGTCGATGACGACGTCCCCTGCCCTGCCACCGTCGGCGATCGCCTGCACCGTCTGTTCGGTGATCTCGCCGGCCGGCAGCATGACCCACCAGATCGCCTGCTCGCCCAGTCTGCTCCGCATGTCGTCTAGCGACGAGGCACCGGTCGCGCCGTCGGCGACCAGCTTGTCCACCGCCGCCTGATCGCGGTCATAGGCGACGATCTCGTGACCGCCGGCCATCAGCCGCCGCGCCATGTTGCCGCCCATCCGGCCGAGGCCGATCATGCCGAGCTTCATCGCTAATCCTTCCACTGTTCGTCATGCCGGGCTCGTCCCGGCATCCACCATTCCGCAAACGCCATCGCTGCCGCACACGAGGATGGGTGGATGCCGGGACGAGCCCGGCATGACGGATTGAGAATCACGCTCCCGGGTGCTTCTGCGCGATGGCGCCGAGCAGGTCGTCGAACGCCTTGGCGAACGAGGCGACGCCCTCCAGGACCAGCGTGCCGGTGACGCCCGACAGGTCCAGGCCCAGCCGCTCCGCCTCCGCCAGTACATGGCGCGCCTCGTCGACGTCGGCGGTCAGCGTCTGTGCCACGGTGCCGTGGTCGCGGAACGCATCCATCGTCTTGGGCGGCATGGTGTTGACCGTTTCCGGCCCGATCAGCGTGTCGATGTAGAGCGTGTCGGGATAGGCCGGATCCTTGACCCCGGTCGACGCCCAGAGCAGCCGCTGCGGCTGCGCGCCCTTGGCGGCCAGCGCCTGCCACCGGTCGGAGGCGATGAAGTCCTGATACCAGGCATAGGCCTGCTTGGCGTTGGCGATCGCGACCTTGCCGCGCAATGCCTTCAGTGCGTCGGCATCGGCGTCACCCGCCTTCACCCGTTCGTCGATCTGCTTGTCGATCATCGTGTCGATGCGGCTGACGAAGAAGCTGGCGACCGAGGCGATATGATCGATCGGCTGGCCCTGGCGGACCCGCTCCTCCAGCCCGGCGGCATAGGCCTCCGCGACGCGGATATAGGCGTCGAGCGCGAAGAGGAGGGTGACGTTGACGTTGATCCCCTCTGCGATCGCCGCCGAAATGGCGGGCGCGCCGGCCAGCGTGCCGGGGATCTTTATCATCAGATTGGGCCGGTCGACCGCCGCCCACAGCTTCTTCGCCTCCGCGATCGTCGCGTCGGTGTCGTCGGCGATGTAGGGCGATACCTCCAGACTGACATAGCCGTCCTTGCCGCCTAGTCGGTCGTACACCGGCTTCAGCGTCTCGGCCGCGGCCTTGATGTCCTGGATCGCGAGATGCTCGTAGCGATCGATCGTCGCCGCGCCCGCATGCTCGCGGTCGAAAGCGGCGATCGTCTCGTCATAGGCGTCGCCGTGCCCCATCGCCTTCTCGAAGATCGACGGGTTGGAGGTCACACCGGTCAGCCCGTCCTCGGCGACCAGCGTCTCCAGCCCGCCCGCCTCCAGGAACTTGCGATCGACGAAGTCGAGCCAGACGGCCGTGCCAGCGGCGGAGAGTTCGGAGAGCTTGCTCATGCGCTTATTCCTTGTCCGTGAACGCCGCGTCGATCAGCCGGCGCGCCTGCTCGACGACGTGATCGACGGTGAAGCCGAACTTGTCCTGCAGCTTGGCGATCGGGGCGGAGGCGCCGAAGGTCTTCATGGTCACGGTGTCGCCGTGGCTGCCGACATAGCGGTCCCAGCCCATCGATCCCGCCATCTCGATCGCCAGCCGCGCCTTGACGGCGGGCGGCAACACGCTGTCGCGGTACGCCTGGTCCTGCAACTCGAAGCGATACCAGCTGGGCATCGACACCACGCGCGCCTTCACTCCGTCGGCGGTCAGCCGCTCGTACGCCTGCACCGCCAGCGACACCTCGCTGCCGGTGGCGATCAGGATCACCTCCGGCGTATCGTCGCCGGCCAGCACATAGGCGCCCTTCATCAGCCCTTCGGCCGAGGCATAGGTGGTGCGGTCTAGCGTCGGCAGCGGCTGGCGCGACAGGATCAGCGCGGTCGGCGTGCCGCTGTTCGCCATCGTCGCGCGCCAGGCCCAGGCGACCTCGTTGGCGTCGCCGGGCCGGATCGTGTCGAGCCCGGGGATGGCCCGCAGCGAGGCGACCTGCTCGATCGGCTGGTGGGTCGGCCCGTCCTCGCCGACGCCGATCGAGTCGTGGGTATAGACCCACACGTCGCCCAGCTCCATGATCGCCGACAGCCGCACCGAGGGGCGCATATAGTCGGTGAAAACCAGGAAGGTGGAGCCGTAGGATTTCAGGTGCGACAGCGCCATGCCGTTCACCACGGCACCCATGCCATGCTCGCGCACGCCGAAGTGGAAGTTCTGGCCGCCGTAATTGGACGCTTCGAACGAGGCCGCGCCCTTGATGTCGGTCTTGGTCGACGGCGCGAGGTCGGCGGAGCCGCCGATCAGCCACGGCACCCGCTTGGCGATGGCGTTCAGCACCTTGCCGCCCGAATCGCGGCTGGCGACGCCCTTGGCGTCCGCCTCGAACACCGGGATGTCGGCGTCCCAACCCTCGGGCAACGCGTCCTTCAGCATCAGGTCGAGTTCGGCGCCGAGTTCGGGATGCTCCTGCCGATAGCGGTCGGTCATCGCGACCCACTCGTCGCGCAGCTTGCCGCCGCGCCCGCCGATGCTCTCGCGGAAATGCTCGGCGACCCCCTCGGGGACGTAGAAGCTCTTGTCCTCGGGCCAGCCATAGGCGCGCTTGGTGGCGCGGACATTGTCCTCGCCCAGCGGCTCGCCATGTGCCTTCTCGGTGCCGGCGCGCGGGGAACCCCAGCCGATCACCGAGTGGACGACGATGAAGGTCGGCTTGTCGTCGGTCTTGCGGAACGTGTCGAACGCCGCCGACAGCGCTGCGATGTCGTTGGCATCGTCGACATGGATGACGTTCCAGCCATACGCCTTGAAGCGCAACCCGACATCCTCGTCGAACGCCAGGTCGGTGCCGCCCTCGATCGAGATGTGGTTGCTGTCATAGATCCAGCAAAGGTTCGACAGCTTGAGATGCCCAGCCAAACTCGCCGCCTCGGCGGCGACACCCTCCATCATGTCGCCATCGCCGCAGAGCGCATAGACGTCATGGTCGAACACGGGGAAGCCGGGCTTGTTGTAGCGTGCCGCCAGCCAGCGCTCGGCGATCGCCATGCCGACCGAGTTGCCGCAGCCCTGGCCCAGCGGGCCGGTCGTAGTCTCGACGCCGGTGGTGTGGCGGTACTCGGGGTGGCCGGGGGTCTTGGACGACAGCTGGCGGAACTGCTCGATGTCCGCCAGGCTGACCGCTTCCTGCCCGGTCTTGTTGCCGTCGGCGTCGATCTCCTCGATCCCGGCGAGGTGGATCAGGCTGTAGAGCAGCATCGAGGCATGGCCGACCGACAGCACGAAGCGGTCGCGATTGGGCCAGTCCGCGTGCCGCGGATCGTAACGCAGATACTTCGCCCACAGCGCATAGCCAACCGGAGCGAGCGCCATCGGCGTGCCGGGATGGCCCGAATTCGCCTTCTGCACCGCGTCCATCGACAGCGTGCGGATCGTATCGATGGCGAGTCGCTCCGGACTGCCGTCCTCGCGGAACGACGCGTCCGCAGGAGCGGCGACGGTCTTGGTATCTGACATGGAGGAGCCTCGTACTGGTCGACAGGGGGAACGCGCATCCGCGGGTCGGGTTGCGCCTTAATGCGAACGGCTGCGCTGTTCCAGCCGCGTAACGACGCCGTCCTGCGCGACATAGGCGGCATCGACCTGATCTAGGAACAGGCCGTGACCCAGCACGCCCGGCATCGCATCCAGCCGCGACGCCACGGCGCGTGGGTCGTCCAGCGTGACGTTCCAGTCGAGTACGGGGTTGCCATTATCGGTGTGATAGGGTGCGCGCCCCACCTGCCGCAGCATCGCCCCCTCCCCCAATCGCGCCGCGACGCTGGCGAGCGCGAAGGGCAGCACCTCGACCGGCACCGATGCATCGCCGATCGCCTGCCGATATTTGCTACCATCGGCGATCACCACCATGCGGTCGCTGGCGGCGGCGACGATCTTCTCGCGCAGCATCGCGCCGCCCGCGCCCTTGATCGCGAAGAGTCGCGGATCGATCCGGTCGGCGCCGTCGATCGTCAGATCGACCCGCGCCACCTGTGCGAAGTCGAGCACGCGGATGCCGGCGGCGCGTGCCTGCTCCGCAGAGGCGTGGCTGGTCGCCACCGCGGTGATCCGCAAGCCATCGGCGACGCGCGCGGCGAGCAGGCGGATGGCGTGGGCGGCGGTCGATCCGGTGCCCAGCCCGACGAGCATGCCATCCTCGACCTCCGCCACTGCCGCTGCGGCGGCGGCCGCCTTGTCGCGGTCCGCACTGTCCTGCTGGTCCATGCCGCTTCCCCATATCCGCCGCCCGCCGATTGGGACGACACATTGATACAAATGGGAGCTTGGCAACCCGCCGCCAATTGGGGCATTTCGGATGTCCGGGCCGTACGCGCCCGAATCCTTCCGCAGGAAAGGTTTACCGCAAGTTGGCGAGTTCGGATGGACGCAGGCGGCGAGCCCTTGCCGGCGCGGCCCTGGTGGCGACGGCGCTGCTCGGCGCATGCAGCGGCGGCGGCGAAGCGGGTGGCAACGGCCAGGCCGGTGGAAAGGGCAAGGGCGGCGGACAGCCGCCGCAGGTCGGCTTCGTTACGCTGAAGCCCACGGACGCTGCGCTGGTCACCGAACTGGCCGGCCGCGTGACCGCGTTCGAGAGCTCCGACGTTCGCCCGCAGGTGACCGGGCTGATCCGCCGCCGCTTCTTCACCGAAGGCGCGATCGTCCGCCAGGGGCAGCCCCTCTACGAGATCGACCCGCGCCTGTACCGCGCCGCCGCCAACGAGGCGCAGGCGAACCTGGCAAGCGCCCGCGCGCAGCAGGAGGCCGCGCGCATCCTGGCCGACCGCTATCGTCCCCTTGCCGAGATCGAGGCGATCTCGAAGCAGGACTATACCAACGCGCTGGCCCAGTCCCGCCAGGCGACCGCCGCGGTCGCCCAGACCCGCGCACAGCTCGACACCGCGCGAATCAACCTGCGCTTCACCACCGTCCCCGCCCCGATCAGCGGGCGGATCGGCCGGTCGCTGTTCACCGTCGGCGCGCTGGTATCGGCAACGCAGACCGACCCGCTGGCGCAGATCCAACGGCTCGATCCGATCTTCGTGGATATCCAGCAGTCGGCCGCCGACCTGCTGTCGCTGCGGCGATCGCTGAGCCGGCAGGGGCTGGTCCCGGCCAGCGCCGCGGTGCGGCTGAAGCTGGAGGACGGCAGCGATTACGGCCGCACCGGTACCGTCGAGTTCTCCGAGGCGCTGGTGAATACCGAAACCGGCACGGTGACGCTGCGCGCCCGCTTTCCCAATCCGCAGGGGCTGCTGCTGCCCGGCATGTTCGTCCGCGCCAGCTTCACCCAGGCGATCGACACGCGCGCCTTCCTCGTCCCGCAGCAGGCGGTATCGCGCGATCCGCGGGGCCAGGCAACGGTGATGATCGTCGGCCCCGACAACAAGGTCGTGCAGAAGACCGTCCGCGCCGACCGGGCGCAGGGCGCCGCCTGGGTGGTGACGCAGGGGCTGAACCCCGGCGACCGCATCATCGTGCAGGGGCTGAACGCGCAGTTGCGCCCGGGCACCGTCGTCCAGCCGGTTCCCGCCAACAGCCCGCAGCGCGTCGCGCCGCCGCAGCAGCAGGACGGCGCGAAGGGTGAGGCGAAGAACGGCGCGACCAAGTCCGGCGGCGGATCGAACTGAGCGCATGATTAGCCGCATCTTCATCGACCGGCCGATCTTCGCCTGGGTGCTGGCGATCATCGTCATGCTCGCCGGCACCGGTGCGATCCTGAGCCTGCCGATCGCGCAATATCCCGACGTGGCGCCACCGCAGGTATCGATCCGCGCCACCTTCCCCGGTGCCAATGCCCAGACCCTGCAGAACTCGGTCACCCAAGTCATCGAGCAGCAGCTGACCGGCATCGACGGGCTGCTCTATTTCAGTTCCTCCTCGTCCAGCCGCGGCTCGGTCTCGATCACCGCCACGTTCGAGAAGGGCACCGATCCCGACATCGCGCAGGTGCAGGTCCAGAACCAGGTGCAGCAGGCGGTCGCACGCCTGCCGCAGCAGGTGCAGCAGCAGGGCCTGGTCGTCCGCAAGTCGAACCCGGACAACCTGCTGATCGTCGGCGTCTATGACGAGACGGACCAGCGCACCAACCAAGATGTCAGCGACTTTCTTGTGTCGAACCTGCAGGAGCCGCTGGGCCGCGTGCAGGGCGTGGGCGACGTCAACGTCTTCGGCTCGCAATATGCGATGCGCATCTGGCTGAATCCCAGCCGGCTGGCGAGCTATGCGTTGATCCCGTCGGATGTCACCACGGCGATCCAGAGCCAGAATACCGAGGTTGCGGCTGGCGAAGTCGGCGGCCTGCCCTCCGGCCCCGAGCAGATGCTGAACGCGACGGTGACCGCACAGTCGCGACTCCAGACGCCCGAGCAGTTCCGCCAGATCATCCTGAAGACGCTGCCCTCGGGCGCGACGGTGCGCCTGTCGGACGTGGCGCGGATCGAGCTTGGCGCCGAGAGCTATGCCGCAGTCAGCCGCGTCAACCGCCATCCCGGCGCGGGCATCGCCGTGCTGCTGGCGCCGGGCGCCGACGCGCTGGAGACGGCCGAGCTGGTCAAGGCAGAGGTGGCGCGCGTCGCCAGGGGGTTCCCGGCCGGGCTAAAGGTCGCCTACGCCAACGACACCACCGCCTTCATCCAGCTGTCGATCGAAGAGGTGGTGAAGACCCTGATCGAGGCGGTGATCCTGGTTGTTATCGTCATGTTCGTGTTCCTGCAGAGCTGGCGCGCGACGCTGATTCCGACGATCGCGGTACCCGTCGTGCTGCTCGGCACCTTCGCCGTCTTCCACCTCGCCGGCTTCTCGATCAACACGCTGACGCTGTTCGGCCTGGTGCTGGCGATCGGCCTGCTGGTCGACGACGCGATCGTCGTGGTCGAGAATGTCGAGCGTTTGATGGAGGAGGATCCCGACCTCTCCCCGCGCGAGGCGACGATCCGGTCGATGGAGGAGATCAGCGTCGCGCTGATCGCGATCGCGCTGGTGCTGTCGGCGGTGTTCCTGCCGATGGCGTTCTTCGGCGGGTCGACCGGCGTCATCTATCGCCAGTTCTCCGTCACGATCGTCGCCGCGATGGTGCTCTCGGTTCTGGTCGCGCTGATCCTGTCGCCGGCGCTCACCACCTCGCTCCTGAAGCAGAAGTCGAAGGAGGCCGGCGAGGGCGACTGGCTGAAGCGCCGCTTCCCGCGTGTCGCCAACTGGGGCACCGCCGCGGCCGACTGGTTCAACCGGACGTTCGAGAAGACGGTCGATCGCTACACGCGCGGCGTCCGCTATACGGTCGATCGCAAATGGCTGTTCCTGCTGATCTATGTCGGCGTCGTCGGCCTGCTGGCAGTGCTGTTCCTGCGCCTGCCGACCGGCTTCCTGCCCACCGAGGACCAGGGCTCGGCCATCGTTCAGTTCCGCCTGCCCGCCGGTGCCACCCAGGCGCGCACGCTGGCGATCCAGCGGCAGGTCGAGCAGTATTTCACGCGATACGAGAACAAGAACCTGTCGGTCATGTTCACCGTCGCCGGCGGTGGCGGTGGCGGCGTCAGCGGGCAGAATACCGGCCAGGGCTTCCTCAACTTCGTCGACTGGGCGAATCGCGAGGGTAAGGAGAACACCGCCGACGCCATCACCCAGCGCGCCTCCGCCGCGTTCCGCGGCCTGCGCGACGCGCAGGTGTTCGCGCTGGTGCCGCCGGCGGTCCGCGGCCTTGGCCAGTCGGACGGCTTCACCATGGAGCTGCAGAACACCGGTGGGCTGACGCAGCAGCAGTTCGACGATGCGCGCGACAAGCTGCTGGCTGCCGCCAATGCCGATCCGCTACTCGCCTCCGTCCGGCTGACCGAGCTGCCCGATATCGCGACGCTGCAGATCGACATGGACCAGCAGAAGCTCGCGACGCTGGGGCTGAGCCAGACCAACGTCAATTCGACGCTGACCACTGCGTGGGGCGGCCAGTACGTCAACGACTTCATCGACCGCGGTCGCGTGAAGCGCGTCTATGTTCAGGGCGACGCGCCCTATCGTTCCTCCCCCGACGACCTGAAGCAATGGTTCGTGCGCGGGTCGAACGGGCAGATGGCGCCCTTCTCGTCCTTTGCAACGATCGGCTGGGGGACGGCGCCGACCACGTTGTCGCGGTTCAACGGCATACCCTCGTTCGAATTCCAGGGATCGGCCGCGCCGGGCAAGAGCTCGGGCGACGCGATGGCGCGCATGACCGAACTGGCCGCGCAGATCCCCGGGACCTCGGTCGCCTGGGCGGGGCTGTCGTACCAGGAGCGGCTGTCGTCGGGACAGGCGCCGCTCCTCTATGGCCTGTCGATCCTGGTCGTGTTCCTGTGTCTGGCCGCCCTGTACGAGAGCTGGTCGATCCCGTTCGCGGTGCTGCTCATCATTCCGCTCGGCCTGATCGGCGCGATCGCCTTCGTGACGCTGCGCGGGTTGACCAACGACGTCTACCTTCAGATCGGGCTGCTGACGACGATGGGGCTGGCGGCGAAGAACGCGATCCTGATGATCGAGTTCGCCGAACAGGCCGAGCGCAAGGGCGCGCGCGTGTTCGATGCGGCACTGGAGGCGGCGAAGATCCGGCTGCGGCCGATCCTGATGACCAGCTTCGCCTTCATCTTCGGCGTGCTGCCGCTGGCGATCTCGACCGGCGCCGGCGCCAACAGCCGGATCGCGATCGGCACGGCGGTGATCGGCGGGATGCTGTCGGCGACCTTCCTGGCGATCTTCTACATCCCGCTGTTCTTCGTGCTGGTGCGGCGCGGGGTGCGCGATGGTCTGGCCAAGCTGCGCGGGCGGCCTACCGGCTTCCAGGGCGACGACGGCCATCACGGCGACCCCTATGGCCCGCCCGAGCCGCAGGGTCCGCACCGGCCGGAGGCGGCATGATGAAGCGACTGGCCCTGCTCGCGGCGACCGCCCTGTCGGCCTGCTCGCTCGCGCCCAAATATGTTCGGCCGGAGGCGCCGGTGCCCCCCTCCTGGCCGGTCGGCGACGCCTATCTGCGCGCGTCGGAGGCGTCGCTGCCGACGATCACCTATCCGACCGTGTTCACCGACCGGCGCTTGCAGGCGCTGATCGGCCAGGCGCTGGTCAACAATCGCGACCTGCGCATCGCCGCCGCCAACATCCAGGCCGCCCGCGCGCAGTACCGCATCCAGCGGGCCGACCTGCTCCCGCAGATCGACGCGACCGGGCGCTACACCCGGTCCGGCGGCGGTTCGGGCACCACGACCACCGCGGGCGGCAGCACGGGAACGGGTACCGGAACAGGAACCGGGACCGGCACGGGGGTCGGAACGGGAACCGGCACCGATACGGGCACCGGGACCGGCACGGTCGTGACGACCTCGAACACCCGCAGCGCCTTCTCGGTCGGACTGGGTACGACGGCGTTCGAGCTCGACCTGTTCGGCCGCATCCGCAGCCTGAGCCGCGCCGCGCTCGACCGCTATTTCGCGACCGAGGCAGGTGCGCGCGCGACCCGGCTCACGCTGGTCGGCGACATCGCCGACGCGTGGCTGAGCTATGCCGCCGACCGGTCGCTGCTCAAGATCGCGCAGGACACCGCCGTTTCGGCCCGCCGCTCGGTGGAGCTGACCCAGGCCCGGCTCCGCGGCGGCATCAGTCCGCGCACAGACGTCGCCCAGGCGTTGCAGGTGCAGGCGACGGCGGAGGCGGACCTCGCGCTCCAGCAGACGCTGGTGGCGCAGGACGTCAACGCGCTCCAGCTGCTGGTCGGCGCGCCGGTCGATGCGGCACTGCTGCCCGCGACGCTGGCGGAGGCGTCGGCGACGATCGTCGCGCTGCCGGCGGGCCTCGACTCGGGTATCCTGCTGCGCCGTCCCGACGTGGTGCAGGCCGAATATGAGCTGCGCGCCACCAATGCAGAGATCGGCGCCGCGCGTGCGGCGCTGTTCCCGCGCATCTCGCTGACCGGGCTGGTCGGGTTCGCCTCGACCGCATTGTCGTCGCTGTTCACCGGCGATGCGTTCAACTATTCGGTGGCGCCGGCGGTGTCCTATCCGATCTTCCAGGCCGGAGCTGGCCGCGCCAATGTCCGCTACACCCAAGCGCAGCGCGATGCGGCGCTCGCCACCTATGAGCGGGCAATCCAGAGCGCGTTCCGCGAAACCGCCGACGCGCTGGCGCGGCAGGGCACGATCGATGCGCAGCTCGCCGCCAACCAGCGGTCGGTGGCTGCGACCAGCGACACGCTGCGACTAACCGACGCCGCCTATCGCGGCGGCATCACGCCGTTCCTGAACACGCTGGATGCGCAACGGTCGCTCTATACCGCACAGCGCCAGTTCGTCGCGACCCAGCTGACCGCCGCATCGAACCGGGTGACGCTGTACCGGGTGGTTGGCGGCGACTCGTCGCTTGAAGCGACGGCGGACGGGCCGAAGCCGGTCACCCCGACCGGCGCACCGCGGGCGGTGGAGCCGGGCGCGCCGCCTTCCGACTAGGCCTGATCGTCATGCCGGGTCTGTCCCGGCATGACGTGAAGAGAGGCCGGCCTTACTCCTGCGCAGCGCCGCCCTTCAGCGGCGCGACCGCGTCGCGGCCGAACTGCATGATGAGCTCGCCCATCTCGCGCGCCTGCGCCATCGAGCGGCTGCCCTGCTCGCGCAGATAGTCGCCCTGGATCTTCATGACCTCGGCCAAATCCTTTGCCTGCGCCGCCGCGCGCATCGCGGCGAACGCCTCCTGCGCATTTGCCTCGGCCTGCTCGATCATCTTGACGCCGACTGCGGAGCCGCCCTCGGCCATCTTCTGGCCCGTCGCCTGCATCGCCTCGCCCGCCTGTCCCATGCGACTGGCACCGGCCTTCGCCATGTCCTCGAACTTGTCCGCCATGTCGTTTCTCCTTGGTTATTGGCTTGCCAGCATCACCTGGATGCGTGGCGCTTTCGCGCCAGAGACTTGCAGCGTGTAGTGACCCGGCTTCAGGTCGAAATCGACCATCTTGCGCACGCCCGAACAGGGCGCTCCGTGCCCATGCGCGACGGAGGTCAGCGCGAGCTTGTCGGCGACCAGATCTATCCAGGCCGCGCCGTCGAGCATGATGCGATAGCGTCCTGCCGCCTCGACCGTCACCTCCGCCGTTCCGCCGAAGCTGCCTGCATCCGCCTTATGTCCCGGCGGTGGGGTGAAACCCTGCCGTGCGGCAGGCACCAGCGCGAGACTCGTCGACCGGCCCGGCGTCAGCGCGCCGCCGCTGGCGACGGGCACCGGCTGAGCCCAGCCCGGCACTTCGGCAGGCGCGGCACCGGACGGACACGGCGCCGCCTGCAACGCCATCGCCAGCACCCATGCCATCGTCATCGACCCGTCTCCTTCACCCGTGCCGCTTGTCCGCCACCCGCGGGCATAGGTCCAGCGCTTTCCGGCTCTGCCGCCCCCCTCAACGAGCGATCGCCGGATTGCGATCCATTCTCACCGCCCTAGCGGTTCCCATGGCGCCGTCCCCCTGCTATCGCGCGCCCATTCGAACCCACCGACGCCCTCGCGCCCGCGCGGCCACGCCGCCCTGTCCGGACGCCGACGGCGTAACAGGTAAAGGACGCACATGACCGCCATCGGCCAGGACACGCTCAAGACCCGCTCAACCCTCACCGCCGGCGGCAAGACCTACGACTATTTCAGCCTGGCAAAGGCGGCGGAGAAGTTCGGCGACATCAGCCGCCTGCCCTTCTCGATGAAGGTGCTGCTGGAGAATATGCTCCGCTTCGAGGACGGCGTGACCGTGACCGAGGCAGACGTGCAGGCGATCGTCGACTGGCAGCAGGACGCGCGCTCGAACCGCGAGATCCAGTATCGCCCGGCGCGGGTGCTGATGCAGGACTTCACCGGCGTGCCCTGCGTCGTCGATCTGGCGGCGATGCGTGACGCGATCACGAAGCTGGGCGGCGACGCGGCCAAGATCAATCCGCAGGTGCCCGTCCACCTCGTGATCGACCACTCCGTCATGGTCGACGAGTTCGGCACGCCCAAGGCGTTCGAGGACAATGTCGACCTGGAATATCAGCGCAACATGGAGCGCTACGAGTTCCTGAAGTGGGGGTCGAAGGCGCTCAACAACTTCCAGGTCGTGCCGCCGGGCACCGGCATCTGCCATCAGGTCAATCTGGAATATGTCAGCCAGGCGATCTGGTCCTCCACCGAGACCGGCGAGCATGCCGGCGGGTCTGCCGCCATCGCCTACCCGGACACGCTGGTCGGCACCGACAGCCACACCACCATGGTCAACGGCCTGGGCGTGCTCGGCTGGGGCGTCGGCGGGATCGAGGCGGAAGCCGCGATGCTCGGCCAGCCGGTATCGATGCTGATCCCCGAGGTCGTCGGCTTCAAGCTGACCGGGCAGCTGGCGGAGGGCATCACCGCCACCGACTTGGTGCTGACCGTGACGCAGATGCTGCGCAAGAAGGGCGTCGTCGGCCGCTTCGTCGAATTCTACGGCCCCGGCCTTGCTTCGATGACCCTCGCCGACCGCGCGACGATCGCCAACATGGCCCCCGAATACGGCGCGACCTGCGGCTTCTTCCCGATCGACGAGCGGACGATGGACTACATGCGCCTGACCGCGCGCAGCGAAGAGAACATTGCGCTGGTCGAGGCGTACGCCAAGGAAAACGGCTTCTGGCGCCACGACGATGCGCCCGACCCGATCTTCACCGATACGCTGGAACTCGACATGGGCACCGTCGTGCCCTCGCTCGCCGGGCCGAAGCGCCCACAGGACAAGGTGTCGCTGAACAAGGTCGACGAGGTGTTCAACGGCGACCTGTTCAAGGTCTATCACAAGGAACAGCCAGAGCGCGCCGCGGTCGAGGGTGCCGCCCATGACATCGGCGACGGCGACGTGGTGATCGCCGCGATCACCAGCTGCACCAACACCTCCAATCCCTCGGTCCTCGTCGCCGCCGGCCTCGTCGCGCGCAAGGCGCGCGCGCTGGGGCTGACCGCCAAACCGTGGGTGAAGACCTCGCTGGCGCCCGGATCGCAGGTGGTCACCGATTATCTCGACAAGGCGGGGCTGACCGAAGATCTGAACGCGCTTGGCTTCAATCTGGTCGGCTATGGCTGCACCACCTGCATCGGCAATTCGGGGCCGCTGGCAGCACCGATCTCGGCCGCGATCAACGAGAATGACCTGGTCGCCGCCTCGGTCCTGTCGGGCAACCGCAACTTCGAGGGGCGCGTGTCGCCCGACGTCCGCGCCAACTTCCTCGCCAGCCCGCCGCTGGTCGTCGCCTACGCCATCAAGGGCACCGTCACGACCGACATGATCGCGACCCCGCTGGGTCAGGGCAAGGACGGGCAGGACGTGTTCCTGAAGGACGTCTGGCCGTCGAACGACGAGGTCCGCTCGGTCATGGACGCCAACATCGACGACGCCATGTTCCGCAGCCGCTATGGCAACGTCTATCAGGGCGATGCGAAGTGGTCGGGCATCGACGTGACCGGCTCGGCGACCTACGCCTGGCCCGCCGCCTCCACCTATGTCGCCAACCCGCCCTATTTCGACGGGCTGGAGATGACCCCGGCACCGGTCGGCGACATCATCAAGGCGAAGCCGCTGGCGATCCTGGGCGACTCGATCACCACCGACCACATCTCGCCCGCCGGCTCGATCAAGGCGGACAGCCCGGCCGGACGCTGGCTGTCGGAGCGGCAGGTCAGCCGTGCCGACTTCAACAGCTATGGCGCGCGGCGCGGCAACGATCAGGTGATGGTGCGCGGCACCTTCGCCAACATCCGCATCCGCAACGAGATGGTGCCGGGCGTCGAGGGCGGGATGACCCGCTACAATGGCGAGACGATGGCGATCTACGACGCCGCGATGCGCCACAAGGCGGACGGCACGCCGCTCGTCATCGTCGCAGGCAAGGAATACGGCACCGGATCGTCGCGCGATTGGGCGGCGAAGGGCACCAACCTGCTCGGCGTCCGCGCGGTCATCACCGAGAGTTTCGAGCGCATCCACCGCTCGAACCTGGTCGGCATGGGCGTGCTGCCGCTCCAGTTCGCCGAGGGGGTGACGCGCGAGACGCTGGGCCTTACCGGCGACGAGACGTTCACGATCACCGGCGTCGCCTCGCTGCGTCCGCGTCAGGACGTCGAGGTGACGATGGTCCGCGCAGACGGTTCGACCGAAACCTTCCAGACCCGCTGCCGGATCGATACCGTCAACGAGCTGGAATATTTCCTCAACGGCGGCATCCTGCAGTACGTGCTGCGCAAGCTGGCCGCGTGAGGGCGATCCTGGCCGCGGTGCTGGTTGCCGCGGCGGCCGGCACCGCGTTCGCGGCGCCGGCGCCGGTGACGGGCCGCTGGCTGACCCTGGAGGGCAAGGCGATCGTCGAGATCGCCCCCTGCGGCCGGGCGCTGTGCGGGCGTGTCGCCAAGGTGTTGAAGCCGCGGCCCGGCGGGCCGGCGGTGGACGCCAACAATCCGGACCCGGCCCTGCGGACGCGCCCGATCGAAGGTATCGCGATCCTCTCTGACTTCACCGCCGATGGCGACAAGTGGAAGGGGCGGATCTACGATCCCGAGTCGGGCCGCACCTATCGCTCCGAACTGCAGGCAGAGGGTGCGACGCTGAAGGTGAAGGGCTGCTGGGGCCCGTTCTGCCGCAACCAGGACTGGACGCGACTGCGCTGACGAGCGGCCGGCGTTACCACCGCCAGCGACGGTGGCGCCGGCGGACGCGATGCTCATAGGACCGCTCCGGATCGCCCGCCTCGCGCAACCGCTGGGCGTAGAGGAAATACACCGCCAGCCCGAGCAGGTTCCAGCACAGGAACCAGATCTGCGTCCGCTGCGGCAGGCTGGCGAACAGGTACAGGCATCCCCCGATCGCGGCCAGCCCGACCACCCAGGGCAAGGGCGTGCGGAACGGCCGCTTCATCTCCGGCGCGCGGCGGCGCATCACCAGCATGCAGACGCTGACCGCGACGAAGGCGGTCAGCGTACCGGCATTGGCAAGGGCGGCGATTGCGTCGATCGGCAGGAAGCCGGCGAACACCATCACCACCGCGGCGGTGAACAGCGTGATCCGCACCGGCGTGCCCCGCCGCGACACGGTGGCAAGGCTCGCGGGCAGCAGCCGGTCGCGCGCCATGACGAAGAAGATGCGGCTCTGCCCATAGAGGAACGCCAGGATCACGGTTGGCAGCGCGACCACCGCCGATGCGGCGAGGAAGGTCGCGACGTGGCGTCGGCCCAGCTCGCGCAGGATCAGCGCCAGCGGCTCCGGACTGTCGGCGAAGCGGGTGAAGGACAGTGCGCCCACCGCCGCGACCGCGACGATCATGTAGATGGCGACGCAGGCGACCATCGACCCGACGATCCCGATCGCCAGGTCGCGACCCGGGTTCTTCGCCTCCTCCGCCGCGGTCGAGATCGCGTCGAAGCCGTAGAAGGCGAAGAAGATGATCGCGGCCGCCGCCATCACGCCCCGCTCCGCTCCGTCCGGCGAGGCCGTCTTGCCGAAGCCGAAGGGCGAGAAGGGATGGAGGTTCGCCGCATCGAAATAGGGCAGCGCCACCACGACGAAGATCGCCAGCGCGACCATCTTCACGACCACCAGCACCGCATTCACCGTCGCACTCTCGCGCGTGCCGAGCGTCAGGACGCCGGCGACCAGCGCGACGATCAGCAGCGCCGGCACGTTCACCCCGCCCTCGACCAGTGCGCCCTGGCTGAAGATCGGCCCATGGGCGAGCGCATCGGGCAGGTGGATGCCGAGCCCCGTCAGGAACCCGACCGCATAGCCCGACCAGCCGACCGCCACCGTCGCCACCACCAGCGTATATTCGGCGAGCAGGCTCCACCCGACGACCCAGGCGATCACCTCTCCCAGTACCGCGTAGCTATAGGTATAGGCGCTGCCCGACACCGGCATCATCGTCGCCATCTCGGCATAGGCGAGCGCGGCGCAGGCGCAGATCGCACCGGCGATGGCGAAGGACAGGATGACCGCAGGCCCGGCCCGGTCGGCGCCGACGCCGATCAGCGTCAGGATGCCGGTGCCGACGATCGCACCGACGCCGAGCGCGACGAGGTGCGGCCAGGACAGGGTCCGCGCCAGCCGGTGCCCGCCGGCATCGGCGTCCGGCAACGTGATGTCCTTGCGCCTGAACAGTCCCTGCAATCCGACCTCCCGTTCGTGTCAGGAGATACTACACGGACCGGGTCAGACGGTGAAGCTCTCCCCGCAACCGCAGGCGCCCTTGGCATTGGGGTTGGCGAACACGAAGCCGGCGGTGAAGTCGTCCTCCACCCAGTTCATCGTCGAGCCGATCAGGTAGAGGATCGACCCGCCATCGACGAACAGCGTGCCACCGGGCGTCTCGATCTTCTCGTCGAAGGGCTTCGCCTCGGTCACATAGTCGACCGAATAGGCGAGGCCGGAGCAGCCGCGGCGCGGGGTCGACAGCTTCACCCCGATCGTCCCGTCCGGCGCGCGGGCCATCAGGTCGGCGATCCGCGCCTCGGCAGTCGGCGTCAGGTTCAGCGCCGCGGGGCGTGGGCGGAGCGTGGTGGCCATCAGAGCATCCCCAGTTCGAGCTTGGCCTCGTCGGACATCTTCTGCGGGTCCCACGGCGGATCCCAGACGAGATTGACGTCGGCGGTGGCGATGCCCGGCACCGCGGCGACGCGCAGCTCGACCTCGGCCGGCATCGACTCGGCGACCGGACAGTGCGGGGTGGTCAGCGTCATCGTCACCGCGGCATGGCCGCCGTCTGCGACCTCGACCCCGTAGATCAGGCCCAGGTCATAGATATTGACCGGGATCTCGGGATCGAAAATATCCTTCAGCGCGTCGATCACCGCCTCGTACAGCGCGCCGCCCGGCTCGCCGGGGGTGTCGCCCTGCGGCTTCTGCGCGAGGAACCCGGACAGGTAATCGCGCTCACGCGGCGCGTCGTCGACCCGTGCCTTGGGCGGCGGGGCGACGCCCTCCACCTCCTCGATCTCGAAACTGCTCATCCGAAGATCCCATTCATCCAAAAATTCGCGTTACTCTCTCGATCCCGCGCGCCAGCGCCTCGACATCGGCAGGGCCGTTATAGACGCCGAAGCTGGCCCGCGCCGTCGCCGGGACGCCAAGCGCGTCCATCAGCGGCTGCGCGCAGTGATGGCCGGCGCGGATCGCGACCTGCTGCTCGTCCAAGATGGTGCCGATGTCGTGGGGATGCACCCCCTCGATCGCGAAACTGACGATGCCGGCCGCGTCCGCCGGCCCGAACAGGCGGACACTGTTGATGCTGCCGAGCGCGTCGCGCGCCTGCGCCACCAGCGCGCCCTCGTGCACGTGGATGCGCTCCAGCCCGATCGCCTCGACATAATCGATCGCGGCGTGCAGCCCCAGCGCGCCGACGATATGCGGCGTCCCTGCCTCGAACCGCCCCGGCGGCGGAGCATAGGTCGTCTTCTGGAAGGTCACGCGGTCGATCATCGACCCGCCGCCCTGCCACGGCGGCATCGCGTCGAGCAGCTCCGCCTTCGCCCACAGCACGCCGATCCCGGTCGGGCCGTAGAGCTTGTGGCCCGAGAAGACGTAGAAGTCGCAGTTGAGCGCGGTCACGTCGACCGGCAGCCTGGGCACGGCCTGGCACCCGTCGATCAGGATCTTCGCCCCCACGCCGTGCGCCAATGCGGTCGCGCGCGCCACGTCGAGCACCGAGCCGAGCACGTTCGACACATGCGCAAGCGCCACCAGCTTGTGTGCCGGGGTCAGCATCGCTTCCACCGCGTCCAGGTCGATGCGGCCGTCGGCGGTCAGCGGCGCGACGTCGATCGCGGCGCCGACCCGCTCGGCGACCATCTGCCACGGCACGATGTTGCTGTGATGCTCCAGCATCGACAGGAGGATGCGGTCGCCGGCCTTCAGCTGGGTGGCCGCCCAGCACTGCGCGACCAGGTTGATCCCCTCGGTCGCGCCGCGCACGAAGACGATCTCGTCCGCCGATCCCGCGCCGATGAAGCCGGCAACGCGCTGGCGCGCGGCCTCATAGGCCAGGGTCATGTCGGCCGAGCGCTGGTACACGCCGCGATGGACGGTGGCGTAGGTCTCGCCGTAGGCGCGGGTGATCGCGTCGACGACGGCCTGCGGCTTCTGCGCGGTCGCGGCGGTGTCGAGATAGGCCCAGCCCGCCGGGATGGCAGGAAAGTCGGCGAGCGCGTCGAGGGGTTGCGAGTCGGTCATGCCGCCTTCCCCCGATTTTCGCGGAACCGGACACTACACCCCCCCTCGCGTGTCCGGTTCCGACGATCCGGGCCGCCGCGGGGGACGGTGGCGGACGCGAGACGGCAGGCGGTCATGCCGCCCGTGTCGCAGATCGAGGAGGTGTAGGACAGCATCACAAGGCCCGCTCCAGCCAGGCATCCGCATCCGCCACGAACGCCTCGCGCACCGTCTCGTCGGCGATCCGGTCGAGCGCGTCCGCCACGAACGCCCGAGTCAGCAGCGCCTGCGCGCGCGGCTTCGCGATGCCGCGGCTCTGCATGTAGAACAGCGCGCGGGCATCCAGCTCGCCGACCGTCGCGCCATGGGCGCATTTCACGTCGTCGGCGAAAATCTCCAGCTCGGGCTTCAGGTTCACGGTCGCGGTGCGTTGCAGGAGGAGGCCGCGTAACGACTGCTCGCCATCGGTCTTCTGCGCGTCGCGCGCCACCTCGACCGCGGCGGCGAGGCTGGCGGTCGAGCGGTCCGCCGCCACTGCGCGCCACAGCTGGTGCGACTGGCCGTTGGGCTCGGCATGGCGAACGCGGACGGCGCATTCCTGCCGCTGCTCGGCCGCGGTCAGCAGCGCCCCGCCATATTCGGCGAACGCCCCCTCGCCCGTCAGCGTCAGCGCCGCGTCGAAGCGGGTGCTCGCCGTGGCGGCGCCCAGCGTCACGCAGACGAAGCTCGCCGCCTCGCCGATCACCACCTCGTCGCGGGCCGAGACGAAGCCCTCGGCATCGACCACACGCACCGCGCGCATCACCCGCGCGCCGCGTGCCAGGTCGAACCGGGTCAGCGCGTTGGACCAGCCGGCACCGGTATAGGTCTCGACGAGCGTCAGCACCGCATCCTCGCCGAGCGCGATCTCGAGCGGGGTGTGGCTGTCCTCGCCCGCATTGACGCGCGCGATCTCGATCGTGGTGACGGAGCGGGGCGCGAGCGCGATGCGGTGCCCCTGCCCGCCCGCGTGGCGGCCGAGCGCGTGGTCGCTGGCGATGGCGGCGCGTTCGATCGTCAGGTCAACCGCGCGGCTCAGATGATCGACAAGGTGTCCATCGACGATCACCAGCCGCTGCGCGTCCGGCAGGATCGGATCGGGCACCGTCGCCGACTCCGCCGGCAGCGCGCGCGCGGCCTGCAACGCGGCAAGGTCCGCCCAGCGGAACGCCTCGTCGCGGTTGGTCGGCAGCTCGGCGGTGGCGATCACGCGGCGACCCCGGCATAGCCCTCGCGCTCCAGCTCATGCGCCAGCTCGGCGCCGCCGGAGCGGACGATGCGGCCGTCGGCCAGCACATGGACGAAGTCCGGCTTCACGTAATCGAGCAGCCGCTGGTAATGGGTGATGAGCAGCACCGCCTTGTCCGGCGCCCGCATGATGCGGTTGATGCCGTCGCCGACGATGCGCAGCGCGTCGATGTCGAGGCCGGAGTCCGTCTCGTCGAGGATCGCGAACTTGGGGTTCACGATGCCCATCTGCACCATCTCGTTGCGCTTCTTCTCGCCGCCCGAGAAACCGACATTGACCGGGCGCTTCAGCATCTCGGCGTCCATGTCGAGCTTCTTGGCTTCTTCGCGCGCCAGCTTCAGGAACTCCGCACCGGACAGCGGCTTCTCGTCGCGGGTTGCGCGCTGCGCGTTCAGCGCCTCGCGGAGGAACTGGACGTTCGACACGCCGGGAATCTCGACCGGATACTGGAAGCCCAGGAACAAGCCGGCGGCGGCGCGCTCGTGCGGCTCCAGGTCGAGCAGGTCCTGCCCGTCGAAGCTGACAGAGCCTTCGGTCACCTCGTAACCCGGCCGGCCACCCAGGACATAGCCGAGCGTCGACTTGCCGGCGCCGTTCGGCCCCATGATCGCGTGGATCTCGCCCGCGTTCACGGTGAGCGACAGGCCCTTGAGGATCGGCTTGCCGTCGATCTCGGCGTGGAGGTTTTCGATTTTCAGCATCGTCATCTTTCGAGCCCCTCCCCTTCAGGGGAGGGGTTGGGGTGGGGCGCCCGACACAAGGGCAATGATTGAAGTTCGGCGAGAAGGCGGACGAGTACGCCTTCGAGGTTCTGCATTACATCCGTGTTGGTGAAGCGGATGGTGCGATAGCCAAGGACGTGCAGCGCGGCATCGCGGCTCTGATCGGCAACGGCGTCACCATGGGTATGGCCGTCGATCTCGACGACTAGCCGAACGGCCGGGCAGAGGAAATCGGCGATGAACGCGCCGATCGTCGCCTGCCGGCGAAACTTGAAACCGCCGAGTTGCGATCGGGAAAGATTGGCCCAAAGGCGCCTCTCCGGCTCCGTCGGGTTACGGCGCATTTCCGATGCGAAGCTCTGCACGCGGGCCATGGCGTTCGCGGAGACGCCCCACCCCCGGCCCCTCCCCTGAAGGGGAGGGGAGTTGAGGCGCTGATTTTCTTCTCGGGGGGTCACCCGACTGACCCCTCCAGCGAAATCCCCAGCAGCTTCTGCGCCTCGACGGCGAATTCCATAGGCAGCTGCTGGAGCACCTCGCGCGCGAAGCCGTTGACGATCAGGGCGACCGCCGCCTCCTGATCCAGCCCGCGGCTCATCGCGTAGAACAGCTGGTCCTCGCTGATCTTCGACGTGGTCGCCTCGTGCTCGATCTGCGCGCTCGGGTTCTTCACCTCGATATACGGGATCGTGTGCGCGCCGCAGCGGTCGCCGAGCAGCAGGCTGTCGCATTGGGTGAAGTTGCGGACATTCTCGGCGGTCGGGCCGACCCTCACCAGCCCGCGATAGGTGTTGTCGCTGCGGCCGGCGGAGATGCCCTTCGACACGATGGTCGACCGGGTGTTCTTGCCGAGATGGATCATCTTGGTGCCGGTGTCCGCCTGCTGGCGGTTGTTGGTGACCGCGACCGAGTAGAACTCGCCGACCGACCCCTCGCCCGCCAGCACGCAGCTGGGGTATTTCCAGGTGATCGCGCTACCGGTCTCGACCTGGGTCCACGACACCTTGCTGTTGCGCCCCTGGCAGAGCGCGCGCTTGGTGACGAAATTGTAGATGCCGCCGACGCCATTCTCGTCGCCGGGATACCAGTTCTGGACGGTCGAATATTTGATCTCGGCATCGTCGAGCGCGACCAGTTCGACGACCGCTGCGTGGAGCTGGTTCTCGTCGCGCATCGGGGCGGTGCAGCCCTCGAGGTACGAGACATAGGCACCCTTGTCGGCGACGATCAGCGTGCGTTCGAACTGGCCGGTATTCTCGGCATTGATGCGGAAATAGGTCGACAACTCCATCGGGCAGCGCACGCCCTCCGGGATGTAGACGAAGGTGCCGTCGGAGAAGACCGCGCTGTTGAGCGTCGCGAAATAATTGTCGCGCTGCGGCACCACCTTGCCCAGCCACTTGCGGACGAGGTCGGGATACTCGCGCACCGCCTCCGAGATCGACAGGAAGATGACGCCGGCGCGCTTCAGCTCCTCGCGAAAGGTGGTCGCGACCGAGACGCTGTCGAACACCGCGTCCACCGCGACGCGGCGCGGCGGCTCGGCGCCTTCCACGTTCGCCAGCAGCTTCTGCTCCTCGATCGGGATGCCCAGCTTCTCGTAGGTGCGCCTGATCTCAGGGTCGAGCTCGTCGAGCGAGGCGATCGTCGCCTTCGCCTTGGGCTCGGCATAGTAATAGGCGTCCTGATAGTCGATCGGCGGGACGTTCAGCTTCGCCCAGTCCGGCGCCGCCATCGTCTGCCACAGGCGGAACGCCTTCAGCCGCCAGTCGAGCATCCATTCGGGCTCGTTCTTCTTGGCGCTGATATAGCGGACGGTGTCTTCGTTCAGCCCCTTGGGCGCGAAGTCCTGCTCGATGTCGGTGGCGAAGCCCCACTCGTACTTCTTGGCCACGGCCGCATAGGCCTCTGCGTTCTTCGTCGCCATCATGCGTTCTCCAAAACCGACAGCTGCGCGAGGCTGACCCCCGCGAGCGCGCCGCGGACCGCGCCGTTGACGGCACCCCAGTGCGGCTTGACCCGGCAACTCCCCTCGATCGCGCAGTCGTTCGCGCCATGCTCGACGCAGGACGTCAGCGCGATCGGCCCCTCCACCGCCTCGACGATGTCCGCCAGGCTGATCGCCGATGGCGGCCGCGCCAGGCGAAAGCCGCCGCCGGTGCCGCGCGCGCTCTCCAGCAGGCCGGCCGCGGCGAGGCGGCTGACCAGCTTCTGCGCGGTCGGCAGCGGCACGCCCGTTTCCTCGGCGAGCTGCGTCGCGTTCAGCCGCGCGACCCCGCCGCAGTGGCGCGCGGCGGCGGACAGCAGCACGATCGCATAATCGGCGAGGGAGGAGAGGCGCATGAGCTAATCGGACCAGTTCGTTCCGATTGCCAAATGGGCGTGCTGCGGTGCAGGATCAACCGCTATCTTTGCTAACGACTCGCAGGGGGATGCGTCAGCCCGCCCGCCGTCGTGCCGGGACGAGTCCGGGGTGACGAAGAAGGCGGGGCGGCCCTTCCGCCCCGCCGCAGACGCTGTAAAGACCGCCGCATGGCTTGGTATCACCCCGCCCTCTTCGCGCTGGATGCGGAAAACGCCCATGCGCTGACCGTCCGGGCGCTGTCGCTCTGGGGCAGGGCCGGCGCGCCGCTTGCGCGGCCGCTCGCCCCCGATCCGAGATTGGCGACACGGGTCGCCGGGCTCGACTTCGCCAATCCGGTCGGGCTGGCGGCGGGGGTGGACAAGAATGGCGAGGCGATCGCCGGCTTCTTCGGACTCGGCTTCGGTGCGGTCGAGATCGGCACGCTGACCCCCCGCCCGCAGCCGGGCAATCCGCGCCCGCGGCTGTTCCGCCTGCGCGAGGACCGGGCGGTGGTGAACCGCTACGGATTCAACAACGAGGGTTTGGCGGCCGGCCTCGCGCGGGTGCCGGCGAAGCGCGCCGGGGTGCTGGGCGTGAACGTCGGCGCCAACAAGGATTCGACCGACCGCATCGCCGACTATGCGACCAGCGTCGCCGCCGCGGCAAAGCTCGGCGACTATGTCACGATCAACATCTCCTCGCCCAACACGCCGGGCCTGCGCGACCTGCAGGGCGGGCAGGCGCTGGCCGACCTGCTCGCCGCCTGCGCCGCCGCACGGGGCACGACGCCGCTGTTCCTGAAGGTCGCGCCCGATCTGGAACCGGCGAACATCGACGAGATCGCCCGCGCCGCGATCGAGCACGGCGTCGCCGCGATCATCATCGGCAACACCACCGTCACCCGCCCCAATCTATCCTCGGCCCGAGCGGCCGAGACGGGCGGCCTGTCGGGCGCACCGCTGGCTCCGCTCGCCCGCCAGCGGCTGGGCGATTTCCGCCGGGCGACGGGCGGCGCGCTGCCGCTGGTCGCCGCCGGCGGGATCGGCTCGGGCGCGGAAGCCTATGCCCGCATTCGGGCCGGGGCGAGCCTGGTGCAGCTCTACACGGCGCTGGTCTATGAGGGACCGGGCCTGCCGGCGCGGATCAACCGCGACCTTGCCGCGCTGCTGGCACGCGACGGCTTCGCGCGCGTGGAAGAGGCGGTCGGTACAGCCTGACGGGTTGCCGCCTCCGCGAATGCCGTTACGGTTCGCGGTCATGACGACGCGCGCGCTTTCCCTTGCCCTGTTGCTCCTGTCCGCCGCCCCGGCGACCGCGAAGCCGGCCGCACAGGGGCCTGGTCAGGGGATGGTCAGCGCCGCCGACCCGCGCGCCGCGGCGGCGGGCGTCGAGATATTGCGCGCCGGCGGCAGCGCCACCGATGCGGCGATCGCGACGATGCTGGCGCTGAACGTGGTCGAGCCGCAGAGTTCGGGCATCGGCGGTGGCAGCTTCTGGGTCAGCCACAAGGCAGGCGGCCGGGGCGTGACGACGATCGACGCGCGTGAGGCCGCGCCCGCCGCCGCCGACCCGCGCTGGTTCTACGCGGCCGACGGCACCCCGATGAGCCATCCCCAGGCGGTGCCGGGCGGGCGCAGCGTCGGCGTGCCGGGCGCGTTGCGCGGCATGGCGCTGGCGCATCGCCAGTCGGGCACGCTGCCCTGGGCGCGGCTGTTCCAGCCGGCGATCCGCCTGGCGCGCGACGGCTTCGTCGCCAGTCCGCGCTTCGTCAACGCGGTGCGATCGTTCGGCGGGCACATGACGCCCGAGACGCGCGCGCTGTATGGCCAGCCCGCGGTCGGTGCGACGGTGCGCAACCCGGCGCAGGCCGAGCTGCTGGGCCGGATCGCGCGGCTCGGCCCGCACAGCTTCTATGTCGGGCCGCAGGCGACCAAGCTGGTCACCACCGTCAACACCGCCCAGCGCAATCCCTCGCGTATGACTGCCGGCGACCTGGCCAGCTACGACGCCAAGCCCCGGCCGCCGGTCTGTACCCGCTATCGCATCTATCGGATCTGCGGCATGGGCCCGCCATCGTCGGGCGGCATCACCGTGCAGATGATCCTGAAGCAGCTGGAGCGGTTCGACATGGCCGCGCTGGGCAAGGACTCCGCCCTGGCCTGGCACCTGTTCGCCGAGAGCAGCCGCCTGGCCTATGCCGATCGCGACCTCTACGTCGGCGATCCCGACTTCGTCTCGGTTCCGGTGAAGGGGCTGACCGATCCGCGCTATCTGGCCAGCCGATCGGCGTTGATCGACCCCGCCCGGACGATGGCGAGCGTGAGCGCCGGCACCCCGCCGGGCGCCCCCGCCCGCGTGCCGGCACCGGTCAGCGAGGTGGCAGGCACCACCGACCTCGCCGTCACCGACCGGCGCGGCAACGTCGTCGAGGTGACGTCCACGGTCGAGGGACCGTTCGGATCGGGGCTGAGCGTCGATGGTACGGTCCTGAACAACGAACTGACCGATTTCGACATCGTGCCGGTCAGGGACGGCGCACTCGTCGCCAACCGGGTCGAGGGCGGCAAGCGGCCGCGCAGCTCGATGGCGCCGACCATCGTCTACAATCCCGACGGCAGCGTCCGGCTGGCGCTGGGCGCGGCGGGCGGTTCGACGATCATCGCGCAGATCGCCAAGGCGCTGGTCGGCGTGCTCGACTGGAAGCTGAGCGCGCAGGACGCGATCGCGCTTGGCCTGGTCTATGCGCCGGGCAAGGCGGCGAACCTGGAACAGGGCACCGCGCTGGAGGCGATGGCGCCGGCACTTCGCAACCTGGGCGAGACGGTGCGGGTCACGCCGATGGGACTGAAGGCGAACGCGATCGAGCGGGTCGGCGGTCGCTGGGTCGGTGCCGCCGATCCGCGCAGCGAGGGCGTCGCGATGGCCGAGGACGGCAGCGTCGCACCGATCACCCGCGCCGTGCGGATCGACGCCGCCCCCCCGGAATAAGGCAGACCGAGCACAGGGCAACGCGCGACAGACGCGAGAACCCGATCAGGAGAGACGATGCGTACCCTCGAACACTTTCCCAACCTTGTCACCATGTTCTTCCAGCGCGCCCGCGAGCGTGGCGACGCGCCGTTCCTGTGGGCCAAGGCGGACGGGCGCTGGCAGTCGACCAGCTGGGCGGAGACGGCGCGACAGGTAGCGGCGCTCGCCACCGGGCTGAAGGCGATCGGGATGAAGCCGGGCGACCGCATCATGCTGGTCAGCGAGAACCGGCCGGAATGGTGCATCGCCGACCTGGCGATCATGGCCGCCGGCTGCGTGACCGTGCCGACCTATGTCACCAATACCGAGCGCGACCACCTGCATATCCTGGAAAATAGCGGCGCCTGCGGCATCATCGTGTCTTCCGCCAAGCTGGCCAAGGTGCTGCTGCCCGCGGTGCTGCGCTCGAACCAGGGGCAGACGGTGATCGGCATCGACGAGATGCGCGCACCGGCCGGCAGCATCGACTTCCACGACTGGCACCGGCTGATCGCCGACCACCCCGCCTCGCCCGACGCGGTGGCGGCAGAGGCGACGTTCGGGCGCAACGACCTGGCGTGCATCATCTACACCAGCGGAACCGGCGGCGCGCCGCGCGGGGTGATGCAGCATCACGGCGCGATCCTGCACAACGTCAACGGCTGCTGCACCGTCATTTCCGAGGATTTCGGCTGGGCGGACGAGGTGTTCCTGTCCTTCCTCCCCCTCTCCCACGCCTATGAGCATACCGGCGGGCAGCATTTTCCGATCGGGCTGGGCGGGCAGATCTATTATGCCGAGGGGCTGGACAAGCTGGCGGCGAATATCGAGGAGGTGCGCCCGACGATCATGGTCGTGGTGCCCCGCCTGTTCGAGGTGCTGCGCACGCGGATCTCGAAGGCGATCGAGAAGCAGGGCGGCCTGTCCCAGCGCCTGCTGGACCAGGCGCTGAAGGTCGGCGGGCGCCATTACGAGGGGCGGCTGCGGCTGGTCGACCGTCCGATGCAGCTGGTGGTCAATGCGCTGTTCAAGCCGAAGATCGGGAAGAAGTTCGGTGGCCGGCTGAAGGCGATGGTGTCGGGCGGGGCGCCGCTCAACCCGGAGATCGGCGTGTTCTTCCAGTCGCTCGGCCTTACCTTCCTGCAAGGCTATGGCCAGACCGAGGCGGCGCCCGTCATCTCCTGCAATCGCCCCTCGGCGGGACTGAAGATGGACACGGTCGGCCCGCCGCTCCCCAATACCGAGGTGCGGATCGCCGAGGATGGCGAGATCCTGGTCCGCGGCGAGCTGGTGATGCACGGATATTGGCGCAACGAGGCGGAGACCGCGCGCGTCCTGAAGGACGGCTGGCTCCATACCGGCGACATCGGCGAGATCGACGGGCGCGGCCGCATCCGCATCACCGACCGCAAGAAGGACCTCATCATCAACGACAAGGGCGACAATGTCGCGCCCCAGAAGGTCGAGGGCATGCTGACCCTGCAGCCAGAGATCGGTCAGGCGATGATCTATGGCGACCGCAAGCCGTATATGGTGGCGTTGATCGTGCCCGATCCGGAATGGACGCAGGAATGGTGCGCCAAGGGTGGCGGTCGCTGCGATTTCCCGAAGCTGGCCGACAATGCGGAATACCGCGCCGCGCTGAACGCCGCGGTGGAACGGGTGAACCGCGACCTCTCGGTCACCGAACGCATCCGCCGCTTCGTGCTCGCCGACGGCCCCTTCACGATCGAGAACGAGCAGCTGACGCCGAGCCTGAAGATCCGGCGCCACGTGATCCGGGGTGCCTATGCCGAGCGGCTGGAGGGGTTGTACCGGGGTTAGGGCCTATCCGGGCCGACTTCGGCGGCGCGCTCTGCGACGATCGTGCTGGCGATGCGGTCCAGCTTCAACGTCGCGCGCTCGTTCCCGGCGCCGGCATACAGCGCCTTCAGATACCCGCGGTCGAACGCGGTCATCTCCGCCGGCGGCGACGCGGATGTCGGATTGAACAGCGACATGATGGTGTCGATGCCCTGCACCGGCTGCGGGCGGATCATCGCCAGCGTGCGCAGCGCGGCGTAATCGGCGATCTGGATCGCCGTGCGCCCCGGCACCGCTACCCGGTCGATCAGCATGATCGACGCCTGGATGTCGCGGCGGACCGGCAGGACGATGTTCGAGGAGATTGACACGTTCAGCTGCGGCACGTCGGTCTGGGGATCGACGCTCATCCGCTCGCCGTCGCGGCTTACGATCTCGCTCGCCGTAAAGACGTGGACGGGACCCGGCTCCTCGACGATGCGGTGGATGTCGGCCAGGTCCATCCGCCAGAACCAGTCGGAATGCTTGGTGCGCAGCCAATCCATGTCGGCACGACCGTCGTTCACGAAGATCAGCAGCAGGTTGGGCCGGCAACCGTCGCCGGCCAGCTGCAATCCCGCAAGCTGCGCATCCGCAATGACGCGATCGGCGATGCTCGCCAGGAGGTCCTGCGGCAATCCGGCGGTGGCGAAGCAGATCGGAGCGGCGAAGCGCCCGACCGGCTCGTTACGATCGCGCTGCTGCGCCATCGCCCGGACGGCGGCGCTCACACGCTCCTTCTCGGCCTTGCTGCGCCCGGTCACGACGATCGTCGCCCTGTCCGTCGGCGTGGTCGCCGCATCCTGCGCGGTTACCGACGACGGCAGCGCCACAGCGCCGACAGCCAGCATCGTCAAAAACGATCGAAACACCACGCCCCTCCCCTGTCAAACCCCACCGCGACATCAGCACGCGCGACGGTATGTGAGCAAGCGATTCAGCGTGCGGCGGCCTTCGCCTTCGGCACCACCGCCATCGTCCAGTCGGTATCCGGCCGCAGATAGCGCGCGGCCAGTGCCTGGATGTCGGCCGGCGTCGTACCCACCAGATCGGTTCCGAGCGAGCGGATCGCGGTCAGGCGGCGAGGGTCATAGCTGCCGCCGCCCATCTGGTTCAGCCAGAACTGGCTGCTGGTCGAGGCGCGTAGCAACTGCTGCTGCATCGGTTTCAGGATACGCTCCAGCTCGTCGGCGCTGACCGGGTTCTTGGCGAGGTCCGCCGCGATCTCGCGCGACAGGCGGAAGAACAGGTCGACATTCTCCGGCGCGACCTGACCGATCGCGACCATCCGGCCGCCGCCGGTCATGCCGACCGGCCAGTCGCTGCTGACCGACGGGCTATAGCTGGCGCCGGTGCCCTGGCGCAGCCGCTCGAACAGCCGGTCCGAGAAAATCTGGGCGAGCACGTCGAGCTGGCGGCTGGTGCGGATCTCGGCGATGCCGCCGCCGGTCGGCCAGGCGATCACCGCCGCCGCCTGATTGTCGGCGCCGTCATGGGTGCGGATCACCGGCGTCGTGTTGTGCGCCGGGAAGGCGGGCGGGCGCGGTTGGTGGCTGTCGTCGCGCCGCGGCTTCATCGCCCCGAAGCTGGCCGCGACCGCCTGCACCGCCTCGTCGGTTTTCACGTCGCCGAACACCATTACCTCGATCGGCCCGGAGGCGAGGAGCGGCTGCCACAGCTTCTTGAAGTTCTTCGGCGTCAGGCCGGCGATCTGCGCGGGTGTCGGCGAGGTCCAGCGCGGGTCGCCGCTGCGCAGCAGCCCGTCAAGATCGCGGCCCAGCACACCAGAGGGCGAGGCGTCGTAGCCGGCCTGCGCCGCCTGCGCCGCCGCCCGCGCCCGTGCGATCGGCGCCGGGTCCCAGCCGGGATGGGCGAGCTTGGCCGCCATCAGCTTCAGCTGGTCCTGGTAATCGGCCGGCGAGGTCATCGCGCCGAGCAGGAACGCGTCGTCATCGATCCCGAAGTCCAGCCCGATCCGCCGCCCGGCGGTCAGCTGCTCCAGATCGTCCTGATCGAGCTTGCCGACGCCGCTCTCCATCAGCGCGCTGTCGCCCGCCCAGGCGGGACTGGCCTTGTCGACCGGCAGCTCGCCATAGCCGCCGCCGAAGCGGACGCGGACATAGACGCGGCCGGTTTCCGCCGGGTTGGAGAACACCAGTAGGCGCACGCCATTGGCGAAGGTCACCCGCTCCAGCCCGATCTCGGGCATCGACTGGCGCACCGTCACCTTGCCGGGCGCGCCGGGCGCCGGCAGGTCGGCGAAGGTCACGTCGGACTGGACCCGGCGTGTGCCGGCCAGGCCCGACACGTCCGCCTTCAGCGCCGCCGCCAGCTTTTCCGCGACCCCCGCCTCAGGCGTCGGCGTGTTGACCAGCGCGCGGGTGGCATCGCCCTGGAAGATCCGCTTCGTCGAGGCGAGCACGGTCGCGGGGGTGAACATCCCCTTGGCACGCGCATCCTTGAAGATCGCATAGGAGGTCGCCGGCGAGGTCACCGTCTCGCGGATATCGAGTGCGCCGGCCATGTCGTCGGCCTGCTTGCCGCCCGCCTCGACGCGCGACGTCTCGACGGTCGTACGCAGGATCGTGTCGTAATCGGCCAGTTCGCGGTCGATCTCGCCTTGCGTCGGCGCGGTCGCGACGGCGTCGGCGACCACAGCGCGCACGTCCTTCAGCGCCGCTTCCCACTGGTCGCCCACGGGGATGATGGTGGTGAAGGTGCCGTTGGCCGAGCGCGACTCGTCGTCGAGCGAGACGGACGCCTGCAGGAAGCTGCCCCCGGCCCGCGCACGCTGTTCCAGCCGGCGGCCGACCAGCCGCGCGGCGACGGTGTCGACCATCCGCTTCTGGTTGAACAGGATGGTGTCGGCGTTGAACTGCCACGGGCGCAGTACCGCGGTCGCGACGATCGAGGGCAGGCCGGGCTCGACCAAAGTCGCGGTCGGCGGCTTGGTCGGATCGGGCTTGCCGAAATCGGGTGCCGGCACGTCGGGTCCGTTCGGCTTCCACCCGGCGAAGTTCTTGACGACCAGCCGCGCGAGCAGCGCCGGGTCCATGTCGCCCGATACGATCACGACGGCGCGGCTGGGGCGATACCAGCGGTCGTGGAACGCCTTCATCGACGCACCCGTCGCCGTCGTCAGCGCCTTCTCGGTCCCGATCGGCGAGCGGTCGGCGAGCAGCTGGCCGGCGAAGAAGGTTTCGCGCAGCGCGTCCTGGAAGCGGACCTGCGGCCCCGGCTGCTCGCGCCGCTCGGCCAGCACGATTGAGCGCTCGGCATCGACCGCCTTGTCGTTCAGGATCGGCGCCGCCATCATCCCCGACAGGATGTGCAGGCTCTCGTCCAGCCCCGCCTCGGTCGCAGATGGCAGGTCGAGCTTGTAGAGCGTCTGGGTCGGGGTGGTCGACGCGTTCGAATCCGAGCCGAAGGTCGCGCCCAGCCGCTGCCACACCCGCTTCGCCTCGCCATCGGCGACATAGGCGGAGGAGCGGAACGACAGATGCTCGATGAAATGCGCGTAGCCGCGCTCCGCCTCGTTCTCGTAGAGCGAGCCGACGTCCATCGCGACGCGGACCGACACCTGCCCCGGCGGCACGCCGTTGCGCCGCACGGCATAGCGCAGGCCGTTGGGCAGGGTGCCGAAGCTCCACGCCGCATCGGGCTCGATATCGCTGCCCTTGTACAGCCAGGCGCTGGTGTCGACCGGCACCGGCGCCGGAGCGACCGGTGCCGGTGCCGGTGCCGGCTTGGCGGGCGCGACCTTCGCCTTGGGCGGCGGTG